>NZ_CP029378.1:0-2629480 GCF_003268675.1 Streptomyces bacillaris | reverse complement strand
CCACCGCCGGGCGGGCCTGGTCCAGGGCGGAGGCGGCGAAGGCCAGCCGGTCCTTCGCCTGCTCGACATCGCCCGCGACGGGCGCGGCGGCCCCGTCCCCGTACCGCTCCCGCATCCCCGCGACCGTCGCCTCCGCGCCCGACACGCGGCCGGTGAGCGTACGGAAGGTCGTCTCGACGGAGGTCAGCGCCTCGGGAGCGTTGCGTTCCAGGGCGCGCAGCCGGTCGAAGTCCGCCGCGACCGTGTCCAGCCCCTCGTCGGCGGCCGTGCACCGGCTGATGATCTCCTCCAGCGTCCGGCGGCGGGTCGGGTCGTCCTCGGGGAAGGCGTCGTCGAGCTGCTGGCGCAGCCGGAAGGAGCGCGTCAGCTCGTCCTTGGCGCGGGCCACCGCCTCGGTGAAGGGCTTGGCCGCCTCCTCCCCGAACTGGGCGGTGGCGAAGCCGAGTTCCTCCTCGCTGGTGCGGACCGCGTCATCGGTGTCCACCAGCACCTGCTTCGCCCGCGCGTCCAGCTCCTCCAGGGAGACCGGTGCGCCGTCCGCCTCCGGGGGCCGCCCCCAGCCGGTCGCGGCCGGGGTGGTGCGGGTCGTGGAGCGTCGTTTGCGCCGGGTGTACGCGAACACGGCGAGCGCCCCGGCGCCCACGACGACGATCACCGGCATGAGGAAGTCGCCCGCGCCCGAGGGGCCGGAGGCGCCGGAGCCGGGGTCGGCGGGGCCGGGAGTGATGGCGGGTGCGGTCACGGGCCGCCCGGCCAGCACGGAGACGTACCCGTCCGCCGCCCCGATCGCCGCCCCCGCCCAGTCGTTCTCGCGCAGCGCGGGTTCGACGGCGGTGGACGCCACCTCGCGCAACTGCTCGTCGGTGAGCCGGGAGTCCGCGTCCACGGAGTAGGCGTACTGCCGGGCGTGGGTGGCGACGGAGAGCAGCACGTCGTCCTGGCCCAGCCCGTTGCGGTCGGCGGTCTCGTCGCTCCAGGTCTGCCCGGACCGCCCGGAGAAGTCGCGTACGTACACCACGAAGAGCTGGATGCGCCGCTCGGCGTAGAGCCGGTCGAGGGCGTCCTCCACCGCGTCCGTACGGTCCCGGAGCGCGCCCACCCGGTCGGTGATCTGGCCGTCCCGGGACAGCTCCACCGGGTCCTCCGCACGCGCCTCCACGGCGGTGGGCAGAACCAGCCAGCACCCGGCGGCGAGCGTGGCGAGCAGGCCGGTGAGCAGGGCCCTGCCGGGTCCGGCGCCCTGGATGCGGTCCACGAATGGCGTCACGTCCGTGAGGCTATGTCCGGGTTCGGGCCCCCGCGACCGGAGCTTCGGCGGCCCTCCCGCACGGGTCTGCGCTGTTCGGATGAAAGGGCGCGGCGGCCCGCGCGTCCGGGCTCGGAACCCCCGGCCTCCCCCGCGGGATGGGCAAATGTAGAGAAACCGCAACTAGACAGGCCCCACGTGGGTGACCCGGCCGAAGCCTGGAGATGTCACATGACCGGCCTTCAGCTCTCCGTCGTCGTGCCGTGCTTCAACGAGGCGGAGGTGCTCGGCACCTTCCACAGCGCCCTGCTCACCGTCCTCGACGGGCTCTCCACGCCGTTCGAGATCTGTTACGTGGACGACGGCAGCGGCGACGCCACCCGGGAACTCCTCGCCGGCCTCGCCCTGCGCGACGAGCGCGTCCACTACACCGCCTTCAGCCGCAACTTCGGCAAGGAGGCCGCCATGCTCGCCGGTCTGCGCATGTCGCGCGGGGCGGCCGTGGTCATCATGGACGCCGACCTCCAGCACCCGCCCGAGCTGATCCCCCGCATGCTCGAACTCCACCGCCACGGCTACGACCAGGTCATCCCGCGCCGCGACCGGGCGGGCGAGGGCGTGGTGCGCTCCGCGCTGAGCCACACCTACTACGCGCTGGTGCGGCGCTGCATGGACGTGGAGCTGATCGACGGCTCGGGCGACTTCCGGCTGCTGTCCCGGCGGGCCGTCGAGAGCGTCCTCTCGCTCCCCGAGAGCAACCGGTTCTCGAAGGGGATCTTCTCCTGGATCGGCTTCGACACGGTCAGCTTCCGCTACCGCAACAGCGAGCGGGTGGCCGGCCGGTCGAAGTGGGGGAGCAGACGGCTGCTGAACTACGGCATCGACGGGCTCCTCTCCTTCAACAACCGCCCCCTCCGCCTGGCCATCTACACCGGCTTCTGGGTCCTCTTCTCGGCCCTGGCGTATGCGCTGTGGACGGTGATCACCGTCGTCCTGCACGGTGCGGACACCCCCGGGTACGCGACCCTCCTCACCGCCGTCGTCGCGCTGAGCGGCATCCAGCTGGTCACCCTCGGGGTCATCGGGGAGTACGTGGGCCGGATCTACCACGAGGCGAAACACCGCCCGCCGTACGTGGTGCGGGAGACCGACGCGACCTGCCGGACCCTGCGGGAGCGCCGGCTGCCGACCGGGTCGCTGGTCATCGGGGAGCCGGACGGGTCGGCCGCCGCGGGGCTGCCCTCCGCCCCCGGGTTGTCCTCCGCTCCGGGGCTGCCTTCCGCTCCGGGGCTGCTCTCCGTCGCGGGGCGGTCCGCCGCCCGGTCCCGTACGGCCCGCCAGTTCGGCAGCTTCGTCCTCATCGGTTGTGTGAACACCGCCGTCTACCTGGGCGTCTACGCCTCGCTGAACCGCTGGATCCCCTACCTCGTGGCCCATGTCATCGGCTACACGGTCAGCATCGTCTGCTCGTTCCTCCTCAACTCCTACGTGACCTGCCGGACGAAGCCCACCTGGCGCGCGTTCGTCCGGTATCCGCTCTCCAGCCTGGTCAATCTGGTGGCGTCGGGAGCACTGCTCTACGGCGCGGTCAGTGTTCTCGGGATGGACAAGAACCTCGCCGCGCTGGCGGCCGGGGTCATCGTCACGCCCATCTCGTTCCTGCTGGCCCGGTGGGCCATCATGTCGGGCCGCCGGACCCGGACAGAAGGGGCGTCGGAGGTCTCTGTACCGGAGAAGGCACCGCAGCCGCAGCCGGCCCGGCCGACGGTGGACCGTCCGGCTGCCGACCGCCCCGCCGTGGACCGCCCCGCCGTGGACCGCCCCGCCGTGGACCGCCCGATGGCGGACCGCACGCTCGCACCGAGGACCGGTGAGAAGGGTTGAGCGAGAACACCCCGAGGACGACGGCGCCGATGAACGCACACCCGGAGAACCCACAGTCGGGCCGGGACCCGGAGCCGCAGCCGGACCGGGAGCCTCAGTCGAGGCCCGGCCCCGAAGAGGCCCGAGCCGGAGAGGAGCACCCCGGCCCCCGGACCGCGCTCTGGGTCACCGCCCTCTCCCTCCCGCCCCTCGCCCTGCTCGCCGCCGCCTCCTGGTTCGGCCGGTGGGTGCGGCCCAGCGCCGACGACTGGTGCTTCCTCCCCGCCGTACGGGACGACGGCATCACCGGCCTGGTCGGGAAGTTCTACTTCGACGACAACGGACGGGTCGCCAACGCGTTCCTGGTCGGCGCCTACGCCAAGTTCCAGGTCGCCGGACACCAGTGGTACCCCGCCGTGAGCGGGGTCCTGATCCTCGCCGTCCTCTGGGCGGTGGCCGTCCTCGCCCTGCGCCGGGGCGGGATCACCGTCCCGCGCGGGCTTCCGCTGCTCCTGGCGGCGATGGTGACCGCGCTCTTCCTGTTCGTCACGCCGAACACGTACAAGACCTTCTACTGGCCCGCCGCCTCGGTCTCCCACACCCTGCCCCCGGTCCTGGCCTGCGCCGCCCTGATCCCGCTGCTGCTCGCCCGCACCCGCAGGGGCCGGGGGTTCGCCCTGGCGGTCGCGCTGCTCGGGGGCGCCTTCGTCGCCACGCTCTCCGAGGAGACGGCGATCGTGGTGGTGATGGTGCTGCTGGCCGCGCTCTTCCTGAGCGGCCGGGTCGTCCCCGCCGCCGAACGGGGGTTCGTCCGCCTCTGGTGCGCCACGGGCATCGCCGGGACGGTCGCGGGCGCCCTCGTCCTCATCACGTCCCCCGGCTCGATCCGCCGCCGTGAACGGTTCGGCGCCGGGACCACCACCTCCCTCCTCGCCCCCGACTCCCTCGCCGCCTCGCTGCGCGCCTTCGCGGAGATCACCGTCACGGTCGTCACGACGTGGCAGTACGTGGGCGCGATCGCGGTCGGCGTACTCCTCGGCCTGCTCGCCGCCCGCCGGGACGGCCGCCCCCTCCGCCCCTCGCCCCACTGGCCGCTGCTCGCCCGGACCGGCCTGCTCACGCTGCTCGTCTCCGGCTATCTCTGCACGGTGATCGCGTACCCCGTCTTCCGGGACCGCGTGAGCGACCCCAGCGCCAACCGCCTCTGGAACGACTACCTCCTGCTGTACGTGCTCCTCCTCGTCGCGGCCGGGGCGCTGCTGGGCCTGGCGGTACGGCAGCATGTCCGCCGTACCGCCCCGGTGAAGGCCGGGTGCGCGGTGCTCTGCGTGCTGGTCTGCTTCGGCCCGGCGGTCTCGCTGCTCAACCTGGACACCAACATGCGGGCCAGGGCGGAGAAGTGGGACGCGCAGGACCGGCGGCTGCGGGCGGGGGCGGCGGACGGCGAGCGCGTGCTGCCGTACGAACGGCTCGTCATCAGCAGCATGCTGGAGCCGTTCAGCCGGGGCGGCGCCAACTACTGGCCGGGCGGCTGCGTGGCGGACTTCTACGGCCTGGAGCGCGTCACGGACGCAACACGCGTGCCTTCGGGCGGGGGTTGAGCCGGAGCTGTTGCTGACCGGTTTCCTTCGGGGGGTGGTTGAGCCGGGCTCTCTGCCAATCGGGTTCCCACGCGGGGAGTTGAGCCGGTCACTCTTCCGACGGGACTTCTACGGACGGGAGTTGAGACGGGCCGCCTGCCGGGTCAGATGGTCGCGCTCGGCAGCGTTCTGCGCCTTGCGGGCGGCCTCCGCGTAGAGCCGTGCGGCCGTCTCCGGGTCGCCGTCCCGCTCATGGAGGTACGCCGACACCGCCGCGTACCGGGGCAGCGAAGCGTCCACCTCCGCCAGGGCCGCGAGCCCGGCGCGCGGCCCGTCGGCCTCGCCCACCGCCACCGCGCGGTTGAGCCGGACGACCGGGCTCTGTGTCAGCCGGGCCAACTCGTCGTACCACTCGACGATCTGCACCCAGTCGGTCTCGGCGGCGGTGGGCGCGTCGGCGTGGAGCGCGGCGACGGCGGCCTGGGCCTGGTACTCGCCGAGCCGGTCGCGGGCCAGGGCCGCCTGGAGGATCCGGACCCCCTCGGCGATCGCCCCGGTGTCCCACCGCCCCCGGTCCTGCTCCGCGAGCGGCACCAGGCTGCCGTCGGGCGCGGTGCGGGCGGCCCGCCGGGCGTGGTGGAGCAGCATCAGGGCGAGCAGCCCCACCACCTCGGGGTGGTCGATCGCGGCGGCGAGCTGCCGGGTCAGCCGGATGGCCTCGGCGGCGAGGTCGAGGTCCCCCGAGTACCCCTCGTTGAAGACCAGGTAGAGGACGCGCAGCACGGTGGAGACGTCGCCGGGCCGCTCGAACCGCACACCGGAGACCGTCCGCTTGGCCCGGCTGATCCTCCCCCACAGCCTGAAGGGCGTGGGAGGTGCCCCCTCGCCATGGTCGCCTCGGGCACCAGATAGGCCCGGGCGATCTGCCGGGTGGTGAGCCCGCCGACGGCCCGCAGGGTGAGTGCGACGGCGGACGAGGGCGTGAGCGAGGGGTGGGCGCAGAGGAAGTAGAGGTGGAGCGTGTCGTCGCCGCCGGGTACGGGACCGGGCGTGGGCTCCTCCTCCACGGCCTCCTCCCGCCGGCGCCGGGAGGCCTCCGCCCGGGTCGCGTCGAGGAACCGCCGCCAGGCCACGGTGACCAGCCACCCCTTCGGGTCGCGCGGCGGGTCGTCGGGCCAGACCCGCACGGCCTCGACCAGTGCGTCCTGCACGGCGTCCTCGGCCGCCGCGAAGTCGGCCCCGCGGCGGACGACGACCCCGATCACGCCCGGAATCAGGCTCCGGAGCAGCAGCTCATCCATGGGCTCACCCGTCCTGTGCCGGACCAGGTCACTCAGCGATGGTGGGCGGCGCGGTCAGGAACGGCCGCAGCTCCAGCCACTCGTGGATCGGCTTCCCGCCCGCGCCCGGGGCGGCCGACAGCTCACCGGCCAGCTCGACGGCGCGTTCGTACGAGTCCACGTCGATGATCATCCACCCGGCGATCAGGTCCTTGGTCTCCGCGAACGGCCCGTCGGTGACCGGCGGCCGCCCCTCCCCGTCGTACCGGACCCAGGCCCCCTCGGGTGCGAGCGCCTGCCCGTCGACGTACTCCCCGGACTTCTCCAGCCGGGCGGCGAAGTCGTTCATGTACTGGATGTGCGCCGAGACCTCCTCGGGCGTCCAGCGGTCCATGGGTACGTCGTTGACGGCCTCCGGAGCGCCGCGGTAGTGCTTGAGCATCAGGTACTTGGCCATGGGACTCTCCTCGGTGCGGGGGCGGCCGGTCGTGGCCGCCCCGTGGCTGCTTCCACCACGGGGACGGAGCCGGGTGCGGGTTCTCGACATGGCTTCGCGGATTTCCTCCGACTTTCTCACTCCGCCCGTCCGGCCACCCCCGCGACGCTCAGTACCCGAAGATCATCTTGTAGGCCACCTCCGGCAGGAACTGCCCGGCCGCGGACCCGCCGCCGACCCCGCAGTCACCGTCCGACTCCCCGGGCGTCTTCAGCCAGAGCAGCATCTCGGCGCCACCGCCGCCGCCCAGCTGGCTGACGGCCCCGATCCGCCGCCCGCCGGGGTTGCACCACTCGCCGTTCGCCCCGTTGCCGTTGCGGCTGGTGTCGACGACGTACGGCTTCGTGTAGCCGTAGGACGCGGCCAGCGCCCCGTTGACGGCGTTGCCGTACGCGGTGTTCTCGCCGGTGCCGAAGTAGTTCGAGATGTTCAGCGAGAAGCCGTGCGCGTCGCGCACCCCGGCGCCGTCGAGGTGCTGGGCCATGGTGGAGGCGCCGATCCAGGCGGGGTTCCCGGCGTCCAGATAGGTCCAGGTGTTGGGGGCCCGGTCGCGGAACTGGGCCAGGGCGCCCCGGAGCATCGCGTTCCGCTCGTTGATCTGGGCCTGGGTCAGGCAGCTGAAGTCGCCCAGCGAGTCGGGTTCGATCACCACGAGCGCGGGGCGGGTGCCGATGGCGGAGGCGAAGGCGGATATCCAGGAGTGGTACGCGGCCGGGGTCCCCGCGCCCCCGCCGGAGTGGCCGCCGCAGGCGTCCCGGCCGGGGATGTTGTACGCGATGAGCACGGGCAGCTTGTCGGCGGCGTCGGCGGCGCCCACGTACGAGCCGACGGCCGCCCCGATGTCCCCGCTCCAGGCGCCGAACCAGCGGGCCATGGGGCGGGAGGCGATGTTGTCCCGGATGGCGGCGGCGCGCCCGTCACCGGGGTTGGCGGCGGCCCAGACGGCCGGGTTGGAGTGGGGGTCGGTGTAGAACCCGCTGGTCATGCCGATGGGGTCGGCGAGCGGGGCGGGGGCGGAGGAGGGGGTGGCGGCGGTGGCGCTGCTCTGTGCGGCGGCGAGGGGGAGGAGCAGACACGCGGACGCGGTGGCGGCGGCGAGCGTACGGAGAACTCTTCTCACGAGTGCGGCCCTTCTCTGGGAGCGCTCCCATGCGACGGCGGCCGGACGGTGGGGGAGGGAGGCGCGTGGGTGGGGGAGGCGCACGGCCGGGGAGGCGCGTGCGGTGGGCCCGCGGTGCGGGGGAGGGCCCGGCGGAGTACCGCCGTCGGACGAGACGGTGGCAGCGGGACGGGCGGCTGTCAATGGGGCGGGAGCGGACCGGCCCCCGGGGCGGTCTCGGGGTAGGTGCGACCGGAGAGGTATCCGTGTCCGCCCCAGAGTCTGACGTTTCCTGGTCATAGGCGCACGAAGATGGACGGAAAGAACAAGAAACCTTCCGGACCGTGATGCCGGACGAGGACGGACGAGGACAGGAGACGACATGCGTGGCGTTCTGGTGGGCGTGGTGGGCACCGTGGTGGTGCTCGGGGTGGCGGGCGCGGTGGCCGTACCGCAGGCGAAGGAGTGGTACGAGGGCCGCCACGAGCAGACGGCTTCGTACGCCACTGGCAAGGCGGCCAAGGCCGAGCGCCCGTCCGTCCCCCGCTGGCTGCCGGACGACGCCGCGTCCGTCGAGTACGCCATGCGCACGACCGGCGGCGAGCGCATCCTCAAGGCCACGCTCAGCGGCGACGGCCTCCCCGCCTCCTGTACGCCGCTCGACGCCGGGGCCGGGAAGGCGCCGGACCCCGAGATCAGCGCCTCCTGGTTCCCCTCGGGCGCGGCGAGCGGTGCGCAGGGCCGCTGCGGCTCCTACTACGTCTCGCTGAAGGACCACACGCTGTACGCCTGGCAGACGAACGACGACTGGGTGGAGGAGAACCGCAGGTCGGCGCAGTAACGTTCCCGCCGCACCGCACCCCGTACCGTTCACGCATTCCCCCCACCGCCCCCCGGCCCGACGCATCCGAGGTCACCCGTGATCGCCTTCGTACCGACAGCAGTCTTCTTCCTCTGGTTCTGCTGGGGCGTGCGGCAGGACCGCCGCCAGTTCCGCAACGCGGTGCTGCTCGGCCTGACCGTGCTGAGCCTGTCGTTCGCCCTGCTGACGCAGGTGGACCGGCTGCCGGGCAGCCTGGCCGTCCTGGTGTACTCGCTGGTCTTCCTCGTGCCCGCGCTGGCGGTCGTGGTGCTCGGCGGCTTCCTGGTGGGCAACGGGCTGACCATGCTCCGCAAGGAGGGCCGCAGCCCGGGCAACCTGCTGTCGGGCCTGGCGGGTCTCGCCATCTTCGCCGTCCTGGCGCTGGTGGTCACCGCCGACTACGTGGGCAGCTCCCGCGCGTACCAGTCCTTCATCCTGGCCGTCGTGCTCGTCACCGGTTACGTGGCCTTCCTCTTCCTCTGCTTCCTGGCCTACGCCTTCCTGTACGGCCGCATCCGGGTGCGCGGTGACGTGGACTTCGTGGTGGTCCTGGGCTCGGGCCTGATCGGTGGGGAACGGGTGCCTCCGCTGCTCGCCTCGCGGCTGCGGGCCGGACTCCGCATCCAGCGGAAGCAGATCGAGCGGGGCGCGGACGCCCCCGTGCTGCTGGTCTCCGGCGGACAGGGCCCGGACGAGAAGCTGCCGGAGGCGGAGGCCATGGGGCGCTGGCTGGTCGCGGAGGGCGCCGACCCGTCGCTCGTACGGGAGGAGTCGCGGTCCCGTACGACCACCGAGAACCTGCGCTTCAGCCGGCGGCTGATGGAGGAGGCCGACGCGCGGTACGTCTGCGTCGTCGTCACCAACAACTTCCACGCCTTCCGCGCCGCGATGACGGCCCGTCGGGAGGGCGTGCGCGGCCAGGTGATCGGCTCCCCGACCGCCGCGTACTTCTGGCCGAGCGCCACCATCCGGGAGTTCGTCGCCGTCTTCTGGGAGAACCGCGTCGTCAACGCCGTCCTGTGCACGCTGCTCGTGGCGCTGGCGGTGGTCGTGGGGATGCGGTGGTAGGGACCCGCCGACCGGTGCGCGGCACCGCCTAGGCTGACCCCCTGCCGCCCGGTTCGAGGCGGCACGCCCGGGAACGGGCCCGGGGACGGACAGGGGCGGGGACAGTACATGCGTGTGCGTACGGCGGGGGCGGGGGCTGGGGCGGGCAGAACCGTCCGCAGAGCGCTCGTAGCGGGGCTGGGCCTGGCACTGGTGGCGCTGACGCCCCTTCCCGCACAGGCGAACGCGACCACCGGGGCGGCGCGGGAGCCGGTCGCCGCCACCGGGGCGTGGGCGGATCCGGTGAGTGCCTCCGGGGCGGCGGCAGGGCCGGTGGGCGTCACCCGCACCACGCTGGCCGCGGACACCGTCATCCCCCGGGGCGTGACGGTGGATCTGGTGCGCCGGACGATGACGCTCGCGGCCGGGGAGAAGCGGCATCTGCGGGGACGGCTGGAGGCGACCAGCACGACGACCGGCATCGTCGGCCTGACCGAGCGCGTCCGCTGCCTGGACGCCTCGGGGAGGACGGTGCCCGTGGTCGCGGCGTCGGCCCGTAACCACGAAGGCAGCGACACCGTCACCTACGCCACCCCGGGCCATCTGCCGCTCTTCGCGGACCTGCTCTTCACCGCCCCGGCCGACGGCACCTACACCTGCGTCCTCCAGGGCACGGCGTACTCCTCACTGACGGGCAGCTACCACCTGACCGCGGTCGCCGGGAAGACCTGGCTGGAGGCGGACGACGGCGACCGGGTCGGCGCCGGCTGGTGGCAGAACCCCGCCTGCGAGAGCGCCGATTCCGGCGGTGCGTGCACCTATGTCGGTACGGGACCGGCCCGTCGGGACGCCTGGGTGTTCTACGACGACGGAACCCCGTCGCGTAGGTGGCAGGCGCATCCGGACGCCGTCAGCGTCTCGGCCCAGGCCAACCTGGAACTCACCACCTGCTACCACGGCACCGCCTCCTGTGCCACGGCCATGCAGGCCCACCCGCGCGGGAAGAACGCGGTCGTGGACGCCCGGTTCGAGTTCATCCAGCTCGGCACGACCGGCCACGCCTGCCGCAGCCACAGCACCACCGCACGCCGGACCGTCACCGACGACGCGCACCACGCGGTCGGCTACTCCTTCCTCACCGGCCTCCCGGTCGATCCGGCCTGCGGTACGCGGGACTTCCTGATGCGGATCTACGTGAAGCACGTCTCCGGCCAGACCGTGAAGATCGACGGCGTCCAGAGCGGTGTCACGTCCCTGACCAACGGCATCGCCTTCAACAACTTCGGCTGACGGGGACGGCGGGCTCCGCCCGTACGGACCCGAAAGCGTGCGGGCTCCCACCGGCCGGTGGAAGCCCGCACATGCGTGAGGCGTCGAGGAGCGGGCGTCAGATGCCGCAGCTCGGGGCCGACCAGAAGCGGCCGCTGCCACCGGCGACGTGGGTGTGGTCGTTGTGGCCCGGGTAGCCGGGGCCGAGGATCTCGGTGAAGCCGTGGTTGCGCGCGGCCTTCGCGAGGGCGCAGAAGCCCTGGGACCCGGCGCCGAGGTCGGCCGCGTGCCCGTACATGTGGCGGCTGTTGGCGGCGCCGCCGACCGCGCTGTTGCAGGAGACGCTGCGGAAGCCGCCGTTGACGGTGACCGGCCGGTCGCCCAGGGCGTGGCGCAGGGCCTGGAGCTTCCACATGGTCACCAGGGCGTTGGCGCGCGCGGTGGCGGCGCTGACCTTGCCGCCGGACCAGTCGGAGTTGCAGCGGTTCAGCTCGGCGTAGGTGAAGTTGGCCGGGGTGCAGTCGCTCTTCTGGAGCTGGTAGATCTTGTTGAACGTCTGCGGCCCGGCGATGCCGTCGGCCCCGAGTCCGTACGCGGCCTGGAAGCGCTGGACGGCCGCCTTCGTGGCCGGACCGTACGCACCGTCGATGGCGAGCTGGTTCCCGGTCCCGGGGTAGCCCGAGACGCGGATCTGGAGCTGGCGTACGGCCTCCCCGCTGGAGCCCTCGCGGAGCGTGCCGCTCCAGGTGTAACAGGCGTCGGCCGTGCCGAAGTCCCCAGAGGCGGAGGCCTTCACGGCGGGGGCGGTGGCGGCGTCTGCGGAGCCGGGGGCGGCGGAGGCGGAGGTGCCGCCGAGGGCGAGCACCGCGCCCGCGAAGGTCGCGAGCAGGAATCCGGTGGGGCGTGAGCGCATGGGACAGCACCTCTTCGTCGTCGAGCGGGGCGGCCGGTGAGCGTTCGCTGAGCGGTACCGAGCCTGTGATGCGAGCGCGGGAGCGTCAAGGTCATGACAACTAGCTGCAAGCGGGTCGGTGCCTGATGGGGCAATTGGACGCGGTTGGTACGCGGCGGGCTGTCCGGAAGCTGCCACTACCCGGACGTTCGGCGGCGGCGGTGCTTCACTTGCCGCTCATCCACCCCAGGCCTGCGCTCGCGTCCGCGTCCGAGCGCGAGTCCGAGCCTGCGTCCGCGCTTGACCTTGCGCTCTCGCCCGCGTCCCCCCTCACACCCAGGAGCCCCCATGAGGCTGTTCACTGCCGTCCGTTGCGCCCTCGCGTCCGCGATGGTCGCCTCCGCCGCCCTGCTGGCCGCCCCCGTGGCCCACGCCCAGGAGGTCCGTCCGGAGGGAGGGCGGCAGGAGGCGCAACCGCTGGCTGCCGCCACCATCGCGGTGTATCCGCCGATCCAGGGCCCGTCCATATGGAACCGGTTCGGCCAGACCCCGCCCTCCTCCCACCACCGGGTCTTCTCCAACTGGGGCTATCTCAACGACTGGTCGGTGGACATCTACCAGAACCCCGGTGCCACGGTCGTCTCCCCGTTCGGCAGCAGGACCTCGACCGGCAGCTCGGTGACGGTGCGCGTCGTGACGGTCCGCCCCGGCTGCGCCACCGGGAACCTGGCAGACGGCGGCTGGCGCATCGGACTGGAGGCGAGCGACGACGCGACCGGGGCCGTCGTGGGCCGCGCCGACGTCATGCACGTCGACCGGAAACCCGCCTCGATCACGGTCGGCGCCACCGTCGGCCCCTGGACCCGGCTCGGCCAGACCGGCAGGTTCCGCTACTCCTCCTGCTACCAGGTCAACGGGGACACCGGCGCCCACATCCACCTCGAAGTGATCAACAGGACCAAGTACTCCTGCTACATCGCCCGGGGGCGGGTGCGGGCCTGGGCGACGAGACGGTCATCGGCCGGGTCGGCACCCTCGACTCGGGCCCCCAGCAGGCCTGCTGAGGACCCGACCCGCAACCGGCCGGTAGACGGGGAGAGAGAGCTACGGGCGGCGGTGCGGCCGGCGCAGCGCCGCCGCGCCCGCGTACCGGGCGCTGCCGCCCAACTGCTCCTCGATTCGCATCAGTTGGTTGTACTTGGCGGTACGGTCCGAGCGGGAGAGCGACCCGGTCTTGATCTGGCCGCACCCCGTGGCCACCGCCAGATCCGCGATGGTCGTGTCCTCCGTCTCGCCGGACCGGTGGGACATGACGACGGTGTAGCCGGCGCGGTGGGCGGTGTCGACGGTGGCCAGGGCCTCGGTCAGAGTGCCGATCTGATTGACCTTCACCAGTACGGAGTTGGCGACACCGGCCGCGATCCCCTCGCGCAGGACGGCCGCGTCGGTGCAGAAGACGTCGTCCCCGGTGAGCTGGCAGCGGGCGCCGACCCGTGCGGTCAGCTCCTGCCACCCGGTCCGGTCGTCCTCGGCCATCGGGTCCTCGATCGAGACGACGGGGTAGGAGTCGATCAACTTGACCAGGTAGTCCACCTGTTCGGCGGGGGTGCGCCGGACGCCCTCCCCGGTGTAGTCGTAGACGCCGTCGCGGAAGAACTCCGACGACGCCGGGTCCATGACCAGCCCGATGTCGGTCCCCGGCCGGTACCCCGTGCGCTCGACTGCGGCGACGACGAAGTCCAGGGCTTCCTCGGCGGTACGGAGCGAGGGCGCGAAGCCGCCCTCGTCGCCGACGCCCGTGGAGTGCCCGGCGGCGAGGAGGTCGCGGCGCAGGGTGTGGAAGACCTCGGAGCCCATCCGTACGGCCTCGGCGAAGGTGGCCGCGCCGATGGGGGCGATCATGAACTCCTGGAAGTCCAGCGGATTGTCGGCGTGGGCGCCGCCGTTGACGATGTTCATCATCGGTACGGGGAGCAGGCGGGCGCCCGAGCCGCCGACGTACCGGAAGAGCGGCAGGCGGTGGGCGGCCGCGGCGGCCTTCGCGGTGGCCAGGGAGATGCCGAGGACCGCGTTCGCGCCGAGCCGGGACTTGGTGGGCGTGCCGTCCGTGGCGACGAGGGTGGCGTCGAGCCCGGCCTGGTCCTCGGCCTCGCGGCCGATGACGGCGGCGGCCAGCTCCGTGTTGACGTGGTGCACCGCCCGGTCGACGCCCTTGCCGTGCCAGCGGCCGGGGTCGCCGTCGCGGAGTTCGACGGCCTCGCGGGCCCCGGTCGAGGCGCCGGAGGGGACGGCGGCCCGCCCGGTGGACCCGTCCGCCAGCTCCACATCCACTTCGACGGTGGGGTTGCCCCTGCTGTCGAGGATGCTGCGGCCGGTGACGGAGGTGATGGCGGTCATGGGAGTGAGTCCTTCCCGTTGTCGCGCGGGTGTGCCGTGGCACACGCGCCGGGGCCCGGCTGCGGCGACGGTGGCGCTGGTCCCGGCAGAAGGAAACTCTACAGCAATGCTGCGCAGCTGAACTGAACAGTTAGCCTGCACACTCCTTCTTCCTCCCTCCTCCCGGCTACGCTGCGTTAATATTCGGTATGCCCCTTCCGGAATCCGCCGCCGTCGCCGCCGAACTGCGTGCCGCGACGGGAAAGCTCACGCGCCGCGTGAAGCGTGAGGACCAGATGCCGGTCGGCCAGGTGGCCGTCCTCGGTGCGCTGGACCGCAGCGGCGCGATGACGACCAGCGAACTGGCAGCCGATCAGCGGGTCCGCCCGCAGTCCATGGCCCGGGCCGTCGGCCTGCTGATGGACCAGGGCCTGATCACCCGCCGCGCCCATCCGACCGACGGCCGCAAGAGCCTGGTCGAACTCTCGGTCGCGGGCCGGGCGCTGCTGGAGGAGGAGCGGGGGCGCAGGACGGACTGGCTCGCGCACGCGATCGAGTCGGAACTGACGCCCGATGAGAGGGAGTTGCTGGCGCGGGCGATCACCCTGGTGGAACGGCTCGCGGCACACTGACCCGGCCCCCCGACCGGGTCGTGCGCCCCGAACTGTCTTTTGCGGGCGGCCCTTTGCCTGTCGTGCTTTCCGGGATGGCTTCCCGGCCCCGCGGTGATACGTACGGCCGGCCCCGCAGTGCTACGGCTACGGCCGGCCTATTCCTGCGGCGCGGCTCCTTCGAGCAGCGCGACAACCTCGGAGTGGGGACCGGTGAGGGCCCACTCCATGGGGGACATGCCGGTTCCGCCGTCCTCCCGCAGGGCCGGGTCGGCGCCGTGCTCCAGCAGTACGCGTACGGTCTCGGTGTGGCCCCAGCAGGCCGCCGCGCACAACGGGGTGCCTTCGGTGCCGTGTCCGCTCTCCGTGTCGGGGTCCGCCCCTGCCCCCAGCAGGGCGCGCACCACGTCGGCGGAGCCGTGCACGGACGCGGCGTAGAGGGGGGTCGTGCCCTCGCCGTCCGCCCGGTCGGGCTGGGCGCCGCCCCGCAACAGGGCGCGGACCTCGGTGAGTTCACCGAAGGTCGCGGCTTCGACGAGCCGCTTGGTCAGTTTCTTCTGTCGTCGATGGTTCACGGTGTTGCTGCCTCTGTCGTGAGTTGTCAGGGACCGGTGGGCCGCCGGTCGAGCGGCCCACCGGTTCAGACTGCCGTCAGCGGCAGCGGATCACTTGACCGACTTCACGTCGCAGTGCTTGGCGCGGTACCCCTTGCCCACCTTGCTGTTGGCGTTCTTCTTCGCCGCGGCGATGGCCTTGGGCTTGGTGTTGGCCTTGCCCTTGCCGTCGACGAAGCCGACCGCGTTGTTGTTGCTGATCTTCACCTTGGCGCACTTCACGACCGCGGTGTAGGACTTGGCCGCATGGGCCTGCGAGAGCGGACCCGCTATCCCGATCAGCAGGGCGGTCGCCACGACGGCGGAGGCCTTACGCATGTGCTTCATATGTGAACCTTGCGGTTTCAACCCCGAAGGGCGGGCCGACGCCGCCGCGACGCTCCGTGCGTCACGGCTCCCCGGCGCCGACCCTTGGTCTGAAGATCATTCTTTACGAACTCCCGGCGAAAAGTTGGGAGTTTCCTGGTGTGACGGTGATCACCGCCCTGCCGCCCCTGGGCCGCCGCCCCTGCGCCGCCTCAGTCTGAGAGCGCGGAGCGCATGGCCCGGGAGATGAGGTCGCGGGCGGGTGCCCCGTGGACGGCGATGCGCGACAGCTCCGTGAACGCCCGCAGATAGGTGCGGACTTCACCGGGCGCCGTGATGTTCACCTCCGCGGTCAGCGTCTCCACGGCCACCTGGGCGTCGTCGAACGCGTAGAAGGCCTCCAGCGGCCAGATCGTACGCCGGCGGGCCCCGAGCAGGATGACGCCCAGGGAGACGTTGGGGCGGGACATGACCTCGCCCAAGTACCGGAGTTGTGCGGCGAGCTCGGGCCCGTCGCAGACCCGGTGGTGGAGGCTGGCCTCCTCGATCAGCAGGGCGAAGCGGTGGCTACCCTCGTGGACGACCCGGGAGCGTGCCAGGCGCGCCCGGACGGCTTCGGCCACGTCGTCCGGGGTGCCCTGGAAGTCCGCGATGGACCGCAGGAGCCCGGTCGCGTACCCGGCCGTCTGGACCATGCCGGGCAGGACGTTGGAGGCGTACACCCTGAAGTGGGCCGTCCGCTCGTACAGCGGGACGGTGCTCTCGTGGACCCGCCGCATCCCGTCCTGGTGGAGCTGCTGCCACTGGACGTACATGGACTCGGCGGTCCGGGAGGCGGCGATCAGGTCGGCCGCCCGGGCATCGGATTCGCTCGGACTCGGTGCCATCAACTCTCCCCCTCCGTAAAGGAATCATGCGCTTCCAAGGCGTCCACGGTTGCCGTGATCAGGGCCCGCCCGGTTCCGCCTCCTAAGGTCCTTGCTCCGCACGAGAGAAGGAGACGGCAATGGGCTGGGGAACAGGAAAAGGCGGCGGCGGAGGCGACGGGAAGCATGCGGGAGGCAAGGCCCCGGGTACCGCGAAGCCGTCCTCGGACACCGCCAAGCCGGTGCCGGAGCCGAAGCACACAGGGAAGTGGGCGCACCGCGGATGGAGTTGATCGGAGCGGACGAGCAGGCCGCCGTCGTGCCCGCCATGGGCGGCCTGCTCGGCTCGGTGAACGAGAGCCTCGGGGCGCCGGTCGCCCCGGTCTGGGAAGCCGCCTTCCGGGGGGCGCCCCGGCATGCGTTCCTGCCGGAGACCGTGTGGGTGGGGGGTGAACTGGAGGAGTGCTCGCGGAAGTCCGACCCCGAAGGGTGGCTGCGGCACGCCTGTGCCGACACCGCCGTCGTGACCCAGGTCAACGACGGAAAGGACGTCGGGGCGGTGGGGGAGCGGTGGGCCTCGTGTTCCGCCTCCGCTCCCTCCGTCGTCTTCCGCATGCTCGACATGCTGGACCTGCGCGCCGAGCACCATGTCCTGGAGATCGGTGCGGGCACGGGGTGGAACGCGGCGCTCCTCGCCCACCGGCTCGGGGCGGACCGGGTGACCAGCGTCGAGGTGGACCCCGTACTGGCGGCGCGTGCGGAGGGGAGCCTTCGGGGGGTGGGGCTCGATCCCCGGGTGGTGTGCGGTGATGGGGCGGAGGGGTACGCGGTCGGCGGTCCTACGACCGGGTGATCGCCACCTGTTCCGTACGGGCCGTGCCTCCCGCGTGGATCGCGCAGACCCGGCCGGGCGGGGTGATCCTCGTCCCCTGGGAGTCGCCGTGGCTCTGTTACGGGCTGCTGCGGCTCACCGTGGACGGGTACGGGGGCGCCTCGGGGTTCTTCTTCCCGTACTCGGCGTTCGTGCTCATGCGGGGACAGCGTACGGATCTGCGGATCTACCGCGATGTGGTGCGGGGCAGCCATGTACCGCTGGCATCCGTGAGCCTGCTGTCCCCGTGGGCGGCCGCGGGTGAGGGCTGGGCCGCGCAGTTCGCCGTCGGGCTCCAGCCCCCCGACGTGTGGCGGGCCCGGCACGACGATCCCGGTGTCGACGGTGTCGCCCGCCGGCTGTGGGCGGCCGCCACCGACGCCGGCTCCTGGGCGGCCGTGGACTGGGACGGGACGGTCTCCGACCGCTTCGCCGTGTGGGAGCACGGGGGGCGCCGGCTGTGGAGGGAGATCGAGGGTGCCTACGCGTGGTGGCGTGGGGCCGGGCGTCCGGGGCCGGGGCGGTTCGGGCTGACTATCGCTCCCGACGGTACGCACGTGCCGTGGCTGGACACCCCGGACCGGCCCGTGCCCGCGGCGGCTCGCTGAGCGGACGGCGGTGGGCCGAGCGGGGTGCGGGCTCCGTCAGGTGCCCGCCGGCGGCTGCCACTCCCGCCTGAGCAGTCCGAACACCCAGGTGTCGGAGACCTCGCCGTTCACGACGCACTCCTCCCGCAGCGTGCCCTCACGGACGAAGCCCACCTTCTCCAGCACCCGGGCGGACGCGAGGTTGCGTGTGTCGGTCTCGGCCTGGACCCGGTTCAGGCCCAGCGTGTCGAACGCCCACCGCAGCACGGCGTGCGCGGCCTCCGTCGCGTAGCCGTGGCCCCACGCGGTCTTGTCGAGGCAGTAGCCCAGGGACGCGCTGCGGTACTCCGGGTTCCACCGGGCCAGCGTGCACCAGCCGACGAAGGCCCCGTCGGAGGCCCGGTCGAGGGCCAGGCGTACCCCGGAGCCCTCGTCCGCCATGGTCCGGCACATCGTCAGGAAGCGCTCCACGCGGGCCTGTTCGGTCCAGGCGGGGGAGTCCCAGTAGCGCATCACCTCGGCGCTGCTGTGCAGGGCGAAGAGGCCGTCCGCGTCCGCGGCCGTGAAGGGGCGCAGCCGCAGTCGGGCGGTGCGCAGGGTGGGGGTGGTCAGAGGCATGCGCACCATTCTGCGTGCCGGGAGGTGGGCAGGACACCGAATATCCGTGGCGGAAGGTGAAGGTGACGTGTCGTCACTCCGTACGCGTGTGCACGCTCACCGCGTAGCCGCCGCCCGGGTGGAAGGTGTCACCGCTCCACGTCGCGTACCGCTGGAGCAGGGACAGCCCGGCCTCCGTGCACCAGGTGTCGAACTCCGTGAGGGTGACCGTGGGTTCGGGCAGGGGGAGGTGGGCCGCGTCCAGGCCCATGCCGGTGACCAGCAGGCCGCCGGGGCGCAGGGTGGCGGCCAGCTGGCGGACGACGGCCGGCTCGGTGCCGGGGGCCAGGAGCGGGACGACGTTTCCGGCGGCCAGGGCCAGGTCGAAGCCCGGCTCCAGGTCGAGGGTGTCCAGGTGGGCCAGGTCGCCCAGGAGCCACTCCTGGGCGGGGGCCTGGCGGCGGGCGACCGCGAGCATCGAGGCGTCGACGTCCACGCCGGTGCACCGGTGGCCCAGCTCGGTGAGCCGGATCGCGATCCGGCCGGTCCCGCACCCCGCGTCGAGCACCCGCGCGCCGGGCCGCAGCAGGGTCGCGCAGAACGTGGCCTCGCCGTGGACGTCGTGGCCCGACTCCGCCAGCCGGGCGAAGCGGAGCGCGTACTCCTCACCGGCCTGTCCACCGGTCAGCTCCGCCCAGCGGTCGGGTTGCCCAGTCATGTGCTGTGTGCCTTCCGGTCGGCCGTCCTCGAAAGGACGAGCGTTCCGTCTCAGCGCCCCCGTGTCCAGCGGAACTCGATCTCCGGGTAGCGCGGTACCGGCCCGTCGAGGAGCGGGCGTCGGTGGCCGAGGAGGAATTTGTCGAAGAACGCGGTGGTGTACGCGCGGGTGACCGCGGCCGCCCGGGCCGGGGCAAGGGTGCCGAGGAACTCCGCGTACAGCGGTTCGGGCCACCGCTCCCGGAGCCCGGCCGCGTGCGCCAGGGCCGGTACGTCGGTGGCCGTGAGGTGGCCGCCGCCCGCGAGGTGCAGGTGGCGCCCCCAGTGCCGGTGGTGCGCGCGCCACCGCGCCCAGGTCGGGTGGTCCGGCGACGAGGTGAGGAGGAGGAACGGGCGGTCGAGGCCCGTCTCCGGGACGGTGGTGCCGAACAGGCCGCCGTCCAGGTCGAGTCCGGCCACGAAGCGCCGGTCCAGCCGCATCGCCTCGGCCGCCGCCGCCCCGCCCAGCGAGTGGCCGAGCAGCCCGACGCGCCGGACCGCGACCCCGGCGAGCGGGCGGCGGCTCCGGCACAGCGCGTCGGCCACACACCGCAGGTCCGCGGCGCGCACGGCGACCTCCAGCCGGTCCTGGGCGTCCCAGTCGTCCGGTTCGGCGGGCAGCGCGCCGCGCACCAGCCGGCCGTCGGGGAACCGGACGGCGGCGGCGTCGTAGGTGTGGTCGACGGCCGCGACGAGATGGCCGCGCGAGGCGAGTTCCTCGGCCAGGCCGCTGGTGAGGGCCCGGGACGCGCCCCGCCCATGGCTCAGGACGACGGCCGTACGGGTGCCGGGGGCCGGGCGCCCTCCCGTACGTGGACCTCCTGCCCCCGGACCTCCCGTACGGGCTCCGAGAGACGACAGGTCTCCCGTACGGGCGTGCGTGGTGACGGCCGCCAGCACCCCGGGCCGCATGCCCCACGCCACCTCCAGCGCGGCCGCGGTCCCCGGGTCCGTGTAGGGGGCGCTCGGGCGCGGCGGGGCGGTGGTGGCCGGGTACCAGAGCTGCACCATCAGCTCGCGCGGGCCCGGGTGCGGGGCGAAGGGGTCGGTGCGGGTGGTGTCGGTCAGCGGGACGGAGAGGGTGGCGACGGGGTGCCTGCCCGTGGGGCGGGGGAGCGTCGCGGCGAGGGGCCTGCCGGGGGAGCGGGCGCCGGCGGGGCGCGACGGCGTGGGGCGCGGCGGCGTGGCGTGCGGGGCCGGGGTGCCGGCTGCCGGGGCGCGGGGGAGGGCGGTGGCGGTGGTGGCCGGCAGGGCGGTGGAGCCGAGGGCCGCGAGGGCGGCCGTGAACGCTGCGCGTCGGGTGAGCACCGGTGTCTCCTCGGAGGACGTGGCCGAGCGGGCGACGAGGCCCGATCCGCACCGTAATTGGCCTGGACCAATAACGGGAGGCCTTGCGCGGAAGCCGATGGAAGGTCTCGTGCGGAATCCGGGGCGGTACGGCGTTCCTCCGGGCGGGTGAGCTTCCCGTACGTCCCCGCCGTGTCGGCGTCCCCTCCCGCGCGGAGGCGCTTTCAGTGGGGGCAGGAATCAGTGTGATCAACTGCAAATGCCACCAAACAAGCACTATCCGGTCCATCCGGTACGGGGTGGTCCGGGCCGGCCCCGGAGGTATCAGCCATGTCCCACGTCGGCGTCCCGCGCGGGACGGTCCGAAAGCGCCGCTCGCTCGCGCTCCTCACAGCGGGGGTGCTCACGATCCCCGCGCTCGCGGGGTGCAGTTCCGACAGCGAGGAGACCTCCCGGGGGGTCCCGCAGGACATCGCTCCCGCCGCCCGTGACCGCGTCGCCGACGGATCGACGGTGAACTGGGCCGTCGACGCGATGCCCACCACCCTCAACGCCTTCCAGGCGGACGCCGACAGCGCCACCACCAGGATCACCGGGGCCCTGCTGCCCACGCTCTTCCCGATGGACGCCACCGGTCAGCCGAAGCTCAACCCGGACTACCTGGAGTCCGCGAAGATCATCGAGCGCGAGCCCAAGCAGGTCGTGCTCTACAAGCTCAATCAGCAGGCGGTCTGGAGCGACGGCCGCGAGATCGGCGCTCCCGACTTCGTCGCCCAGTGGCGCGCGCTCAGCGGCAAGGACTCCGCCTTCTGGACGGCCCGCAACTCCGGCTACGAGCGCATCCAGAAGATCGAGCGCGGCGCCGACGACCTCCAGGTCCGGGTCACCTTCGCCAAGCCCTACGCGGACTGGCGCTCCCTCTTCTCACCGCTCTACCCGAAGGAGGTCACCGGCTCGCCGGACACCTTCAACGACGGAGCGCGTACGACCCTGAAGAACACTGCGGGCCCCTTCCAGCTCAAGAGCGTGAGCAAGGCCAAGGGAACCGTCACCCTCACCCGTAACCCCCGCTGGTGGGGCGACAAGGCCAAGCTGGACACCCTCGTCTTCCGGGCCGTCGCCCCCAAGGACCGCACCAAGGCCCTCGCGGACGGCACCGTCCACGTCACCGACGTCGACTCCACCACCGCCAACCGCATCGCCCTCGCCCTCCGCGACGGCAACAACGGCGGGCAGCCCCTCGCCCACGGCCCCGGCGCCGACCTCACCCCCGCCGCCGCCCTGCGCTCCTGGGCCCTGGCCAACGGCTCCGACGAGGAGCAGGCGGAGATCGCCCGGGCCGCCCGGGAGAAGACCCGCAAGGCCGTCGCCGCGTACGGGGCGGAGCAGAAGGCCCTGCGCAGCTACGCCGTACGCAAGTCCCTGGAGCCCGCCTACACCCAGCTCGCGCTGAACGGCGAGTCCGGCCCCCTCGCGGACGACCGGGTCCGCCGGGCGGTGGCCCGCGCCCTGGACCGCCAGGAACTCGCGGAGACCGTGCTCAAGCCGCTCGGGCTCCCGGCGAAGCCGCTCGGCAGCCACCTGGCCCTGGCCGGACAGCCCGGTTACAAGGACGGCAGCGGGGCGCTCGGCGACCAGAACACCGAGGAGGCCCAGGCCCTGCTGGCCGACGCGGGGTGGACCCGGGGCGGCGCGGCCGAGAAGCCGAAGGACACCAAGGCGGGCAGCGAGGCGGAGAAGAAGGACGAGAAGGAGGACGGCGAGAAGAAGGGCACCGACAAGGCCGAGGACAAGGACGAGAAGAAGACCGACAAGACCGAGGCCGACACCGACGCCGACAAGAAGACCGAGGACGCCGAGAAGAAGACCGAGGACAAGGAGGAGAAGGCCGGGGACGAGGACAAGGAGGAGAAGAAGAGCGACCAGGCCGCCACCGGCTCCGACGACAGCGCCGCCTCCCGTGCCGAGGGCCTCTACATCGTCGGCCAGGACAACAAGCCCGGCGCCCGTCCCGTCCAGGGCCTCGACGCCTCCTCCTCCGTACTCTCGCCCTCCCGCACCGCCGCCGTCCAGAGCCTTGCCCTGCTCCGCCAGGCGAGCGCCGTGAGCGGGGACACCTCCGCGGCCGACACCGCCGCCAAGGTCACCGCCCAGGACAAGCAGTCCGGCGGCGCCCCCGGCGCGTACGCCCCCATGGGCACCGCCGCACCCGCCCCCGCCTCGGTCAACGGGCCCCTCGGCAAGGACGGCAAGACGCTGACCCTGCGCTTCGTGCTCCCCTCCGGCCCCGGCTCGCAGTCGCTGCGCGGCGTCGGTGAGCGGATCGCGACGATGCTGGAGAAGATCGGCATCGGCACGGAGATCACCAAGGTTCCCGACGAGAGCTACTTCAAGGACCACATCGCCTCCGGCGACTACGACCTGGCCCTCTACTCCTGGCCCGCCACCGCCTACCCGGCCACCGACGGCCGCCCGATCTACGCCAAGCCGGAGCCGGCCACCGACGGGTCGCTCCTCGTCGAGCAGAACTACACCCGGGTCGGCACCGACCACATCGACCAGCTCTTCGACCAGGCGGTCGCCGAACTCGACGAGAAGGCGGCGCGGGAGCTGATGAAGCAGGCCGACGCCCGGATCTGGGCGGCCGCCGGATCGATTCCGCTCTTCCAGCGCCCGCAGCTCGTCGCGGTGGACAAGAAGCTCGCGAACGTCGGCGCCTTCGGCTTCGCCGCCCCCCGCTACCAGGACATCGGGTTCACGGACCGGCAGGCGGCAGGTTCCCCCGCGGACCGGAAGAAGTAGCCGCCGCCGGAAGAAGTGGCGGTCGCCCGGAGAAGCCGCAGGTCACCGGAGGAAGCAGCGGATCGCCGGAGGAAGCGGCCGGTCGCCGGAGGAAACGACAGCTCACCGGAGAAACCCGCAGCTGGCTGGAAGAATCCGCAGGTCACCGGAGGAATCCGCAGGTCAGCGGAGAAAACAGCAGGTCAACGGTTTGCACAAGCTCAGATGCTGCTCAAAACCCTTGCCCGCCGTCACGTACGGCGGGCAAGGTGGTATCCGCCCTGACCCGGGCCGTTCGACCCTCCTCACACACCCTCCCCGCACCCTCCTCGCGCCTCCCCCACGCGGCTCTCCCACAGCCGCCCCCGCTCCTTGACACCGGCTGAATATCGGCTGAATCACACGGGAAGACCGCCTCCGCGGATCGGCCCGGGAAGCCCGGCGTGCGCAGGGCCCGTACCATGGGACGAGCCGTGGCGTGCCGCCCGGCGGGCGTACGAGGACTCGAAGACCGACTGAGACGCCTGATCCCACGATCCGAGAGAAGCGCAAGCCACCCATGCCCACGCGCCACGACATCCGTAACGTAGCCATCGTCGCCCACGTCGACCACGGCAAGACCACGCTGGTCGACGCCATGCTCAAGCAGGCCGGCTCCTTCGCCGCGCACGCTGCCGAGTCGCTCGACGACCGCATGATGGACTCGAACGACCTGGAGCGTGAGAAGGGCATCACGATCCTCGCCAAGAACACGGCGGTGAAGTACCACCCCAAGGACGGCGGGGACCCGATCACGATCAACATCATCGACACCCCCGGCCACGCCGACTTCGGTGGCGAGGTCGAGCGCGGTCTCTCGATGGTGGACGCGGTCGTCCTGCTCGTCGACGCCTCCGAGGGCCCGCTGCCCCAGACCCGCTTCGTGCTGCGCAAGGCGCTGGCCGCGAAGATGCCGGTCATCCTCTGCATCAACAAGACCGACCGGCCCGACTCCCGGATCGCCGAGGTCGTCGACGAGACGTACGACCTGTTCCTGGACCTGGACGCCGACGAGGACCAGATCGAGTTCCCGATCGTCTACGCCTGCGCCCGTGACGGCGTCGCCTCGCTGACCAAGCCCGAGGACGGCACCGTCCCGCAGGACAGCGAGAACCTGGAGCCGTTCTTCTCCACGATCCTCTCCCACGTCCCGGCCCCCGAGTTCGACGAGGAAGCGCCGCTCCAGGCCCACGTCACCAACCTGGACGCCGACAACTTCCTCGGCCGTATCGCGCTCTGCCGCGTCGAGCAGGGCGAGCTGCGCAAGGGCCAGACCGTCACCTGGATCAAGCGCGACGGCACCATGTCCAACGTCCGCATCACCGAGCTGATGATGACCGAGGCGCTCACCCGCAAGCCGGCCGAGGTGGCGGGCCCGGGTGACATCTGTGCCATCGCCGGTATCCCGGACATCATGATCGGCGAGACGCTGGCCGACCCGGAGAACCCGATCGCGCTGCCGCTGATCACGGTCGACGAGCCGGCCATCTCCATGACCATCGGCACCAACACCTCGCCGCTCGTCGGCAAGGGCGGCAAGGGCCACAAGGTCACCGCCCGCCAGGTGAAGGACCGCCTGGACCGCGAGCTGATCGGTAACGTCTCGCTCCGCGTCCTGGACACCGAGCGCCCCGACGCCTGGGAGGTCCAGGGCCGTGGTGAGCTGGCGCTCGCCATCCTGGTCGAGCAGATGCGCCGCGAGGGCTTCGAGCTGACCGTCGGCAAGCCCGAGGTCGTCACCAAGCAGATCGACGGCAAGACGTACGAGCCGATCGAGCGCATGACGATCGACTCGCCCGAGGAGCACCTCGGCGCCATCACCCAGCTCATGGCGACCCGCAAGGGCCGTATGGAGACCATGACGAACCACGGCTCCGGCTGGGTCCGCATGGAGTGGATCGTCCCGTCCCGCGGCCTCATCGGCTTCCGTACGGAGTTCCTGACCCAGACCCGCGGCACCGGCATCGCGCACTCGATCTTCGAGGGCCACGAGCCGTGGTTCGGTGAGCTGCGCACCCGTCACAACGGTTCGCTGGTCGCGGACCGCGCCGGTTCGGTCACGCCGTTCGCGATGGTCAACCTCCAGGAGCGCGGTGTCATCTTCACCGAGGCCGGCACCGAGGTGTACGAGGGCATGATCATCGGTGAGAACTCGCGCGCCGACGACATGGACGTGAACATCACCAAGGAGAAGAAGCTCACCAACATGCGTGCGGCCTCCGCGGACACCACGGAGAACGTGGTCCCGGCCCGCAAGCTGTCGCTGGAGCAGTCCCTGGAGTTCTGCCGCGAGGACGAGTGCATCGAGGTGACCCCGGAGACCGTGCGTATCCGCAAGGTCGTCCTGGACCAGAAGGACCGCGCCCGCACCGCGTCCCGCGCCAAGCGCTGACGTGGCCGACGTAGCCGCGTGACGGAGAGCCCGGGCCCCTTCCAGAGGGTCCGGGCTCTCCGTCGGTCCCGGGAAGAGGCTGCTCCCCTTCCAAATGGGGAGTTCCGGTCGAGACCGTGGCTCCGCACCCCCGAAGTGAACTTTTGTGCGATTGGCTGGTGTCCGGCCTCAGGAGATCGACCTCCGGCTATCGGAGACCTGGGGCCCGGCACATGGGCAGCTCGCTCATGTTCACTCAACGGGTAGGGGCATGAAATGACCGTCAAGTCCTTCGACCGCGTCAGGGCCATCGGATTCCGTACCGTCGCGGCCTCCGCGCTGACCGCCGCCGCCGTGCTGGGGGGCACCGCGGCGGCGCAGGCGACCGCGCCGGCCAAGGCGGCCACGGCGGCTCCGGCCACCGTCAAGGCTCCGGCCGCGGCCGTGAAGTACTGCAAGTACAAGGTGACCACCCAGGCCGGCGTCAACGTCCGCAGCGGCCCGGGCACCAACTACTCGATCGTCGGCACGTACGCCTACGGCCAGACGTTCTGGGCCAAGGCCGCGAGCGTCAACGGCTGGCGCTACATCTCGTCGGCCCGCTACGTGACGACGCAGCACACCGCCCAGGTCACCAGCACGCCCTGCCAGTACAGCTGACAAACCTCCGCCGGAGCGGATGGCCGAAAGCTGTCGGTCCGTCACCATGCGTACGGCCCGGTCGTCGTGGATTCCCCGCGACGACCGGGCCGTTCGTCGTTTATCGCCCCTGTTTCGTGAGAAGTGTCACCCGCATGGGGAGGGTCTCGAAGCAACTCTTTTTGGGCGTCCGGCTGCTGTTCGGATGTCCGGATAGCGACCGCCGTGCTCCGGAAGTTGCGTTAACAGTCCGTTTCGCGGGCGTCTGTCTAGGATCACTTTGTCCGGATTTCGGGCTTCCGGAGACCGGTGATGTTGTCAAACCGAGACCCTTTAAGTGTGGTTTACGGCTCGGCCGTACTCAATAGTTGGCTCCATTGAGCTCGGGTCAATGGGTCACGCGCTGTGGGGAGCGCCGACTCACGAGCACACTTCGGGGTCACTGTTCATCGCCGTCAGGGGTGTCGGCGACGTATCAGTGCCCCTCTTGCAGTGATCAAAAGTGGACTCTTGAGGAGGAGAACCCATGCGTGGTTCCAAGATGGTCGGGTGCGCGATAGTCGTCGCCCTGGCTGCGACCGCCTGTGGCGGTAGCGGTGGCGACAGCGAGAGCAAGGGCAGCTCCGGCGGCGGGTTCAGCATGAACATCGCCGAGCCCAAGCGCCTCGTCCCGCAGTCGACCACCGAGTCCGGTGGCTCGCAGGTCCTGTCGGGCCTGTTCACCCCGCTGGTCGACTTCGACGCGAAGAACCAGCCGGTTCTGGCCGCCGCCGAGTCCATCGAGAGCCCGGACAACAAGGTCTGGACGGTCAAGCTCAAGGACGCCACCTGGCACGACGGCAAGCCCGTCACCGCCAAGGACTACGTCGGCGCCTGGAACTGGGGCGCCTACGGCCCCAACGCCGCCGACGGCAACTACTTCTTCGGCACCATCCAGGGCTACGACGAGATGAACCCCGTCGACCCGGACGGCGAGGAGGGCCCGAAGAAGGCCGAGGAGCCGAAGGCCAAGGAGCTTTCCGGCCTGAAGGTCATCGACGACAAGACCTTCGAGATCACCCTCAAGGCCCCGTTCGCCGGCTACAAGTCCGTCCTGGGCTACACGGTCTTCTACCCGATGCCCGAGTCGGCGCTCACCGACCTCAAGGCGTACGAGGAAGCCCCGATCGGCCAGGGTCCGTTCCAGATGGACGGCAAGTGGAACCACGACAAGTTCGTGAAGGTCAAGGCCTACCCGGACTACAAGCTCGGTGAGAAGCCGAAGGTCGACTCGGTCGAGTTCCGGATCTTCCAGGACCAGAACACCGCGTACAACGACCTGCTCGCCAACAACCTCGACATCGTGGACCAGATCCCGACCGAGGTCATGGGCACCGCCCCGGGCGAGCTGGGCGACCGCTTCAAGACGTCGCAGGCCTCCACCTTCCAGTTCGTCGCCTTCCCGACGTACGACAAGAAGTACAGCGACGCGCGCGTCCGCAAGGCCATCTCGATGGCCATCGACCGTGACGAGATCATCAAGGTCGTCTTCCAGGACTCGCAGTCCTCCGCGCGTTCCTTCGTCTCCCCGGTCGTGGGCGGCTACCGCGAGGACACCTGTGGCGAGGCGTGCAAGTTCGACCCCGCCGCCGCCAAGAAGCTGCTCGCCGAGGCCGGTGGCATCGAGGGCAACAAGATCAACATCGGTCACAACGCCGACGGTGGCCACGAGCAGTGGATCAACGCCACGTGTGACCAGCTCAAGAAGAACCTGGGTCTCGACTGCGTGAGCCAGGCCGTGCCGAAGTTCGCCGAGCTGCTGACGCAGGTCGAGAACAAGAAGTTCTCCGGCATGTTCCGCATGGGCTGGATCATGGACTACCCGTCCATGGAGAACTACCTCGGCCCGCTGTACAGCACCGGTGGTTCCTCGAACTACTACGGCTACAGCAACAAGGACTTCGACCGCCTCCTCCAGGAGGGCCGCGAGGCCAAGACCGAGGCCGAGGCCATCCAGAAGTGGCAGGCCGCCGAGGACATCCTCGCCAAGGACATGCCGGTGATCCCGCTGCGCTTCGGCAAGAACGTCTTCGGTCACTCGACCAACGTCAAGAACGTCGAGATGAACCTGTTCAACCAGGTTGAACTCACCAAGGTCGAGAAGTCCTGACCTGCGTCCCGCGTGACGCAGTAGTCAAAAATTAGGGCCTGACGACGGGGGGCGGACCCACATCCGCCCCCCGTCGTTCCCACGAGGAGGAACCATGGGCCGCTACGTCGCAAGACGGCTGCTCCAGATGCTCCCGGTCATCATCGGGACCACCTTTCTGGTCTTCGCTCTCGTCACCGCCATGGGCGGTGACCCGGTACAGAACCTGTACGGAGAGCGTCCTGTTCCGGAAAGCATCAGAGTTGCGCTGACCGCGCAGTACCACCTGGACGACCCCCTGCCGATCCGCTACGGCTACTACCTCGCGGGTCTGGTCCAGGGTGATTTCGGGACGAGCCTCAGTGGCTCCCGTCCCATCAGCGAGATGATCGCCGACGCGTGGCCGGAGACCCTCCGCATCGCCGGTATCGCCTTCGTCTTCGAAATGATCATCGGTGTCGCCGCCGGTGTGATGGCGGGCATGCGGCGCGGAAAGTTCCTGGACAACCTGGTCCTGCTCTCCACGCTGACCGTCATCGCTGTCCCGATCTTCGTCCTCGGGCAGGTCAGCCAGATCTTCCTGGGCGTCAAGGCCGGCATCTTCCCCGTCTCGGGGACCAACGAAGGTTTCGTCAGCTACCTTCTGCCGGGCCTTGTCCTCGGTTCCGTCTCGCTCGCCTACATCGCGCGCCTCGCGAGAGCCTCCGTGGCGGAGAACCTGCGGATGGACTACGTGCGTACGGCCAAGGCGAAGGGCCTCTCCCCGTCCCGGATCACCGGGATCCACGTCCTGAGGAACTCGCTGATCCCCGTGGTCACCTACCTCGGCGCGGACCTCGGAACGCTCATGGGCGGGGCCATCGTCACCGAGCGGATCTTCAACATCCCCGGTGTCGGCTACAACCTCTTCAAGGCGATCCAGATCGAGGACGGACCGGCGCTCGTCGGCTTCGTGACCCTCCTCGTCATCGTCTACGTGGTGATGGCGCTCGTCGTGGACCTGCTCTATGCCGTGCTTGACCCGAGGATTCGCTATGCCTGACGCAACCAAGACTTCCGCAGCCCCGGAGTCCGCCGAGGAGGCCAAGGCCGCATCGGCGAAGGGCACCAACTCCCCTGTGAAGGAGATGGCCAAGCCGCGCAGCCTCCTCCAGGACGCCGTCCGCGACCTCGTGCGCCGGCCGCTCTTCCTGATCCCCTCGGGCATCATCCTGGTGCTCGTCGCGATGGCCGCGTTCCCGTCGCTGTTCGCCAGCGCCGACCCGCAACTGTGCGAACTGGGCCGCTCGTTGCAGAAGCCCAGCGCCGACGCCTGGTTCGGTTACGACGCCCGTGGCTGCGACGTCTACGCCCGTACGATCTACGGCACCCGGACCTCGATCACCGTCGGTGTCCTCGCCACCCTGGGCTCGGCCCTCATCGCCCTGGTCTTCGGCCTCGTCGCCGGGTTCTACGGCAAGTGGATCGACGCGATCATCTCGCGCGGCATCGACATCGTGATGGGCATTCCCTTCCTCGTCGGCGCCATCGTCATCCTCAACAGCTTCCGTGACGACGACGGGTTCCGCATCGGCGGCATCTGGGGCGTGCTCACCGCGCTCACCGTGCTCGGCTGGATGAGCATGGCCCGCATCATGCGCTCCACCGCCATGCAGACCAAGCAGGCCGACTACGTCACCGCTGCCCGGTCGCTCGGTGCCTCCACCGGCCGGCTGATGTTCCGCCACGTGCTGCCGAACGCACTGACCCCGCTGATCGTGCTGGCGACCATCTCGCTCGGTGTGATCATCTCGGCCGAGGCGACGCTCAGCTTCCTCGGTGTCGGCATTCAGGAGCCGACCATCTCCTGGGGCGTCATGATCAACCAGTCGCTGGGGCGCATCCGCGAGTCGCTGCACCCGCTGCTCTTCCCGGCCGGCTTCGTCAGCATCACCGTGCTGGCGTTCATCATGCTCGGCGACGCGGTGCGCGACGCCCTCGACCCCAAGCTGCGCTGAGGGAGGCGTACGTGACTACGATCGAAAAAACCGCGAACGTCCCCGCTCCCCGCAGCGACGACGGACACCAGGGCCCGCTGCTCGAAGTGCGTGACCTGCACGTCGAGTTCCACACCCGCGAAGGCGTCGCCAAGGCGGTCAACGGTGTCAACTACACCGTCGACGCCGGTGAGACGCTGGCCGTGCTCGGGGAGTCCGGCTCCGGCAAGTCCGTGACCGCCCAGGCGATCATGGGCATCCTGGACATGCCTCCGGGCCGTATCCCGCAGGGAGAGATCCTCTTCCGCGGCCAGGACCTGCTCACCATGTCCGAGGAGGAGCGCCGCAAGATCCGTGGCCGCCGCGTCGCGATGATCTTCCAGGACGCGCTCTCCTCGCTGAACCCGGTTCTGACCGTCGGCTACCAGCTCGGCGAGATGTTCCGGGTCCACCTGGGCATGTCCAAGAAGGAAGCCAGGCTCAAGGCCATCGAGCTGATGGACCGGGTCCGCATCCCGGCGGCGAAGGAGCGGGTCGACGACTACCCGCACCAGTTCTCCGGCGGTATGCGCCAGCGCATCATGATCGCCATGGCGCTGGCCCTGGAGCCCGACCTGATCATCGCGGACGAGCCGACCACCGCGCTCGACGTGACCGTCCAGGCCCAGGTCATGGACCTGCTCGCGGAGCTGCAGCGCGAGTTCAACATGGGTCTCATCCTGATCACCCACGACCTCGGCGTGGTCGCGGACGTGGCGGACAAGATCGCCGTGATGTACGCGGGCCGGATCGTCGAGACCGCTCCGGTGCACGAGCTCTACAGCCGCCCGTCGCACCCCTACACGCGCGGTCTGCTCGACTCCATCCCGCGGCTGGACCAGAAGGGCCAGGAGCTCTACGCGATCAAGGGCCTGCCGCCCAACCTGACGCGTATCCCCGCGGGTTGCGCGTTCAACCCCCGCTGCCCCAAGGCGCAGGACATCTGCCGTACGGAGATCCCGGCGCTGCACCCGGTCACCGAGCGGGACGGCACCGACCTGCCGGGCCGCGGAAGCGCGTGCCACTTCTGGAAGGAGACGATCCATGGCTGAGCTCGACAAGGAGTCCGTGGACGCCACCCCTCACGTCACCGAGGTGGAGACGGTCGCCGTCGCCACCGAAGAGGACGCCGTCGCCGCCATCGAGGCGCCGGTCGAGCGGGGCGAGCCGATCCTCCAGGTGCGCAACCTGGTCAAGCACTTCCCGCTGACCCAGGGCATCCTCTTCAAGAAGCAGATCGGTGCGGTCAAGGCCGTGGACGGGATCTCCTTCGACCTCTACCAGGGCGAGACGCTCGGCATCGTGGGCGAGTCCGGCTGTGGCAAGTCCACCGTCGCCAAGCTGCTCATGATGCTGGAGAAGGCGACCGCGGGCGAGGTCTTCTACAAGGGCCAGGACATCACCAAGCTGTCCGGCCGCGCCCTGAAGGCCGTGCGCCGGAACATCCAGATGGTGTTCCAGGACCCGTACACCTCGCTGAACCCGCGCATGACGGTCGGCGACATCATCGGGGAGCCGTACGAGATCCACCCCGAGGTGGCTCCCAAGGGCGACCGCCGGCGCAAGGTTCAGGAGCTCCTGGACGTCGTGGGCCTCAACCCGGAGTACATCAACCGGTACCCGCACCAGTTCTCCGGCGGTCAGCGCCAGCGCATCGGCATCGCCCGCGGCCTCGCGCTCAACCCGGAGATCATCATCTGCGACGAGCCGGTCTCCGCGCTCGACGTGTCGGTGCAGGCGCAGGTCATCAACCTGATGGAGAAGCTCCAGGACGAGTTCAACCTCTCCTACCTCTTCATCGCGCACGACCTGTCCATCGTCCGGCACATCTCGGACCGGGTCGGCGTCATGTACCTCGGCAAGATGGCCGAGATCGGTACGGACACCGAGATCTACGACCACCCGACGCACCCGTACACCCAGGCGCTGCTCTCCGCGGTGCCGGTGCCGGACCCGGCGGCGCGCGAGGGCCGCGAGCGGATCATCCTCACCGGTGACGTTCCGTCACCGGCGAACCCGCCCTCCGGCTGCCGCTTCCGCACCCGGTGCTGGAAGGCGGAGGAGCGCTGCGCGACGGAGATGCCGCTGCTGGCGATCCCCGAGCGGTTCGTCGCGGCGGGCGGCCCGGCCGCGCACGAGTCGGCGTGCCACTTCGCCGAGGAGAAGGACGTCGTTCACGCGGCGTGACCGATCCCGGTAGCCGTACGTCGGATGCCCGGCCCCCTTCCGAGGGAGCCGGGCATCCGTGCGTCGGGGCCGGGGGGTCCGTGCGTCCGGCCGGGCCCGTGCCCGTACGGGGTAAGCCCGCATGCGGTGTGTGGCGGTATGGGGTGATATGAGGCATTGAGCTACTCGATGACTCTAGGAGGCACTTCATGCGCGGAGCCACACGGACCCGGTGGGCCGCCTGTGCGGTGGCGGTCGCCCTGGCAGCGACGGCCTGCGGCGGCGGAGGCGGCGACAACGGCGGCGGCAGCGGCGCCGACGGCATCGTCAGCTCCTCCTGGGGCGACCCGCAGAACCCGCTGGAGCCCGCCAACACCAACGAGGTGCAGGGCGGCAAGGTCCTCGACATGGTCTTCCGGGGGCTCGTCCGGTACGACCCCAAGACCGGCGAGGCGCAGAACATGCTCGCGGAGTCCATCGACTCCGACGACGCCCAGAACTTCACGATCAAGCTCAAGGAAGGGTGGACCTTCTCCAACGGCGAGAAGATCACCGCCAAGTCCTTCGTGGACGCCTGGAACTACGGCGCGGCGCTGAAGAACAACCAGAAGAACGCCTACTTCTTCCAGTACATCGAGGGCTACGACCAGGTCCACCCCGAGTCCGGCACCGCCTCCGCCGAGACCCTCTCCGGGCTCAAGGTCGTCGACGACCTGACCTTCACCGCCAAGCTCAGCCAGAAGTTCTCCCTCTGGCCCGACACCCTCGGCTACTCGGCCTTCGTACCGCTGCCCAGGGCGTTCTACGACGACCACGACGCCTGGCTCTCCAAGCCGATCGGCAACGGCCCGTACACCATCCAGTCGTACGCCAAGGGCTCCTCGATGAGCCTGCGCCGCTGGGACGACTACCCGGGTGACGACAAGGCGAAGAACGGCGGCGTCGACCTCAAGGTCTTCACCGACAACAACACCGCCTACACCTCGCTGACCTCGGGCAACCTCGACCTGGTCGACGACGTGCCCGCCTCCCAGCTCCGCAACGTCGAGCAGGACCTCGGCGACCGGTACATCAACACCCCCGCCGGCATCATCCAGACGCTCGCCTTCCCGTTCTACGACAAGGAATGGGACACCGACGGCGCCCGCAAGGTCCGGCAGGGCCTCTCCATGGCGATCAACCGGAAGCAGATCACCGACCAGATCTTCCAGAAGACCCGCACCCCCGCCACCGACTGGACCTCCCCGGTCCTCGGCGAGGACGGCGGCTTCAAGGAAGGGCTCTGCGGCAAGGAGTGCGAGTACAACAAGGCCGAGGCCAAGAAGCTGATCGACGAGGGCGGCGGCATCCCCGGCGGCCAGCTGAAGATCTCGTACAACGCCGACACCGGCTCCCACAAGGAGTGGGTCGACGCCGTCTGCAACAGCATCAACAACGTCATGGGCAACAACCAGGCCTGTGTCGGCGGCGCGGTCGGCACCTTCGCGGACTTCCGCAGCCAGGTCTCCACCCAGAAGATGACGGGCCCCTGGCGTGCGGGCTGGCAGATGGACTACCCGCTGATCCAGAACTTCCTGCAGCCGCTCTACTACACCAACGCCCCGTCCAACGACGGCAAGTGGACCAACAAGGAGTTCGACGACCTGGTCGACCAGGCGAACGCCGAGACCGACAAGGCGAAGGCGATCACCACCTTCCAGGACGCCGAGAAGGTGCTCGTCGAGCAGATGCCGGCCATCCCGCTCTGGTACCAGAACGGCAGCGCGGGCTACTCGGAGCGGGTCGACAACGTCGAGCTGAACCCGTTCAGCGTGCCGGTCTACACGGAGATCACCGTCAAGTGACCCGCACCGGCGTCAGCTGACACCCGGTGGCCGGGGCGACCGACGCGCGCCCCGGCCGCCCGCCCATCCGGCCTGTCCGCCCCGACCCCCGGAGCCCCTCATGGGACGTTATGTGATCCGGCGGCTGCTGCAGATGATCCCCGTCTTCTTCGGCACCACGCTGCTGATCTTCCTCATGGTGAACGTGATGGGCGACCCCATCGCGGGCCTCTGCGGCGACCGCCAGTGCGACCCGGCCACCGCCGCCCAGCTGCGCTCCGAGTTCGGCCTCGACAAGCCGGTCTGGCAGCAATACCTCACCTACATGGGGAACCTCTTCACCGGAGACTTCGGCACCGCGTTCAACGGGCAGAAGGTCACCGAGCTGATGGCCACCGCCTTCCCCATCACCATCCGGCTCACCATCGTCGCGATCGTCTTCGAGATCGTCATCGGCATCAGCCTCGGCGTGGTCACGGGCCTGCGCCGCGGCCGCCCCGTCGACACCACGGTCCTCATCCTCACCCTGATCGTCATCGCCGTCCCCACCTTCGTCACCGGCCTGCTGCTCCAGCTCCTCCTGGGCGTCAAGTGGGGCATCATCAAGCCCTCGGTCTCCCCGGACCCCACCTTCGACGAGCTGCTCGTCCCCGGTCTCGTCCTCGCCTCGGTCTCGCTCGCCTACGTCACCCGGCTCACCCGGACCTCGATCGCCGAGAACGCCCGCGCCGACTACGTACGCACCGCCGTCGCCAAGGGGCTGCCCCGGCGCCGGGTCGTCGTACGGCACCTGCTGCGCAACTCGCTGATCCCCGTCGTCACCTTCATCGGCACGGACGTGGGCGCCCTGATGGGCGGGGCCATCGTCACCGAGCGGATCTTCAACATCCACGGCGTCGGCTACCAGCTCTACCAGGGCATCCTGCGCCAGAACTCGCAGACCGTCGTCGGGTTCGTCACCATCCTGGTGCTGGTCTTCCTGGCCGCCAACCTCATCGTCGACCTCCTGTACGCCGTACTCGACCCGAGGATCCGCTATGCCTGAGCCGCAGACCCCGGACGAAGCGATCTCCCAGGCGGGCGCCGGCGGCGCGACGGACCTCGCCATGGCGGAGGGCACCAGCCTGGAGAAGACCCCGGGCGGCCCCGACGGCACCGGCCCGGCCGGGAAGCCGCGCAGCCTCTGGTCGGACGCCTGGCGCGACCTGCGGCGCAACCCGGTCTTCATCATCTCCTCGCTGATCATCCTCTTCCTGGTGATCATCTCGATCTGGCCCTCGCTCATCGCGAGCGGCGACCCCCTCCAGGCCAATCTGGACGACGCCCAGAAGGGCTCCGAACCCGGCCACCCCTTCGGCTTCGACCCCCAGGGCCGCGACGTCTACACCCGGGTCGTCTACGGCACCCGCACCTCGGTCACCGTCGGCGTCTGCGCCACCCTCGGCGTCGCCCTCCTCGGCTCCCTGCTCGGCGGGCTCGCGGGCTTCTTCGGCGGCTGGTGGGACTCGATCCTCTCCCGCCTCACCGACGTCTTCTTCGGCATCCCCGTCGTCCTCGGCGGCCTGGTCTTCCTCTCCGTCGTCACCAGCTCCACCGTCTGGCCCGTCGTCGGCTTCATCGTCCTGCTCGGCTGGCCGCAGATCGCCCGTATCGCCCGCGGCTCGGTGATCACCGCCAAACAGAACGACTACGTCCAGGCGGCCCGCGCGCTCGGCGCCTCCAACTCCCGGATGCTGCTGCGCCACATCGCCCCGAACGCCGTCGCGCCCGTCATCGTCGTGGCGACCATCGCGCTGGGCACGTACATCTCGCTGGAGGCGACCCTGTCCTTCCTCGGCGTCGGCCTGAAGGACCCGGCCGTCTCCTGGGGCATCGACATCTCCGCCGCCGCCAACTACATCCGCAACGCCCCGCACATGCTGCTCTGGCCCGCCGGGGCGCTGGCGATCACCGTGCTCGCCTTCATCATGCTCGGCGACGCGGTGCGCGACGCCCTCGACCCCAAGCTGCGCTGAGGAGCCGGTTGCCATGTTGCTCGAAGTGCGCGATCTGCACGTGGAGTTCCACACCCGCGAAGGCGTCGCCAAGGCCGTCAACGGGGTCAACTACTCGGTGGCCGAGGGCGAGACGCTCGCCGTGCTCGGTGAGTCCGGCTCCGGCAAGTCCGTCACCGCCCAGGCGGTCATGGGCATCCTCGACATGCCGCCCGGGAAGATCGCCGGCGGCGAGATCCTCTTCAAGGGCCAGGACCTGCTGAAGCTCAAGCCCGAGGAGCGGCGCAAGATCCGCGGCCAGGAGATGGCCATGATCTTCCAGGACGCGCTCTCCTCCCTGAACCCGGTCCTCACCGTGGGCGAACAGCTCGGGGAGATGTACGTCGTCCACCGCGGGATGTCCCGCAAGGACGCCAAGGCCAAGGCCGTCGAGCTGATGGAGCGGGTGCGCATCCCGGCGGCGAAGGAGCGGGTCGGCCAGTATCCGCACCAGTTCTCCGGCGGTATGCGCCAGCGCATCATGATCGCCATGGCGCTGGCCCTGGAACCGTCCCTGATCATCGCGGACGAGCCCACCACCGCCCTCGACGTCACCGTCCAGGCCCAGGTCATGGACCTGCTCGGGGAACTCCAGCGCGAGTTCAACATGGGCCTCATCCTCATCACCCACGACCTGGGCGTCGTCGCGGACGTGGCCGACAAGATCGCCGTGATGTACGCGGGCCGGATCGTCGAGACCGCCCCCGTCCACGAGATCTACAAGGCCCCGGCCCACCCGTACACCAAGGGCCTCCTCCAGTCGATCCCGCGCCTGGACCAGAAGGGCCAGGAGCTGTACGCGATCAAGGGGCTGCCGCCCAACCTGCTGCACATCCCGCCCGGCTGCGCGTTCAACCCCCGCTGCCCGATGGCGAGGGACGTGTGCCGCACCGATGTGCCGCCGCTCTACGAGGTGGACGAGCAGCGCCGGAGCGCCTGCCACTTCTGGAAGGAGACGCTCGATGGACGCTGACCGCGAGGCACGCGAAGGGGGTTCGACGCTGCTCTCCAAGGCGGGGGAGGGCAGCAGGCCGTACGTCGAGGGCGAGCCGATCCTCGAAGTGCGGGACCTCGCCAAGCACTACCCGCTGACGCAGGGCATCCTCTTCAAGAGGCAGGTCGGCGCGGTCCGGGCCGTCGACGGCGTCGACTTCGACCTCCACGCGGGCGAGACCCTCGGCATCGTGGGGGAGTCCGGCTGCGGCAAGTCCACGGTCGCGCGGATGCTCGTCCACCTGGAGAAGCCCACCGCCGGGGCCATCCGCTACAAGGGCGAGGACATCTCCCGGCTCTCCGGCCGCGCGCTCAAGGCCGTGCGCCGGAACATCCAGATGGTCTTCCAGGACCCGTACACCTCGCTCAACCCGCGCATGACGGTCGGGGACATCATCGGGGAGCCGTACGAGATCCACCCCGAGGTCGCCCCCAAGGGCAGCCGGCGCCAGAAGGTGCAGGACCTGCTGGACGTGGTCGGGCTCAACCCCGAGTACATCAACCGCTATCCGCACCAGTTCTCCGGCGGCCAGCGCCAGCGCATCGGCATCGCCCGCGGCCTCGCGCTCAACCCGGAGATCATCGTCGCGGACGAACCGGTCTCGGCGCTCGACGTCTCCGTACAGGCCCAGGTCGTCAACCTGCTGGACCGGCTCCAGGCGGAGTTCAGCCTCAGCTTCGTCTTCATCGCCCACGACCTCTCCATCGTCCGGCACATCTCCGACCGGGTCGGGGTCATGTACCTCGGCCGGATCGTCGAGATCGGCTCCGACGCGGAGATCTACGACCACCCCACCCACCCGTACACCCAGGCGCTGCTCTCCGCCGTCCCCGTACCGGACCCGGAGGCGCGCGCCCACCGGGAGCGGATCATCCTCCACGGCGATGTGCCCTCACCCGCCAACGTGCCGTCGGGGTGCCGCTTCCGCACCCGCTGCTGGAAGGCGCAGGAGCGGTGCGCGCTGGAGGTGCCGCTGCTGGCGGTCCCGGCGGAGTTCCGGCTCGTGGACAGCCCGGCCCGGCACGACTCGGCGTGCCACTTCGCGGAGGAGAAGCGGGTGGTGCCGCCGGAGGGGGAACTCGGGACGCCGGGCCGTCCGGTGGAGGAACTGCGCGAGCCGGACTCCGGGGAAGGGCCCCCGGAGCCCTGAGGCGGCGGCGGGGCTGAGGCCGGGGGCGGCCGTTGAGTAGGGTGCCCAGTGACTCAGGCGTTCCTGAGCTCGACCAGTGGTGCGATCCCGGGGGGATCGTGGCCCTCGCGACCTCGACCGGGTCCCGCGAAGGCCCTCCCCGACCCGCGCCCGACATGCGGAAATACGGGGAAAATGATCAACAGCAAGCTCACCGTGGGTATAGCCGGTCCGACGGGTGCGACGGGAACCCTCTGCCTCGACGAGCGGCCGCCCGTCCCGGGGGACCCTCTCGGCATCCACGATCTCACTCCGCGCGAGCGGCAGGTCCTGCTGCTGCTCGGGCAGGCGGCGACCAACCGTGAGATCAGCCACAGCCTGGGGATCGCCGAGCGGACGGTGAAGTCCCATCTCACCAGCGTCATGGGCAAGCTGGACGTGACGACCAGGACCGAGGCGGCCATCTTCTCCTACGTCCACCACTCGGCCCTGGTCCACGAGGAGCCGGACGCCGCCGCTTCCTGACGGGCCGTCTGCGACCTTCGGGCGATGCCCGTTGGTCCGATGCCCGAAGATCCCATTGCCGGGGCCGGACGGGCCCGGGGATGATCGTTTCCGCGGCCGGTCCACGGCCGCGACCCATCACCAGGCCTCCTGACCCGGGGCCGGTGTCGTCCGTCCCCGGCGGGGATCCCCCCACATGTCAGCAGCGCCCGACGGGGCGCGGCTCCGCCATGCCCTGAGGGGCGCCCGCGCGGGAAGATACGAGGAGTTCAGCACCATGGCGTCCACATTCGTTTCCCGGCTCTTCAGCGTCACGGCGGCGACTGCCGCAGCCGGCGCGCTGGTTCTCACGGCGAGCCCGGCCCACGCCACCAGCTCGTCCCAGAGCTGGAACATCAACGGCGGCTACAAGGCCACGGTCAACGCCTGGCACTGCGGCGTGTACGTGAAGGCCTGCGACTGGAAGACGTCGACGAAGCTCTACAAGGGCAAGTCGAGCGCGAAGGCCACCTGGATCCAGTCCCGCGCGATCGTCAAGTCGCACGGCATCGGCGCCTCGCTGGAGATCTCCAAGAGCCCGAGCATCAAGATCTACTCGAAGACCAAGGACAAGGCCGAGTACCGCTGGAAGAACACCAAGACCTGGATCTCGGACGCCTCCGGCCAGGTGAAGCCGGGCTTCACCGCGACCCACATCTCCACCAAGAGCTGTGGTGCGCTGAAGATCGGCAAGAACATCAACTTCAAGGAGAAGTGCGTCACCGCCGGAGCCTTCTGAGCCGGATCCGCGCTTTCCCGTGCCTTCCCGCTGACTTGCGCCCTTCCGCGCTCGTCCGTGAAGGCGTAACCGGCTCCCGCGTCTTCGGGTGAAGGCGCGGGAACCACCGCCCGGGGCGGGTCACCCGTGCGCCCCCGCCCTGGTGTGGGGGCGCACGGGTTCGGTTCGTTGCTCGCTGGGGGAGCCGGGCCGGTTCACCCCCACAGCCAGGTCGCCGTCACAGTCAGGTCACCGTCATGAAGAAAGCCACCGCCAGGGCCGCCGTCGCCGCGCTCGTCTGCGCGGTCCTCGCCGTCTCCTGCACCGCACCGTCGGACGGGACCGCCCGGAGCGAGCCGCCCGCCCCGGACGCCGCCGCCTCGGGGCGGGCCTCGGCGGACCCCTTCGAGACGCTGGTCAGCCGTCAGAACGGGCTCTTCTACCACCCGTTCCTGCGCACGCACCCCACCTCCGCCCAGGACCAGTCGTTCGCGCTGCGCACGCTGCGCGAGGCGGGGGCCCGGCCCACGGTGGAGCTGACGGCGGCGGTGAGCGACGAGGTGCGCTCGGACGCGCTCGCCGTCTCCGCCGTCTGGGGCCGGTACTGGCTGATCGCCTTCCGGGACGCCGGGGCACGGAACGCGCTGACCGGGGCGGACGCGGACGCCGTCGAGCGGCTGTACCGGCCGGGCGGCTGGTACGAGGACCCCGCCCTGGGCGACGACCCGGCCCAGCGGCTCAGCGCCACCTGGGCCGCGCTGGAGGTCCTGGACGCCGTGGGGCGGCCCGGGCCCGGCAAGCGGCGGGAGGCGACGGCCCGTTGGCTCACCTCGCTGGCCGACGGCGACCCCGGCCTGGAGGAGGCCGGTGCCATCGCCCGGTCGCTGCGGCTGCTCGGCCGGCCCGTCCCCGCACGGCTGAAGGCCCTGAAGGCGCCCCCGATGGCGGACTTCGGCTCCCTGTCCCCGGACGAGCGGGCCCAGCGGCTGCTCGACACCTACGGCTACGTCACGCTGGCCGAATCGGCGGGCATCGCCCCGGAGGTGGACCGTACGGCGTGGCGGAAGGCCCTCGGCGACAACGCCGAGGCCCTGGAGTACGACCAGCTCTACTACCTCGCCCGGGTGCTGCGGGCCGGGGGCGAGGACGGGGACGTCCTGCGCCCGGTCGTCCGGCGGCTGGAGAGCAGCCGGCTCCCCGACGGGACGGTCGGTGACCCGTCCTCGTACGTCGGCACCGGCGACGCCTCGCTCTTCGTCCAGCTGCTCCGCACCCTCGCCGGGGACGGGGCGCGCGATGTCCGGCTGGCGCGGGCGGTGCGCGAGGAGAAGGAGACCGACGACGCCCCCGACGACCCGGTCAGCCGCATCACCCGTGCCGCGCTGCTGCGTTCGGCGGCCGGGGACGGGGTGCCGCAGGACGTACGGGCCCTGTGCACGGACGGTTCGGTGGTGCCGTCCGAGGTGACGCAGGACGACGCCGTGGAGTGGCAGCGCATGGTGCTGCTCTGCGCCGAGGCCGGGGCGGAGACCCCGGCGCCCGCCGTCACCGCCTGGCCGGTCCGGACCCGGCAGCAGATCAGGGACGCGGCGGCGCTGGTCGACGGGCTGACCCTGCTGGGCACCGAGAAGGTGCCCGCCTGGGTGGACACGGCGGCGCTGCGACGGGCGGCGATCAACCCGGAGGCGGGGACTCCGCTGTACGAGCAGGCGCTCGCCGCGCTCGCCTACCTCCGCGCGGGCGGAAAGGCGGACGCCGCCCTGCTGTCGGCGCTCCGGAGCGAACAGGCGGCGCAGCACGGCTGCCCCGGTCTGCCCGGCCTGTACCGGATCGGCGCCGGTGACCAGGGCTGCGACCTCAAGACCACCTGGGCCGTACGGCGGCTCGACAGGCAACTCGACGGAAGACTTCTCCGTCTTCCGGACGGCACACACGCACCATCAGGAAGTGAGAAGCAAGGGTGACCGCACTACTCGAAACCCGGGGGGTGTCCAAGACGTACCCCTTCCGGGGGCGCGCCGTCGATGTCCTGTCGGACGTCGACTTCTGCGCCCACGCAGGGGAGTTGACGGCGATCGTCGGTCACTCGGGCACCGGCAAGTCGACGCTGCTGCACATCCTCGGCCTGCTGACCGAGCCGGACCGGGGCAGCGTCGTGGTCGACGGGACGGACACCTCCGGGCTGGGGGACGGCGAACTCGCCGATCTGCGGCGCGCGAAGATGGGCTTCGTCTTCCAGTCGTACAACCTGCTGCCGCAGCACTCCGCCCTGCGCAACACCCTCATCCCCTCGGTACGCCGGGGGAAGGAGGCCCAGGACCGGGCCCGGGAGCTGCTGGAGCGGGTCGGCCTCGGGGAGCGGGTGGACCACCTCCCGGCCCAGTTGTCGGGCGGTGAGCAGCAGCGCGTGGCCCTGGCCCGCGCCCTGGTCAACGACCCGCCGGTGATCCTGGCCGACGAGCCCACCGGCAACCTGGACAGCGAGAGCGAACAGCGGCTGCTGGCCCAGCTGTTGGAGCTGGCCCGGGAGGGCCGCGCAGTGGTGGTCGTCACCCACAACCAGGCGGTCTCCGACGCCGCCGACCGGGTCTACCGCATGGCCGACGGCCGTGTGAGCAGCCCGCAGCTCCGGAAGGAGGGCTCCCGATGAGTCTCTGGTCCCTCGCCCTGGCCAACGTATGGGCGCTGCGACGGCGCCTGGTCGGGCTGGTCGTGCTGGTGTCGGCGGCGGTCGCGGTCTGTCTCGGCGCGTTCGCCATCACCGACCGGGCGCAGGCCGTGACGACGAGCGATGTGAAGGAGAGCACGGCCAACCGGTCCATCACCATCGACCCGCCGGGGGAGGGGTCGGGCAACCCGCTCCTGACCGCCCGTTCGGTGAAGGAGCTGTCGGAGCTTCCGCGCGTCGAGTCCGTGCAGTACCGGCTCCAGGCCTCGTTCGGCCTGGTCACCGATGACGGCAACGGCCCGCTGCTGTACGCCACCACCTACCGGGCCGCCCTGCCGCCGCCCGTCGTGGACGCGGTGCGCGAGGACCTCTTCCCGCTGCGCGCGGGCGAGGTGGTGCTGCCGTCGCGCTCGCAGGGCTTCGACCTGACCCCGTACCTGGGCAAGAAGGTCACCGCCACGACCACCCGGTTCGTCCGGGAGGGCGAGGGGACCGGGGTGGACCAGCCGGTGACGGTGGTCGGCCTCTACGACGCCACCTGGCAGCTCGACAACCCGGACGCCGCCTACGCGGACGACGCGACGGTGATCCGCTGGGCGGCCGAGCGCAACGGCCGTCCGGTCAAGGACTTCGTGGACACGGTCGGGTACGACCAGCTCACCGTGGTGGCGCAGAAGGAGTCGGACGTACCGGGGCTGACCCGGCAGATCCAGGACCGCCACTACACCGCCACCACGCTCCGCCAGGTCCTGGACACCCTGCCCGGCATCCTGGAGCTGATCCGGGTGGCGGGCCAGGTGCTGCTCGTCGTCCTCGGCCTGCTCGCCTTCGCCGGTACGGTCACCGCCACCGGGGCCCTGGCCCGCAGGCGGGCGCAGGAGATCGGCATCCTCAAGGCGGTGGGCTTCCGGACCCGGTTCGTCCTGGCCCTGCTGGTGGCGGAGATGAGCCTCGTCGCGGCCGTGGCCGCGGTGGTGGGCGTGGTCCTCGGGGTGGGTCTGGCCGGTGCGGGCGCGGCGGGTCTGCGGACGGTGCCCGAGCTGAAGCCGTACGTGGAACAGGCGCTTCCGCTGCCGTCGGCGGGGATCCTCCTGCCCCTGGTCGCGGCGGCGGTGCTCGTCGTCGTCGCCGGTTCCCTCGGCCCCGCCCGGCGCGCCGCCCGGATGTCCCCCACGCAAGCCATGAAGGACTGGTGACCCCCGCGATGACGCCCGAAGCAAGGGTGACGAAGACCGTACGCGCGGCCTCGCGCGCCGCTGCCCTCCTCGCCGCGACCGGCCTGCTGGCCGCGGCGAGCGCCGGATGCTCCGCGCCGGACGAGGAGATCACCCTCGGCAAGGACTGGGCGGGGGCGCAGTCGTACGTCGTCGTCGACATCTCCGGCACCGAGGCGGTGGCCGGGGTCGACCCCCGTACGCACAAGGCCGAGCCCCTGGCGCTCGTGCCCCGGCACGGTGACGACGACGATGTGCTGGCGCCCCAGCTGGCGCGGCTCTCCGACGGGGAGTGGGTGCTCGCCGTGCCCCGCAAGGACGGCGGGCCGGACCGGCTCTACCGGGTCGACCGGAAGGCCGGGAAGCTCGTCGAGCAGGGCGAGCACGAGGCGCTGCACGCGATCCTGCCCGCCCGCACGCTGATCGCGGACGCCAAGGGGCTGGACGGTTCGGGGGCGGCCACGGAGGTCCTGGTGAAGGACGCGAAGAGCTGGAAGGTCCAGCGGAAGGTGAAGGTCCCCGGCTCGCTCGCGTACGCCTCGGCGGACCCGGCCTCGGACACCGTCTGCCTGGCGACCGGTTCGTCCCCGGACGTGACGGTCCACGCCCTGGACCTGGCCGGCGGGAAGCTGACCAGCGGACCGGGCCCGAAGGGGACGGACGTCCAGGGCGTCGCCTGCTCCGGCGGGGCCCCCGTGGCGGCCGGGGTGACGGAGGCGCGGCCCGACGGCGAACCGCCGGCCGAGGCGACCCTGAAGATCATCGCAACCAGGGCCGGGACGACCATCACCGCCGACACCGGCCGCATCGAGGACGTCCAGGCCCAGGACGGCACCTCCACGGTGGCCGTCGCACTCGCGGTCGGCGACCGGACCGAGATCGTCGAGGTGGACACCCGCGCCGGCAAGGAGCTGCGCCGGACGGAGCTGGAGGGGGCGGGCACCCTGCGGGCGCTGCGCCACACGGACGGCGGCTGGCTGGCCTACACGCAGGACGCGGTCTCGCTGGTGGACCGCACGACCGGCAAGGAGCGGACGTTCGGCCTCCCGGGGGCGTACGTCGCCGGCTGACGGCCCCGCGTGAGGCGAATGGGCCCGCCCCCTGTCGCAGGGGGCGGGCCCATTCATGTGTGCTGCCGTGGCAGGCGGTCAGCCCTTGGTGCCGCAGGGCTTTCCGGCCTTGATGTCCTGCACGGCCGGGCCGAGCGCCGAGAGGACGGCCGAGGCGTCGGTGCCCTCGTTGCGCAGCCGGACCTGGACGCTCGGGTTGCGGTCGTACGTGGAGAACATCTTGGAGGTCCGGTCGTCCGCGGGCTTCTGGGCGACCCAGTCGACCCCACCCTCGTCGACGCACTCGGCACCGGCCTCGGGCGCGGGCATCCCGCAGTAGACGATGACGTCGCCGTCCCCCCAGGCGGCGGCGCCCGCGACGTTCGAGCTCTCCTTCTCGTACCCGCCCAGCTTCCCGGGCAGCTTGCCGGTGAGCGTGTCGCACGCCGGACTGCCCGAGAAGGGCGGCTTGGTGAGGTTGTAGCCGTCTCCGCCGCCGCAGCCGGCGAGGACGGCGGTACACGCGGTCAGGGCGGCGGCGAGGCGCAGCGGCCCACGGATGTTCCTGGTCATGGGATTCCCCCCGTACGGGTGGTCTGTCGGTCGGTACAGAAACCTATCTCCCACCTGTGCGCCGACGGCGGAGTCCCGGCCTCCGCGGGCTGTGACCTGCCTGACACCGGAGCCGGGAGGTCCCTGGCCGATTCGTTAACAGGCAGGCAACTCCGCCGACGTCACACCGATATACGGACGTTCCAAGCTGAACGGCGTACGGCCGTGCGGGTGCCGTGGGCCGGCCGGGGCGTCGTCGTGTCGCTCCGGCCGGTTGGCCCCGCCCCCGACGGCCTTCCGCCGCGAGGCCGCTACGGCGGCCCTCAGCCGCGGGACAGCCCCAACGACCGCTTGAGGAAGTCCACCTGGAGCAGCAGCAGGTTCTCCGCGACCTGCTCCTGCGGCGTCATATGGGTCACCCCGCTCAGCGGCAGCACCTCGTGGGGCCGCCCGGCCGCCAGCAGCGCCGAGGAGAGCCGCAGCGCGTGCGCGACCACCACGTTGTCGTCCGCGAGCCCGTGGACGATCATCATGGGCCGCACCTGCTCGGCCGCGTGCGCGAGCCCGTCGTCGGTCATCAGGGCGTTGTACGCGTACACCTCGGGCTGCGCGCCCGGGTCCCCGAGATAGCGCTCGGTGTAGTGGGTGTCGTAGAGCCGCCAGTCCGTCACCGGGGCGCCCACCACGGCCGCGTGGAAGACGTCGGGGCGGCGCAGCACCGCGAGGCCGGAGAGGTAACCCCCGTACGACCAGCCCCGGATGGCGACCCGGTCCAGATCCAGCGGGAACCGCCCGGCCAGGGCGTGCAGGGCCTCGATCTGGTCGTCCAGGGTGAGGACGAAGTCGTCCCGTACGGCCTTCTCCCAGGCGGGCGAACGGCCCGGGGCGCCGCGCCCGTCCGCCACGACCACCGCGAAGCCCTGGTCCGCGAACCACTGCGAGGTGAGGTGCGCGTTGTGGGCGGCGACCACGCGGCGGCCGTGCGGACCACCGTACGGATCCATCAGGACCGGAAGGGGACCGTCCGACTCCTGGTACCCCGACGGAAGCAGCACGGCGCACGGAATCCGCCGTGCGCCCCCCTCGGTGAGCGTCACCTGTGCCGAGAGCACCGGCTCCTGCGCGAAGCTCGCGATCCGGACCAGCCGCTTGCCGTCCCGGACGACCCAGGCGGCCGATCCGGGCGTGTCCGGGGTGGCCGAGACCAGTACGGTCAGCTCGCCCGAGCGCACGGCGGAGTGCACACCCACCCCTTCGGAAATCCGCTCGATTCCCAGCTCGTTGACCCGGTACACATGGCTCTCCCCGGTCTCCGGAGCCGCCGCCTCCTCGCCCGCCACGGCGGAGACCAGGATGTCCGACTCCCCGATGTCCAGCACCGCCTGGATGTGCAACTGGGCCCCGGTCAGCGGCCGGTCACCGACGGCCAGCACCCGGGCGCCGCCCTCGTCCGCGATCCGTACGAGCCGCCCGTCCGGCGCCCACGCGGGCACCCCGCCGAACAGATCCAGCCAGACCGGGTCCTCGTCCACATGGACGATCCGGGTCTCGCCGGACTCCGGGTCCACCGCCAGATACCGCTGACTGCGCTGGTCGCGGGCCTGGACGAGGAGCAGCGGGGCACCCGCGGCGGACCAGTGCACCTGGGCCAGGTACGGGAACGCCGCCCGGTCCCAGACCACTTCCGTACGCTCTCCCTCCAGGTCCACCACGAAGAGCCGCACCTCGGCGTTGGGCGTCCCCGCCGCCGGATAGGCCACCTCGGCCGGCTTCCGCTCCGGGTGCGCGGGATCGGCGATGAACCACCGCTGTACGGCGCTGTCGTCGGCCCGCGCGACCAGCAGCCGGTCCGACTCCGGCGACCACCAGAAGCCCCGGAAGCGGTGCATCTCCTCGGCCGCCACGAACTCGGCCAGACCATAGGTGACATGGGCGTCCTCGGGCTCGGCCAGCGCCCTGTCGCCCTCGCCCTCCGCGCCCACGACCCGCAGCGCACCCTTGGAGACGTACGCGATCTGGCGCCCGTCGGGGGAGGGGCGCGGGTCCAGCACCGGGCCCGGCACCGGCAGCGCCCGCGCCGTTCCGGCCCGCAACTCGGCCACGTACACCTTCCCGGAGAGCGCGAAGGCGGCCAACTCTGCCGCCGCGTCCACCGCGTAGGAGACGATCCCGGCCGACCCCTCCCGGGTCCGCTCGCGTCGGGCCCGCTCCTGCGCCGACAGCCGCTCCGCCGAACCGCCCAGCAGCGCCTCGGGATCCGCGACCAGCCGCTCCTGCCCGGAGGCCGGGTCCAGCACCCAGAGGCGGTTGGTGCGGTCGGTGCCCGAGGTGGAGCGCAGGAAGATCACCCGCGTCTCATCCGGTGAGACGGTGAAGGCTCTCGGTGCGCCGAGAGTGAACCGCTGGGTCCGTGCGTGCTGGCGGGGAAAGGACAGCTTCGGTGAGGTCATGGCCTCGAACTTAGCTTCGCGCAGCGGTTCGTGCGCCCCTCGTGCTGCTGTGCCCCGATCAATGCGTTGGCACGGATAGTTATGATCCGTAGCGCTCGGTGGGTAAGAACCCGTCGACCCGCGTATCCCCGTCCCGACCGTACTGATGGAGGTGAACCGCCGTGGCGCTCTCGATTTCGGCGGTGGTGCTGCTGGCGATCATCGTCTTCCTGCTGATCCGGAAATCCGGACTGAAGGGCGGACATGCGGTGATCTGCATGCTGCTGGGGTTCTACATCGCCAGTTCGTCCGTCGCGCCGACCATCTCGGACCTGACGTCGAACGTGGCGGGGATGATCGGGAGTATCAAGTTCTGACCGCCTGCATCCGTCCGCATCCGCCTTCCGATCGCGTGTACCCGCATTCCGTCCGGGTACGCCCGCGCTGACGCCGTCGGCGGGGAGCGGGGGACACCGGGGCCCGCCGGGCTCGTAGGGTGGTCCCCATGAAGGACCTCCCCGCCCGCCGTCTGCTGCTGGTGCACGCGCACCCGGACGACGAGTCGATCAACAACGGCGCCACCATGGCCAGGTATGCGGCCGAGGGCGCCCACGTCACGCTGGTGACGTGCACGCTGGGCGAGGAGGGCGAGGTCATCCCGCCCGCCCTCGCCCATCTCGCCGCCGACCGCGACGACACCCTCGGCCCGTACCGGGTGGGCGAGCTGGCCGCGGCGATGAAGGAGCTGGGCGTCACCGACCACCGCTTCCTCGGCGGGCCGGGCCGGTTCCGGGACTCCGGGATGATGGGCACCGAGCAGAACGAGCGCCCCGGCGCCTTCTGGGCCGCCCCCGTGGACGAGGCCGCCGCCCCGCTCGTGGAGATCGTCCGGGAGGTCCGCCCCCAGGTCCTGGTCACCTACGACCCCGACGGCGGCTACGGCCACCCCGACCACATCCAGGCCCACCGGGTCGCCATGCGCGCCACCGAGCTGGCCGCCGACCCGGCGTACGGCACGGGCGCCCCGCACACCGTCGCCAAGGTCTACTGGAACCGTGCGGAGCGGTCGGTGGTGGAGGCCGCCTTCGCGCACCTCCGCGCGACGGCCCCCGACGCCTTCCCGGGCATCGCGGCGGTGGACGACGTCCCCGGGGTGGTCGACGGCGACGAGATCACGGCCGAGATCGACGGATCGGCGTACGCCGGGGCGAAGGCGGCGGCGATGCGCGCCCATACGACCCAGATCGCGGTGGCCGACGAGGGCCCCTTCTTCGCCCTCTCCAACGACCTGGGCCAGCCGCTCCTGACGACCGAGTGCTACCAGCTGGTGCGGGGTGTCCCGGGGGCCGTGGCCGGGGCACGGGAGGACGACTTGTTCGCGGGGGTGGCGGAGGCGGAGACCGCGACCGTGCCGGAGGCCGGGGCGGGTGCCGTACGGGGATCGGCGGCGGGTTCCGCTTCGGGTGCCGGGCCGGATTCCGTATCGGGTCCGGCCTCCGCATCGGGGGCAGGCGCATGAGCGGGCAGAACGGCAAGGGCCCGGGCCGCGACCGTGATCGTGCCCGTGCGGCGGGCGGCGACGCACCGGCCTCCGGGGCGGCGCGCTCCAAGGCGGCGCGCTCCGGGGCGCCGAGCAGCGGCAACGCCCCGCGCTCCGGCGCATCGGGCAGCAGCAAGGCGGCCTCGCGCACCGGCACACCACGTACCGGCACACCGGCCCGGGCCCCCGAAGACGTCGGCTACACCGGCTTCACCAGCCGCCCGAACCCGGGCCGGATCGCGGCCTACTTCGGGCTCGCGGTGCTCGGCGCGCTCGTGGCGCTGGCCGGGACGCTGGTCCAAGCGGCCTGGTTCCCGGGCGGGTTGATCATCGCGCTGGCGGGTTCGGCGGGCCTCTTCTACGGCGGCCGCATCCTGACCGGCACCCAGATCGGCGCGCTCGCGCCCGCCGTCGGCTGGTTCATCACGGTGTTCCTGCTGCTGTCGGGCCGGCCGGAAGGCGACTACGTCTTCGGCGACGAACTCGGCCTGGCGCTCTTCACGCTCGGCGGAACGGCCGTGGCTGTGATGTGTGCCACGACCTCCAAGGTGCCGCAATCAGCCACCCGTCGTGGCCGGTCCGGTATCTGAAGTGCTAAGTCCGCGCCCGGAATGCCCCCCACAGGTGTGATGCCGAGGTGGAGGTTTCTCCCGGTCGCGGAGTGTCCTGCGGCGGCGGCCAGTATGGTGGTGCGCGCGCCGAGCCGTCCCCTGGCCTGCGGCATGGGGGAAGTACGGGCGGCGGAGCCAATCGGGAGAACCTGCTTTGAGTCGTGAAACTGACAGTTCGTCCTCCGGGCCCCAGGGGCGCGGTGGAGCCGCGTACCCGTCGGGTACGCCGCCGTACGGATCCCGCCAGTATTCGTCGGCGGCCGGCTCGGACGAGTCTCCGGAATCCGTCGATCCGCCCCGGCCCGAAGAGCCGAAGACCGAGACGACGCTGACGACGCGCATCCGGATCAACATCCCCGGGTCGCGTCCGATCCCGCCGGTCGTGATGCGTACGCCGATGGCCGAGAGCGACCTCGCCACCGGCCGTCCCGACGCGGAGCGCACGGGCTCGACCCCGCGCCCCGGCACACCGCCGACCGCGCCCTCGGGCCTGACGGACGGTGCCGCCGCGTCGGCTCCCTCCTCCGCGGCGCAGGCACGGAACGCCCGTGACACCCGGGACGGCGGCGGTTCCGCCGATCCCTCCGCCCCGGCGGCCTCCGGCTCCACCGCCGCGGACGAAGGGGCCAGGGCGAAGTCCGGGAGCGACTGGTTCGCCCCGCGCAAGAGCCCGGCCCCGGCGCCCGCACCGGCCTCCGGTTCGGCGGGCATGCCCGGTTCCGGTTCCTCCGGCGCGGGCCCGCTCGGCGCGAGTGGCGCGGGCGGTCAGGGCGGTCCCGGCTCCGGCGCCCCCGGCTCCGGTGGCCCGGGCGGCCCCGGCGCGGCGGGTCCCGACGGTGGCGCCCGGCCGCGTCCCGACCTGCCGTACTTCTCGGACGCCGCCCCGCGCCCCGGCAACGGACCCGGCACATCCGGTTCCGGCATCCCCGGCCCGGACACACCCGGCTCGGGCATCCCGGGCCTGGGCACGTCCGGCTCCGGCGGTCCCACCAGCGCCCTGGACGGCTACAGCGCCGAGCCCCCCGGCTCGGCGGGCCCGCGCTCCACGCCCGACCCCGGTGTCCGCACACCTGGCCCGGGGCGACCCGGTGGGCCCGGGCCCTCCGGCCCCACCACGGGCCCGGTCACCGGCACCTCGTCCCTCACTCCCGACCTGGACAGCATCCCGGGGCTCGGCGGCCCCGGCCCGATGGTCCCGGGCGCCCCCGGCGGCGTACCGCCCCGGCTCTCCGACGACACCGCGATCCTGACGCCGCAGTCCCCGGCACCCGACGCGGGCCCCGGCGGCCATGTCTCGGGCGACACGCTGACGAGCGGCATCCCCGTGGTGCCCAGCGAGCCGCGCTCGACGTTCCCGGGCGGGCCGGACGGTCCCGGCGGCGCGTTCCCGGGCGGCCCGGGCTCGGGCGGAGGCCCCTTCCCCGGGGGCCCCGGCGGCCCCGGCAGCCCGTTCCCGGGCGGCAACGACCCGTTCGCGGACGGGCCCGACAGTCCGGGCGCGCCCACGACGCCCCGCCCCGCGGCCGCGCGCCCTGCGCCGACGCCCGCAGCCCCCGCCAAGAAGGGCCGCTCCAAGCTGGTCCTCCTCGGGGTGGCCGCGGTCGTGCTGCTCGGCATCGCCTACGGCGCCGGACTCCTCCTGAACCACTCCGAGGTCCCCAAGGGCACCACGGTGCTCGGGGTCGACATCGGCGGCGGCACGAAGGAGGAGGCGGTCGTCAAGCTGGAGGCCGCCCTCGGCGAGCGCTCCCGGGCCCCGCTGACGCTCTCCGTGGACGGCAAGGAGGAGAAGCTGGACCCGGAGAAGGCCGGTCTCACCCTGGACAGCCAGGAGACCGTGCGCGGAGCCGCGGGCAGCGACTACAACCCGGTCTCGGTGATCGGCTCGCTCTTCGGCGGGGCGCGCGCCGCGGACCCGGTGATCCCGGTCGACGAGGAGAAGCTCGGCGTCGCGCTGAACGACCTGGCGGGCACCGCCGGTTCGTCCCAGGACGGCACGATCCGGTTCGAGCCGAACAAGGCGATCGCGGTCCCGGGCAAGCCCGGCAAGACCCTGGACGTCGGCCAGTCGCTGATCTCCGTCCGCGACGCCTACCGCGCCCAGGTCCAGACCGGCCGCCCCAAGGTGGTCGAACTCCCCGTCGCCACCCGGGAACCCACCATCACCCAGGCCGAACTGACCCGGGCGATGAAGGAGTTCGCGGAGCCCGCGATGTCCGACCTGATCACCATCAAGGCGGGCCCGAAGCAGATCCAGTTCGGCCCGGCGAGGTCGCTGCCGCAGATCCTCTCCATGAAGGCCGTCGACGGCCGGCTGGTCGACGTCTACGACAAGAAGGCGATCACCACCCTCCTGGACGGCGTCTTCGACGGCATCACCGCCGTCAAGGCCGACGGCAAGCAGCACCCGGTCGACGCGGACGACGTGGCCCAGGCGATGAAGACCGCCCTCACCGGCAAGACCCCGGCGGAGCGCACGGTGACCATCGACCTCACCGGCGAGGGCTGACCCCCACCCGTACGCCCACCAGACGGCCCCCACCCGGACCCCCGGGCGGGGGCCGGCCCCGTTCCCGTCCCGACAGGCGCCCCGCCCCCGCCCGGCGCATCATGGAAGGGCGGGCGGGGCAGGACGGGTGCGTCGGAGGCGGGGCAGGGCCGGATCATGGCCGTGTGGCATGTGCGGGATTTCGTACCCGAGGATCTGGAAGGCGTTGTGCGCCTCGACTTGGAGAGCCGTACCAGTGGGGAGCCCGCCGTGTTCCGGCTCTCCGAGGTGGTTGCCGCGCTTCAGGGGGCGAACCCGGGGGTCGTCGCCGTGGCCGAGGGGCAGCTCGTGGGGGCTGCCGTGGGGCGGGTCGACGGGGACCGGGCGTGGGTGCTGCGGGTGGCCCTGCATCCGGCCTGGCGCAATCTAGAGCTCGGGACCGCGTTGCTCTCCGCGCTGGAGCAGCGGATGCGGGCGGCCGGGGCGGTGCTGCCGGAGGACGAGACGGGGGCCGCCGCGCTCGTGAACTCCGGGTTCCGGTTGCGCCGCGGGCTCTCGTACTGCGAGAAGGTCCAGTCCGTCACCGCCGAGGGGTCCGCCGTCCTCTCCTCGCTCGGCGCGACCGTGCCCCCGGCCGGGCTCTGGGAGCGGCTCGCCGGGTGGGGAGAAGTGAGAGAGCCCTCTCTCGTTACGGTGATGCTTTCCCGATGTGCCTGTACGCGTCAAGAGTTGTGCGCTGCGTTCGTGGGCCGGTGGGGTGCTCGTTGACTTGGTGAAGCGATGCCCCGCCCGCAGGCGGTGATCGTCGTGGCCCGGCCGGGGCCCGGACGCGCGGGTGTGCGGCGTACGGGGGACCATGGGGCCATGAGCTCGCCCGACGCCGGTCCGCCGCGCCCGGCCCGTGATGACCCCCCGCCCCCGGGCGCCGGCCGACGGATCAAGGTCTGGTTCCGCTTCGTCCCGCGTGAGGACTGGCTGCCGTACGACACCGAGGGATTGTGGGCGACCCGGCTGAGCGCCGAGACCGCCCGCGTCGACAACGTGCCGTTCCTCCAGGACGGGGTGGCCGAGGGCGAGACCGTACGGTTCACGACCGACGCGGACGGGGTGCACTGGGCCACCGGGCGGGTGGCCGCCTCCGGCAACTGCACCGTACGCGTGCTGCCCGTACCGGACGGGCCGCTCGGGCGGGACGCCCGCGCCGTGCACGAACGGTTCTCCCCGTTCGGACTGGGCGGCGAGGTCTTCAGCGCGGACTTTCCGCTGGTCGCGCTCACCGTGCCGGGCGGTGCGGACTTCCGGGCGATCAAGGCGCTGCTCGTCCGGGGGAGGGACGAGGGGTGGTGGCACTTCGAGGTCTCGTGCGCCACGGAGGCCTGGCGGGAGGCGTAGGGGTACGGGGGTGGCGTCTGGGGACGTGAGCGGCGGGGCGGGTCCGGGTGGTGTGGAGGTATGTGGCGCGGCGGGTCCGGTGCGTGGGTGGGGTGCACGGGGCACGTGGGGCACGGGGTGCGCCGACGCCGGGACGGCCTCCGTGGCGTGGTGGTACGCGGGGCGGCCGGGCGCCGGCCCCGGGGTGCGTCGGCGCTGGGCGGGCCCGGGGCCCAGCTCGGCGAGGCAGGCGTGTGGGGTCCTGAAGTCAGGCCGAGGAGCCCCGCCCTGAAGTCAGGCCGTGGGGGTCGGCGCCTTCCCGTCCCCCTCCTCCCCGATCTTCCGGATCACCCGGGCCGGGTTGCCCACCGCCACCACATTCGCCGGCAGGTCCTTCGTCACCACCGCCCCCGCGCCGACCACCGTGTTCTCCCCGATGCTCACCCCCGGGCAGACGATCACCCCGCCGCCCAGCCACACGTTGTCCCCGATCGTGATCGGTTCCGCCGCCTCCCACTTGGCCCGGCGCGGCTCCGGGGCGATCGGGTGGGTCGGGGTGAGGAGCTGGACGTTCGGGCCGATCTGGACGTCGGCGCCGATCGTGATGCGGGCGACGTCCAGGAACACCGCCCCGAAGTTCACGAACGTACGCGGGCCGACCACGATCTGGTGGCCGTAGTCCACCCGCAGCGGCGGGCGGATCTCGGCGCCCTCGCCCAGCTCACCCAGCAGCTCGGCCAGGGCCGCGCGGCGGGCCTCGGGGTCGGTGGCCGAGGTGGCGTTGAAGCGCTCGGTCAGGAGCGCCGAGCGCAGCGCGTCCGCCGCGATCTCCGGGTCGTCGGCGAGGTAGAGCTCGCCCGCGAGCATGGCCTCCCGCTGGCTGCGGGGCGCGTTCCGCGTGGCGTCCTCGGTGCCGGGGTTCCGGGTCCCGGTGTCCTCGGGCCCGGCGTTCTCAGCGGAGTTGGGGGTGTTCTGGCTGGTCACGAGGTCGTCGTCTCCTTCGTATCCTGCGCATCCCCCGTAGGGGATGATCCGTCCCCGTGCAGTCTGCCCGCCGGATCCGTCCCCTGTCCCGAAGGGTTCTGCCCCGGAGGTTTCTGTCCCGAAGGTTTCCGTCCCGAGGGGCTTCCCGCCCGCAGCCCCGGCGCCAGGGCCAGCGTCACCGCCACCGAGAGCGCGGCGACCGCCGCCATCCCGGTCCCCGGCGAGGTCAGCTGGGCGACCGACCCCGCGACGGCCGCGCCCACGCCCTGCATCGCGAGCATCCCCGAGGAGCCGAGCCCCAGGGCCTGGCCGCTCAGCTCCGGCGGGGTGAGGGCCATCAGCCGTTCCTGGAGCAGCAGGCTGGCGCTGAAGCCGACGCTCGCCACCACCACCGCCACCACCGCGACCGGCAGCCCGGGGTTCAGCGCGAACGCCAAGTACGGGGCGGCCAGCAGCAGCCGCAGCGGAGCGTCGAGCCGGGCGCGCCACCGCCCCGGTACGAACCGGCCCACCAGCGTGTCCCCGGCCAGCATCCCCAGGGCCCCGCACGCGAACAGGAGCCCCGCGTGCCCGGGCGCGTACGCGATGTACAGGGACTCGCACCCCACGACCAGCCCGTTGGGCACCCACAGGGCGAGGTACACCGAGCGGCGGGGTGCGGAGGACCAGAGCGCCGCGTTGGTCCGCCAGGTCTCCCGGACCGAGGCCCGGCCGGTGGCCCGGGGCGGCCGGGCGGCGAGCCCGAACCGGGCGAGGGCGGCGGCCACGACGTACAGTCCCGCCCCGGCCAGCAGCGTGCCGCGCGCCGAGAGGGCCGTCACCAGCACCCCGCCCACCGCGAACCCGGCGATCTGCGTGGTGCCGACCGACATGTTGAGCACCGAGCGGCCGAGCAGGAACCCCCGCTGCGGCAGGATCTCGTTGAGCAGTCCGTACCGCACCCCGCCGCCCAGCGAGGAGGCCACCCCGAGGGCCAGCAGGACGGCGAAGGCGGCCCACAGGGGCAGCCCGGGGACCGCCTGGGCCGCGGTGCCGAGCGCGAACAGCAGCGCCAGGCCCGTCAGCGTGGCGCGCGGCGGCAGCCGGTCCGCCGCCGAGAGCAGGGTGAGGGCCCCGGCGACCTGGGCCAGGGAGGGGCCGAACATGGCCAGCGCCGACAGCAGCGGTGAGCCCGTCGAGGTGTAGACGAGCGTGCCGAGGGCGAGGCCGCTCGTGGTCTGCGCCGCCACCTGCACGGAGGCGGTCGTGAAGAGGGGGAGGAACTCCGGGGTGCGGAAGAGCTCGCGGTAGGTGCGCATCAGCGGAGTGTGCGAGGGCGGTCAGCGGGCTCGTTACTCTTTCGCGTACAGGCGAAACGTCGAGCAACTGGGCGCCCGTACGGCGGTGGAGCCGGGCGTACGACGCCACTCGCGCACGCCACTCCCCTCCGAGGCATCCGGGAGGGGGGCCCGTGCGGCGGTGGTCGGCGGTGGAGCCGCGTACGGACGCCGCCCGCGCAGGCCGGACCAACCCTTCCCCCAACGCACCCGGGAGCACCCCATGGGCTGGTGGCAGATCAGCACCGACACCCTCGCGAGCAGCCGCTTCGTCGTCTCCCCGCTCGCGGAGACCGTGGCGAGCCTCAGCACCCTGGAGCGGGCCACCGCCGCCCACCCCCGGGAGCGGGCCTGGCTGGAGCGGTGGCTGCCCGCCTACCGGCGGCTCCAGGCCGACGACCCGCTCGCCGCCCGCATCGTCCGCGCCGCCCTCACCCCCCGCTGGAGCGCCGATTTCCTCACCCCGGCGCCCGTCCCGCCACCCGCCGGGCAGGAGCCGGACACGTTCGCGTCGGAGCTGGCGCGGGTCCGGGCGACCCAGCCCGAGGCGGCCCGCGCCGATCTCACCGTGAGCCTGGGCGGGCCGCTCCCCGCCGCGCTGGACCGGGACGATCTGGCGGAGCGGAGCGCCGACGTCCTGGAGTGGGTGTGGACGCGGACCGTGGAGCCGGAGTGGCCCGCCCGGCGCCGGGTGCTGGAGGCCGATGTCATCGCCCGGGCCGCCCAGTTGAGCCGGGGCGGCTGGGCGCGGGCGATCGACGGGATGCGGCCGGGGATGCGGTGGCTGGGGGAGAGCCGGCTCCAGATCAACACGTACGACAACCCGCCGCGCGAACTCGGCGGCGCCCAGCTCGTGTTCACCCCCGTCACCGCCGATGTGGGCTGGGTCTGCTGGGACATCCCGCACCGCTACGGCGTGGTCTACCCCTGTACGGGCGCGCTCGCCGACACCGGGCGCGCCCCCGTACCGCCGCAGGCGCTCGGCGCGTTGATCGGTCCGGCGCGGGCGGGCGTCCTGATGCTGCTCGCCTCGCCGCTCTCCACCACCCAGCTCACCGCGCTGACCGGGCAGGGACTGGGCTCCGTCGGCCGCCATCTGCGGGTTCTGCTGGACGCGGGGCTGGTGCGCCGCCGCCGGGACGGACGGTCCGTGCTCTATTTCCGTACGGCGGCGGGGGACGGGCTGGTGCGCGCGGCGGGCTGAATGCGCCCGGCGCGCGCCCCTGGCCGTAGCTGGGAAGTCACCGGTGGGCGATGCGCTCCGCATGGATCGCGCGCATGTATGAGTCGTGACATCGGTGACTATTGGTGATGCTCATCGTTATGACAATTTCTCTCTCGCCACGGAACGCCGAGCGAAGGGAATGTCGTGAATCCGGAGTACGCCGCGTACTGCCAGGCGGACCGCCGCTTCTACGACGCGCCCCACCGTTCCCTCGAAGCGGGCGCCGAGGAGCGGGCGTTCTACGCTCCCGTCCGCGGCGGAGCCCCCGAGGGGTGGACCCGCTCCCGGCGCGGTGACTGGCTCTCCTTCAGCCCGGCCGGGCTGCGGCTGCCGGCCCAGGGGTGGAAGCTCCACATATCGGCCGCCGCCGACAACGCGGAATCGGTGCTGGAGCGGGTCGCGGCCCACTGTCTGGCCCACCGGCTGCCCTTCAAGTGCGTACCGTCCCCCGCCCTGCTGGCCCTGCGGAACTCCAAGTACGCGGACCGGGCGGGCAGCGGCAAGTTCATCACCGTGTACCCGCACTCCGAGGAGACGTTCCCCGAGGTGTGCGCCGCGCTGATGGAGCTGCTGGAGGGCGAGCACGGCCCGTACATCCTGAGCGACCTGCGGTGCGGCAACGGGCCCGTGCACACGCGGTACGGGGCGTTCGCCGCCCGCTTCTGTACGGGCCCCGACGGGCGGCCCGTCCCCGCCGTGGCCGATCCGCAGGGGCGCCTGGTCCCCGACGACCGGGGCCCGGCCTTCCGGGTGCCCGCCTGGGTGACCCCGCCCGACTTCCTGCGCCCGCACCTGGAGGCCCGCGCCGCCGTCGGCCTCGGTGACCTTCCGTACACCGTCGAGAAGGCGCTGCACTTCTCCAACGGCGGCGGGGTCTACCTCGGCCGCGACACCCGCACCGGCGAGCAGGTCGTCCTCAAGGAGGCCCGCCCGTACGCCGGGCTCGCCGCCGACGGGGCCGATGCCGTCGCCCGCCTGGAGCGCGAGCGGACCGCGCTGGAGCGGCTGGCGGGGCTGGAGTGCGTACCGGCGGTGCACGACGCGTTCGAGGTCGGCGGCCACCACTTCCTGGTCCTCCAGTATCTGCCGGGCACCACCCTCAACACCGTCTTCGCCCGCCGCTTCCCGCTCGCCCGGCAGAACCCGGCCCCCGAGCTGCTCGCCGGACATGTGGCGTGGGCGGAGGAGGCGTACGGGAAGGTCGAGGCCGCCGTCGAGGCCGTGCACGCCCGGGGCATCGTCATCAGCGATCTCCACATGAGCAACGTCATGGTCGACGAGGAGTCCGGCCGGATCGCCCTGCTCGACTTCGAGGCCGCCTCCCCGGCCGCCGACCGCCGCCGCCAGATCGTCGCCAACCCGGCCTTCGTCGCCCCGCCCGACAGGCGCGGCACCGACATCGACCGGTACGCCCTCGCCTGCCTCCGGCTCGCGCTGTATCTGCCGCTCACCACGCTCTTCGGCATCGACCGCATGAAGGCGGCGGGCCTCGCCCGGGAGATCGCCCGCGTCTTCCCGGTGGGGGAGGAGCGGCTGCGGCCGGCGGTGGAGGAGATCCAGCGGGGGGCGGGGACAGCCGGTACGGGCGCGGACGCCTCTTCCCGTACGGACGCTTCCTCCCGTACGGACGCGAGTACGGGTGTGGGCACACGCACAGACGCAGGCGCAGGCGCAGGTACGGCGCCGGACGCCGACGCCTCCCAGCCGCTCCCGCCCGACCCCGGCGACTGGCCGGAGAGCCGTGCCGCGATGGCCCGCGCCATCGCCGCCTCCTGTACGCCCGACCGCGACGACCGATGTTTCCCGGGCGACATCGCCCAGTTCGCCACCGCGACCGGCGGCCAGTCCTTCGCGTACGGCGCCGCCGGCGTGCTCTACGCCCTGCACGAGACCGGCGCCCCGCGCTGCGAGCCGGCCGAGGAGTGGCTGGTGCGGCAGGCCAAGGACCCGGCCTCCGGCTCCCCGCTCGGCTTCTACGACGGGCTCACCGGCATCGCCTGGACGCTGAACCGGATCGGCCGCACCGCCGAGGCCGCCGACCTCGTCCGGATCGTCCTGGACCAGCCGCTGGAGGGCCTGGCCCCCGGACTGCACAGCGGGTACGCCGGTATCGGCCTCGCCCTCGACGACCTGGCCCGCACCGCCTCCGCCACCGAGGTCCCGGCGCTCACCGAGGCCGCCGGGCGCTGCACCGCCCTCGCCGTACGCGCCCTGCTGGACGGTCCGCCGTCCCCGCGCACCGGCCTCCTGCACGGCGCGACCGGAGTCGCCCTGCTGCTGATCCGCCGGTACGGCACCACCGGGGACCCCGCCCTGCTCGACGTGGCCGCCGCCGCCCTCCGGCGCGACCTGGACCGGTGCCGGGCCGGGGACGACGGTGAACTCCTCGTCGTCGAGGGCAAGCGGCTGATGCCCTACCTCGGAGCGGGCAGCGCCGGGATCGCGGCCGTCATCGACGCCTACCTCGCCCACCGCCCCGACGACGCGGAGCTGGAGGCGGCGGGCCGGGCCCTGCTCCCGGCCGCGCTCTCCGCCTTCTACGTCCAGCCCGGGCTGCTGCGCGGCTCGGCCGGGCTCCTCATGCACCTGGCGGCCACACCCCTGTGCGACGCGGAGACCCGGGAGCGGGCCGTCCGCCTCCACACCCGCCTGCTCGCCGGTCACGCCCTCACGTACGGAGGCGGACTCGCCTTCCCCGGCGAGCAGTTGATGCGGCTGTCGATGGACCTGGCCACCGGGACCGCCGGCTGCCTGCTCGCCCTGGGCGCCGCCCTCGGCACCACCCCGGGCGCCCCACCGGGCCCGGCCACCACGCTTCCCTTCCTCGCCGCCTCCGCTCCACCGGTGGCGCGACCCGGCCGCGCGAGCGGCCCCACGGACCGGCTCCTTCAGGGGTCGTAGCACCACCACCGCTCAACACACAGCCGGAGCAACGGGTTCCGGTTACCGTCCCAGAAAGGAAACACCATCATGGCGCTTCTGGACCTTCAGGCGATGGAGACCCCGGCCGAGGAGAACTTCGGCGAGCTCGCCACGGGCAGCCAGGTCTCGCTGCTGGTCTGCGAGTACAGCTCGCTGAGCGTGGTCCTCTGCACCCCGTGACGCCTCGCCGCCCGCTCCGCCGGTGACCCCACCGGCGGGCCGGGCGGCCCGTCCGCCGGTCCCGAGCGGTTCGTCCGCCCGGGACCGGCGGCGTACGTCTGTCCACGCGCACGTACCGATCGACACGGGTCCGGAAAGGGAGACCACGTGCGGCCGAAACCCCGCCTCCGCCTCCGTCCCCGTCCTCCGGCGCCCTCCGGCGCACGCCGGCTCGCCCAGCGCCACCCGGGCGCCCTCCTCGCGCTCTTCCTCTGCTCCACCGGCGGGGCGCTCGCCGCCCTCGCCCTGCCCGCCGCCCTCGGCCACACCGTCGACCGGCTCGTCGACGGCGGGCCCGTGCCCTGGGCCGGGCTGCTGCTCTGCGCCGTACTGACCCTGGCCGAGACCGGGTTCGACGCGGGCGCCGCCGTCCTCACCACCAGCACCGGCGCCCGGCTCACCGCGCACCTGCGCACCCGCACCACCGCCCGGGTCCTGGCCGCCGAACCCCGCCGCGCCCTCGCCGTACCCACCGGGGACCTCACCGCCCGGCTCACCGCCCGCACCGCCGACGCGGCGACCGCGCCCGTCACCGCCGCCGGGGCCGTCGCGGGCGTGCTGCTCCCGCTCGGCGCGATCGTCGGCCTCTTCGTCATCGACCCCTGGACGGCCGCCGCCTTCCTTCTCGGCGCCCCCCTCCTCGTCGCCCTCCTGCACACCTTCACCCGCCGCACCGCCGACGCCGGGGCCGACTACCAGCGCGCCCAGTCCGTCATCGCCCACCGCCTCACCGAGGCCCTCGACGGCGCCGACACCATCCGCGCCGCCCGCACCGGAGCCCGCGAGTACCGCCGCATCCTCGAACCGCTCACCACCCTGGCGGCCCACGGCCGACGCACCTGGGCCGTGTACGGGCGGGCCGCCGGCCAGAGCGCCCTGCTGCTGCCCCTCCTCATGCTGCTGGTCCTCGCGGTCTGCGGCCTCCGGCTCCACGCGGGCGCGATCGGCGTCGGGGACCTCGTCGCCGCCTCCCGGTACGCGGCCCTCGCCGTCGGCATCGGCTCCCTCACCGGAGCGCTCGGCGCCCTCGCCCGCAGCCGCGCCGCCGCCCGCACCCTGGACCCGCTGCTCACCCTGGACCCGCTGCCGCACGAGGGGCTGGGCCCGCTCCCCGGCGGCCCGGGCCACCTCGAACTCCGGGACGTCGGGGTCGTCCAGGACGGAAAGCAGGACGGGAACCAGGAAGGCAAGCAGGACGGAAACCAGGACGGGGAACCACTGCTCAACGGCGAACCGGACCGGAAGCCGCTGCTCACCGGTGTCCATCTCACCGTCCCCGGCGGCACCTCCCTCGCCGTCGTCGGCCGCTCGGGCTCCGGCAAGTCGGTCTTCGCGGCGGTCGTCGGACGGCTGCTCGACCCGGACACCGGAACCGTGCTCCTCGACGGCGTCCCCCTGACCGCCATGGACCCCGCCCTTCTGCGCCCCGAGATCGCCTACGCCTTCGCCCGCCCGGCCCTGCCCGGCACCACGGTCGAGGACACGATCGCCTTCGGGCCGTGGACCGCCGGGCCCGCCGCGGTACGGGAGGGGGCCCGCGCCGCCCGCGCGGACGGGTTCGTCGGGCTCCTCCCGTACGGCTACGCCACCCCGCTCACCGACGCCCCGCTCTCCGGCGGCGAACGCCAACGGCTGGGACTGGCCCGCGCGTTCGCCCACCCCGGCCGGCTGCTGATCCTGGACGACGCCCTCTCCGGCCTCGACACCGTCACCGAACACCACGTCCGCCGCGCCCTCGACGAGCGGGCCGGGCGCTGCACCCGGGTGATCGTGGCCCACCGCCTCTCCTCTGCCGCCCGCGCCGACCGGGTCCTCTGGCTGGAGGACGGCCGCGTCCGGGCGACGGGCCCGCACGAGGAGCTGTGGGCCGATCCGGAGTACCGGGCGGTGTTCCGTACGGAGACGGGCGAGGCGGAGGAGACGGCGGAGGCGGACGAAGGGCCGGGGGCGGGGGCGGACGGGGCGCTTCCACGGGCCCGTACGGAAGTGGAGGCCCGGTGAAAGCACCCCGAACGGCCCGTCGCTCCGGCCCCCTCACCCGGGTCACCCGCGACGCCCGTCCCTTCCTCCGAGCCCGCACCGGAACCGTCCTGCGGCTGGCCGGCTGGTCCCTGCTGGAGTTCGTCCAGACCTTTCTGGGCGGCTACGGCGTCGCCCGGGCGCTGGACCACGGCTTCCTCGCCGGGCGTCCGCTCACCGGTCTCCTCTGGCTGGCCGTCGCCGCCGTGGCCGTGCTCCCCGCCCAGCTCGCCACCCGCGGGGTCTTCGGACGGCTCGCGGACCTGGTGGAGCCGCTGCGCGACGGACTCGTGCGGCGCGCGGTCTCCCGCGCGCTCGTCGGCGCCCTCGCGCACCCGACCGGCACCACCGCCCGCTCCCTCTCCCAGGTCACCCACCAGAGCGAGATCGCCCGGGACGGCTGGGCCGGACTCGTCCTGACGCTCCGGTCGTTCGTGTTCACGGTGGCCGGAGCGGTGGCAGGCCTGCTGGCCCTGGAGCCGAGGCTCCTGCTCCTCGTGCTGCCCCCGCTCGTCCTGGGCGCCGCCCTCTTCCTGGCCACCCTGGTGCCGATGGCCGCCCGCCAGCGCGACTACCTCACCGCCGACGAGGCGTACGCCGCCCACGCGGGCCGGACCGCCGCCGACCTGCGGGACATCGCCGCCGCGGGGGCCGCCGACCGCACGGTGACGGAGTCCCGGGAACTGGCCGACGCCCAGGTCCGCGCGGCCCGTTCACTGGCCCGCTGGTCCGGCGTACGGGTGGTGGCCCTGGCGGTCTGCGGGCGCTTCCCGCCCCTGCTCCTGCTCCTCGGCGCCCCCTGGCTGCTCCGCAACGGCCTCACGCCCGGTGCGCTCGTCGGCGCGCTCACGTACCTCACCCAGGCGCTGGCCCCGGCGGTCCAGGCGCTGATGACCATGCTCTCCACGGTCGGCGGCCGGCTGCTGGTGGTCCTGGACCGGTTCACGGACGCGCCGCCGCCCCCGGCCGAGGACGGAGACGACGGGCACGGTCGGGTTCAGGGGCACGACGGTCACGACCGGGGCGCGCCCCCACCGCGCGGCGCCCCCGTCGCCGAACTGGACGCCGTCACCTTCGCCTACGGGCCCGCCGCGCACCCCGTCCTGGACCGGCTCTCGCTCACCGTCGCCCCCGGCGAGCACCTGGCCGTCGTCGGGCCGAGCGGCAGTGGCAAGTCCACGCTCGCCGCCGTCCTGGCCGGGGTGGAGACGCCCGGTGCGGGCTCCGTGCGGTGGCTCGGGCGGCCGGTGCGGGCGGCCGACGCCACCTCCGTACGGGTTCTGCTGCCCCAGCACGCGTACGTGTTCACCGGTTCACTGCGGGACAACCTCCGGTATCTGCGCCCCGACGCGACCGACCGGGAGCTGGCCGCCACCGTCGCCGCGCTCGGCCTGGACCCCCTGCTCACCCGGCTCGGCTCGCTGGACGCCCTCGTCGAACCGGACCGGCTCTCCCAGGGGGAACGCCAGCTCGTCGCCCTCGGCCGGGCCCATCTGGCGGCCCCGCCGCTCATCGTGCTGGACGAGGCCACCAGCCGGCTCGACCCGGCGGCCGAGACCCGTGCCGAACTGGCCTTCGCCGCGCTGCCCAGCGCCCTGGTGGTCGTCGCCCACCGCCTCAGCTCCGCCCACCGCGCCGACCGGATCCTGGTGATGGACGGCCCCCGCACCCGCTGCGGCACCTCGGCGGAGCTGCTGCGCACCTCGGCGCTCTACCGGGACCTGGCCGGCCTCTGGGAACCGGACGAGCCGCTCCGTGACCACGGCCGGTCGAGCGGGTCGCTCCGCGAGAACGGCCGTTCGAACGGGTCGTCGAACGACGTGGTCCACGGCGGCGGAGTCAGATCCACCCCGCCTCCTTCGCCCGTCTGATGGCGTCCACCCGATTGCGCGCGCCGGACTTCCGAATGGCGGCGGCGAGGTAATTGCGGACCGTCCCCTGGGTGAGATGCAGCCGCCCCGCGATACCCGTGACGGTTTCCCCGCTCTCGGCCAGGGAGAGCACGCTCAATTCCCGGGGGGATAAGGGCATGTCGGCCACGTGTAACAGGCTGAAGGCAAGTGACTCGTCGATATGCCGCCCGCCGTCGGCCAGTTTGTGCATGACCTCGGAGAGATCGTCCACCAGCCGGTACTTGTCGATATAGCCGCGGGCGCCCGCCTCGTAGGCCCGGCGCAGCCCCCGCGGCCGGTCGCTGCGGGTGAGGACCGCCAACGGACAGCCCCGGCCGTGCGGTTCGGCCAGCGACCGGACCTCCTCCAGCAGGTCCAGGGAGTCCGGACAGTCCAGGTCGGTGAGGATCACATCCGGTGCCGGTCCCGAGCCCGCCAGTGCCGGGCGTATCGCCTCCCGGTCGGCGGTCGTCACCTCTATTCCCTGCCCCGCGCCGAGCAGGGAGGCCAGCGAAGCGCGCCACAGAGGCACGGTGTGGACCAGCAGAACGGTTGTCATCAAGCTGCCCTCGGCATTTCTCTCCTGGCGCGCGCACTACAGACGTATCGCAGAATGCGATGGCGTGTGCGCGTCGGGTGACGGGTCTCCAGTGGAGCGCATGAGCATTCGGCCGCGCCGACGAATTGGCGGATTCCCGTGCCTGATGGGCGCGGATGGGGGCGTTCGGATGTACAGCGGGAGCGCACGGGGTGGTGGAGCGGCTGAATCCGACCGATGAGGGCAGGCCGGGGTATACCTTTCCGGCCGCAATCCGCACCGAAATCCGGCCGGGCCACGCTCGGTTCACCGGCCCATGCGCTGTGCACCGGGCCCGCTCGGTTCACCTCGCCGGGCCCCGCTCAGTTCAGCAGCGCCCGGGCCGCCTGGGCCTTGTGCCGGACCGTCTCGGCCGTCGTCGGCTCGATGGCGTCGAGCACCTCCGCGTACTCCTCCATCTCCGCCGCCCCGCGCTGGAACTCCCCGCGCTGGACCAGGAGCTGGGCCCGCTCGTAGCGCAGCCGGGCCGGGTGCGAGGGCAGCAGCAGCGAGAGGTCCACCGCCCAGAGGGAGACGTCCGTGCGCTCGGGGCGGGCGGCGGCCCAGGCCCTGATGTTGTTCAGGATGCGCAGCACGATCTCCAGCGGCCGGGCCGGTGCCAGCATGGACGGCTCCAGCCTGGCCCCCGTCGCCCCGGCCACGAACAGCCCGGCGTCCTCGCCGGTCAGCGGCGCGCCTCCGGCGAACGGGTCGACCAGCACCGGCTGTTCCGGGTCCCCGAAGCCGACGACGAAGTGGCCGGGCAGCGCCACCCCGTACACCGGGGCGCCGGCCCGCCGGGCGACCTCGATCCAGACCACGGAGAGCAGGATCGGCAGCCCCCGGCGGCGGCGCAGCACCTGCTGGAGAAGCGAGGACTCCAACCGCTGGTAGTCCGCCGCTGAGCCGCCGAACTCGTGCCGCCCACCGAGCAGTTCGGCCAGGGCCGTGGCCCAGCCGGCGGGGGTGCGGATGCCGTGGGGCAGCAGCCCGGCGAGCCGGTCCAGTTCGATCTGGGCCGCGTCGATCCCGTACGGGTCGGGGGAGACGTCCCCCGGCCGGAGCGGACGCGGCTCCTCCGGGCCGACCGGGCCCGCCTCCGCGCCCAGCAGCAGACAGAGCAGGGCGAGATCCGGCCGCTCGGACCGGGCCTCCTCGGCGAACTGCCGCCGCCGCTCGGCCGTACCGGAATCCTGCGCGCTCATATGCGACCCATGCCCCTGCTCGTCCTTGCTGCCGTACCTCTGCGGACCGCCCTGCCGCTGAGGGCTGCCCCACCGCTGAGGCCGCCCTGCGGCCCCGCCCTCCGTAGCGGTCCCGTCGGACCCGTCGCCCCTGCCGCCCCGCCCACGCTCTCCGCTACGCGGGCCGGAAGTGGTGGTACCGGTGGTGCGGGGCGAAGCCCATGCCGTCGTACAGCGCCCGCGCCCCTTCATTGTCCTCCTCCACCTGGAGCCAGGCCGCCGATGCGCCTTCGTCCAGGGCCCGGCGGGCCAGCGCCGCCATCACCGCCGTGGCCAGCCCGCGCCGCCGGTGCTCGGGGGCGACCTCGACGGCCATGAACCCGGCCCACCGCCCGTCCACGACACACCGCCCGATCGCCGCGGGCGGCTCATCGCCACCGGAGCCCTCGCCCGCGCCCTCGCCGGAGGCCTCACCCGCACTTCCGCCGGAGCCCCCGCCCGCCACCGTGGCGAACCAGACCGACGGGCCGCTGCCCAGCACCCGCAGCACCTGGGGGCCGGGCGTGGAGAAGCGCTGGTAGCGGGAGAGCCATGCCGCGTCCGGCTCGCGGGTCAGCCGCACCGCCGACACGTCCGCGTCCAGGTCACCGACCGGCGCCAGCGCGGCGATCCGCACCTCCGCCGAGACCTCGCGCCGCCAGCCGTGCCGCTCCAGCTCCGCGCAGAGCGTCTCCTGCGTGCCCTCGGCCCCGGTCGCCGTCTGGATGTACGGGGGCAGGTCCCGCTCCCCGTACCACTGCTCGATCCGCTCGAACGCCTCGCCGAGCGGCAGCCCCGGATCCCCGAGCGGCAGCACGGAGTTGGCGCGGCGGGTGAAGCCGCCCGCGGCGCGCAGCCGCCACGCGCCCAGCGGCTCGCTCTCCACCGGCTGCCAGGCGCGCGCGGTGACGGCGGCCAGCTCCGCGAAGGAGGCGGCCGGGCCCCGCCTGCGGGCCGGGGCCGCGGGCACGACCTTGCCCGCGACCAGGGACGATTCCAGGATGCGGACCGACTCGCCGCTCTTCCGTGTGATCGCGACCACACCGTCGTTCCACGATGTGAGAACGCCGACCGTGTCGGTGAACTCCGCGCCGGAGCCGCCCCCCGTGGAACGCCGCCTGACCGAGACGCGTTTGCCCACGTCAGCCGGTGTGATGCGGACTTCCAGCCGTCCGCCCATGGTGAATTCCACAGCTCTGTCCGCCCCTCCTGTTCGGATCGTGCCCGAGAACGGAGATACTAGGTGCGGGCATCGACGACGCCGCGCTCCCGCGCGAGAGCCAACGCCCTACCGAGGAGGAACGACAGCGTGACCTACGTCATCGCGCAGCCTTGTGTCGACGTGAAGGACAAGGCCTGCATCGAGGAGTGCCCCGTCGACTGCATCTACGAGGGCCAGCGGTCCTTGTACATCCACCCGGACGAATGCGTCGACTGCGGAGCCTGTGAGCCGGTCTGCCCGGTCGAGGCCATCTTCTACGAGGACGACACCCCGGAGGAGTGGAAGGACTACTACAAGGCGAACGTCGAGTTCTTCGACGACCTCGGCTCGCCGGGCGGTGCTTCCAAGCTGGGCCTCATCGAGCGCGACCACTCCTTCATCGCCGGGCTGCCGCCGCAGAACCAGTAAGCGGCCGCACCACGAGCGCAGCCCGGTCCCGTACGGCCCGTCACCGTACGGGACCGCGGCGTATCCCCGTACGACCGCGGGGCGCGTCCCCGTACGGCCGTGAGGCCCGTTCCCCGTACGGCCGCCGGTCCCCGAACAGCCCCAGAAAGCAGAGCCGCCCCGTGTCCGCAGTCTCCTCCCGCCTCCCGGTCTTCCCCTGGGACAGGCTCACGCCGTACAAGACCACGGCCCAGGCCCACCCGGACGGCATCGTGGACCTCTCCGTCGGCACGCCGGTCGACCCGGTGCCCGAGGTGATCCGGCAGGCGCTCGTGGCCGCCGCCGACAGCCCCGGCTATCCGACGGTGTGGGGGACCGAGGCCCTGCGCGACGCGCTCACCGGCTGGGTGGAGCGGCGGCTCGGCGCGACCGGCGTGACCCACGCCAACGTGCTGCCGGTCGTCGGCTCCAAGGAGCTGGTGGCCTGGCTGCCCACGCAGCTCGGGCTCGGCCCGGGCGACAGGGTCGCCTACCCGCGCCTCGCCTACCCGACGTACGAGGTCGGCGCCCGGCTCTGCGGCGCCGAGCCCGTCGTCTACGACGACCCCACCGAGTTGGACCCGGCCGGGCTGAAGCTGCTCTGGCTCAACTCGCCCTCCAACCCCACCGGCCGGGTGCTGGCCAAGGACGAGCTGGTCCGGATCGTCGCCTGGGCGCGCGAGCACGGGGTGCTGGTCTTCAGCGACGAGTGCTACCTGGAGCTGGGCTGGGAGGCCGAGCCGGTCTCCGTCCTCCACCCGGACGTCTGCGGCGGCCACTACGAGGGGATCGTCGCCGTCCACTCGCTCTCCAAGCGCTCCAACCTGGCCGGTTACCGGGCCGCGTTCATCGCGGGCGACGCGGCGGTCCTCGGTGAGCTGCTGCTGATCCGCAAGCACGGCGGGATGATGACGCCCGCCCCCGTCCAGGCGGCCACCGTCGCCGCCCTCGGGGACGACACGCACGTGGCCGAGCAGCGGGCCCGGTACGCCGACCGGCGCCTGGCCCTGCGCGCCGCCCTGGAGGCGCACGGCTTCCGGATCGAGCACAGCGAGGCGAGCCTCTACCTCTGGGCGACCCGCGACGAGCCGTGCTGGGAGACCGTGGCGTACCTCGCCCAGCTGGGCATCCTGGTGGCGCCCGGCGACTTCTACGGACCGGCGGGCGAGAGCTTCGTCCGGGTGGCGTTCACCGCGACCGACGAGCGGGTGGCGGCGGCGGTCAAGCGCCTGTCCTGACCACCGGTACGCGGAGGGGCCCGGGGAGTGCGCACTCCCCGGGCCCCTCCGCGTACCTGCGTACATGACCTGCGTACCCGCGTACGTGACGTGTGTACGCGGCCGTGGCCGAGGCTGTGGCCGTGGATCAGCCGATCGGCAGCCCGTCCAGCGGCAGGCCGCCCTTGGTGAGGGCGTCGGTGGGCAGGCCGCCCTGGGTGAGCGAGTCGGTCGGCAGGCCACCGGACGCGGCGTCGGTCACGCCGCCGAGGGCCTCGCCCGCGCTGCCCGCGGTCTGGCCGACGGTCTCCTGGACGGCCGGGGCGGCCACCCTGGCGGTCTTGCCGACGGTGGCGCCCGCGGCCGGCAGGGCGGTGCCCACGAGGCGGCCGCCCGTCTCGCTCGCGGCCTGGGTGCCCTGGCGGGCGGCGCTGTCCACGGTGTTGCCGAGGCCGGCACCGTCGAGGGCGGTCAGGCCGCCGAGGTCCGGGGTCCGGGGGAGCTCTGCGGCGCTCGCGGCGCCGGCCGCACCGACCACGGGGGCCGCACCCGCGGCGATCAGCAGCGCGGTACGAGCGATCCGACGGGTCAGGGGGAGGGACATGGTGCTCCTTCGACGGGAAGTCAACGATTCATGTGGTTCGTTCCGGTGAGCCGGACGCACTGACAACCGGTCGTGGGGGAGGGAAAGTTGCGGAGGCCGAAGGTAAAGAGTGAGTAATGCGTCCGATAATCCGCAGTGGAGGAACCCGGGCAAACGATCCATTCCGAAGTCGTTCGACGAACCGTCACTTCCCTTGGGCGGCAAGGGAATCGACGGGGTGGGAATGAACTGCCGGAGAGGTGGCCGGGGAGGGGTGGAGCGCTCGGTCCAAGGGTCCGAACGGGCGATGGTCCGAACTACTGGGCGACCCGGATGGCGACAGCCGCCGTGCCCGGTTCCTTCTCCTTCGAGCGTTCCGTCCGCCAGCCGGAACCGGCCTCCCAGATCCGGTCGGCGTAGCTCACGCGCTCGATCCGCAGCTCCTGGGAGTGCGCCACCGCCCAGTGCGCCAGCTCCCAGCCGCGCCGCGGTGCGCCGTCCGCCTCCGCCCCGGCCTGTGCTCCGGCCGTCGCCGGTACGGGCACCGAGACGGTGGCGGCGGCCGAGGGGCCGGCGGCCTTCGTCGCGGGCAGGACGTCCTTGCCGAAGGTGCGCACCAGCTCGGCCCGCACCTGCCCCGCGTCGCCCGGGCCCTGGCCGGTCTTCTTCGACGGCGTGCAGTTCAGCGCGGCGGGCTCGCGCCCGGTCAGCGCGGCGGCCAGCAGCGCGGCGTCCGGCTCGTGCTTCGCGTACGCCTGCGGGAACCCGCTGCGCTGCACGCGCTGCGCCGCCACGGTCAGCGGGAGCCGGGAGTATCCGGGGACCTCGGCGAGATGGTCGTAGAACTCCCCGGCCGAGTAGACCGGGTCCATGATCTGCTCCACGGTGCCCCAGCCCTGCGAGGGCCGCTGCTGGAACAGGCCCACCGAGTCCCGGTCCCCGTAGTCGATGTTGCGGAGCGTGGACTCCTGGATCGCGGTGGCGATGGCGATCGTCACCGCCCGCTCCGGCATCCCGCGCGTGGTGCCCACGGCGGAGATCGTCGCCGCGTTCGCCGCCTGGTGCAGGCTCATCTCGTACGTGTGGTCCCCGTCGGGGGCCCGGACCACGCAGCGCGGCGCGGACTCGGTGGTGGAGGAGTCGTACTGAACGGCCAGATAACCACCCAGGGCGGCGAGCACGGCGAAGGCGGCCGCGTAGCGGAGAAGACGGCTGCGGCGACGGCGGGCGGGGCTGGCTGTCCGGGACACGGCCCCACCGTACTGGAGGGTTCGGCCGGGGCCGATACCCCAGTCCTATGGGGTGGACACCCCAGGTCCTCCGGGGTGGACACCCCTGGCCCTCCGGGGCTGACTCCCTTGGTCCTCCAGGGCGGACACCCCCGGTCCTCCGGTACGGACACCTAGGCCTTCCAGGGCGGACGCCCCGGCCCTCCGGGCCCCTGGCCGGGCCCGGCGCACGGTCCTCTAGGGTCGGGACCATGTCCGACAGCACGCTTGACCTGACCCTGGACGGCCCGGCGCTCACCGCCCGGCTCGTCGACTTCCCCTCGGTCAGCGGGGAGGAGAAGGCACTCGCCGACGCGATCGAGACAGCGCTGCGCGGCCTGCCCCATCTGACCGTCGACCGCCACGGCAACAACGTCGTCGCCCGCACGCACCTCGGCCGTGCCGAGCGCGTCGTCCTCGCCGGGCACATCGACACCGTGCCGATCGCCGACAACGTCCCCTCCCGCCTCGACGGGAACGGCATCCTCTGGGGCTGCGGCACCACCGACATGAAGGCCGGGGTCGCCGTCCAGCTCCGGATCGCCGCGACGGTCCCCGAGCCCAACCGCGACCTGACCTTCATCTTCTACGACAACGAAGAGGTCGCCGCCCACCTCAACGGCCTCGGCCACATCGCCACCGCCCACCCCGACTGGCTCGCCGGAGACTTCGCCGTCCTCCTGGAGCCCTCGAACGGCGAGGTCGAGGGCGGCTGCCAGGGCACGCTCCGCGTCCACCTCCGTACGACGGGGGAGCGGGCACACTCGGCGCGCAGCTGGATGGGGTCCAACGCGATCCACGCCGCCGCCCCGATCCTGGCCACGCTGGCGGCGTACGAGCCCCGCCGCCCGGTCATCGACGGCCTGGAGTACCGCGAAGGGCTCAACGCGGTCGGCATCGAGGGCGGCGTCGCCACCAACGTCATCCCGGACGCCTGCACCGTCGTCGTCAACTACCGCTACGCCCCCGACCGCACCGAGGAGGAGGCCATCGCCCACGTCCGGGAGGTCTTCGCGGACTGCGGAGTGGCCGAGATCGTCATCGACGACCACTCCGGCGCCGCCATGCCCGGCCTCTCCCACCCCGCCGCCCAGGCCTTCATGGCGGCGGTCGGCGGCACCGCCCGGCCCAAGTTCGGCTGGACGGACGTCTCCCGCTTCGGCGGCCTCGGCATCCCCGCGGTGAACTACGGCCCCGGCGACCCGATGTACGCCCACAAGCGCGACGAACACGTGGTGGTCGAGAAGATCACCCACTGCGAGGACCGCCTCCGCGCCTGGCTGAGCAGCTGACCGGCTGACCGCCCGACGTACGGCATTCCCCCGTACGTAACCTCCGCCGATCTACGCTGGCCTGACGCAGCACGACACAGCCCGACCCAGAACGACCCAGGTCGGTGGAGGGAGCGGAACATGGGCAACGCCGAGGACGCACGGATCCCCGAAGGTGCGGAGGTCCCCGAGGGCGCGGTGGCGCCCGAGGAACAGTGGCTGGGTCCGGTACTGCGCCGCAGGGAGCAGGTCCAGCCCGGCACGACCGATCAGCGGCTGCTGGACTCCGAGGGCGACTCCGAGTGGGTGCACACCGACCCGTGGCGGGTGATGCGCATCCAGTCGGAGTTCGTCGAGGGCTTCGGCGCGCTGGCCGAGCTGCCGAGCGCGATCAGCGTCTTCGGCTCGGCCCGCACCCCGGCCGGATCGGCGGAGTACGAGGCCGGGGTGGCGATCGGCAAGGCCCTGGTCGACGCGGGCTTCGCGGTGATCACGGGCGGCGGTCCGGGCGCCATGGAGGCCGCCAACAAGGGGGCCCGGGAGGCGAAGGGGGTCTCGGTCGGCCTCGGCATCGAGCTGCCCTTCGAGTCCGGGCTGAACCCGCACGTCGACATCGGCGTCAACTTCCGCTACTTCTTCGTCCGCAAGACGATGTTCGTGAAGTACGCGCAGGGCTTCGTGGTCCTGCCCGGCGGCCTCGGCACCCTGGACGAGCTCTTCGAGGCCCTCACCCTCGTCCAGACCGGCAAGGTCACCCGCTTCCCGATCGTCCTCTTCGGTACCGCCTACTGGGGCGGCCTGGTCGACTGGCTCCGCGACACGGTGGTGGGCCAGGGCAAGGCCTCGGACAAGGACCTGCTGCTGTTCCACGTGACGGACGACGTGGAGGAGGCGGTGGCGCTGGTGACGAAGGAGGTCGGACGGTAGGCCTTCCAGCCGTCCGGCCACATCAAGCTCGCCCGGGGCCGGACCCTTTTCGGCCTGGCCGGCACGATCAAGCCCGTCCGGCGCTTGAGGACATCCTTTCCGGCCGGGCAGGCCGGTCCGGCCGGACTCAGCCCCTCCGGCGCTTGAGGGGCGGGGCCCAGGGGCAGCGCCCCCGGCCCCGCCCGCCGGGCAGGCGGCAGGGAACTACGCCAGCCCCCTCCGCGCCACCGCCGGCTCCCGGTGCCCCGCGATCGACGCCACCATGTCCAGCACCTGCCGCGTCTCCGCCACCTCGTGCACCCGGTACACCCGCGCCCCCAGCCACGCCGACACCGCGGTCGTCGCCAGCGTCCCGATCACCCGCTCCTTCACCGGCCGGTCCAGCGTCTCGCCCACGAAGTCCTTGTTGGACAGGGAGACCAGCACCGGCCACCCCGTCTCCGCCATCTCCTCCAGACGGCGCGTCGCCTCCAGGGAGTGCCGGGTGTTCTTCCCGAAGTCGTGCCCGGGATCGATCATGATCCCGTCCGGCCGCACCCCGAGCCGGACCGCCCGCTCCGCAAGGCCCACCGTCACGCGCAGGATGTCCGCCATGACGTCGTCGTACGTGATCCGGTGCGGCCGGGTGCGCGGCTCCGCGCCCCCCGCGTGCGTGCAGACCAGCCCCGCCCCGTACCGCGCGGCCACCTCCGCGAGCCTGGGGTCGACCCCGCCCCACGCGTCGTTCAGCACATCCGCCCCGGCCTCGCAGACCGCCTCGCCCACATCGTGGCGCCAGGTGTCCACGCTGATCACCACGTCCGGGTGGCGGCGGCGGACCTCGGCCACGAACCCCACCGTGCGGCGCGCCTCCTCCTCGGCGCTCACCTCCTCGCCGGGCCCGGCCTTCACCCCGCCGATGTCGATGATCGCGGCGCCCTCGGCCACCGCCTGCTCGACCCGGGCGAGCGCCGGTTCGTCTTGGAACGTGGCGCCCTGGTCGTAGAAGGAGTCCGGGGTCCGGTTCACGATCGCCATGATCACCGGCTCGTGCGGTCCGAACTCCCGCCGCCCCAGCCTGAGTGCACCGCTCCGCATCCCGTTCTTCCTCCTCAGCTAGCCCGCGGCAGCCCGCCGCTGACCCGCGGTTGGCTCGTCTGCGACCCTAAGGCCTTCCGTGGTCGGCCCGATCTGTCAGTCCCGCATGGCACGATCGGAGCCGGACGAGGTCCTTGCTCCCGGGGAGATGCGCGTGTTCTGGTTCTTGCTGCTCACGATGGTCGTGGTCGTCACGGCGGTCACCCTCGCGGTGGTCGGCGGTGGCGGGAGCGCCGTGCTCCAGGATGTGGAGCCCGAGCGGTTCACCGACCCCCTGCCCGCGAGCCGCCCGGTCGGCCGGGCGGACGTGGAGGCGCTGCGCCTGCCCATGGCCGCCCGGGGCTACCGGATGGCGGATGTGGACGAGGCGCTCTCCCGGCTCGGCGCCGAGCTGGCCGAGCGGGACGCCCGGATCGCGGAGCTGGAGTCCGCCCTGGCCGGGGCGCAGGCGGCCGCGGTGAGCACGGGCACCGATCTGTTCAAGCAGCCGGGCGAAAACCGGCCCGCCGAGCCGGGCGACCGGGGCGCGGCACCGGCGGACCGCGGCGAGGAGGCCGGACGATGAGCGACGGCGGAGCCGTGGCCGCCCCGGACGGGCGGCTGCGCTGCCCCTGGGGCCTCGCCACCGACGACTACCTCGCCTACCACGACACCGAGTGGGGCCGCCCGGTCCACGGGGACGACGCCCTGTTCGAGCGGCTCTGCCTGGAGGCGTTCCAGTCCGGCCTGTCCTGGCTGACGATCCTGCGCCGCCGCGAGACCTTCCGTACGGCCTTCGCCGGATTCCGGATCGCCGAGGTCGCGAAGTTCACCGGCACCGACCGGGAGCGGCTCCTCGCCGACCCGGGCATCATCCGCAACAGGGCCAAGGTCGACGCCACCCTCGCCAACGCGAAGGTGCTGGCCGGCTGGCGGGCCGGGGAGCTGGACGAGCTGATCTGGTCGTACGCCCCCGACCCCGCCGGCCGCCCCGCCCCGCGCGGGCTCGGGGACGTCCCCGCCATCACCCCGGAGTCCACCGCGCTCGCCAAGGAGCTGAAGAAGCGCTCGATCCGCTTCGTCGGCCCCACCACCGCCTACGCCCTGATGCAGGCCTGCGGCCTGGTCGACGACCACCTCGCGGAGTGTGTGGCCCGGGGCGGCGGCGCGGCGGCCGGGTGAGGAGCGGCCTCCCCGGCCGGGGTGACCGGCCGCTCCCCGGCCGGGTGAGCGGCTACTTCCCCAGGTAGACCGGCTTCTCCTTCTTCAGGAACGCCTCCACCGCGATGGTGTGGTCCTGCGACGCGCCCGCCCGGGTCTGGAGGTCGTCCTCCTTCTCCAGCGCCTCGGCCAGCGTGTGCCCGGCGCCGTAGGCCATGGACGCCTTCAGCCCCGCGTACGCCACCGTGGGCCCGGCGGCCAGGGTGCGGGCCACCTCCGCCGCCCGGTCGGCCAGCTCGGCGGCGGGGACCACGCGGTTGACGAGGCCCAGCTCCAGCGCGTCCTGGGCGGAGATCGACCGGGGGAAGAACAGCAGGTCCGCCGCGCGGGTCTGCCCGATCAGCCGGGGCAGGGTCCAGGACACGCCCGAGTCGGCGGTCAGCGCGACCCCGGCGAACGAGGTGTTGAAGGAGGCGGTGTCCGCGACCACCCGGTAGTCGGCCGCCAGGGCGAAACCGAACCCGGCCCCGGCCGCGACCCCGTTCACCCCGGCGACGACCGGCTTCGGCATCTCCGTGATGGCCCGCACGATCGGGTTGTAGTGCTCCCGCACGGTGCTCAGCGCGTTCCCGTCGCCCGCCTCGCGGGTCGCCGCCAGCGTGGCGACGTGCTCCTTGAGGTCCTGCCCGACACAGAAGGCGCGCCCGGTGGCCGTGAGCAGCACCGCCCGTACCGCGGGGTCCGCCGACGCCTCCAGGAGCGCGTCCCGGAGCGCGACCTTCGCCGCCGTGTTCAGCGCGTTCATCGCGTCCGGGCGGTTGAGCGTGATCGTCGCGAGCCCCTCGCTCACGTCGTACAGCACGGTGTTCGCCTGCTCGTCGGCCATTGCGGTCCATCCCCTCGCTGCTCGGGCATCGTTGCCCCTGCAGGCAAGCATGGCCGACGGGGGACGGGCCGCAGATGTGACCTGCGTCTAACAATTGGCTCCCGCTCGGGGCCCCGGGGCGGCGAAGTATCGCAGCCGGATCCCCGAATTGGGTGGTTTTGAGAGAGCGCGTTGCGCAAGCGATGCAGAGCGATGTTGGTCATCGGGGTCGTTGATGCGGGATAATGGTGAAGAAGCAATGTGTTCGATGCCGGTGAGGCAGCGCCTGTCATGGGGCCGCCGGTTGCGATGAGCTGGTTTCAGGAAGGGGAACGAGCATGGCGGCCATGAAGCCGCGGACGGGCGACGGCCCGCTCGAGGTGACAAAGGAGGGGCGGGGCATCGTCATGCGCGTTCCGCTCGAAGGCGGCGGTCGGCTTGTTGTCGAGCTGACTCCGGACGAGGCCGATGCCCTCGGCGACGCACTGAAGAAGGTCGTCGGCTGACGCGTAACGCCCATCACCTTCCACCGCTGCCCGGTACGGTCTCCGTACCGGGCAGCGGTGCGTTCACCACAGGGTGCGTTCGCGGCGGAAGATTTTCGCGGCGGAAGATGTCCGGCGGTCAGCCGCGCCGGACCGCGCAGAGCAGCCCGTCGCCCACCGGCAGCAGCGTCGGCATCAGCTCCTGGCTGTCGCGGACCGCACGCAGCAGCTCCCGCAGCCGCAGCACCTCGGCCGGCTGGGCGGCGGAGTCGACCGTACGGCCGTCGGCGAAGACGCCCTCGAAGCAGACCAGGCCACCGGGGCGCAGCAGGCGCAACGATTCAGCGAGGCAGTCGAGGCTCTCCAGCCGGTCGCCGTCGCAGAAGACGAGGTCGTAACCGCCGTCCGCGAGCCGGGGCAGGACGTCCAGCGCCCGGCCGGGGATGAAACGGGCCCGGTTGGAGGCGAAGCCCGCCTCGCGGAACGCCTCCCGGGCGAACTGCTGGCGCTCGGGCTCCGGGTCCACCGTGGTCAGCACGCCGTCGGGCCGCATCCCGTGCAGCAGATAGATGCCGGACACGCCCGTGCCCGTACCGATCTCCGCCACCGCCTTGGCGTCCGAGGCACCGGCCAGCAGGCGCAGCGCGGCGCCGGTGCCGGGCGACACCGAGCGGATCCCCAGCTCACGGGCCCGCTCCCGGGCCCGGTGCAGAGCTTCGTCCTCGGCGACGAAGGAGTCGGCGAGGACGAAGCTCGTCTGCCGGTTGGCGGTAATGACCCTCTCCTGTCCCCGTAGTTGGCGCAACGGTGACTGTATCCGCTGGACCCGGGAACCCGCAGATGGGACCGGGCGTTGTGCAAGGAGTGGGGAGAGCGCAGCGTCCCGGCCCGCGGATCGGACCGGTGAGCTGCGGTGAAGTTCCGGGCGACGCCCGGCCCCAGCAGGGAAAAGGCTTATCCGGAGCTAACGGGCGAGGTGGCTATGGTAGGGGCTCCACTGGACACCACCAGAGCCGATAGGGGAGGTGCGGCTGCGCCTGTGGATCGGGGCGGGGTGCTGCGGCGCCTTCTCAGGTCGGCCGGTGAGCCGAAATCCGTGACCAACATTGCTGACCGTTCTTCCGAAGTATCCGCACCGACCGCGACCTTCGCCTCCGATGCGGATGCCCAGGCGTGGACCCCGCCCTCATGGGAAGAGATCGTCAGCACGCACAGCGGTCGCGTGTACCGCCTTGCCTACCGGCTGACGGGGAACCAGCACGACGCCGAGGACCTCACGCAGGAGGTCTTCGTCCGTGTCTTCCGCTCGCTGTCGACGTACACCCCCGGCACGTTCGAGGGGTGGCTGCACCGCATCACCACCAATCTCTTCCTGGACATGGTCCGCCGGAAGCAGCGCATCCGCTTCGACTCGCTCGGTGACGACGCGGCCGAGCGGCTGCCCAGCCGGGAGCCGTCCCCGCAGCAGGTCTTCAACGACACCCACTTCGACGCCGATGTGCAGCAGGCGCTGGACACCCTCGCGCCCGAGTTCCGGGCCGCGGTCGTCCTCTGCGACATCGAGGGCCTCAGCTACGAGGAGATCGCCGCCACCCTCGGCGTGAAGCTCGGCACCGTGCGCAGCCGTATCCACCGAGGCCGTTCGCATCTGCGCAAGGCGCTCAAGCACCGTTCGCCCGAAGCCCGCGCCGAGCAGCGGTCCCTGGCGGACGCGGTCCTGGCAGGGGAGGGCGGAACGGCGTGAGTGGCACAGGTCCGACCGGTCCCACCCCTGCGGAAGCGCATCTGGGGGACCGGCTCGCCGCGCTGGTCGACGGCGAGCTGAATCATGACGCCCGTGAGCGGGTCCTCGCCCATCTGGCGACCTGCGCCCGGTGCAAGGTCGAGGCCGACGCCCAGCGCCGCCTCAAGAGCGCCTTCGCCATGTCCGCCGCACCCTCGCCCTCCGAGGGGTTCCTGGCCCGCCTCCAGGGCCTTCCCGGCGGTCCTGGAGGCGACGACACCGGCCCCGGCCGCCCCTTCGGCTCCGGCGGTCCGTTCGCCGACGAGTTCTTCCCCCCGCTGCGGTCCTCCGGCTCCACCCGCCGCGACGCCGTGCGCCCCTCCGCGCCGGCCGACTTCGGGTATCTCCCCGCCGCCCACGGCTCCACCGCCGTCCTGCCCGGTGGCTCCCGCTCCGCCTTCCGCATACACGACATGGCCCGGGACGCCGAGCGTTCGCCCTGGCGCGGCCGGCGCTTCGCCTTCGCGGCGGCCGGTGCCGTCTCCCTGGCGGCCATCGCGCTCGGCGGCACCCTGCCGCTGGACTCCGCCCAGGATCCCCTCCTGCGCGCCGAGGGCAGCGGTAGCAGTGTGACCCCGCTCGGCGCGGAGACCCGCGCCGGAGGCTCGAACGAGGCCGTGAGCCGTCGCGGCGGCAGCCAGTCGGTCGGCGGCGACCGCCTCGCCGTCAACCGGTCGGCGGCCGACATCTCGTCGACCGGCTCGCACCGGCCCGCGCCCGTGCTCACCCCGCCCCCGGCGTCCGTCGCCCCAACGGCGAAGCCGCCCCTGCTCCCACGGGCGCAGACGACGGCCCCGCCGCTCCTCTCCTCCCCCCTGGGCGGGCACCCCTTCACGTTCCCCGTGCTGAACGTGTCCGTGCCCCCGCTCATACGTCCGACCGGTGGCTCCACCCCGCTGCTCGCGGCGGTGCTGGGCGGCGGATCGACGGCGAAGGCGAGCGCCCCGCCGGTCTCCTCGGCCCCGGAGACCCGTCCGGCCCCGGCCAACGACCTGGCGAGCCCGCTGCCACCCCGCCGCTGACCGGGATCGGCCGTCCCCCGGCCGATCCCTGGCCGATCCGCACCCGTTCCCCGGCCGATCCCGTAAGGGGCCCTGCGGGGAGATTCGCAAACCTGGTTGAATTCCGGGGAGGGACGCCTCTGTGGGGCGTGCAGAGGCCAGTTGCGGAGAGAGCATGGACGACGGGAAGCCCACCGGGCCCCAGGCGAAGTGGTGGAGCCGTCCCACGACGGGGCGGCCCGGCCGCGCCGAGCCGGAGAGCCGGGCCCTGGGCGAGGACACGCCCCCGGCCCCGCCCGGCGCGGGCGACCCCGCCGCCCCGGGCTCGGGGGCAGATCCCAGCCACCCGACGGCCTCCGCCCCCGACCACCCGGCCGCACCCGCCGACGCCGCCCCGCCCGGCGCGGGCCAGGCGTCGCACCGGCCCCGCCCGTCCGGGGCCCCGCTGCACGAGCCCGACGCCTACAGCACCCCGCCGTACGGGGACCCCGGCCCCTGGGCCCCCGCGCCGCCGGTGCAGCGGCCGACCCCGGCCCACGGCACCCCCGTGCCCCCGCAGGCAGCGGCCCCGTCGCCGCAGCACCCCTCCCCGGTGCCGCCGCCCACCGGCGTACAGGGCGGACCCGCTCCCGTACAGCCTCACCCCGCCCCCGTACAGCCGCAGTCGCAGCAACACCCCACCGCCCTACAGCAACAGCCCGCCCCCGCCCCCGTGCCCGCGCAGTGGGGGCAGTACGACCCCTGGGCGGCGCCCGGGCAGCCGTTGACGCAGCTGGGGCCGCCCGCCGGGACCGAGCCGGGGCGGCGGAAGAACCGGCGGGGTGGGGCCTTCGCCGGGGTGCTGCTGCTCACCCTGGTCGCCAGCGGCATCGGCGGCGGGGTCGGCGCCTACATCGAGCGCAACGGCGGCCTGACCACCGTCGAGCTGCCCCAGGCGAGCCGCACGACCACCGACCGGGCCCCCGAGAGCGTCGCGGGCATCGCCGCCAGCGCCCTGCCCAGCGTGGTCACCCTGCACGTCAGCGGCACCGCCGAGTCCGGCACCGGCACCGGGTTCGTCCTCGACAACCGGGGCCACATCCTCACCAACAACCACGTCGTCGCCCCGGCCGGGACCACCGGCGACATCACCGTGACGTTCAGCAGCGGCGAGACGGCCACCGCCGAGCTGGTCGGCAAGGACAGCGGCTACGACCTCGCCGTCGTCAGGGTCCGCGGGGTCTCCGGCCTCAAGCCCCTGCCGCTCGGCAACTCCGACAACGTCCAGGTGGGCGACCCGGTGGTGGCCATCGGCGCCCCCTTCGACCTCTCCAACACGGTCACCTCGGGCATCATCAGCGCCAAGCAGCGCCCCATCACCGCGGGCGGCGAGAAGGGCGACGGCAGCGACATCAGCTATGTCGACGCCCTCCAGACCGACGCCCCGATCAACCCGGGCAACTCCGGCGGCCCGCTCGTCGACACCCAGGCCCATGTCATCGGCATCAACAGCGCCATCCGCGCCGCCGACAGCGGCAAGGGCCCCGAGCGCGGCGGCCAGTCCGGTTCCATCGGCCTCGGCTTCGCGATACCGATCAACCAGGGCAAGCGCGTCGCCGAGGAGCTGATCAACACCGGCCGGGCGACCCACCCCGTGATCGGCGTCACGCTGGACATGAAGTTCACCGGCGACGGCGCCAAGGTCGGCACGAAGGGCGCCGACGACGGCCCCGCGGTCACCAAGGACGGCCCCGCCGCCAAGGCGGGCATCAGATCCGGCGACGTGATCACCGCCGTCCAGGGCCAGCGGGTGCACAGCGGGGAGGAGCTGATCGTCAAGATCCGCGCCCACCGGCCGGGCGACCGGCTGGAGCTGCGGCTCACCCGGGGTGGCGAGGAGCTGACCATCACGTTGACGCTCGGCTCGTCGAGCGGCACGTGAGCGCCATGGCGAGGTACCGCCCGGACAGGTCGGCCAGGTACCGTTGAGCGGCCCGGGCACCCCCAGCCTGCCGGGAATGTCGGTTTCAGGCGGAGAACACGCGGAGAACACGAGGAGCAGCTAGGTGTTCAATGACATAGGCGCACTGGAGCTGCTGACCATCGGTGTCCTGGCCGTGCTGGTCTTCGGCCCCGACAAGCTGCCCAAGCTCATCCAGGACCTGACGCGCACCATCCGCAAGATCCGGGAGTTCTCGGACAGCGCCAAGGAAGACATCCGTACGGAGCTGGGCCCGCAGTTCAAGGACTTCGAGTTCGAGGACCTCAACCCCAAGACGTTCGTTCGCAAGCAGCTCATGGACGGCAACGACGACTTGGGGCTGAAGGAGATCCGCGAGAGCTTCGATCTGCGCAAGGAGCTGTCCGACGTCACGGACGCGGTCAACGGGCGCACCCCGGCACCGGATTCCGCCAACAGTGCGGCCGACGGAGCAGCGGGCGCACCGGCCACCACCACCGCTCCCAGCCTCACCAAGACCAGTGACACCACCCCTGACCTGCTGAAGAAGGCCCCGCAGCAGGCGCAGCCCGAGCGTCCGCCGTTCGACGCGGACGCCACCTGACGCCAGGTCAATCCCGACTCGCCCGGACGGTATGGCTATTCTCCATCTGTCCGGTTGCGAGGACGCCCACGCCCGCGGGGGGCGGGCCGCTCCGGATCAGGACTGATCGAGGAGGCGGCCGCTCAGATGGAGACGACGAGTCGGGTGGATACGGACGGTGCCCCTGGCACGGTCACGGCGGAGGAGGTACCGGCGGCCCGGCGGCGTACCGTCGACGGCTATCTGGAGGCGCCGTTCCCCTGGTACGGCCTGGACGACGCCTTCACCGGCCCCCGCTGGCTGATGCAGGTCGGCACGGCGGCGGACGGCACCGTGCAGCACGGCTCCACCGGACACGGTGACGAGCCGTCGGTGAAGACGGACGGCTCCGCCGCCGAGAAGGAACGGTTCGCGGCCGTCATCACGGTCGCCGCGAGCCCCGTCAGACGCAGCGGTGACGGTACGGGCGTCCTGGACGCCACCACGGTCTCCTCGGCGGCCTGGCTGGCCGGCTCGGGGCTGCTGGCCTACACCTGGCCGCCGCAGATGGACCACACCCTGCGCGACGACTGGCTGGACCAGCAGACCGAGACGGCGTTCACCCTCGCCGACGACCTCGGCTCCGCGCCCTGGTCGACGCTCTCCCTGCCGGTGGACGGGGTCCCGGTGGAGTTCCACTACCGCGAGTCCGAGTTCGGCTGGGTGCTCGCCGGGTCGGCCCACGAGGGCGTGCACATCGGGGCGTACGGGCGGGGGATGAGCGCGTACGGGCTGGGGTTCTCGGTCATCAAGGACATCGAGAGCTACGCGTAGGGCCAGCGCCCGGAAACACGTGAGCGCCGTACAGGCCGGGGAGACCGGGCCCGTACGGCGCTCAGGAGCGGCAGGGCTCAGAACTTGTTGCGCGGGGTGATCCCCAGTGACATGCCCGACAGGCCGCGCTGGCGGCCGCCCAGCTTCCGCGCGATCGCCCGCAGCGCGCTGCCCGCCGGGGAGTCCGGGTCGGACAGGACCACCGGCTTGCCCTCGTCGCCGCCCTCGCGCAGCCGTACGTCGATCGGGATCGCGCCCAGCACCGGCACCTCGGCGCCGACCGTCCGGGTCAGCCCCTCCGCGACCCGCGCGCCGCCGCCCGAGCCGAAGACGTCGACCATCTCGTCGCAGTGCGGGCACGGCATGCCCGACATGTTCTCCACGACGCCGACGATCTTCTGGTGGGTCTGTACGGCGATGGAACCGGCCCGCTCCGCCACCTCGGCCGCCGCCTGCTGCGGGGTCGTGACCACCAGGATCTCCGCGTTCGGCACGAGCTGCGCCACGGAGATCGCGATGTCACCGGTGCCCGGTGGCAGGTCCAGCAGCAGGACGTCCAGGTCGCCCCAGTACACATCGGCCAGGAACTGCTGGAGCGCCCGGTGGAGCATCGGGCCGCGCCACACCACGGGCGCGTTGCCCGGGGTGAACATGCCGATGGAGATGACCTTCACGCCGTGCGAGGACGGCGGCATGATCATGTTCTCGACCTGGGTGGGCTTGCCGTCCGCGCCGAGCATCCGGGGCACGCTGTGCCCGTAGATGTCCGCGTCCACGACACCGACCTTCAGCCCGTCGGCCGCCATCGCCGCCGCCAGGTTGACCGTCACCGAGGACTTGCCGACGCCGCCCTTGCCGGAGGCGACCGCGTACACCCGGGTCAGCGAGCCGGGCTTGGCGAAGGGCACCTCGCGCTCGGCCGTGCCGCCGCGCAGCGAGCTGGCCAGGTCCTTGCGCTGCTCGTCGCTCATCACGTCGAGGGTGACCGAGACCCGGGAGACGCCCTCCACCCGGGAGACGGCCTCTTCCACGTTCCTGGTGATCGTGTCGCGCATCGGGCAGCCGGAGACCGTGAGATACACCGTGACAGCGACTGCACCGTCAGGATCGATCTCGACCGATTTCACCATGCCCAGCTCGGTGATCGGGCGGTGGATCTCCGGGTCGTTCACTGTCGCCAGTGCCTCAAGCACCGCGTCTTCCGTAGCCATACCGACGATGTTACGGCGCCGGGCCCTACGGGCGGGTAGGACCTCTGCGGTCGCCTTCGTCACTCTCGGACGTGCGCACGATCCGGCGCTCCTCCATGTCCCGCACCATGTCCTGCAGCTCCGAGCGGATCCAGTCCCGGGTGGCCACCTCGCCCAGGCCCATCCGCAGCGCCGCGATCTCCCGGCTGAGGTACTCGGTGTCGGCGATGGACCGCTCGTTCTGCTTGCGGTCCTGCTCGTGGGTGACCCGGTCGCGGTCGTCCTGCCGGTTCTGGGCCAGCAGGATCAGCGGGGCCGCGTACGACGCCTGGAGCGAGAGCATCAGGGTCAGGAAGATGAACGGGTACTCGTCCCAGCGCAGCTCCTTCGGCGCCCAGACGTTCCACGCCACCCAGACGATGATGATCAGCGTCATCCAGACGATGAACCGTCCGGTCCCCAGGAACCGCGCGATCCGCTCCGAGAACCGGCCGAACGCCTCCGGGTCGTACTCCGGCAGCAGCTTCAGCCCCGGCGCCTTCGGCTGGTCGAGCCGGGTGCGCGGCGGCCGCATCAGCCCCGACGCGCCCGTCGACGCGGCCTTCGACCGCTCCTCACCGGCCATGGCGGATGCCCCCCTCACCGTGGAAGTCGGTCTCGCGCCAGTCCTCGGGCAGCAGGTGGTCCAGCACGTCGTCCACCGTCACCGCGCCCAGCAGGGAGCCGCTCTCGTCCACCACGGGCGCCGAGACCAGGTTGTACGCGGCCAGATAGCTGGTCACGGTCGGCAGCGGGGTGTCCGGGGGCAGCGGCACCAGATCGCTGTCGACGATTGAGCTGACCAGGGTGAACGGCGGATCGCGCAGCAGCCGCTGGAAGTGCACGGTGCCCAGGTACTTCCCGGTCGGCGTCTCGTCGGGGGAGCGGCACACGTACACCTGGGCGGCGAGCGCCGGGGACAGGTCCTGCTGCCGGACCCGGGCGAGCGCGTCGGCCACGGTGGCGTCCGGCCGCAGCACGATCGGCTCGGTCGTCATCAGACCGCCCGCCGTCCGCTCCTCGTACGACATCAGACGCCGTACGTCGGCGGCGTCGTCCGGCCGCATCAGGGTGAGCAGCCGCTCCTTGTCCTCCTCGGGCAGCTCCGAGAGCAGGTCGGCCGCGTCGTCCGGGTCCATCGCCTCCAGGACGTCGGCGGCCCGCTCCTCCTTGAGCTTGCCCAGGATCTCCACCTGGTCGTCCTCGGGCAGCTCCTCCAGGACGTCGGCCAGCCGGTCGTCGTCGAGCGCGGCGGCCACCTCCACTCGGCGCTTGGGGGAGAGGTGGTGCAGGGCGTTGGCCACATCGGCCGGACGCAGCCGCTCGAACGTGGCGACCAGGTTCTCCGCGCCCTGCCCGTGCTCCTCCAGCGAGAAGCCGCTCACCGCAGACCACTCCACCGTCAGCGTCTCGCCCTTGCGGCGCAGCGCCCCGCCGCGCCCCTTGCGGACGAAGTACTTGTCGATCTCCCAGTCCCGGCGGGCGGGCAACTGCTGGATCGCCACGTCCAGGACGGTGACCTCCTCCTCGGTCTCCACCAGCCGCACCCGGCGGTCGAGGAACTCGCCGAGGACGAGCCGTTCGGTGGGCCGCTGCTCGAAGCGGCGCATGTTGACCACGCCGGTGGTGATGACCTGGCCCGACTCCACGCCCGTCACCCGGGTCATCGGCAGGAAGATCCGCCGCCGGCTGATCACCTCCACTACCAGCCCCAGGATGCGCGGCGGCCGCGGTCCGACACGCAACATCGCCACCAGGTCGCGGACCCGGCCGACCTGGTCCCCGTTCGGGTCGAACACGGGCACCCCCGCGAGGTGCGAGACGAAGACCCTGGGGGCCCCTGCCGCCATGCTCCGCCTCCTTGTCGCTCGCGTCGTGCCGGTCCGGCCGGCACGGTTGCGGACCGGTGCGTTCCGCCGTACGCGCAAGCCGTACGCCATGATCAGGCTAGCCGCTGCCGTCGTGGAGCGCCCCGGCGGACCCGTCCGTACGACTGGCTGCCGGACGGTGCCCGGAGCCCGGGTACGCTGCGCTCTGCCCCCGATCGCCGTTGAGAGGCAGTACGCCCGTGACCTCTTTTGCCCCGGCCGTCCGGAATCATCGCCGGACCGCGCTCGCCGTCGTTCTCTGCGGTGGGCTCGTCGCGGCTCTCACCGCCTGCGCGGGCGAGGACCCGGACAAGGGGACCAACGGGATCGGCAGACTCCCGGCGGAGCAGATCGACACGAAGGCCAGAGCGGCGGCCGACAGCGCGGACGGCGTACGGCTGGCGGGCACCCTGGTCACCAAGGGCGGCACCTATGTGCTGAACATGAAGCTCAGCGACAAGGGCGGCACGGGATCGGTCTCCTCCAAGAAGCGGAGCTTCGTCCTGCTGCGCGTCGAGGACGAGCTCTTCATCAAGGCCGACGCCGACTTCTGGATCCACGAGGAGGGCGGCAAGGCGAGCCGCTCCGACCAGGAGGCCGCCGAGAAGCTGGGCGGCAAGTACGTCAAGGTCCCCGAGGGCGACCCCAGCTACGGCCAGCTGCGCGGCTTCACCGACAAGAAGGTCCTGCTGGACGGCCTGCTGACGCTGCACGGCACCCTGAACAAGGGGGCCAGGGACACCGTCACCGGCCACCGCACCATCCAGCTCCTGGGCGGCAAGGGCGAGGGCGGGGCGCTCGACGTCTCCCTGGAGGGCAAGCCGTACCCGGTACGGGTGGCGCGCGGCGGCGGCGGGGGCACCGTCACCCTGGCCGACTGGGGGCGCCCCTTCCCCCTGGAGGCCCCGAAGGACGACGACACCGTGGACTACGGCGGCCAGCTCCCCAAGTCCTCCGGCTGACGCACACCTCCGCAGGCGTCAGCCCTTCCGGCGCCGCTTCAGCAGCAGCCGGGGGAGCGCGGCCGGTACGGGCCGCCGGGTGGTGGCCCCGGTCGGCAGCGGGGCGGCGGCCAGCGAGGTGTCCGGCAGCGCGGTGTCGACCGACTCGGGCGTGAGGCGCACCACCGTGCACTCCTTGGCCCACCGCTCCGTCATCACCTCGGCGTCCGGCGCGTTCAGCCGCTTGCCCTTCAGCTCGGCCACGGCCGCCTCCCACTCCTCGGAGTGCGGCGCCAGCACCCGTACGTCCGCGGTCCAGGCGACGATCCGGCCGCCCTTGTCCTTGCTGCGTACGGTCACCTCGGCGCTGCCCCCGTCGGTGAGCCCGGCGGGCAGCGGCTGCTCGCCGGGGCCGTCCCCGACGAGGTGGGCCGCGCCCTCGTGCCAGACGTGCCAGACGGCCCGGGCGGGCCCGGTGGAGCGCACCCAGACGAGGCCGGACTTCTTGGTGGCCTCCTCGACGAGGGCCTTCTCCAGCAGCGCGTCGGCAGCATCAGTCATGGCCGGGAGCTTAGGCCCTTCCGTCCGTCCCCCGGTGGTCACAGCCAGCCGTTGCGCTTCAGGATGCGGTGGATGGAGAAGCAGACCGCGCCGATGAGCCCGAGCACCAGCGGGTAGCCGTACTTCCACTCCAGCTCCGGCATGTAGTCGAAGTTCATGCCGTAGACCCCGCAGATCGCCGTGGGCACGGCGATGATCGCCGCCCAGGAGGTGATCTTGCGCATGTCCTCGTTCTGGGCGACGGTCGCCTGCGCCAGATTGGCCTGGAGGATCGAGTTCAGCAGCTCGTCGAAGCCGATGACCTCCTCCTGGACCCGGGCGAGGTGGTCGGCCACGTCCCGGAAGTACTTCTGGATGTCCGGGTCGATCAGCCGCATCGGCCGCTCGCTCAGCAGCTGCATCGGCCGCAGCAGCGGCGACACGGCCCGCTTGAACTCCAGCACCTCCCGCTTGAGCTGGTAGATCCGCCCCGCGTCCGAACCGCGCCGGCCGCCCTTGGCCGGGGTGGAGAAGACATCGATCTCCACCTCGTCGATGTCGTCCTGCACCGCCTCCGCCACCGCGATGTACCCGTCGACGACATGGTCGGCCACCGCGTGCAGCACGGCGGAGGGGCCCTTGGCCAGCAGCTCCGGGTCCTCCTGGAGACGGTGGCGCAGGCCGCGCAGGGAGCCCTGGCCGCCGTGCCGGACGGTGATGACGAAGTCCCGGCCGGTGAAGCACATCACCTCACCGGTCTCCACGACCTCGCTGGTCGCGGTCAGTTCGGCGTGCTCCACGTAGTGGATGGTCTTGAAGACGGTGAACAGCGTGTCGTCGTACCGCTCCAGCTTGGGCCGCTGGTGGGCGTGGACGGCGTCCTCCACGGCGAGCGGGTGGAGCCCGAACTCCCGGGCGATGCCAGCGAATTCCTCCTCCGTCGGCTCGTGCAGCCCGATCCAGGCGAAGCCGCCCTTCTCCCGCACCTCGAGCATCGCCTCGTGCGGGGTCGGGGTCGTGGGCCCCTCCAGGCGGCGGCCGTCGCGGTAGACCGCGCAGTCGACGACGGCCGTGGAGGCGGAGGGGTCGCGAGTGGTGTCGTAGGCGCTGTAGGGGGTGGTGTTCTTGCGGAAGGACGGACGCAGGGACGGGCGCACGGCGGCGCGCAGGTCACGGATCATCGACATGGCTGGCTCCTTCACGGAGGGCCGTCGGCGAGGGCGTGGAACAGCCCGGAATGGGGACGTGCGCTCACGTCCGCAAAGCGGGCTCCACCGCGCGGGCGCGATGACGGCGTTCGCAACAGACAGGCAGAGAAAGAGATACGGAAGTGTCTTCCGCGCGGCGAACGAAGCGACCGCTGAGAACGGGGCGCCGGGAAAGCCCGACGGAGCGTCAGTTCAACGGATGACTGAACAGAGGGTTCAGCGGGAAAGGCGATGCGCGGAAGGGTGATCGGTACTGCACGGTCGACTTGGATCCATAGCAGTCCCCACCTCCTCCGGCCGGTCCCCCGTGGGGGACGACGTGTCGTCGGGACTGAGGGAGCGACGCTTCTGCGTGCTGTCCCGACCGGCGGCCAGGCTATCAGCCGTCCCGGGCGAATCCCTTACTTTGCCCACTGTGCGCGCACTCTATGCTCGCCGGATGGCAGAAATTCTCGCTCTGGTCGAAGCCCGGCTCCGCTCGGCCCTCGGGGAGCCGGACGCCCGCGCCGATGTGACGTTCCTCGGCACGGACCGTATCGAGGTGCTCCGCTTCCTCGACGGCGACGTGGTGCGCTACGCCACGCTCGGCATGTCCGGGCAGCCCATGGCCGACCCCACCTCGCCGCTGGCCGACCCGGTGAAGGGCCCGCGCGCCGAGTTGGTCCTCTCCGTACGGGCCGGGCTCGCCGCCACCGACCAGGTGCTGCGCCCCCTCGCCGTGCTGGCCGCCTCCCCGCAGGTGGAGGGGCTGGTCGTGGCCCCGGGCGCCTCGCTGGACCTGGGGGATCCGCTCTGGCCCGGCGCCCCGTTCACCTCGGTGCTGGTGGCGGAGTCCGGGGGGCTGGTGGAGGACCTGGAGCTGGACGAGCCGATGGACCCGGTCCGCTTCCTGCCGCTGCTGCCGATGACCCCCAACGAGGCCGCCTGGAAGCGGGTGCGCGGGGCGCAGGAGCTCCAGGAACGGTGGCTCACGCACGGAACGGACCTGCGTGATCCGCTCCGTACCTCAGTACCGCTGGACTGACCGGCGTACGGAGGAGCGGCGGCCGCTCTCCCGGGACGGCAGCCACGCTGCGGAAGGGTGATCGTCCTTGACGCGGCGACCGGCGGGGAGGACCGTGGGGCTCTATGAGGGGCGAACCCAGTTGCCCGAAGTGCGGTGGCCGGGTCAGGGCGCCCGGTCTCTTCGCCGACGCCTGGCAGTGCTCCGCGCACGGCCAGGTGCACCCGATGCAGCCGGTCGTCCCGCCGAGCGTCGAGGCACTCGGCGTGGTGGTGCACCGCTCGCAGGTGCCCGTCTGGATGCCGTGGCCGCTCCCCGTGGGCTGGCTGTTCACCGGGGTGGCGAGCGCGGGTGACGACCGCAGCGGCGGCCGCGCGACCGTCGTCGCCTGCTCGGGCCCCGGACCGCTGGGGGGCATGGGCGAGATGCTGCTCGTCGCCGAGGAGCTGGGGGTCGGGCTCGGTGCCCGGTACGCGGGGATCGACGGCCCCGACCCCGGCAACCTGCTGAACGTCGACGGGGCCCCCGACGCCAAGGTCCACGCCGCCGGCCGCCCCACCCCGCTCTGGCACGTCCGGAACGCCCCCGAGGACCGGGCGGTCTTCGCGGGCGAGGCGCGCGGCCTCTGGCTCTGGGCGATCCTGTGGCCCGAGCAGTCGGGGCTGCTGCTCTACGACGAGCTGGTGCTGACGGACCTGCGGGATGCCGGGGGAGAGGTCGACCTCGTCCCCTGCGGCGCGCTGACCCCGCGCCTCCTGGCCGCGCCGGAGTCCCCGCCCCGGCAGGGGAACGGGGAGCGGTAGGTCACACGGGGGCCGGGGCGTACGCGGCCGGGGGCCTGACGTGCGGCGGTTATCCTTGAGCGGTCCCCCGTCCGCCCGCGAGCCCTGGAGTCAGCCGTCGTGCGCATCGACCTGCACACCCACTCCACCGCTTCGGACGGTACGGACACCCCCGCCGAGCTGGTCGCCAACGCCGCCGCCGCGGGGCTGGACGTCGTCGCGCTCACCGACCACGACACCGTCGGCGGCCACCAGCAGGCCATCGACGCGCTGCCCGAGGGGCTCACCCTGGTCACCGGCGCCGAGCTGTCCTGTCGGCTCAACGGGGTGGGCCTGCACATGCTGGCGTATCTCTTCGACCCCGCCGACCCCGAGCTGGAGCGCGAACGCGAGCTGGTCCGCGACGACCGGGTGCCCCGCGCCCAGGAGATGGTCCGCAAGCTCCGCGCCCTCGACGTGCCCATCACCTGGGAGCAGGTCGCCCGGATCGCCGGGGACGGCTCGGTCGGCCGCCCGCACGTGGCCGCCGCTCTCGTCGAGCTGGGCGTCGTGGACACGGTCTCCGACGCCTTCACGCCCGAGTGGCTGGGCAACGGCGGCCGGGCCTACGCCGAGAAGCACGAGCTGGACCCCTTCGAGGCGATCCGGCTGGTCAAGGCGGCGGGCGGTGTCACCGTCTTCGCCCACCCGGCGGCCGCCAAGCGCGGTGAAGTGGTCCCCGAGGCCGAGCTGGCCGCGCTCGCCGCTGCGGGCCTCGACGGCATCGAGGTCGACCACATGGACCACGACGAGCCCACCCGGGCCCGGCTGCGCGGTCTCGCCCGGGAGCTGGGGCTCCTGACCACCGGCTCCAGCGACTACCACGGCAGCCGAAAGACCGTCCGGCTCGGTGAGTACACCACCGACCCGGAGATCTACGGCGAGATCACCCGGCGCGCCACGGGAGCCTTCCCGGTGCCGGGCGCGGGCGGAGCAGGCCGCCGCTAGGGCCCCACGGGCCCGCCCCTTCCCGTACCGCACCACGTTCCACTCCCGCGCGCCCTTCCCCTCCGCCGTCGTGCGCCGACGGCGGACCGGACAGGCCCGCGCACCTCCGTACCACCCGCTCATCTCTCGCAAGGCTCACTGTGTTCGACGTCGCTGTCTTCGGATCCCTTTTTCTCACCCTTTTTGTGATTATGGATCCGCCCGGAGTCACTCCGATCTTCCTGGCCCTCACCGCGGGCCGCCCCGCCAAGGTGCAGCGCAGGATGGCGCTCCAGGCGGTGGCGGTCGCCTTCGGCGTGATCGCCGTCTTCGGTCTGCTGGGCCAGCAGATCCTGGACTATCTGCATGTCTCCGTACCCGCCCTGATGATCGCGGGCGGACTTCTGCTGCTGCTCATCGCGCTGGACCTGCTGACCGGCAAGACGGAGCAGCCGACGCAGACCAAGGACGTCAACGTGGCGCTCGTACCGCTGGGCATGCCGCTGCTGGCCGGTCCCGGTGCGATCGTCTCGGTCATCCTGGCCGTGCAGCACGCCGACGGGTTCGGCGGCCAGCTCTCCGTCTGGTCCGCGATCGTGGCCATGCACGTGGTGCTCTGGCTGGCGATGCGCTACTCGCTGGTGATCATCCGGATCATCAAGGACGGCGGGGTGGTCCTGGTGACCCGGCTCGCCGGGATGATGCTCTCGGCCATCGCCGTACAGCAGATCATCAACGGTGTCACCCAGGTCATCCAGACCTCCTGAGGCCGTCCCCGCACACCACAGCGCCCCCGCGCGGCCTTCCGTGCGGGGGCGCTGCTCTGCCTTCGGTGGTGCGTGGGGCGTTACGAAGCCGCGCTTCCGGCCGGCCGGATGTAGACGCGCTGACCCGTGGCCGCGGCCTGCCGCACGATCCGGTCGACGGAGGCGGCGTCCACGACGGTGCTGTCCACGGCGGTACCGTCGACGTCGTCGAGTCGCATGATCTCGAAGCGCACAGGGCTTCCCTTCGTCTCGTCGGTTCCTTGCATGTGGCAACGGCTTGCCTGGTACAAACATTCCCTACGCTAAGGAAATTTTTTGGATGTCTAAGTACCCGGCGGATATCGCGGAGCGTCTGGACCGCACCAACGAACTGCTCCAGCGCATGCTCATGGAGGTCGCCAAGACCCCCTCCACCCACGCCATCTTCGTGGACGCGGGGTATGTGTACGCCGCGGCCGGGCTGCTCGTCACCGGCACCGAGGACCGCCGCTCCTTCGACCTGGATGCGGAGGGGCTGATCGAGGCCTTCATCGACCGGGCCCGCACGATCTTCGCGGACAGCAGGCTGCTGCGCGTCTACTGGTACGACGGGGCCAGACGCCGCATCCACACCACCGAGCAGCAGGCCATCGCGGAACTGCCGGACGTCAAGGTGCGGCTCGGCAACCTCAACGCCAACAACCAGCAGAAGGGCGTCGACTCCCTCATCCGCACCGACCTCGAATCGCTCGCCCGGCACCGCGCCATCAGCGATGCGGCCCTCATCGGCGGCGACGAGGACCTGGTCTCGGCGGTCGAGGCCGCCCAGGGGTACGGTGCCCGCGTCCACCTCTGGGGCATCGAGGCCGCCGAAGGCCGTAACCAGGCCGAACCGCTGCTCTGGGAAGTCGACAGCCAGCGCACCTTCGACCTCGACTTCTGCCGCCCGTACGTCACCCGGCGCCCGGTCACCACGTACGAGGACGACACCCCGGCCCCCTCACGGGAGGACGTCCGCTTCGTCGGCGCCCAGATCGCCACCGCCTGGCTCGCCGCCCGCGGCCGTGAATCCCTCGTCGACCTGCTGCCCGGTCACCCCTACCTCCCGGGCTCCGTCGACCAGGACCTGCTGGTCGAGGCCGAACGCCTCCTCCAGCACTCCCTGCGCGGCCACGCCCACCTGCGCCGGGCCCTGCGCGACGGCTTCTGGCAGCACCTGCAGGCGCAGTTCTGACCCTTAGGGTGTGTCCGGTCCTGATCCGCCGGACACGCCCTAGATGTGTTGTCCCGGGACGTTGGTGACACGCGTGCTGGGTTCTTGAAATGGGTGAGGGCCTCCGGGTTCGGTGTGGATTGCGACATCTCCACCGAGATCAGGAGGCCCTCGTGGTACACCGTAATGCCCCGCTGACCGAGACCGGGAGACTCCGTCTGGCCCGCTGCGTCGTCGAGGACGGATGGCCCGTACGGCGGGTGGCCGAGCGTTTCCAGGTCAGCCACACCACCGCCGCCCGCTGGGCCCGCCGCTACCGGCAGCTCGGCGTCACCGGAATGAGCGACCGCTCCAGCCGCCCGCACCGCCAGCCCCGCAGGACCGCGGCCACCGTCGAGGAGCAGGTTCTCCGGCTGCGGCGCGAGCACCGGATCGGACCGCTGCGACTGGCCGTCCGATGCGGCGTTGCCGCCTCGACCGCCCACCGGATCCTGGTCCGGCACGGCCTGCCGCCACTGGCCGCCCTGGACCGGGCCACCGGCGAGCCCGTCCGCCGCTACGAACGCGCCCGACCCGGCGAACTGGTCCACATCGACGTCAAGAAGCTGGGCCGCATCCCCGACGGCGGCGGCCACAAGACCCTCGGCCGGGCCGAGGGCCACCGCAGCCGGACCGACGGCGCCGGCTGGGCCTACCTGCACACCGCCCTCGACGACCACAGCCGCATCGCCTGCACCGAGGACCTGCCCGACGAGACCGCCCCGACCTGCGCAGGCTTTCTCGTCCGGGCCACGGCCTACTTCGCGTCCCTGGGCATCCGCATCGAACGGGTCCTGACCGACAACGCCTGGGCCTACAGCAAGAACACCTGGCGCCACACCTGCCGAGACCTGGACATCCAGCCCCGCTGGACCAGGCCCTGGCGGCCCCGGACCAACGGAAAGGTCGAACGCTTCCACCGCACCCTGCTCGACGAATGGGCCTACCAGAAGCCCTACACCTCAGACCGGGACCGGATGGAAGCATTCACCCGCTGGCTCCACTGGTACAACTACCACCGACCCCACACCGCAATCGGCGGCCACACACCCGCCAGCCGCGGCACCAACCTGTCCGAACCACACACCTAGAGCGTGTCTCCTTGATGGGGCCTACGGACGCCACTCCTGGCGGTAGTCGGGGTGCTCGGCGTACGACTGCGCCAGCATGTTGAGCGCGTACGCGAGACCTGCGTGGCGTGCATCCGCCGGATCCATTGCTTCGTATTGCCTGGCCAGCATGTCGACCAGGTCGAGCATCGGCAGGTGGCTGTCGAGGAGGGCGTCGCCGCCGAAGCGGTGGGCCACCTCGGCATAGGCGTGGTTGTCCGCCATGTTGCGGTCCCGAAGGAACCTGACGAGGTCGTCCATGAGGTCATCCTCGCGCACGGGCAGCGGCGTGGGGCGGCATTTCCGTCCCGGCCGGCCCGCCTGCTGAGTCAGGTCATCTTCGTGCCCAGATGAGGATGGCGGCGAGGTGGAGTGCGGCCTGGTAGGCGATGGCGAGCTTGTCGGTTCGCATGGCCAGCCCGCGCCACTGCTTGAACCGGTTGATGCACCGCTCGACCGCGTTGCGCTGCTTGTATGCTTCGGCGTCGAAAGCGGGTGGGCGGCCACCGGCGCTGCCTCGTCGCAGGCGGTGGCCCACCTGGTCGGACGGCTGGGGAATGACGGCGCGGATCCCGCGCCGGCGGAGATGGCTTCGGATCGCGCGGGATGAATACGCGCGGTCCGCCAGGACTGCATCTGGTCGGGTCTTCGGTCTTCCGGGTCCGCTTCGCGGAACACGGATGCCCGCCATGACGGCCTCGAAGGCCGGGGCGTCGCCTGCTTGGCCTGCGGTGACGCGGAGGACAAGGGGTCGTGCATGACTGTCGCTGACTAGGTGGACTTTCGTACTCAGGCCGCCGCGAGAACGACCGAGCGCGTGGTCGTCTGGCTCAGCCCGATCCGGAACCCCTTTTTCCTGGCTCCGGCGGCGTGCTGGTGGGCCCGGCAGACCGTGGAGTCCACCGACACGGTCCAGCCGATGTCGTCACCGGCCTCGGCCACTTCCAAAAGCGCCGCGAGAATCCGTTCCCAGGTGCCGTCCACGGCCCACCTGAGCAGCCTCTTGTGAGCGGTCTGGAACGAGCCGAGTTCGTCCGGCAGGGCCCGCCAGGGCGAGCAGGTGCGGTACTTCCACGCGATGGCCTCAAGGGTGCGGCGGTGGTCGGCCCACCGCCGCCCGCGGACCGGATCGGCCGGCATCAGCGGCTCGATCCGGTCCCACATCGCATCAGTGATCACTAACCGGACAGACACATCCGATCAACTGATCAACCCATCAAAGAGGCACGCTCTAGACGTGATCGACGAGACGATGCCTAGTACCGGAAGCTGTAGTACGGGGTCCAGCTTGTGGTGTAGGCGCCGGGGCCGAACTCCGCCTTGGCGCCGGAGCATCCGAACTCGGTGTACACGGTGAGCCATTCCCCTGTGTTGTTGTGGGGCCTGTAAGCGACCGTGTTGCCACCGAAGTTGCTGCACGTGCCGCTCGGCGGGTTTCTCCAGGTCCACTGTTGGCCCTGGGCTCCCTGCCAGGTCAGAGTGCCGGTGGCGGCCTGGGCGTTGGTGGACAAGCCGACAACCAGCATGGTCGAGGCCGCCACGGGCGCGGTGACCGAGCAGGTCTTTTTGACCCACTTCCCGAAAGCCATAAGAGTCCTCTGTTCGCACGGTTCCCCAACCGGGGGTCGGCGGCAAGAAGATCACAGGGCTCCGGTTCGCAGAGGTCGCTTCGCCGAGATGGCCACCCGTCTGGCCCAATAGGCGCCAGCCTGGCCCGACGTTGACCAAAGAGACAGAACCTAGGCGTCGGGGACCGTGTCCCAGAACGCGGCGAGTGCCGACGCCGTCTCGTGGGGGCGGGCGGTGTTGGGGGAGTGCTCGGCCCCGGCGATCGTGGTGCGGTGCGCGCCGAGCCGCCGGGCCATCGCGTCGAACTGCTCCACCGGCCATACGTCGTCGCGCTCGCCGGACAGGACGTGGACGGGCAGCCCGAGGGCGGCCAGCTCGTCCACCCGGTCCGGTTCGGCGGCGAGCTGGGCTCCGGTGGCGATGAGCTGGGCGGGGTTGTGGCGCAGCCAGCGGCGGCGCATGTCCTCGCCGTCCCCGGTGTCCGCGTCCTGCGGCGGGTCCAGGGCCCGCATCGCCTCCCACACCTCGTCCCTGGTGAGCACGGCGAGCGCGTCGCCCAGCATCTTCACCTTCTCCTGCTGGGCGGGGACCACCGCGGCGGGCCCGGAGGACATCAGGGTCAGCGAGCGGAACGGGGTGGCGTCCAGCAGGACGGCCGCACGGGAGATCTGGCCGCCGAGCGAGTGCCCGAGCAGGTGCAGCGTCCCGCCGCCTTCGGTCAGGCCGTCTTCGGTCAGGGCCGTCGCCTGGGCGAGCACATCGCGGGCCAACTCGTCCTGGGCGTAGTCCTCCTGGCGGTCCGTCCCCTCCGACTCGTACTGCCCGCGCCCGTCCACGGCGACGACCCGGTACCCGGCCGCGCACAGCGGTTCGAGCAGCGCGATGAAGTCCTCCTTGCTCCCGGTGTACCCGGGCAGCAGGAGGGCGGTGGCGCGGGCGGGGGCGTCCGGTACGGCGTCCAGGACGGCGAAGTCCCCGCGCTCGGTACGCAGGACGCGGGCGGTGGCGCAGGGGGGCGGCGTGAAGGTGGGCGGGCGGCTCATGGGGCGAGGCTATCGCCGTGACCGGGCCGGGGGCACGACGGGGGAGCCGGAGGGGGCGCGATGCGGAGGGCGGCTGGTGGGCCGCCGTAGGTGCCAAAGGGACCGCCGGGCAGCCTGTGTGGCGCGCCGGGGCCTGGCCAGGACGCCGTGGGTACCGCCGGGTCCGATGGTTGCCCGTGGTTGCCCGTGGTTGCCCGGGTGCCATAGGGCCTGCCCGGCGGTCCCTGTGCCGCTCGGCTTGGTCCGTCGTCCGTGGTCCGTCCTCCGTGGCCAGGCAGCCGGAACGGCCCCGGCCCCCGCAGTGTGTGCGGGGGCCGGGGCCGTGGGTGGAGCAGGTGGGGCGTCAGCTCTCGGTCGAGGCCGTCGCCTTGCCCGCGGCGCGGGTGGCGCGGCGGCGGCGCGGCTTCGTCTCGGCGGCGGCCTCGCTCACCACGGCCTCGGCCTCGGAGACCACGGCGGCCTCCTGGGACGCGGTCGAGGTGACGCTCCGGGTCGCGCGGCGGCGCCGGGGCTTGGCCTCGGTCTCGTCGGCGGCCGGGGCCTCCGGCGCGACCGTCCCGGCCTCCGCGTTGCTCGCGGCGCGGGTGGCGCGACGGCGACGGGGCTTCGTCTCGGTCCCGTCGGCCACCGGTGCCTCCGGTGCGGCCGCCTCGGCGGGGGCCGCGGCCTTCGCCCGGGTCGCCCGCTTCGGCTTCGACTCGGTCTCCGTGACCGCTTCGGCCTTCGGCTTCGGCTCGGCCTTCGTGGTGGCCTCGGCCTTCGGGCGGCTCGTGGCGCGGGCCGGGCGGCGGCGGGTCTTCGCCTCCGGCTCCGGCTCGGAGGGCGGGGCGATCTGGAAGTCGACCTCGTCGGCCGGCTGTACGATCCGGGCGCGGCGGCGCGGCCGGGTCGCGACCGGCTCGGCCACCGGCTCCGCGATGCCTGCGGCGGCCGCCACGGTCTGGAACCCGGCCTCGGCCGGGGCAGCGGCGGCGGGAATCTGCGCCACCGGCTCGGCGGCCACCGGCTTCGCGGCGCGGCTGCGACGGCGGCGCGGCTTGGCCTCCGCCACCGGCTCCACGACCGGCTCGGCCACGGCGGCCGCCACCGGCTCGGCCACGACATCGGCGGCCGAGGCGGGAGCCGCCGGGGCCTCGGCGACCGCCACGGACGCCTCGGTCAGGGGCTCGGTCACGGTGTCGGCCACGCCGATCCGCGTACGGCGACGGCGGCGCGGGGTGCGCGCCTGGGCCTCGGACGGCTCGTCACCGGCCGGGGCGACCGGTGTGGCCTCCTTGGCGGGGGCCGGGACCGTCGCCGTGGACTCCGTCATGGTGGACCCGCCACGGGTACGGCGGCGCTGACGCGGCGTACGCGTACGGGGCTCGCGCTCCTCACGGGCCGGTGCCGGGGCGGCGGACCTGCGGCCGCGGCCACCGGTCTCGCCCAGGTCCTCGACCTCCTCCGCACGCAGACCGGCACGGGTCCGCTCGGCGCGCGGCAGGACACCCTTGGTGCCGGCCGGGATGCCCAGCTCCTCGAAGAGGTGCGGCGAGGTGGAGTACGTCTCCGGCGGGTCCGGGAACTTCAGGTCCAGCGCCTTGTTGATCAGCTGCCAGCGCGGGATGTCGTCCCAGTCGACCAGCGTGATCGCGGTGCCCTTGGCACCCGCCCGGCCGGTGCGGCCGATGCGGTGGAGGTAGGTCTTCTCGTCCTCCGGCGACTGGTAGTTGATGACATGGGTCACACCCTCGACGTCGATGCCGCGCGCGGCGACATCCGTGCAGACGAGGACGTCGACCTTGCCGTTGCGGAAGGCGCGCAGCGCCTGCTCGCGGGCGCCCTGGCCGAGGTCGCCGTGGACCGCGCCGGAGGCGAAGCCGCGCTTCTCCAGTTGCTCCGCGATGTCGGCCGCCGTCCGCTTGGTCCGGCAGAAGATCATCGCCAGCCCGCGGCCCTCGGCCTGGAGGATCCGCGAGACCATCTCGGGCTTGTCCATCGAGTGCGCGCGGTAGACGTGCTGCTCGGTGTTCTTGACGGTCGTGCCCTCGTCGTCCGGCGAGGTGGCGTTGATGTGGGTCGGCTGCGACATGTAGCGGCGGGCGAGGCTGATGACGGCACCGGGCATGGTGGCCGAGAACAGCATCGTCTGGCGCTTGGCCGGCAGCATCGTGATGATGCGCTCGACGTCGGGCAGGAAGCCCAGGTCCAGCATCTCGTCGGCCTCGTCCAGGACGAGCCCGCGGATGTGGGAGAGGTCCAGCTTGCGCTGGCCCGCCAGGTCGAGCAGCCGGCCCGGGGTGCCGACGATCACGTCGACGCCCTTCTTGAGGGCCTCCACCTGGGGCTCGTACGCCCGGCCGCCGTAGATCGCGAGAACGCGGACGTTACGGACCTTGCCGGCGGTCAGCAGGTCGTTGGTGACCTGGGTGCACAGCTCACGGGTGGGGACGACGACGAGCGCCTGGGGGGCGTCGGTCAGCTCTTCGGGCTTCGCGCGCCCCGCCTCGACGTCGGCGGGGACGGTGACGCGCTCCAGGAGGGGGAGTCCGAAGCCGAGCGTCTTGCCGGTGCCGGTCTTGGCCTGGCCGATGACGTCGGAGCCGGAGAGCGCGACGGGGAGCGTCAGCTCCTGGATGGGGAAGGGGGACATGATGCCGACTGCCTCGAGGGCTTCGGCCGTCTCGGGAAGAATGCCGAGGTCGCGGAACGTAGTCAGGGTGCTGCCTCTTCTGTGAGACGCGGCCCGAGGCGAACGCTGGGGGTCGTACCGTGCCGGGTTGGTCATCCGGCCGTGGGAGGCCGGGTGGCGCGGGACCACTGCCGTCGCTCGAGCGCTCGTGCCGCTGAGGGGGCCCCTCATCTGCAGTCGTACGTGTCGTACGCACCGCGTGGAGGGCTGTCGGGTCGGAGCCGATCGGGCCACCGACCGGGCATCCTCATTCAAGGACGCGCCCCTGGCACAGGAAAATGCTCAGTAAGCGCAATACCACTGTACCCCGGATTCGTGCATGTGTGTTGGACGAATTCATCGGAACGGTGTGATGTCCGCTGCTGACCGGGCCCTTCCACCCCTCGTCGGGCGGGCTATTGTGCGGTTCATGGAGACGCCTGACAACGCCACTGAACACCCCGAAGAAGCGCCCGGAGCGACCGGAATCGCCGCCCAGGACTGGGCCACCGCCGCCGCGGAGCCGCAGTACCGCGCCGCGGTCGTGGACCTGCTGGGCGCCCTCGCCTACGGCGAGCTGGCCGCCTTCGAGCGGCTCGCGGAGGACGCGAAACTCGCGCCGACCCTCGGGGACAAGGCGGAGCTGGCGAAGATGGCCGCCGCCGAGTTCCACCACTTCGAGCGGCTGACCGAGCGGCTCGGCGCCATCGAGGAGGACCCCACCACCGCGATGGAGCCCTTCGCCAAGGCGCTCGACGACTTCCACCGCCAGACGGCCCCGTCCGACTGGCTGGAGGGCCTGGTCAAGGCGTACGTGGGTGACTCGATCGCCAGCGACTTCTACCGGGAGGTCGCGGCCCGGCTCGACTCGGACACCCGCGCCCTTGTCCTCGCCGTGCTCGACGACACGGGCCACGGCAACTTCGCCGTGGAGAAGGTGCGCGCCGCGATCGAGGCCGACCCGCGCGTCGGCGGGCGGCTTGCGCTCTGGGCCCGCCGGCTGATGGGCGAGGCGCTCTCGCAGGCCCAGCGGGTGGTCGCGGACCGCGACGCGCTCTCGACGATGCTGGTGGGCGGCGTCGCGGACGGCTTCGACCTGGCGGAGGTGGGCCGGATGTTCTCCCGGATCACCGAGGCCCACACCAAGCGCATGGCCGCGCTGGGGCTGGCCGCGTAGCCCCTGGGCTATTGGGCCGCCGCCGACCTCGTGAGGCGGCGGCCGCGCGGGCGGATCAGCAGCGACAGCGTCACCGCCCCGACGGAGACGGCACCGATCAGCGTCGCCACCCCATGGCCGGGGCCCAGCGCCGAGTGGGTGAGGAACGCCCCGAACAGCGCCCCGAGCGCGCCGGTGGCATAGACGGCACGGGCGGACGGGAGCCGGGCGGACAGGGAGCGGAGAGCCGCCCAGGACAGGACGAGTCCGAGCACGGTGGCGCCGAAGGATTCCCAGAGCACTTGAGGATCACCTCGCGGGGGTGTGCGGGGCAGGCGAATCGGTCGTAGGCGGTACTACCCGTGGCCCACGCCTCACAACCCTCCGCCGAGCCGGGGAAACCCGTACGGGTAAGGCCTGGTCGACCAGCGCTTACGGCACCCCCGGCCTGGGTAGAGGGCGCTCCCGCCGAGGCATACGGGAGCAGGCATACGGGAGCGGCCCGGCGGGAAGATCCCGCCGGGCCGCTCCCGTGCTCACCAGCTCACCGCGTCCAGAGGACTACAGCGCGCCGAACCCCACACGCCGGGTGGTCGGCTCACCGATCTCCACGTACGCGATGCGGTCGGCCGGTACCAGGACCTTGCGGCCCTTGTCGTCCGTGAGGCTCAGCAGCTCCGCCTTGCCGCCCAGTGCAGCGGCGACCGCGCTCTCGACGTCCTCGGCGGAAAGCCCGCTCTCCAGAACGATCTCGCGGGGCGTGTGCTGCACCCCGATCTTGACCTCCACGGCTATGTCCCTCCGACGGTCAGTCCCTGCGCGGCGAACCGCGCCGTACGCAGCCACATTAGCCCGGTGGGAGCACGCCTCACGGCCCGACCGGCATCGCCCGCAGCGAACACGCTCCGGGATCCGGCCGGGACGGGGGGTCAGTGCTGCTCGACGCCGTGCAGCGGGAAGCCCGCGATGCCCCGCCAGGCCAGCGAGGTGAGCAGCTGCACCGCCGTGTCGCGCGGGATGCTGGAGCCGCTGGAGAGCCAGTAGCGCGCCACCACCTGCGACACGCCGCCGAGCCCGACCGCCAGGAGCATCGACTCGTCCTTGGAGAGCCCGGTGTCCCCGGCGATCACGTCGGAGATCGCCTCGGCGCACTGGAGGGAGACCCGGTCCACCCGCTCGCGCACGGCGGGCTCGTTGGTCAGGTCCGACTCGAAGACGAGCCGGAAGGCGCCGCCCTCGTCCTCCACGTACGCGAAATAGGCGTCCATGGTCGCCTCGACGCGCAGCTTGTTGTCGGTCGTCGACGCCAGCGCCGTCACCACGGCCTGGAGGAGCGACTCGCAGTGCTGGTCCAGGAGGGCCAGATACAGCTCCAGCTTCCCGGGGAAGTGCTGGTAGAGCACCGGCTTGCTCACCCCGGCACGCTCGGCGATGTCGTCCATCGCGGCGGAGTGGTAGCCCTGTGCGACAAAGACCTCCTGCGCGGCGCCCAGCAGCTGATTGCGTCGGGCGCGGCGGGGAAGACGCGTGCCCCGCGGGCGCGCTGCCTCTGTCTGCTCGATGGCGCTCACGCCGCCTCCCAAATGTGTGTTCCAGCACAGCCGATCCGTACACGCTGCGCCGTACAGCCATCGTACTTTTGGGTAACCCCGGTGCGCGCGGCGCGGACGCAGAATTTCACGTACCGGACGGCTGCGGAAGCCGCAGTTCTCCGAGGTCACGGGCAAAGCGGGGCGTTCCATCGGTAATCCCCCCGCAATCGCCTCCGGCAACAGCCCTGTCCTACCGGTAGTCGTCCTCGTCCAGTGGGATCACCCTGCGCTGTTCGGCCACATCGGCCTCGTTGGCGGTGGCCAGGTCGGCGTCCTCCAGCTGCTCGTCGTCCTCGGGGCGGACGTCCGTCCGCTGCTCGACGGCGTCCGCCTCCGGGGTCTCCGGGCCGGAGGTCCCCGGCTCGGCGTCGGTGAAGGTGTCCGGGTCGCTCGGGTCGACCGTCATCTATGGCTCCCTTTCTTCCCCTGAAGGTGCTCCAAGGTGCTCCCCTTGCAGCGTAGGAGCAACACTCCTACCCCGCGATGCGGCCTGTGACCGCGAACACATGAACTGGTACGTGATCGTCTCGTAACATTGCCGCATGTCTTCGACCGAGCTGCCGGGTGCCCAGGCCGTCGCCGCGGCGGCGGCTCCTACGGTCAGCGCCGTCCGGGTCGCCGAAGGGGAGCGGCTGCGCTCGGTGGCCCTGCCGGGGCTCACGCTGACCGTCCGTTCCCGGCCCGTGGACCGGACGGGACGGCCCCCCGCGCTCTTCGTGCACGGGCTCGGCGGCTCCTCGCAGAACTGGTCGGGGCTGATGCCGCTGCTGGCGGACGTCGTCGACCCCGAGGCCGTCGATCTGCCCGGATTCGGCGACTCGCCGCCGCCGGACGACGGCAACTACTCGGTCACCGGGCACGCCCGTGCGGTGATCCGGCTGCTCGACTCGGGTGAACGCGGCCCCGTTCATCTGTTCGGCAACTCGCTGGGCGGCGCGGTCGCCACCCGGGTGGCCGCCGTCCGCCCCGACCTCGTGCGCACCCTCACCCTGATCTCGCCCGCGCTGCCCGAGTGGCGGGTGCAGCGCTCCGCCGCGCCGACGGCGCTCCTGGCGGTGCCGGGGGTCGCTCCCCTGTTCGCCCGGCTCACGAAGGACTGGACGGCGGAGCAGCGGACCCGTGGAGTCATGGCACTCTGTTACGGCGATCCGGCACGGGTCTCCGACGAAGGCTTCCGCAACGCGGTGGCCGAGATGGAGCGCCGGCTGGAGCTGCCGTACTTCTGGGACGCGATGGCGCGTTCGGCCCGGGGCATCGTGGACGCGTACACCCTGGGCGGCCAGCACGGACTGTGGCGCCAGGCCGAGCGGGTGCTCGCACCGACCCAGCTCGTGTACGGCGGACGGGACCAGCTCGTCTCGTACCGGATGGCACGCAGGGCGTCCGCGGCCTTCCGCGACGCCCGGCTGCTGACCCTGCCCGACGCGGGGCACGTGGCGATGATGGAGTACCCGGAGGCGGTCGCCCAGGCGTTCCGGGAACTGCTGGACGATTGCGGCGGGAGCTGATCCGGGGCGTGGGACGACACAGCCGAAAGGGCGCCGAGGCCACCCGCCCGGACGCCGCAGCGGCGGAACAGGGCGCCCGGCGCGCCGTACCCCGGCCCGCCCCCGGCACCGGCCGGCGCAGGCGCCAGGGAGCGGTGGACCCGGCCGAGGGGCCCGCGACCTTCCAGGACGCCCCCCAAGTGCGCGGCGGCCACCCCGAGAGCCACGAGCCGGGCGGCGGCTGGGGCGCCGGACCGGCGTACGCCCGGCAGCCGTACGGGCAGCAGCACGCGACGCCGTACGGGCCTCCCGGCCGCCGGCCCCAGAGCCAGGGGCAGGATCAGGGCCGTGGCCCCGGCCGGGGGACCGGTTCCGGCCAGGACCAGGAAGCCCGGGAGCAGGCCGTGGCGCGTCAGGTGTCCGCCCAGCGGGTCGCCGCCCAGCGCGCCGCCGACGACCGGACCGCGCGGCAGCCGGCCGCCGGGCCCGGCGCGATGCCGGGCCCGCGCCGGGAGTTCGTCGACGCTTTCGACGACGCCTTCGACGACGAGGCGTCCGCCCCGGCCGTGTCCCCCGACGCGGGTGCCCCGGAGGGACCGGACCGTGGCCCGGACGGGACGGCCCCCGAGCGCCCCGGCCCCAAGGGAAGCAAGGGGCGGACCTTCACCGGGATCGCCGCTGCCGCCGTGACGACCGTCCTCGCGGTCGTGGTGGCCGGACAGGTCGCCGATGACTCCGCCGACCGGGAGGCCGCCGCTGCCCGTGCCGCGGGCGTCGAACGGGACGGCGGCGAGGGCGCCTCGCGCTCGGATGCCCGGCCCACCCCCGAGCACCCCGCGAGCAGGCCGCCCGAGGTCAAGCCCCTCTCGTACGCGGAGAAGATGGCGCAGCCCTATCCGGTCGCCGCGGACCTGAAGGCGACCGGGGCGTTCGAGGCGGTGCCCGGCCTGGCGAAGGCGCCCGGCAAGGGGCAGAAGTACCGCTACCGGATCGATGTCGAGAAGGGGCTCTCCCTCGATGCCGGTCTCTTCGCGGAGGCCGTCCAGAAGACGCTGAATGACAACCGGAGCTGGGCGCACAACGGCGCGATGACCTTCGAGCGGATCTCCTCGGGGAGCCCCGACTTCGTGATCACGCTCGCCAGTCCGGGAACGACCGGTGAATGGTGTGCGAAATCCGGTCTGGACACCACGGTCGACAATGTCTCGTGCGATTCCGCCTCGACCGACCGCGTGATGATCAACGCTTATCGGTGGGCGCAGGGTTCCGCCACCTTCGGCCCGAAGAATCTGCTGGCCTACCGTCAGATGCTCATCAATCACGAAGTCGGCCACCGGCTCGGACACAATCATGTGAGCTGCCGCACGCCCGGCGCCCTGGCCCCCGTGATGCAGCAGCAGACGAAAACCCTGGACATCGACGGGATCAAGTGCAAGCCCAACCCCTGGGCGTACCCGGACAGTTGACAACCCCTGTCCGCATGGTGAGACGGCCGTCCTGATCCGCTTTGACAGCGATCAAGGCGGCCGTTCATATTTATCGGCATGTCACGCAGCCCCGCACCCTCCGAGATCGCCGCCCTTGAGCTGGCGCTTCTCGGCGTGACCGGGCACTGCGTAGCCGACATTCTCTGTCGCTGACACCTGTCCGAGCGCGCTGTCGGCCTTTCCCTTTTCCGTGACCCGCCCATGAGCCCCTGACCGGCTCCGGCGGGTCCGTGACCGCCGCGCCCGGACGTACTCCGTCCGCAGGCGCGGCAGGTGTTTTTCCGACGGCCCGGGTGCGATTCCGGCGCCTTCTTCCGCTGCCGCCCGCGCGGATTCCCCCTCCCTTTCCCGCGTGGTCCCACGTGCCGTTCCGCGTGTGCCGCTTCGCGTGTCATTTCGTGTGCCATCCACCGCGGCACCAGCATTCCGAGAGGTCGTCTTCCGATGCGTCAACCGTCCCCCATAGCTCGCTGCGTGGCCGCCGCCACCGTCGCCCTCGTCCTCGCCGCGGGTGCCGCGGCCTGCGGCCCGGAGGACAGCAAGGGCGGCGACAGCGGCTCCGGGGCCGAGGGCACGCCGCAGAAGGGCGGCACCCTCACCGTCCTGAACCGCAACCCCCAGCAGGACTTCGACCCCGCCCGGCTCTACACCTCCGGCGGCGGCAACGTCCCCTCCCTCGTCTTCCGCACCCTCACCACCCGCAACCGCGAGGACGGCGCCGAGGGCGCGAAGGTCGTCCCCGACCTCGCCACCGACCTGGGCAGGCCCAACGAGGACGCCACGGTGTGGACGTACACCCTGAAGGAAGGGCTCAAGTACGAGGACGGCACCGCGATCACCTCCGCCGACATCAAGTACGGCATCGAGCGCTCCTTCGCCGCCGAACTCTTCGGCGGCGCCCCCTACCTGCGGGACTGGCTGATCGGCGGCGCCGACTACCAGGGCCCGTACAAGGAGAAGAAGGGGCTCGACTCCATCGAGGTGCCCGACGACCGGACCATCGTCTTCCGGCTGAACAAGCCCGAGGGCGAGTTCCCGTATCTGGCGACCCAGACCCAGACCACCCCCGTACCCAAGGCCAAGGACACCGGCACCAAGTACGAGGAGCACCCGGTCTCCTCGGGTCCGTACAAGGTCGTCTCCAACGAGAACGACGGCGAGCGGCTGATCCTGGAGCGCAACCCGCACTGGTCCGCGGCGACCGACGAGGAGCGCAAGGCCTACCCCGACCGCATCGACGTCCGCTCCGGACTCGACGCCACCGTCATCAACCAGCGGCTCTCCGCCTCCCAGGGCCCCGACGCCGCCGCCGTCACCACCGACACCAACCTCGGCCCCGCCGAACTCGCCAAGGCCGGCAGCGACAAGGAGCTCGCCACCCGCGTCGGCACCGGCCACTTCGGCTACACCAACTACATCGCCTTCAACCCGGAGGTGAAGCCCTTCGACGACCCGAAGGTGCGCCAGGCGATCGCGTACGCCGTCGACCGCACCTCGGTCATCAACGCGGCGGGCGGCTCCTCGCTCGCCGAGCCCGCCACCACCTTCCTCCCCGAGCGGGACTTCTTCGGACACCAGCCCTACGACCACTTCCCGGCCGGGAAGACGGGCAACGCCGAGAAGGCCAGGGAGCTGCTGAAGGAGGCCGGGCACGAGAAGGGGCTCACCGTCACCCTCACCCACTCCAACGCCAAGGACTTCCAGACCAGCCCGGAGATCGCCACCGCGATCCAGGCCGCGCTCAAGAAGGCCGGGATCACCGTGAAGCTCCAGGGGCTGGAGGACAACGACTACTCCGACACCACCCACGACGCCAAGAGGACGCCCGGCTTCTTCCTCTCCCGCTGGGGCGCCGACTGGCCCTCCGGCGGCCCCTTCCTCGCCCCGATCTTCGACGGCCGGCAGATCGTCCGGGACGGCTCCAACTACAATGCCGCCTTCCTGAACGACCCCGAGGTCAACAAGGAGATCGACGAGATCAACAAGCTGACCGACCTGAAGGCCGCCGCCGCCCGCTGGGGCGCGCTCGACAGCAAGATCGGTGAGAAGGCGCTGACCGTCCCGCTCTTCCACCCGGTCTACAAGCGGCTGTACGGCGAGAGCGTCAAGAACGTCGTCATCAGCGACTGGACCGGTGTCCTCGACGTCTCCCAGGTCGCGGTCAAGTAACCATGTCCCAGGCCCTGCTGGCCCAGGAGGCGGGAGCGGCGCCGGCCGTCGCCCCCGCCCCCGGGGCCCGGTCGTTCCGGCAGAGGCTGCGCGCCCAGCGCGCGGCCTCCGCCGCGGCCCTCGTCGTCCTCCTGCTCGCCCTGGTCGCGCTCGCCGCGCCGCTGCTCACCGCACTGGCGGGCCAGGACCCCAACACCTACCACCCCGACCTCGTCGACTCGGCGGCCGGCGGCGTCCCCATCGGCCCCTTCGGCGGCATCAGCGCCGACCACTGGCTCGGCGTCGAACCCCAGACCGGCCGCGACCTGTTCGCCAGGGTCGTCTACGGCGCCCGGGTCTCGCTCGGCGTCGCCCTCGTCGCCACCGTCCTGCAGATCACCCTCGGCCTGGTCATCGGCCTCACCGCCGCGCTCGGCAGCCGCTGGGGCGACCAGCTCCTCAGCCGGATCACGGACATCAACGTCGCCCTGCCGCTCATGGTCATCGCCCTGGCGCTCCTGGCGATCGTGCCCGACACCTTTCCCCGGCCCGTCCTGATCGCCCTGGTCCTCGGCGGCATCGGCTGGTCCGGCATCTCGAAGATCGTGCGAGCCCAGGCGCTCGCCCTCACGTCCCTCGACTTCGTCGCGGCGGCCCGGCTCAGCGGACGCGGCAGATGGGCCATCGCCCGCCGCGAGCTGCTGCCCTCGCTCGCCGCCCCCGTGATCACGTACGGCGCCCTGGCCTTCCCCTCCAACATCGTCGCGGAGGCGGCCCTCTCCTTCCTCGGCGTCGGTGTCAAACCACCCACCCCGTCCTGGGGCCAGATGCTCACGGAGGCCAACACCTGGTACCAGGCCGCCCCCACCTATCTGCTGCTCCCCGCCGGGCTCCTCTTCGTCACCGTCCTCGCGCTCACCGTCCTCGGTGAGGGCATCCGCACGGCGCTCGACCCGCGCGCCGCCTCCCGGCTGCGGGTGGGCACGAAGAACAGCAAGGGGGGCAGGGCATGACCGGGTTCCTGATCCGGCGGCTCGGCGGGGCCGTCCTCGTCCTGTTCGCCCTGACCGCCATCCTCTACGGCATCTTCTACGTGGCCCCCGGCAACGTCGCCCAGCTCGTCTGCGGCCCGCGCTGCTCACCCGCCCAGCTCGCCCAGGTCACCGACCAACTGCGGCTGGACGACCCGCTGTACGTGCAGTACGGGCACTTCCTCCAGGGCATCGTCGCGGGCCGGGACTTCTCCACCGGCACCGGCGTGGAGCACTGCTCCGCACCCTGCCTCGGCGTCTCCTACCAGTCCGACCAGCAGGTCACCCAACTCATCCTGGCCAAGCTCCCGGTCACCGGCTCACTGGTCATCGGGGCCTTCGCGGGGTGGCTGCTGCTCGGCGTGGGCACCGGCGTGCTCTCCGCCTGGCGGCGCGGCCGGCTCACCGAACGCGTCCTGACCTGGCTGACCCTCGCGGGCTCGGCCACGCCCGTCTTCGTCATCGGGCTGCTGCTCATCATCGTGTTCTGCTCCACCCTCCAGTGGCTGCCCGCCCCGAGTTACGTCCCCTTCGCGGAGGACCCCGAACAGTGGGCGTGGGGGCTGCTGCTGCCCTGGGTGTCGCTGGCGCTGATCGAGTCCGCCAAGTACGCGCGGCTCACCCGCAGCGCCATGCTGGAGACGCTCGCCGAGGACCATGTGCGCACCTTCCGCGCGTACGGGGTCGGGGAGCGGGCCATCGTCGGCCGCCACGCGCTCCGGGGCGCGGTGGCGCCCGTCATCGCGCTCAGCGCCCTGGACTTCGGCACGATGTTCGGCGGCGCGGTGCTCACCGAATCCCTCTTCGGCATCCCCGGCATCGGGCGCGAGCTGGTCAACGCGGTCAAGCTCGTCGACCTGCCCGTGGTGGTCGGCATGGTGCTGGTGACCGGGTTCTTCGTCGTCCTCGCCAATGCCGTCGCGGACCTGCTGTACGCGCTGGCCGACCGACGGGTGGTCCTGTCATGACAACACATGAGCCTCTGGTGGAGGTCGCCGGTCTCACCGTCGACTTCGGTTCCGTACGGGCCGTGGACGGCCTCTCCTTCACGCTGGAAGCGGGCGGCGCGCTCGCCGTGGTCGGGGAGTCCGGATCCGGCAAGTCCGCCTCCGCCTACGCCCTGCTCGGCCTCCACCGGGGGACCGGCGCCCGGGTCGGCGGCACCGTCCGCGTCGCCGGTACGGACGTGAACACGGCCGACGACCGCCAACTGCGGGCCCTGCGGGGCGCGCAGGCCGCCATGGTCTTCCAGGACCCGCTCTCCTCGCTCGACCCGTACTACCCGGTGGGCGACCAGATCGCGGAGGTCCTCCGGGTCCACCGCCGCCTCTCCCGCCGGGCCGCCCGCGCCCGGGCCGTGGAGGTGCTGGACCGGGTCGGCATCCCGGCCGCGGCCCGCCGCTCCCGGCTCCGCCCGCACGAGTTCTCCGGCGGGATGCGGCAGCGGGCGCTCATCGCGATGGCCCTGGCCTGCGAACCCCGGCTGATCGTGGCCGACGAGCCGACGACCGCGCTCGACGTCACCGTCCAGGCCCAGATCCTGGACCTGCTGCACGACCTCCGCCAGGAGACGGGCACGGGGCTGCTGCTGGTCACCCACGACGTGGGTGTGGCCGCCGAGAGCGTGGACGAGGTGCTCGTCATGCGCGCCGGCCGGGAGGTGGAGCGCGGGCCGGTGGCCCGGGTGCTCGGCGCCCCGCGCGAGGCGTACACGAAGGAGCTGCTGGCGGCGGTGCCGAGGGTGGAGACGCGGAGGGCGGTGCCCACGGTGACGCCGGGGCCGGTGCCTTCCCCGCGCGCCGCCGTGGGGGCTGCTGCGGACGGGAGCGCCGATGAGGTCTCCGTACCGCTGCTCGAAGCCGCCGCGGAAGCCTCCGTACCGTTGCCCGACAGCGTGGCGGAAGGACCGCTGCTCGAAGCCTTCGAGCTGCGGCGGGAGTTCGGGCGGGGGAGCGGGCGGACCGTTGCCGTGGACGGGGTCTCGCTCGCCGTGCACGCCGGGCGGACGCTCGGCATCGTCGGGGAGAGCGGCAGCGGCAAGACCACGCTCGGCCGGATGCTGGTCCGGCTGCTCGACCCGACGGCGGGCCGCCTCCGTTACGGGGGTACGGAGATCGGCTCGCTCTCGGAGAAGGAGCTGCGGCCCTTCCGGCGCGAGCTGCAGATGGTGTTCCAGGACCCCGTCGCCTCCCTCAACCCGCGCCGCTCGGTGGGGGAGTCCGTGGCCGACCCGCTGCGGGCCGCCGGGGAGCACGACGAGGAGCGCGTACGGGACCGGGTGGGCGCACTCCTGCAGCGCGTCGGGCTGGACCGGGCGCACTTCGAGCGCTACCCGCACGAGTTCAGCGGCGGACAGCGCCAGCGCATCGGGATCGCCCGCGCCCTGGCCGCCGAGCCGAAGGTCATCGTCTGCGACGAGGCGGTCTCCGCGCTCGACGTCACCACCCAGGCCCAGGTGGTCGCCCTGCTCGCCGAACTCCAGCGGGAACTCTCCATCGGCCTGGTCTTCATCGCCCACGACCTCGCCGTGGTCCGGCAGGTCAGCGACCATGTCGCGGTCATGCGCGGCGGCCTGATCGTCGAGCAGGGCCCCGCCGACGAGGTGTACGAGGACCCCCGGGACCCGTACACGAAACAGCTGCTGGCGGCCGTCCCCGCGCTCGATCCCGGGCTCGCGGCGGCCCGCCGGGCGGCCCGCAAGGAGCTGGCCGCAGCCTGACCCTCCGTGACAACAGACCGCCTTATCGCGACGGAACGCGACGGGGGCGGGAAAGTTACGACGGTTCACCCCTTTCGGTGGCGCGACGGACAACCGTCCGTCGCGCCACCGGCCTGTCCGCTTACGGTCGTCCCGCTGCGAGTCGCCGTTCCAACGGCGGCTGCCCACAAGGGAGATCGGGGGTGTGCTCGTGCGGATCGGACTGCTCACGGAGGGTGGCTACCCGTATGCGACCGGTGAGTCCAGGCTCTGGTGCGACCGGCTGGTGCGCGGCCTGCCGCAGCACGAGTTCGACCTCTTCGCGCTGAGCCGCTCCGCCGAGCAGGAGGACCAGGGCTGGGTCGGGCTGCCGCACCACGTCGGCCGGGTGCGGACCGCGCCGCTCTGGACGCCGGAGGACGGCACCCCGCACGGCAGCGGTGAGCGCGGCCTGCTGGCCCGGCTGGTGACCGGCGGGGGCGTCTCCTACGGGCGGCGAGACCGCAGGCGCTTCGCCGCGCACCTGACGGCGCTCGCCACCGCGGTCTGCGCCTCCGAGGACGCCGGGGCCGACCCCGCGACCGACGGGGCCCCGGGCGCCGAACTCTTCACCGAGGGCTTCTACGGCCTGGCCGAGCTGGCCCGCGAGCGCGGCGGACTCCACCTCGCCCTGCGCTCCGAGACCACCGTACGGATCCTGGAGGCCGCCTCCCGCGCCCGGGGCGCCGGCCGCATCGTGCGGAGCGCCACCGTCGTGGACCATCTCGCCTTCGCCGCCGAGCTGGAGCGCCTCCTGCGCCCGCTCTCGCTCGACTGGTACGCCCCCGGGAGCCTCGGCGCGGTCGACCTCTGCCACGCGGCCTCGGGCGGGGCGGCCGCGATTCCGGGGCTGCTGGCCAAACGCTTCTTCGGGGTGCCCCTGCTCATCACCGAGCACGCTGTGCAGCTCCGGGCGCACTACCTGGCCGCGCCGGAAGCGCCCTTCGGTGCTCCCGTACGCGCCCTCCTCGCCCGCTTCCACGCCCTGCTGGCGGCCGAGGTCTACCGGCAGGCCGCGCTCGTCGTCGCGGGCAACACCCACGTCCGCCGCTGGCAGCAGCGGTGCGGCGCCGACCCGGCCCGGCAGCGCACGGTCTACCCGGGCATGGCCGCCGAGCGGTTCGCCCGGGTCGGTGAGCACGACGACCAGGGCGGCCCGAAAACCCTGGTCTGGGCCGGGCGGATCGAGCCCGCCAAGGACCTGATCGCCCTGCTCCACGCCTTCGCCGAGGTCCGCCGCGCCGAACCGGACGCCCGGCTGCGGATCTTCGGCGCCCCGGCGGAGGGCGAGGAGGCCACCACGTACCTCGCGCACTGCCGGGCGCTGGCCGCCCAGCTCTTCCCCGACGAGGCCACCGGCGCCCACGCCGAGGGCGTCAGCCCGGTCACCTTCGAGGAGATCGGCGGCCCCGAGATCCCCGACCTCGCGGAGGCCTACGCGGCGGGCGGTGCGGCCGTCCTCTCCAGCGTCGTCGAAGGCTTCCCGATCGGCCTCGTCGAGTCGATGCTCTGCGGCCGGGCCACGGTCTCCACGGATGTCGGAGCCGTCGTCGAAGTCATCGGCGGCACCGGCCTGGTCGTGCCCCCGCGCAACCCCCGGGCGCTCGCGGACGCCTGCATCGCGCTGCTGCGCGACCCCGAGCGCCGGGCGCGCCTGGGGGCAGCGGCACGGGCCCGCGCGCTCGAACTCTTCACCGTCGAACAGAACCTCGCGGCATTTCGCGGCATTTACCTGGAGCTGATCTCGCAGGCTCCGGTCCGGCGGGAGCCCGACGGCGACCCCCTCCTCTTCGCCACCCCACCGGAAGCCCGCCTCCCCGGGCCCTGGACCCGGCCCCGGGCCGCGGTGACGGGACCGGACCGGGCCGGTGTCGCGGTGGCGGCGGCGGACGGGGCGGAGTGCGCGGTGGGGGAGGGCGCGGGGGAGACGGTGGTTGCCGGGGAGCCTGCGGCGGCCGAGGTGCGTGCCGGGGCCGGGGAGCGTGCGGTGGCCGGGGAGCGCCTGCCTTTCTGTGTGGCCGCCGAACGTGGACCGGGGGACGGCGATGCGTGACCGACCGACCCGCCCCGACCACGGAGAAGGGATCACGGTGCCTGCCGACACCACCCCGCCCGTTGCCGAGCCCGCATGGCCTGAGGCTGAGCCCGTCGAGCCCGCTGAGCCCGCCGAGCCCGCTGTCGGGGCTACGGACGCTGCCACCCCCACTCCAACCCCCCTCCGCCCCGCCGAGATCCCGGCGCGCGGCGGGCAGCGCAGGCACCCCGTCCCCGTGCGCCGGAGGCCCGCCGACCCCGTGAAGTCGCTGATGCACCACCACCGCGCCCTCTGCGAACGGGCCGTCAGCCCGCTGGAGATCGCCGCCGGTCTGGAGGCCCACGGGCTCACCGACCGGACCGCCGCCCGCTACCGGCACCGGGACGTCTTCGCGCTGGCCGAGGAGCTGTACGCCCGCACCCCGGCCGGGCCCGCCGAGCCTCCGCCCCCGGTGATCCCGGCCCCGCACCCGGATGCCGGGGCCCGCGCCGGGTGGACGCTGCTCGCGCTGCTGCCCGGCGCCGCCTGCCTCGCCACCGCCGGGGTGCTCCGGCTCACCGAAGGGGCGCTCGGCGGGGGAGCGCGGGCCGCCGTGACCCTCACCGGCGCACTCCTGGCCTGCCTGGCGCTCCGGCTCTGCCTGCGCCGGGGGCCCCTGCGCGCCCCCGAAGGAGCGGGCCGCGCCGGACTGTACGCCTGCTGGCTCCTGAGCTTCGCGGTGTACGGCGAGGAACTGATCGCCCAGGTCATCAGCGGCGGCCCGGACGGGCCCTGGCAGCCGTCGCCCGCCCCGCTGCTCGGGCTCGCCGCGGCCATCGCCCCGGCCGCCTGGTGCGCGCACCTCTTCACCGTGCGGGCCCGCCGCAGACTCGAGGGCAGCCGCGCACTGGAGGAGTTCGGCGCGGGAGTGCGCCCCCTGCTCCTGGGAGCCGTCGCCCTCTTCCTCTGCGCCCTGCTGCCCCTGCTGCACCTGGCCGGCCTCGGCCTCGGCGGCACCGGGACGCCGGTCGCGGCCGCCGCCCTCGGGGTGCTGTTCTTCCTGGCCCGGCTGCTGGCCGCCCACGGACTGCCCGGACCGGGCACCGTCGCGCTGGCCGCCGCCTGTGCCGTGGAGGCCGCGGCCCCCGCCCTCGTCCTCGCCGCCCGGCTCCCCGGCCTCGATCCGCTGGCCCGGCCCGTCCACGCCCTCGTCGAGGCGGGCGGCACCGGAGCCGTCCCCGCCCTGGCCTGCGGCGCGGCGTCGCTCGGACTGCTCGTCCACGCCTCCGCCGCCCTCTCCCGGGCCTCCGCCCACACGAGGACCTGACCGGCCCCGCCCCCGTACCCCCGGAACCGCCACCCCCCGAACCGCACCACCGCACCACTCCCGCGGAGCCGACGCCGCGGGCGTTCCCCACCGGACCGACCCACCGATCGACCGATCCACCAAGGAGTAACCCGCCATGACCCCCCAGTCCCCCGCACCGGCAGCCCGCCGTCGGCACCGAGGCGGTGCGCGATGAGGGTGCTGCTGCTCGGAGCCAACGGATTCCTCGGCCGCTTCGTCGCCGACCGGCTGCTCGCCGACCCCGCCGTCCACCTCACGGCCCTCGGGCGCGGCGACGACGCCGACGTCCGGTTCGACCTCGCGGGCGGCAGCCCGGGAGCGCTCACCCGCTTCCTGGACGCCGTCCACCCCGGAGTCGTCGTCAACTGCGCGGGCGCCACCCGCGGCGGCGCCCGGGAGCTGACCCGCCACAACACCGTCGCCGTCGCCACCGTCTGCGAGGCCCTGCGCCGCAGCGGCTGCGGCGCCCGGCTCGTCCAGGTCGGCTGCGCCTCCGAGTACGGTCCCTCGCAGCCCGGCTCCTCCACCGCCGAGGACGCCATCCCGCGCCCCGGCGGCCCGTACGGCGTCAGCAAGCTCGCCGCCACCGAGCTGGTCCTCGGCTCGGGCCTCGACGCCGTCGTGCTCCGGGTCTTCTCGCCCGTCGGCCCCGGCACCCCCGCAGGTTCCCCGCTCGGCCGGCTCGCCGAGGCCATGCGCCGGGCCATGCAGGCGGGCGACGGCGAGCTGAAGCTCAGCGGCCTCGGCGTGCAGCGGGACTTCGTCGACGTACGGGACGTGGCGCGGGCCGTCCACGCCGCCTCGCTCTCCGCCGCCCAGGGCGTCGTCAACATCGGCACCGGGCGCGCAGTCCGGCTCCGGGACGCCGCCGCCGTACTGGCGAGGGTCGCCGGGTACGCGGGCGCACTCCATGAACTGGACTCGCCCCCTCCGCGCCTCCCCATCGGCGCCCCGCGCACCTCCGCCGAGTCGGTGATCGAGCACCTCTCCGCGACCCCGTCCCCCTACCCGGACGGCTGCGGGGCCTGGCAGCAGGCCGACGTCCGCACCGCCCGGGACCGGCTCGGCTGGCGCCCCCGGATCAACCTGGAGGAGTCGCTCGCGGACATCTGGATGGAGGCGGCATGCCGTATCTGACCGCCCCCGCCGACACCCTCAGGACCGCGGGCGGCGAACAGCTCGGCTTCGGCGTCCCCGGCTACGCCCACCCGCTGCTGGCCCCCGCCGAGTGGGCCGAGCTGGCCCGCCCCGGCACCCCGCTCCACTGGGCCGTCCTCAACATCGCCGGCGGCCCGGGCACCCGGCCCGACCCGCACTGCCTGGAGGCGGCCGGGCGGCTCCGCAACGCACGGGAGCGTGCCCTGCACGGCGAGGAGCCGGACGACTCCGTACGCGCCTGCGGCGGCCGGCTCCTCGGCCACCTCGATCTGGCCCACGGCGGGCGGCCGTTCGACGAGCTGATCGCGGACGCCCGCTCCTTCGTCGACTGGTACCGGGTCGGCGGCTTCTATCTGGCCCGCTGCCCCACCGAACGGGCCGAGCTGCCCGCCGTCCGGCGGCTCACCGGCACCCTCCACGCGTTGCTGGCGGAGAGCGACAGCGCGGACGACGGCGGGCGCCTCGTCCTCGGCCACGGCACCCACCCCCACCCCGGTTACGCGGAGGCGGCCGACCAACTGGTCACCTTCCAGGGCCCGTGGACCGACTACCGCTGGTCGCAGGTGGCCGAGTGGACGGCGGACTATCCGCCCAGCCGGTTCGCGCACTTCGTCCACGGGGTGCCCCGCACCCATCTCGACGAGGCGATGCGCATCGCCCGCTGGCAGGGCGCCGGGACGATCTTCTTCACGGACCGGGGCGGACGGAGCGTCGACGGGCGGAGCGGACAAACCGATCCATTCGCGGCGCTGCCCAGGTACTGGGACGAAATCGTCTCGCGGATCGGACCCGGTATCTCGGAATGAGAAGGGGCGTGGCAGTGTTACCGGAAGAACAACCGTACGTAGTCGATGTACGCGCAGTCGATGTACGTAAATCCGACCACCTGCATTGTTGAGGTTCCTGTGTCGCTGCCACCCCTGGTCGAGCCAGCCGCTGAGCTCACCGTCGACGAGGTCCGCAGGTACTCCCGCCACCTGATCATCCCGGATGTCGGGATGGACGGACAGAAGCGCCTGAAGAACGCGAAGGTGCTCTGTGTGGGCGCCGGCGGTCTCGGCTCACCGGCCCTGATGTACCTGGCCGCGGCCGGGGTCGGCACGCTGGGCATCATCGAGTTCGACGAGGTCGACGAGTCGAACCTGCAGCGCCAGATCATCCACAGCCAGGCCGACATCGGCCGGCCCAAGGCGCAGTCCGCCAGGGACTCGGTGCTCGGCATCAACCCGTACGTCAACGTGGTCCTTCACGAGGAGCGGCTCGAAGCCGAGAACGTGAAGGAGATCTTCGCCCAGTACGACCTGATCGTGGACGGCACGGACAACTTCGCCACCCGCTATCTGGTCAACGACGCCGCCGTGCTGCTGAAGAAGCCGTACGTCTGGGGCTCGATCTACCGCTTCGACGGCCAGGCCTCGGTGTTCTGGGCCGAGCACGGTCCCTGCTACCGCTGCCTCTACCCGGAGCCCCCGCCGCCGGGCATGGTCCCGTCCTGCGCCGAGGGCGGCGTGCTGGGCGTGCTCTGCGCGTCGGTCGGCTCGATCCAGGTGACCGAGGCGATCAAGCTGCTCGCCGGCATCGGTGACCCGCTGGTCGGCCGTCTGATGATCTACGACGCCCTGGAGATGCAGTACCGCCAGGTCAAGGTCCGCAAGGACCCCGACTGCGCGGTCTGCGGCGAGAACCCGACCGTCACCGAACTCATCGACTACGAGGCCTTCTGCGGCGTCGTCTCCGAGGAGGCCCAGGAGGCGGCGGCCGGCTCCACGATCACTCCCAAGCAGCTCAAGGAGTGGATCGACGGGGACGAGAAGATCGAGATCATCGACGTCCGCGAGCCGAACGAGTACGAGATCGTCTCGATCCCGGGCGCGAAGCTGATCCCGAAGAACGAGTTCCTCATGGGCACCGCCCTCCAGGACCTCCCGCAGGACCGCCGTATCGTCCTGCACTGCAAGACGGGTGTCCGCAGCGCCGAGGTCCTCGCGGTCCTCAAGTCGGCGGGCTTCGCCGACTCGGTGCACGTGGGCGGCGGCGTGATCGGCTGGGTCAACCAGATCGAGCCCGAGAAGCCGGTCTACTAGAGCGCCACGCGTTCTGGTAGAGGGGCCGGTCCACCTGGTGTGGACCGGCCCCTTCCGTGTGCGCGTCACCCGCAGGTCAGGCCGTCGTCCGGAACCTTCCCGTCCAGGAAGTACGCGTCCACGGTCGAGGTCACACACGGGTTCTCGCCGTACGCCCCGTGCCCCTCGCCCTTGTTGGTGACCATGATGCCGACGCCCTTGCCCAGCTCGTCCGCCATCCGCTGCGCACCCTCGTAGGGCGTCGCCGGGTCGCCGGTCGTGCCGATGACCAGGATCGGGGCGGCGCCCGGCGCACTGGTCTCCGGGTTCTCGTGCTCCCCGTCGACCGGCCACTGGGCGCACCAGCCCGCCGTGTCCCAGGCCAGGAACGGCCCGAACACCGGGGAGAGCCTGCGGAATTCGGGCAGCAGCGCGCGGGCCTCGTCCACCGTGGGGCGGGCCTTGGAGTCGGCGCAGGAGATCGCCCGCTGGGAGTGCGCCTGGGTGTCGTAACGCCCGCTCTCGTCGCGCCCGTTGTACGAGTCGGCGAGCCGCAGCAGGCCGTCGCCCCTGCCCTCCTTCTCCGCCTCGTCCAGGGCGGCCGTCAGCTCGGGCCAGTTGTACCGCGAGTACAGCGGCGTGACGATGCCCGTGATGGCGAGGGACTCGGTCAGCTCACGGCCCGACGAGGTCGGCAGCGGCTTCCCGTCGAGCCGGGCCAGCAGCCGGGCGATCCGCTCCGAGCCCGCCTTCGGGTCCTGGCCGCGGTCCTTGAGGTAGTTCTCCAGGGCCCGCTGGAACCCCGTGGCCTGGTTGCGGGCGTGCCCGATGCCGTCGGCCGTCGGGTCGATCACCGCGTCCAGGACGACCCGCCCCACGCGGTGCGGGAAGAGGTGCGCGTACGTCCCGCCCAGCTCCGTACCGTACGAGAAGCCGAGATACGACAGCTTGTCGTCGCCGAGGACCTGGCGGATCAGGTCCAGGTCGCGGGCGGCGTTGGACGTGCCGACATGGGGGAGGACCGTGCCCGAGCGGCGCTCGCACCCCGCGCCGAAGGCCGCGCCGTCCTTGATGAACGCCGCCTCCTCGGCCGCCGTGTCCGGGGTCAGGTCCACCGTGCGGAAGGCCTGCTCCTGCTCCTCGTCGGTGCGGCAGCGCACCCCGGAGCTGGCCGCGACCCCGCGCGGATCGAACCCCACCAGGTCGTAGCGGGCGTTGAGCTTCCCGTACGAACCGGCCGCGCGCGGCAGTATGTCGACGCCCGAACCGCCGGGGCCGCCGAAGTTGAACAGCAGCGAGCCGATCCGCCGGTCCTTGTCGCGGGCCTCCTTGCGGATCAGCGCGATGGAGATGGTCTCCCCGGACGGCTTCCTGTAGTCCAGGGGCACCTGCACGCTCGTGCAGCGCCAGTCGGAGCCGGGAGCCCGGCCGTTGGGCGGGGCCGTACAGCGCTTCCAGTCGGGGCGCTGGGAGGTGAGGGAGGCGGGCAGGGCCGGGGACTTGGGCGTGTCCTTCAGCTCCGGCGAGGGGGAGGGGGAGGCGGAGGTGTCCCGGGGGCGGCCGTCCGTGGTCGCGTCCGGCTCCGGCTCCGTACCCAGCAGACCGCACCCGGCGAGCAGCCCCGCGGCCAGCAGGGCCGCCCCCGCCCGCACGGCTCTCCAACGGGTCCTCCGACGCGCGGTCATGGTCCGGCTCCCCTCCCCGAGGCCCGCAGCCGGTGGTGACGCGACGGGCGTGTGCTCTGTCCCGCCATGCTAATCGGCGCCTCTGACAGCGCGTCGGGGACGGACCCGGGGGAGCGGGGCGGCCGGAGCGGGGGTCACTCGCAGACCGTGCCCGACTTCGGCACCGTACCGTTCAGGAGATAGCCGTCCACGGCCCGCTGCACGCAGGCGTTCTTGCTGTTGTACGCGCCGTGGCCCTCGCCCTTGTACGTCAGCTCGACGCCCACGCCCGTACCGAGCTTCTCCACCATCGCCTTGGCGCCCGCGTACGGGGTGGCCGGGTCGCCGGTGTTGCCGATGACGAGGATCGGGGCGGAGCCCGGGGCGCTGACGTCCGGGGTCTCCCAGGCGCCCGCGACCGGCCAGCCGGTGCAGCCCATCAGCCCCCAGCCCAGATACTCCCCGAACATCGGGGACGCCTTGCGGAAGGCCGGCAGGGCCGCCTTCGTCTGCTCCAGGGTGAAGCGCTGTTTGCTGTCGGCGCAGTTGATCGCGATGTTGGCGGCGTTGGAGTTGTCGTAGCGGCCGTCCTCGGAGCGGCCGTTCAGCGAGTCGGCCAGGGCCAGGAGCAGGGCGCCGTTGCCGCCCTCGGCCTCGTCCAGCCCCTGTTCCAGCAGCGGCCAGGTCTCCTTGGAGTAGAGCGCGGAGGCGATGCCGGTGGTGGCCAGCGTCTGGGTGAGCGGCCGGTCCCCGAGCCCGTCGACCGGCTCCTTCTCCAACTGCGCCAGGAGGCCGGCGATCCACTGCTGGACCTCCTGGCCGGTGGCGCCGGGCAGGGCGCACTCGTCGCCCCGGTCCGCGCAGTTCTTGGTGAAGTTGTCGAAGGCGAGCTGGAACCCCTGGGCCTGGCCGAGCGAGGACTGCTCTGCGTCCTTGGTCGGGTCGACCACCGCGTCGAAGACCGCCCGGCCGACCCTGTCCGGGTAGAGGTGGGCGTAGACCCCGCCCAGCTCGGTGCCGTAGGAGATGCCGAAGTAGTGCAGCTTGTCGTCGCCCAGGACCGTACGCATCAGGTCCATGTCGCGGGCGGCGTTCGTCGTCCCCACATAGGGGAGTTCGGCGCCGGAGTTCTCCTTGCAGGTGGCGATGAAGTCCTTCTGGCCCTGGACGAACTCCTTCTCCTCCGCCGCGTCGTCCGGTGTGGCGTCCTCCTGGTAGAGGGCGTCCAGCTGGGCATCGTCCGCGCACTCCACGCCCTCGCTGCGCCCCACCCCGCGCGGGTCGAAGCTCACCAGGTCGTAGCGGGCGCGCAGCCGGTCGTAGTCCGCGCCGAAGGCCGGCAGGGTCGCCACCCCGGAGGCACCGGGTCCGCCGAAGTTGAACAGGAGCGATCCGATCCGCCGCTTCTGGTCCTTGGCCTTCCCCCGGATCAGCGCCAGCTCGATGGTCCGGCCGTCCGGCTCCGCGTAATCCAGCGGTACGTCCATGAAGGAGCACTCCCAGACCGTGCCGCCGGGCAGCGGCGAGGGCGACTCCCCACCGCCCTGCGCCACGTTCGGCGCCGGGCAGGCCGACCACTCCAGCTTCTGCGTCGCCAGCTCCTGGGAGGTGGCGGTGGGGGAGGCGGTCGAGGCCCCGGTCGGGGTCGAGCCGCCCTCCCCACCCCCTCCGCCGCCGTCCGAACAGCCGGCCAGCGGGAGCAGTACGGCGGTGGTGGCGGCGAGGGCGGCGGCACGCAGAGCGGGGGAAGTCCTCATGGGCTCCATCGTGCGGCGGGGCGCCGGAGCGCGCGCGGGGCGCGGTCCATGCGGGTGGTGCACGCCGGGGCTTACCCGGCCCCGGGGACCCTACAGCTCGCCCTTCCGGGTCAGTTGGTTGAAGCAGATCCACCCCGGCAGCACCGGCAGCCACAGCGTCATCACGCGGTACAGCAGCACCGCCGGAGCCGCGACCTCCATCGGCAGCCCGACCGCGATCAGGCCCAGTGTCAGGGCGCCCTCGACCGCGCCCATCCCGCCGGGCGTGGGCGCCGCCGAACCGAGGGCGTTGCCCGCGAGGAAGACCACGGCGATGCTCGCGTAACTCAGCTGGGTGACGTCCGGGCCGCTGAACGCCCGGATCGACGCGTCCAGACAGAGCACGAACACACCGGTCAGCAGCAGCATCCCGCCGATCCCGGTGACGAGCTTCTGCGGCCGCTGCACCACGTCCAGCATGCGCGGCACGACCCCGGCGAAGAGCGAGCGCACCCGGGTGACCACGAACTTCCGCAGGAACGGAATGGCCGTCACCACCAGCACCAGCACCGCGACCGTCAGCAGACCGGCGATCACCGTACGGGAGGGGGTCAGCGAGTCCGGGGTCTTCTCCGTCCCCGTCAGATAGCCGAAGAGGGCCAGCAGCAGGATGTGGCAGCCGAGCCCGAAGAGCTGCGAGGCCCCGACGCTCGCCACGGCCAGACCGGGGCGCACTCCGGCGCGCTGCAGGAAGCGGGTGTTCAGCGCCACACCGCCCACGGCGGCCGGAGCGACGATCTTCACGAACGAACCGGCCACCTGCGCCTGCACGGTCTTCCGGAACGACACCCGCTCCGGCACGAACCCCAGCAGGCTCATCGCCGCCGCGATGTAGCTGAGCGCCGAGAAGCCGAGCGCGGCGGCCACCCAGCCCCACTCCGCCTCCTCCACCAGCACCCCGAAGTCGGCCTGGGTGACCTGGGAGATCAGGAAGTACGCGGCGATGGCCCCGGCGATGAAGCTGAAGAGCGTGCGCGGCTTGATCCGCTCCAGGCGGACCGGCTCGACCGGCGCCTGCGGCCGGATCAGCAGCACCTGCTGACGGATCTGGGCGAGCAGATCCCCTTCCCGGGCCTCCTCCAGCGCATCGTCCACGGCCCGCTTCTCGGCCTGCTTCTCGGTCCGCAGGGACTTGCGCTCGGCCTTGTGCCCGCTTTTCTGCCCGGGCTTCCGCGGGGCCTCGTCCGTCCCGGCCTCATGGGCCGCCTCCGCCGACCCTTCCTGGGCCCGTGCCTCCTTGGCCGCCCGCGATGCCTCCAGCACCGCGTCGCGCTCCTGCTGCGACCGCTCCCGCGCGAGCCGGCGCAGGGTCGCCCGGGTGGAGCGGCTCAGGGCGATCGGCTGGAGCAGCGGCAGACAGTCCGCGACGGCGTCCGGGCCGAGGACGGCCAGCGCCCCGGAGACCGACCGCTCGGCCCCCACCCGCAGCCCCAGGGTGGTCAGCAGCTGCGCCACGTCCATCCGCAGCACCAGGTCACCGGCGGCGATCTCACCGCCGCGCAGATCCGTCACGAACGCCCTGCCGGAACGATCCACCAGCAGCGCGTCACCCGTCAGCCTGCGGTGCGCGATCCGGCGCGACTGGAGCGCCTTCACCTGGTGCCACGCGCTGCGCACCAGGTCGTCGGTGATCTCCTCGTCCTCCATCTGGTCCAGCGACCGGCCGCCGATGTGCTCGTAGACGAGCATCACCGCGTCCGGGCCCAGCTCGGAGGTGGCGATCAGCTTCGGCGCGTTCGCCCCGGCGGCGATCGCCGCGTACGCGAGCAGCGCCTCCTGCTCCAGCGCCTGCCGCAGCGACTGGATCGAGCGGCGCTGGGTGATCCCGCGCAGCGTCAGCCGGCGCCAGGCCCGGTAGAAGAACCCCTGGGCCTGCTGCTCCCGGTCGACGACCGTCACGTCCAGCGGCGGCCCGTCCTCCAGGGTGACCAGATAGCGCCGCCCCCGGTCGTTCTGGTCGGTGCCGTCCTTGTCCGGGGCGTCCTCGGTGCGCATCGCGGCGACGGGGCGGAAGCCGACGTGCCGCAACCCCGCCATCAGGTGCTGGCCGGTGGGGCGGACGTTCGGGGAGCCGACCGCGTACAGCGTTCCGTACGCCACCGTCCAGCCGATCAGGACCGTGAGGATGATCGAGAACGGGGTGGTGTACCCGCCGACGAGCATCGCGAACGCGTCGAGCAGCAGCACCGCCCAGAGCACGACCCGCCAGCGCGGCCGTCGCGCCATCCCGACGGCGGTCATGTACGCGATCACGGGGGCGAGGTAGCCGTGCACCGGATCGGTCAGCCCGGCGCCCGGCTGCGGCTGGGTCAGCGCCTCCTGGATGGTGCCGGGCGCGGAGCGCGAGACCCAGAGGTCGGTGGCGAGGGTCACCCCGTGGGCGAGCACGGCGGCCAGCACACCGTCGGCGATGCGCAGCCCGTCCCGCTTGATCAGACGCTCGATGGCGAAGGCCACCGGCACCAGCAGCACGGCGATGCTGGAGACCAGACCGGCCAGCTTGATCAGCAGATCGGGCGCCTGTTCGGTGCCCTTGGAGATGTCGTCCTCGAGGCCGGTGGTGGTGCCCTGGGCGAACGCGGCGATGGCGAACAGCACGCCGATGGCGGCGATGCCGATGAGCAGCCGCATCAGGTCGGAGGGGCGGTGCACCCGGGCGGGGAGCAGCGGCTCGTCCCCGGAGACCCGGTCGGTCAGGGCGGCCTCGGCGGAGGCGAGCGTGGAGCCGGTCAGATGGCCGCTGGTGGAGGCGGTGGGACCGTCCGCGGCAGGCGTCGCGGGGGCGCCGGGCGCCAGTACGGGAGCGGCGGCGGGCTCCGGCGTACGCGGCTCGCGGCGCTGTTCCGCGGGCTCCGGCGCACGCTCTTGCAGGCGCTGTCCGGTGGGCTCCGGCGCGCTCGGCGGGCGCTCTCCGGCATCGGAGGCGTCCGCCGCCTTCGGTGGCTGCACGCCCTGCTCCTTCGTCGCCTCTGGTTCGTCTTCGTTGTCTCGTATCACCGGTCACCGCCCGGATGATGGTGGCACGGCCCGGAGACGGAGGGGGGCATCAGGGTGCGTCGCACGGGCGCGGGATGCGCAACATACGCCCCTTTGCACCTGCGCGCACGCTCGGTGCACATACCGATACGGTTCCGGCCGGGCTGTCGGTGGCGCACGGCAGGATGGGGCGGATGAGCCAGGACGAGACGGATGCGACGGGCGACGGGGAGCAGCCGGCCGAGCTGCCGGAGTACGCGGAGCGGGTCCTCGATGTCGCCGACCTGATCCCGCCGGGCCGGGTCATGACGTACGGCGATGTCGCGGAGTGGCTGGGCGACGGCGGCCCCCGGCAGGTCGGCCGGGTCATGGCGCTGTACGGCTCCGCCGTGCCCTGGTGGCGTGTGGTGCGGGCGGACGGGGCGCTGCTCCCGGGCCACGAGCTGCGGGCGCTGGGCCACTACCGCGCGGAGGGGACCCCGCTGCGCGACGCCTCGCGCCGGGCGGACGGACATCTGCCCCGGCTGGACATGCGCCGGGCGCGCTGGGACGGCGCCCCGGCCCCCGGGGGCGAGGAAAGTCACACCTGAGGGCGTGCGCCGGGGCCGGGTGCGGAGCCCGTTCCGGTGCCTCCGCCCGGCCGGACGCGGGCGCGGGCGTGATGAGGGACGCAGGGAACCCGCCGCCTCCCGCGCCGCCCCTGGCGTAGCGTCGTCACCGCGCACCGCGCGCGCCCCTCTCCTCGTCCCTCATGACCTGTCCCGGCCCGTACGACGTATGACCCGTACGGCCCGCACGACCCCGCAGACCCACCAGGACCGGCGATCCACGTGAGCTTCTTCTCCTCCACCCGGCACAGTCCGCACCGTGAACCACGGTCGCGGACCACGGGCGCGTACCGACTGGTGCGCACCCCGCCGGGCTCGGTGGAGCCTCCTCTTCTTGACGCAGGTCAGCGCGCCGTGGTTGACCACGCCGGAGGACCGCTCCTCGTCCTCGCGGGCCCCGGCACCGGCAAGACCACCACCCTCGTGGAGTCCGTGACGGCCCGGGTGAACCGGGGCGCCGACCCCGCCCGCATCCTCGTCCTCACCTTCAGCCGCAAGGCCGCCGTCGAACTGCGCGACCGGATGGCGGCCCGGCTCGGCGCGGCGCGCGGACCGCAGGCCACCACCTTCCATTCGTACTGCTACGCCCTGGTCCGCGCCCACCAGGACGCCGATCTCTTCGCGGATCCGCTGCGGCTCCTCTCCGGCCCCGAGCAGGACGTCACCGTCCGCGATCTGCTCGCGGGCCAGCTCGACCTGGAGAAGGAGGGGCTCGCCCACGTCCGCTGGCCCGACGAACTGCGCGCCTGCCTGACCACCCGGGGCTTCGCGGACGAGGTGCGCGCCGTGCTCGCCCGCAGCCGCGAACTTGGCCTCGCCCCGGACGCGCTCGCCGCCTTCGCCCGCCGCACGGGCCGCCCGGACTGGAACGCGGCGGCCCAGTTCCTCGCCGAGTACCTGGACGTGCTCGACGCCCAGGGCGTCCTGGACTACGCGGAGCTGGTCCACCGCGCGGTGCTGCTCGCGGAGCGCCCGGAGGTCTCCGCGCGGCTGGCGGAGGCGTACGACGCGGTGTACGTCGACGAGTACCAGGACACCGACCCGGCGCAGGTGCGCCTGCTGCACGCCCTCGCCGGGAACCGGGTGAGCGGCGGGCGGAAGCGCGGGCGCGGGGCGCACGCCGGAGCCGCGAGCCGGACAGGCGGGGCGCACGCCGGGGCAGAGGGCCACGGGCGAGGCGCGGGCGGCGGCGACGGCGGCCGAGGTCGCGACGCGGGAGGCGGCCGCACGCTGGTGGCCTTCGGTGACCCGGACCAGTCGATCTACACCTTCCGGGGTGCCGATGTGAACGGCATCCTCGAATTCCCCGACACCTTCCGCCGCGCCGACGGCACCCCCGCCCCGGTCGGCGTCCTCACCACCTCCCGGCGCTCCGGCTCCGAACTGCTGGCGGCGACCCGCCTGCTCACCCGCCGGATGCCGCTCACCCGGCTCCCCGCCGACACCGTCCGCGCCCACCGCGAGCTGCACGCCGTCCGGGAGGGCGGCCGGGTGGAGACGTACACCTACCCGACCGCCTCCACCGAGCTGGACAACATCGCGGACCTGCTGCGCCGCGCCCACCTGGAGGACGGAGTCCCGTGGCGCGAGATGGCCGTGCTGGTACGGGCCGGAGGCCGCTCGCTGCCCGCCGTCCGCCGCGCCCTCACCTCGGCGGGCGTCCCCCTGGAGGTCGACGGCGACGACCTCCCCCTCCGCCACGAACCGGCCGTCGCCCCGCTGCTGACGGCCCTGCGCACGGTGGCCAAGGCGGCGCTCCACCCCCTTTCCCCGGACACGGAGGCGGACCGGGGCGAGAGCGCGGCGCACCCCTGGCTCGACACCGAGACCGCCCTCACCCTCCTCACCTCCCCCCTCGGCTCCATGGACGCCGCCGACCTCCGCCGCCTCGGCCGGGCCCTGCGCGACGAGGAGCGCGCCGCCGGGGTCACGGTCCCCGCCCCCTCCGACGAACTGCTGGCCCGCGCCCTGGCCGAGCCGGAGCGCCTGGTCACCCACGATCCGGCGTACGCCCACGGCGCGCAGCGGCTCGGCGCGCTCCTGCGCAAGGCCCGCGAGCACCTCGAAGGCGGCGGCACCGCCGAGGAGGCCCTGTGGACCCTGTGGAACGGCACCCCCTGGCCCGGCCGACTGGAGCGGGCCGCGCTGCGCGGCGGGGCGGGCGGCCGCAACGCCGACCGCGACCTGGACGCGGTGTGCGCCCTCTTCGAGACGGCGGCGCGCGCCGAGGAGCGCACCGGGGGGCGCGGGGCCCTCAACTTCCTGGAGGAGGTCGACGCCCAGGACATCGCCGCCGACACCCTCTCCCGGCGGGCCGTCCGCCCCGACGCCGTACGCCTGATGACCGCCCACCGCTCCAAGGGCCTGGAGTGGCGGCTCGTCGTCGTCGCCGGGGTCCAGGAGGGGCTCTGGCCCGACCTGCGCCGCCGGGGCTCCCTCCTGGAGGCGGACCGGATCGGCCGCGACGGTCTCGCCGAGCCCCTCACGCCCGGCGCACTCCTCGCCGAGGAGCGCCGCCTCTTCTACGTCGCCGCCACCCGCGCCCGCGAGCGCCTGGTCGTCACCGCCGTGAAGGCCCCCGCCGACGACGGCGACCAGCCCTCCCGCTTCCTGGCCGAACTGGGCGTCGAACCCCGCGATGTCACCGGCCGCCCGCGCCGCCCCCTCGCCGTCGCCGCGCTCGTCGCGGAGCTGCGGGCCACCACCGTCGACCCGGCCGCATCCGAGGCCCTGCGCGACGCCGCCGCCCACCGCCTGGCCCGGCTCGCCGCGCTCACCGACGACGAGGGCCAGCCGCTCGTGCCCGCCGCCCACCCTTCCCGCTGGTGGGGCCTGGACGAGCCGACCCGCTCCGCCGTCCCCCTGCGCGACCGCGACCAGCCCGTCACCCTCTCGGGCTCGGCGCTGGACCAGCTCGCCAACACCTGCGCCCTCCAGTGGTTCCTGGGCCGCGAGGTGAAGGCCGACGCCCCGGCCTCCGCCGCCCAGGGGTTCGGCAACGTCGTCCACGTCCTGGCCGACGAGGTCGCCTCCAGCCGTACGCCCGCCGACCTCGACGTCCTCATGGAGCGCCTGGACTCCGTCTGGAACGGCCTCGCCTTCGACGCCCCCTGGAAGTCCGACCAGGAGAAGGAGCAGGCCCGCGCAGCCCTCGAACGCTTCCTCCACTGGCACGTCCTGGACCGGGGCGGCCGCACCCCCGCCGCCAGCGAGCACGGCTTCGACGTGACCCTGGAGGCGGGCCCGTACACCGTCCGCATCCGGGGCTCCATGGACCGGGTGGAGGAGGACACCGAAGGACGCGCGTACGTCGTCGACTTCAAGACCGGCAAGAGCGCCCCCACCAAGGACGAGGTGGCCGCCCACCCCCAGCTCGCCGTCTACCAGCTCGCCGTCCGCGAGGGCGCGGTCGACGAGGTCTTCGACGGCCGCCGCCCCGAACCCGGCGGCGCCGAACTGGTCCAGCTCCGCCAGCCCGCCCCCAAGAAGGAGGGCGGCGACGCCTTCCCCAAGGTCCAGGCCCAGGAACCGCTGAGCGGGGAGTGGGTCTCCGACCTGCTCGCCACGGCCGCCGGAAAGGTCCTGGACGAACGGTTCACGCCCACCACCGGCGCCCACTGCGCCCACTGCACCTTCCGCGCCTCGTGCAGCGCCCAGCCGGAGGGGCGGCAGGTGGTGGAGTAGGCGCCGCATCCCGTTCGTACGGGGTTGTCAGTGGTCCCGGTTAACGTTGTCCGGGTGTCCGCACGCATCACCGATCCCGAGCAGCTCAAGGAGCTTCTGGGGATCCCCTTCACCCCGGAGCAGACGGCCTGCATCACCGCGCCGCCCGCCCCGCAGGTGATCGTGGCCGGAGCCGGGTCCGGCAAGACCACGGTGATGGCCGCCCGCGTGGTCTGGCTGGTCGGCACGGGCCAGGTCGCGCCCGAGCAGGTGCTCGGCCTCACCTTCACCAACAAGGCGGCGGGCGAGCTGGCCGAGCGCGTCCGCAAGGCGCTGATCGCCGCCGGGGTCACCGACCCCGAGGTCATCGACCCGGACCATCCGCCGGGCGAGCCCACGATCTCCACGTACCACGCGTTCGCCGGCCGCCTCCTCACCGAGCACGGCCTGCGCATCGGCCTGGAGCCCTCCACCCGCCTGCTGGCCGACGCCACCCGCTACCAGCTGGCGGCGAAGGTGCTGCGCGAGGCACCGGGCCCGTATCCGGCGCTCACCCGCTCCTTCCCCACCCTGGTCAGCGACCTCCTGGCGCTCGACGGGGAGCTGTCCGAACATCTCGTACGACCGGAGCGGCTGGAGACGTACGACACCGAGCTGCTGGACGAGCTGGCCACCGCCAGGCTCACCAACGCCGACCTGCGCAAGCTCCCCGAGACCGCCGAGGCCCGCCGCTCCCTCCTCACCCTCACCGAGCGCTACCGCGCCGCCAAGCGGAGCCGGGACCTCATCGACTTCGGTGACCAGATCGCCCTCTCCGCCGAGCTGGCCCTGACCCGCCCCGAAGTGGGGGCGATCCTGCGGGACGAGTTCCGGGTGGTGCTCCTCGACGAGTACCAGGACACCTCAGTCGCCCAGCGGCTGCTGCTCTCGGGGCTGTTCGGCAGCGGTACGGGGGCGGGGGCGACCGGCCACGCGGTGACGGCCGTCGGTGACCCCTGCCAGGCCATCTACGGCTGGCGCGGCGCCTCCGTGGCCAACCTGGACGACTTCCCCGAGCATTTCCCGTACGCCGACGGCACCCCCGCCACCCGCCACAGCCTCAGCGAGAACCGGCGCAGTGGCGGCCGCCTGCTCCAACTCGCCAACGGCCTCGCGGAGCCCTTGCGCGCGATGCACGAGGGCGTGGAGGCGCTGCGCCCCGCACCGGGTGCCGAGCTCGACGGCGTGGTCCGGTGCGCCCTGCTGAACACCCACACCGAGGAGATCGACTGGCTGGCGGACTCCCTCGCCCACCTCGTGCGCACCGGCACCCCGCCCGGCGAGATCGCCGTCCTGTGCCGCACCGCCGGGGACTTCCCCGCGATCCAGGCTGCCCTGGTCGCCCGGGACATCCCGGTCGAGGTGGTCGGCCTGGCCGGGCTGCTGCATCTGCCCGAGGTGGCCGACCTGGTCGCCGTCTGCGAAGTCCTCCAGGACCCGGGGGCCAACGCCTCGCTGGTCCGCCTCCTCACCGGCCCCCGCTGGCGCATCGGCCCCCGTGACCTGGCCCTCCTGGGCCGCCGCGCCCGCCTCCTCGTCCACCGGGCCGCCCAGGGGGAGGACGCCGACCCGGACCGGCGGCTCGCGGAGGCCGTCGAGGGTACGGACCCGGCCGAGGTGATATCGCTCGCGGACGCCCTGGACACCTTCCTGATCGCGGGGGACGCGGCCGACGACGGGCTGCCGTTCTCGGCGGAGGCCCGGGTGCGCTTCGCCCGGCTCGCCCGTGAGCTGCGCGACCTGCGCCGCTCGCTCGCGGACCCGCTGATGGACGTCCTGCACCGGGTCCTGGCCACCACCGGCCTGGAGGTCGAGCTGTCCGCGTCCCCGCAGGCGCTGGCCGCCCGCCGCCGGGAGACCCTCGCCAACTTCCTGGACATAGCGGCCCGGTTCGCCGCCCTGGACGGCGAGGCGTCGCTGCTCGCCTTCCTCGGCTTCCTGCGGACCGCCGCGCAGTACGAGAAGGGGCTCGACAACGCGCTGCCCGGCGGCGAGAACACCGTCAAGGTCCTCACCGCCCACAAGTCCAAGGGGCTGGAGTGGGACGTGGTCGCCGTGCCCGGACTGGTCACCGGCCAGTTCCCGAGCGGGCAGTCCCGGGACGCCTGGACCGCCCAGGCCAAGGTGCTCCCGCACGCCCTGCGCGGCGACGCGGCCACGCTCCCGGACGTGGACACGTTCGACGCCAGGGGGATCAAGGCGTTCAAGGAGGAGATGAAGGCGCACCAGCACACGGAGGAGCTGCGCCTGGGGTACGTCACCTTCACCCGCCCCCGCTCCCTCCTGCTCGGCTCCGGCCACTGGTGGGGCCCGTCCCAGAAGAGGACGCGCGGCCCGTCGGCCTTCCTGGAGGCGCTGTACGAGCACTGCGCGGCGGGCCACGGCGAGATCGAGGTGTGGGCCGACGAGCCCGCCGAGGACGAGGAGAACCCGGCCCTCGCGGCCCCCGACACCGACCGGGCCTGGCCGCTCCCGCTCGACCCCACGGCCCTCGCCCGCCGCCGCGCCGCCCGCGACACGGTCCTGGCCCACCTGGAGCGCCTGGCCGTCCAGGGGGACGAACAGCCACCGGCGTACGCCCCAGAACCCGCCGACGTACCGGCGTACGGCTCCGGACCCGATGACGTACCGGCGTACGGGCCCTGGGACGACGAGCCCCCTCTCGACGAGCCACCGGCCGACGAGGAGTGGGACTGGGACACGCTCCCCACCGAGCGCCCTGCCGGTACGCCGGATCCCCAGGACGCCCCGGCCACCGAGGCGTCGGAGCCCGTACGGGAGTCGGCCCCGGCCCCGGAACCCGTACAGGAGTCGGCACCCGCACCGGCCCCGGAGGCACCCCCGCGCACGCCTCCGCACCCGCACATCCCCGCCGCCCGCCATCCCCAGGAGGAACCGGCGGACCGGCTCACCCCCGAGGAGGCCCGGACCCTCGCCTCCTGGGACCGGGATCTCGACGCGCTCGCCGGGGAGCTGCGCCGCGCCCGCGCCACCGTGCACGACGTCCTCGTCCCCGCCTCGCTCTCCGCCACTCAGCTGCTGCTCCTGGCCGAGGACCCCGACGCGTTCGCCAAGGAACTGGCCCGGCCCATGCCCCGGCCGCCGCAGCCCGCCGCCCGCCGGGGCACCCGGTTCCACGCCTGGGTGGAGTCCCGGTACGAGGAGCTGCCGCTGCCCATGCTCGGCCCCGACGAGCTGCCCGGGGGCGACGAGAGCGACGCCGAGATCGCGGACGAGCGGGACCTGGCCGAGCTGAAGGAGGCGTTCGAGCGCACGGTGTACGCCCGGCGCACGCCGTACCGGGTGGAGACCCCCTTCCAGATCACCCTGGCGGGCCGGGTGATCCGGGGCCGGATCGACGCCGTCTACCGCACGGGGGACACCTACGAGATCGTCGACTGGAAGACCACCCACCACCGCACCGCCGACCCCCTCCAGCTCGCCGTCTACCGGCTGGCCTGGGCCGAGCTGCACGATCTGCCGCTCGACGCGGTCACCGCGACCTTCCTCTACGTACGCAGCGGGGAGACCGTCCACCCGCAGGGCCTGCCCGGCCGGGCCGAGCTGGAGCGGATCCTGCTGGACGAGCCGGTCCCCGGGGACGGATAGGCTCAAGAGCATGAGCGAGACCCCGGACAGCGCCGTCCGTACGTACACCGAACAGCACCGCGCAGCCTTCCTCGACGACCTCGCCGAGTGGCTGCGCATCCCGTCCGTCTCCGCGCAGCCGGAGCACGACGGGGACGTCCGGCGCAGCGCCGAGTGGCTGACCGCCAAGCTCAAGGAGACCGGCTTCCCGGTCACCGAGATCTGGGAGACCCCCGGCGCCCCCGCCGTCTTCGCGGAGTGGCCCAGCGCGGACCCGGACGCCCCGACGGTCCTGGTCTACGGCCACCACGACGTGCAGCCCGCCGCTCGCGAGGACGGCTGGGACACCGACCCGTTCGAGCCGGTGGTCCGCGACGGCCGGATGTACGGACGCGGCGCGGCCGACGACAAGGGCCAGGTGTTCTTCCACACCCTCGGGGTCCGCGCCCACCTCGCCGCCACCGGCCGCACCACCCCGGCCGTGAACCTCAAGCTGCTGATCGAGGGCGAGGAGGAGTCGGGCTCCCCGCACTTCCGCGCCCTGGCCGAACAGCACGCGGACCGCCTCGCCGCCGACGCCGTGATCGTCTCCGACACCGGCATGTGGGACGAGGAGACGCCGACCGTCTGCACGGGGATGCGCGGCCTCGCGGAGTGCGAGATCGAGCTGTACGGCCCCGCCCAGGACATCCACTCCGGATCGTTCGGGGGAGCCGTCCCCAACCCGGCCACCGGGATCGCCCGCCTGGTCGCCGCCCTCCACGACGAGGACGGCCGGGTCGCGATCCCCGGGTTCTACGAAGGCGTCACCGACCTCACCGACACCGAGCGGGCCCTCTTCGCGGAGCTGCCCTTCGACGAGGCGACGTGGCTCCGTACGGCGAAGTCGCGGGCGGCCTCCGGCGAGACCGGGTACTCCACGCTGGAGCGCGTCTGGGCCCGCCCCACCGCCGAGGTCAACGGCATCGGCGGCGGCTACCAGGGCGCCGGCAGCAAGACGATCATCCCCTCCTCCGCCCTGGTGAAGATCAGCTTCCGGCTGGTCGACGGCCAGGACCCCGACCGCGTGCAGCAGGCTGTCAGGGCCTGGGTGGAGTCCCGTGTTCCGGCGGGCATCCGCCACCGGGTCGCCTTCCAGCCCGCCACCCGCCCCTGCCTGACCCCGCTGGACCACCCCGCCCTCCAGGCCGTGGCCCGCGCGATGGGCCGGGCCTTCGGCAAGAAGATCCTCTTCACCCGCGAGGGAGGCTCGGGCCCGGCCGCCGACCTCAGGGACGTGCTCGGCGCCCCCGTCCTCTTCCTCGGGATCTCCGTGCCCTCCGACGGCTGGCACGCGCCCAACGAGAAGGTCGAGCTGGACCTGCTGCTCAAGGGTGTGGAGACGACCGCGTACCTGTGGGGCGAGCTGGCCACGGCACTCGGCTGAATCCTCTGCACACCCTCCACGAACCTGTGCACACCCGATCCACCCAGGGGGAGTAGGAAGCACCTGTGAGCACCTTCGACAACACCACCGCGGACCGCCCGATCGGCCTCACCGCGCCCAGCGGCATCGACCGCGCGGCGCACCACCGTCTGGACGAGGCGTGGCTGGCCGCGGCGTGGAGTCACCCGACGACCCGCGTCTTCGTCGTCTCCGGCGGGCAGGTGCTGATCGACGACACCCCCGAGGGCGGCACCGAGATCGTGATGACCCCGGCCTTCGAGGCCCCGGTCACCGAGACCCACCGCTATTTCCTCGGCACCGACGAGGCCGGTGTCAGCTACTTCGCGCTCCAGAAGGACTCACTGCCCGGCCGCATGGACCAGTCGGCCCGCCCGGCCGGACTCCGCGAGGCGGGGCTGCTGCTCGGTCCCCGGGACGCGGGGCTGATGGTGCACGCGGTCGCCCTGGAGAACTGGCAGCGCCTCCACCGCTTCTGCTCCCGCTGCGGCGAGCGCACGGTCATCGCCGCCGCCGGGCACATCCGCCGCTGCCAGGCCTGCGGCGCCGAGCACTACCCGCGCACCGACCCGGCCGTCATCATGCTCGTCACCGACGACCAGGACCGCGCCCTGCTGGGCCGCCAGGTGCACTGGCCCGAGGGCCGCTTCTCCACGCTCGCCGGGTTCGTCGAGCCGGGGGAGTCGATCGAGCAGTCCGTGGTCCGCGAGGTCTACGAGGAGGCGGGGATCACCGTCGGCGAGGTCGAGTACATCGCCAGCCAGCCGTGGCCCTTCCCCTCCAGCCTGATGCTGGGCTTCATGGCCCGGGCCACCTCCTCCGAGATCGATGTGGACGGCGAGGAGATCGAGGAGGCCCGCTGGTTCTCCCGCGAGGACCTGACCGCCGCCTTCGAGTCCGGCGAGGTCATGCCCCCGTACGGCATCTCGATCGCCGCCCGGCTGATCGAGCTGTGGTACGGCAAGCCGCTGCCGAGGCCGGGCAGCCTGAACCGCACCAACTGAACGACGGCACACACACCGCTGCCCCGGCACCCGCTCGGAAGCGGCTGCCGGGGCAGCGGTGTCACTTCAGGTGCGCCGTGCGTCGTGCGCCCTGCGTGGGGCTCAGGCGACCAGGGCCTGCTTCACCTGGGCCAGCGACGGGTTCGTCATGACCGACTCGGTGCCCGCGGGGGAGACGATCAGCAGCGTCGGAACCGTCTGGTTTCCGCCATTGGCCTTCTCGACGAACGCCGCCGACTCCGGGTCGTGCTCGATGTTGACCTCGTTGTACGCGATGCCCTCGCGGTCCATCTGGCTCTTCAGCCGACGGCAGTAGCCGCACCAGGTGGTGCTGTACATCGTCACAGTGCCCGCCATGTCGCTGGCGCTCCCTTGTCTCGTCCGTCCCGCTGCACGGCCGCAGCGTCACATGCGGCCCGGCGGCCCAGGCCGCCTTCCCGCACCGGATGGAACGTACGGGGGACGGCGACCATTCCCGCCACCGCTCCGGGGCAGGGTCGGCATCCGGCCGGGGCCGCCGCCGGTATCAGTACGACGAATACCTCACGCCTGTGGACAACCGCCGCATCCGCCCCAGGGGACCTGGCAGCATGGCGGGGTGACAGCAGCAACGCACTCCACCCTCTTCCCGCAGGTTCCCGAGACCCCGGACGCCGTGCTCGACGGGCTCGACCCCGAGCAGCGCGAGGTGGCTCTCGCCCTGCACGGACCGGTATGCGTGCTGGCCGGAGCGGGTACGGGCAAGACCCGCGCGATCACCCACCGCATCGCGTACGGGGTGCGCGCGGGCATCCTCCAGCCCGCCACGGTCCTCGCCGTCACGTTCACCAACCGGGCCGCGGGGGAGATGCGCGGCCGGCTCCGCCAGCTCGGCGCGACCGGCGTCCAGGCGCGGACCTTCCACTCGGCGGCGCTCCGGCAGCTCCAGTATTTCTGGCCGAAAGCAGTCGGTGGCGAGCTGCCCCGGCTGCTGGAGCGGAAGGTGCAGCTGGTCGCCGAGGCCGCCGCCCGCTGCGAGCTGCGGCTCGACCGGAGCGAGCTGCGGGACGTCACCGGCGAGATCGAGTGGGCCAAGGTCACCCAGACCGTCCCCGCCGACTATCCGGCCGCCGTCGCCAAGACCCAGCGGGACGCCCCCCGGGACCCGGCGGTGCTCGCCCAGATCTACTCCACGTACGAGCAGCTCAAGCGCGACCGCTCGGTGATCGACTTCGAGGACGTGCTGCTGCTCACCGTCGGCATCCTCCAGGACCGGCACGACATCGCGGACCACGTGCGCGGCCAGTACCAGCACTTCGTCGTCGACGAGTACCAGGACGTCAGCCCGCTCCAGCAGCGGCTGCTCGATCTGTGGGTGGGGGACCGGGACAACCTCTGCGTGGTCGGGGACGCCAGCCAGACGATCTACTCCTTCACCGGGGCCACCCCCGACCACCTGCTGAACTTCCGCACCCGCCACCCCGGGGCGACGGTCGTCAAGCTGGTCCGGGACTACCGCTCCACCCCCCAGGTCGTCCACCTCGCCAACGGGCTGCTGAGCCAGGCCCGGGGCAGGGCCGCCGACCACCGCCTCGAGCTGGTCTCGCAGCGCGACAAGGGCCCCGAGCCGGTCTACGCGGAGTATCCCGACGAGCCCCATGAGGCCGAGGCGACCGCCCGGCGCGTCCGCGACCTGATCGCGGCGGGCGTCCCGGCCGGGGAGATCGCCATCCTCTACCGGGTCAACTCCCAGTCCGAGGTCTACGAACAGGCCCTGGCGGACGCGGGCGTGCCCTACCAGCTGCGCGGCGCCGAGCGGTTCTTCGAGCGCGCGGAGGTACGGGAGGCGGGCACCGCCCTGCGCGGCGCGGCGCGGGCCGGGCGCAACGACTCCCTGCTGGACGGGGCGGAGGACCTGGCCGCCCAGGTGCGGGCGGTGCTCTCCACCAAGGGGTGGACCACCCGCCCGCCCGCCGGGTCGGGGGCCGTGCGCGACCGCTGGGAGTCGCTGGCCGCGCTGGTGCGGCTCGCGGAGGACTTCGAGACGGCGAAGCCCGGGGCGACCCTGACCGACCTGGTGCGCGAGCTGGACGAGCGGGCCGCCGCCCAGCACGCCCCGACGGTCCAGGGCGTCACGCTGGCCTCGCTGCACGCGGCGAAGGGGCTGGAGTGGGACGCGGTGTTCCTGGTCGGCCTGACCGAGGGCATGATGCCGATCGCGTACGCCAAGACCGAGGAGCAGATCGAGGAGGAGCGGCGCCTGCTGTACGTCGGCGTCACCCGCGCCCGCCACCACCTCTCGCTCTCCTGGTCCCTGGCGCGTTCCCCCGGCGGCCGGGCGAGCCGCAGGCCCACCCGGTTCCTCAACGGGCTCCGGCCGGGCTCCACGGCGCCCGGCGCCCGGGGCGGGACGGGAGGCGGCGGCGGGATCGACCGGGGGACCGGCCGCTCCGCAGGGGCCGCCGAGCGGCGGAGCGAGGCCGTCGAGCGCAGGCCCCGGCAGCCGGTGCGGTGCCGGGTCTGCGGCCGCACCCTCACCGACGCGGGCGAGATGAAGCTGATGCGGTGCGAGGAGTGCCCCTCCGACATGGACGAGGCGCTCTACGGCCGGCTGCTCGACTGGAGGGCGGGCCAGGCGGCCCGGCTGAGCCAGCCCGACTACTGCGTCTTCACCGAGAAGACCCTGATGGCCATCGCCGAGGCCGTGCCGTCCACCGAGGGCGAGCTGGTCGTCATCGCCGGCGTCGGGAACCGGAAGCTGACCCGTTTCGGAGCCGATGTTCTGGCCATCTGCGCAGGTGAGACGGTCGGTGAGGGGCCCGAGGAGGGCGCCGGTGAGAGCTGAGAAAAACTCGTCCAGAAAATAGTTTGCGCCCGCACCAGTCGTCACCATAGGTTCTTAACCACGGGAACAGCGACTTCTCTGAAGCCCTGAATCCGTGCTGTACTTATCCGAATACGCGCGACCGGCTCCGGCCGGTCCCCCTAGACGCCGAGAGGAGGCGATTGAAGTGATCAGCATCATCGAAACCCAGAAAATGACCGGTCTTTCGGTCGTCTCCGCCTGCTCGCTCGGCCTCACCCGTTCCTCGGTCGTCTCGCTCCGCGCCACCGGTCTGTCCGGCGTCTCCGCCGTCAGCCCGCTGTCCTTCGCGAGCCTCCCCGTGGTCCGGGAGCGCAATGAGCGACCGATCGAGGCACCGGCGGCAGCAGTAGCGAAGGATGCACAGGCTCAGGCCTATGCCTTTGCGGCAGCCGGTGCCGGAGCCAAGAAGCAGACGCAGCAGCACCACACGATGTGGGCCTTCCGTGGGCCTGAACCCTGGAGCGATCCAGCCTGATCCAGCATCAGGCCGGCGCCTCAGGGCCGCGGAACCCCACTCGGGATCCGCGGCCCTTTTGTTTTGTCCGAACGGACGGGACATGCCCAAGGCGCCTCGGGCCAGCAGTACCAGCCGCCAACCGGCCAACAGGCCGGCACGACCAGACGAGGACACCACCCACCGTGCAACTCGAAGCGCACGCCCCGTCAGTACCGCAGTCCGACTCGATCTCCCCGCCCGGCTCCACGGAGGACTCCACCTTGCTCCCCCTCACCGCGCTCACCGCGCTCGACGACGCCATCGAGAACCTCGGCGTACCCGTCCCCTGCCGCTCGTACGACCCGGAGGTCTTCTTCGCCGAGTCCCCGGCCGACGTCGAGTACGCCAAGTCGCTCTGCCGCACCTGCCCGCTGGTCGAGGCCTGCCTCGCCGGTGCCAAGGAGCGGCGCGAGCCGTGGGGCGTCTGGGGCGGCGAGCTCTTCGTCCAGGGTGTCGTCGTGGCCCGCAAGCGGCCGCGCGGCCGCCCGCGCAAGAACCCGGTCGCAGCGTGATCGCCGACCGCTGCGCCCCCGCCCCCACACGGTGGCCGCGCCTCGGAACCATCGACCGTCCCCAGACTCATGACCCCCGGAATCAGGCACCAATGATCACCCCCACGCAGGAGCCCGTCGGTTCCGCAACCCCGGACGTCACCATCACCGGCGCGAACGACTCGCGTCAGAACAGGACCCGCGAGATGCAACTCATCCCAGAAGCCCTGGCGCGTGCGCATATGCACGACCGCCTGCGGGAGGCCGAGAGCGACCGCCGAGCGGTGCGCCTCGCCGCCGCCCGCAGGATGCAGCGCCGAGCGGAGCGCGCCTCGCTGCGCGCCCGCCGCGCGCTGGCCATGGCCGTCATGCACTGAGAGGCCCCACCTCTCCGCTCCGCGACCGGAGCACGAGCGCTCCGCGACCGGAGCACGAGCGCTCCGCGACCGGAGCACGAGCGCTCCACGACCGGAGCGACACCGCTCCCCACCGGAGCACCGGCGCTCCCTTCCGGAGCACTCGGCCCCTCATCCGGCAACCGCTCTGCCGGGTGAAGAGCCACCACCCCACCCCGGGGCCGTCCGAGTCAGGGCGGCCCCGCGGTGCGTTGTGGTGCCGAGGATCCGCCGCGGGGATATCGTCACGACGTGGACGAGGACACGCATCCCCCCGAAGAACCGGCCACCGGACCCGTGGTCTGCGCCCGCTGCGGCACCGCCGCCGAGGGCGGTACGCCCCCGCTGACCTGGCTCTCCTCCATGGAGGACGGCCGGCTCCTCCACTTCTGCGAGAGCTGCGCCCGCCTCCACATCAGAGCGATCGAGAGCCGCCTCGACTCCCTCTGGTGGTGACCGCCTACGCGTCGCCCCCCGGGACCGGCTCCGGCTCTGGCTCCTCGCTTTCCGACCCTGCCCCGGCCTCCTTGGCCTCCCCGGCTTCCTCGCTCTCCTCGTCCTCCGCCACGAACCCCGGCAGCCACGCTTCGAGTTCGTCCCGCAGCCGGACCGCCGCACCCAGCTGGCACAGGACCCCGATCGTGCTGAGCGTGACCCGGTGTATCAGGAGGTAGGACGGCGGGAGGTTCAGCTGCCTGCCCAACTGGTGCGCGGGGGAGCGAGGATCGGCGATCCGGGCCGCCTGGTCCCGCAGCCAGCCCCGGGAGAAGGTGAACTCCTCCACCTGCGCGGGCTCGATGATCGGGAGCAGATAGTCGAGGACCTCGTCCGGCTCCAGGTCGATCGACTCCTTGACGAACCCCTCGTCCCGCAGCCGCCCGTACACCCCGGCCGCGTCGCCCTCCAGCGTCATCCGCAGGGACTCTCCGATGGTCCCCGGCAACCCGCCCGGCAGCCGGTCGACCGTCCCGAAGTCCAGCACCCCCAACCGCCAGTCCCCGGCAGCCCCGACGGCCCCGCCCTCCTCCGAGCCGTCCGTACCGCCGGAACCGTCCGGGTCGGGCGAGGCCTCCGGACCGTCCACCTCGTGCGGCGCGTCCGCGTCGCCCGGGGCATCCACCGGAGGCAGCAGCCGGAAGTTGCCCGGGTGCGGGTCGGCGTGCAGGAGGCCGGTGCGGGCCGGGCCCGAGAAGAGGAAGCGCGCCAGCAGCTGACCGGCCCGGTCCCGCTGCTCCGGCGTACCGTCCGCGATCACGTCGGCCAGCGGGATCCCGTCCATCCACTCCGTCACCAGCACCTGGTCGGACTGGTGCACCACACCCGGGATCACCACATCGGGATCGTCCGCGAACTCCTCCGCGTGCTCCCGCTGGGACTGCGCCTCCAACTCGTAGTCCAGCTCCTCCGACACCCGCTCGCGCATCTCCTTGATGAGCGGCTTGATGTCCATGCCGGGCACCAGCGGGCCGAGCAGCCGGGCGAAGCGGCTGAGCTGGGCGAGGTCCGAGAGCAGCGCCTCGCCCGCACCCGGATACTGCACCTTCACGGCCACCTCACGGCCGTCGTGCCACACCCCCCGGTGGACCTGCCCGATGGAGGCGGCGGCCGACGGCTTGTCCTCGAACTCCAGGAAGTACTCCCGCCAGTCCTCGCCGATCCGCTCGGCCAGCACCGCATGGACCGTCCCGGCGGGCAGGGGCGGTGCGGCCTCCTGCAACTTGGTCAGCGCGGCCCGGTAGGGGCCCGCGATCTCCTCCGGCAGGGCCGACTCGAAGACGGAGAGGGCCTGGCCCAGCTTCATGGCCCCGCCCTTCAGCTCGCCCAGGGTCCTGAACAGCTGCTCGGCCGTGCGCTGCTGCACCTCGCGGGCGACCAGCTCGGCGGACCTGCCGCCGATCCGCTTGCCCAGACCCCAGGTGGCACGGCCGGCGAAGCCGAGCGGCAGCGCGGCCAGCTTGGCGGTACGCGTAACCGCCTTCCGGGGAAGATCAGACATGTGCCCCTCCAGTTCCCAGACTGCCGTGCCGCCCGGTCCTCCGGCATCACCCGTCGGCTGCGGTCACCCGGCCATTGTGTCCTGCGCCGGACGGTCCCCGGAGGCCCCCGCCCCCCGGCGGCGCTCGGCCGCTCCGCAACTGCAGTCGACATGCGGGCCGATCCGCTCGCTCCGCCACTCCAGCAGGGGCAGCGCCGCCTCCCAGCGCACCCCGGTGCTGGCCGGCAACTCCCCGTCCAGGAAAGCCAGGGCATGGGCCGCCGCGAGACCGGCGACCGCCGTGGCCAGCCCCAGATCGCAGGCGGGCACCGCCGCACCCCGCCGCCCCGAACGCCACTGCGCCAGCATCCGGGGCCACTGCGAATCCCGGTCCGCGCGGTGCAGCTCCAGACACCCCGCGCACCCCGTGCCGCCCGGGAGCACGAGTGGCCCGACCACCCCCGTCGCCTCGATCACCCCCGCATAGAGATGAGGGGTGCCGGACGCGATCCAGGGGGAGGCGGTGTCAGGCACCGGCGCGTACACCGAGAGCCCGTCCCGGGGCGCGACGACGATCAGTGACAGACCGGGCGGCGCGCCCGCCGCGCCCCGCTCCTCCCCGCCCGCCCTGGGCGCCGGCCCCGGGGCGGCCCGGCGGACGAGCCGACGGGCCGCCACATCGCGCCGTTCCCCCACGGCCTCGGGCGGAAGCCCGGCCGGTGCCACGTCCCCCGGCTCCGCCCGGCCCCCGTCCAGCACCTCCACATGGCCCACCCCCGAGCCGGACAGCACCGCCGCGATCGACGCCCCGACCCGCCCCGCGCCCCGCACCTGGACCCGCATAGCCCGCCGGGCCGCCATCCGGCGCAGCCCCTCACCCGGCCCGGGATGCACGACGGAGAGCGAGGCCACATCGGGACGTTGGCGCTCCATCACCTCGGCCCGGTGGCGCAGGATCTCCGCCTGCGGCCCGACGGCCCGGGGATCGTCGAGCAGCCCCGCCTCCGCCAGCCGCCTTACCAGGACGTTCACATGACGGTCCGACAGGTCCAGGGCCCGGGCCTCCTCGCGCAGCAGCGGCAGCCCGCGCGTCCCGTCGAGCAGCTCCAGGAAGCTGCCCGTCGCGATGTCCACCGGACCCAGCGTCACCGCGTGCGCGGGGGTCACCCCGAACTGCACGGTGTTCCGTCCGCGCCATGCCCGGCGCAGTGCGGGCTTCAGCATCGGATGCAGGACTTCTCCCCCGAGACGCACGGCTCTCCCCCGATCGGTTGCGTGACCGCGTGCCCGGGAGGTCCCCGGCCGCGTCGAGCCATGGCCAGCATGCTCCCCGGCGACGGAGCGTGCGCGGAGTTATCCACAGGCAGGGGTTATTAGTCATTCAAATGGGGGGGGCATGTGGCAGGCATGGTGCGGGTCACGGAGCGAACACGGTGCGCGACCTGGGGCGGACATGGTGCGCGTCCTGGAAGGGAGTGGAGGGGATCGGTGGTGAACGGACCCGGAGGCGGGACTTCCCCCACGGGCAGCGGGTAACGTCGAGGCGTGCCCGCAGACCCGTCACCCGGCGTCGTCGGGGAGACCCCCGCGCGCAGCGCCGTGAGCCAGCAGCCCGATACGGCCACCCGTGCGCCCCGCGCCTCGGTGGCCGGCGCGGTCGAGGTCCGCAGGAGCACCCGGCGCAGGAAATCCGTCTCCGCGTACCGGGAGGGCGGCCGCACGATCGTGCTCATCCCCGCCCGGATGTCGGAGGCGGAGGAGCGGCGCTGGGTGGGCGTGATGCTCGACAAGCTCGCGGCCCAGGAGAGCAAGCGGGTCCTCGGGGACACCGAGCTGACGGAGCGGGCCGAGCGGCTGTCCGCCCAGTTCTTCGACGGCAGGGCCCGGCCCGCCTCGGTGCGCTGGGTGACCAACCAGAACACCCGCTGGGGCTCGTGCACCCCCGCCGAGGGCAGCATCCGGCTCTCGCACCGGCTCCAGGGCATGCCGGAGTACGTCGTCGACTACGTACTCCTCCATGAGCTGGCCCATCTGCTCGTCCCCGGCCACGGCCCGGATTTCTGGCGGCTGCTGGAGGCGTACCCGCGCACCGAGCGGGCCCGCGGCTACCTCGAAGGAGTGGTGGCCGCCGATCAGCTGCCTCAGCCGCCGACCGCACCCGAGGAGTGAGCCCGGAGGGCCGCGTCCGGTGGTTCTGTACCGGGTGTGTACCGGCTTGGCCGGATGTCGCGGTTTGCGGTTAGCCTGACGCGACGCATTCACCTTCGGGATGGGGGACGGTCGTTACGTATGGCCAGGGAATTCCAACGAGGCCACAAGGCCAAGCTCAGTGATCTCACACCGGGGACAGATCTGTACGTAGGTGTGCAGATCGCCGCCCCTGGACTGACCTTCGACATCAGCTGCTTCGGTCTGGACGCCAACGAGCAGCTCTCGGACGACCGGTACTTCATCTTCTTCAATCAGCCGAAATCACCCGAGGAGTCGATTCAGCTCCTCGGCGCGCAGTCCGGCGACACCGAGTCCTTCCGCGTCACGCTCGACCGCATCCCGGCCGCCATCCAGAAGCTCTCCTTCACCGCGACGATCGACGGTCCCGGACAGATGTCCCAGGTCGGCCCCGGGTACATCCGGATCGTCGCCGGTGGCGAAGAGGTGGTCCGGTACGCCTTCACCGGCTCGGAGTTCACCACCGAGCGCGCGGTGATGCTCGGTGACTTCTACCTGAAGGACGTCTGGCGCTTCGCCGCCGTCGGCCAGGGCTTCGACGGCGGCCTCGAAGCGCTCCTGAAGAACTTCGGCGGCGAGGTCGCCGAGGAGGAAGAGGCCCCGGCGGCCCCGCAGGCGGCCCCCGGGTTCGCCCCGCCGGCCCAGGCCACCGCGCCCCCGGCCTTCGCGGCCCCGCCCGCACCCCAGGCCCCGCAGCCCGCACCGTCCTTCGGCGCCCCGCCCGCACCCGCCCCCGCACCGCAGCAGCCGATGCACGCGGCGCCCACCATCGCGGCGCCGCTCACCCCACAGGCGCCCCCGGCCCCGGCCCCGTACGGCCAGCCCGGCCACCAGCCTCCCCAGCCCCCGCAGCCGCAGCTCGGCCAGGTCCCGGGGCAGATCCCGGGCCAGCACCCCGGTCAGCCCGCCCCGCCCGCGCCCACGCCGCCCTACGGCCAGCCCGCCCCGGCCCCGTACGGCCAGCCCGCTCCCTTCGGGCAGCATCCCCCCGGCGCGCCCCAAGGTGTGCCGCAGGGCCTTCCGGCGGCCGGTGCCGGGCTGCACGCGGCCCTCCAGCTTTACAAGGAGACCGCCACCGGGCAGCGCTGGACCCCGCAGAACCAGCAGCTCATGCGGGTCGACCTGACCATGGGCGGCGCCGGGGTGCTGGCCCGCCAGGGCAGCATGGTGATGTACCAGGGCAAGGTGGACTTCGGCTACAAGGGCGCCGGATTCGTCGGCCGGGTCGTCGGCAACGCCACCGGCCAGGAGATGCAGCTGATGCGGTGTACCGGCCGCGGCCAGGTCTTCCTCGCCGAGGAAGGCTCGTATCTGCACCCGATCGAGCTGCAGGGCGACGCCATCTGCGTCTCCGCCGAGAGCGTCCTCGCCTTCGACGAGTCCCTCCAGTACGAGGTGCGCCGGGTCGAGGGGCACGGCATCCCCGGCGGCGCCCTGTTCACCATGCAGTTCCAGGGCACCGGCACCGTGGTCATCAAGACCCATGGCACCCCGGTCGTCCTGCCGGTCACCCCCACCACGTTCGCCGACTGCAACGCGGTGGTGGCCTGGTCGGCCGCCTCCCAGGTGATCGTATCCAGCCAGGTCCGGCTGCGCCGCAACGCGTACCCGGGGCACAGCGGCGAGACCGTGAACCTCCAGTTCCGGGGAGCGCCCGGCAACTTCATCGTCGTCCAGCCCTACGAGGTCTGAGGGAGCCCGTCATGAACCAGCAACTCGCGGGCTACGCCCCGACCCCCGTCACGGCCCGTATGGAGAACCACGGTTCGGCCATGCTCAAGGTCGCCATGGCCTCGGGACAGGACCTCTACGCGCGCACCGGCTCGATGGTGGCGTACGAGGGGTTCATCCAGTACGAGCCCAATCCGCCCGCCGCCCGGCAGGTCGCCTCCCAGTGGATCACCGGCGAGGGCGCACCCGTCATGAAGTGCTCCGGCGACGGGCTGCTCTACCTCGCCGACTACGGCGCCGACGTGGTCGTCCTCAACCTGAACAACGAGTCCATCTCGGTCAACGGCACCAACCTCCTCGCCTTCGACGCCCACCTCACCTGGGGCGTCGAGCGGGTCAAGGGAATGGCCAAGTTCGCCGGACAGGGCCTGTGGAACGTCGCCGTCCAGGGCACCGGATGGGTCGCCATCACCTCCCGGGGCACCCCGATCGTCGTCGACTGCGGACGCGGCGAGGACGAGACGTACGTCGACCCGGACGCGCTCGTCGCCTGGTCCACCAACCTCAAGGTCAAGGGGAAGCGCAGCTTCAAGGCCGGGGCCCTGATCGGCCGCGGCAGCGGCGAGGCGTACCAGATGGCCTTCTCCGGGGAGGGCATCGTCGTCGTCCAGCCGAGCGAGGACAGTACGGACCGCCTGCGGGTCCGGAACTGAGGGGAGGGAACACCATGCAGAGTCCGCTTTTCAACCACACCGAGCAGCAGTCCCAGGACCGGTACACGATCCAGAACCCGCAGCTCCTGCGGGTGGCGCTCACCGGGCAGGACGACATCCTCGCCCGCAAGGGCGCCATGGTCGCCTACCAGGGGCTGATGGACTTCGACGGCGAGTACCAGTCGCAGAACCAGCGCCGGGCCCGCGCCCACACCGGTGAGGGCCTGGACCTGATGCGCGTCTCCGGCCAGGGGACCGTCTACTTCGCCAACCTCGCCCAGTACATCCACGTCGTGGACGTCGACCGCGAGGGGATGACCGTCGACAGCGCCTACGTCCTCGCGCTCGACTCCTCGCTGCACACCGAGGTCATCGCGGTGGACAGCCAGTACGGGATCTCCGGCAGCGGCAAGTACCAGCTCAACATCACCGGTACCGGCAAGGTCGCCCTCATGACCTCCGGCCAGCCCCTGATGATGCAGGTCACGCCCGACAAGTACGTCAACGTGGACGCCGACGCCATCGTGGCCTGGTCCAGCGCCCTGCGGGTGCAGATGCAGGCCCAGACGCACTCCAGCGGCGTCTTCCGGCGCCGGGGCAACACCGGCGAGGGGTGGGAGCTGAGCTTCCTCGGGCAGGGCTTCGCCCTGGTCCAGCCGAGCGAGGTCATGCCCCCGCAGAACGCCCAGATCGGCCAGGGCGCCCGCGCGCAGTTCGGCATGGGCCAGCACGGCGCCCACGGCCAGAACCAGAACAACGCCTGGAACTGACCGGCACCGGCACATGGGTAAGGGGCGGCCTCCAGAGAGGCCGCCCCTTACCCATGTCTACCTGCTACAGCCGTGCGCGCGTCGCTTCCAGCAGCCGTACGACGGAGGCGTCGGCCACCGAGGCCACCTCCTCGTAGCCGAACCAGCGCAGCTCAAGCGACTCCTCGCTGATCCGCTCCGCAGCCCCGGCCGGGGCCAGCGCCGCGTACTGCACGTCCAGGTGCCAGTGGCACGGCGACGGAATGGGATGCCGGTCCAGCCGGACCGGGCCGCCCGGCAGCAGGGTGAGCCCCGTGATGCCGGACTCCTCCGTCGCCTCCCGGAGCGCCGCCGCCTCCAGCGTCGCGTCCAGCTCCTCGCAGTGCCCGCCCATCTGGAGCCACATCCGCAGCTTGCGGTGCAGGGTGAGCAGCACCTTCTCCCGCTCGGGGTCGATCACCAGGGCGCTGGCCGTCAGATGCCCGGCCCCGCACGCCTTCCACATGCCGTCGGCGTGGAGCGCCAGATGGTCCAGATAGGCCTGGCGCAGCTCCGCCTGGTCAGCACCTGCCTCGCCCCCAGGGGCGTAACCCTTCAGTACGAGGGTGGCGTCGTCGTGCAGCGTCACCGGTCGCGGCCGTCCTTGCCGTTCTCCGTGCCGCCCTCGTCGCCCTTGTCCTCGGCGCTCTCGCCGCCCTCGACGGTCTTGTCGCCCCCGGTGGACTTCTGCGGACCCTTCGCCGCCTCGCCGAGCATCTTGTCCAGCTCGGAGAAGTCCGCCTGCTCGTGGTGGACGAAGCCGTCCGGGTCGTCCAGGTCGTGGGCGGTCGGCAGCATGTCCGGGTGCGCCCACAGCGCGTCGCGGCCCTCCAGCCCCCGGGCGTCGGTGAGCGAGGCCCACAGCCGCGAGGCGTCCCGCAGTCGGCGCGGGCGCAGCTGGAGGCCGATGAGCGTGGCGAACGTCTGCTCGGCCGGACCACCGGAGGCACGGCGCCGGCGCATGGTCTCGCGCAGCGCGTCCGAGGAGGTCAGCCGGGACTTCGCGGCCTCGTGGACCACGGCGTCCACCCAGCCCTCGACGAGCGCGAGAGCCGTCTCCAGCCGGGCCAGGGACGCCTTCTGCTCGGGCGTGTCCTCGGGCTGGAACATGCCCTGCTGAAGGGCGTCCTGCAGCTGCTCGGGGTGCGAGGGGTCGAACTGCCCGACCACGTCCTCCAGCTTGCCGGTGTCGACCTTGATGCCCCGCGCGTACGACTCGACCGCGCCGAACAGGTGCGAGCGCAGCCACGGCACATGGGCGAAGAGCCGCTGGTGGGCGGCCTCGCGCAGGGCCAGATAGAGCCGTACCTCGTCCTGCGGGACGCTGAGGTCCTTGCCGAACTGCGCCACGTTCAGCGGGAGGAGCGCGGCCTTGCCCGCCGGGCCCAGCGGCAGCCCGATGTCCGTGGAGCCGACCACCTCACCGGCCAGCACCCCCACGGCCTGCCCGATCTGCTGGCCGAACATGGCGCCGCCCATCGACCGCATCATGCCGATCAGCGGGCCCGCCATGGCCTGCATCTCCTCGGGCAGCACATCGCCCATCGCCGCGCCCACCCGCTCGGCCACCGGGTCGACCAGCTGCTGCCAGGCCGGCAGCGACGCCTCGACCCACTCCGCGCGGCTCCACGCCACGGTGGAGACCGAACCGGAGGGCAGCGACGTCACCCCGTCCAGCCAGAGGTCGGCCAGCCGCAGCGCCTCGTCGACCGCCGTCCGCTCGGCCGGGCCGACGCTCGCGTCCTTGGTGCCGTCCGAGGTGCCCTGCGAGACGGTCTGGCGGGCGATCTGCTTGGCCATGTCCCAGTTCACGGGACCGCCCTCGTAGCTCAGCATCTGGCCGAGCTGCTGGAAGGCCGCGCCGAGATCGTTCGGATTCATCGAGCCGAACATTGCGGCGAACGGGTTGTCGCCGCCCGCTCCCGGCCCGAAACCGAACGGGTTCCCCGGCCCGCCCGCGCTCTGCCCACCTTCGGTGGGGTCCTTCTTCTTGCCCTTGTCGCCGTCGTCCGGCTCCTCCGGCGGAAGGCCGAATCCGAATGGGGTGTCACTCACGGGTTTCCTCGGCTCCTAGGGCCGTCGGCTCGAACCGACGGCGACTGCCCGACATCACCATCCAGCGTAGACACCACGCCCGCTTCGGGCCTCAGTGCTCCGCCGACTCGCGGCCTGCGGCAGGATGGACGCCACCTGGTACGTACGCGTCATTCGGGTACGTACTGAAGACAACCGCTGGAGACGCCCGGTGAGTTCCCCAGATCCGCAGGTTCGCGCAGCGCGAAACCTGACCGACCCCTCGCCCGAAAGCACGCCCGAGAAGAAACGCCCCAGGAGCCGGGGCCCCGTCGTCGCGGTCACCGGTGCCGCGACCGGCGTCGGTGAGCTGCTGACCGCCCACCTCGCCGCGTCCGACGAGATCAAGCAGGTCATCGCGATCGACGAGCGGCGCGGCGAGGTCTCCGAGGCGACCTGGCACATCCTGGACGTCCGCGACCCGGCCATCGCCGAGAAGCTGCGCGGCGCGGACGTCGTCGTCCACCTGGCGCTCGACCTCGACCTGGAGACCGACCCCGCCGCCCGTACCGCGTACAACGTGCGGGGCACCCAGACCGTGCTCACCGCCGCGGCCGCCGCCGGGGTCCACCGGGTCGTGCTGTGCACCTCCGCGATGGTCTACGGAGCGCTCGCGGACAACGACGTGCCGCTCTCCGAGGACGCCGAGCTGCGCGCCACCGCCGAGGCCACCGGCGTCGGTGACCTCCTGGAGATCGAGCGGCTCGGCCGCCGCGCGCCGCGCGCCCACCCCGGGCTCAACGTCACCGTCGTCCGCCCCACCGTCCTGGTCGGCGGCACCGACACCGCCCTGACCCGCTACTTCGAGTCACCGCGTCTCCTGGTGGTCGCCGGTTCCCGTCCCACCTGGCAGTTCTGCCACGTCGAGGACCTGGTGACGGCCCTGGAGTACGCGGCCCTGGGGAGGATCGACGGGGAGTTCGCGGTCGGCTGCGACGGCTGGCTCGAACAGGAGGAGGTCGAGGAGCTGAGCGGCGTACGCCGGATGGAGCTGCCCTCCGCCGTCGCCCTGGGAGCGGCCGCCCGGCTGCACCGCATCGGGCTCACCCCGTCCCCGGCCGGCGACCTCGCGTACACGATGCACCCTTGGGTGGTCAGCGTGAGCCGGCTGCACGACGCCGGGTGGCGCCCGAAGTGGACCAACGAGGAGGTGCTCGGCGCGCTCCTGGAGGAGGTCGAGGGGCGCCACACGGTCGCCGGACGCAGGCTCGGCCGCAAGGACGCCACCGCCGTCTCCGCCACGGCCGCCGGGGCCACCGTTGCCCTGCTGGGTACGGCCGCCCTCGTCCGCCGCGCCCGCAAGGCCCGCCGCCGCATCTGACACACTCCTGTCCCGGGGCGCCCCCGGCCTCCTGTAGGAGGCTCCAACGCGGCCAGGTGTCCGCCGGTCGAACAGGCAATTCCGTGTTGTCGGTGCCGTACGGCACGATGGGGGCATGGCACGTACCCAGGACCACCCCGGCGAGCAGGCGGCCGCGGATCCCATCCGGCTGCTGGCGATCCGGGAGAGCGCGCTCTCCGTCGACGAGGTCTTCCGTGCCGTCGGGGACGACGCCGCGGGCGGCATCGCCCTCTTCGTCGGCACCGTGCGCAACCACGACGGCGGTCAGGACGTCGGTGCGCTCGGCTACTCCTGCCACCCCTCCGCCGAGGACGAGCTGCGCCGAGTGGCGGAGAAGGTCGTGGCCGACTTCCCGGTCCGCGGCCTCGCCGCCGTCCACCGGGTGGGTGAACTGGAGGTGGGCGATCTGGCGGTGGTCGTCGCCGTCGCCTGCCCGCACCGCGCGGAGGCCTTCGCCGCCTGCCGCAAGCTCATCGACGACCTCAAGCACGAGGTTCCGATCTGGAAACACCAGCGATTCTCCGACGGTACGGAGGAGTGGGTCGGCGCCTGCTGAGCGCAAACCGGACCGGGGCGCATCAGCCCCGATTTGCGTAACCGCACCCCTGCCGTGAGCGTTGGTCTTCCGGATCGTTAATCTGCAGATCGATCATTCGATCGCTCATGGGGTAGGGAGGTCGTGATGGCGGCACTCGCTTGGCTGTTGATTCCACTTTTCGCTGCTGTCGGTGGTGCGATATGGGCGAGCTGGGCTGCTCGCAACCGCACGACCGGCGATGTCACCGAACTCGCCGGGTACGCCAGATTCCGTGACGCGATGGAGAAATCGCACTCCGGTTCCGGAGCACTCTGAGGCCGTCGAAGCCGCGTGACCACCTGTCCGCCGCGCTCCGGCCGCTCCCCGGACGGACCGGCCCCGACGGTGGACCTACGGGCCCTTCCCGTACTGTCGTTCCATGCCACGCCGCACCGCGACGATGCTCGCCTCCACCCTCATCCTCATCGCGCTGTTCTGCGCAGGCCTGCTGATCAAAGTGCCGTATTCGGAGATGTCTCCCGGACCGACGGTGAACACGCTGGGCGAGGCGCGTGGCGAACCGGTCCTGCGGATCGCCGGCCGCAAGACCTACCCGACCTCCGGGCACCTCAACATGACGACGGTCCGGGTCACCGGCGCGGACTACCGGATGAACCTGGGCCAGGCGGTCTGGGGCTGGCTGGCCCACGACAGCGTCGTCGTCCCGCACGACACCCTCTACCCGGACGGCAAGACCGAGGAGCAGTCGACCCAGGAGAACGCCGAGGAGTTCAGCCAGTCCCAGGAGAGCGCCAAGGTCGCCGCCCTGAAGGAGCTGAACATCCCGGTCGCCACCCAGGTCGTGGTCTCCACCGTGGTCAAGGACAGCCCCGCCGAGGGCAAGCTGCACGCGGGTGACGTGATCAAGGCCGTCGACGGCACCGCGGTCGAGGAGCCCGGCGACGTCGCCGAGCTGGTCACCAAGCACCAGCCCGGCGAGGACGTCACCTTCACCATCGTCCCGGCGAAGGAGGCGGCCGCCGCCGAGAAGGCCGGCCGGGCCCCCGAGGGCAGCCGGAAGATCACCATCACCACGGAGAAGGCGCCCGCCGCGGAGAAGGGCGGCAAGGACCGGGCCATCGTCGGGATCAGGGCCGGGACGGACCACACCTTCCCGTTCGAGATCGACATCAAGCTCGCGGACGTCGGTGGCCCCAGCGCCGGACTGATGTTCTCCCTGGGCATCATCGACAAGCTCACCCCGGGCGATCTGACCGGCGGCAAGTTCGTCGCCGGGACCGGAACCATCGACGACGCGGGCAAGGTCGGCCCGATCGGCGGGATCACCATGAAGCTGGTCGGGGCCCGGGACGCGGGCGCCCGCTACTTCCTCACCCCCGACGAGAACTGCGCCGCGGCCGCCGCCGACATCCCGGACGGGCTGACCCTCGTCCGGGTCAAGTCCCTCGACGACGCCCGGAAGTCGCTGGAGCGGATCAGCGCCGGGAAGACCGACGGACTGCCGAACTGCTCGACGAGCTGACGGCCCGGCCCGGCCCGGCGGACCGGCCTGCCGCGCCCGACGCGGCCCCCGTATGCGGCGGCACGGACCGACCCGTCCGCGCCCGGCACACACCGACCCGTTCGCGCCCCGCCCGGTCCTTGTGGCCGGGCGGGGCGGAAGCGCGACGGTCCGTCAGGACTCGAACGTCGCCGCGAGGGCCTCGGCAAGCCCCGGCACCAGCCCGGCGCCGGTCAGCACCTCGGTGGGGGAGTCCTTCTCGCGCAGCCGTACGGCGGACTCGCGTGCCCCGTCCCGCAGCACGGCCACGGTCATCCGCACCTCCTGCCGGTCCGGGTGCCTGGCCACCCACTGGGTGAGCTGCTTGTCGCTGAGACCTTCCGGTACGGAGGCCTCCGCGGACGGCGGCAGCATCAGCCGCTCCACGGTCATGGCGCAGCCGACCACGGCGTCGGGCCAGGCAATGGTGCCGAGGAACTCGTCCAGCGCCTTGCCGGCGGGCAGCTCCTCCTGCTCGATCGGGGTGAGGGCGGCGGCCGGGGCGGAGGTGTCGTCCAGCCCGAGCTGGTCGGCCAGACCGGGCTCCTGGGCCCGCAGCCGGGCGGTGTCGACCAGGGCGAACAGCCGGGCGGGCTGGTCCCAGCCGAGGGTGGAGGCGTAGGCGTCGATTTCGAGGACGGCGACGGTTAGCGGGCTCGCGGCCATCGGGGGTCCTGCGGGGGAAACGTTGGGCATGGGCAATATCCTGCCTCCTTCGGCCCCGGTATCGGGAACTAGGTAAAGCTTCAGTAAGTTGCATAGGTGGGCTCTGCTACCGCCGGGCCCCGCTCCAGACGACCCGCGAACTTCGAGGTGCGCACGTTGGCTTTCCAGATGCCGGACCGCGGCGGAGGCCCCACGGGGCCACGGATCAGTGTCGGCCGCCCGTCCCGGCGCGTCCGCACCCTGCTCATGACCCTGGGGGTCCTGGCGGTTCTCGCCATGGCCTTCATCATGTTCGCCGGGTTCTGGACGGACTGGCTCTGGTACCGGTCGGTCAAGTACTCCTCCGTCTTCACCACCACCCTGTGGACCAAGATCGGACTGTTCCTCGTCTTCGGACTGCTGATGGCCCTGGCCATCGGGGTGAACATCTGGCTCGCGCACCGGCTCCGGCCGCCGCTGAGCGCGATGTCGCTGGAGCAGCAGAGCCTGGACCGCTACCGGATGAGCGTCGCCCCCTTCAAGAAGTGGGTGCTGCTCGCCGTCACCGCGCTCGTCGGACTGATCGCCGGAGCCTCCGCCTCCGGCCAGTGGCGCACCTGGCTGATGTACGTCAACGGGGTGCCCTTCGGCACGAAGGACCCCCAGTTCCAGCTCGACGTCGCCTTCTACGCCTTCGACCTGCCGTTCTACCGCTTCCTGCTGGGCTTCGGCTTCGCGGCGACCGTGCTCTCGCTGATCGCCGCCGCCCTGACCCACTACCTGTACGGCGGGCTGCGCATCACCAGCCCCGGCGCCCGCGCCACCGGTGCGGCCACGGGTCATCTCTCGGTGCTGCTCGGCATCTTCGTCTCGCTGAAGGCCGTGGCCTACTGGCTCGACCGGTACGGTCTCGCGGTGAAGTCCAGTGACTTCAAGGCCGCGGAGAACTGGACGGGTCTGCGGTACGTCGACGCCAACGCCTACCTCCCGGCGAAGACCATCCTGTTCTGCATCGCCGTGATCTGCGCCGTGCTCTTCTTCGCGACGCTGTGGCGCCGCACCTGGCAGCTGCCGGTCATCGGCTTCGGTCTGATGGTGCTCTCGGCGATCCTGATCGGCGGGCTCTACCCGGCGATCGTGCAGAAGTTCCAGGTCCAGCCGAACGAGCAGGCCAAGGAAGCCCCCTTCATCCAGAAGAACATCGACGCCACCCGCGATGCGTACGACATCGACAAGGCGCAGATGGAGGACTATTCGGGCCAGGCCACCACGACCGACGACGCCAAGCTGCGTGCCGCCGCCAACACGGCCGCCAGCTACCGCGTGATGGACCCCAACGTGGTCTCCCCGGCCTTCCAGCAGCTCCAGCAGCGGAGGAACTACTACCAGTTCCCCAAGACGCTCGACGTCGACCGCTACAAGGGCGAGGACGGCAAGGAGCAGGACACGGTCATCGGTCTGCGTGAGCTGAACATCCAGGGCCTGCCCAAGCGGAACTGGATCAACGACCACTTCACGTACACCCACGGCTACGGCGCCATCGCGGCCCGCGGCACCACCACCGGCAAGAACCCCACCGGTTCCCCGGACTTCACCGAGTCCGGTCTGCCGTCCACCGGTGAGTTCGGGGAGTACGAGCAGCGGATCTACTACGGCGAGAAGACCGAGCAGTACTCCATCGTCGGCGGCCCCCAGAAGGAGCTGGACTACGAGGAGGACGGCGAGAAGACCACCAGCTACAAGGGCGACAGCGGGGTCAGCCTCTCCAACACCTTCAACCGTGCGGCGTACGCGGTCTCCTTCAGCGAGCCGCAGATCCTGTATTCGGGAGCCATCGGTGAGGGCTCGCGGATCCTGTACAACCGCACGCCCAAGGAGCGCGTCGAGGCCGTCGCCCCCTGGCTGACGATCGACGGCGACGCCTACCCGGCGGTCGTCGACGGCCGGATCCAGTGGATCGTGGACGCCTACACCACGACCAACGGCTATCCGTACGCGTCCCGGACGACGCTCGGCGACACCACGGCCGACTCGCTGACCACCAACCAGCGCGCGGTCGTCGCCCAGCAGAACCAGGTCAACTACATCCGCAACTCGGTGAAGGCCACCGTCGACGCGTACGACGGCAAGGTCAAGCTCTACGAGTGGGACACCAAGGACCCGGTCCTCAAGACCTGGCGCAAGGCGTTCCCGGGCACGGTGGAGGCCCGCTCGAAGATCCCGCAGTCGCTCATGGACCACCTGCGCTACCCGCAGGACCTCTTCAAGGTCCAGCGTGAGCTGCTGACCCGCTACCACGTCGAGGACCCCGCGCAGTTCTACAGCGGCTCCGACGCATGGCAGGTGCCGGCCGACCCGACCACCAAGGAGTCGGGCTCCGTTCCGCCGTACTACCTGTCCATGAAGATGCCGGGCCAGGACCAGCAGGCGTTCTCGCTGACCACCACGTTCACCCCGAGGGGGCGCCCGAACCTCGGTGCCTTCATGGCGGTGAACGCGGACGCGGCCAGCAAGGACTACGGCACGATGAGACTGCTCCGGGTCACCTCCACGGTGAAGGGCCCGGGCCAGGTACAGAGTGAGCTGAACGGTAACGACGACGTCGCCGAGTTCGTGAGGAACCTCAAGGGCACGGACTCCGACATCGACTACGGCAACCTGCTGACGGTGCCGCTCGAAGGCGGCTTCCTCTACATCGAGCCCGTCTACACGCGCGGTGGCAACCAGAACTACCCGCTGCTGCGCAAGGTGGCCGCCTCGTTCGGCTCGAAGATCGTCTTCGAGAACAACCTGGGAGACGCGCTCAACGCGGTCTTCGGGGTCGACGGCGATACGGACCCGACCCCCGATCCCAGTGAGCCGCCGGGCGACACCACCAAGCCCCCGGCCACCGGCACCGAAGCGCTGAAGAAGGCCATCGCGGACGCCCAGAAGGCGTACGAGGACGGCGAGACGGCGCTGAAGGAGCAGGACTGGCCGGCTTACGGCAAGGCGCAGGACGCCCTCCAGGAAGCCCTGGAGCGGGCGGCCAAGGCCCAGCCCACGGGCGGGTCCGAGGGCGAGAAGGCGGACGCCCCGGAGAAGGACGGAGCCGACCCGGCCAAGAAGCCCGATGAGGGCGAGGGCGCGAAGAAGCCCGAGGGCGAGGCGGCGAAGCCGGAGGACAGCGGCGGCGACCAGGGCACCTGAGAAAGCCCCACCCCGCGTCGTGATACGGTTTGAACACAACGACGCGGGGTGGAGCAGCTCGGTAGCTCGCTGGGCTCATAACCCAGAGGTCGCAGGTTCAAATCCTGTCCCCGCTACTGCATGACGAAGGCCCGGATCTCAAGGGATCCGGGCCTTCGTCATGTCCTCGTGTCTTTTCTGTTCCGTGGGCGTGAAGTGCGGTTCGCTGGGCACCAGTTGGGTCCCGACGTGTTTGACTTGTCTCTCTGTGGGCATGTCGACAAAACGCTGAAGTGACCTCACTGGCCGCGATATACCAGGTGTACGCGGGTTACAGGTGGTGCGACGATGGTATTTATGGGGGACAGGGCAACTCTGTTGGAGACAGGGCGGTTTGTGCAGCGGCGCGGCCAGGAGACGGACGAGATGGCAGACGCGGCCTTCGCCGCTGTCATCGCCGGGGCGGCCGGAGCGGACGAGACCACCGGGACGGTGGGACACGTGGACGCGGATGCCATGCACACCGCCGCCGTCACGGGCGTGACCACCCCGGGCGCGGCCGACTCCGGCGTGCCCGCCCCGGACGAGGACACCACGGACGCCGTCGACGCGGCGGACAGCGCCGAGGCGGAGGCCCGCCACCGCCGGGCGGCCGAGGCTGGGGACACCGCGTCCATGAGCGTGCTGGGCGCCCTGCTGCTGCGCCGCGGTGACCTGGACGGCGCCGAGACCTACCTCCGCGCCGCCACCGCCGACGGTGACCGGGCCGCCGCCAACAACTTGGGCGTCCTGCTCCACCAGCGGGGCTACCCGGACGAGGCCGCCGGCTGGTGGCGAGTGGCCGCCGTGGCCGGTTCGGCCGCCGCCGCGCACGCGCTCGGCCGCCACTTCCGCGAGCGCGGTGACGAGCCCGGCGCCGAGTACTGGCTGCGCCAGTCCGCCGAGCAGGGCCACGCGCTGGGTGCCTACGCGCTCGCGGACCTCCTGGAGCACCGTGGCGACATCGGTGCCGAGCGCTGGCTGCGCGCCGCCGCCGAGCAGGGCCACCGGGAGGCCGCCTACCGGCTGGCCCGCACCCTGGAGCGCAACGCCGTCGAGGACCCGCACGACGCCTTCGGCCTGGGCCGGGCGGCGGCCGGCACCCCCCGGACCGCCCCGGGCCTCGCCCTGCCCGGCGACCCGGCCACCCCGGCGGCCCCGACGACGGCCGCGGCGAGCACCGGATCGACGAGCACGACGGGCGGCCGGGCGACCGGATCCAAGGCGACCGGATCCAAGGTGACGGGCACCAAGGGCGGCGACGGCCCCGTGGCCGGTCCGGCGGCGGGCCGCGTCGGCGAGGCCGAGCAGTGGTACCGCCGCGCCGCCGCCCGGGGCCACCGCCGCGCTGCCCTCCACCTCGGCGCGATCCTGGAGCAGCGCGGCGAGCTGAAGGAGGCGGGCCGCTGGTATCTCACCGCCGCCAAGGAGGGCGAGGCCCGCGCCGCCTGCGCGCTCGGCTTCCTGCTGCGGGACGCGGGCGACGAGGAGAGCGCCGCCGTCTGGTGGCTGCGCGCCGCCCAGGACGGCGACGGCAACGCGGCCAACGCGCTGGGCGCCCTGCACGCGGCGCGGGGCGAGCAGCAGACCGCCGAGCGCTGGTACCGCGCCGCCATGGACGCCGGTGACGTCAACGGGGCGTACAACCTCGGGCTGCTCTGCGCCGCCCAGGACCGTATCCCGCAGGCCGAGCAGTGGTACCGCCGCGCCGCCTACGCGGGTCACCGCGAGGCCGCCAACGCGCTCGCCGTCCTGCTCCTCCAGGCCGGGGACCACACCGGCGCCGAGCCCTGGTTCTCCAAGGCGGCCGAGGCGGGCAGCGTGGACGCCGCCTTCAACCTCGGCATCCTGCACGCCGGACGCGACGAGGACCGTACGGCCCTGGGTTGGTACCAGCGGGCGGCGGCGGCCGGGCACACCGACGCGGCCCTCCAGGTCGGCATGGCCCTGCTGCGCGACGGCGAGGACCAGGAGGCCGAGCGCCATCTGCGCTGCGCTGCGGGCGGCGGCAGCGCCGAGGCGGCGTTCCGGCTGGCCGGGGTGCTCGACGCCCGCCAGCCGCCGCCGGGCCCGCCCGCGCTGGGCGAGCCGATGCCGGCCAAGACCGAGTGCGAGGAGTGGTACGAGCGGGCCGCCCAGCAGGGCCACCGCCGCGCCCAGGTCCGGGTCGGCATGCTCGCCGCCGCCCGAGGGGACGTGGAGAGCGCCGCTCACTGGTACCGGGAGGCCGCCGAGGCGGGCAGCCGCAACGGCGCCTTCAACCTGGGGCTGCTCCTGGCCCGCGAGGGCAGCGAGCGCGAGGCCGCCCTGTGGTGGAGCCGCGCCGCCAACGCCGGTCACGGGCGGGCCGCGCTGCGCCTGGCGCTCCTCGCCGCCCGCCGGGGCGAGCTGACCGAGGGGCAGCGCTGGTGCGCGCGGGCCGTGGAGCTGGGCCCGGCCGAGGTCGCCGAGCGCGCGGCCCGGCTGCGCGACGCCCTGCACCAGGAGCTGACCGCGTAACGCCCGGGGCGCCCCCCGGGGCCTACGGCCCCAGCCGTCGGCCCCCGGCCCTCGGGCACCAGCTCCCCGACCCTCCAGCCCTCCAGCCCCGGGGGGCCGGAGTGAAGGAATTTGCGCAGGCCGACCCGCTGACGTAATGTTGCATTCACCGACGCGGGGTGGAGCAGCTCGGTAGCTCGCTGGGCTCATAACCCAGAGGTCGCAGGTTCAAATCCTGTCCCCGCTACTGAAGACGAAGGCCCGGATCTCGATCAGAGATCCGGGCCTTCGTCATGTTCCGGCTCTCCGCCATGCAAGGAAGCGCACAAAAGACCGGGCCCGCCTGTCGAATCGTTCCAACAGGCGGGCCCGGCTCACATCACATTCGTCAGGGGGTCCCGGCGCAGCTCGGACAGAGCCCTCGGTACGTCACCTCGACGCCGGAGACCGTGAAGCCGTACCGCTCCTCGGCGGGCAGGTCGGCCAGCGGGTTGCCCGCCGGGTGCACATCGCGGATGGCGCCGCACTGTCCGCAGATCAGGTGGTGGTGCGGGCGGTGCGCGTTCGGGTCGTACCGCTTCGCCCGGCGGTCGGTGGAGACCTCCAGCACCTCACCGAGGGACACCATCTCGCCGAGGGTGTTGTAGACGGTGGCGCGCGAGATCTCGGGCAGCTTGTCGACGGCCCTCGCGTGGACCTCGTCGGCAGTCAGGTGCACGTGGTCCCCGTCGAGGACCTCGGCCACGACACGCCGCTGCGCCGTCATGCGCCAGCCACGTCCACGGAGTCGTTCCAGCAGGTCGCTCATGCAGCCCAGCCTAACAGTGGGGGGACCGAGTCCCGATCGGGTGTGACTTTGGATGCTCGCTTGACTTAGACAATGTCCATTGTAGGATCGTGATCGGCATTAGCCAAGGGACAGGGCTGTACAGAGAACAGAACGCTGTGCAGGAACGCGACGCAGGAGGCGCACGTGACGCAGGGACCGCTCACCACCGAGGCCGGGGCGCCGGTCGCCGACAACCAGAACAGCGAGACCGCGGGCGTCGGCGGTCCGGTTCTCGTCCAGGACCAGGCGCTGCTGGAGAAGCTCGCCCACTTCAACCGGGAGCGCATCCCGGAGCGCGTCGTGCACGCCCGCGGCGCCGGCGCGTACGGCACCTTCACCGTGACCCGCGACGTGACGCAGTGGACCCGCGCGAAGTTCCTCTCCGAGGTCGGCAAGGAGACCGAGACGTTCCTGCGCTTCTCCACGGTCGCGGGCAACCTCGGTGCCGCCGACGCCGTGCGCGACCCGCGCGGTTTCGCGCTGAAGTTCTACACCGAGGAGGGCAACTACGACCTCGTCGGCAACAACACCCCGGTGTTCTTCATCAAGGACGCCATCAAGTTCCCCGACTTCATCCACACCCAGAAGCGCGACCCGTACACCGGCTCGCAGGAGGCGGACAACGTCTGGGACTTCTGGGGGCTCTCGCCCGAGTCGACGCACCAGGTGACCTGGCTCTTCGGTGACCGCGGCATCCCGGCGACCCTGCGCCACATGAACGGGTACGGCTCGCACACCTTCCAGTGGAACAACGAGGCCGGCGAGGTCTTCTGGGTCAAGTACCACTTCAAGACCGACCAGGGCATCAAGAACCTCACCCAGGCCGAGGCCAACAAGCTCGCCGGTGAGGACCCCGACAGCCACCAGCGCGATCTGCGCGAGGCGATCGAGCGCGGCGACTTCCCGTCCTGGACGGTGCAGGTCCAGATCATGCCCGCGGCGGACGCGGCGACGTACCGCTTCAACCCGTTCGACCTCACCAAGGTGTGGCCGCACGCGGACTACCCGCCGATCGAGATCGGCAAGCTGGAGCTGAACCGCAACCCGGAGAACATCTTCGCCGAGGTCGAGCAGTCGATCTTCAGCCCCGCGCACTTCGTGCCGGGCATCGGCCCGTCCCCGGACAAGATGCTCCAGGGCCGTCTCTTCGCGTACGGCGACGCCCACCGCTACCGGGTCGGCATCAACGCCGACCACCTGCCGGTGAACCGCCCGCACGCCACCGAGGCGCGCACCAACAGCCGGGACGGCTTCCTCTACGACGGCCGGCACAAGGGCGCCAAGAACTACGAGCCGAACAGCTTCGGCGGCCCCTTCCAGACCGACCGCCCGCTCTGGCAGCCGCTGCCGGTCACCGGCACCACCGGCAACACCGAGGCCCCCGGCCACGCCGAGGACAGCGACTTCGTGCAGGCGGGCGACCTCTACCGGCTGATGTCGGAAGACGAGAAGGCCCGGCTCATCGAGAACCTCTCCGGGTTCATCGCCAAGGTCTCGCGCGACGAGATCGCCGAGCGCGCGATCGACAACTTCCGCCAGGCGGACGGTGACTTCGGCAAGCGACTGGAAGCCGCGGTCCAGGCCCTCCGCGGCTGACCTGGACGCTTGCCGTCGACGGTGGGCCGGCTCCCCTCACGGGGGTCCGGCCCACCGGGCTTTCCTACGCCGACCCGGCCGCCGCCACCGTACGGCGACGGGTGGGCGCCCAGCAGCGGATGATGTCGCGCACCGACACGATGCCCACCGGCCCGGTGTCGTCCAGCACGATCAGATGCCGGAACCCGCCGTGCGTCATGGCTTCCGCTGCCTCCTCCAGGGTCCAGGCCGGGGCGGCGAACACCACGTCGGTGGTGGTGTGGGCGGAGGCGGTCTCCAGGTCGGGGTCCTGGCCCGAGCCGACCGCGTCGAGTATGTCGCGCTCGGTGATGATCCCGAGCCCGCAGGTGTCCGGGTCGTGGACGACGGCGGCCCCGATGCGGCGGGCCGACATCAGCCGGGCGGCCTGGCGGAGCGTGTGGTTGGGGCCGATGGTGAGGACCACCGTGCTCATGGCGTCACGGACGAGCATGGAACGAGCCACCTCCTCGGAGCGCCGACTCTGTGAGTCGATTCACAAGTTCACAAGTGGGGGGACTCTCAGAGTGGCACCCTTGGGACGGGTCGACAAGGGGTGGACCGGGCGCGCGCCGGGGGAGTGCGCAAGCACGTACGGCGTCACCGGGGCGCCCGGTGACCGGCGGAAGTGTCAGTAGCGCTGGTTGAGGTAGCCCAGCAGCTCGTCGTGGAGCAGGCCGTTCGACGCGGCCCCGTTGGCGCCGCCGGGCCCGTCGGTGCCTTCCAGGTCGGTGAACCGGCCGCCCGCCTCCTGGACGATGATCGCGTTCGCCGCCATGTCCCAGAGCGACAGCTCCGGCTCCGCGCAGATGTCCACGGACCCCTCCGCGACCATCATGTACGGCCAGAAGTCGCCGTACCCCCGCGTCCGCCAGCAGGCCCGGGTCAGGTCCAGGAAGCCGTCCAGGCGGCCCTGCTCCTCCCAGCCGCTCAGCGAGGAGAACGCGAACGAGGAATCCGCGACGGTCTCGACCTTCGACACCTCCAGCCGGGTCGCGGAGGTGAGGCTGCGCCCGGTGTACGCGCCAGCGCCCTTCGCCGCCCACCAGCGCCGGTTCAGCGCGGGCGCGGAGACCACCCCGACCACCGGCTGGAAGCCCTGCTCACCGGCCTCCATCAGCGCGATCAGCGTGGCCCAGACCGGCACGCCGCGGACGTAGTTCTTGGTGCCGTCGATCGGGTCGATCACCCAGCGCCGGGGCCCGGTGCCCTCGACCCCGTACTCCTCGCCCAGGATCGCGTCGCGCGGGCGGGCCCGATGCAGATGGCCGCGGATCAGCTCCTCGGCGGCCTTGTCGGCCTCGCTCACCGGGGTCATGTCCGGCTTGGTCTCCACCTTCAGGTCGAGAGCCTTGAACCGGTCCATGGTGGCCGCGTCGGCGGCGTCCGCGAGTACATGGGCGAGGCGCAGATCATCGTGGTAGTCGGGCATGCCGTCACAGTATCCAGCCGTACGGGGAACGGGCCACCGGCCCCCGCCCCGTGATCACCGGCCCCCGCTGCCACGGCGGACACCGCGCCCCCGCCTCCACGGCGGACCACCGCGCCCCGACCCCGTACGCGGACCCTTGACAGTCGACACCACCGCCTCAACTCTGAAGCGCAGGCCCCTGGCACGGCCCCGGCCCGGGAGGCGGCGATGCCGACAGCGCGAGAAGCCCTGCTGGACGCCGCCCTCAGGGCGCTCGGCGACCGGCCCTGGCACACGGTGCGGATGGTCGACGTGGCCGCGCTGGCCGGGGTCTCCCGGCAGACCCTCCACAACGAGTTCGGCACCAAGGGCGGCCTCGCCACCGCCCTGCTGCGCAAGGCCGCCGACCGCTATCTGACCGGCGTGGACCGCGCACTGACGGCGTCCGCGCCGGAGCGCCCGGCCGCCGTGGCGCGCTGGACGGTACGGGCCGCCCGCGCCGATCCCCTCGTCAAGGGACTGCTCACCGGGGTCTGGAGGGAGGGGCTGCCCCGTCCCGGCCCCGGGGTCCCGCTCCCGGGTCACCTGCTCGCCGTGGCCAGGGACCGGATGGCGGCCGCCGCGCACCCGCTCACGCCCGCGCGCTGCGAGCGCGTGCTCCGGCTCGCGCTCTCGTATGTGATCGTGCCCGGCGACAGCGTCGGGCCGAGGCGTCAGTGCGCCGAGCCGGAGAGCTGGAGCCCGATCACGCCGATGATCACCAGCGAGATCGACACCAGCTTCAGGGTCGAGACGACGTCACCGAGGAAGACCATGCCGTAGATCGCCGTACCGGCCGCTCCGATGCCGGTCCACACCGCGTACGCCGGTCCCACGTCCAGCTTCTTCAGAGCCATCGTCAGCAGGCCGAAACTGCCCAGGGCGAAGGCGGCGAACGCGAGGGTCGGCCAGAGCCGGGTGAAGCCGTGCGAGAGCTTCAGACAGACGGCGAAACCGGTCTCCAGCAGTCCGGCGACCACGACCAGCAGCCATGCCATCGTCCGTTGCCTCCTGCGTAGGTGATGCGTAGGTGACTGGTTCGTCCCGCTCGGTGCGATTATGCCTTTACCAGTCGTTGAAACTCGCAAACATGCCCGCAGGACACCGACCGAAAACGGTCCCCCCGTACCGCCCGGCCTCAGTCGCCCTCGCGCCGCTCGCGGGTCGAGAGGAGGCGCCGCAGCGAGTCGAGCCGCGCCGGATCGGCATGCCCCTCGGCCACCCAGGCGTCCAGCGCGCACTCCGGCTGGTTCTCGTCGTGGGTGCAGCCGCGCGGGCACTCCTCGGTGCCCGGCTCCAGGTCGGGGAAGGCGTGGATGACGCGCGACGGGTCGACGTGGTGCAGCCCGAACGACCGTACGCCGGGGGTGTCGACGACCCAGCCGCGCCCATCGGGCAGCGGCAGGGCGAGCGCGGAGGTGGTGGTGTGCCGGCCGCGGCCGGTGACCGCGTTGACAATGCCGGTGGTACGCCGCCGGTCCGCCGGGACCAAGGCGTTGACCAGCGTCGTCTTGCCGACCCCGGAGTGCCCGACGAAGGCGGTGATCTTGCCCTCCAGCTGCTCGCGCACCCGGTCCGCCGCGCCGCCGCTCTCCAGCTCCTCGCGGCTGGTGACCACGTACGGCACACCGAGCGGGGTGTACGCCTCCAGCAGCTTGTCCGGCGAGGCCAGGTCGGACTTGGTCAGCACCAGCAGCGGGGTCAGCCCGCCGTCGTACGCCGCCACCAGACAGCGGTCGATCATGCGCGGACGCGGCTCCGGGTCGGCCAGCGCGGTGACGATCGCCAGCTGGTCGGCGTTGGCGACGACGACCCGCTCGTACGGATCGTCGTCGTCGGCCGTGCGGCGCAGCACCGTACGGCGCGAGGCGATCCGCACGATCCGGGCCAGGGTGTCCTTCTCGCCGGACAGGTCCCCGACGAGGGAGACGGTGTCGCCCACCACCGCGGCCTTGCGCCCCAGCTCACGGGCCTTCATCGCCACCACGGTCCGCCCGTCGACGAGACAGGTCAGCCGGCCCCGGTCGACGGTGAGGACCATGCCGTCCTCGGCGTCCTCGTGCTTGGGGCGGATGTGCGTCCGCGGCCGGTTGCCCTTGCGGTTGGGGCGGACGCGGATGTCGTCCTCGTCGGGGTTCTTCCCGTAGCGGCGCATGATCTAGATCCCGAGCATCCCGGTCCACAGCTGAGGGAAGTCCGGCAGGGTCTTGGCGGTGGTCCCCACGTTCTCGATCTCCACGCCCTTGACCGCGAGGCCGATGATCGCCCCGGCGGTGGCCATGCGGTGGTCGTCGTACGTGTGGAAGACGCCGCCGTGCAGCGGGCGCGGGCGGATGTGGAGCCCGTCGGCCGTCTCCGTGACGTCACCGCCCAGCTCGTTGATCTCCTTGGTGAGCGCGGCCAGCCGGTCCGTCTCGTGGAGCCGGAGGTGGGCGACGCCGCTCAGCGTGGAGGGGGAGTCGGCCAGGGCGGCGACGGCCGCGATGCCCGGGGTCAGCTCGCCGACCTCGCCGAGGTCCACGTCGATGCCGTGGATCCGGCCGGTGCCGGTGAAGGTCAGACCGTGCTCGGTCAGCTCGCAGCTGCCACCCATCGCGGTGAAGATCTCGCGCAGCGCGTCACCCGGCTGGGTGGTCCGCTCGGGCCAGTCCGGGATGGTGACCTTGCCGCCGGTGACCAGCGCCGCGGCCAGGAACGGCTGGGCGTTGGAGAGGTCCGGCTCGATCGTCAGGTCCCGGCCGAGCAGCGCGGAGGGGGAGACCCGCCACACGTTCGGCTCGCCGCCCGTCTCCGGCTCGTCCACCTGCGCGCCCACGGCCCGCAGCATGTCGACGGTCATCCGGATGTGCGGCATCGAGGGCAGGACGGAGCCGGTGTGCCGGACCTCCACGCCCTGGTTGAACCGCGGCCCCGACAGCAGCAGCGCCGAGACGAACTGCGAGGACGACGACGCGTCGATCGAGACCGGGCCGCCCTCCAGCGCCCCGCCCCCGTGCACGGTCAACGGCAGCGCGCCGCGCCCGTCGTCGTCGATCCGCGCGCCCAGCGCCCGCAGCCCCTCGATGACGCCGGTCAGTGGACGTTCGTACGAGCGGGGGTCGCCGTCGAACCGGATCGGGCCGTCGGCGAGGGTGGCGACGGGTGGCAGGAAGCGCATGACGGTGCCGGCGTTGCCGACGTCGACGGTGACCGGGCCGTGCAGCCCCGCCGGGATGACCCGCCAGGCCTCGCCGGTGCTGTCCGGGGAGGCGGCGGCGGACGGGCTGGTCGCGGACGAGGAGGAGACGGTCTCCTCGATGCCCACGCCCATCGCGCGCAGCGCCTCGGCCATCAGCAGGGTGTCGCGGGAGCGCAGCGGGCGGCGGAGCCAGCCCGGCTCGGAGGCCAGCGAAGCCAGGACCAGCGCCCGATTGGTGACCGATTTCGATCCGGGCACGGTGACGGTCGCGTCGACGGCTCCACTCGCGTGAGGTGCGGGCCAGAGGGCGGGGTGCACGGGACTCTCGGTCATGGCCAACACTTTAGTGGTTCCGCGCACAACCGGGACCAGCGGCAAAGGGCCGGAAAACGACGCGCAACGAAACAATGGTGACGCGCGGAGAAACAATGGTCCGGACCGGAACGGATCCCTCCGGGTCGGAGCGGACTCACCAGCCCAGCAGCCAGCGCCCGCCGCCGATCAGCGAGCAGAGCGACACCGCGTGGAAGAGGAAGAGCCAGAGCGCCGCCGGGGCGTGGGTCAGCCGGGCCAGCTGGTCCGCGTCCGAGTCCGGGGCACCGCCGTAGCGCCGCTTGGACTGCAGCTCGAAGGGCGGCCGCACCCCGCCCAGCAGCAGGAACCAGACCACCGCGTACGCGAACGCCGACTGCACGTCCGACGAGGTCAGCCAGGACACCAGCAGGAAGGCGGTGCCCGTCAGGATGACGGTGAGCGCCCCGTACACATTGCGGATCATCACCAGCATCGCGGCCAGCAGCGCGGTCGCGACCCACAGCAGCAGCGTGATCCGGCCATTGGTGAGCAGCCAGGCGCCGCCCAGGCCCAGCAGCGAGGGGGCCGTGTAGCCGGCCGCCGCCGTGAGGATCATGCCGATCCCGGTCGGCTTGCCCCGGCTCACCGTCAGCCCGCTGGTGTCCGAGTGCAGCCGGATGCCGGAGAGCTGGCGCCCGGTGAGCAGGGCCACCAGACCGTGGCCGCCCTCGTGCGCGATGGTGATGGTGTTGCGTGCGAGGCGCCATATCGGGTTCGGCACGACGGCGATGAGCGCCAGCGCGGCCGTCACCACCACCAGCCACTGTTCGGGGGCGGGCTGGGTGCCGGTGAGGCGATCCCACAGGTCGCCCAGATCGGTGCTGTTCATCGGCCGGGCGACTCCTTGCGGTGGGTGCGGGCGGTCGTGGCAGTCTGGCACTTATGTGCGGACGGTTTGCAGCCAGTCGGAAACCCGAGGACCTGAACCGGCTCTTCGGGATCGAGAAGTGGGAGACCACCGAGACCCTGGAGCAGGACTGGAACGTGGCGCCGACCAAAGAGGTCTACGCGGTACTGGAGCGTCCTGTTAAAGACGCGGACGACCGGCGTCCGGTTCGCCAGCTGCGGACCCTGAAATGGGGACTCGTCCCCTCCTGGTCGAAGACCCCCGAGGGCGCCGCCCGGATGATCAACGCCCGCTCGGAGACCGTCCACGAGAAGCCCTCCTTCCGCAACGCCTTCGCCCAGCGCCGCTGCATCCTGCCCGCCGACGGCTACTACGAGTGGGTCACCGGGGCCGAGGAGCGGCAGCTGGAGGAGAAGAAGGGCAAGAAGCGGGCGCGCAAGCAGCCCTACTTCGTCACCCCCGCCGACGGCTCGGTCTTCGCGATGGCCGGGCTGTACGAGTTCTGGCGCGACCCGACCCTCCCCGGCGACCACGAGAACGCCTGGTGGGTGACGTGCTCGGTGATCACCACCGAGGCCGAGACCACCCCCCTGGCCGTCGCCCCCGCCGAGGGCCCGGCGGCGCTCGCCGACATCCACCCCCGGATGCCGCTGATGCTCACCCCGGACCGCTGGGACGCCTGGCTGGACCCCACGCACACCGGCCTGGACGAGTTGCGCGCGCTCCTGGAGCCGCCGCCGGGCGGGCTGATGCGCGCCTACCCGGTCGCCACCGCCGTCAGCAACGTCCGCAACAACGGGCCCGAACTGCTGGAGGAACTGGCCGCGCCGGAGGAGGCCACGCTGTTCTGAGGGGTGTGCGGGGCCTTGCTTTTCCGAGGCGTGCGGGGCCGCGCTCTTCCGAGGGGCGCGGGGCTTCCCCGGTGGGGTGCTGAGGGGTCCTGGGCGGCGCCCGGGAGAGGATGGGTCCCGTGAGCCGTCGACCACGTACGCAGACCGTCCCCACCGACGCCGGAGAGGCCCGGATCACCTGGTTCCGCGCCACGGTCGCCCCTCCCCGCCTCGTGCTGGCCGTGAGCCACGGGGCGGGCGGCGGCATCGAGGCCCGCGACCTCCAGGCCTTGGCCGCCGCCCTGCCCGGACACGGGGTCACCGTCGCCCTGGTGGAGCAGCCCTGGCGGGTGGCCGGCAAGAAGGTGGCCCCCGCCCCGAAGACCCTGGACACCGGCTGGCGCGGCCTGTGGCCCACCCTGGCCGAACCGGGCCTCCCGGTCGTCGCCGGAGGCCGTAGCGCCGGGGCCCGGGTCGCCTGCCGCACCGCCACCGAACTGGGCGCGGCGGCGGTCCTCGCCCTCAGCTTCCCGCTCCACCCGCCGGGCAAGCCGGAGAAGTCCCGCGCCGACGAACTGCTCGGTACGGGGGTGCCCACCCTGGTCGTCCAGGGCGGCAACGACCCGTTCGGGCGACCCGGGGAGTTCCCGCCCGGCCCGTACGAGCTGACAGAAGTCCCCTACGGGGACCATGGCTTCGCCGTACCGAAGAAGTCCGGGCTGAGCGAGGCTCAGACGCTGGAGGTCATCACCGGGGCGGTCACCGGATGGCTGACGTCACTCGGGTGACCCGGCCACGGCCGGGGCCCGCCGCCCTCGTGGCCGAGGCCCCGTGACGCGGCCCACGGGAATGCCCCGTAGAAGGGCGCTGTTGTTCGGGACGTCGGTACAACAACGTCGTACGTGGAGAGGGAGTCCGTCGCATGGGTTCGACCATCTGCCCGAGCCGCTCGAACACCGCTGACCTGGAGTGGACGGTGCTGCCCGCGGCGAGGACCACCTCCGGGCGGACGCCGGGCGATGCCGATCGACAGCCCGTCTCGAAGCAAGGTCGACTATTCTCCGAGGCGAGCGGGTCCGGCTTCGGCTCCGCCACATCGTTGGAGGAGGTGGGTCCGGTCACTGGGACCGACACAGGGACCGACGACGGCCGTGCACCCGAGACGCCCGCCGAGCGCAACGCGCGCTTCGAGCGGGACGCCCTCGGCTTTCTCGACCAGATGTACTCGGCCGCGCTGCGCATGACGCGCAACCCCGCCGACGCCGAGGACCTGGTCCAGGAGACCTACGCCAAGGCGTACGGCTCCTTCCACCAGTTCCGCGAGGGCACCAACCTCAAGGCGTGGATGTACCGCATCCTCACCAACACCTTCATCAACTCGTACCGCAAGAAGCAGCGCGAGCCCCAGCGCAGCGCCGCCGAGGAGATCGAGGACTGGCAGCTGGCGCGCGCCGAGTCGCACATGTCGACCGGTCTGCGCTCCGCCGAGTCCCAGGCGCTCGACCACCTCCCGGACTCCGATGTGAAGGCCGCGCTCCAGGCGATCCCCGAAGAGTTCCGCATCGCCGTCTATCTCGCCGACGTCGAGGGCTTTGCCTACAAGGAGATCGCGGACATCATGGGGACACCCATCGGTACGGTGATGTCCCGGCTGCACCGTGGCCGCCGCCAGCTGCGCGGCATGCTGGAGGACTACGCCCGTGAGCGCGGGCTCGTCGCGGCCGGCACCGGTGGTTCGGACGATCGGAAGGGCTCTGCCTCATGAACTGCGGAGAGCCGCACGAGACCGACTGCTCGGAGGTCCTCGACCATCTCTACGAGTTTCTCGACCGGGAGATGCCCGAGGGCGACTGCACCAAGTTCGAGGTGCACTTCGAGGAGTGCTCCCCGTGCCTCGAGAAGTACGGCCTGGAGCAGGCCGTGAAGAAGCTGGTCAAGCGCTGCTGCGGCCAGGACGAGGTCCCGAGCGACCTGCGCTCCAAGGTGATGGGCCGGATCGACCTGATCCGGGCCGGCGAGGCCGTGCCCGAGCAGGACATCACCGTCGGCGGCCAGGACACCGCCACGGCGCGCGAGTAGTACGCCGCCCCCAGCACCGCGCGATCAGCCGCCCCACCGCCCGCCGGGTGGGCCTCACACACCCGGCCACGGCCCCGCGCACGCCCGCGCATCCGCGCCATCCCCAGGATTCACGGCCCGGCCGACGCATACGACGGCCGGTGCGGGGAAGGCATCGACGGGCCCCCGGGGCCGCTGGAGCGGCTCGGCACCGCCGCCGGACCCGACCACCGGACACCGGCCGTGACCGCCCTCGCGAGAGCTTGACCCGGGGCGGTCTGACCCGGGTCGGGGGTGGGTAACCCATGGGTAATGAGCGGGCGTCCGGCCGGGCATGGTTGGATGCGAAAGCAGAGCGAAAACGAGGGTGTCCAGTCGGGACAGGCGGGAATCGTGAGGATCTTCGGGAAGGTACGGCATCGGCCGTCCGCCTCTTGGCGGCAGGCCACGGACCGCGCGTTCACGCTGATCGGCGACGGCCGGTACGAGGACGCGGGGGCGCTGCTGACGCGCGCGGCGGATCTGGAGCCCTGGCTCTCGGAGTCCTGGTTCAATCTGGCGCTGCTCCACAAGTTCCGCCACGACTGGGAGCAGGCGCGCGCGGCGGGCCTGCGGGCGGTCGCGCTGCTGGACCGCGAGTCCGGCGCCCCGGACTGGTGGAACGTCGGCATCGCCGCCACCGCGCTCCAGGACTGGCCGCTGGCGCGCCGGGCCTGGCAGGCGTACGGACTCAAGGTGCCCGGCGCGGGGCTGAACAGCGCGGCCACCACCGAGCCCACCGGTATGGAGCTGGGCAGCGCCGCGGTGCGGCTCTCGCCGGAGGGCGAGGCCGAGGTGGTCTGGGGCCGTCGGCTCGACCCGGCCCGGATCGAGGTGCTCTCCATCCCGCTGCCGTCCTCCGGGCGGCGCTGGGGCGAGGTCGTGCTGCACGACGGGGTGCCCAACGGGGAGCGGGTCACCGCCGCCGGGCCCACGTATCCGGTCTTCGACGAGATCGAGCTGTGGGCGCCCTCCCCGGTGCCGACCTGGGTGGTGCTGCTGGAGGCGGCCACCGAGGAGGACCGGGACGCGCTGGAGAAGCTCGCCTCGGACGCCGGGTTCGCCGCCGAGGACTGGTCCTCCTCCGTACGGCTGCTCTGCCGGGCCTGTTCGGAGAGCCGGATGGAGAGCGACGAGGGCGACGGCGAGCACCTGGACCCGCACGACCACAGCGAGCCGGGCCACCCCGGGCCGCTCGGCCACCGCACGGCGGGCGGCGGTGACCTCTGGGTCCCCGAGCGCGAGTGCGGTCTCGCGGCCCCGGCCGGGCTGGTGCGCGGGCTGCTGGACGGCTGGGTCGCCGACAGTCCGGACAGCCGCGAGTGGCGGGATCTCGAAGAAGTCTGCTGACCGCTGCCCGTAGGCTGTACGCGCACCGATCGCGGTGCTGTTCCTCCCGCGCATCCCGGCATCCGGCCGGGTCGGGCGGGGTCACCGAGTTCAGGTTTTGCAGGAAGGCGTACGGCGGACATGTCGCAGCAGGAGACGGACGGGCGGATCGGCGTGGACGACGAGGGGTTCGTCGTCGACACCGAGGACTGCGAGGCGCGCGAGGCGGCGTACCGGGAGCGCGGTGCGTCGCGTCCGATCACGGTCGTGGGCAACCCGGTGCTGCACAAGGAGTGCAAGGACGTCACCGAGTTCGACGACGAGCTGGCGAAGCTCATCGACGACATGTTCGCCAGCCAGCGCACGGCCGAGGGCGTGGGCCTGGCGGCCAACCAGATCGGTGTGGACCTGAAGGTCTTCGTCTACGACTGCCCGGACGACGACGGCAAGCGCCACGTGGGCGTCGTCTGCAACCCGGTCCTGGAGGAGCTGGAGCCCGAGCGGCGGGTGCTGGACGACTCCAACGAGGGCTGCCTTTCGGTGCCGACCGCGTACGCCTCGCTGGCCCGCCCCGACTACGCGGTGGTGCGCGGCCAGGACGCCAAGGGCAACCCGATCCGGGTCCGGGGCACCGGCTACTTCGCGCGCTGCCTCCAGCACGAGACGGACCACCTGTACGGCTACCTGTACATCGACCGGCTCTCCAAGCGCGACCGCAAGGACGCGCTGCGGCAGATGGAAGAGGGCACGCCGCGCTACGAGACGGTCCCCAACGCCTGAGGGCACCCGCCTGCGGAATGAGGCGGTCCGGCGTCGGCCGGACCGCCTTTCCTGTGGCCGTACGCCACGCGTGGCAGCTAACTGCCGTTTACCTGTGGATAGTTGACGCGCGTCGACCCGCTGCGCCAGGCTCGCCCCACAGCGTCCGTGATCGAGAGGGAGCCCCATGCTGAAACGCGCCGCACGCGTTCTGCTCGGACTTGTCATGACCATTACTTTCGCGTTGGGCGGGGCGGTGCTGACCGCGGGCCCCGCGCAGGCCGACGGCTGCTACACCTGGACCCGCACGCTGAAGGCCGGGGCCACCGGCAACGACGTCACGCAGCTCCAGATCCGGGTCGCCGGCTGGCCCGGCTACAACTCCGTGCTGGCGATCGACGGTTCCTACGGCCCGGCCACCACCGCCGCCGTCAAGCGGTTCCAGGCGGCCTACGGCCTGGCCGCCGACGGGGTCGCGGGCCCGGCCACCCAGGCCAAGATCTACGCGCTCCAGGACAACGACTGCACCCCGATCCACTTCACGTACCCCGAGCTGAACAAGTGCAACAGCACCTGGGCGGGCGGCAAGGTCGCGGCGGGCACGGCGAAGGCCAACGCGCTGAGCAGCATGTGGAAGCTGGAGGCGCTGCGCCACGCGCTGGGTGACAAGTCCATCCGGGTCACCAGCGGCTTCCGCTCCGCCTCCTGCAACGCGGCGGTCGGCGGGGCCTCCAACAGCCGCCACATGTACGGTGACGCGGTCGACCTCGGCGCCTCGCCGCACTCCCTGTGCACGCTGGCCAAGCAAGCCCGCTACCACGGCTTCCGCGGGATCCTCGGCCCGGGCTACAGCGGTCACAACGACCACGTGCACGTCAACCAGGGCCCCAACCGCTTCTGGTCGGCCCCCAGCTGCGGCGTCTGACGTCCAGCCCTCCGCCAGCCCCTCGTGCCCGGCGTCCGCCTCTTCAGCTTCAGGCGACGCCGGGCATCGCGCGTTCCGGGCCCGCTCCCGCCCCCGGCCCCCGGAAGGTCCGGCGGTACGCGTTCGGGGTCGTCCCCAGCGTCCGTACGAACTGGTGGCGCAGGGTCGCCGCCGTGCCGAACCCCGTCTGCGAGGCGATCGTGTCGATCGTCCGGTCCGAGGTCTCCAGCAGATGCTGGGCCAGCAGCACCCGCTGCCGCAGTAGCCAGCGGTACGGCGTCGTCCCGGTCTCCTGCTGGAAGCGGCGCGCGAAGGTGCGCGGCGACATGTGCGCCAGCGCCGCCAGCTGCTCCACCGACATCTCCTGGTCGAGGTGGCTCTCCATCCACGCCAGCGTGGAGCCGACGGTGTCGCACGCGTTCCGGGGGAGCGGCCGGTTGATGTACTGCGCCTGCCCGCCGTCCCGGTGCGGCGGCACCACCATCCGCCGGGCGATGGTGTTGGCCGCGTCCTGCCCGTACGCCTGGCGCACCAGGTGGAGGCAGGCGTCGATGCCCGACGCGGTCCCGGCCGAGGTGATCACGGACCCCTCGTCCACGTACAGCACGTCCGGCTCCACGATCGCCTTCGGATAGCGGCGCGCCAGCTCCGCCGCATGGCGCCAGTGCGTGGTGCAGCGGCGCCCGTCCAGCAGCCCCGCCGCCCCGAGAACGTACGCCCCCGAACAGACGCTCAGCACCCGTGCCCCGCGCTCCACGGCCCGACGCAGCGCGTCCAGCACCTCGTCGGGATACTCCCGCTCCATGAAGCGGCTGCCCGCCGGCACGGCGACGAGGTCGGCCTCCTCCAGCCGCTCCAGGCCGTGGGGCGTACTGATGGTGAACCCCGCGTGGGTGCTGAGCACCGGCCCCTCGGCGGAGACGACGGCGAAGTCGTGGACGGGCAGGCCCTCTTCGCCACGGTCCAGCCCGAAGACCTCGCTCAGCACGCCGAGTTCGAAGGGATGGACCTCGTCGAGCAGTAGGACGGCGACGTTGTGCAGCATGGAGACAGTGTGGCAGTAATTCGATGCTGCATGGCAGTGCTGCCACTGACGAAAAGTGCCCGGGCGGACGAGGGTGGAGCCATGAACCTCTTCCTGGACTACCTCACGGTGACCGCCCTCTTCGCCTTCGTCGCCCTCCCGGCCGCCATCGGCTTCGCCCGCGAGCGCCGCATCACCCGCCAACTGCGCGATGCCGAGCGGAGGGAGGCGGCGCCCGCGGAAAACGGAAGGCGCCGCGCGACCCGGCGGGGTCACGCGGCGCCTGAACGGGCGGAGTTGGGCGAAGGCCTAGGGGCCCCAGGGTCACCCGTCCTCTTCTCCGAACCAGGGTCGGCCCTGGGCCCAGTGGGTCACCCACCCCGCGAAACCGGGCGTGCCCGGCATGAGAGAGGTACCCGGCCGGGTGCCGAAGGGTATCGCGCCGTTCTCGTCGATCAGCCAGACGTGACCGCGCTCCGGGCCGGTGACGATCAGGTGCCAGTACATGCCGCAGCCATCGGTGCCCAGCAGTAGCGAACCGTGGTCGAAGACCGGGCTCCTCCGGTCCTCGCACTGCTGGTACTCCTCCTCCGACAGCTCCGCTTCACCCTCCTCCGCCTCCCACAGCCACGCCTCCGCGAGCGGAAAGGGCTCGGAGAGCAGGCGGTCGGGACGGCCCGATCCCCAGTCCGAAGGTGTCTGCGCGAGAGGCAGCAGCCCGTCGTAGGGCGGCCCCGCGCGCAGCCCGTCGGCCATCTCCGCCACGAAGGTGCGGTACGGCTCCGGGAGCACGACACGGTGCTCCGCCTCGAAGGCCCGCACCGCTCCCCAGCCGAGAGGCGGCACCGCCTCGGGGCGGGACGCGATGACCTCGTGAAGGGCGGCCGACTCGGCCGGGGCACAGGTTTCTGTGTTCATGCCGGTCATCATGCAAGATCCGGCTCCTGGGCCCCGCTGCTCCCCCTGTCTCTGGGCTGGGGGAAGAGGTGGGGGTGTTGGTGGGTGAGGTGGTGGGTGATGGCGGTGTGGGTGGGGTCGGTGATGTCCCAGCTGTGGGGGGAGGGGTGTGCGGCGAACAGTTCGCAGGCTTCGTTCGCCGCGTTACGGGGGTTGCGTGTGGGGCACCAGGGGAGCGGGGTGAGCCGGGCGGGTCCGGGGGCCTGCCAGTGGACCCAGACGGCGCTGCCGGGGCGTCCGCCTTCGTCCCAGAGGAGGGCGGCGTGGTGGCCGTCGTGGTCGGTGGCGAGTTCGCAGAGGACGTGTCCGGTTTCGGGGCGGTGTCCGGGGGGTGCGAGGGCGATGAGGTGGTCGGGGGGCGGGAGGAGGGCGAGGGCGGTGCACTGGTTCATGGGGGGGGTCGGCTTCATGGGTGGGGTCGGCCTTGCGGGTCGTCGGTGGTGAGTGTTCCGGCGATGAGGTCTGCGAGGGGGTCGGTGATGTCCCAGGAGTGGCCGGTGGGGTGCTGGTGGTAGAGGGAGCAGGGCAGGGTGGCGTCGGTGGTGAGGTGGTGGAGGGTGGCGGGGCACCAGGGGGCGGTGTCGATGCGGTGGGTGGGGGTGTCGGGGGTGTGGGTTGTGGTCCAGAAGAGCCAGAGGGCGGGGTGGTCGGGGTTGTCGGCGGGGCGGAGGAGGGCCGCGTGGTGGGTGGGGGCGTGGTGTTCGCCGAGTTCGCAGAGGGCGTAGGGGGTGGGGGTGTGGGGTTCGCCGGGCAGGGTGAGGAGCGCGGTGAGGGTGTCGTCGAGGGGGATCCGGGTCAGGGCGGTGCATTGCAGCACGGGGGTCTCTTCTGTCGGAGGGGTTAGGGGTGGCGGTGGCGGGGGGTGGTGTGCCATCCGGCGAGGGTGAGGCTGAGTCCGACGGCGGGGTCGAGGACGGTGAAGTGGAGGGGGAAGCCCGCTTCCAGGGTTCGTATCGCGTCGTCCTGAAGTTGTCCGGTGGTGGCCCAGTGGCGCAGGGTCTGGGGTGCGTCGGAGCTGTGGAAGAGGACGGGGGGTACGTCGGCGGTGGTTGTCGGCGGGGGTGGATCGTTGTCCGGGGGTGCGGGATTGCCGTGGGCGTTGGCGAGGCGGAGGGCCTGGCGGCGGAGCCAGAGGAGGACGAGGCGCCGGTTGCGTACGGTGGCGGTGCCGAGGCAGGCGTGGCGCTGTCCGACGGAGAGGGTGACCTCGGCGGCGTACGCGGCGCGCTTCACGCGGCACGCTCGTGGTCGGCGGGGGAGCGGAGGAGGGCCCGGAGGCGTTCGGCCGCCGCCTCGATCTCCGCCACGGCGGCGGTGTGGTGTGCGTCGAGGGCGGCGTCCAGCTGGGCGAGGAACAGGGCCCGGTAGGCGGGGTCTGTCTCGATGCGGACGAGTTCGCCGAGCGGTGGGAGGGCCTGACGCCGGCGGGTCTGGGTGAGCCGGTCCCGTAACCGGGCAAGGAAGCCGCTCACAGGAACTCCCCCCGGCTGCGGGCGTTGGCGCGGGCGGTGCGGGCGCGGAGCTGTTCTATCGGCGACGGAGGGCGTACGTATCGGGGTTCGACCTCCCACTCGGTGCCGCCGCCCATGGGGCGCAGCGACCAGTAGAAGCCTGCGACCCCGCGGAACTCGCCTACGCGGTTGTCGCTGCTGGTGTCGACCAGGAGGGTTCCCAGGGCGGGGAGTTCGGGAGGTCCCGCAGTATTCGGGTACGCGTTCACGCCGTACATCGATCGCTCCTCATACCATCCAGGCGTACCTGCCCGGCGGCAGGTGGCGTCGCTCGAAGTGGGGTCGAATCCATTGACATCTCTAGAGAACTAAACATCTCTAGAGATGTCAATTGATCGGCTTGCATTCGTGTAGCTCTGCTGTTCGCATCTGGGTAGGTGGGGCGTGATTCGACTCACGCCCCACCTGCAAACCGCCCAGGGGAGGGCAGCCGACCGGCTCACGTGGCCTGCCCGGATGTCGCGTGAGTGATGGGCGGGCCTAAGCTGTCCGGAAAGGAGAGGAACCCGTTGATGGCCACCGACGCCAGCCGCCGTGAGCCCAAGTACCAGCGGATCGCGAACGCCTTGAAGGCGGAGATCCGGTCGGGAGTATGGGGAGCGGGGAGCCGTCTTCCCGGCGAGAACGACCTCATGGCGCAGTACGGTGTAGCGCGCATGACGGTTCGGCAGGCGCTGGGCGTGCTCCAGAGCGAAGGGCTGACTGAAGCGCGGAAGGGCGCGGGCGTCTTCGTTCGGGCCTTCCAGCCGCTCAGACGTCGTGGGATTCAGCGGCTGGCGAGCGAGCAGTGGGGGTCCGGCCGTTCTGTCTGGGAAGCGGACCTCGGCGGTCGGGACCTGGTGGTGGACCAGGTGGAGGTGCGCGAGGGAGTCGCCCCGGAGAGTGTGGCGAAGGTGCTCGGCGTCGGAGCGGGGGAGAGCGTCTGGACCAGGAGTCGGCGGTTTGTCCTCGAAGGCAAGCCGGTGCTGCTGTCGACCTCGTACCTCCCCGCGTCCCTGGTCGATGGCTCGGCAATTACCCAGCAGGACACGGGACCGGGAGGGACCTACGCGCGGCTGGCCGAACTGGGCCACCGGCCGGTCCACTTCCGGGAGGAGATCCGCTCCCGTATGCCTCTGCCGGAGGAGGCGTCGAGGCTGGGCCTTCCGGCCGGGACGCCCGTCATGCTCGTCTGCCGGACGGCGTTCGCTGAGCAGGACCGACGCCCTGTGGAGGTCAACGAAATGGTCCTGGACGCGGCGGCCTACGTCCTGGAGTACGACTTCGACGCGTGAGGACCCCAACGGCTGGAGGCTCCCCGGTGCCGTCGTGCCGTGCGTGGTGGGGCCTTCTGCTGCGGAAGGGCCTTGCACGGTGACCCAGCTCCCGCGGTGGTCACCTCTTCGTCCAGCGACAACGGCGGTGACTGCGTTGAGGTCGCCGCCAACCTCGTAGCCCCACGTGGCATCGTCCCGGTCCGCGACTCGCAGGTGTGGACGGCCCGGTGGTCGACGTCCGTACCGCCGCGTTCTCCGCGTCCGTCTCCGGCGTACGGGCCGGGGCGTTCGACCCCGCCTGACGGGCGCGGTTCTCAGCAGCGTCCTGCCCCGACGCCCGCGCGCAGGGCAGGACGTTCCGCGGCCCCGGCGGCGCCCCGCTCAGTGCCCGCTGCTCTCGTAGTGGCGGGACTGCCGTTCCCAGAAGCGGTACGCGGCGTACATGAGCACGACACCGATGGCCGGAGCGCCCCAGGCGAGCCATTCGGGGACGGCGAGTTCCTCGCCCCGGTTCATCAGCACGGTCGCCGGCAGGTAGGCGACGAAGGCCAGGGGGAAGACGAAGGTCAGCCCGAAGCCGGCCACGGGGCCGAAGATCTTCAGCGGGTAGTTGCCGAAGTCGCTGAAGATCATGTCGATGGCGAACTTGATGGGGGAGACCCTCTTCATCCGGAAGACCAGTGCGGAGGCGGCCAGTTGCAGGGAGCCTTCCACCAGCGCACCGCCCATCACCGCGAGCACGAGGAAGCCGACGGCCCCCGGTGACCAGTCGACCGGGGCGGAGGCCGAGGCGATGGACAGGAGGACCACTCCGCCCGCCAGGTCGCCGAGGGAGCTGAGCCGCACCCTGCGGGTGAGGAGCTGGACCAGCGGCGACACCGGGCGGACGAGATAGCGGTCGTACTCGCCCTCGATGACGACCTCGTCGACGTGGATCAGCTGGTGACCGGGGAGCAGCCACAGGCCGTGGGCGGTCAGCCTGATCCCGTAGAGGAAGGCGATCTCGCCCAGTCCCCAGCCGCCGACCTGCCCGAAGCGGTCCAGCACCGCCCAGATGAAGGCCAGCCCGACGCCCTGGTAGAACAGGCCGCCGACGATGTTGATGAGCAGGTTGCTCCGGTACTGGAACTCGGCCCGGAACGCCGCACCGGCCAGCAGCAGATAGACCCGTGGACCTCGCATCGCCCCTCAGCCCCCCTGCGACATGACGCGGCGCCGGGCGCGCGACCAGACGAACGCGGCCAGGGCGCCGAGCGCGCCGATCCACGCGAGCTGGACCCCGAGGGCGGCCACGATGCCCGGGCCCTCGACCTGGCCCAGGTAGACGGCAGCCGGGGTGTACGCGGTGGCCTGGAAGGGCAGCCACTCCGCTGCGGCCCGGACCGGTCCTGGCATGAACCACAGCGGGACCAGGGCCCCGGAGAAGAACTGTGCGACGAAGCGGTAGGCCATGAGGGCGCCGCTCACCTCCAGGGTCCAGAAGGAGACCAGGCCGAGCAGCAGCCCGAGCAGCTGGTTCACGAGCAGCGCGCCGACCAGCGCCACGGGGTAGGCGAACCCCGCCGCTGCGGAGGCGGGTGCCTGGCCGGCGCCGATCACCAGCGCGAACGGCAAGGCCACCAGCAGGACCGGGACCGCGGCCGATGCCCACCCGAGCTGGCCGGCGAGCATCTGCCCGGGGAAGCCGACGGGCCGCAGCAGGTCCACGGCGACCTTGCCCTCCCGGACCCGCTGGTCGATGGGGGAGGACCGCCACGGGCTGACCAGCTGGTACTGGAGCGTCGTCAGCGTCGCGTACGCCGTCATGGTGGTGAGGCCGAGCCCGTCCACCTCCGCGCGGCCGTCGTAGAGGGCCTTCCAGACCACCGTCAGCAGCCAGATCTGGAGGAGCATCATCACGAAGGACGACAGATAGGCCGTGCGGTAGGTGAGGGCGGCCCGGAACTCCATCCGGGCGCAGGCGAGATGGGCCCGCAGCAGCGTTCCGAGCGGTTGCCTCGCGGAGGCGGTGGACGTCTTCGCCCTGGTGGGGGCCGGTGCGGCGGTCATCCGCGGTCCGCGTAGATCCGGTGGATGACGCTCTCCAGCTCGGGTTCCACGATCGAGAGGTCGGTCACCCGGTGCTGCGCCAGCACCGCCGCCACCAGTTCGGCGGGCGGGGTGCGTACGGGGTCGAAGCGCAGCCACACCTTGCCGTCCTCCCGGCGGACGACCTCCGCGCCCTCGACGCTCTCCAGCCGGTCGGTCTGCACCACGAGTTCCCGGTGCGGGGCGTAGCGGGCCTTCAGTTCGTCCACCGCGCCGTCGTAGGCGACCCTGCCGTGATCGATGAGGACGATCCGGTCGCAGAGTTCCTCGACGTCGTCCAGGTCGTGGGTGGTGAGGACGACCGTCGTACCCGACTCCCGGTTCAGTTCCCCGACGAAGGTGCGTATTCGCTCCTTGGCGATGACGTCGAGCCCGACGGTCGGCTCGTCCAGGTAGAGGATGTCCGGGTCGTAGAGCATCGCGGCGGCGAGGTCGCCGCGCATCCGCTGGCCCAGGGAGAGCTGGCGGACGGGGGTGTCGAGGAACGGGCCCAGGTCCAGCACCTCGCTGAACTGCCGCTGCCTCTCGCGGAACCGGGCCTGCGGCACGTCGTAGAGACGGCCGATCAGCCAGAGCGAGTCCCGCAGGGGCAGGTCCCACCAGAGCTGGCTGCGCTGGCCGAAGACCACGCCTATCCGGCGGGCGTTGTGGGACCGGTCCCGCCAGGGTGTGGCACCGGCGACCGTGACCGTGCCGGACGTGGGGACGAGGATGCCGGTGAGCATCTTGATGGTGGTGGACTTCCCCGCGCCGTTGGGGCCGAGATAGCCGACCATCTCGCCCTGCTCGACCGTGAAGCTGACGCCGTCGACGGCACGCTTGACGGTCTGTTCCCTGGTCAGCAGCGTACGGATGCCCGCGAAGGGGCCCTCCTGCCGTTTGGGTCGGCTGAACTCCTTGACGAGGTCTGCCACTTCGATGACGGGCATGTACGCCTCTCTGAGCGAGCCGGGCCCGGTCGGGCGTGATCGATCTGAGAGTGTGCACGCCGAGGCTTGGTCTGGTCCAAGTATTTTTCCGTCCGGTCGGCCCTCGTCATGCCGTGACGGGATGCGGAAGGCCCCACCGCGCTCGGCGCAGTGGGGCCTTCCGTCGTAGGGATCCGGAGCGGGTCTAGAAGTCGTCGTCGAACCCGACCGAGCCCTCCACCGCCACCTGGTAGGCGGACGGGCGGCGCTCGAAGAAGTTCGTCAGCTCCTGGACGCCCTGCAGTTCCATGAAGGAGAACGGGTTCTCCGAGCCGTACACCGTCGGGAAGCCCAGGCGGGCCAGGCGCTGGTCGGCGACGCACTCCAGGTACTGGCGCATCGACTCGGTGTTCATGCCGGGCAGGCCCTCGCCGCACAGGTCGCGGCCGAACTGCAGCTCCGCCTCGACGGCCTCCTTCAGCATGTCGGTGACCTGCTGCTGGAGAGCGTCGTCGAAGAGCTCGGGCTCCTCCTTGCGGACGGTGTCCACGACCTCGAAGGCGAAGTTCATGTGCATCGTCTCGTCACGGAAGACCCAGTTGGTGCCCGTGGCGAGGCCGTGCAGCAGACCGCGCGAGCGGAACCAGTAGACGTAGGCGAAGGCGCCGTAGAAGAACAGCCCCTCGATGCACGCCGCGAAGCAGATCAGGTTCAGCAGGAAGCGACGGCGGTCGGCCTTCGTCTCCAGGCGGTCGATCGTCTCGACCGAGTCCATCCACTTGAAGCAGAACTGCGCCTTCTCGCGGATGGAGGGGATGTTCTCCACCGCCGCGAACGCCGCCGCCCGGTCGTCCGGGTCGGGCAGGTAGGTGTCCAGCAGCGTCAGATAGAACTGGACGTGCACGGCCTCCTCGAAGAGCTGCCGCGACAGGTACAGCCGCGCCTCGGGGGAGTTGATGTGCTTGTACAGCGTCAGGACCAGGTTGTTCGCCACGATCGAGTCGCCGGTCGCGAAGAAGGCGACCAGGCGGCCGATCATGTGCTGCTCACCCGGCGACAGCTTGGCGAGGTCGGCCACGTCCGAGTGGAGGTCGACCTCCTCCACGGTCCAGGTGTTCTTGATCGCGTCCCGGTAGCGCTCGTAGAAGTCCGGGTAGCGCATGGGACGCAGGGTCAGCTCGAATCCCGGGTCGAGCAGGTTCTTCTCGTTGTTCGTGGTGCTCATTACTGGCAGGCCTCGCAGGACTCGGGGTTTTCGAGGGAGCAGGCGATGGCGTCCGCGTCAGGAGCCGTCGCCTGCTGTACGGGGATGGGGGCGGCGGCCGCCGCCTGGCCGGACGCGGCACGGGCGATCCGGGTCGCCGGGCGCGAGCGGAGGTAGTACGTCGTCTTCAGCCCCTGCTTCCAGGCGTACGCGTACATCGAGGAGAGCTTGCCGATCGTCGGCGTCTCCAGGAACAGGTTGAGCGACTGGCTCTGGTCGAGGAACGGCGTACGGGCCGCCGCCATGTCGATCAGACCGCGCTGCGGGATCTCCCACGCCGTGCGGTACAGCGCCCGCACGTCCTCGGGGATCCACGCGAAGCCCTGGACCGAGCCGCTGGCCTCGCGCAGCGCCTCACGGGTGCGGGCGTCCCAGACGCCGAGCTTCTTCAGCTCGTCCACCAGGTAGGCGTTCACCTGGAGGAACTCGCCGCTGAGCGTCTCGCGCTTGAACAGGTTGGAGACCTGCGGCTCGATGCACTCGTACACACCGGCGATCGAGGCGATCGTCGCGGTCGGCGCGATGGCGAGCAGCAGCGAGTTGCGCATGCCGGTCTTGGCGATCCGGGCGCGCAGGGCGTCCCAGCGCTCGGGCCAGTTCAGCTCGGTGTCGTAGTGGTCGGGGTGGAGCACACCGCGCGCGGCACGCGTCTCCGACCACGCGGGCAGCGGGCCCGAGCGCTCGGCCAGGTCGCAGGACGCCTCGTACGCGGCCAGCATGATCCGCTCGGAGATCTTCGTGGAGAGCGCGCGGGCCTCGGGCGAGTCGAACGGCAGGCGCAGCTGGAAGAAGACGTCCTGGAGGCCCATGGCGCCCAGACCGACCGGCCGCCAGCGGGAGTTGGAGTTCCCGGCCTGCTCGGTCGGGTAGAAGTTGATGTCGACGACCCGGTCGAGGAAGGTCACGGCCGTACGGACGGTGGAGTCCAGACGGTCCCAGTCGATCGTGCCGTCGGCCACGAACGCGCCCAGGTTGACCGAGCCCAGGTTGCAGACGGCCGTCTCACCGTCGTTGGTGACCTCCAGGATCTCCGTGCACAGGTTCGAGGAGTGCACGACCCGGCCCGGCTCGGCGGTCTGGTTCGCGGTCCGGTTGGAGGCGTCCTTGAACGTCATCCACCCCTGGCCGGTCTGGGCGAGGGTGCGCATCATCCGGCCGTACAGCTCACGCGCCGGCATCGTCTTGCGGGCCAGGCCCTTGGCCTCGGCCGCGCGGTAGGCCGCGTCGAACTCGTCGCCCCACAGGTCGACCAGCTCGGGCACGTCGGCGGGGGAGAAGAGCGACCACTCGGTGTCCGCGTCGACCCGGCGCATGAACTCGTCCGGGATCCAGTGCGCCAGGTTGAGGTTGTGCGTACGCCGCTGGTCCTCACCCGTGTTGTCGCGCAGCTCCAGGAACTCCTCGATGTCCGCGTGCCAGGTCTCCAGGTAGACCGCCGCCGCGCCCTTGCGCCGGCCGCCCTGGTTCACCGCCGCCACGGAGGCGTCCAGCGTCTTGAGGAACGGCACGATGCCGTTGGAGTGCCCGTTGGTGCCCCGGATCAGCGAACCCCGGGCGCGGATACGGGAGTAGGAGAGGCCGATGCCGCCCGCGTGCTTCGAGAGGCGCGCCACCTGGTGGTAGCGGTCGTAGATCGAGTCCAGCTCGTCCTTGGGGGAGTCCAGCAGATAGCAGGAGGACATCTGCGGGTGCCGGGTGCCGGAGTTGAAGAGCGTGGGGGAGGAGGGGAGGTAGTCCAGCTTGCTCATCAGCCCGTAGAGCGCGGCGACCTCGTCCAGGGCCCGCACCGACTCGTCCTCGGCCAGACCGGCGGCCACGCGCAGCATGAAGTGCTGCGGGGTCTCGATGACCTGACGGGTGAGCGGGTGGCGCAGCAGGTAACGGCTGTGCAGCGTACGGAGACCGAAGTAGCCGAAGCGGTCGTCCGCGCCCTCGGCCAGCGTCCGCTCCACCAGCGCGTCCAGCGCCTCGGAGTGCAGCTCCACGAAGGCGGCGGTGCGGTCCGCGATCAGGCCCTCGCGGTGGCCGACGGCGACCGAGGCGGAGAAGGAGGTGGCGCCCTGGCTCGCGGCCTCGTCGGCGATCGTCCGGGTCAGCAGCCGGGCGGCGAGCTTGGAGTACGCCGGGTCCTCGGAGATCAGGCCCGCCGCCGCCTCGGTGGCCAGCGTGCGCAGCTCGGCCTCGTCGGAGCGGGCGTTGCGCCCGCGGAGCGCGGAGGCGGCGACCCGTCCGGGGTCGGTGTCGGGCAGATCGACGGTGAGGTCGGTCAGGGTCCGCAGCAGGGCGGTCCCGGGTCCGTCGGTCGTGCCTTCTCCGGACGCGGTGGAGGCAGCGGATTCGGTGGCTGAAACCGGATCGGCGGGCGCGATGGTCACTGGGCTTTCCCTCGCTCGGCTGGGGGCCGGCGGCGAGCGGGGAAACCGGGCAGCACGATGCCTGGGAAGGCAGCACTGCTACGGCGTCCACCGGCCCATCCGCGAGGCCCGGACGTCTGCCGTCCGGTTCGGTCGAGCCGGACGTACTGTCGACAGGTCTTCGGACTTCGGGTGTGCAAAGCACACTGATCACACCGTTGCGGGACAGTTCCGGATTCGCACCGGATTCCCCTGCGGCGACAGCGAGGTCGAGCATACATGTGGGGGCCGCCAGATGATGCGGCCCCCACATGTTGTGTCGCGTTGATTCCTTGTGCCCTTCAGGAGGCCGCCTCCAGCTCCAGCCGGAAGGTCAGGAGGCGCAGGCCCGGCACCGGCTCCCAGTCCCGCTCAGGGGTCCGCAGAAAGCCGAGCCGACGGTAGATCCTATGGGCCGGGAGCATGGCCGGCTGCGTCGACAGCACCAGCCCCCGGACGCCTTCGGCGGACCGGGCCCGCTCGACGCACGCCCGTACGAGCGCCTCTCCCACGCCCCGTCCCCGCCCCGCGCGGGCCACGGCGAGCATCCGGAACTCGGCCTCGTCCGGACCGGAGATATCGCGCCACGGAGTGCCGGGAGCGGCATACGTCACACCGCCGAGCACCACCCCGTCCGCGTCGAGCGCCACGAGCACCTCGGCCTCGGCCGCCCGCTGCTCCACTGCCCGCAGTCTGAGAAGGTAGGGGTCCTGAGGGCCGTCCAGCAGACCATCGCCGAGATAGGCCTCGGCGATGATCTCGCCGAGTACGGCGTACTCGCCGGGCTCCGCCACCCTGATCGTCAGATCCATCAGCCGCTCGCTCCCACCTCGTTGTCCGGGGCGCCGTCGCCCACCGGCGGCAGATCGCCGCGCTCGACGGGCTGTTGTCCGGAGCCGCCCCCGGCGGGCGGCAGCACCCGGTCCAGCTCGTGGCCGTCGGCGCGGTGGGCGGCCCGCGCCGCCGACCGCAGCGTCGCCCGGTCCACCTTCTCGCGCGCCCCGCTCACCGTGATCACGAGTCCGTCCTGCTCCCGGGCGTACGCGTGGTCCGACTCCGTGGCGCGGTACCAGTGTTCGCCGTCCCGCTCGCACGTCACCAGGGGCTTCTCACCGTCGGCGGGCGCGGCGGCGCCCGTGCAGTCCGCCACGGCGTGCGGGCGGCGTTCCACCGACAGCTGGAGCAGGCCGCCGTCCGGCGCGGTGTAGGAGCTGCCGAACCCGTCGTCACCGAGCACCCCGACCGACTGGCGCGCCAGGGCGTAGCCCGCGGCCTCGGTCACCCAGACATGGTCCGTGACGAGCTGCGCGGCGGCGGCCCGCGCCTCCAGCTCCGCCCGGTCGGGCGCCGGTTCGGCCGAAGAGCTCCGCTCCGCCGTCGGCTCCGAGCCGGGCGCCGACGCGGTGCCGCAGCCCGTGACCGCCGCCAGTGCCAGGGCCGCGGCCAGGAGCAGGGGCCGGAGCCGGGGCGACCGGGTGTGCGATGTCATGGGCACATCCTTACGTACGGTCGCGGCTCCGCGCACCGGGGAATCGAGCGGCGGACGGGCTCGTCCGGGGGCGCGGAAAGGGGCCGCCGCGCCCCCGGAGGGGTGTGGCGGCCCCGATCGGCCGACGGTGGTCAGCAGCAGCGGAAGCCCTCGCGGGGGTCCGCCTCGCGGGCGTCCGTGCGGCTGTGCTCGAAGGCCCGGCGGCTCATCACCGGCGTGTCCGGATCGTGTGTCCTGGCGTGCGCCACATAGCGGTCGTACGCGGCCTCGCCGGTCAGCTCACGGACGTAGAAACGGATCCGTCCCGCCAGCCGCCGTACGTCCGCGACGGTCATGTCCGGCTCCCCGTCCCGGCCGGCTCCTTGCGCAGGCCGCCCTCGGGTCCGACACCGGCCTCCGCCAGCTCGGCCTTCTCCTCCTTGGTGGCGAAGAGCGAGGCCGGGGCGACGAACTTCGACTGCACGAACGGCGTTTCGTGGAGCTTGACGGTCTCCGGGTCGCGGATGGCCTTGTAGCAGACCCGGCCGGCGTCCACGAGGACGACGACGATGAGGAGGGCGAAGAGCGCGCAGAGCACCCCGTCGACGGTGGAGTTGGTGACGATGGTCCGCATGTCGTCCATGGACTTGGCGGGGGCCAGCACCTCGCCCGCGTCGATGCCCGCCTGGTACTTGTCGCGCTGGGCGAAGAAGCCGATCTTCACGTCCGAGGAGAAGATCTTCTGCCAGCTCGCGGTGAGGGTGACCGCCACGTCCCAGGCGAGCGGTACGGCGGTGACCCAGGCCCACTTCAGGCGGCCGGACTTCACCAGCAGGGTGGTGCAGACGGCGAGCGCGACAGCGGCCAGCAGCTGGTTGGCGATGCCGAAGAGCGGGAAGAGCTGGTTGATGCCGCCCAGCGGGTCGTGCACGCCGACCCAGAGGAAGTAGCCCCAGCCGCCGACCACGACGGCGCTGGCGAACCAGACGCCCGGCTTCCAGCTGACCTCGCGGAACGGCTTGTAGGCGTTGCCCAGCATGTCCTGGAGCATGAAGCGCCCGACCCGGGTTCCGGCGTCCACGGTGGTGAGGATGAAGAGCGCCTCGAACATGATGGCGAAGTGGTACCAGAACGCCTTCATCGCCGTTCCACCGATCACTGCGGAGAAGATCTCCGCCATGCCGAGCGCGAACGTGGGCGCGCCGCCGGTCCGGGAGAGCAGGCTGGCTTCCTCGACGTCCTTGGCGGCCTGGGCCAGGGCGTCCGGGGTGATGGTGAAGCCGAAGTTGGCCACGGCCTCTGAGGCGGACTGGACGCTGTCCCCGATCACACCGACGGGCGCGTTGATGGCGAAGTACAGCCCCGGGTCGATGATGCAGGCCGCGATCATCGCCATGATCGCCACGAACGACTCGGTCAGCATGGCGCCGTAGCCGATCATCCGGATCTGCGTCTCCTTCTGGACCATCTTCGGCGTGGTGCCGGAGGAGACCAGGGAGTGGAAGCCGGAGAGGGCGCCGCAGGCGATGGTGATGAAGACGAACGGGAACATCGAGCCGGCGAAGACCGGTCCCTGGCCGTTGGTGGCGAAGTCGGTGACCGCGGGCATCTTCAGGGTCGGCAGCGCGACCACCACACCGAGGGCGAGCAGCGCGATCGTGCCGACCTTCATGAAGGTGGAGAGGTAGTCGCGCGGGGCGAGCAGCAGCCAGACGGGGAGCACGGAGGCGAGGAACCCGTACACGATCATCCAGATGACCAGCGTGCCCGGCTCCAGGGTGAAGAAGTCCGCCCACGAGGACTCGGCCACCCAGCCGCCCGCGACGATCGCGAGGAGCAGCAGCGCGACGCCGATGAGGGAGACCTCACTGACCTTGCCGGGCCGCAGGATGCGCAGGTAGACGCCCATGAAGAGGGCGATCGGGATCGTCATGCCGATGGAGAAGACGCCCCACGGGGAGTGGGCGAGCGCGTTCACGATGACCAGTGCGAGGACCGCGAGCAGGATGATCATGATGATGAAGACGGCGATCAGGGCGGCGATCCCGCCGACCGGCCCTATCTCGTCGCGCGCCATCTGGCCGAGCGAACGGCCGTTGCGGCGGGTGGAGAAGAACAGCGTCACCATGTCCTGGACGGCACCGGCGAAGATGACGCCGACGACGAGCCAGATCGTGCCCGGCAGATACCCCATCTGGGCCGCGAGCACCGGGCCGACCAGCGGACCGGCCCCGGCGATGGCGGCGAAGTGGTGGCCGAAGAGGACGCGGCGGTCGGTGGGGTGGAAGTCGACACCGTTGTCCTGCAGTTCGGCCGGGGTCGCCCGGTTCTTGTCCGCCTTCAGCACCCGGTTGGCGATGAACCGGGAGTAGAAGCGGTACGCGATGGCGTACGAGCCGAGCGCCGCCGCGAGCATCCAGGCGGCGGACACCTCCTCACCCCGCGAGAGCGCGAGGGTGGCCCAGCCGATGGCGCCGACCAGGGCGACGAGGCTCCAGACGACGATGGACTTGGGGGTCAGCGACCGCCGTCCCGGCGCCTGTGGAACCGGTGGTGCTGGTGTGGGCGATTCCGGCATATCGATCCGTCCCCTCGCGTGATCACTGTCGTAACGTGCGCGAAATCTAGGTGCTGCGACCGCTCGCGGGAACCCCTGTCCGCATACCGGTCGCGCATCACCGATGTCTTCACCGATGTTCCGCGGTAAGGACACGGATGGGGGGAGTGATCGGTTCACCCGGGGCCGCCGGAACCGGGTCTGACCGAAAAAAGGCGGTGGCCCCGGGGAGCGTCCTCCCCGGGGCCACCGCCTGTCGCCGTCCTCCGTCCGTGGTGCGCGCGCCGTGTGCGGTCAGTCCGTCGGCCGCTTCAGGCGGGCCACGAACTTGTACCGGTCACCCCGGTAGACCGAGCGCACCCACTCCACCGGTTCGCCCTGGCCATCGATGGAATGGCGGGAGAGCATCAGCATCGGCAGCCCCACGTCCGTGCCCAGCAGACCGGCCTCGCGCGGGGTGGCGAGCGAGGTCTCGATGGTCTCCTCGGCCTCGGCCAGGCGGACGTCGTACACCTCGGCGAGCGCGGTGTAGAGAGAGGTGTACTTCACCAGCGAACGGCGCAGCGCCGGGAAGCGTTTGGCCGAAAGGTGGGTGGTCTCGATCGCCATCGGCTCCCCGCTGGCGAGCCGGAGCCGCTCGATGCGCAGCACCCGGCCGCCCGTCGAGATGTCCAGCAGTCCGGCGAGCGTGTCGTCCGCCGTGACATAGCCGATGTCGAGCAGCTGGGACGTCGGCTCCAGGCCCTGGGCGCGCATGTCCTCGGTGTACGAGGTCAGCTGGAGCGCCTGGGAGACCTTCGGCTTGGCGACGAAGGTCCCCTTGCCCTGGATGCGTTCGAGCCGGCCCTCGACGACCAGCTCCTGCAGGGCCTGGCGCACGGTGGTGCGCGAGGTGTCGAACTCGGCCGCCAGGGTGCGCTCGGGCGGCACCGGGGTGCCGGGCGGCAAGGTATCGGTCATGTCGAGGAGATGCCGCTTGAGCCGGTAGTACTTCGGTACGCGTGCGGTGCGCGCACCGTTGCCGGTCTCGCTCCCCGAACTGCCCCCGTCGGCACCCATGGCCCGCCTTCCCGACGCTTGCGTTGCTGCCGTCACCGGCTCCTCCGTCTGTCGCGGCTCACATGGTGGCACGGTCCGGTCACGGGTCGTCGCCCTCCCTTAGGTGTCGGTCCTATAACGGACGCGAGTGCACTTCTTATACACCCTTGACACCCCTAAAGGTCTAGGCCAAGCTCCCGGTACTGGTCTAAACCATTAAAGACCAGGTCCAGCCCCAGCAGAACTCGTCGAATGTCTTCGCGGTGGGTGGGGTTGCAGCATCCCTGAGGAGGGTTTGACGTGAAGCGCAAGCTCATCGCGGCGATCGGTGTCGCGGGCATGTTGGTTTCGGTCGCGGCGTGTGGTTCCGACGACAAGGCGTCGTCGCAGGACCCGAAGGACCGTAAGGAAACCCTGACCGTCTGGCTCATGGGCGAGGCCCAGTCCACCTGGCCCGAGCTGGTCAAGGACACCAATGCCGAGTTCAACAAGAAGTACCCGGGCGTCAAGGTCAACGTTCAATACCAGCAGTGGGCCGACAAGGTCAAGAAGCTGGACACCTCCCTCGGTGGCGACAAATTCCCGGATGTTGTCGAACTCGGCAACACCGAGACCATGCAGTACATCCTGAATGGTGCGCTCGGGGAAATCGACCCCAGCAAGTACGAGAACTCGGACACCTGGATCAAGGGTCTGAAGGACACCTGCACCTTCGAAGGCAAGACGTACTGCGTTCCTTACTACGCGAGTGCCCGCCTCGCCGTCTACAACAAGGACATGCTGAAGGCCGGCACCGGCAGCGACGCCCTCCCGCAGACCGAGGACGAGTTCCTCGCGGCGATGGACAAGGTCTCCGCCGAGCTGGGCAAGAAGGACAAGCGCGCCTCCTCGCTGTACTTCCCGGGCCGCTACTGGTACGCCGCGATGTCCTACGTCGCCGCCTACGGTGGCCAGATAGCCACCTACGACGAGGGCTCCAAGGAGTGGAAGTCCGCTCTGTCGACGCCCGAGGCGCAGAAGGGCCTGGAGCACTACGTCAACCTGGTCAAGAAGTACAACAAGGCCGACCAGACGAAGGACGAGCAGGACCACGCCAACGTCATGGCCAACGAGAAGGCCGCGGTCATCTACGGCCAGGCCTGGGAGGCCGGCAGCGTCACGGGCGGCGAGAACGGCAACCCGAAGCTCGAGGGCAAGATCGCCACGGCCGGTATGCCCGGCCCCGAGGGCAAGGCCCTCCCGTCCTTCATCGGCGGCTCGGACCTCGCGACGATCTCCAAGTCGAAGATCCAGGACCTCGGTGAGGAGTGGATCGCCCTCTACACCAACGCCAAGGGCGGCGAGGTCCTCGCCTCGAAGAACGTCCTCCCGAACAACGAGAAGCAGCTCGAGCCGCTGAAGTCGAAGCCGGAGACGGCCGCCATCGCCAACGCGGTGCCGGACGCCTGGTTCACGCCGATCGCGCCCGGCTGGGCCTCCGTCGAGAAGGAGGAGATCCTGGAGAACCTGCTCCTGGAGATCCTCAAGGGCTCCTCCGTCGCCGACGCCTCCAAGAAGGCCGACGACAAGATCAACGCCCTGATCAACAAGAAGGCCTGACCTTCCGGTCGCCAGGCGGGGGCCCGGCAGCCATGCCGGGCCCCCGCCCTCTTCCCGTAAGTGCACGCCGTGAATTCCGGGGTCCGCCCCGGACCCGCGATGGAAGGTCAGCCACGTGTCTGCCGCTGATACCAAGGCCGTCGGGCCGCCGGTCCCCGTACCGCCCGACCCGCAGCCGACCGGGAAGTCGTCCTCCGACGACGCGCCCCGGGTACAGAAGAGGAAGCGGAAGAAGGGTGAACTCCTCCCCTACTTCCTGATCCTCCCGGCGATCGTGGCGATCGCCGCCGTCTACCTCTACCCGCTGAGCAAGACGGTCATCATGTCCTTCCAGGACATGGGCCGGCGTGAACTGTGGTCCGGAGAGCCCGCCCCCTGGGTGGGCTTCGAGCAGTTCACCAACATCCTCGGGGACCCCGAGTTCTGGTGGGTCACGTTCCGCACGATCGTCTTCATGGCCATCTGTGTGACGCTGACCATGGGCATCGGCCTGCTGGTCGCCCTGCTCATGCGCAAGCTCTCCACCTGGGTCCGGCTCGTCCTGACCGTGGCGCTGATCGCCGCCTGGTCGATGCCGCTGATGGTCGCCGCCTCGATCTTCCGGTTCATGGCCGACTCCGACTACGGCCTGATCAACACCCTGATCGCCAAGGTCGTCGGCGAGGACTGGCTCGGCCACAACTGGTACCTCAACCCGGTCCAGGGCTTCGGCATCATCACCCTGCTGGTCGTCTGGGGCGCCATCCCGTTCGTCGTCGTCACCCTGTACGCCGCCCTCACCCAGGTCCCCCAGGAACTGGAGGAGGCCGCCGCGCTCGACGGCGCCACCGCCTACGGCATCTACAAGTTCGTCACCTGGCCGGTCATCAAGCCGGTCTTCACCATGGTCGCCACCCTCTCGGTGATCTGGGACTTCAACGTCTTCGGCCAGATCTGGCTGCTGCGCGGCAACAAGCCCGAGCCGGAGTACGAAACCCTCGGCCTCTACTCCTACTCCAAGGCGTTCGAGTCCACCTCCTTCAGCCAGGGCTCCGCGATCGCCCTGATCACGGTGCTGCTGCTGTCCGGTGTGGCCGTGTACTACCTGCGCCAGCTCATGAAGACGGGAGAGGTCGAATGAGCAGCACGACCGAGACACAGGCGCTGCGCCCGGACCGGAAGAAGAGCCGGCTCCACCTGGACATCATCGGCCTCGGCATCGCCGTCGTCATGATCTTCCCGGTCTACTGGCTGGTCATCAGCTCCCTGCGCCCCAACCGGGAGATCCGCAGCTACGACCAGAAGCTGTGGCCCACGTCGATCACCTTCGACAACTTCGCCCGCGCGATCGACCAGCCGAACTTCACCACCGCCATCCAGTCCAGCCTGATCGTCGCCGTCACCGCGGTGGTCGGCGGCATGATCATCGCGACGCTGGCGGCCCTGGCGATCGGCCGGTTCCGCTTCTTCGGCCGCAAGCCGCTGCTCCTGATCATGATCCTGGTGCAGATGCTGCCGCCGACGGCGATGCTCATCCCGATCTACGCCCAGCTCAACGCCATGGGCGGGATCGACGAGTACTGGGGCCTGATCGTCGTCTACCTGGTCTCCACGCTGCCCTTCGCCACCATCATGATCCGCGGCTTCGTCGTGAACATCCCGGTGGAGCTGGAGGAGTCCGCGATGGTCGACGGCCTCACCCGCTTCGGAGCCTTCCGCAAGGTGGTCTTCCCGCTGCTCGCCCCCGGGCTCGCCGCCGCGTCGATCTTCGCCCTGGTGAACGCGTGGAACGAGTACCTCTTCGCGTACATCCTGATCAACGACAACTCCAAGTACACGCTCAACGTGTGGCTGATGACCTTCACCACCGAGCGCGGAACGGACTACGGCGCACTCATGGCGGCCTCCACCATGATCGCCCTGCCCGTCGTCATCTTCTTCATGATCATCCAGAAGAAGATGGCTGCTGGCCTCACCTCCGGCGCTGTGAAGGGATAGTGCGGGCCCATGACCACCCTCGTTTCCACCACGGACACCCTGACGCGTGACGCGCTCGCGGTGCTCCAGCCGGGATTCACCGGAACCACCGCACCGGACTGGCTGCTGCGCCGCGTCGGTGAAGGGCTCACCTCCGTCGGGCTGTTCGGCCGCAACATCGAGTCGCCCGAGCAGCTCGCCGCCCTCACCGCGCGCCTGCGCTCCGAGCGGGACGACGTCCTCGTCGCCATCGACGAGGAGGGCGGCGACGTGACCCGCCTGGAGGTCAACGAAGGCTCCTCGTTCCCGGGCAACTTCGCCCTCGGCGCCATCGACGACACCGACCTCACCCGGGCCGTCGCCCACGAACTGGGCCGCCGGCTCGCGGCGTGCGGGGTGAACCTCAACTGGGCGCCGTCCGCCGACGTCAACTCCAACCCGGGCAACCCGGTCATCGGCGTACGCTCCTTCGGCGCCGACACCGCCCTGGTGGCCCGGCACACCGCCGCGTACGTGGAAGGGCTCCAGGCCGCCGGCGTCGCCGCCTGCACCAAGCACTTCCCCGGCCACGGCGACACCGCGGTCGACTCGCACCTGGCGACGCCCCGCATCGATGTGGATCTCGACACCCTGCACGCCCGTGAGCTGCTGCCTTTCCGGGCGGCCATCGCGGCGGGTTCCAAATCCGTGATGAGCGCGCATATCCTGCTTCCCGCACTCGACCCGGACCGCCCGGCCACCCTGAGCCCGCAGATCCTCACGGGCCTGCTCCGCCAGGAGCTGGGTTACGACGGCCTGATCGTCACGGACGGCTTGGAGATGGACGCCATCTCCAAGACCTACGGCATCGAGCGCGGCGCGGTCCTCGCGATCGCCGCGGGCGCCGACGCGATCTGCGTCGGCGGCGGGCTGGCCGACGAGGAGACGGTGATCGCCCTCCACGACGCCCTCGTGGGGGCGGTACGGAGCGGGGAACTGCCCGAGGAGCGGCTCGCGGACGCGGCCGCCCGTGTACGAGCCCTCGCGTCCTGGACGCAGGGGGCCCGGGGGGATGTCCCGGAGCCGGGCGCGGAAGTGCAGGAGGGGACCGCGCCCGGCACCGGAGTCCGCTCCGACGTCGGCCTGGTGGCCGCCCGCCGCGCGGTCCGGGTCACCGGCACCGGCGACACGCTGACCGGTCCGGCCCACGTCGCGGAGTTCGTCACGGAGGCGAACATCGCGGTCGGCGACGAGACCCCCTGGGGCATCGCCGACGGGATCGCCCGCCTCCGCCCGGGCACCGAGGGGGGCCGGTACACCGGCGAGAGCGCCGACCCGGCGGCCGAGGTGCTCGCCGCGGCGGGTGACCGCCGCATCGTCGCCGTCGTCCGCGACGAACACCGCCACGCCTGGATGGCCCAGGCCCTGGACGCCCTGCTGGCGGCCCGCCCGGACACGATCGTGGTCGAGATGGGCCTCCCGGAGTCCACCCCCCGCGGCTCCCTCCACGTGGTCACGCACGGCGCCTCCCGCGTCTGCGGCCAGGCGGCGGTGGAAGCGGTGACGGGTACGACCCCGTAGCGCAGCCGACCAGGCGGACGCTTCCAGCCCGTCCGGGCGTTTGAGGACGAGGCCGCAAGGCCGAAAATCAAGCCCGTCCGGCGATTGAGGACACAGCCTCTCGCCGGACGGGCGGCACAACGGCCGAGGGCCGGGACACCATCAGGCGTCCCGGCCCTCGGCCGTGCGGGCGTACGGCCTACAACCCCTGCCACGCCGGCTTCGCCGCATACGTGGCGCGGAAGTAGTCCGCCAGCTTCAGCTTCGACGCCGCGGCCTCGTCCACCACCACCGTCGCGTGCGGGTGCAGTTGCAGCGCCGAAGCCGGGACGACCGAGGCGACCGGCCCCTCCACCGTCTGCGCGACGGCCTCCGCCTTGCCCTCACCGGTGGCGAGCAGGATCGGGTGCCGGGAGTCCAGGATCGTCCCGATGCCCTGGGTGATCACGTGGTGCGGCACCTGGTCGATGTCGTCGTCGAAGAAGCGCGCGTTGTCCACCCGGGTCTGCTCGGTGAGCGTCTTGATCCGGGTGCGCGAGGCGAGCGAGGAGCACGGTTCGTTGAAGCCGATGTGCCCGTCGGTGCCGATGCCGAGCAGCTGGAGGTCGACCCCGCCGGCCTCCGCCAGCGCCCGGTCGTACGCCTCGCACGCGGCCTGGACGTCCTCGGCGGCACCGTCGGGGCCCATGAAGGACGCCTCGGAGAGCCCGAGCGGCTCGACGACCTCACGGAGCACCACGGAGCGGTACGACTCCGGGTGGCCGACGGGCAGCCCGACGTACTCGTCGAGCTGGCAGATACGGGCGCGCGAGGCGTCGACGGCCCCGGAGGCGACCTTGGCCGCCAGCGCGCGGTAGATGGGCAGCGGGGTAGAGCCGGTGGCAACGCCGAGCAGGGCGTCGGGCTTGCGGCTGAGCAGGGAGGCGATGGCCTCCGCGATCAGCTCGCCGCCTGCCGTGGCGTCCGGGACGATGACAACTTCCACGCTTTGCCTGCCGATCTGATGAGAGAAACCGTGTGGTATAGACCAATCAAAGGCCCAATCTAGCAGAATCGGGCAGCTGTGCGGCCGACGTCCCACGCATCGGTCCACCCGCCCACGGCCCCGCGCCCCCCGCTGGCGGACCCGGCGTTTGCCTGGTCGACTTTGTCCCGTACGGTGCCGACGGCGCGGTCCGCGGCGGCTCCGTACCCGTACGCGTACGCACGGGCACGGCGACCCCCGTACGTACGGACAGAACCCCCACGCCACCGCAGGACACCGCACGGGAGGCCTCATATGCCCGCCACCCCTCCGCCCGGCCCGGACACCTCCGACGACCAGGGCGACGCACCCGGCCGCCTCATGTCCGGCGAGATGGCCGAGCAGCCCGCGATGCTGCGGCGCATCCTCGACCGGGGCGCGCCCCGCATCCGCGAGGTGGCCGCCGAGATCGCCGCCAGGAAGCCCCGCTTCGTGCTGCTCACCGCGCGCGGCACCTCCGACAACGCGGCGCTCTACGCCAAGTACCTGCTGGAGATCCGGCTCGGCCTGCCCTGTGGCCTCGCCTCCATGTCCACCACGACGGCGTACGGGGCCAAGCCCGATCTGCGGGACGTCCTGGTGGTCACCGTCAGCCAGTCGGGCGGATCGCCGGACCTGGTGGCCTCGACGCAGGCGGCCCGGGACGCCGGGGCGGTCACCCTCGCCGTCACCAACAACCCGGACTCCGCCCTGGCGGCGGTCTCCGAGTACCACATCGACATCCTGGCGGGCCCGGAGAAGGCGCTCCCGGCCACCAAGACGTACACGGCCTCCCTGCTCTCCCTCTACCTCTTCGTCGAGGGCCTGGCGGGCGCCGACGGCACGGAGGCGGCCTCGGTCCTGCCCGACCTGGCGGGCGCCATCCTGGGCCGCCGGGCCGAGGTCAAGGCGCTGGCCGCCCGCTACCGCTTCGCCGAGCGCATGGTGATCACCTCGCGCGGCTACGGCTACCCCACGGCCAAGGAAGCGGCCCTGAAGCTCATGGAGACCAGCTACATCCCCGCTCTCTCCTACTCGGGCGCCGACCTGCTGCACGGCCCGCTGGCGATGGTCGACAACATCTCCCCGGTGATCGCCGTGGTCACCGACGGCCGGGGCGGCGAGGCGCTCCAGCCGGTGCTGGACCGGCTGCGCGGGCGCGGCGCGGACCTCTTCGTGGTCGGCCCCAAGGCCCAGGTGGAGGCGGCGTCGGCGGGCTTCTCGCTGCCGACCTCGGGGGTGCCGGAGGAGCTGCAGCCGATCCTGGAGATCCTGCCGCTCCAGATGCTCGCGTACGAGGTCACCATCGCGCGAGGCCAGGACCCGGACTCACCACGAGCCCTGGCAAAGGTGACGGAGACGCGCTGAGGGCAGCCGATCCGCACCGTACGGCCCCGGAAACACCCGCGGGCCGCGGCGCCGGGATGGGACCCTCAGCCCATCCGGCACCGCAGCCCGGAGCTACCTGGCCGGCGGTGTGCGGTGCCTCCGGCCCCATGAGGCACCTTGCGCGGTCAGGGCAGAGAGCGCCGGGTGCCTCGGTCCACTCTCCTGTGCGGGGAGAGTGGAGGTCTTGGTGAACTCATTGTGGACTAGACCAATTGCCTGTGTCCATCCATGTGCGCGACATTCTCGGGCCGCACACCGCGCGCTGTCCATCGCCTTCCGCCCGCCCCGCCCCACCGCACGGCCCGCCGGGCCGATCGGTTCGAACACGTCCGTTCACCCCGGGTACGCTCCACAGGTGCCCTCCATGAACGATCTCGTCCGCCAGCACACCGCTCTGAGCGACTCCGACCTGGAGTGGCTCCATCTGCTGGTCTCGGAGTGGCAGCTGCTCTCCGACCTCTCCTTCGCCGACCTGGTGCTGTGGGTGCCCACCCGCGACGGCACGCGGTACGTCTCCGTCGCCCAGATGCGGCCCAACACCGGCCCCACCTCCTACCAGGACGACATGGTCGGCCACCTGGTGCCGCGCGGCCGCCGCCCGCTGCTGGACGCGGCCCTGGACGAGGGCCGGATCGTGCGCGAGGGCGACCCGGAGTGGCGCGAGGAGGTCCCCGTACGGGTCGAGTCCATCCCCGTACGCCGTGAGGGCCGGGTCCTCGGTGTCATCGCCCGCAACACCAACCTGCTCACCGTGCGCACCCCCTCCCGGCTGGAGCTGACCTACCTCCAGTCCGCCTCCGACCTGGCCCAGATGATCGCCGCCGGGGCCTTCCCCTTCCCCGGCCAGCAGGTCGACATGGACGCCTCGCCGCGCGTCGGTGACGGCCTGATCCGGCTCGACGCCGACGGGGTCGTCCAGTACGCCAGCCCCAACGGCCTCTCCGCCTACCACCGCCTCGGCCTCGCATCCGACCTGGTCGGCCACCACCTCGGCACCACCACCGCCGAACTGGCGCCCTCCCGGGGCCCGGTGGACGAGGCCCTGGTCAAGGTGGCCAGCGGCTACGCGCCCCGCGAGTTCGAGGTGGAGGGCGCGGGCGGGGTGATCCAGCTGCGGGCCATCCCGCTCAAGCCCAAGGGCGTCCGCATCGGCTCGCTCGTCCTGCTCCGCGACGTCACCGAACTCCGCCGCCGCGAACGCGAATTGATCACCAAGGACGCCACCATCCGGGAGATCCACCACCGGGTGAAGAACAACCTCCAGACGGTGGCCGCCCTGTTGCGGCTCCAGGCCCGCCGAATGGATTCCGCGCAGGGCCGCGAAGCGCTCAACGAGGCGGTACGGCGCGTCGGTTCGATCGCGATCGTCCATGAGACGCTCTCCCAGAACCTGGACGAGCGCGTCGAGTTCGACGAGATCGCCGACCGGGTCATCGCGATGGTCTCGGAGATCTCTCCCGGCAAGGTGACCTGCCGGCGCATCGGCCGCTTCGGCATCCTGGACGCCGAGGTCGCCACCCCGCTCTCCATGGTGCTCACCGAAGTCCTCCAGAACGCCCTGGAACACGCGTTCACCGTGGCCGACCAGGGCACGGTGGAGGTCTCCGCCGTACGCGGCGGCTCACCGTCCGACGCCCGGCTGCTGATCACCGTCACCGACGACGGGCGCGGGCTCCCCGAGGGGTTCGACCCGCAGCAGGCGGGCAACCTCGGCCTCCAGATCGTACGGACGCTGGTGGAGGGGGAGTTGGGCGGCACGTTCGGCATGGTCCCGGCGCCGGAGCGCGGCACCCAGGTGGTGCTGGACCTGCCGGTGCGCGGCGCCAAGTAGGGGCGGCACACAGCAGAGCGGGCCCGGACCGTGGTGACGGTCCGGGCCCGCTCCGTGCTGCTCACGTTGCGATGCGCTCCGGGGTACTGCGCGCTGCGACTCGAAGGCGGGGCCGTGCGTACGCTCTGTACGCGCCGCCTGGCTGAGGCGTGTTCGTGGGGGGCGTCGGTCAGGCGCTGGCGTTACGCGCCCGGTTGCGAGCGGCGCGGCGCTTCATCGCGCGGCGCTCGTCCTCGCTGAGGCCACCCCAGACGCCGGAGTCCTGGCCGGACTCGAGCGCCCACTGCAGGCACTGCTCCATGACGGGGCAGCGACGGCAGACGGCCTTGGCTTCCTCGATCTGCAGCAGCGCAGGACCGGTGTTGCCGATGGGGAAGAACAGCTCGGGGTCTTCCTCACGACAAACGGCGTTGTGACGCCAGTCCATGGCTGCTACCTCTCCTTGGTATTACACGCTGGTGCTTGTGAATGTGAACGCTTTCACGAATCCCCCCGCAGCTGACGGGCCGACCCCCAGAAGCACTGGGTGTGGTCTGTGATGGTGAGGAGGGGTTCTGGCTCTCAGGGAGGCCGGTGTTGCGGGCCGTCCCGATCGCCATGTAGAGATTCGCAAACCTCGGCTGCGGATACAACCCCTTCTGGAAAGTTTTTTTTGATTCCTCGGTGTCGACTAGGTCACAGGCGCACTTCTTAGGGGTGGGACCCAGGCCAAACGTTCGAGTTAAAGGACTTTCGGCCCTTCCACTCACACAATCACACGCAGTGCACGGCGTACGCCTGTGAACGTCACGCTCGTACGCAGTCCCAGGTGGTCGCCGTCCATCTGGAAGGGCAGTGGGACCTTTGAATGCAAGGTGAAGTCCGTGAGGTCGTGGCGTGAAACGGCGTGCTTCCCCCGGGGCCCTCTTTCAGGGCTCGAAGTAAGCAGCTGGGTGCCGTACAGGGCCACCGCCGCGGTCGACAGACGCTTCAGTCCGAGGACGTCCAGAGCGGTGTCGAAGGAGGCCTTGGGGGAGGCGTACACCGGACGATTCCCCAGGTAGGTCCAGGGGGCGGTGTTGCAGATTATGGAGAGCGCGAGGTCGGTGACGGGCTCCTGGCCGGGCACCTCCAGGGTGATCGTCCCGTGTCTGCGGTGGGCCTCGTTCACGAACTGCCGCACCACCTGGCGCACGTACAGCGCATGGGTCGAGCGCTTGCCGCCCTCGCGTTTCTGTTCGACCCGGCCGACCACTCCGGCGTCGAAACCGAGACCCGCGCAGAAAGTGAACCAGCGTTCGGGCACGGCCTCGTCCTCGGTGCCCGGGGTGCCGGCGGCCAGTCCCAGTCCGACCGTACGTTCGCTCCGGTTCTCCAGGGCGTCCAGAATCGCGCCGGTCGCCTCCACGGCGTCGTTGGGCAGCCCCAGCGCGCGGGCGAAGACATTGGTGGAGCCGCCCGGCACCACGGCCAGCTTCGGCACCCCGTCCACGTCCGGGCCGCGGTGCAGCAGCCCGTTCACGACCTCGTTCACCGTGCCGTCGCCGCCCAGCGCGACCACCAGGTCGATGTCGTCGCTGTCGGCCGCCCGCCGCCCCAGGTCCCGGGCGTGCCCCCGGTACTCCGTGGTCACCGCCTCCAGCTTCATCTCGCTGGCCAGGGCGTGGATGAGCACATCGCGGGTGCGCGCACTGGTGGTGGTAGCTGCCGGGTTGACCACGAGGAGAGCGCGCATGCCCGTCAGAGTACCTACCGGGCGGTTCGGCCCTGAAGTCGCGGTTCGCCGGACTCCCGGCCGGTCACGCTCCGTGATGTACGGGGGGCGGCTCGGGCGTACGCCGGGGGAGGGACCTCGTACGTACGGGGGAGCCACGCCCGTACGGGACGGGAGCCGTGTTCGTGCGTGATGTGCGCCGCGCCCCGCACCCCCGGCTTCACTTCCGGGCCCCAGGGATGCCAACCTGAAAGGCGTGAGCACTCAAGCGACCTCGTCCACCCCCTCGCCCGCCGCGGCCGGGCGCCCGCGCAGGATCACGGCGCTCGCCGGGATCAACGCCCTCGAAGGCGCCGCGCTCGCGATCGGCGGGCTCTACCTGGTGGTCATGGGGGTGCTCGGCCGCCCCGAGAGCCCGCAGCAGGCGGAGACGGTCGGCATCACGCTGATCGCGCTGGGCGCCATCCCGCTCATCGCCGCCCGGGGCCTGATGCTGCTGCGCGGCTGGAGCCGGGGCCCGGCGCTGATCACCCAGATCATGGCGCTGCCCGTCGCCTGGACGCTGCTGCGCTCCCAGGGGGCGCTGATCCCGCTGGGGATCGCCGTGGCGACGGTCGCCGTGACCGGGCTGGTGCTCGTGGTGAACCCGGCGACCACCCAGATCCTGGGGCTGCGCAGGGGCGCCGGTCCGGACCCGGAGGACGCGGACCCGAAGGCCTGAGTCCAGAGCCCTGGGCCCGCTCCCCGTCTACTCCTCGACGAGCAGGCGCTCGCGCAGCTGGGCCAGGGTGCGGGCCAGCAGCCGGGAGACGTGCATCTGCGAGATGCCGACCTCCTGGGCGATCTGCGACTGGGTCATGTTCCCGAAGAACCGCAGCAGCAGGATCCGCTTCTCGCGCGGCGGCAGATCCTCCAGGAGCGGCTTGAGCGACTCCCGGTACTCCACGCCCTCCAGCGCCTCGTCCTCCGAGCCCAGCGTGTCCGCGACGGCCGGGGACTCGTCGTCCGTGTCCGGCACGTCCAGCGAGAGCGTGCTGTACGCGTTGGCCGACTCCAGGCCCTCCAGCACCTCCTCCTCGGAGATGCCCAGCCGCTCGGCCAGCTCGTGCACGGTCGGCGACCGGCCGTGCTGCTGGGACAGCTCGGCGGTGGCCGTGGTCAGCGAGAGCCGCAGTTCCTGGAGCCGGCGCGGCACCCGCACCGCCCAGCCCTTGTCCCGGAAGTGGCGCTTGATCTCGCCGACGACCGTGGGGGTCGCGTACGTCGAGAACTCCACGCCCCGGTCCGGGTCGAACCGGTCCACCGACTTGATCAGCCCGATCGTGGCGACCTGCGTCAGGTCGTCCAGCGGCTCCCCGCGGTTGCGGAACCGCCGGGCCAGGTGCTCGACCAATGGCAGGTGCATCCGCACCAGCCGGTTGCGCAGCTCCGCCTTCTCCGGCGAGCCGTCGGGAAGCGCCCGCAGCTCGACGAAGAGGGCGCGGGCCCCGCTGCGGTCATGTGGATCGTGGTGCCCGTGCTCGCTCATCTGGCCCGCCCGCTCCTGCGACTGCTCCACCGCGACGTTGAGGCTCTCAGGCCCGTCCGCTCCGTCCACCGGATGCGGCCGGGCCTGCTGCTCCGGGATGCCCGTCGGCCGCACCACCCCGGTTCGGATCGTCTCGTCCCGCACAGGACCGTCCCCGTTCCCGTCGCTCACGCCGGCCCGGGGCCCGCGCCGCGCTGTTTGTAGAGGCTGATGCTGACCGTACGGTCGTCGGCGACCGTCGAGTCGACCTTGCCGGCCAGTGCGGAGAGCACCGTCCAGGCGAAGGTGTCGCGCTCGGGTGCGCGGCCGTCCGTCGTGGGGGCCGACACCGTCACCTCGAGAGAGTCGTCGATGAGCCGGAACACGCAGCTGAGGACGGAGCCGGGCACGGCCTGCTGGAGCAGGATCGCGCAGGCCTCGTCGACCGCGATGCGGAGATCCTCGATCTCGTCGAGCGTGAAGTCCAAGCGCGCTGCGAGACCGGCCGTGGCCGTTCGCAGCACCGACAGGTAGGCACCCGCAGCGGGCAGCCGGACCTCTACGAAGTCCTGATTCCCGGGCTCGCCTGCGATCTGGGACACCCTCACCTCCAAGGTGGCACAAACTCTTTCGAGGATCCGGGAAGGGTGGCCCGGAGCCATGCGGTCGGTCGACGGTTCTCAGCTCGGCGACGCTATCGGATCCATGATGCAGTGTCGCCCGCACCCCATCCCCCGGCCGTCACTCATGGTAAACACATGAGCACGCACAGTGGCTAGGGGGTTGCGGGGTCCAATTACGAAGAACCGGCGCCGCATTGACGTACCCAGACGTCAGACGATCGAACCGTCCTCGAAGCACCAGCGCCAGCTCTCGCCCGGCTCGAAGCTCCGCATCACCGGGTGACCGGTCGCCCGGAAGTGGCCGGTGGCGTGCCGCAGCGGCGAGGAATCGCAGCAGCCGACGTGCCCGCAGGTCAGACAGAGCCGCAGCTGCACGGGATGGGTCCCGGCGGCCAGGCACTCGGGGCAGGTCTCCCCGAGCGGCACGGGCTCGGGGCGTGGCAGATCCGCTACATGCGCGCACTCGCTCATGATGGGCAGGTTACGACGGATCCGAGGACGGTGAGATGGACGCGCTGCCCCTGGTGGCGCTGGTCGCGGCCAGCGCGGCGGTCGCCGGCGCGGCCCGCCGCACCCCGGTCCCCGCCCCGCTGGTCCTGGTCGCGGTCGGCCTCGTCGCGGGCCTGGTGCCGGGCGTTCCCACGTACCACCTGGACGCCCACATCGTCCTCCCGCTGCTGCTGCCCCCGCTGCTCCACACGGCGGCCCTGGACAGCTCCTACCTGGATCTGCGGGCCAACATCCGGCCGGTCGCGCTGCTCTCCGTGGGGTACACGCTCTTCGCCACCGTCGCCGTGGGGTGGCTGGCGTACCTCGCGATCCCGGAGCTGCCGCTCACGGCCGCGCTCGTCCTGGGGGCCGTCATCGCCCCGCCGGACGCCGTGACGGCCGCCGCCATCGCCCGCCGTGTGGGGCTGCCCGCCCGGGTGACGACCATCCTTCAGGGTGAGTCGCTGGTGAACGACGCCACCGCGATCACCGCCTTCCGGGTGGCGCTGGCCGCCGCGGTGGGGGAGGGGATGTCCTGGGCGGCCGGGATCGCGGAGTTCCTGCTCGCGGCGGTCGGCGGGGTCGGCGTCGGCCTGCTGCTGATGGTGCCGCTGCACTGGCTGCGCACGCATCTGAAGGAGGCACTCCTCCAGAACACGCTGTCCCTCCTGATCCCGTTCGTGGCGTACGCGGCGGCCGAACGGGTGCACGCCTCCGGAGTCCTCGCGGTGGTCGTCGTCGCCCTCTACCTGGGACACCGCTCCTGGCAGGTCGACTTCGCCACCCGACTCCAGGAGGCCGCGGTCTGGAAGATGGCCGCGTTCATCCTGGAGTCCACGGTCTTCGCGCTGATCGGACTGCAGCTCCCCTTCGTCCTGAAAGGACTGGAGGCACCCGGTACGGCGAGGGCGCTGGGGTACGCGGCGATCGTCTTCGTCACCGTCGTCGTGATCCGCTTCGTCTGGGTCTACCCGGCCACCTGTCTGCCGAGACGGCTCTCCCGGCGGGTACGGGAGCGGGAACCGGACACCGACCGGACCGCGCCCCTGATCGTCGGCTGGGCGGGCATGCGCGGGGTCGTCTCGCTCGCCGTCGCCTTCTCCATCCCGCTGGTCACGCACGACGGCGACCCCTTCCCGGCCCGCAACCTGGTGCTGTTCCTGACCTTCACCACGGTGATCGCCACCCTGGTGATCCAGGGGCTGACCCTGCCCGTACTCGTCCGCGTACTGAAGGTGCCGGGCCCCGACCGGCGGGCCGAGACGCTGGTCGAGGCCCAGGCCCAGAGCGAGGCGTCCCAGGCCGCCGAGGCCCGCCTCGACGCACTGCTCGCCGCCCCGCACAACACCTTGCCGCCGCCCCTGGCCGAGCGGCTGCGCACCGTCCTGGAGCGCCGCCGCAACGCGGTCTGGGAGCGGCTGGGCCCGGCCGACCCGGTCACGGGGGAGTCGGCGGACGACACCTACCGCAGGCTCTCCCGCGAGATGATCGAGGCCGAGCGGGAGGTCTTCGTCCGGCTCCGGGACGAGCGGCGGATCGACGACGAGATGATGCGTACGCTGCTGCGCCGCCTGGACCTGGAGGAGGCGGCGGCCTACCGGGAGACGGACGGCCCCTGAGGGGTTCTGTCACGCGGACGGGCCGGGGCGGTGGTTACGCGGACGGGCCGGCCGGTACGTCGGGGGTGCCGGTGATCACGGCGGCCACCCGGGTGCCCGGCGCGAAGGCGCCCTCCTGGGCGAGGGTCACCAGCGCGAAGAGCAGCTTGGCGACGTAGACCCGCTCCACGGACAGCCCGTGCCGGTCCTCGAAGTCGGCGGCGAAGGCGTCCAGTTCCGGAGTCGTACGGGCGTAGCCGCCGAAGGTGAAGCGCTCGTCCAGCGACCAGCGGCCGGCCTCCCCGCCGAACGCGTCCCGCTGGAGGGCGGCCACGGCTTCGCCCAGGAAGCCGCCGCGCAGCACCGGTACGCCCAGCGCCCGCTGCCCGCTCTCCAGCCCGGCCGCGAGCCCCGCCAGGGTGCCGCCGGTCCCACAGGCCACGGCCGCCACATCGGTGAGCCCGCGCACCTCGCGGCCCAGCGCCGTACAGCCCTGTGCGGCCAGGGCGTTGCTGCCGCCCTCCGGGATCACCTCGACGTCCCCGAACAGCTCCAGCAGCCCCGCCAGGACCTCGGGCGACCCCTTCGCCCGGTACGTCGTCCGGTCCACGAAGTGCAGCCGCATCCCGTCGGCCGCGCACCGGGCCAGGGACGGGTTCAGCGGCCGGTGCGCCAGCTCGTCGCCCCGTACGACACCGATGGTGGGGAAGCCCAGCAGCCGCCCGGCCGCCGCGGTGGCCCGGAGATGGTTGGAGTAGGCACCGCCGAACGTCAGCACGGCCCGTCCGGCGGCCGCCTCCAGGTTGAGCGCGAGCTTGCGCCACTTGTTCCCCGGCAGCTCGGGGTGGATCAGGTCGTCCCGCTTGAGCAGCAGCGTGGCCCCGCACCGCTCGAAGCGGTCGTCCCGGACCTCCTGCAGGGGGGACGGCACCCGGGGCTGAAGTGCACGGGCGAGGTCTACGGGCGGGCTCACCCTCCCATTGTGGCCGTGCGTTCTCGGCACGCCGTCACGGCGTCTGCGGTACGCCCCGGCCCCACAGCTCCTCGGCGTGCTCCGCGAACCGGTCGAACATTCCGCTGTCACCCTGGCGACGCAGGTGCAGCAGGGGCGAGTCATGGCCGACGAGCCGCGCCAGGTGGGGAGTCACGAGCGCATCCTGATCGAATCTGAACACGGAGAGGGACACGTGGTTCACGGCGTCCTCCGGGCTGGTGAAGCGCGTCTCCAGGCCGTCCAGGGGGCCGAGGCGTCCCAGGTGCTCCAGGCTGATCCGGATGCGCGTGCCGACACTCAGGGCGACGTCTTCGATGACCTCACGCTGTCGGGTCACTTCTCCGTCAGGATCGCCCAGCAGGAAACGCACCCGGCACCCCGACGCGATCTTGCGGCGCAGCGTCTCGATGAACGCGGGCTGCTCCAGCCAGACGAAGTAGTTCGTGTAGCCGGCGAAGAAGATGTCCGTGGAGGCCCCTGCGATCAGTTCACCCCACACGGTCGACGGGCAGGCGGACCGGTAGGGGTAGGCGTGGGCCAACTCGCGGTCGTGGCCGGTCTTCACCCGCTCCTGAACAGCCTTGGGCCAGATCATGTCTTCATCCACCTTCAGCGCCCGGCACGCGTCGACGCGGTTTCTTGCATGAGGTAAAAGCTCGGCGTCGGCCAGCCACCGTTCCACCGTCTTGGGTACCACACCGATGCGGGTGGCAAGCTTCCGGGGCGTGAGCTTGGCGTCTTCTATAGCTGATCGTAGAGCGGCGTTCAAGACTTCCCCCTGCGACATTTGGGCGTTCTTGAACCGTAGTGCCCAACGGTACAACTGTCCCTGATTCGAGGGCAGATACGTCCTTCAGGGGCATGGAGTCACCTCCATGACGACTCCAGACACAGCCATGGACCCACCTGCGCATCTCATGTCCGTCCCGGAGCCTCCGCAGCCTGTGGAGGGCTGCGACGTGTGCCAGGTATTGGACGCCCAGCGGCGGGAGGCCAGAGGCCGGGGCGACTATTCGGCGGCGACGGACGCGAGCGTGGAGATCCGGCGGCACCCGCACGCGACCGGGACGCTCCGATGATCACGCAGGGGGCGATGGCGGTGGAGATGCAGCAGTGGCGCGACGGCCGCAAGGCGGCGGAGAACGCGACCGAGGCGCTCAGTGGTGCCTTGGTCGAGCTCGGGATCGAGGCCGAGCGGGTCAGCCACCTGCGGCCGGTGGTGGCCTATTCGGGAAGGCCGTACGTCCACATGGGAGCCATGCCCGCAGACATGGTGGAGCGTATGGCCGAGGCACTGAGGCGTGACGACCCGATCCTGCCCAACCACCCTGAGAAGCGTCCGGCGCGCTGCTCGGGAACCCTGGCGCGTTGGGGCCGGAGAGCCGTGAGAGCCATCGGTCCAACTTTTCTGCACTTGTTCAAGGGTGTGCCCGCAGAGCGCCGGATGGCCGGTCCCGACCGGGCGACTGCCATCCGTTCCTGAGGCTCCCTGGACCGTAGGGAAGCGGAAGGAACACCATCGGCCCCATTTGGTTTTCCATGGCGTACCAGCTCGCACAGGCCTCGTAGCTTGGGGCGGACGGTATCGCGGGGCCTTTGACAGCCACCAGAGGGCGAGCCTCGGACGCCTGGTGGCGATGGGGCCGTCTACGGGCAGGCAAGTGCCAGCCCGATTCGCACCGGGATCGAAAGGCCCCCAATCCTCCCGCCCCCTGCACCGGCACCTCAGGAAGGCGCTCCATCCGTGCTGCAATGCACTGCCGTCACCGACTTACCGATCATCGAAGCGCTTGCCGCCCTCACCACCATGGAGGGGGCACCCGCTCACCCTCCTGACGCTCTCCCGGAAGGGTTCGTCCTGTGCGAGCTTGCCGAGCACGACGAGACTGCCGAACACGCCTCGTACCTTTGTGCCGCTGAGACACGGGAGGACCGTGACCTGTGGTTCATCTGCACCGGTACCGGTGCGCACCGGGTCCACCGATTCGATGTCCTGCCGCTCTGTCTCGCTGCTCTCCACGAACGGCCCACGGGCCTGATCCGGCAGTGCCTGCTGTTCCGTCACCATCGCCCCCGCGATCACTCGTTCTTCGTGACCGACCCACTCCGCGAATTGATCGCGGAGGAGCAGCAGGAACGGCAGGCAGGGAAGCGCCCCGCATCCGAAGACCATGCCGACGACGCATGACACCGACCGAGCCCCGACGACCCAAGAGGCCGCCCCAGCCATGAACAAATGCACCACTGTTGCCCTGTTCGACCCGCCCGACTGGATTGTTGCCCTCTTCGCCTCCGTGCACCGTCTGGAAACCCGGCATCTGTTCTGTGAACTGGGCGAGGACCACGACGACGATCACGCCGCAATGCTGTGGGACGAGGGAGGGCGGCCGGGCAGCGCCGTATGGGCTCGTTGGGCGGGAAGGAACATGCGGCTCGCGTCGCTGGGCTGGTGCACCGCTCTGACGCCGAAGGAGGAGGCATGCGGGCTCTTCGACGACCATCCGTCCGCGCACGCATGGGACGTGACAGATCGCACCCTTGAAGCATGGAAACGAGAGCTGGCGAAGGACTTTCCGGACCACTTCCCCGAGTACGGCGAAGGCCACGAGAGCTGGTGCTTTGACCGCATAGGTTCGCCGGGTTGGTGGTTGTGGCGGTCGGATGTGCGGTGACGTCCGATCCGACTGTTGGAGGCGGGGTGGCCGTCCCCGCCTGCTCAGCCGCGACGACGAGGACTTCGTCATCCAGACGGCCACCACCCGCCCCACCAAGCTGGGCCAGCCCTTCACTCACTGGTCGCTTCGCAAGCTGGTCGCCTACCTGCGGAAAGCCCACGGCCGGATCATTCGCATCGGCCGCGAGACGTCACGCTGCCTGGTCGCCCGCCGCGATGTCACCTTCCAGCGCACCAAGACAGGAAGGAGTCCCCCGACCCGGACCGTGAGGCGAAACCGGACCGGATCGAGGAGGTTCTTCACCGGTTCCCCGACCGCGTGTTCGCCTTCGACGAGTTCGGACCGCTTGGAATCCGGCTCACCGCAGGCTCGGGCTTGGGCGAACAAGGACATCCCGACCGGGTTCCGGCCACCTACCACCGCACTCACGGAGTGCGCTACTTCCATGGCTGCTACTCGGCCGGTGGCGACCACCTCTGGGGCGTCAACCGCCGCACGAAAGGCGCCGCGAACACACTGGCCGGGCTGAAATCCATCCGCGCCGCCCGGCCCGACGGCGCCCCGATGTCCTCGCCGCTCAACGCAGGGAACGCGCCCGCATCCGCAGCGAAAAGGGCGTCCGCTGGGTGGACGCCTCCTCGTCATCACAGCTTGAGCAACCTGCTCCGATGCTCTGCGCGGTCACACGTTCATGCCGTAGCCAAGCTCCTCAGCCGCGACGTGCCAGAAGGAGTTCTCGTCGGCAACGGCCTCGGCGTCAAGCATCTCGAATCGCTCCAGCAACGCTTCCGTGAGCGCGTCCGCGGCCTGCATGGCCAAGTCCCCGTCCTCGTCCAGATCATCATCTGGCCCCTCGTAGGCTTCGGCCTCAGTAGCGGCCTCCTCGTAAGCACGGTTGAAAGCGACGAACGCCTCGACGCTGGAGTTCACCAGGTGAGGAACACCGCCCTCCGGCAGACCCCACAGCGAGCCGTCATCACGCCGCAGAACGAGCGCGCTCAGCCCTGGGTCGACCGCGACCGCGGCATACCCCTCACCGTCGACCATGCGTTCCGTAAAAGGGGAGTCCTGCCACACCCCGGGGTAGGGGCACCGAGCGCATCCGGCCAAGAGCGAGGCGACTTCAGAATCGTTCATGCCGAGAACATAGTCCGCCCCGCCGACACTTCACCAAGGCGGTGAACCTATGCGGTCAGAGCACTAGTAGGGCTTTGTTAGGTGGTCTTGTCACTTTGGGTGTGTGGTAGTTCGCTGGCTGTATGAGGGCTGGGGAGCTTGCCGTGGTGCGGGGTCGGTTGGAGGAGTTCGCTTCGGAGGTGTTCGCGCCGTTGGTGCGGCGGGACCAGCGGCAGAAGGGTGCTCTGTATCTGCGGGGCCTGCTGCTGGAGGGTCGGAGGAAGTCGATGCAGCCGATGGCGGAACGGCTCGGGGTCGATCACCAACAGTTGCAGCAGTTCATGACGTCCTCGACCTGGCCGGTCGAGGACGTCCGGACCCGTCTGGCGTGGCGGGCGGTGGCAGCGGTGCGACCGCAGGCGTGGGTGGTGGACGACACCGGCTTCCCGAAGGACGGTGTCTTCTCGCCGGGCGTGGCCCGGCAGTACTCCGGCACTCTGGGCAAGGTCGGCAACTGCCAGATCGGTGTCAGCATCCACGCTGCCTCCGACACGGCTTCATGTCCCTTGTCCTGGCGGCTGTTCCTGCCCACCGCCTGGGACGAGCCCGAAGCCGAGGCCCGTCGGCGGGCCTGCCGGATTCCCGAGACCGAGCGCCACCGCCCCAAGTGGCAACTGGCGCTGGCCATGCTCGACGACCTCGCCGCCACCGGTCTGCGGCCCGCGGTCCTCGTCGCGGACGCCGGCTACGGCGCGAACGCCGACTTCCGCCGCGGTCTGGACGAACGCGGTCATGCCTGGGTGCTCCAGGTGAAGGGCGAGATGACCGCGCACGGTCAGGACGCGGTGCCGCATACGCCCGACTACGGCGGTCTCGGCCCCCGTCCGCTTCCCCGCTACCGCATCCGCCCGGCAGCCCTGCGCGAGCATGTGCTGGCTGCTGGACGCAGCAGCGGCCGGGCTGTGACCTGGCGCATGGGCTCGAAGGCCGCGATGAACGCGCACTTCGTACTCCTGCGGGTCCGTCTCGCCGGGCGCCGCCCGAAACCGGCAGCTGACGGCACGATCCCTCTGGTCTGGTTGATCGCGCAATGGCCCGAAGGCGAGGCGGAACCGGTGAAGTACTGGATCTCGAACCTGCCCGCCGACATCCCGACGAAGGATCTGGTCCGGCTGGCGAAGGCCCGGTGGCGGATCGAGCACGACTACCGCGAGCTGAAGACAGCTCTGGGCCTGGACCACTTCGAGGGCCGCTCGTTCACCGGCTGGCACCGCCACGTCACCCTCGTCACCGCCGCCCACCTCTTCCTGACCGAGCAGCGGTCATGCCCAAAAGTCCCTGCCAGGGCCTGACCCTCTACCAAGCCCTGGCCCTCCTCCAACATCTGCTAGCCACCTGGACCGGAACCTGCCCCACCTGCCGACAACCCACCCCATGGCAGCCCTACGACACCACCTAACAAAGCCCTACTAGGCCGTGTCCGGCGGATCTTGACCGGGTCCGCGACGCCTGGCACGGTACCTCGCGGCGTTGCCGAAACGCCCGAATCGCTCTGCGATGAGGACGTTCCAGCGCCTTGCGATGCACCGCACCAGACGCCGCGGCCTGTCCGGCCCTGATCCGCCGGACACGGCCTAGCTGGGGTCACGCCGTAGAACATGACAGTTAGGCTGTCTCCTCGTCATCGGCGGGAGGGAGACAGCCTCCTCGAAACGATGACATCCAAAGCTGCCGCTCATAGGCGAGTTCCGAGTGACCCTCAGCCTGTCGCGAGTGCGCCCGCCACTCCATCCCGTCAGGAGTTCTTGGGGCCGGACGGATCGTGATCCTCCGGTTTGCCGAGGCGCTGCCCCGCAGACCATGGCGCAGCAGCACGTGAGAGTCGCCTCGGAAGCCGCTGGTGTGAGCTGCGATGATCCTTGCCCCAGAGAGAGAGGAAGTGTCGTGTCGGTGGATGCACGGCCTGATCCGGTGCAGATCGTGGCCAAGGTGGGGTCAAGCTTCCGAGCTGCCGATCCGGAGCGGGCGTTTGAGGTGTGGATGCATCTCGCCACCAAGGCTGGGTGGCAGGTCGGAGTTGTCGAGGGCGTTGCCGTGGACCTTGACGCTGGGGATTGCGGGGTCGTCGACATTGAGGGGCTGCGCTACCTGGTCCGTCAGACCCGGAGAGTCCGGCGCACGCTTGTCGACGACGTCACCGGCAGACCTGCTGAGCGCCCGGTCTTCGGCTTCGCGGCGTGGGCGGAGCCGGTTCTTTCACCGGAGAGCGCGGTTTCCTGATCAAGTTGGTTCAGCCTGGGCACCGGTCATGATCTCGCTCCACGTGCCTCCGTCAGGCTGATGGCGGTTCTGTTCGTGATGTCGAAGTCGGCGGACCGCATCATCGACTGCCGTTGACATCTCCGTGAGCCGCGGTATGGCGTTCTCCGCCAGCTCTCCACCGTTCGAGGTCAGTCGCGGGGCGCAGCAAGGTCTCCGGGCGGGACGGGCGGGACGGGCCGGGCGAGGGGCCGTCGGACGGGCGACGGGACGGGAGGTGGGGCGGGCCGGTCACCTGGTCATTGTCGCCCGTCCCGGTCCGGGTGGGGTCAGGCGCTCGCCAGCCAGAGGTCGGGGCCGAAGACCTCGTAGTGGATGTCGGCGGGGCGGACCCCGGCGTCCAGCAGTTGGGTGCGGATCGTGCGCATGAAGGGGAGCGGGCCGCAGAGGTAGGCGTGGGTGCCGGGGAGGACGGTGATGCCGTTCAGGTCGACGAGGCCGGTGCGGTGGGCCGGGTGGCCGGCTTCCGGGGACTCGTACCAGAAGTGCGGCTCGGCCTCCGGGAGCTTCTCCGTCAGCCGGGTGTGGTGGGCGCGCAGGGCGTGGTCGGCGGGGGAGCGGTCGCCGTGCACGACGGTGACGGGGCGGTCGTGGCCCTCCTCGGCCAGGTACTCCAGCATCGACAGCATGGGCGTGCAGCCGATTCCGGCCGAGGCCAGCAGGAGGGGCGCGTCCAGGTGGTCGAGGACCAGGTCCCCGTAGGGGACGGAGACGCGCAGCCGGTCGCCCGAGCGGGTGTGCTCGTGGAGGTGGCGGGAGACCTCGCCCTCGGGGGTCTCCTCGCCGCGCACCCGCTTGACCGTGATGGAGCGCAGCCGGGAGCCCGGGGAGGAGGAGAGGCTGTACTGGCGTATCTGCCGGGCGCCGTCGGCCAGTTCGACCTGTACGGAGACGTACTGGCCGGGCCGGAAGGCGGGCGAGTCACCGCCGTCCGCCGGGCGGAGGCGGAAGGTGGTGACGTCCTCGGTCTCCTCGATCCGGGCGGCGACCTCCCACTCCCGCCACACATCGCCCGCGACCACCCCCTGCTGGGCGTAGAGCCGCGCCTCCATGGAGATGAGGGCGTTCGCCATCAGCCAGTAGACCTCGTCCCAGGCCGCGGCGACCTCGGGGGTGACCGCGTCGCCCAGGACGTCGGCGATCGCGGCGAAGAGGTGGGTGTGGACGACCTCGTACTGCTCCGGGGTCACCCCCAGGGAGGCGTGCTTGTGCGCGATCCGGTTCAGCATCACGTCGGGCCGGGTGCCCGGGTGCTCGACCAGCGCGGTCGCGAACGCCGCGATCGAGCCCGCCAGGGCTTTGCGCTGGTCGCCGGAGGCCTGGTTGCCCCGGTTGAACAGGTCGCGCAGCAGCTCGGGGTGGGCGGTGAACAGCTTCTTGTAGAAGAGGTCGGCGATGTCGCCGATGGCCGCGCCGACGGCGGGGAGGGTGGCACGGACGGTGGCGGTGGACCGGTCGGAGAGCATGCGGGGCGGGCTCCTTCTTAATTGGTATTTGATGTTCGTATTTTCGGGTGGAGCGGAACCCGCCCGTGGTGCGAGCGGGTGGGTCGGTGGGAGTGGAGGTCAGTCCCGTGGCGGGCCGCTGCCGATGCCGAGCAGCAACGGGCCCGTCGGGGCGGCGACGAGATCGGTGACGGTGATCGGGTCGAGCGTGGCGTAGAACGCGTCCTGCGCCTGACGCAGGGCGCCCCGCAGCCGGCAGGCGGAGCGCAGCGGGCAGGGTGTGGAACCCTCGCACTCCACGACGTCGTCCGTGCCCTCCAGTTCCCGTACGAGAGCGCCGATCGAGGCCGAGTGGCCGGCCGTGGTGAGGGTGAGTCCGCCGCCCCGGCCGCGCCGGGCGTCGAGCAGGCCCAGGTGCTGGAGGCGGGCGACGACCTTGGCCGTGTGGGTGTACGGCACCTGCATGGTGTCCGCCACCTCGCGGGTGGTCGGCGGGTCCGTGCCCTCCGCGACCGCCAGCCGCATGAGCACGCGGAGCGCCACATCGGTGAATCTGGTCAGCCGCATGGCTTGATCATAGATAAGTGGTATGTGGCATGCAAGTTTTAAGGCCCGCCGGGCGACGAGGGGCAACGTGCCCCGACAGAAGGCTGATTAGTCACACTCTTTTGTGTAATGGCGGGCCGGGTCCTCCGCTGAAAGGCTTCTCCAGCAGGTCATCCCAAGATCGAGAGGACGTCAGATGTCCGTTGGTGAAGAGGTTCGCGACACGCAGGCGCCGCCGCAGCAGAGTCTGGGGACGGCGGCTGCGCGGAACCTCGCGACGACCACCAAGTCCGCGCCGCAGATGCAGGAGATCACCTCACGGTGGCTGCTGAAGATGCTGCCGTGGGTGCAGGTACAGGGCGGTACGTACCGGGTGAACCGTCGGCTCAGCTATTCGGTCGGTGACGGCCGGGTGACCTTCGTCCAGACCGGGGACCGGGTGGCCGTGATCCCCGCCGAGCTGGGGGAGCTGCCCGCTCTGCGCAACTTCGAGGACGAGGAGGTCCTCAACGAACTCGCCCGCCGGTGCGAGCAGCGGGACGTGGCCGCGGGCGAGGTGCTCGCGGCGTCGGGGGACGCGGCGGACCGGGTCTTCCTGCTGGCGCACGGAAAGGTCGAGAAGGTCGGCTCCGGGCTCTACGGGGACGAGACGGAGCTGGGGGTCCTCGCCGACGGCGCGTACTTCGGTGACCAGAGCCTGGTCGACGGCGACGCCGTCTGGGAGTACACCGCCCGCGCCGTCACCGCGTGCACGCTGCTGACGCTCAGCCGCGCGGACGTGCTCAACCTGGCGGAGCGGGCCGACTCGCTCCGCGCCCACCTCGCCGGGCTGCTCACGATCCCGCACCAGCGGACCAACCACTACGGCGAGGCGGCGATCGACCTCTCCGCGGGCCACGTGGGCGAGGCCGTCGTCCCGCACACCTTCGTCGACTACGACGCCGCCCCCCGCGAGTACGAGCTGAGCGTCGCGCAGACCGTGCTCAAGGTGCACAGCAGGGTCGCGGACCTCTACAACCAGCCGATGAACCAGACCGAGCAGCAGTTGCGGCTCACCGTCGAGGCGCTCCGCGAGCGCCAGGAGCACGAGCTGATCAACAACCGGGAGTTCGGCCTCCTCAACAACTGCGACTACGGCCAGCGGCTCCAGCCGCACGACGGGGTGCCCAGCCCCGACGACATGGACGAACTGCTCTCGCGTCGGCGCGGATCGAAGCTCTTCCTCGCCCACCCGCGCGCCATCGCCGCCTTCGGCCGTGAGTGCAACCGGCGCGGACTGGTCCCGGAGAGCGTGGACATCGGCGGCCACCACGTCCCGGCCTGGCGCGGGGTGCCGATCTTCCCGTCCAACAAGATCCCGGTCACCGAGGCCCGTACCACCTCCATCATCTGCATGAGGACCGGCGAGGCCGAGCAGGGCGTCATCGGCCTCCAGCAGACCGGCATCCCGGACGAGATCGAACCGAGCCTCTCGGTCCGCTTCATGGGCATCGACGAGCAGGCGATCATCTCCTACCTGGTGACGGCGTACTACTCCGCCGCCATCCTGGTACCTGACGCCCTCGGCGTACTGGAGAACGTCGAGGTGAGCCGCTGGCGCTGACCTCGTGTCACCACCCCCGGGGCCCGGTCGGCCGACACCGGCCGGGCCCCCGGGCCCGTCCCATCGCACCGCCCCAGGGAGTGACCGTGACCATGACCAGTACGGACGCAGCGACGGAAGGGCACGAGGCCGCGGCGCTGCTGGAGCGCACCCGCGCCATCGTCGACCCGCATCTGCGATCGGCCGTGGAATCGCTGCCCGGTGGCATACGCCGGATCGCGATGTACCACTTCGGCTGGGAGAACGCCGACGGCACCCCTGCCGCCGGGCAGGCGGGCAAGGCCATCCGGCCGGCGCTCGTGCTGGCCGCCGCCCGGGCGCTGGGAGGCGATCCGGAGCACGCCGTGCGCGCCGCCGTCGCCGTCGAGCTGGCGCACAACTTCACCCTCCTCCACGACGACGTCATCGACGAGGACACCACCCGCAGACACCGGCCCACCGCCTGGGCCGTCTTCGGTGTGCCGGACGCCATCATCACCGGAGACGCCATGCTGGCCCTCGCCCAGCGTCTGCTGGCCGAGGACACCCACCCGGCCGCAGCCGGGGCGGCCGCCCGCCTCTCCTCCTGCGTCATCGAACTCTGCGCGGGCCAGCAGGCCGACTGCGCCTTCGAGGAGCGCGGACCGGACGAGGTCACGCTCGACGAGTGCCTGACCATGGCGACCGCCAAGACCGGCGCCCTGCTCGGCTGCGCCTGCGCGCTCGGCGCCCTCTACGCCGGGGCGGCGGACCGGGCCGTCCGCGCCATGGACGGCTTCGGGCGGGAGGCCGGCCTCTCCTTCCAGCTCATCGACGACCTGATCGGCATCTGGGGCGACCCGGCCCGCACCGGCAAGCCCGTCGGCGCCGACCTCGCCGCCCACAAGAAGTCGCTGCCCGTCGTCGCAGCCCTCACCTCCGGCACCCCGGCCGCCGCCGAACTGGCCGCGCTCTACCGGGGGCCCATGTCCACCACCGGGGAGGTGGACCGCGCCGCCGACGCCGTGGACCGGGCCGGTGGCCGGGACTGGGCCCAGGTCGCCGCCGCCGACCGGATGGCCCGGGCGCTGCACCACCTCTCCCGCGCGGTCCCGGAGCCGGGCGCGGCCGGAGACCTGCTGGCCCTGGCCGAATTCGTCACCCGCCGCACCAGCTGACCCACCCTGCCGACCGGCTCGCACCCCTCAACCGGCTCTAGTATTCCGGGGGTTGATCTTACGGACGAGGGCAGCGCGCGAAGGGCGGGAGCCGGTCATGGGCGTACGGATACGGCAGGCGGACAGGGGCGACAGGGGCCTGGTCGTGGCGGTCCTGGAGGAGGCCTTCCACCACGACCCGGTCAGCTGCTGGGTCTTCCCCGACGAGGCCCACCGGCGGGCGGTGCACGGCAGGTTCCTCGGCGTCTTCGCGGACATCACCCTCGCCGAAGGCCGTGTCGACGTGGCCGAGGACGGCGCCGCCGTGGCCCTGTGGCTGCCGGTGCCCGCCGGGGCTCCCGAGGAGGAGGACCCCACGCCCGCCCTGATGCGGCGGACCGCCGACCCCGACAACGAGCGGTGCGAACTGGTCGGACGGCTGACCGGGAAGGTGCACCCGCACGACCGCGCCCACTCCTACCTGCTCATGGTCGGCGTCTCCCCGCGGCGCCAGGGCGAGGGCATCGGGGCCGGGCTCATCGGCGCGGAGCTGGACCGCTGCGACCGCGACGGCGTACCCGCGTACCTGGAGGCGAGCAGCGCCCGCAGCCGTACGCTCTACGAGCGGCTCGGCTTCCACTTCCTGGGCACCGCCGTCGACCTTCCCGACGGGCCGCGGATGTGGCCCATGTGGCGTGACCCGCAAGCGAATTGAGGGTTCACGGAGGGGTGGCGCAGGGGCGTTCCGGAGCGGGGTACAGTCCCTGCTCATGACAGATGAGTCGTGGGCCGGCTGGTACCGGGACCGGGACGGTTCCGAGGCCGTCGTCCTCACCACGGACGGACAGCAGCTCCGGATCCGGATCCGAGGGGTCGACTTCGAGGGCCAGAGCTTCGACCGCCTGGTTCCGGTCGCGGGTACGACCCCGGAGAGCGGGGCGCCCGCCCCGGTGGACGGGACCTCCTGCCCGGTGGGCGAGGGCTTCTCCTCGCCTGACGGATCCTTCTCCTCGGCCGAGGGAGCCTTCTCCCTGGCGGAGGGGGCGCTCACCGACTGCGTACTGGAGTGGGACCTCCCGCTGCCCGTCCGCGTCGACGGCACCTTGCGGCAGGCCACTCTCGGCTGTCTGCTCTCCCTGCGCCGGGTCGACCCGGACCTCCACCTCGCCCTCCATCTGGACGGCGCGGTCTACGAATCCGCCCGCGCCGAGAGCGACTTCGCCGCCGCGCTGACGGCGATCCAGCGCATCCTCCCGGACGGCGTCCGGCTCCAGACCTGCATCGCCTGCGCCTTCTCCGCCCCCTTCCCCCTCCGGGCCCCGGCCCAGCCCCCGGCCCCGGCCTCCTCCGCCTCCGTACCGGGCCCCCGCCGTGGCCTCTCCGGCTCCCTCGCCTGCTTCGGTGAGGCCAAGGGCGCCCCGGGGGACCGGCGTACCGGACTCGTCCAGGAGGTCTGGAGCTGCCGGGAGTTCGAGGGGAGCCCGTCCTGGGCCACCGACACCGACACCGACACCGGCCATCGGGGCGCCTTCCCTCTCGAATCCGTCTGACCCGTGGCGCCATAGTCCGTCGGTCCGTCGGTCCGTCGGTCCGTCGGCGCCACGGGCCACCACAACTCCATTGCCACCCTCCAGTTGTTCTACTAGCATGCGAACAACGGAGGTTTTCATGACACGCAAGCACCTTGGCCGCGCCACACTCGCGGCCCTGCCCTTTGTCCTCGCCTTTCTCGTCGACCTGATCCTCTTCATCGCCCTCAAGGACCGTCTCCCCACCCGTCTGGCCGCCCACTTCGACCTCTCCGGAGACGTGAACGGCCATGTGGACCGCACCACTTACGTCCTCGTCACCGCTCCGGTGCTGCCCATGCTCGGCGCCCTGTGGGTCCTCATGGTGGCCGGCGGAAAGTTCTACGGCCGCGCCCACCGGCTGCTCATCGCCGGTGGCTGGGCGGCCGCCGCCTTCCTCCAGTACGTGCTGGGCGCCGCCCTGATCGTCAACCTGGACGTCCCGGAGGGAGGCGCGCCCGCCCGGTTCCCGCTGTGGCACCTGGCCGCGGCCCTCGGAGCGGCCGTCCTCGCCGGAGCGCTCGGGCTGCTGCTGGCCCGGCTGGTCCCGGCGCCGGAGAACCCCTACGCCGGGAAGGACCCCGCCGACCGCGCGCGGATCGCGCTCGCCGACGGCGAGGTGGCCGGCTGGGCACGTACCACCGGCTCCTGGTGGCTGCCGACGGGGGCCCTGCTCACCGCGGCCGCCGGTGCGGGGGTCGGTATCTGGGGCACCTGGTTCGCCGGGGTACCCCTGCTGGTCCTCGCCCTGCTGGTGCTCACCTTCTGCCGCGCGCATGTCACCGTGGACCGGCGCGGCCTCACCGTCTCCGGGCTGCTGCCCTGGCCCCGGGTCCAACTCCCGCTGGAGCGCGTCGAGACGGCGGACAGCCGACCGGTCGACGCGGTCGCGGAGTTCGGTGGTTACGGCTATCGCGTCCGCCCCGGCCGCACCGGCTTCATCGTCCGGTCGGGCGAGGCCATCGTCGCCCGGCAGCCGGGCGGCCGTGAATTCGCGGTCACCGTCGGGGACTCCGCGACCGGCGCCGCCCTGCTCAACACCCTCGTCGACCGGAACCGGGCGGGCCGCTGACCATGCTCTTCCGGGTCGATCCCACCTCCACCGTGCCGCTCGGCGACCAGATCGCGGCCTCGGTGCGCCGCGCGGTCGCCGACGGGGCGGTGGCCCCGGGCGAGCGGCTCCCCGCCGCCCGGGTGCTCGCCGACTCCCTCGGGGTGAACGTCCACACGGTGCTGCGCGGCTACCAACGGCTGCGCGAGGAAGGGCTGATCGAGTTGCGGCGCGGCCGTGGCGCGGTGGTCACCGAGGGCGCCTCGCCGCGCCGGGCCCAACTGCTGGAGCGTGTGCGCGAAGTGGTCGCGGACTCCCGTGAACTGGGCCTGACGGACGAGGAGTTGCTGACGCTGATCCGTACCGAACTGGGTGCCTGAGGCCGGTTCCGTACGGCAGGGGCAGTACGCCGAGGAGGCCCTGTTCTCGTATAGCTACCGCCGGGTGTGTCCAGCGAGTGGTGTAACTCGTGGGTTGGTTGTTACCGCTGGGTCGCGGTGAGGCGGCCGTCGAAGGCGATGTCGAAGGCTTGGAGGGCCGGCTTCCATCGCCGGGTCCAGCGTTTCGTGCCGTTCCCGGTCGGGTCCAGGCTCATGACCGCGAGGTAGACGCACTTGAGGGCGTCCTGCTCGGTGGGGAAGTGCCCGCGGGCGCGGACGGCCTTGCGGATCCGGGCGTTCACACTCTCGATTGCGTTCGTCGTGCACACGATCTTGCGGATCTCCACGTCGAACTGGAGGAAGGGGACGAACTCCGCCCAGGCGCGTTCCCACAACCGCACGATGGCCGGGTACTTCGCTCCCCATTCCTCGGAGAACTCCAGGAACCGCTCCATGGCGGCCTCCTCGGTCGGTGCCGTGCAGACCGGGCGGAGGGCCTTGGCGATCTTCCCCCAGTCCTGGCGGCCCGCGTACTTGAAGCTGTTGCGGAGCAGGTGAACGACGCAAGTCTGCACGATCGTCGCAGGCCAGACAGTGTTCACCGCGTCCGGGAGTCCGGTCAGTCCGTCGCAGACCAGCATCAGGACGTCCCGCACCCCCCGGTTCTTGATCGCGGTGAGTACCTGAAGCCAGTACTTGGCGCCCTCGCCGCCATCGCCGACCCACAGGCCCAGAATGTCGCGGGTGCCCTCGGCGGTCACGGCCAGCGCCATATGGACAGGACGGTTCGCGACCTGCCCGTCCCGGACCTTGACGTGCACACAGTCGATGAAGACCACCGGATACACCGCGTCCAGGGGCCGGTTCTGCCATTCCAGCATGCCGGCGACCACGCTGTCGGTGATCGTGGAGATGGTCTGCTTCGACACCTCGGTGCCGTAGACCTCGGCGAGGTGTGCGGAGATCTCCCCATGCGTGAGGCCCTTGGCGGACAGCGACAAGACCATCTCGTCGATCCCGCCGAGCCGCCGCTGCCGCTTCTTGACCAGCATCGGCTCGAACGTGCCCGCCCGGTCCCGGGGAACCTCGATCTCGACCGGGCCGACCTCGGTGACCACCGTCTTCGCCCGGCGCCCGTTGCGGTAGTTCTCCCGCCCGCCTTCGCCCTTCTCGCCGTGCTCGTGACCCAGGTGGCCGGTCAGCTCGCCCTCCAGGGCGGACTCCAGCACCCGCTTGGCCAGCTGCTGCAGCAGACCTCCCTCGCCCGTCAGCCGCAGCCCATCGGCCTGGGCCCGCGCCACCAGCTGGGCGACCAGCTCGTCATCCACACCGGCTGCCGGCTCTTCTGCCCGGCCCTCGGTCTCGGTGACACTCACGTAGGTCATCAACTTCCGCTTCCTGCACGGGAGTTACACCGATCACCGTACAGACCCCAATTCCCGGCACCCAGTCGTGGCTCGATCCGGTAGCGCGCCCGTCGGAGGCCGGTCGACGTCAGGGCCGGGTGCGGCGTTCGTGGAGGTCTGCGGCCGTGTCGAGGATGCGGTCGATACCGGCCGCGACGCCGGCGTCTGTGTTGGTCAGGTACCGCAGGATGGCAGCGCCGGCCCCGGACACCGCCGCGGGAGGCACTGGGAACCTCCGGAAGAGCAGTGGGAGTCCGTAGATCTCGCGGAGGATCTCCTCCACGACGAATTCGTTGACCGGTCGCCGTTCCCTGCGGTGCCGGGCTGCGACCTCGTCACTGAACGCCGCGATGTCCTCGATCCCGCACCGGTCGCCCAGCCGTGGCACGAGGAGCACGGCGGCTACGGAGACGAGGAAGTCGTTGAAGGCGATTCTGTCGTCCGGTGAGAGGGCGTCGTTGAGCGCCTTCGCCCTTCGGTCCTTGAGGACGAGGCATCTGACCTGGTCGCGGAACCGTGGTTCGACAGGCATGTCGGCCGCCTTCTACTCGACGTGGGTGAAACTCATGAGGACGTCGAGCATGGCGTCCTCGAACGACTCGTGTCTGCCCACTTCGTCTAGTCGGAAGAGTCCGGTGTTCCGCACGACGGCGAAGGCCGACCACAGTCCCAGGTGGTGGTCAACCCGTCCGGCGTGGAACGTCTCCCCGCCGTCTTCGAGGACGACCCCGACGATCTCCTCGCCGGGGCGCGCGTCCGGCTGCGGCCGAAGCGAGAACCGATGGCGTTCGAGGGACTGCCGGAGTTCCGTGCTGACTTCGGGAATCGTCACGTCGCCCTTCCTTGTCCTGGATCACGGTTCGGGTCACTGAGCCGCGCGCAGGAGTCCAGCAGCATGGTCGCGGAGCCTCCCCGGGCCGACGGCCTCGTAGTAGTCGCGCGCCGCGCGCGCGAGGTTCGCCTTGGGTGGCAGCAGGGCGAGGAAGTCGACGAGGACGTGCTTTTGTTCCGTATCGTCGAGGGTGGCCCACTCACCGTGAGGTCCGCCGCAGGCGTCGAGGAGGACGTCGAGGCACTGGGCGGTTGCCAGCGGTTCGCTGCCATCCCAGTCGGCCAGCCATCGTTTTCGTAACGCCTCGGCGGCGAGACCGGAGAGAGTGGGCGCCGCGGGCGCCGGGCGCGCGAGTTCCGGCTCCTCCTCACTCCTGGCGTCCGCGGGCTCGCGGGACGTGTCGATCCCGAGGCGGATGCGTTGCCGGAGTCCGATCAGCCGCTCCTGGGCCGCGCCGTTGCCCCGGCGCGCGGCGAGGTCGTACCAGTACACGGCCTGGTCCGCGTCGTTGTACTGCTCCTCGTAGAGCTGTCCGAGGTGCAGCGGACCGACCGGGTCGCCGGCTTCCGAGGCCTTCGAGTACCACTGCGTGGCCTCCAAGAGCTTCGCCCTGTCGACAGGTGCTGGCTCGACACCCTGCATTCTCGCCTGAACCCGGCCTTCGGCGATCTGCCCGAGCCGGTTCATCGAGGGGGCGTGTCCGGCTTCGGCCGCTGCCCGGTACATCGCGGCGATCACCGGCAGCCGTTCGACTCCCTCCTTGGTCTCACGGCGGTACGCCTCGTGGAAGACGGTGTCAGGGTCGGCGCCGGGTTCGGGCGGGGCGTCGGGGGCGTTGTTGCGGGCGAACACCCAGCCGGCGGCGTGATCCTCGATGCGGCGGCCCGGCTCGGGTCTGCCGTCCTCAACCAGTTGGTCGGCGACCACGCCGAAGATATGGTCGAAGGTGAGACCGGCCGGTCCGCCAGGGATACCCTCCTGCACCGTCCGAACGAGGGCCTTGGTGAAGTACGTCTGGGCGCCGATGACTTCTTCCTTCTCGTGCCAGGAGGCTTCGAAGGCGCTGCTGCTCATCAGTACGTAGGCGCCGGACACTGGGGGCAGGCGGGTGGCGGAGAGGCGACCGTATTCCTCCGTGGCGAGCCCCGCGTAGCAGCAGTCGAGCACCGCGAGTTTGACCGCGGCTCTGCTGGCCCGGAACGCGTCCCGCACCGCCTCGAACGACAAGCCCGTGGCGGCCGTGAAGTTGGGATCGGTTCGGGTATCGCCCACGGCGAGACACAGCCTCTCGCGGTGGTCGTAGATCCCGTGTCCGACGTAGTAGAAGAGCGCGACGTCGGTGGCTTGAAGGAACGTCTCGATGAGTTCGACGTGGGTCGTGCCGAGGGTGGGGCGGTTGTTGAGCAGCTTGATGGAATCGCGAGGCCACGAGCCGCACACCGGGTCCTGTAGCAGTTCCCGCATCCGGTGGTAACTGCGTCCGACTGCGGGGACGTCGTCGAAGTCCCGGTAGTCCCAGGTGCCCATGAGGACCGCACGTGACCGGGAGTAGTCCCGGTTCGCCAGGTTAGTCATCGCTGAGCAGGCGGTCGGTGATCTCGATGGCCTTCTCGGGGTTGGGAAGGTTCTTGCCGTCGAAGGTCACGGATCGGTCGCCCCGGGTGATCGTTACGCTCACGGACGATCGTCTGGATCTGATGAACGCCGGCAGGGTGCGGATCACGACGGTGAGCACTGCCGCGGACGGCACGAGCAGGTGCAGCGTCTCGGCGACGCCCAGCTTGCCATCCTCCGGGCCGGAGCGGTGCCGGTTGACGGTCGCGTCCGGGATCGTGCTGAGGCGGCGGAACAGCGGACCGACGCTGGCCGGCTCGGAGACTGTCACCGCGCAGGCGAACGATACTTCGGCGGCGTCCGGGGCGGTGTCGGAATGCTGCGCAGAGATCGGTTCGCTCATCGGGGTCTCCAGGTCGATGCTTTGCTCGGCTCCGGCTCGGTCTCCGTGGGGGTGTGCGTGTCCTCAGATCCTCAGACCTCCACCCGCCGGACCAAGTTGTAGTACAGCGAGATGTCCTCGGGACCGTGCAGGCGGATGTCTTCACCGTCGCCACTCACCGCGCAGACCCACCCGGGCGGAGCGGAGTGATCGGGCTCAGCGAGGGTGAACGGACCTTGCCCGTTAATGGCCCACACGGTGCTGCCGAGTCCCACGGTGTGACCGTCCTTGGTCCGGTAGGTAGCCATGCAGCAGTCCTACCACCGCTCCTGCCCGTGCGTGGGCCCTTTCACGGAACGCCCCTACAGGCCGACCGAAAGTCGTGCCTGTCCACTCACGCGGTGTGGACGCACGGCCTGTCCATCGGAACAACCCAACATGCCGCATGTGACAGAACGGACGGCGATCTGTGCTGGGGCGATGGGTGTTCTTGTCTAGGCAATGAGGGAGCTGGCTGCCGCGTCAGCCGCACCTCCCCCCCCGCCCCCCGCACCCTCAAGTGACCCCGCTATCCCTTTCGGCCGTATCTCGGCTGGTACCCCGAATCGGCTTCGAGGTCGGCCTGGAGAAGTGAGAACGCTTCAAGAATCCTGAAGTTACGTCACCGGCTCGAAGAACATCGCAAGGAGACAGAACACCCTGGCCACGGGGACAAGGGGGCAGCAGGGCTCAGAGGAACTCACGGGATGTCGCACAGGAGGGCCGTTCCGCGTCCGGAACGGCCCTCCGTCCATGGGGCCGGGGCGACCGGCCGGCCCGTACCGGCCGGGAGCGATCAGCCGGTACGGGCCGGTCGTACCCGGGTCAGGAGGTGCTGTCGGCCAGGGCGGCGGCGAAGCCGTTCTGCCAGAGGTAGTTCACCCGGGCCCGCTCGTTGGCGTCCGGCTGGGCGTTGGTGCACGACGGGCCGGGGCCGCCACCGGACATCAGCTGGCTGCACGGACCGGAGTAGGTGTCCGGCAGGCCGAGCACGTGCCCGGTCTCGTGCGTGGTGACGCGGGTGGAGTTGTACTGCTGGTTCTGCCGGTAGTCCAGGAAGATGAAGCCCCGGCCGTGCCCGTTGGTGGAGGCGTACGAGCCCCGCGGGTCGTTGCCCTCGCGGTACGTGAAGTCGGCGTTGGAGCCTTCCTGGAGCCGCACGTTGGAGACCGAGCTGTTCCAGATCCGGGTGCTGTTGGCTATCTGGGTGCGGAAGCTCGGCGCCGAGGCCGCGCTGTAGGTGACCGTGACGGCCTGTGTGCCCGGGTTGGCGGCCCGCTTCTCGGCGACGGACTTCATCACCGCGTCGAAGAACGCCTTGTTGGCGGCGGCGTTCTCGGCGGAGCCGTTGTACGCGGCGATGGTGGCGGGGGTGGAGACGGCAGGTGCAGGAGCGGCGGAGACCGCGGGGGCCGTACCCAGCGCGGCGACCAGGCCGAGACCGGCGGCGGCGGTGGCGATGGCGGTCCTGAGGTGTCTCATGGGGGATTTCTCCTACTGTCCGGTGAACCCGCGCCGTGGGGGTTGTCCGCAGAACGGACGGGGCGCGGGGCGGTACGGGGAGAGTGTGGGGGAGCGGACGGGCGTCGGGGATGATGCCAACCGGGGATAGCGCCGCCCTATCCCCCTGCCCGTACCGCTGTCCGCATCCCGTGTGAAGGGTCGCCCAACACCCCCTGAATTAACGCCCTTTGGTGGGGTTGAGGCCGATGGTGCCGGGGCGGGAGCGGTCGTACGCTCCGAACCATGGAGCTTGAGGTGAGGCACCTCAGGGCGCTGTGCGCCATCGCCGACGCGGGCAGTCTGCACCAGGCGGCCCGTCGTCTCGGCGTGAGCCAGCCCTCCCTGACCACCCAGCTGCGGCGGATCGAGAACTCGCTCGGCGCCGAGCTGTTCCGCCGCGAACGCACCGGCTGCCGCCCCACGCTCCTCGGGCGGGCCGTCCTCAGCCGGGCCCGGCCGCTCGTCGACGGGATGAGCGCCCTGGTCAGCGACGCCCTGGCGGAGGCCGACGCCGCCCGTTCCCGGGGGCCCCGGCTCCGTATAGGCTCCACCGCCAGCCGGGTCATCGGGGGCTGGCTGAGCCGGTTGCGGGTGGCCCTGCCCGGCACCGACATCTCGCTGCGGGTCGACGTCTCGGCCCACGCCCTCCTGCGCTCGGTCGAGGCGGGTCTGCTGGACGTCGCCTTCGTGCACGAGGTGGAGGGCTCCCCGCTGGCCGTCCCGGACGGCCTGGAGCAGCGCGTACTCCTGGACCGCGAACCGCAGTTCATCTCCCTCTCCCGGGACCATCCGGCCGCCCGCCGCCGGGTGGTGGAGCTGGGGGACCTGGCCGGGGACCGGTGGATGGTCGATCCGACGGTGGACGGGGAGTGGGACGGCGTACGCCGGGTGCTCGGCGCCGCCGGCCTGAACCCGCCGGTCCTGCACGGGGATTACCTCACCGCCGCCTCGCTCGTCGTGCTCGGTGAGGCCGTCGCGCCCTGCCAGCCCACCTCGGGCCCGCGCGACGACATGGCCATCCGCCCGCTGCGCGGCGACCCGCTCGCCGTCCGGCTGCTGCTGGTCTCCCGGCCAGGGGCGGACATCTCGGTGGTGTACGGGGAGTTGGAGGCGGCCTATGTGGAGGCGGCCCGGCGATCCAGCGGCTACTACGCCTGGCTGCTGCGCCACCGAAGCCCGCTCACGCGCACGCCGTGAGGCCGCTGAGCGGGAGCGCGCGCGAGTTCCCCGATCTGCTGACAGCGTGCGGGTGTTCCCCCGGGCCGTCCGGGCGGGCAGGCTCGGACCATGAAGCTACTGATGCTGGGCGGTACGGAGTTCGTCGGGCGGGCCGTCACCGAGGCCGCGCTGGAGCGGGACTGGGAGGTCACGGTCTTCCACCGGGGCCACCACGCCCCGCCACCGGGCGTGCGGGTGCTGACGGGCGACCGTACGGGAGGGGAGCGGGGCCTCGCGGCGCTGGCGGACCACGCGGGCGACTGGGACCTGGTCGTCGACACCTGGAGCGGGGTGCCCACGGCCGTCCGGGACGCGGCCCGGCTCCTGGCGGACCGCGCGGGCCACTACACGTACGTCTCCAGCCGCTCGGTCTACGCCTACCCCGCCCCGGCCGGGCTGGACGAGGACGGACCGCTGGTGGCCGGTGCCTCGCCGGACGAGGGCGGGGACGTCCCGTACGACCGGGCCAAGCGCGGCGGTGAGCTGGCGGCCCTCGACGCCTTCGGTGACCGGGCCCTGCTGGCCCGGGCCGGGCTGATCATCGGCCCCGGCGAGAACATCGGGCGGCTGCCCTGGTGGCTCACCCGGATCGCCCGCGGCGGCCCGGTGATCGCCCCCGGCCCCCGTACGGCCGAGCTGCAGTACGTCGACGCCCGCGATCTGGCGGAATGGCTGCTGGACGCGGCGGCGGCCGGGGTGCACGGCCCGTACAACACGGCCAGCCGCCCCGGCCACGCCACCATGGGCGAGCTGCTCGACGCCTGCGTCCGGGCCACCGGCTCCGGCGCCGAGCTGCGCTGGACGGACCCGGACACCCTGCTGGCCGCCGGGGTCGAGCCCTGGACCGGGCTGCCGATCTGGCTGCCGGAGGGGGAGCTGTACGACGCGATGCACCGGGGCGGCCATGCCAGGGCCGAGGCCGCGGGGCTGCGCTGCCGGCCGGTCGCCGAGACCGTGGCCGACACGTGGGCCTGGCTGTGCGGGCTGGGCGGCACCGCACCCCAGCGGCCGGACCGGCCGGTCGTCGGCCTCGATCCCCGGCTGGAGGAGAAGCTGCTGACCCCCTGATCCCTCGCTCCGATCCTCCGCTCCGACCCCCCTATAGGTCGACGCGCAGGGGCAAAACCGGCGTGTCATAACAAATGACTTGCATTAAAGATGCATATTGCGCGGCATGGAACAACAGGCGCGCAGGCGCGGCAATGCAATCCGGGCAGCAGTGACAGTGGCCACGGCCGCGGCGATGGTGGGCATGCTGGCCCCGGCCGCTGCCGCCGATCCGCTGCCGGGCGGACTCGGCCCCTGCCTCGGCAGCGGGTGCCCGTCGAGCTGGAACGACCCCAACAACGGTCCGATCGTCGGCTACGACGAGAACATCAACATCTACGTCGGCGGGGACTTCCTGGTCCGGGAGGCCGCCGCCGAGGCCGAGGGGAAGATCGTCACCCTCGGGCGGTTCGACATGGACAAGCGGGACGGCGTATCGCAGATCTACAACGTCGGCATCGTGGGCGTCGGTTCGCGGGTTCCGCCGCCGGACGGTTCCGACTACCTGTCCGTGGGCGGGACCGTCACCATCGCCGACGGTGAGCGGTTGCTCGCCGAGGAGGGCACCCACTCCGGCCAGGTCGCGCACGCGGGGGCCCTGACCGGCGTGGTGAATCCGACCACCGCACCGCGCCTCGACCCCGACGCCGTCACCCCGTTCACCGGCCTGCGCCCGCAGCTCACCGAGGCCAGCCGGTGCTACGCGTACGAGGGCGATGAGCACCGGGCGACGACAGGCGACTGGGAGCGGGTCGGTGACACGTTCACCTTCACCGGGGACGGCACCTCGGCGATCCAGATCTTCGACGTGGACATGGACCTGGTCTCCTCGACGGGCGGCAACGCCGGGTTCGTCTTCAACGGCATCCCCGCCGGGGCGACGGTCCTGGTCAACGTCTACGGGGACGCCCGCACGGTCGCCACGTTCATGGGCTCCCTCCCCAACGACGGGCTCCGCGAGCGCTTGCTGTGGAACTTCCCGGACGCGACGGACCTGACGCTGACCGGCCCGGCCCAGTTCCAGGGCAGCGTGCTCGTCGGACAGCAGGCCAGCACCACGACGCTCTCCATGAGCGGCACCAACGGCCGCTTCTACACGGCGGGTTCGCTCACCCACACCTCCTCGGGCACCTCGGGCGGCCAGGAGATCCACGCGTACCCGTTCGACGGCGACCTCCCGACCTGCGGCCCGGACCCGACGCCGACGCCGACCCCGACGGATCCCACGCCGACCCCGACCCCGACGGATCCGACCCCGACCCCGACGCCGACCGATCCCACGCCCACGCCGACGCCCACGGATCCCACGCCGACGCCGACCCCGACGGACCCCACGCCCACCCCCACACCGACGGACCCGACGCCCACGCCGACCCCGACGGACCCCACTCCGACGCCCACCGACCCGACCCCGACCCCCACGGACCCGACGCCCACGCCGACGGACCCGACCCCGACGCCCACCGACCCGACCCCGACGCCCACCGACCCGACCCCGACCCCCACGGACCCGACGCCCACGCCGACGGACCCGACGCCGACCCCCACCGACCCGACCCCGACCCCGACCGACCCGACTCCGGGTCCCACCGACTCGCCCACGCCGGGTCCCACCGACACACCGACGTGGAAGCCGACCCCGTCCCCGTCCCACCCGGGCCAGCTGCCCGACACCGGGTCGCAGGGCGGTGAATGGATCCTCGGGTCCATCGCGGCCGTGCTGGTGGCCGCCGGTGGAACGGTCCTCGTGGCCACGCGCAGGGCGCGCCGCCGCACCTACTAGCAGCACCCGCTAGCGTGGTTCGATGACCGAACCACTGCTGCACCTCGCCGAAGCACCTCTCTGGGAGGCGGCCCGCGGGACCGGGACGTACGAGATGTCCACCCGCGGCCGCACTCTCCAGGAGGAGGGCTTCATCCATCTCTCGCTGCCCCACCAACTGCCGGGCGTGGCAAGGATGCTGTACGGGGACGGAGACGGGAGCGAGAGCGGGGACGGGGCCGACGGCCACGACCTGGTGGTCCTGGTCGTCGACCCCGCCCGTCTCACCGACCCCGTCCGGTACGAGGCGATGAAGCCGGGCGGCGAGGAGTTCCCGCACCTGTACGGACCGCTTCCGGTCGAGGCGGTCGTGGAGGTGCGGCCCTGGCCAGGAACAGCCTGACCCCGACCGACAAGAGAGGAACACGAACCCCAGTGACCGGCCCCCTCACCGCCGTGACCGGAGCGAGCGGAGCCGTCGGCGGCCGGGTCGCCGAGCGGCTCGCCCGGACCGGAGTCCCCGTACGCCTCCTCGGCCGCGACCCGGCCCGTCTCCCCGGACTGCCCGGCGCCGACCGCGCCCCCGCCGCCCCCTACGGCGACGGGGAGGCCATGCGCCGGGCCCTGGACGGGGCGCACACCCTCTTCCTGGTCTCCGCCCACGAGAGCCCGGACCGGGTGCGCGAGCACATCACGGCGGTGGACGCGGCCGTGGCGGTGGGCGTGGAGCGGATCGTGTACGTGTCCTTCCAGGGCGCCGCTCCCGACGCCACGTTCACCTTCGCCCGCGACCACTGGCACACCGAGGCCCACATCCGCACGGCCGACGTGCGCCACACGTTCCTGCGGGACAACTGGTACCTGGCGGGGCTGCCCGCGATGACCGGCGCCGACGGGGTGCTGCGCGGCCCGGCCGGTGACGGCCGCGTCGCCGCCGTCGCCCACGAGGACATCGCGGACGCGGCGGCCGCCGTCCTGCTGGACGGTTCCACCGCCCACGACGGCCGGGGCTACGACCTCACCGGCCCCGAGGCGTTCACCCTGGCCGAGGCGGCCGAGGAGCTGAGCCGGGCCAGCGGGCGCTCGATCCGCTACGTCCCCGAGACCGTCGAGGATGCTTACGCGTCCCGGGCCGGACACGGGGCCGAGGAGTGGGAGGTGGCCGGCTGGGTCACCTCGTACGAGGCGATCGCGGCGGGCGAACTGGCCGCCGTCTCCGACGCGGTGCCCACGCTGACCGGTCACCCGGCCATGGACTTCGCGACGTTCCTGGCGGAACACCCGGAGAGCTACCGCCACCTGCTGCCCGGCGTATGACGGGGGAGCTTTGCTCCCCGCCGCCGACCGCCACGCAGCTGACCCGCCCTCCCCGGCTCACCGCCACGGGATGTGGCGCCAGGGGCTGCCCTCGCTCTCCGTCAGCAACCGGTGGGCGATGGCGCTCTCCTCGTAGAACGGCCCGTACTCCTCCTCGTCGAACCGCAGCACCCGCCCCAGCGCGTACCCCGCCGAGAACTCCTCCCACGACCGGTGGGCCGACTTGCTCAGCGCCCCGGCGTAGACGATGGCCTGCTCGGCGTCGGCCGGGGCGCAGTAGCGGGCCGAGAGCCCCCAGCGCGCCAGGTTCACCGCCCGCCCGTAGTCGTACGCGACCGTGGTGCGCACCCGGCCGTCCGGCGCCAGCAGCCCGTCCGCGCGGAACCGGGCCTCGTACCGCATGATCCGCCGTACGAGATCCTCGATGCCCTTCACCGCCGCCGCGTCGGCCCCGAGGTCCTGGGCGTGACCGGCGGCCGTCTCCCGCCACAGGTCGGCGGAGGGCAGCTCTCCGAGCGCGGCCGCCAGTTGCTCGCGGGCGCGCAGCACGAAGTCGGGCTCCGGCGGGCTGTTGCGGGCGTCCAGCAGGGCGTCGAGCTCGCGGCGCCACCCGGCGTGGTCGGTGATGCCCCAGGAGTCGCGGAGCAGGTCGCGCTCGGTGGTGTACTCGCGGTAGACCGTGCCGACCTCGTTCCACGGCACCGCGTTCCTGATCGCCAGGTGCGCCCCGCAGGCCAGCCCGTAGGCCAGCGGACCGTGCAGCGCGCCGTGGCGCAGCGCGAGGAACCGGTTCTCCCGGAGGCGGTCGTTCTCCGCGTACGCCCGCTGCCAGCGGGCCCGTTCGGTCGGGGTGGCGGGCAGCAGGAGCTGGCCGGGCGTGCCCACGTTCACGCCCAGGAACATCCCCGCCTCGGGCCAGTCGAACTCGGCCACCCAGCGCAGCGAGACCCCGTGGAAGACCCAGTCCGGATGCCAGGCGGGCAGCATGCCCCGGGTGAGGACGGGCCGGCAGACGAAGCCCGACGGGTCGCGGTGGGCGCGCCAGGTGATGGTGTCCGGCTTCGCGTCCGCCTCGGCGCGCGGGGCCGGGATGTACAGCTCGGCCCCGGCCAGCGCGGCGAGTTGGGCCCGCGCGTCACCGCGCAGGGTCGCCTCGTGGAGGAACTGCTCGGTCTCGGCGGGCGGAATCCAGGGGACCGGGGCCTCGTTCGCGTGGCTCACGCGGTTCGTGTGACTCGTGTGGCGGGTCGGGGTCATGACCAGGGGAGGTTCCGGTAGGGGCCGGCGGGGTCCTCGGTGAGGATGCGGTGCTCGGTGAGCGACTGCCGGTACGTGGACTCCGCCGCCTCCGGGCCGTCGTCCTCGGCCCGGTGCACCAGACGGGCCATCAGGTAGCCGAGGGAGAAGTCCGCCCACGACGGGTAGGCCTGCCGGGCGAGTCGGCCGATGCGCAGTACGTCCTGCTCGGCCTCGTACGGATCGGTGTACCGGGCGCCGAGCGCGAGCCGTACGACGTTGACGGCCCGGCCGAGGTCGAAGGCGGCCAGTGTGTCGACGCGCCCGTCCGGGGCGAGCGCGCCGTCGGCCCGGAGCCGCTCCTCGTACCGGGGGATGTGGTCGAGCGCCCGGTCCGCGACCGTCCGGTCGTAGGCGTCGGGCACCGGGAACATCCGGGCCACCGCCTCCGCCCACTCCTCGCGCGTCGGTGTGCGCCCCAGCCGGGCGGTGAGGGTGCGCCGGACGTGCAGCACGGACTCCTGCACACGGCCCACGAGTTGGCACTCCATCAGCGACGCGAGGCGGTCGCGGTACGCGGCGCGGTGCTGGATGCCCCACGGGCTGCGGAGCCGGTCGCGGTCGCCCGCGTACTCCTCGTAGGCGGCGCCGAGCCGGTTCCAGATCAGGCCGTTGGTGACGGCGAGGTGGGCGCCGAGCGCCAGCCCGTGGGCGAGCGGCCCGTGCAGCGGCCCGCCGCCGTCGGTGAGCAGGACACCGTGCTCGTGCCCGCCGGTGCGCTCGTCGGCCCTGAGCCAGGCCTTCAGCTGCCTGGGCCGGGCGTCGACCATCGCCGCGTACGGAGTGCCGTGGTTCACCGCCAGCCGGCGCACGTCGTACGGCCAGGTCCGGGCCAGCTCACCGAGGCTCACCGCCCGGAAGACCCACTCCGGATGCCAGGGCGGCACCATCCCCGGGGTCAGCACCGGCACACAGGTCCGCCGGGTCGCCTCGTCGCGGATCGTGGGCAGCGGGGCCGTCCACCCGGGGGTGTCCGCGTGCAGCCGGGCGACGAGCACATACAGCCGGGTCCGCGCAAGCACCTCCACCACCGCGTCCCCGCCACCCCGCCCCGCACCACTGCCGCCCGCGACGGCCGCCGACAGCGCGCGCTCGATCCCGGTGGGCGGCGCGGCCATCACCGCCGTACCGCTCCCTGTCACTGCCCCGTTCCCCGTAGTCACGGAGCCGATCCTACGGAACGGGGTACGGCGGCCGGGTGGGGGACGGGCGAAGAACGCCGGGCGGAAAGACCGCACCCGGCCCGCGACGGCCACCGGTGGTCGGCGGCCTGCGGGCCGGGTGCGGACAGGTAGGCGACACGACCCGCGAAACCGCAGGTCAGAACGCCCAACCAGAGGTCAGGCCTTCTTGGTCTCCCAGAAGATCCGGTCGACCTCGGCGATCAGGTCCAGCGCCTTCTGGCCCGTCTTCGGGTCGTTCGAGCCCTTGGCCGCGGAGAGCGCCTTCAGGGTGTCGTTGATGAGCTGGTGCAGCTCCGGGTACTTCTCGAAGTGCGGGGGCTTGAAGTAGTCGCTCCAGAGCACCGAGACGTGGTGCTTCGCGAGCTCGGCGCGCTGTTCCTTGATCAGGACGGCGCGGGTGCGGAAGTCCGCGTCCTCGTTGGCCTGGTACTTCTCCTGGACGGCCTTGACCGACTCGGCCTCGATGCGGGCCTGGGCCGGGTCGTAGACGCCGCAGGGCAGGTCGCAGTGGGCGCTGACCTTCACCTTGGGGGCAAACAGGCGGGAAAGCATGGAGCTGTCCTCCTCGTGATCGTCTTCTCAGGTGGGACATTACTCCGTGGAGCGCGGCTTTCCGTGGCTGCCCCTGGGGCTTAGGTCAAAAGTCCGGGGTGGGATTCGGGCCGTCGGCCGAATGTACGGAGCGGAACGCGGTACGCGGGACGGTGTGCCGGAGGAGGAGCGGGAGGTGGCCGAGATGCCGCAGTGGGGACGGGTGTCCGGAGGCGGGCGGGGCGGGCGGCGGCCGTTGCGGGTGGTGGAGGTGACGGGGCCTTCGATGGTGCCCACGCTCTACCACGGGGACCTGCTCCTGGTGCAGTACGGGGCGCTGGTGCGCGCCGGTGACGTGGTGATCCTGCGTCACCCCTTCCAGCAGGACCTGCTGGTGGTGAAGCGGGCGGTCGAACGGCGGCCGGGCGGCTGGTGGGTGCGGGGCGACAACACCTTCGCGGGCGGGGACAGTACGGACTACGGGGTCGTGCCCGAGGAACTGGTGCTCGCCCGGGTGCGGGCCCGCTACCGGCCTCCGGCGAAGACGCCCAGGGGTCAGCGGTCGGTGACCGAGGTGCTCGGCTGGGCGCTCTCCGCGTTCAGGCCCGTCCGGTCCGCCTCCGCGCGCTTGCGGGCCCGGTAGGCGGCCACGTTGGCCCGGGTGGCGCACCGGTCCGAGCAGTAGCGCCGGGAGCGGTTGGTGGAGGTGTCCAGGTAGGCGTTGCGGCAGGGGGACGCCTCGCAGAGGCCGAGCCGGTCCACGCCGTGCGAGGTCAGGTGGAAGGCCAGGCCCATCGCCGCGATGGCCGCGTAGCCGGCGGTGGCGTTCGACGGGTGGTCGGCCAGGTGCATGTGCCAGTCCGGCCTGCCGTCGTCGTCCCGGACGTCGTGGCCGGAGATCTGCGGGCTCACCGGGAACTCCAGCAGCAGCGAGTTGAGCAGGTCCACCGCGAGCGTCTCGTCGCCGTCGTCCGCCGCCTCGAAGACCGCGCGGAGCCGTCCCCGTACGGAACGGAAGCGGGTCACGTCCGCCTCCGTCGTCCGCCGCGCCGCCTGCTGGTTGGCGCCGAACAGCTCCCGTACCGCGTCGACCGAGGTGAGGGCGTCCTTGTTGCGGGCCGGCTCCTCGGTGTTGACCAGGCGCACGGCGTAGTCCGAGTAATAGGCCAGTTCCACTTGTAGTCCTTACGGGCGCGGTCTAGGGTCGGAGTGTCGGCCAGTGTAATGGGTGGTCGGTGTTGAGAGGCTTACTGGGGAGGTTGGCGTGACGGAGACGGGGACGAGCACCGACTGGCGGTCCTGGCAGGAGAGCTGGGACCGGCAGCAGGAGTGGTACATGCCCGACCGCGAGGAGCGGTTCCGGGTGATGCTGGACATGGTCGAGGCTGTCGTCGGCCCCGCGCCCCGGGTCCTGGACCTCGCGTGCGGTACGGGAAGTATTACGGACCGGCTCCTCCAGCGGTTCCCGGACGCCACCAGCACTGGCGTCGACCTCGACCCCGCGCTCCTGGCGATAGCCCGCGGCACCTTCGAGGGCGACGACCGGGTCACCTTCGTCACCGCCGACCTGAAGGACCCGGAGTGGACCGCCGGGCTGCCCCACACCTCGTACGACGCCGTCCTCACCGCCACCGCCCTGCACTGGCTGCACAGTGAGCCGCTGGCCGCGCTGTACGGGCAGCTCGGCAGGCTCGTCCGGGACGGCGGGGTCTTCATGAACGCCGACCGCACCATCGACCCCGACACCCCCCGGATCAACGCCGCCGAACGCGCCCACCGGCACGCCGGCATGGACCGCGCCAAGGCCGCCGGCGCCCTGGACTGGGCCGACTGGTGGGCGCTCGCCGCCGCGGACCCCGTACTCGCCGGGCCCACCGCCGAACGGTTCGCCATCTACGGCGAGCACGCCGACGGCGACATGCCCTCCGCCGCCTGGCACGCCCGCACCCTGCTCGCCTCCGGCTTCGCCGAGGCCCGCACGGTCTGGGCCTCGCCCTCCGACAGCCTCGTCCTCGCCGTGAAGTAGGCGGGCGGGGAACGGACGGAGGGCGGTACGGACATCGTGTCCGTACCGCCCTCTCTCATGGAGCCAACTGCAGCGAGCTACAGCACCTTCGACAGGAACGACTTCGTCCGGTCGTGCTGCGGGTTGGTCAGGACGTCGCGCGGGTGGCCCGACTCGACCACCACGCCGTCGTCCATGAAGACCAGCGCGTCGCCCACCTCGCGGGCGAAGCCCATCTCGTGGGTGACGACCACCATCGTCATCCCGTCCTCGGCCAGGCCGCGCATGACGTCCAGGACGTCACCCACCAGCTCCGGGTCGAGCGCGGAGGTCGGCTCGTCGAAGAGCATCAGCTTCGGCTCCATCGCCAGCGCGCGGGCGATGGCGACGCGCTGCTGCTGGCCGCCGGAGAGCTGCGTGGGGTAGTTCTTCGCCTTGTCGCCGAGGCCCACCCGGTCCAGCAGCTTCTCGGCGCGGGCCCGGGCCACGGCCTTGGCCTCGCCCTTGACCTGGATCGGCGCCTCCATGACGTTCTCCAGGGCCGTCATGTGCGGGAACAGGTTGAAGCGCTGGAAGACCATGCCGATGTCACGGCGCTGGAGGGCGACCTCGCTGTCCTTCATCTCGTAGAGCTTGTCGCCCTTCTGCCGGTAGCCGACCAGCTCGCCGTCGACCGAGAGCCGGCCGGCGTTGATCTTCTCCAGGTGGTTGATGCACCGCAGGAAGGTCGACTTGCCGGAGCCGGACGGGCCGATCAGGCAGAACACCTCACGCGGGGCGACCTCCAGGTCGATCCCCTTGAGGATGTGGGCTGCGCCGAAGGACTTGTGGACGCCCTCGGCCTTCACCATGGGAGTGGTCATGAGGAGACACCTCCGGAGGGCCGGTTGCTGAACGCGGCGAGGTTGACCTTGACGCGCTGCCACGGGGTGAGCGGCAGCGAGCGCAGCGAGCCACGGGCGTAGCGGCGCTCCAGGTAGTACTGGCCGACGCTGAACACGCTGGTCATCACGATGTACCAGATGGACGCGACGAACAGCATCTCCATGACGGCGTACGACGTGGAGCCGATCTGCGAGGTGGAGCGGAGCAGCTCGTTGTACGTGACCGCGTAGACCAGCGAGGAGGTCTTCAGCATGTTGATGAACTCGTTGCCGGTCGGCGGGATGATCACCCGCAGCGCCTGCGGCAGGACCACGCGGCGCATGGTCTTCGCCTGGGTCATGCCGAGCGCGTGCGATGCCTCGGTCTGGCCCTCGTCGACCGACTGGATGCCGGCGCGGCAGATCTCCGCCATGTAGGCGGCCTCGTTCAGCGCGAGCCCCAGCAGGGCGCACATGAACGGGGTCATGACGTCCGTCATCTCGTCCTTGTAGATGAACGGGATGTTCAGGATCGGGAAGATCAGCGCCAGGTTGAACCAGAGCAGCAGCTGTACGTAGACCGGGGTGCCCCGGAAGAACCAGATGTACAGCCAGGCCACCCAGCTGGTGACCGGGTTCTTCGAGAGCCGCATCACGGCCAGGACCACACCGAGGATCACGCCGAGCACCATCGCGAGGATGCTGATCAGCAGGGTGCGGCCCGCTCCGGCGATGACGGTGCTGTCGAACAGCTTGTCGCCCACCGCCTGCCACTGGATGTTGCCCTGCGAGAAGGCGTACCCGAGGGCGACGAGGAGGCCGATGACCACGGCACCGCTGATCCAGCGGCCGACATGGCGGACCGGGATGGCCCTGATGTTCTCCGGGGCCGTGGTGGCGCCCTCGGAGACGGACACCGGGCCCGCCGGTGAGGCGGCGGGTGTCTTGTCGAACTTGTCAGTCATGGTGACTGCCCTTCAGTGGAGCGTCCGGTCACTTGCCGCCGTTGATGGCGGCCTTGTCGATCGCTCCCGTGCCGGCGCCCCACTTGTCGAGCACCTTCTGGTACGAACCGTCGGCGATGATCGCGTCGACGGCTTCCTTCAGGGCGTCCCGCAGCCCGGTGTTGTCCTTCTTGACGGCGATGCCGAACGGGCCGGCGTCGATCTGCTCGCCGACGACCTCGAAGGCGTTGCCGCCGTCGGCCTTGCGGGCCAGGTCGACCGCGACCGGGTAGTCGTTGACCCCGGCGACCGCGCCGCCGGACTTGACCCGGGTCTGGGCCTCGGTGTCGTTCTCGAACGACTCGATCTTGATGGCCTTCTCGCCGCCGTCCGTACAGGCCTTGGACTGCTTCTTGAGGGCCTCCTCGTAGGTGGTGCCGCGCTGCACGGAGGCGGTCTTCCCGCAGAGGTCCTCGATGGACTTGATGTTCTGCGGGTTGCCCTTCTTCGTGTACACGGCGGTACCGGCGAGGAAGTAGTCGACGAAGTCGACGCCCGGACCCAGCTTCTTGCCGGCGTCGTCCAGGCCCTCCTGGCGCTGCTTGTTGTCCGTGATGGACGACATGGCGATGTCGTGGCGGCCGGAGTTCAGGGCGGTGATCAGCCCGTCGAAGTTGCCGGAGGTGAACTCGAACTTCACGCCCAGCTTCTTGCCCAGCTCCGCGGCGATGTCGGGGTCGACACCCACGATCTTGCCGTTCTCGACGGACTCCATCGGGGCGTACTCGGCGTTCGTGCCGACCTTGATGACGCCCGACTTCTGGTACTTCTCGGGCAGCTTCGAGAAGAGCGGCGCGCCGGCCTTGGTGGCGGTGCTGTCGCCGCTCCCCGAGGACGCGCTGTCGGTCTGGTCGCCACAGGCGGTGAGCAGCAGGGAGCCGGCGACCGCGATGGCGCCGACCGCCGCAATCCGGGACTTGGCGGTCTTGCGACGCATGATGCTTGCGGTCATGTCGGGATCCTCCGGCAGGTGAGGGATGAAAGAGATAGTGGGGGGCTTTCGGGAGGCTTGGCACGCACCTTCGAGTGTCGGCACCTCGTTTGATGACGGCATCCTGCCATTCGGACAGGCCTGTTCAGGGGCCCAGTCATGTCAAAATCGGATAACGGGCAACACCCGAACTCGCGTGACCGATAGGTCTGGACCGGACCTTCTGTGGTGAACCGTCCCCGATGCCGAATAATCTTCGGCACACCTCACCCTTCGGGCGGCATTTGTGCCGGTTTGCCGACTTGTCCAGATATTCGACTATGAGTCACGTCACCGCATCGGAATGGACTCGTGCGTAACAGGGTTGGTCCGGTAAGAAAGACGTTTACACCCCTCATCCGGGGCTCAGGGCGCGTGTGCGGCGCGCCCGCGCGTACGTACCTCTCCCTGCCGGGGCGGGCCAACCGCCCGGCGCAGGGCGCGTACGCGGTGCCCGCCCACCCCTCCTCAACCAGGAGTGGCCACCCTCAAACGATGAAGACTTAAGGGGTCAACACCATGGCAGCGGAGATCGTCAATCCTCGCAGCGACAGCACCACCGACAGTGACATCCGGCGCGTGAGCGCCGCGGATACGGAGACCGGGGCCGACGAGCCCTTCGATCCGGCCTTCGCCCTCCACCGGGGAGGGAAGATGGCCGTGCGGTCCACCGTCCCGATCCGGGACAAGGACGACCTTTCCCTGGCCTACACGCCCGGCGTGGCCAAGGTCTGCAGCGCCATCGCGGACAACCCCGAGCTCGTCCACGACTACACCTGGAAGTCCCAGGTCGTGGCCGTCGTGACGGACGGCACCGCCGTGCTCGGCCTCGGGGACATCGGGCCCGAGGCGTCCCTCCCCGTGATGGAGGGCAAGGCCATCCTCTTCAAGCAGTTCGGCGGCGTGGACGCGGTGCCGATCGCGCTCGCGACCACCGACGCCGACGAGATCGTCGACACCGTCGTCCGGCTCGCCCCCTCCTTCGGCGGGGTCAACCTGGAGGACATCTCGGCGCCCCGGTGCTTCGAGATCGAGCGCAAGCTCCAGGAGCGGCTGGACATCCCGGTCTTCCACGACGACCAGCACGGCACGGCCGTCGTCACCCTCGCCGCCCTGCGCAACGCGGCCAAGCTCTCCGGGCGCACGCTCGGCGATCTGCGCGGTGTGATCTCCGGCGCGGGCGCGGCGGGCGTGGCCATCGCCAAGTTCCTGCTGGAGGCGGGCATCGGTGACGTCGCCGTGGCCGACCGCAAGGGCATCGTGAGCCGGGACCGGGACGACCTGACCGACGTCAAGCGCGAGCTGGCCGAGCTGACCAACCGGGCCGGGATCTCCGGCTCGCTGGAGCAGGCGCTCGCCGGGGCGGACGTCTTCATCGGTGTCTCCGGCGGTACGGTGCCGGAGGCGGCGGTGGCGTCGATGGCGCCCGGCGCGTACGTCTTCGCCATGGCCAACCCGAACCCGGAGGTCCACCCCGAGATCGCGCACAAGTACGCGGCCGTGGTGGCGACCGGGCGCTCGGACTTCCCGAACCAGATCAACAACGTGCTGGCGTTCCCCGGCATCTTCGCCGGTGCGCTCCAGGTCCGGGCCTCCCGGATCACGGAGGGCATGAAGATCGCCGCGGCGAACGCGCTGGCGGATGTCGTGGGCGATGAGCTGGCCGCCGACTATGTCATTCCCTCGCCGTTCGACGAGCGGGTCGCGCCTGCGGTGACGGCCGCCGTGGCCGCGGCGGCGCGGGCCGAGGGTGTGGCCCGGCGCTGACGTTGCGCGTGTGCGGGTGATGGTGGGCGGGGCCTGTCGGTACAGGCCCCGCCCCTCCGCGTTCCGGGGCGCTGCCCCGGACCCCGCTCCTCAATCGCCGGAGGGGCTTGAGTTCGCCCGTCGGAGACGCCGGAAGAGGTCCACCGGGGGATCGAGCGGGCAGCTTGGTGTGCGTCACACGCGGATGCGGTTACGCCGTCGCCCCGCCCCGCCTATCGTCTAGCCATGTTCGCCGCCTACGCAGCCCGTATCGACCCCGACCAGCCCCTCGACGGACTTGAGCTGGGTGAACGCCCGGCTCCGGAAAAGCGTGCCGGGTGGAGCACCGTCACCGTCCGGGCCGCCTCCCTCAACCACCACGACCTCTGGTCGCTGCGGGGCGTGGGGCTCTCGCAGGACCGGCTGCCGATGATCCTCGGCTGTGACGCCGCGGGCGTCGACGAGGACGGCAACGAGGTCGTCCTGCACTCCGTCATCGGCCAGTCGGGCCACGGTGTCGGGCCGAAGGAGCCGCGCTCCATCCTCACCGAGCGCTATCAGGGCACCTTCGCCGAGCAGGTCTCCGTCCCCACCTGGAACGTGCTGCCCAAGCCGGCCGGGCTCTCCTTCGAGGAGGCCGCCTGTCTGCCGACCGCCTGGCTCACCGCGTACCGGATGCTCTTCACCAACGCCGGTGTCCGGCCCGGGGACTCCGTGCTCGTCCAGGGTGCGGGCGGCGGGGTCGCGACCGCCGCGATCGTGCTCGGGAAGGCCGCCGGGCTCCGGGTCTTCGCCACCAGCCGCGACGAGACCCGGCGCAAGCGGGCGGTGGAGCTGGGCGCCCTGGAGGCGTACGAGCCCGGGGCGCGGCTCCCGCAGCGGGTGGACGCCGTCATCGAGACCGTCGGGGCCGCCACCTGGTCGCACTCCGTGAAGTCGCTCCGCCCCGGCGGCACCCTCGTCATCTCCGGGGCCACCAGCGGCGACCGCCCCTCGCACGCCGAGCTGACCCGGATCTTCTTCCTGGAGCTGAAGGTCGTCGGCTCCACCATGGGGACCAAGGACGAACTGGAGGACCTGCTCGCGTTCTGCGCCACCACCGGCGTGCCGCCGGTCATCGACGAGGTGCTGCCGCTGGACCGGGCCCGTGAGGGGTTCCAGCGGCTGGCCGACGGCGAGCAGTTCGGGAAGATCGTGCTCCGGCCGACGGAGTAGCCCCCGGAATTCACCGCCGCACCATACTTGAACAAGTGTCAGCTTTGCTGATGGGATGCCGCCCATGCGTATGGGCAGAGTACTCATAGCACTTGTCGTCGCGTCCGTCCTGGCGGCGGGGGCCCTCGCTCCCGCCGCCTCGGCGCACCCCGTATCCACCCGGGCCGCCGGCCCGTCGACGTACGAACGCGCCATCCCGCCCCTCACCGACAGCCGGGGCCGCACCCTCACCCTGCGCGGCTGGAACGTCGAGGACAAGGCGAACCGGGGCGAGGCCGCGCTCGGCGCCATCACCGAGCGCCACTTCCGCGACCTGCGCGCCAACGGGTTCAACTTCGCCCGGCTGCTGGTCTTCTGGGACGACCTGGAGCCCCGGCGCGGGCAGTACAGCGAGCGCTACCTCCGGAAGATCGAACGCATCCTGGGCTGGGCCCACCAGCACCGCATCCACGTCCTCATCGACGCCCACCAGGACGTCTTCGGGCCCGCGTTCGGCCACCGGGGCATCCCGGAGTGGGCCACCAGGACCGACGGGCTGCCGTTCACCCCCAACCCCGACGACTGGTTCTCCGAGTACTTCCAGCCCGCCGTCCAGCGGGCCTTCACCCACCTCTACGAGGATCCCGACCTGCAACGCGCCCAGGCCGCCATGTGGCAGGTCCTGGCGGAACGCTTCCGCGGCCACCCGGCCGTCATCGGCTACGACCTGATCAACGAGCCGATGGGGGAGCTGCGCGAGGGCGAGGACCTGGCGACCGCCGCCCGCCGCATCGAGGCCCAGCACCTCACCCCGATGTACAACCGGCTCGCCCGTGCCGTCCGCGCCAAGGACCGCTCCACCTGGCTCTTCGTCGAGCCGACCCCGATCGTCGGGGAGGGCGTGCCCACCGGCCTCGGCCGGATCCATGACAGCCGGACCGTGTACGCCCCGCACTTCTACAACACCGCCATGGAGGCGGGCGCCGACTACGACCCGGACGCGGGGTGGATCGAGGCGTACGAGGCCGCCGTCACCGCCTATCCGGCCCGGTACGGGATGCCCGTGGTCGTGGGGGAGTGGGGCCCGCTCAACAACTCCCTCCCGAACATGGGCCGTTTCTACCGCGAGGCCGTCGCCTCCCTGAACCGCTACAGCTCCGGCTGGGCCGGGTACGTCTGGTGCTACGGCGGCGGCTACTGCGCGGTGGACGAGCGGGGCCGCTTCCGTACGAACAAGGAGCGGACGGCGACCCCGTACGCCCCCGCCGTCGCGGGCACGGTCCGCTCCGACGCGTACGACGCGGACGGCCGCTCCTACCGCCTCGCCTACCGGGCGGCCGCCCGCCCCGGCGTCACGGAACTGTCGCTGCCGCCCTCCGCCAAGGGCTGGCGGGTCTCCGTCACCGGGCGGGCCGCCCATGTCGTCGGCAGGGCACCGTACGGCGGCCGGGTGGCCGTCCTGGCGTGGCCCGGATCGGAGGTGGTGGTCACCGTGCGGGAGGCTGGACCGCATGGATGAACTGACCGCCCCTGAAGGGTTTCTGCTCCGTCCCTGGCTCCCCGCCGACGCCCCCGCCGTCCTCCGTGCCTTCGAGCCGGACGAGATGGGCCGCCAGACGGACCGGCCCGTCTTCGACCTCGCGGGCGCGCTGGTCTGGATCGCGGAACGTGCGCGGGAGCGCGGGGCCCGGACCGACTACTCCTGGGCCGTCGTGGGGGAGAAGGGCGAGGCGCTCGGCTGTGTGGCCCTCCAGGACATCAACCGGACCCATGACACGGCCTGGGTCTCCTACTGGACCACGGAGAGCGCCCGCGGCCAGGGGGTCGCCTCCGCGGGCGTACGGGCGGTGGCGCGCTGGGCGTTCCGCAAGCAGGGGCTGTACCGGCTGGAGCTGGGCCACCGTACCGACAACCACGCCTCCTGCCGGGTCGCCCGGCGGGCCGGGTTCGCGACCGAGGGAATCGAGCGGAGCAGGCTGCGCTACGGCCGCACCCGGTACGACATCGAGCGGCACGCCCGGCTGGCCGACGATGTTGTCAACTTTGATTGACGGAAGGGTGATGTCAATGTAGATTGACGCCATGACCGAAGCAACGGATCTGGCCGCCCGCGCCGGTGACCGCGACCCGCGCGTCGGACTGCGGGCGGTGGCCGCGCTGCGGCGGCTGCTGGAGCAGCTCGAAGCCGTGCAGGTGCGCAGTGCCCGCGTCCAGGGCTGGTCCTGGCAGGAGATCGCCGCCGAGCTGGGCGTCAGCCGGCAGGCCGTGCACAAGAAGTACGGGAGGCGCTGATGTTCGAACGGTTCACCCGAGGGGCCCGCGCGACCGTCAAGGGGGCCGTGGCGCAGGCGGAGCGCGCCGGGGCCGCGTCGGTCACCGAGGAACACCTCCTGCTCGCGCTGCTGGAACAGGACGGCAGCCGGGCCTCCTTCGCCCTCGCCTCCCTCGGCCTGCCCCGCCGCCGCGCCTCGCTGGAGGCCGCCTTCACCGAGGCCCGCCGCCGGGGCGGGCTCACCCGGGCCGACACCGAGGCCCTCGCGGAGATCGGCATCGACATCGGGGCGGTCGTCTCCCGCGTCGAAGGGGCCCACGGCGAGGGCGCCCTCGCCGCCGGCCGCACCGGCCGCCGGTGGTGGTCGGGGCACCGCCCCTTCGCCCCGGGGGCCAGGGCCATCCTGGAGAAGTCGCTCCGCATCGCCCTGGGCCGCGGCGACCGCTCCATCGGCGAGGAACACCTCCTGCTCGCCCTCACCGCCACCCCCGGCACCACCGCCGACGTCCTCGCGGAGCACGGAGCGACCTACGCCACCGTCCACCGCGCGCTGTACGGGCCGGAGGCCGACGGGCGGGGGCACGCGAAGGCGGGGTGAGGGGGCGGGGCGGGCGCCCCGGCGGTACCGGCGCGCGAAACGCGAAAGGGGCGGGGCCCGTACGGAACAGGCCCCGCCCCCAGTCGTGTCCTCAGCCGTCCTTCTTCTTCCCGTCCGTCTCCGGCGGGGCCAGCAGCGCCTCGATGCGGGTCGCCGCCGCGCCCAGGTGGTGGCGGGCCTCGGTCAGCTGGGCGTCCGTCACGCCGTGGTCGCGGGCCGCGTCCCGGACCGTGTCGCGGAACCGGTCCAGCAGGCGGTCCAGGTCGCGGGCCGGGTCGTCCGTGGCCGGGACGTCCTCGGCCCAGTCGGAGGCGTGGACGGTCTCGGGTGCTCCGGTCTCGTCGGCCACCTCCGCGTCGGCGGACCAGGGCCTGCCGAACGTGGACCAGCCGCCCGAGCGGGCGAAGCCGCCGAGCTGGCCGGTGATCTCGGCCAGGCCCTCCCGTACGCCGGAGGGCCAGTCGCCCCGGGCGAAGTGCTCCTGCACCTGACGGGCGGCGTCCCGCATCTGCTCACGCGCCCGGTCCTGGGCCTCCTTGGCCTGGCGGCGGGCCTGCTGGGCCTCCTCGCGGGCCCGGCGGGACTCGTCCTTCGCCCGGCGCGCCTGCTCCTGCCACTCCTCCTTGGCCCGGCGCACCTCCTCCTTGGCCGCGCGCCACGCCTTGCTGTCCGCGAGGTCGCCCAGGTTGCCGAAGTCCCCGAAGTCGCCCAGGTCCCCGAAGGGGGAGGACTGCTTGTCCCGGTCCGTACGGGACTCGGAGGCGGCCGCCCGCATGTCGCTGCGGAGCCGGCCCGCGGCCCCGCGCACGTCGTCGCGGATCTCGGCGGCCAGTTCGGCGAGGGAGTCGCGGATCTCCAGCTCCAGATCGGCCAGTTCACCGCTGCGGCCCGCCAGCTCCTCGCGTCCGGCGTCGGTGATCGAGTAGACCTTGCGGCCGCCCTCGGTGGCGTGGGTGACCAGGCCCTCGGCCTCCAGCTTGGCCAGCCGGGGGTAGACCGTACCGGCGGAGGGGGCGTACAGGCCCTGGAAGCGCTCCTCCAGCAGCCGGATCACCTCGTAGCCGTGGCGCGGGGCCTCGTCCAGGAGCTTGAGCAGATACAGGCGCAGTCGGCCGTGCGCGAATACGGGGGCCATGTCAGAGAACCTTTCCGGTCGGCTCGGCACCGTGGGCGGCCTCCTCGGCCGGGGGCCTGCGCAGCAGGGCGATCGAACCGGAGACGGTCGTCGCCTTCAGGGTCCCGGTCCCGGCGCCCAGCGTGCCGGTGATCTTCTTCGCGCCCCACTGCCCGCCGACCCGCAGGTCCTCGAAGGCGTTGGAGACGGCCCCGCTCGCGGTGTTCGCCTCGACGCGGGCGTCCGCCGGGTGCGGCAGCCGGATCGCGATCTCGCCGGAGACCGTGGTGAGCCGGATGTCGGTGGGCCGGTCCGAGGCGGCGGCCGAAGGCTCGACGTCCAGCACCATGTCCCCGCTGATCGACTCGGCCCGGACCGAGGTGCCCGCCCCGTCCACCACCGTCAGGTCCCCGGCCACCGAGTGGAAGCGCAGGTCCCCGGTGACGCCCTGGGCCTCCAGGCTGCCCGACACGGAGTCCCCGCGGACCGCCCCGCTCAGCCCGACCAGGGTGATGTCCCCGGTGACGCCCCGTACGTCGGTGCGCCCCTCGATCCCGGAGACGACGGCCCCCGCCCCGACCACGCCGACCTCCACCGAGGCGGCGGCGGGCACGGTGAGCGAGACGACCGCGCTGCGGCGGCGCCCGCCGGGGTCGAGCCAGCGCAGGAGGTCCTGCCAGGGGAGGTCCTCGTACGCCACGGTCAGTCGGCCGTTCTCGTACGTCACCAGGAGCGGCGGGCCCTCGACGGCGGAGACCTCCAGCCGGGCGCCCGGCTCGTCGGTCCCGACCACGTTGACCGTGCCGCCGACGACGCGTACCTGAAGGGCGGTCACCGGGTCGTCGAAGGCGAGCTTCTGCGGCTCGGCGACGGTCCGCTTCGACACAGCCATGGATGGGACCTCCCGGAGAGGATCACGACGCAACATATCGCGTCTCGTGAACAACACGATATATCGCGGATGGGGGAAGTCAAGCGTCGTCGACGGGCACCTCAGGTGATCAAAAGGCATCAAACATGGGCAAATTGCCCTAGCGTGTGGCCTATGAACGCGACATCCACCGGGGCGCTCCTGCTGTGCCGTGCCGACCCCGAGACCGTACGGCCACTCGCCCACCTGCTGCGCGAGCAGATGCTGCTGACGCGCGCGGGCGAGGAGTGGAGCGTTCTCGTACCGGAGGGGAAGCCCTGGCGGGGCACCGGACCCTCCGGCGGCGATCCCGAGCCGGTCGACCGGGTCCTCGGCGGCTGGGCCACCGCCCTGGCCGTCGGCTCCCCCTGGCCGGTGCTCGCCCTGTGGTGGGACGCCGACCGGGCCGGCTACACCCTCGCCGCCGGATTCCGCCGCACGGTCGGCTACATCTGGCTGGCCGACGGCACCCCGGTGGGCGAGGACGAGGCGATGCGCACCTTCGCGGCCCGCCTCGGGCTCGACCCCGTACTGGACCTCCAGGCGCTGGAGGAGCTGACCCGGCCCGACCCGGACGCGGACGCCGAGGCCCGGCTGCGCGGGCTGCTCGCGGTCCTGACCCGGACGGGGCTCACCCTGCCCGCCGGGCTCGGCCCGGGGGAGAGCGCCGACCGGCTGCGCAGCGTCGCGGCGGTGCAGCGCGGGGCGGAGCGCGTCGAGTGGGCGGGGTGGCGCGATGCCGTACGGGCCGAACTCGACGCGGTCGAGAGCAGCAGCCTCGGCCCCTGGGTGCGCGGCCCCCGGGCCCGGGCCATCGCCGCCGCCCAGCTCGCGGCCGGGCTCCCGCTGCTGCTCTGGGGCGCCCGCCGGCGCAGCGGAGGCTGGGCGACCGCCGGGGCCCTGCTGCTGGCGCAGGGCGCGCTCGGGCTCGCGTACCACCGGGCCAGGGCGGCTACGGAGACGCGCTGACCGGCCGCGGGCCCGGGCCCCTCGGGCTCACGCGTCCTCGTCGTCCTCGTCGTCCAGCCGGGCCAGCCAGGTCGCCAGGCGCTCGACCGGCACCTCGAAGTCGGGGTTGAGATCGACGAACGTACGCAGCTGCTCGGCCAGCCACTCGAAGGTGACCTCCTCCTCGCCGCGCCGCTTCTCCAGTTCCTCGATGCCACGGTCCGTGAAGTACATGGGAGAAGGATATCCAGCGGGGAAACGCCGGGGACCCGGCCCCGCGACAAGCGCGGAACCGGGTCCCCGGGGTGTTCAGTTCTGCGGTCCTCAGGCTTCGAAGACCTCGTTGACCAGCTGCGTCTGCTCCGCCTGGTGACGCTTGGCCGAGCCGACCGCCGGGGACGAGCCGTGCGGCCGCGAGATGCGGCGCAGGCGCTCGCCGTGCGGCACGTCCGCGCCGACGGCCAGGTCCAGGTGGTCGATCAGGTTGAGCGCGATGAACGGCCACGCACCCTGGTTGGCCGGCTCCTCCTGGGCCCACAGGTACTTCTCGGCGTTCGGGTACTTGGCGATCTCGGCCTGGATCTCCGCACCCGGCAGCGGGTACAGCCGCTCCAGCCGGATGAGCGCGGTCTCCGTGTCGCCGCGCTTCTCCCGCTCGGCGTCCAGGTCGTAGAAGAGCTTGCCCGAGACGAAGACGACCTTGCGGACGTCCTCCGCCTTGACGGTGTCGTCGCCGATCACCGGACGGAAGCCGCCGCTGGTGAACTCCTCGATCTTCGACGCCGCCGCCTTCAGACGCAGCATCGACTTCGGGGTGAAGACGATGAGCGGCTTGTGGTGCGGGTTGTGCACCTGCCAGCGCAGCAGGTGGAAGTAGTTCGAGGGGAGGGTCGGCATCGCGACCGTCATGTTGTCCTGCGCGCACATCTGGAGGAAGCGCTCCGGGCGGGCGGAGCTGTGGTCCGGGCCCTGGCCCTCGTAGCCGTGCGGCAGCAGCAGCGTGACGCCGGAGGTCTGGCCCCACTTCTGCTCGGCCGAGGAGATGAACTCGTCCACGACGGTCTGCGCGCCGTTGACGAAGTCACCGAACTGGGCCTCCCAGATGACCAGCGACTCCGGGCGGGCCAGCGAGTAGCCGTACTCGAAGCCCATCGCCGCGTACTCGCTGAGCAGCGAGTCGTAGACGTTGTACCGGGCCTGGTCCTCGGTGAGGTAGAGCAGCGGGGTGTAGTCCTCGCCGGTGACCTGGTCCACCAGGACCGCGTGGCGCTGGCCGAAGGTGCCGCGGCGGCTGTCCTGGCCGGCGAGCCGGACCGGGGTGCCCTCCATCAGCAGCGAGCCGATGGCCAGGGTCTCGCCCATGCCCCAGTCGATCGTGCCGTTCTCCACCGAGGCCGCGCGACGCTGCATCTGCGGCATCAGACGGGGGTGGACGGTGATCGTCTCGGGGATGTTGACCTGGGACTCGGCGATCCGCTTGATGACCTCGGCGGAGACCGCCGTGTCCACGGCCACCGGGAACGCGGCCTGCGGCTCCGGGACGTGCGGGGCGGCCGGCTGCGAGGTGGCCTCGCGGACCTCGGCGAAGACCTTCTCCAGCTGGCCCTGGAAGTCCTGGAGCGCCTGCTCGGCCTCTTCCAGCGTGATGTCGCCGCGACCGATGAGGGACTCGGTGTAGAGCTTGCGCACCGAGCGCTTCTTGTCGATCAGGGTGTACATCTGCGGGTTGGTGAACTCCGGGTTGTCGCCCTCGTTGTGACCGCGGCGGCGGTAGCAGATGAGGTCGATGACGACGTCCTTGTTGAACGCCTGCCGGAACTCGAAGGCGAGCCGCGCGACACGGACCACGGCCTCCGGGTCGTCACCGTTGACGTGGATGATCGGCGCCTCGATCATGCGCGCCACGTCGGTGGCGTACATCGAGGAGCGCGAGGACTCCGGGGCGGCGGTGAAGCCGACCTGGTTGTTGATCACCACGTGCACGGTGCCGCCGGTGCGGTAGCCGCGCAGCTGCGACATGTTGAGCGTCTCGGCGACGACGCCCTGGCCCGCGAAGGCCGCGTCGCCGTGGAGCGCGACGGGCAGGACCGTGAAGTCCGTGCCGCCCTTGTTGATGATGTCCTGCTTGGCGCGGGCGATGCCCTCCAGGACCGGGTCGACCGCCTCCAGGTGCGAGGGGTTGGCGGCCAGCGAGACCTTGATCTGCTCGCCGTCCAGACCGGTGAAGGTGCCCTCGGCGCCCAGGTGGTACTTGACGTCGCCGGAGCCGTGCATCGAGCGCGGGTCGAGATTGCCCTCGAACTCGCGGAAGATCTGCGCGTACGACTTGCCGACGATGTTCGCCAGCACGTTGAGGCGGCCGCGGTGGGCCATGCCGATGACGACCTCGTCGAGGCGGGCCTCGGCGGCGGAGTCGATGACCGCGTCGAGCAGCGGGATGACGGACTCGCCGCCCTCCAGCGAGAACCGCTTCTGACCGACGTACTTGGTCTGCAGGAAGGTCTCGAACGCCTCGGCCGCGTTCAGCCGGCGCAGGATGCGCAGCTGCTCCTCGCGCTCGGGCTGCTGGGCGCGGGGCCGCTCCACCCGGTCCTGGAGCCACTTGCGCTGCTTCGGGTCCTGGATGTGCATGAACTCGATGCCGGTGGTGCGGCAGTACGACTCACGCAGCACGCCGAGGATGTCGCGGAGCTTCATCATCGACTTGCCGGCGAACCCGCCGACCGCGAAGTCCCGCTCCAGGTCCCACAGGGTGAGGCCGTGCTCGGTGATGTCGAGGTCGGGGTGCTTGCGCTGGCGGTACTCCAGCGGGTCGGTGTCGGCCATGACGTGGCCGCGGACCCGGTAGGAGTGGATCAGCTCGAAGACCCGCGCGGCCTTCGTCACGTCGCTGTCGTGCGACGCGTCGATGTCCGTGAGCCAGCGGACCGGCTCGTACGGGATGCGCAGGGCCTTGAAGATCTCGTCGTAGAAGTCGTTCTGGCCGAGCAGGAGCTGCGAGACGACCCGCAGGAACTCGCCGGAGGCGGCGCCCTGGATGACCCGGTGGTCGTAGGTCGACGTGAGCGTCATGACCTTCGAGATGCCGAGCTTGTTCAGGGTGTCCTGGGAGGTGCCCTGGAACTCCGCCGGGTAGTCCATCGCGCCGACGCCCATGATGAGGCCCTGTCCGGGCATCAGGCGGGGCACCGAGTGGACGGTGCCGATGCCGCCGGGGTTGGTCAGCGAGGCGGTGACGCCGGTGAAGTCGTCCATGCCGAGCTTGCCGATGCGGGCGCGCCGGACGATGTCCTCGTACGCCTGCCAGAACTCGAAGAAGTTGAGCGTCTCGGCCTTCTTGATGGCCGCGACGACCAGCTGGCGGTCGCCGTTCGGCTTCACCAGGTCGATGGCCAGACCCAGGTTGACGTGGTCCGGCTTGACCAGGGTGGGCTTGCCGTCCTTCTCCGCGAAGGAGTAGTTCATCGACGGCATGGCCTTGAGGGCCTGGACCATCGCGTACCCGATGAGGTGGGTGAAGGAGATCTTCCCGCCGCGGGCGCGCTTGAGGTGGTTGTTGATGACGATGCGGTTGTCGAAGAGCAGCTTCACCGGGACCGCGCGGACGGACGTGGCCGTCGGCAGCTCCAGCGAGGCGTTCATGTTCTTCGCGACGGCGGCGGAGGGGCCGCGCAGCGTCACGTACTCCGGGCCTGCCGGGGCCTCGGTGGCCTCGTCCGCCTTGGCCTTCGGCTTGGCGGGCGCGGCGGCGGGCTTGGCCGCCGCGGGCTTCGCCGGAGCCGCGGCCGGGGCGGCCTTGGCCGGTGCCGGGGCTGCCGGGGCAGCGGCGGCGGGCTTCGCCGGGGCCGGAGCGGCGGCGGCCGGGGCCGCGGGCTGCGCTGGGGTGGTGGCGGCCGGGGCCTGGCTTGCCGCAGCCCCCGAGGCTGCGGCGCCGGGAGCGGGCTTGTCCGCCGTGCCGGAGGAACCCGGCTTGTAGTCGGCGAAGAAGTCCCACCAGGCGCGATCGACCGAACTGGGATCCTGGAGGTACTGCTGGTAGATCTCGTCGACGAGCCACTCATTGGCGCCGAAAGCGGCGGCCGGGTCGGTACCCGGGCTGGCTTGGTCGGTCGAGATGCTCGAGTTACTGGGGGACTGAGACGACACGGCGGCAACCGCCCTCTTCCGCTTCACAAGGTGATGGACAGCGGAAATCAAGGCTACGCCCCCCAAACCGTTCCTTGCAGGCCGGGCCGGTGCTTCGTCGTGCACATCACATCGCAACGCGGGTTTCGGCGCAGGAAATGGCGGGAAACAAGCGAGGTTCCACTGCACTTCGGGTACGCAGGACCGTGGATACGGTCCTGAGACCGTATCCCGCCGGGGCTCCCCACGGGGATCCCCTTCCAGGAGGACACGGGTGAAGCGCCCTCCCGGTTCGAACCCTATGTCAACCGCATCGTCAATCGCGTCGCTCGGACAGCCCCGGAAGTGTGACCTGGATGCGGCAGCCCCGAGCGGATTCGGCCACCCCGATCCGGCCGCCGTGGAGATCGACCGCCCAGCGGGCGATCGCCAGCCCCAGTCCCGTACCGCCGTCGCTGCCCGGACCGTGCGGCGAGGGGGCCTGGCCCCGGTTGAACCGCTCGAAGACCCGGTACCGCTCCGCCTCCGGGATGCCGGGGCCCTCGTCGATGACCTCCAGGACCAGCGACTCCGGGTAGGGGCCGCGCCGGGCCAGCACCGTCACCCGGCCGTGCGGCGGGCTGTGCTTGACCGCGTTGTCGATGAGGTTGGCCACCACCTGGTGCAGCCGCTCGGCGTCCGCGTGCGCGGTGAGCTCCGGCGGCGAGACGTCCAGGTGGAGGTGGACATCCGTACGGGAGTGGTTGCCCGACCCCGACGACAGCCGGCGCTGGGAGGCGGCGAGATTGGCTTCTTTCAGTACGCCCGAAAGATACGGCCACACCTCGAAACGGCGGGCCTTGAGCGTCACCACCCCGTTGTCCAGCCGGGACAGGTCCAGCAGCGTCTCCACAAGCCGGCCGAGCCGCTCGGTCTGCTTCAGGGCCGTATGCATCGTCTCCGGATCGGCGGCGGACACCCCGTCCACCACGTTCTCCAGCACGGCCCGCAGGGCGGCGATGGGCGTACGCAGCTCGTGGCTGACATTGGCGACCAGCTCCTTCCGGTGCCGGTCCTCCGCCTCCAGGTCGTCCGCCATGCGGTTGATCGTCTGGGCCAGGTCGCCCAGCTCGTCCCGCCGCCCGGCCCCGCTCACCCGGCGCGTGTAGTCGCCGTGCGAGATGGACCGGGCCACCGCCCGCATCTCGTCCAGCGGCGCGGTCAGCCCGTGCGCCACGAACTGGGTGATCAGCAGCGTCGCGATCACCGAGAAGACGGTGATGAACTGGAACTCGGTCCGGGTCCGCAGGGCCACGATCAGCAGCCCCGTCGTGATGAACACCGACACCACGACGAGCGTGCCCAGCTTGGCCTTGATGGAGAAGGGCCGCATCCCCGACCCTGGCCGGGTCATGGAGCCGGGGTCTCCAGGGCGTACCCCACGCCGTGCACCGTACGGATCCGCTCGGCGCCGATCTTCCGGCGGAGCGCCTTGATGTGGCTGTCGACCGTACGGGTCCCGGAGGCGTCCGCCCAGTCCCAGACCTCGGCCAGCAGCTGCTCCCGGGAGAGCACCGCGCGCGGGGTGTTGGCCAGGCAGACCAGCAGGTCGAACTCGGTCGGCGTGAGGTGGACGTCCTCCGCCCGCACCCGCACCCGGCGCTGCGCGTGGTCGATCTCCAGCTCACCGAGGCGCAGCATCCCGCTCTTCGGAGTCACGGCGGCGAGCGCGGCGCGCTCCACCCGGCGGAGCAGGACGTGCACCCGGGCGGCCAGCTCCCGCATGGAGAACGGCTTGGTCATGTAGTCGTCGGCGCCGACCCCGAGCCCGACCAGCATGTCGGTCTCGTCGTCGCGCGCGGTCAGCATCAGCACCGGCACCGGGCGCTGCGCCTGCACCCGGCGGCAGACCTCCAGGCCGTCGAAGCCCGGGAGCATGATGTCGAGCACCATCAGATCGGGCTGCCAGGCCTCGGCGGCGTCCACGGCCGCGGGCCCGTCCAGTGCGGTCTGCACCAGGAAGCCTTCCGCCCGCAGCCGGGCGGCAATAGCGTCGACGATCGTGGCGTCGTCCTCGACGACCAGCACCCGGCGCTGGGCCCCCGGGGTGGCCGCGACGCCGTTGTGGGTGGTGTGTGTCTGTTCCATCGCCCCGCCCCTGCCCGTTCTCGCGGGGGGGCGAACCCCTGCGAGGCACGGTCTTCGCTCGTGGATTTCGTGGGTGATCCCTGTGTGCCGGTCAGCAGCGTAAAGGCAGCGGAGGGCTCTCGGCTACGCAGGGTGTTCTGCCGAGGGTATGTGCCCGGCTCCGGCGGGGCGGCGGATCGTCGGCCTTGTGCCGCGATGCCCGCCTCACCGCCGGACCGTGCATACCGCCAGGGGGTTCCGCAGCCCCTTCAGGAAGCCTTCGATGCGAGATGGACCACGTCGGGCACACCTCGGGCAACAGCCACTTCTTCGGTCCTAACTCTGGTGAACCCGGCATTCCGCAAAGCCTGTTCGAACTCCGCCGACGGCTGCGCGGACCAGACCGCGAGCACCCCGCCCGGGGTCAGCCGGTCGAGACAGCGGGCCAGCCCGGTGGGGGAGTAGAGGCTCCCGTTCTCCTCCGTGACGGTCCAGTCCGGCCCGTTGTCGATGTCCAGGCAGAGCGCGTCGTAACGCTCCGTGGTGGTACGGAGGTGGTCGAGCAGATCCGTGTGCAGCACCTCGGTCCGGGTATCGGCCAGCGCCGCCCACGAGATCCGGTCCAGCGGCCCCCGCCGGTGCCAGTCCACGATCGCCTGCTCCCGCTCCACGACCGCGATCCGCCCCCACCGCTCCTCCTCGGCCGCCCGCACCAGCGAGAAGCCCACCCCGAGCCCGCCGATCAGCACGGAGGGGCCGGTCCGCCCGGCGGGCAGGGCGGCCAGGGCCGCGTCGATCAGCAGCCGCTCGGAGCGCCCGTCGGAGGTGTCCATCAGGAAGCAGCCGTTGGCGATGATCTCGAAGTGCTCTCCGCGCTCCCGCAGGACGACCTCGCCGTAGGGGCCTTCTCGGCGGTCGAGGGTGCGGGGGCGGGGGGAATCATGGCGCAGGTGTAGGTAGCGGTGGTGTCGGTACGGGGCTCCATGGGCCCGATCTTAGGAGCGCGACTTCTGTGGCCCCAGCTGCTTTGATCTTCACCACGCCCTCTCATGCGAGTCCGTCTCCTGTGAGAAGCCCTACGAGAAGTCCCATGAGAGGGATGCGCCTTGAGACCGCACGCACACCGGCCGTACGCGCGACGGCACATAAGAACGTTCGTCGTCCTCCTGGCAGCCGTCCTGCTCGGGACCGCCGTGCTCCCGGACCGGGCCCTCGCCGTGACCGGGCCGCCGGCCACCGACGCCCACACCCGGCCCTCCGTGCGGGCCATGACCTGGAACATCTGCGGCGAGGCGGGCGGGGGGACCCCGGGCACCGGGGCGTACTGCCCGGACCGCAACGACCCCAGGGCGAAGGCGGCGGCCGTGGCGGAGGTCGTGCGGGCACGCGACCTCAACGCGGTCATGCTCCAGGAGGTCTGCTCGGGCCCGTTCGTCCCCGGCCTGAACAGCGGCTCCGGCGCCCCCAGCCAGCTGGACGAGATCGCCACCGCGCTGGGCCCGGAGTGGTCCTTCCGCTGGGCCGAGGTGTGGCGCCCGGCCACCGCGGCGTTCCCGCAGGGCTCGTCCTACTGCCGCGCCGGCCTGACCGGCACCCTCAGCGTGGCCGTCGGCGTCAAGGGCCGGATCGACTGGCAGCGCATCCGTACGATGCCGGTCCCGGTCGACGCCGGGCAGAGCCGTACGCAGGCGCTCTGCGTGGGCGCCGCCGGCTGGGAGTCGCACCTGTGCACGGCCCATGTGGCCAACTTCGACGCGGCCGCCCGGCAGGGCCGGATGACCCAGGCCGAGGCGGACGGCCTCTACGCCGACCAGATCGGCGTCATCAAGGAGATGGCCGCGGGCCTGCCCTCGGTGGTGGTCGGCGGTGACTTCAACACCCGTCTGCGGACCAAGCTCCAGCCCCTCCACGACACCCTGTACGAGTGCGACGAGCGCTCCTATTTCCCCGGTGACGCGGTCGCCGAGCCGACGCACTTCTCCCCGGCCACCGCGAGCACGGACCCGGTGACCGGGGCGATCACCGACAGCCGGTACGGCACGGCCCGGCTCGACTACCTCTTCTCCACGGAGGCCTTCAGCGGCTGCGACTCCTGGACGGAGAAGGCCGACCAGGCCGACTACACCCCCGCTGCCCAGCCCGCCTGCGACAACGTCACCACGCCCCGCGTCTGCACCCCGACCGGCACCTCGGACCACGCCCCGGTGTACGGCTCCACCCAGGGCGGCCCGGCCCTCGACTGGCGCATGGACGGCACCGCGTCCGGCGGCTCCCGGGGCCTGACCGGCACCCCGTCGGGAGGCTTCTCCTGGAGCACCGAACCGGGCGGGGCGCTCGAACTCGACGGCGTGTCCGGCACGGTCACCACCCCCGGACCCGTCCTGGACACCCGCCGCAGCTTCACCGTCTCGGCCTGGGCGAAGGCCGACCCGGGAACCGGTACCGCCGCGGTCCTGGCCCAGGACGGCGAGGTCATCAGCGGCGCCATGCTCTGGTACAACGCCCCGGACCGCACCTGGCGCTTCGGGATGCCCCGCGCCGACGGCCCCGACTGGAACGTCGACCAGGCCATCTCCCGTACGCAGGCGGCCACCGGGGTCTGGACCCGTCTCACGGGGGTCCACGACGCCGAGGCGAAGACCCTCACGCTGTACGTCGACGGCGCCCCGGCGGGCACCGCCCCGCACACCACCACCTGGGCGGCGAACGGCCCGTTCGTCGTCGGCCGGGACCTCGTCAAGGGCAGGTACAACGCCTTCTGGGACGGCCGGGTCCGGAGCGTGGAGACGTACGACCACCCGATGACGGCCGCCCAGGCCCTCACTCACGCCCGCACCCTGACCGCCCCCACCGCCAGGGCCGCACAGCCCTCCGCGACCGGCCCCGCCGGCTGCCAGGCACTGGGCGGTTACGGGACGGTCTCCAGCCGTACGCCCACTCTCACCGTCCACGTCACGCACCCCGACCCGTCGAAGCAGGTCTGGGCGGAGTTCGGCCTCTGGGACAACACCGACCCCACCCGTCCCCAACCCGTCGCCCTGGGCACGCCCGGCTCGGCGAGCGGCAAGGTCGTGGGCCGGGGAACCGTCACGCTGACCGTCCCGCCGCTCGTCGCCGGGCACGCGTACGGGTGGCGGGCCAGGACCACGGACGGCACGACGACCTCCGCGATCAGCACCAACTGCCACTTCCGGGTGGCGGTGGGGTAGGGCGGTGCGGGGGAACACACCGACGTCCCCGGGCTCCGAGCCCGGGGACGAAGTGACCTGTTCAGGCCGGGAATCGGCCATTCTGCTGCACAGTGAGAACCTCGGGCCATAATCTCTGGACATACGGAGACCGCCCGCAGCGGGGGCTGCGAGGGACGGCTTCGATCGTCTTACGGGGGGCTTGATGATCGAAAAGATCTTGGTCGGCGTTGCCGTGGCGCTGCTGGGCTGGATCGGCCGGACGCTGATGCGCAACCGGCACCATCTGCGACTGCTGCGCCTGCTGCTCACCCCCCGCCGCAGGGTCCGCGTCTCGGTGGCCGTCCTGTTACGCGTGCAGGACGAGGACCACTACGTCCTCTTCGGCTCTCCCACCCGGCCGGGATCGTTCGGCCCGCCGGGTGGGGTTGTGAAGTACCACGACTCGGAGCGTCGCGGCCTCGACAAGCTGCGGTTCGATCCGGAAGGCCGCACGCGTGGCGTCATGAAGCACGACCTGCGGGGCTTCCTTCCGGCCGTCATGGTGCCGGGTTTCGCACGGTGGCTGCACCGCGGCACAGGCCGGGAGCACTCGACGGACTGCCTGCGCCGCGAGCTCGCGGAGGAGCTCGGCGAGATCGGCCGTCCCGAGCTGACACACCTGTCGCAGGCGGTGAGGTTCTCCCTGGTCCGCAAGGTGATCGACGGGCCGTGGGACGTCCCGGGCGAGCAGTACCGGCAGATCCGGTTCATGGAGGTGTACGACCTCCTGTGCGACCGGCCCGAGGCCGACGAGCTGCGCACGGCCCTGGTCACCCTGTCCCGGGCCCAGGGCGACTCCCAGGTGGTGGGTGCCACCCGCCAGGACATTCTGCGAGGCCGGTCCGGACCTCATCTGGTCCTGCCCCAGTCCGCTTTTCTCGTTGGCGACCGACGTGTGCGCGAGGACATCCAGCCCGTGCGCTGAGAGGTGACACCACGTGGACGACCCCCTGTCCCTTCTGTATGCCGAGGCCTCGGCCCTGGGCATCGACCTCACCCCGGATCTGCTCGGCCGGGTCATGGCCTGTTTCGGCGAAGGAGTCTTCGCGAAGCTGCTCGATCCCGACACCGGTGTCACCGTCGCCGCGGAGGTCTGGAACGCGACGTACAGCAAGCTTCCGGACGAGGATGCCATCATCGTCTGCCTCGCCCTGCGCGGCGTGTTCGGACTCGGACCTTCCCGGCTCCGGCCGCACCTTGGCGACCTGCGGTGGAAGGCGACCTGGTGCCATGTCCACCTGTACCTGGCCGGCTCGCTCTACCAGTGGTCCAAGGAACTGATGAGCACGGGTTCGGGCGACGTTCTCCGCCTGCTCACCGAGGCCCTGCGCTGCTGGGACGTCGTCGAACCGAACGACGCCTACCTGGCCAAGGGGCCCGGAGGCAGGATCTGGCGCGGGATGCGCGGGGTCACTCGTCTCATCCTCGCCCGTCAGGACCCGTCCCCTCTCCCCCTGCTGCACGGGGCGAGGGCCGATCTGCTCCTGGCCGAGCAGCGCGGCGATACCAGCGCCGAGCATTTCGCCTTTCACCTGGAGGTACTCCACCGGCTGGCACAGGACCGGGCGGAGCTCCCCACGCTGTGGACCGAGGCCGATGAGCTGGCCGCCCGGGCCCGGCCCCACGTCTCCGGCTCGTTCCCCTGGCTGTGCGCGCGAGGTGAGCTGTATCTGCGCAAGGCGCAGTCGGTCGTGGTCCTCGAGGGCGAGCAACTGTCCCGGGAATCCGGCTCTCCCTTACCCGATGACGAGTCCGGGCTCCCGGACATCTCCGACGAAGTCGCGGCCGTCGCCCGCCGCACCGCCGCGCTGGAGGCATATGAGGAGGCGCTTCGCCACTTCCAGGAGGCGCAGGGCCGGGCCGCCGGCCGGGAACACGGCTTCCGGCTCGTCATGCTGCGCCACAACCAGGGCGTCGCCCGAGCGGGCGTGGCCCGTACTCTGCAGGCGCTCAGGCGTCTCGACGAGGCTCAGGCCCACTACGTCACCGCGATCGAGGACATGCGCTGGAGCGCCTCCCATGCCACACCGGTCCAGGGCTCCGCGTTCCCATCGGCTCTGGTCGACTACGCCCTCCATCTGTACCGGGCCAAGGACTTCGCCGCGGCCCACGTGCTCGCGCAGGAGGCCCATCTTCTCTGCGTGGCCAGTCCGGGCCGGCTCGGTGAGTCCAGGGAACGGTTCACCGCCGAGCTGTGGCGTGCCACCGCGGTCCTGGCCCTCTGGCCGCTGAAAGAGGCATCGTCCGACGATCTGTCGGATCCCGATGGCTGGTCCGTCCCCGATCCGGTGGAGCTGCGGGTCCGGCTCGACGCTCTCCTGGCCTGTGGGCCGACCGAGTCGCCGGCTGTCCGCCCCCTCGTCTGGGCCGCCCGGCTGCTTGTCGCCCAGGCGGACGCGGCCGACCTCGACCGCTTACGCGCCACACTGACAACGCTCCATGCGTTGCGGGAGACGGGCTCGGCCGGGAACCGTCCCTGGTTGTCCACCCAACTGGGCATGTTGTTCGGCAAGTTGGACCGGCAATGGCGGGCGGCGGACGGTGCTGCGACGGGAGAGCCTCAGCCACCCCCGTTCGACAACCCGGCCGCACGTTCCTACACCTACTTCGGCGACGCCGTCCGTGAGTCGACCGTCCGCAGCCGACGCGCCGAGTTCGATCTTGGCAGGGCCGCGTTTCACCATGCCAAAGTCCTCCTCGCGGAGACGGGGGACCCCGAGTCCGCCGTCATGCTGCTGTACGAGGCACGTGAAGTCCTGCTGGCGTGCCTCGATGAGGAGGCCGCAGAGGGCGGCGTACCTTTCACGACGGCTGCCCAGGCGGAGCAGCCGCTCGTCCGTGAGCACGTGACCAGGTATCTCGGCGAGACCTGCCTGCGCCTGAGCACCCTCACCCAAGACGGGGACCACCTCCGTGAGGCGATCGACTGGCTGGAGCAGACCAGCAACTCGGGGGATGCGGTCGGCAACGTCCAGGGCATGCTGGGCGACGCCTATCTCCGCCTGGCGCGCGCCGGGAACGCGCAGGCCCTCCGCACGGCGCTGGAGCACAAGGCGCGGGCTCGCGAGACGGGGGACCGTTCCCGTGAGAACCTCAGCGTGTCGGCCGCCGGCCACTATCGGCTGTGGCGGTCGAGCCGCAGACCGCAGGAGTTCGTGACCGCGGTCGAGCTGGCGCTGGAGGCATGCAGGCTGGCCCCCGACTGGCCGTGGCCTCTGCTGCAACTCGCCGGCATGGCGGCTGCGCCGGCCGTCGTGGCGCCGCCGGAAGAGCCGGAGGCCACCACGCCCTCGCGACCCGGGGACGCGGAGACGGACCGGCTCCGTGCCGCCGTGTGGGCCGGCGACCAGGATCTGTTCTATGAGAGGGCGGTGCGGACAGCGGTGTATTCGCAGCCCTTCCGCCGGACGGTGCTCGGCGGGCGGTCGGAGACCTTCGTACTCGACGACCCGCACCGGCTTCTCTCCACCACCCTGGTGCTGAAGCCGACCTACCGCGCCGAAGCGGAAGCCGAGCAGTCCCACCTCGCCTCCTTGAGGCAGTACCTGCACGACACCGCCGCCCCCCGCTGGATGAGGCTGCCGGAGGTGCTCGCCCTGGTGGCGTTGCCGTCCGGCTTCTCCCATGACCGCGAACGGTCCCCGGACACGGTTCTCGCCTCCCGTCGCGCAGTGGGCCGCAGCCTCGCAGGCGTCATCGCCGAGGCGTACGAAGGCCGTAGGCGGTCACCGCGGGAGCAGGTGGGCAACGCTCTGCGGTATCTGGCCCGCATTCACGTGTGGTCGAGCGGCACCGCGGATCCGGGCGACCCCGAGGACGCGGCCCGCGCGCAGGCGGCCGTGGCGGCCGAACTGGAGAAGCGAGCCATGAGACTCGCGCTCCCCGATGCCCAAGGGCTGGCGGAGAGCTGGGCGGCGGCCGCCCGGTGGCCGTCGGCGTCGGTACCCGGCCGGGATGCCCATGCGGAGAACTGGTTGATCACCGACTCCGGTGACGTGGTGGCCCTCGACCTGGAGCCGCACGGATGCTTCCCTCTGCTCTACGAGGTGGCGCAGCTGATCGAGGACCACGCGGCACTGAGTCTGAAGGAGAGCGACTGGCCTGAGCGGGAGGCTCTGTGCCGGGTGTACCTGGACGAGCTCAAGGCCCTGGGGTACTACCCGAACACGGTCGCCGCTGCCGACGTGCTCCCGGCCTACCAGGCGTTCGCGCTGGTCAGGGCAGTGTTCCTGGTGGAGCATCTGACGGTCGGCCGATCCGGCCCCGCCCCGACGGGGCGCGCGCCGGAGTCTACGGGTTCCCGCCGCTGGGCCGACCGCCGTCTCGCTCACGCCCGCGCACTCGTGGACCATTGCGCCGGCTCCGCGACCGACCCTCTGCTGCGAGGGCTGGCGCTGCGCCTGAAGGCATCGCTGCTCGTGTGATGGTGGTCGGCCGAGGCAGGCCGGCACGGCAGCGGGCCACCCGCGGAGGGCACCCTGCCGACTGATCGCTCACAGCGAACACCGCTAGGGGAACATTCGGCGGCTCACAAGCATTGAGTGCACATAGCTCAACTTGCCTGCCGAAGGGGAGATCATGACTAACGAGTCCAAGGCGTTCACACCGATCGACCTGCCCGTGCTGCCGCTCGACGACGAGGTCGTCCTGCCCGGCATGGTGGTGCCGCTGGACCTGTCCGACGCCGAGGTGCGCGCCGCCGTCGAGGCCGCGCAGGCCGCCGCCCGTCCCGGGGGCGGCAAGCCCGAGGTGCTGCTGGTCCCGCGGATCGACGGGACGTACACGGGGACCGGTGTCCTCGGCACCGTCGAGCAGGTCGGACGCCTGAGCGACGGGGACCCCGGCGCGCTCATCAGGGCTCGTGACCGGGTCCGGATCGGGGCCGGGACCAGCGGTCCGGGGCGGGCGCTCTGGGTCGAGGGGACCGTGATCGACGTCGTCGTGCCCGATCCGCTGCCCGGGTCCGTTGCCGAGCTGGCCAAGGAGTACAAGGCGCTCGCCACGAGCTGGCTGAAGAAGCGCGGCGCCTGGCAGGTCGTGGACCGGGTCCAGCAGATCGACGACATCTCCGCCCTCGCGGACAACTCCGGATACTCCCCGTTCCTCTCCACCGCGCAGAAGGTCCAGCTCCTGGAGACCGTGGACCCGGTCGCGCGGCTGAAGCTCGCCATCCAGTGGCTCGGCGAGCACCTCGCCGAGCAGGACGTGGCCGAGTCCATCGCCAAGGACGTCCAGGAGGGCGTCGACAAGCAGCAGCGCGAGTTCCTGCTGCGCCGCCAGCTCGACGCCGTACGCAAGGAGCTGTCCCAGCTCAACGGCGACCCGGAGGACGAGTCCGACGACTACCGGGCCCGCGTCGAGGCCGCCGAGCTGCCCGAGCACGTCCGGACGGCCGCGCTCAAGGAGGTCGAGAAGCTGGAGCGGGCCAGCGACCAGTCGCCCGAGGGCGCCTGGATCAGGACCTGGCTGGACACCGTCCTCGAACTGCCCTGGGACGAGCGCACCGAGGACGCCTACGACATCCGCGGCGCCCGGGCCGTCCTGGACGCCGAGCATGCGGGCCTGGCCGACGTGAAGGAGCGCATCACCGAGTACCTCGCGGTGCGCAAGCGGCGCGCCGACCGGGGGCTGGGCGTGGTCGGCGGCCGCCGTGGTGGTGCCGTGCTCGCCCTCGTCGGGCCGCCCGGCGTCGGCAAGACCTCGCTCGGGGAGTCCGTCGCGCACGCCATGGGCCGCAAGTTCGTCCGGGTCGCGCTCGGCGGGGTCCGGGACGAGGCGGAGATCCGCGGCCACCGCCGTACGTACGTGGGTGCTCTCCCCGGCCGGATCGTGCGGGCGATCAAGGAGGCCGGTTCGATGAACCCGGTCGTCCTGCTCGACGAGATCGACAAGGTCGGCTCCGACTTCCGGGGCGACCCCGCCGCCGCTCTCCTCGAAGTCCTCGACCCGGCCCAGAACCACACCTTCCGTGACCACTACCTGGAGGTCGAACTCGACCTCAGCGACGTCGTCTTCCTCGCCACCGCCAACGTCCTCGAAGCCATCCCCGAGGCCCTGCTCGACCGCATGGAGCTGGTCCGCCTCGACGGCTACACGGAGGACGAGAAGGTCGTCATCGCCCGGGACCACCTCCTCCCGCGCCAGCTGGAGCGGTCCGGCCTGGAGAAGGACGAGGTCACCCTGGGGGAGTCCGCGCTGCGCAAGCTGGCCGGTGAGTACACCCGCGAGGCGGGCGTACGGAACCTGGAGCGGTCCATCGCCCGGCTGCTCCGCAAGGTCGCGGCCCAGCACGAACTGGGCGACCGCGAGCTGCCGTTCACGGTGACCGACGCGGACCTGCGCGGTCTGATCGGGCGCCCGCACCACGTGCCCGAGTCCGCCCAGGACCCGGCCGAGCGCCGCACCGCCGTGCCGGGCGTGGCCACCGGGCTCGCGGTGACCGGGGCGGGCGGTGACGTCCTCTTCGTCGAGGCGTCCCTCGCGGACCCGGAGACCGGGGCCTCCGGACTGACCCTGACCGGTCAGCTCGGGGACGTCATGAAGGAGTCCGCCCAGATCGCGCTGAGCTTCCTCCGCTCGCACGGCGCGGAGCTGGAGCTTCCGGTCGGTGACCTCAAGGACCGGGGCGTACACGTCCACTTCCCGGCGGGCGCGGTCCCCAAGGACGGCCCGAGCGCGGGCATCACGCTGACGACCGCGCTGGCCTCGCTGCTCTCCGGACGCCTTGTCCGTACGGACGTGGCGATGACCGGTGAGGTCTCGCTGACCGGGCGGGTGCTGCCGATCGGCGGCGTCAAGCAGAAGCTGCTGGCCGCCCACCGTGCGGGCATCACCACCGTGGTGATCCCGCAGCGCAACGAGGCCGACCTGGACGACGTTCCGGCCGAGGTGCTGGAGAAGCTGGACGTCCGCCCGGTCACCGACGTCCGCCAGGTGCTGGAGATCGCCCTCGCCCCGGCCTCGGCCCCGGCGGAGGAGAGGATCCCGGCCGCGGCCTGACCGCCACGCAGTGACGGGCGCGGCATCAGGTACGCGGCCGGTACGGACGGCCCGCTCCCGAGTCGAGGGGGCGGGCCGTTCCGCGTCAACGGCAGGCGGGCCGTGCTCACGGGCGGTAGATCGTGCCCGGCTCCGGCACCGCCGGGGCCATCAGCTCCGGGACGGTCACGAAGGTGTAGCCGTCCTTCTGGAGCGCGTCGATGATCCCCGGCACGGCGGGCACGGTGCCCTTGTAGATGTCGTGGAGCAGGATGATGCCGTCCCTGCTCGCCTGGTCCAGGATCCGCTGGGTGATCAGCGCGGAGTCGTTCGTCGAGTAGTCCTTGGCGGTCGCGCTCCACAGCACCTGCGAGAGCCCCAGCTCCTTGCTGATCCCGGAGACCTGGTCGTCGGTGCGGCCCTGCGGCGGGCGCATCAGCCGGGGCCGCTTCCCGGTGATCTTCTCGATCGCCTCCTGCGTCTTCTCCAGCTCCGCCCGTATCTCCTCCGGCTTCTCGTCGGTGAGGATCTTGTGCGTCCAGGTGTGGTTGGCCACCTCGTGGCCCTCGTCCTGGATGCGCCGCACGGTGTCGGGGTGCTTGAGGACGTGGTTCCTGCCCAGCAGGAAGAAGGTCGCGGAGACCTTCTTCTCCTTCAGGATGTCCAGCAGCTCCGCTGTGTCCTTGCCCGGCCCCGCGTCGAAGGTCAGGGCGATGCACTTCGCCTTGCGGCAGTCCGCCCGCCCGAAGGAACCCTTGGCGTCGGGAGCCGCGTCCCGCCGGGCCGAGGCGGGAGCCGTGGTCTCCATCGAACAGCCGGTGAGCGCCAGTGTGAGCGTCGCCACCAGAGCGGCGGCCAACCCGCCACCGAGCACGGACATCTTCTTGGGCATGGCGGACACCACTCCTCTGCGCGGAAAACTCCGCACAGGCGTGCGGTACGCCGAGGACTATACATAGTGCGTATACACCGAGTGCATAGTGGGGGTGCGGGGCACCGCGAAACCCCGGTGACCTGCGAAGGGGCACCGGGGTCGGAGTGAAGGCCTTCGGCCTCAGCCGTTGGCCAGCGCCTGGACGCGGTCCAGCGCGCCGTTGAAGCGGTTGTGGTCACCGACGATCGGGCCGGTCGAGGTGTACTGCCACATCGTGTGGACGGGCCAGCCGGCCGGCAACTCACCGACCGTCGTGTTGTAGCGGGCCACCCAGAGCGGGTTGGTCGCGCCGAAGCCCGCGTTGTTGCCCGTGCACTCCTTCCACCAGCTCGTCGCGGTGTAGATGACCGCGTCCCGGCCGGTGCGCGCCCGGTAGGTGGTGGTGAAGTCCCGGATCCAGTTGGCCATCGCGGCCTGGCTGAGCCCGTAGCACTGGGCGCCGTACGGGTTCCACTCGATGTCGAGCACGCCCGGCAGGGTCTTCCCGTCCCGGGACCAGCCGCCGCCGTTGTCCACGAAGTAGTTCGCCTGCGCGGCGCCGCTCGTCGTGTCGGGCGTGGCGAAGTGGTACGCGCCCCGGATCATGCCGATGGCGTACGAGCCGTTGTACTGCTGCGCGAAGTACGGGTTCTTGTAGTACGTCCCCTCGGTGGCCTTCACGTAGGCCCACTTCACTCCGCTGTTCCACAGGCTCTGCCAGGCCACGTTGCCCTGGTGGCTGCTGACGTCCACCCCCTCGGTCTGGACGACGCGGGAGTCCCTCGGGAGCCCGCCCTGCCCGTCGTGCTCGATGACGCCCTGGCCCATCCGGGCGGTGCCCCGGGCGGGAGGTGCGGCGGAGCCGTCGGCGTCGGCCGCGGTGGCCGCGCCCGGCAGGGTCAGGAGGAGGGCGAGGGCGGCGAGGAGGGTGCCGCCGACGGCGAGGCGCGAGCGGCGGCCGGTGCCGGATCTGTGGCGGTTCAGGGGCATGGGTGTGCCTCCGGGGGGTGGGTGGTGCCGGGGGTGGGTGTGGGTGCGCGCGCAGCAGTGCGGGTGAGGTGCGGTCGTACAATATGGCGTGCTCATGTCAGATACACGTTCCGGTCATGACGCTACGCACGGAGACCCGGCGTACGGAAGGGGGTCTGGCCGCCGCCGTTGGTCTACGCCTGCGAAATACTGGCTCAACTGCGGCGTTGACCGGCCGTGGAAGAAACTTTCATCGGCAGGAAACCGTACGAGGGGTACTGACGTGCACGGGAGCGAGAGCGCGCGGGAGCCGGACGCGACCGCCGGAACTGGTGTGGACCACGAGTTCCTGGCGCTGGAGCGCGAGTTGGCGGTCTTCCTGCGCCGGGCGCGGGCCAGTTCGGGGGAGATGGCCCGTGAGGTCCACCCCGAACTGGAGCCCGCCGCCTACGGGCTGCTCGTCCGCCTGGAGTCGGCGGGCCGGCAGCGGGCCACCGAGCTGGCGGCCTACTTCGGCGTCGGCAAGGCCACCATGAGCCGTCAGCTGCGGGCTCTGGAGGACCTCGGGCTGGTCGCCCGCGAACCCGATCCGGCGGACGGCCGCGCCTGGCTCGTCCGGCTGACCGACGAGGGCCTGGCCCGCTTCCGCAGCGTCCGCGACGCCCGGCGCGGGCGGTACGTCCGCAAGCTGGCCGACTGGGACCGGGCGGAGGTGGCCGAGCTGGCCCGGCTGCTGCACCAGCTGAACTCCCGCGCGGAGGAGTGACCTTGCTCCCGGACCGGGCGGTGACCTGGCTCCCGGGTCGCACGGAGGGGTGACGTCCGGCCGTACGCAGAAGTGATATCCGGCCGAGCGGAGAGTGACGCCCGGCCGTGCAGGGGGGCGGGCGCCGGGCGCGCGCCCCCGCCCTCCCGGCCCCTACAGCTCCACGAACACCGCCGTCGCGTCGTCGTGCGTCTTGCCCCGCCGCAGCCGTACGCGCCCGGCGGCCGCGTCGGCCTCCTCCAGTTCCCGTACCCGGTCGATCAGCCCCCGGGGCCCCTCCTTGCGCAGCAGCTCCAGGGCGGCCGCCCAGTCGCCCTCCCGGAACAGCTCCGTCCACCGGCCCGCCCCGTCCGTCAGCGCGGCCAGCGAACGGACCCCGGCGGCCGGGACGCTGCCGGTCACCGCGCGTGAGGAGACCGCGGGGTCGGTGGCGGCCGTGAAGAAGCCGCCCTCCTTGTTCCGCAGCCGCGCGTCCACGTCCGCCACTGAGGAGAGCGAGCCCGGCGGCAGGCGGTCGAGACGGTCGTCCACCACCGCCCGGACCGTGCCGTCCGGGGCCTCCAGCAGAAGCACTGCATCGGAGAGGACCAGGTACTCGATCGCGTGTTCGCTCCAACGCGCCAGGGCCACGGTCGCCTGAGGCGTACGCGCGTGAGAAAGGTCACAGGTCGCCCGGTGGGCGTCGGCGGTGCGCCGGATGGACGACGACAGAATCTCGGCCAGGTCCATATCTCGCCGTGAACCCGACAGTTCCACCAGCGCGCCGCCCAGCCGGGCGGTGAACCAGGGGACGGAGTGCGCACAACCGTCGTCCCCCCGCGGCGGTGTCACCCCGTCGAGCACCACCGCCACTCCCCCCTGGCCGGACGCGGGGAGGGCGGCGGATACCCAGTCCTCGTTGGGGCGTTCGGGGTCGCCGGGGACGGTGACGAGTTCGAGACGCATGGGGCCAGTCTGCACGAGGTCTTCACCGGCCCCGCACGGGAGCGGTTTCCAGCCGTACCGGCAGGTCAACGCGGGCCCGGTACACGGAGTGCGGGGCTCCGGGGCGAGTGCGGGCGGGCATCCTGCCAAAGGCGGCGCCGAAGTTCCACCCCACGCCCTATGCATGGTCAGGGGCGCGTCTGGGGAGACTTGTTCGCCAACTCAAGAGTGATGTTCACTCGTTCGAGTGGCGGAGCGGTTGATGCGCGTCTCCCTCTCAAAAGCACTGGAATGGTCGGAAGCCGTACCAGGAGCGGGGGCCTTCTACGTGACCGAGCGTCACCTCTGCTTCAAGGGTGGACGAGTCAAGATTGCGAGCACCGGTGCAGAAGAAGCGGCCGCGGAGCCAGGGCAGCACGCGCGACGGTTCCGGGGCGACGCCTCCGGCTCAGGGCGTGGACCAGGGAGCCGACCGGCGGACCGGTAAGCGGACGGGGAAGCGGACCGTACGGGTACGGAGCCGGCTGGTCGCCGGGGTCGCCGTCGTCGGGATCACCGTCATCGCGGCGGGCGCCCCCGCCGCGCTCGGCGCCTCCTCCGATCTGGCCGAGTCCCAGCGGCTGGTGACCCTCTCCCAGCTGAACCGGCAGGCCGTCACCCTGGCGCACTCCCTGGCCGACGAGCGCGACGCCGTCACCGCGTACATCGCGGGCGGCCGGGCCGACGACGGCAAGGAGGGCGAGGAGAGCCGCCTCACCCGCACCACCCGTGTCGACCAGCAGATCGACGAGATCCACGGACCGGCCCCCGCCGCCCTGCGCCGCGACCTCTCCACCGTGCCCTCCCTGCGCCGTGACGCCCTCACCGGCAAGGGCTCGGCCCTGGAGGCCCACCAGGCGTACTCCGAGGTCATCGCCAAGCTCCACGGCATCGCCGCCGAGCTGGCCGAGAAGACCCCGCCGCGCGCCGCCGAGGCCACCCGCGCCCCGCTCGCGCTCGGCGGTGCCGCCGAGCAGGCCTCCGCCACCCGCGGGCTCCTCCTCGCCGCCCTCGCCGTGCCGAGCCCCGAGCCCGCCGCCCCGCAGATCGACCCCTTCACCGGGCTGCCGGTCGAGACCGAGGACGACGAGAGCAAACGGGCCGACCGCGACCGGGACGAGCTGAGCGCCGCCGCCCAGCAGGCCCGGGTCCGGGAGCTGGCCTCGCTCGCCGCGTTCGACCAGGCCGCGAACCCCGTCGCCCGCGACAAGCTCGCCGCCACCGTCACCGGCCCCGAGGTCAACAGCGCGGAGAAGTACCTCACCCGCCTCACCGACCGCCCCGAACTCTCCGAGAGCGAGCGCAGGACCGACGCCGCCAAGCTGGAGGCCGCGCTCTCCGCCCGCATCGACCGGATGCGCGGCGTCGAGTCCGCCCTCGCCACCAGCCAGGTCCAGCGGCTCGAAGGCATCCGCGACGACGACGTCACCGCCCTCGAACTGAGCATCGCCCTGCTCGGCGGCTGCTTCCTGATCGCCGTCGGCGTCTCCACCGCCGTCGCCCGCACCCTCACCCAGCCGCTCGCCGTCCTGCGCATCGGAGCCGCCCGCCTCGCGGAGGAGCCCGAGACCGCCGACCCGGTCCGCTACACCGGCCGCAACGACGAGTTCGCCCAGGTCGTCCGGTCCATGAACACCCTGCACGCCAAGCTGACCGGGCTGCACCAGGAGTTCACCGGCCGCTTCGAGAGCCTCGGCACCGAGCGCGCCGAACTGATCGCCGGCCGCGAGGCGCTCACCCTCCAGCGCGCCGAACTCCAGGTCCAGACCGCCGAGCTGGCGTCCCAGCTGGAGCGGCTGAAGAACACCGTCCACCACACCTTCGTCAACCTCTCGCTGCGCAACCTCGGCCTCGTCGAGCGCCAGCTCGCCGTCATCGAGAGCCTGGAGGAGCGCGAGCAGGACCCGGAGCGGCTCGCCACCCTGTTCAAGCTGGACCACATGGCCACGGTCATGCGCCGCCACAGCGAGAACATGCTCGTCCTCGCGGGCGCCGAGCACGGCCACGGCCATGCGGGCCCGATCCCGCTGGTCGACGTGGCCCGCGCGGCCGTCAGCGAGATCGAGCGGTACGAGCGGGTCACCATCCAGTCCCTGCCCCCGCACGCCCAGATCGCCGGGTTCGCCGCCGACGACCTCAGCCACCTCCTGGCCGAACTCCTGGAGAACGCCACCTCCTTCTCCCCGCCGGACTCGCATGTCGAGCTGTCCGGCTGGCTGCTGGAGAGCGGCGAGGTGATGCTCTCCGTGCAGGACGCGGGCATCGGCATGTCGAGCGTCCGGATGGGCGAGCTGAATGCGAGGCTGGCCGACCCGGCCTCCTTCGAGGCGGGGGAGCAGAACGCCGACGGGGCCGGACTCGGGCTCCAGGTCACCTCGTTGCTGGCCGCCCGGCACGGTGTACGGGTCCAGCTGCGCGAGCAGAAGGGGAGTGGAGTGACGGCCGTCGTCGTCCTGCCGCAGACCCTGCTGCCCAACTCGCTGCCCGCCTCCTCGCCGCCCGCCGTGCAACTGCCCGGCGAGGCGCCCACGCTCAACCTGCCGGGCTCGGTGGCCGAGGCCAACTCCAACGCCCTGCCGAGCCGTACGCCGATCCTGCCGCCGGCCGCGCAGCCCACCCCGGTCGCACCGGAGGCGGAGGGTGCCACGGCGCCCGAGCGGACCGTCGAGCCGACCACGGATGCGGACGAGGCCGGGGCCGGGGCCGGGGCCACGCCCGGGGATGCGGAGACCACGGCATCCCTGCCCGTCGTCGACCCGATGATCGCCGCCGCCGAGCGCGCGATCCGCGAGGCCGGCGCACGCGAGCCCGCACCCGCCGAGGGGCCCGAAGCCAGCGCCGTACCGCGGCAGGAGTCCGGCACGGACGCGGGCGCCGGTACGGACCCGGCACCGGTCGTCGATCCGGCAGCCGCCGGTCCGGCCGCCGAGCCCGCCGCCCAGGCGCCCCTGGAGTCGGACTCCGAGATCACGATGCAGGTCCGCCTGCCGAAGCCCCCGGCGGACCCGAACCCCAACCAGGTCCAGGCGGACCCGAACCCGACGGCCCCGGAACCGGCCCCGACGGACCCGGCCCCGGCTGCGGCTGCGGAGACCCCCGCCCCCGACCCGTACGCCATCGGCCCCGACCGGCACGAGCGCCCCGCCGAGAGCGGTCCGGGCGGTCAGGAGCCGGACGGTTCCGCCTTCCGCCCCGAGCCCCGCGCCGAGGCCACCGCCCCGGAGTCCCAGTCCCAGGCCGCCGCCGAGACCGTCCCCGGCCCCCGGAGGCCGGAGGAGCGGCGGATCACCGACAAGGGGCTCCCCAAGCGCACCCCCAAGGTGGTCCGGCCCGAGGGCGCCCCCACCACCGGGCGCGCCGGCAGCCTGGACAAGGAGGACCTGCGCCGCCGGCTGGGCAGCTTCCACCAGGCGGCGAAGGAGGGGCGACGCGATGTCGAGGCCGAGATCGCCGAGTCCACCGGCTCCATCGCGCTGGCCGACCGCGAAGGCGACCGTACAGCCGACCGCGAAGGCGTGACCACCGGACGTACGGGGCACGAGACCACCGGCACCACGGACAGCGCCACCACCGGCACCGCACACGACACACGTACCGAGCAGACCGGCGGCCGCGCGGCGGACCGCCGAAACGGAGAGACGGGGGACACAGTCGAGGAGGCACGCAGTTGACTGCGCCCAGCACGTTCGGGCTGAGTACCGAGGCCCGGAACCTTCACTGGTTGCTCAGCAATCTCGTGGAGGAGGTGCCAGGGGTCCGCTCGGTCACCGTCGTCTCGTCCGACGGGCTGATGCTGCTCTCCTCCGACCCCGGCCACCACGCGGTGAAGGAGGCCGGGCCCTCGGACGGGCCGAAGGGCTCCAGCGCCGATCTGGCCACCATCGTCTCCGGCATCGGCTCGCTCACCGTCGGCGCCGCCAAGCTGATGGACGGCGGCGGGGTCAAACAGACCATGGTCGCCATGGACGAGGGCAGCGTCTTCGTCATGTCGATCAGCGACGGCTCCCTCCTCGGCGTCCACGCCACCCCTGACTGCGACATGAGCGTCGTCGCGTACCACATGGCCCTCTTCGTCGGCCGGGCCGGACACGTCCTCACCCCCGAACTCCGCAGCGAGCTGCGCAAATCGATGGAGAGTACCCAGTGACGAGTGCCGCAGCCGAGCCCGCTCCCCGCCTCCCCGTCCGCGGGGCCGACAAGCGCCCCGCCCGGGTCCGCCCGTACTCCCTCACCGGCGGCCGCACCCGGTTCGGGCACGTGCTGCTCGTCGAGACGTTCGTCGCCGCCCTCGAAGCACCCGAGGAGCGCCGCGAGCTGACCAACGGCAACCTCGCCTCGCGCGTCATGCCGGAGCTCCAGGCCATCGTCGAAATCTGCCGCCGGATGCGTACGGTCGCGGAGATCTCGGCCCTGTTGAAGATGCCGCTCGGAGTCGTCCGGGTGCTGCTCAGCGACCTGGCCGACCAGGGAAAGATCCGCGTGTACGGGACCGGTCACGGCACCGGCCAGCCCGACCGCGCACTGCTCGAAAGGGTGCTCAATGGACTCCGCCGTCTCTGAGGCGCCGCTCTTCGCCCCGCGCCAGCCGGGGCCCGGTGATCAGCCGTCGCTCTCCCCGGACCAGCCGTCCCGCCCCCAGGACCGGCCGGAGGAGGCCCTCCAGCCCTGGCAGCTCGACCACACCCGCGCGCCCACCGCGACCAAGATCGTGGTGGCGGGCGGATTCGGCGTCGGCAAGACGACGTTCGTCGGCTCGGTCTCCGAGATCACCCCGCTGCAGACCGAAGCGCTGATGACGCAGGCCAGCGAGGAGACCGACGACCTCTCCGCGACGCCCGAGAAGACCACCACCACGGTGGCGATGGACTTCGGCCGGCTCACCCTCGACGACGACCTCGTGCTGTACGTCTTCGGCACCCCGGGCCAGCAGCGCTTCTGGTTCATGTGGGACGACCTGGTGCGCGGCGCGATCGGCGCGATCGTCCTGGCCGACACCCGGCGCCTGGAGGACTGCTTCCCCGCGCTCGACTACTTCGAGAGCTGCGGGCTGCCGTACATCGTGGCGGTCAACCACTTCGAGGGCACGCCCGGTTACGCGGCGGAGGACGTCAGGGAGGCCCTGACCGTACCGCCGCAGGTGCCGGTAGTGATCATGGACGCGCGTAACAGGATCACGGTCGTCGAGTCGCTGCTGGCCTTGGTGGGCCATGCTCTCGACGTCACCCCCGCGTGAGAACGCGTACACCGCCCCGATCACACACAACGGAGAGCCGCGATGCGGAAGATACTCATAGTCGGAGCCGGGCAGTCCGGGCTCCAGCTGGCCCTGGGGCTCCAGTCCAAGGGCTACGAAGTCACCCTGATGTCCAACCGCACCGCCGACGAGATCCGCACCGGCCGGGTCATGTCGACGCAGTGCATGTTCCACACCGCGCTCCAGCACGAGCGGGACTACCAGCTGAACTTCTGGGAGTCCCAGGCCCCGAAGATCGAGGGGCTCGGCGTCTCCGTCGCCGCCCCCGACTCCTCCCGGGCCATCGACTGGGTCGGCAGGCTGAACGGGTACGCCCAGTCCGTCGACCAGCGGGTGAAGATGGCCGGCTGGATGGAGACCTTCGCCCAGCGCGGCGGGCAGCTCGTCATCCACGGGGCGGCCGTCTCCGACCTGGACTACTTCTCCCGCACCTACGACCTGGTGATGGTCTCGGCGGGCAAGGGCGAGCTGGTCTCCATGTTCGGCCGGGACGCGGCCCGTTCGCCCTTCGACGCCCCGCAGCGCGCGCTGGCCGTCGCCTACGTCCACGGGATGGGCCCGCGCCCGGAGCATCCGGAGTTCGACGCGGTCCGCTGCAACCTGGTGCCGGGCGTCGGCGAGCTGTTCGTGATGCCGACGCTCACCACCTCCGGCCGCGCCGACATCCTCTTCTGGGAGGGCATCCCGGGCGGCCCGCTCGACGCCTTCCAGGGCATCAAGGACCCCTCCGAGCACCTGGCGAAGACGCTGGAGCTGATGGAGAAGTTCACGCCGTGGGAGTACGCCCGCGCCACCAAGGTCGAGCTGACCGACGCCAACGGCACCCTCGCGGGTCGGTACGCCCCCACCGTCCGCAAGCCGATCGGCCGCCTGCCCGGCGGGGGTCTGGTCCTCGGGGTCGCGGACGTCGTCGTCGCCAACGACCCGATCACCGGCCAGGGCTCCAACTCGGCGTCCAAGTGCGCCAACTCCTACCTGGACTCGATCCTGGAGCACGGCGACAAGGAGTTCGACGCGGCCTGGATGCAGTCCACCTTCGACCGCTACTGGGAGACCGCCCAGCACGTGGTGAAGTGGACCAACGCCATGCTGGGCGTCCCGCCGGAGCACGTACTGAACCTGATCGGCGCCGCCGGTCAGCTCCAGCCGGTCGCGGACCGCTTCGCCAACGGCTTCAACGACCCGGCGGACTTCGAGAACTTCTTCTTCGAGCCCGAGAAGACGAACGCGTACCTGGCCTCGGTCTCCGCCGGACAGTAGAGAGCCGGTCTCCGCCGGACAGCAGAGAGATCCGAGCGCCCCGCCGTCCTGGTGGCCGGACCCGCACCGCCGGTCCGGCCACCAGGTCTATTCCGGCGCCCTTTCCGGCGCCCCGTCCGCGCTGTAGCCGGTGTCCGCGCCGTCGCGGGCGCCCTCGGGGAGTTCCGGGCGGGTGTACGAGGAGAGCGGTACGCCGCCGGGGTCGGGGCGGACGGCGCCCAGGAGCGGGTTGGAGGCGATCGGGGAGACCTTCACCCTGGCGCCGGGGCGGGGGGCCTGGACGACCAGGCCGTCGCCGATGTAGAGCGCCACATGGGTCGCCTTCGGGAAGTAGACCACCAGGTCGCCGGGGCGCAGCGAGGAGACGGGCACCTTCGGGAGCTGCTTCCACTGCTCCTGGGAGGTCCGGGGGACCGGCCGTCCGGCCGCCGCCCACGCCTGGGAGGTCAGCCCGGAGCAGTCGAAGGAGTCGGGGCCCTCGGCGCCCCACACGTACGGCTTGCCGATCTGTTCGATCGCGTACGCGATGGCGTCAGCGCCCTGCCGGGTCGGCGGCCGGACCGTGCTGAGCGCCCCGGAGGCGACCAGTTCGCGCTGGGCCGCCGCCACGCCCCGCTGCTCCAGCCCGGCCAGTTGGGCCAGTTGCTCGGCGGAGAGCGTCGCCAGCAGCCCTTCCACCTTCCTCAGCTTGCCCTGGACCGCGTCGCGCTGCTTCTGCTGCTCGGCCACCAGCCGCTTCTGCTGGTCGACCGCCTTGCGCGAGGCGACGGCCAGGGCGTCGGCGCGGCGGGCGTCGGCGGTGAGGCGCTCCACGGTCGCCGCGCGGCCCGCCGCCACCCGCTCGACGACATGGCTCTGGTCCAGGGCGCGCAGCGGGTCACGGGCCAGCAGGAGCTGGAGGTAGGCGGAGAACTCGGTGCGCCCCTGGTACTGCTCCCGGGCCAGCCGCCCGGCGTCCCCCCGGCTCAGCTCCAGCGCGGCCCGCGCCTTCGCCAGCTCGGCGCCCACCTTCTTCGCCTCGGCGGTCCGCTGCTTCAGCTTCTCGGCGGTGGCGTTGTACGTCTCGCTCGCCTCCTCCGCCTCCTGGTAGAGCGTCTGCAGCTCCCGCAGCAGGGTGGCCACGCCCTTGGGGGCCCCGAGGGCTTCCGGGGCCTCCGGGGCCGCGAGGGCGGTCTCGGCGTCGACCTCTGCCGCGTCCTCGGGCTGTGCGGATTCCCCGGTCGGCGACGGTACGGGGTCCGGCTCGGCCGGGGCGGCGGTGGCGGGGGAGACCACGAGGGCCGTGGCGAGAGCGGCGGTGCAGACCGCCCGCAGGAGCCTGCGTGACACGACAACATCACCTCCGTGACGGGGACGGCCCCGGAGAAGCCGGACCCGTCCCTGGGCAAGGGATCTCATCCGATTAATCCGGTCACCCGGTGTCAGGTGATGCAAGCACCGCACGGCGTGCCGCCCGGGGGATGCCCCGGACGGCCGTACGCGGAGATATGGCCGTCCCGGCTCAGGCGACCGGGAAGGCGTAGAAGGATCGGGCCCGCTGGACGATGACGTTCGTTCCGGAGGCCAGGGTGCGGTAGGGGGCGCTCACCGTCTCCCCCTTCGGGTCGGCCACCCCGATGTCCTGGAACTTCCACAGGCGCTCCCCGTCGGCTGCCGAGAACGCGGTGACCTGGGCGGCGTCGGCGGCGAACAGCGTCTCTCCGGTGGTGCTCACGGTGAGGGCGGGGGCGCCCCCGGCGGCCGGCACCTCCGTGGAGCGGCGCCAGACGAAGCGCCCGGTCTCCCGCTCCACGGCGCCGATCTGCTGGCTGCGCTCGGTGGTGTGGACGAAGGGCCCGGCCACGAGCGGGGTGCCGAAGTACGAACCCTGCGTGCCCGTCACCCGCCAGAGCGGCTTGGTGGTGTCCGCCTCGAACGACTGGAGATCGGCGCCGACCGACGCGTACAGGACCCCGCCCTCGTCGCCCGTGATACCGGCGTTGGGGGCGGCCGTTCCGTACTGCTTGGTCCACCGCAGCTTGCCGGTCTCCCGGTCGAAGCAGCGGAGGGAGCCCTTCCCCTTGGCCGCCTTGACGTCGGCCGGGGTCAGGGTGGACGGCTCCTGCCGCACGAGGATGTCGGCCGGGCGCTCCGCGACGACCCGGTACAGGGGGGTGCCGGGGGCACGGCCCGCCGGTACGGGCGTACGCCACAGCTCGGCGCGCCGGACGATGTCGTACGCGAAGAGGTGCGCCTGTACGACCTTCTTGTCCGGCTCCTGCTTCTTGCCCTTCTTCGGCTTGGGGGCCTTCACGGTGACCGTGTGCGAGCCGGTGAACCAGACGACGGTCCCGGAGTGGCCCGCCAGCCGTTCGACCTGGAGGCCGGGCAGGTCGGTGAAGCCGTCCGCGTACCGCAGGCGGTGCACGACCGCCCCGTCCTTCGGCGCCAGCCAGAGGAACTCCGTCGGCCCCGCCACGAAACAGAGGTCCCCGGCGGCCAGCGCCGCCTGGCCGTCGGCGGCGTCCGCGCGCTGCCAGACCCGCTCGCCGGTCCGCAGGTCGACGGCGCTCGCCTGGCTCTCGCTCGTCACCACCAGGAGCCGGTCCTGCCAGAGCGCGGCGGTCAGCGGGGCGGACTCGGAGGAGGGGTGGGCGTAGATCCAGCGCGGTTCGGGGGGCTGGCCGGGGAGTGTACGGCGCGGCTTCGGCGGCGCGGGCTTGGCGTCCGTGGCGACCGCGCTCTCCCCGCCGCCGATCACCGCGACGGCCCCGCCGCCCACGACGAGCCCGCCGACCGCGGCGGCCGCGACGGTGAGCAGTCCGCGCCGGTCGAGGGCGGGGCCGCCGGACGGAGGGGTGGGCGCGGGCGGAAGCGGCAGCGCGACCATGGGGCCGCCGCTGCCTCCCCGGCCGTTGCCGCTCCGGCCGTTGGCGTCTTGGCCGCTCCCCGGTCCGGCGGAGCCCGGGAGCACCGCGGCCGGGTAGGGCGCGGGGCTGCCGTGAGTGTGCTGGTGGGCGGAGGTGGCGGGGAGAGCGGGCGGCTGGTGGGGGAGGGCGAGCTGGGTGGTCACACGGTCGGAATGGGGCGGCTTGCGGACGGTGTTGAGGAAGCGGGTGGTGCCCTGGTCCTCACCGATGTCGCCGGTGCCGTGGGTGGCACCGGCGTCGGCGTTGGCGGTGGCGTCGGGGGCAAGGGGAACCTGTGGGTCGGCCGGAGCCGGTGTGCCCACGGCACCGCCCTTCTGAAGCACCGCACCCCCAGGCGCCGCCTCGGCTACCTCCGGCACCGTATCGGCCACCCCAGGCGCATCGGCCACCTCCGGCACCGCGTCCGCCGCCTCAGGCGCTTCCCACGCCCCCTCCAGCGCGCGCACCCGCGCCTCCTGCTCCGCGACCGCCGCCGCCAGCCGCTCGGGGAGCCAGCCGCCCCGGGCGAGGCCCGCCGCGCCCTCCAGGGCCAGTTCGGCGGCGACCGTACCTGCGGTGGGACGCTCGGCCGGGTCCTTCGCCAGGCAGCCCGCGATCAGCTCACGCAACTCCTCCGGTACGGACTCCAGTTCGGGGTCGGCCTCGGCGATCCGGCGGGCGGCCTCCTCCGGCGGGCCCTCCGTGAACGGGGTCGTCCCCGTGGCCGCGTACGCCAGCAGCAGCCCCAGCACGAACAGGTCCGACGGCGCACCGGCCTCCTTCCCCGCGACCTGCTCCGGCGTGAGGTAGCCCAGCCGCACCGAGAGCTGCCCGCCCGGCCGCGCCTCCGCCGTCGCCGCCGCGCCCAGCGGGCCGAACGCGGTGAGCCGGGGCCCGTCCTCGGCCAGCAGCACCGTGTCGGGGGCGAGCCCCTGGAGCACCGCGCCGCCCGCGTGCACCCGGGAGAGGATCTCGGCGATGCCCGCGCCCAGTATCCGCAGGGCGCGCTTCGGCATCGGACCGGCGATTCCGATGGCCTCGGCCAGCGGCAGAGCGGGGACGTAACCGGCCGCCGTCCACAGAAGTCCGGCCCCGTCGGCCTCACGGCCACCGCCACCGGTCTCCAGAGGCGGGGCCACCCAGCCGCCCGCGAGGCGTTCGGCGGTACGGGCCTCGGCCTCGAAGCGGCGCCGGAAGGCCGGTACGGCGGCGAGCGCGGGGCGCGCGGCGGTGATCACGGCGGTCTCCCCGGCGCCGACGCCGGTGCCGGTGTCCCGCGCCACGTACCGCACGGCGCTCGCGGTCTCCTGGAAGCGGGCCAGCACGGTGAAGCGCCCGAAACGGCGTGGATCCTCGCTACGCAGCGCCTCCATGGCGCACCCCCCTAGGGTCTTGCGGCACACCCGGGCGCCCCGCGTCGCCGCACCTGACCGACGATCTTAGGGCCTGTGCGCATGTGCGTACGCGAAACCCTAGTCGCGGCTCTCCGGCTTGGACCAGGGCCACTTGAGGGTGCGGCGGGTGCGGCCGCCGGGGGCGTACTCGTAGACCCAGCCGCGCTGGAGGCCGAGCCGCTTGGTGTAGCCGGCCGGGACGCGTTCGTACGCGTACACGGTGGGCGGGGAGCCGTCGGGGGAGGGGACGGGGACCTCGTACCACTTCGGCGGGTGGCCGGTCGGGCCGACCAGGACCGGCAGGACCCGGCCGTCCAGGGGGCCGCCTCGGAAAGGGGTGTTCTCGCTCTTCACCGGGTCAGTCTGCCGCAGGGGCGGGCGCCAGGAGGTGTGCGGCGTCGGCGACGACCGGGATGACCAGCTCCGCCAGCCGTCCGGCCGGTCCGCCGGGGGTCTCCAGGGCGAGCAGGTCGCGGACCACCGTCGCGGTCTCCTCGTCGGTGGCGGCCGTCGCCGCGAGGAGGGCGATGAGGTGGTCGACCAGCCAGCCGCGCAGCTCGGCCGCCGGGGGCCGCTTGCCCTCGTCCAGCCAGATCAGGGAGGCCGCCTCGACGGCCGCGATCCAGCTGCGGACCATCATCCGCAGCCGCGGCCCGGCGCTCCGCTCCCCGGCGTCGGCGCCGCCGATCCGGCCGAGGTGGCTGAGGATCTCCTCGGCCGCCGCCCGCCGGACGCCGTCCACGATGCTCGTCGTCCGGGAGGTCTCCACGACGCTGCCGCCGCGCAGCAGGGCGCTGAACCCGGTGTCGTGCTCGTCGACGAAGCGGAGGTAGCGGTCCAGGACGCGGGCGACCCGCTCGGTGGGCGGGCCCACCGCCGGCTCGGTGAAGCAGAGCTTCAGCTCGTCGGCGGCCGAGCCGAGCGCGGCCTCGTACAACTGCTGCCGCCCGCCCGGGAAGTAGCGGTAGACCAGCGGCCGGGAGACCCCGGCCGCCACCGCCACCTCGTCGAGCGAGACCTCGTCGGGGGCCCGGTGGGCGAAGAGGCCCAGCGCCGCGACCAGGAGCTGGGCGCGGCGCTCCTCGACGCTGAGCCTGCGGTACGCGCGGGGCGGCGGCGGGGCTGCGGCGGTGGACGTCATGCCCCCGAGCGTAAGGGGTCTCCGGTCCGGGCCGTCGAGCCCGGGGACCGCGGTCCGCACGCGATCAGGCCAGCAGTCCCGAGCTGCGCCACAGCCTGCGGCCGACGCCGTTCAGCAGCCCGATGTCGTCGAAGAAGTCCGTCAGCCGCTTGGCGCCGGTCTGCATCACCTCCCTGCGGTGGCCGCTCGCCCGCACCTGGGCGACGGCCTCCCGGCGGTCCAGGCCGACGTTCTCGTACACCCGCGGGTTCACGAAGCAGACGGAGAAGACGCGGGCCGCCTCGCCGCAGCTGACCCTGGTGAGTTCGCGCTCCCAGCGCGGGGCGGTCACCATCTGGCGGCGCAGCTCCTCGCGGGCGTACCGGACGTGCCGGGCTTCCTCGATGACATGGATACGGGTCACCCCGCGCACCAGGGTCTGCACCCGGTCGTCCGGGAACGTCAGCCGCTGCATCCAGTCGAGGATCTCCTCGCCGAGCAGGGTCGCGGCGAACGAACCGGGCGTGGTGGAGACGGTCTTCAGGACCCGCGCCAGGTTGTGGTAGACGCGCGGCACCTCGTACGTCGGTGCGCCGCCCCAGTCGATCATGCGGCCGAACATCATCGAGTGGCGGCACTCGTCGGCTATCTCGGTGAGGGCGTAGCGGACGTGGTTGCTGGTGACGGGCTTGTCGTAGACGTGCCGCACCAGCAGCTGCATCAGGATGATCTCGAACCAGATGCCGAGCGAGGCGAGGGCGGCGCCCTCGTGCCGGGAGAGGTCCAGACGCTGCTCCTCCGACATCCGGTGCCACATGGGGGTGTCGTAGAGCGAGAGCAGCTCCGGCGGCCAGAACCACCTGCCCTCCTCGACCGCCGCGTCCCAGTCGAGTTCGGTGTCGGGGTCGAAGGAGTGCTTGGCCGAGGATTCCAGCAGGCGGGCGGCGACCTGCTCGCGGTCCCGGAGCGGGCCGAGGGCGTCGCGGAGCAGCGTCAGGTCGCGGTCGGTCGCGGTCGTCATAGCGAGCACCTCACACAGGGGAGCCAGGGAGAGTTACCGACGGTCACACCTTATGAGACTCCTCGTCAGCAAGGGCGTCAATCCCTCGCGCACCACTCCGTCGGGCTGTGTGCAACTTGTTGACTCGCTGTCTACCAGCGTGTGAACCTGCCGGGGAGGCGGTGGGTACCCGCGCTCAACCGCCTTCGGTGTCACGGAACTTGTCACGCGGCTTGCTCACGGAACCTGTCAAGCCGTTCGAGTCGGTCGAGGCGAAGGAGCCGTCCGTGTCCACTCATGACCTCTACACCACCCCGCCCGCCGAGCCCCTCTGGCAGGTCCCCGCCACCGGGGCCGCCCGGTTCAGCTGGGACTACGACGACGGCCGCGAACGCCTCCTCGCCCTCTATCAGAAGGGCAAGGACAGGCAGTGGGACGGCAACAAGCGCATCGACTGGTCCCAGGAGGTCGACCCCACCGACCCGCTCGGCACTCCCGACGAGGCGCTCACGCTCTACGGCACCCCGCACTGGGCGAAGATGACCGAGAAGGACCGGGGCGAGCTGCGCAAGCACTACACCTCCTGGCAGTTCAGCCAGTTCCTCCACGGCGAGCAGGGCGCGATGGTCTGCGCGGCCAGGATCGTGGAGTCCGTCCCCGACCTGGACGCCAAGTTCTACTCCGCCACCCAGACCATGGACGAGGCCCGGCACGCGGAGATCTACGGCCGCTTCCTGCACGAGAAGATCGGGATGCTCTACCCGGTCAACGACAACCTCCAGGGCCTGCTGGGCGACACCCTGCGCGACTCCCGCTGGGACATGCCCTACCTCGGGATGCAGGTCCTCATCGAGGGCCTGGCGCTCGCCGCCTTCGGCATGATCCGCGACACCACCACCAAGCCGCTGCCCAAACAGATCCTCGCGTACGTCATGCAGGACGAGGCCCGCCATGTCGCCTTCGGGCGGATGGCGCTGCGCGACTACTACAAGCAGCTCAGCGACGCCGAACTCCGCGAGCGCGAGGAGTTCGTCATCGAGGGCTGCTACCTGATGCGCGACCGGCTCAGCGGCGTCGAGGTCCTGGAGAACTTCGGCATCGGCAAGCAGGAGGCGAAGGACCTCTCGGAGCACTCCGAGTTCCTCCAGCTCTTCCGCAAGCTCCTGTTCAGCCGGATCGTCCCGTGCGTCAAGGACATCGGACTCTGGGGCCCGCGCCTCCAGAAGGCGTACGTCGAGATGGGCGTCCTGGAACTGGGCGACTCCAACCTGGACCTGCTGATGTCCCAGGACGAGGAGATAGCCGAACAACTGGACCGCGAACGCTTCGCGGCCGAGGAGCAGGCCCGGGTGGCGGAGGTCGCGGAGGCGATCGGGGAAGGAGCCGGGGAGGGGACCGGGGAGGAGAGGGAAGCGGCGGCCTGAGCGGTCGCTTCCGGCGGGAGGCGGCTGAGGGGTGTACGGGGCCGGTCCCCGGCGTCGGACGGGGTTCGTCCCGACCCTGTACCGATATCGTCCGCGTCGAAATTCCGTTCGCAAACGTGTCGTACGGTGAGCGCATGACCACCCCGCCTCAGCCGCCGCAGGGCCCGTACGGCCCGCCGCCCCCGCACCCGCCGCAGAGTCCCTACGGCCGGCCCGCCGCCCCCGGGGTGCCGCCGCAGCAGCACCCCCAGCAGCCGTACGGCCACCCGCCCCAGCAGCAGCCCGGCGGCTGGGGGCAGCCGCCGGTCGCACCCGGTGCGGGCGCCTGGCCGCCGCAGGGGCCGGGGGCGCAGCCGCCGCGGAAGAAGCGGACCGGGCTGATCGTCGGGATCGTGGCCGGTGCGGTCGTGCTGGCGGGCGGCATCGCCTTCGGCGTCTCCCAGCTGGTCGGGAAGACCGCCGACGCGGCGTTCCCGGACGCCGAGTACCAGCTCGTCCTGGAACAGAAGCTGCTGGACGGCGAGTTCACTCTGGCCCAGGACCTGTCGTCCACCGAGGGCAAGAAGATCGAGACGCTGTACGACCCCACCGTCCGGGACGCGAAGGCGGTGGTCGGGCAGTACAGCTCGGCCAAGGGCGGGGCGCTGGTGATCTCCGGGATGTACGGGCGGTTCGCGGACCCGGAGATGATGACCGGCAAGATGATGGAGGGCGGAGCCGCCGGGGAAGGGGCGACCGTCGTCGTACCGCCGAAGAAGTTCACCCCCGCCGGGTACGACATCACGCTGGAGTGCCAGGTGCTCCAGTCGGCCAAGGGCGGCGTCAAGGCCAATGTGCCGATGTGCGCCTGGGGCGACGACAACACGGGGGTCTCCGTGGGGATCATCCGCGCCGAGACCGCCCTCAAGGACGCCCGGTCGATCGACCTGGAGGCGGCCGCGGTCGAGACCGCGAAGATCCGCGAGGAGATCCGGCAGCCGATCGGCTGAGCGGCCGGCTGAACGGCCGGGGCGCGGGCGGGGTGTCCCGCGCCCCCTCCCCGCCGGTCAGCGTGCCCCCGCGGGTCAGCGTGCCCCCGCCGGGGCCGGGAAGCGGGTGCGCAGGGTGAACGCCCGCTCGGTCGGGCCGTGTTCGCGCAGCTGCAGCAGGCGTTCCTCGGCGTCCGCCACCGTCGGGCGTTCCCCCGCGGGCACCCACCACAGGGCGGACATCGCCTCCCGCGTGTGCGCGAACCATTCGCGGCGCCGCTTCAGCAACTCCCGGTGCTGCCCCGCGTACATGAATTCGGTGAGGGCGTCGGCGTCCCGCCACACCGACATGTTGACGATCAGCCAGTCGTCCCCGAAGACCGGGACGTCGGTGGCGTTCCCGGAGTCCGAGCGCAGCCGCCAGACGAACCCCTCCGCCGCGTCGGCGACCGCGTTCACCGGGTCCAGCCCGTCGACGAAGTCCTTCAACTGCGGTGATTCAAGCGGGAATCGGAGGCGGGCGATGTTCACCTGGGCCAACTCGTGTTTCGGGCCGGTGGTCTCTGTCTCGATCGTTGTCATGGCCGCACGGTAGGCAGGACGTTCTCCACCGCGCGGGCCATTCCGAGCAGCGAGACGTCCGCCCCGCGCGCCGCCACCAACTGGAGACCCACCGGGCAGCCGTCCCCGGTGAATCCGGCGGGCACGCTCGCCGCCGGATGGCCGCTCAGGTTGAACGCCCAGGTCAGGGCCGTGGAGTAGCGGTCGCCCGGCCCCTCGTGCCCATGCGGCCGGTTCGGGGTGACCGGGGTGAGCAGCAGGGGCGCGGCGGCGAGGAGCGCGTCCAGCCGTCCGTCGTTCGCCCGCCGGACCGCCACCGCCTCCGGGTCCCCGGCCGCCCCGTCCCGTACCGCCTGCCAGGCCCGCCCCGGGTCGAGCAGCACGCACGCGGCGTCCACCAGGCGTACGGTCCCCGCCGCGACCAGCCGGTCCACCGCCGCCCGCACCACGCCCGCCACCTCCGGGTCCACCTCCGCGAACCCCAGGTCCTCGCTGTACACGGCGGCCAGGGGCAGGGAAGGGGCGGCGGGCTCCCCGTACCCGGGCAGCACATGGCGTACGTACTGCTCCGCGACCGCCGCCGAACGGGCCAGCACCCCCGCCGACGCCAGGCCCGAGGCGTCCGGGGACGGCAGCCGCCCGTTCGTCGTCTTCAGCCCGAACACCCCGCACCAGGCGGCCGGGATGCGCACCGAACCGGCCCCGTCGCTCCCCGTCGCCAGCTCCACCATCCCCGCCGCCACCGCGACCGCCGAGCCCGCCGACGAACCGCCGGGCGTACGGTCCGCCCGCCACGGGTTGACCGTACGGCCGTGGGCCCCCTGCCCCCAGGTCTGCCAGGCCGTACCGGGTCCGGGCACCGAGGTCGCGCCGACCGGGACACCGCCCGCCGCGATCAGCCGGCGGGCCGCGTACGAGCGGATGCCGGTGCGGCCCTTCACCGCGAACGGCAGGCCGCGCAGGGGGAGTTCCCGGGCCTCCGGCTCACGGGCGAGGGCCTCGTCCGGCCACACCTCGATGAACGCGCCCAGCGCCGGGTCCCGTTGGGCGATCCGCTCCAGCGCCCGCGCCACGGCGGACGGTCTCGATGTCATGCCCGCCAGTCTCCCCGCACGGTCTCCCCGACCCTGCTTCCTTGACCCGGCCCGCCCCCCCCTGCCCGCCGCACGTACAAGCCCCGGCCCGGCCAGGCTCACCCCTCCAACGCCGCCTCCATCACCGCCCGGGCGATCGGGGCCGCGCTGCCGCCGCCGCTGATGTCGGCCCGCTCCGCCGCCGCGTCCTCCACCACCACGGCGACCGCGACGGCCGGGCGGCCGGAGTCCCGGGGCTGGGCCCAGGAGATGAACCAGGCGTAGGGGAGGCCGGAGTTGTCGACGCCGTGCTGGGCGGTGCCGGTCTTGCCGCCGACCGTCACCCCGTCGATCGCCGCGTTGGACCCGGTGCCGCTCTCCACCACGTCGACCATCATCCGCTGGAGCTGCACAGCGGTGGAGGGGCTCATCGCCCGGGCGTAGGAGCGCGGGCCCTGCTGCCGGACCGTGTCGCCGCCGCCGGTGGTCACCCGGTCGACGAGATACGGGTAGCGCAGATCGCCGCCGTTGGCCACGGCGGCCGCGACCATCGCCATCTGGAGCGGGGTAGCGGTGGTGTTGAACTGCCCGATGGAGGAGAGCGCGAGCTGGTCCTCGCTCATGTCGGTGTCGAAGTTGCTCCGCGCCACCCCGGACGGGATCCGCAGCCCGCTGTCGTTGAAGCCGAAGTGGCCCGCAGTCTCCACCATCCCCGCCAACCCGACCTCCACCCCCAGATGGGCCATGACCGTGTTGCAGGAGACCCGGATCGCGTCCGCCAGCGAGGCCTTCCCGCAGCCGCGCGCCTCGTCGGGGAGGACCGTCCGGGTGTTCGGCAGGACGTACGGGGACGGGGTGTCCGTCGGCGCGTCCGGGTCCGTCACCACCCGGGCGTCCAGGGCCGCCGCCGCTGTCACGATCTTGAAGGCGGAGCCCGGCGGATAGGTCTGCCGGATGGCCCGGTTGAGCATCGGCAGGCTCTTGGACGCGTTCAGCCGGGTCCACGCCTCGGTGACCGCCGCCCCGGTGCCCGACAGCCGCTCGGGGTCGTACGACGGGGTCGAGACCAGCGCCAGGATCCTGCCCGTCGACGGCTCCAGGGCGGCGACCGCGCCCCGCCGCCCGCTCAGTCCGGCGTACGCGGCGCGCTGCATCGACTCCTTGACCGTCGTGACGACGTTGCCGCCCGGCTGCCGGCCCCGGGTGAACTCGTTCCAGAAGGGGAGCGGGGCCAGCAGCGAAGCCGTACCGGAGAGGATGCCGTCCTCGGCGTGCTCGATGAGCGTGGTGCCGTACGTCTGCGAGGCGTAGCCGGTCACCGGGGCGTACAACGGGCCGTGCAGATAGGTGCGTTCGAAGCTGAGCTGCTCGCCGGTCTCCTTGTTGCCGGTCACCGCCCGTTCGCCGACCAGGATGTTGCCGCGCGGCTGGTCGTAACGGGCGATGGTGGTACGGCGGTTGGCCGGGTTGGCGTCCAGCTCGTCGGCCTCGAAGAGCTGGACGCGGGCCGCGTTGACGAGCAGCGCCACGAGCAGCAGCAGACAGAGGGCGGCGGCGCGCCGGATGTAACGGATCACCGCTCCTCCTCGACGCGGTCCAGGGCGCTCGCGATGACCCCGGTCTCCACCTGTTCCGGCTGCGGCCGGCGCGCGACATCGCTGAGCCGGATCAGCAGCGCCACGATGATCCAGTTGGTGACGACGGACGAGCCGCCCTGCGCCAGGAACGGCATCGCCATCCCGGTGAGCGGGATCAGCCCCATCACCCCGCCCGCGATCACGAACACCTGGAGTGCCAGGATCGAGGCGAGCCCGATGGCCAGCAGCCGCCCGAACGGGTCGCGCAGGGCGAGCCCGGTCCGGAAGCCGCGCGCCACGAGGAGCGCGTACAGCAGGAAGATCGCGGTCAGCCCGCTCAGCCCCAGCTCCTCGCCCGCCGTCGCCAGGATGAAGTCGGACTTGGCGGCGAAGCCGATGAGGACGGAGTGGCCCGCCCCGAGCCCGGTCCCGAGCATCCCGCCCGCCGCGAACGCGAAGAGCGACTGGGCGAGCTGGCCCGGCCCCGCCCCGCGTCGATCGAGGCGAACGGGTCCAGCCAGTCCTGCACCCGGCCGTGCACATGCGGTTCGAACGAGCCGACGACGAACGCCCCGACGGCCGCCAGCAGCAGCCCGACCGCGATCCAGCCGGTCCGGCCGGTCGCCACGTACAGCATGATGACGAAGAGGCCGAAGAAGAGCAGCGAGGTGCCGAGGTCCCGCTCCAGCACCAGCACGCCCACGCTGAGCAGCCAGATCGCCACGATCGGGCCGAGCACCCGGCCGGTGGGCAGTTGCAGCTTCCAGAACGTGCGTCCGGTGTACGCGAGCGCGTTGCGGTTGGCCGCGAGATAGGCGGCGAAGAAGACCGCGAGCAGGATCTTGGCGAACTCGCCCGGCTGGAAAGAGAGTCCGCCGATCCGGATCCAGATCTTCGCCCCGTTCACCGCCGGGAAGAAGATCGGCACGATCATCAGGGCGAGCGCGGTGGCGACCGAGAGATAGGCGTAGCGCGCGAGCACCCGGTGGTCGCGGAGCAGCACCACGACGACGGCGAAGAGCGCCACCCCGAGCGTGGACCAGATCAGCTGGGTGGGGGCGGCCTGGTCGCGCGGGGTCTCCAGGTCGAGCCGGTAGATCAGCACCAGGCCCAGCCCGTTGAGCAGGACGGCGATCGGCAGCAGCAGCGGATCGGCGTACGGGGCGCGGAAGCGGACCGCGACATGGGCCAGCAGGGCGAGCGTGCCGAGCCCGGCACCGTAACCGGCGACATCGGGGGGCACGGCCCCGTCGTGGGCGAGGCCGACGGCCGCGTAACCGTAGACGGAGATCAGGACGGCCCCGATGAGGAGCGACAGCTCGACCCCGCGCCGTCTGGGCAGGCGGAGCTCGGGCGGGGGAGCGTCCGCCGTCGTTGCGGTCATGCGTCGCAACGTAGCAAGAGGTGTGCCGTATTTCCCTTATGTCATAGCGCCCGCCGCCCATGTCATCGCACGTCCGCTGATCTCAACAGACATCTGCTGATGTCAATAGACGTCCGCCCGGAAGCGGGTGGCTTCCGGGCGGACGGGACGAGCAGGGGCCGGACGCGTCAGCAGTAGCGCGGCGCGGCGCCGATGTTCTCGATGTAGCGGGCCGAACCCCAGGCCCAGGTGCCGTCGGTCAGCAGGTACCAGCGGTTGTTGCCGTCGACGTTGTCACCGGTCGTCTTGCAGAAGATGTTGACGACGGTGCCGTACTTCACCGAGCCCACGACCTTGCTGCTCCGGGTCGGCCGGTCGCGCAGCAGCAGGTACGGCTTGGCGATGACCCGGCCCTTGTAGGTCCGCTTGGGGGCCTGGGGCTTGGCCTGGTTCTGCGCCTGGGCGTCCTGCCGGGCCTCGTGCTCGCGCTGGAGGGCGGAGGCGGAGAGCTCGTCGGAGGCCGGGGCCGCGGTGGCGGCCTGGTCGCGGTGGTCGGTGGGGCTCGGGTCCGCCGCCAGAGCGGGCGCGGCGGCCGTGACCGCCGTGAGGGCGCCGGTGGCGACGCAGAGACCGATCCGGCGGAACCGCGAGGGGCGGGACAGGGGGGACATGCTGCCTCCAGGGAGAGGAAGGGGGGCGTGGGGGACGCGAGCCGGGCTCGCCTTCGTCACGCTAAATTGGCCACGGAGAGTCCGCAACGCGCACTGTGCGTGACGTGGCAGGGCTACTCCGCGGTCCCGGCGCCCTGTTCGCCCGTGTTCCCGGCGGAATCCTCCTCGTCGAGGTGGACGTACTCCGGCAGCGTCAGCCGGGCCAGTGCCCCGCCGTCCGGGGGATTCACGAACTCCAGCCGCGCCCCGATCACCGCCGCCTGGCCCACCGCGATGGTCAGCCCGAGTCCGTGGCCCTTGCCTGCGCCGTCCGTGCGGAACCGCTGTGGACCGCCCTCCAGGAGGTACGCCGGAAAGCCCGCACCGTGGTCGCGTACGGAGACCACCGCACCCGACACCTCCACCACCACCGGCCCCGCCCCGTGCCGGTGGGCGTTGGCCACCAGGTTGCCGATCACCCGCTCCAGCCGCCGCCGGTCCGTCTCCACCCGCGCCGGACCGTCGACCCGCACCCCGGTCTCCGTCCCCGAGGCCCGGACGACCCGCTCGACCACCGGGGCGAGGTCGTGCACGGCCAGGTCGACCTGTTCGGTACGGGCGTCCAGGCGCGAGATCTCCAGCAGGTCCTCGGTCAGCGCGCGCATCGCCCGCACCCGGTCCCGCACCAGCTCCGCCGGACGCCCCGGCGGCAGCAGCTCGGCGGCGGCCGAGAGACCGGTGAGCGGGGTGCGCAGCTCGTGCGCCACATCGGCGGTGAACCGCTGCTCCGTCTGGAGCCTGCGCTGCAGGCTGGAAGCCATGGTGTCCAGGGCGCCCGAGACGATCGCCACCTCGTCCTGGCCGCGCACGGGACGGGCCGTACGGGGGTCGTCGACCCGGGCGTCCAGGTCGCCCGCGCTGATCCGACGGGCCACCCGGGCCGTCTGGTGCAGCCTGCGGGTCACCCGGCCGACCGCGAAGAGGCCGACGACGAGCGTGGCGGCGATGGCCAGCAGCGAGGAGCCGATGATCGCCCGGTCCAGCCCCGCGATGGTGCGGGCGCTGTGGCTGTAGTCCGTCCAGGTGGCCAGCGCCCGCCCGTCCGCCGGGCCCGCCGCCCACATCGCGGGGCCGCTCCGCCCGTCCGGGTCGCCCGGCCGGTGCGGGCCGTCCGCGACCATGGTGCCGCGCTCGCCGTCCGCCGCCAGGGCGCGCAGCGGGGCGGGCAGCCCCGGCGGGTCGATGCCGGAGCCCCGGGGCAGCGGCTCCCCGGCCTCGTACGCGTCGGTGACGACCTCCAGCCGGTCCAGCGCCTTCTCCCGGGCGTGGGAGACCGTCTGCCGGGTGACCGCCGTGTGCACGAGGACGCCGAGCAGGGCCGCCAGGGTGCAGCACATGGCGGTGAGGAAGACCGCGGCCTTCCAGGTGAGGGTCGAGGCCCAGGCGGGGGAGCGGAACCGGCGCCGTCTCATCGGCCGTCCGCCGACGAGGTCGCCGCTGCCGAAGGAGTCTCCGAGGGGGCGGGCGCCGTCGGGGTCCCTGAGGGGGTCTCCGAAGGGGCGGGCGCCGTCGGGCTCTCCGAGGGAGGAGCCGTGGACGTGGGGGCCGTGCGCTCCCCGCGCCGCTCCGGCACCCGCAGGATCTCGTCCCGGGTGGCCAGCATCGCCTGCTGCCGGTCGTCCCAGGACCACGCGGTGCGGTACTCGTACCCGGAGATCACCGAAGGGGCCCGCAGGATCAGGTCCCGCCCGGCCAGCTCCACGCTGATCACGGCGTCCACCGTGGACATGATCCGGGTCAGCACGCCGTCGTCGGCCCGGTAGGCGCGCACGGCGAGCTGCCGTTCGGGCATCCGGATGCCGAGCACCAGTTCGTCCCTGCCGTCGCCGGTCAGGTCGAAGTAGTACGGGGTCAGGACCGGGCAGTCGCCGGGTGCCGTCCGGCAGGCCCGGATCTGCCGGACCGTCGCGTCGGCCAGCTCGTCCAGCCCGCTGTCCCGGTTCGTCTTGGCCTTCAGCCCGGCCTGCGCCACCGTGACCGGGTCCAGCCGGTGCACATCGTCGCCGGGGACCGTGATCCCGGGGATCCTGGCCGTCTCGCCCTCCCCGTAGTCGTACGGGGCGGCCGATGCGGGCGGCAGGTCCGGCCAGAGCCGGGCGGGCCCGACCGCCGATGGCGCCTCGCCGGTGCTCTGCAGCCCGCCGGCCGAACCGCAGCCGGAGAGCAGGGCGAGCCCGGCCACGGCGGCGGCGACGGTACGGACGCGGACCGGGCGCACGACTGGCCCTTCTCGTGGACGACGGGGGGCCTACACCCTAGGACGTGACCGTACGCAATGCCCACTTCGTACCTGTACGTGACCGGCCGCCTCCCGCCCCGCCGGGAGCCTCGGCCGGAGCGCGCCCAGCGCCCCGGGGCCGGAGCGTGCTCAGAGCCGTGGACGGGACCGGAGCGTGTTCAGAGCCGTGGACCGGAGCGCGCTCAGCGCTGGAACGGGCTCTGGCCCGGCTGACCGGGCTGCCCCGGCTGTGTGAAGCCCGGCTGCTGCGCCGACGGTCCGGACCGGCCGTCGGGACCGGCCCCGTGCTGGGCGAGGAGCTGATCGGCCTGCTCCTGCGATATCTGCTGCTCACCGCCGCAGAACGTGCACTGCGTGGCGTACTTCGTCGAGAACGGGAACAGCGGGATGAAGAACAGCGTGAACTTCGTGACCCGCTTGCGCAGGGTGTGCGCGGCCGGATTGCCGCACCAGCCGCAGACCATCGTCAGGATGGCCAGTTGGTGCAGATAGCCCTTGGTGCCGAAAATGATCATGCCGTGCTCCCTCTCCCCGTCTTCCCCGTCCCCCGGAGTGCCTGCCGGCACAGCGCCAGGAGCTTCTCGTCCTCGTAGGTGTCATGGCTGCCGTACCCGCCGTCCAGCGCGTTGTGACGGCGTACGGAGGAGAGTTCGGCGCGCAGCACCTGTGCCGTCGTCGACGCCGGGTCGACCGGCCCCGTCCGCGCCAGGCATTCTGCCACCCGGACCCGGACATGGCGGTTCTTCTCCCAGGCGTCCAGCAGCACCCCGGTGCTCTCCTCCGTCCGCCCCGACACCTTGCGGAGCGCTATCGCCGCGTCCACCCGCAGCCAGAGCTCGTCATGGCCCAGCAGCCCGCGCAGCCGGGGCGCCACCGCCGCCGCCTGCGGACCGAGCGCCCCCAGCGCCGCCGCGGCCGCCCGCCGGTCGTGCACCTGGTCCGAGCCGAGCCCCTCGACCAGCACCGGCAGCACCGCGTCCCGGTCCCCGGCCACCGCCCACAGCGCCTCGGCCGCCTCCGTGGCCGTCCCCGGGCGCCCGAGCATCGCCCGCAGCTCCGGCACCGCCTCCCGGGCGGCGGGCCCGAACGAGCCGAGCGCCCGCAGCGCCGCCGTACGCAGCCACTCGCCCCGGTACGCCGGTGCGCCGCGCAGCACCCGCAGCACCTCCGGGGTCGCCTCGCCCGCCCGCAGCCCGGTCAGCCCGGCCAGTAACGGGCTCGCCCGGTCGTACGCCCCCTCGTCCAGGGGCACCCCGGCCAGCCTGCGCCGCAGCGCCCCGGCCAGCGGAAGGGCGGCCTCCCCGAGATGGGCGACGGCGAACCCCACGTCGTGCGGCACCTCCGGCAGCTCCAGGGCCGCCGCCAGGGCGGGCACCGCGCGGGCGTCCCCGAGCCGGGCCAGCGCCTTCACGGTGGAGCCGAGCCCCGGCGGACCGCTGGCCCACTCCTTCACCCAGCCCCCCGGATCGGCCGCCAGCCGGGCCGCCAGGGCGTCGGCAGTGGGGGCCGCCAGCGAGAACAGCTCCTCCAGTACGTGGGAGGCGGCCTCGGCCAGCCGGGGCTCGGGGTCGGAGAGCTGGTCCCCGACGAGCCCCACCAACTCCTCGTACGAGCCGCGCCAGGCCCGTATCAGCCCGCCGCTCATCCGTACGGCGTCGATGCGCTGCCAGCGGTCGGGGCTGCGGAGCTGGTCCACGAGGAGGGCCGTGCGGTCGCCGACCCGGTCGTCGAGGCCGACGTGCAGGGTGCGCAGCAGATCGGCGGCCCAGGGGGCGCCGCGCCCGGCGTTCTCCTGGGCGGAGAGCGCCCGCAACTGGCCCACCAGGGTCGGCGCCGGGGCCTGCTCCGCCCGGGAGGCGTCCGCCGTACCGACCGGGTCGGCCTCCGGCTCGGCCTCGGCGTCGGGGTCGGGCTCGCCGTCCGGGTCGAGCTGCTCGTGCGGTTCGTAGGCGTGCTGGGGTTCGTAGGGTCCGTGCTGCGGCTCGTAGGGCTCGTACGGCCCCTGGCGCGGGTACGGCTCGTGCTCGGGGCCGGTGGGGCCGGACCCCGGGCCCGTACGCAGCTCGCGCAGCAGCCCCGACACGACGGGCACCACATCGCGGGGCAGCGCGTCGGGCGAGCAGCGCGCCAGCTGGGCCAGCGCGGCGAGCCGCAGCCCCGGTGCCCGCTCCCGGCCCACCAGCAGGGTCAGCCACTGGGCCACCTGCCCGGCCAGCGGCCGGTGGCGCAGGGCGATCCGCCCGGCGGCCTCCACGAGAGCGAGCCGCACCTCCTTGTCGGGCTCCACCGGCAGCCGCTCCCGCAGCAGCGCCAGGACCCGCACGGGGTGCCGGTGCAGGGTGGCGAGCGCCAGCGGGGCCGCCAGCCGCACCCCGGGGTCCTCATCCGCGATCAGCTCGAAGAAGACCCCCGCCCCGGCGGTGACCGCGGCCGCCGCCATCGCGTAGTTCGCGGCGCCCTCGATCTCGTCCTCGTCGATCTCCTCGTCGTCCTCGTCGAGATCGAAACCGCCGATGCTGGTGAGCAGCTCGACCACACTGCCCCGGTCCTGCACGCCCGGGTCGACGGCGAGTTCGAAGAGGAAGGGGATGCACGCGAGGGTGCAGGCGTAGACGTCCCCCTGGTGGTGCACGGCCCCGTACATCCCGTCGAGCGCGCTCTCCCGCTCCGCCGGATCGGCGGAGGCGAGCCCCCGCAGGAGCGCCGGCACGTCGTCGGCGGGCCCGTAGGCATGCTCCATCGAAGCCCAGTCGACCTCATCGATCCCCGAGAACACGCCATCCCCTCCCCACGTCACGGCAGTGTCCGGAGGCTTCTCCCGCCCCCGCACACCTGTTCCCCGCACCCCTGTCGGCGTATCCCGAAGAAAGCGCCTGCGCAGAGTGTGCACTACGGCTCCGACAATCCACCCGTCACTTGTGGCCTTTCCTCATGCCGTGACCAGGTCATGACCCTGCCATGACGCAATGGCATCCCCACGGCCTGTGAGCAGCCTGTGAAACAGCGGAAACGAGCCCCGGCGCGGCCGACGCCGTACGCCCGGATCAGGCCGGACCGCCGGTCGGGATCAGGCCGGGACCGTCCGGGGGTCCGGTCGGGATCAGGCCGTACGGAGCCGGGCGCGGCCAGGGGGAGTCCCGTCGGGATCGGGCGGGTCCGGCCGGGAGTCCCGTCGTGATCGGTCGGGGAGGGGCCCCAGGAGGTCAGCCCGGACCCGGCGGCAGGGGCCGGGCCCGGTCCGGGTCGAGGAGGGGCCCGAGCAGGTCCCCGTACCGCTCCAGCCGCCCGGCCATGTCGTCCGCCCGGAACACCAGCGCCTCCGGGGTCCGGCACCCCTCGATCTCGTCCCAGGTGACCGGCGCGGAGACGGTGGGCTCGGCCCTGGCCCGCAGGGTGTAGGGCGTGGCGGTGGTCTTCGACGCGGAGTTCTGGCTGAAGTCGACGAAGACCTTGCCCGGCCGCAGGGCGCGCTTCATCCGGTGCAGGGCCAGGTCGGGCAGGGCGTCCTCCGCCTCCACCGCGAGCCGCCGGGCGTACGCGGACACCTCGGCGGCCGGGGCCGGCTCCAGCGGGACCAGCAAGTGCAGCCCCTTGGAGCCGGAGGTCTTCCCGTACGCGAACAGTCCGTCGGCGGCGAGCCGCTCCCGCAGCCAGCGGGCCACCGCACAGCACTCCACGACGGTCGCGGGGGAGCCCGGGTCCAGGTCGAAGACCATCCGGTCCGCGATCTCCGGGGCGTCCGCCCGCCACTGCGGGGTATGGAACTCCACCACCAGGTTGGCCGCCCACATCAGCGAGGCCAGATCCTGGATCATCACCTGCCGGGCGCCCGGGTCCTCGCTCCGGGGGACGGGGGTGGTGCGCACCCAGTCGGGTGTACCGGGCGGCGGATTCTTGGTGACGAAGACCTGGCCCCCGGGCCCGTCCGGATAGCGCAGGAAGGAGACCGGGCGGTCGCGCAGATGGGGCAGGATCGCGCCCGCCGCCGTGGCCGCGTAGTAGTGCAGCACCTCGCCCTTGGTGGTGCCGGTGGCCGGATGGAGCACCTTGTCGAGATTGCTCAGCGAGAGGCGCCGCCCCTCCACCTCCGTGATCGGCGTCATACGATAAGAGTCACACGAACCGTACGAAAATCTGCTCAAGCCCTCCTTCGCGGACATACGGGTACAGGGAGCGGGCGTAAAGGGGTGAACGGTGAGGTCCATATGGAACGGCGCGATCTCCTTCGGGCTGGTCAGCATCCCCATCAAGCTGGTCAACGCCACCGAGAACCACTCGATCCACTTCCGGCAGATCCACCTCGCCGACGGTGGCCGGATCCGGTACCGGAAGGTCTGTGAGCTGGACGAGGAGGAGGTGTCCGGCGGCGAGATCGGCAAGGCGTACGAGGACGCCGACGGCACGATGATCCCGATCACCGACGAGGATCTGGCCCAGCTCCCGCTGCCCACGGCCAAGACCATCGAGATCGTCGCCTTCGTGCCAGCCGACGAGATCGACCCGCTCCAGATGGACACGGCGTACTACCTCTCCGCCAACGGGGTCCCGGCGGCCAAGCCCTACACCCTGCTGCGCGAGGCCCTCAAGCGCAGCAACAAGGTGGCCGTCGCCAAGTTCGCCCTGCGCGGTCGCGAACGGCTCGGCATGCTCCGGGTCGTGGACGACGTGATCGCCATGCACGGGCTCCTCTGGCCCGACGAGATCCGGGCCCCCGAGGGGGTCGCCCCGGAGGGCGACGTCACGGTCCGCGACGCCGAACTCGACCTGGCGGACGCCCTGATGGACACCCTCGGTGAGGTCGACATGGACAGCCTCCACGACGACTACCGGGAGGCGGTGGAGGAACTGATCGCGGCGAAGGCGTCGGGGGAGGCGGTGGAGCCCTCGGAGTCGCAGGAGCCTGGCGGCGGCAAGGTCATCGACCTGATCGCGGCGCTGGAGAGCAGCGTCCGCGCGGCGAAGAAGTCGCGAGGGGAGGGGCAGGAGGACGAGGAGGACGAAGAGGCCGGGGCCGAGGGGGACATGGCGAAGGTCCACCCCATCAAGAAGAGGGCGGCGAAGAAGTCGACGGCGGCACGGACGAAGTCGACTCCCAAGGAGACGGGCGCGAAGAAGTCGACGGCGTCCGGCTCGTCCACGGCCGGGAGGACGACGCAGAAGCAGCGGAAGACGACATCGTCCTCCGCGAAGAGGACGAGCGGCCGGGGCACGGCGAAGAGCACCGCCGGGACCGCCACGAAGAGCACCGCCAAGTCCGCCACCAAGAGCACGGCCAAGAGCGGTGGGAAGACCCCCGCGAAGGGCACCAAGAAGACGGCATCCGCGCCGCGCAAACGCGCCTCGGCCTGACCCGCCGCGCCTCGGCCCGACCCGCCCGCGCCCCTCTCGCGCACCCGCCGGGCACCCGGCCCCGCGCCCCGCCCCGCCCCGCGCCCCGCCGCGCAGGGGCTGCCGCGTCCGACTTCCGGCCCCGGCTCCCCCCTGTCGTACGTCCCCCGTACGCTACGGCGCATGAGCGAAGAGGCCCCCTCGGGACGGGTGATCGACGGCCGCTTCACCCTGGTGGAGCGGCTCGGCAGTGGCGGCATGGGCATGGTCTGGCGCGCCCGCGACGAGGCGCTCCACCGCGACGTCGCCCTCAAAGAGGTGCGGCCCCCGGACCCGGCGCTCGCGGAGTACGACCCGGAGGGCGCCCGCACCCTGCGCGCCCGGGTCCTGCGCGAGGCCCGCGCCCTGGCCCGCCTGGACCACCCGAACGTGGTCACCGTCCACCACATCGTCGACCCGGGCGAGGACGGCTACCCCTGGATCGTGATGGAGCTGGTGGCCGGCTCCTCGCTCCAGGACCGGCTGGCCGAAGGGCCGATGGACCCGGCCGAGGCCGCAGAGCTGGGGCGCGGCATCCTCTCCGCCCTGGTCGCCGCCCACGCCTCCGGCATCCAGCACCGCGACGTCAAGCCCGCCAACGTCCTGCTGCGCCCCGACGGCCGCCCGGTCCTCACGGACTTCGGCATCGCCGCGATCCGCGAGTCGACCAGCCTCACCATGACGGGCGCCCTCATCGGCTCGCCCGACTACATAGCCCCCGAGCGCATCCGGGGCACCGAGGGCGACCCGTCCTCGGACCTCTGGTCGCTCGGCATGATGCTGTACGTCGCGGTCGAGGGCCACCACCCGCTGCGCAAGGCCACCACGCTCGCCACCCTGGCCGCCGTGCTCGACGAGGAGGTCCCCCCGCCGGTACGGGCCGGGGCGCTCGCCCCCGTACTGAAGGCGCTGCTGACCCGGGACATCCCGGCCCGCCCGGACGCCGCCACCCTGGACCGGATGCTGGCCGAGGCGGCGACGAGCCCGACGGCCACCCCCGTACAGCCCACTCCCGTACCGCCCACGCCCGACCCCAGAAGCGCCTACGGATCACCGCCGCCGTCCCCCGCGCAACCGACGCGGCCGCCGACCGGGTTCGGCCACCCGCAGGCGTTCGCGACCCCGGTGGACGCCCCGCGCAACCCGTACGCGAACAACCCGTACGCAACCCCGCCCACGCCTCCGGCCGGGGCCCCGTCCTCGGCGACGGTCCCGACGGTCACCGACGACGAGGAGCGCAGACACCGCCTCCAGCGCCGGACCCGGGTGATCAGCACGCTCGGGACCATCGTCTCGGCGGCTGTGCTGGTGGGCGTCTTCTGGATGATCGACCCCTCGTACTTCCGGGGCGGGGGAGACGACAGCGCCAAGGGCGGAGGCGGCCCGGAGACCACGGCGAGCGCCCCGGCCAACGCCCGCAGCGCCCCGCCGCCCAGCGCGGCGGGCCGACCGGTGGCGGACGACGAGGAGCCGGGGGCGGACGACGACGGCGACGACGGGGCGGAGGCCGTCACCGACCTGCTCACCCCGCAGGGGGCGCGGCAGGCCATCGCGGGGCTGAAGCCGCTGATGGGCGGGACGAAGGTCACCGACTTCACCCTCTACGACAAGCACGCCTCCGCCAAGGCGCCGCTGAAGTCCAACTCCCGCCTCTACGACCGCTTCACCTACCGGGACGGCCAGGCGAAGAACGACGACATGGGCGGCACGCTCATGTCCGGGGACAAGCCGGTCGACCTGGATTCGGTGAACTGGGACGCCCTGCCCGCCCTGCTGCGGACGGCCAGGACGACGCTCAACATCCCGGAGCCGGAGAGCAGTTACGTGATCGTGGACCCGTCGTCGCCCTTCCACGGCGACCGCCCGGTGCTGCGCGTCTACGTCTCCGACAAGTACGGCGGCGCCTACCTCACCGCCGAGCTGAACGGCAAGGTCATCGAGAAGAACCCGCGCGAGGAAGGCTGAGCGAGGTGGGTTCGAGGAGGTCGGGCAGGGCGGGCAGCCGGGGCTCCAGCAGGCTGCGTTCGATGACGTAGGTGCAGCTGGTGTACGTGTACCCGGGCCGGACCTTCGACCCCGCCGCGTAACTGTCCACCCGGGACGAGGCGCCCGTACCGTGCTTGTAGAGGAAGTGGTAGTCGCCCGCGGGCAGTTGGAGCCGGGCCTTGGGGTAGTTCTTGCCGCTGACCTTGCAGGCGAGCGTGGAACCGGTCGCCGCGCTGTACCGCTTGCAGTCGCCGCAGGGCTTCAGCGTGACGGTGCCGGTGACCGGCCCGGTGTAGAGGACCTCGACCCCGTTGGGCGCGTCGTTGCTGATGACCAGCTCCATGCGGGGCCCGCCGGGGTCCCCGGACGGCGGCAGCCGCTTGCCCGCGGCCGGCCGGGCGGCGGCTATCTCGGCGGCGATGGCGATCTTCCGGGCCTGCGCGGCCCGCCCGTCGTTGTTGTGGGTACGGGCGAAGCGGTCCAGGGTCAGCTTGGCCTGGCTGAACTTCCCCTCCTCGAACCGGTCGACCCCGCAGGCGTAGTCCCCGTCCTGAACTCCCTTGCCGGCCTTGGCACTCAGCCCCGGCACGTGCTGGGCGGGCAGGGCGGCGACGGTGGTCCGCAGCCCCCGCAACGCCTCGGCGGCCGCGCACGGATCGTCGCCCTTCACCTCCGCGACCCGCCCGTCGATCCGCTCACCGAGCACCGGGGCCACCTGCCGCGCGGGCTCGGACTCGGGGAACGTACGCAGCAACTCCCCGAACTCCGCCGCCCCTCCGGGCGAACTCCCGCCCAGCCGCGAGACCCCGCACGCGTACAGCGACTCCGCGAGCGGCCCGTCCGGCCACCCGGCCAGCTCGCCCAGCAGCCCCCGGTCCACGGTCCCCGGCAGACTCCGCAGATACGTCAACGGCTCGACGGCCTCGCAGTGCCGCTTCTCGGCGTACGGGGAGGAGACGGCGTCGTAGTAGTCCTTGAGCCGGTCCGGCACGAGCCCGGCGGCCCGGGAGTCCGGGTGGTCCCGGTCGAGCGCACGGTAGACGCCGAGAGCCTTCTCGTACTCCCCCTTCGCCGCCCCGAACGGCTGCCCGGACGCGGCGGCCACCCGCCGGTCCCCGCTCTCCAGCCGGTCCAGCAGCATCTCCTCCCGCGCCTCGTCCCGCGCGGCCCCGTACGCCACCACCCCACCGGCCGGGACCGCCAGCAGCACGACCCCCAGCCCGACCGCCACCACCGGCCGCCACGACCCGCCGACGGCCGACCGCAAGGCGATCCGCGCCCCGTCGACAGCGGCAAGAGCGACGAGAACCCCATAGACGACGACCCACCGGGCAGGCACCCCGTCCGGCTCGGCGGGCAACGCCACAAGAAGCAGCACCCCGGTGGCGACCCAGCACGCAACGGCCCGCCCCCACCGCCCCAGCAACGCATACCCGAGCCCCAGCCCACTCAGATTGAGCACCCCGGCCGCAACGGCCCGCAACCCGGCCCCAGCAGGCGGCGGCCCGACAGCAGGCGGCCGGTCCGGAGGCGGCGGAGCCCCGAAGGAGGACGGCCCGGAGGGAGGCGGCCCGAACCCGGGCGGCCCGACAGGCGGCGGCGGAACGGCACCACCGGCCCCGGCCCCGGGCGCGGCTCCGTGCCCGCGCCCGTCCGCTCCCTGCCCGCCCGCGTCCTGCCCCGCAGCTCCGAACTGTCCACCGGACTCCATCACGGCCCCCCGCCGTCGAGTCTCACAAGTCCCGGGAAATATGCCCATCTTGCTGCCACTTCACGCGTAATGAAAGGCCGACTATGTGCAGCTTCCGGCCTCACCGCTGCCCGGCCAGGAGCACTCAGTCAGGTGAACCGCAGCGAGACACAAGCGCTCACCGGCGTCGGCCTTGTATCCGGCCCAAGTCCACCAGCCACGTCTGTGTCCCGTCCACCGCGCAGGAGCACTGTGCCAGCAGGATCCACCAGCCCCGAGTTCGAGCGTGCTTGTGGAGACGATCACGTAGTCGCGGGAGTTGCTGAAGGCTTCCTCTGCGCGCCTGTGCTCATCGGCGGACAGGGAAGCGTGCGGCAGGAAGGCGTTGACTCCCTTGGCGCGCAGGCTCTGCCCCGACGAGCTCGTGCATGGTTGCCTGTGCGACGCCGAGAGGTGCAGGTCCGTCCGGTGTTCACTGTGCCTGACAGTCCGTGCGGCTGACGGTCCGCTGGGGTGAGAGCAGGCTGGCGACGGCTTGGATCGTGTCGCTCATGTGCTCGCGTCGGCCGTGGTGCCGGGCGAGTGACCGCCAGTCCCCGTCGGCGTCCCCGGAGCCGGCCTCCGGGGACGCGGCGGCGAGACCCTGGATGGAGGCCGCGTCGCCCATCCGCTCCCGGTGGGAGCGGATGTCTTGGAAGAGGGAGCCGGTCCGGTAGACCTGCGGGGTCGGAGCCTGCGGATGCAGTGCCGCCCTCCTCGGTGACCGCCTCGGCAAGCTTGAGCACACAGTCGGAGGCCGAGCTGGACGTCTTGCTGCTGAAGACATCTCGGAGGAGGGGGGACTGCGGAGGCTGTCGGGGCCATCTCTGCCTCGCTTCTCCTGGATCTCGTGCGCCTGCGACGGTCGGGCATCCCGGCTCGGACGGCTGCGCGCACGCCTGCGGGCCCGGCCTCGATCGCATCCGGCTGAGAGGACCGCACGGCGGGGTGGGCGGGAGAGGTGAGTGGGGGGGGAAGACGACCTCCTCCACTTTCAGGACCTGCGTATCGCGGCTCAGGAAGCCTGGTCCGCGGGAGGCGGCGTCACGGACGGTTCGATGGTCGACCGGACGTAGATCCGCGTCGTACCGGCCGTGAACTCGTGAGCGAAGAGGTCGATGCAGCGTTGGAGGTACTTGCCTTCCGGCGATGTGAGGTCGTCCGGGCACAGGCTGGCCATGCGCAGTCCCTGGACGAACGTCTCCGGTTCGGGCAGCCCGAGGTGACCGAAGGCGGCCGCAGGACGGTACCCCTTCTCCTTGGGGCGGGAGTTCCCGATCATCACCGTGCCCTTCTCGATGAGCCGACCGGTGTAGGTCTCCGCTTCCTCGCTCGGCAGGACGAAGGACAGCAGACCGGTGTCGAAGCGTTGCCCGACCTTGTAACCGGCCCGGCGGTCCGACGCCCCCTCCGGGATGCGGATGCCGAGCTGGCCGCTCATCCAGGCCGGCGTGGCCCCGTCCTCCCAGCAACAGGCCATCTCCTTCTCCGCCAGGTCCGACGACACGTCGTCGGCGGCGCAAGAGACCACACCGACCGTGGCGGCGACGCAGGCGAAGAGCGCCAGCGCGATGGCGGAGACGATCGGCGTACGACGGCGTCGCACCGGCTGTTCGCCGTCGGCGCTCCTGCTGGAACTGCTCATCGGTCCTTCACCGCGCTTCCTGTTGCTCGCGGCCCGGGTCCGTGCGACCGCCCTCGCGCCCGGGCTCGTCCGGCGCGGGCAGCGGGCCTTGGAGCGGGGCCGATCCGCCCAGATCGTAGTGCTTGACGGAACTGCTGCCTGCCATGTCGAACTCCTGGGCGATGCCGGTCGTGTGCAGACGAGCCATCCGGCCATCCGGAATGTCCATGCCGCCGCCCCACGGAAGGCCGATATTCACCCCCTTGTTCTCGTCCCAGTTATAGCGGTCCCACGCATTGGCCTGGTAGTCGAGACCGACCTTGGGTTCGCCGCTGGCGTCGGGAACCACGGTGACCACTCCGGTCACATTCGACCTGGTGGATCCGACCGCGAAGAACCAGTTCTCGTTGACGCCCTGGTTGAAACTGAAGTCGCGGTTGCTGGTCTCCACCGGTATCGAGACGGGCCGGCCCCCGTTGCGTCGGAATTCCGCGAGAGCCTGTTCGCGCCACGTGTCCTTGTGCGCCGCGATGCTGCCCTCGATGTGCGCGCGGAAGTCCGGTACGTCCGACATCATCTTGTCGACCGGCAGCTCCATGTCCGTCCCGCTGTTCGCCAGGTAGTGAGCCATGTGGCGTGAGGCGTCGTTGTCACCCTTCCAGTCGGCGGCCTCGGCGATCAGGTTCATCTTCTCCCGGACCCTTCGGTCCTCCGCCCCTGGTTTCTCGCTGCCGTGCGGCCCCGAGCCACGGTCGGGAGCGGCTTGTTTCACGGTGGGTGTGAGGAGCCCCGCCGCGAGAAGACCGTCCTTGTGCCCGGTCCACAGCTCCGCGCGGGCCTGAGGGCTCAGCGACGTCCAGAGACGCTGCAGCTCGGCCCGCTGTGCCGTGTTCGCGTCGCTCCCCAGCGAGGCGAGTTTGGTTGCGCGCGGCAGTTGGTCCTCGTCGAGCGAGGTGTACGTCGCGTGCCCCGCGTTGTGCGGGTCGCCGCCATGGCTGCGCTGCAGGGCCCGGGTCACGGCCGCATCGATCTCCGCCGCGTGCGCCACCAGGCCCGTGAGGGTGTCGGCGTACCACTGCATGAGGTCCTTCGTCCGCTGGGACGTGCCCTCCACACCACAGAAGGCCTCGATCACCTTCACGGTGCCGTGGGGACCGTCCGACACCAGTAACCCCGGATCAGGGCCTGCCGCCCGGTCAGGATCGCCCTTGCGCGCCTCCGCCGACAGCTTCCGGGCCTGCTTCTGCACGTGGGTCAGTTCCTCGTGGGCGTCCCGGAGGACGGCCGCGATGCTCTGGGCCTCCACCTGGAGATCCGCGACCTCCTTGACCGTCTTGCGGACGAACCCTTTGGTGACAGTCGCGTTCAGCCCTGCCCAGTCGGCCCCGTCGGACAGGCGGAGGAGACCCTTTTGGACGTCGGTCCTGAGCTTCTTCAACCCGGCCGCCGTCGAGGCCCAGTCATCGGCAGCCGAACCCAGCTTCCCCAGGTCGACTTCCATGAGATCCGTGTACGAGAACGCCCCCATATCCTCCGTTCCCCCCTGATCACTTCACGTACTTCAGCAGCTCCGACACCGGTACGGCGGAGCCGTTGCGCCCCTTGAGCGTGGCGGCGATCTCCACCTCGTCGTTGACGGCCGACTTCTTCGAGTAGTCCAGGTGGTTGGAGATGTGCGCACACATCTGGAGAACCGTCTTCACCTGCGAGGTCCAGACTTCGAGGGTGGTGTACAGCTCACTTCCCGCGCTGAAGTTCCGGCCCTGCAACTCCGCCGCCGCCCGAGCGGTGGTCCCCGCGCCGGACTTGTCGGCACCAGCCCCCGCGAGGTCGGCGCGCTTCCGCAGCTCCCCGTGGACGCGGAATGCCTCACTTCCGACCGCCCCGAGGTCGTCCTGGTGGACCACGAGGTCGGGATCGGTTCTGGACCCTGGCGCGCCTGGCTGGGGCCCGGCGGTGTTGAGGCTCATCTGCGCTGACTGCCGGTTCTGCGCGTCAGCTTTGAGCGCAGCCCACTCGTCGTCGAACGTCATGGGTCCCCCGCCCTGATCGATGCCAACGCTTCACTTTAGCAACGGGGTTGCCGATCGATCGCGGGGTTTCATCGTGCATGCCATGCACGGCACCCAACGTCAGACAGAGCAGCTCACTGACGAACCCGCGCCAGGCGTGGTGGCCGAAGGCGATGGCGGGCCCGGTAGAGCGCTTGCTGTCTCGGACGGGGACGACGTGGGGGAGGTTGGGGGCCACATCGACGCAACCCCCTGTCCGCCGCTGAAGTTGCTGATGCGCCACCTCGCACACGGAGAATCCGACACGCGCGCTGCCCGTAGGCTGCGATGTTCCGTTCGCCCAGGACACACCCGCCGGGCCGGAACACGGATCGCCTTTCGTCACGCCTGCGGACGTGCTGCGCAAGGGCCTTCCATACGTTTCCCGGACAGACAACTGGATGGCCACCTCCGATGAGGACGCGGTGTGCGATGCCAGGTCCCTGCTTCTGGCCACCAGGGAGGACGGTGTGCACGCAGTCCTGAACGCGGTGCCGGTCGTTCCCGGCCGAGGCGTGCTTGCCATGCGGGCCGCCACTTTGGCGGACACGTACTGGCTGAAGGGACCGATCTGCTACCGCCTGCGGTCGGCTGATGCGACGAGCTGAGGAACCGTGAGCAGCTCGATGCCTGGCTTTCCCCACGACGGCTGCCTCTCGGCAGTGTCGTTGGTTGCGTCCTGGCTAGTCTGGAGATCATGAGCATAGAAGCAGTTGGCGATCTCCTTGAAAGGGGCGTGGGTATGGAGACGGCCAGGGCGAGCGCATCACCAGCCGACCGAAGAGACCGTCGGCCCAGTGGGTTCTCCAGCCGCGCGGCACGACGCGGGTAAGGGGACCACAGCATTTCCGGCACTCGATACGGGACGGAGTCCGGCTCTCCGCCCTCGAATCCGTCCTGGGAGCCGATGGGAACGCCCTCAGAGCTCTCTTCCCCGACGGTGTCGCACGTCTCTGGGGATCGACACCTCCGGTTCGGGAGAGATCCGAGAAGGTGACCGCGCTGGCCGGACGCAAGGTCGGCGACGAAGTGCTCTTCTACGCCGGGAAGAAATTCGTCGCCAGGGCCAGGATCATCGGTCTTTTCGACAACCGCGCCCTTGCCGAAGCTGTTTGGAGAACGGACGAGAACCAGCTGAAGCTCCACGCCGACCATGTCATCGAGCAGGAGTACCTCGAATACCACCGGGGGCTGTGCGGACGCGGGTGAATGCCGTCCCGCCCCGGCGTGGCAGTCCGTCCGGAACCGATCACCGGGCTGTCGCGCCGCCCCTGATGACACTCGTGCCGCCCGGAGCGGTGGAGAAGGATCCGGATACGCGAAGACCCCGCTGCCGGCGTGAACGCTGGTGGCGGGGTCTTGTCGGCACTTCCTGCGAAGTGCCCCCGGCAGGATTCGAACCTGCGCACCCGGCTCCGGAGGCCGATGCTCTATCCCCTGAGCTACGGGGGCGTATCGCGGTGTTGCTCTGCGACGGGTGAAACACTACCAGCTCCCGACGGGTGTCCGTGAACAGGTATTCCGTCGTGGCAGCAGGTCCCCCGTCCGGGGCGGAAGTGGGCAAACGCCGGACGCGGTCACCGGGGCCGACCTACTCTCGAAGGGTGTCAGGGGCGTACGGCCGCGTGCTTGTTGTCGACGACAACAAGGTCATCCGGCAGCTGATCAGGGTCAATCTCGAGCTGGAGGGCTTCGAGGTCGTGACCGCGGCCGATGGTGTCGAGTGCCTGGACCTGGTCCACCGGATCCGTCCCGATGTGGTCACCCTCGATGTCGTGATGCCCCGCCTCGGCGGCCTGGAGACCGCGACCGGGCTGCGCTCCGACCCCCGCACCCGCCATCTGCCCATCGCCGTCATCAGCGCCTGCACGCCGTACGAGGTGGACGCGGGTGTGTCGGCCGGGGTCGACGCGTTCCTGGCCAAGCCGTTCGAGCCGAGCGAGCTGGTGCGGATGGTGCACCGGCTGGCGACCGGGGAGGAGCGGCCGTCGGTCGACGGGCGGAGCGGGGCCGGGTGCGCGGGGACCACCACCGGTTGAGCGGCGGGCGGACCATGCACCGAGCAGCCGGGACCACCACGGCCGGCCCGCGCAGGCCGTACTACTTGCCCCACGTCGGCGCCACCCGCTGACCTGCGCGGGCGCCACCCGCTGACCGGATGGCGAAACCGGGTCGCGGAACGACCCTCCTCCTCCCATACGCTTGTCCCGTGACCCCCGCCGATCTCTCCCGGACCGTGCTGCACGCCGTGCGCCGCGCGGTCGACGAGGACGTGCTGCGCGCGCCGGTGCCCGCGCGCGTGCGGGTGGAGAGGACCCGGCCCGGCGGCAGCGGCGACTACGCCTGTGCGGTCGCCCTCCAGCTCGCCGGGGAGGCCGGGCTGCCAGCCCTGGAGGTTGCCCGGATCCTGCGCGAGCGGGTAGCCGCCGAGCCCGGGATCGGGCGGGTCGAGGTCACCGGGCCCGGGTTCCTGAGCTTCACGCTGGACGCGCCCGTCGACCGTGATCGGGCCGTTCTCGACGCCGTACGGGAACGGGGCCTCGCCTACGGACACGGGGACGCGTTCCGGGGCGAGGCCCTTCGGCTGCACCACGCGCGGGAGGTCCGTGCCGCCGTCACCGCCGATGCCGTACGCCGGCTCCTCGCCGCCCAGGGCGCCCGCGTCCGGGTCGGTTGCGAGGAGGCGGGGGCGGCGGAGGAAGAGGAGTGGGAGCGGCTCGGGGCGAGCCCGGACGCGTACGGGCCGGATGTGTCCGGGCCGGATGCGTACGGGGCGGGTGCGCCGGAGCGCATCGTGATCCGGCCCGTGCCTGCCGGAGCCACCGGGGCGGGGTTGCTGGAGCGGCTCGGGCCGGATGCCGCCCGCTGGGGGCTGCTGCGGCCCGCCGCGCACGACCGGGCCCCTCTCGGCCCCGACCTGCTCGTCCAGGGGGAGGCCAACCCGCTCTTCCGGGTCCGGTACGCCTATGCCAGGACCCGTGCCCTCACCCGTAACGCCGCGGCTCTGGGGTTCGCCTCCGAGCCGGAGGACGTCGCTCCGGCCGGGCCCGGCACGGGCCGGGATTCCGACTCGTACGTAGGCTCCGCCCCGTACGCCGAGCCCGCCGCAGCAGGCGCGGAGCCCTCCGCCCACGGAAGCCCCGAGCCCGTTGCCTCGTACGGCGAGCCCCCTGCCCGTCCCCTCCTCGATCTCCTCGCCGATCACCCCGGCGTCCTCCTCGCCGCAGCCCGTCACCGCGCGCCCGACCGGGTCGCCCGGCAGCTGGAAGCCGTTGCGCACGCCTTCTTCGCCTTCCACGACTCCTGTCCGCCGCTGCCCATGGGTGACGAGAAACCCTCGGCCGCCCACCGCTCCCGGCTGGCCCTCGCCGAAGCCGCCGGGACGGTGCTGGCAGGCGGCCTGTCCCTGCTCGGTATCAGCGCGCCCGCACACCTCTGACGAATCCGAAGAATCCGAGAGACCTCACCATGAGCCGCTCCGCACACCCCGCCGGTCCCCGTCACGCCGACGTCCTGACCGAGGGGCACTACTCCGCCCCCGCCGCCGACCTCAACGTCCTGGACGAGAAGGTCTGGGCCCGTACCGTCACCCGTGACGAGGACGGCGCCCTCACCGTCGGCGGGATCGCCGTCGCCCGGCTCGCGGAGGAGTTCGGGACCCCCGCCTACTTCCTCGACGAGAGCGACTTCCGCGCCCGCTGCCGGGCCTGGGCCGACGCCTTCGGGCCGGACGCCGACGTCTTCTACGCCGGGAAGGCCTTCCTCTCCCGCGCCGTCGTGCGCTGGCTCAAGGAGGAGGGGCTGAATCTCGATGTGTGCTCCGGCGGTGAGCTGACCACCGCCCTCGGCGCCGGTATGCCCGCCGAGCGCATCGCCTTCCACGGCAACAACAAGACCGTCGCGGAGATCGAGCGCGCCGTCGAGGCCGGGGTCGGGCGGATCGTGCTCGACTCCTTCCAGGAGATCGTCCGGGTCGCGCACATCGCCCAGCGCCACGGCGTCCGCCAGCGCGTCCAGATCCGGGTGACCGTCGGCGTCGAGGCGCACACCCACGAGTTCATCGCCACCGCGCACGAGGACCAGAAGTTCGGCATCGCGCTGGCGGACGGGCAGGCCGCCGAGGCCGTGCGCCGGGCCCTCTCGCTCGACGGGCTCGACCTCGTCGGCATCCACTCGCACATCGGCTCGCAGATCTTCGACATGGCCGGTTTCGAGGTCTCCGCCCGGCGCGTGGTGCAGCTGCTCGCCGAGGTCCGCGACGAGCACGGCGTCGAGCTGCCCGAGATCGACCTCGGCGGCGGCCTCGGTATCGCGTACACCTCGGAGGACGACCCCCGCGAGCCGCACGAGATCGCCAAGGCGCTCAGCGACATCGTCACCCGCGAGTGCGAGGCCGCGAAGCTCCGTACGCCCCGCATCTCCGTCGAGCCGGGGCGGGCCATCGTCGGACCCACCGCGTTCACGCTGTACGAGGTCGGCACGATCAAGCCCCTCGAAGGGCTGCGGACGTATGTCAGCGTCGACGGCGGAATGTCGGACAATATTCGTACCGCGCTGTACGACGCCGAGTACAGCGTGGCGCTCGTCTCGCGCACCTCGGATGCCGAGCCGATGCTCGTCCGGGTCGTCGGCAAGCACTGCGAGAGCGGGGACATCGTGGTCAAGGACGCGTTCCTCCCCGCCGACCTGGCACCCGGGGACCTGATCGCGGTCCCCGCCACCGGCGCGTACTGCCGCTCCATGGCGAGCAACTACAACCACGCCCTGCGCCCCCCGGTCGTCGCCGTCCGGGACGGCGAGGCGCGCGTGATCGTCCGGCGCGAGACGGAGGAAGATCTCCTGCGTCTCGATGTCGGCTGATGAAATAGTCATCTCAGGATCCGGACGGGGGTCAGAAACCCCCGTCCGGTGAGTGAGACTGGTCCACACATGTGCATGTACAGAAACGAGGTCGGATGATGCGTACGCGTCCGCTGAAGGTGGCGCTGCTGGGCTGTGGAGTGGTCGGCTCAGAGGTGGCGCGCATCATGACGACGCACGCCGACGACCTCGCGGCGCGCATCGGCGCACCCGTCGAGCTGGTCGGTGTGGCCGTCCGCCGCCCCTCCAAGGTGCGTGAGGGCATCGACCCCGCACTGGTCACCACCGACGCCACCGCCCTCGTGCGGCGCGGCGACATCGACGTGGTCGTCGAGGTCATCGGGGGCATCGAGCCCGCCCGTACGCTCATCACCACCGCCTTCGAGAACGGCGCGAGCGTCGTCTCCGCCAACAAGGCGCTCCTCGCCGAGGACGGCGCCGCCCTGCACGCCGCCGCAGAGAAGTACGGCCGCGATCTGTACTACGAGGCCGCCGTCGCGGGTGCCATTCCGTTGGTAAGGCCGCTGCGCGAGTCCCTGGCCGGTGACAAGGTCAACCGGGTGCTCGGCATCGTCAACGGCACCACCAACTTCATCCTCGACAAGATGGACACCAGCGGCGCGGGCTACTCCGAGGCGCTCGACGAGGCCACCGCCCTCGGGTACGCCGAGGCCGACCCGACCGCCGACGTCGAGGGCTTCGACGCCGCCGCCAAGGCCGCGATCCTCGCCGGGATCGCCTTCCACACCCGCGTGAAGATCGGTGACGTCCACCGCGAGGGCATCACCGAGGTCACCGCCGCCGACATCGCCTCCGCCCGCCGCATGGGGTGCACGGTCAAACTGCTCGCCATCTGCGAGCGCGCCGCCGACGGCCGGTCCGTGACCGCCCGCGTCCACCCCGCGATGATCCCGCTCAGCCACCCGCTGGCCTCCGTCCGCGAGGCGTACAACGCGGTGTTCGTCGAGGCCGAGGCCGCCGGACAGCTGATGTTCTACGGCCCCGGCGCCGGCGGCTCCCCGACCGCCTCCGCGGTCCTCGGGGACCTGGTCGCGGTCTGCCGCAACAAGCTGGGCGAGGCCACCGGACCCGGTGAGTCCGCCTACACGCGCCTGCCGGTCAGCCCCATGGGCGAGGTCGTCACGCGCTACCACATCAGCCTCGACGTGGCCGACAAGCCGGGCGTCCTCGCCCAGGTCGCGACGGTCTTCGCCGAGCAGGGCGTATCCATCGATACGGTGCGCCAGCAGGGCAAGGACGGCGAGGCATCGCTCGTCGTCGTCACCCACCGCGCGCCCGACGCCGCCCTCTCCGGGACCGTCGAAGCGCTGCGCAAGCTCGACACCGTGCGCGGTGTCGCCAGCATCATGCGTGTTGAAGGGGAGTAAAGGACCCATGACCAGCAAGGGCACCCACCAGTGGCGCGGCATCATCGAGGAGTACCGGGACCGGCTTCCGGTCACGGCGACGACGCCGGTCGTCACGCTTCGTGAGGGCGGTACGCCGCTCGTTCCGGCGCAGGTCCTCTCCGAGCGCACGGGCTGCGAGGTGCACCTCAAGGTCGAGGGCGCCAACCCCACCGGTTCGTTCAAGGACCGCGGCATGACCATGGCCATCACCCGGGCCAAGGAGGAGGGCGCCAAGGCCGTCATCTGCGCCTCCACCGGCAACACCTCGGCCTCCGCCGCCGCGTACGCGGTCCGCGCGGGCATGGTCTGCGCCGTCCTCGTACCGCAGGGCAAGATCGCGCTGGGCAAGATGGGCCAGGCGCTCGTCCACGGCGCCAAGATCCTCCAGGTCGACGGCAACTTCGACGACTGCCTGACCCTGGCCCGCTCGCTCTCGGACAACTACCCGGTGGCGCTGGTCAATTCGGTCAACCCGGTCCGTATCGAGGGCCAGAAGACCGCCGCGTTCGAGATCGTCGACGCGCTCGGCGACGCTCCCGACATCCACGTCCTGCCGGTCGGCAACGCGGGCAACATCACCGCGTACTGGAAGGGGTACGGCGAGTACGCCGGCGACGGCGTCGCCACGCACACCCCGCGCATGTGGGGCTTCCAGGCCTCCGGTTCCGCGCCCCTCGTGCGCGGCGAGGTCGTCAAGGACCCGTCCACCATCGCCACCGCGATCCGCATCGGCAACCCGGCCTCCTGGGACTTCGCCCTGGCCGCCCGGGACGAGTCGGGCGGCTTCATTGACGAGGTGACGGATCGGCAGATCCTTTCCGCCTACCGGCTGTTGGCCTCCCAGGAGGGTGTCTTCGTCGAGCCCGCGTCGGCCGCGTCCGTCGCCGGTCTGCTCAAGGCCGCCGAGGAGGGCAAGGTCGACCCCGGCCAGCGCATCGTCTGCACGGTCACCGGCAACGGCCTCAAGGACCCGGACTGGGCCGTCGCGGGCGCCCCGCAGCCGGTCACGGTCCCGGTCGACGCGGCCACCGCGGCGCAGAAGCTCGGCCTCGTCTGACGCGGTGCGCCGGTCGGCACTCCGGAGAGTGGGGGAGGGCGGGGCGGGGCATCGAGCCGACGGCCCGCCCCGGCCCGGACGCCTCCTCCGCCGCCACCCGGCCCTGACCGTTCGGTGAAACCCGGCTCCGGTTCGTACGGATGGACAGCCCGGCGTACGCGGCCGGGTGGGCCCGGTCCGCATGGGCAGGCGTACGCGGCCCGGGCGACCCGGCGTGCATGGTCCGCCTCACGCGGCCCGGGCGGCCCGGCGTGCATGGTCCGCCTCACGCGGCCCGGGCCCACCCGGCCGCGCATCCTGAGCCGCCCGGTGCGCAGGGTCCGGTCCGCGCGGTCCGGACGGCCCGCGTGCACGGTCCGGTCGCCCCCGGCGCGGCCCCGCCGACACGTTCCCGTCAACCCGCCCCGTACCGACCGTCAACCGCGACAACCCAGCTCAACCACCCTCTTTTCGGGGCGGAGAGCGCATAGGAGGCGGGCGACACGCACCGTGCGCCTCCTGTGCGCCCTATGTCGCGACAGAACCTTCCTTCGATAAGCTGTACTCCATCCGCCCGACATCCGCCCGTAGGGTCTGCCGCGGCGCGAGCGCCGTCGTGACGGCGCGTACGGGCCGGGCCACCGGCCCATCCCCGTACCCCTTCCATCGCCCAGCCCCCACACGCACAGCCCCCCACGCCGCAGAGCCACCGCACCGCAATCCCCGCCGCCTTACAAGGAGTCGTCCAACCGATGGCCGGTCCCGCGTTCCGAGCCGCCGCCGTCAGGGTGCGCGTCCCCGCAACCAGCGCCAATCTGGGTCCGGGTTTCGACGCCCTCGGCCTCTCGCTGGGGTTGTACGACGACGTCGTCGTCCGGGTCGCCGACTCCGGGCTGCACATCGACATCGCAGGTGAGGGCAGCGAGACGCTGCCCCGTGACGAGAGCCACCTGCTCGTACGCTCCCTGCGCACCGCCTTCGATCTGCTCGGCGGCCAGCCCCGCGGCCTGGAGATCGTCTGCGCCAACCGCATCCCGCACGGCCGCGGCCTCGGCTCCTCCTCCGCCGCCATCTGCGCCGGAATCGTCGCGGCCCGCGCCGTGACGACCGGCGGTGACGCCCGGCTCGACGACGCGGCCCTGCTGGAGCTGGCCACCGAGATCGAGGGCCACCCCGACAACGTCGCGGCCTGTCTGCTCGGCGGGTTCACCCTGGCGTGGATGGACGGCGGATCGGCCCGGGCGATCCGGATGGACCCTGCGGAATCCGTCGTTCCGGTGGTCTTCGTGCCCGGCCGGCCCGTGCTCACCGAGACGGCGCGCGGACTGCTCCCGCGCACCGTCCCGCACGTCGACGCCGCCCTCAACGCGGGCCGGGCCGCCCTGCTGGTCGAGGCGCTGACCAGGCGCCCCGAGCTGCTGCTCGCCGCCACCGAGGACCGGCTCCACCAGGAGTACCGGGGCCCCGCGATGCCCGACAGCGTCGAGCTGGTGCACCGCCTGCGCGCCGACGGCGTGCCCGCGGTCATCTCCGGCGCGGGCCCCACGGTGCTCGCGCTGGCGGAGGAGGGTTCCGCCGACAAGGTCGCCCGGCTGGCGGGGGAGGGCTGGGCCGCGAACCGGCTGGCCCTCGACGCCTCGGGCGCCACCGTGCTGCCGCTGGCCGTGTAACCGCAGGTGATTACCGGTGGCCGAGAGGGGGAATGTTTGTTGGAGCCGGTAGTGTTAACCTCAAGTCTGCAACCGACGTCTTTGAGGCGCGTTGCTTCGTGTCCCCCTCCGGGACCACCATTCTTCCGGGAGCCTCCCCAACTGCCTGAGCAGCCTGCCTGAGCAGTTTCGAGCACGCTCCGGAACCGGCACGACACCCCTCGCTCGTCCAGGAGTGGGCCGAGCAGGGGGATCTCGCGCCGGACCCCGCACGTTCATCTCTCCGCCGTACCCGGCGGACCACCGCCCCGGCAAGGTCCGCGATCCAGCAAGATCGACAGACCGCAGTCGGACAGCACAACCGGTCGCCGAGCCAGAAGGCCGACGTCCGCTCCAGGGAAGGACCCTTCGTGAGCGACACCACCGATCTGATGGGCGTGACTGCCGACAAGAACGTCGACAGCGCCGCGCCCGCCGAAGGTGCTGCCACTGGCACCACCGCACGGCGCCGCCGCTCCGGCACCGGCCTCGAGGGCATGGTCCTGGCCGAGCTGCAGCAGGTCGCGTCCGGCCTCGGCATCAGGGGTACCGCGCGGATGCGCAAGAGCCAGCTGATCGAGGTCATCAAGGAGGCGCAGGCCGGCGGCGGAGCCGCCGCCCCCAAGGCCTCCTCCAAGGCCGCCGAGGCCCCCGCCGCCGAGGCGGAGAGCAAGCCCAAGCGGCGCGCCACCTCCAAGGCCCGCACCGGGGACGAGGCCGCCGCCGAGAAGCCCGCGGCCCAGCAGCAGATCGACATCCCCGGCCAGCCGGCCAGCGACGATCAGCCCGCGGGCGAGCGCCGTCGCCGCCGTGCCACCGCGCAGGCGGGCAGCCCCGACACCAAGACCGAGGCGAAGACCGAGGTCAAGGCGGAGGCGCAGACCGAGCTGAAGACCGAGGAGCGCGCCGAGCCCAAGGGCGACGCCAAGGCCGAGGCCGCCACCGACACCGCCGAGGGCCGCCGCGGCGACCGTCAGGGCCGGGACCGGGGCGAGCGCGGCGACCGCGAGGGCCGCCGTGAGCGCCAGCGCGACCGCCGGGGCAAGGGCGACGACCAGGGCCAGCAGGGCGGCGGCGGACAGCGTCAGCAGCGCCAGGGCCAGGGCGGTCAGGGCCAGCAGAACCGGGACAACGGCCCGCAGGACGACTTCGACGACGAGGCGGGCGGCCGCCGTGGCCGCCGTGGCCGCTACCGCGACCGCCGTGGCCGCCGTGGCCGCGACGACTTCGCCGGCGATGTGCAGGTGGCCGACGACGACGTCCTGATCCCCGTCGCGGGCATCCTGGACATCCTCGACAACTACGCGTTCATCCGGACCTCCGGCTACCTCCCGGGCCCGAACGACGTGTACGTCTCGCTCGCCCAGGTCCGCAAGAACGGCCTGCGCAAGGGTGACCACGTCACCGGTGCGGTCCGCCAGCCCAAGGACGGCGAGCGGCGCGAGAAGTTCAACGCGCTGGTCCGCCTCGACTCGGTCAACGGCATGGCGCCGGAGTCCGGCCGCGGCCGCCCCGAGTTCCAGAAGCTGACCCCGCTCTACCCGCAGGACCGGCTCCGCCTGGAGACCGACTCCAACGTCCTGACCACGCGGATCATCGACCTGGTCGCCCCGATCGGCAAGGGCCAGCGCGGACTCATCGTCGCCCCGCCGAAGACCGGCAAGACGATGATCCTGCAGGCCATCGCCAACGCGATCACGGTCAACAGCCCCGAGTGCCACCTGATGGTCGTCCTGGTCGACGAGCGTCCGGAAGAGGTCACCGACATGCAGCGGTCGGTGAAGGGCGAGGTCATCTCCTCGACCTTCGACCGCCCCGCCGAGGACCACACCACCGTCGCGGAGCTGGCCATCGAGCGCGCCAAGCGCCTGGTGGAGCTGGGCCACGACGTGGTCGTCCTGCTCGACTCGATCACCCGTCTGGGCCGCGCGTACAACCTCGCGGCGCCCGCCTCCGGCCGCATTCTCTCCGGTGGTGTCGACTCGACCGCGCTCTACCCGCCGAAGCGCTTCTTCGGTGCCGCGCGCAACATCGAGGACGGCGGCTCGCTGACCATCCTGGCCACCGCGCTCGTCGAGACCGGCTCGCGCATGGACGAGGTGATCTTCGAGGAGTTCAAGGGCACCGGCAACATGGAGCTGAAGCTCGACCGGAAGCTCTCGGACAAGCGCATCTTCCCGGCGGTGGACGTCGACGCGTCCTCCACCCGCAAGGAAGAGATCCTGCTCGGCACCGACGAGCTGGCCGTCGTCTGGAAGCTGCGCCGGGTGCTCCACGCGCTCGACCAGCAGCAGGCCATCGAGCTGCTCCTGGACCGGATGAAGAAGACCCAGTCCAACGCGGAGTTCCTGCTCCAGATCCAGAAGACCACGCCGGGCGCCGGAAACGGCAACGACTGACCCCGGTACGGCAGTTGAGCACGAGGGTCCCGTCACTCCGGTGACGGGGCCCTCGTGCGTTCCGGGGGTGGAGTCCTCGCGTCCCGTGGCCGGGTCCGGCCCGTGCGCGGCCGTACGACCACGGCCGAGCCCCTTCCCGTACGCGTGCGGAACCGGCGCCCCGCCCCCGTACGCCGCCCGAGACCTTTGCCACACGCCGGGCCGTCGCGCCGCGCCCCCGCCCCTCCGTCCCCGGCGCGGTAAACCGCAGGTGAACGCCGGATCGCGGGCCGTACGCCGCCGCTCGCGCGCCCCTCCGCGCCCACCGGGATCCCACAGCACGCTGTGCAACCCTTCTTGCTGCTTCGCCGTCTGATCAAGAGATGACAAACCCTCCCGGAACCGTCGAACCGTCGCGGCCGGGGGCGAGGAGCAGTGGACGCCGGACGAGGGAGACGCGTGAGCGAGCAGAGGAAGACCCCGGGGCGGATACGCGGCACCGGCACCCGCCGGAAGAAGCCCACCGGGCGCCACCGGGCCAAGGTCGTCGCGGCCTGGACGGTGGCGGGGGCGGTGGTCCTCGGCGGGGCCGGGCTCGGATACGCGTACGTCACGCTCGACGGGAACCTCTCCAGCGTCGACATCGATGCCAAGCTCGGCACCGACCGCCCCGACGACGTGGACGACGGCTCGCAGGACATCCTGGTGCTGGGCTCCGACTCGCGCTCCGGCGACAACGGGGAGTACGGCTCCGACGAGGGCGGCGCCCGCTCCGACACCGCGATGGTGGTCCACGTCGACAAGGGCCACCAGTCCGCGAGCGTCGTCTCGATACCGCGCGACACCCTGGTCGAGCGCCCCGCCTGCGAGAGCGACACCACGGGCGAGGCGGTCCCGGCCGCCCACCGGGCCATGTTCAACACGGCGTACGAGGTCGGCGGACCGGCCTGCGCGGTGAAGACCGTCGAGTCGATGTCCGGCATCCGCATGGACCACTACGTCGAGGTCGACTTCACCGGCTTCAAGAAGCTCATCGACGAACTGGGCGGCGTCGAGATCACGACGAACACCGCGATCAACGACTCCAAGAGCCATCTCGACCTGGAGCCGGGCACCCACACCCTGGACGGCGAGGAGTCCCTCGGCCTCGTCCGCACCCGCAAGAGCGTCGGCGACGGCAGCGACCTCGGCCGCATCCAGCTCCAGCAGGCGTTCATCAAGGCGCTCATCAAGCAGGCGGAGAGCGTCGGGATCTTCTCCAGCCCGCAGAAGCTCTTCGGCCTCGCGGACGCCGCCACCAAGGCGCTCACCACCGACTCCGGCCTCGGCTCGGTCAAGAAGCTCACCGGCTTCGCGAACGGCCTCAAGGGGCTCGGCGCGGAGAACGTGCGGATGGTGACGCTGCCGGTGGAGTACGACCCGGCCGACCCGAACCGGGTCCTCCCGCAGGAGGAGGCGGGCAAGCAGGTGTGGGCCGCGCTGAAGCAGGACCGGCCGATCCCCGCCTCCGCCACCGAGAAGTCCGCCGGGGACAAGGGCGAGGCCGGACAGGTGGTGCGCTGAGGGGCACCGGGCGGAGAGGCCCGGGAATACCTGCGGCCCGCCCCCGGTTTTGGGAGATACGGCCGGTCCTGGCAGACTGGTACGTCGGCCCCGGTTCACGGCCGCGCAAATCCGCGCGGACGACCCGGCGCCCTCCCGAAACTAGGAGACACCTTGAAGCGCGACATCCACCCCGAGTACGTCGAGACGCAGGTCAGCTGCACCTGCGGTGCGTCGTTCACCACCCGGAGCACCATCGACGGCGGCACCATCCGTGCCGACGTCTGCTCCGAGTGCCACCCGTTCTACACGGGCAAGCAGAAGATCCTCGACACCGGCGGCCGCGTGGCCCGCTTCGAGGCCCGCTTCGGCAAGGCTGCCGGCTCCGCCAGCAAGTAGCGAGCCACTGCGCCGGTTCCTGGCGCCCTCTTCCCGGGGGCGTCGGAACCGGCGTTTTTTCCGGTCGGGTGTCCGGGGGAGACCCGCCGGACACCCCACCGGGCAGTCACGCCCTCCAGCAGGCCCGCAGATCTCAGACCAACCAGGAGCCCCCGCATGTTCGAGGCGGTCGAGGAACTGATCGGTGAGCACGCCGATCTCGAGAAGAAGCTCGCCGACCCGTCGGTCCACGCCGACCAGGCCAACGCGCGCAAGCTGAACAAGCGCTACGCGGAGCTGACCCCGATCGTCTCCACGTACCGGGCCTGGAAGCAGACCGGCGAGGACATCGAGACCGCCCGCGAGTTCGCCGCGGACGACCCCGACTTCGCCGCCGAGGTCAAGGAGCTGGAGAAGCAGCGCGAGGAGATCACGGAGAAGCTCCGCCTCCTCCTCGTCCCGCGCGACCCCAGCGACGACAAGGACGTGCTCCTGGAGATCAAGGCGGGCGCGGGCGGCGACGAGTCCGCCCTCTTCGCCGGCGACCTCCTGCGCATGTATCTGCGGTACGCCGAGCGCGTCGGCTGGAAGACCGAGATCATCGACTCCACCGAGTCCGAGCTGGGCGGCTACAAGGACGTCCAGGTCGCGGTGAAGACCAAGGGCGGCAACGGCGCCACCGAGCCCGGCCAGGGCGTCTGGGCCCGGATGAAGTACGAGGGCGGCGTGCACCGCGTGCAGCGCGTGCCCTCCACCGAGTCCCAGGGCCGCATCCACACCTCCGCCGCGGGCGTGCTCGTCACCCCCGAGGCCGAGGAGGTCGATGTCGAGATCCACGCCAACGATCTCCGTATCGACGTCTACCGCTCCTCAGGACCCGGCGGCCAGTCCGTCAACACGACCGACTCCGCCGTCCGCATCACGCACCTGCCGACCGGTGTCGTCGCCTCCTGCCAGAACGAGAAGAGCCAGCTCCAGAACAAGGAGCAGGCCATGCGTATCCTGCGCTCCCGGCTGCTGGCCGCCGCCCAGGAGGCCGCCGAGCAGGAGGCCTCCGACGTGCGCCGCAGCCAGGTCCGTACGGTCGACCGCTCCGAGAAGATCCGTACGTACAACTTCCCGGAGAACCGCATCTCGGACCACCGCGTCGGCTTCAAGGCGTACAACTTGGACCAGGTCCTCGACGGCGACCTGGACGCAGTGATCCAGGCGTGCGTCGACGCCGACTCCGCCGCCAAGCTCGCCAACGCGTGAGCGCACCGCCCGCCCCGCACACCCCGTAACCCGTACGGAGAACCGCGATGAACCTGCTGCTCGCCGAGGTGGCCCAGGCCACCCAGCGGCTGGCCGACGCCGGTGTCCCCTCACCGCGATTCGACGCCGAGGAACTCGCCGCCTTCGTCCACGGGGTGAAGCGGGGCGAGCTGCACGCCGTCCCCGACGGCGACTTCGACGCCCGGTACTGGGAGACGATCGCCCGCCGCGAGGCCCGCGAACCGCTCCAGCACATCACCGGCCGCGCCTTCTTCCGCTATCTGGAACTCCAGGTCGGACCCGGTGTCTTCGTGCCCCGCCCGGAGACCGAATCGGTCGTCGGCTGGGCCATAGACGCCGTCCGTGCGATGGATGTCGTCGAGCCCGTCGTCGTCGACCTGTGCACCGGATCGGGCGCCATCGCGCTCGCCATGGCGCAGGAGGTCCCGCGCTCGCGCGTGCACGCCGTGGAGCTGTCCGAGGACGCCCTCAGGTGGACGCGGAAGAACGCCGAGGGGTCCAGGGTCACCGTCCACCAGGGAGACGCCCTGAGCGCCCTCCCGGAGCTCGACGGCCAGGTTGACCTGGTGATCTCCAACCCGCCGTACATCCCGCTCACCGAATGGGAGTACGTCGCCCCCGAGGCCCGCGACCACGACCCGGAGATGGCCCTCTTCTCCGGCGAGGACGGCCTCGACACCATCCGCGGCATCGAACGCACCGCCCACCGGCTGCTCCGCCCCGGCGGCCTCGTCGTCATCGAGCACGCCGACACCCAGGGCGGCCAGGTGCCGTGGATCTTCACCGAGGAGCGGGGCTGGGCCGACGCGGCCGACCACCCCGACCTCAACAACCGCCCCCGGTTCGCCACCGCCCGCAAGGCCACGCCGTGACGGGCCCCCGGCACCGCACCCCGTACCCGTACACGCTCGAGGAGGCCGGCTGATGGCACGGCGATACGACTGCAACGACGCCACCGACCGGACCAGCGGGCTGCGCGAGGCCGCCTCCGCGATCCGCCGCGGCGAACTGGTCGTGCTGCCCACCGACACGGTGTACGGGATCGGGGCGGACGCCTTCAGCGCGGAGGGCGTCGCGGACCTGCTGGACGCCAAGGGCCGCGGCCGCAACATGCCCACCCCGGTCCTCATCGGCTCCCCGAACACCCTGCACGGCCTGGTCACCGACTTCTCCGAGCAGGCCTGGGAGCTGGTCGACGCCTTCTGGCCCGGCGCGCTCACCCTGGTCGCCCGGCACCAGCCCTCCCTCCAGTGGGACCTGGGGGACACCCGGGGCACGGTCGCCATCCGGATGCCGCTGCACCCGGTCGCCATCGAGCTGCTGACCGAGGTCGGCCCGATGGCCGTCTCCAGCGCCAACCTCACCGGACACCCGGCGCCGGAGGACTGCGACGCGGCCCAGGGCATGCTCGGTGACTCCGTCTCCGTCTACCTCGACGGCGGCCCGACGCCCGGCATCGTGCCCTCCTCGATCGTCGACGTCACCGGCGCCACCCCGGTCCTCCTGCGGGCCGGAGCGCTCTCCGTCGAGGAGCTGCGCAAGGTGGTCCCCGACCTCGAGGTGGCCAATTGACCGCCCCCGAGGGGCGTGGCATAGCGGGGCGGACCGACACCTTCCGCATCCTCCACGTCAGCACCGGCAACGTCTGCCGCTCGCCCATCACCGAGCGGCTGACCCGCCATGCCCTGATGGACCGCCTCGGCGACCCGCTGAGCGGCGGCCTGATCGTGGAGAGCGCGGGCACCTGGGGCCACGAGGGCGCCCCCATGGAGGCCAACGCCGAGATCGTCCTCGCGGACTTCGGCGCGGACGCCAGCGGCTTCGTCGGCCGCGAACTGCTCGACGAGCACGTGATCCGCGCCGACCTGGTCCTCACCGCCACCCGCGACCACCGCGCCCAGGTCATCTCCATGGGCCACTCCGCGGGCCTGCGCACCTTCACGCTCAAGGAGTTCACCCGGCTGGTCCGGGCGATAGACCCGGCCACCCTGCCCGACCCGCGCGACGAGGGCGTCGTCGAACGCGCCCGCGCCCTGGTCCGCGCCGCGGCCGCCCTGCGCGGCTGGCTGCTGGCCCCCACCGCCGAGGCGGACGAGGTCTACGACCCCTACGGCGCGCCCATCACCTTCTTCCGCTCCATCGGCGACGAGATCAACCAGGCACTCGACCCGGTGGTCACGGCACTGACGGGCGTACGGGCCCCGAGCAGCTGACGGCCGCCGTCCATGCGACGGCGCACGCGCTCGGAGCCACCGGTTCCGCGCTCCGGGTCGCCGGTTCCACGCCCCCGCCCGACGGCACCGCGAGCCGTACCGACGGCGTACGCACCCCGCCGAGCCACCGCCGCACGCGCCCCACACCCCTGCCCCCGCCGGTGCGCCGACCGGCGTACGGGAGGGGCCGACAGCGGGCACGCCGACCCGGCCCGGCCTACATTGGAGCTGACACCGGCACCCCTCGCCGGCGCACCCACCTCCAGGCCCGGAGCCGTCCCATGCCGGTCACCTCTCCCGCCGCCGCCTCCGTACCCGCGCCGACCGCGCCCGAGTCCCTGCCCCAGGACTTCGGCGCCCTGCTCAGCCAGGACCCGGAGATCGCCGGGGTCCTGCTCGCCGAGCGGGGCCGGCAGGCCACCACGCTCCAGCTGATCGCCGCCGAGAACTTCACCTCGCCCGCGGTGCTGGCCGCCCTCGGCTCCCCGCTCGCCAACAAGTACGCCGAGGGGTACCCGGGCGCCCGCCACCACGGCGGCTGCGCGTACGCGGACGCCGCCGAACGCATCGCCGTCCGCCGGGCCACCGCCCTCTTCGGCGCCGAACACGCCAACGTCCAGCCGCACTCGGGCTCCTCGGCCGTCCTCGCCGCCTACGCCGCGCTGCTGCGCCCGGGCGACACGGTGCTCGCGATGGGGCTCCCGTACGGGGGACACCTCACCCACGGGGCGCCGGGCAACTTCTCCGGCCGCTGGTTCGACTTCGTCGGGTACGGGGTGGACCCGGTGACCGGGCTCATCGACCACACCCGGCTGCGCGCCCTGGCCCGCGCCCGCCGCCCCAAGGCGATCGTGTGCGGCTCGATCTCCTACCCGCGCCACCCGGACTACGAGGCGTTCCGGGAGATCGCGGACGAGGTGGGCGCGTATCTGATCGTCGACGCGGCCCACCCGATGGGGCTGATCGCCGGGGGAGCGGCGCCGAACCCGGTGCCGTACGCGGACGTCGTCTGCGCCACCACGCACAAGGTGCTGCGCGGTCCGCGCGGCGGGATGATCCTGTGCGGCGCGGAGCTGGCCGAGCGGATCGACCGGGCGGTGTTCCCGTTCACCCAGGGCGGGGCGCAGATGCACACGGTGGCGGCGAAGGCGGTCGCGTTCGGGGAGGCCGGAACACCGGCGTACACGCTCTACGCGCACCAGGTCGTCGCCCATGCCCGGGTGCTCGCCGCCGGTCTGGAGGCCGAGGGGTTCGAGGTGACCACGGGCGGCACGGACACCCACATCATCGTCGCGGACCCGGCCCCGCTGGGTGTCGACGGCCGCACCGCCCGCGAGCGGCTGGCCGCCGCCGGGATGGTGCTGGACACCTGTGCGCTGCCGTACGGGGACGCCCGGGGCATCCGGCTGGGGACGGCCGCCGTCACCACGCAGGGGATGGACGAGGGGGACATGGCGCGGATCGCGGCTCTGTTCGGCGCGGCGGTGCGCGAGCCGGGGGAGGTGGACACGGTCGCGGCGGAGGTCCGGGAGCTGGCCCTGCGGAATCCGCCGTACCCGGGGTAGACGAGGGCTGTGCAACCATCACCCGTACCGTGGAGTCCTTGTTCAGAGACTAGGGTGTGGTGCTTGGATGGCCGGCGAAACCTGTGGGGCAGCCCGTGCGTGATTACCTGCTGACGCTCTGTGTCACGGCTGCGGTGACCTATCTGCTGACGGGGCCGGTGCGCAAGTTCGCCATCGCGGTCGGTGCGATGCCGGCGATCCGTGCGCGCGACGTCCACCGGGAGCCCACCCCCCGGCTCGGCGGGATCGCGATGTTCGGCGGGCTCTGTGCGGGACTGATCGTCGCCGACCATCTGTTCAACCTCAAGGGTGTCTTCGAACTCTCCAACGAACCACGGGCGTTGCTCTCCGGAGCGGCCCTGATCTGGCTGATCGGCGTGCTCGACGACAAGTTCGAGATCGACGCCCTGATCAAGCTCGGCGGCCAGATGATCGCCGCCGCCGTCATGGTCATCCAGGGGCTCACGATCCTGTGGCTGCCGATCCCCGGCATCGGCACGGTCGCCCTCACCCAGTGGCAGGGCACGCTCCTTACGGTGGCGCTGGTCGTCATCACGATCAACGCGGTCAACTTCGTCGACGGCCTGGACGGGCTCGCGGCGGGCATGGTGTGCATCGCCTCGGCGGCGTTCTTCCTGTACGCCTACCGCCTCTGGTTCGGTTACGGGATCGAGGCGGCGGCCCCCGCGACGCTGTTCGCGGCCATCCTGATGGGCATGTGCCTGGGGTTCCTGCCGCACAACATGCACCCGGCGCGGATCTTCATGGGCGACTCGGGCTCGATGCTCATCGGCCTGGTGCTGGCGGCGGGCGCGATCTCGGTCACCGGCCAGGTCGACCCGGACAGCATGCGGATCTTCTTCGAGGGCAGCGAGCGCGGGGCCACCCACGCGATGCTCCCGGTCTTCATCCCGCTGGTGCTGCCGCTGACGATCATCGCGATCCCGGCCGCCGACCTGGTCCTCGCCATCGTCCGCCGCACCTGGAACGGCCAGTCCCCGTTCGCCGCCGACCGGGGCCACCTGCACCACCGCCTGCTGGAGATCGGCCACTCGCACAGCCGTGCCGTCCTGATCATGTACTTCTGGTCGGCCCTGATCGCCTTCGGCGCCGTGGGCTACTCGGTCCACTCGGCCTCGATGTGGATCGTCTTCGTCATCATCGCCGCGAGCGCGGTGGGCCTGGTCCTCCTCCTGATGCCCCGCTTCACCCCCCGCACCCCGCACTGGGCCAACCGCTTCGTCCCGCCGCGCTACCGGCGCCAGGTGCCCGAGCGGGCCTCCGCGTCCCGGTCCCCGTCCGCGTCCTCGTACGGCGAGAAGCCGGAGCCCGCGACCTCCGGGGCCCAACCGGCCCTGGAAGAGGCTCAGATGGGCCAGGAGAGCCCCGAACGGGCCCCTGTGGCGGTCGGGGTGTCCGGCGTCAACGGGGCGACCGCGATCGGCCCTCGTTCGCGTTTCCCTGAACGCCGGTCCATCGACTCCTCGCGCTGACGTTTCGGATTCCGTCGCCCATTACCAGACATAGCGCCGTCTTGTCGTGCACACACGCGCGGGGTAACCCTCATGTGTGACAGTTGGCACACTTTCCAGGTAAAGACCTCATCAAATAGTTTGTGATACCGTTCACGAGACCCGGCGACGGAGCCGAAGGACCCTAGTGAGACGGTTCCTCGGCCTGAGAATCCGCCTCGCGGACCGGGCCTACGCTCGTCCATGACGACGCCCCATTCCTCCCAAGACCAGTGGAGCTGCCGCCATGCAGTCCGACATGCGCGAACTACTGCGCATCGCCGCCCCCACCGCCGCAGTCGGCGCCATCGCCACGCTCGTCGGCGGTCTGGTCGCCGGTGGCAAGGGGGCGATCGGTGCGGCGCTGGGCTGTGTGGTCGTCATCGTCTTCATGGCGCTCGGACAGCTGGCGCTCCAGTGGGTCGCCAAGGCCATGCCCCACCTGTTCCAGGGGATGGGGCTGATGGTCTATTCGGCCCAGCTCGTGCTCCTGCTCATCCTCATCATGGGCATCCGGGACACCTCCCTCTTCAACCTCCAGGCCTTCGCCCTCTCGCTGGTCGCCACGGTGATCACGTGGATCGTCGCGCAGAGTGTGCGGCACGCCAGGAGCAAGACCCTCTACGTCGATCCGGAGGCGGAGACACGGAGCGTCCCGGGTGGAACCGAGGGAAAGCGTGACGAGTAGGGCCGGGATAAAGCCGTGTTCGACATGCTGCTATCGTCCGGTCTCGGTTGCGGTACTGCGGGCGCGGACAACACGGCTGTCGCCTGATTCATCGCGAGGCTTCGGGCCCGGCCGCCGCCTCCTCCCCGTAAGAACCAGTCCGGTGCCGACCTGCGGCTGCCAGCCGCTCCGATACAACGAGGTAGCCGTATCCATGCGCCATGCAGAAGGAGCTCCTGGTGACTGCTGACGCCCAGACGCTCGCCTTCGAGGTTGACTGCCACCTGTTCCAGGGCTCGTGCGGATTCCCAGCCCCGAGCGCGTGGTCGTTTATCTTCGACCCGATCTTCACCATCGGGCCGGTCGAGTTCAACAAGCCGATGCTGCTCGCGATCATCGGGACGTTCGCCATCCTGGCTCTGTTCTGGGCCGGCTTCTCCAAGCCCAAGGTCATCCCGGGCAAGCTGCAGATGGTCGCCGAGGCTCTCTACGACTTCGTGCACCGGGGCATCGCCAAGGAGATCATCGGCAAGAAGGGCGAGCCCTTCGTCCCGCTGCTGGTGTCGCTGTTCTTCTTCGTCTGGATGCTGAACCTCTGGGCGATCATCCCGATCGCACAGTTCCCGGTGAGCTCGCTCATCGCCTACCCGGTCGGACTGGCCCTGCTCGTCTGGGCCGTCTACATGACGGTGACCTTCCGGAACAACGGCTTCGTCGGCGGCATCCGCAACCTGTGCGTACCGAGTGGCCTGCCCAAGCCGATCTACGTGATCCTGACGCCGATCGAGTTCGTCTCGAACATCTTCGTGCGCCCCTTCACGCTGGCGGTCCGACTCTTCGCGAACATGTTCGCCGGTCACATCCTGATCCTGGTCTTCACGATCGCGACCTGGTACATGCTCGGCACGGTGCTCGGCACCGTGTACGCCACCGCGTCGTTCGCCGTGACCCTGGCCCTGACCGTCTTCGAGATGTTCATCCAGGCGCTCCAGGCCTACGTGTTCACCGTGCTGACCGCCACGTACTTGTCCCAGGCGCTCGAAGAAGCGCACTGAGGACACCCGGGCCACCACCCGGACACCCCCTAGACGTCCGGTGGACGCAATCTCCACCGGCCAACCAAGAGAAGGAATCACAGATCAATGTCTGAGACTCTCGCAGCCGTTGTGGGCAACGTCGGCACCATCGGTTACGGCCTCGCGGCGATCGGCCCCGGCGTCGGTATCGGCATCATCTTTGGTAACGGTGTGCAGGCCATCGCCCGTCAGCCCGAGGCGGCCGGCCTGATCCGCCAGAACATGCTGCTCGGCTTCGCCGTCATCGAGGCCCTGGCCCTCATCGGCTTCGTCGCGCCCTTCATCTACCCGAAGTAGTCCAGGCGACCTGACGATACGTTTTCGACGAAAGGTCCACCATGTTGCATCTGGCAGCCGAGGAGCCGCAGTCACCGCTGCTGCCGGTCTGGCCCGAGATCGTCATCGGTCTGATCTGCTTCAGCATTGTCTTCTTCGTCTTCTACAAGAAGCTCCTCCCGGCCATCAACAAGGCCCTGGACGAGCGTCGCGAGGCGATCGAGGGTGGCATCGAGAAGGCCGAAGCGGCTCAGACCGAGGCGCAGAGCGTTCTTGAGCAGTACAAGGCTCAGCTCGCGGAGGCCCGTCACGAGGCCGCCCGTCTGCGCCAGGAGGCGCAGGAGCAGGGCGCCGTCATCATCCAGGAGATGAAGGCGGAAGGTCAGCGGCAGCGCGAGGAGATCATCGCCGCCGGCCACGCCCAGATCGAGGCCGACCGCAAGGCCGCGGCCTCCGCGCTGCGTCAGGACGTGGGCAAGCTCGCCACCGACCTGGCCGGCAAGCTCGTCGGCGAGTCCCTCCAGGACCACGCCCGGCAGAGCGGCACCGTCGACCGTTTCCTCGACGAGCTCGAGGCGAAGGCCGAGGCTGCCCGATGAACGGTGCGAGCCGCGAGGCACTGGCCGCCGCACGCGAGCGGCTCGACGCGCTGACCGACAACACGTCGGTCGACGCGGCGGCCCTCGCCGACGACCTGGCATCGGTCACCGCGCTGCTCGACCGCGAAGTTTCCCTGCGCCGGGTTCTCACGGACCCGGCCCAGAGCGGCGAGAGCAAGGCCGAGCTGGCCGCGCGCCTGCTCAGCGGTCAGGTCAGCGGCGAAGCCGTCGACCTGGTCTCCGGGCTGGTCCGCTCCCGCTGGTCGCAGTCGCGTGACCTGGTGGACTCGGTCGAGGAACTGGCGAACACCGCGGACCTCACCGCGGCCCAGCGCGCCGGTGTCCTCGACGACGTCGAGGACGAGCTGTTCCGGTTCGGCCGGATCGTCGGCTCCGACCAGGAGCTGCGTTCGGCGCTCACCAGCCGTACGGCCACCGCCGCCGCCAAGGGCCAGCTGCTCCGCAGCCTGCTCGGCGGCAAGGCGCAGCCGGTCACCGAGCGGATCATCGTCCGCCTGGTGACCCAGCCGCGGGGACGTAGCCTGGAGGCAGGGATCGAGTCCCTGTCCAAGCTCGCCGCGGAGCGCCGCGACCGCGCGGTCGCCGTCGTCACCTCGGCGGTGCCGCTCAGCGACCGGCAGAAGCAGCGCCTCGGCGCCGCCCTGGCGAAGCTGTACGGCCGCGAGATGCACCTGAACCTGGACGTGGACCCCGCGGTCCTCGGCGGGATCTCGGTGCGCGTCGGTGACGAGATCATCAACGGCACCGTCGCGGAGCGTCTCGAAGAGGCGACCCGCCGCATCGCCGGCTGACAAGCGCAGCGCAAGAGAACAAGCAAGACCAGCGGCCCGGTTGGGCCGTGCAGAAACTGCAGAAGATTCCTGGGGGTCGGCCCCCAGACCCCCTTAAGAAACTTCGGGCCCAACAAGGAGAGCAGGGAACCCAGATGGCGGAGCTCACGATCCGGCCGGAGGAGATCCGGGACGCACTGGAGAACTTTGTCCAGTCGTACCAGCCGGACGCGGCCTCGCGCGAGGAGGTCGGTACGGTCAGCGTTGCCGGCGACGGCATCGCGAAGGTGGAGGGCCTGCCCTCCGCCATGGCGAACGAGCTGCTGAAGTTCGAGGACGGAACCCTCGGTCTCGCCCTCAACCTCGAGGAGCGCGAGATCGGTGCGATCGTCCTCGGCGAGTTCAGCGGCATCGAGGAGGGCCAGCCGGTGCAGCGCACCGGTGAGGTGCTCTCCGTCGGCGTCGGCGAGGGTTACCTCGGCCGCGTCGTCGACCCGCTCGGCAACCCGATCGACGGTCTCGGCGAGATCGCGACCGACAGCCGCCGCGCCCTCGAGCTGCAGGCCCCTGGCGTCATGGTCCGCAAGTCGGTGCACGAGCCGATGCAGACCGGCTACAAGGCCGTCGACGCCATGGTGCCGATCGGCCGCGGCCAGCGTCAGCTGATCATCGGCGACCGTCAGACGGGTAAGACCGCTCTGGCCGTCGACACGATCATCAACCAGCGCGACAACTGGCGCTCGGGCGACGTGAACAAGCAGGTGCGCTGCATCTACGTCGCCATCGGTCAGAAGGGCTCCACCATCGCCTCCGTGCGTGGTGCGCTCGAAGAGGCCGGTGCGCTGGAGTACACGACCATCGTCGCCGCCCCGGCGTCCGACCCGGCCGGCTTCAAGTACCTGGCGCCGTACACCGGTTCGGCCATCGGCCAGCACTGGATGTACCAGGGCAAGCACGTCCTGATCATCTTCGACGACCTCTCGAAGCAGGCCGACGCCTACCGCGCCGTGTCCCTGCTGCTGCGCCGCCCGCCGGGCCGTGAGGCCTACCCGGGTGACGTCTTCTACCTGCACTCGCGTCTGCTGGAGCGCTGCGCCAAGCTCTCCGACGAGATGGGTGCCGGTTCGATGACGGGCCTCCCGATCGTCGAGACCAAGGCGAACGACGTGTCGGCGTTCATCCCGACCAACGTCATCTCCATCACCGACGGCCAGTGCTTCCTGGAGTCCGACCTGTTCAACGCGGGTCAGCGTCCGGCGCTCAACGTCGGTATCTCGGTCTCCCGAGTCGGTGGCTCCGCCCAGCACAAGGCCATGAAGCAGGTCTCCGGCCGGCTCCGCGTGGACCTCGCCCAGTTCCGTGAGCTGGAGGCGTTCGCCGCCTTCGGTTCCGACCTGGACGCGGCCTCCAAGGCGGCGCTGGAGCGCGGCAAGCGCATGGTCGAGCTGCTGAAGCAGCCGCAGTACGCCCCGTTCCCGATGGAGGAGCAGGTCGTCTCGGTCTGGGCCGGCACCACGGGCAAGATGGACGACGTCCCGGTCGAGGACATCCGCCGCTTCGAGTCCGAGCTGCTGGAGTTCCTGCGCCGCGAGCGCAAGGACCTGCTGACCAGCATCGCCGAGGGCGGCAAGATGTCCGACGACACGCTGCAGTCGATCGCCGACGCGATCGCCGCCTTCAAGCAGCAGTTCGAGACCTCGGACGGCAAGCTCCTGGGCGAGGGCTGATCGATGGGCGCTCAGCTTCGCGTTTACAAGCGCCGCATCCAAGCCGTCACCGCGACCAAGAAGATCACCAAGGCGATGGAGATGATCGCCGCCTCGCGCATCGTCAAGGCGCAGCGCAAGGTAACGGCCTCCATGCCGTACGCCACCGAGCTCACCCGCGCGGTGACCGCGGTGGCGACCGGCTCCAACGCCGACCACCCGCTCACCACCGAGGCCGAGACGCCGACCCGTGCCGCGGTCCTGCTCGTCACGAGCGACCGCGGTCTGGCCGGCGGCTACTCCTCCAACGCCATCAAGGCGGCGGAGCGGCTGCGGGAGCGCCTTGCCTCCGAGGGCAAGGAGGTCGACACGTACATCGTCGGCCGCAAGGGTGTCGCGTACTACGGCTTCCGCGAGCGCAAGGTCGAGGAATCCTGGACCGGCTTCACCGACAACCCGGGCTACGGCGACGCCAAGCGCATCGCGGCCCCGTTGATCGCGGCCATCCAGAAGGACACGGCCGAGGGCGGCGTCGACGAGCTGCACATCGTCTTCACGGAATTCGTGTCGATGATGACGCAGAACGCGGTCGACAACCGGATGCTGCCGCTTTCGCTCGACGAGGTCGCGCAGGAGAGCACCCGCAAGGGCGAGATCCTGCCGCTGTTCGAGTTCGAGCCGTCGGCCGAGGACGTCCTCGACGCCCTTCTGCCGCGCTACGTCGAGAGCCGTATCTACAACGCACTGCTGCAGGCGGCCGCTTCCGAGCACGCCGCCCGCCGCCGCGCGATGAAGTCGGCGACCGACAACGCCGGGGAGCTCATCAAGAGCCTCTCCCGGCTTGCCAACGCGGCCCGCCAGGCCGAAATCACCCAGGAAATCAGCGAGATCGTCGGCGGTGCCAGTGCTCTGGCCGACGCGACCGCGGGGAGTGACAAGTAATGACGACCACTGTTGAGACGGCCGCTGCCACGGGCCGCGTCGCCCGGGTCATCGGCCCGGTCGTCGACGTGGAGTTCCCCGTCGACGCGATGCCGGAGATCTACAACGCCCTTCACGTCGAGGTCGACGACCCGGCCGAGGCCGGCGCCCGCAAGACGCTGACCCTCGAGGTCGCCCAGCACCTGGGTGACGGCGTGGTCCGCGCGATCTCGATGCAGCCCACCGACGGCCTGGTCCGCCAGGCCCCGGTGACCGACACGGGCGCGGGCATCACCGTCCCGGTCGGTGACATCACCAAGGGCAAGGTGTTCAACACCCTCGGTCAGATCCTGAACGAGCCCGAGGCCGAGGCGCAGATCACCGAGCGCTGGCCGATCCACCGCAAGGCCCCGGCCTTCGACCAGCTCGAGTCCAAGACCGAGATGTTCGAGACCGGCCTGAAGGTCGTCGACCTCCTCACCCCGTACGTCAAGGGTGGGAAGATCGGTCTCTTCGGTGGTGCGGGCGTCGGCAAGACGGTCCTCATCCAGGAAATGATCATGCGTGTGGCGAAGCTGCACGACGGTGTGTCGGTGTTCGCCGGTGTCGGTGAGCGCACCCGTGAGGGCAACGACCTCATCGACGAGATGACCGACTCGGGCGTTCTGGACAAGACCGCGCTCGTCTTCGGCCAGATGGACGAGCCGCCGGGGACGCGTCTGCGCGTGGCCCTGTCCGCCCTGACCATGGCGGAGTACTTCCGCGATGTGCAGAAGCAGGACGTGCTGCTCTTCATCGACAACATCTTCCGCTTCACGCAGGCCGGTTCCGAGGTCTCCACGCTGCTCGGCCGTATGCCCTCCGCGGTGGGTTACCAGCCGACCCTGGCCGACGAGATGGGTGTGCTCCAGGAGCGCATCACCTCGACGCGTGGTCACTCGATCACCTCGATGCAGGCGATCTACGTCCCCGCGGACGACCTGACCGACCCGGCCCCGGCCACCACGTTCGCCCACCTCGACGCGACGACGGTGCTCTCCCGTCCGATCTCGGAGAAGGGCATCTACCCGGCCGTGGACCCGCTGGACTCCACGTCCCGCATCCTGGACCCGCGCTACATCTCCCAGGACCACTACAACGCGGCCAGCCGCGTCAAGGGGATCCTGCAGAAGTACAAGGACCTCCAGGACATCATCGCGATCCTCGGTATCGACGAGCTGGGCGAGGAGGACAAGCTCGTCGTCCACCGTGCCCGTCGCGTCGAGCGCTTCCTGTCGCAGAACACCCACGCCGCCAAGCAGTTCACCGGCCTGGACGGTTCGGACGTTCCGCTCGACGAGTCGATCGCCGCGTTCAACGCGATCTGCGACGGTGAGTACGACCACTTCCCCGAGCAGGCGTTCTTCATGTGCGGTGGCCTGGACGACCTCAAGGCGAAGGCCAAGGAGCTGGGCGTCTCCTGACCCCCGGCTCACCGAGGGGGGCGGGTGTGTCCCGCCCCCCTCACCACGCCCCGTAGAATTGACCCAACACCCGGCCGGTCGGCCGGGTGGTGACCCGAGGAGTCTCCTTGGCTGCTGAGCTGCATGTCGAGCTGGTCGCCGCGGACCGCAGTGTCTGGTCCGGCGAGGCCACGCTGGTCGTCGCGCGCACCACGTCCGGCGACATCGGCATCATGCCCGGTCACCAGCCGCTTCTCGGTGTGCTGGAATCGGGCCCGGTGACGATCCGCACGAGCGAGGGCGGTACCGTCATCGCCGCTGTGCACGGTGGTTTCATCTCGTTCGCGGACAACAAGCTGTCGCTGCTGGCCGAGATCGTCGAGCTGGCGGACGAGATCGATGTCCAGCGCGCCGAGCGTGCGCTGGAGCGCGCGAAGTCTGACGCGGACGCCGCTGCCGAGCGGCGCGCCGAGATCCGTCTGCGCGCGGTGGCGGTGCGCTAGCACCCCACGGACAGATGTTTTTACTCAGCCGCGGCCCGCGCTGGAGAAATCCAGCCGTGTCGCGGCTGAGGCGATGCAGGTGCAATTCAGTTCGAATCGGTTCGTTTCCCGTTACTCGACGATGCGAGGAGGTCGGTGGAGATGGTCCTCGCGTTGTGGGTGGGCGTATCCGTCATCGTGCTGGTCCTGCTGGGTCTGTTCGTCTTCGGCCTGCGCCGGCGGCTGATCCAGCGCTCCGGAGGCACCTTCGACTGCTCCCTCCGCTGGGACGTCTCCGAGGAGCCGGACCCCTCCGGCAAAGGCTGGGTCTACGGGGTCGCCCGCTACAGCGGTGACCGTGTCGACTGGTTCCGTGTCTTCTCCTACGCTCCTCGCCCCCGCCGGGGCCTGGAGCGTTCTGCGATCGAGGTGATCGCCCGCCGCCTTCCGGAGGGCGAGGAGGAGCTGGCGCTCCTCTCCGACTCCGTCGTGCTCGGCTGTCTCCACCGGGGGATCCGCCTGGAGCTGGCGATGAGCGAGGACGCCCTGACCGGCTTCCTCGCCTGGCTGGAGGCGGCACCGCCCGGCCAGCGGGTGAACGTCGCGTAGGGGCGGCGGCGAGCGGACAGCGTACGGAGAGTGCGTCGGCGGCCCCGGTTCCCGGACCGGGGCCGCCGGTGTGTGCGGGCGCCGGGTCCTCAGCCGTCCCCGAGCCCCCAGCCCCTCCCCGGGCCCCGGCCCCTTACCCGTGCCGTACGCATGGCCGGACCTGCGTCCGTGCCCGTACGCGTGGCCGTACCCACGCCCGTACATCTCCCCGTACACAGCGAAAAGCCGGGGAGACGGGGGGCGGACCCGTCTCCCCGGCGGTATTCCGGGGGTGGTGCTCAGAGGTGTGGCGTGGGGGTTACTTGAGACCGCTGTCGATCGCGCTCACCAGTTCACCGTTGGTGGTGTCGCCGGAGAACTCCCAGAAGAACGCGCCACCCAGGCCCTGGTTCTTCGCCCAGGTCATCTTGGAGCCGATGGTGGCCGGGGTGTCGTAGCTCCACCAGTTGGTGCCGCAGTGGGCGTAGGCCGTGCCGGCGATGGTGCCGGTGGCCGGGCAGGTGTTCTTGAGGACCTTGTAGTCCTCGATGCCCGCCTCGTACGTGCCCTGCGCCGCACCGGTCGCCGTGCCGCCGGGGGCGGCCTGGGTGACTCCGGTCCAGCCGCGGCCGTAGAAGCCGATGCCGAGGAGGAGCTTCTTGGCCGGGACGCCCTTGGCCTTCAGCTTGGCGATGGCGTCGGCGGAGTTGAAGCCCGCCTGCGGGATGCCGGTGTACGCGTTCAGCGGGGAGTGGGGGGCCGTCGGGCCCTTGTTCGCCCAGGCGCCGAAGAAGTCGTACGTCATCACGTTGTACCAGTCGAAGGACTGGGCGGCGCCGCCGTAGTCGGCGGCGTCGATCTTGCCGCCGGAGGAGGCGTCCGCGGTGATGGCGGCGGTGACCAGGTTGTTCGGGCCGAACTTGGCCCGCATGGCGTCGGCCATGACCTTGATCGCGGCCGGGCCGCTGTTGTCACAGGTCAGACCGCAGGCGTTGGGGTACTCCCAGTCCAGGTCGATGCCGTCGAAGACATCGGCCCAGCGCGGGTCCTCGACCAGGTCGTAGCAGGACTGGGCGAAGGCGGCGGGGTTCTGGACGGCCTGGCCGAAGCCGCCGGACCAGGTCCAGCCGCCGAAGGACCAGAGGACCTTGATGTGCGGGTACTTGGCCTTCAGCTTGCGGAGCTGGTTGAAGTTGCCGCGCAGGGGCTGGTCCCAGGTGTCGGCGACGCCGTCCACGGACTGGTCGGCGGTGTACGCCTTGTCGTAGTCGGCGTAGGAGTCACCGATGGTGCAGCGGCCGTTCTGCACGTTGCCGAAGGCGTAGTTGATGTGCGTGATCTTCGCCGCGGAGCCGGACGTCACCAGGTTCTTGACGTGGTAGTTGCGCCCGTAGACGCCCCAGTTGGTGAAGTAGCCCAGGTTGATCTTGTCACCGGGCGGGGGCGGGTCGTCGCCGCCCGTGGTGCGCACCGAGACGGAGCCGGAGACCGGGCCGAGCTGGTCGATGGTGTCGCGGGCCTGGACGGCGTACGTGTAGTCCGTGCCGGCGGTCAGACCGGTGTTGGTGTACGTGGTGCCGGTGACCGTGGCGATCTTGGAGCCGTTGCGCAGGACGTCGTAGTTCTTGACGCCCTTGTCGTCCGTGGCCGCGCTCCAGCTGAGCTTCACCGAGGTGTTGGTGACATCGCTGGTGGTGGGGGTCCCGGGGGCCGAGGGCGGGTTGTCGCCGGGGACGGTGGAGCCGTCACAGGCCGCGCCGTTGAGCTTACAGCCGCTGGGAGCACCGGGGCCCGAGCCGTTGAAGCCGAAGCTGACGCTGGCACCGGGGGCGATCGACCCGTTCCAGCCGAGGTTCTTGGCGGTCCAGCGTGTGCCGGAGTTGGTGACGGTGGCGTCCCAGGCGGAGTTGACCCGGGTGCCGGTCGGGTAGTCCCACTCGATCGTCCAGGAGGAGAGCGCCGTGGTGCCGGTGTTCTTCACCGTCCACTGGCCCTCGAAGCCGCTGCCCCAGTCCGACTTCTTGGTGTACGTGGCCGTGGCCGAGGTGGCGGCCGACGCGGGGGAGGCCAGGCCGACCATCGCGGCGAACGGGACGGCGAGTGCGGTGAGGCCGGCGATGACCTTCGACCGGCCGCTGCGGGTGGGTATCCATCTGAATCTGGATCGGCGTTGGGGGGTCTCAGTACTCAACGGTGCTCCTGGGGTGAGGTCCAGTAACGGGGGTAGTTCGTGGACTGCAAACCCTGCGCCGCCCTGAGTACGGGTGCTCTCGTACTCACCGCAGTGTGTGTTCGGTGACATTAGGAAGGTCTGGACCAATCGTCAAGAGGTCTGGACCAAAGATCGAAGACCGGAACCGGCCCGAAATCGGCCCGGAATCCGGCCGTTCGCCGCCCCGCCCCGCGCCCGGAATGCGGTCGTTCGCCGCCCTGTACCGTCCGTGGCCGCGATCCGGCCGTTCGCCGCGCCGGACCGGGCCCGGTGTCCCGCCGTTCGCCGCGCCCGCCCGCCGCCGCGATCAGGCCGTCGGCCACCCCCGGCCACGACCCGGACCGGACCGGCCTCAGCCGCCCAACTCCTGTGCCAGCACCGCCGCCTGGACCCGGCTCCGCAGCCCCAGCTTGGCCAGCAGCCGGCTGACGTGCGTCTTCACCGTCGCCTCCGCCATCGTCAGCCGCGCCGCGATCTCCGCGTTCGACAGCCCCTCCCCGAGACACCCCAGCACCTCCCGCTCCCGCCGCGTCAGGGAGTCCAGCACTGCCGGATCGGCCGTACCCGACGCACGTACGGGCGTGGCACCGGCGAACTCCGCGATCAGCCGCCGCGTCACGGCCGGGGCGATCAGCCCCTCGCCGCGCGCCACCGTCCGGACCGCCTCCAGCAGATCGCGGGCGTCGGTGTTCTTCAGCAGGAAGCCCGACGCCCCCGCCCGCAGCGCCCCGAAGACGTACTCGTCCAGGTCGAACGTGGTCAGCACCAGGACGTCCGCCAGTTCCTCCGCCACTACCTGCCGGGTCGCCGACACCCCGTCCAGGCGGGGCATCTGCACGTCCATCAGGACCAGATCCGGCCGGAGTTCGCGCGCCAGCCGTACCGCCGCCTCGCCGTCCCCCGCCTCCCCGACGACCTCGATGTCCGGGGCGCTGGAGAGGATCAGCACCAGCCCCGCCCGCACCGCCGCCTGGTCCTCCGCGACCAGCACCCGGATCGTCATTCCCGCGACTCCCTTTCCCGTACCGGCAGTTCCGCCCGGACCCGCCACAACTTCGTCCCCTCGCCGTCCGGTTCGGCCCCCGCCGCGAACGTCCCGCCCAGCAGTGCCACCCGCTCCCGCATCCCGACCAGACCGGCCCCCGAACCGGGCGCCGTCGGCCCCGGCCGGCTGCCGGACACACTGGTCACCTCGACCGTCAGCACCTCGTCGGCGAGGGCGAGCCGCACGGTCACCGGGCCCGGCGCCGCGTGCTTGAGCGCGTTGGTGAGGGACTCCTGCACGATCCGGTACGCGGCCAGCTCGACCGGCGTGGGCAGCGCACCGGCCTCCGGCGGCCGGGTGTCCTCCCGTACGCAGACCAGCCCGCCCGCCGCCCCGTTGACGTTCGCCTGCTCGACCAGCGCGTCCAGCGACGCCAGCGTCGGCGCCGCCGCCGGGGCCCCGTCCTCGCCGTCCTCCCCGCCCTCGCGCAGCAGCCCGATCAGCCGCCGCATCTCCGCGAGCCCCTCCACACTGTTCTCCCGGATCACCTTCAGGGCGCTCCGCGAGGTCTCCGGGTCGTCGATGGAGAGGGCCGCCGTGGAGTGGATCGCCACGGCCGAGAGGTGGTTGGCCACCATGTCGTGCAGTTCCCTGGCCATCCGGGCCCGCTCCGCGACCACCGCCTGGATCCGGTCCATCTCGGCCAGCCGCGCGGTCTGGGCGGCGGCCAGCCGGGCGGTGTCGGCGGCGGTGCGATGGCTGCGCACGCTGACCCCGGTGAGGGCGGGGATGAAGGAGACCAGCCCGATGACCAGGCCGATCAGCAGCGCCTCGGGCCTGCGGAACCAGGCCAGGAACCCGATCGTGGACGCGACGGTGACCAGGAGCGTGGCCACCGGGAGCCGGCGGGCGGCGGCCGGGGTCCCGTACAGCGCGGCCGCGTACATGACGTCCGTGAACATCAGGACGGTGGCGAGGCTGCCCCGGGTGAACTGGTCCGCGACCAGCGCGACCACCCCGATCGTCAGCGCCGTGCGCGGGGCGTTGCGGCGCAGCAGCTCGGCCGCGGCCATGGCGGTCACCGGTACGAGGGTGATCCAGGGCGCCGAGAAGGGGCGGCCGCCCTGGGTGTGGAGGCCCAGGCGCCACAGGAGCAGCCCCCCGAGCAGCCCGGAGACGGCGAGGGCCACGGCGTCGCGGTCGGGGCGGAGGGAGGTGGACACCCCTCCATCCAACACGCCGGACCGCCCCCGGACCCCCCTTCCCGGGACGAAGCGCGGCGGTGCCGCGGTACATCGAAGGATGCAGTCCCGTTTCGTCACTGCCGACGACGTATCCCCGCCCGGCGGACGGGAGGCTTGAGGGAAACGGGAGGAGAGACGCTGTGATCGCCCTACTGGTCGTGGCCTGCGAAGTCGCGTTCTGGGTCCTGCTGGCCGCCGGGCTCGCCCTGCGGTACGTCGCGAGGAAGCCGAAGCTCGGAGCCGCCGTACTGCTCTGCGAGCCGCTGCTGGAGGTCGTGCTGCTGGTGGTGACGGCGATCGACCTGAAGAGCGGTGCCGAGCCCGACTGGAAGCACGGACTGGCCGCCGTCTACATCGGCTTCACGGTCGGCCTCGGCCACCACACCATCAAGAAGGTGGACGCCTGGGTCGCCCACCGCTGGTTCGGCGGTCCGCCGCCGGTGAAGCCGCCGAAGTACGGCCGCGCCCGCGCCGTCCACGAGTGGCGTACGGCCGCCCGCTGGATCCTCGCCGCGGCGGTCGCGCTGGGGCTCCTCCAGGCGGCGATCTGGTACGTCGGCCCCGGCGGCGACATCAGCACGCTCCAGAGCTGGCAGCAGAAGATGGGCCTGGTGATCGGCATCAACCTGATCATCGCCGGCGGCTACACGCTCTTCCCGAAGCAGGCCCCCGAGGACGCGGACGCGGTGGAACGCGAGCCGGCCGACCGGCTCTAGCGCCCGGCTCCGGACCGCGCCCTAACGCTCACCGCCCGGCACCCACAGCACGTCCCCGACCTCCTTGTTCGCACTCCGCGCCAGGATGAACAGGAGGTCGGAGAGGCGGTTCAGGTACGTGGCGGTCAGCGCGTTCATCGACTCCCCGTGCACCTCCAGCGCCGCCCAGGTCGACCGCTCGGCGCGCCGGACCACCGTGCACGCCTGGTGGAGCAGGGCGGCCCCCGGCGTACCCCCGGGAAGGATGAAGCTGCGCAGCTTCTCCAGCTCCTCCAGGAAGCGGTCGCAGTCCGCCTCCAGCTTGTCCACGTAACTCTGCTCCACCCGCAGCGGCGGGTACTTGGGGTCCTCGACCGCCGGGGTGGACAGATCGGCGCCCACGTCGAAGAGGTCGTTCTGGACCCGTACGAGGACCTTCACCACGTCCTCGGAGAGCTGCCCCAGCGCGATGGCGGTCCCGATCACCGCGTTGGCCTCGTTGGCGTCCGCGTACGCCGCGATCCGCAGATCGGTCTTGGCGGTACGGCTCATGTCGCCGAGGGCCGTCGTGCCCTGGTCGCCGGTCCGGGTGTAGATGCGCGTCAGATTGACCATGGGGCCAGCGTAGTGAGGCCGCGGCCCTCAACTACGCGTGGCGCGGAGCCGAATGACGCGTCCCGGTGTGATGTCCGTCATTCGAGACGTGACGCGCATCTCTTCACGGCCCCAGGGCCCCCGGCGGGTACTAATCTCCGCCGGAGAGCATAGGAAGAGCCGTTGCGAAAAGCCGTGCACGCGGACGTGGCACGGACAGGGAACGCGGACAGAGAACAAGGGGTGCGAACGTGGCCAGGAAGCTCGCCGTCATCGGGGCCGGACTCATGGGATCCGGGATCGCGCAGGTCTCCGCCCAGGCGGGCTGGGACGTCGTGCTGCGCGATGTCACCGACGCGGCGCTGACCCGCGGCCTGGACGGCATCAAGGCCTCGTACGACAAGTTCGTCGCCAAGGGGAAGCTGGAGGCGTCCGACGCCGAGGCCGCCCTCGCCCGCATCACCACGACCACCGACCTGGACGCCGTGGCGGACGTGGACGTGGTCGTGGAGGCGGTCTTCGAGAAGCTGGAGGTCAAGCACGAGATCTTCCGCACCCTCGACAAGATCGTCGGCGAGAACACCGTCCTCGCCTCCAACACCTCCGCCATCCCGATCACCAAGATCGCGGCCGTGACGGAGCGTCCGGAGCGCGTCGTCGGCGTGCACTTCTTCTCGCCGGTCCCGATGATGCAGCTCTGCGAGCTGGTCCGCGGCTACAAGACCAGCGACGAAACCCTCGCCACCGCAAGGGAGTTCGCGGAGTCGGTCGGCAAGACCTGCATCGTCGTCAACCGCGATGTGGCGGGCTTCGTCACCACCCGGCTCATCTCGGCGCTCGTCGTCGAGGCCGCCAAGCTGTACGAGTCGGGCGTCGCCACGGCCGAGGACATCGACACCGCCTGCAAGCTCGGCTTCGGCCACGCCATGGGCCCGCTCGCCACGGCCGACCTGACGGGCGTCGACATCCTGCTCCACGCCACCGGCAACATCTACACCGAGTCCCAGGACGAGAAGTTCGCCGCCCCCGAGCTGATGCGCCGGATGGTCGACGCAGGTGACATCGGCCGCAAGAGCGGGCAGGGCTTCTACACGTACTGACCACGGCCGCACCCCACCGGCTCTCCGCGCCCCGCAGGCCCACCGCCGCCGGGGCCGGGGGAGCCGGGGAGTGTACCCGGCCGGGCCCGGTCTCCGGCGAACCGACGTCACTCCACCGAGTGAATTCGGTATCGGTTCGCTTACAGACGGCAACTTCCCTGTCGCCGCGGCAGTCAGTTGTGGAAGAGAAGAAACAGACAGACGGACCTCGCTACGGAGCAACCGCAGGGGAGCGCATATGCATATCAGGGGCGACCACGCCGAGCTGGTCGTCGGGGGCCGCCTCGACGTCCGAAGCGCGGCGGACGCCCGTACGGTCCTCCACTCGGCCGTCGACGACGGAGCCGGCGATCTGGTGCTGGACCTGACCGAGCTGAATTCCTGGGACGCCACCGGACTCGGCGTCATCATGGGGGCCCACCGCAGGGCCGGCCGGGCCGGACGCCGGCTCGTGCTGCGCGGTGTCCCGCCGCAGATGCAGCGGCTTCTGGTGGCCACCCGGCTGCACCGCATCCTGGCGATCGAGGGCGGGATCGCCGCCGATTCCCTGCCGCGCGTCTGAGCCGTAACCGAGCAGTCGTACGTCCGAGCCGCCCGAGCCGTATGAGCTGCATCCGGGCAGTTGTGTCCGGGCTGTCGCCGCGTCGGAGCCGGGCCGCGTTCGCCGCGCATCGGAGTACGGACGGGCCGACAGGGCAGAAGACGCGCAATCCTCACCGGAATGTGACGTCCCGGACGGCCCGGCACCCCGCCCGTGCGTGGATACTGTGCGAAGGTCTAGGGTTCGGCCGTCTGCCCCATGACACCCACCCGTGGCAGACACCGGACCGGAAGCGACAGCGGGGCGTGCGAGGCCGGAGGGGCAGAACCGAGCGCGACGCGTCTGGGGGACTTGTTGATGGACCCGACACACCAGGGGCCGGAAGAGTACGGGCAGAACGCCGACGACTCCGGCCGCTCCGACGGCCGTCGCAGGCCGTCCCGCGAGTCCAACGCCGCCGACTTCGGCCAGCCCGCACCGCAGCAGGCCCGCGTGGTCCGGCTGACGGCCGGTGACCTCCTGCTGACGGTCAACCCCGTCGACGGCAGCGAGGTCGAGGCCGTCCCGCCCGGCGCGGAGGCCGAGCCGCCCGTCCGCCGCACCCCCGCCGAGCGCGCCGACCACGAGCGCGCCGGCGCACCTCCCGTCCCGGCGGGACCGCCCGCACCCCAGCTCCCGCTGCTGGAGCGCCAGGAGGAGCGCGAGCGCCTCGTCGGCCTGCTCGCGCGCGGCCGCAGCGTCCGCCTCACCGGCCAGGCCGGATCCGGCCGCACCGCGCTGCTCGACGCCGTCGCCGCCGACTGCGCCGACCTGGCCCCCGACGGCGTCGTCCGCCTCAACGGCCACCGGCGCACCGCCACCGATCTGCTGTACGGCCTCTTCGACGCGGTCCACCACGCACCGCTCCACCGCCCGGGCCCCGAGGAACTGCTCGCCCTCGTCCGCTCCATCGGCGCCGTCGTCGTCATCGACGACCTGGAGATCGGCGGGGCCGCCCTCGACGAACTCCTGGAAGCCACCCCCGAGTGTGCCTTCCTCCTCGGCACCGCCCCCGACCTCCCCGCCCCCGGCATCGACGCCCATCTGGAGGAGGTCCTCCTCGCCGGACTCGGCCGCGCCGCCTCGCTGGAGCTGCTGGCCAAGGTCGTCGAGCGCCCCCTCACCGAGGAGGAGAAGAACTGGGCGGGCGACCTCTGGTTCGAGTCCGAGGGGCTGCCCCTCCGCTTCGTCCAGGCCGGGTCGCTGCTGCGCCAGCGCGACCGGCTGAACACCGACCCCACCGCCTTCGACGAGTACGACTATTTCGAGCCACGTCCGGACGACGCGCCTCCGGTTTCCGCAGCACCCACCCCCGAGACCCTGGACGTGCCGCTGCCGAGCCTCGGTGAAGGGGCCGCGCCCGCCGTCCTGCTCGCCTCCCGGCTCAGCGAGGCGGCCCGCGAGGCCCTGCGCTTCACCGTCGCGCTCGGCGGCGAGGTGCCCCACCAGGCCCATCTGCCGGCCCTCGTGGGCGACACCCGTGCGGACGCCGCCCTCGGGGAGCTGGCCCACTGCGGACTGCTCTCCCCGGCGGGCCCCCGCTACCGGCTTGCCGCCGGTGTCCTCGCCCAGCTGGAGGCGGGCGGATACGCGGAGGAGGCCGCCGCGCACGCCCTCACGGCCGCCCAGCACTACGCCTGGTGGGTCTCCCACCCCTCGGTCACCCCGCAGCGGGCCGCCGCCGAGGCCGACGCCATCGTCGCCGCGATGAGCCGCCTGGTCCCCGACGGCGAGGCCGGACGGGCCAGCGCGGCCGTCCTGCTGGCCCGCAGCGCCGCTCCCGCCCTCGCCGCCGGGCTGAGCTGGGGCGCCTGGGAGAAGGCGCTCCGGGTGGGCCAGGAGGCCGCCAGGATCGCCGGTGAGGTGGCCGAAGAGGCCTACTTCCACCACGAGTTGGGCGTCCTCGCGCTCTGCACCGGCAACCTCGACCGGGCCCGTACGGAGCTGGAGACCTCGATCTCCATGCGCGGCGCGCTCGCCGACAAGTCCGGTGCGGTGGCCGGGCGCCGCGCCCTCGCCCTGGTCGCGGACCGCTCCGGCGGGCTCGTACCCCCGGTCCGCCCCCAGCCGGGCGACGAGGTGCCCGCCGTACGCCAGGAGCTTCCGTCCGGTACGCCGCCGGCCGCGTACCCGGCCCCGCAGTTCCTCGCCCGGCAGCCGGGGGAGGAGGCCCCGACCGTGGTGGCCCCGCTCCCCGAGGCCGCACCGGGGAAGGGCGGCGGGCGGGTGCTCCTGGGCGGCGCCCGGCGCAACCTGGCCGCCGCGGGCGCGGGCGCGCTGCTGGTCGCCGTGCTCGGCACCGTCGTCACCCTCGGCCTCACCGCGGGCGACCCGGAGGAGCCGGGCAGCCGCAACGTCACCACCGAGCAGTCGTCCCCCGAGTCCACCCCGGACGACGGGTTCCCGGACGACGAGCCGGGCGACGTCCCCGTACCGACCGGCGGGATCCCGGGCGGCGGGACCTCCGCCACCCCGAGCGCCTCGGAACCGGCCACCCCCAGCACCTCCGGCTCGCCCTCGCCGGGCCCGTCGTCGCCGGATTCCTCGTCGCCGGATACGGAGGAGCCGTCGAGCGGACCGAGCAGCACATCGGGGACGCCCAGCCCGACCAGGACCTCGCCCGGGCCGTCGCCGTCCGAGACCGACCCGAGCCCGACGCCCAGCGAGTCGGATCCGGGGCCGACGCCGTCGGAGACGACCCCCACGGAGACCCCGGACCCGCCGGACACCTCCACCTCCGCCAGCGGCCCCGCCGAATCGGCCAGCGCCAGTGCCAGCGCCACGGCCAGCAGCGAGCCCCCGGCCGAGGACGGCGAGCCCACCGAAGTGGCGGCCTGACACACGGAAGCCGGGTGCCCCTGATCAGGAGAGGCACCCGGCTCCGTACGTACGTCCAGAGGGTCAGAACAGGCGCAGCTTGTCGTCCTCGATGCCGCGCATCGCGTCGTAGTCGAGCACCAGACAGCCGATGCCTCGGTCCGTCGCGAGCACGCGCGCCTGGGGCTTGATCTCCTGGGCCGCGAAGACGCCCTTCACCGGGGCGAGGTGCGGGTCGCGGTTGAGCAGCTCCAGATAGCGGGTCAGCTGCTCCACCCCGTCGATGTCCCCGCGCCGCTTCAGCTCCACGGCCACCGTGCCGCCGTCCGCGTCGCGGCAGAGGATGTCCACCGGGCCGATGGCGGTGGGGTACTCACGGCGGATCAGGGTGTGGCCCTCGCCGAGGATCTCGATCCGGTCGGCGAGCAGCTCCTGGAGGTGGGCCTCCACGCCGTCCTTGATGAGCCCCGGGTCCACGCCCAGCTCGTACGAGGAGTCGTGGAGGATCTCCTCCATCGTGATGATCAGTTTTTCGCCCGCCTTGTTCACCACGGTCCAGACACCGGCCTCGTCGCCGGTGCCCTCCTTCAGGGTGCACGGCGGGGACATCCAGTTGAGCGGTTTGTACGCCCGGTCGTCGGCGTGGATCGAGACGCTGCCGTCCGCCTTCACCAGGATCAGACGGGGGGCGGAGGGCAGGTGGGCTGTGAGCCGGCCCGCGTAGTCGACGGAGCAACGGGCGATGACAAGACGCATGGTCGGCAACGCTACTCGACGACGGGGCCCCGACGCGATTTCCCCACCCGTCGACCCCTGTCACTCGCTCCTCACCACCCGGGGGCGCAGTGGGCTTGCCCCTCTTTGCGCACCTTCGTTGGTGGCCGGTTGTGTTCCCAATCTCCTGGTGCGGCCCCGACTGCGCGCTTACCGTGGATGCAGGAGGTCGCCGCCCGTGCACGCTGCGTCGTCGCCCTTCTTCCCTGCCCGTAAGACCCCGGTCACCGTCCGGGGTCGCGAGAGGAGAACCCATGTCGCTCGACGTCTCACCGGCCCTGTTGGAACAGGCCGAGCGAGGCGAGGTCGACGAAGCCGACTTCGTCGACTGCGTCCGGACCTCCCTGCCTTTCGCGTGGGAGATGATCAGCTCTCTGGTGGCTCAGCTGAAGGTCGACGGCGGTCAGTTCGCCGACAACCAGACGCCGCCGCCGGACGAGCAGGCACGTGGTCAGCTGCTGCGTGCGCTCGCGAGTGATGCGATACGCGGCGCGCTCCAGCGCCACTTCGGAGTGCGTATCGCCTTCCAGAACTGCCACCGCGTCGCGGTGTTCCCGCTGGACCCCTCGGTCGACGACCGGCTGGCCAAGTTCACTTCGGTGAGGGGCCAGTTGCTCAACCAGTCGCCCGAACTACGGGACTGCTGAACGCTTCTGCTGCCGCTTCGGGCCGCGGGAGGTGCAACTGGCTCCGGGGCGGCAGCTCCCGTACCACCGCACCACGCTCCACGTTCCGCGCGAGGTCCTTTTCGCATGCACAGGCGCCCCTGGTCAGGTGAGCAGCGGCAGCACGTCCGCGCCCAGGCGCCGTACGTTCTCCTCGGTCGCCGCGAGATCGCCCGACCCCTCCACCAGGAGCGCGAAGCGGGTGATGCCCGTCCGCTCGGCGGTGGCGGCGAGCCGGTCGGCGGCCAGCCGCGGCGGGCCCACCGGGTGCAGCCCGCAGAGCAGCTCCGTGTACGCGACGGGGTCCCGCATCACCCGGTGCCGGCCGTCCACCGTGACATGGGCGTCCAGCCCCTGGCGCAGCCAGCCGGGCATCGTCTTGACGAGCGTCTCCGTCGCCGCCCCCGGCCCGTCCTCGATCTGGGCCACCCCGGCGGACACATGTGCGGCCCCCTCGACGACCTCCGGCGGCTGACCGGCCTCCCGGGCCGCCGTCCGCCACAGGGCGACCATCTCCGCCTTCTCCTCGTCCCCGCAGTGCATGCCCAGCAGCATCGGCAGCCCCCGGCCCGCCGCCAGCCGCACGGTCTTGGGCGAGGTGCACGCCACGATCACCTCGGGCCCCTGCGCCGAACCGTCGGCCAGCAGTTCGTCCGCCCGCGGCACCACCGCCACCTCGCGGAAGCCGAACCGCTCCCCGCGCCCGGCGACCCGTGGCTCCCGCAGCCAGTCGAGCAGCAGCCCCAGCGACTCGGGGAAGCCGTTCTCGTACGCGTCGAGACCGCCTCCGAAGACCTCCAGGTCCACCCAAGGACCGCCCCGGCCCACCCCGAGCGAGAACCGTCCGCCGCTGGTCAGATGGAGCAGCGCGGCCTGCTCGGCGAGGGCGACCGGGTGGTGGTTGGGCAGCACGCTGACCGCCGTGCCGACCCGGATCCGGCGCGTCCGGCCGAGCAGCAGCGCGGCCAGCGTGGTGGCGGACGGGCAGACCCCGTACGGCACGAAGTGGTGCTCGGCCAGCCAGACCGAGTCGAGCCCGGACTCCTCCGCCGCCTCGGCGGACCGGACGGCCCGGTGCAGGGCCTCGCCCGGCCCCTGACCCGGGAACTGAGCTGCCAGAACGAACGTTCCGATGCGCATCGCGTGTTGCCTCCTTGCGGCCGACGCGTGTCTCCCCCACTGGCAACAACGTCTGACACGTGCCAAAGGCACGGTCCGGCCCGAAGTTCTTGCGATTTTCCGCTAACTCACTCCCGTGCGCCGATCGTGCCCGGCCGTGCCCGATCGCGCGCCCCCACCCTGCCCACCCCACGGCCCCTGCGACAGCCTCTAGGCTGGGAGCACGCCGTGCCCGAACCGCCCCCGTGAGGTGTCCCGTGTCCCCGCGCCGCAACCGCCCCCGTGGCGGCGACCGTCCCGACGAACATCCCGGTACGGCACCGGGGCGGTACGGCGGGGGAGGGGCGACCGAGAGCTGGCAGGGCGAGGAGTGGTCGGTGCGCCCGGTGAGCGGCGCGAGCGCCCAGGGCAAGCGGTACCGCTGCCCAGGCTGCGACCAGGAGATCCCCTCCGGTGTCCCGCACCTGGTCGCCTGGTCCGAGTACGGCGGCATCGACGACCGCAGGCACTGGCACAAGGCCTGCTGGAACGCGAAGGACCGCCGCACCACCCGGGTGCAGCGGTCCAGGAACGCCCCGCGCCACTGAGCGGCGGACGGCGGTACGCCGCGTCAGACGTCGCGCTGCTCCAGCGCCAGGAAGGCGGCGCCCATGGCCACCGCCGCGGTCCCCACGATCACCAGCAGCGGTTCCCAGCCCGAGGGGCTGCTCTCGGTGACCCCCGTGCCGTACAGCCCGGCGAGCTGGTTGGGGATCGAGTACTCGAAGAGGAACCGCTGCACCCCGCGCAGGCTGTCGGCGAACATGAAGAGCGCGAGGACCAGCGGCAGCAGCACCACGGCGATCATGATCGTGATCGCGCCCGCCGAGTGCCGGACGATCGCGCCGACCGCCAGCGACACCAGGCCCAGGCCCGCCATGTAGAGCCCGACCCCCACGGTGACGCGCAGCCACACCTCGCCGGGGTCGACGCCGCCGCCCAGGATCACCGTCTGGCACGCGGCGACGACGGTGGCCGTCACGGTGGTGATGACGAAGGTGACCAGGGAGAAGACGATCGCCTTCGCCGTGAGCACCCGGGCCCGGCTGGGGCAGGCCGTCAGCGTCGTACGGATCATGCCGGTGCTGTACTCGGAGCCGATGGTCAGCACGCCGAGGGTGATCACACAGATCGAGCCCAGCAGCACCCCGAAGAAGCCGAGGCTCACGACCGGCACGCCGTCCAGATCGCCGTCGGCGGCGGTGACCAGCAGCGCCGACATCAGCCCGATCGCCACCATCAGCACGATCATCACGCCCAGGGTCCACATCGTGGAGCGGACGGAACGGATCTTCGTCCACTCCGACGCGACCGCGTCGCCGAGCGTGGCGCGGCGGATCGGGATGGGCGACTCGTAGTACCCCAGCACTCCGGGCGCCGGCTCCGGCTGCGGGTGCTCATGGGCCTGCGGGGCGGCCGGCGGCGTCATCGGGGGTCCTCGCTGGTCTTCTGCTCCCCGGCCGGGGCGGCGGGGGAGGGGGCGGGGGCGGTCACGGGCTTGGCGTACGGGTTCTCGCCGGGCGGCGGCGGAACGTACCAGTTCTGCTGGGGCGCCTGCGCCGGCTCGGGCGGCCCGTAGCCGGGCTCGGCCCCGTAGTGACCCGTCAGGGGGTCTCCGTAGGGCCCGTACGGCGCCTCCGGCAGCTCCACGAGCCCGGCCTTGGCGTCGTCCGTCGAGCGGTAGTCCACCACGCCCTGCGTCATCCGCATGTACGCCTCCTCCAGCGAGGCCCGGTGCGGTGACAGCTCCCAGAGCCGTACGTCGGCGGCGTGCGCCAGATCGCTGATCCTCGGCAGCGGGAGGCCGGTGACGCGCAGGGCGCCGTCCGGCTCGGAGAGCACGCTGCCGCCCGCCTCGATCAGCGAGGAGGTGAGCTTCTCGCGCTCCTCGGGGGAGTTCTCCGGGACTCGGACCCGGGCGAAGTCGGCGGAGTTGGCCGAGATGAAGTCGGTGACGCTCATGTCGGAGAGCAGCCGGCCGCGCCCGATCACGATCAGATGGTCGGCGGTGAGGGCCATCTCGCTCATGAGGTGGGAGGAGACGAAGACCGTACGTCCCTCGGCGGCCAGCGTCTTCATCAGGTTGCGGACCCAGTGGATGCCCTCGGGGTCCAGCCCGTTGACCGGCTCGTCGAAGAGCAGCACCTGGGGGTCGCCGAGGAGCGCGGCGGCGATGCCGAGCCGCTGCCCCATGCCGAGCGAGAAGCCGCTGGAGCGCCGCTTGGCCACGTCCTGGAGGCCGACGACCCCGAGGACCTCGTCGACCCGCCGGGCCGGGATGCCGGCCAGCTGGGCCAGCGAGAGCAGATGGGTACGGGCGGTCCGGCCGCCGTGCACGGCCTTGGCGTCGAGCAGGGCGCCCACCTGGCGCGGCGCGTTCGGCAGGCTGCGGTAGGGGTGGCCGCCGATCGTGACATGGCCGGCCGTCGGGCGGTCCAGGCCGAGGATCATGCGCATGGTGGTGGATTTGCCCGACCCGTTGGGACCGAGGAAGCCGGTGACCAACCCCGGTCGCACCTGGAAGGAAAGGTCGTCCACGGCCGTCTTCGCGCCGTAGCGCTTGGTCAGGCCGACTGCCTCGATCATGCTCCAGCCCCATCGACTCACTCTGTGGTCGGGGCTGGGGCCGCCTGGCCGCACACCCCCCGTAAGAGTTAGGAGGATAACCAGGCCCTGACGGTTCCGGCCAAGTTCCGCACACGCTGCGAGCGACCGGTCACGCGTCGCGCGGGATCCGCCGGTCACGCCTCGCGCGGTGCTCCCACGCGGAACGGCCCGCCACGCGTCGTGCGTGACGGGCCGTTCCGGGCCGCTCCTGCGCCTGCCGGAGGCTCGGGATGCCTGCCGGAGAGTCGCGCGGCGGTGCTACGCGTCCCGGTTCTTCAGGACCAGGTAGCCGCCGAGCACCGAGGCCGCCACCCAGGCGACCATGATCCCGAGCCCGGCCCAGGGCCCGTACGGAGCGGTGCCACTGCCCATCGCGTCCGGGACGACCTGCATGATCTTCGACCCGGCCTGGTCCGGGAAGTACCGGGCGACGTCCTTCGCGTACGGCACCGCGATCAGGATCTGCGAGACCAGGAAGAAGAACGGCATCAGGATGCCGAGCGAGAGCATGGAGCTGCGCAGCATCGCCGCGACGCCCATGGAGAAGATCGCGATCAGCCCCATGTAGAGCCCGGCGCCGACCACCGCGCGCAGGACGTTCTCCTCGCCGAGGGTCGTGCCCCGGTCGCCCAGCAGCGCCTGGCCGAGGAAGAACGAGACGAAGCTGGTGAGCAGGCCGACCGCGAGGGCCAGGGCACCGGCCACGGTGATCTTGCTGAAGAGGAGTGTGCCGCGCTGCGGCACGGCCGCCAGCGAGGTGCGGATCATGCCGGAGCTGTACTCCGTACCGACCACGAGCACCCCGAACACGACCATGGCGAGCTGGCCGAGAACCGTCCCGGAGAAGCTGACCAGCGTCGGGTCGAAGGTGACCTGCTCGGCCTCCGAGAGGTCGTCGAACGTCGCGTTCAGCAGGGCGCAGAGGGCCGCGCTCATGGCGACCGTGACGGCGAACGCGCAGATGAGCGTCCAGGTGGTGGAGGAGACCGTGCGGATCTTGGTCCACTCGGAGTTGAGGACTGCGGGTACCGAAGCCATGGTCGTCAGGCCCCCTCGTTCGTGCTGCCGGTGGTGCCTTCGGTGCCCGCGGTGGACCCGGGGTCGGCGGAGCCCGGCTTGTTCCAGCCCTCGCCCCAGCCCGCTCCCACCGCTCCGGCGGCCCCGGCCGCCGCGGCTCCCGGTGGAGGCAGCGCCCCGCCGGGGCCGGAGTGCGCGTGGTACTCCACGGAGCCGGCGGTCATCTGCATGAACGCCTCCTCCAGCGAGGCCCGCTGCGCGCTCAGCTCGTGCAGCACCACCTGGTGACGGGCGGCCAGCTCACCGAGCGCCTCGGTGGTGGCGCCGTCGATCTCCAGCACACCGCCCTCCGCCTCGACGGCGGTGAACCCCTCCTGGTGGAGCACGTCCCGCAGTCGCTCCTGCTGCGGCGAGCGCAGCCGTACGTAACTGCGGGAGTTCTCGTGGATGAAGTCGGCCATCGAGGTGTCCGCGAGGAGCCTGCCCTGGCCGATCACGATCAAGTGGTCGGCGGTCAGCGCCATTTCGCTCATCAGGTGCGAGGACACGAAGATGGTCCGGCCCTCGGCGGCGAGCGCCTTCATCAGGTTGCGGATCCAGTGGATGCCCTCGGGGTCGAGACCGTTGACCGGCTCGTCGAACATCAGGATCTCGGGGTCGCCCAGCAGGGCCGAGGCGATCCCGAGGCGCTGGCCCATGCCGAGGGAGAAGCCCTTGGACTTCTTCTTCGCGACCGCGCTCAGGCCGACGGTGTCGAGCACCTCGTCCACCCGGCTGCGCGGGATGCGGTTGCTCTGCGCCAGACAGAGGAGGTTGTTGTAGGCGCTGCGGCCGCCGTGCATCGACTTGGCGTCCAGCAACGCCCCGATGTACTTCAGCGGTTCCTGCAGCTCGTTGTAGTGCTTGCCGTCGATGCGGACCGTACCGCTGGTCGGGTTGTCCAGATCGAGCATCATCCGCATCGTGGTGGACTTGCCGGCCCCGTTCGGCCCCAGAAAACCTGTCACCACGCCTGGTCTGACCTGGAATGTCAGCTGGTCGACGGCGACTTTACTGCCGAATCGTTTGGTCAGTCCCTCAAGCTCGATCATGCGCACACGCTAGAACGCCCGCGCGCCCGGCGCCACCCACAAAAGAGGGGGAGCCGGGCGCACGGAAGAAACCGCCGCGGGGGAGGTCAGCGGGTCTGCTGGGCCGGAACACCGCGCTGGGCGGGCTCGTCGTCCACCGGGGAGCCGGCGGCGGCCACCGCGGCACCGGTCAGCGTGGCCAGCATCTCGCGGACGTTGGTCAGCTGCGCGTTGATGGAGTCGCGGCGGTTGGTGAGCGCCGCCAGCTCGCGCTCCGATTCGCTGCGGATCCGGTCGGCCTTGGCGTTGGCGTCGGCCACGATGTCCTCGGCCTGGCGCTGCGCGGTCTCCACCGTCTGGCGGGCCCGGCGCTCGGCGTCCGTACGGAGCTTCTCGGCCTCCAGGCGGAGCTGCTCGGCGCGGTGCTCGATCTCCGCGAGCCGCTTCTCGGCCTTGGCCTGACGGGACGCGAGGTCGCGCTCCGACTGCTCGCGCCGCTTGGCGAGGTTCGTCTCGAAGTCGGCGGCGGCCTGCGCGGCCTTGGCGCGGGTCTCCTCGAAGAGGGCGTCGGCCTCCTCGCGCTTCTGCTGGGCGTCCTTCTGGGCGTCGGCGCGGAGCGTGTTCGCCTCGCCCTGGGCCTTCTCGACGATGCGGACGCCCTCGTCCTCGGCCTTCGCCTTGCGCTCGGCGGCGAACGACTCGGCGTCGTTGCGCACCTGCTGCGCGGCCGACTCGGCCAGCTCACGGTGCTGCTCGGCGGCCCGACGGGCCTCCTCACGCAGGTCCTTGGCCTCCTCCTCGGCGAGGCGGAGGATCTTCTCGACACGGGCACCGAGCCCGGCGTACGACGGCTCCGCGTCGTTCACCTGGGCCTGGGCGTTCTGCGTCTCGAGGTGCAGCTCCTCGATGCGCTTTTCCAGAGACGTGATGCGGGCGAGCGCGCTATCACGGTCGGCGACGAGCTTGGTAATGCGGTCGTCCACCTGACCGCGGTCGTAACCACGTCGCACGAGCTCGAAGCCGAAGGGGGAGGAAGGGTCACTCATGGGGTTCCTGTCGAATGAGACCGGTGAGGTGATAGGGGAATCCTAGGGGCCATAGCGGCGTGTCAGCGTGCAGATGCCGGTTTGATCTGGAGAATGACACCCCTTTTGAGTGGCTGACCCCCGGAGTGCTTGCCACTCGAAGGGTTGAATGTCCATGACGAAGCACGCGCCCCCGAACGCCTGCTCCCCGCCGGACATCCTCTGTTTCTCCCCCGTAAGTCTTCCGTGCGCTCCCCCGTACGTCTCCACCGCGTTCCCCCCCCCCGTGCGTCCGCCGGACCTCCCCGTACGGCCGCCGCCGCTCACCTCTCCGAGGACTTGCCCCCCGACCGGGTGCCCGCCGTCGCAGGGGCCTTGCCGCCCGCCGATCCACCCGCGGGTTTGCCGCCCCCGTTGGGAGTCTCGAAAGACTCCAACGCCTCCAGCACGTCCTGGACACGGGAGATCTCCGTATTGATGTCCTCGCGCCTGCGCACCAGGACATCCAGCTCGCGTTTGCCCTCGGCGACCGTCTTCTCGGCCTCGGCCGCCGCGTCGGCCCGCAGCTTCTCCGCCTCGCGGATCAGCTCGGCCTTCTTGGTCTCGGCCTCCTTGAGCAGCGACTCGGCCCGTTTCACCGCGGCGATCCGGACCTTGCTCGCCTCCGAATTGGCCTCCGCCAGCAGCTCCTTGGCCTTCGCCTCGGCCTCGTCGCGCTGCTCGGTCGCCGCCTTCATCAGATGGTCGACCCGCTCGCCGGCGGTCTTCATCTGCTCGGACGTCTCCCGGCGGGCCCGCTCGTGCAGCTCCTCGATCTCGCTCTCCAGCCGGGCCCGCTGCGCCTCGGCCCGCTCCCGGATCTGGGTCGCGTCGCGGCGGGCACCCACCAGCAGCTCGTCGGCGTCCGTACGGGCCCGCTCCACCAGGGAGTTGCCCTCGACGGTCGCCTCGGAGGTGATCCGCTGGGCCTCCTTGCGGGCCGCGCCGACCATGGTGTCGGCCTGCGTCTCCGCCTCGGTGGCCGTACGCAGCGCCTCCTCCCGGGCCTTGTTGATGAGCTGGTCCGCCTGCTCGGCCGCGTCCGCCCGGCGCTTGGCCGCCGCCTCGCGCGCCTCGTCCAGCACCCGGTCCGCCTCCTGGCGGCCCTGCGAGCGCAGCTCCTCGGCCGCCGACTCCGCCTCGGCGCGCAGCTGTTCGGCCTCCTCGCGGGTGCGGGCGGCGTGCTCCTGCGCGGAGCCGAGGTGCTCGGCCGCCTCCGTACGCAGCCGCTCGGCCTCCTCGGTGGCCTCGGCCAGCAGCCGGTCGGCCTGCTCGTTCGCGTCCTTGCGGCGCCGGTTGGCCTCGGTGGTGGCCTCCACGACGAGCTGCTCGGACGACTGGGCGGCCTCCGTGCGGATGCGCTCGCTCTCGGTCGTCGCCTCGCCGATGAGCCGGTCCGACTGGGCCGCCGCCTCCGAACGGATCCGGTTGGCGTCCTGCCGGGCCTCGGCCCGCGCCTTCGACGCGTCCTGCTCCGCCGACGCCAGGGCGTCGGAGGCCTCCGTACGCACCCGCTGGCTGTACTCGGAGGTGTCCGCGCGCAGCCGCTCGGACTCCGCGATCGCCTCGGAGACCGTACGCTCGGCCAGCGCCTTCGCCGCCTCGGCCTCCTCGTGCGCCTCCTGCCGCAGCCGGTCCGCCTCCGCGCCCGCCTCCCGGCGGATGCGGCTCGCGTCCTCGGAGGCCCGGTCCCGCTCGGCGTGCGCGTCGGAGCGGACCCGGTCCGCCTCCTCCTGCGCCTCCGTACGGGTGCGCTCCGCGACATGCTCGGCGGTCGAGCGCAGCCCGGCGATCTCCTCCTCGGCCTGCTCCTGGAGCCCGGCCACGGAGTCCCGCACCTGCTGGGCGGTCTGCTCGGCCGCCGCGACCAGCTCGGTGGCCCGGGCGTCCGCCTCCTCGACCAGCCGCTGCGCCTCGGCCTGCGCCTCCTCCACCCGCTTCCGGGCGGAGGCCAGCAGCTCCTCGCTCTGCTCGCGGGCCCGCTCGCGCTCCTGCCCCGCCTCCGTACGGGCCGCGCCGAGGATCTCCTCGGCCTCCCGGCGGCGGCGCGTGGCCTCCTCCTGGGCGGCCTCCAGTGCCTCGGCCGCCTCGGCACCGACCCGCTCGGCGGCGGCCGCGGCCTCCGCGCGCACCCGGTCTGCGGTCTCCTGCGCCTCGGTCTTCAGCCGCTCCGCCTCGGCGGCGGCCTCACTGCGCAGCCGTACGGCGATGTTCTCGCCCTCGGCCCGCGACTGGGAGGCGTCCGCCGCGGCCTCGTCACGGAGCCGCTCGGCCTCCGCCTCGGCCTGCTCGGTCAGCGTACGGACACGCTCGGCGGTCTCCGTGCGCTGCCGCTCGGTCTCCTCGGCCGTCTCGCGGCGGATCCGCTCCGCCTCCGTACGGGCCTCGCCGAGCGCCTCCTCGGCGGCGGCGAGCCGGGCCTCGGCCTCGGTGTGCAGCCGCTCCAGCTCGTCGGCGGCCTCGGCCTGCCGGGCGGCGACCGCGCGCTCGGTCTCCTCGCGCAGGGTGGCCGCGGCCCGCTCGGCCTCGGCGGTGGTGGCCTCCGCCTGCTCCTCGGCCTCGGCCCGCAGCTTCTCGGCCTCGGCGCGGGTGCGCTCCAGCGTCTCGTCGGCCTGCTTGCGCAGGGCGGCGGCCCGCTCGGCGGCCTCGGCGCGGATGCGCTCGCTCTCGCCGCTGGCCTTGGTGCGCAGCTCGTCGGCGTCCGAGCGCGCCTCGGTCAGCAGCTCCTCCGCCTTGCGGGCGCCCTCCTCCAGCAGCTGGACCGCCTCGCGGCGGGCCTCGCCCCGGATCCGCTCGCCCTCGGCGACCGCCTCGGAGCGCAGCTGCTCGGCCTCGCCGCGCAGCCGGCGGGCCTCCTCCTGGAGCTCGACCGTCTTGGCCCGGTACTCCTTGGTGTCGTCCTTGGCCGCGCCCTTGAGCTCGTCGGCCTGCTCGGCCGCCTCGCCGCGCAGCCGGTCCGCCTCGGCCTCCGCCTCGCGGCGGATCCGCTCGGCCTCCTCGCGCGCCGCCTTCGTGGTGGACTCCGCGTCCTCGGAGGCCTTGGTGAGCACCTCCTCGGCGCCCCGGGCCGCCTTGGCGAGCTGGGCCGCCGCGTCCTCGGCCGCTGCCGTACGGGCCTTCTCGGCGGCCTCCGCGACCAGCCGCTCGGCCTCGGCGCGGGCGTCGGCGAGGGCCTGCTCGGCCTCCTCCTTGAGCGTCTCGGCGCTCTTGGTGGCCTCCCCGACCAGCCGGGCGATCTCCGACTTGGCCGTACGGGTGCGCTGTTCGTTCTGCGACTCGGCGGAGGCCAGCTTCTTGGCGGCCGCGTCCTTCGCCTCGGCGAGGACCTTCTCGGCCTCCAGCCGGGATTCGCGCAGCCGGGTCTCGGCCTCCTGGAGCCGCTGCTCGGCGGCCCGGTTCAGCTCGGCCGTCTGCTGGCGGGCCTGCGAGGTCTCCGCCGTGGTGGTGGAGCGCAGCTGCTCCGCGTGGCTGGTGGCCTCCTGGGCCTGCGCGGAGGCGGCGCCCAGCATGCGTTCGGCGTCCTTGCGGGCGCGCAGCAGGATCGCTTCCGCTTCGGCCCGGGCCGCCTCGGCCTCCGAGCCGACGCGCTGCCGGGTCTCCTCGGCCAGCCGCGCCGCCTCGGCCCGGGCGGCGGCGAGCGCCTGCTCGGCCTCGGCGCGGGACTCGTCCAGCAGCCGACGGGCCTGCGACTCGGTACGGGCGCGCAGCTGCTCGGCCCAGGCGACGTTCTCGTTGACGTGGGACTCGACGGTCTGCCGGCGCTCGGCCAGCTCCTGGTCGAGCTGCTGCCTGCGCTGGACGGCCTCGTTGTGCAACTCCGCCTGCAGGCGCGCCTGGTGCTCGGCGTGCTCCTGGAGGATGCGCTGCGTCTGGGCGCGCGCCTCACGCAGCTCGCGCTCGGCGTCGCTGCGCAACTGCTCGGCCTGGATCTGCGCGTTCCGCAGCAGCTGTTCGGCCTGGTAGCCCATGTCCGCGCTGTCGTAGGCGGGACGGGTGGCCAGGCTGCGGCGTGCCTCGTGCAGCTTGGCGCGCAGGACCTCGACCTGGTAGCCGAGGTCCTCGGCGTGCTGGACGGCCTTCTCCCGGTCGGTCTTCAGCCGGTCCATCTCGGCTTCGAACCGCGAGAGATGGTCGACTTCAGCCCGGTGGCTCTCCTGGCTTTCGTAGCCCCGCACTGCGCGGTCCCATCCTTCCCCGAGCTCTCAACTCTGTTCGAGCGGGAGAGACCCCAACCCTGGTCGCAACTCTGCACACGAGGACCGCCCACCGACGGGCTGTCCCCGGGGAATGGTGACAGACAAACGACGAGGACGCGGTACGGCCCCGACCCGGCCCCGGCCCGGAACCGCCCACTCTACCGGGCCGGGTCTGCGCCGGGTCAGTGCTCCGGGTTGCTCGTGACCAGTTCGGTGAGGACGCCGTGGCAGTCCTTGGGGTGCAGGAACGTGATCCGGGACCCCATCGAACCCGTCCTGGGCTCGTCGTACAGCACCCGGACGCCCTTCTCGCGGATGTCCGCGGCGTCCCCGTCCACATCCGCCGTACCGAAGGCGATGTGGTGCACGCCTTCCCCATTCTTTGCCAGCCACTTGCCCACGGCGGAGTCCTCGCGGGTGGGTTCCAGGAGCTGGAGGTAGGAGGCCCCGCCGTCCGAGGTCTCGTTGATCTTGAGCATGGCCTCCCGGACGCCCTGCTCCTCGTTGATCTCGCTGTGGAACACCTCGAATCCGTACGTGGCACGGTAGAACTCCACCGTCTTGTCCAGGTCGAAGCAGGCGATTCCGATGTGGTCGATGCGCGTCAGCATGTTTTCAGCATGGCTCCGCGCTCCGGCCCCCGCCATGGTTACGCAACGTGCGCGCCGTCACACCGGTAGCCGGATGACGGGCGCGGGAGCGCTCAGTACATTCAGGTAAACCCTCGTTCACATCCGATCCCAAGGGGCCGTGCCCATGCCAGCAACGACCGGTACCACCACCTCAGTGATCGTCGCGGGCGCCCGGACGCCCATGGGCCGTCTCCTCGGCTCGCTCAAGAGTTTCTCCGCGGCCGACCTCGGCGGGGTCGCGATCAAGGCGGCCCTGGACCGGGCCGGGATCGGCGGCGACCAGGTCCAGTACGTGATCATGGGCCAGGTGCTCCAGGCGGGCGCGGGCCAGATCCCCGCCCGGCAGGCCGCAGTCAAGGCCGGCATCCCGATGAACGTGCCCGCCCTCACCGTCAACAAGGTCTGTCTCTCCGGGCTCGACGCCATCGCCCTGGCCGACCAGCTCATCCGCGCCGGGGAGTTCGACGTCGTGGTCGCGGGCGGCCAGGAGTCCATGACCAACGCCCCGCACCTGCTCCCCAAGTCCCGCGAGGGGTACAAGTACGGCGCGATCGAGATGCTCGACTCGATGGCGTACGACGGTCTCACCGACGCGTACGAGAACATCCCCATGGGCGAGTCCACCGAGAAGCACAACGGCCGCCTGGGCCTGGACCGCGCCGCCCAGGACGAGATCGGCGCCCTCTCCCACCAGCGGGCCGCCGCCGCCCGGAAGAACGGGCTCTTCGAGGCCGAGATCACCCCGGTGGAGATCCCGCAGCGCAAGGGCGACCCGGTCCTCTTCTCGCAGGACGAGGGCATCCGCCCGGAGACGACGGTCGAGTCCCTCGGCAAGCTGCGCCCGGCCTTCACCAAGGACGGCACGATCACCGCGGGCACCGCCTCGCAGATCTCCGACGGGGCCGCCGCGGTCGTCGTCATGAGCAAGGCCAAGGCGCAGGAGCTGGGCCTGGAGTGGATCGCCGAGATCGGCGCCCACGGCAACGTCGCGGGCCCCGACAACTCCCTCCAGTCGCAGCCCTCCAACGCGATCCGGCACGCCCTGAAGAAGGACGGCCTGACCGTGGACGACCTCGACCTGATCGAGATCAACGAGGCGTTCGCGGCCGTCGCCGTCCAGTCCATGAAGGACCTGGGCGTCACCCCGGACAAGGTCAACGTCAACGGCGGGGCCATCGCGCTCGGCCACCCGATCGGCATGTCCGGCGCCCGTCTGGTCCTGCACCTGGCGCTGGAGCTGAAGCGGCGCGGCGGCGGCATGGGCGCGGCGGCGCTCTGCGGCGGCGGCGGCCAGGGCGACGCGTTGATCATCCGCGTCCCGGGCAAGTAACACCGTAACGACACGAGGCAAGGCGAGAACGGAGCGGTGAACGTGGACGTGGACGTCCCCACGCTGGTCGAGCAGGCGCGAGCAGGCAGGCCGCGTGCGGTGGCCCGGCTGATCTCGCTGGTGGAGGGTGCGTCCCCGCAGCTGCGCGAGGTGATGGCCGCACTGGCCCCGCTGGCGGGTCATGCGTACGTCGTCGGGCTGACGGGCTCGCCGGGCGTCGGCAAGTCCACCTCCACCTCCGCCCTGGTCTCCGCCTACCGCCGGGCGGGCAAGCGGGTCGGCGTCCTCGCCGTCGACCCGTCCTCCCCGTTCTCCGGCGGCGCCCTGCTGGGCGACCGGGTCCGGATGTCGGACCACGCCTCCGACCCCGGCGTCTACATCCGCTCCATGGCCACCCGCGGCCACCTGGGCGGCCTCGCCTGGGCCGCCCCGCAGGCCATCCGGGTCCTGGACGCGGCGGGCTGCGACGTGGTCCTGGTCGAGACGGTGGGCGTCGGCCAGTCCGAGGTGGAGATCGCCTCCCAGGCCGACACCTCCGTCGTCCTCCTCGCCCCCGGCATGGGCGACGGCATCCAGGCGGCCAAGGCCGGGATCCTGGAGATCGGTGACGTCTACGTGGTCAACAAGGCCGACCGCGACGGCGCCGACGCCACCGCCCGCGAGCTGAACCACATGCTGGGCCTGGGCGAGTCCCGCGCCCCCGGCGACTGGCGCCCCCCGATCGTCAAGACGGTCGCCGCCCGCGGCGAAGGCGTCGACGAGGTCGTGGAGGCCCTGGAGAAGCACCGCGCTTGGATGGAGGAGCACGGCGTCCTCGCCGCCCGCCGCACGGCCCGAGCGGCCCACGAGGTGGAAACCATCGCGGTGACAACCCTCCGAGAGAAGATCGCCGACCTGAGGGGCGACCGCCGCCTCCAGTCCCTGGCCGAGCAGATCGTGGCGGGGAACCTGGACCCGTACGCGGCGGCGGACGAGCTGGTGGCGGGGGTCACGGGGGAGGGGTGAGCAACGTGACGGAGGCCTCCGGAGCGGCACACGCCGCTCCGGAGGCCTCCGTCGGTACAGGGCCGCCGGTCGCGCCGGTCCTCCTCCGCCGGTACAGCGGGAAGCCTGGCACGGTCACCTTCCCGTCAGCGGTCCTGAGGCGGACGTCCCTCATCGGCCGCGTACTTGGCCTGGCGGGCGGCTTCGATGTACCGCGGGGCGAACTTCATCTCGTACGCCTCGGGCACCTCGTACGGCGACTCCCAGCCTTCAGGCAGGAAGCTGTCCCCGTCCTCGCAGCACAGGTGGCACGAGGCGCACCACTCCGTCCGCCAGGCGTAGGCCACGGCACGGACCCCGTCGATGACCGCGTCCAGCGGACCGTCGTTGCGGTACCAGCGGTGGAGATCGGCCATCCCGCACCCGGGGCAGGCCACCGACAGATCTGCGGCGTACGGCTCCCGGCCGAACGCCGCCCGCCAGGCATCCATGAGGTCGGGCGGGACGATCCGCCACCCGCCCGGACCGAGGAGAGCGAGTTCATCGGTCTCGAACAGATCCATCTCCGCGGCTTCCACGGCACCGAGCGTCGTGCACTCACCCGTCACCAGATCGACCCGGACGGGACCGATCCCGATCACCATGAAGGACGGGTCGCCGGTCTCCAGATACCGGCGGTCCTGGTAGCCGAAGTAGGCGTAGTTCCCCACCACGGCCGAATGACCGTCGATGGGCACCAGCTCCACCGCACTGTTGCGGGGGTCCTCCTCCACGTACTTACTGGCCAGTTCGGCGGCCTGTTCGCAACTGATCACTGGTCGGTCCTCGGTGGCTTCAGGAGCTGTGGCGGCTGCTGGTGTACTTCCTCTTGCTGAGGGTCGTACGTCAGAAGGCCGTGCTTCCGTGCCAAGGGGATGAGACCCTCCACCAGCTCATCCTTCCTGGACCAGGCGATGGTCACCAGGACGCATTCCCCGTTGCCGTACACGGGAGAAGTCCACGGGGACATTTCCGCATTCTCGATGGTGAGGTCGGGGTGGATGTCCCTCAGGGCCCGGTGGAAGGCTCTGACGTTCTCGCTCTCCGCAAAGACCCCCGATGCGCCGTCGGTCATCGCGTCATATTTCCGGAAGGCTTCGGAGGCGTCGATTTCCTGGTTCTCCTGCCAGAACGCCAGGTCGTAGCTCATCTGTGGACTCCTGAAAGGGGTTTGCCGGGCGGCAGGCGGAGGTGGGAAGGCTTCGTGCTCCGGGGCCGCCTCGGCATGGCTGCCCGCATACGACGGTAGGTGACCCCATGGACGCGGAACAGGCCCGACAGGTCGACAGCGTGTTGCAGCGGCTCGGCATTCCGGGCGTTGTCGCGCCGGAAGACCCGGAGAACCTGACGGGGCCGTGGCGTGTGTATGACACGGCCGACCGCAAGGACATCACCGCCGACGGCTTCGTCCTGCGGCCCAAGAACGACGAGTAGGGGCGCCGGGTGCGGCCAGGCCCCGTACCGCTGCAGCGGTACGGGGCCCGGCCCGGGGGTGGGGCGGTGCGTCAGTCGTCGTTCCGGTCGTCCGCGTCGTCGTGGTCGTCCCGGTCGTCGTCGCCGTCGTCGTCCCGGTCCACCGTGACCTTGCCGGTCTTGGCGTCGACCTTCAGTTCGTGGTTCTTGCCGTCCTTGCCGGTGATGTCGACGTCCCAGCGCAGGACGTTGCCCCGGCGGCCGTCGTCGTCATCGTCATCGTCGTCCAGGTCGATCGAGGTGATGCGGCCCGGGGCGGTCTTCAGGGCCGCGTCGGCCGCCGCGTTCAGGGTGACGGGGGCGGAGCGGGGGGCGTGGCGGTCGCGGTCGTCGTTGTCGTCGTCCTCGCGGGTCTTCAGGACCTTGCCGGTGGTGGCGTCCACCGTGATGTCGTGCCACTTCTTGTCGGAGCCGTGGACGTCCAGCTCCCAGACCGTACGGCCGTCGTGGTCGTCATCGTCGTCGTCCAGCTCGGCCTCGGGGACCGTGCCCGGGACGCTCTTCAGGGCCGCCGCCACCGCCTGGTCCAGCGTGATGGTGGTGGTCCCGGTGGCGGGGGAGCGGTCGTCGTTCCGGTCGTCCGTGTCCTTGCCGGTCGTCGTCGGCTGCTGGGTCGTCGTGGCCGGGCGGCGGTCGCCGTCGTCGTCCGCGAAGGCCACGGTGGCGGCGGCCGTGCCGCCGATCAGGACCGCCGCGGTGATCGCTGCGATGGTGGCGTTGCGCTTCATGAGGTTCCTCCCCGAGAGCTGCGTGCTGTTCGACGGGATCCACACTGCCGACCGCTTGCTGAACGCAGCCTGAAGCCACCTGAAGGCGTCTTCAGGTGGAGTTTGCGAGGCTGTGCGCATGCGCCTGTTGATCGTGGAGGACGAGAAGCGTCTCGCGGTGTCCCTCGCCCGGGGACTCACCGCCGAGGGCTTCGCCGTGGACGTCGTGCACGACGGGCTCGAAGGGCTGCACCGCGCGAGCGAGGGCGGCTACGACCTGGTCATCCTCGACATCATGCTGCCCGGCATGAACGGCTACCGGGTCTGCGGGGCCCTGCGCGCCGCCGGGCACGAGGTGCCGATCCTCATGCTGACCGCAAAGGACGGCGAGTACGACGAGGCCGAGGGGCTCGACACGGGCGCGGACGACTATCTGACCAAGCCCTTCAGCTATGTCGTGCTGGTGGCCCGGGTGCGGGCCCTGCTGCGGCGGAGGGGCGCCGGGACCGCCGCGCCCGTGCTGACCGTCGGGTCCCTCCGTATCGACACCGCCGCCCGCCGCGTCCACCGGGGCGGGGACGAATACGCCCTCACCGCCAAGGAGTTCGCGGTCCTGGAGCAACTCGCCCTGCGCGCCGGGCAGGTGGTCAGCAAGGCGGAGATCCTGGAGCACGTCTGGGACTTCGCCTACGACGGCGACCCGAACATCGTGGAGGTCTACATCTCCACCCTCCGCCGCAAGTTGGGCGCTGCTTCCATCCGTACGGTGCGTGGCGCCGGCTACCGCCTGGAGGCGGGATGAGGTCCGTACGGGCCAGGGCCGCCATCGGCGCCACCCTGGTCGTCGCCGTCGCCCTGGTCGCCGCCGGGCTGGCCGTCCTCCTCGTCCTGCGGGACAACCTGATCGGGCAGGCGGACCTCCAGGCGGAGGTGGCCGCCCGCGAGGTGGCCGGGCAGCTCGCCCTGGACACCCGGTACGAGGATCTCGACCTGGACGACGCGGAGGACCACCCGGTCCAGGTGACCGACGAGGAGGGGCGGGTGGTGTTCGTCTCCAAGGGGCTCCAGGCCGTCTCGGGGACCCGTTCGCCGGGCGTCAGCCCCGTACCCTCCGCATCGGTGGGCGCCACCGCCGCGCCCGATGACGACGATGACGATGATGACGACGACGGCGGGCGGCCCGCGCGCGGCGAGGTCTCCTCCGACGACCCGGACCTCTCCGACGGCACCGCCACCGTCGACGGCAAGCACGCCGACTACCGGTTCGCCGCCGTCGAGGCCACCACCTCCGCCGGCATCACCCTGACCGTCCATGCGGGCGCCCCGCTCGCCCCCGAGCAGGAGGCCGTCGACACCGTACGGGGGGCCATGCTCACCGGGCTGCCGGTCCTGCTGGCCGTCGTCGCCGGGGTGACCTGGCTGGTGACCCGGCGCGCGCTGCGGCCCGTCGAGGGCATCCGCCGCGAGATGGCAGCGATCACCGCGTCCGAGGACCTGGCCCGCCGCGTCCCGGAGCCCGGCTCGCGCGACGAGATCGCCGCCCTGGCCCGCACCACCAACGAGACGCTCACCGTCCTGGAGGCGTCCGTGGAGCGGCAGCGCCGGTTCGTCGCGGACGCCTCCCACGAGCTGCGCTCCCCGATCGCCTCGCTCCGCACCCAGCTGGAGGTGGCCGAGGCCCACCCGGAGCTGCTGGACCTCCCGGGCGCGGTCGCCGACACCGTACGCCTCCAGGCCCTGGCAGCCGACCTGCTGCTGCTCGCCCGGCTGGACGCGGGGGAGAAGCCCGGGGCCGCCCGGCTGGAGGTGGGGGCGCTCGTCCGCGAGGAGGTGTCCCAGCGGGCGGGGGACCGGATCCCGGTGACGGTGGAGGTCGCGGAGGATGCGGCGCACGAGGTGAGCGGGTCGCGCGGGCAGGTGGCCCGGGTGGTCGGCAATCTGCTGGACAACGCCCAGCGCCATGCCGAGGGGCTCGTCGCGGTGTCGGTGGCGGCCGACGGGAGCGGCGTGCGTGTGGAGGTCCGCGACGACGGGGCGGGCGTTCCGGAGGACGAGCGGGAGCGGATCTTCGAGCGGTTCGTCCGGCTGGACGACGCCCGCAGCCGCGACGACGGCGGCGCCGGTCTCGGCCTCGCCATCGCCCGCGACGTGGCCGCCCGCCACGGCGGGACCCTCACGGTCCACCGCGCCCCGGAGGGCGGCGCCGCGTTCCGCCTGTGGCTGCCCCGCGCGGAGTGAGCGGAATCCTCACACGGGGCCCGCGCCGGGTCCGCCGGAGCCGTGCGCAGCCGCCCGGCCGCCGTCGGGCAAAGGGCCGCGCCGCGTGACCGGAGCCGTGCGCAGCCGCCCGCCCCCGTCCCGTGCGGAACCGCCTGAGGCCCCCGCCCCTACGGCTTCCCCCGCCGCCCCCTCAGGTGCTCCGCGATCGGGGTCAGCGCCGCGTGCAGCTGCGCCAGGGCCTCCGGGGAGAGCAGGTCCATGAAGTGGTTGCGCACCGACTCGACGTGGTGCGGGGCGACCTTGCGCATGGTCTCGGCGCCGTGCTCGGTGAGGACCGCGTACAGGCCCCGCCGGTCCGACTCGCAGTGGGTGCGGCGGACCAGGCCCGCCGTCTCCATGCGGGTGATCTGGTGCGAGAGCCGGCTCTTGGACTGCAGGGTCGCGGCGGCGAGGTCGCTCATCCGCATCCGCTGGTCCTCGGACTCGGAGAGGTTGACCAGGATCTCGTAGTCGTTCATGGTCAGGCCGAACGGCTGGAGGTCCTTCTCCAACTGGTGCATCAGCAGCCTGCTGACGTCCAGGTGGGTGCGCCAGGCGCACTGCTCCGTGTCGCTCAGCCAGCGGGTGGCCGTCTCGGTCTCCATATATGGATTCTACCTAAGAAGTTGAAAGCCGGACGAAATTAACGGGTGTGACGGCGGGCACCCCGGGGGGACCGGAGCGCCGGCAGGCGGGGCCGGAGAGGCGGCAGGCATGTTGGCAAGGACCGACGGCTGGGCGCAGACGTTCGACGTCACACTCCGCAGCCTACCGCTCACAAGCCGAAGCGACGTTGGAGGTCCCCCAGCTGGCCGGGCATGCGCGGTGCGGAACCGCCGCCCGGAACGCCCGGTTCGCTCGGCACCGCACCCGTCGCCTGCTCCGCCATCAGCGCCTCGCTGGACTGCATCAGCACCGTGCCCGCCCCCACGAACTCGAACTGATGCTCTTCGCCCGAGGTGCCGCCGATGCCCGTCAGTGACCGGATTCCGCCCATCACGCCCGTCATGTAACCGTGGTCGTAGTGGTGGCACGGCGAGGGGCAGTCGGCCCACCCCACCAGCGCCTGCGGGTCGACCCGCAGCGGCGGCTCCATGAAGACCACCGGCCCGTTCGACGCGGCCACGAACTTCCCCGTACCGATCAGCGTCACGAACCCGGGCACGATCGACTGCTTCAGCGAGAGCGCCGGGTCGAACGCCAGCAGGTTCCCCGACCGGATCGTCAGGTTCCCCTCGTCCAGGTCGAAGGAGTTGACGTCGAAGGCCCGGTCCGCCAGCAGCATCTTCCCGCTGCCCTCGGCCACCACCCAGTCGCTCGCGTGCAGCGGCGAATGGAAGCTGGAGCGCACCAGCCGCTCGAACCGGCCGTGCCCGATGCCGTCGAAGTCGATCTGCCCGTAGTAGGCGATCATCTTCCCCTTCTGCAGGAACCACCGGCTCCCCTTCAGCTCCACGCAGAAGGTGTAGGAGTTGACGTTGTCGTCCGACGGCAGCGTCATCGGATCGAAGATCACAGGGGTGCTCACGACTTCTCCTCGATCGGCTTCTCCCCGACGGTCACGGGCGCGCTCACAGCTTCTCCTCCGAGGCCTGGACGTACACCGCGCCGGTCCCGCTCAGCTCCAGCTGGAACGCCTCGCCGGAGCCGCGCCCCACCATGTCCCGCCAGCCGAGCGCGGTGGAGAGCTTGTTGCGGACGTCCCCGTGGTGGGCGACGTACGCCTGCGGGTCGACATGGATGTCCCGGCCCGGCGTGATCGGCAGCTCGATCACCCCGCCGTGCGCCATCACCGCGACCGCGCCATGGCCCGTCAGCGTCGTCGTGAACAGGCCCTGGCCGGTCACCTGGCCCCGGACCATGCCCATCACCCCGCCCTGCGAGCCCATGAACATCGTGCCCTGCTGGAGGGAGCCGTCGAAGGCGAGGAGCCGGTCGGCCTCCACGTACAGGGTGTCGCCCGCCAGGTTGATCACCTGGATGTGGTGGCCGCCGTGGCCGAACAGCACCGTGCCCGACCCCTCCACCGTCATCAGCGGGGTCGCCTCGCCCGCCACCCGGCGGCCGATCATCGAGGCGAAGCCGCCCTGACCGCCCTGGATGTTCGGGGTGAAGGACACCTCGCCCCGGTAGGCCAGCATCGCGCCGCGCTGGCTGAACAGCCGCTGGCCCGGAGACACCAGGGCCTCGACCATCTTGGAGTTGATCTCCCGGAACGGCATCAGACATCGCCCCCGATGGTGTTGCGCTCGCTCGGCTGTACGTAGACCAGCCCGTCGCCCTCGAACCGCATCTGGAACGCCTCGCCCGAGCCCTCGCCCATCAGCGTCCGGAAGTTCACCCCGCTCTGGAGCTGCTGGCGCAGATTGCCCTGGTGGGCGATGTACGCGCCGGGGTCGACCATCAGCGGATACTGCGGGGTCACCCGCAGCAGCACCGCCTCGCCCTCCGACATGATCGCCGCCTGGCCGGTGCCCTCCACCGTGGTGGTGAAGAGGCCGTTGCCGCTCGCCCCGCCGCGCAGGCCGGTGAACGTCGTCCCCGTGCGCAGCCCGGAATCGGTGGCCAGCAGGTTGCTCGCCTCCACGTACAGCTTGTCGCCGTGCAGCGCGACCAGGTTGATCTCGCTCGCCCGGTCGGCGAAGTAGCAGGTGCCCTGCCCGGACACCTCCATCACGGCCATCTGCTCGCCGGTCAGCCGGCGGGTCACCATCCCGCGGAGCCCCTCACCGCCGCCGGTCATCTTCTTGAAGGTCATCCGGCCGTCGTACGCGACCATCGAGCCGTTCTTCGCCTTGACGGCATCGCCCGTCAGATCGACGGCGAGCGTCTTGCTGCCTTGGAGTCGGAACATCGCCACGCGACGAAGGTAGCCGCCCGCCCGCCGCCCGGACCAGGTCCTACGGAACCGTTACGTCCCTGATGCCCCCCTGATGCGCACCTGGACCGGTCCTGGTGATGCGTACCCGGACCGGCCCTGATATGCGGCGATACGCGCGTCCGGGTATGCGGCGGTACGCGCCCGCGGGGGACGGGCGGCCCCCGGCGCCGGTGGCCCCCGGCGCGATGCCACAATGGGGGCGGCTTGTGCTCGCGTTCACAAGTCCGTGCGGCCCTTTCCCGCCCACACGATCCCCTCCCACCGAAGGTGCCCCTGTGGACATCAAGACCGCTTCCGCCCTGCACCGGCTGCGCCTCATCTCGCTCCCCGAGGCGCTCTCCTTCCCGGCCCTGCTGATCTTCGGCTCGCTCCTCATGCGGGTCTCGGACATCGACTTCCTGATGCCGCCCCTCGGCATGATCCACGGCATTCTCTTCACGATCTACGTGGTGTTCCTGCTGGACGTGTGGATCAAGGCCAAGTGGCCGCTCAAGCGCGTCGCCTTCTTCTTCCTCCTCGCCGTGATCCCCTTCGGCGGCCTCTACGGCGACAAGCTGCTCAAGCAGTACGAGGCCGACGGCGTCATCGCCGCCCGCGCCCGCCGCGAGGGCACGGTCAGCGCATGATCGTCGCGTTCTCGGTCTCCCCGCTCGGCGTCGGTGAGGACGTCGGGGAGTACGTGGCCGACGCCGTGCGGGTCGTACGGGAGTCGGGCCTGCCCAACCGGACCGACGCCATGTTCACCTCCGTCGAGGGGGAGTGGGACGAGGTCATGGACGTCGTCAAGCGCGCCGTGGCCGCAGTCGAGGCCCGCGCGGGACGCGTCTCCCTGGTACTGAAGGCCGACATCCGGCCCGGTGTCACCGACGGTCTGACCTCGAAGGTCGAGACGGTGGAGCGCTATCTCGCCCCCTGACGGTCCGTCCGCCGCCCACCGCCCCGCGTTCACCCGATAAGCCCCCGGCGCCACACGGCCGGGGGCTTTTCCGGTCCCGGATCAAAAACCGCTCACTCGGACCTGCCGGGTCGACACGCTGTTGTCTGTCCCCTTTTGTGGGGATATCAACCCGTTCGACAGTGGGAGGCATGGTGCGGTCGGAGGGCTACGACTACGACACCTACAGCCGGCTCGCGGGACCGCTCACCGAGCCGGACCCCGAGGGATACCGGGTGCGGTACCGATCCCTGCTCTCGACGGAGAAGCACCGAATAAGGGCCGTCCTCCTGATGACGCTGGCCCCGGTCCTCACCGCCACCCTGATGCTCTACCTGGTCTGGCCCACGCACTGGACCGACCGGGAGAACGGGGAGCGCTGGCTCGTCGTCGCCGACACCGTGATGCTGGTCTCGATCGGGCTGATCGGGCTCTTCATGCTGGTCAACGTGGTCTCCATCGCCCATGCCACGCTGGTCGCCCGGGACCCCGTACCCGTCACGCCCGAGCCGGGCACCCGGGTCGCCTTCCTCACCACGTACGTCCCCGGCAAGGAACCGCTCTCCATGGTGCGCGCCACCCTGAAGGGCGCGGTGCGCCTCACCCACCCCGGGCCGCTGGACATCTGGCTCCTGGACGAGGGCGACGACCCCGCCGCCCGGATGCTCTGCGCGGAGCTGGGGGTGCACCACTTCACCCGGCGCGGGGTGCCCGAGTGGAACCGTAAGAAGGGCGCGCACAAGGCGAAGACGAAGCACGGCAACTACAACGCCTGGATCGCCCTGCACGGAGACGACTACGACTTCTTCGCCTCCGTCGACACCGACCACGTGCCGATGCCCAACTTCCTGGAACGGATGCTGGGCTACTTCCGCGATCCCGACGTCGCCTTCGTCGTCGGACCGCAGGTGTACGGGAACTACGACTCGGCCGTCACCAAGGCCGCCGAGTCGCAGCAGTTCCTCTTCCACGCCCTGATCCAGCGCGCGGGCAACCGCTACGGCGCCCCGATGTTCGTCGGCACCAACAACGTCGTCCGCGTCGCCGCGCTGCGGCAGGTCGGCGGCCTCTACGACTCGATCACCGAGGACATGGCGACCGGCTTCGAGATCCACCGCCGCCGCAACCCCGCCACGGGGCGCTACTGGCGTTCCGTCTACACCCCCGACGTGCTGGCGGTCGGTGAGGGGCCCGCCTCCTGGACGGACTTCTTCACCCAGCAGCTGCGCTGGTCGCGCGGGACGTACGAGACGCTGTTCAAGCAGTACGTGAAGATGCTCTTCCGGGTCCCGCCCGGCCGGCTCCTCAGCTACACGCTGATGCTCGTCTACTACCCCATGACGGCCGTCAACTGGCTGCTCGGCGTGGGCAGCTGTGTGCTCTTCCTCTGGTTCGGCGCCTCAGGCACCCAGGTCGCCGCCTCCATCTGGCTGATGCTCTACAGCGACGCGGCGGCCCTCCAGATCGGCCTCTACCTCTGGAACCGGCGGCACAACGTCTCCCCGCACGAACCCGAGGGCTCCGGCGGTCTCGCCGGGATGGCCATGTCCGCGCTCTCCGCGCCGATCTACCTCAAGTCCCTCGGCTCGGCGCTGCTGCGCACCGACGGGCGGTTCGTCGTCACCCCCAAGGGCGGCCAGGCCTCCCCGGACCGGCTGCTCACCTTCCGTATCCACCTCTTCTGGGCCGCGGTCCTGCTCTCCTCGCTCATCGCCTCCGTCCATCTGAACCACACCCATGTCGCGATGCGCACCTGGGCCACGCTCGGGCTCGCCATCGCCCTCTCCCCGGTCGTGGTGTGGGCCTGGACGGAGTGGAAGGACCGCCGCGAGCGCGCCCGCACCACGGCCCCCGCGCCTGTATCCGCGTCCGCGGCCGCAACTGCGCCCGCTCCCGCCCCCGTGCGGCCGCTGCCGGAGGCCACGTTCGTCACCACGACGACCACCACCGCTCCCACCGCCCCGGCACCCAGCACCGCGACGGCCGGTACCACCGCCACCACCACCGCAGGAGGGAACTGACCCATGGCCTACCGGCCTTCGAAGAAGATGAGGAAGACGCTCCTGGGCGGCGGCGCGGTCGTCGTGCTCGCGGGGCTGAACGCGCCGGCGGCGCTCTCCTTCGCGGAGGACCAGTACCACGCGTACAAGATCGCCCAGCCGAAGTACAAGGCGGAGTACGGCTCCTGGGAGCAGGTCGACATTCCCAAGGAGTACCGCACCAACGCCATCCACGCGGCGCTCCTGCACACCGGCAAGGTGCTGATCGTCGCGGGGTCGGGCAACGACCAGAAGCACTTCGACGAGGGCACCTTCGACACCGTGCTCTGGGACCCGGCGAAGAACACCTTCCAGAAGGTCCCCACGCCGGAGGACTTCTTCTGCAGCGGCCACGCCCAGCTCCCGGACGGGCGGCTGCTGATCGCCGGCGGCACCGCCCGCTACGAGGTGCTGGACGACAAGGTGCAGCGGGCCGGCGGCGGGATGCGGGTGAAGAACGAGAACCCGGACAAGCCGCTGAAGCTGAAGAAGGGCACGGTCTTCCGCTCGCCCTCCGGGGTCGAGTACGTGGCCAAGTTCGACGTCACCGTGCCCAAGGCGAAGCGCGAGTTCGAGGTCACGTACTTCAAGAGCGGCCAGATGAAGCCGTGGAAGACGAAGGTGACGGCGGCCGAGCAGCGGGTCTTCGTGGAGGCGGTGAAGGACGGCCCGGAGGCGGTGGCGACCAAGGCCGCCCAGTACGAGATCGTCGGGCTGAAGGGCAAGGACGCCGACAACTCGTACGGGCTCGCCGAGAAGATCACCATGGACAAGCAGGACTTCCAGGGGATCAAGGCCGCCTACGAGTTCGACCCGACGGCCGAGAAGTACATCAAGGTCGACCCGATGCAGGAGGCCCGCTGGTACCCGACGCTCGTCGGCCTGGAGGACGGCCGGGTGCTCTCGGTCTCGGGCCTCGACGACGTGGGCGCGATCCTCCCCGGCGACAACGAGATCTACGACCCGAAGACCAAGAAGTGGACCAAGGGCCCCTTCCAGTACTTCCCCACCTACCCGGCGCTCTTCCTCACCAAGGGCGGCAAGCTCTTCTACCCGGGCGCCAACGCCGGCTACGGACCGGCCGACAAGGGGCGCGACCCCGGGATGTGGGACATCGAGAAGAACACCTTCACCAAGGTCCCCGGGCTGACCGACACCGACCAGCTGGAGACGGCGGCCTCGCTGCTGCTGCCGCCCGTGCAGGACCAGAAGGTGATGGTGCTGGGCGGCGGCGGGGTCGGCGAGTCCAAGAAGTCCACGGCCCGCACGGCCGTCATCGACCTCAAGGAGGCCAACCCGGCCTTCAGGGCGGGACCCGATCTGCCGCAGGGCACGCGCTATCTGAACAGCGTGATCATGCCGGACGACACCGTCTTCACCAGCGGCGGCTCCGAGGACTACCGGGGGCGCAGCTCCAGCAACATCCTCAAGGCGCAGTCCTACGACCCCAAGACCAACACCTTCAAGGAGGCGGCCGAGCCGACGATCGGCCGCAACTACCACTCCGAGGCGCTGCTGCTGCCCGACGGCCGGGTCGCCACCTTCGGCTCCGACTCGCTCTACGACGACAAGGACAACACCAAGCTCGGCAAGTTCGAGCAGCGCATGGAGGTCTACACCCCGCCCGCCCTGCACCGGGGCAAGGACAGGCGGCCGGTGATCGGGGCCGGTCCCCAGGCGGTGGAGCTGGGGAAGACGGTCACCTTCAAGACCGGTGACGCGGACCGGATCGCGACGGCCCGGCTGATGCGGCCGAGCGCGGTCACGCACACCACGGACGTGGAGCAGCGTTCCATCGAGCTGACGCTGAAGAAGGGGAAGGGCGAGGTGAGCGTGACCGTGCCGGACGACGCCACGCTGGTGCCGCCCGGCTGGTACATGCTCTTCGTGACGGACACCGACGGCATCCCGTCGGTGGCGAAGTGGGTCAAGGCGTCCTGACCGCGGGGGCTCCCCGGCGGCCCGTCAGGGGCTGGCCGGGTCCACCCCGTAGCGCAGGGGCTCGCTCTCCACGCGTGGGTCGCGCCGGTAGACGTAGAGCGCGTCCGCCCGGGCGCCGCCCGCCGGTCCGTCCAGCTCGCAGGGGTACGTGATCTGCACGACGGAGGGCCGGCCGGCGACCCGTATCCGGGTGCCGTCCGCGGGGCCGCCGACGAGTACGGCGGCCTCCTCCGCGGGTTCCGCGGCGGCGGACGCCTCTTGCGTCCGCCGCCGGTCCTGGGGTGTCGTATGTGCCCTGGCTTCGTATCCCATGGCAACACTTTAGAGGTTGCGCAATCTTTGAACTACGGTGCCATGGGTCCGGGGGCCGCTCAGGACTTGGCGCGGGTGGCCAGTCCCAGCGCGTACTCCGGCCACCAGGTGCCCGCCTCCGGGCCGCCCCGGCAGGTGCCGTCCGACTCGCCGGGCCGCTTGATCCACAGATAGGCGTCGAGGCGGTCGTCGCGGGTGTCGGTGGTCGGGGGTGTGCCGAGCGCCCGGCCCGGCGGGTTGCACCAGGCCTCGGCGCGGTCGCCGGTGAGAGGGCCGCCGCCGTTGCGGCTGGTGTCGATCACGTAGTGCGCGCCGCCCAGGGAGTCGGAGAGGAGGGCCCCGTACTCCTTCACGCTCGCGTTGGACTGGAAGTTGGAGACGTTGAGCGAGAAGCCGTCGGCCCGGTCGATCCCGGCCCGGCGCAGCGGCTCCGCGATCTTCTCCGGCTCCACGATCCAGTCCGGGTTGCCCGCGTCCAGGTAGACCTTGGTCCGGGCCCCGGCCTTGAGCGTGTCCACGGCCTCCGAGATCAGCTGGTAGCGCTCGGCGTGGTGCTCGGGCGGGGTGCAGCCGTCCGCGATGTGGGGGAGCGCGTCGGGCTCCAGGACCACGGTCGCCGGGGCGTCCCCGATGGCGTCCGCGAACTCCCCGATCCAGGACCGGTAGGTGTCCGCGTCCTTGGCGCCGCCTGCCGAGTAGAGCCCGCAGTCGCGGTGCGGAATGTTGTACGCGACGAGCACGACGGTCTTCTTCGTGCGGGCCGCGTCCTTGGTGGCGGCCACGATCTCCGGCCCGGGCGCGTCCCAGGCGGGCCAGAGCGCCACCGGCCGGTCCGCGATCCGCCGCAGCGCCTTCGCGTCGTCCTTCCGCCCCTCCCGGTCCCAGGCGCGCACCTGGCGGGCGGCGTCGCTGTCCGGGTCGACCCAGTACGGCGAGGCCGCGCTCGGCGCCGGTTCCCCGCGTACGGGGTCGGCCTCGGCGGCCGTCGGACTGGGGGAGCCGGGTGTGGAGCACCCGGCGGTGAGAGCGGCCGCGAGCGTGACGGCGGCCAGCGTGGAGAGCAGGCCGAAGCCTCTGGACATGGTTCTACGGCCGGACATCCAGCCCCCTCGGACGGCGGTGGCTCACGGATACGGGACGCCGCACTGCGGGCAGGCGTTCGGGGCCGCCTGAACACGCATACGGAAACGTCAACAATCGTGGCATACCGGTCACCGGGAGTGGCGCCGCCACACCATCCGTCACCAGGCACCGCTCAGGTGGCGGCGGCCAGCGCGATCCCCAGCGGCGTCCGCTCGTACAGCACCTGGTGCCCGTACCGCCGGGACGTCAGCAGCCCCGCCCCGCGCAGCACCGACAGGTGCGCCGACACGGAGGAGGGGGCGAGGCCGAGCCGGTGGGCCAGGGCGCTCGTGCCGGCCGGTTCGTCCAGCGCGCAGAGCACATCGGCCCGCACCCGGCCCAGCAGCCGGGCCAGGGTCTCCGGCGTCCGCTCACCGGCCTCGCTCCACAGCCCGCCGATCCCGCGCGCCGGGTAGATCAGCCCCGGCTGCCACGGCTCCCGATGGCCGCCCACCACCTCGGGCCAGACGAAGACGCTCGGCATCAGCACCAGCCCCTGCCCGCCCAGCACCTGTTCGTGGTCGCCGCGGGTCCCCTGCACGGTGAGCGTCGCACCGTTCCAGCTCAGCTGCGTGCTCACCTCGCCCAGCAGCCCCGCGAGCCCGCTGTCCGCGAGCTTGCGCGAGTGGTACGCGATGTCCGCCTCCAGCAGCGCTCGCAGCCGGGGCCAGTACGGCTCGATGAGCACCTGCCAGGCCCGCTCCAGCAGGTCGGCGATCTCCCGCACGGCCCGCGCCGGGTCCGCCAGCAGCCGACGGCCCGTCACGGACTCCCGGGCGCCGGGCCGCCCCGCCAGCGCCAGCTCCATGTCCGCCCGTGCCACCTCCGGATCGACCGCCCGCACGCCCGCGATCTCCTCCTCGAAGGTGGCGAGCGGCCCGATCGGCGGCGGGCAGATGAAGTCCGGGTTGTGGCCGCCGTCCGGCATCAGCAGCCAGAGCGGCTCCGGGTCGAGTGCGGCGGCCGCCTCCCGGATCCGCCGCAGCCAGGGCAGGTGGTAGCCGTGCCGGTGGCGGCGGGCCAGGGTGCGGACCGCCTCCTGGGTCTCGACCAGCGGCGAGAGCGCGAACCGGCAGCGCAGCAGATCGCTCTCGTCGAAGTGCAGCTGGAACGGCATGCCGGCCCCCGCGTCGAAGATTCGTGCCCAGCCGAAAGTCTAGGGCGATCCACGCCCCCGGCCCCAGGCTGCGGGTCATGCCCCAGGCGTCCTCCTCCACCCCTCCCACCGGCTACCGCGCCGTCCTCGCCGTCCGCGAGTTCCGGGCCGTCTTCGCCGCGCACCTGCTCTCGCTCCTCGGCGTCGTCGTCAGCGAACTCGCCCTCACCGTCCTCGTCTACGACCTCACCGGCTCCCCGCTGCTCAGCGCGCTGACGTTCGCGCTGGGGCTGCTCCCGTACGTGATCGGCGGGACCCTCTTCGCGGGCGTGGCCGACCGCTACCCGGCCCGCCGGGTCCTGGTCGTCTGCGATCTCGTCTGCGCGGTCTGCGTCGCCGCGATGCTGCTGCCCGCCACCCCGGTCGCCGGACTCCTCGCCCTGCGCTGTCTGGTCGCCGCCGTCGCGCCGGTCTTCACCGGGACCCGGATGGCCGCGCTCACCGACATCCTGGGCGAGGGCGACCTCTACGTCCTGGGCCGCTCGCTCCTGCGGATCGTCTCGCAGAGCGCGATGCTCCTCGGCTTCGGCGCGGGCGGGGTGCTGCTGACGGTTCTCTCCCCGCGCGGGGCGATCACCGTCACCGTGGTGACGTTCCTCTGCTCGGCGGTCCTGCTCCGCCTCGGCACCCGTGACCGCCCGGCCCGTACGGCGTCCTCCGGGAGCGGCGCCACCCTGCTGAAGGAGTCGCTCTCCGGGGCCCGCCTGGTGCTCGGCAACCGCCGCATCCGGGCGCTGCTCCTGCTCTTCTGGCTGCCCGCGATGTTCGTGGTCGCCCCGGAGGCGCTGGCCGCTCCGTACGCCGACGCCATCGGGGCCCCGCCCGCCGCCCTCGGGCTGCTGCTCTGCGCGATGGCGGTGGGGCACGTGGGGGCCGAGCTGTTCGTGGGGGCCGGGCTCCGGCCCCGTACGCGATCGAGGATCGTGCTGCCGGTCGCCGCCGTAGGGCTGCTGCCGCTGGTGGTGTACGCGGTCCGGCCGGGGCTGCCGCTGGCCCTCGCCGCACTCGCGCTGGCCGGGATGGGGGCCTCGTACGTCATCGGGCTCGACCAGTGGTTCGTGGACGCCGTACCGCCGGAGCTGCGCGGCCGGGCCATGACGCTGCTCACCGCCGGGCTGATGACGATCCAGGGCGCGGGCATGGCGCTGGCGGGGCTCGCGGCCGAGTTCTTCCCCGTGCACCACGTGGTCGCCGGATCCGGAATCATCGGTACCGTCACCACGCTCCTCGTCGTCGCGGAGGTCCGCCGGACGGCCCCCGGACAGGTGTCCGATACCGAAAGGCGAGACGGGGCTGACCGGCATATGACCAGTCGGTAAGGTCATTGCCGTGCCGAAGCCGCTCAGCCTTCCTTTCGATCCCATCGCCCGTGCCGAGGAACTCTGGCAGCAGCGCTGGGGGCCCGTGCCCTCCATGGGGGCGATCACCTCGATCATGCGGGCGCAGCAGATCCTGCTCGCCGAGGTGGACGCCGTCGTCAAGCCGTACGGACTCACCTTCGCCCGGTACGAGGCGCTGGTGCTGCTCACCTTCTCCAAGGCGGGCGAGCTGCCGATGTCGAAGATCGGGGAGAGGCTGATGGTGCACCCCACCTCGGTCACCAACACCGTGGACCGGCTGGTCAGGTCCGGCCTGGTCAGCAAGCGCCCCAACCCCAACGACGGCCGCGGCACGCTCGCCTCCATCACCGACAAGGGGCGCGAGGTCGTCGAGTCGGCCACCGAGGAGCTGATGGCGATGGAGTTCGGGCTCGGGGTGTACGACGCCGAGGAGTGCGCGGAGATCTTCGCCATGCTCCGGCCGCTGCGGGTGGCGGCCCAGGACTTCGACGAGGGGTGAGGGCGGCGTCCTCGTAACGGCGGGCCCGCGCGAAGATCGCCCCGGGCGCACGGTTACGCTCGTGTCCATGAAACAGAACGTGCTCACCCGCTACCGGGTGATGGCTTACGTCACCGCCATCTGGCTGCTCGTCTTCACGGTGGCGATCATCGCGAAGTACGGGTTCGACACCGGCGACACCATGGTGATCTCCCAGATCCACGGCGTGCTGTTCATCGTCTACGTCATCTTCGCCTTCGACCTCGGCTCCAAGGCGAAATGGCCGTTCGGCAAGCTCCTGTGGGTGCTGGCGGCCGGCTGCATCCCCTTCGCCTCGTTCTTCGTCGAGCCGAAGGTCAGCCGCGAGGCCCAGGCGCTGGTCGACAAGACCGCCCCGGCGCCCGCGAAGGCCTGACCGGAACGGCACCCCGAACCGCCCCGCGCGCAAGCGCCGGGCGGTTTGCCATCGACATTTACTAGGACGTCCTAGTAAATTCGAAGCATGGACGCTGACGCGATCGAGGAGGGCCGCCTCCGCTGGCAGGCCCGTTACGACAAGGCCCGCAAGCGTGACGCGGACTTCACCACGCTCTCCGGGGACCCGGTGGAGCCCGTCTACGGGCCCCGCCCCGGTGACACGTACGAGGGGTTCGAGCGGATCGGCTGGCCGGGGGAGTACCCCTTCACCCGGGGCCTGCACCCCACCGGCTACCGGGGCCGCACGTGGACCATCCGCCAGTTCGCCGGGTTCGGCAACGCCGAGCAGACCAACGAGCGCTACAAGATGATCCTCGCGGCGGGCGGCGGCGGCCTCAGCGTCGCCTTCGACATGCCGACGCTGATGGGCCGCGACTCCGACGAGTCGCGCTCGCTGGGCGAGGTCGGCCACTGCGGGGTCGCCATCGACTCCGCCGCCGACATGGAGATCCTGTTCAAGGACATCCCGCTCGGTGACGTCACCACCTCGATGACGATCAGCGGCCCCGCCGTCCCGGTCTTCTGCATGTACCTGGTCGCCGCCGAGCGCCAGGGCGTCGACCCGGGCGTGCTCAACGGCACGCTCCAGACCGACATCTTCAAGGAGTACATCGCCCAGAAGGAGTGGCTCTTCCAGCCCGAGCCCCATCTGCGCCTCATCGGTGACCTGATGGAGCACTGCGCCGCCTCCATCCCCGCCTACAAGCCGCTCTCCGTCTCCGGCTACCACATCCGCGAGGCCGGAGCCACGGCCGCGCAGGAGCTGGCGTACACCCTGGCCGACGGCTTCGGCTATGTGGAGCTGGGCCTCTCCCGGGGACTGGACGTCGACACCTTCGCCCCCGGGCTCTCCTTCTTCTTCGACGCCCACCTGGACTTCTTCGAGGAGATCGCCAAGTTCCGCGCCGCCCGCCGCATCTGGGCCCGCTGGATGAAGGAGACGTACGGAGCCAAGACCGACAAGGCGCAGTGGCTCCGCTTCCACACCCAGACCGCCGGGGTCTCCCTCACCGCGCAGCAGCCGTACAACAACGTCGTACGGACGGCCGTCGAGGCCCTCTCCGCCGTGCTCGGCGGCACCAACTCGCTCCACACCAACGCCCTGGACGAGACCCTCGCCCTCCCCTCCGAGCAGGCCGCCGAGATCGCGCTGCGCACCCAGCAGGTGCTGATGGAGGAGACCGGGGTGGCCAACGTGGCCGACCCGCTGGGCGGTTCCTGGTACGTGGAGCAGCTCACCGACCGGATCGAGGCCGAGGCCGAGAAGATCTTCGACCAGATCAGGGAGCGCGGCACCCGGGCCCACCCCGACGGACAGCACCCGATCGGACCGATGACCTCCGGCATCCTGCGCGGCATCGAGGACGGCTGGTTCACCGGCGAGATCGCGGAGTCCGCCTTCCGCTACCAGCAGGCCCTGGAGAAGGGCGACAAGCGGGTCGTCGGCGTCAACGTCCACCACGGCTCGGTCACCGGCGACCTGGAGATCCTCCGCGTCAGCCACGAGGTCGAGCGCGACCAGGTGAGCCAGCTCGCCGCCCGCAAGGCCGCCCGCGACGACGCCAAGGTGAGCGCCGCGCTGGACGCGATGCTGGTCGCCGCCCGCGACGGCTCGAACATGATCGCGCCGATGCTGGACGCTGTACGGGCCGAGGCCACGCTGGGCGAGATCTGCGGGGTGCTGCGCGAGGAGTGGGGCACGTACACGGAGCCGCCGGGCTTCTGAGGCCGAGGTCCTGAGTAGCGAGTTACGCGGAGGGGGTGCCCGGCCCGGGTGGTCGGGGCACCCCCTCCGTGCGCGCGGGCCGGGCACCCCTCCGCGCTATCCGTCGGCCTCCGTGCACCCGGGGCGGCCGAACGCCAGGCGCAGCAGCCGCCGCCAGTCCATCGGCGGGGCGGGCGCCACGGTGCCGGGGCGGTCGCGCGGCACCAGGACCCGCAGCGCCCCCGGGCGCAGGGCGCACACCACCGGCGTCTCCATCCGCAGCGCCTCGCCGTCCACGGCCACCGGGATCTCGTCCGCGTCGGCGGTCACCTCCACCCGGCGGCCGGTCAGGGCGGACAGCCCCTGCGACTGCGTCCCCCACACGGCGAGGTCCGCCGCGTGCGCGGCCCCCTCGACCTTGACGGCGAGCACCCCCAGCTCTCCGCCGTCCAGCCGGGGACGGCGTCCCGCGCCGCTCAGGACGTCGGGGGAGGCGTACGGGTTGTTGCTGACCAGCAGCGCCTGTGGGCCGTCGAGCGCGTCGCCGTCCACGCGCGCGTCCAGCCGCCGCCCCTCGTCCCCGGCCAGCAGCTCCGGCAGCAGGTTCAGGGCCGTCCCGGTCTTGTTGTCGCGGTACTCGGGGTGCTGGACGACATCCGCGTACACGCCGAAGGAGACGGTGTTGACGAAGGCGCGGCCCGCCACGTCACCGAGGTCCACGCGCAGCTCCTCGCCGTCGGCCAGCGCCTCCAGGGCGCGGGACGGGTCGGCGCGGTCCAGGCCCAGGTCCATGGCGAAGTGGTTGCGCGTACCGGCGGGGATGACCAGGAACGGCACCCCGTGCTCGGCGGCCACCGCGGCGACCAGGGCCTGGGTGCCGTCGCCGCCCGCCACCCCGAGGAGGTCGGCGCCCTCCGCGACGCCCCGGCGGGCGAGGGCGGCCACATCGGCGGGGGCATCGGGGTCGAGCAGGATCACCCGCGCGCCCAGCTCCTCCGCCCGCCCGACGAGATGGAACCGCTCCACCTTCCCGCCCCCGGAGACCGGGTTCATGATCAGCAGCGGCCGCTCGGGCCGTACCGCCGCCACCGCCCGCATCGGCCGCTCCGGCCGCGACCTGCGCAGCGCCGCCCGGGCACAGGCCAGCGTCGCGGCCCAGCACACCGCCAGCAGCAGTGCGAGCAGCCACAGCCCCTCGAAGGTGAGGAGGACCAGCACGGCGGCCGGGGCCGCGACCGCCAGCAGGGCCCCGAGGAACCGTACGAGCCCCCGGTGGGCCACGAACCACCAGAGCCCGACGACACAGAGCACCAGGCCGAGCAGCCCGCCGCCCAGGACCACCAGGCTGCCCTCCCCGACGGCGAACGCCAGGACGAGCACATCACCGGCCAGCCCCAGCACCGCCAGCCGGGCCAGCAGCCGCGCGAGCCCGTCACCGCCGGGGGCCGCCGCCCGGCCCCGGCCCCTTCCGCCGTCTCCCACGCCTCGACCCCTCTCCGATCCCGGACCACCCGTCACCTCACCCTCCAACGCTGCCTGCCTCCGGCCGGAAGGGCATCGCGGGCGGGCCGACCGGGGGCGTTCCGGCCGGGGGGCCCGAGGGCCCCGGCCAGGAGGCACGAGCGGCCGACCGGCGGGCGGGCCACGGGGGCTCCGGGGTGGTCAGGCCTCCTGCGCGCCCGCCAGGCCGAGCAGCAGCAGCGTGGTGAAGCCGCTCGCCCACTCGGCGTCCACCGGCTCGGCGCTCACCAGCGTCCGGTGCACCACGGCTCCGGCGATCACGTCGAAGATCAGGTCCGCGTTGCGGGCGGCGACCGAGGCGTCCTCCTCGTACCGCAGCTCACCGCGGGCCTGGGCGCGCTCCCGGCCCAGGAGCACCAGCCGCTTCTGCCGGTCCACGATGGCCGACCGGATCCGGCGGCGCAGCGAGTCGTCCCGGGTGGACTCCGCGACCACGGCCATCAGCGCCGTACGGGTCTCCGGCCGCTCCAGCAGCGCGGCGAACTGGAGCACCACGCCCCGCACATCGGCGGCGAGGCTGCCCCGGTCGGGGAGTTCCAGCTCGTCGAAGAGGACGGCCACCGCGTCCACCACCAGCTCGTTCTTGCCCGCCCACCGCCGGTAGAGGGTCGTCTTGGCGACGCCCGCCCGGGTGGCCACATCGCCCATGGTCAGCTTCGACCAGCCGAGATCGACGAGGGAGGCGCGGGTCGCCTCCAGGATCGCGGCGTCGGCCTCGGTGGATCGCGGACGGCCGGTCCGGGTGGTGTGCGGGTCGGTGCGGCTCATGATGCGGTGACCATACCGGCCGGTAGGGATGACCGTTCCGTCCCAGGGCCCGTGAGACAGATCACCGGGAGGCCCTGTTCCGTGGGGGCGATGGACAGTTACGCTACGGGTCGTAGCGTAAGGAAGGCGGCGGGCCCGCCCCCTGCGCCACGGACGAACGAGCGACAGCCAACCAGGGTCTCCACGGGGACCCGGGCGCCGGGTGGGGACCCGGGGCCGCACGGACCGGCCGGATGGGGATCCGGAAGGTCCACAGGGTCTTTCAGGGACCCGTCCAGATCCACGGGAGGGCCCGGCCCGGGGCCTCCGGATCCGCTGGGGTCCACCGGACTCCGATCGGAGTCCGTACGTACGGGGCCGGGGCTTTCCGGAGCCCCGCAGGGGTTCTTCGGGACCCCGGGAACCGTCTCCGCCCGCCCGCCCGGCACGCCGGCCGGTGTCGCGGACGGGCCCGGTTCCCGTATCGCTTTCCGGAACGGTGTGCTCAGGGGGGAGGATGTACGTATGCAGCCTAGGAACATGTCCATGAGCGGCGTCGTCGACCTCGCCGCTGTCAAGGCGGCCGGCGAGGCCAAGGCCAAGGCGGAGCAGGCCCGTGCACAGGCCGCCCGCACGGGGGGCACCGGTGCCGTGACGCCCGCCGCCCTGGTGATCGACGTCGATGAAGCAGGCTTCGAGCGCGATGTCCTCCAGCGCTCGGCCGAGGTCCCGGTCGTCATCGACTTCTGGGCCGAGTGGTGCGAGCCGTGCAAGCAGCTGGGCCCCCTGCTGGAGCGCCTGGCCGTCGAGTACAACGGCCGTTTCCTGCTGGCCAAGGTCGACGTCGACGCCAACCAGATGCTGATGCAGCAGTTCGGCATCCAGGGCATCCCGGCCGTCTTCGCCGTGGTCGCCGGGCAGGCCCTCCCGCTCTTCCAGGGCGCGGCCCCCGAGGCCCAGATCCGCGAGACGCTGGACCAGCTGATCCAGGTCGGTGAGCAGCGCTTCGGCCTCACCGGGATCACCGTCGACCCGGACGCCCCGGCGGACGCCGTCCCGGCCGAGGTGCCGGCCGGTCCGTACGACGCCCTGCTGGAGGCCGCCGCCTCCGCGCTCGACGCCAATGACTTCGGCGGCGCCGTGCAGGCGTACAAGAACGTGCTCACCGACGACCCGGGCAACCCGGAGGCCAAGCTCGGCCTGGCCCAGGCGGAGCTGCTCGGCAGGGTGCAGAGCATGGATCCGGCCGCCGTCCGCAAGGAGGCGGCGGAGAAGCCGGACGATGTGAACGCCCAGATCGCCGCCGCCGACCTGGATCTGGTGGGCGGTCATGTCGAGGACGCCTTCGGCCGGCTCGTCGAGGCGGTCCGCCGCACCACGGGCGACGAGCGGAACACCGCCCGGCTGCGGCTGCTGGAGCTGTTCGAGGTGATCGGCCCGGAGGACCCCCGGGTCACCGCGGCCCGTACCGCGCTGGCGCGCGTCCTGTTCTGACCGGGAGCTGATTCTCCCCATTGTTCCGATGTGACAAGACGGCCGTGATGCCCTTCGGGTATTGCGGCCGTTTTGACGTCCGGACGCCAAGAGTTGCCGTCGCTTTGCCAAATCTTAACAAAGCAACGTGCTGTTACTCGGAGTAAGTCAAGGTGGCGGCTCTGTCCCGGTTCCAGGGAGTTTCCAGTCATTTGGATGTCCCTTTCGTTCCACCCTGTGTGGCCGCGATGTGTCGCCCGGTCGCGGCTCGGTTATCGGGCCGTTACTGACAAGTAACGACCCCCCTTGTGCGGCGGCCCCGAATGCACCACGATCGGCCACGCTCGGTCCCATACCTCCGGTCCGGTCCCCAGCCGGTGCGGGAGGGTCTTTTGGGTCCCCACCGAGTGGGCCGGCGGCAGTGGCGCCGGCCGTGGACAGGGGGGTTCCCGCCGACAGGCGGGGCCTGTCCGACCGGCCGCGCACACCGTGCGGCCGGTGGTTGTCGCTCGGGGGTGAACGCCGGTGCGGCGGATGCGGTGCACGTCTCCGTCCGCGGGCGCTCTCCTTCCCGAGGACGTAGCACTTCTCCCATCCCAGGACGGGTCTCGCACCCGACCGGAGATGTACGTCCGAGAAGAAGGAGCAAGTTATGAGTTCCCAGGTTCGCGGTGGGACGAGATGGAAGCGTTTCGCTCTGGTCATGGTGCCGAGCGTCGTCGCGACGGCGGCGGTCGGTGTCGGCCTTGCCCAGGGCGCCCTGGCCGCGTCCTTCAGCGTGTCCGGCCAGGAGTTCAAGGTCAGCACTGACCGGCTGGAGGGCAGGAACTTCGTCCAGTACGGCAGCGTCGCTGTCGGCAAGGACCTTGAGGGCAAGGACGCGACGCACGCGGTCGCGGTGTCGGGCTTCAGCTATGCAGAGATCACCAACATGTGCCAGTCGGTGGTCACGCCGAAGGTGCCCGTCCTCGGCAACGTCAGCCTTGAGCTGACGGCCGGGACGAAGCCCAAGCGGCCGGTCGTGGCCACCAACCTCTACCTGGACGTCTCGCAGCTCGACGCGGACGCCGAGTTCAAGAACATCGACATCGGTGTCGCGGCCGGCTCGCTGAAGAAGGAAGGCGACCCGGAGAGCATAGGCATTCAGCCCGGAACGCAGGCGAAGAAGGAGGGCTTCGCGCAGCGCGCCGACGAGGCCGTCCTGACGGACGTGGAGCAGACGGCGTGGGCGACCACGGCCGGCACCTTCAAGCTCAGCGACCTGAAGCTGAGGCTGCACACGGGCGACAAGAAGGAGTGCTTCTAGCACCCGCCCGGGTGGCCGGACGAGCCCCGGCGGGTCCGGCCACCCTCTCCTCCTCTCACGGCAGTACCGGTTCCAGGGAGCTGTTTTCCATGAGCCCCGAGTCCACAGGGCAGAACGAGCACAACCTCACCGCCTACCGGCGGGGATTCCGCACCTGGCGGGGTAACCGGCCGTTCTGGGCGGGTCTGTTCACCATGCTGGGCGGTATGCCCATCGCCTACTTCCCGTACGCCGATCTCCAGCTCGGCAATATGACGCTGGCGATGTCCACCACCGCCGGCGCCGGATCCCTCATCATCGGCGTCCTGTTGATCACGCTGGGCCTGACGATGTGGTTCCACAGCATCGTCCGGGTCTTCGCGGGTGTCGCGGCGATCCTTCTCGCGCTGATCTCCCTGCCCGTCGCCAACATCGGCGGCTTCCTGATCGGATTCCTTTTCGCGCTCGTCGGCGGAGCCCTGTCCGTTTCCTGGGCGCCGGGCGAGCCGAAGGCCGACGAGGAGACCCCGCAGGACGCCTCCGACCCTCTCCCGACGGCTGAGCGGCACCCGGAGAACATGCCGGCCGAGTCCGTCCTGCACGGCGCGACCGTTCCGCAGCAGCAGGTGGGTGACCACGACGCGGCCTCAGGCCACGACGGAGGGACACACCGTGCGGGGTGACGAGCAACAGCAGTCGAAGGCGTACGCGGACGATGGCCTCCCGGTCCGCCGAGGGCCCCGTCACGCGGCTCCCAAGAAGTCGCTGCTGACCAAGTTGCACATGCCGAACGGCAAGAAGGCGCTCGCGCTCGCCGCGATGCCGACCGCCGTCTTCGTGGGCATGGGCCTCACGCCCAAGCTCGCCATGGCCGACGGCAACCCCGACATCCCCTTCGCCCCGGGCCCCTGCGTCACCCGGTCCGACGAGCCGGAGGCCTCCGAGTCCCCCAGCCCCTCCGCCTCCCCGACCCCGTCGGCGACGCCCACGGACGGGCCTGACGGGGGCGGGAAGCCGGGCCAGGACGACGGCGCCACCCCGGAGCCCACCCGGACCGCCCCGGCCACCGAGGACCCGGCCGCCGGGAAGCCGGACGAGCAGAAGCCCGACACGGCACAGAAGCCCGACGCGCAGAAGCCCGCCGAGGAGCCGAGCCCCACCCCGACGCCCACCAAGTCGAAGAACCCGCTCGACCCGCTGGGCCTGGGCGACGCCCTCAGGGACCTGTTCAACCCGAACAAGGACAAGGCGGAGGAGAAGCTCGAGGAGGAGCCCGCTCCGCCCGCGAGCCCCTCCCCGAGCCCCACGGCGGAGTCCCCGAAGCCGGCGGACAAGCCGAAGAGCGACGGGAAGACCCCGGAGAAGACTCCTGACAAGCCCCCGGCCAAGGACGCGGCCGGAGAGACCGCCGACGCCATCCGCGAGGCGGCCGAGAAGGCGGGCCGGAGCGTCGAGGAACTGCCCGAGGACGCCAAGGGACTCGACCCCAGGAAGGACGAGGACATCCCGGACGGCGCCAAGCCCCGCTTCCCCTGCCCCGTACCCGACCCGGAGGCGCTCGCCGCCGCGTCCCTGGAGCCCGGCATCCCGCTGCTCCCGGCCGACCCATGGGTCCTGGAGTCCACGCTGCTCACCCTCAACGGCCTGGACTACAAGGGCATCGTCGAGGTGAAGAAGGCGGACGGTTCCATCAAGAAGGTGCTGAAGTTCACCGCCGGCTCCATCGACATCAAGGACCTCCACCAGCTCACCGTCGGCCCGGCGGGCACCACGGGCCACGTGAAGTCGCGCCCCGGCTCCACGTCGACCATCCGCAACGGCACGGTGACGATGTACACGGAGGAGCTGAAGGGCAACCTCTTCGGCCTCATCCCGATCACCTTCAACCCGCAGACCCCGCCCCCGCTGAACGTCCCCTTCGCCTTCTTCACCAAGGTCAAGGTGGTCCAGGCCGGCCAGTTCGGCGGCTCGCTCACGGTCCCGGGCCTGGAGAACTACCTGGAACCGGGCCGAAGTTAGCGCCACCACCACCCCCGATCCCGTCCGGGAGCCGCACAGAGCCGTGGGCCGTACCCCTCACCAGGGATACGGCCCACGGTCGTACGGAACAGAGGGCGGGGAACTAGCCCTCGCCGCCGCCCAGGTGGTGGACCCGGACCATGTTCGTGGTGCCGGGGATGCCGGGAGGCGAGCCGGCGGTGATGACCATCGTGTCGCCGGTGTTGTAGCGGTTCAGCTTCAGCAGCTCCGCGTCGACCAGGTCGACCATCGCGTCGGTGTTGTCCACGTGCGGGACGACGTACGACTCGACGCCCCAGCTCAGGGCGAGCTGGTTGCGGGTGTTCTCGTCCGTGGTGAAGGCCAGGATCGGCTGGGCCACCCGGTAGCGGGAGAGGCGGCGGGCGGTGTCGCCGGACTGGGTGAAGGCGACCAGGGCCTTGCCGTTGAGGAAGTCCGCGATCTCGCAGGCGGCACGGGCCACCGAACCGCCCTGCGTACGGGGCTTCTTGCCCTGGACCAGCGGCTGGAGGCCCTTGGAGAGCAGCTCCTCCTCGGCGGCGACGACGATCTTCGACATCGTCTTGACCGTCTCGATCGGGTACGCGCCCACGGACGACTCGGCCGAGAGCATGACCGCGTCCGCGCCGTCCAGGATCGCGTTGGCGACGTCGGACGCCTCGGCGCGGGTGGGCCGCGAGTTGGTGATCATCGACTCCATCATCTGGGTCGCTACGATCACCGGCTTGGCGTTGCGGCGGCACAGCTCGATGAGGCGCTTCTGCACCATCGGGACCTTCTCCAGCGGGTACTCCACCGCCAGGTCGCCACGGGCCACCATCACACCGTCGAACGCCATGACGACGCCCTCCATGTGCTCGACCGCCTGCGGCTTCTCCACCTTGGCGATGACGGGGACCCGGCGGCCCTCCTCGTCCATCACCTTGTGCACGTCCTTGACGTCGTTCGCGTCCCGGACGAAGGAGAGGGCGACCAGGTCGCAGCCCATCCGCAGGGCGAAGCGCAGGTCCTCGACGTCCTTCTCGGAGAGGGCCGGGACGTTGACCGCCGCGCCGGGCAGGTTGATGCCCTTGTGGTCGGAGATGACCCCGCCCTCGATGACGATGGTCTTCACCCGGGGGCCCTCGACCGCGACGACCTTCAGCTCGACGTTGCCGTCGTTGATCAGGATCGGGTCGCCCTTGACGACATCGCCGGGCAGCCCCTTGTAGGTGGTGCCGCAGATCGACTTGTCGCCGGGGACGTCCTCGGAGGTGATGGTGAACTCGTCCCCGCGGACCAGCTCGACCGGGCCCTCGGCGAACTTCGCCAGCCGGATCTTGGGGCCCTGGAGGTCGGCGAGCACGCCCACCGCGCGGCCGGTCTCGGCGGCCGCCTTGCGGACACGGTCGTAACGGCCCTGGTGTTCCTCGTGGGAGCCGTGGCTGAAGTTGAAACGGGCCACGCTCATGCCGGCCTCGATCAGAGCGACGAGCTGCTCATGGGAGTCGACGGCGGGACCGAGGGTACAGACGATTTTGGAACGGCGCATGAGGCGGATCCTATCGGTTTGTTTCGCTGCGGAATATTCCGTCTGGTGGAAGATACAAAGGGGCGCGGGGGCGCTCAGTTGTCGACCTGTACGGTGTCCGGGGCGACGAGCGCGAACGCCTGGTCGGCGATCTCCAGCTCCTCGTCCGTCGGCACCACGGCGACCGCCACCCGTGCGTACTCCGGCGAGATCAGCCGCGGCTCACCGGACCGTTGGGCGTTGAGCCCGGCGTCCACCGCGAGACCGAACTCCTCCAGACCCGCGATGGCAGCCTCCCGCACCGGGGCCGAGTTCTCCCCGACCCCCGCCGTGAACGCCACCGCGTCCACCCGGCCGAGTACCGCCGCGTACGCGCCGATGTACTTCTTCAGCCGGTGGATGTAGATGTCGAAGGCGAGCGCGGCCTGCTCGTCGCCCTCGTCGATCCGGCGGCGGATCTCCCGCATGTCGTTGTCGCCGCAGAGCCCGACCAGCCCGCTCCGCTTGTTCAGCAGGACGTCGATCTCGTCCGCCGACATGCCCGCCACCCGCTTCAGGTGGAAGGTGACCGCCGGGTCGATGTCCCCGGAGCGCGTACCCATCACGAGCCCTTCCAAGGGCGTCAGCCCCATGGAGGTCTCCACGCACCGCCCGCCCGCGACCGCCGAGGCGGAGGCCCCGTTGCCCAGGTGCAGCACGATGACGTTGACGTCCTCGGGCGCCTTCCCCAGCAGCTCGGCCGTCTTGCGGGAGACGTACGCGTGCGAGGTGCCGTGGAAGCCGTAGCGGCGGATGCGGTGCGCGTCGGCGGTCTCCACGTCGATCGCGTACCGGGCGGCCGCCTCCGGCATCGTCGTGTGGAACGCCGTGTCGAAGACCGCCACCTGCGGCAGATCCGGGCGCAGCGCCTGCGCCGTACGGATACCGGTGATGTTGGCCGGGTTGTGCAGCGGCGCCACCGGGACCAGGCGCTCGATCTCCTTCAGCACCTCGTCGGTGATCACGGTCGGCGCGGTGAACCGTAGCCCGCCGTGGACCACCCGGTGGCCGATCGCGGCGAGTTCGGGGGAGTCCAGGCCGAGCCCGTCGGCCGTCAGCTCCTCGGCCGCCGCCTTGAGCGCCGCGTCGTGGTCGGCCATCCGGCCCGTACGCTCCCGGGGCTCGACGCCGCCGGTCAGCGGGGTGTGCACCAGGCGGGAGGTCTCCTCACCGATCCGCTCCACCAGCCCGGAGGCGAGGCGCGAGCGGTCGCGCATGTCGAGGAGCTGGTACTTCACCGAGGAGGAGCCGGAGTTGAGGACGAGGACGCGGTGCGGTTCCACAGGGGCTGCCGTGCTTTCGTGATCGGGGGCGGAGGCGGGGGTCGTCATGCGGGGCGCTCCTCGCCCTGCGCCTGGATCGCCGTGATGGCCACCGTGTTGACGATGTCCTGGACGAGCGCGCCCCGGGAGAGGTCGTTGACGGGCTTGCGCAGACCCTGGAGCACCGGGCCGACCGCCACCGCGCCCGCCGAGCGCTGCACGGCCTTGTAGGTGTTGTTGCCGGTGTTGAGGTCCGGGAAGATCAGGACCGTCGCCTGCCCGGCCACCTCGGAGTCCGGCAGCTTGGTCGCCGCCACGGTCGGCTCGACGGCCGCGTCGTACTGGATCGGGCCCTCCACCCGCAGCTCCGGCCGCGAGGCCCGTACGCGCTCGGTCGCCTCGCGCACCTTGTCGACGTCGGCGCCGGAGCCGGAGGTGCCGGTGGAGTACGAGAGCATCGCGATCCGGGGCTCGACGCCGAAGCGGGCCGCCGTCACCGCCGACTGCACCGCGATGTCCGCGAGCTGCTCGGCGTTCGGGTCCGGGTTGACCGCGCAGTCGCCGTACACGAGGACCTTGTCGGCCAGGCACATGAAGAAGACCGACGAGACGATCGAAGCGTCCGGCTTCGTCTTGATGATCTCGAAGGCCGGGCGGATGGTGGCTGCGGTGGAGTGGACCGAGCCGGAGACCATCCCGTCGGCCAGCCCCTCCTGCACCATCAGCGTGCCGAAGTAGTTGACGTCCGCCACCACGTCGTACGCGAGTTCCACCGTCACTCCGCGGTGCGCGCGGAGCTGTGCATACCGCTCCGCGAACACCTGGCGCAGCTCGGAGGTCTGCGGGTCGATGATCTGGGTCTCGGCGAGGTCGATGCCGAGGTCGGCGGCCTTCTTGCGGATCGTGTCCACATCGCCGAGCAGGGTGAGGTCGCAGACGTCCCGGCGCAGCAGCACGTCGGCCGCGCGCAGCACCCGCTCCTCGGTGCCCTCGGGCAGCACCACGCGCTTGCGGTCGGAGCGGGCCTGCTCCAGCAGCTCGTGCTCGAACATCATCGGCGTGACCCGTCCGCTGCGGGCCACCGAGATCCGCTCCAGGAGGGCGCCGGTGTCCACGTGGCGCTCGAAGAGGCCGAGCGCGGTCTCGGCCTTACGGGGCGTCGCCGCGTTCAACTTCCCTTCCAGGGTGAAGAGTTCGGCCGCGGTGGGGAAGGAGCCGCCGGCCACCGAGACGACCGGGGTCCCCGGTGCGAGCCGGGCGGCCAGCGTGAGTATCTCCTCGCCGGGGCGCTCGTTCAGGGTCAGCAGGACGCCCGCGATGGGCGGCGTCCCGGCGCTGTGCGCGGCCAGCGACCCCACCACCAGGTCGGCCCGGTCCCCGGGCGTCACCACCATGCAGCCGGGCGTCAGCGCGTTCAGCAGGTTCGGCAGCATCGCCCCGCCGAAGACGAAGTCCAGCGCGTCGCGCGCCAGCCCCGAGTCGTCCCCGAGCAGCACCGTGCCGTTCAGCGCGGCGGTGACCTGGGCGACCGTCGGGGCGGAGAGCGCCGGGTCGTCCGGCAGCACGGAGACGGGCACCGGCAGCCGGGCCGCCAGCCGCTCGGCTATCGCCGCCCGGTCCTCCGGGGCGACCCGGTTCACCACCATCGCCAGCACGTCGCAGCCCAGGCCCGCGTAGGCGCGGTAGGCGTTGCGGGTCTCGGCGCGCACGGACTCCGCCGTCTGGCCCTTGCCCCCGACGACCGCGATCACCGAGGCGCCGAACTCGTTGGCCAGACGGGCGTTGAGCGCCAGCTCGTCCGGGAGCTGGGTGGCGGCGAAGTCGCTGCCGAGGACGAGCACCACCTCGTACTCCCGGGCCACCTGGTGGAACCGGTCGACCAGCAGCGAGACCAGCTCGTCGGTGCCCTTCTCGGCCTGCACGGTGGAGGCCTCGTGGTAGTCCAGGCCGTAGACCGTCGCGGGGCTCTGGGAGAGCCGGTAGCGCGCCCGCAGCAATTCGTAGAGCCGGTCGGGACCGTCGTGGACCAGCGGGCGGAAGACCCCGACCCGGTCCACCTGACGCGTCAGAAGCTCCATGACTCCCAGCTCGACGACCTGCCGGCCGTCCCCCCGGTCGATCCCGGTCACGTACACGCTCCGCGCCACGCGTGCTCTCCCGTCGTTGTGCGCTGCCGCACCCGAGGTCCGGGAGGCGGGGGGTCTCCCCGCGCTGTCCCCGGCGCCCCGAGGGATGCGGCATTGGCCTGCATTGACTCTTGACGATACCTGCGCGGGCCGCTATGTCGCCCGCCGGAGTTTCCGCCTCCGGGATCCCTCCTACCCGCTCCCGACGTGTCCGCCCCGCCCGGCCGAAAGCGCGGGGCGCGTGCCGGGCGTGAAACAATCGAATTGGTTCAGGGCACGGAGGCCGCCCCGGTCGGCCTCCCGGAAAAGCGCGACTAGCGAGCAGGAGACACACCTCGATGCGCATCGGAATTCTCACCGCGGGCGGCGACTGCCCCGGCCTGAACGCAGTGATCCGGTCGGTCGTCCACCGCGCCGTCGTGGGCCACGGCGACGAGGTCATCGGCTTCGAGGACGGCTTCAAGGGGCTGCTCGACGGCCACTTCCGCCCCCTCGACCTCAACGCGGTCAGCGGCATCCTGGCCCGCGGCGGCACCATCCTCGGCTCGGCCCGCCTGGAGCGCGACCGGCTGCGCGAGGCCGCCGAGAACTGCGAGGAGCTGTCCCGCCGTTACGGCATCGACGCGCTCATCCCGATCGGCGGCGAGGGCACGCTGACGGCGGCCCGGATGCTCTCCGACGCGGGCATGCCGGTCGTCGGCGTCCCGAAGACCATCGACAACGACATCTCCGCCACCGACCGGACCTTCGGCTTCGACACCGCCGTGGGCGTCGCGACCGAGGCCATAGACCGCCTCAAGACGACCGCCGAGTCCCACCAGCGGGTGATGGTCGTCGAGGTCATGGGCCGCCACGCGGGCTGGATCGCGCTGGAGTCCGGGATGGCCGGCGGCGCCCACGGCATCTGCCTGCCCGAGCGCCCCTTCGAGGTCGACGACCTGGTCAAGATGGTCGAGGAACGGTTCGCCCGGGGCAAGAAGTTCGCCGTCATCTGTGTGGCCGAGGGCGCGCACCCGGCCGAGGGCTCCATGCCGTACGCCAAGGGCGCCATCGACCAGTACGGCCACGAGCGCTTCCAGGGCATCGGCAACCGCCTCGCCGTCGAGCTGGAGACCCGGCTCGGCAAGGAGGCCCGGCCGGTCATCCTCGGCCATGTCCAGCGCGGCGGCACCCCCACCGCGTACGACCGGGTCCTCGCCACCCGCTTCGGCTGGCACGCCGTGGAGGCCGTCCACCGCGGCGACTTCGGCCGGATGACCGCCCTGCGCGGCACCGACATCGCCATGGTCCCGCTCGCGGACGCGGTCACCCAGCTCAAGCGCGTGCCGGTGGCCCGGATGGACGAGGCGGAGTCGGTCTTCTAGCCGCCCAAGGCCTGTTCCGTACGAGAACTCACACCCCGGCCGTCCGCCAGAACTGGTCCACCACCCGGGCCAGGAACGCCCGTCCCGCGTCGCCCGTCGACCCGGACCGTTCCTGGCCCGTGCTGCTCCAGCTCAGGGTGGAGACCATCAGGGCCTGGTAGTCGGCGTGCAGCTGCTCCAGGACCTCCTGGATCCGGGCCCGCTCCAGCGGGACGATCTTCGCCACCGGGCGGACGTACGCCTGCCAGCGGGTGGTCACCGCACTCGTCAGCAGCTCGGCCAGCTCCTCGTCGCGGCCCGTCGCCGTGAGGAACTGGGCCGGTGACAGGCCGAGCGCCCGGCAGAGCGCGGCGGACTGGCGCTCGTTGCCCTTCCAGCGCCCGGTCTCCTCCATGCGCAGGTACGAGGCCCCGGTCATCCCGAGCTGCCGCGCCAGGTCGTCCACCGACAGCTCCCGGCTCAACCGGTGCTCGCGCAGGGTGGAGGCGGCGGCCAGCAGTTCGCCCGGGGCACACCAGAGGACGCCGGCCAGGGCGGTCAGTTCGCGTTCGCCGGGGGTCGCGAGGCCGCGCTCCCAGGCGACGACGGTCTCGGCGGGTATGCGGAGTCCGTACTGCGCGGCGAGACCGTAGGCGACATGTCCGGGAGCCATCCCCAGTGCCTCACGGAGTCGGCGCGCGGCGGGGGCGTTGAAGGGCGGGGTGGGGTGCACGGGCCCACCGTAGAAGTCCGCCGACGCCCTGGCTACGGTCTGTCCCGCCCGGAACACGCTTCGTACGAACCTCCTAGCGCGAACCGGGCGGGCGGTACGCAAACAAGCGCCCCACCAGCGCTTTCCTTACTCCGGGTAGCTCCGCCCCAGCACCACCGTGCGCCCACACGGCAAGCGCTTGCCGTGTGGGTGGCGGCTGCGGAATCAGCGGCCGCCGGACAGCCAGCGGTAATGGAGTTCCGGTCGGCCGACCTGCCCATAATGCGGACGGCGCGCCGCGCTCCCCACGGTCACCAGATGCTCCAGATAACGGCGCGCGGTGATCCGCGAGATCCCGAGCCGCTCCCCGGCGGCCGCCGCCGTCACCCCCTCCGCCGACTCCCGCAGCACCCGGGTCACCGCCTCCAGGGTCGGCCCGCTGAGCCCCTTCGGCAGGGCGGCCGGCTCGGCGACCCGCAGCGCGCCCAGCGCCCGGTCCACCTCCTCCTGCCCGCTCGCCTCCCCGGCGGCGCCCCGGAACTCCGCGTACCGCACCAGCCGGTCCCGCAGCGTGGGGTACGTGAACGGCTTCAGCACGTACTGCACGACCCCCAGCGACACCCCCTCCCGCACCACCGCGAGGTCCCGCGCCGAGGTCACCGCGATCACGTCCGCCCCGTGCCCGGCGGCCCGCAGCGACCGGAGCAGCCCGAGCCCGTGCCCGTCGGGCAGATACAGGTCCAGCAGGAGCAGATCGACCGGGGTGCGCTCCAGCACCCGTACGGCCTCCGCACGGGTGTGGGCCACGGCGGCCACGGTGAAACCGGCCACCCGCTCCACGTACAGCTGATGCGCGTCGGCGGCCACCGGATCGTCCTCGACCACCAGCACCCGGATCATGCCGTGACCTCCTTCGTCCGCACCGGAGCCGTACGGTCCCCGAGCGGCAGCCGTACGGTGAACCGCGCCCCGCCCTCCGGCGCCCGCTCCAGCTCCACCGACCCGCCGTTGCGGTGGGCCGCCTGCCGCACCAGCGCCAGGCCCAGCCCGCGCCCCGCCCCGTGCGTCGACCAGCCGCGCCGGAACACCTCGTCCGCCTCCTCGGGGCCGATGCCCGCCCCGGTGTCCGAGACCCGCAGCAGCAGCTCCCGGTCGTCGGCGAGCGCGGTCACGGTGACCCGGGCCCGCCCGGCTGCCCCCTGCGGAGCCGTACGCTGCACCGGCACGGCGGCCTCCGGGGTTCCGGGGACGCCTTCCACGTCCTCCGACCCCTCCGAGGCCGCCTCCACCGCGTTGTCGATGAGATTGCCGAGGATCGTCACCAGATCCCGCTGGGCCAGCGACGGCGGCAGCGCCCCGTCGTCGATCAGGCTGTCCTCGGCCAGCTCCAACTCGACGCCCCGCTCATTGGCCTGGGCCGCCTTGCCCAGCAGCAGCGCGGCGAGCACCGGTTCCTCCACCGCGCCCACCACCCGGTCGGTCAGCACCTGGGCCAGCTCCAGTTCGGCCGTCGCGAACTCCACCGCCTCCTCCACCCGCCCCAGCTCGATCAGCGACACCACCGTGTGCAGCCGGTTCGCCGCCTCGTGGGCCTGCGAGCGCAGCGCCTGGGTGAAACCGCGCTCGGAGTCCAGCTCACCGGTGAGCGCCTGGAGCTCCGTGTGGTCCCGCAGGGTCACCACCGTGCCCCGGCGCTCCCCGCCCACCACCGGACGGGTGTTGACCACGACCACCCGCTCCGCCGTCAGGTGCAGCTCGTCGACGCGCGCCTCCGACGCCAGCAGCGCCCCGGTCAGCGGCGCGGGCAGATTCAGCTCCGCCACGGTCCGGCCGACCGCCTCCGTCTCCGGGTCGAGCCCCAGCAGCTCCCGCCCCGCGTCGTTGATGAGCGCGATCCGGCGCTGTCCGTCCAGCATCAGCAGCCCCTCACGCACCGCGTGCAGGGTGGCCTGGTGGTAGTCGTGCAGCCGGCTCAGCTCGGCCGCGTTCATCCCGTGGGTGTGGCGCCGCAGCCGGGCGTTGATCACGTACGTGCCGATCCCGCCGAGCGCCAGTGCCCCGCCCGCCGCCAGCGCGAGGGCGCCGAGCTGTTCGCGCACCTGCGAGGAGACCCGGTCCACGGTGATGCCCGCGCTGACCAGGCCGATGATCTCCTCGCCGTCGCGGACCGGGGTGACCACCCGTATCGAGGGGCCGAGCGTGCCGGTGTAGGTCTCGGTGAAGGTCGCCCCGGCGAGCGCCTCCTCGGTGTGGCCGAGGAAGGTCTCCCCGATCTGCGCGGTGTCCGGGTGCGTCCACCGCTTCCGGTCGGTGTCCATGATCGTGATGAACGCGATCCCGGTGTCCCGGCGCACCTGCTCCGCGTACGGCTGGAGCACGGCGGAGGGGTCCGGGGTGCGGATGGCCTCCCGTACGGAGGGGGAATCGGCCACCGCCAGCGCCGCTGCCCGCACCTGCCGGGCCGCCGTCTGCTCGGCCTGCGAGGAGCCGGAGACGTACGCGAAGACCGCGCACCCGGCCACCACGGCGGCGATCAGCACGACCTGCATGGCGAAGAGCTGCCCGGCCAGGCTGCGCGGGCGGGTACGGGGGAGGCGCATGCCCCACAGTCTGCCTCGCCGGAACCTCTGCTCCCCAGTGGCTCGAAAGCGCCCGTGAACGATATGAACGCAAGGGTGACCGGGGTCACAGGGCGGTGGATAGTCACCGGAGCCCCCAGGGACGGGGGAGCCCCCAGCGACGGGGGAAGCCCCGGGGACGGGGCAGAAGCCGTGACCGAGCCGAGGAGCCCCACCATGGCTGTGGCAGCCAAACAACGGGACCGCACCCACTACCTGTACATCGCCGTGATCGCCGCCGTGGCGCTCGGCATCCTGGTGGGCTTCGCGGCCCCCGGGGTGGCCGTCGAGCTGAAGCCCATCGGCGCCGGTTTCGTGAACCTGATCAAGATGATGATCTCCCCGATCATCTTCTGCACGATCGTGCTGGGCGTCGGCTCGGTGCGCAAGGCGGCCAAGGTCGGCGCCGTCGGCGGGCTGGCGCTCGGCTACTTCCTCGTCATGTCGACCGTCGCCCTCGCCATCGGCCTGCTGGTCGGCAACTTCCTGGAGCCCGGCTCCACCCTCCACATCACCGAGGCGGCCCGCGCCGCCGGGGAGAAGCAGGCGTCCGGCGCCAGCGAGTCCACGGTGGACTTCCTGCTCGGCATCATCCCGACCACGATCGTCTCCGCCTTCACGGCGGGCGAGGTGCTCCAGACCCTGCTGGTCGCGCTGCTCGCGGGCTTCGCGCTCCAGGCGATGGGCTCGGCGGGCGAGCCGATCATCCGGGGCATCACCCACATCCAGCGGCTCGTCTTCCGCATCCTCGCCATGATCATGTGGGCCGCCCCGGTCGGCGCGTTCGGTGCCATCGCGGCGGTGGTCGGGGAGACCGGGCTCGACGCCCTGAAGTCCCTGGCGATCATCATGATCGGCTTCTACGTCACCTGCGCGCTCTTCGTCTTCGTGGTGCTGGGCGCGATCCTGCGCCTGGTGGCAGGGGTGAACCTGCTCTCGCTGCTGAAGTACCTGGGCCGCGAGTTCCTGCTCATCCTCTCCACCTCCTCCTCCGAGTCGGCCCTGCCCCGGCTCATCGCGAAGATGGAGCACCTGGGGGTCAGCAAGCCGGTCGTCGGCATCACCGTGCCGACCGGCTACTCCTTCAACCTCGACGGCACCGCGATCTACCTCACGATGTCCTCGCTCTTCATCGCCAACGCGATGGGCGACCCGCTGAGCGCGAGCGAGCAGATCTCGCTCCTCATCTTCATGATCATCGCCTCGAAGGGGGCGGCGGGCGTGACCGGCGCCGGACTCGCCACCCTCGCGGGCGGGCTCCAGTCGCACCGCCCCGAACTCGTCGACGGCGTCGGCCTGATCGTCGGCATCGACCGCTTCATGAGCGAGGCCCGCGCCCTCACCAACTTCGCGGGCAACGCGGTCGCCACGGTCCTGGTCGGCCACTGGACCAAGGAGATCGACAAGGAGCGGGTGGGCCAGGTCCTCGCCGGCCGGATCCCGTTCGACGAAAAGACGTTGGTGGACGACGGCCACGGCGCCCCCGCGGCCTCCACCGACGTACCCGAGCCGCGTGAGAAGGCGGCCGAGCCCGCCAAGGTCTGACGGGCCCTTTCAAGCCACTGCGACACCCCCCACCCAAGGACACCCGTATCCCCCGGTACGGGTGTCCTTGCCGTTCCGGCCCCCGGAGGGCCGTCCGGCCCAGGCCTTGGGGCTCAAGGCCCGGGACTTCAAGCCGTCCGGCCGCCGGGCCCGGCCACCGGCCTCAGGCGGGCCGGAACCAGACCGTGGCCAGCGGCGGCAGCGTCAGCGAGATGCTGGCCGGGCGGCCGTGTGCGGGCACCGCCTCCGCCTTCAGCGGCTCCTCGTTCGTCACGCCGCTGCCGCCGTACCGCTCCGCGTCGGTGTTGAGGACCTCCACCCACCCCTCGGTCCCGGTCTCCGGCACCCCGAGGCGGTAGTCGTGGCGGACCACCGGGGAGAAGTGCGAGACGGCGAGGAGCGGGGAGCCGTCGGCGTCGTAGCGCAGGAAGGCGAAGACGTTGTCCTCGGCCGCTCCGCCGTCCACCCAGCTGAACCCCTCCGGCACGGTGTCGCGCTGCCAGAGCGCGGGCACCGCCCCGTACACCGCGTTCAGATCACCCACGAGCGTGCGTACGCCCCGGTGGTCGCCGGAGGCGTCGTACGTCGGGTCCAGCAGCCACCAGTCCGGTCCGTGGCCCTCGGACCACTCGGCGCCCTGGGCGAACTCCTGGCCCATGAAGAGGAGTTGCTTGCCGGGGTGGGCCCACATGAAGCCAAGATAGGCGCGGTGGTTGGCGCGCTGCTGCCACCAGTCGCCGGGCATCTTCGCCACCAGCGCCTGCTTGCCGTGCACCACCTCGTCGTGCGAGATCGGCAGCACGTAGTTCTCGCTGTACGCGTACACCATCGAGAACGTCATCTCGTTGTGGTGGTACTTGCGGTGCACCGGCTCCTTGGACATGTAGACCAGCGAGTCGTGCATCCACCCCATGTTCCACTTCAGCCCGAAGCCCAGGCCGCCGCTGTCGGTGGGACGGGTGACCCCGTCCCAGGCGGTGGACTCCTCCGCGATGGTGACGACGCCCGGGTTGCGGCGGTAGACCGTGGCGTTCATCTCCTGGAGGAAGGCGACCGCGTCCAGGTTCTCCCGCCCGCCGAACTCGTTGGGCGACCACTGGCCGTCCTCGCGGGAGTAGTCGAGGTAGAGCATCGAGGCGACGGCGTCGACCCGCAGCCCGTCGATGTGGAACTCCTCGCACCAGTAAGTCGCGTTGGCCACCAGGAAGTTACGTACCTCCGTGCGGCCGTAGTCGAACTCCAGCGTCCCCCAGTCCGGGTGCGCGGCCCGCTGCGGGTCGGCGTGCTCGTACAGCGGACGCCCGTCGAACTCCGCCAACGCCCATTCGTCGCGCGGGAAATGGGCCGGGACCCAGTCCATGATGACGCCGATGCCCGCCCGGTGCAGGGCGTCCACCAGGAACCGGAAGTCGTCCGGGGTCCCCATCCGGGAGGTCGGGGCGTAGAACCCGGTGACCTGGTAGCCCCAGGAGCCGCCGAAGGGGTGCTCCGAGACCGGCATCAGCTCCACATGCGTGAAGCCCAGATCCTTGACGTACGAGGGGAGTTGCTCGGCGAGTTGACGATACGTCAGCCCGGGGCGCCAGGAGGCGAGGTGGACCTCGTACACCGAGAACGGGGCCTCGTGGACCGGGCGGTCGCCCCGGTGCGCCATCCAGTCCGCATCCCGCCACTCATGGTGCGCGGCGGTGACGATGGAGGCGGTCGCGGGCGGGACCTCGGTGCGGCGGGCCATCGGGTCGGCCCGGACCGTGTGCGAGCCGTCCGGGCGGCAGATGTCGAACTTGTAGAGCGCGCCCTCCCCGATGCCGGGCAGGAACAGCTCCCACACCCCGGACGAGCCGAGCGACCGCATCGGCGTGCCCGTGCCGTCCCAGTAGGTGAAGTCACCGGTCACCCGGACCCCGCGCGCGTTCGGCGCCCACACGGTGAACCGGGTCCCGGCCACCCCCTGGTGGACCATCGGCTCGGACCCGAGTGCCCGCCACAGCTCCTCGTGGCGGCCCTCCCTGATCAGATGCAGATCCAGCTCACCGAGCGCGGGCAGGAAGCGGTACGGGTCGTCCACCTCGATGGTGTTGTCGTCGTACGCGACCCGGAGCCGGTAGGCGGGGACCTCCTTCACCGGCAGCACCCCGGAGAAGAACCCGTCGCCGTCGTCGTGCAGTTCGGCCCGCACCCCCTCGGCCAGCACCGTGACCGACCGGGCGAACGGGCGCAGCGCCCGCACCAGCACCCCGCCCGGGATCGGACGGGCGCCGAGCACGGCGTGCGGGTCGTGGTGGTCACCGGCCAGCAGCCGGCCGCGGTCGGCGGGGTCCAGGGCCGGTGCGGGCCGGGCGCTCCCGTCACCGGCCTGCCGGGGGAGCGGGGGGACGGCGTCCGTACGCCGGGGGCGGGAGCGCTTGGCGGTGGCGGCGGCCTCGGTGGCTGCCGGAGCGGTGGTCTCGGCCTCCACGGAAGCGGAAGCAGGAGCCGGAGTGGCTGCCGGAGCGGCGGCCGGTACGGGCGTGGGTGCCGGAGCCGGTGCGGGCGGCTGCGCGGTCTCCACGCTCACGGCCTCGGCAGGTGCCTTGGCGGTGGTGCCTTCGGCGGCTGCGGACTTGGAGCGGGGTGCCTTGCGGGACGGCTTGCGGGCGGTCACAGGGACTGCCTCCTCGGGGAGTTCGGGGGAGGAAGGGGGGAGGGTGCGGGCGGGCGGGGCCCGGGATCAGGCCGCGGCGGACTGGGCCAGGCGCTGGATGGCGGCCATCGGGACCGGCAGCCAGTCGGGGCGGTGCCGGGCCTCGTACACCACCTCGTACACCGCCTTGTCGGTCTCATGTGCGCGCAGCAACTCCGGCTCACCGCGCGGATCGGTGCCGGACGCCAGCGCGTACCCCTCGCAGTAGGCGGCACGGCAGCGGGCCGCCCACTCCGGGTTCCACGGGCGGTGCGAGCGGGCCGCGTAGTCGAAGGAGCGCAGCATCCCCGCCACGTCGCGGACCGGGGGCGCGGGGCGGCGGCGCTCGTCCAGCGGGCGGGCCGGTTCGCCCTCGAAGTCGATCAGCGACCAGAACCCGTCGGGGGAGCGGAGCGCCTGGCCGAGGTGGAGGTCGCCGTGGACCCGCTGCTGCGCCCAGCCGCCGCCCCGGTGGCCGAGCGCGGTGACGGCGTCGAACGCGGTGCGCAGGGCGGGGACGTACGGGACGAGGGCGGGCACCGCGTCGGCGGCGGCCTCCAGGCGCTGGACCATCCGGGCGACCAGTTGCCGGGTCTGGGTGCCGTGCAGCGCCGGGGTGGGCAGCGCCTTGGCGAGCGCGGTGTGCACCTCGGCGGTGGCCCGGCCCAGCGCCCGTGCCTCGGGGACGAAGTCGCGGCCCGCGGTGAGCGCGGTCAGGGCGAGCTGCCAGCCGTCCCGGGCGCCGTGCAGGAAGGGCTGGAGCACGCCGAGGGTGAGCGGTTCGGGGCCGGGGGCCTCGAACCAGGCGATGGGGGCGGGGACGCGTTCGCACCCCTCGCGGGCCAGGGCGAGCGGCAGCTCCAGATCCGGGTTGGCGCCGGGGAAGACCCGGCGGAAGATCTTGAGGATGTACGCATCGCCGTAGACCAGCGAGGAGTTGGACTGTTCGGCGTCCAGCACCCGGGGCGCCAGCCCGGCCGGGATCGCGGCGGTGCGCTCGAAGCGGAGGGCGCCGAGGGTGCCGGGGCGGCGGAACCGTTCCAGCAGAAGGCCCGCCAGCCGTGGGTCGTGCAGCGCGTCGTACACCGTCCGCCCGGCCAGCGGCCCGTGCTCGACCCGGCCGATCAGGGCCGCGGCGAGCGTGGTCGGCAGCGATGCCCGTACACCGATGAGGAGTTGGTAGCAGTCGTCCGCCGGGCGGGCGGACTGCTCGGGCTGCTGGGCCCGGACCAGGAGGTGGAGCAGGCCCGGTCCGGCGGTGCCGTCCAGCGGCAGCATCTCGGTGGCCGAGACCAGCGAGAAGCCGGTGACCGGCCGCCCCTTGCCGGCGAACCACCGCTGCCGGGGCAGCCAGGCGTGGAGCAGCGGGGCGAGGGACGGCAGCAGGGTGCCGTCCACGGTACTGCTCGGGGTTGCGCTGTTCCTTGTGCTCTTCGCCAGGGCGACGTGACTGGATGCAGCCTCCGACATGGCATCGCGTCCTTTCCCCGGGCACACAGGATGCGAAGAGTGTCCCGGATTGCGGCAATGGCTGTCCGGCTGTGCGGGACGTGTCGGGAGAGGAAGGTCCGTACGGACTCGAACGGCGGAACCGGGAAAGGCCGAAGGCGGCGGAACCGTGAAGGCCCAAGGCCTTTCGTTTCGGTCAGAGTGCCCCGTGCGGGACGGGGGAAACCGCCCCGCACGAGCCGTCGGCCACCGTCGGGCCGACGCGGCCGTCCATCAGGCCGGCGGCGCGTCCTTGCGCAGCCGGAACCAGTAGAAGCCGTGTCCCGCCAGGGTCAGCAGGTAGGGCCACTGGCCGATGGCCGGGAAGCGCACCCCGCCGATCAGCTCCACCGGATGGCGTCCGTTGAACGACCGCAGGTCCAGCTCGGTGGGCTGGGCGAACCGCGAGAAGTTGTGCACGCACAGGACCAGGTCGTCCTTGTACTCACGGGTGAACGCCAGCACCGCCGGGTTGGACGAGGGCAGTTCGGTGTACTCGCCCAGCCCGAAGGCCGGGTTCTGCTTGCGGATCTCGATCATCCGGCGGGTCCAGTGCAGCAGCGAGGAGGGCGACGCCATCGACGCCTCCACATTGGTGACCTGGTAGCCGTAGACCGGGTCCATGATCGTGGGGAGGTAGAGCCGCCCCGGATCGCTGGAGGAGAACCCGGCGTTGCGGTCGGGCGTCCACTGCATCGGGGTGCGGACCGCGTCCCGGTCGCCCAGCCAGATGTTGTCGCCCATCCCGATCTCGTCCCCGTAGTAGAGGATCGGGGAGCCGGGCAGCGACAGCAGCAGAGCGGTGAACAGCTCGATCTGGTTGCGGTCGTTGTCCAGCAGCGGGGCCAGGCGCCGGCGGATGCCGATGTTGGCGCGCATCCGCGGGTCCTTGGCGTACTCCGCGTACATGTAGTCGCGCTCTTCGTCCGTGACCATTTCGAGGGTCAGCTCGTCGTGGTTGCGGAGGAAGATGCCCCACTGGCAGTTCTTCGGGATCGCCGGGGTCTTGGCGAGGATTTCGGAGACCGGGTAGCGGCTCTCGCGGCGCACCGCCATGAAGATGCGCGGCATGACGGGGAAGTGGAACGCCATGTGGCACTCGTCGCCGCCCGCCTCGTAGTCGCCGAAGTAGTCGACGACGTCCTCGGGCCACTGGTTGGCCTCGGCGAGGAGCACGGTGTCCGGGTAGTTGGCGTCGATCTCCTTGCGGACCCGCTTGAGGAAGTGGTGGGTCTCGGGGAGGTTCTCGCAGTTGGTGCCCTCGCGCTGGTAGAGGTAGGGCACCGCGTCGACCCGGAAGCCGTCGATGCCCAGGTCCAGCCAGAAGCGGAGGGCCGCCAGGATCTCCTCCTGGACCGCCGGGTTCTCGTAGTTGAGGTCCGGCTGGTGGGAGAAGAAGCGGTGCCAGTAGTACTGCTTGCGCACCGGGTCGAAGGTCCAGTTCGACGTCTCGGTGTCGACGAAGATGATCCGGGCGTCCTGGAACTGTTTGTCGTCGTCCGCCCAGACGTAGTAGTCGCCGTACGGACCGTCCGGGTCCGTACGGGACTGCTGGAACCACTCGTGCTGGTCGCTCGTGTGGTTCATGACGAAGTCGATGATGACGCGCATGCCGCGCTGGTGGGCGGCGTCCACGAACTCGACGAAGTCGGCGAGGTCACCGAACTCCGGCAGGACCGCGGTGTAGTCGGAGACGTCGTAACCGCCGTCGCGCAGCGGGGACTTGAAGAACGGCGGCAGCCAGAGGCAGTCGACACCGAGCCACTGGAGATAGTCCAGCTTGGCGGTGATGCCCTTGAGGTCGCCGATTCCGTCGCCGTTGGAGTCCTGGAAGGACCGGACGAGCACCTCGTAGAAGACGGCTCGCTTGAACCAGTCGGGATCACGGTCCTTGGCGGGAGTGTCCTCGAACGTGTCGTGGACAGGCTCATTGACGATCATGGTGTGGGTGACCCTCCGGTCGGCGGGGACGGTCGCAGGACGGCGATGTGCGCGGGCGTGATGCCCGGCTCTAGGCGCACATAGAAGGTCCTGCCCCAGTGATAGGTGTCGCCGGTGAGCTGATCGCGCACCGGTACGCGCTCGTGCCCTTCGAGGCCGAGCCGCTCCATGTCCAACGAGACCGTGGCCTCCTGGGTGTGGTGAGGGTCGAGGTTCACGACCACCAGAACGGTGTTCGACCCCGAGCGCTTGCTGTAGACGAGCAGCGACTCGTTGTCGACGTGGTGGAAGTGGACGTCACGCAGCTGCTGGAGCGCGGGGTTGTGGCGTCGGATCCGGTTGAGCGAGGTGATCAGGGGGGTCAGCGTGCGGCCCTCGCGCTCGGCCGACTCCCAGTCCCTCGGGCGCAGTTCGTACTTCTCCGAGTGCAGGTACTCCTCACTCCCCGGCTTGGCCGGGGTGTTCTCGCACAGCTCGAACCCCGCGTACACGCCCCAGCTCGGGGCGAGGGTCGCGGCGAGCACGGCCCGCGCCTCGAAGGCCGGGCGGCCGCCGTGCTGGAGGTATCCCGGCAGGATGTCCGGGGTGTTCACGAAGAAGTTGGGCCGCATGTAGGAGGCGGCCTCGCCCGCCAGCTCCGTGACGTACTCCGTCAGCTCCTGCTTGGTGTTCCGCCAGGTGAAGTACGTGTACGACTGCTGGAACCCGACCGCGCCCAGGGTGTGCATCATCGCCGGGCGGGTGAACGCCTCGGCCAGGAAGATGACATCGGGGTCGGTGCCGTTGATCTCCGCGATGACCTTCTCCCAGAACACCACGGGCTTGGTGTGCGGGTTGTCGACGCGGAAGATACGTACGCCGTGGTCCATCCAGAAGCGCAGGATCCGTACGGTCTCCGCCACCAGACCGCGCATGTCCTGGTCGAAGGCGATCGGATAGATGTCCTGGTACTTCTTCGGCGGGTTCTCGGCGTACGCGATCGAGCCGTCGGGGCGGTGGTGGAACCAGTCCGGGTGGTCCTTCACCCACGGGTGGTCCGGCGAGCACTGGAGCGCGAAGTCGAGCGCGATCTCCATCCGCAGATTGCGGGCCACCTCCACGAAGTGGTCGAAGTCCGCCAAGGTCCCCAGCTCCGGGTGGACCGCGTCGTGCCCGCCGTCCGGCGAACCGATCGCCCACGGCACGCCCGGATCGTGCTCACCGGCCGTGAGGGTGTTGTCGGGTCCCTTGCGGTGGGTGGTCCCGATCGGGTGGATCGGGGGCAGGTACACGACATCGAACCCCATGGCGGCGACCGCGGGCAGCCGCTCGGCCGCCGTACGGAAGGTGCCGCTCACCAGCCGGGTCGGCGCGTCCGGCGAGGTGTCGGAGGGATCGACCGGCACCCGCTTCGCGCCCTCCGAGCGCGGGAACAACTCGTACCACGACCCGTACAGCGCCCGCTCGCGCTCCACGCGCACCGCCAGCGGCTTGGAGCGGGTGACCAGTTCGCGCAGCGGATGGCGGGCGAGCACGGCCTCGGCGGCCGGGGTCCAGGCGGCGGCCAGCCGGGCGGCCGGGGCGTGCGCGGTGTCGCGCAGCGCGTCCACCGCGGCGAGCACCGCCTCCCGGCCGTTCTTCTTCGGCACCCCGGCGGCGGCCCGCTCCAGCAGGGCCGCGCCCTCCGCCAGCACCAGATCGGTGTCGATGCCCGCCGGGATCTTGATCGCCGCGTGGTGGCGCCAGGTGGTGACCGGATCGCTCCAGGCCTCCACCGTGTACGTCCACCGCCCCTCGGCGGTCGGCGTCACCTCCGCGCCCCACCGGTCCGTGCCCGGGGCCAGCTCGCGCATCGGGGTCCACGGTCCCACCCGTCCGCTCGGATCGCGCAGCACGACGTTGGCCGCCACCGCGTCATGGCCTTCGCGGAAGACGGTGGCGGTGACCTCGAAGGTCTCACCGACGACGGCCTTGGCCGCCCGTCTGCCGCAGTCGACGAGGGGACGGACGTCGAGGACGGGAATTCGACCGATCATGGAATCACCTGGGGGCTGGAGGAGCTCGGTGTGCACGGGTGACGGCACGGAAGCGGAGGACCGACCGCGCGTGCCGCGATGATGGGGATCTGTCCTTTGTAGCTGCTCGGCTCTCTGCTGACGGGCTGTGGGCATGGCCGCTCCTGTCCGCGTTCACTCGAATGGCACTCGAATGGGTGGGTCGCGGGTGTTTCACGCATGTTTCGACTGCATCGGGAGGGCGTGCGGGCCGGGTCCGACTGCGTACCGGGAAGTACGCGGAAAGCCTTCCCCGCACGTGTTCACGGGAAATCCGGCGCTGTGTTAACTACTCGGTCGTAACCGGCCGGTCGTGCCCCGGTCGCGCCCCGGTCCGGTCCGGTCGCGCCCGGCGCGTGCGCCCCGGTGGGCGTACGAAGCCCGCGGCGCCCTCACAGGTTCCGGATACCCGCTCTGCGGCGCCACACGGCAGCCTTCCCTGTGACAGGAAGGTCCACAAGGCTGCGTACGGGAAGGAAATCGGCCAAACCCGCAGGTGAAGGGTGGGGTGGGAGAGGGCGGGCGGTGCGGGTGTGGTTCCTGTGGGGCGGCGCGCGCGGGCCGTGCCCGACCCCGGTGAGCCGTCCGCGCGCCGTGGCCCCGGGCCACGGACGGCCGCTACCGTCGAGGGTGACGGAAGGGCGCACACCGTCGTGCGTCCCCTCGGATGCGCAAGTCCCCTGTAAAGGTGGAGTACGTGAAGGCCATTCGTCGATTCACCGTGCGTCCTGTCCTCCCCGAACCCCTCCGACCCCTCCACGACCTCGCGCGCAACCTGCGCTGGTCGTGGCACACCGAGACCCGCGAGCTGTTCCGGTCCGCCGACCCCGAGGGGTGGCGGCCCGCGGACGCCGACCCCGTACGGCTGCTCGGCTCCCTGACCGCGGGGCGCCTGGCCGAACTGGGCCGGGACGAGGAGTACCTGGGCCGCCTGGCCGAGGCCTCCGCCGACCTGAAGGACTATCTCGACGGCCCCCGCTGGTACCAGGAACAGCAGGCGGCCGGAGCCGAACTCCCCTCCGCCATCGCCTACTTCTCCCCTGAATTCGGTGTCACCGCCGCCCTGCCGCAGTACAGCGGCGGCCTCGGCATCCTCGCCGGTGACCACCTCAAGGCCGCCAGCGACCTGGGCGTCCCGCTCATCGGCGTCGGCCTGCTCTACCGGCACGGCTACTTCCGCCAGAGCCTCTCCCGCGAGGGCTGGCAGCAGGAGCACTATCCGGTCCTCGACCCCAACGAACTCCCGCTCGACCTGGTCCGCGAGGCCGACGGCACCCCCGCCCGGGTGGTGCTCGCCCTGCCCGGCGGCCGCTCGCTGTACGCCTGCATCTGGCTGGCCCGGGTCGGCCGCGTCCCGCTCCTCCTGCTCGACTCCGACGTCGAGGAGAACGCCCCGGGCGAACGCGATGTCACCGACCGGCTCTACGGCGGCGGCAGCGACCACCGCCTCCTCCAGGAGATGCTGCTCGGCATCGGCGGGGTGCGTGCCGTGCGCACCTGGTGCCGGCTCACCCGGAGCCCGGAGCCGGAGGTGTTCCACACCAACGAGGGCCACGCCGGCTTCCTCGGCCTGGAGCGCATCCGCGAACTGGCCGCCGACGGGCTCGACTTCGAGGCCGCGCTCGAAGTGGTCCGGGCCGGGACCGTCTTCACCACCCACACCCCGGTGCCCGCCGGGATAGACCGTTTCGACCGGCAGCTGATCGCCCGCCACTTCGGCGACGACGGCGAGCTGCCCGGCGTCCCCGTGGAGAAGATCCTGCCGCTGGGCCGCGAGGCCTACCCCGGCGGGGCGCCCGAGCTGTTCAACATGGCGGTCATGGGGCTGCGCCTCGCCCAGCGCGCCAACGGGGTCTCCACCCTCCACGGGGCGGTCAGCCGGGAGATGTTCTCCGGGCTCTGGCCGGGGTTCGACCCGGCGGACGTGCCGATCACCTCCATCACCAACGGGGTCCACGCCCCCACCTGGGTCGCGCCCGAGGTCTTCCGCCTCGGCGCCGGACAGATCGGCACCGGCCGCGCCCACCAGGTGCTGGCGGGCGGACCGGTGGCGGACGGCGGCGCCGAGCGGCAGCCCGGCACCCCGCGCCGCTGGGACGCGGTGGGCGGCATCGGGGACCGGGAGATCTGGGAGCTCCGCCGCGAGCTGCGCGGACAGCTGGTCACCGAGGTCCGCCGCCGCCTCTACGCCTCCTGGCGCAGGCGCGGCGCGGGCACCGCCGAGCTGGGCTGGATCGACGACGTCCTCGACCCGGAGATCCTGACCATCGGCTTCGCCCGCCGCGTCCCCTCGTACAAGCGTCTGACGCTGATGCTGCGCGACCGCGACCGGCTGCGGGAACTGCTGCTCCACCCCACGCACCCGATCCAGATCGTCGTCGCCGGCAAGGCGCACCCCGCCGACGACGGCGGCAAGCGGCTGGTCCAGGAGCTGGTGCGGTTCGCGGACGACCCGCGCGTACGCCACCGCATCGTCTTCCTGCCGGACTACGGCATGGGCATGGCGCAGAAGCTCTACCCGGGCTGCGACGTCTGGCTCAACAACCCGCTGCGCCCGCTGGAGGCGTGCGGCACCAGCGGGATGAAGGCCGCGCTCAACGGCTGCCTCAACCTCTCGGTGCGCGACGGCTGGTGGGACGAGTGGTTCGACCCGGACTTCGGCTGGGAGATCCCCACCGCCGACGGCTCCGCTGTCGACGAGGACCGGCGCGACGAGCTGGAGTCCAACGCCCTGTACGCCCTGATCGAGGACCGGGTCGCCCCGCGCTTCTACGACCGGGGCGCGGAGGGGCTGCCGGACCGGTGGATCGAGATGGTCCGCTCGACCCTGGTCAACCTCGGGCCGAAGGTGCTCGCGGGGCGGATGGTGCGCGAGTACGTGGAGCGGCTCTACGCCCCCGCCGCGCTCTCCCGGCGGGCTCTGGGCCCGGCGGTGGCGCGGGATCTCGCGGAGTGGAAGGCGAAGGTCCGGGCGGCCTGGCGACACGTCTCCGTCGACCATGTGGAGTCGGTCACCGACACGGTGGCGGGCGGCTCGGCCGAACTGGGGGCGACCTTGTCCCTGCGGGTACGGATCGCGCTCGGCGGGCTGGAGCCGGACGACGTGGAGGTCCAGGTCGTCGCGGGCCGGGTGGACTCCGCCGACGCCATCGCGGACGCCCAGGTCTTCCCGCTGAAGCCGGCGGGCGGCCATGACCTGGAGGACCGCTGGCTGTACGAGGGCCCGCTCGCCCTGGACCGGACGGGACCGTACGGCTACACCGTCCGCGTCTTGCCCTCGCACGAACTGCTGGCCTCCGGCGCCGAGTTGGGGCTGGTGGCGGTGCCGAACGAGGCCACGGGGGAGGGCGCGGGCGTACTGATGCGCTGAGCCGCGCCCGTACGGCGAGAACGGCGAACGGCCCGGCAGGGGAGCAGAACCCCTGCCGGGCCGTTCGGTCATGTGGTGGTGCGGTGGTGCGGTGGTGCCCAGGGTGTGGCGTGGTGGATCAGAAGGTGAGCTTGAAGCTGTTGATCCGGCCGGTGTCCGAGCGGTACACGTCCTGGACCTTCAGCTTCCACTCGCCGTTGGCCACCTTGGACGAGGCGTTGACCGTGTAGGTCGCCACCACGTTGTCCGCGGAGTCCGAGGCGGAGGAGTTCTTCAGCCGGAAGGTGCCGCCGTCCGGGGCCACCAGGTCGATGACCAGGTCACCGCGGTAGGTGTGGCTGATGTTGACGTCCACCTTGAGGGCGCTGGGGGCGTTGCCCGCGACGCCGGTGACGTTGACCGCGCTGGTGACGGCCGCGCCCGCGTCCGGGATGTTCACCACGGTGTTGTTCTCGAAGACCTTGCCGCCCGGGTCGGGGTCGCCGCCGCCGGGGCGGGTGCCCACGTTGACGCCGGCCCAGGCGTGGGCCACGGCCGCGTACTCGGGGCTGTTGGCGCCGTACAGCTCACTGGCGACCGCGAGGGTGCCGGTGCGGGCGCCCGCGTAGTTGGTCGACGAGGTGAACTTGGTGGTGAGCGCCTTGAACCAGATCAGCGACGCCTTGTCCCGGCCGATGCCGGTGACCGGCAGTCCGTCGGAGGTCGGGGAGTCGTAGCTGACACCGTTGATGGTCTTGGCGCCGCTGCCCTCGGAGAGCAGGTAGTACCAGTGGTTGGCCGGGCCCGAGGAGTAGTGGACGTCCACGCTGCCGATGCCGGAGTACCAGTAGTCCTTGGAGCTGCCGTCCCGGCTCGGCTTGTCCATGTAGCGCAGCGGGGTGCCGTTGCCGCGGATGTCGATCTTCTCGCCGACCAGGTAGTCGCCCGGGTCCTGCGGGTTGTTGGCGTGGAACTCGACGGCGGCGGCGAAGATGTCGGACGTCGCCTCGTTGAGGCCGCCGGACTCACCGCTGTAGACGAGGCGCGCGGTGACCGAGGTCAGACCGTGGGTCATCTCGTGGGCGGCCACGTCGATGGAGGTCAGCGGCTTGGCGTTGCCCGCCCCGTCGCCGTACGTCATGCAGAAGCAGCTGTCCTGCCAGAACGCGTTGACGTAGTTGTTGCCGTAGTGGACCCGGGAGTACGCGCCGACGCCGTCACCGCGGATGCCGTTGCGGCCGTGCACGTTCTTGTAGTAGTCCCAGGTGAGCGCGGCGCCGTAGTGGGCGTCGGCACCGGCCGTCTCCAGGTTCTGCGGGGTGCCGTTGCCCCACACGTCCGTGGAGTTGGTGAAGAGCGTGCCGGTGCCGGAGGTGCCCCGGTTGAGGTTGTACGTCTTGTGGTTGCCGCGCGTGGTGTCGGTCAGGGTGTACGAGGGCGCCGTGCCCAGCGTCACCTGGCCGCTGTACTGGGTGTTGCCGGTCCCGTTGTGGACGGCCTGCCACTCGTACAGCTTCTCGCCCGTGGCCGCGTCGGTGACGACGTGCAGCTCGTTGGGGGTGCCGTCGTGCTGGAGTCCGCCGACCACCGTCTCGTAGGCGAGCTTCGGGGAGCCGCTGCCCAGCCAGACCACCTTGCGCGGGGCCTCGCTCGGCTTCGTCGCCTTCGAGCCCTCGGTCTTCGCCGCGCCGAGCGCCTGCTTCTCGGCGGTGGCCGGGGCCACGTCGGCGGTGAGGTCGACGGCCTTCAGCTGCGCGCTGGTCGCCTGGGACGCCTTCGAGACGCCCAGGGTCTTGCCCGCCTGGGTCTCCTGGACCACCAGGTCGCCGCCGAGGACGGGGAGCCCGTTCAGGGTGCGCTCGTAGCGGGTGTGCGTGGTGCCGTCCCGGTCCTGGACGACATCACGGACGACGAGCTTCTCCGTGGCGCCGAGCCCCAGCTCCTTGGCGGTGGCCGCCTTGGTGGCGTCGGCCTCGCTGAGGAGCGCGGCGCGCTGCGCGGGGGAGAGGTCGGCGGGGAGCGAGCCGGTGTCCACCTTGCTGCCGGCGGTGATCCCGCCGGCCGGGGTGGGAGCGGCGGCGGGGGTGGCGGTGGCGGCGCCGGACTGCAGTCCGACGGCGATCATGGCTGCTGCGGCTATCAGAGCGCCGGTCGCGGTGGCGCGACGGCTGGGCGTGGATCTCACGCGGACTCCTTCTGCGAGGGGGGTTGCCGGGCGGCGCTGGATGAGCCGTCCGGGACGGTGCAGGCGGTGCGCAGAACGGGGTGAAGAGTGTCAGCAGATCCGTATGTCTGTCAGGAGCGCGTCAAAAACTTGGCCGGAATTCGTCCGTTGCCGGAAAGGTCATGTTCGTTAAGCGGACGTTTCACCGATCGTTGCCAGGATGTTGCGGGGGTGTGCACAGGCCCGTATTCACAGGCCGGTCACAGGTTCGGTGCGGCGGGGGCGCATGCGCGCGGCGGCTCCGGACGCGGTTACCGCCCAGCTGATGAGACAGGGGCGGGTTCTGGCCAGTTCCCGCCGACGGAAGCGGGGAGTCCGGGAGGTGGCGGGTCGGCCCCGCGTCAGTCGGTGGCGTCCGTCGGGTAGACCGCGTCGAGCAGTTCCCGTACGAACCGGTCGAGATCGTCCAGCCCCGCCGCCGCCAGCGTCTTGGGCCCGTCCGCCAGCAGGTGCGGGATCGCCGCGTGCAGCGCCAGGGTCACGGCTGCGGCCCGCTGTCGGGTGACGGGCAGTCCGGCGGACCGCTGCGCCGCCTCGAACCCCGCGAAGTCCCCGCTCGCCATCGGGTCGAGGAGGGCGGAGAGCCAGGGGCGCCGGGCCGCCTCCGCCTGGAGCTCCAGACAGGCGAGGAGGCGGGGGCGGCCGGGTCCGGCGACGTTCTCCAGGAGCGTGCGGAAGAGGGCGGCCAACTCCTCGCGGTCGGCCGGTCCGGGGCCTGCGGCGGCCCGGGCGGTGAGTGCCGCGTACTGCTCCAGACAGCGCTCGGCCACGGCCCGCAGCACGGCGTCGCGGGTCGGGAAGTAGTTCTTCGTGGTCCCGTCCGGCACCTCGGCCGCCCGGTCCACGGCCCGGTGGGTCAGGCCGCGCCCGCCCTCCGCCGCCAGGACGGCGATGGCCGCGTCGCGCAGACGGTCGCGCCGCTCGGGGTTCACGGGGGCTCCTGGGGTGTCGCGTACGGGGGTGGGTGGCGCCCTGCCGGTGTTGTGCCGGGCTGCCTCCCGGGTCAGCCCCGGCCCCGGGCTGCCCTTGCTGATGTTACCCCAGGCGTGGTACCACGGATGTGGTGGTAAGGGTGCGTGCCAGTGGTTGACGAGCCTCCGGGAGTGCGGCATGACCGAGCGCGAGGGAACGGGAACGGCGACCGTCGTCGGCGCGGGCATCGCGGGCCTGGCGACCGCGATCGGGCTGCGCCGGGCGGGGTGGGCGGTGACCGTGCTGGAGCGCCGCACCGAACCGGAGCGGTACGGCGCCGCGTTCGGCATCCACCCCACCGCGCAGTCGGCGCTCGACCGCCTCGGCGTCGGGGGCGCCCTGCGCGCCCACGCGGTCCCCTACCGCGACGCGCACATCCGCACCCCCGACGGCAGGACGCTCGCCCGCCTCCCGCTGGAGCGCATCGAGAGGAAGGCCGGCCGCCCCGAACTCCTCATCTCCCGGCCCTACTTGCTCGACGCCCTGCTCGCGGCCCTGGACGCCTTCGGGGACGTACCGGTGAAGCTGGGGGAGACCGTCTCCGATGTGGCCGCGCTCGCCGCCACGCAGGACCTGGTGGTCGGCGCCGACGGCATCCGCAGCGCCGTACGGACCGCCCGCTTCGGCGCCCGGAGCGGGCCGCGCCCGGTCTCCACCGTCGCCTGGATCGGCATCGCGGACTTCGAGAGCCCGGTCCACGGCGAGACCTGGGGGCGCGGCCGGTTCTTCGGGCTGACGCCGGTGGAGCCGGGGCGGACGAACTGGTACGCGACCGTTCCGGTGAGGGGCGCGGGGGGCTCCACGGGTCCCGCGGCCTCCTCGGCGGCCGCTGAGGAGGAGTTGCGCGCCGCCTTCGCCGACTGGCACGACCCGATCCCGCGCATCCTGGACGCCACCGACCCGGCCACCTGGATCCGCTACGAGATGCGCCACCTCCACCCGGCCCTGCCCTCCTTCGTCTCCGCCGACGGTCGCACGGCCCCCGTCGCGCTGGTCGGCGACGCGGCCCACGCCATGACGCCCAACCTGGGCCAGGGGGCCTGCACCGCGATCCTGGACGCCGACGCCCTCACCCGGGCGGTGGCCGCCGCACCCCCGGGGCCCGCCGCCCTCGCAGCGGCGCTGCGCGCCTACGACCGCGAGCGCCGCCGCAGCGCCCAGCGGACCGCCTTCGCCTCGCGCACCCTGCACCGCTTCATGAGCACGGAAAGGACCTGGCTGCGGGACGCGGCGGTGCGGCTGCTGCCGGGGTGAGGGGAAACGAGAGATGCCGGAGGCGCTATGTGCGCATTCTGTGCGCTTCCTGAGTGCATGCTGTGTGCTACCTCACATGGTCCGGTCACTGATGCGTACAACCGTCCACCCCTGACGCAGGTCAGACCCAGTGGCCCGACCCGTGTATCCCCCCCCACCTCCGAACCCGGAAGACGGCCCTCCCAGCCTTCGTGCCGCTCCGGCGGCACCCAGACTCTCCAGAGGACCCCGACGTATGAAGATCCGCCGCGCCCTGGCCGTCGCCGCAGCGACCGCCGTACTCGCCCCGGTCACCCTCCTCTCCTCCCCGGCCGCGTTCGCCACCCCCGGCCCCACCCCGGAGGCCGGTGAGAGCACCCCCGCCACGCAGGAGGAGCCCAAGACGGACCCCGAGGCCGAGCAGCCGGCGCCCGCTCCCGCCCCCGAGGAGGAGCAGGAGAAGGAGAAGCCCGCCGCCGAGGAGGGCGAGGAGAAGCCGCCCGCCGAGGAGGAGAAGGAGAAGCCCTCGGACGAGGAGGAGAAGCCGAAGGAGGGTGCCCCGTCGCCGTCCGCCACCGCGCCCGCCCCGTCGCCGTCCGCCACCGCGCCCGCCGACACCTGCGTCGACAGCGACCGGCCGAAGACCGACAAGAACCTGCGCACCTCGCTCTCCGGTCTCCCCTCCAAGGTCGTCGCCGGCAGCGGCTTCCACGCCTTCAAGCTGAACGTCGAGAACAAGGGCGACAAGGTCTACGACCGCGTCGACCTCGGCCTCTTCGCCTCCCAGGCGGACACCGACACCTGGGACGAGACCACCGAGTACCTCACGCTCCAGTTCAAGAACCCCGAGACGGGCGTCTGGACGGACATCGTCCTCGACGAGGACGACGACGCCGCCGGTTACATCGGCTACACCGGCATCCGCGCCAAGGAGTCCTTCGCCATCGACGTGCGGCTGAGCGTCGACAAGAAGGCGCCCGCGAGCTTCGGGCTCGTCTTCGTCGCCGGTGTCTACGTCGACGACAAGGGCAACTGCGTCTTCCCCGACGGCGAGGCGTACTACGAGTTCAAGGTCCTCGCCGCAGGCAAGGACGCGGGCAAGCCGAACGAGGCCAAGCCCCAGACGGGCGGCAAGAAGCCGGTCAAGGCCAAGCCGGTCGGCAACACCCCGATCAAGCCCGAGGGCACCCTCGCCCAGACCGGTTCGGACTCCGACCTGCCGGTCATCGCGGCCGTCGGCGGCGTGGCGATCCTCGCCGGTGCCGGTGTCGTCTTCGCCCTGGGCCGCCGCCGCAAGGCCGACGCGGCCGTCTGAGGTCCCTCCCGTACGCCCTGATGGCTGTGGCCCCCGCCCGGAAGAGTCCGGACGGGGGCCACACCCTTGTGCGCACCCCCGGTCAGACCAGGCTGTCCTTCCACGTCCGGTGCAGCCCCGCGAACCGGCCCGTGCCGCCGATCAGTTCGGCGGGCACCCCGTCCTCGACGATGCGGCCGGACTCCATCACCAGCACCCGGTCCGCGATCTCCACCGTGGAGAGGCGGTGGGCGATCACGACGGCCGTGCGGCCGTGCAGCACCGTGTCCATGGCGTGCTGCACCGCCCGCTCGCCCGGGATGTCCAGGGAGCTGGTCGCCTCGTCCAGGATCAGGACCGCCGGGTCCGCCAGCAGGGCGCGGGCGAAGGCGACCAACTGGCGCTGGCCCGCCGAGATCCGGCCGCCCCGCTTCCGTACGTCCGTGTCGTACCCCTCGGGCAGCGAGGCGATGAAGTCGTGCGCGCCGATCGCCTTCGCGGCCCGCTCGATCTCGTCGCGGGTGGCGTCCGGGCGGCCGATGGCGATGTTCTCCGCCACCGTCCCGGAGAACAGGAACGCCTCCTGCGTCACCATCACCACGCCCCTGCGCAGCTCGGCCGTGGACAGGTCCCGCAGGTCCACCCCGTCCAGCAGCACCCGGCCCTCGGTCGGGTCGTAGAACCGGGCCAGCAGCTTGGCCAGTGTCGACTTGCCCGCGCCCGTGGAGCCGACGACCGCCACCGTGGTGCCCGCCGGGATGCGCAGGTCGAACGTGGGCAGCACCTCCCCGCCCGTACGGTAGGCGAACCGCACCCCGTCGAAGACGACCTCCCGGCCCGGGTGTTCGCCGCTCCGGGCGGGCAGTTCCTTCGGCTCCGCCGCGTCCGGGACGGTCGGGGTCTGGGCCAGCAGGCCCGCGATCTTCTCCAGTGAGGCGGCCGCCGACTGGTAGGAGTTGAGGAACATCGCCAGCCGGTCGATCGGGTCGTACAGCCGCCGCAGATACAGCACCGCCGCCGCCAGCACCCCGAGCGCCAGCGTCCCGTCGGCCACCCGGTAGGCGCCCCACAGCACCATCCCGGCCACCGCCGTGTTCGCCACCAGCCGGGAGCCGACCACATAGCGCGCCATCTCCAGCAGCGCGTCGCCGTTGCGCCGCTCGTGCACCCCGTTGAGCACGGCGAACGCCGCGTCGTTGGCCCGCTCCCGGCGGAACGCCCGCACCGGGCGGATGCCGTTCATGGTCTCCGCGAACTTCACGATCACCGACGCGATGGCCGTGGACCTCGCCCCGTACACCAGGGCCGCGCGCCGCCGGTAGAGCCGCACCAGCAGATACAGCGGTACGAAGGAGAGCACCGCCACCCCGCCGATGGCGAGGTCCAGCCAGAGCAGGATCAGCCCGATCGACACGAAGGAGAGGACGACCGCGATCAGCTCCTGGAGCCCCTCGCTCAGCAGCTCCTGGAGCGACTCGACGTCCGTGGTGGAGCGGGAGATCAGCCGCCCCGAGGTGTAGCGCTCGTGGAAGTCCACGCTCAGTGCCTGGGCGTGCCGGAAGATCCGGCCGCGCAGGTCCAGCAGCGCGTTCTGGTTGATCCGGGCCGAGCCCCTGATGAAGGCGTACTGGAACACCCCGGCCCCCGCCGAGCAGAGCAGATAGCCGACCGCCACCGCGATCAGCGGCCCGTAGTCGTGGTCCCGGAACGCCGGGACGCCGCTGTCGATCGCGTACGCCACCAGCAGCGGGCCCGCCTGGACGGCCGCCTGCTGGAGCACCAGCAGCAGCGCGACGACGGCGACCCTGCCGCGCATCGGGCGGAGCAGCGAGAACAGGAGCGCCCGGGTCGCGCCGGGCGGGGCGGGCAGGTCGTCCTGGTCGAAGGGGTCGGGGGACTCCGGGGACTCCTTGCCCGGGGCCGGACCGGCGCCGCTACCGGGGGCGGCGGTGGCGAGCGCGGGGCGGCCGCCGTCACCGGTGCCGCCCCCGGTGGCGGCGGTGGTGCCTGTTCGGCCGGCCTCGCCGTCGTCGGCCTGCGGGGTGCGCCCGGCGTCGTCGGTGGTCGTGGTCATCGGGTGCCCTCCTCGGCGGGGACCTTGGTGGTCGTTACGGGGCCGGGGGCCGTGGTGCCGGGGTCCTCGCCGGCGGGGACGGGACCACCTCCGCCCGGTCCGGCGCCGCGCGCCAGGGGCCCGTCACCCCGGTCCGCCCCGGGACCACCCCCGCCCGGCTCCGCCCCCGACATCAGCCACGCGTACTCCGCGTTCGACCGCAGCAGCTCCTGGTGCGTGCCCACCGCCGCGATCCGGCCCTCCGACAGCAGCGCCACCCGGTCCGCCAGCATCACCGTCGAGGGGCGGTGCGCCACCACCACCGCCGTGGTCTCCTCCAGCACCCGGCGCAGCGCCGCCTCCACCAGAGTCTCCGTGTGCACGTCGAGCGCCGAGAGCGGGTCGTCCAGCACCAGGAAGCGCGGCTGGCCCACCACCGCACGGGCCAGGGCGAGGCGTTGGCGCTGGCCGCCGGAGAGGCTCAGGCCCTGCTCACCGACCTCCGTGTCCAGCCCCTTGGGCAGCCGGTGCACGAAGTCGGCCTGGGCCACCGAGAGCGCCCGCCGCACCTGCTCCCCGTCCGCGTCCTCGGCGCCCATCCGCACGTTCTCGCCGACCGTCGCGGAGAACAGCGTCGGCTCCTCGAACGCCACCGACACCAGCTCCCGCAGCCTGGCCCGCTCCATCGTGGCGATGTCCTCGCCGTCCAGCGTGATCCGCCCGCCGGTCACCTCGTGCAGCCGGGGGACCAGGGCGGTGAGCGTCGTCTTCCCGGAGCCCGTACCGCCCACCAGGGCCATCGTCTCGCCGGGCCGCACCTCCAGGTCGATCCGGGCCAGGACCGGCGGGGAGCCCGGCTCCGCGTCCGGGTAGCGGAACTCCACGCCCTCGAAGACCAGCCCGGCGGGAGCCGCGGACGCCTCCGCGCGGGCGGCTCCCGCCGTGTCCTGCTCCTCCGCCGCGTCCATCACCTCGAAGTACCGGTCGGTCGCGGTCGCCGCCTCCTGGCTCATCGCCAGCAGGAAGCCGATCGACTCCACCGGCCACCGCAGCGCGAGCGCCGTCGAGAGGAAGGCCACCAGCGTGCCCGCCGACAGCGAACCGTCCGCCACCTGGATCGTGCCCAGCACCAGCGCCGCCCCGATCGCCAGCTCCGGGATGGTCGTGATGAGCGCCCAGATCCCGGCGAGCAGCCGGGCCTTGCCCAGCTCCGTGGAGCGCAGCCGCTGGGACAGCGCCTTGAACGCCTGGGCCTGGCTGCGGTGGCGGCCGAACCCCTTGACGATCCGGATGCCGAGCACGCTCTCCTCGACCACCGTGGTCAGATCGCCCGTCTGGTCCTGGGCCTTCCGCGCCACCAGCGAGTACTTCGTCTCGAACACCGAGCACAGGATCACCAGAGGCACCACGGGCGCCAGCAGCACCAGGCCGAGCGACCAGTCCTGGGCGAAGAGGATCACGAAACCGACCAGGATCGTCGCGGAGTTGACGACCAGGAAGGTCAGCGGGAACGCCAGGAACATCCGCAGCAGCATCAGATCCGTCGTGCCGCGCGACAGCAGCTGGCCCGAGGGCCACCGGTCGTGGAAGGCCACCGGCAGCCGTTGCAGCCGGCGGTAGAGGTCCGCCCGCATCGACGCCTCGACCCCGGCCAGCGGACGCGCCACCAGCCACCGCCGGAACCCGAACAGCACGGCCTCCGCGATGCCGAGCAGCAGGAGATACAGCGCCCCGAGCCAGACCCCGCCCGGGTCACGGTCGGCCACCGGACCGTCCACCATCCACTTCAGGATCAGCGGGATCACCAGCGACAGACAGGACGCCAGGACCGCCACGAAAGCGGCGGTGAAGAGGCGGAGCCGTACCGGGCGGACATAGGGCCACAGACGCAGGAGGGAGCGCACGGCGGACCGGTCCGTGTGCTCTGCAGGCTTTTCGGGCATCAGAACCGACTGTACGTTTCACCACTGACATCGGTCCTCCCAATTTCGGCCGGAACCGCGCGGAGCGCGCCCGTCGGCCACCCGGTCGTACCCGCGGGTCAACCGGTCACGCGCCCGCATCAACCGATCGGTTGATGCGGTGTCGAGCGTGATGACGGATACCGCCGGTCACCGCCCGCCGGAACCCTGGGGGCATGGCAATCATCGAAGTCAACGGGGTGCGCAAGACCTACGCGGGCCGGAACGTGGTCGACGGCGTCACCCTCTCCGTCGACGAGGGCGAGATCTTCGGCATCCTCGGCCCCAACGGGGCGGGCAAGACCACCACCGTCGAGTGCGTGGAGGGGCTCCGCATCCCCGACGCGGGCACCGTCAGGGTCGCCGGGCTCGACCCCGTCGCCGACCACGACCGGGTGACCCAGCTGCTCGGCGCCCAGCTCCAGGAGAGCGAACTCCAGGCCAAACTGACCGTACGGGAGGCCCTGGAGCTGTACCGCTCCTTCTACCGGGCCCCCGCCGACTGGCGGCCCCTCGTCGAGCGGCTCGGCCTGGCCGACCGGCTCACCACCCGCTTCGCCAAGCTCTCCGGTGGCCAGAAGCAGCGGCTGTTCATCGCGCTCGCCCTGATCGGCAACCCGAAGGTCGTCGTCCTCGACGAGCTGGCGACCGGGCTGGACCCCCGGGCCCGCCGCGACACCTGGAAGCTCATCGAGGAGGTCCGCGACGGCGGGGTGACCGTCCTGCTCGTCACCCACTTCATGGAGGAGGCCCAGCGCCTCTGCGACCGGATCGCCGTCATCGACCGGGGCAGGGTCGTCGCCCTGGACACCCCGGCCGGGCTGATCAGGCGGGCCACCGGCTCCACCGTGCTCTCCTTCGTCCCCTCCCGCCCCCCGGCCGGCCCCGAGCTGACCCGGCTCGCCGCACTGCCGGGCGTCGCCTCCGTGACCCCGCCCGACGCCTCCGGGGCCCTCGTCCTGCACGCCACCGACGACACCGTCACCCCGCTCATCGCCCTGCTCGCCGAACTCGGCATCACCGCCCAGCGGCTGCGGATCACCGAGACCAGCCTCGACGAAGCCTTCCTCGACCTCACCGGACAGGACGCCTGACCCATGACGACCCCCGCCCCCACCGCCCCCACCCAGGGAACGACCACCACCGGCCCCCGGCGCGGCCCCACGGCGGCGGTGCTGCTCGCCGAGACCCGGCTCTTCCTCCGCGAACCGGGCAGCCTCTTCTGGATCCTGGCCTTCCCCTCCGTCCTCCTGGTGATCCTCGGCTTCGTCCCGGCCTTCAAGGAGCCGCAGGAGGGGCTCGGGGACCGCCGGGTCATCGACCTCTACGTCCCCATCTCGGTCCTGCTCGCCATGATCATGTCCGGACTCCAGGCCATGCCCCCGGTCCTCACCGCCTACCGCGAACGCGGCATCCTCCGCCGGATGTCCACCACCCCGGTCCGCCCCTCCGCGATCCTCACCGCCCAGATCACGCTGCACGGCGCGGCGGCCCTCGGCTCCGCGCTCCTGGTCGTCCTCGTCGGCCGCATCGCCTACGGGGTCGAGCTCCCCGGCCACCTGCCCGGCTACCACCTGGCGCTGCTGCTCGCGGTCACCGTCGTCCTGGCCATGGGCGCCACCATCTGCGCCCTGTCCCGGACGACGAAGGCCGCGACCGCCGTCGGCTCGGTCGCCTACCTCGCGATGATGTTCACCGCCGGGGTCTGGGTGCCCGTCCAGGTCATGCCCGACACCCTGCGCCGCATCGTGCAGGCCACCCCCTTCGGCTCCGCCTCCCAGGCCCTGGACCAGGCCGCCTCCGGTGCCTGGCCGAGCTGGGCCTACCTCGGGGTGGTGGCCCTGTGGACCGTGGTGCTGGGGAGCGCGGCCGCTCGACTCTTCCGGTGGCAGTGACGGAGACTGCCCGTATGACGTCGACGCCCCGCTCCCCGTACCCGGCGGGCGCGTCAGGCCCCCGCACGGTCGAGCAGCGCTGGGAGCAGTTCTACCGCTACGGGCCCTACGCCGTCCTCACCCTGGCCACCCTCGTCTCCGCCGTCGCCGCCGACCTGATCATGAGCCGTACGGAGATGTACGCGGCCGGGGTCCTGGCCGCCGCCGCGTACGGGCTCCAGCTCTGGTGGGGCCGGACCCGCCCCCGTACCGCTCCCGCCGCCCCCGCCGGGGTGGCCTACTACGCCGTACGGACCGTCCTCGCCTTCGCCCTCACCTGGCTCAACCCGTTCTTCGCGATCTACGCGGCGCTCGGCTACTTCGACGTCGACCCGCTGCTCCCCAAGCGGGCCATCCGGATCGGGCTGCTCACCACCGCCGTCACCCTGGCCGGTTCGCAGAGCGGTGGACTGCCGCCCGCCTCCCTGATGAACTGGGTCGCCTTCGGCGCGCTGTACCTCATCAACTCCGCCCTCGCCCTCTTCTTCTGGTACGTCGGGATGCGCGAGGAGGAGAAGGCCCGCGTCCAGGTCGAGACCATCGCGGAGCTGGAGCGCACCAACCTCCGGCTGGAGGAGGCGATGGCGGAGAACGCGGCCCTCCACGCCCAGCTCCTCGTCCAGGCCCGCGAGGCCGGGGTCGACGACGAGCGGCGCCGGCTGGCCGCCGAGATCCACGACACCCTCGCCCAGGGGCTGACCGGGATCATCGCCCAGCTCCAGGTCGTCACCTCCACCCGGGACACCGACCCCGGCACCGCCCGCGTCCATCTGGACCGGGCCGCCGCCCTCGCCCGCCACAGCCTCGGGGAGGCCCGCCGCTCCGTCCACAACCTGGCCCCCGCCGCCCTGGAGCACGACGAGCTGACCGGCGCCCTGGAGAAGACGGTCGCCACCTGGGCCGAACAGCACCGCGTCCGGGCCGACTTCACCGTCACCGGCACTGCCGAACCGGTCCACGACGAGGTCGCCGCCACCCTCCTGCGCATCGCGGGCGAGGCCCTGGCCAACACGGGCCGCCACGCCGGGGCGTCGAGGGTCGGCGTCACCCTCTCCTTCATGGACGGTGAACTGACCCTGGACGTAAGGGACGACGGCCGCGGCTTCGACCCCGCGGCGCCCGCCCCGCCGAGCCGCACCGGCGGCTTCGGCCTCGGCGGCATGCGGGCCCGCGCGGAGCGCATCGCGGGCACGGTGGAGGTGGAGTCGGAACCGGGCGCCGGTACGGCGGTCTCGGCCCGGGTCCCCCTGGTCCGACAGGCATGACACGCGGTACGGGGCCCGGTCTCCGGCCCCGGCACCGGTCCCGCCGTGAGGTCGCCCCTGGCCAGAGACCCATGCCCCGCCGTACGGTGGTTCGCGCCATGATCGAGAACCCCGGCAGCGCCCCCGCCATCACCCTCGTCCTCGTCGACGACCACCCCGTCGTCCGCGACGGGCTGCGCGGCATGTTCACCGCCGAACCCGGCTTCGAGGTCCTCGGGGAGGCGGCGAACGGGGTGGACGCCCTCGACGTGGTCGGACGCCATGACCCGGACGTGGTCCTGATGGATCTGCGGATGCCCGGCGGCGGGGGAGTGGCGGCCATCGCGGAGCTGACCCGGCGCGGCGCCCGTGCGAAGGTCCTGGTGCTGACCACGTACGACACCGACTCCGACACGCTCCCCGCGATCGAGGCGGGCGCCACCGGCTATCTGCTCAAGGACGCCCCGCGCGAGGAGCTGTTCGCCGCCGTCCGGGCCGCCGCCGACGGGCGCAGCGTCCTGTCGCCCGCCGTGGCCTCCCGGCTGATGACCCGGGTCCGTACCCCCGCCGCCCCCGCCGACACGGCCCTCTCCGCCCGGGAGCGCGAGGTGCTGGTGCTGGTGGCGCGGGGGACGACCAACCGGGAGATCGCCGCCGAACTCTTCATCAGCGAGGCGACCGTGAAGACCCACCTCACCCACATCTTCGCCAAGCTCGGCACCAAGGACCGGGCCGCGGCCGTCGCCGTCGGCTACGACCGGGGCATCCTCGGCTGACCTCCCGGGGCCCCTACGCGGCCACCCGCAGCAGCAGCACCGAGCGGGCCGGGACGGTCAGCTCCGTACCGCCCTCCAGGACCGTGCCGGGCGGTTCGGCCTGGTCCTCCCGGGAGGTGTCCAGGACCAGTTCGTACCGTTCCGCCCACGGGGCTCCCGGCAGCTCGAAGGCGACCGGGTCCGCGCCCGCGTGCAGGACTGCCAGGAAGCTGTCGTCGGTGACCGGCTCGCCGCGCGCGTCCCGCCCGGGGATGTCCCGGCCCGAGAGGTAGAGCCCGAGCGTGGCGGCGGGCGCGTACCAGTCGCCCTCCGTCATCTCCCGGCCGTCCCGCGCGAACCACGCCAGGTCCCGCAGCCCGTCCGGCGCCTGCGCCCGGCCGGAGAAGAACGCCCGCCGCCGCAGCACCGGATGGGTCTGGCGCAGCCGCAGCACCCGGGCCGTCAGCGCGGTCAGCTCCCGCCACTCGGGCTGCTCCAGCAGCGACCAGTCCAGCCAGCCGATCTCGTTGTCCTGGCAGTAGGCGTTGTTGTTGCCGCCCTGCGTCCGGCCCATCTCGTCGCCCGCCACCAGCATCGGCACCCCGGTGGAGAGCAGCAGCGTGGTGAGCAGGTTGCGGAGCTGGCGGCGGCGTAGCGCGTTGATCTCCGGGTCGTCGCTCTCGCCCTCCGCCCCGCAGTTCCACGCCCGGTTGTCGTTCGTCCCGTCCCGGTTGCCCTCGCCGTTGGCCTCGTTGTGCTTGTGCTCGTAGGAGACCAGGTCGCGCAGGGTGAACCCGTCGTGCGCGGTGACGAAGTTGACCGAGGCGTACGGGCGGCGGCCGCCCCAGGCGTAGAGGTCGCTTGAGCCGGTCAGCCGGTAGCCGAGATCCCGTACGTCGGGGAGGGCGCCGCGCCAGAAGTCCCGTACGGCGTCCCGGTAGCGGTCGTTCCACTCGGTCCACAGGGGAGGGAAGGCGCCGACCTGGTAGCCGCCGTTGCCGACGTCCCACGGCTCCGCGATCAGCTTGACCCGGCGCAGCACCGGGTCCTGGGCGATCACCGCGAGGAACGGGGAGAGCATGTCGACGTCGTGCATCGAGCGGGCCAGCGCCGCCGCCAGGTCGAAGCGGAAGCCGTCGACGCCCATCTCGGTGACCCAGTAGCGCAGCGAGTCGGTGATGAGCCGCAGCACCTGGGGCTGGACGACGTGGAGGGTGTTGCCGCAGCCGGTGTAGTCGGCGTAGCGGCGCGGGTCGTGCTGGAGGCGGTAGTAGCCGCGGTTGTCGATGCCGCGCAGCGAGAGCGTGGGGCCCAGCTCGCCCGCCTCGGCGGTGTGGTTGTAGACGACGTCGAGGATGACCTCGATCCCGGCGCTGTGCAGCGCGTGCACCATCCGCTTGAACTCCCCGACCTGCTGGCCGGCGGTGCCGGAGGCGGAGTAGTCGGCGTGCGGGGCGAAGTAGCCGATGGAGTTGTAGCCCCAGTAGTTGTGCAGCCCGCGCCGCAGCAGATGGTCCTCGTGGGCGAACTGGTGGACCGGGAGCAGTTCGACGGCCGTCACTCCGAGCCGCGTCAGGTGGTCGATCGCGGCCGGGTGCGCGAGCCCGGCGTAGGTGCCGCGCAGCTCGGGCGGGATGTCCGGGTGGAGCTTGGTGAAGCCGCGTACGTGGAGTTCGTAGATGACCGAGTCGGCCCACGGGGTCTTCGGGCGCCGGTCCTCCACCCAGTCGTCGTCATCGTGGACGACGACGCCCTTGGGGACGTACGGGGCCGAGTCCCGTTCGTCGCGCACGGTGTCGGCCACATGCTGGTCCGGCCAGTCCCTCATATGGCCGTACACCTCGGGCGGCAGCGTGAACGTGCCGTCGACCGCACGGGCGTACGGGTCCAGGAGCAGTTTGGCGGCGTTCCAGCGGGCGCCGGTCCAGGGGTCCCAGCGGCCGTGCACCCGGTAGCCGTACCGCTGACCGGGCCGGACGCCCGGCAGGAAGCCGTGCCAGATCTCGTGGGTCAGCTCGGTGAGCGGGCAGCGGGTCTCGGTGCCGTCCGCCTCGAAGAGGCACACCTCGACCGCCTCGGCCCCGCCCGCCCAGAGAGCGAAGTTGGTGCCCGCCACCCCGTCCGGGCCGACCCGGAAGCGGGCCCCGAGCGGCATGGGCGCCCCGGGCCAGACGACGGGGGCGCGGGGCGCGGCCCGTACGGCCTCGGTCGCCGCCGTGATCCCCGTGCCCGCCGTGATCCCCGTGCTCTCCGTCCGTACGGTGACGGGCGCGGCCCGCCCCGGTGGGCGGCCGGGCTCCACCGCCCTCCCGGCCGGGTCCTGTACTGCCTCCTGCTCGGCTGCGCTCGACACGTGTCGCCTCCCGCGGCTCATGAGGACGGGCACCGGAAAGCGGGCGCGCGACGTCCCGGCCGCGGCCCTCTCCTGGCAGTCCTTCCCTCTGTTCTGCCCACTGCGGGGCCCGCAGTCACGTTTCCCCCGACCGGCCCTGGTCGTTGGGGGAGCGTGAACCACGTAGCGAAGAGCGCACGGGCGGGCTCGGCCACCGTGCTGACATGGGCAGGACTGCTCAGCGTGCTGGCCGTGCTGGTCCTGCTGACCGGATGCACCGATACGAGAGAGGCCCTGCTCAACGGCAAGGAGGGCTCTCCCGCCGATGTGATCAGCATCTTTCCCGAGGACGGGGCCAAGGAGGTCGGCGCGGAGACCAGGATCCGGGTGAAGATCCCCGACGGCCGGCTGGAGAGCGTCAAGGTGATGCGGATCGAGGACGCCCAGCAGCAGACCGTGGCGGGGCGCATCGCCGACGACGGCCTCTCCTGGGAACCGGAGCCCGGCGCGGCCCGGCTCGCCCTGGCCGCGAAGTACAGCGTCGACGCGGTGGCGGTGGACGCGTCCGGACAGCGCTCGGCCCGCCACGCCACGTTCACCACCCTCGTCCCCGAGCGCCGCTTCATCGGCTACTTCAAGCCGGAGAACCGCTCCACCGTCGGGACCGGCATGATCGTCTCCTTCTCCTTCAACCGGGCCGTCACCGACCGCGCGGCCGTGCAGCGCGCGATCCGGGTGACCGCGAAACCGGAGGTGGAGGTGGTCGGCCACTGGTTCGGCAAGGACCGGCTCGACTTCCGCCCCGAGGAGTACTGGAAGCCGGGCACGGAGGTCACCGTGGACATCGGGCTGCGGGACGTGGAGGGCGCGCCGAAGGTCTACGGCAGCCAGGACAAGAAGGTCACCTTCACCGTCGGCCGCTCCCAGGTCTCCCTGGTGGACGCGGAGGCCAAGACCATGGAGGTACGCCGGGACGGGAAGCTGGTCAGCACCGTCCCGATCACCGCCGGGGCGCCGAAGACGACCACGTACAACGGGAAGATGGTCGTCACCGAGATGCACGAGGTGACCCGGATGAACGGGGCCACCGTCGGCTTCACGGACGAGGAGGGCAAGGGCGAGTACGACATCAAGGACGTCCCGCACGCCATCCGGCTCACCACCTCCGGCACCTTCCTGCACGGCAACTACTGGGCCGACGAGTCCGTCTTCGGCAAGGAGAACGTCAGCCACGGCTGCATCGGCCTGCGCGACGCGAAGGGCGGCAGCGCCACCACCCCGGGCGGCTGGTTCTTCGACCGGACGCTGATCGGGGATGTGGTGGAGGTCGTCAACTCGAAGGACAAGAAGGTCGCGCCGGACAACGGGCTCAGCGGCTGGAACCTGGACTGGAAGCAGTGGAAGGCGGGTTCCGCCGTGCGCTGAGATCCCTCCCGCCCCCGCAGGCACACCTCCGCGTCACCCCCGTCCCGCACCCCGCCCCACCTGCACGGCTCTCCCCGCCACTTGGGACGGAACGGTGACATTCCGGAGGGGATCCACCGCACCGACGGTGTGATTATCTTGCGTGGAGCGAGCGCGTATGTGCAGCGCGCGGGGGATGCGGGCCATGGCAGTGCCAGGCCCAGCGAGGGGAGACACAGTGAACGGGCAGCCGATATCGGGGGCATCGGCCGGGGCGGGCAGGAAGCGGCGCGGCGGATCGGGGCCCCTGGCCCTGGCTCTGGGAGCGATGCTGCTGCTGGTGACGGCATGCGGCGGGGACGCGGAGGCGGGCGGCAAGGGCGGTGGCCAGAGCAGCCCTAAGGCGGAGGACACCACGGCCTCGCAGGCGGTGGTGACCATCGCGCCGGAGGACGGAGCGGACTCGGTGGCGACCAGCGGCGCGCTGAAGATCACCGCCGCGCAGGGCAAGCTGACCACGGTCAAGGTCGCGGACCCCAAGGGCAACGAGGTCGCGGGCGAGATCGCGGCCGACGGCGCGAGCTGGACGCCGGAGCGCCACCTCGCCGCCGCCACCAAGTACACGGTCCACGCGGTCGCCAAGGACGCGAAGGGCCGGGAGTCGGCCAAGGACACCACCTTCACCACGCTGGTGCCGGCCAACACCTTCATCGGCCACTACACGCCGGAGGACGGCTCCACCGTCGGTGTCGGGATGCCGGTCTCCATCAACTTCACCCGGGGCATCACCGAGCCCGCCGCCGTGGAGAAGGCCATCAAGGTGACGGCCGACCCGCCGGTCGAGATCGAGGGCCACTGGTTCGGCAACGACCGCCTCGACTTCCGCCCGGAGCACTACTGGAAGCCCGGTACGAAGGTGACCGTCGAACTGCACCTGGACGGCGTCGAGGGACGGCCGGGGGTCTACGGCAAGCAGGCCAAGACGGTGACGTTCACCATCGGCCGCTCCCAGGTCTCCACCGTGGACGCGAGCACCAAGCGGATGAAGGTCGTCCGTGACGGCAAGGAGATCAAGGACATCCCGATCTCCGCGGGCGCCCCGGCGACCACCACGTACAACGGTCAGATGGTCATCAGCGAGAAGCTCAAGGTGACCCGGATGAACGGCGACACCGTCGGCTTCGGCGGCGAGTACGACATCAAGGACGTCCCGCACGCCATGCGGCTCTCCACCTCGGGCACCTTCCTGCACGGCAACTACTGGGGCGCCCCGTCCATCTTCGGCACGACCAACACCAGCCACGGCTGCGTCGGTCTGCGCGATGTGCGCGGCGGCTACGACAGCCAGACCCCGGCGGCCTGGTTCTACAACAAGTCGATGATCGGTGACGTCGTCATCGTGAAGAACTCCAAGGACAAGCAGATCCAGCCGGACAACGGCCTCAACGGCTGGAACATGGACTGGGAGGAGTGGAAGAAGTAGAGCTTCCTCCACCCCGCGCCACGCGCGTGAGCGGACCCGGTGCTGTGACCAACGGCACCGGGTCCGCCCGCGTTAGCAGTGGTTAACCTGCCTCCATGACTGTGACCCTCGAAGTAAGCGACAACGTCGGGACGATCCGGCTGGACCGGCCGCCGATGAACGCCCTGGACGTGGCGGTCCAGGACCGGCTGCGGGAGCTGGCCGAGGAGGCCACCCGGCGCGAGGACGTCCGCGCGGTGATCCTCTACGGCGGCGAGAAGGTGTTCGCGGCCGGCGCGGACATCAAGGAGATGCAGGAGATGGACCACACCGCGATGGTCCTGCGCTCCAAGGCGCTCCAGGACTCCTTCACCGCCGTCGCCCGCATCCCCAAGCCCGTCGTCGCCGCCGTCACCGGCTACGCGCTCGGCGGCGGCTGCGAACTGGCCCTCTGCGCCGACTACCGGATCGCGGCGGAGAACGCCAAGCTGGGCCAGCCGGAGATCCTGCTCGGGCTGATCCCGGGCGCCGGCGGCACTCAGCGCCTGGCCCGGCTGATCGGCCCGTCCCGTGCCAAGGACCTCATCTTCACCGGCCGGATGGTCAAGGCGGAGGAGGCCCTGACGCTCGGTCTGGTGGACCGGGTGGTCCCGGCCGCCGAGGTCTACGAGCAGGCGCACGCCTGGGCCGCCCAGCTGGCGAAGGGGCCCGCGCTGGCGCTGCGCGCCGCCAAGGAGTCGGTGGACGCCGGTCTGGAGACGGACATCGACACCGGGCTCACCGTCGAGCGGAACTGGTTCGCCGGACTGTTCGCCACCGAGGACCGCGAGCGCGGGATGCGCAGCTTCGTGGAGGAGGGCCCGGGGAAGGCGACGTTCCGCTGAGCGGCCGCCGGAGGGCTGTCGCCGCTCCCTCATTTCCTCCCACCGGTCCGCCCCGGATGCGCTTCTGACGGGGGTTCATCCCTCCGGGCGGATTATCCGGGCCTTAAGGCAACCTTAAGGCCCGGTGCCGTATCTCTCGGGGCGATCCCGCCCACCCGGCGTATCACCGCAGTTCAGTGGGGTCGCGGAGGCTCTTGCTGTGCCTCTGGCATATGCCTGAAGCCTGGTGCGGAATGGTGCGTTCCGGGGGGCGGATTCCGTCGGAACGGCCCCGGGGGCCGGAGTGTGCGTCCATGATGGTGGGCATGGCGGGCCTGGAGGGTGTGGATCAGCCGCGACCGCGCAGCAGCGCGACCGCGGCACGGTGGACGTCGGGCATGGATGACGAACAGGCGTTCAAGGCGCTGGAGTTGTTCGGAAATCCGGCCGAGGCGGAAGTCCGGCTGCCGTCGCGGCCGGAGTCCGCGGCGACCGCCCGGCGGCTCACCTCCTGTGTGGTCCTCCGGCAGTGGGGGCTCTCCGCGCAGACCGCCGAGTACGCGGTGCTGCTCGTCTCCGAACTCGTCGGCAACGCGGTCCGTCACACGGGTGCCCGCGTCTTCGGGTTACGGATGGTGCGCCGCCGGGGCTGGATCCGGATCGAGGTGCGCGACCCCTCGCGCGGGCTGCCGTGTCTGATGCCGGTGCGCGAGATGGACATCAGCGGTCGCGGCCTCTTCCTCGTCGACAAGCTCTCCGACCGGTGGGGGGTGGATCTGCTGCCGCGCGGCAAGACCACCTGGTTCGAGATGCGGATCTCCGACCGCTGACGCCGATGGCCGCCGGGACACACAGAAGCCCCCGGTCGGCCGTGGTGCGGCGCTGCGGGGGCTTCTGTGGGAGGCCGTGAAAGGTGGGGTGTGTTCACGGCCGCTGATGGCGACCTCGCCCGGGTCAATGGGGGTCGTGGCTCCGACTATGGCAGACGGGGGACCTCGGTGCCAAAGGAGTATTTCGGCTGATTCCGGTGTCAAACGGGCATCTCGTGGCTGAATCATAGGTGTGCTCGATCACTCGCCTGGCTTTCCATGCATTTTTATGAGGCTGCTTGAATGATTCCTAGATCATTCGAGGAATCGCTCAATCGTTATATTTCGCCCGTTCCGCCTCTACTGTGTCCCCGGGATTCCGTGGACCGTGGGGAAGGCGAGGTGGTCGGGCATGGGCGGGCGCGAGCGGCCGGTGCACCGCAGGGACGCGCTGGGCGCCGGGGCCGTGCTCCTCGCGTCGGCTCTCGCGGCGGGCTGTGCGCGGGGCGGCGGGGAAGCGGGTGTACGGGGAGGGGACGGGGGCGTACGGGGAGGGGACGGGGCCGGGGGCGGGGCGCCCGTCTCCTCGCCCCCGGTCTCCCCCGCGTACGGCTCCCAGGCTCCGGCCCCGTCTCCGTACGGGTCGGCCGCCGGGCCGCGCCGATTCCCCGGGTGGCCCGGGGTGATCACTCACGGCCCCCGTGACCGGCCCCGGATCGCCCTCACCTTCGAGGGGCGGGGCGACCCCGGCCTCGCCCGGGCCGCGCTCACCCGGATCGAGCGGGCCGGGGCGCGGGTCACCGTCCTCGCCGTCGGCAGCTGGCTGGAGGCGCACCCGGAGCTGGCCCGCCGGATCCTGGACGGCGGCCACGAGATCGGCAACCACACCGAGCGCCACCGGGACCTGGCCGCCCTCGCCGAGCGCGACGAGCACTCCGCGTACGAGGAGATCGCCGCCTGCGCCCGGCGGCTGCGCCGGCTCACCGGCTCCATCGGCACCTGGTTCCGCCCCTCGCCCGGCCCCGGCGCCACCGCACCCGTCCGGCGCCTCGCCGCGCGGGCCGGCTATCCGCACGTCCTCGGCTACGACGTCGAGTCGCGCGACCACGCCGCGACCGGGGTGCCGGCCGTCCTGCGCAAGGTGACGGGCGAGCTGCGGCACGGTTCCGTGGTGGGGCTGAGCCTCGCACGGCCGGTCACCGTGGCCGCGCTGCCCCTGCTCCTCACCGAGATCGACCGGCGCGGGCTGCGCGCGGTGACGGCCACCGAGCTGCTGAGCTGATGTCAGGGGCCCACGACAGGCTCCGGCGCCCGGGGTGTTCGGCCCGTCACCCGTACGGCCGGATAATCTGACCCCGACATTCGGCACCACGGAGGGGCGGAACAGTGGCGGACATCGAGTCGGCGCGGACGGTATTCGAGAAGTTCGACGCGAACGGCGACGGTCTCATCACGGCCAACGAGTACAAGAGCGCGATGGCGCAGCTGGGCGACCCGTTCGTCACCGAGACGGTGGCCCAGGCGATCATCAACGCCCACGACGCCAACGGCGACGGCCTGCTCACCTTCGACGAGTTCTGGGCCGCGCAGAACAAGGCCTGACGCGCGGCCAGGACCCCGGCCGGACTGCTCCGGCCGGGGTCTTCTGGCGTTTGCTGTGCTTTTGTCCACCGGCGAGGATCGGTCCGTGATGTTCTCCGGACCTCCCGCCGATCCGGCCGCACCGACCCCGCCGACCGGATCCGGTACGCCTCCCACCGGCGCCCGCCGGGCCGACGCACCGGCCGTCGCGGTCACGGCCGACCTGATGCCGTCCTGCGGTGAGGGGAGGAGCGGGTACGAGGGTGAGCCCGGGCGCGAGGACCAAGGCGGCGGCTCCGGCCGGTCGTCCCGGCTCCCTCTCACCCTCTCCCTGGCCGCCGCTCTTCTGGCGCTCCTCGTGGCCGTGTTCGGCCCCGGGCTCGCCGCGCGCGGCACCGGGGAGCTGCGGATACCCGGCGCGGGGCTCACCACCCTGCTCCGTACCGTCCTCTTCGCGGGGCTCGCCGTCCACCTCGGCGAACTGCTCGCCCCGCAGTTCATCCGGACCGTCCGCAGCCGCCCCCGTACCGCCGTCCGGAGCTGGTCCGTCTGCGCCGCGCTCGCCGGGGCCGGTGCCGCGGCCGGGCAGATCGTCCAGCTCGCCGCCGCGAGCGGACTCGGGATCACCCAGACGTACGCGACCCGGAACGGCGGACTCCTCCTCACCATCGCCAACGGGTTCGTCGCCGCCGCCCTCTGCGCCGCGAGCAAGCGGCCCGCCCTGGCGCTCGCCCCGCTCGCCGTGGTCATCGGCGCGGAGGCCATCCGCGCCCACCCGGAGGCCTACAGCCCGGAGATCGGCGCCGCGCTCACCGTCGTCCACCTGACCGCCGCCTCCCTGTGGACCGGCGGGCTGCTGTACGTCCTGCGGACCATGTGGCTCTGGCGCGGCTCACCCATCGCGGCCCGCGCGCTGCTCGGCCGGTACGCGCGCCTGGCGATCTGGCTGTACGTCGCCCTCGCCGCCACCGGCACCGTCTCCACCCTGCGGCGGCTCCCCGTGGACGTGGTGTTCACCTCCGCCTACGGGCGCACCCTGCTGGTCAAGCTGGCGCTGATGGCCGTGGTCAGCGTGCTCGCGCTGGCCGCCCGGCGGCGGATGCTCCGGGACGACGACCCGGCGGTCGCCCACCGCCTCGCCCGCCGCGAACAGGTGGTGCTGGGCGCGGTCGTGGTCGTCTCCGCGATCCTCACCGTGGTCCCCGACCCGCACTGGATCTCGCTACGCCCCTGAGCGCTCAATCGCGTTCCCAGCTCCGCAGCTCATCGTCGCGCGGAGCCAGGACCACGGCCGGACCGTCCGTGCCGTTCGTGCCGTCCGTGCCGTTCGCGCCGAAGAACCGCACCGGCCGCCGCGCGTCCCAGGACGGCCAGCCCGGGTCGCCCGTCGTCGCGAAGTCCACCCACGCCCGGTGCATCGCGTCCGCCAGCTCCTGCGGGGCGTCCGGGCCGGTCAGGGCCATGGTGTCGGGGTGGGCCAGGGTGTCGAAGACGAAGCCCAGCTCCAGCGCGTGACAGGCCCCGAGCCGCTGTACGGGGGTGGGCCAGCCGAACTCGTAGACGTACGTGGCCCCCTCGGCGCCGGTCCGCGCGTCGGCCAGCCGGTTGAGCGGGACGCGCAGCAGCAGGTCCGTGGCGAGGGCGCCCAGGAGTTCGCCGGGGGTGGCGTCGGGGCGGTTGGCCCGGTAGATACGGGCGGTGGCGTTCGGGACCCCGAACTTCAGCAGCGCCAGGCGGAGCTTGAGGCGGCCGATCCGTTCGGTCAGGCCGCTGGGGACGAACCAGAGCCGGTACTCCTCGGTGTTCGCCCCCATCAGCAGGTCGACCCCGGACGCCGCCCCCGTACGCAGCGCCTCGGCCGGGTCCCGGTCCAGCAGCTCGCCGTCCACCACCAGCTGGAAGGAGTTGCGGCCGGTCAGCGGGTTGCCGCCGCTCGTCACCCCGGTCTGCGCGGCCAGCAGCGCCTCCGGGTCCACGGCGGCCAGCGCGGCGGCCGTGGCGGGGACGCCGAGCCGCTTGGCGATCAGCGCGGTCGTCCCGCGCGCGGCCTCCGGCGCCAGGGCGGCGGGCGCCCCGCTCTGGAGCACCGCCCGCCGGAACAGCCCCGCCGCCCGGTCCGTCGCCAGCAGGGCGGCCACGCTCACCGCCCCCGCCGACTCCCCGGCCACCGTCACCCGGTCCGGGTCGCCGCCGAACGCCGCGATGTTCTCCCGCACCCACTCCAGGGCGGCCAGCTGGTCCAGCAGCCCCCGGTTGGCGGGCGCGTCCGGGAAGAGGCCGAAGCCCTCGATGCCCAGGCGGTAGTTGACCGAGACCAGCACCACCCCGTCCCGGGCGAAGGCCCACCCGTCGTAGACCGGCACCGCCGAGGAGCCGTGCAGCAGCGAACCACCGTGGATCCAGACGAGGACGGGGAGCCCCGCGGCCTCGGTGGACGGCGTCCACACATTGAGGTTCAGCCACGCGTCGCCCGGCACCTCCGGGTCCGGCAGCAGCCGGTCCAGCGGCGGGGCGTAGGGGCGCTTGGGGGCGGTCGGCCCGAACGCGAGCGCTTCCCGTACGCCCTCCCACGGCTCCGGCGGCTCCGGCGCGCGGAACCTCCGCGCGCCCACCGGCGCAGCCGCGTACGGAATGCCGCGGAAGACCGCGACACCCCGCTCCACCGCACCGCGTACCGTGCCCTGCGCGGTTCTGGCCGTGGCCTCCACGATGTCGGACATGGTGTGTGCCAACCCCTCTCGCGGTGCGGTGGTGGAGCCGCCTACTTCAGATAGACCAGCCCGTCCGTGGTGATGGCCGGGCGGCCCTTCGTCCCGACCAGCACGATCTTGACGGTGTGCTTGGCGCTGGTGGACCAGGACTGGGTCCAGATCGCGTCCCGGTACTTGGTGGAGGCCGACTTCAGGTCCACCGTGGCGACCTTCTTGCCGTCGACGTAGACGTATGCCTGCCCCGAAGTGGCGGCCCGTGACACCACCCAGGCGGCTGACCGGCCGGTGAACGTCCAGGTGAGGCTGGCGTCCTTGGCGCTGCTGGTCAGGGATTTGCCGCCCAGATAGCTGGAGGAGGACTTCGCCGTCCACTTCCCGGTCTTCGTGGCGGCCGTCTCCTGGAGGATCACCGGGGTGCCGGAGACCGAGGCGGCGGCCGTGTTGCCCGCGTGGTCGTACGCCGTCATCTTCCAGGCGGTCGCCGCGCCGGACTTGGCGGTGTGCGAGGCGCTGCCCGTCGTCGGGCCGTACGTCTTCGCGACGGGCGCGGTGAGCCGGACCTCCTTCAGTGCGGTGGTGTCGGTGGCCTTCCACTTCAGGGTGACCGGGACCGCCGCCGTGTTCACCGTGCCGGTGCGCAGGGTGAGGGCCGGCTTGGTGGTGAAGGAGGGGGCCGTCCGCTCGACGACGACCGTGGCGGCCGCCGAGGTGGTGACCTTGCCCGACTGGTGGGTGGCCCGCACCTGGACGGAGTGCCTGCCGAGCGCGAGGGTGGCCGGGGCCGAGGTGACGTTGCCCTTGACGGAGGCCACCGGCTTGCCGCCGACGAGGAGTTCGTACCCCTTGACGAAGGCGGCGGGGGTGGTGGTCCTCCAGCCGACGGTGACGGCCGACTTCGTGTAGTACGTGGAGCCGGAGGCGCTCGCTCCGCTCATCGAGGCGATGGCGAGGCCCGTGACCGTGCCGCCGGCCGTCGAGCGGATGCCGGGGAGCTGGTCGTAGAGCCCGAGGCCGGGGCACTCGGTGGCGAACCCGTCCCGGTGGCCGGAGATCTGCTGGAAGGGGTACTGCTGCCCGGCGGTGAACTTCTTGTGCGCCAGGTTGTTGCCGTCGGCCCCGGCGGTCAGCTGGACCGTACCCGTCGGGTCGCCCTTGTACTGGCCGAGCTTCCAGGCGGCGACCCGGGCGACCGCGGTGGTCGCGGGGCTGCTGGCCGGGGTCTTGGTGTGCAGGCCCATCACGGCGATCCCGGTGGTGTCCCGGTTGAAGCCGTAGGTGTGGGCGCCCATCACGGGCCGGTCCACCCCGCCCTTGCGGCCCTCGAAGACGGTGCCGCACTTGTCGACCACGAAGTTGTAGCCGATGTCCTTCCACTTGTTCGCGTTCACGTGGTACGTGTGCAGCGCGCGGACCATGGCCGGGGAGTCGGCGCAGGAGTAGTCGTTGGTCTGCGTGGTGTGGTGGACGAAGACCGCCTTCACGGAGGTCATGTAGTCCGGCGACTCGTTGTTGAGCGACTCGTCGGCCTTCCAGGCGGCACGCGAGACGATCGGCGGCTGCGGGACCGTGGACGGCGGGCCGGGCGGCAGCGGAGGGGTCGTGGAGGGGCTGGGGGTCGGGGTCGGCGAGGCGGAGGGCGTCGGGGACGCGGTGGTCGCGCTCGGGCTCGGTGCCGTGGGGCTCGGGGACGGCGGCCGGGGAGACGCGGTGGTGGGGGTGGGCTCCGGCTCCTGGGACGGGGTCGGTGACGGTTCCCCGGGGGTCGGTTCGCCGGACGGCCCCGGCTCCGGCTCGACGGAGGGGGACTCGTCGGTGGTGAACGCGGCGGGCTCGGCGGCGAAGGCGGCCGGTCCGGCGGCGAGCGGGGTGGTGCGGCCGCCCGGGTCGACGGTGTCCAGCCGCAGCCCCTCGGGCAGCCCGGCCTTCACCCCGCCGGCGGCGCCGACCCGGACCTCGACGCCGTCGGACGGGCCGACCCAGCGGGGCTCGGTGGTGCCCCGGACGCCGGACCGGCCGGCCTCGGTGCGGCCGTCGATCTCGGTGTCCAGCGGCAGCCAGCCGGTCCACTCGCCGGTGGCGGCGGAGCGGGTACGCGCCTCCACGCGGCCGGTCACCTCGGCGGCGGGATCGGTCCAGGTCACGCCGAGCAGGCTGAACCGGTCGGTGGAGCGCCGGTCGAGGGAGGCGGTGGTGCCGTCCTCGGAGGTCTTGAGCGGGGTGTGGTAGACCTCGGGCTCCGCCGCCCCCGGAGCGGACTTGGCGTCCGCGTCACGGTCGGGGGAGGAGCCTCCCGTCATACCCTGGAAGACCAGGGTGCCCGCCACGGCGGCGGTGGCGACGGCAGCCGCGGTCCATATTCTTCGCTGTGATCTCACGTGTCGTTATCCCCGGGGACTGTGGTGGAAGACATGGCATTCCGACCGGTCAGTCGTCGACCGGGGGCACGACGCAGTGGTCGGCCCGGCCGGTGGGGCGACCCGGGACATGCTTGCGCGCCACAGTCTTCCATGCGATCGCTACTGACCGGTCCTGTTTCTTTCCGATCTGGCGCGATGTGATGCGGTCGACCGCCACCGATGGGGATTGGGGGCGGTATGGGGCTTTTCGTGATGCCTGTGCTCGGAGGTCCGGAAAGCTCCCGCCGTCCGGACCCCCGCGTGCCGAGGTGCCCTCAGGCGGCGAAGTACCCGGACATCGAGTTCCGCGCCTCCAGCTCCACCAGGTCCGGCCGGGTGTAGCGCTCGGCGCGTGCGTGGTAGTCGAAGTCGCCCCGCACGAGCCCCCGGTAGTCCTGGACGCAGCGCTCCAGGGCTGCCCGGGTCGAGGCGCTGATTCCCGCCGCCTCGATTTCCTCGATCAGTTCCTTTTCCGCGCGCACCACCCGCTCGGCGATACGTGCCAGCTGAATTCCGGCCTCGTCGACGGCTTCCTGGAGCGTGGAGCCCCGGTCGCGCTGGATGAGCCGTACCGCATTGTGCTCGTAACCGAGCGCGGCCTCCTTCTCGAACGAGCAGATGTCGTTGCAGAGGCCCGAGTGATCGGTCACCGCGTTCCGCAGGGCGATGTACGCGGGCAGGCTGCGGGCGGAATCCGGAAGGTCGATCCCGGCGGTGATCTCGTGCAGGTCCAGGAAGGGCTGCATGGCCACCGAGTCCCGGCGGTGCTTGACGAACGCCACCCGGCTCGGCACCTGCCCGGCCGCCCGCTCGACCGCCTCGGCGTAGTACGTCCAGAGCCAGGCGGCGGTGTCCCGCCGGAACTGCCTGTTCCACTGGGGGGAGCGGTCGCGGCAGGTCCGGTCGCGCAACCCGGCGAGCGCCCGCTCCATCGGCCCGTGCGGCTCGGCCCCGTCGAACACGTCCACCAGCCGGGTGATCGCCGCCTCGCACATCAGGGGGTCGCGCCCGGCCGGGCCGTCGTCGAACTCGTCGTCCACCAGGAAGGCCCAGAACAGCCATTGGCAGAAGAGATCCAGATGATCCTGCGACGCTTTCGGGAAAACGAGGGAAATCCAGAGTTCGGGCCGGGTGCGGATCATCTTCCGGCGGGCCGGGACCGAAAGGATCAGCCCTTCCGCCTCCGCCCATTCCCAGGCCGCTTCCCTGGTTCTGTCCAGGCCCGGATTGCATCCGGCACTGGCGAACGGCATGTGAAACTCCGGTAACGTTATCTGGCTCATTGCAGCCCCCTCGTCGATGAGTACGGACGGGCGATGCGCACCGCGCATTCCCGGTGATCGCGAGGATGCACGGCCGCCGGAGCTGGGTCGGCGAGCCGCGGAAGGCGATCACGTCACCATGTGTGATGCCCAGTCAACCGCTTGTGGAGTCATGAAGGGAAGCCATATGTGACCGGAATTGCTTCATCGAACCGAACGGCTGAGCAGATATGAGCAGTTGAGGGGCTTCTGGGGTTGAACGTGACAGTGAGGTGTCTGTGCCCCTGGAATATGCGCCCTTTCCTCAACCCTCAGGTGCGCTTGAAGAATTCGATCTCCCCTAGCGCGATCGGACGTCCTTTCGACTCGCCCGCCGCCTCCCGGAGGACGAGCCGGACGGTGACGACATCGCTGATCCCGGTCCGTACCGTCTGCTCACCGGGCTTGTCGTTGAGCGTCAGCTCCTTCTCGTGGACCGTGCCGTCCACCGTGGTGACGATCAGGTCCGCCCGGACCGGCCGCGGCTCCCGCCGGAACTCCTCGGGCTCCGTCGACGCCCCGGTGTGCAGGACCACCCCGACGAGCCGGAACGGTGTCCCGAAGCTGGCCGTCAGCGATGCGCCGAGGGCGGGTGCGCCCCAGTACTTGTTGGTCAGGCCGTCCACGGCCGCGCCCGCCGGATGGCCGGGGGCCTCGGCGCTCGCGGTCACCCCGGAGGGGCTGATCTCCGCCGTGCCGCCCAGCTTGTCCCGGACGTCCTCGAAGATCACCCGCCCGGCCGGCAGGAACAGGAAGCCCACGAAGAGCAGCCCGACGACCGCCAGCACCAGCAGGATCCGCCGCAGCGCCCGCCCCGAGCGGACCCGCACCCGGCGGCGGAACGGCCACACCGTCCGCCACCACGGCAGCGGCGCGGTCTCCGCCTTCGCCCGGAGGGGCGCCGCGCACCGGCGGCAGAACCTGCGCCCGGGCGCGTTCGGCGTACCGCAGGCCGGACACGGCTCCCCCTCCACCGCCTCGTCCGTCTCCACCGGCCGCACGACGGGCCGCCGGGCGACGGGCCTGGCCGGCTGGACCGCGCCGATGGGCGCCTCGTCCGGGGGCTGGGGGGCGGCCGGCCGTACGGGAGCGGGAGCCGGAGCGGGCTGCCGGGGCTGTTGCGGTGGTACGGAGGTGGGGCGCGAGGGGACGGGGGTGGTACGGGCAGCCGTCGGCGCGCCGTTCGGTGGGGCGCTCGGCGGGGGTGGGGGTGTCGGTGTCGGCGTTGCGGGAGGCGTCGGGGCTGTTGCCGGGCGTGGGGGTACGGCGGGCGGGGCGGCGACGGGCGCGGCGGGGATCGCGGGCCCGGCCGCCGGGGGTGCCGGTGCCTCTGGTTCCGGTTTCGGGGCAGGCGTCGGTGCTGCCGGTGCCGGTGCCGGTGCCGGTGCCGCTTCCGGGCGCGGCGCAGGTGTGGGCACGGTCGCGGGCTCCGGGGGAGTACGACCCTCGCGTACGGGCTCCGGCGCCGACCGCTGCTCCGGCTCCGGCTGCGGGACCGGCTCAGGGGCCGGTTCGGGTGCGGGCGCAGGCGCGGGCTCCGGTTCGCGCGCCGCCGGGGTGCGCCGGGGCTCCGTCGACCACCCCAGGTACGCACCGCAGTTGCCGCAGAAGTCGTCGTCCTCGCGGTTGGCCGTTCCGCACGCCGGACACGAGCGCATCGCGTCAGCCTCCCGTCGTCTCTGTGGCCGTCCCGGGCGCCGCCTCCGGCGGGCCCGGCAGGATCTCCACCCGGCAGGTGAGGTGGACCGGGCAGGAGGCCGTCACCACCTCCAGGACGCGGGCCGCGTCCACCGTGGCGCCGGGGGCCACGGGCCAGACACGTACGAGCAGTTCACCGGTCGGGGCCGGGGGCAGCTCCGTACCGGGCTCGACCGACCACGCCACGCCCCCGCCGTCCCGTACGTCGGCGTGCACGCCGAAGCAGAGCCGGAGATGGTCGACCAGGCCGCGCCGGGTACCGCGCCACCGGTGCAGCTCCACCGCCCGGGCCACCACGGCCCGTTGCAGCTCCGGCGGCCAGGCCGGGTCGATGCCCGCGCCCACCCAGGTCGCCAGCCAGGGCAGGAAGTCGGCCGGGGCGAGGGCCGGGTCGAAGTAGGCGGGCAGATTGTCCAGGGTGGAGAGCACCGGGGCCAGGACCGTGTCGAGCCCGGCCGTGAACCGCTGGGCCAGGTCGTCGTCGGCGTACAGGGCGGGCAGCAGCTCACCGATCGGGTAGCGGCTCGGCAGCCCGGGTACGGCGGCCCGGCCGCTCATACGCCCTCACCCGGCCCGCTCGGCGTGACGATCACCTGGTGCTGGTGGGAGAAGACCAGCGCGCCCGCGGCCACGTCGATCCGGTCCACCGCGCCGCCGCGCCGCCCGGTGATCGGGTCGGCCGGGAAGAGCCGGACCTCCTCCACCAGACCGGCCCCCCGCACCTGCTGGAGCACGGCGAACACCTCCCCGTACTGCACCGGCCGCCCGAACGGCCACCCCGTACCGTCCGCACCGCCCCGCAGCGGGTCGATCAGCCGGAACAGGGCCTCCAGCGCCTCCGCGCGCACCCGGTCCACCTCGCCCGGGGCCGCGACCAGCCGGGCCACCACCGTGACGCCCTGGTAGGCGGGCGGCTCCACGACCAGCCGGGTCCCCACCAGACGGCGTTCGTCCAGCCGCCGGGCCACCGCCGCGAGCACCTGGTCCGACGGGATCAGCTGCTCGAACCGCAGCTGGCCGCCCTCGTCCGGGACCGCGTCCGGCACCACCAGCACCCGTACCGCACCGCCCTCGCCCGCCACCGCCGGCAGACACCGCACCCGGCACAGCGAGGGCGCGGCCTCATGGGCGATGACCTCGTAGTCCCGGGCCGTGACCGCCCGCTCCTGCACCCGCAGGATGTTGGGGGCGCGCACCTTGGCGTTCTCGACGGTCTCCCCGTCCACGCCCCCGGTCGCCGCCTCCCGGTTGTCGACCCGCGCGATGTACGGGACCGAGCTGCGCAGCACGGAGATCGCGCCCCGGGCCACGTTCCCGGCCGACCCGCCGCCCGTGCGGTAGCGGGGGACGCGGAGCTGGGCGCCCTTCGCCGGGACGGCCCCGTACGCACGCATCGTGCCGTCCGGCTCCCGTACCTCCGGCGGGAACGCGAACTCCCCGGAGACCGCGTCGATCCGTACGTGCCGGTCACCGGGCGCGGAGGCCCCGAAGTGCTCGACGGGCGTCCAGATCTGCCAGCCCTCGGCGGTCGACACCTGGACCACCGGCGGGTCGCCGTCCATCAGCAGCGGCACCCGGCTCACCGAGAACCGCTGTCCGGCCACCCCCTCCGAGACCCCGAGGGGCACGTCGAGCACGGTCTCCGCGTGCTCGACGGCGGCCGTACCGCCGACCGTGAACACCTCGGCCTCGCGGATCGTCGGCGACTCGGAGTAGAACGGCTGGCCCGGCTCGGGCGGTGTCACCCGGCAGCGCAGCCACCCCGCCCGGGTCCCGGCGACGACCGACGCGGTGTGCCCGGCCGGGACGAACACGATGACCTCGCCCGGCCGGTTGAGCCCGCCGGTGGTGTCGTCCCCGGTCGCGCACTCCACCCACCGGGCCCCGTCCCACGCCTCCCAGACCAGCGGAGGCTGCCGCGGGTCGACGCCCACGCCCTCCACCCGGCTGTCCAGGCCTACGGCGACGATGCAGCGCGGTACGGCGGTGGGCAGCCCGAAGAGCAGCGCGTCACCCGGCTCCGGGCGCGGCGAGAAGCACGGGATGTCCTTGCCCGCCCCGAGCGGCCCGGTCCGGTCGGTCTGGTCACCGGTCTTCGGCGCGGTCACCAGCCGGACCAGCTCGCTCGGCACGATCGGCAGGTCGTCGGAGGTGGTGAACACCACCGGCTCCTCCGCCTCCCCGCGCGCGGTCGCCACCTCGGTCCCGGCGACCAGGTGCACGGTCTCCGGCTGCGGCGCGGAGAGCCAGAAGTCCACCTCGGCACGGGCGACGGTCGGCGGGAACAGGGTCACGCCCAACAGGTCCAGGAAGGCCGCGTAGTTCTTGTCCGGCACCCGGTTCAACCGGTACAGCAACTGGTCGACCATGTACGCGAACGTCTCGATCAGCGTGACCCCGGGGTCCGACACATTGTGGTCGGTCCACTCCGGCGAGCGCTGCTGGACGTACCGCTTGGCCTCGTCGACGAGCTGCTGGAAGCGCCGGTCGTCCAGGTTGGGGGAGGGCAGGGCCATCAGCGCACACCCGCTTCCGACGAGCCTTCTTCCGAGGGGATCGTGTAGAAGGGGAACACCAGGTTCCGCAGGTCGTTGGTGGCCCGCACGGTGTAGCGCACGTCGATGTAGAGCGTGCCCTCCTCGATCGCGTCGAACGCGATCACCACGTCCGTCACCTCGATCCGCGGCTCCCACCGCTCCAGCGAGGTGCGGACCTCCTGGGCGATCCGCCCGGCGGTCGCGCCGTCGCCGGGCGCGAAGACGTAGTCATGGATGCCGCAGCCGAACTCCGGCCGCATCGGCCGCTCGCCCGGTGCCGTACCGAGGATCAGCCCGATGGCCTCCTCGATCTCCCGGTCCCGCTCCACCAGGGCGATCCCGCCGGTCGGGCCGGTGCGCAGGGGGAAGCCCCAGCCGCGCCCGATGAATCCGTCGCCGCTCATATCGCGCCCCCGATCAGGACGTTGAGCGCGCCGCTGATGACGGGCGCGCCGCAGGTGGTCCTGTCGCCCATCCGGGCGGCGGGCAGCCCGCCGATCAGCACCGGGCCGGAGACGGCCGCCGCCGGGTTGGGCATGATCACGTTGCCCGGCCCGAGGGCCGCGTGCGGGGGGACCACGCACACGTGCAGGCTCCCGGTGACGGCCGCGGGCCGGCCGCCGATCAGCACGGTGGCGACGGCCACCGCGCCCGGGGGCGGGGTGCCGATCAGGCCACCGTGGGCGGTGCTGTCGCCCGTACGGGCTGCGGGGGGCATGGCCGGGGTTCTCCTAGCTGCGGAAGTGAGTTGATACAGGGTCAGTGGACTTGAGCGCGAAGCCAGTTGATGGGGTCAGTTGATGCGGATCAGCTTGGCCTTCAGCACGGCGAGCAGGCCGCCGTCCACGGTGACCCCCGTCTTGCCGTTGATGGTCACCGACCGCCCCTTGACCTCGACGTTCCCCGTACCGGCGTCGAGCGTGATGCCCGACGAGGAGAGCGTCACGGAACTCTGCGGCCGCTTGGAGCCGGGGGCGAAGACGGTCAGGGCGATCTCGTTCTTCCGCTCGTCCAGCAGGACCTCGAGCCGCTTGTTCCCGCTCGCCAGCCGGACCCCCGACGGGCCGCGCGGGGTGTCCAGCAGCTCCAGCCGGTTGCCCGAACGGGACACCAGGGAACGGCGGTTGACCTTGCCGCTGGTCTTGTCGACGAGCGGGACGTCATGCTCGGACGGCCGGTCGATGCCGTTGTACAGGCCGCCCAGGACGTACGGGCTGTCCAGCAGCCCCTGTTCGAAGCCGACCAGCACCTCGTCGTTGACCTCGGGGCTGAAGACCCCGCCGCCCCCGTTGCCGCCCCACTGCACCGTACGGACCCAGTCGGTGACGTACGTGTCGTCGAGCCAGGGGAACTTCAGCCGCACCCAGCCCCGTTGGCCCTTGCCCTCGCGGATGTCGGTGACCACGCCGATCGCGAGCCCGGGGATGCGCGGGCCGCGCGAGGGGGCACCGCCGCCGGTCAGCCCGGCCAGCGAACGGTCGGGGGAGGCGCTGACGATCACGGTGGTGCGGTAGCCGCCGTCCGGCTCCAGGACGTGGTGGGCGGCGGTGGCGGTGTAGCGGCCGGAGAAGGCGGGGCCCACGTTGCCGAGGGCCACCGGCTCGCCCGCCCGCAGCTGGGGGTTGCCGAAGGCCACCGCCTCGATCTCCCCGAACCCCGAGCTGACCTGCGCCGACACCGCCCCGGCCACGGCCGTGGTCTCCGCCTGGGTGCGGTACGGGGTGTCGGCGACGGTCATCCGGGCGCTCGCGCCGAACGCCCCGGCCGCCACCGACGGGCTCATCCCGGGCGTCACGGTCCTGCTGCGCACGGACTGCTCCCGCGCCACCAGCCGGGTCTTGGTGTCGACGTTCCAGCCGCGCACCTCCACGTCCCCGGCCCCGTCCGACCCGGTCACCACCGCACGCAGCGCGAGCAGGTTGTCCCCGTACTCCAGCACCATCGGGTGCTTGGCGGCCCGGGTGTCGGGCGAGGGCGCCGAGGACGCCGGCTTGGGCCTGGTGAACTGGAGCACGCCCTGATCGTCCACCCGCACCTGCGCCCCGCTCTCGGCCGCCAGATGCTGGAGGAACTCCCAGTCGGAGACGTTCGGCTGGGTCAGCTGCTTGTACGTGATCGGCGCCGCCTCGACCTTGCCGCAGGTCAGCCCGGCGCCCGCGGCGACCTTCCGCACGATGTCCGCCGTCTTCATGTTCCGGTACGCCACCACCTTCCGGCCGCGCTGGAGCCGGTGCGCCCGGGAGAACGCCCGGATCACGGTGAACGTGCCGGTGGTGTCGTGGTCCAGCTCGATCGCCGTCACCTCGCCGGTGAACAGCCGCTCACGGGCCCGGTCCTGGACGGTGACGACGGAGATCTTGAGCGGGGTGCCGAGGGTGATCCCGCTCTCGCTCAGCAGATCGTGGTCCGGGTCCCGGTAGGTCAGCACGGCGGTGTCCGGCAGGCCGATGTTCTCGTCGACCACACAGCTCACCAACTGGGCGGCCCAGCCCAGCGGAAGCTCGGCGGGGATCTCCACGATGGGGTCGGCGGCGAAGGAACGCCCCGGGGAGGACGCGGTCATCGGCGGCCCTCCGCGAGATGGTCTTCCAGACCCGGCACGAGGAGTTCGCTGCCCGGGGTCAACTGCATGGGATTGTCGATGTCGTTGGCCTCCGCGATCGTCCGCCAGGCGGTGGCGTCGCCGTACTCCCGCCAGGCGAGCAGCGGCAGACTGTCCCCGGCCACGACCCGGTGCGTCCGCCGCGCCTCCTTCGACCCCGAGGTGGGGTTCTGGCCCGCCGGGTCGACGCTCGCCTCCTCGATGGAGAGAGAACAGGTGGCGCGGAGCGGCTTCCCGTCCACGTCGAACAGGGTGTAGGAGACGGAGAGGTTGGAGAGCACACCGTCGAACGAGGTCGTCCGTGACGTCCCCCAGTCGAACCGCACCCAGGGGCTCGCGGGCGTCTTGCGCGCGAGACTGGTCGGCGTGGGCACGCAGGCGATCATCAGCTGCTCCACCGCCTTCTCCACGGAGTTGTCATGGGTCGCCGTCGCGTCGAGGAAGACCTCCAGCGAGAGTGAACGCGGCCCGCTCCCCACGAACTCGGGCAGCGCGGACTGCCCGGCCATCCGGGACGGGGTGCGCCGCCACTCGGTGCTCTTGCTCAGTGACAGCTTGTTCGGGTTGAACTGGAGCGTGAGCTGGGCGAGTCTGCCGCCCGGCTTGGCGCCGACTGTCGACGGCGGTTCCATGATGGTCAGTTGGGCGCGCGCACGGCTCGCACGCAGAGCGGGTGACATGGCGTTCCTCCTTCCGGGCCGGGGGCTGGGGCGCTGACTGGGGCGCTGACTCGATGGTGACGGTTCATCAGGAGGCCTCGAGCCCCTCGTGCGCGATCTCCAACGTCTCGATCGCCGCCTGGGAGTTGGCCGGGTCGAACGAGGGGCCCTGCCAGCGCACCGGGACGATGCCCTGCACCTGCCAGCTGATGATCCGGCTGAGGTCCGGACGCAGGGCGACGATCTCGCCGTCCTTCGGCTCGACCCGCTGGATCGTCTCGTTCAGCCAGCGGGCGATCTTCATCGTGTCGGCGGTGACCGGCCGGGTCAGCGTGATGTTGGTCCAGGTGATGCGTCCCGGCAGATGCCAGGTGAAGCCGTTGTTGCCGCCCTCGGCGTACGTCTCCATCTCCACCTCCGCGCCCAGCCCCGAGCAGGTGTGGAAGGCCCCCAGGTCGCTGCCGCCGATCACGAGCTTGAAGAACACGCTCGTCGCGAAGATGTTGTCCGTCATGCCGTTTCTCTTCTTCTCTGCTGTGCGGTGCTGGAGCTTGTTCCTGCGGGGGGGCGGTGTGCGGGGGCCGAGGCTCCTCAGCGGCGGCCGTCGTGGGGCCGCCCGGCGCGCTCCCGCCCGCGCCGCATGTCGGCCCGGATCAGCCGGCTGACGGGGTCGATCAACCGCCGGGCCAGCGCGTCCAGCTCCGCCCCGGTGATCCGGTTCGCGGGTGCGGTGGTCTCTGCGGGGATGGTGTCGGGGGTGCCCGTGATGTCGGCGGCGTCGGTGGTGTCGGACCGCTGGATGGTCGTCGGCCGGGCGCTCTTCGGCGGGACCGCCTTCACCGGGACGCCGGTGAGGCCCGCTTGGGCGGCCGCGCGCTGGAGCGCCTGGGCCTGGGTCGGCGGCTGCCGGTGCGTGGTGCCGGGACCACTCGCGCCGCGGGCCGGGGAGGGCGTGCGCGGCGGAACCCGTACGGAGAGGGGCTGTGGCCCGTACGCGGGGGCGTCGCCGCCGGGGGCCGGACCTGCGGGCGGCGGACCGGCCGGGTCGGGCACGACCGGCAGGGGCATCCGCTGGACGGGGACGACGATGGCCCCGTGCTGGGCCGGTGCGGGGGGATGGGGGCGGACGACCGGGACCGGGCGGTGGCGGGTGGTCGCGGTGGCGGGGGTGCGCGGGGCGGTGGTCGGGGCGTGCTGCGGTGCGGGCGCGGCTGCCGGGGATGTCGCGGTGGGCATCGACGGCAGGGTCGGTGTGCGTGGCGCGGCGGCGGAGGCCGAGGCGGCGAGCTGGACGGCGGGCGGCTGCGAGCCGTGGTGGCCGGAGCCCTTCGCGGGAGGCATCGGCGCCTGCTCGGCGGCCGGGCTGCCCGGGCTGGAGGGTGCCGCGGCCGTGGGTACGGAGCTGGGCGCGGATCGCCGCCGTACGAGCCGTTGGAGCACGCCACCAGGGGCGTGCGCGTGCGCGTGCGTTGCCGGGGCCGGGGCGGTCACCGGGGTCGGGGCGGGGGAGCTGTTCTGGGCGGGCTTCGCGGTGGCGCGGTCCGCCTTACGAGTGCGGTCTGCCTTACGGGTGCGGTCCGCCTTGCGCCTGGGCGTCTTGCGGGTCGGCGTGGCCTGGGGTGCGGTGGTGGCCTGCTGCGGGCCGGTTCCGCCGCCGGAGGCCCGCCGGGACGTAAAGGCGGAGGCGGCGTGCACGGCGCGCTGGACGGTGGCGCCGGGCGCCGGGGTTGCTGCCGGGGACGCGGGTGCGGCGGCCGGGCCGGAGGTGCGGGTGGTCAGGTGGGGCGGGGCGGCGGACGCCGAGCTGTGCCGGAGGGCGGCGGGCTGCGCGCCTGCGGCCGATGGGGGCGCAAAGCCCTGAGCACCCGGGGGCGGGCCGGGGGATCCGTGGGCCGGCTGCTGAACGTCGCGGCGCCAGGTGGCCGCCACGACCGGGCGGGCCGTGGTGCCGTCGGCCGTGGTGGCCGGTACCGCCGAGAATCCTTCGGCGGAACCGGTGTTCACCTCCAGCGTCCTGCCCGAGAGCAGGGTGCGTGCCCGCTGGACGGTGGGTGCAAGTGGCGCTGCGGCGGTCTGCCCCGGGCGCGGCCGCGGGCCGATGTTCCGGATGCGGACCGGCGCCGGGGGAGCGGCCGGGGAGGCGGTGGCGCCGGGTGCGGGCGTACTCGGGGCCGTACTGACACGCGTACTCGTACGGGAGTGGGGGTGTCCGCCGTCCGCCGCGCGCTGTACGGGCGCGGCGGACGAGCGCACCGGCATCGAGGGCGGCGCGCTCGGGGTGGTCGGTGCGCTCGGGGGCGTGGCGGAGGTCTGCGGGGGCGTGCCGCTCGGAGAAGCCGGGGTGCCCGGGGTGGCCGAGGGGCCCGGCTGCGTACGGCGGCGGTCGCCGAGGAGGGGCGCGTCGGGCTGGAGCCGGGCGGTCGACGGGAGCGAGGGGAGCGGCGTACCGATCCCTCCACGCGTACGGGCGCGGGCACCGGAGTCCGAACCGGAGGCATCGGCCCGGCGCTGAACCTCATGCGGTGCTGCGGCGGCGGACGTCGGCCCCTGCGCCTGCCCCCGTGCCTGGGTCGAGCCCGTGGCCGGAGCCTTCTGTACGGGCGTCGGTGCGGCGGGCGAGGTGCGGGGCGTCTTCGTCACCACCCGCTGCTCCGGTGCCGGGGCAGCGGGCGAGGTGGGCCCAGCCGCTGCCGTTGTCTCCGCCGCCCGGCGCTGCAGCACCGGCATGGCCGCCGCGTCCTGCCCTGCCGGGGCAGCTGGTGAGGCCTGCCCTTGCCCTGCCGGTGCGGCGGGGATGGCCCCGGAGGGCATCTCGCGCAGAGGCTTGCCGAGGGCGGGACGTACGGCCTCGGGGGCGGCACCAGCAGGTGAGGAGGGAGCGGCGGCCGCAGCGGGAGCGGCAGGCACGGCAGGCACTGCAGGCACTGCAGGTACGGAAGAGGCAGTCGGGGCGGCTGCGGGGCTGGGAGCCGGGGCTGCCGGCCCGCTCGGCGCCACCCCCGTGATCTGCCGCAGCCGCATCGCCGGACGCCGGGCCACGATCAGCGGTGGTGCGGTGTGCCGAGGACGTACAGCGGCAGGCCGCGCACGCTGTACCGAAGCCGAAGCCGAAGCCGAAGCCGAAGCCGAAGCCGAAGCCGAAGCCGAAGCCGAAGCCGAAGCCGAAGCCGGTACGGGCTCCGCAGCCGAAGAGGCACTCGTGTCCGGGCCCGCAGCCCCGGCACCTTCCCGAGCAGCAGGGGGCGCAGGAGCAGCAGAAGCCGTCGGAGCAGCCGGAGCCGCAGCGCCCCCGGTCTGCGCTTCCTTCGTCGCCTTCGCCGTGCGCTGCACGGTCGGCGTGGCCTTCGGCCGTACCGTCCGTACGGTCTTCGCCGCGGGCAGCTCGCCCGCAGCGGTCCCCGCCGCCCCGCCCGGCTCGCCCTCCGCCTCCGGACGGGCCGCCCGCAGCAGCAGCGGCCCCCCGGGGGAAGCGGAACGCGGGACGCCCGGGCGGGCGACGCCGTGGATGAGGCCCACGGGAGCCGACGGCATGACGGCGTGGCCCAACTCGCCGCCGAGGGTGGGGTTCTGCCACGAAGCGAGCTGGGACCGGAACCGCAGGCCGTCGCTCACCCCGATCGAGGACCGGGCGACGGTCACCGCGGGCGGGGCGACCCGACGCCACCCCCCGTCCCAGTCGGAACCGCCGGAGCCGCCGGAACCGGAAGCGGAACCGCCGGAAGCGGAGGCCCCGACCTCAGCCGCAGCATCAGCCCCGACACCAGCCGAAGCATCACCCCCGGAACCGGCAACCGGACCGGCAACCGCATCAGCGACACCTGCCCCCGGCCCGTCCGTCCGGCGGCGCAGCCAGTCCCCGAACCCCACACGATCACCCGCCTTCGTTGACGCGGGTGTTGATCCGCGCTATCTCCCGCACCCACTGCTGACGCTCCGCGTGGGTGAGGTCGAGAATGTCCTCACGCTGCCAATGGAAGTGGTAGGCGACGTACGCGATCTCCTCCCGCAACCGGGGAAGCGCGTACGTCACGATTCCCCCAGGCGCCCACCCGAGAGGTCCACCTCGAACGAGCCGTGGCAGAGCGGGCAGGTCACCGCGGCGTGCGTGTGGCCCTCGCTGTTGATCCGGCGGTAGAAGTCCTGGAGGAACGCCACGTCGGTGGCGTACATCCGCTCCACGATCCCGGCGTGCACATCGGTGACCGTGCCGAGCTGGGTGATCACCTGGCTCAGCAGCACCACCGACAGATACGCCGGGTTCTCCTTCACCCGCAGGTCGATCTGCGGGCGCAGCTCGTCCCGGGCGGTGGCGAGCCGCATGGTGCCGTGCCGGTGCACCTGGCCCTCGTCGTCCACGTACCCGCGGGGCAGCTCGAAGGCGAACTCCGTCTGCAGGGACTCCCGTTCGCGCTGGGGTGCGCGGGCGGGGGCCGCCGCCGCGGGCGCCGCGGCGGCCGGAGCCTCCTGGCGTGCGGCGGCCGCCGCGGCCAGGTTGTCGAGGGTCTCTTCGAGGCCGCTGCCCGGCGAGACGGTGCGGCGCCTCATTCGACCACGATCTCCTCGAAGGTGATGGTCACCGTCTCGGTCGCGGCGCTGGACTCGCCGGCCTTGAGCGAGGGGCCCTCCCACTTGGAGGCCCAGCCCTGCATGAGCTGGATGCGCCGGACGGTCTCACCGGTCGAGTCCTTGATCTCGATCGTGAGGTTCTGGCGCGCGGTGTCGACGGCCCCGTTGTTGAGCGTCTCCTTGATCCAGGTGGTGAACTCGCTGCTCTTGTCGAGCCCGCGGGTGATCGTCACCTCACCGGCCTGGCGCGCCCCCGGCTGCTTGCGGATGATCTGCTTGCCGTCGGAGGTCACCTGACGGACCTCGACGACCTCCTCCTCGACGGTCAGCCCGCTGATCTCCTGGATGGACTCCACGAGATAGCCGCCGAGCTGCACGCCGAAGACGTGGGTGGAAAGAGCGTCGCCCTCTGCCATGACTGTGTGTCACCTGTTCCGGTTGCGATGGTGCTGTGGGTGGGGGAAAGGGGCTGCGAGGGTCACTCGTCGACGAGGCTGGTGCTGTCGGAGAACTGCGAGAGCCGGAAGACCACGAACTCCGCCGGCTTCACCGGGGCGACCCCGATCTCGCAGACGACCTGACCGAGGTCGATCGACTCCTGCGGGTTGTTGCTCCGGTCGCACCGGACGTAGAACGCCTCCTCGGCCGTGCGGCCGAACAGCGCGCCGCGGCGCCACTCCTCGGTGAGGAAGGCGGTGACGTTGCGCCGGATGCTCGACCAGAGACGGTCGTCGTTCGGCTCGAACACCACCCACTGGGTGCCCAGGAGGATGGACTCCTCCAGGTAGTTGAAGAGCCGGCGCACGTTGAGGTAGCGCCAGGCCGGGTCGGAGGAGAGGGTGCGGGCGCCCCAGATGCGGATGCCCCGGCCCGGGAAGGCCCGGACGCAGTTGACGCCGATCGGGTTCAGCAGGTCCTGCTCGCCCTTGCTGAGCCGGATCTCCAGGTCCACCGCACCGCGGATGACCTCGTTGGCGGGGGCCTTGTGGACTCCGCGCTCACCGTCGCTGCGCGCCCAGACACCGGCCACGTGACCGCTCGGCGGGACCAGGGAGTTGCGGCCGCTCGCCGGGTCGAAGACCTTGACCCAGGGGTAGTAGAGGGTGGCGTAGCGCGAGTCGTAGCCGGCCTCGTCGTTGCGCCAGGTGCGGACCTGCTGGGCGTTGAGCCCGGGCGGGGTGTCCAGGACGGCGACCCGGTCGCCCATCTGCTCGCAGTGCGAGATGACGGCCAGCTGCACGGTCTTGACGCCCTCGGCGTCGATCTCGCCGCGCTGGAAGGCGCTCATCAGGTCCGGGACGGCGACCATGGTGATCTCGTCGATCGCCTCCAGACCCGCGAACCCGGTACGGGCGGCGGCGTCACCGACGTACTCCGAGGCGTCGAGCCGCGCCACACCGGAACCGGGGGCGGGTGTGGCCGGGGCCAGGGCGACGGTCTGCTTCTCGGGGCGGCTCTGGGCCGTGCCGGGCTGCTCGGCGACCTGGATCAGCTTGGAGTCGCGGGCCTGGGTGACCAGGTAGCCCTTGACGTTCTTGCGGGTGGAGACGTCGTACGTCTCCACCACCTTGCCGGCCTGACGGACCAGCAGCTTGAAGCGGTCCTCCGGGGGGTTCTCGCCCTCGGCGTCGGCGATCTCGACCGAGAGGCCGTCGCCCGTACCGGACTTGGCGGAGACCAGGAAGCCGCCGAGCGCGACGGGCGCCGGGGCGGGGGCGACGGCGCCGGGGCCCGTGGAGCCGGAGGAGCCCTGGGCGGGGCCGCCGATGCGCACGATGTAGGCCGCGCCGCCGCCGTTGGCGAAGAAGCCGTAGACGGCGTGGGTGAGGTAGGTGTCGGCGGTGAAGGTGCCGAACGTCTGGACGTACTGGTCCCAGTTGGTCACCAGCGTCGGCTGGTGGAAGGGGCCTGTCTCGGCGAAGCCGACGAAGGCTGCGACCGCGGTGCCGACTCCCTCGATGGGCCGTGCTCCGGACTGCACCTCCTCCACGTATACACCGGGGGTGAGGTACGACGGCATGCTCGCTCCTTCGGGGTGGTCACTCGTTCACCGGCCAGTCTTGCCCGGCGGTGGTGACGGGGAGTAGGTCCGGAAGTCCTGGGCGCGGGGCAAGGGCGCTGCCTTCCCGGGCACCCCCGCGGCGGTGAACGCTGCCCTCGGCGGACCGCCCGCGCCACGCGCCGGATTCACGCACGCCACCGTCGGGAGGGGCGTATTCCGACAGGGCCGGGACGAAGGAGAGGCGAACAGCGGATCACGGAACAGTTCCGGTCCGGTCCGCGGTGGCGGATTGGCCGCGGGATTCCCCGGAGGGAAGGATTCCGGTTCGTCGGGGGAGTGTGTTCGGTATCTCTTTTTGTGGATGAACGCGGAGTGGCCCAATTGCGTACGGGGGTGACCCGGCAATCTCCGTGGTGTGGCGGGATTCGGCCAGAATGCGCCCAGAAGGTGTGGTCGTCCCACCGATTTCCGAGGAGGGAAGCGGGCGACCGATGGTTCCGATCGGGCGCCCGCTGTCTCTCCCCGAACCGTCAGGAACGGCTCTGAACAGGTCCGTTCGTGACCCGGACCGCCGGAACCGGATATTCTTCTCGGGATGCCGGGCGTCACAGGTGACCGAACTGGTGTAGACCTTTGGCGTATTCGGGAGGATGAATCCGCCACCACTCGGCACGCCGGGTTTCCCCCGGGGGCCGGTTTCTGCTCTTGTCGTCACTGAAAGGCGTTGCCGCCACCGAAAGGCGGCGGCGCAGGGGGCCCGGCGCTGTTTCCGCTGTGTTCTACCGTGCGAGATCGCTGAGTACACCGCTGACGTTAACCACCTGATGGCAGCCCGAAGCCTGCGTTCCGGTCGCCGGGGTGCCGGGCTTGGTGCAGGTGACGGCAGCGGTGACCGTGGCGTTCTCCGGAATCTGAATGGGGGTGACCCAGTGATAGTCCTGGTTGCGGAAGGTTTCCAGCGCGATGGTGGTGATCTTCCGCTCTCCGAAGGAGATGGTCAGCACCCCCTCGTCGCCCTGGAAGTTCGCCACCACGAGGTCCGTGATCCCGAACACCTTGCCCTGCGGAACCTGGTACGTCTCCGCCACCTCGGGGCCGCCGGCCTGGCTCTCCACGTCGATCGTCGCGGAGCTCTGCTGGGTGCCCCCGGTGCCCGTACCGCCCGGACCGGTGCCTGTTCCCGGTCCCGTACCGGAGCCGCCGTTGCCACCGGGCGTGCCCTGGCCGTCCGGACCGGTGCCCTGCCCCTGGCCTCCCGCCGGGTTGTCCGGGCCGCCCGGCGTGGCCGAACCCTGCTGCTGTTCGCCGCGGGCGGCCTCCTCCTGCGCGGCCTCGGTCGCCGCCTGCTTGGCGGTGCTCTTCACCGCGGGCCGGACCAGGGCGAACCAGGCGAGCAGCAGCGCCAGCAGGGCGGCCAGCACGATCAGCAGCCACTTGGGCAGGACCGGCAGCTGGAGGAACTCGCCGGGGACGGGCTCGGGCCGCAACAGGTCGGGGCTGCCCGGCTCCTGCCGTACGGGCTCCGGGCGAGTGGGCTCCTTGGCGCCGACGGAACCCGCTGCCCCTGCGGCCCCCGTGGCTCCCACGGTGGCGGGCTCGGCGGCCTCGACGGGCGCGTCGGCCTCGGCGGCCTGCACCTCGAACGGCCAGGTGGCCGGCTCACCGAACCAGATCAGCTTGGTCGCGCGGACCTTCAGCTTCATCTCGGCCGACTCGCCGGGCTCCAGCCGCTTCTGGGCCGGAGTGAAGCCGAGCCGCAGCTCCTCCCCGTCCTGCTTGCCCGTCAGGGTGACGTCGACGGGGGTGTTCCCCTTGTTCTGCACTGCGGTACGGAAGCGGGCGCCCAGCCAGCCCCGGCGGCGGCGCGGCTCCAGCTCGGTGCGCAGCTCGTGGAAGGGCTCCACGGTGACCGTGCCCTCCGGGACCACCACCGACTCCGGGTGCTCCGCGGGCAGGACGCGGACGGCCAGCGGGGTCTCGCCCGCCCGGACCTCGTGCGAGCGGGGCGGGGCGAAGGTGAGGGTCACCGTCTCGGAGGTGCCCGGGTAGAGCGAGACGCGGGCCGGCTCGACGGTGCTCCACGCGGCGCAGTCGCCGACGACTTCGAGCGTGTAGGCCTCGACGATGTCACCGTCGTTGCGCACGGTCAGCGTCGTCGTCGCGGTACCGCCGGGCGACACCGTCACCGTGGGCATTTCGAGTTCGGCAGATGTGGTCACCCTGCGACCGTAAGCCGCCCGGGCGGCTGCGCAGCAGGGTCGCGAGGGCAACGGGCGGGCAGGGCCGGTGCCCCGAACGCACACCGGCCCGGGGGCCCGACGACCCCGCCCCGGGCCCGCGCCCCCTGCCGAAGACGGGCAACTTCGGGAGTGGACCAGGCATATCGGGCGGCAGTACCTGAGGAAGACGGCGCGGAACGATGACAACGGCAGAGACGAAGAGCAGGACGACCGAGCGCGGGCAGTACCGCAGGCCCGACGCGGCCCAGCGGGCCGCCCGGTACGCGACAGGCGCGGGCGCGAGCACAAGCACAAGCACCGGCACGGGCGCCTCGACCGGCCCCGGCACCAGCACCGTCACGGGCATAGGCGCACGCACCGGCACGGGAGTACGCACGGGAACAGCCACCGGTACGGGAACGGCGACCGGCACCGGAACCGGCACCGGCGGCCGGGTCACCGTCGCGGTCTACGCGGAGGACCTGATCCTCCAGACCGGGATGATCCACCAGCTCCGTATGCGCCCGGAGATCGAGCTGATACCGGAGGCCGAGGCCGACCGGGCCCAAGTCTCCCTGGTGGTGGTGGACATGGTGGACGACCAGACCGTCCAGCTCCTCCACCGCCTCCAGCGCAACACCTCCACCCGCACCGGACTCGTCGTCGGCTTCTTCGAGTCGGGCGCGCTCCAGACGATGATCGAGTGCGGGGTCGCCGCCGTGCTGCGGCGCGGCGAGGCCGACCAGGACCGGCTGATCCATCTGGTCAAGGCGATGGCCAACGGCGAGGGCGTCCTCCCCGGCGATCTGCTCGGCAAGCTCCTGGACCATGTCAGCAGCCTCCAGCGGACCGTCCTGGACCCGCGCGGGCTCACCCTCTCCACCCTCACCGCCCGCGAGGCGGAGATGATCCGGCTGGTGTCGGAGGGGTACGACACGGCGGAGATCGCGCAGAAGACCTCGTACTCCGAACGCACCGTCAAGAACGTGCTGCACGAGGTCGCGACCCGGCTCGACCTGCGCAACCGCGCCCACGCGGTGGGATACGCGATGCGGCACGGCCTGATCTGAGCACCCCGGAACCGGAGTCGGGGGTGGGGGAGCGCCGCAAAGGGCAGCGGTCCCTTCCCCCGCTCCGGGTACTCGGGGCCTGTTCTCCTGCCCGCGCGGGCGCGATGCTCGACAGGAAGTGTGGAGCGTGGAGTGTCATCGACAGACTGTGAGGTGGGCCGTGACCGGCACTGCTGGCCCGGCGAAGCAACCCCGGTGGAAGCATTCCCGGTGGGGCCGACTGGCGGGCGCGGTGGTGCTGCTGGCGCCGCTGCTGGTGGTCGGCTCGGCCGCCGCTCCGCAGGGGGCGCGCCAGGCGGTCGCCGCCGAGGCCGCCGACGACCCGCTGCAGGCCGGGCGGATCGCCTTCGCCGGTACGGAACACCGTAGCCTCGGCCGGGTCACGGACCCGAAGGCCACCACGCCGCTCTTCGGGGACGGCCCCGCCCACTACGACCAGGACCCCTCCGCCCGCGGTGACGTCCTCGTCTTCACCAGCCTCCGCGACAGCGTCCGCCCCCAGGTGTACGTGCGCGACGCGGACGGCACCGTACGCAGACTCACCACCGACCGGGACGCGGGCAACCCCGAACTCTCCCCGGACGGGCGGACGGTGGTCTTCGACTCCGCCGAGCCCGGCGGCCCCGGCGGCGCCACCCAGCGCGACCTGTGGGCGGTCGGCATCGACGGCTCGGACCTGCGGCGGCTCACCACGACTCCCGACAACGAGGAGTCCCCGACCTTCTCGCCGGACGGCAGCCGCATCGCGTACGCCTGCGACGGGGACATCGCACGCGGCTGGCAGATATACGAGCGGGCCTTCGCCGGCGGCCCGCAGACCCGGATCAGCGACGGCCCGCCCGGCGACGCCAAGGACCCGTCCTGGAACCCGGTCGACGACGACACCCACCGCGCCCGGGTCGCGTACACCCACATCACCGACCCCGACCCGGAGAAGGGCAACCGGCTCCGCGTCACCGAGGGCATCGGCACCGACCGGCCGCTGCTGGTCGGCGGCCACGCCGAGTGGGGCAGCCACGGGGTCTCCTGGCTGCCCGACGGCGACCAGCTCCTCTTCCTCAGCCCCTTCCACGTCTGCGGCTGCGACAACTTCGACCACGTCTACCGGGTGACCGCCTTCACCGACGAGACCCCGGAGCAACTGCTCACCGAGGACCGCAAGGTCGGCCCGCCCACCTGGCTGGGCCCGCCGGACTCCGGCTCCGTCGTCGTCACCCGGATCACCGCCGACGCGGCCACCACCGTGACGCTCCAGGACGTACGGCAGGACGGCTCCGACCCCCGCGACCTCGGCTTCACCATCCTCCGCGAGGACCCGGCCGCCCGAACCAACACCGACCCGGCGAACGACCCGCTGTTCACCCCGGCGCCCGGCTTCGACCCGTGGACCGAGCGGCAGAACTACACGCCCGACGGCCGCCGTATCGTCGTGACCCGCTTCGAGGGCCCCGCCGACGCCCGGATCCAGCGCATCTGGATGGTCGACGCCGACGGCACCAACGGCGCCGCCCTGCCGCTCGCCGGACGCGGCGAGCGCGACTGGGACACCGATCCCACCTTCTCGCCCGACGGCACGAAACTGGCGTTCACCCGGACCTCGCCCGGCGGCGTCGGCGGGGCGGCGGGCCCCGGCCGCATCCTCATCGCCGACGTGGCCACCGGCGCGATCCTCGACGAGATCCGCCCGCCCGAGGGCCAGCAGCAGGGCGGCGACGCCCAGCCGACCTGGTCCTCCGACGGCCTCAACCTCGCCTTCACCCGTACGCAGGTGATCAACGGCCACGGCGGCAACAAGCACATCTGGACCGTCCCGGCGGACCGGCTCGACCAGCAGCGCGACCTCAGCTCCACCATCTGCTACGGCGACTGCGAAGTCATCGACGACAGCCCGGCGTTCTCCCCGGACGGTACGCGGGTGGCCTTCAACCGCAAGGACGGCGGCGGCCGGATCAACGAGCGGGCGGGCGTCCTGATCAAGCCGCTGCGCGGCGGCGGCTGCCGGGTCGTGCTCCCCTCCTCCCAGCGGGACAACCCCGACGGCTGCGACCAGCAGATCCCCGACACCACGGCCACCGGCCCCTTCCAGCCCCGCGACGTGGCCTGGTCCCCGGACGGCAGCCACCTTGTGCTCACCTCCCGGCGGGAGCAGCCGGTCAACTCGATGGAGCAGCTCTCCGTCCTCGACCTCGCCTCCGGAGAGCTGACGCCCCTGGAGAACGACCACGCCGGACGCCAGAAGGAGCCCAGCTACCAGCAGTCCGTCGACCTCGCCGTGACCGCCCCGCCCACCGGGCCCGCCGTGGAGGTCGGCTCCTCGGTCGAGGTGACCGTCACGGTGGTCAACCGCGGCCCCTCGCCCTCGCCCCGCACCACGTTCACGGCCGACGCCCCGCCCGGCGTACGGCTGGAGGAGCTGACCACCGCATCCGGCAGCTGCGGGGCGGGTTCACCCCAGTGCGACCTGGGCACCGTCCCGCCCGGCGCGAGCGTGGAGATCACCGCCCGGCTGACCGGTGTGACCCGGGGCGACCAGCCGGTCGGCTGGTCCGTCACCGGCGCCGTGCTCGACCCGAACCCGACGGACAACGCCACCGGCACCCTCGTACCGGTCCAGGACGTCCCCCCGCCGACCCCGACCCCGACACCGCCCACCCCGACCCCGACGCCTCCCACGCCCCCGCCGACCACGGCGCCGCCCACCCCGACCCCCACGCCCACCACCACCGCGCCCGTCCCGCCCCCGCCGCCGTCACCGCGCCCGCCCGCCCCGCGCCCCCCGGCCCCGCTCCCGCCCGCGCCCCTGGCCGGTCCCGGAGTCGTGGTGCGGGCCCAGCCCAGCCCCGGGTACGTCGGCGGCAAGGTCGTCGTCACGTACACCGTGCGCAACGGCGCGAACGCCTTCGCCACCGGCCTGCGGCTCCGCCTCGGGCTCCCCGGGAACATCCCGGCGGGCCCGCTCCCCGCAGGCTGCACGGCCGGGCAGTGCGCGCTGCCCGACCTGGCGCCCGGCGCGTCCACCGTCGTACGCGTCGTCCTCTCCCCGGACCGCGCCCTGCGCACCACCATCACGGCCACCCTCACCACCACCGGCACGGACGCGGACCGGAGCGACAACGTCTCCCGCATCCCGCTGCGCATCCTCCAGCCCCGGATCGTCTCGGTGCCCGCCGTCGGCAAGCCCGGCTTCGTCACCTCGGTGCGCGGCAAGGACTTCCCGCCGGGGGCGCCCGTGAAGCTCAGCTGGAACCCGGGCCTCACGGCGGCCGCCGCGCCGACCTTCCCCAACCCGGACGGCACGTTCATCGCCCAGCTGCTGATCCTGCCCAAGGATCGGACGGGTCCGCGCACGATCACGGCGAAGGGCCCCGGCTTCTCCCCGGTCACCACCGACTTCCTCGTGGTGCTCGGCACCATCACCCCGCCGGACGAGGTGATCCGCCGATGATCCACGAAGTCGACGAAGGGCTGCGGCTGTTGCTGGTCGACGCCGGACTCCAGGAGAGCGGGGTCGACCTGGTCTTCGACGCGCCCACCAAGGACTGGTCGGCCCGCCGCAACGCCCCGACCATCAGCATCTTCCTGCACGGCATCCGCGAGAACGCGGGCCGACGGCGGACCGGCACGGCCGAGGAGCACGACGAGAACGGGATGGTCATCGGCTGGCGCACCCCGCCCCGCTGGTTCGAGCTGACCTATCTGGTCACCGCCTGGACCAACCGCCCGCAGGACGAACACCGGCTGCTCTCCGAGGTGTTGCGCTGCCTGATGCGCCATGACGTACTGCCAGCAAGCATGTTGACCGGCAGCCTCGCCGAACTCGGCCTCACCGTCGAGCTGGAGGCGGCTGGCCCGCGCACCGACGGCCCGTCCGCCTCCGACGTCTGGTCCGCGCTCGGCGGCGAGCTGAAGGCCGCGATCGACCTGCGCGTCCTCGCCCCGCTCGCCGGGGAACGCGCCCCGGCCGGACCGCCGGTCACCGAGGGCCTGGTGATGAAGGCCGCGCCCGCCGTGGACGGTACGGCGGGCGACGACCCGGGCCGCCGGCTGCGGTACGAGGGGGCGGACGGCGACCTGCCGGCGGACGGCTTCGCGGCCGAGCGGGAGAGGCAACTGCCGCCGGGGCGGCGCAAGCGGGGGAGTGCGGCGCGATGACGGTGACCGAGAGCGCACCAGCGGTCCCGGAGGCGATGGATGTCGAGATCCTCTGGGAGCGGCTGGCCCGCGTCGAGGAGCGGGTCCGCCACGCGGTGGCGGCCCGCCGCGCCACCGACCCGGAACCGGACGACCCGTACCGGGGGCAGTACCTCACGCCCGAGGCGGTGGAACGCATCCTGGAGTCGCGGGACGCGTTCGCGCCGGTACCTGCCTACCGCGTGGACCAACTCCCGTACGTGACAGAGCAGTTGACCGCCCCATCGGCCCCTGCCCCGCACCCCGGCTCCCGGCTCGACCGGCTGGCCCGGAGCTTCGGCCTCGTCCCGCTCGACGTCGAACTCCTGCTGGTCGCGATGGCGCCGGACATCGACCCCCGTTTCGAGCGCCTCTACGGCTACCTCAACGACGACCTGACCCGCCGCAGGCCCGCCATCGGCCTGGCGCTGGAACTCTGCGGGCTGCCCGCCGCGGGCTCCGGCCGATTCCGCTTCCAGCCCTCCGCCCCGCTCGTGGCGGGCGGCCTGCTGGAGATCACGGACCTCGAACGGCCCCTGCTCTCCCGCACGTTGAGGGCCCCCGACCGGGTCACCGCCCATCTCCTCGGCGACGACGAACCGGACGGAAGGCTGCGCGGCCTGGTCCAGGTGCCCGCCCCTGCCGACCCCCGGGACGACCGCCCCGAAGCCCGCCGCATCGCCGCCGCCCTCGCCACCGGCAGCGGTCTGGTGCATCTGCTCGACCGGGGCGGCGACCCCTCAGGGCTGGCCGTCGAGGCGCTCGGGGCCGTGGGCCGCCGCCCGCTCGTCGTCGACATCGCCGCCCTCGCGGCAGCCGGGGAACGGACCGGCGAGCTGGTCCGGGCGCTGGCCACCGAGGCCCGCCTCGCCCACGGCGGTGTCGTCCTCGGCCCGCTCGAAGCGCTGGCCCCCGAACGCCCGGAGGGTGCCCGCTTGTTGGCCTCCCTCTGTACGGCGGTGAGCGGCACGCCCCTGATCGCGTACGGGAAGAAGAACTGGGACCCGCTCTGGACCCCGGACAGCCCCGTCCCGGTCGCCGTGCTGCCCCCGGGCCCGACCGGCGCGTCCCACCAGTGGCGGCAGGCGCTCGCGGAGGCGGCCAGGACCGTCGGGCTGCCGGAGGCGGAGGCGACGGCCGACGACCACCTGATCGAGGCCACCGCCTCCTACCGGCTCGACTCCGACCAGCTGCGCAAGGCCGCCACCGTCGCCTCCCGGCTGGCGCTGGCGGAGCGGCGGCCGGTCCACGCGGACGACCTGCGCGCGGCGGTCCGGGCCCAGAACGGCGCCGGTCTGGAGCGGCTCGCCCGCCGCATCGAACCCGCCGTCGGCTGGGACGACCTGGTGCTGCCCCCGGCCACCCGCACCCAGCTCACCGAACTCGCCCTCCGCGCCCGCCACCGCGAACAGGTGCTCGGGCAGTGGGGGATGCGGCCGGGCGGGGGCCGGGGGCGCGGGGTCATCGCGATGTTCGCGGGCGAGTCCGGCACGGGCAAGACCATGTCGGCCGAGGTCGTCGCCCGGGACCTGGGCATGGAGCTGTACGTCGTCGACCTCTCCACGGTGGTGGACAAGTACATCGGGGAGACCGAGAAGAACCTGGAGCGGATCTTCGTCGAGGCGTCGGACGTCAACGGCATCCTGCTCTTCGACGAGGCCGACGCGATCTTCGGCAAGCGCTCGCAGGTCAAGGACGCCCATGACAAGCACGCCAACATGGAGTCCGCGTACCTCCTCCAGCGCATGGAGTCCTTCGACGGGATCGCGGTGCTCACCACCAACCTCCGGGCCAACCTGGACGAGGCGTTCACCCGCCGCCTCGACGTGATCGCGGAGTTCCCCATGCCGGACGCCGAACAGCGCCTGGCCCTCTGGGACCGCTGCCTGGGCACCGCTATCCCCCGCGACCCCGCGCTCGACCTGGAGTTCTGCGCCGGCCGCTTCGAGCTGGCGGGCGGCTCGATCCGGGCCTGCGCGGTGACCGCCGCCTACCTCGCCGCCGAGTCCCGGTCCCCGCTGACCATGGACCAGCTCGTCACGGCGGTGCTCCAGGAGTACCGGAAGCTGGGACGGCTGGTGCTGGAGAGCGAGTTCGGCCCGTGGCTGGCAAAGGAGCGGGCGCGCGCGGGGCGGTAGGATCCGGCGGCCGTACGGGGCGGCGGACCCCCGGGGCCGGACCCCGCCGCGGCCACCACCCGGGTCGGCGGCGATGTGTGGCCGGACGCCATCGCCGTACCCCGTCGCCCGTTCCTAGTCTCGTGCGCAGTCGATGCGGCGGGAGGGCCGATGGATGAGTAGGGACAAGGTGGTCGCCGACCCGGCGGACGCGGTCGCGGACGTGGGGCCGGGAGCGTCCCTGGCGGTCGGTGGGTTCGGGCTCTGCGGCATCCCCGGCGTGCTGATCCACGCCCTGCTGGAGCGGGGCGCGGGCGGGCTGCGGGTGGTGTCCAACAACTGCGGGGTGGACGACTGGGGCCTCGGGCTGCTGCTGCGGGCGGGGCTGATCGCCCGGATGACCAGCTCGTACGTGGGGGAGAACAAGGAGTTCGCCCGGCAGTACCTGCACGGGGAGCTGGAGGTGGAGCTGGTCCCGCAGGGCACCCTGGCGGAGCGGCTGCGGGCCGGTGGCTCCGGCATCCCGGCGTTCTACACCCCGGCCGGTGCGGGCACCTGGATCGAGGAGGGCGGACTGCCCTGGCGGTACGGGGCCGACGGCTCGGTCGCCGTCGCCTCACCGCCCCGGGAGCGGCGGGTCTTCGACGGCCGGGCACACCTCCTGGAGGAGGGCATCACCACCGATTTCGCCCTGGTCCGGGCGGCCGTCGGGGACCGGCACGGCAACCTCCGCTTCCACTCCTCCGCCCGTAACTTCAACCCCCTGGCCGCGATGGCCGGACGCGTTACGGTCGCGGAGGTGGAGGAGCTGGTCGAGCCCGGCGAACTCGCCCCCGACGACATCCACCTGCCCGGGATCTTCGTCCAGCGGGTCGTCCCCGTCGAGCCGGGCGACCCGTGGGCCGAGAAGCGCGTCGAGCGCCGTACCGTACGTGTGGAGGCCTGAAATGGCGCTGACGCGTGAGCAGTTGGCGGCCCGAGCCGCCCGCGAACTGGTCGACGGCAGTTACGTCAACCTCGGCATCGGTCTGCCGACCCTGATCCCCAACTTCCTGCCCGAGGGCGTGGAGGTGGTGATCCACTCGGAGAACGGCCTGCTGGGCGTGGGCCCTTACCCCGAGGAGAGCGAGGTCCTGCCCGACCTCATCAACGCGGGCAAGGAAACCGTGACCCTCCTCCCCGGCGCCTCCTGCGTCGACTCCGCGCTCTCCTTCGCGATGATCCGGGGCGGCCATATCGATGTGGCGGTCCTGGGGGCCATGCAGGTCTCCGCCACCGGGGACCTGGCGAACTGGGTGATCCCGGGCAAGGTGGTCAAGGGGATGGGCGGGGCCATGGACCTCGTCCACGGCGCCCGGCACGTCATCGTGGTGACCGAACACACCGCGCGCGACGGCTCACCGAAGCTGGTGGAGGAGTGCACGCTCCCCCTCACCGGCCGGGGCGTCGTCCACCGGGTCGTCACCGATCTCGCGGTCCTGGACATCACCGTCGACGGCTTCGTGCTGCGGGAGCCGGCCCCCGGGGTGACCGTCGACGAGATCCGGGCGGCCACGGGCGCGGAGCTGACCGTACGGCTGGTGCCGGAGGCCGTACGTCCGGCCTCGGAGACCGTACGGCTGCCGCCGGAGACCGTGCGTCCGGCGTCGGGGCCCGTACGTCCGTAGCAGCGGGCGCGCGCCCCCACAACGGGTGGCGGCGCCCCCTTCCGGGCCGGGTTGTGGCGCGCACCGCCATTACCCGGCCCGCCGCGTGCTTCCTACGGTGACGGACCTCGGCGGCGCTGTCCGACGGTGCCGCCGCCGGACCACGGGAGGTCACGTTGCCGTACGTCACGCCATCGCACCCGGCACCACCGGCACCAGCAGCACGGACCGGACGGCCGCGAGGCGGCGGCCGTCTGCTGCGCCGCCTCGTCGCCGCGCTCGCCGCCGCCGTCACCCTCGCCACGGGAGCCGCGCTCGTCGCCCCGGCCACCGAGGCCCGGGCGGCGGTCCCCCCAGCGGCCGCCGCCCTTGAACGGGTCACGAACTTCGGCGCCAACCCCGGCGCCCTGACCATGTACGTCCACCGCCCCGCGGCCCTCCCCGCGAACGCCCCCGTCGTCGTCGCCCTGCACGGCTGCACCCAGAGCGCGCAGCTCTACGCCGACAACTCCGGGCTCAACACCTTCGCCGACCGGCACGGCTTCCTGGTCGTCTACGCCGAGACCACCACCGCCAACAACGCCAACAAGTGCTTCAACTGGTTCCAGACCGGCGACAACCGGCGCGGCCGGGGCGAGGCCGCCTCGATCCGGCAGATGGTCGCCCACGCCACCTCCGCGTACGGCACCGACCCGGCCCGCGCCCAGGTCACCGGGCTCTCGGCGGGCGGGGCGATGACCTCGGTGCTGCTGGCCGCCTACCCGGAGGTGTTCGCGGCGGGCGCGGTCGTCGCCGGAATCCCGTACGGCTGCGGGGTCGACGTCATCTCCGCGTTCGGCTGCATGAGCCCCGGCGTCGACCGCACCCCGGCCGCCTGGGCGCAGGCCGTCCGCGACGCGCACCCCGGGTACGCCGGACCCTGGCCCCGGGTCGCGATCTGGCACGGCGACAACGACCCCACCGTCGTCCCCCGCAACGCCGACGAACTGCGCGACCAGTGGACGGCGGTCCACGGCCTCGGCCAGACCCCGGACCGCACCTCCACGCTCGCGCCGAACAACACCCGCAGGAGCGAGTACGTCACGGCCGGCGGGCGGACGGCGGTCGAGGTGAACAGGGTGCCCGGCATCGGCCACGGCACCCCGGTCGCCCCGGGCACCGGCCCCCAGCAGTGCGGCGCCACCGGCACCCAGCACTTCATCGCGTCGATCTGCTCCAGCTACTGGATCACCCGGTTCTTCGGCCTGGACGGCACGGTGACCGAGCCGCCCACCGAGCCGCCGGTGGACCCGCCCACCGAGCCCGCCGCCTGCTGGACCGCCAGCAACTACGAGCACGTCCGCGCGGGCCGCGCCACCACCACCGGCGGCTACGCCTACGCGAAGGGCTCCGGCCAGAACCTCGGCCTCTACAACACCTTCGTGACCCACACCCTCAAGGAGACCCCGCCGGGCCACTACACCATCGCCACCGGCTCCTGCCCGTAACGGATCACCCAACGGAGGCCCAACTCATGCCAGTTCACCCACCGCACCGCCCCCGCCCCCGCCGCCGGCTCCGCCCCGCCGCCCTCGCCGCCGCCGCGCTGACCGCCTTGACGGCCGCCCCGGCCACCGCCGCGCCCCCGCCCCAGGACACCGCCCGCCCCGCCCACTGCTTCCGTGTCGACACGCTGAAAGTCCCCGGCGCTGAACGCCAGCAGGCCTCCTGCCTCCCCGAGTTGACCACTGCCGGGACCGTCGCCTCCGGCCACACCGACCCCGCCGACTGGGCGGGGCTCACCCCGGAAGGGCTGGCCACACCGCGAGGCGTCCCCGGCATCCAGATCGACGGCTACTTCCCCGACTCCTCCACCACCAACACCAACCACGGCTGGAACCACGACTCCCAGTTCGTCATCCGCCTCCCCGACCGGTGGAACGGCGGCCTGGTCGTCTCCGGCGCGCCCGGCGTCCGCGAGCAGTACGCCAACGACCGGGCGTTCGGGGACTGGGCGGTGGCCAACGGCTACGCGTTCGCCGCCACCGACAAGGGCGCGACCGGCGCCGCCTTCCACCGCGACGGCGAGGCCCCCGGGGACGCCCTGGCCGAAGGCAACCACCGGGTCACCCAGCTCACCCGCGCCGCCCGCCAGGTGGTCGCCCGCCGCTACCAGCGCCCGCCCACCCGCACGTTGGCGATGGGCATGTCCAACGGCGGCTATCTGGTGCGCTGGCAGCTGGAGAACCACCCCGAGCTGTACGACGGCGGCATCGACTGGGAAGGCACCCTCTGGCGCACCGAGGGGCCGAACCTCCTCACCTTCCTGCCGCCCGCGCTCCGGCACTATCCGGCGTACGCGGCCGGGGGCGCGGGCGCCGGGCAGGCCCACCGTGCGATGACGGCGGCGGGGTACCCGGCCGGTTCGGAGTTCCTCTGGCCCTTCCACCACCAGTACTACTGGGACCTCACCCAGCGGATCTACCGGGAGGAGCTGGACCCGGAGTTCGACGGGGCGACCGAGGCCGGGACGCCGTTCTGCGCCCCGGGGACCCCGGCCTGCGACGCCGACTACGTCTACGCCGAGCGGCCGGAGGCGGTCCGCAAGGCCGTCGCCGAGATCGCCCTCACCGGCCGGATCGGCAAGCCGCTCATCACCTTCCACGGCACCTACGACGTGCTCCTGCCGATCTCCCGCAGCTCGGACGTCTACGCGCAGCTGGTGCGGCGAGAGGGCCGGGGCCACCTCCACCGGTACTACCGCGTCGAGGCGGGCACGCACGTGGACTCGCTGGCCGACGCCTTCCCCGGCCGGGTGCGCCCCCTGGTGCCGTGCCACCGCTCGGCCTCCGCCGCGCTGGAACGCTGGCTGGACCACGGCGTACGGCCGCCGTCCAGCCGCACGCTGAGGCTGCCGGCCGGGGCGGGCCCCGCGAAGCTGCTCACGTACTGCCCGCTGACCGGTTAGGCAGTGGTGGCGGCCTCCATACCGGCAGCCGCCACTATGGCGATCGGTGCCATGGGATGTCCGGCCGGGTGTCTCTACCGTTTCCGGCCATGACGAGCCAATTTCACGCAGCGCCCGGTCCCACGGCGGGGGCCGCCCGCGCCGTGGACCTCAGCGGGCGCACCGCCCTGGTCACCGGCGGCGGCAGCGGCATCGGACGGGCCACCGCCGAGGCGCTCGCCGGGGCCGGGGCCCTCGTGCACATCGCCGACCGGGACGCCGACGGAGCCAAGGCCGTCGCCGCCGCGACCGGCGGGGTGGCCCATGTCGTGGACCTCGCCGACGCCGAGGCGATCGGGGCGCTGCCGAGGGCGGTGGACATCCTGGTCAACAACGCGGGGCTCCAGCACGTGGCGCCCATCGAGGACTTCCCGCCCGACCGGTTCGCGCTGATCCAGCAGGTGATGCTGACCGCCCCGTTCCTCCTGATGCGGCACTGCCTCCCGCACATGTACGCGGGCGGGTGGGGCCGGCTGGTCAACGTCTCCAGCATGCACGGCCTGCGGGCCAGCCCCTTCAAGTCCGCGTACGTCGCCGCCAAGCACGGCCTGGAGGGGCTGAGCAAGGTGGCCGCCCTGGAGGGCGCCCCGCACGGGGTGACCAGCAACTGCGTCGATCCCGGTTACGTACGCACTCCGCTGGTCGAGGGCCAGATCGCCGCCCAGGCCACCGCCCACGGCATCGCGCCGGAGGAGGTGGTGGCCGACGTGCTGCTGGACCGGTCCGCGATCAAGCGGCTGATCGAGCCCGTGGAGGTCGCCGCCGTCTGCCTCTGGCTCTGCGGCCCCCACACCTCGTACATCACCGGCGCCTCCCTCCCCGTCGACGGAGGCTGGGGCGCCCGCTGACCCCCCTCCACCCGTCTCCGGCCCCCACCGGAGCCGGGAGCACACCGAGCACGGCCCGCACCACCCCCGCACCCCCGTCCCTGACCCGCCTGTCAACGAAACGCGGTGACTCACCATGGGTTCCCCAGCCTCCGCCCAGCCCTCCGCCCCGCCCGGCACCAGCCGCATCGGCCGGATCGTCGCGGCCAGCCTCGTCGGCACCACCATCGAGTGGTACGACTTCTTCCTCTACGGCTCGGCCGCCGCGCTCGTCTTCAACACGCTGTTCTTCCCCAGCAGCGACCCGCTCGTCGGCACGCTCCTGGCCTTCCTGACGTACGCGGTCGGCTTCGCCGCCCGGCCGCTCGGCGGGGTCGTCTTCGGCCACTACGGCGACAAGATCGGCCGCAAGAAGCTGCTGGTCATCAGCCTGCTCATGATGGGCGGCGCCACCTTCGCCATGGGGCTGCTGCCCACCCACGCAAGCATCGGCGTCTGGGCACCGATCCTGCTCACCGTCCTGCGCCTGGTCCAGGGCTTCGCGCTCGGGGGTGAGTGGGGCGGGGCCGTCCTCCTCGTCTCCGAGCACGGCGGCGACACGCGGCGCGGCTTCTGGGCCTCCTGGCCGCAGGCCGGTGCCCCCGGCGGCAACCTGCTCGCCACCGGTGTCCTGGCGCTGCTCGCCGCGATCCAGTCCGACGAGGCCTTCCTCGCCTGGGGCTGGCGCATCCCGTTCCTGCTCTCCGGCGTCCTCGTGATGCTCGGCCTGTGGATCCGGATCTCCGTCGAGGAGTCCCCGGTCTTCCTGGAGGCGCAGAAGCGGACCCAGGAGGAGGCCGCGGCGGGCATCAAGGAGAAGCCCCCGGTCGTCGAGGTGTTCCGCAGGAGCTGGCGCGAGGTGCTCCTCGCCATCGGCACCCGGTTCGGGGAGAACATCTCGTACTACATCCTCACCGCGTTCCTCCTCGTCTACGTGACCGTGCACCTGGAGCTGTCCAAGAGCGCCGCCCTCAACGCCGTACTGATCGGCTCGGCCGTCCACTTCGTCACCATCCCGCTCTGGGGCGCCCTCTCCGACAGGCTCGGCCGCCGCCCCGTCACCCAGATCGGCGCGATCGGCATGGCGCTCTGGGCGTTCGGCTTCTTCGCCCTGCTGGACACCAGGTCGTTCCCGGTGATCGTCCTCGCCGTCACCGTCGGGCTGCTGCTGCACGGGGCGATGTACGGGCCGCAGGCGGCGTTCATCTCCGAGATGTTCGACACGAAGGTCCGCTACTCCGGCGCCTCCATGGGCTCCCAGCTCGCCTCGATCATCGGCGGCGCGCTGGCCCCGATCATCGCGGTCGAACTGCTCAAGGACTACGGCTCCTCCGTCCCGATCTCCCTCTACCTCTGCTTCGCCTCCCTGGTCACCGTGGTGACGGTGTGGATCGCGAAGGAGACCCGGGGCCGCGACCTGGCCAAGGACGGCCTGGACGGTTCGGTCCCGGCCGCTCCGGCCACCGCCACCCGCAAGGACTCGGTCCCGCTCGGACGCTGATCCCGCACCCTCCCCCGTACCGCTCCGGCGGCGCGTACCGCTTCGGTGGAGCGGGGGAGGACCGTTCCATCCACCCCCTCCACCCCATCCGTTCCGTCCGCAGGCTCCCGGGAGGCGACCACCGTATGCTCACCGGCGTGACAGCCCCCGGACCCCGGCACTCCGCCACCGCCCTGCGCGGGCTGCTCGACCTGCTGGCGCAGGGCGCGGCGGCCGAGGAGTTCGAGCGGCCCGCCGCCACCGCCCGGGAGGCGGGCGCCCCCGCCGCCGAGCTGGCCGAGATCACCGAGGCCACCGCCGTGGCGCTGCGCATCCGGCGCACCCTCGGCCAGCACCGGGTCCGCGAGGCCCAGCTCACCGCCCTCTTCGACACGGCCAGCGACCTCGCCGCCCTCCGCGACCTGGACGCCGTGCTGCGGGCCATCGTCCACCGGGCCAAACTCCTGCTCGGCACCGACGTCACCTACCTCTCCCTCAACGACGACGCGGCGGGCGACACCTATATGCGGGTCACCGACGGATCGGTGGCCGAGGCGTTCCAGCGGGTCCGGCTCGGCATGGGCGAGGGGCTCGGCGGACTCGTCGCCCAGACCGCCCGCCCGTACGCCACCGGCGACTACGCGGCCGACACCCGCTTCCACCACACCACCACCATCGACAGCGCCGTCCTGGACGAGGGGCTGCGCGCGATCCTCGGCGTACCGCTGCGCCTCGGCAGCCGCATCATCGGCGTCCTGTACGCCGCCGACCGGGCGCCCCGCGAGTTCACCGCCGGGGAGGTGGCTCTGCTCTCCTCGCTGGCCGACCACGCGGCCATCGCCATCGACGGGGCCCGACTGCTGGAGGAGACCCGGGCCGCGCTCGTCGACCTCAACGCCGCCTCCGAGACCATCCGCACCCACAGCGAGGCGATGCGCCGGGCCGAGGAGGCCCACGACCAGCTCACCGATCTCGTCCTGCGCGGCGGCGGGGCCGACGACGTGGCCGCCGCCCTCGCGGACATCCTGGACGGCGGCATCCTCATCCACGACGCGGACGGCGCCGAACTCGCCCGCGCCCGCACCGGACCCCAGCCCCCGCCCACCCCGGCGGTGGCCGCCTCCCGGGCCCGGGGCCGGGCCGTCCCCCTCAACGGCACCTGGGTCTGCGCGGTCCTCGCCGGACCCGAACTCCTCGGCTCCATCGCGCTCACCGGCCGGGCGGACCTCGCGGACGCCGACCGGCTGCTCTTCGAGCGGGCCAGCGTGGTCACCGCGCTCCTCATGCTGCTGCGCCGCTCGGTGGCCGAGACGGAGGACCGGGTACGGGGAGAGCTCCTCGGCGACCTGCTCTCGCGCACCGGCGACCCGGGCACCCTCACCGCCCGGGCCCGCCGCCTCGGCGTCGACCTGGGCCGCCGCCACAGCGTGTTCGTGGCCCACGGCGAGGCGGCCCCGCGCCACCGCCTGCTGGCCGCCGCCGCCCGCAGCGCTCAGACCCGCGACGGCCTGGCCGGTCTCCACCACGACCACGTGGTCCTGGTGGCCCCCTCCGACACCCCGGGCCCCGACGCCCAGTCGCTCGCCGCCGAACTGGGCCAGGCGGCGGGCTGCCCGGTCACCGTCGGCGCGGCGGGCCCCGCCACCGGCCCGGCCGAACTCCCCGGCGCCCACGACGAGGCGGCCCGCTGCCTCTCCGCCCTGCGTGCCCTCGGCCACACCGGGAGCGGCGGGGCCATAGCGGACCTGGGCTTCATCAGCGTACTCCTGGGCGACCAGGCCGACCTGGGCGGGTACGTACGCCGGACGCTCGGCCCGGTCCTGGACTACGACGCGGCGCGTTCCACGGACCTGGTCACCACCCTGGACGCGTACTTCGCCCAGGGCGCGAGCCTCACCCGCACCAAGACGCTGCTCCACGTCCACGTGAACACGGTGGTGCAGCGGCTGGAGCGCATCGGCCGCCTCCTCGGCCCGGACTGGAACGAGCCGCCGCGCACGCTGGAGATCCAACTGGCGCTGAGGCTGCACCGCCTGACGCAGGGCCCGTAGACCTGGCGGCGGTCGGAACACCAGCGCATCCGGGACCGAAGCGGCGGGGCGGGACCGCCGGACCACCACCGAGCCCGCCACCGAACCGCCCCCGCCGGACCGTCAGAACACCACCGCGTCCCGGATCAACGGGCAGGTCATGCAGTGCCCGCCGCCCCGCCCCCGCCCCAGCTCCGCGCCGACGATGGTGATGACCTCCACCCCGGCCCGCCGCAGCAGCGCGTTCGTCTGGGTGTTCCGGTCGTAGGTGAAGACGACCCCCGGCTCCAGCGCCACCGCGTTGTTGCCGCTGTCCCACTGCTGCCGCTCGGAGGCGTACACGTCCCCGCCCGTCTCGATCACCCGCAGCTGCGCCAGACCCAGGGCGCGGGCCACGACCTCGGTGAACGGGGTGGCGCCCTCGTCCGTGATCTCGATCCCCGGCGCCCGGTCGGACGGCCGCAGCGAGAACGTGTGGACCCCGTCCATGATGCGCGGGTACAGCGTCACGATGTCCCGGTCCGCGAAGGTGAACACGGTGTCCAGGTGCATGGCCGAGCGCAGCTTCGGCATCCCGGCGACGATCACGTGCTCCGCCGCCCCCTGCGCGAACAGGGCCGCCGCGACCTGGGTGATGGCCTGCCGTGAGGTCCGCTCGCTCATGCCCATGAGGACGACCCCGTTGCCGACGGGCATGATGTCCCCGCCCTCGAAGGTGGCCCGGCCCCAGTCCTTCTCCGGGTCGCCCCACCAGATCGTCGAGCCCCGGAAGTCCGGGTGGAAGGTGTAGACGGCCTTCATCAGCAGGGTCTCGTCGTGCCGGGCGGGCCAGTAGAGCGGGTTGAGCGTCACCCCGCCGTAGAGCCAGCACGTGGTGTCACGGGTGTAGAGGGTGTTGGGCAGCGGCGGCATCAGGTACTCCCGCCCGCCCGTGCCCTCCCGGGCCAGCCCCAGATACGCCGAGCGGTACGCGTCCGGCAGATCGGCGGTGGCCAGCCCGCCGATCAGGTACGCGGCGAGCCGACGCGGGGTCAGGGAGTCCAGGAACGCGCGGGTGTCGTCGACCAGCCCGAGCCCCACCTCGTTCGCGTCGATCTTCCGGTCCAGCAGCCAGGACCGGGCCTCCGGGATCGCCATGGTGGCGGCGAGCAGGTCGTGCAGCTCGACCACCTCCACCCCCCGTTCGGTGAGCCGGTCGACGAAGTCGGCGTGGTCCCGCTGGGCGTTCTCCACCCACATCACGTCGTCGAACAGCAGATCGTCGGAGTTGGTGGGGGTCAGCCGCCGGTGGGCCATGCCGGGGGCGCAGACCAGGACCTTGCGCAGCCGCCCCACTTCGGAGTGGACGCCGAGGGTGGAGGCGGGGTCGGTGCTGCTGCTCACGATGGGCCTTTCACTCGATGACGACGTACGCGGTGACGCAGGGGCTTCAGCCGTACGGGACGGGCGCTCACAGCTCGATCCAGCCGACGGCCAGCGCCGCGACGCCGACCGCCGCACCGGCCACCGTCACCGCGCAGATCACCGCCTCGCCCGGCGAGAAGAGCCGGCGCCCCTGCTCCCGGCGGGACTTGACGAAGAGGAAGGTGGCCGGGGCGTAGAGGATGAAGGAGACGAGGACGAACTTCAGCCCGGCCGCGTACAGCAGGAACGCGGTGTAGAGCGTCGCCACCACGGCGACGGCGAGTTCGCGCCGGGTGGAGCGCCCCACCGCGCCCCAGCGCTCCGGCCGCCCCGCGACCTTCACGGCGAAGGCGGCGGCCAGCAGGAAGGGGATCAGGCTGAGGGCGCTGGTCAGATCCAGAGCGAAGGTGAAGGCGTCGGCGGAGAAGAGCGTCACGACGAGGACGACCTGGCTGAGGCAGGTGGTGAGGAGCAGCGCGTTCTCGGGTACGTCCCCCGCCGCCGACCGCCCCAGGAAGCGCGGCATGTCCCGGTCCTTGGCGGCGACGAAGAGGACCTCGGCGGCCATCAGGGTCCAGGCGAGGTAGGCGCCGAGCACGGAGACGATGAGCCCGACGCTGATGAAGACCTTCCCCCAGGTGCCGACCGCCGACTCCAGCACCCCGGCCATCGAGGGCTGCCGCAGCTCCGCGAGCTCGGCCATCGGCAGCAGCCCGTAACTGACGATCGTGACGGAGGCGAAGACGGCGAAGACGCTCAGGAACCCCAGGATCGTGGCCCGGCCGACGTCCTCGCGCCGCTTGGCGTGCCGCGAATAGACGCTGGCCCCCTCCACGCCGAGGAAGACGAAGACGGTGGCGAGCATCGTGCCCCGCACCTGGTCGAAGAGGGAGCCCGCGTAGTCGGTGCCGCCGAAGTTGTCCGCGAAGACGGACGGTTCGAAGTAGAAGAGCGCCAGGATCACGAAGAAGACGATGGGCACGATCTTCGCCACCGTCACGATGCGGTTGATCGCCGCGGCTTCCTTCACCCCGCGCCGGATCAGCAGGAAGAACCCCCACAGCCCCACCGAGGAGACCACCACCGCCGCCACGGTGTCGCCGTCCCCGAGCACCGGCACCAGCGCGCCGACCGTCGACATGATGAGCACCCAGTAGGTGACGTTCCCGACGCAGGCGCTGGCCCAGTAGCCGAAGGCGGAGAAGAAGCCGAGGTACTCCCCGAACCCGGCCTTCGCGTACGCGTACACCCCCGCGTCCAGGTCCGGCCGCCGCACGGCGAGCGCCTGGAAGACGAAGGCCAGCATCAGCATCCCGGTCCCGGCGACGGCCCACGCGATGAGCGCCCCCGCGACCCCGGTCTCCTGCGCGAACCGCCGCGGCAGCGAGAACACCCCGGCCCCGACCATCGAACCGACGACCATCGCGGTCAGCGTCAGCAGGCTCAGCTTGGCCACCGGTCGCACCGGCGCCTCGGCATGACTCATGGGCTTCCCTCGTCGCTACGGGCGTGGCGCGGGCGGACGACCTGCCCCGCACTCCGTCGGAGAGGAAACCTAGCAACGATATGGAGCTATATGCGAGATATGCCCGATAAGGCCGATGTGCCGAGGAGGGAAGGGGACGCCGATGCGCCGCGGGGGGAAAGGAGACGCCGGTGGCCCGGCCATCGCCCCGACCTGCGTCCTCCCCGGATCAGGACAGGCCGATCTCCAGCCAGGGGCTCATCATGATCCCGGACTCGCCGCGCGGCTGCTGGGCCAGCTCCGCCCGGGCGGCCTCCAGGTTCTGGCCGGGCCCCTGCCAGAACGTGTAGGTGCCGCTGCCCTCGGGAGGGATCAGCGCCCAGTACTGGTAGTGCGTCAGGGTGAGGTAGACGCGCTTGTTGACGTAGTCCAGCACCACCTTGACGTTGTGCTCCCAGTTGCTCCCCGTACCGGTGTACTCGGCGAAGCCGCGGGGTGCGGTGGCCGCGTTCTGGACGGAGGAGCCCGCACCGGACTGCGAGTGGGTGGCGTAGTGGTGGTGCAGCCCCTGGGCGTGTGCGGGGACGGCGGCGGGGTCGAACCCGTTGTCGGGCAGCCGGCCGTAGTCGTCCTGGTGCCAGCTGCGCAGCGTCCCGGGCTGGTGGGGGCTCTTGTCGCGGGCCGCCTTCTGCGCCTCGGTCCGCTCGTCGATCACCGGCTGCTGCTGCCCCGTGTCCGGTGCCTCCAACTGGTAGCGCACATCGAAGATGAGGTTGAGCAGCGGACGCGGCAGCATCTCGAAGGCCTGCCTCATCGTGAGCCGTGTCAGGGGCAGGTTCCCCCCGCCCCGCGCGTGGTTCTGGAGCCTCGGCTGCTCCTGCGGGGCCGTGCCTCCCGCGACGACCGGGCCGAGCGACCGGCCGGTCTTCTCCCGCATCATGTCGTCGTCCCCCCAGTACGGCTCCGCCTTCCCGGAGAGATCCGAGTGGTGGTAGCCGGTGGCCCCGGTGTCCGGCCTCGTCGCGTACCGGGTGGCCGAGTTGGGCACCGGAACCGTGGCGCCGGGCCCTTCGGGGTGGCCGGGCGGGTTGTAGTCGGAGACGTAGGTCTCCTGCCCCTCCAAACAGGCGTTGACCGCGTCGACGAGGGCGACGGTCCGCCGGAGGGCCTCCGGAACATCGAGGGTGGCGGGCCTGAGCCTCCGCATGATCTCCCGGAAATCGGCCGCGTACGAGCCCCCGGCGTCGACACTCTGGGCGCGGCCCACCTCGTCCTGCACGGCGAGGGCCAGATACCGCTGGAGCTGGGGCGCGGTGAGCGTCTGGTCGGTGGCGTCCACTCCCCGCAGGTACATGCCGGGAGTGATCCTGACGATCCGCTGCACGGCGGCGGGCTCCCCGGGCCCCGTACGCGCCGCCGAGCCGGGCCCGGGGTCGTGCACCCCGGACGCCCGCCCCGCCATGACCCGCTGCGCGGTGGCCTCGGCCTCCCGCTCGAACCGGTCGGCGGGATCCGAGACCTTCAGCCCCGCCCCGTCGTCGGTCCCGGCGACGGGCCCCCGGCGCTGCTGGATCACATGGACCAGCTCATGGGCCAGGGTGTGCCGGTCCGCACCGCCCTCCCCGATGACGATGTCGCTGCCCGAGGTGTACGCCCGCGCCCCCACCTCGGCCGCCGAGGACCGGGCCGCCGCGCCGTTGTGGATCCGTACATCGGAGAAGTCGGCACCGAGCCGGGACTCCATGTCCGTACGCGTGCTCTCGTCCAGCGGCCGCCCGGGCCCCCGCAGCACGTCATGAACGGCGGACCGCTGCACCTGGGCCTGCTGCTCCCCGTGCCCGCACCCTTCCCCGTGCCGATGCCGCTCCTCGGCCACCTCCCCGGCCCGCCGCAGCATCTGCAGCACGGCGGCGTTCCCGGCAGTCGCCTGCAGCCCCGCGAGACCCGTCCGAGCCGCCGGTGGCCCGGCAGCCGCCTGCCGGGCCACCGCCCGGTCCTTGTCGGCTCCGGTCGTCCTCGCCCTGTCGCGGTCGTGCATGTGTCCCTCATCCGACGGTGGAGTACGGCACCCTCCTGCCTACCGTCCGGACGCCCCCCGCACCAGAGGCGCCGGGGCAGCGTGCGGGGGGCGTTGGGCCATGCGGGTCTGCCCCGGGGAACCGGGCCGTGTGCTGACCGGGCTGACACCGGCGGCCCCAGGGAGGCCGCTTCGCGTCGGCCGGTATCCCTTCCGGCAGGACCTGCCGTTCGCACGAGGCATGGGTTCCTGGTAAACGAATCGCCTGTCGCTCCGGCGCGCCGTCTGCTTCGGAGCGGATGACGCCCGCCTCCGGCCTGCACGCCCTCGGCACCGAACTCCCCGCGTCACGAACGGACCGGACGGGATGGCGCCCACCGCCTCCTCGTGGTGACCTGGATCCGCGGGCACCACTTCGCTGCGGCCTCGTCCCGAGGGACCCGCTACGGCCGACAGCATCGCGACCCTCACCTGGTCCACCGAGATCATCCGGAGACGGCTCGTGTCCGAGCCCACTGTTTCGCACCTGTCCGGCTGTTGCCAGAACGATTCCGGAGTCTCCGCGCACACCGATACCGTGCGAGACTCCTTCGAGGACATCTATACCCAGTGGTACCCGCAGGTGATCCGCTGGGCCAGGCGCCGATGCGTTGATCCCCAGGACGCCGAGGACGTCGCACAGCAGGTGTTTGCCGACGTCTGGCACCACTCCGGTCGGTACTGTCCTCGCCGAGGAGGCATCGGCCCCTGGCTCTACGGCATCACGGCGCACAAGGCGGCGGACGCGTCCTCGGCTGCCGCGCGCAGGTTCGAAGGGTTACGACGCCTGATGGTGAGACCCGGCCCCAAGGACCCTGACGTCGGGGCCGGAACCGTCGAACGAGTGCACATGGCGTCCTCACTGGCGGGGCTCTCGAACCGGCGGCGTGAAGTCCTCTTCCTCGCCTACTACCTGGATCTGACACAGCCGGAAGTCGCACGGCACCTCGGCCTCCCCCTGGGGACGGTCAAGAGCCACACCAGACGGGCGCTCAGGGCCCTCGCCTGCCTCCTGGACGAGCGTGCATGATCCGGGAGTTCGCGAGGGCCTCGCTCAGCAACCCGCCGTCGCACCCTCCATGGTCCGCATCAGCCGGGTGGCCATCCAGTCGGGGCCACGCAGTCCTACTCTCCGGGTCCAGCGCGACAGACCGGCCGGAGACTCCGCCAGCAGTCTCCGTATCGCGGCGCCCGCCTCGCGCGGACCCAGCCGGGAGGGGTCGAGGCAGATCGCCAGCTCCGCCCTCTCAGCGTCATGGGCGATCGCGAACTGATCGCTGGAGAACGGCAGGACGAGCGCCGGAGTGCCGGAGGCCACACACTCCGTGAAGGAGTTGTTCCCACCGTGATGAACCATGCCGTCGGCCCGTTCCAGCAGCCACCGCTGAGGGATCGTGTCCGCGACGTACACATTCGGGGCCGAAAGATGGGCAAGGGACGGTGCACGATCGCCCGCGGCGACCACGACCGCGGCCTCCGGGACCTCCCGGAGCAGGCCGCGTACGACCGTGGCCAGCACGTCGTCGCGAGCCGACAGGAACGTGCCGAGAGCCACGAGCACCAAGCGGCTGTGCGTCTTCCTCAGCCTGCTCACGACGCCTTCCCACTCCGCGCCCGGGCTCGGCTCCTGGGCCGGTACGCAATGCCCCCCGTACAGGAAGCGTGTGTTGCTCCGCGGGTGCTTGGGAAGCCACTCGAACGGCGGGTAGTTGAACAGCACCGCATGCCGGGACGCGAGTGCGAAGGCCCGACGGGGTGCTTCCACCGAGGGTGCGTGCGTACGGATCACCTCCGCGAACCGATCGGTGAAGGCCTCGTCGTTCGCCCGCGCCGCTCGGCGCAGTTGGGCGATACGGTCCTCGGAGGGCCGGATCGCGCGGGGCCAGGCGTACGGCACTCCGAACAGCGTGTCCGGCGAGTGGGGCACGTAGGTCGGGTGCCCCGGACAGAACGTGGCGTAGCGCAGGCCGAGGCAGTGGAGCGCCAGGGTGACCGGGTAGCTCAGCTGGTCCACCACGTACCAGTCCGGTGAAAGACGAGCGTGCAGTGCCCGTACTCCGGCCAGCACCTCAGCAGGGTCCGAAAGCATGTCCTCCCGGCGGTGTCGGGACTGCGTGAGCAGAGCCTCGACGGCGCCGTCGCGGGTCGAACCGAGGAACTCCTCCAGACGCTCTGCCTCCCGCGCCCCCTGGCGGGTGCTGCGGGCGATACCCGTATTGGCGTTCCGGGTGATGGTCAGCGGGAAGAATCGGGCGCTTGCCGAACGGGCCAGCGGCTCGAAGAGGGGCGCGCTGGCGAACTGTACATCGGCACCGGCACGGGCGAGCGCGCCCGCCAACACGGACAGGGGCTGAGCGTGTGAGAGGAAGGGCGGACTGACGACCGCGACGCGGGGCCTCCGACCAGGACGCAAGGACCACATATCCCGGGATTCCCCTCGAGGCGGTGCCGCGGATGCACGTCTTCCTGAGCATCCGAAGGGTTTGAGGCGGGGACCCTCGCTTCTCCGCATCTCGTGCATCCATCCTCCGGACCTTCGACGAATCACTACAGGCCGGCTCTCGTCGTCGAGGAGTTCCGATGAATCGCTCTCACCCTGCCGCGACCGATGCAGACCGCACCACGCGAGGCGGTGTGATGACCCCGTCCGATCCGTTCGTGGCGGCCAGGGCGGACTACTGGAGGCAGTCGGCCGGTCGCCAGCCGTTCCGGCGTACGTCCGCACCGAACCTGTTGGCAGAACTCGTGCACGCCGAGTACCGCCCGGATGCCGCCCCGGCCCGGCCTCCCGTTCTCGCCTCCTCCCGGGACATGGCACTGGCCCGGTTGCGTCACCGGCTACGGACAGGGATCGTGCCGTCCCCGCTGGCGTGCGTCCGGCTTCTGGACGGTTGCGCCCGCACCAGGGCAGCGGTGTTCGATGCATGGCCCGACGTCGTGAGGCACCACGAGGCGGGGAGGGCCACGGCCGCGTTGCGGCAAGGCCTCCGGAGCACCCGGGATCTCGATTCCGTACGGCTCCTGCTCGATCTGGCCGCGTCCTCGTGCCTGCGGCCTCTCCCCACGGCGCAACTGCTCCCACTGTCCGTCGGAGGAGACCGGGGAGTGCGTCACGCGGCCTGGCGGCTGCTCGCGGCCTACGGCTGCACACACCTCCTGCCCAGCGGTTCCGGCGGGCGGGCGGACGCGTACGAGCGGTTGCTCGGGGGAGTCCTGCGCGACGGCCCCCCGGCCGGCGTTGAAAGCGTCGGCCTGCCTCCCGGGATCATTGTCGCCCAGTCCATGCTCATGGGGCATCTGGACCGGCCGGGCGAGGGTCCCAGCGGTGGTCTCAGCGTGCTCCTGAGTTCCTTGGGGGACTCTCTCGCAGAGATTCCGCATGTCGCCGGAGTGCTCACCGTGGTGCCCGCGTGCCGGCCGGAGCTGGAGGCTGACCCGGCCCTGCTGAAGCGTCGCGCAGACGGGCACTGGATCCTCAGACTTCCTGTAGACAGCCCCAGCCATGTGCGTCCCGAGGACATGGGGCGCCACCGCGAGGCGATGGCCTGGTGGGCGGCCAGACTCTTCGGCCTGCTGGGCAGGCCGGTCGACGTGCTCCATGTCCGCTATGCCGACGACGGCTCACTCGCCCTTGCCGAAGCGGCCCGAAGGGCGGGGGCGGGCCTTGTCTTCACCGCAACGCCGGACCCGCACCGCCAGATCACGGAACGGTACGACGCACCTGGAGCGGAACCAACCGCTCTACGCCATGACCTGCACCGGGTGTTTCTCGCGGACCGGCTGATCGAGCGAGCCGATCTCGTCGTCGGGATAGCGCAGAGCGACGGAGAACAGCCCGGACTGAACACGTACTTCCCGCAGTTGGCCGACCGGGCCGCCGGAGGTACGGCAGGGTCGGCGCCGGAGGGCATTCCCCTCTACCGAGCCCCGGCCGACGAGGCCCGTCGCCGGGAGGAGCTGCTCGGCAGGATCGACGCGGTCGCCTCGGCCGGCTCCTCCCGCACACCGACGATCCTGCTCAGCGTCGGGAGGTTGCACCCCGTGAAACAGCAAGACGTCCTGACCAGGGCCTGGGTGGACTCAGGGTGCCACGAGAGGTCGATCCTCGTCATCGTGGGTGGCGGCCCGCCGGCAGACGGGGATCCCGTGGAGCGTGCGATGCGTGAGCGGATCGGTGAGGCCGTCTCCTCCTCACCTGAAGCGGGAAGACGGCTGCTCCTTCTGCCTGCCCTCTCCAACGACGAGGTACGCATGCTGGAGCGTGCCCTCGCGGACCCGGCGAGACGCTTTCGCACCCGGTACGTGTGCCCGAGCGCGAAGGAGGAGTTCGGCCTGGCCCTGCTGGAGGCGATGGAGGCCGGTCTGCTGGTGGCAGGGCCTGAACGTGGGGGCGTTCCGCACTACCTTGTGGACGGGATGAACGGCCTGCTGCTGGACACGTCGAGCTCGCGTGCTCTCGGTGGAGGGCTGCGGCGGTTGCTGGGGGTCGGGGACGAGGAAGCCCGGGTCATGGCCTGCCGCGCGAGGGATCTCGTCCGCTCGACGTACTCCTCGACCGCCATGGCCCGGTCTCTGGTCGACTACTACGCGGCCGTGGCGGGCTCCGTGGGCGGCCCGGCGGAAGGAAGGGCCCCGGACCGCGCCTCGCGCATGCGTGTTCCCTCGTGACGAGGAACGGAGGACGAGGCGCTGTCCGGGCGACGGTCGGCAGTCAGCTGCAGAGCGAAGCGGTCCGCGTGACTCCGCCGTCCTGGCGCGTGAGACGAAGACCGCACGGGTCGACGCCCGCGTCGGTGAACGCGGCCACCGCGGCGGCTGATTCACCGGACCCCAGGGACGGCGCCCTGGACAGGAGGAACCCTGCGGATCGCTCGTCGTTGGTGACGGCCGCCCAGGAGTAGTCCGCGGCCAGCCCCACCACGACATAGTTGGCGTCCCCGCTGTGCACGAAACCTCCGCCGGGCCGCGGAACGAAGGAGACGTTCAGGCGTGTGTTCGAGGCGTCCAGCGCGCGTGCCGCACCGTTCACCTCACTGGTTGATCCCCACCACGTGGTACAGGTGTTGCGGACGCCGACGCTCCCGTCGGACTTCGGGCGGTACTGAGCCCGCACGTTCTTCTTGCACTGGACCTCGAACAGCTGTGGTACTGCGGCAATTTGATACCAGGTACCGGCGTACCTGCCCAGATCGACCCGGCTGACCTGCTGCAGTTCGGCGGCACTCGCGCCGGTAGCGGCGGTGCCGGCCAGTGTCAGGACGGAGCAGACAGCGACAGCGGCTGCGCGTCGGAGCAGAGGTGAATCGGACACGGGCACTCCTTGGCTCGGTGAACTTCGCGACACGCTGTGTTCCGCGACCGAGTACTCCTTGGATTCACCGGCGGGATGTCTGCCGCTACGGAGGCGGGGAGCCGCCCCGCGACCGGGTGGTACCGGCGCCCGTGGCCGTGGAGCCGGTGGGCGAGCAGCGGCCCGGCCCGAGCCCACGACGACGGCGTCTGCCCGGATGCCTGCCTTGTCCCGCCGATCGGGCGAATTCGCCCATCTGTCCGTGTCCATCTGCATCCGAACCCGAGAGCCCCACGAATTCAGGAACAGTTTCGTCCGTCCTCAACAGGAGGAGTACCCGTGACCGTGTCGGAGAAGGAAATCGTCATGTTCAGAAGTGCGGGGGACCGCCTGGTCGGAATCGTGTTCTGGCCTGCCGTCAGCCGGCGGGCGGGAGTGCCGCGATGAAGCTCAGGGACGAACTCCCCGTAGATCACCACCTGGCCAGTGTGTACCGCGCCGGTGCGGCTCTGTGCGGATGCATTCTGCTCGTCTTCGGGTCCCTGGGCTTCGCCGATGCTCTGACTCCCTTCAGCACGTCGGGGGACCGGATCGCAGGCATGACGACCAACGCGGCTCTCAGCACGGTCTCCGTGGTCGTCGGTCTGGCCCTGCTCGTAGGCGCTGGGGTGGGAGGGAACTTCGCCTCGACATTGAACCTGACAGTAGGGGCGCTCTTCCTAGTGAGCGGCTTCTACCATCTGTTCGTTCTGGACAGGCAGGCCAACTTCCTCGACTTCGGGATGACGAACGTCATGTTCAGCTTCGTCATGGGCCTGCTGATTCTGACGTTCGGTATGTACGGTCGGGTCTCCAGCAAGCTGTCGCACGAAAATCCCTACTGGCGAAGGCGCCACCCCCGCGAGGCGGCTCGCGAGGCAATCCTCAGGCGACGGCTCTCCATCGCCTCGCCCACCGCCCCGGTGGTGCGGCCCCAGCTGCAACCCGGCCCGGACCGTGAGCATCCGCCGGTGAGTCCGAGTGACCCGGACGCAGTCCCGGGGTGACCTCGTCGAAGAGGGTTGGGTCCTGCGGCATGCCGCAGGACCCAACCCTCTTCGACGACCCGGTAGGAGGTCCGCGCCATCAGGTGGCGGCGAAGGCTCCGCGTACCACGCTGTTACCCGAGTGCTCGGGACTGCCGTTGAACTCCTGGACGGAGACGTCCACGATCGAGTACTCCGTCAGATCGACGTTCTCGGGAACGGGCAGGACGGCGTGACCGTCAGCACCGAGGACGCCCATCGAGATGAGTTTCCTGTGACTGCGATCCATGAGCCAGACCTCGAAGTACCCCGAGGTCTTCGGGAGACCCTCGACCTTGATGTCGAGCGAGCGCTGCCCCGACAGATCCCCCGTCCGCGCGGACCCGAGTGCGCTGGGCACCAAGGGTTCGAGGGCCTGGCTCGTGCCGGCGAGGGTGGGGGGCTGCTCGCGGTCCACCGCCCACCAGGTGATGCCGCTGCCCGCCGCAGCACCGAGGAGCGCGGCTGCGGCCGCAAGGCCGAATGCGGACCGCCACCGTGGCGCGCGCTTGCCCACCGGGCGCTCCGATTGCCGAGTCGGATCGTTGGGCCGGGTGCTCGGCGGGTCGGCGTAGCTCCGATCGCCCCCGTCGTCGGAGGGGACACCTTCAGCCTGGGACGGCAACTCCAGTTCCGCGCAGATGCCCGCCCACACCTCCGGCGGCGGCTCCAGCAGTTCCGGTGGCGTGGACGCCGAACGCCCCATGTCGAGCATCCGCCGCAGATCGGTCAGTTCCGCCGAGCACTCCGCGCAGTCGGCCACGTGCGCCGCGACGGACGGCGGCGGTACATCGCCCAGGGCGAGCATCGCCAACTGATCGAGATCAGTGTGCTGCACCTTCCACCTCCTCCATCCTGCGCTTCAGCGCGATGAGCCCACGTCGTGCGTGCGTTTTCACCGTGCCCAGCGGCAGCCCGGTACGTTCCGCGATCTGCGCCTGAGTGAGATCGTCGAAGAACGTCATCTCCAGCACCTGCCGCTGGGAATCCGACAGTTGCGCAAGGAACTCCCTGACCATGAGCTGGTCCACGACCCGGTTCGGCGTTGCCTCGTCGGCCAGTGTCTCCTCGACCTTGGCGGCGGACACCGCCTGCAGATCACGTCGACGCCGAGAACGCTGGTCCAGTGCATCGGCGATCTTGGAACGCGTGATGCCCATCAGCCAACCGGCCAGCGTTCCTCGCTCGGGCTGAAAGCCGGCTCGCCCTCGCCAGGCACCGATGAAGACCTGTTGCGCTACGTCCTTGGCCTCCTCCGAATCTCCTAGAGCACGGCTGGCAGCGCTATAGACGAGGGAGCCCCATCGGCGATAGGCGGCGGCAAGACATGCTTCATCGCCCAGGGCGAACCCCTTGGCGATGTCATCATCCGTTGTCTGCACGTCGTACAGGCTAGTAGCAAGAACTCGTGGGCCACCCCAGGGCATCGTCAGCTCGATTCCGGCACGGCGGTGACCACGAGGTTGTCCTGGTATCCGCCTCTGTCCTTGTGGTACGGCCCGGTGCAGGTGATCATGCTCAGAACGTGCGGGCCGTTCCGACGGAACACCCCGGAATCGGCGAGCTCTTGCTTCGGCACGGTTTCGCGGGACGTGATCCGGTAGACCCGACTCGCACCGTCCTCGCCGCGCACCTCCACACGATCGTTCCGTCCGACATGCCTGAGTTCGGCCAGCACGCCCAGCCCCTGGGACTTCGAGTCGACGTGGCCGACGATCACCGACGACCCCTCTGCGGCCCCGGGAGCAGGACCGAAGCGATACCAGCCGACCCGGCGTGCGTCCTGGGGGACCTCGGTCGCGCCGTCGGCTGCCACTCCGACCGCGTCGATGGGAGCCTCCACACCTAGCCGGGGGATCACCAACAAGGCCGGCGATGGTTGCACCGCTCCCGAGGGGCTCGAAGACGATTCGGCACCCGGCGCGGAAGGGCGTGCAGGAGGGCCGGACGGCGCGAGGCTCGTCGTCGTGGGCCGGGGTTCGAGCGGGGCTCCGAAGTCCTCGGGACCCACATCCTCGGTGAGGCGCAACCCCGCGTAGACGACGAGGCCCAGCAGGACCGTGAGGGCAGCGACGAAAGACCCCCATCGTGCGCGGGGCTGGCGATGCTTCATCGACGAAGACCTCTGCTACGGGTAGGTGCGATGACCGCGGTGGAAGGAGGGGCGGAGCGATGAGGCGTGCCCCCGCCCCTCCCTGTTTCGGAGTTGTTCAGTGCTGCGAGGCGAACAGCCGACGTCCGCCGAGGGCCGCACCGACGAGGGCGAGGCCGCCGAGCGCGAAGGTCCAGCCGGGGAGTCCGGTGGAGTTCACCGCGCCCTCGCCCGTCTCACCTGCGGGGACTCCGTGCGGGGCGGAGTGCAGGTCCTTGAACGTCTGCGTCTTGAGCGCGAGGTTCTTGTCGCCGGCGCTGCCCCAGGCGTAGACGACGGTGTTGGTCCCCTCTGCCAGGTCGAGATCGGCGGGCCCGATGGCCACCGTGTCGGTGCCCGCCAGTGTCACGTCGGCCTTGACGACGCCGGCGTCGACCTCTCCCTTGACCTCCTGGGGGTTCTTCAGCCCCGTGAAGACCGGGGAACCTCCGGCCCTCACGTCGACGGCCGGAGCGGCGGCGACGTGGCGGACCGTCAGCCGCGCCTTACCGGCCGGAACCTTGGACACATCGTTGACGAAGGCGTTGAGGGCCGGTTCGCCGTCGGCGGTCAGGTGGGCGACGAGCGTGGCGTCGGCCCCGGCCGGGACATCGACCTTCTTCTCGATGGCGGGCGTGCCGCCAGGGCCCTCGCCGTCCTTGAAGACCTTGATGTCGTAGCTGCCTGCGTCGAGTTTGAGTGGGTCGGTCAGGGTCCCGGGCTCGAAGTCGGGAAGCAGTTCCTTGCCGTTGGCGTAGACGTCGACCTTCAGGCCGGGCACGGCGTGGAAGACCGAGACGGTGGCCTGGCTGTCCGAGGCGGCGGCAGGTGCCGCGACCACGGGGGCGGCCGCGGCTGCTCCGATGACCGTGGCGGTGGCCAGGGCGAGTGCTGCGGCGACGGGCCGAGAAGTCATGGACTTTCCCTTCAACGGGACTCCTTGACTGGAGTCTGTGCGGAGCATTCCGCCAGGACTGCGATCGCGGTTTCACTTCCGTCGGGGAAAGTCCGTCAACAGCTTGAACGGTCCAACACCGGCTGCCGGAGCGCGACGAGCGTGATAACGCCGCCGTCGAGACGGCGGCACCCGGCGTCGCGCTCCGGCCGCAGTGGTTGGGCGGGGTCCGGGCCGGCTGCTTCACCACCTGACCGAGGTGACGCTCGAGATGCGGGCCTGAGTTCGAGGGGCGACCGTGGAGGGGACGGTATCCCCACTACTCGACGGAGAGTCATGATCGTCAAGATGCTGCACGAGAAGGGCCTGACATCCGAGCACGCCTACACAGCCGCGTTCGCGTCGATCGGCTTGTCCGTCGCCTCGTGGTGCGGATCGATGAAAGCCGAGAACGCGGGTACCGCACGCGCCGACCGCTGGGGGATCTTCATCGGAGAGTGGGCCCCCACGTTCTTCGCCCTCGGCCTGGCACTGGCCAACTACGAAGGCGACCATGAGTCACTCCACTCGACCGAGCACTGACCGCCGCGCGGCGGCGACCGCCGGGTGGTGAGGTGGCGTCGGCCACTGACCGACGCCACCTCGGCATCTCCTCTCCCGGACGCCGGGTCCGGGGCACCACGGTCCGATACCGGTCGACGACCCCGCACGATGTTTCCGCAGGGGCCGCCGACCGATCCGCCGTCGGCAGAGCCAACGCCGAACCGAGATGGCCGGCCGGCTCCGACGCCTCCTAGGGCCTGTCGTCAAACTGCCGCCTGCCGTGCGACGTCCGGCACGCACGCTCGCGGCGTTGCCGAGATGCCCTGGTAGATCCGCTACAAGACCATCCCGGCGCCTTGCGATCGCACGCACCGGACGCCGCACGGCCGCCCTCCGGGCGACGACGGCAGTTCGACGACAGGCCCTAGCACTCGATGATGTTCACCGCGAGCCCGCCCCGGGCCGTCTCCTTGTACTTCACGGACATGTCGGCGCCCGTCTCCTTCATCGTCTTGATGACCTTGTCCAGCGAGACCTTGTGGCTGCCGTCGCCGCGCAGGGCCATCTTCGCCGCCGTCACCGCCTTCACCGCCGCCATGCCGTTGCGCTCGATGCACGGGATCTGGACGAGGCCGCCGACCGGGTCGCAGGTCAGGCCCAGGTTGTGCTCCATGCCGATCTCGGCGGCGTTCTCCACCTGCTCGGGGGAGCCGCCCAGGACCTCGGCGAGGGCGCCGGCCGCCATGGAGCAGGCCGAGCCGACCTCGCCCTGGCAGCCGACCTCGGCGCCGGAGATGGAGGCGTTCTCCTTGAAGAGGAGGCCGATGGCGCCGGCGGCGAGGAGGAAGCGGACGACGCTGTCCTCCTTCTCCGCCTCGGTGCAGCCGTGGGAGGCGAAGTTCATGTAGTAGTGCAGGACGGCCGGGATGATGCCCGCCGCGCCGTTGGTGGGGGCGGTGACCACGCGGCCGCCCGCCGCGTTCTCCTCGTTGACCGCCATCGCGTAGAGCGTGATCCACTCCATCGCGTGGGCCTGCGGGTCGCCCTCGGCGCGCAGCTGGCGGGCCGAGTTGGCGGCGCGGCGGCGGACCTTGAGGCCGCCGGGGAGGATGCCCTCGCGGGACATGCCGCGCGAGACGCAGGCCTGCATGACCCGCCAGATGTCCAGCAGCCCGGCGCGGATCTCGGCCTCGGTGCGCCAGGCCAGCTCGTTCTCCAGCATCATCTGCGAGATGGAGAGGCCGGTCTCGCGGGCCAGGCGCAACAGCTCGTCGCCCGTGCGGAACGGGTGGCGCAGGACCGTGTCGTCCGGGACGATCGGGTTCTCGCCCGCGACCGCGTCCTCGTCCACCACGAAGCCGCCGCCGACCGAGTAGTACGTCTTCTCCAGGACCGGGGCGCCCTCGGTGTCGTACGCGAAGATCGTCATCCCGTTGGCGTGGTACGGGAGCGCCTTGCGGCGGTGCAGGATCAGGTCCTCGTCGAAGTCGAAGGCGATCTCGTGCATGCCGAGCAGGTTGATCCGGCCCGTGGAGCGGATCGCCTCGACCCGGGCGTCCGCCGTCTCCACGTCGACCGTCTGCGGGGACTCGCCCTCCAGGCCGAGCAGGACCGCCTTCGGGGTGCCGTGGCCGTGGCCGGTCGCGCCGAGGGAGCCGTACAGCTCGGCGCGTATCGAGGTGGTGTGCGCGAGCAGCCCCTCGTTCTTCAGGCGGCGCGCGAACATCCGGGCGGCCCGCATCGGGCCCACCGTGTGGGAGCTGGACGGGCCGATGCCGACCGAGAAGAGGTCGAAGACCGAGATGGCCACGGGAGGACTCCTTGGGGGGTTGGAAGACGCCGTTGTCTGCCTGGGCGGTGCGGGGACAAGCGGGGCAAGCGGGCGGAAACGCGAGGGAGGGGCATGGAACGGGGCACCGCGCTCACTCTCCTCAGTGTGCGCGGTGCCCCGTCTCGGTGCGCGGAACCGCAGGCCAGGCGCTACTTCAGGCCGGGGTACAGCGGGAACTTCTCGGCCAGCGCGGCGACGCGGGCCTTGAGGTCGTCCGCGTCGTACGACGGCTTGAGGGCGGAGGCGATGATCTCCGCGACCTCCGCGAAGTCCTCGGCGCCGAAGCCGCGGGTGGCGAGCGCCGGGGTGCCGATCCGCAGGCCCGAGGTGACCATCGGGGGGCGCGGGTCGTTCGGGATGGCGTTCCGGTTGACCGTGATGCCCAGCTCGTGGAGCCGGTCCTCGGCCTGCTGGCCGTCCAGCTCGGAGTTGCGCAGGTCGACCAGGACCAGGTGCACGTCGGTGCCGCCGGAGAGGACGGAGACGCCCACCTCGGTGACGTCCGGCTGGACCAGGCGCTCGGCCAGGATGCGCGCGCCGTCCAGGGTGCGCTGCTGGCGCTCCTTGAACTCCTCGCCCGCCGCGATCTTGAACGAGACCGCCTTGGCCGCGATCACGTGCTCCAGCGGACCGCCCTGCTGGCCCGGGAAGACCGCCGAGTTGATCTTCTTGGCCAGCTCCTGGGTGGAGAGGATCACGCCGCCGCGCGGACCGCCGAGGGTCTTGTGCGTGGTGGTGGTGACGACGTGGGCGTGCGGCACCGGGTTGGGGTGCAGCCCGGCCGCGACCAGGCCCGCGAAGTGGGCCATGTCGACCATGAGGTACGCGCCGACCTCGTCCGCGATCCGGCGGAAGGCGGCGAAGTCCAGCTGGCGCGGGTAGGCGGACCAGCCGGCGACGATCAGCTTCGGCTGGGACTCCTTGGCGAGGCGCTCGACCTCCTCCATGTCCACCAGGCCGCTCTCGTCGACGTGGTACGGGACCACGTTGTAGAGCTTGCCGGAGAAGTTGATCTTCATGCCGTGGGTCAGGTGACCGCCGTGGGCCAGGTTCAGGCCCATGATCGTGTCGCCCGGCTTCAGCAGCGCGAACATCGCGGCGGCGTTCGCCTGCGCACCGGAGTGCGGCTGGACGTTGGCTGCCTCGGCGCCGAACAGGGCCTTGATCCGGTCGATCGCGATCTGCTCGACCACGTCGACGTGCTCACAGCCACCGTAGTAGCGGCGGCCCGGGTAGCCCTCGGCGTACTTGTTGGTGAGGACGGAGCCCTGCGCCTCCATGACCGCGACCGGAGCGAAGTTCTCCGAGGCGATCATTTCGAGGGTGGACTGCTGACGGTGGAGCTCGGCGTCGACGGCGGCGGCGACGTCCGGGTCCAGCTCGTGGAGGGAGGAGTTCAGAAGCGACATCAGGGGGTCCCTTAAGGTCTCAGTTGCCGGAGAACGCGGTGTACTCGTCGGCGGAGAGCAGGTCGGCCGGCTCCTCCGTGACGCGCACCTTGAACAGCCAGCCGCCCTCGAAGGGAGCGGAGTTCACCAGCGAGGGGTCGTCCACGACGTCCTGGTTGAACGCCGTCACCTCACCGGTCACCGGCGAGTACAGGTCGCTGACGGACTTGGTCGACTCCAGCTCACCGCAGGTCTCGCCCGCGGTCACCGTGTCACCGACCTCCGGGAGCTGGGCGTAGACGACGTCACCGAGCGCGTTGGCCGCGTACTCCGTGATGCCGATGGTGGCCACGCCGTCCTCGACGGCCGACAGCCACTCGTGCTCCTTGCTGTACCGCAGCTGCTGGGGGTTGCTCATGACCTGAATTCTCCTGTACGCGGGGGAGTGCTGATGAACGGTGGTCTTACGGTGTGAGACGGAGGTACGTCACTTCCGTGACGCCTGCGTGCCGGTGCGGAGGGCCCGGAATGCGCCGTTCCCTCCGGGATATCACTTCTGGCGCTTGTAGAACGGCAGCGCGACGACCTCGTACGGCTCGTGCGTGCCCCGGATGTCCACGCCCACGCCCTCGGTGCCCGGGGCGGCGAAGGCCGCGTCCACGTACGCCATGGCGATCGGCTTGCCCAGGGTGGGGGAGGGGGCGCCGGAGGTGACCTCGCCGATCACCTTGCCGTCCGCCACGACCGAGAAGCCCGCGCGCGGGACCCGGCGGCCCTCGGCGACCAGGCCGACCAGCTTGCGCGGCGGGGCGGTCTCGGCGCGCTCGGCGGCGGCCTGGAGCGCCTCGCGCCCCACGAAGTCGCCCTCCTTCTCGAACTTCACGACCCGGCCCAGACCCGCGTCGAACGGGGTGAGCGCCGTCGTCAGCTCGTGCCCGTACAGTGGCATGCCCGCCTCCAGGCGCAGCGTGTCCCGGCAGGAGAGGCCGCAGGGGATCAGGCCGTGCGGGGCACCGGCCTCCGTCAGCGCCTGCCACAGGGCCTCGGCGTGCTCGGGCGCGACGAACAGCTCGAAGCCGTCCTCGCCGGTGTAGCCGGTACGGGCGATGAGCGCCGGGACCCCGGCGACCGTGCCCGGCAGGCCCGCGTAGTACTTCAGCCCGTCCAGGTCGGCGTCGGTGACGGCCTTCATGATCGCGGGGGACTCGGGGCCCTGGACCGCCAGCAGGGCGTACGCGTCCCGGTCGTCGCGCACCTCGGCGTCGAAGCCGCCGACGCGCCCGGTCAGCGCGTCCAGCACGATCTGGGCGTTGCCCGCGTTGGCGACCACCATGTACTCGGTCTCGCCCAGCCGGTAGACGATCAGGTCGTCGACGATCCCGCCGTCCTCCTGGACGATCATCGTGTAGCGGGCCCGGCCGTTGCCGACGGTGGCGATGTTGCCCACCAGCGCGTAGCTCAGGAAGGCCGCGGCCTCGGGGCCGGTGACGGTGATCTCGCCCATGTGCGAGAGGTCGAAGAGCCCGGCCCGGGTCCGTACGGCGTTGTGCTCGTCGCGCTCGCTCGCGTACCGCAGGGGCATGTCCCAGCCCGCGAAGTCGGTCATGGTGGCGCCGAGCGAGCGGTGCAGCGCGTCGAGGGCGGTGAGACGGGGGGCAGTGCTCATGGGCATGGCTCCAGGGCATGACGACGTCGGGACGGAAATCCTCCCCATCTGTCATCGGAACCTGAGAGGTTCGCCGATAGCCCCACAGGGGGTATGCCCCCGGTCACCGGGGTCGGCTTGCACCTTGGGTGGAGCCGCCGGGGCGGCCCGCTTTTCAGATCTGCCTCATCCACGCGGTACGGGGCCTGAGAGATTCAAGGGAGGATCTTGCTCCTTCGGCGCCCGGCTCACACTGTGGCCGGAACTCTCCCGCGCGGATTCGAACGGCCGGTATGCAGTTGGCGCGGTCATCATCGCACGCATTGCGCCGGAGTGGGGAGGCCGGTCCGCAACAGGTCGGTGAACGCCGGGAACGGTTGTGGAGCCTTGCCGTTTCTTTACACTTCAGGAGCAGGCGTGGGCGGCCCGACAGCAGGGGGATGGGCGATGGCGTTGCAGCGGTCGGTACCGACCGGGGTCGCGCACGGCGCGATGCCCGCACAGCCCGGCGCAGCCGTACCGGAAGGATCCGTACCGCCCGGCGCTTCCCCGGGCGAGCTGATCACCGGGCCCGCGCCGGTGGTACGGGATCTGCGCGGGCGCACCGGCCACGCCCCCTACAGCCTCGATTTCGCCGCCGGGGACATCGTCGTCGTCTCCGGGCTCCCCGGCGGCGGCAAGTCCACACTGATCCGGCAGGCCGTCACCGGCCGCGCGATCGACTCCCAGGACACCCGCGACCGCTGGGCCGCCGCCCTGCCCCCCTTACTCCCCTACGCCCTCTACCGCCCCCTGGTCCGCGCCGCCCACTACCTCGGGCTCCGGGCCGCCCTGCGCTCCGGCGAGTCCGTCGTCGTCCACGACTGCGGTACGCAGACCTGGGTACGGAGCTGGCTCGCCCGGCACGCCGTCCGCCGGGGCCGCCTCCTCCATCTGATCCTCCTCGACGTGGACCCCGCCACCGCCCGGCAGGGCCAGCGGCAGCGCGGCCGGGGCGTCTCCGGTTACGCCTTCGCCCGCCACCGGCACGCGGTGGCCCGGCTGATCCACGCCACCGAACAGGGCGTGCTCCCCGGCGGCTGCGGTTCGGCGGTGCTGCTGGACCGGGCGGCAGCGAGCGCGCTGAGCCGGATCTCCTTCACCGACGGCGAGGTCCCGGCCGCGCGCGCCGGTTAAGGTTCTGGCCGGACGACGACAGCGCCGAGCGACGACAGCGCCGGACGACACCAGCGGAGAGAGGCACCGAGGACGTGGACATTCCGGCACCGGCCCAGGCGCACCCCCAGCACACCTGGCCCGCCAACGAGCTGGAAGAGGTGCTGACCGCCTCCCTCGGCGTCCCCGACGCGGGCGCCCGTCTCGTGGAGGTGCTCGGCCGCAGCTCGGTCTGGGTGCCGCTGCCCAACGGGGGCTCGCCCGCCAGCGCCGACCTGGACCTGCCGATGATGGACATCGAGGGCGCCGCGTACGTCCCGGTCTTCAGCTCCGAGGGTCAGTTCCTCAGCTGCGTCGGCAGCCACATGTCCTTCGCCGTGGCCCCCGCCCGTGACTTCGCCCGGGGGCTGCCCCCCCAGGTCGGCATCGCGGTGAACCCGGGCGGCGCGGTCGGCATACCGATCCCCCCGCCCGCCGTCGCCGACCTCTGCCGGGCCGGGCGCACCGCCCTGGACGGGCCCGCCACCGGCGGCCGCGTACGTCTGTTCGAGCCGGACTGGCAGCACGACCCGGTCGACTTCCTCACCGCCGTCTCCGCCGATTTCGAGGCCACCGGCGTGGTCTCCACCGCCCGCCGCGCGCTCGCCAGCATCGAGGGCGGCGACCCCGTCCTCTTCGTCGGCGTCGAGTGCGCGGCCTGGGACGGCACGGGCAACGCCCCCATGGACGCCCTGGGGCGGGCGCTCGGGCGCGTCGAGGTGCCCTGGCCGGTGAACCTGGTCCTGCTGGACGTGGCCGACGACCTGGTGGGCGACTGGATGCGGGAGAAGGTACGGCCCTTCTACCGCCGCGAAGGCCACTGAACGGACCGGCGCCACAGGCTCGGACGGACCGGCGCCGGAGACGGCCGGCAGGCGCGTACGGAGAAGCGGCCCGGCGGGCACCGGCCGCGTCCGCAGGGGTCCCGGGGCGGGCACCGGCCGACTGTGGCGTCAAGCCGGTGTCAGAAGTGGCGCATAAGCTGGTTTGATGGCGGGGTCGCTCCCGTGTGCCCGGGAGCGTCGGCGCGAGTCGGACGGAACGATGAGGGGCGGGACCAGGGTGAGTGCGTCAGGCACCGCGGCGGCCGGCAAGGTCGAGCACATGCTGCGCCAGGTCGGTCCCGGGCGTTACGACGCCTACGAGGAGCTGCTCGCGGCCCTCGCCGACGGCCGGGTCTGGATGCTGCTCTGGCACGGCACGGCCGGTTCCCCGGACGCGCAGTACGGCTCCATGGAGGTCGACGGCCTGGGGTACGCCCCCTGCGTCACCTCGGCCCAGGAACTGTCCGCCAGCGGCTGGACCCGCGCCCATGAGCTGGTCTCCGGCCGGGACATCGCCCGCACCCTCTTCCCCGACCGCTGGGGCATCTGGCTCAACCCGCACGCCCCCGGCGGTGGTGTCGGCATCCCCTGGCTCGACCTGCGCCGGATCTCCACCGGCCTGGACCGGCTCCCCGCCGGACCGCTCCGGCTGACCGAACCCGCCGTGGAGCTGCCGCAGTTCTACGCCCAGCTCACCCAGAACGCCCACCGCACCCCGGCCGTCCGCTCGCTGCGCCGCGCCTGGGTGCACCCCGCGGTGGGCGTCCCGTACCTCGCGATCGGGCTCGATCTGTACGACTCCGGGCGCGCCTCCGTCGACGCGGTGCGCACGATGATGCGGCAGTCGATCGGCGCGGTCCCCGACGGGTTGCCCGTCTCCACCGTCGCCCTGTCCGACGAGTACGACCCGGTCGCGATGTGGCTGCGGGCCAACGCCCGGCCGTTCTACGACCGTGAGCCGCACGCCCCGGCGGGCCCGCCGCCGGCCCCCGCCCCGGGTTACGGCTACCCGCCCCAGCACCACCGCTGACCCGCGCGGCCGGGCCCCGCGGCGTCGCCCGCCGGCCCCGCTGAACTGCGGATCCTCGCGGCGCCCCTGACCTGCCCGGCATTCCCGCGCCGCCGAACACCCCCAGATGTCGGGCCTGTTAACTGCCCACGGAGGGATGTCCCGGAACTGGACGGTTTGTTAACTGTCCGGGTCTCGACTAGGTCTCACCGCTATCCGGACTGTTCTCTTGCGGCATACCCCGTCTGTAGTGTGCGGCCATCAACCTCACCACATGGCGAACCAGGGGTGGACCCATGCGCATATTCAAGTCCCGGGCTGTCCGGGCGATCACGACAGCGGTCGCTGTCGGTCTGATCGCCACGGGCTGTTCCAGTGAGCGGGACGAGGGCGGCTCCAAGGGGGGCGACAAGGACACCTTCGTCTTCGCCGGCTCCGGTGACCCCGGCTCCCTCGACCCGGCTCTCGCGACCGACGGCGAGACGTTCCGCGTCACCCGTCAGGCGTTCGAGGCCCTGCTGGAGCACGAGTCCGGCGGCAGCGAACTGGTCGGCGGCCTCGCGGAGAAGTGGTCGAGCGACCCGTCGGGCAAGGTCTGGACGTTCAACCTGCGCCAGGGCGTGAAGTTCCACGACGGCGAGGTGCTCAACGCCGCCGCGGTCTGCGCGAACTACGACCACTGGTTCAACTGGAAGGGCACGTACCAGTCCAGCGCGGTCTCCTACTACTGGCAGACCATCATGGGCGGGTTCGCGAAGAACGAGGACGCCGAGGCGCCCAAGCCGAACTACAAGTCCTGCACCGCCAAGGACGAGAACACCGCGGTGATCGAGGTCAACGAGACCTCGGCCAACCTGCCGGGCGGCTTCTCCCTCCAGGCGCTCGCGATCCACTCGCCGAAGGCGATCAAGGAGTACGAGAAGCAGGAGGCGACGGCCAAGGGCGACGCCATCACGTACCCCAAGTACAGCCAGGAGGCCGGCACGGTCGCCGGTACCGGCCCGTACAAGATCGTCAAGTGGAACAAGGGCAACAAGGAAGTCTCCCTGGAGCGCTTCGACGAGTACTGGGGCGAGAAGGCCAAGGTGAAGAACCTGGTCTTCCGCACCATCTCCACCGAGGAGACCCGCCGCCAGGCGCTCCAGGCCGGTGACATCGACGGCTACGACCTGGTCTCGCCCGCCGATGTGACGACGCTGGAGAAGCAGGGCTTCGAGGTCCCGACCCGTGACGTCTTCAACATCTTCTACGTCGGCATGAGCCAGGGCGCGAACCCGGCGCTGAAGAAGCCCGAGGTCCGTCAGGCGATCACGCACGCCATCGACCGCGAGAACCTGGTCAAGACCCAGCTGCCCGAGGGCGGCAAGGTGGCGACCCAGTTCATGCCCGACACGGTCGCCGGCTTCTCGGACCAGGTGAAGACGTACCCCTTCGACACCGCCAAGGCGAAGGACCTCCTCAAGCAGGCCGGTGAGGAGAAGCTCAGCGTCGAGTTCTGCTACCCGACCGAGGTCACCCGCCCGTACATGCCCGCCCCGCAGGACCTCTTCGAGCTGATGAAGGCCGACCTGGAGAAGGCCGGCATCACCGTCAAGCCGAAGGCCATGAAGTGGGCCCCGGACTACCTGGACGCCACCGAGGCCGGCTCATGCGCCCTGCACCTGCTGGGCTGGACCGGTGACTTCAACGACGGCTTCAACTTCATCGGCACCTGGTTCTCCGGCCCCGACAAGCAGTGGGGCTTCAAGGACCAGAAGGTCTTCGACGCCGTGAACGCGGCCTCCAAGATCTCCGACGCCGCGGGCCGCACCGAGGCGTACAAGAAGGCCAACGAGGCGATCATGGAGTACCTCCCGGGGGTGCCGATCTCGTCGTCCCCGCCGGCGATCGCGTTCGCCAAGAACGTCAACCCGCCGAAGGTCTCCCCGCTGACGCAGGAGAACTTCGCCGAGGTCTCCTTCAAGTAATCGCACACCAGCGGGTCCGCCCGGCCACAGCTACCAGGTGGCCGGGCGGACCCGCATCGACGCACGTGAGAAAGGGGCATGCGGGGTGCTGCGACTCGTCGTCAGAAGACTTCTCCAGCTCATTCCCACCCTGCTCGGCCTGTCGGTCCTGCTGTTCCTCTGGCTGAACCGACTGCCCGGCGGACCCGCATCGGCGATCCTGGGCGAGCGGGCCACCGAAGCCGAAGTGGCGAGGATCAACCGTGCACTCGGGCTCGACGAGCCGGTGCACGTCCAGTACTGGCGCTTCCTGAAGCGCATCTTCGAGCTCGACCTCGGAACCTCCACCCAGACCGGGCAGCCGGTGTGGGACGAATTCGCCCTGCGCTTCCCGGCCACCGTGGAGCTGTCCATCGCCGCGATCCTCATCGCCGTGGCCGTCGGCATCCCGATGGGCTACCTGGCGGCGAAGCGGCGCGGCGGCTGGCTGGACGTCGCGTCCGTCTCCGGATCGCTGCTCGGCATCTGCATCCCGGTCTTCTTCCTCGCCATGCTGCTGCGCGGGATCTTCTCCGTCCAGCTGGGCTGGTTCCCGAGCCAGGGACGGCTCACCACCGGCCTCAACGCCACCGACATCACCGGATTCGCCGTCCTGGACGGGCTGTTGACCGGCGAGTTCGACGCGAGCTGGGACGCCATCATGCATCTGGTCCTGCCCGCCCTCGCGCTCGCCTCGATCCCGCTCGCCGTCATCGTCCGGATGACCCGCGCCAGCGTCCTGGAGGTGCTCGGCGAGGACTACATCCGCACCGCCGAGTCCAAGGGCCTGGACAAGCGCGTCGTCCGCGGCCGCCACGTGCTGCGCAACGCGCTGCTGCCGGTGATCACCGCGGTCGGCCTGCTGACCGGCAGCCTGCTGTCCGGTGCGGTGCTCACCGAGTCGGTCTTCGACTTCGGCGGCATCGGCTCCTTCATCCGTACCGCGATCGACGGCCGCGACTACCCGGTCCTCGTCGGGTTCATTCTCTTCATCGCGATGGTGTACGTACTGATCAACCTGCTGGTCGACCTCGCGTACAGCATCATCGACCCGAGAGTGCGGGTGCACTGACGTGACGATTCTGACCAACAAAGCAGACAAGATCGACCGTCTCGCCGAGCTGACCCAGAGCTCCGAGTCCGTCTCGGGCAGCAGCCTGTGGCGCGAGGCGTTCCGCCGGATGCGCTCCAGCAAGATGGCCATCATCGGCGCGGCCATCATCGCCGCGTTCGTGCTGGTCGCCGTCGTCGGGCCGATGCTCGCCCCGCACGGCCCCACCGCGCAGAACTGGCGCGCGGAAGTCTTCCCCAACCAGGGCAAGTTCGTCGGCATGCGCGGCGAGAACTGGTTCGGCCTGGACCATCTGGGCCGCGACATGTTCTCCCGCTGGCTCGTCGGGGCCCGGCAGACCCTCCTGGTCGGTGTGGTCTCCATGCTCATCGGCCTGATCGTCGGCGCCACGGTCGGCGTCCTCTCCGGCGCCGCCGCCACCCTCGGCGGCAAGGTCGGCAAGCGCGTCGACACCGTGATCATGCGCATCACCGACATCATGCTGTCGCTGCCGTCCCTGCTGCTGGCCGTCTCCATCGCCGCCGTGCTCGGACAGTCGCTGACCACCGTGATGATCGCCGTCGGTGTCGTCCAGATCCCCATCTTCGCCCGCCTGCTGCGCGGTTCGATGCTCGTGCAGGGCGGCGCGGACTACGTGCTCGCCGCGAAGGCGGTCGGCATCCGGCGCAAGCGCATCGTGCTGACCCAGATCCTGCCGAACTCGCTCAGCCCGGTGATCGTCCAGGCCACGCTGAGCCTCGCCACCGCGATCATCGAGGCGGCGGCCCTCTCCTACCTGGGGCTCGGCAACCCCGACCCGGCCGTTCCCGAGTGGGGCGTGATGCTCTCCCAGGCACAGCGCTTCTTCGACAACGAGCCGATGATGGCCGCCTATCCGGCCATCGGGATCATCATCACCGCACTCGGCTTCACCCTGCTCGGCGAGGCCATGCGCGAAGCCCTCGACCCGAAGCTGCGAGGCTGACATCCCATGCCACTGCTCTCAGTTGAAGAACTCAGCGTCACCTTCACCGCACGCGGCCGCAAGGACGCCACGGCCGTGGACGGCGTCTCCTTCGACGTCGACCAGGGCCAGGTCGTGGGCCTGGTGGGCGAGTCGGGGTGCGGCAAGTCCGTCACCTCGCTGGCCCTGATGGGGTTGCTGCCCCGCAAGGGCGTACGGATCGGGGGGCGGGCCGAGTTCGACGGACGGAACCTGCTGGCCCTCGGTGAGCGCAAGCTCCGCGACATGCGCGGCAGCCAGCTCGCGATGATCTTCCAGGACCCGCTCTCCTCGCTGAACCCGGTCGTCCCCATCGGCATCCAGGTCACCGAGATCCTCCAGCGCCACCGCGGCCTCAAGGGCGAGAAGGCCCGCAAGGAAGCGGCGTCGCTCCTCGACCGGGTCGGCATCCCCGACCCGGACCGGCGGCTCAAGGAGTACCCGCACCAGCTCTCCGGCGGTATGCGCCAGCGTGCGCTGATCGCCATGGCGGTGGCCTGCGCGCCCCGCCTGCTGATCGCGGACGAGCCGACCACCGCCCTGGACGTCACCATCCAGGCCCAGATCCTGGAACTGCTCAAGGAACTGGTCGACCAGGAGGGCACCGCCCTGCTGATGATCACCCACGACCTGGGCGTCGTCGCCGGCCTCTGCGACGAGGTCAACGTCCTCTACGCGGGCCGGGCCGTGGAGTCGGCGGGCCGCCGCGAGCTGTTCGCCCACCCCACCCACCCGTACGCGCACGGGCTGCTCGGCTCCATCCCGCGGCTCGACGCGCCCCGAGGTGAGCCGCTCAACCCGATCCGCGGCTCCATCAACGACAAGATCGCCTGGGCCGACGGCTGCGCCTTCGCACCCCGGTGCGACCACTACACGATGGAGTGCCTCACCGGCACCCCCGAACTGACCGAACCACGCGCGGCCGGACACCAGGTCCGCTGCGTCAACCCGGTCCTGCCCACTGCGGAGGTCCCGGCATGAGTCTGCTCGAACTGGACGGCGTCAAAGTCCACTTCCCGGTGAAGAAGGGCCTCTTCTTCGACCGTACGGTGGGCCACGTCTACGCCGTCGACGGTGTCTCGCTCAGTGTGGAGGCGGGCCAGACCTACGGCCTGGTCGGTGAGTCCGGGTGCGGCAAGACGACGCTCGGCCGTGCGGTGCTGCGGCTGAACGACATCACCGAGGGCGCGGTCGTCTTCGACGGCACCGACCTCGCGAAGCTGCCCGCCGAGGAGATGCGCAACTTCCGCCGCCGCCTCCAGATGGTCTTCCAGGACCCGCTGGGCAGCCTCAACCCCCGGCAGAACATCGAGTCGATCCTCTCCGAGGGCATGGCCGCCCACGGCATCGGCAAGGACCAGGCCGAGCGCCGGGAGAAGATCAAGGAGATCCTCGCCAGGGTCGGGCTACCGGCCAACGCGCTCTCCCGCTACCCGCACGAGTTCTCCGGCGGCCAGCGCCAGCGCATCGGCATCGCCCGCGCGCTGGTCCTGGAACCGGACGTCATCATCTGCGACGAGCCCGTCTCGGCGCTCGACGTCTCGGTCCAGGCACAGGTCATCAACCTCCTGGAGGAACTCCAGGAGTCGCTGGGCCTCACCTATCTGGTGATCGCCCACGACCTCGCCGTCGTCCGGCACATCTCGGACGTCATCGGGGTGATGTACCTGGGCGGGCTGGTCGAGGAGGCGCCGAGCGACGCGCTGTACGCGGGGCCCCGGCACCCGTACACCAAGGCGCTGATGTCGGCCGTCCCGGTGCCCGACCCGGAGGTGGAGGACCGCCGCGAGCGCATCCTGCTCCACGGCGACCTGCCCTCCCCGGCCAACCCGCCGGCCGGCTGCCGCTTCCACACCCGCTGCCCGTGGGTGCAGGAGACCAAGTGCGCCACCGAGCGCCCGCCGCTGCTCGACACCGGGGACGGCCACCGGGTCGCCTGCCACTTCACGGCCGAGATCGAGGCCGGGACGGTCAAGCCGACCCTGGCCATCGGCATCGAGGCGGTCGTCGCCACGGAGGCGGTCGCGGCCGAGGCGGTGGAGGTGTCGGAGGGCGACGCACCGGAGGGGGCCGCCCAGGTGCCGGGCCAGGCCGACGCCCCCGTCGCCGTGCCCGCGAAGGACGGAGCCGCCGAGTAGGACCGGCACAATTGTCCGGTGCTCACCGAACTGTTCACGCCCTCCGTCCAGCATGCGCTCGACCTCGTCGGGATCTTCGTCTTCGCGATCTCGGGCGCGCTGCTCGCCGTACGCAAGAACTTCGATGTCTTCGGCATCGCCGTTCTCGCCGAGGTGACGGCGCTGGGCGGAGGGCTGTTCCGTGACGTGATGATCGGCGCGATCCCGCCCGCCGCCTTCACCGACCTCGGCTACTTCATCACCCCGCTCTTCGCCGCCGGTCTGGTCTTCTTCCTCCACCCGCACGTGGAGCGCATCCAGGCCGGGGTCAACGTCTTCGACGCGGCGGGGCTCGGCCTGTTCTGCGTGACCGGCACGGTCAAGGCGTACGAGTACGGCCTCGGGCTCACGGCCTCGGCGGCGCTCGGGCTGGCCACCGCGGTGGGCGGCGGTGTGCTGCGGGACGTGCTGGCCAACGAGGTCCCCTCGCTGCTGCGCTGGGACCGGGACCTGTACGCGGTGCCCGCGATCGTCGGCGCGACCATGGTCGTCCTCTGCATCCGCTTCGACACCCTCAACGCCCTGACCAGCGGCCTGGCGGTGATCGCCGCCTTCACCCTGCGGCTGCTGGCCCTGCGCTTCCACTGGCGGGCGCCGCGCGCCTACAACCGGTCCTCGGCGCGGGCGGAGGAGGCGTAGAAGAAGCGTCAGAGCCTTGAGAAGGAAAGGACAGTCAAAAGCTACCGCTTAGTAATGCGATCCGTGTACGGTGCATGCCATGGCACAGGCAGCGACAGAGGCGGCGGCGCAGACCGCCCCGGCAACCCCGGCATCCATCGGCGACAGCGAGTTCGACCGGGACACCGCGGTCACCCGGCGCGAGGAGGGCGTCTACGACGCGACCCTCTCCGCGGGCTGGACCATCATCCAGGCCGTCAACGGCGGCTATCTGCTGGCCCTCATCGGCCGCGCGCTGGGCGAGGCCCTGCCGCACCCCGACCCGTTCTCGGTCTCCGCCCACTACCTCACCGCCTCGGTCCCCGGCCCCGCCGTGATCCGCACCCAGACCGTCCGCACCGGCCGGACCCTCTCCACCGGGCAGGCATCCCTCTTCCAGTACGCCGAGGACGGCAGCGAGATCGAGCGCATCCGGGTCCTCGCCACCTACGGCGACCTGGACACCCTCCCCGACGACGTACGCACCACCGCCCTGCCGCCCGCCATGCCCGCCCGCGAGCACTGCCTCGGCCCGAGCGACGGCGCGCCGAAGATCCCCGGCAGCTCGGCCATCACCGACCGCCTCGACATCAAGCTCGACCCGGCGACCGTCGGCTGGGCGGTCGGTGCCCCGTCCGGCAAGGGTGAGATGCGCGGCTGGTTCGGCCTCGCGGACGGCCGCGACCCCGACCCGCTCTCCCTGCTGCTCACGGTGGACGCCTTGCCGCCGACCTCGTTCGAGCTGGGCCTCACCGGCTGGACCCCCACCGTGGAGCTGACCACCCACGTCCGCTGCCGCCCCGCCCCGGGCCCGCTCCGCGTCGCCATCACCACCCGCAACCTCGCGGGCGGCTTCCTGGAGGAGGACGCGGAGGTCTGGGACAGCGCCGACCGCCTCGTCGCCCAGTCCCGCCAGCTGGCGAAGGCGCCGCGCACGAAGTAGGGCGTACGGAGGTACGAGTACGAGTACGGCTTCTGCGCCCGTCCGGGGTCATCCCGGGCGGGCGCGCCGCTGTGGGGTGCCGCGGCGAGTTCGGCCGTCGTCGGTCCCGGGCGTTCGCGCGCCGCTGTGGGGTCCCGGATGGGCGTCCCGTCCCTCAGTCCGGGGCGGGTGCCTCGTCGAGCCAGTGGGCGCGGCCGATCGTCACCAGCCGCAGCCGCCGTTTGGTCCGCCGGACCACCTCCCGCTCGCGCTCCGGGCCGGCCTCCAGCAGGGCCGAGGCGGTCATGACCATGTGGTCCACGTAGAACCCGCCGAGCATCAGCAGATCCTCCTCGCTCCACCCGGCCGCCCCCGGCTCCTCGCCGAGCGCCGCCGCCACCTCCTCCGCGAACCGGAACAGCTGCGCCGCGATGGCCTCGCGCACCGGGCCCACCCCGCCGTGCTGCTCCCGGGCGATGAACCGGAAGTGGGCGGGCTGCGCCGCCACATGGCGCGCTATCACCTCCACGCTGCGGTCCACCCGCTCCTCGCTGTCGCCCGTCTCCATGAGCACCGCGGCGATCAGCCCGTGCAGGCTGCCCAGCGTCTCCTCCACCAGGGCCACCCCGAGGGCGGCGGTGTCCTCGAAGTGCCGGTAGAAGGCGGTGGGCGTGACCCCGACGGCCCGGGTGACCTCGCGCAGCCCCAGACTGCTCAGGCTCTGGTGCTCCAGCAGCCCGAGCGCGGCGTCCAGCAGGGCCTGGCGGGTCCTGAGCTTCTGGGTCTGGCGGATTCCGACGGTGTGACTCATGCCATTCAGTAAACAACCGTTCTCCGAGTCGAGGAAGGGGTCGGAGGTTTAGGCTGGGGAGTCAGTGAACACTCGTACTCCGAACGGCATTCGTCTTCGCGCGACCCCGCGCAGACTTCGTAGAGAGAGGTTCCGCCGTGCTCGTCCTCGTCGCCGCGCTGTTGCTCCTGGGCATCGCCCTCGGGGCGGTCGCCCAGCTTCCGGTTCCGGTCTCCCTGGCTGCCGCGAGCGTGATCGGCTGCTGGCTGCTGATCTTCGCCGTACGGGAACGCCGCACCCGCTGACCCGTATCCGCACCCGTACGCGTAGCCGTACCTGCTGATCCGCACCCGCACCCGCCGAGCCCGCCCTGCCCGGACCGATCCGAAGGAGCTCGCACCATGACCCTCACCCTCATCGACCGCGCCCGCCGTGCGGACCACGTCACCGACAAGCACGTCACCGACAAGGAGACCGCCGACGCGGGCGCGGCGCCGGAGAGGACCCCCGACTCCGCCCCCGGCTCCGCTCCGCGCCGGGCCACCGGCCGGGAGGCGGACGGGCTCGCCGTCGCCTCCTTCGTCCTCGGCCTCGTCGGGCTGCTGGTCTTCAACCTGCTGCTCGGCCCCACCGCGATCGTGATGGCGCTGCTGGCCCTGGCCCGCCGCACCCGCCGCCCCGGCCGCGCCCGGCTCGGCCTCGCGCTGGGCGTCGCGGACCTCGTGGTCCTGGCCGTCCTGGTCACCGTCAACGGCACGGTCGCCTGGGATCTGGCCGGCTGACGGGCGCGCCCCCGAGCCGCTCACCCCGTTCCGGATCGGGCTCCGGACCGGGCTCGGGGCCGGGCCACCGCACCCCCGTGCGCCCGTGCGCGGTCGCCGCACCGTGAGACGCCCCGCCATGCGCCCCGCCCCGGGCTCGTAGAATCGGCCCCACCATGGCCTACCTCGACCACGCCGCGACCACGCCGATGCTTCCCGAAGCGATCGAGGCGATGACCGCCCAGCTCTCCGTCACCGGCAACGCGTCCTCGCTGCACGCGGCCGGCCGCAGAGCCCGCCGTACCGTCGAGGAGTCCAGAGAAACCCTCGCGGACGCCCTTGGCGCACGCCCCAGCGAGGTGGTGTTCACCTCCGGCGGCACGGAGGCCGACAACCTCGCGGTCAAGGGCCTCTACTGGTCCCGCCGCGACGCCGACCCCCGCCGCACCCGGGTCCTCGCGGGCCCCGTCGAGCACCACGCCGTCCTGGACGCCGTCGACTGGCTCGCCGAGCACGAGGGCGCCACCGTCGACTACCTCCCGGTCGACCGCCACGGCCGGGTCCACCCCGAGGACCTGCGCGCGGCGATCCTCCGCAACCCCGACGACATCGCGATGATCACCGTGATGTGGGCCAACAACGAGATCGGCACGATCATGCCGGTACGGGAACTGGCTGCGGTGGCCGCCGAGTTCGGGATCCCGATGCACGCCGACGCCGTGCAGGCCTTCGGCCAGCTGGAGGTCGGCTTCGCCGCCTCCGGGCTGGCCGCGATGACGGTCAGCGGTCACAAGATCGGCGGCCCGTTCGGCATCGGCGCGCTGCTGCTGGGCCGCGACCACACCCCCGTACCCGTGCTGCACGGCGGCGGCCAGGAGCGGCACGTGCGCTCCGGCACCCTGGACGTGCCCGCCGTCGCCTCCTTCGCGGTGGCCGGGCGGCTGGCCGCCGAGGGGCGCGAGCACTTCGCCCGGCGCGTCGGCGCACTCCGCGACGACCTGGTGGCCGCCGTGCGCCACGCCGTCCCCGACGCCGTCCTCGGCGGCGACCCGGACCCGGCCGGGCGGCTCCCGGCCAACGCGCACTTCAGCTTCCCCGGCTGCGAGGGCGACTCCCTCCTGCTCCTGCTGGACGCCCAGGGCATCGAGTGCTCCACCGGTTCCGCCTGCACCGCCGGGATCGCCCAGCCCAGCCACGTACTCCTGGCCACCGGCACCGATCCGGACCTGGCCCGGGGCACCCTGCGCTTCTCGCTCGGCCACACCTCCACCGAGGACGATGTGAAGGCGCTGGCCCAGGCGATCGGCCCGGCGGTCGAGCGGGCCCGGACGGCCGGCCTCAGCTGAGGGCGGCGGCACGGCGCGAACCGGGCGCGGACTCCTCCGCCTCCGCCGACGCCTACTCCGCCTTTGCCGACGCGGAGGCAGACGGTGTCGGCGGGGCCGTCGCCGCCCGCCGCACCAGCTTCAGATAACGGTCCCAGTCCCAGTGCGGACCGGGGTCCGTGTGGTCGGTGCCGGGCACCTCCACATGACCGATGATGTGCTCCCGGTCGATGGGGATGTCGTACCGCGCGCAGATCGACGCCGTGAGCCGCGCCGACGCCTCGTACATCTCCTTCGTGAGGTCCTTGGGCCGGTCCACGAACCCCTCGTGCTCGATGCCGACCGCCCGCTCGTTGAACGACCGGTTGCCCGCCTGGTACGCCACGTCCAGCTCGCGGATCATCTGCACCACCCGGCCGTCCTGGCCCACGATGTAGTGCGTCGCGGCCCGGTGGGAGGGGTCCTGGAAGACCCGCACCGCGCTGTCGAAGCTGCCCTGGGTGACATGGATGATCACGCGGTCGATCCGGAAGTCGTCCGGCCGGTCGGCCCGCCGCCAGTTCGCCTCGGAGGCGGCGACCCAGGTGGCGCCCGCGTAATCCAGCTCACCGGGCTTGCGGGGCTTCTCCACGCCCGGTATCCGCCACCACGCCCGCCTCATCTCCTCGCGCGCGAGGACGGCGGCGGTCCCGGCCGCCACCACCGCACCGCCGCCGATGAGCAGCGCACGCCGGCTGACGCCGCCGCCGGACTTCTTCCGCGACGACCTGCCCGAGGGCTTCCGCGACGCCCGGGTGCTCCCGTTGTTCCCCATGTGATCGTCAACGCATATCCGCGAGCATTCGGTTCCCGGCGACCCGTACCCTGGAGGGGCTATGACTCAGACTCCCCAGCGCCCCCTGCGTGTCCTCGCCGCGATGTCGGGAGGCGTGGACTCCGCCGTCGCCGCCGCCCGCGCCGTCGAGGCGGGCCACGACGTGACCGGTGTCCACCTCGCCCTCTCGGCCAACCCCCAGTCCTTCCGGACCGGGGCGCGCGGCTGTTGCACCATCGAGGACTCCCGGGACGCCCGCCGCGCGGCCGACGTCATCGGTATCCCGTTCTACGTCTGGGACCTGGCGGAACGCTTCCGCGAGGACGTGGTGGAGGACTTCGTCGCGGAGTACGAGGCCGGGCGCACGCCCAACCCGTGCCTGCGCTGCAACGAGAAGATCAAGTTCGCCGCGCTGCTCGACAAGGCGCTCGCCCTCGGCTTCGACGCCGTCTGCACCGGCCACTACGCCACGGTCGTGCTCACCGAGGACGGCAGCCGCGAGCTGCACCGCGCCTCCGACATGGCCAAGGACCAGAGCTATGTGCTCGGCGTCCTGGACGAGAAGCAGCTCGCCCACGCCATGTTCCCGCTCGGTGACACCCTCACCACCAAGGACGAGATCCGCGCCGAGGCCGAGCGCCGGGGCCTGGCCGTCGCCAAGAAGCCCGACAGCCACGACATCTGCTTCATCGCGGACGGCGACACCCAGGGCTTCCTGGCCAAGCGCCTCGGCGGTCCGGCCGAGGGCGACATCCTGGACGAGTCCGGTACGAAGCTGGGCACCCACGACGGCGCGTTCGGCTTCACCATCGGCCAGCGCAAGGGCCTCAAGATCGGCCACCCCGCACCCGACGGCAAGCCGCGCTACGTGCTCGACATCTCCCCGGTGAACAACACCGTCACCGTCGGCCCGGCCGAGGCCCTCGACGTGACCTCGCTGACCGCCATCAAGCCCCGCTGGTGCGGAACGCCTCCGTCCGGCCCGGGCACGTACACCGCGCAGCTGCGCGCCCACGGCGGCGAGTGCGAGGTGACGGCCGAGCTGGTGGACGGCTCCGAGCTGCACGTCACCTTCACCGAGCCGGTCCGGGGCGTGGCCCCCGGTCAGGCGGTCGTCCTCTACGACGGCACCCGCGTGGTCGGCTCGGCCACCATCGCGACGACGGTCCGCCGCGAGCGGGCCACCTCAGGGGCCTGACACCCCGGCTCACGACGCCTGGCGTACGTACACGTCCCGGGCGAAGAAGTCCGCCAGCACCGGGGCGAGCACCTGCGGGGCCACCTCGCGCGTCTGGCCCGTCAGCGTACGGTGCCGGGCGCGGGGGAGGGCCTCGGCCAGGGTCCGGGTGGCGGCCCGGGACCGGGCCGAGCTGAAGCCGCCGCAGACCACCAGCGTGCGGGCGGTCACGGCGGCGAACCGCTCGACCGGGACCGCCCCGTCGCCCAGCACCGCGTCGTCGTACGCCAGCGTGGGCGCCAGCGCCTCCAGCCCCGGCCACAGGGGCGCGCGCCGCATCCGGTCCACCGTCGCCGGGTCCACGCCCGTCGCGGTCAGGAACAGCTCCACCGCCCCGGCCCGGTCCCCGGCGGCCAGCAGCCGGTGCAGCCGGTCCGAGGCGCGGGCCTTGAGGAGGAGGCCGGAGGCGCCGGGGGTGTAGGGCGGTTCGTAGACGGCGAGCAGCTCCACGGGGAGCCCGGCGGCGGCCGCCTCCAGGGCCAGCGCCCCGCCGGAGGACATCCCGAAGACCGAGGCGCCGGGGCCCGCTGCCGTGACGACGGCCGCCAGGTCCTCGATCTCCCGGCGCACGCCCGCCACCCCGCCCGCCCCGCCGGAACCGCTGGCGCCCCGGCCCCGGCGGTCGTAGGTGACCACGGTGAAGCGCGCCGCCAGCAGGGCGGCCAGGGACGCGTCGGCCGCCGCCGTGCCCAGCGCCCCTCCCACCAGGACCAGGGGCGGGCCCTCGCCCCGGCGGTGGCAGGCGATCGGCGTGGAGTCGGCGGAGAGAATCCTGTCCATGGGAGGGCAGACCGGGCTGGGCCCGGAAACTCATCGCCGGCGGTGGAAAACTTCCGGGAAGGTGCTCCGCCCCGGGTCAGTCGGGGACGACAGCCGTCTCGTAGAAGCAGAAGTGGCCCTTGATCGCGGCGACTTCGGCCTTCGGCTCGGGGTAGGCCCAGACGAGATCGGCGGCACCGGGGACCGACCAGTAGGAGGCGTCCCCCTTGAACGGACAGTGGGTGGTGGTCTCCGACGGGGTGAGCAGCTCCGTACGGACGTCCTCGGGCGGCAGGTAGTAGCGGTCCGGGCAGCCCGTCTCGCGCAGCACGAGCGGGCGGCGGCTCTCGGCCAGGACCTGCCCGTCGTGCACCGCCCTGACGCGCACGGTGCCCGGCTCGACGGTGATGTGGTGTCCTCGGGTGGCTCGGGTGGAAGTCATGCCTGTTTCAGCGGCGTACGGCTCCGGAATCTTCCCTCCTCCGTGCGGCGTGACGCGGACGGGGGAGTGTTCAGAGGCGGGCCGTACGGTTGCTCCATGAACATCTGCGTCTTCCTCTCCGCCGCCGACCTCGACGACCGCTACACCATCCCCGCCCGGGAGTTCGCCGAGCTGCTCGGCAGAGGCGGGCACACCCTGGTCTGGGGCGGTTCGGAGAGCGGCCTGATGAAGGTCGTCGCGGACGGGGTGCAGTCGGCGGGCGGGCGGCTGGTCGGGGTCTCGGTCGACTTCCTGGCGGACAAGGCCCGGCGGAGCGCGGACGAGATGGTGATCGCCCGCGATCTGGCCGAGCGCAAGGCCCTCCTCCTGGAGAAGGCCGACGCCGTGGTGATCATGGTCGGCGGTACGGGGACGCTGGACGAGGCCACCGAGATCCTGGAGCTGAAGAAGCACGGCAAGCACACCAAGCCGGTCGTCCTGCTCAACACGGCGGGCTTCTACGACGGGCTGCGCGAGCAGTTCCAGCGGATGGAGGACGAGGGGTTCCTCCCGGTGCCCCTGACCGACCTGGTCTTCTTCGCCAAGGACGGGGTGGGGGCGCTGGCGTATCTGGAGGAGTCCGCCGGTCTCCAGTAGTCCGCCGGTCTCCAGCGGTCCGCCCGTCCCCCGTGGGGAGCCCGGATCTAGGATCGGCCCCATGCCTACTCACCTCATCACCGGCGCCGGTTCCGGCATCGGGGCCGCCGTCGCCCGCCGTCTCCTGGAGCGTGGCGACGACCTCGTCCTGCTCGCCCGGGACGCCGGACGCGCCAAGGAGTTCGCCGACCGCTACCCGGGCGCGCGGACGCTCGTCGGTGACCTCGGGAACCCCGACCGGCTCTCCTGGGCGTTCGGCCAGCAGGCCATGCCCGAGCGGATCGACACCCTGCTGCACATCGCGGGCGTCGTCGAGCTGGGCACGGTCGGTGAGCTGACCCCGAAGGCCTGGCACTTCCAGCTCAACGCCAATCTGATCGCCCCCGCCGAGATCACCCGCCTCCTCATCCCGCAGCTCCGCGCCGCCCAGGGCCACGTCCTCTTCGTGAACTCCGGCGCCGGGCTCAACGCCCACGCCGGCTGGAGCGCGTACGCCGCCAGCAAGCACGGCCTCAAGGCGCTCGCGGACTCGCTGCGCCACGAGGAGCACGGCAACGGCGTGCGGGTCACCTCCGTCTACCCCGGGCGCACCGCCAGCCCCATGCAGGCCAAGGTGCACCAGCAGGAGGGCAAGGAGTACGACGCGGAGCGCTGGATCGACCCCGAGTCGGTGGCCACCACGATCCTCATGGCGATCGACCTGCCGCGCGACGCCGAGGTCAACGACCTCACGGTCCGTCCGGGCCGCTGAGGCCGTCGGCCCCGTCGCTGAAGCACGGCCGCTGAGACCGTCCGGCCGCTGAGTCCCGCTCGGCCGCTGCCCCCGGCGCCCCGCGTACGCCGAGCGCGTACGGGGGACCGTAGGCTTCCCGCGTGAGCGAGAAGAGCAAGTTGAGCGGGTGTCCGGCGACCGGCATCGGGTCCATGCCCGGGGGAGACGCGAGGGAGGCGGCGAAGACCGTCACCGGCTCCTTCGCCGACGGCCAGGGCATGCCGCACCTGGCGGAGCTGCCGGCGCGCGGCCCGGGCGCGGACATGATCGGCCGGACGATCGGCATGCTCGTCGAGCTGTACGGGCACGTCGAGCCGAGCGGCTGGCGGATCAGCGACCGGCCCGGCCGCGACACCCGGCGCGCCCGCTCCTGGCTGGGCGAGGACCTGGACGCCCTGGAGGAGTTCACCCAGGGGTACGAAGGGCTGCTCAAGGTCCAGGCCGTCGGGCCGTGGACCCTGGCCGCCGCCCTCGAACTGCGCGGCGGCGAAGCCATGCTGGCCGACGCCGGGGCCTGCCGCGACCTGGCTGGTTCGCTGGCCGAGGGGCTCCGCGCCCACCTCGCGGAGGTGCGCCGCCGGATGCCCGGGGCCGAGGTGGTCCTCCAGCTGGACGAGCCCTCCCTGACCGCCGTCCTGCTCGGCCGGGTCCGCTCCGCCAGCGGCTACCGCACCTACCGGGCCGTCGACCGCCAGGTCGTCGAGTCGGCCCTGCGCGACACCCTCGCCGTCGTGGGCGAGGAGGGGGCGGCGATCGTCCACTCCTGCGCCCCCGAGGTGCCGTTCGCGCTGCTGCGCCGGGCCGGGGCGGCCGGAATCTCGTTCGACTTCTCCTTGCTCACGGAGCGTGAGGAGGAGGCGATCGGGGAAGCCGTCGAAGGCGGCACCCAGCTGTTCCTGGGCGTGGTGCCGTCCACCGACGCGGCAACGACGGCATTGTCAGACCCGGGCGGTAGCGTCATGGGGGTCAGGACGCTGTGGAGCAGGCTGGGGCTGAATCCGGGGACTCTCGCCGAGTCCGTCACGGTCACCCCGTCGTGCGGTCTCGCGGGTGCGTCGCCCGCCTACGCCCGCACCGCGCTCGCTCACAGCGCCCGGGCGGCGAGGTCGCTCGCGGACAACCCTGAGTGACGGGGACGACGGGTACACAGGAGGACAGGACGATGGCGGGCGAAGAGCGGGTGGAGCAGGAGAGCACGGTTCCGGCAGGCGTGCGGGAGACCCACGCGCTGCTGGCCGAGCAGATCGAGGAGCACCGTTTCCGGTACTACGTGAAGGACCAGCCGGTCGTCAGCGACGCCGAGTTCGACCGGCTGATGCGCTCCCTGGAGGCCCTGGAGGAGGAGTACCCCCAGCTCCGCACCCCGGACTCCCCGACCCAGAAGGTCGCGGGGCCCTATGTCACGGAGTTCACCTCCGTCGAGCACCGCGAGCGCATGCTCTCCCTGGACAACGCCTTCGACGCCGACGACCTGGCCTCCTGGGCCGAGCGCGTCGCCAAGGAGGTCGGCACGCCCGACCACCACTTCCTGTGCGAGCTGAAGGTGGACGGGCTCGCCGTCAACCTCACCTACGAGCAAGGCCGGCTGACCCGGGCGGCGACCCGGGGCGACGGCCGCACCGGCGAGGACATCACGCCCAACGTCCGCACGATCGCGGAGATCCCGCACCGCCTCCAGGGCGAGGACATCCCCGCGCTGGTCGAGATCCGGGGCGAGGTCTTCTTCCCGATGGAGGCCTTCGAGGAGCTGAACGCCCGGCTGGTGGCCGCCGACGACAAGCCCTTCGCCAACCCGCGCAACGCGGCGGCCGGTTCGCTGCGCCAGAAGGACCCGAAGGTCACCGCCTCCCGCCCGCTCCACATGGTGGTCCACGGCATCGGCGCCCACGAGGGCCTCACCCTCGACCGCCTCTCCCAGGCGTACGACCTCCTCCACTCCTGGGGCCTGCCCACCGCCCGGCACAACAAGGTCGTCGACTCCCTCGACGGCGTACGGGAGTTCATCGCGTACTACGGCGACCACCGGCACTCCGTGGAGCACGAGATCGACGGGGTCGTCGTCAAGCTCGACGAGATCCCGCTCCAGGGGCGGCTGGGCTCCACCTCGCGCGCCCCCCGCTGGGCCATCGCCTGGAAGTACGCCCCCGAGGAGGTCAACACCAAGCTGGTCAACATCCGCGTCGGCGTCGGCCGCACCGGCCGCGTCACGCCGTACGCCCAGGTCGAGCCGGTCGAAGTGGCCGGTTCCGAGGTCGAGTTCGCCACCCTCCACAACCAGGAGGTGGTCAAGGCCAAGGGCGTCCTGATCGGTGACACCGTGGTGCTGCGCAAGGCGGGCGACGTCATCCCGGAGATCCTCGGCCCCGTCGTCGATCTGCGCGACGGCACCGAGAAGCCGTTCGAGATGCCGACGCACTGCCCCGAGTGCGGTACGGAGCTGCGCCCGATGAAGGAGGCCGACATCGACCTCCGCTGCCCCAACGCCCGTACGTGTCCCGCACAGTTGCGCGAGCGGATCTTCTACCTCGCCGGGCGCAAGTGCCTGGACATCGACCACTTCGGCTATGTGGCGGCCGCCGCCCTGACCTGCCCCCTGGAGCCCGCCGAGCCGGTCCTCAAGGACGAGAGCGGCCTGTTCGACCTCACCGTCGAGCAGCTGCTGCCGATCCGGGCGTACGTCCTGGACCAGGACAGCGGGCTGCCCAAGCGCGATGCGAAGACCGGTGAGGAGAAGATCGCGACGGTCTTCGCCAACAAGCAGGGCGAGCCGAAGAAGAACGCGGTGGCCATGCTGGAGGGCATCGCCGCCGCGAAGGAAGCCCCCCTGGCCCGCATCCTCACCGGCCTCTCCATCCGCCACGTCGGACCCGTCGCCGCCCAGGAGCTGGCCCGCCAGTTCCGCTCCATCGACCGGATCGACGAGGCCACCGAGGAGGAGCTGGCCGACGCCGATGGCGTCGGCCCCACCATCGCCGCCTCCGTCAAGCAGTGGTTCGCGGAGGAGTGGCACCGCGAGATCGTACGGAAGTGGCGCGAGGCCGGGGTCCGGATGGCCGACGAGGGCTCGGACGAGGAGCAGGGCCCCCGCCCCCTCGAAGGGCTCACCGTCGTCGTCACCGGCACCCTCACCGGCTACACCCGGGACGGCGCCAAGGAGGCGCTCCAGGGCCTGGGCGCGAAGGTCACCGGCTCGGTGTCGAAGAAGACCGCGTTCGTGGTCGTCGGGGACAACCCCGGCTCCAAGTACGACAAGGCCATGCAGCTGAAGGTCCCCGTGCTCGACGAGGACGGCTTCGCCGTCCTGCTGGAACAGGGCCCGGACGCGGCACGGGAGGCGGCCCTGCCGGTTCCGGAGCCGGTGGCGGCGGCCGACTCCGGAGCGGCGGCCGAACCGGAAGCGGCGGCCGCAGAGTAGCCGGGGGCGGTCCGGTCCCGCACCGGCGCCCCGCGCCCCCCGGGACCCCGCGCCACTCCCGGGCATCCACTGTTCGCCGTATCGAGACGACTTCGAGACGCGGCCCCGGCGTGGCGCGCCACCGGTGGGGAAGAAACGGGGCAGAGGGGCGAAGAAAGGTCGGCCCGGTCCCGTACAGCCCGCCCGCTTCACCCGTTCGGCGCATAGCAGATGGTGACGGGTCGTCGGTTCGCCTTCGGTAAGAGCTGTAGAGCGCTGCCCCTGGAAGCCTTTCGCGGCCTACTGTTGAGGGGGAGCGCCTGCCGTGCACGGTCACCCGCCCGGGGCTGTGCGCACCGGAGAGCGGGGGCCACCGAGGGAGTACGGCACCGCCGGCTGTGAGAGGGACGGAATGAAACCGACCGAGAGCGCCGCCCCGGTGTCGCGGCTGCAAGGTTTCGTCGGCCTCACGTCCCCCGTGGGTGCCGCCGCCATCGGGATCGCGGCGTTACTGCTGGCGGCCGGTTTCTACCACGCGGTGCGCGACGGCCACGCCCTCTTCCCGGACGGGGCCGTGGGCTGGTCGCTCGCCGTGCTCACCGGGATCATCGTCGGCCACCTCGTCGCGCTCGGCCGGGACCGCTGGTGGGGCGGGACCGGCTCCGGGGCCGCCCTCACCCTCGCCGTGCTGCTCCTCTACGGCTGGCTGCCCGCCGGTCTGGTCAGCCTGGTCGTCGTGGTGCTCGTCGGGAGCGCCCGCAGACACCGCTGGTGGCAGGGGCTCCTGCACGGCGCGGTGGACATCCTCGGGATCGCCGCCGCCGCGCTCGTGCTGGCCGCGTTCGGGGTGGTGCCGAGCGTGGAGCGGCCCTGGGTGCCACTCGACTGGGGCATCGCCGCCGTGCCGGAACTGCTCCTGGCGGCGTCCACGTATCTGCTCGTCACCCGGGTCCTGCTGTGGTACGCGGGTGCCCCGCACAACGGCGGGCTGCCCACCATCGCCCGCACCGCCCTGCTGCGCCAGGGGCTCGTCGCCGTCGCCCTGCTCGGCCTCGCCCCGCTGATCTGCGTCGTCGCGATGTCCATGCCCGTCGTGCTGCCGCTCTTCGCGGTCCCGCTGATCGCCCTGGACTCCACGCTCTGGATCGCCCGCGCCCGCGCCGAGGAGCAGCTCCGCGACCCGCTGACCGGGCTGCCCAACCGCCAGTGGCTGCTGGAGCGGACCTGGTCGGCCCTGGAGGATGCCGAGAGCGTGGGCACCCGGTCGGCGCTGGTCCTGATCGACCTGGACCGCTTCCGGGCCGTCAACGACACCCTCGGCCATCTCGCCGGGGACCGGCTCCTGCTCCAGATAGCGGAACGCCTGCGCCTCGCCCTGCCGTACGGGGCCGAGGCGGCCCGGCTCGGCGGCGACGAGTTCGCCGTCCTGCTGCCGCAGGCCGACTCGACCACCAGCGCCCAGCGGGTCGCCCGCCATCTGGTGGCCGAGCTGTCCTCGCCGCTCGACCTGGACGGGCTGGTCCTGGTGCTGGAGGCCAGCGCCGGGGTCGCCGTCTACCCCGACCACGCGCTGGACGCCGAAGGACTGCTGCGCCGCGCCGACGTCGCGATGTACCAGGCCAAGCGCGACCGCACGGGCGTCGAGGTCTACGAGTCCAAGCGGGACAGCAACACCCCCGACCGGCTGGGCCTCCTCGGCGATCTGCGCCGGGCGCTGGACGCGGGCGACGTCGAGCTGCACTACCAGCCCAAGGTCCGCTTCGACGGGCAGGTCGCGGGCCTGGAGGCGCTGGTGCGCTGGGTGCACCCGGAGCGCGGGCGGGTCCCTCCGGACGAGTTCATCGCCATCGCGGAGTCCTCCGGCCTGATGCCGCACCTCACGGAGTACGTCCTGGAGACGGCGCTCGCCCAGGTCGCCCGGTGGCGGGCGCAGGGCCTGTTCGTCCCCGTCGCGGTCAACGTCTCGCCGCGCGACGTCCACACCCCCGGCTTCGCGGGCGGGGTCGCCGCCCGGCTCGCCCGGCACGGCGTCCCGGCGTCGGCGCTCCAGCTGGAGATCACCGAGCACGTCCTCCTGGAGGACCCGCAGCGCGCCGCCGACACCCTGGCCGGGCTGACCGCGCACGGCGTGAAGATGTCCCTGGACGACTTCGGTACGGGGTACTCCTCCCTCGTCCATCTGCGCAGGCTCCCCGTGAGCGAGCTGAAGATCGACCGCTCCTTCGTGGCCCGCCTCACCCTGGACCACGAGGACGGCGAGATCGTCCGCTGCACGATCGACCTGGCCCACTCCCTCGGACTGGTCGTCGTCGCGGAGGGCGTCGAGGACGACGAGACCTGGGAGCGGCTGCGGGATCTGCGGTGCGACGCGGTCCAGGGGTGGCTGGTGGCGGCCGCGATGCCGCCCCAGGAGACGACGGCCTGGCTGCGGGCCCGCGGCGAGCACGGCTGGCGCCGCCCCGCCGAGCTGGAGGCCCAGGCGGCGGCCGCCGCGGCGAACGGCACGGCGGAGCCCGAGCAGCACCAGCACCCGCACCCGCACCCGACCCAGGGCCGCGCGATCTCGGGCCCGGCGACGACCTGAGCCCGGTGCCGTTCCCGTACGGAATCGGCACCCCGTCCCCGTACGAAACACTTCCGTAACCACCGAAACGGGTGGGCCGATCAGGGTGGGGTACCCGGCAGCAGCCGACCCCATAGGATTGGGGGTCGGTGGCACATTTCCACCTGCCGCGCGACGCCTGGCACGCACGCTCGCCGCGTTGCCGAAACGCCCACGTGGCTCCGCCACGAGGGCGCTCCGGCGCCTTGCGATCGCACGCACCATACGCCGCGCGGCCCGTCCTTCGGACGGACGGTGGAAATGTGCCACCGACCCCCAGCCAAAACCACACACCAACCCCTGAGGATCGCTGCATGCCTGGCATCACGCGCGAGGAGGTCGCCCACCTCGCCCGGCTGGCGCGTCTGGAGCTGAAGGGCGAAGAGCTCGATCACTTCGCCGGTCAGCTCGACGACATCATCGGCGCGGTCGCCCGCGTCTCCGAGGTCGCCGACCAAGACGTACCGCCGACCTCCCACCCGCTGCCGCTGACCAACGTCATGCGCGCGGACGAGGTCCGTCCGTCGCTCACCCCCGAGCAGGCGCTCTCCGGCGCCCCGGCCCAGGAGCAGCAGCGTTTCAAGGTGCCGCAGATCCTGGGGGAGGACTAACCGCCATGACGGACATCATCAAGCTCACCGCGGCCGAGATCGCCGCGAAGATCGCCTCCGGCGAACTCACCGCCGTCGAGGTCACCGAGGCGCACCTCGCCCGGATCGAGGCCGTCGACGAGAAGGTCCACGCCTTCCTGCACGTCGACCGCGAGGGCGCGCTCGCCCAGGCCCGTGCCGTGGACGCCAAGCGCGAGGCGGGCGAGAAGCTCGGCCCGCTGGCCGGCGTCCCGCTCGCGCTGAAGGACATCTTCACCACCAAGGACATGCCGACCACCGTCGGTTCCAAGATCCTCGAGGGCTGGGTCCCGCCGTACGACGCCACGCTGACGCAGAAGCTGCGCGCCGCCGACGTCGTCATCCTCGGCAAGACCAACATGGACGAGTTCGCCATGGGGTCCTCCACCGAGAACAGCGCCTACGGCCCCACCGGCAACCCGTGGGACCTCACGCGCATCCCCGGCGGCTCCGGCGGCGGCTCCTCCGCCGCCCTCGCCTCCTACGAGGCCCCGCTCGCCATCGGCACGGACACCGGCGGCTCGATCCGCCAGCCCGCCGCCGTCACCGGCACGGTCGGCGTCAAGCCCACCTACGGCGGCGTCTCCCGCTACGGCATGGTCGCCTTCTCGTCCTCCCTCGACCAGGGCGGGCCCTGCGCCCGTACGGTCCTGGACGCGGCGCTGCTCCACGAGGCCATCGCCGGGCACGACCCGCTGGACTCCACCTCCATCGACGCCCCGGTCCCGCCGGTCGTCGAGGCCGCCCGCAACGGCTCCGTCCAGGGCCTGCGCGTCGGCGTCGTCAAGCAGTTCCGCGGCGAGGGCTACCAGGCCGGTGTCCTCCAGCGGTTCGACGAGTCGGTCGAGCTGCTGAAGTCGCTCGGAGCCGACATCGTCGAGCTGGACTGCCCCTCCTTCGACCTGGCGCTCTCCGCGTACTACCTGATCGCGCCCTCGGAGTGCTCCTCCAACCTGGCCCGCTTCGACGCCATGCGCTACGGCCTGCGGGTCGGCGACGACGGCACGAAGTCGGCCGAGGAGGTCACCGCCCTCACCCGTGAGGCGGGCTTCGGCGACGAGGTCAAGCGCCGCATCATCCTGGGGACGTACGCGCTCAGCTCCGGCTACTACGACGCGTACTACGGCTCGGCCCAGAAGGTCCGCACCCTCATCACCCAGGACTTCGAGAAGGCCTTCGAGCAGGTCGACGTGATCGTCTCCCCGACGACCCCGACCACCGCCTTCCCGATCGGTGAGCGCGCCGACGACCCGATGGCGATGTACCTCGCGGACCTGTGCACCATCCCGACCAACCTGGCCGGCAACTCCGCCATGTCGCTCCCCTGCGGCCTGGCCCCGGAGGACGGTCTGCCGGTCGGGCTGCAGATCATCGCCCCCGCCATGAAGGACGACCGGCTCTACAAGGTCGGCGCCGCCGTCGAGGCCGCCTTCGTGGAAAAGTGGGGGCACCCGCTGCTCGAGGAGGCTCCGTCGCTGTGAGTGCCATGGCAAAGAAGGCCAGTAACTTCAAGAAGTCCAAGACCGGGCTGTACGTCTCGCTCGGCAGTACCGCGTTCGGCGCGATCAGCATCGCCAAGCAGGCGAAGCTCGCCCGCCAGGACAACGACATGCTGCGCCTCGTCGACGCGGCCGTCTCCGCGGCCGCCATCGTCACCGGACTCGCGATCCTCTATCGCGAACTGAAGCGTCTCGGCGACGACGACGTCCTGCTGGGCTGAGAGGGAAAGTTTCACCGTGACTGTCACTGACCTGGTGTCGTACGAGGACGCCCTCGCGTCCTACGACCCCGTCATGGGCCTGGAGGTCCATGTCGAGCTCGGCACCAAGACCAAGATGTTCTGCGGCTGCTCCACGGAGCTGAAGCAGGACGCCAACTCCCAGACCTGCCCGGTCTGTCTCGGACTGCCCGGCGCGCTGCCGGTCGTCAACGAGATCGGCGTCGAGTCCGCCATCAAGATCGGCCTCGCGCTGAACTGCGAGATCGCCGAGTGGTGCCGCTTCGCCCGGAAGAACTACTTCTATCCGGACATGCCGAAGAACTTCCAGACCTCCCAGTACGACGAGCCGATCGCCTTCGACGGCTATCTGGACGTCCAGCTGGAGGACGGCGAGGTCTTCCGCGTGGAGATCGAGCGCGCCCACATGGAGGAGGACACCGGCAAGTCGACCCACGTCGGCGGCGCCACCGGCCGTATCCACGGCGCGTCCCACTCCCTGCTCGACTACAACCGGGCCGGCATCCCGCTCATCGAGATCGTCACCAAGCCGATCGAGGGAGCGGGCGCGCGTGCCCCCGAGGTCGCCAAGGCGTACGTCGCGGAGCTGCGCGAGCTGATCAAGGCCCTCGGGGTCTCCGAGGCGCGCATGGAGATGGGCCAGATGCGCTGCGACGTCAACCTGTCGCTGCGCCCCAACGGCACCGAGACGTTCGGCACCCGCTCCGAGACGAAGAACGTGAACTCGCTGCGTTCCGTCGAGCGGGCCGCGCGCTTCGAGATCCAGCGCCACGCGGCGGTGCTCTCCTCCGGCGGCACGATCGTCCAGGAGACCCGGCACTTCCACGAGGAGGACGGCTCCACCACGGCCGGCCGCATCAAGGACAACGCCGAGGACTACCGCTACTTCCCCGAGCCGGACCTGGTCCCCGTCGCGCCCGCGCGCGCGTGGGTCGAGGAGCTGCGCAAGGGCCTCCCCGAGCTGCCCCGGGTCCGCCGGGCGCGGCTCAAGGAGGAGTGGGGCGTCTCCGAGCACGACATGCAGTCCATCCTCAACGCGGGCGCGGTCGATCTGATCGTCGCCACGATCGAGGCGGGCGCCCCCGCGGACCAGGCCCGCAAGTGGTGGATGGGCGAGCTGGCCCGTAACGCCAACGAGACCGGCCGCGGCCTGGACGAGCTGCCGATCACCCCGGCGCAGGTCGCCCGGGTGGCCGCGCTCGTCGCGGCGGGCGACCTCAACGACAAGCTGGCCCGCCAGGTCATCGAGGGCGTCCTCGCGGGCGAGGGCGACCCGGACACCGTCGTCGAGAAGCGCGGCCTGAAGGTCGTCTCGGACGAGGGCGCGCTCTCCACGGCCGTCGACGAGGCCATCGCGGGCAACGCGGCCATCGCGGACAAGATCCGCGGCGGCAAGGTCGCGGCGGCCGGTGCGCTGGTCGGCGCGGTCATGAAGGCCACCCGGGGCCAGGCGGACGCGGCGCGCGTGCGCGAGCTGATCCTGGAGAAGCTGGGCGTCGAGGGCTGACGGCCTGATCGTCCCCGAAGGGGCGGTGCACCACCCGCACGCGGGGGGCGCACCGCCCCTTCGACCGTGCTCCCGTACGTATGCGGGGCGCACGCCCCCTCAGCCGTGTGCCGACCGACCCCACCCGAGACCTCAAGAGACCCCACGAGATCCCTCTGAACACCGTCACCGCCGAGATCGTCTCCCTCGCCCTCCTCCTGGGCGTGCTCGCCTTCGCCGTCGTCCGCCCACGGGGCCTGCCGGAGGCGACCGTCGCGCTGCCCGCCGCCGGGCTCGTGGTGGGGCTGGGCGCGGTGTCCTGGCCCGAGGCGCGGGAGCAGGTGGGGGAGCTGCTGCCCGTGGTGGGGTTCCTCGCCGCGATCCTGGTGCTGGCCCAGCTCTGCGCGGACGAGGGGCTGTTCCGGGCCGCCGGGGACTGGGTGGCGCGCGCCTGCCGGGGGCAGACCCGGCCGCTGCTCGGCGGGGTCTTCGGGGTGGCCGCGCTCGTCACCGCCGTGCTCAGCCTGGACGCCACCGTCGTCCTGCTCACCCCGGTCGTCCTCGCCACGGCGGCCCGGGTCGGTGCGTGGCCGCGCCCGTACGTCTACGCCTGCGCGCACCTCGCCAACTCCGCCTCCCTCCTGCTCCCCGTCTCCAACCTCACCAACCTCCTGGCGTTCACCGCGAGCGGCCTCTCCTTCACCCGGTTCGCCGCGCTGATGGCGCTGCCGTGGCTGGCCGCGATCGCCGTGGAGTACGTGGTGTTCCGGCGGGCGTTCCGGGACGACCTGGCCGCCGGGGCGCACGCGCCGGACCCGGAGGCCGGGCGCACGCCCGTACCGGTGTTCACGCTCGTCGTGCTGGCGCTGACCCTGGCCGGGTTCGTCGTCACCTCGTTCGCGGGGGCCGAGCCGCTGTGGGCCGCGCTGGCGGGGGCGGCGGTCCTCGCCGTACGGGCGCTGGCCAGGCGGGAGACCACGCCCGCCGCCGTCGTCCGCTCGGCCAACCCGCTGTTCTGCCTCTTCGTGCTCGCGCTCGGCGTCGTCGTGAAGGCGGTCGTCGACAACGGCCTCGGCGACGGGATCGCCGCCCTCCTGCCCGACGGTCACACGCTCCCCGCGCTGCTCGGCGTCGCCGTGGTCGCCGCGCTGCTGGCCAACCTGATCAACAACCTGCCCGCGATCCTCGCCCTCCTCCCGATCGTGGCGGCGGCCGGGCCGGGACCGCTGCTGGCCGCGCTGATCGGGGTGAACATCGGCCCCAACCTCACGTACGTCGGCTCGCTGGCCACCCTCCTGTGGCGCCGCATCCTGCACGCCCACGGGGACGCGCCGGAGCTGGGCCGCTTCACCCGGCTCGGGCTCGCGACCGTACCGGCGACGCTCCTCGCCTCGACCCTCGCGCTCTGGGCATCGCTGCACCTCATCGGGGTGTAGGCGCCCGGACCCGGCCGGTTGGACTTCTCGTCCGACCTCTTGGACGTTCACCACCGGGCCGTACGCCGTCCTTCCCGACGCCACCTGACCTCACTAGCTTCCCCGCTGTAACCACCGCGACCACCGCGATACGGGAGGCTCTTTTGACCACGGACATGTCACGGCGGCGGCTCTTCGCCCTCGGCGGGGGCGCGCTCGGCGCCGCTGCGGCCGGATCGTTCCTGCCGCCGTCGCTCCAGGCAGCCATCGCCGCGCAGCCCGCCCACGCGGCGGGGTCCGGAGGGCTCGGGGCCATCAAGCACGTGGTGATCCTCATGCAGGAGAACCGATCCTTCGACCACTATTTCGGCACCCTGCGCGGCGTACGCGGCTTCGGCGACCGCAACGCCGTCGAGCTGCCCACCGGGGGCACGGTCTTCGAGCAGCCCGGCGCGTCCGGCACCACCGTGCTGCCCTTCCCGGTGCGCGGCGCGGCCGAGGAGCAGAAGAAGGACCTCCAGTACATCGGCGCCCTCGACCACTCCTGGAACGGCGGCGCGAAAGCCTGGGGCGGCGGCTGGATGAACGGCTGGATCAGCGCCAAGACCGCGGCCACCATGGCGTACTACGACCGCCGTGACATCCCGCTCCACTACGAGCTGGCCGACACCTTCACCGTCTGCGACGCCTACCACTCCTCCATCCACACCTCCACCAGCCCCAACCGCAACCACCTCTGGAGCGGGAAGACCGGCTTCGAGGCGAACGGGAAGCGGGCGGTCGGCAACGACGCGTACAACGAGGGCAGCCACCCCGGCTACGACTGGTCGACCTACGCCGAGCGGCTGGAGAAGGCGGGCCGGAGCTGGCGGACGTACACGGAGTGGGAGAACTTCACCGACAACCAGATCGAGTTCTACGCCACCTTCAAGGCCATCGCCCGCAAGGCCCTGGCCCGCACCGGCGGCCACACCTACATGGAGGCCTTCTACGCCAAGGTGCGCGGCGCGTCCGAGGCCGAGCGCACCAGGCTGCTCGGGCTGCTGGAGGAGGGCGTCGCCACCCTCACCGCGCGGGAGCGCAGCCTCTTCGAGCGGGGGCTGCGCCGGGTCCCCACGGGGACGCTGGCGGAGGAGTTCGCCAGGGACGTGGCAGCCGGGACGCTGCCGGAGGTCTCCTACCTGGTGCCCTCGGCCATCGACTCCGAGCACCCGAGCACCTCCTCGCCCGTGCACAGCGCCACCATCGTCTACAAGATCCTCGACGCGCTGGGGAAGCATCCGGACGTCTGGCGCCACACCGCCGTACTGATCAACTACGACGAGAACGACGGCTTCTTCGACCACGTCCCGCCGCCCGTCGCCCCGCCCGAGGTGACCGACGAGCAGTGGGAGGGCCGCCCGACCGGCCTCGGCATCCGGGTGCCGCTGCTCGTCGTCTCCCCGTGGACCGTCGGCGGCTACGTCTGCTCCGAGGTCTTCGACCACACCTCGGTGATCCGCTTCCTGGAGCGGTGGACCGGGGTGAAGGAGCCCAACATCAGCGACTGGCGGCGCCGTGTCACCGGCGATCTGACCTCCGCCTTCGACTTCACCCGGGCCCGGCGTCAGCCCGCCGTCCAGGTGCCCGGCCCGATCCCGCCGCTCAGCGGCCGCTGGCAGCCCAGGCCGCCCGCCGACCAGCACCTCCCCGTCCAGGAGCCCGGAGTACGCCCGGCGCGCCCGCTGCCGTACCAGCCGGACGCGCAGGTCAGGCGGGCGAGCGGTGGTGCGCTGCGCGTGGAGCTGGGGAACAGCGGACGGTCATCGGCGCACTTCACGCTCTACCCGTACGCCGGTGAGTCCGCGGCTCCGCTCCACAAGGACGTCCGGGGCGCCGGGCACTGGACCGTACCGCTGACCGGAGACGCGTACCGTTTCACGGTCACCGGGCCGAACGGCTTCCGGCGCGAGTTCGCCGGACCGGCCGAGGGCGGCGGCGCCGAGGTCACCACCCGCATCGACACCCGCGAGCGCGACCTCCACCTCACGCTGCGCAACACCGGCCGCCGGAACCTCACCTTCCTGATCCGGCCCCTCGGCTACGTCGACGAGGACGACCTGCACGACTGGGTCCGCCGCGTCACCGTCAAGCCGGGCCGCCACCGTACGGTCGTGCACTCCGCGGCCGACGCCCACGGCTGGTACGACCTGGTCGTCACGGCCGACGGGGAGGACGGCTTCCGGCGGCGGCTCATGGGGCACATCGAGAACGGCCGGGCGAGCGTCTCCGGCTGACCCCCATCGAGGATGGCCTGATCTGCACCATGTAGGGAGCAGATCAGGCCCTGTGAGCATGGCCACGAAACGGACAAAGGATCACTTTCTGCTGAGAGAGTGGCGGTCTCAGGTCATGCGACGTTTGCGAGCAGATCACGCTATCTGCGGGTAAAGGTCCACGAACCCGCAGGGAGCTCACCCGTTGGCTGCCATCGCCCGCTGGTGCATCAAGCACCGTCTTCTCGCCATCCTCATCTGGCTCGCCGCCCTCGGCGGCACAGCCGCCGCGGCGGGGTTCGCGGGCTCCGCGTACTCCAACGACTACGAGGTGCCCGGCACCGAATCCGGCCGGGCCACCGAGCTGCTCTCGCGCGGCTTCACCGACCTCGGCGGCGACACCGACACCGTGGTCTGGCACACCACCGGCTCCACGGTCCGGGCCGCCGACGTCGAACAGACGATGACCCGCACTCTCCACGCGATCGACGACCTCCCCGGGGTCGGCGCGGTCACCGGCCCGTACGGCGCCGAAGGGGCCGCGCAGATCAGCGAGGACGGCCGCACCGCCTACGCCACGGTCACCTTCGACCGGCCCGCCGACGAGATCCCCGTCTCCCAGGCCCAGGCCCTCGTGGACACCGCGAAGGCGGCCGAGAGCGACGGGCTCCAGGTCGAGCTGGGCGGCACCGCCATCGCCCTCACCGAGGCCCCCTCCGCCCATATCGCCGAAGTGGTCGGTGTCGCCGTCGCGGCCGTGGTCCTCTTCCTCGCCTTCGGCTCGCTCGCCGCCAGCCTGCTCCCCATCGCCACCGCCCTGGTCTCCGTCGGCACCGCCTACGCGGGCATCGTCCTGCTCGGCCATGTGATGACCGTGGCCGACTTCGCCCCCATGCTCGGCATGCTCATCGGGCTCGGCGTCGGCATCGACTACGCCCTCTTCATCGTCACCCGGCACCGCAGAGGCCTCCGGCAGGGCATGTCGGTCACCGATGCGGCCCGCAACGCCGTCACCACCACCGGGCGCGCGGTCGTCTTCGCCGGGGCCACCGTCTGCATCGCGCTGCTCGGCATGCTGATCCTGCGGCTGAGCTTCCTCAACGGCGTCGCCATCGCCGCCTCGCTCACCGTCGTGCTGACCGTGGCCGCCTCCGTCACCCTGCTGCCCGCCCTCCTCTCCCTCATCGGGATGCGGGCCCTCAGCCGCCGCGAACGCCGGCAGCTCGCGGAGCACGGCCCCCGCCCCGACCTGCCCACCGGCTTCGCCGCCCGCTGGTCCGCCTTCGTCGAGCGCCACCCCAAGCTGCTCGGCGGGATCGCGACCGTCGTCATGGTCGTCCTCGCCCTGCCCGCCCTCGGCCTCCACCTCGGCACCTCCGACCAGGGCAACAATCCGGCCACCGCCACCACCCGGCAGGCGTACGACCTGATCGCGGACGGCTTCGGCCCCGGCGTCAACGGCCCCCTGACCATCGCCGCCCAGCTCGACGGCGCCGACGACCGGCTCGCCCTGGACTCGCTGCCCGAGAAGCTCCGTACGACCGAGGGCGTCGCCTCGGTCAGCCCCGTCACGTACAACGGCGGCGGCGACACCGCCTTCCTCACCGTCGTCCCCGACTCCGCGCCCCAGTCGCAGGAGACCAGCGAGCTGGTCGACCGCATCCGGGCGGACGTCCTGCCGCAGGTGCAGGAGACGACCTCGCTGGAGGCGTACGTCGGCGGGGTGACGGCCAGCTACGACGACTTCGCGGAGATCATCGTCGGCAAGCTGCCCCTCTTCGTCGGGGTCGTCATCGGCCTCGGCTGCCTGCTCCTGCTGCTGGCCTTCCGCTCCATCGGCATCCCCGTCAAGGCCGCCCTGATGAACGTGGCCGCCGTCGCCTCCTCCTTCGGCGTCGTCGTCGCCGTCTTCCAGTGGGGCTGGGGGAGCGAGCTGCTCGGCCTCGGCAGCGCCGGGCCCATCGAACCCTTCCTCCCCGTGATCATGGTCTCGGTCCTCTTCGGCCTCTCCATGGACTACCAGGTCTTCCTGGTCGGCCGGATGTACGAGGAGTGGCTGGAGACCGGCGACAACCGCCGGGCGGTCCGGGTCGGCCTCGCCGAGACCAGCCGGGTGATCAACTCCGCCGCCGTGATCATGATCTCCGTCTTCCTCGCCTTCGTGCTCAGCGGGGACCGGGTGATCGCCATGTTCGGCATCGCGCTGGCCACGGCCGTCGCCCTGGACGCCTTCGTCCTGCGCACTCTCCTGGTGCCCGCCCTGATGCACATGCTCGGCGGTGCCAACTGGTGGCTGCCCGGCTGGCTGGACCGCCGGCTGCCCCGGATCAGCATCGAGCCGCCGGACTGCGCGGTGGAGCATGCGACGATCCCGGGGGCGCGCGTCACGGAGGAGGACGTCGCGTCGATGGAGAGGCCGACGGAGACGTCGACGGAGAAGGAGCACGATGTTCGCGGTATCCCTGGGTGACGACAAGGCGGAGCTGCGCCCGCTGGAGATCTGGCAGGCCGAGGAGTTCCTCGCCCACATGGACCGGGCCCGGGAGCTGGTCGACCCCTGGATCCCCTTCGCCTCCTTCGCCACCGACCTGGACTCGGCGCGGGACCTGCTCCGGCGGTACGCGGAGAAGCAGGCGGCGGACACCGGGCGGCTGTACGGGATCTGGCTGGAGGACACCCTCGTCGGCGGGGTCCTCTTCCGGATCTTCGACACCGCGTCCGGCAACTGCGAGATAGGCGTCTGGCTGGAGCCCGCCGCACAGGGCCGCGGCCTGATCACCCGGGCCGCCGAGCGGCTGATCGACTGGGCGGTGTACGAACGCGGGATGCACCGCGTGGAGTGGGACGCCTCCGCCGCCAACACCCGCTCGATCGCGGTCGCCAAGCGGCTCGGGATGACCCGGGACGGGGTGATCCGGCAGAACTACCTCTACCGGGGCGTGCGCCACGACTCGGAGATCTGGTCGGTCCTGGCCCCGGAGTGGCGGGCCCGCACGGCGCGCTGAGCACGGTCAGTGCCCGGGTGGCGACCCGTCGCCGTCCCCGCCGCCCTCCCCGCCCGTCACGCGGCCGTCCGCCGGCTCCGTGACCAGGCGGGGGCGTGGGGTGAGGACGGCGTCCTGCTCCAGGGGCGCCTCGCGCATGTGGCCGGGCGCCGAACCGCCCTCGCACTCCGGTGCGCGGACCGTCACCCTGCCGGAGGTGAGGTCTATCGGGCCGCGGGCCGGGTCCCCGGCCGCCACGTCCACCCGGCTCAGCTCCAGCCGCTTCTGCTCCTCGGCCACATGCTTGCGGCCCGGGGCGAAGAGTTCCTCGAAGAAATTGAACACGGTCGTGCTCCCTCCGGCATGGTGCGCGGGTGGTGCCCGGCGGACGGGGCCAGGGGTTCCGCCTACCCCACTTCGACCAGCAGGATCCTGTCGTCTCCCGGCTTCGGCTCTCCCCGGCCGTCCGTGTTGCTGGTGACCAGCCAGAGCCGGTCGCCGCCCGCGCTCACCACGGTGCGCAGCCGGCCGTGCTTCTCCTCCAGGAACGCCTGGGGGTCCGCCAAAGGTTCCTTCGCCCGGTCACCGGAGAGCGGGATCCGCCAGAGCCGCTCACCGCGCAGCCCCGCCATCCAGATCGAGCCCTCCGCGTACGCGATACCGCTGGGCGAGGCCTCGGAGGTCTTCCACTGGGCCACCGGGTCGATGAACCCGTCCTTGCCCTCCTTCCCCTCGGCCTCGGGCCAGCCGTAGTTGCCGCCGGGCTCGATCAGGTTCAGCTCGTCCCAGGTGTTCTGGCCGAACTCGGCCGCCCACAGCCGCTTCTGCGCGTCCCAGGCGAGCCCCTGCACATTGCGGTGCCCGTACGAATACACCACCGAGTCCGCCTCCGGGTTGCCGTGCACCGGCTCCCCGTCCGGGGTCATCCGCAGGATCTTGCCCGCCAGCGACTCCTTGTCCTGGGACAGCTCCGTCTCCCCGGCCTCGCCGGTGCCCGCGTACAGCATCTTGTCCGGGCCGAACGCGATCCGGCCGCCGTTGTGGATGTTCCCCTTGGGGATGCCGCGCAGGATGGTGTCCGGGGCGCCCAGCTGCTGCCCCTCCGGGCGCTTCTCGTCGTAGTTCATCCGGACGATCCGGTTGTCCGAGGTGGTGGTCAGGTAGGCGTACACCCGCCCGTCCGCCGCGAACGTCGAGGGGACCGCCAGCCCCAGCAGACCGCCCTCACCGGCGGGGGAGACCCCGGGCACCGAGCCCAGCAGCGTCTGCTTCCCGCTCTCGCCGTCGATGCGGTGGATCGTGCCCTCGTCGCGCGAGGCGACCAGCAGATCACCGCCGGGCAGCGCGGCCAGCCCCCAGGGCGACTTCAGCCCCTCGGTCAGCGTCGAGACGACCTTCGCCGAACCCTTGGCGGGCGGCAGCTCGGCCGACGTGCCCGGTGAGGGGGAGCCGGAGCCCTGCGGGGCGGTCGGCGAGGCGGTGCCCGTACCGGAGGAGGCGCCCTCCGCCCCGCCCGAGGAGCACGCGGCCGACAGGAGCAGCGAGGCCGTCGCCAGCGCGGCCACCACCCCCTTGCGCACCGCGGGGGACCGGACGGCTCCGCGCCCCCCGGGGGACTGAACAGCTCCGAACACAGCACCGCGCACTGGACCGATCCTTTCGACGGCTGCCTGAACTCTGCCCGTACTACCTGCTACCCGTTCCTACCTCGCGGCGGCGCCCGGAGTTCCCGGTCCGGCCATTCTCCCGCCCGCTCCCGCCGGGCGCGCGGCCTCAGTCCCAGGATCCCCGGGCCGGCGGCAGCCCGGCGATCTCCGCCAGGTCCCGGTCGTCCAGGACCACATCGGCGGCCCCCGCGTTCTCCACCGCCCACCGCTCCCGCTTCGCCCCCGGCACCGGCACCACGTGCGGGCCCTGCCGCAGCACCCATGCCAGCGCCACCTGGGCCACGCTCGCCCCGCGCCGCTCCGCGATCCGCCGCAGACCGGCCACCACCGGCTGGTTCGCCGCCATCATCTCGGCCGTGAACCGGGGGTGCCGGGCCCGCAGGTCGTCCGGCTCGAACCCCTGCCCCGGCTTCAGCGTCCCGGTCAGATAGCCGTTGCCCAGCGGCATCGCGGCGAGCACCCCGACCCCGCGCGCCGCACACCAGGGCAGCAACTCCTCCAGCGCCTCGGGCGCCCAGACCGACAGCTCCGCCTGCACGGCGCTGACCGGGAAGACCTGCTGGATCCGCTCCAACTGCCGGATCGTTCCCGCAAACGGCCCGGCCCCCGACCTGCGCGGGGCGTGCGCCCCCACGGCGCAGAGCCCCAGCGAACGGACCTTGCCCGCCGTCACCAGCTCCGCCATCGCCCCCCAGGTCTCCTCCACGGGCACCTCGGGGTCGGCCCGGTGGAGCTGGTAGAGGTCGATCACATCGGTCTGGAGCCGCCGCAGCGAGGCGTCGCAGGCCCGCCGTACGTAACCGGGGCGGCCGTTGGCGACGATGTGCTGATCACCCACCAGGAGCCCGCACTTGGTGGAGAGGAACGCCTCGGACCGCCGCCCCTTGACCGCCCGGCCCACCAGCAGCTCATTGGTGAACGGCCCGTACATGTCGGCGGTGTCGAGCAGCCGGACGCCCGCGTCGAGCGCCGCGTGCACCGTGCGCACCGAACGGTCGCCGTGCCGCTGCGAGGCGCTGTACCCCCAGCTCATCGGCATACAGCCCAGACCGACCGCGCCCACAGCGAGCCCCGCCGCCCCGATAGTCCTGCGCTCCAACTCCCCTGGCCTTTCCTCGTTCCCGCAGTCACGGGGCCGTACCGCACCCAAACTAACCTCTGGCCGGACCGCCTCCGCCATCCGCCGTCCTGGAGTACTCGCACACCCGTCGCATAGCCTCCTGACCATGACTGCGACGACTTCCGGCGCGACGCGTGCCGCTGTGTGGCTGCCCTTTCCGGCCGACGAGATCGACGGACTGCCCGACGGGTTCGACTACCTCTTCTGGGACGGCGGTCCGGAGTACCCGGGCGATCCCGCGCACTGCGTGTATTACGTCGTCCCGTACATGAAGGGTTCCGAGATCGCCGTACGGCCCATGGGCGCGATGAGCGCCGTCCAGGTCGTGCAGACGCTCTCGGCGGGCATCGACCACGTGGAGCCCGGCCTCGGCCTGCTGCGCCCCGGCGTACGCCTCTGCAACGCCAAGGGCGTCCACGAGGCATCCACCGCCGAGCTGACGCTCGCCCTGATCCTGGCCTCCCTGCGCGGCATCCCCGGTTTCGTCCACGGCCAGGAGAACGAGGAGTGGCGGTCCGGTTTCTATCCGGCGCTCGCCGACAAGTCCGTCCTCATCGTCGGGTACGGCTCCATCGGCTCGGCCATCGAGGACCGGCTCGCGCCCTTCGAGTGTGCGCGGGTCGCACGCGTCGCGCGCTCCGCCCGGACCACCGAGCGCGGTCCCGTACACACGCTCGACGACCTCCCGGCCCTGCTGCCCGAGGCCGACGTCGTGGTCCTCTCCACCCCGCTGAACCCCTCCACGCAGGGGCTGGTGGACGCCGAGTTCCTCGCCGCGATGCGGGGCGGCGCCCTCCTCGTCAATGTCGCCCGGGGCGGAGTCGTGGACACCAAGGCCCTGTTGACCGAACTGGAATCCGGACGGCTGCGGGCGGCGCTCGACGTCACCGACCCGGAACCGCTGCCGTCCGGCCATCCTCTCTGGCATGCTCCAAATGTCTTGATCACGCCTCATGTGGGCGGCAGCACCTCGGCGTTCGAACCGCGTGCCAAGCGACTGCTGGCCGCACAGCTCACCCGCTTCGCGGCCGGCGAGCCGGTGGTGAACGTCGTCAGCACCACCGGCTGAGGCGCCCCGGGCGGCCCCGCCGAAGCGTGATTCGCAGGCGGAGGGGGCCGCCTACCTCGCATTTCGTCACGGAGCGTAGAGAAGCTATGGCCCTGAGTGACGAACCTGGTGTATCGTCCGCACCGGAGGGCTGCGCCGTGGCAGGGGCGGCGCGGGGGGAGCAGCGGAACGCGAGGGGGCGACGGGCGATGTGCTGGCCATGGAGAGACGATCCGAGGCCGCCGAACGGCGTGCGGCGGACATCGGCGCTGCCCGGCAGCTCCGCCCGCGGGTGGCTGGAAACGCACCTGAGGCGGCGGCGTCCGGGGCGGATGCCCGCCTCGCCGGCCGCGCGGCCGACCGTGCGAACCGCGGCGCCGGAGAGGCCGGTTGTACGGGCTCCGAAGGTCGTCGTACGGGCCCCGAAGGCCGTACGGGCTCCGAAGCCGGTGGCCGTGCGGGCGGTGCCGCCCGTGCGGGAGGCCCCGGTGTGTCCGGGGCTGTCCGCCCGGCAGGCCCCCGCGCGCCCCGGACTGCCCGGCCCGGGACGGGGAGCGCTCCGGTGAGCGTCCTGGGGACCTGGCTCTCGCCGCGGACCGCCGCCGGCTCCACCGGGCTCCGCGCCCGGATCCTGCTCGGCCTGGTCTGCGCCGGATACTCCGTCGGCGCCGCCGTCGGCTGGGGCTCGCCGGAACTGGCCCGCTTCATGGGCGACTTCGGCCTCGCCGCCGCCGCACTGGTGGCCGCCGTCTCCTGCTTCCTCTACGCCCGGGTGAGCGCCGGCCGGTACCGCCCCGCCTGGCTGCTCTTCTCACTCTCCTCCCTCATGGCGGCGTGCGGGAACGCCGTCTGGGGGTGGTACGAGGTGGTGCTCGGCGTCCCCGTGCCCACCCCGTCCCTGGCCGACGCCTTCTTCCTCTGCTTCGCGCCGCCCGCCATCGTCGGCCTGCTCGTCCTCGCCAAACGCCCGGTCACCCGGGCCGGCTGGGTCTGTCTCGCCCTGGACGCCTGGCTGATCGGCGGCTCCCTGCTCACCCTGGCCTGGAGCCTCGCCCTCGCGCACGCCGCGCACATGGCGGGCGTCCAGGAGGCCAGCGTGGGCCCGGCGGCGCTCTCGCTCGCCTATCCGCTGCTGGACATCGTCCTCGTCTCCATGGTGCTCGCACTCCACTTCCGCCGCTCCGGCGCCAACCGCTCCGCCGTCAACACCGCCATCGCCGCCCTGGCGCTGACCGTCCTGTGCGACGCCGTCTTCACCTCGCCGCTGCTGCGCTCCACGTACCACTCGGGCCAGTTGCTGGACGCCGGGTGGTTCGCCGGCTCGCTCCTCCTGGCCTACGCGCCCTGGGGCGTACGCCGTCGGCCCGGCAGCGACCGCCCGGGACCCCCGCGCACCGCCAGCCGCCCCATCGCCGGGTCGCTGGCCGCGCTGACCCCGTATCTCGCCGCCGCCGTCTGCACGTTGGGCATCCTGTACAACGTGGTCGACGGCCGCCGGGTCGACCGGGTCGTCATCTTCACCGGCTGCACGGTCGTGCTCGCCCTCGTCGTCCGCCAGGGCATCATGCTGCTGGACAACATCTCCCTCACCCAGGAACTGGCCCAGAAGGAGAACCACTTCCGCTCCCTGGTGCAGGGCTCCAGCGACGTCATCATGATCGCCGCCCCCAGCGGCACCCTCCGCTACGTCAGCCCCGCAGCCGCCGGGGTCTACGGGCGCGACGCGGAGGACCTCGTCGGCGCCGAGCTGTCCTCGATCATCCACCCCGACGACCTGGGCCGGGTCGTCCACGAGGTGCGCCGCTTCCTCGCCGCACCACCCCACGAGGAGCCCACCACCCGCATCGAGTGCCGCTTCCGCTCCGGCACCGGCGACTGGCTCAACGTCGAGTCCACCGTCAACCGCCACCAGGGCGGCCTGCTCCTCAACAGCCGCGACGTCACCGAACGGGTCAGGCTCCAGGCCCAGTTGCAGCACAACGCCGAGCACGACCCGCTCACCGACCTGCCCAACCGGGCCCTGTTCACCGCCCGGGTCCGCAAGGCCCTCACCGGCCGTCGCGCGGGCGACTCCGGCACCGCCGTGCTCTTCATCGACCTCGACGGCTTCAAGGCCGTCAACGACACCATCGGCCACCAGGCCGGCGACGAACTGCTCATCCAGGCCGCCCGCCGCCTCCAGGAGTCCGTCCGGGCCGGGGACACCGCCGCCCGCCTCGGCGGCGACGAGTTCGCCGCCCTCATCATGGGCGACGGCACCCGCGACCAGGCTGCCCGGGAGTACCAGGTCCACGAGATCGCCGACCGGCTCCGCCTCACCCTCTCCCAGCCCTACCGGATCGGCCCCAGCGAGGTCCGGGTGGCCGCCTCCATCGGCGTCGCCTTCGCCGAGCCCGCCATCACCCCCACCGACCTCATGCGCAACGCGGACCTCGCGATGTACCGCGCCAAGGCCGGCGGCAAGGACCGGGTCGAGCTGTACGCCCCCCAGATGCAGGCCGACGTCGTACGCCGCTCCGAGCTGGCCACCCGGCTGCGCACCGCCCTGCGCGAGGGCGAGTTCGCCCTGCTGCACCAGCCGGTCGTCCACCTCGCCAGCGGCTCCGTCGCCGCCGTCGCCGCCCAGGCCCGCTGGCGCTCCGCCCAGGGCATCCTGTTCACCCCCGCCGAGTTCCTCCGGGTCACCGGCGACGACGACCGCACCGCCGAGCTGGGCCGCTGGCTCCTGGAGGAGGCCGTCAAACAGGCCGCCGACCGGGCCAGGGCCGGTCACCCCGCCGCCGTCTCCGTGCGGCTCTCCGCCACCCGGCTGCTCGACAAGGCCCTGCCCTTCGGCTCCATCGAGGCGCTGCTGACCCGGCACGGGCTGCCCTCGGGCGCCCTGATGATCGAGGTGGCCGACAGCGATCCCCGGATCTCCTTCGACGAGCTGGAGCAGCGCCTCGTGGCCCTGCGCCGCCTCGGCGTCCGGATCGCCCTCGACGGCTTCGGCAGCGGGTTCGCCGCGATCAACGCCCTGCGCCGCCTCCCCATCGACGTACTGAAACTCGACCGCACCCTGGTCGAGGGGGTGGTGGAATCGGCCAGGCTGCACAAGATCACCAGCGGGCTGCTGCGCATCGCCTGCGACCTCGGCCTCCAGTCCGTCGCGGACGGCGTCGACGTCCCCGAGCAGGTCCTCGCCCTCCGCGCCATGGGCTGCACCCACGGCCAGGGGATGGCCTTCTCCGGCCCGCTCGACGAGTACCGGCTGCGCCGCGCCCTGGTGCGCGGACAATTCCCCGTGCCGGGCGTCCCGGGCCCCCGTACGGTGATGGCGGGCGGCTCGATCCCCCTGCTCACCGGATCACATGCTGAGACGCCTGTCCCACCCACTTGACACGTCATGCGTGCCGGAGAGAGGGTCAATGCCATGCGCACCCGAATTCTCGTACTTGGAAAGCGCGTCGGCTGAAGCGGAGTCACTCCACGACACTCCGCGGACCGCACCCGGCGCGCTCCCCTCGCTTGCCTCACGGCACGAGGGGTTTTTTGTTGCACTGAACCTCTCAAAACGCTGTAAACCACCCGCGAAAAACCACCCGCGAACACCCTCAGCTTCGAGAAGAGAATGCCGATGACCGAGCAGGCCACCGGGGCCCACCACCCGCAGCCGCGCGCCCGTACCGGCGGACAGCCGTCCGTCACCGTCGAACACCTCACGGGCGCGCAGTCCCTCATCCGCGCTCTTGAGGAAGTCGGTGCCGACACGGTGTTCGGCATCCCCGGCGGCTGCATCCTCCCGGCCTACGACCCGCTGATGGACTCCACCCGCGTCCGGCACGTCCTGGTCCGTCACGAGCAGGGGGCCGGCCACGCCGCCACCGGGTACGCGCAGGCCACCGGCAAGGTCGGCGTCTGCATGGCCACCTCGGGCCCCGGCGCCACCAACCTGGTCACCCCGATCGCGGACGCGCACATGGACTCCGTGCCGCTCGTCGCGATCACCGGCCAGGTCGCCTCCAAGGCGATCGGCACCGACGCCTTCCAGGAAGCCGACATCTGCGGCATCACGATGCCGATCACCAAGCACAACTTCCTGGTCACCAAGGCCGAGGACATCGCGCACACCATCGCCGAGGCCTTCCACATCGCCGCCACCGGCCGCCCCGGCCCGGTCCTCGTAGACATCGCCAAGGACGCCCTCCAGGCGCAGACCACCTTCAGCTGGCCGCCCGCCCAGGACCTGCCCGGCTACCGCCCGGTGACCAAGCCGCACGCCAAGCAGATCCGTGAGGCCGCCAAGCTGATCACCCAGTCCAAGCGCCCCGTGCTCTACGTCGGCGGCGGCGTCCTGAAGGCCGGGGCCACCGCCGAGCTGAAGGTCCTCGCGGAGCTGACCGGAGCGCCCGTCACCACCACCCTGATGGCGCTCGGCGCCTTCCCCGACAGCCACCCGCTGCACGTGGGGATGCCGGGCATGCACGGTGCGGTCACCGCCGTCACCGCGCTGCAGAAGGCCGACCTGATCGTCGCCCTCGGAGCCCGCTTCGACGACCGCGTCACCGGCAAGCTGGACAGCTTCGCCCCGTACGCCAAGATCGTCCACGCCGACATCGACCCGGCCGAGATCGGCAAGAACCGCGCGGCCGACGTGCCGATCGTGGGCGATGCCCGCGAGGTCCTGGCCGACCTGGTCCAGGCCGTCCAGGCCGAGCACACCGAGGGCCACACCGGCGACTACAGCGCCTGGTGGAAGGACCTCAACCGCTGGCGCGACACCTATCCTCTCGGCTACGACCTGCCCGAGGACGGCAGCCTCTCCCCGCAGCAGGTCATCCAGCGGATCGGCAAGCTCGCCCCCGAAGGAACGATCTTCACGGCGGGCGTCGGCCAGCACCAGATGTGGGCCGCCCACTTCATCGACTACGAGCAGCCCGCCACCTGGCTCAACAGCGGCGGCGCCGGAACGATGGGATACGCGGTCCCGGCCGCCATGGGCGCCAAGGCCGGAGCCCCCGACCGCACGGTCTGGGCCATCGACGGCGACGGCTGCTTCCAGATGACCAACCAGGAACTGACCACCTGCGCGCTCAACAACATCCCGATCAAGGTCGCCGTCATCAACAACGGCGCCCTCGGGATGGTCCGCCAGTGGCAGACCCTCTTCTACAACCAGCGCTACTCCAACACCGTCCTGCACTCCGGTGCGGACACGGACGGCGTTCCCGCCAAGGGCACCCGCGTCCCGGACTTCGTCAAGCTCTCCGAGGCCATGGGCTGCTACGCCATCCGCTGCGAGGACCCGGCCGACCTGGACAAGGTCATCGAAGAGGCCAACTCCATCAACGACCGCCCCGTCGTGGTCGACTTCATCGTCCACGAGGACGCCATGGTCTGGCCGATGGTCGCCGCCGGCACCTCCAACGACGAGGTCCAGGCCGCACGCGGCGTCCGCCCCGACTTCGGCGACAACGAAGACGACTGAGAGACAGAGAGAGACCGACTCCCATGTCCGAAAAGCACACGCTCTCCGTCCTGGTCGAGAACAAGCCCGGTGTCCTCGCCCGGATCACCGCCCTGTTCTCCCGCCGCGGCTTCAACATCGACTCGCTCGCCGTCGGCACCACCGAACACCCCGACATCTCCCGCATCACCATCGTCGTGAATGTCGAGGACCTGCCCCTGGAGCAGGTGACCAAGCAGCTCAACAAGCTGGTCAACGTCCTGAAGATCGTCGAACTCGAGCCCGCCGCCGCGATCCAGCGGGAGCTCGTCCTGGTGAAGGTCCGCGCCGACAGCGAGACCCGCTCCCAGATCGTCGAGATCGTCCAGCTGTTCCGCGCCAAGACCGTCGACGTCTCCCCGGACGCCGTCACGATCGAGGCGACCGGAGGGGCCGACAAGCTGGAGGCGATGCTCAAGATGCTGGAGCAGTACGGCATCAAGGAGCTGGTCCAGTCCGGCACCATCGCCATAGGGCGTGGCGCGCGCTCGATCACCGACCGCTCCCTGCGCGCCCTCGACCGTTCCGCCTGACCCGCGACGGGACCGGCGCCGCCGCGCGCCGCTCGCATGGCGAGACCCGAACACGAACCCGACGCCCCCGCCGTACGGTGGGACGCAACACCTGCACACCAAGGAGAAGACCCAGTGGCCGAGCTGTTCTACGACGACGATGCCGACCTGTCCATCATCCAGGGCCGCAAGGTCGCGGTTCTCGGTTACGGCAGCCAGGGCCACGCCCACGCGCTGTCGCTCCGTGACTCCGGCGTCGACGTCCGCGTCGGTCTGCACGAGGGCTCGAAGTCCAAGGCCAAGGCCGAGGAGCAGGGCCTGCGCGTGGTGACCCCCTCCGAGGCGGCCGCCGAGGCCGACGTCATCATGATCCTCGTCCCGGACCCGATCCAGGCCCAGGTCTACGAGGAGTCCGTCAAGGACAACCTGAAGGCCGGCGACGCGCTGTTCTTCGGCCACGGCCTGAACATCCGCTTCGGCTTCATCAAGCCCCCGGCCGACGTCGACGTCTGCATGGTCGCCCCCAAGGGCCCCGGCCACCTGGTCCGCCGCCAGTACGAGGAGGGCCGCGGCGTCCCCTGCATCGTGGCCGTCGAGCAGGACTCCACGGGCAAGGGCCTGGAGCTGGCGCTGTCGTACGCCAAGGGCATCGGCGGCACCCGCGCCGGCGTCATCAAGACCACCTTCACCGAGGAGACCGAGACCGACCTCTTCGGTGAGCAGGCCGTCCTCTGCGGTGGCACCGCCGCCCTGGTGAAGGCCGGTTTCGAGACGCTGACCGAGGCGGGCTACCAGCCGGAGATCGCCTACTTCGAGTGCCTGCACGAGCTGAAGCTCATCGTCGACCTCATGTACGAGGGCGGCCTGGAGAAGATGCGCTGGTCCATCTCGGAGACCGCCGAGTGGGGCGACTACGTCACCGGCCCGCGGATCATCACCGACGCCACCAAGGCCGAGATGAAGAAGGTCCTCGCCGAGATCCAGGACGGCACCTTCGCCAAGAACTGGATGGCCGAGTACCACAACGGTCTGCCCAAGTACAACGAGTACAAGAAGGCCGACGGCGACCACCTGCTGGAGACCACCGGCCGTGAGCTGCGCAAGCTCATGAGCTGGGTGAACGACGAGGAGGCCTAGGCCTCGGGGAGCGGGGCGGGTCCGGCAAGGGCCCGCCCCGCTCCGTAACGTCCGGAAGCCGAGGGGCCCGGAAGCCGAACGGCCGGAGGTCAGGTGTCCGGAAGCCGAGCGGCCGGGAGCCGGGCGTCCGGAAGTCAGCGGAAGGAGTTCTTCCGTACGGGTGTACACCACGTCCACCCTCGTGCGGGTGATCCTTCCACGGGGGCGCGGTAGACGGCCTTCCGCATGACTACACTTCTCAACACATACGCGTCAGGGCCCACAGTGTCGTGCGTCTACCACGCGGCTAGCCCCTCCACCGCCTGCGGCCGTCGGGACGGCCGTCCGGCACTGGACTTGTGAGGACTCACGTGAGCTCGAAGCCTGTCGTACTCATCGCTGAAGAGCTGTCGCCCGCCACGGTCGACGCTCTGGGTCCGGATTTCGAGATCCGGCACTGCAACGGCGCGGACCGCGCCGAACTCCTCCCCGCGATCGCCGACGTCGACGCCATCCTGGTGCGCTCCGCCACCAAGGTCGACGCCGAGGCGATCGCCGCCGCGAAGAAGCTCCGCGTTGTGGCCCGCGCGGGTGTCGGTCTCGACAACGTCGACGTCTCCGCCGCCACCAAGGCCGGCGTGATGGTCGTCAACGCCCCGACCTCCAACATCGTCACCGCCGCCGAGCTGGCCTGCGGTCTGCTGGTCGCCACCGCGCGCAACATCCCGCAGGCCAACACCGCCCTCAAGAACGGTGAGTGGAAGCGCTCCAAGTACACCGGCGTCGAGCTGAGCGAGAAGGTCCTCGGCGTCGTCGGCCTCGGCCGCATCGGCGTCCTGGTCGCCCAGCGCATGTCGGCCTTCGGGATGAAGATCGTCGCCTACGACCCCTACGTCCAGCCCGCCCGCGCCGCGCAGATGGGCGTCAAGCTCCTCAGCCTGGACGAGCTGCTGGAGGTCGCGGACTTCATCACCGTGCACCTGCCCAAGACCCCCGAGACCCTCGGCCTCATCGGGGACGAGGCGCTGCACAAGGTGAAGCCCTCGGTCCGCATCGTCAACGCCGCGCGCGGCGGGATCGTCGACGAGGAGGCGCTGTACTCCGCCCTCAAGGAGGGCCGCGTCGCCGGTGCCGGGCTCGACGTGTACGCCAAGGAGCCCTGCACGGACTCCCCGCTCTTCCAGTTCGACCAGGTCGTCTGCACCCCGCACCTCGGCGCCTCCACCGACGAGGCCCAGGAGAAGGCGGGCATCGCCGTCGCCAAGTCCGTCCGCCTCGCCCTCGCCGGTGAGCTGGTCCCGGACGCGGTCAACGTCCAGGGCGGTGTCATCGCGGAGGACGTACGCCCCGGCCTGCCGCTCGCCGAGAAGCTCGGCCGGATCTTCACCGCGCTCGCGGGCGAGGTGGCGGCCCGCCTCGACGTCGAGGTGTACGGCGAGATCACCCAGCACGACGTCAAGGTGCTGGAGCTGTCGGCGCTGAAGGGCGTCTTCGAGGACGTCGTCGACGAGACCGTGTCGTACGTCAACGCCCCGCTCTTCGCCCAGGAGCGCGGGGTCGAGGTCCGCCTCACCACCAGCTCCGAGTCGCCCGACCACCGCAACGTGGTCACCGTGCGCGGCACCCTCGGCAGCGGCGAGGAGGTCGCGGTCTCCGGCACGCTGGCGGGCCCGAAGCACCTCCAGAAGATCGTGGCCATCGGTGAGCACGACGTGGACCTGGCCCTCGCGGACCACATGGTCGTCCTGCGCTACCAGGACCGTCCCGGTGTCGTCGGCACGGTCGGCAAGATCCTCGGTGAGGCCGGACTGAACATCGCGGGCATGCAGGTCTCCCGGGCCGCGGAGGGCGGCGAGGCGCTGGTCGTCCTCACCGTCGACGAGACCGTCCCGCAGGCGGTGCTCGGTGAGATCGCGGACGAGATCGGCGCCTCCTCGGCCCGCTCGGTGAACCTCACGGACTGACCCGTCCCGCACCGCACCCGGCTGCCGGGCGCCTCCTCACCGGGGGCGCCCGGCAGCCGCTCGCGTTCGGGGACCAACCCGCCGGGGTGGGCCCCGGGTTGGGTCCTGGGGCCCACGACGCGTGAGCCGCCCCGACCCTAGGGTGACCCGTTGTCATGTCGCCCATGGGCACCGGGGGTCGGATCACCTATGTCTGCTGTCGGTGGCATACCCGTGGCGGGCGACCCGGCCCCGGCCGCCGCCCCACGCCGTGACCTCCCCGGCCCGCTCGCCGTCGTACGGGTGCTGCTCCTCGTCCTCCTCGGCGCGACGTCCCTGGGCGCGATCGGCCTCTCCGGCTCCGCGATCGCCGCCGACGCCATGGGTGCCCAGGTGCTCGGCATCCTGCTGTACGCCTCCGCGCCCGGGGTGCTCTGCGCTCTGCTGGCGTGGCATCTGCGGACCGGCGGCAGGCGGGTGCTGTGGGGGACCGTCGCCGTCCAGCTCTGGCTGATCGCCGGGGGCCTGGGCAACCTGGCGGACGGTTCGCCGGACGGGTTCACGCAGCTCGTGCTGCCCGTGGTCATCCTGGTGCTGCTGAGCCGGGCCGGGAGCCGGGCGTGGTTCCGGCTGCCGCCCCGGGAGCGCGGGGAGCCGCCGAGGTTCTCGCTCCCGTACATGATCACCTGGCGCCGGGACCGCGGGCAGTCCGCGCTGGAGTACCTGGGCCTGGTCCTGATCGTCGTCGCGCTGATCGCGGCCCTGACGGTGGGCGGCCTGGGCGGCCGGATCACGGAGGGCCTCCAGTCCGCGATCTGCTCGCTGACCGGCAGCTCGTGCCCGGTCTCCGGTGGCGGCGACAGCGGCCCGGTGGAGGCGGGGGGCACCTCTGGAGGGGGAGCGTCGAACGGCGGCGCCTCGGACGGGGGTTCTTCGGGCGGTACGGACGCGGGCTCGACGGTCAGCGGAGGTACGGGGACGCCCGGGGGCGACGCGACGGGCGGTACGGATGGGGCCGGAGGTGAGACGGCGGGCACCACCGGCACCACGGGTTCGGCGGACACCACCGCCTCCACCGGCACCTCCGGAACGGCCGACTCCGGCGGCACGACCGGAACCGGCAGCGGAAACGGAACCGGCACCGTCTCGGGCGGCGGCACCGGCGGCCCCGACGACGAAGGCCGCCCCGGCACCGGCGAGGACACCTACGCCCAGGACCACGAGGAGCCCGAGGCCGCCTACGACGTACCGGCCTCCGCCGAAGGCGACGGCGGGAACGGAGGGAACGGCGGCGAGCGAGCCGCCGACCAGGAGGACTGCGGCGGCTGGGGCTTCTTCGGCTGCGCCTGGGACCGTACGACGCAGGTCTTCAAGGGCCTGGTGATCGACGGCCTCTGGGGCGACATCTCCGGGATCATCGACCTGTTCAAGCCCGAGACCTGGGCCGGACTCGCGGAGTACGGACGTCAGTTGGGGGAGCAGTGGGTCACGGACTCCCGGGGCGCGGGCGACAAGTGGAGCGACGGCGACTACCTGGGTGCCCTCTGGGACTGGGGTAGGGCCTCCGTCAACACCGTGGTCACGGTCGGGGACGACGTCTTCGTCGGGGACGAGGTCCGCGAGCGCTGGAACAACGGGGAGAAGACCCGGGCCGTCACCGACGTCATCTGGAACGTCGGCTCGCTCTTCATCCCCGGCTACAACGTGGCCAAGGTCGTCGGCAAGGCCGGGAAGCTCGGCAAGGTCGGCAAGGTGGCCTCCGAGGTCGCGGACGCGGCGGGGGACGCGGGCGCGGCCGCCCGGCGGGCCCGGCAGGCGGCGGAGGCGGGCGACCTCGACGGCGTACGGAAGGCGGCGAAGGAGGCGGACGAGGCCGCCGACAGCGCGGAGGACGCGGCGCGGCGGACGGGCTGTGCCATCGCGTCGGGGCCGTCGCCGCTGGTGCGGTACGGAGGTGGGCCCGGCGGCGGAGTTCCCGGCTCCGGTACGGGGGTGCTGGCGGGCCGCGCGCCGGGCGGGGTGGTCCTGGCGAACGGCGGCTGCGACGAGGCGGCCAGGCAGGCGGCGGCCGAGGCGCGGGCGGCGGAGCGGGCCGCGCACCTGGAGCAGAAGCGGCTGGAGGAGCCGGAGCGGGCGCGCCGGGCGGCGCTGGAGAAGAAGGAGTACCCGGAGCCGCTGCGCAACGACACCTCCGACCCGCGCAACTACAACCCGCCGTCCTGGGCGGACGATCTGAGGACCCGCACCCCGGGCGACGCGGACGCGGGCGACGGCTTCTGGGCGAGCCGGGACCGCAACCCCGCGCCCAACTGGAAGAACGAGTCCTGGCTCCGCTACCAGGAGCAGATCACCGGCACCAACCGGGGCCAGGAGTACGTCGTACCGCACCCGCGCGAGGGGAGACCGGCGGTGGAGTACGACGGCTGGGACTCCTCCCGGCAGACATATCTGGAGGCCAAGAACGGCTACGGCAGCTACCTCTCCAAGACCGACGCGGGCCGGCTCACCGCCTCCGGCAGGGAGAAGTTCGTGACCGAGGCGCGGGCCCAGGTGGAGGCGGCCGACGGCAAGCCGGTGGAGTGGCACTTCTCGGACCCGGGGGTGGCGAGGGCGGCGCGCCGGGCGTTCCGGGACGAGGGGCTGCCGATCCGGGTGGTGCACACGCCGACGAAACCCGGCGACAGCACCCGGAAGCCCGGAGCCTTCGACGAGCAGCCGCGTTAGCCTGCACGCGAGGGTGGTCCGGAGCGGTCCGGCGACGCGGAGGAGAGGGATCAGCATGCGACGTGTGGTGCGGGGTTTCTGGGGCCCGAGGCCGGAGTCGGCCGAGGCCCTGGCCGACCGGTGGCAGCGGACCCTGGACGGGCTCGCGGAGCTGGTCCCGCAGGCGGCCGACGCCTGGAGCCAGGTGCACGGGAACGGGCCCGCCACCGCCTTCACCCCCGAGAGGAAGGCCCTGCTCGACGCTCTGCGGGCGGCCCAGAGCGCGGCCGACTGGTCGGATCTGACGGGCACCGGGCTGCGGCTGGTCGGCACGGGCACGCCCGGCTGGGAGGCGGAGGTCAGCGGACTGGCGGGCGGGGCACCGGAGTTCCTGCTCCAGTCCCTGGCGATCGTCCTGCACGCCCCGGACGCGGCCGTGGTCCCCGAGGAGGACGTCCTCGCGCTCCTCGCCCGGGTCTGGGAGCCGGACTTCGGCGATGTGAGCGACGACGACGTGCTGGACGCGCTGGAGGACGAGGCCGGTTACGCAATGGGCGACCCGGTCGTCGGCCGCACCGGCTACCTCTCCCCGGCCCGCGCCGCCCTGGTCCCCGACGGCATGGAGGCGGTCCGCCAGGAACTCCCGGGCGGCGGCGAGCTGTTGAGCATCGCGGCCCCCGGAGACAGCGCGGCGGTGGTGCGCGCGTACGAGCGGCTGCGCGAGGCGGGGGCGCTGGCCCCGCTGCCCCGCCCGATGGACCGGCCGGTCCTGTGACGGCGGCCCGCGCCGTGACGGCGGCCCGCCCCGCAACGGCCTGTCTCGCGACGGCCTCTCCCTCGACGGCCGGAGGCGCACGGTGACCTCGCGCGCGGGGGAGCCCTTCGAACTCGGACGGGCCCTGACCGAGATCGGGCGACTCCTCACCGTCCCCCTGCCGCCCACCGGCCTCACCACCGCGCTGGGCGATCCGGCGACGGGCGAGTGGACCGCCACCCAGGGCCCCGGCTTCCGTATCGTCCCGCTCTGGGAGGGCGACCCGCTGACCGGCGTGTACGCCCCCGAGTGGAACGGTGCCGAGGAGGCGGCGGAGGCCCAGCTGGCCTCTCTGGCAGCGGAGTTGGACCGCCTTCTGGGCCCGCACACCACGGTTCCCCTGCACGGGCCGCTGCTGAGGTGGCAGGGCGGCTCGGCGGTGGACCCGCTGTACGAGGCCCTGTTCGACGAGGACCTGTACGGCGACCTGGCAGTGTGGAGCCCGGAGGCCCCCGCTGTCCGCCGGCTCGCCGTCACCGTCGGCCACAGCGACGGCGACGCGCCCCTGGTGCTGGCGGCGCTGGTCTGTGACCGGGCGCTGTCCTGAAGACCGTCCCGGGCTCGGGGAGCCCTCGGAGCACGTGAGCGACTCGGAGTCCGTACCTCGAAGACCACGGGAGCACCCATGGACCTCGTCTGGGCGATCGTCGCGGCCATCGCCGTCCTCAACATCGTCGGCTTCCTCGGCGCGCTCGCCTTCGTCAAGCTGAACCGGCGGTTCGGACGGCGGGGCTGACAGCGGACTCCGCGGGTCACCCGCCGCCTCGGGAACCGCCGCCGGGCAGATCCTGCTCCGCCCAGACGACCTTTCCCTCGGGTGTCCGGCAGGAGCCCCACCGGCGGCAGAGCATGTTGATCAGCTGGAGACCGCGGCCGCCCTCGGCGCTGAGGGGGGCGTGCTGGATCTGGGGCAGATCCGGCCCGATGTCCGAGACCTCGACGCAGAGCCGGTCGTGGCGCAGCAGACGCAGCCCGGTCGCCCCGCCGCCGTAGCGGAGGGCGTTGCCGACGAGTTCGCTCACGACCAGTTCGGTGACGTCCGTCAGTTCGGAGAGCGACCAGCGTTCCAGCTGGGCGCGGACCAGACGGCGTGCCGTTCCGGCGGCCGACCCGTTGGCCGGGAGCGACCAGACCACCACGTCCGCGTCGGGCTGCGGGAGGGCCTCCGTCATGAGCATGACGGCGTCGTCGAAACGCCCGTCACCGCAGCTGTCGGTCCTGGTCCACGCCGCCTCGCAGCTGTCCGGCAGCGAGACCGGCGGGCCGTCGACCGCCGCACGCAGGCGTTCCAGCAGGACGTCGACGTCCTCGTGCCGGTTCTTGATCAGCCCGTCGGTGTACATCACGAGGCGGCTGCCTTCCGGCACCTCCGTCGTCACCTGGTCGTAGGGGATGACCCCCGCGCCCAGGGGCGCGCCCGGGGGCACGTCCAGGAAGGCGGCACGACCGGCGGCGTCGATCATCAAGGGGGGCAGGTGACCCGCGCTGGCCAGCCGGTACGTCCGCTCGGCGTGGTCGTAGACGGCGCACAGGCAGGTGGCGACCTGGTCCTCCTCCAGGTCGCGGGCCGCCAGGTCGAGCCGGGCCAGTACCCGCTCCGGTGAGATGTCCAGCCCCAGGAGCGTACGGGCGACGGAGCGCAGCCGGCCCATGGTGGCCGCGGCCGCCAGCCCATGGCCCATCACGTCTCCCACGACGAGGGCGGTGCGTCCGCTCGGCAGGGCCACCACGTCGAACCAGTCGCCGCCCACACCGCCGGGGTCGACGGCGGGCCGGTAGCTCGACCTCACCTGGAGGCCCGGTGTGGAGGGGGCGGCCCGGGGGAGCAGGGCGCGTTGCAGCGTGACGACGGCCGTGCGCTCCCGCCCGTACAGGCGGGCGTTGTCCACGAAGACCGCGGCCTTCGCCGCCAGCTCGCACGCCAGGGCCACATCGGCGTGCGAGAACGGCGGCCGGTCTCCGGACCGGAGGAAATCGACGAGGCCCAGGAGGACACCCCGTGAGACGAGGGGCAGCGCCAGATAGCTGTGCACGCCCGCGCGGCGCAGGACGAGGGCGGCGTGCGAGGTGGGGGCGATGTACTCGTACTGGTCCGGCGCGATGCGTCTCACCAGCGCCGGCCGGCGCGTGATCAGGCACTGATGGGCCACTTTGGAGGGGTGGGCGGTGGTCAGCTCCCCCACCGGGTCCGGTTCGAGATTCTGGAGCCGGTCGATGTGCGCCACGGCCATGGCCCGGGTCCGGGGCGCCTCGGCCGATCCGCTCCGTTCCCCCTCGCCTCCGCGCAGCAGGGAGTCCAGCAGGTCGACCGCGGCGGCGTCGGCCAGTTCCGGTACGGCGTAGTCCGCCAGCTCCTGGGCGGTCCGGTCCAGGTCGAGCGTGGTGCCGATGTGGTCGCCCGCCGCGTTGAGCCATTCCAGCCGGCGGGTGCCCCTCATCGCCGTGGCCGCGTCCACGGCCCGCCGGAGGATCCGTGGGACAGGCAGAGCGCCGAGCGCAGCACCGAGTGGGGTGCCCGGCCGGCCCGGATCGTGGTCCACGTAGTACCCCTTTTCCCGCGGGGGCATTCGGAGAGGCACTTCGATTGTGCCCGCAACGGACCGGTCCGGCCTCCGGAAGTCCCGACAGGACGCCCCCTACAACCGCGCCCCCTTCAGCGCCATGTGCAGCAGCAGCCGGTCCTCGCCGTCGTTCAGGTCGAGGCCGGTGATCTGCTCGATCCGGGAGAGGCGGTAGTAGAGCGTCTGGCGGTGGATGCCCAGCTCGGCCGCTGTCCGGCTGGCCTGGCCCGCGCGGTCCAGGAACACCTCCGCCGTGTGCGCCAGCTCCTTGTGCAGCGGGGTCAGCAGCGCGGCGACTGCCGGGTCCGCCGGGTCCGTGCCGGTGCCGGGGAGGGCGGTGAGCAGGCGGTACGGGCCGATGGCCGACCAGCGGGCGACCGGGCCGAGGCGGGCCTCCGCGCGGGCCGCCCGGGCCGCCGCCGTGGCCTCGCGCCAGGAGGCCGGCAGCGCGTCCAGACCCCGGCGCGGAGCCGCGACCCCGCCCGTGGCGCCCGGGCCCGCCGACGTACGCAGCCGGTCCGCGGCCCCCGTCGCCGGGTCCAGCCGGTCCGCCGAGCGCAGCCGGATCAGCGCCGCCAGCGAGACGGCACCGGGACCGCCGCCCGAGCCCCCGGCCCCCGCGCCCGCCGCCCCGGTGACCGTCGCCAGCGCGGCGGCCGAGGCCACCCCCCGTACCGACGGGGTGTCGTCGGCCGCCCACGGCGTCACGCACACCACCGTGTGCAGCCCCTCCGCGTCCTGGCCCAGCGCCTCCCGCAGCGCCGCGACCGCCGTGTCGTGCTGGCGTCCGGGCCCGGCCGTGAGCACCGCGCCGAACTCCCGCGAGAGGTCCGCCCCCGCCCGCGCCTCGTCGGCCAGGAGCGCCCCGATCCGGGCGGTGACCTCCATCGCGGCGGTCAGCTGCTCGTCGGTGGGGCCGGGGTCGGTGTCGAGGAGCCAGACGTATCCGAGGACGACACCCCGGTGGCGTACGGGAAGACAGAGGCGGTCCCGGAAGACCCCGGCCTCCGGGGCGGCGGGGATGCGGACCGGGCCGGTCGCCCGGGTGATGCCGAACCCCTCGAACCAGGCGCGGACGGCGGGGGTGGAGCGGCGGGTCAGGATCGAGCGGGTGCGGACCGGGTCCATCGCGGTGTCGTCGTCGCTGTCGTGGGCCCCGAAGGCGACCAGGCCGAAATCGCGGTTCTCCAGGGTGGCGGGGGCGCCGAGGAGGGCGGAGATCTCGTCGACCAGTTCCTGGTAATCGCCTGTCACCCGGCCATTCTCGCACCCCTCCCCGCCCCTCTTCAGACAGATGTCTGAGATGGCGACCACGGATGCGTGACAGGTGTCGATGGCACAGGATCGGAGCGGTACCTAGATTTCACGGTGGTTATCCGTGCCGTACCAGTGTGTTCATGTCCGTTCACATACGTTCATGTACGTGCTGTTACGGCCCTTCGTCCGAATATTCGTGGAGGTCCCCGTGCTGGGTCCCGTGATCCTCGCCGCATCACGCAGCGACAAGATGCGCCGGTTCATCTCGGCCGCGCCCGGCACCAAGCAGGTCGTGGACCGCTTCATCGCCGGGGAGACCGTCGACCAGGTCGTCCCGATCGTCGTGGACGCCGCCGGCAAGGGCCTGGAGGTCACGCTCGACGTCGTCGGCGAGGACATCACCACCCCCGCCCAGGCCGAGGCCGCCCGCGACGCCTACCTGGAGCTGATCGAGCGCCTGAAGGTCCTGGACCTGGGCCCGCGCGCCGAGATGTCCGTCAAGCTGTCGATGTTCGGCCAGGCGCTGGAGGGCGGCCACGAGCTGGCCCTCGCCAATGTGCGCCCCGTCGTCGAGGCGGCGGACGCCATCGGCACCACGGTCACCCTGGACGCCGAGGACCACACCACCCTCGACTCGATGTTCGCCATCCACGAGGAGCTGCGGAAGGACTTCCCGCAGACCGGCTGCGTCATCCAGTCCTACCTGTTCCGCACCGAGGCCGACGCCCGCCGCCTGGCCGCCGCCGGCAGCCGCGTCCGCATCGTGAAGGGCGCCTACAAGGAGCCCGCCTCCGTCGCGTACCAGGACAAGGCCGAGATCGACAAGGCGTACGTCCGCATCACCCGCATCCTGATGGAGGGCGAGGGCTACCCGATGATCGGGTCCCACGATCCCCGTCTGATCGCCATCGCCCAGGAGCTGGGCCGCCAGGCCGGGCGCAAACTGGATGAGTACGAGTTCCAGATGCTGTACGGCATCCGCAGCGACGAGCACGTCCGGCTCGCGGCCGAGGGCCACCGGATGCGCGTCTACACGGCGTACGGCACCGACTGGTACGGATACTTCATGCGCCGCCTCGCGGAGAAGCCGGCCAACCTGCTGTTCTTCGGCCGCTCGATCCTCACCAAGGGCTGAGCGGCCCCCGGGCCGACCCACATCCCCGCCGACACCAAGGAGACAAGGCAACCATGGACGCCGTCACCCAGGTCCCCGCGCCGGTCAACGAGCCGGTTCACTCCTACGCCCCGGGCTCCCCGGAGCGTGCCCGCCTGGAGGTGAAGCTCAAGGAGCTGAGCGAGAACCCGATCGACCTGCCGATGACCATCGGCGGCGAGAAGCGGATGGGCGGCGGCGAGCGGGTGAACGTCGTGCAGCCGCACAACCACAAGGCCGTCATCGGCACCTTCGCGGGCGCCACCGAGCAGGACGCGAAGGACGCCATCGACGCGGCCCTCGCCGCCGCCCCGGCCTGGCGCGCGATGTCCTTCGACGACCGCGCGGCGATCATCCTGCGCGCCGCCGAGCTGCTGTCGGGCCCCTGGCGCGAGACGCTGGCCGCCTCCACCATGCTCGGCCAGTCCAAGACCGCCCAGCAGGCCGAGATCGACACCCCCTGCGAGCTGATCGACTTCTGGCGCTTCAACGTGCACTACGCGCGCCAGATCCTCGCCGAGCAGCCCCCGGCCAACTCCCCGGGCGTGTGGAACCGCATGGACCACCGCCCGCTGGAGGGCTTCGTCTACGCGATCACGCCGTTCAACTTCACGGCCATCGCGGGCAACCTCCCCACCGCCCCGGCCCTCATGGGCAACGTCGTGGTGTGGAAGCCGTCCCCGACCCAGACCCACGCCGCCGTGCTGCTGATGCAGCTCCTGGAGGAGGCCGGTCTGCCCAAGGGCGTCATCAACCTGGTCACCGGTGACGGCATCGCCGTCTCCGAGGTGGCGCTGAACCACCGCGACCTGGCCGGTATCCACTTCACCGGCTCGACCCCCACCTTCCAGCACCTGTGGAAGACGGTCGGCAACAACATCGCCACCTACCGCACCTACCCGCGGCTCGTCGGCGAGACCGGCGGCAAGGACTTCGTCGTCGCGCACCCCAGCGCCGACCGCGCCGTCCTGAAGACCGCGCTGACCCGCGGCTCCTTCGAGTTCCAGGGCCAGAAGTGCTCCGCGTCCTCGCGTGCGTACGTCCCCGCCTCCATCTGGAACTCCGGCTTCAAGGAGGAGTTCGCGGCCGAGGTCGACTCCATCAAGATGGGTGACGTCACCGACCTGACGAACTTCATCGGGGCCGTCATCGACGACCGCTCGTTCGCCAAGAACAAGGCCGCGATCGACCGAGCCAAGTCCGACCCGGCGTGCGAGATCGTCGCGGGCGGCACGTACGACGACTCGGTGGGCTACTTCGTCCGCCCGACCGTCATCGTCTGCACCGACCCCGAGAACGAGGTCTTCACGACCGAGTACTTCGGCCCGATCCTCGCGGTCCACGTCTACGAGGACGAGAACTACGACGCCATGCTGGAGCAGATGGAGTCGGTCTCGGACTACGCGCTGACCGGTTCGGTCATCGCGGGCGACCGCGCGGCCGCCGCGTACACGATGGACAAGCTCCGCTACGCGGCGGGCAACTTCTACATCAACGACAAGTCGACCGGCGCCGTGGTCGGCCAGCAGCCCTTCGGCGGCGGCCGCGCCTCCGGCACCAACGACAAGGCGGGCGCCCCGCAGAACCTCCAGCGCTGGACCCTGACCCGGGCCATCAAGGAGACCCTGGTCCCGCCGACCGACTACACCTACCCCCACCAGGGCTGACGCCCCTCCCCGGGACGTCGCAGCACGGCGCCCCGGGCCCGGGGTCACCGTCTCCCCGCCACCGCGCGCGGGAGACCTCCGATCACCGCCCCCGTCCGGTCCCCCAACCGGCCAGGGGGCGGTTTCCATGTCCGTACGCATATCCGTACGCATGTCCGCGCGCACGTCCGTACGCAGGGGCGTCAACTGCCCCTGCGGCACGCGGTCTTGTGATGAAGGTAATGTCCATGTCAAATTCCTTCTCGGTACGTCCCCACACGTCACCCAGAAGGAGTTCCCCCGTGAGACGCAACTCCCGCGCCCGCCTGAGCCTCTCCCTCCTCCTCGTCGCCGGCGCCCTCGGCCTCGGTGCGACCCCCGCCACCGCGGCCGACGTCCACTCCGCCGCTCCCACCGCCGCGGCGATCCCCTCCGCCTCCGCGTACGCCCTCGACGCCGCCGTCGAGCGCACGCTCGGCGCCGACACCGCAGGCACCTACCTCGACTCCCGGACCGGGAAGCTGGTCGTCACCGTCACCACCGACCGGGCCGAGGAGCAGGCCCGCGCCACCGGGGCCACCGTCCGCCGGGTGGCCCGCAGCGCCGCCCAGCTCGACGCCGCGATGAAGACCCTGGAGGCCGAGGCGAAGATCACCGGCACCTCCTGGGGCATCGACCCGCGCACCAACCAGGTCGCCGTGGAGGCCGACTCCTCGGTCTCCGCACGGGACATGGCCCGCCTCGAAGCCGTGGCCGAGCGGCTCGGGGGCGCGGTGAGCATCAGCCGCGTACCCGGCGTCTTCGACCGCGAGGTGCTGGGCGGCGGGGCCATCTACGGCGGCGGCAGCCGCTGCTCGGCCGCCTTCAACGTCACCAAGGGCGGGGCCCGCTACTTCGTGACCGCCGGACACTGCACCAACATCTCCGCCAACTGGTCGGCCACCTCGGGCGGTCCGGTCGTCGGCGTCCGGGAGGGCACCAGCTTCCCGACCAACGACTACGGCATCGTCCGCTACACCGACGGCTCCTCGCCCGCCGGAACCGTCGACCTCTACAACGGCTCCACCCAGGACATCACCTCCGCCGCCAACGCCGTCGTCGGCCAGGCGATCCGCAAGAGCGGCTCCACCACCAAGGTGACCTCCGGCACGGTCACCGCCGTCAACGTCACCGTCAACTACAGCGACGGGCCCGTCTACGGCATGGTCCGCACCACCGCCTGCTCGGCCGGCGGCGACAGCGGCGGCGCCCACTTCGCCGGGACCGTCGCCCTCGGCATCCACTCCGGCAGCTCCGGCTGCTCCGGCACCAGCGGCTCGGCCATCCACCAGCCGGTGGTGGAGGCGCTCGCCGCGTACGGCGTCTCGGTGTACTAGAACCGGGAGCCCCGGGGTACGGAGCCGGCGTGACCGGTTCCGTACCCCGCATCGCCCCTGCGTGCCTGGTGGGAGGGGGTGCCTGGGAAACTGGGATCATGACCGAACTGCCCGCGGTGCACGCCGCCCACACCTATGAGCTGACCGCGGCCGTACGGGACGAGATCCGCGCTCTTCTGGACACCGCCTTCGAGGGCGAGTTCAGCGACCACGACTGGGAGCACTCCCTCGGCGGCGTGCATGCCCTGGTGCGCGACACGGGCGGACTCCTCGTCGCCCACGGTTCCGTCGTCCAGCGCCGGGTGCTCCACGAGGGCCGTTCGCTGCGCGTGGGGTACGTCGAGGCCGTCGCCGTCCGCCCCGGCCGCCGCCGCCAGGGGCTCGGCCACCGGGTGATGGGCGCGCTGGAACGGGTCGTCGACGGGGCGTACGAGTTCGGCGCCCTCTCCGCCTCCGACGCGGGCGCGGCCCTGTACGCGGCGCGCGGCTGGCAGGTGTGGCCGGGGAGCCTCTCCGCCCTCGGGCCGCAGGGGACGGTGGCGCTGCCGGAGGAGGAGGGCAGCACGTACGTCCGCCCGGCCGCCGGTCACGCCCTGCCCGGGGCCGACCACCCGCTCGTCTTCGACTGGCGTGAAGGCGACCTGCTGTAGCGGCGGCCCGCGGCCCGCTGGAGGCTGCGCGGGCCAACTCCCTTCCGTACGGCTCCCTTCTGTTCCGTACGGTTTCCTTCCGCGCGGCCTCAGTCGGCGATCCGGATCAGCATCTTGCCGGTGTTCTCGCCCCGCAGCATCCCGAGGAACCCGTCCACCGTCCGCTCGAAGCCCTCCACCACCGTGACCTCGGGAACCACCGCTCCGGTCCGCAGATGCGGGACCAGGAAGTCCTCCAACTCCTGCTGGACGTCACGGTAGTTGCGGACCATCACGCCCTCCAGGCGCAGGCTCTTCTCCACGATGTCGAACAGGTTGCGCGGGGCGGCCGGCGGCTCGTGGGCGGAGTGGTACTGGGAGATGGCGCCGACCCAGGCGATCCGCCCGTGCTCGCGGAGCGCCGAGATCGCGCCTGCCAGATGGTCGCCGCCGACGTTGTCCACGTACGCGTCGATGCCGTCGGGGGCCGCCTGCGCCAGCAACTCCCCGACCGGGCCGTCGTGGTAGTCGAACGCCGCGTCGAAGCCCAGCTCGCCGGTGAGCCGGGCCACCTTCGCGGGCGTTCCCGCGCTGCCGACGATCCGCCCGGCACCGAGCAGCCGGGCCATCCGCCCCGCCGCCGTGCCGACCCCGCCGGCCGCCGCCGAGATGAACAGGTCCTGCCCGGGCCGGAGTTCCAGCGTCCGGGTGAGCGCCACATAGGCGGTGAGCCCGGTACCGCCGAGGAGCGACATGTACGCGGTCAGCGGGACCCCGTCGTACGAGGGCACCTTCCGCACCCCGCTCTCGCCCGGCGCCACCACGGCATGCGTCCGCCACCCCTCGCGATGCAGCACGAGGCCGCCCTCCGCGAACTCCGGGGCGCGGGAGGCGATCACCCGGCCCAGCGCGCGCCCCTCGCGCGGGGCGCCCACGTCCCACCCGCTGTCCATCTCCTCCCGGTGGTAGGGGTCCACGGAGAGGTAGAGGTTCTCCACGACGGCCGTGCCGGGGGAGGGCTCGGGGACGGGGGCCTCATGGAGGGAGAAGAGGTCCGGTGTCGGGAAGCCGTGGGGGCGGGCGGCGAGGTGGAAGGTGCGGGAGGTGCCCGTGGTGCGGGCAGGGTCGGTGGTGTCGGCAGGTCCGGTGGTGCCCGTGGTCTCGGTGGGTCCGGTGGGGCGCTGGGTCGTCATGCCGACGACGGTAGGCGGGGGAGGCGGTGGCCGGGCAGGGGGTGCTGTCGATGGAAGAATCGTTTCCATGAACAGCTTTCATGGGACCGGCCTCCCCGGACACGGCTCTTCCGGGCACGGCTCTCCCGGTCCACGATGACCGACCTCGCCCCGCGCGAACTGCGCGTCATCGTCGCCGTGGCCGGTGCGCGCGGCTTCTCGGCCGCCGCCCGGGAACTGGGCATGACCCAGTCCGCCGTCTCCCACTCCGTCCGCACCAGCGAGCGCCGCATCGGTGCCGTGCTCTTCGAGCGCGGCCGACGGGGCGCCACGCCGACCCCGGCCGGTGAGGTGGTCGCCGCGCACGCCCGGCGCGTCCTGCGGCTGCTCGAGGTGATGGGCGCCGAGGCGCGGGGGATCGCGGCCGGACCCGGCGGTGCGGACACGGTCGGCGGCCCGCTGCGGATCGCCGCGTTCCGCAGCGCGGCCCTCCACCTGCTGCCGCCCGCCCTGGAACGCCTCACCGCCCGCCATCCGGGCATCGAGCCGGTGGTGCGGATGGTGCGTGAGGTGGGGCGGGGCACGGCCGGTGAGGTGCTGGACGGGCGGGCCGATCTGGCGGTGGCCGCGGTCGGGACGACCTCGCCCGTGGAGGCCGGGCTGGTCGGTGGCGTCCTGCTGGAGGAGGAGTACTCCCTGGTGCACCCGGCCGGGCACTCCGCGCCCCGGACGCTCCCGCTGGTGGACTGGGCCGAGAACTGCACCTCGTACACCCGCGACTGGTGGGCGGCCCAGAGCTGGATCCCCCGGGCGACCGTGGAGGCCGAGGACGACGGGGCGGTGCTCTCGATGGTGTCCCGTGGTCTCGGCATGGCGATCATGCCCGGTCTGTCCCTGTACGGAGCACCCGACGGAATCGAGATCACCGCTCTCGGACCGGACCGCCCGACCCGCTCGATCGGCTATCTCACCACCCCTGAGCAGGCACGATCCCTCGCCGTACGGGCGCTGATCCGTGAACTGCGGGCGGCGAGCGGAATCGCGGCCGTCTCAGATAGTAGGAAGTCCGACTAACTGTAGAGACAGAGCGGCCCGGCTGTCCTAGCGTTGTAGGAGCCGAACGAATCGCTCGATCGAGCGTCTGCGGCGGTTGCGGGCGCGCGCCCCGAAGCAGGTAACCCCTGCGGCGTACGCTCCCCGCCCCTTCCGGCACCTCGAAATCCGATCCCGGCCCGGTCCGGCCCCGGCGGCGCACCTCTCTGTGCCCGCCCGCCGCCCACCCGGCATCCATGCGATCTCAAGGAGTCGATCCATCATGGCCAACACCACCACCCGCCGCGTCCGCCACAGCTCCCGCTCCGCCGAGGCCGAGCGCAAGAACGCGGCCGCCGCCCTCCAGCGCGCCCTGGACCGCCGCGACAACGGCGGCTCCACCGGCCACTGAGCCCGCGCGCCCGCTGAGCAGCCCGCGCGGCCACTGAGCCCGCGCGCCGACCCGGCCCGCGCGCCCACCGGGCGGCCCCTCCGCCCGCCGAGCCCGCGCGCCACCGTCGCCCGAGCCCGCGCCACGCGCGCAACGGCGGCCCGTGCACCAGCGGCCCCCCGCGCCGCCCGCTCGCCGACGGCCCTCACTCACCGGCCCGGACGGAGAGCGGCCCAGCACCCCGCCCGGCCCGCAGCCTTACCGCACCACCGCCCCACAGCCCTTACCCCCCACCGTCCGAACACCCTTGCACCCCCACCCGCCGTCCATATGGTGGACGTCGGATGTCATGGGGTGGGACGCACCGTTAGGCTTCCCGCATGTCTCGCAGCATCGATCTCGCAGTGATCCCCGGTGACGGAATCGGCCAGGAAGTTGTGGCCCAGGGCCTCAAAGTCCTCAACGCTGTCCTCCCGCAGGATGTGAAGCTGGAGACCAAGGAGTACGACCTTGGCGCCCAGCGCTGGCACCGCACCGGTGAGACCCTCCCGGACGCGGAGCTGGAGGCGCTCAAGGGCCACGACGCCATCCTCCTCGGCGCGATCGGTGACCCGTCCGTGCCGTCCGGCGTCCTGGAGCGCGGGCTGCTGCTGAAGCTGCGTTTCGCCTTCGACCACTTCATCAACCTGCGCCCCTCCAAGCTCTTCCCGAACACCGCGACCCCGCTCGCAGGCCGCCCCGACATCGACTTCGTCGTCGTCCGCGAGGGCACCGAGGGCCCGTACACGGGCAACGGCGGCTCGCTGCGCACCGGCACCCCCGCCGAGGTCGCCACCGAGGTCAGCGTCAACACGGCGTACGGCGTCGAGCGCGTGGTCCGGGACGCCTTCGAGCGCGCGGCCGCCCGGCCCCGCAAGAAGCTGACGCTGGTCCACAAGAACAACGTCCTCGTCTACGCCGGCCACCTCTGGAAGAACACCTTCGACAAGGTCGCCGCCGAGTACCCGCAGGTCTCCACCGACTATCTGCACGTCGACGCCGCGACGATCTTCTTCGTCACCCAGCCGGAGCGCTTCGACGTCATCGTCACCGACAACCTCTTCGGTGACATCCTCACGGACCTCGCCGCCGCCGTGACCGGCGGTATCGGCCTGGCCGCCTCCGGCAACATCAACCCGACGGGCGCGTTCCCGTCGATGTTCGAGCCGGTCCACGGCTCCGCCCCCGACATCGCGGGGCAGGGCAAGGCCGACCCGACCGCCACGGTCCTCTCCGTCGCCCTCCTGCTGCGCCACCTCGGCTACGAGGCCGAGGCCGTGCGCATCGAGGACGCCGTCTCCGCCGATCTGGCGGAGCGCGACGGGGCCACCACGCGTACGACCGACGAGATCGGTGACGCGCTCGCGGTACGTGTAGCGAGCTGACCCGACGACTCCACTTCGAAGCCGCCGGGTCGCATCAGCGCCCGGCGGCTTCACCTGTGCGGCCCCCGGGTGCCACCATCGACCCCTGGACCGCAATCCCACCATTTCGTGCCACGCCCTCCGCAAGAGATAATCGAACGCGGGGCCGTGGCTCGAGGTGAAGCTCGGACGTCCTAGGACCTGACCGGAAAGCGTCGGGAGGAGGACGGGCGTGGGCGCGGTCCATCACACACAAGACCGGTGAAGGACACGCACTCATGACGACGCCCACGATCGAGCTCAAGCCCTCCTCGAACCCGCTGTCCGACGCGGAGCGCGAAGCGATCCTGGCCAGCCCCGGATTCGGCCGCCACTTCACCGACCACATGGTGACGATCCGCTGGACCGAAGGGCGCGGCTGGCACGACGCCGAGCTGGTCCCCTACGGCCCGCTGTCGCTGGACCCGGCCAACATGACCCTGCACTACGCGCAGGAGATCTTCGAGGGGCTCAAGGCCTACCGCCAGCCCGACGGCTCGGTCGCCTCGTTCCGCCCCGACGCCAACGCCCGCCGCTTCCAGCGCTCCGCCGCCCGCCTCGCCATGCCGGAGCTGCCCGTCGAGACCTTCATCGCGGCCTGCGACGCGCTGGTCCAGCAGGACAAGGCGTGGGTCCCGGCGCACGGCGGCGAGGAGTCGCTCTACCTGCGCCCGTTCATGATCGCGACCGAGGTCGGCCTCGGTGTGAAGCCGGCCAACGAGTACCTCTTCCTGGTCATCGCCTCGCCCGCCGGCGCCTACTTCCCCGGTGGCGTGAAGCCCGTCTCCATCTGGCTCTCCGAGAACCGCGTCCGCGCCGTCCCCGGCGGCATGGGCGACGCCAAGACCGGCGGCAACTACGCGGCCTCCCTCCTCGCCCAGGCCGAGGCCGCCGAGCACGGCTGCGCCCAGGTCGCCTACCTCGACGCCGTCGAGCACAAGTGGGTCGAGGAACTGGGCGGGATGAACCTCTACTTCGTGTACGAGCAGGAGGGCGGCTCCAAGAAGATCGTCACGCCCGCCCTCACCGGCTCGCTGCTCGCCGGGGTCACCCGCGACTCCCTCCTCACGGTCGCCCGCGACCTCGGTTACGGCTCCGAGGAGGGCCGGATCTCCATCGACCAGTGGCGCGACGACACCGCGAACGGCACCCTCACCGAGGTCTTCGCCTGCGGCACCGCCGCCGTCATCACCCCCGTCGGCACCGTGAAGACCGCGAGCGGCGAGTGGACCCAGGGCGACGGCACCCCCGGCGAGGTCACCATGAAGCTGCGTGAGCGCCTGCTCGACGTCCAGCGCGGCATCGCCGAGGACACCCACGGCTGGATGCACCCGCTCGGCTAGCCCCACCGGGGCCCCGGCCCTCGGCCCTCCGGCCCCTGGAAAAGGCCGCACCGCCTCCGTAGCAGGTGCGGCCTTTTCCACGCCGTACAGATAGAGCGGCGCTCTAACAGGAGCCGAAGAGGCTTCCGTACGCATCTGTGTTCTGGTTAGAGTGACACTCTAATCAATCGGTCCAGGAGTCCAGGAGCCCCCCATGCCGGCCACCCCCGCCCTCTTCCGCATGCCCCCCGAGTGGGCGCCCCACGAGCGCACCTGGATGGCCTGGCCGGGCCCCAACCCCACCTTCGCCTCCGACACCGAGCTGGGCGAGGCCCGCCACGCCTGGGCCGCCGTGGCCCGGGCCGTACGCCGGTTCGAGCCGGTCACCATGGTGGTCGGGCCGGGGCAGGAGGAAGGCGCCGCCGCCCTCCTCGGCCCCGACGTGGAGCTGGCCGTCCGCCCCCTCGACGACGCCTGGATGCGGGACATCGGGCCCTCCTTCGTCACCGACGGCCGCACCCTCGCCGCCGTCGACTGGACGTTCAACGGCTGGGGCGCCCAGGGCTGGGCCCGCTGGGAGAGCGACCAGCACATCGCCCGGGCCGTCGCGGAGCTGACCGGCACCCCCGCCCACAGCTCCCCGCTCGTCAACGAGGGCGGCGCGATCCACGTGGACGGCGAGGGGACCGTCCTGCTCACCGAGACCGTCCAGCTCGGCAAGGAGCGCAACCCCGGCTGGAGCCGCGAGCAGGTGGAGGCGGAGATCCACGCCCGCCTGGGCACCGAGAAGGCGATCTGGCTGCCGCGCGGGCTGACCGGCGACTACGGGACGTACGGCACGCTCGGCCATGTCGACATCGTCGCCGCCTTCGTCCGCCCGGGCACCGTCGTCGCCCACGTCCAGCCCGACCCGGCCCACCCCGACCACGAGGTCACCCGGGAGCTGCTGGCCGTCCTGCGGGCCGCCACCGACGCCCGGGGCCGCCCGCTGGAGGTCGTCGAGGTGCCCGCGCCCACCGTGCTGCGGGACGAGGACGGGGAGTGGGTCGACTACTCCTACATCAACCACTACCTCTGCAACGACGGCGTGGTCCTCTGCGCCTTCGACGACCCGCGCGACGAGGAGGCCGCGGCGATCTTCCGCGGCCTGTTCCCGGACCGTACGGTGACGCTGGTCGACGCCCGTACGATCTTTGCCGGCGGTGGAGGCATCCACTGCATCACCCAGCAGCAGCCGAAGATCTGAACCCACCGAGAGTCCGGTCATCCCATGCCCCCCGCCCCCCGCCGCACCCACCACCCCGCCCCGCCCCGTGAGGACGTCCTCGCCGCCGCCATGGCCACCATCGCCGCGCGCGGGCTCGACGGGCTGACCATGGCCGGGCTCGGGCGGGAGGTGGGGATGAGCAGCGGGCACCTCCTCTACTACTTCCGCACCAAGGACGAGCTGCTGCTGCGGACCCTGGAGTGGAGTGAGGACCGCCTCGGTGCCGAGCGGCGCGCCCTGCTGGCCGAGCCGGGGACGGCCCGGGAGCGGCTGGACGCGTACATCGCCCTCTACCTCCCGGCCGGCCACCGCGACCCCCACTGGACGCTCTGGCTGGAGGTCTGGGGCCGCTCGCAGAACGCGGACGACGAGGCCCGGGCCCGGCAGGCCGCCATCGAGGGGGCCTGGCACCGGGACCTGGTGGCGCTGCTGGCCGAGGGGGTCTCGCGCGGGGAGTTCCGGCCGGTGGACGCCGACCGGTTCGCCACCCGGCTGCGGGCCCTGCTCGACGGGTTCAGCGTCCATGTGACGGTCGGCATCCCGGGGACGGGCCGCGGACAGGTGCTCGTACAGGCGGGGGAGTTCCTGGACGAGACGCTGTCACCGGGGCCGCGGCCGGGCGATGCGACCAGCGTCACGACCGCATCCTGAGACACCGCCGTCACGGGCGCGTCACTGTGCGAGACTGCTGCCGTGTCCTCGTTCGTCATGATTATTGGCAACAGGCGCGCCGGTCCGCAGTGACCGTCCCGTACCACCCCGTACGGCACGGCCATCGTGCCCCAGACCCGCGCGCAGACCTCTCGCACCCGCGAGGGGTTTTTTGTTTTCCGGCCCGCACCCGGGCCGGGGCGGCGCGCGCGGGATGATGGGGGCAAGTGGAGCCCGATCGTCCGGATCCACTCATCCGACAGGAGTCAGATCAGCATGACCACCAAGGCCAACGCCACCGACGACAGTTTTCATGTCTTCGACACCACACTGCGCGACGGTGCTCAGCGTGAGGGCATCAACCTGACGGTCGCCGACAAGCTGACCATCGCCCGTCATCTGGACACCTTCGGTGTCGGTTACATCGAGGGCGGCTGGCCGGGGGCCAACCCCCGCGACACCGAGTTCTTCGCCCGCGCACAGCAGGAGATCACGTTCGAGAACGCCCAGCTGGTGGCGTTCGGCGCGACCCGCCGGGCCGGTGGCAGCGCGGCCGAGGACCCCCAGGTGAAGGCGCTCCTCAGCTCCGGCGCCCCGGTGATCACGCTGGTCGCCAAGTCCCATGACCGCCATGTCGAGCTGGCCCTGCGCACCACCCTGGACGAGAACCTGGAGATGGTCCGCGACACCGTCTCCCACCTGCGCGAACAGGGCCGCAGGGTCTTCGTGGACTGCGAGCACTTCTTCGACGGCTACCGGGCCAACCCGGCGTACGCGAAAGCCGTGGTCCGTACGGCGTACGAGGCGGGCGCCGAGGTCGTCATCCTCTGCGACACCAACGGCGGCATGCTCCCCGCCCAGGTCCAGGCCGTCGTCTCCACGGTCATCGCGGACACCGGCGCCCGGCTCGGCATCCACGCCCAGGACGACACCGGCTGTGCGGTCGCCAACACCCTGGCCGCCGTGGACGCGGGCGCCACCCACGTCCAGTGCACGGCCAACGGGTACGGCGAGCGGGTCGGCAACGCCAACCTCTTCCCCGTGGTCGCCGCCCTGGAGCTGAAATACGGCATGAAGGTGCTCCCCGAGGGCGCCCTCGCCGAGATGACCCGGATCTCGCACGCCATCGCGGAGGTCGTCAACCTCACTCCCTCCACCCACCAGCCGTACGTCGGTGTCTCGGCCTTCGCCCACAAGGCCGGGCTGCACGCCTCCGCGATCAAGGTCGACCCGGACCTCTACCAGCACATCGACCCGGAGCTGGTCGGCAACACCATGCGGATGCTGGTCTCCGACATGGCCGGCCGCGCCTCCATCGAGCTGAAGGGCAAGGAGCTGGGCATCGACCTGGGCGACGACCGCGCCCTGGTCGGCCGGGTCGTGGAGCGGGTCAAGGAGCGCGAACTCCAGGGCTACACCTACGAGGCCGCCGACGCCTCCTTCGAACTCCTGCTGCGCGGCGAGGTGGAGGGCCGCGCCCGCCGCTACTTCCGTACGGAGTCGTGGCGCGCGATCGTGGAGGACCGCCCCGACGGCACCCACGCCAACGAGGCCACCGTCAAGCTCTGGGCCAAGGGCGAGCGCATCGTCGCCACCGCCGAGGGCAACGGCCCGGTCAACGCCCTGGACCGGGCCCTGCGCGTCGCCCTGGAGCGGATCTACCCCCAGCTCGCCAAGCTGGAGCTGGTCGACTACAAGGTCCGCATCCTGGAAGGCCGTACGGGCACCGAGTCCACCACCCGGGTCCTGATCACCACGGGCGACGGCACCGGTGACTGGGCCACCGTCGGCGTCGCGGAGAACGTCATCGCCGCGTCCTGGCAGGCGCTGGAGGACGCGTACACCTACGGCCTCCTCCGTGCGGGCGTCGAGCCGACGGAGTAGCCCACCGAGCAGGAGCCCCGCCCGCCCGGCCATGAGAGCCGCCACCCCGACCCCGGGGATGGCGGCTCTCGTACGTTCAAGAGGTGAACGCTCAACCCGCCCTCCCCGCCCGGCAGATGAGACCCGACCAATGTCGACGTGAAGTATTGACGGCTCTGTATCGGCGCGGTTAACTCCAGCCGCAACGCCGGTACCGGTTCCGGAACCGGTACCGGAAACCTCTCCAGCACGTCTCCCGGCCCCCTGGAGGCCCCGATGCGCGTCACCATCGCCGATGTCGCCCGCGAGGCCGGCGTCAGCAAGACGACCGTGTCGCGGGTCATCAACACCAAGGGCGAGGTGGACCGGGTGACCGCCGCCCGCGTTCGTGAAGTGATCGCACAGCTCGGCTATGTGCCCAGCTCCGGAGCCGTGGGCCTGGCCCGGGGCTCCAGCCGTACGGTCGGGATGCTCGTGCCCTCGCTCACCTGGCCGTGGATGGGCGAACTGCTCCAGGGCGTCGTCGACACCGTCGAGGCCGCCGACTACGGGCTGCTGCTCTTCACCTGCAACCGGGGCGCCGAGTCCGTCCAGCGCTTCACCAGCCAGGTGTCGGCGCGCGCCTTCGACGGGCTCGTCGTCGTGGAGCCCGAGAACACCCTCGGCCACCTCACCGACCTGCACCGCGACGGCCTGCCGATCGTCCTCATCGACGACCGGGGCCACCACCCCGCGTTCCCCTCCGTCGTGACCACCAACCACGAGGGAGGAGCGTCGGCGGCCCGCCACCTGCTCGCCGCCGGACGCTCCCGGCCCGTCGTCCTCACCGGCCCCCAGCACTTCGGCTGCGTACGGGACCGGCTGGGCGGATTCCGCTCGGTCCTGCCCGACGTCCACGTCGTCGAAGGGGACTTCACCGAACTCGGCGGCCGCCTCGCCATGGAGCAACTCCTCTCCCGGGACGTCGCGTTCGACTCCGTCTTCGCGCACAACGACATCAGCGCCACCGGGGTGCTGCGCGCCCTGCGGACCGCCGGGCGCCGGGTCCCCGACGATGTCGCGGTCGTCGGCTTCGACGACATCCCGATGGCCGAACACACCGAACCGCCCCTCACCACCGTGCGCCAGCCCACCCGCCGCATGGGTGAGACGGCCGCCCGGATGCTGCTCTCCCACCTCGGCGGCACGCCCGTACCCGACGGCCCGGCCGTGCTGCCCACCGAACTGGTCGTGCGCCGCTCGGCGCCGTGACGGACCGGCCGCCCGGCCGCGCCCCGCCCACCCCCTTCCACCCTCCGCCGGACCGCCCGGTCCGGCAGCCCCTCCCTGGAGTCGCCATGTCCGTACGCCGTCGCACCACGCTCAGAGCGGTCGCCGCAGCCACCGTCGCGATCGCCCTCGCCGCCGGTTGCTCGAACGCCAACTCCGGTGCCGGCAAGGGCGGTGGCGGGGGAGCCACCGGCGTACTGACCATCGGGAAGCCGGACGGGCCGCAGACCAACAACAGCAACCCGTTCCTCAGCACCTCGGCGGGCGCCACCCTCGGCTACCGGTACATGATCTACGAGCCGCTGGCCATGACGAACATGATCAAGCCCACCGAGAAGGCGGACCCCTGGCTCGCCACCGACTGGGAGTGGGAGTCCAACTTCACCAAGGTCACCTTCACCCTGGACGAACGGGCGAAGTGGGCCGACGGCAAGGATCTGACCGCCGACGACGTCGAGTTCACCTTCAACCTCCTGAAGAAGCACCCCGCCCTCAACGGCAACGGCATCCCCTTCGACGGGATCGCGGTCGAGGGCGGCAAGGTCGTCCTGACCTTCAAGGAGTCCCAGTTCGTCAACCAGAACAAGATCATCCAGACCTTCATCGTGCCCAAGCACATCTGGGAGAAGGTCGACAACCCGGAGACCTGGCCCAACCGCACGCCCGTCGGCTCCGGCCCGTACAAGCTCAAGACCTTCACCCCGCAGACCACCACCCTGGTCGCCACGCCGACCTACTGGAACGGCAAGACCAAGGTCAAGGAGCTGCGCTACACCGCGTACAACGACAACAGCGCCGCCACCACCGCGCTCGCCACCGGCAAGGTCGAGTGGTCCTTCGTCTTCATGCCCAACCACAAGCAGCTCTTCATCGACAAGGACCCCAAGAACCACAAGCTCTGGTTCCCCTCCGGCCTCGGCATCCACGGCCTCTGGTTCAACACCGCCCGCAAGCCGCTCGACAACCCGGCGCTCCGCAAGGCGATGGCGATGGTCGTCGACCGCAACGCCATCCACATCCAGGCCCAGGCCACGCTCTACCCGGAGATCACCAACCCCACCGGCATCCCGCTCCCCGCCGGTGAGCCCTTCCTCGCCCCCGAGTACCAGGGCGCCAACACCAAGCCTGACGTCCCCGGGGCGAAGAAGCTGCTGGCCGAGGCCGGGTTCACGCTGGAGGGCGGGGTGCTGAAGGACCCGTCCGGCAAGCCCGTCACGCTCACCTTCACCGACCCGGCCGGCTGGAACGACTACATCACCGGTCTCGCGATCATCAAGGACAACGTCAAACAGCTCGGCATCGAGGCCAAGGTCAAGACCCAGACCGCCGAGGCGTGGGGCGTGGACGTCGCCAACGGCAACTTCGACGCCACCCTGCACTGGACCAACAGCGGCGCCACGCCCTACGACATGTACCAGAACGTCATGGACGGGGCGATCCTCCAGCCCATCGGCAAGAGCTCCCAGGCGGGCAACTTCGGCCGCTTCAAGAACGACGAGGCCACCACGGCCCTGAAGGAGTACGCCAACGCCAAGGACGAGCCGACCCGCACCAAGGCGATGCACCTCCTCCAGAAGATCTTCGTCGAGCAGGCGCCCATGATCCCGACCGCCGCCGCCCCGATCGGTGCCGAGTACTCCACGAAGAACTGGATCGGATGGCCCACCGAGGCCAACCCGTACGCCCCGCCGCAGCACACCCAGCCCAGCGCGCTGGAGATCGTGCTGAACCTCACGCCCGCCAAGTAGCACGGGGAAGAACCGGCCATGACCACCGATCAGTCCGAGACCGCGCGCACCGGCACCGACGTGGTGCTGGAGGCGCGCGGGGTCACCAAACACTTTCCCCTGCGCCGCACCGCCCGCGACCTCCTGGCCCGCGAGCGCCGCAGCGTCCACGCCGTCGACGACGTCTCGCTCCGGCTCCGGCGCGGCACCGTCACGGCCCTGGTGGGGGAGTCCGGTTCGGGCAAGTCCACCGTCGCCCGCCTCCTCGCCCAGCTCCACCCGCTCACCTCGGGCGAGATCCGGCTCGGCGGCACCCCGACCGTGGCCGGGCGTGGCCGGTCCTTCCGCCGTTACGTACGCCGGGTCCAGCTCATCTTCCAGGACCCGTTCGCCTCGCTGAACCCGGTGCACACCGTGCGCTACCACCTCACCCGCGCCCTGAAGATCCACGGCCGGGCGGGCGGCGGGCAGGAGGAGCTGGAGCGGGCCCTCACCGATCTGCTGAACCGGGTCCAGCTCACCCCGGCCCACCAGTACCTGGACAAGTTCCCGCACGAGCTGTCCGGCGGGCAGCGCCAGCGCGTCGCCATCGCCCGCGCGCTCGGCGCCGACCCGCAGGTCCTCCTGGCCGACGAGCCCGTCTCCATGCTGGACGTCTCGATCCGGCTGGGCGTCCTCAACCTGCTCCGCGACCTCAAGGAACGCCTGCACCTGGCGATCCTCTACATCACCCACGACATCGCCTCCGCCCGCTACTTCGCGGACACCACGCTCGTCATGTACGCCGGGCGGATCGTCGAGGGCGGCGACAGCGAGAGAGTCACCCAGCGCCCCGCCCACCCCTACACCCAGCTCCTCATCGCCTCCGCCCCCGACCCCGACCGGGTGGCCGCCGAGGCCGACCGGGAGGAGACCGGCACCGGCGAACCGCCCTCCCTCATCGCCCCGCCCGCCGGCTGCCGCTTCCACCCCCGCTGCCCCCAGGCCATGGAGCGCTGCCGCACCGAACTCCCGCCCCGCTTCGACCTGGCGGACGGCCAGTGGGCGGCCTGCTGGCTGTACGAGGGCCAGGGCGTGCGGTCGTACGGGAACGAGGACGCGGGCGCGAAGCCGTACGGAACCGAGGGCACCACCGAGGCCGCGTCGGCCAAGGAGGCCTCCCGGTGAAGTACCTCCTCCAACGGCTCGCCTTCTACGCCGTCACCGCCTGGGCCGCCATCACCATCAACTTCCTCATCCCGCGCCTGATGCCCGGCGACCCCGTACAGGCGCTGCTCAGCCGCTACCAGGGCCAGCTGGACACCAAGGCCATCGACTCCCTCAAAGCCCTCTTCGGGCTCGACGAGCAGCGGTCGCTCTGGCAGCAGTACACCGACTACTGGGGCCACCTCCTCGACGGCGACCTCGGCCTCTCCTTCACCTTCTTCCCGACCCCGGTCAGCGAGGTCATCACCCAGTCGCTGCCCTGGACGCTCGCCCTGGTCGGCGTCACCACGCTCCTCAGCTTCCTCCTCGGCACCGGCATCGGCGTCTACAGCGGCTGGAAGCGCGGCTCCTGGCTGGACGGACTGCTGCCCGTCACCACCTTCATCTCCTCCATCCCCTACTTCTGGCTCGGCCTCATCGCCATCGCCCTCTTCGCCGAGAAGTGGTCGCTCTTCCCGAACTCCGGCGGCTACGACAGCGCCCTGGTCCCGGCCTTCGACTGGCCGTTCATCTCCAGCGCGCTCTACCACGCCGTCCTGCCCGGGGTGACGATCGTGCTCAGCGCCGTGGCCGGCTGGATCCTCGGGATGCGGAACATGATGGTCACCGTCTCCTCCGAGGACTACGTGATGGTGGCGCAGGCCAAGGGGCTCTCCGAGCGGCGGGTGATGTTCGGCTACGCGGCCCGCAACGCGGTCCTCCCCAACATCTCCGGCTTCGCCCTCTCCCTCGGCTTCATCGTCGGCGGCACCCTGCTCGTCGAGATGGTCTTCACCTACCCGGGCATCGGCTTCCAGCTGCTCCAGGCGGTCGGCGCCAAGGACTACCCGCTGATGCAGGGCGTCTTCCTGATCATCACGCTCTCCGTCCTCGCCGCCAACCTGCTCGCCGACCTCGTCTACGCCGCCCTCGACCCCCGCACCCGGAAGGAGGCGTAGGTACCCCCATGTCCGTCACCGCCACCGACACCGCCGTCCTGGACGGCACCCCCGCACCCGAGGCGCCCACCCGCCGGGCCCGGCTCCGGTTCCTGCGCGGCGGCAAGACCCGGACCGGGCTGCTCCTGCTCGCGTTCTTCGTCCTGCTGGCCGTCATCGGCCCGTGGATCGCCCCGTACGACCCCGACGCCATGAGCGACCAGCTCCTCCAACCCCCGTCCGGGGAGCACTGGTTCGGCACCACCCACACCGGGCAGGACGTCCTCTCCCAGATCCTCGTCGGCACCCGGGGCGTCCTGATCGTCGGGTTCGTCGCGGCCCTCATCGCCACCGTGCTCTCGGTCCTCATCGGGGTCACCGCGGGCTTCCTCGGCGGGGCGGTCGACGAGATCCTCTCCGCGCTCGCCAACATCTTCCTGGTGCTGCCCGGCCTCCCACTGATCATCATCGTGGCGAGCTTCGTCCCCGACACCGGCGATCTGCTCATCGCCTTCGCCATCGCCCTGACCTCCTGGGCCTGGGGGTCCCGCATCCTGCGCGCCCAGACCCTGTCGCTGCGCCGCCGCGACTACGTGGAGGCGGCCCGCGCCACGGGGGAGTCGACCTGGCGGATCATCCTCTTCGAGATCATGCCGAACCTCACCGCCGTGATCGCCTCCGGCTTCGTCGGCACGGTCATCTTCGCCGTCCTCACCGAGATCACCCTCGCCTTCATCGGGGTCGCGGACATCTCGCACTGGAACTGGGGCACGGTCCTCTTCTGGGCCCAGTCCAACCAGGCCCTCGCCCAGGGCGCCTGGTGGTGGTTCGTCCCGGCCGGACTCTGCATCGCCCTGCTGGGCACCGCGCTCGCCCTCATCAACTTCGGCATCGACGAGTTCGTCAACCCGCGCCTGCGCACCGCCACCGGCTCCTCCCGGAAGGTGAAGATGCGCGTCGGCTTCACCCCCGTGGCCCGCAAGCCCCCGGTCGGTGCCCCACCCGAGCCCAGCACCAGCAAGGAGCCCCGCCCATGAGCGCCGAGCCGGTCCTCACCATCAGCGGACTGAACGTCGACTACGGCACCGACGAGCGGGCTGTGCACGCCCTGCGGGACACCGACCTCACCCTCCACCGGGGCGAAGTCCTGGGCCTGGCAGGGGAGTCGGGGTCCGGCAAGTCGACCCTGGCGTACGCCGTGACCCGGCTGCTCGCCCCGCCCGGGGTGATCACCGGGGGAGAGGTCCACTACCACCGGCCCGGCGGCGACCGGCTGGACATCCTCTCCCTCTCCCCGGAGCAGCTGCGCGCCTTCCGCTGGCAGGAGCTGTCCCTCGTCTTCCAGGGAGCGATGAACTCCCTCAACCCGGTGCACACGGTCCACAGCCAGCTCACCGACGTGCTCAAAGCCCACCGCCCCGATCTGAAGAAGGCCCAACGAACCGAACGTGCGAAGGAGTTGCTGAGCCTCGTCGGGATCTCCCCCGACCGGCTCGCCGCCTACCCGCACCAGCTCTCCGGCGGGATGCGGCAGCGCGTGATGATCGCGATGGCGCTCGCCCTGGAGCCCGAGATCGTCATCATGGACGAGCCGACGACCGCGCTCGACGTGGTGATGCAGCGCCAGATCCTGCGACGACTGGTCCAGTTGAGGGAACAGATCGGCTTCTCGGTCGTGTTCATCACCCATGACATCTCGCTCCTGATCGAATTCTCGGACCGGATCGCGATCATGTACGGGGGCCGCATCGTGGAGGAGGCGGGCGCGGCGGAGATCTACCGCGACCCCCGCCACCCTTACAGCGACGGGCTGCTCCACTCCTTCCCCGCGCTCCACGGCCCGCGCCGCGAGCTGACCGGCATCCCCGGCTCGCCCCCGCACCTCTCCGCGATGCCCACCGGCTGCGCGTTCCACCCGCGGTGCGGCAAGGCCTTCGAGCCGTGCGCCGTACGGGTCCCGCAGCTGACGGCCCCGGCGACGGTCGCGGCCGGTGCGCCTGCCGGGGCGACGGTCCCGGCCACCACCCCGGCCGTGGCCGCCGCCCCTCCGCCCGGCGCGCCCGGCGACCCCGGACGCCGTACGGTCGCCTGCCATCTGCATGCCCCCTGACCAGGCCCTTCCCCTCCTACGTACGGAGACCGGATGAACCTCGCCACCAGCCCGCAGCGCCTCCTCCGTCCCACCGCGGTACGCGGACTCCCGGCCGGCTTCCGCTGGGGCGTCGCCACCTCCGCGTACCAGATCGAGGGAGCCGCCGCCGAGGACGGCCGCACCCCCTCCATCTGGGACACCTTCTGCCGGGTGCCCGGCGCGGTCGAGGGCGGTGAGAACGGGGATGTGGCCTGCGACCACTACCACCGGATGCCCGAGGACGTGGAGCTGATCGCGGGCCTCGGCGTCGACACGTACCGCTTCTCGCTCGCCTGGCCCCGCATCCAGCCGGGCGGCCGGGGCCCGGCGAACGCGAAGGGGCTGGACTTCTACAAGCGGCTGGTCGACGAACTCCACGGGCGGGGCGTCACCCCGTGGATCACTCTCTACCACTGGGACCTGCCGCAGGAGTTGGAGGACGCGGGCGGCTGGCCCGCACGGGACACGGCCCTGCGCTTCGCGGAGTACGCCTCCCTCGCGTACGAGGCCCTCGGCGACCGGGTCGAGCACTGGACCACGCTCAACGAGCCCTGGTGCTCGGCGATGCTCGGTTACGCGTACGGCGTCCACGCCCCCGGCCGCAAGGATTTCGGCGCCTCGATGCACGCCGTCCACCATCTGCTCCTGGGCCATGGACTGGCGGCCCGGGCGCTGCGGGAGGCGGCGGGGAGCAACCCCCTGGAGCTGGGCATCACCCTCAACCTGGGCACCGCCACACCCGAGACGCCGAGCGAGGCGGACCGGGAGGCGTGCCGCCGCGCCGACGGCATGGGCACCCGCCTCTACCTGGACCCGATCACGCACGGCCGCTACCCGGCGGACGTCGTCGCGGACCTGGCCGCCCAGGGCGTGGAACTCCCGTTGCAGGAAGGCGACTTGGCGGCGATCTCCACCCCGCTCGACGTTCTCGGCGTCAACTTCTACCGGGGGATGCAGTTCTCCGGGGTCACCGAGGACGGATCACCGACCGACGCCGATGGGCTGCCCGTCGTCCGGGTGGTGGAGCGGGAGCTGCCCCGTACGGCGATGGACTGGGAGATCACTCCTACCGAACTCGCCGATCTGCTCGTACGGTTGGAGCGTGACTACGGACTCCCGACCGTCATCACCGAGAACGGTGCCGCCTTCGACGACGCCGTGGCCGAGGACGGCTCCGTCCCCGACGCCGACCGCACCGCCTACCTCGCGGACCACATCGACGCCGTCGTCGCCGCCCGCGCCCAAGGGGCCGACGTCCGGGGCTACTTCGCCTGGTCGCTGATGGACAACTTCGAGTGGGCGTACGGCTACGACAAGCGGTTCGGCATCGTCCGGGTCGACTACGCCACGCAGACCCGCACGCTCAAGGACAGCGCCAAGTGGTACCGCGACACGATCCGGCTCACCCGGGACGAGCAGCGGTAACCCGCAGGCCCTTTCCCGCGACACGCATTCCTTCTTTCCGACGACCCATCCGACCCCAAAAAGAGAGCGCTCCCAAAACTCATGTATCGCACCCCGCGCCTCCGCCCCCGCAAGGGCCGGAGCAGACCCGCGACCGCCGTCCTGGCCGCCGCCGCGGTCCTGGCCACCCTGCTCGCCGGAGCCGCGCCCAGCCAGGCGGCCCCCGACGACGAACCGGCCCCCGTCCTCATCGACCGTTTCGAGGGCGAGGTCCCGCTCGGCAACACCCCGCCCGCCGACGCCATCTTCACCTGGGGCGGCAACGCCACCGACCACCCGCAGCTGAAGCTGGCCGAGCGCGCCGACGCCCCCGAGGGCGAAAAGGTCCTCGAAGGCTCCTACGACATAAGCGCGTACGGCGGGTTCAGCCACGAGTTCGCCGTGGACACCCCGCCCCAGGACTGGACCGCCCACAAGGGCGTCCGCTTCTGGTGGTACGGCCAGAACACCGCGCCCCTGCCGCCCGGTTCGGGCAAGCGCATCCACTTCGAGATCAAGGACGGCGGGGCGAACGGCGGCGCCTCCGAGCTGTGGACCACCTCCTTCACCGACGACTGGGAGGGCTGGCAGCTCGTCGAGATCCCGTTCGCGGACTTCGTCTACCGGGCCGACTACCAGCCCGTCGGCGGCATCGACCAGATCCTGGGTCTCAACGAGATGTGGGGGTACGCCTTCACCATGCCGCCCGGCGCCCCCGGGGCCTTCGCCCTGGACGCCGTCGAGCTGTACGGCAAGGCCGACCCGGCGCTGACCGCGAGCGTGGTGACCGACGCGGCCGTGCACCCCGTGAAGAACGGCGGCAGCGCGGACCTCACCCTCTCCGTCGCCACCACCGGCTCCGTCCCCACCGAGGAGCCGATCACCGTCACGTACGCCACCCAGGGCGGCACGGCGGTCGCGGGCAAGGACTACACCCCGGTCAGCGGCACCCACACCTTCCCCGCCGGCACCGCCTCCGGGACCAGCCACAAGGTGACCGTCCGCACGGCGAAGGCGTCCAAGCCCGCCGAGGCGAAGACGATCCCGCTGGAGCTGACCGTCACCGGCGCCAAGGCCCCGGCGGAGCACCCGCAGGTCGTCATCGACGCCCACGGACTCCCGTACCAGAACGCCAAGCTGCCCGTGAAGCAGCGGGTCGCGGACCTGCTGGGCCGGATGTCCCTCGCGGAGAAGGCCGGTCAGATGACCCAGGCCGAACGCAACGCGCTCCGCACCCCCGGCGACATCGCCGCGTACGACCTCGGCTCGCTGCTCTCCGGCGGCGGCTCGGTCCCGACCCCCAACACGGCAGCCGCCTGGGCCAAGATGGTCGACGCCTACCAGCTCCGCGCCCAGGCCACCCGCTTCCAGATCCCGCTGATCTACGGCGTGGACGCGGTGCACGGCCACAACAACGTGGTCGGCGCGACGATCATGCCGCACAACATCGGCATCGGCGCGGGCCGCGACCCGAAGAGCGCCGAGAAGACGGGTGCGATCACCGCGAAGGAGGTCCGGGCCACCGGCATCCCGTGGGACTTCGCCCCTTGCGTCTGCGTCACGCGCGACGAGCGCTGGGGCCGCTCCTACGAGGCGTTCGGTGAGGACCCGGCGCTGGTCGAGGCCATGGAGACGGTCATCCAGGGCATGCAGGGCCACCCGTCCGGCAAGGACCTGCACCGCAACGACAAGGTCCTCGGCAGCGCCAAGCACTTCGTCGGGGACGGCGGCACCGAGTACGGCTCCTCCACCACCGGCTCGTACACGACCGACCAGGGCATCACCAAGGTCACCCGCCAGGAGCTGGAGGCGGTGCACCTGTCGCCGTTCGCGGAGTCGGTCAAGCGGGGCGTGGGCACGATCATGCCGTCGTACTCCTCGCTCGACATCATCGGTGACGGCGAGGGCCCGGTGAAGATGCACGCCCACGGCGAGATGATCAACGGTGTCCTCAAGGACCGGATGGGCTTCGAGGGCTTCGTCATCAGCGACTGGCAGGCCATCGACCAGATCCCCGGCGACTACCCGAGCGACGTCCGTACGTCGGTCAACGCCGGACTCGACATGATCATGGTCCCGACCGCGTACCAGGAGTTCACCAAGACCCTGAAGGACGAGGTAACGGCGGGCCGGATCAGCGAGGCCCGGATCGACGACGCGGTCTCCCGCATCCTCACCCAGAAGTTCCGCCTCGGCCTCTTCGAGAAGCCGTACGCGGACAGCACCCACCTGGACAAGGTCGGCTCGGCCGCACACCGCGCGGTGGCGCGCGAGGCGGTGGCGAAGTCGCAGGTGCTCCTGAAGAACGACGGAGCGGTCCTGCCCCTCAAGCCGAACCAGAAGGTGTACGTCGCCGGGTCCAACGCCGACGACATCGGCAACCAGGCCGGCGGCTGGACGATCAGCTGGCAGGGCTCCTCCGGCAAGATCACTCCCGGCACCACGATCCTGGAGGGGATGAAGAAGGCGGCGAAGAACCCCGACTCCGTCACGTACTCGAAGGACGCCTCGGCCGCCACGGACGGTCACGACGTGGGCGTGGTGGTCGTCGGGGAGACCCCGTACGCCGAAGGCATCGGTGACGTCGGCAACGGCCACGACCTGGAGCTGACCGCCGCCGACAAGGCCGCCGTCGAGAAGGTCTGCGCGGCCATGAAGTGCGCAGTCCTCATCGTCTCGGGCCGCCCGCAGCTCATCGGGGACCAGCTCGGGGACATGGACGCGCTGGTCGCCTCCTGGCTGCCGGGCTCCGAGGGCGACGGCGTGGCCGACGTGCTCTACGGCAAGCGCCCCTTCACCGGACAGCTCCCGGTGACCTGGCCGAAGTCGGAGGCGCAGCTTCCGATCAACGTCGGGGACACGGCGTACGACCCGCAGTTCCCGTACGGCTGGGGCCTGACGACCCTGAACAAGCCCCCGGCCGGAGGCGAGCTGACCCTCGCCGCCCTCGCCGTCGCCGCCCAGGTGGCGCAGAAGGCGAAGCTGGGCAAGACCCCGGCGGGCAAGGCCATCGTGGACCAGGCGCGGCTGCTGGTCCAGCAGAAGATCAACGGGAAGTTCACGCAGAGTGTCTCCAAGCCCTTCGCGGAGGCGGACCACCTGCTGCTCAAGGGTGACCTGACGGGCGCGGTGGCCAAGCTGCGCACGGCCTACCGAGCCGCGTAGGCACCCCGCTCTCCGGGCGGGCGACGGCATTCGTCGCCCGCCTGGAGTAGCGTTAAGTATGAGGAAAAGGCTCTTCCCCACGCTGTTGGCGGGCCTGCTGCTCATCATCGCAGCGGCTGCACTCGCCCTGACCTCCCCTGCGTCGGCGGCCCCGGCCGCGACGATCAACGACGCCGCCCAGGCCCTGCGCGAGGACCCGGTCTATGTGGACCCGGGCGCCCGCGATCAGCTCTCCGTCGCTGACGAGAAGGCCCTGGAAGCCAAGATCCTGGACGCCGACAAGCCGGTCTTCGTCGCCGTCCTGCCCGACACCGAGGCCTTCCCCGAGGAAGGCCTCCTTGCAACCCTGCGCAGCGACACCGGCATCACCGGCGTCTACGCGATACGCCTCGGCGACGGCTTCAACGCGGGCGCGGACCCGCAGGTCATGCCCACGCGGGCGGTCGACAACCTGACCGCCTCGGTCAAGAACCCGGCCACCGCCACCGACGCCACCTCCCAGCTCAACGCCTTCGTCGACCGCGCCGTCGAACAGGCCCGGGGCACCGCCCCCACCTCCTGGTCCGGCACCGGAGGCGGCACGGCCGACGACTCCGGAGCCCCGGTCGGCGGCCTGATCACGCTCGGCGCCCTGGTGGCGGCGGGCGGCGCGGGCGCGTACGCGGTCTCCCGCCGCAACAAGCGCCGAAAGGAGGAAGAGGAGCGCATCGCCCTCGACAAGCTCCGGGTCGTGGTGGACGAGGACATCACCGCGTACGGCGAGACCCTGGAGCGCCTGGACTTCCACCCCGCCGAACCGGGCGCCGACGACACCATGCGCGGCGACTACGAACGCGCCCTGGACTCCTACGAGACCGCCAAGACGAAGATGGCCAAGGCCGAGCACCCCTCCGACGTGCGCGGGGTGACCCAGGCCCTGGAGGACGGCCGCTTCTCCCTCGCCGTCCTGGAGGCCCGCCGCACCGGCAAGGAGATCCCGGCCCGCCGCCCGCCCTGCTTCTTCGACCCGCGCCACGGCCCCTCGGTGGCCGACGTCCGCTGGACCCCCTCCGGCGGCGCGCCCCGCGAGGTCCCGGTCTGCGCGGCGGACGAGGTACGCCTGAGCCGGGGCGAGGACCCCATGAGCCGCATGGTCGACGTGGGCGACGGCAACCGCCGCCCGTACTGGGAGGCGGGCCCGGCCTACGGCCCCTGGGCCGGTGGCTACTTCGCCGGAGGCCTCCTCCCGGCCCTCCTGATGGGCACCATGCTCGGCTCCATGCTCGCCACCCCGGCGTACGCCTCCGAGTACGGCGGCGGTGACTTCGGCGCGGGCGGCGAATGGGGCGGCGGCGACTTCTCCGGCTCCGACTTCGACTCCTCCGGCTTCGGCGGTGGCTTCGGGGACGGCGGCGGGTTCGGTGACGGCGGTGGCTTCGGCGGCGGATTCGACGGCGGCGGGTTCTGACGCCCGGCCTGCTGGAGCCTGCCCCCCGGCGCCCCGGCCTCGGTGACGGCCGGGGGACGGGTACCCGTCCCTGAAGCTGAGTGAGAGACGCTGGGCACCCGGGCGTGCTCCTCGTCGGCGCTTCTTGCACGGTGCCGGCGGCGGGGGAGGTGCGCCGGGCGGACGGAAGCGTCGTGGTCTGGTGAGCCCGCGGTCGGCACCTCCGGAAACCCGCGGTCGGCGTCCCCGGAAATTCGGGGCGTGCCCTTTCCGGGGGCTGAGCCGTTGGACACGGCATGAAGAAGCGAAGCGTTCTCGCCGTCGTCACTCTCGCCACCGGAGCGGTCATCGCCGCGATCTCCCCGCACCCCGGAGGCGGGGACACCGCCCACGCGGCCGAGCCGCCGGTCAGCCTGGGTGCGCTGGACCAGATCGGGGACCTCGGCAAGGTGGTCGACGGTGCGGCGGACACGGCCTCCTCCACCGCCGGCACGGTGACCACGACCCTCTCCGAGGCCCGTTTCAGCTGAGCCGACGACCACCGGCACACGAAAGGGCGGCCCACCGGGAAGATCCGGTGGGCCGCCCTTTCGCATGCCCGCCCGGTCACGTACGGGAGCCGGGGGCCACGACCCCGACCGATCCGGGCGCGGAACGGTCGGGTCCGGCAGCCCGGCCGCTTCCTACGGTGGACGGACGGAGGAAGGCAGGAGAAACAGGAGGCAAGGTTGCTGGAACGACTGAACGAGGCCATGGAGTACATCGAGTCGCACCTCGGTGAGCGCATCGAGGTCGCGGACCTCGCGCGGACCGCGACGACCTCGGAGTACCACTTCCGCCGGATGTTCTCCGCACTGGCGGGCGTCCCGCTGGCGGAGTACATCCGCCGACGCCGGATGACCGTCGCGGGCGCCGAGGTCCTCGGGCACCCCGACCGCACGCTCCTGGAGGTGGCCGTGCGCTACGGCTACGACACGGGGGAGGGCTTTGCCCGCGCGTTCCGGGCCGTGCACGGCATCGGCCCCGGCGAGGCCCGGCGGACCGGCGCGGTTCTGCGGTCCCAGCAACGCCTGACCTTCCGGCTCGTCGTCGAAGGGAGCAGTGCCATGAACTACAGGCTGGTGGAGAAGGGGGAGTTCCGGGTGGTGGGGAGGAGGGCCCGCGTACCCCTGATCCATGAGGGGCCGAATCCGGCCATCGCGGAGTTCATCCGCTCTATCGGGCGGGAGGAGCTGGAGCGCATCGCGGCCCTCTCCGACCAGGAGCCGGCCGGGCTGGTCGGCGTGAGCGACCAGCTCGACCCGAGCCGGGCGGAGGGCACCGAACTCGACTACTACCACGGCGTGGTGACGGGCCCGGAGCCCTCGGACGAGGGCACGGAGGAGGGCTTGGACTCCCTGCCCGTACCGGCCGGTGCCTGGGCGGTCTTCACGAACGACGGGGAGTTCCCGCAGGCCCTCCAGTACCTCTGGCGGGACGTCTTCACCCAGTGGTTCCCCTCGAACCCGTACGCCTCCCGGCCCGGCCCGGAGATCCTGAGCGTGCGGTTGTACGAGGAGGGGAGGCGTGCGGCGGCGGAGCTGTGGATCCCGGTGGAGCGGGTGGAGCGGCTGGAGCGCGAGCCGGGCCGCTAGTCGGCGATGCGCATGTTCACGGCCAAGGGGCATATGCGAGGTCTTATTGGTCTAGACCTATTGTGCGCGGGCTCGCCGCTCGCTAGCTTCTCTCGGCGGCGCGCGCCGATCGGATCGGCTCTACCCCTTCATTGGTGCACAGTCATGTGCGTCGACTGGAAACGGAGTTACCGACATGCGCAGACGTATCACCACCATCGCGGTCACCGCTGTGGCGGCGGCCGCGATGGCCCTCGGCGCCGCCTCCACCGTGTCGGCCGTGGGCGGCGGCTACACCATCCGCGGCCACTACGCGTCCCAGGCGGACTGCCGGGCCGCCGGGGCGGTCGGTGCCGCCGCCCACATATGGAGCCCGCTCTTCATCTGTCAGCCGTTCGCGGCGCAGCCGGGCGTGTACGAGCTGTGGGTGCGGTACTAGGCCGTGCCGCGCCGCTCATGAGAACCGCCCCGCTTCCGGCCGAGATGCCGGGGGCGGGGCGGGCGCGGTGGTGTGCGTCAGAGAGCGGTGCCGCTCCGCACGAAGGCGCCCCAGGCGGCGGGCTCGACGGTGAGGACGGGCCCGTCGGTCACCTTGGAGTCGCGGATGTGGACGGCGGCGGGGTGGGCGGCGACTTCGATGCAGTTGCCGCCGTCACCGTTGCTGTAGCTGGACTTGTGCCAGTCGTAGGCGACTTCGATGCAGGCGCCGCCCTGGTCGCTGCTGTGGCTGGACTTGAACCAGTGGAGGGTGGTGCGGCCTGGGGCCAGGTGTGCTGCGCGGGACATGTCTCTCCAAGCAGAGCGGCGAGCAGTGCGTCGAGTAGCCGGACGCTCTTCTCAACGGTGAGCGCCTGGGAACGCAGCATCCCATATTTCTGCATGAGGGCGCTGACGTGGGCTGGATCGTCGTACAGCTCGGCTCGCAGGTGCATTTCGGCGTACGCGAGTTGATCGTGATCCTGCGTCTCCAGCAGGACCAGTGGCCCTGCGAGACCAGCGTGTTTGGGAGTCTTCCGCGGCATGATCTGAATGGTGACGAACGGCAGATCCATGCAGCGCCGCAGGTGGAGAAGCTGGTCACGCGTGGTTTCGGGGTCGCCCAATTCGCTGTACAGGATGCTCTCTTCGAGGATGAAGTGCAGGATCGGCCGAGGCTTCCGTTCCAGCAGCTTCTGTCGGTCGAGCCGTATGGCGACTCGCTCCTCGATCACGTCCGCTTCCAGGGGCGGGTAGTGGCAGGAGAAAACGAGACGCGCGTACGCCTCCGTCTGGAGGATCCCTGGAATGAGCTGAGTCTCGTACCAGAACAGGCTCACCGCGTCTTGCTCGTAGTCCACGTAATCCTGGGAGAGCACCAGATACCGCTCTTTCTTCGGGACCTTCGTTACCGCTACCTCTAACGCGCCCTTGGTTCCGAGCAGTTCGTCCAGCTCGATGGCGAAGTCCAGCTTGAGCGACCGGCGCCCCTGCTCGATGGAGGCGATGGTGTCCTCGCCTACGCCTAGCTGCTCGGCCAGAGCCGGCTGCGTCAGCCCCGCCTGTTTGCGGAAGTGGGCGAGCTGTGCCCCGATGACATGCCACGAACTGACTCGCCTGTTTCGCTTTCCTGGTTGCATGCGATGGCTCTCCCCGGCCTCGTGCCACTTCGACCCGTCAAGAGTCGTACAGATGCGATGTACGACCCTCCGCTCTGCTCCACCCTAGTCACGGTGTGTGAGCGTGAAGGCATGAACGAGACAACCCAACCCCCCTACCTCCGCACGAACTTCTACTGCCGCGACCGCAGCTCGGTCCCGGTCGTACGTAAGTTCACCCGCAAGGCGCTGATCGAGTGGGGGTGCGAGGAACGCGCCTACGACATGCTGCTCTGCGTGACCGAGCTGGCGACCAACGCCCTCCGGCACGGCGTTCCGCCGGGGCGCGGATTCCGGGTCAAGATCTCTCTGGAGCGGCTGGAGGCGGCGCTCCGGATCGAGCTGCACGACAGCGGTGACGGCGAGGTGCGGATGGCGGACGGGCTGCCCGGTGTGGAGGAGGAGGGCGGCCGGGGGCTGCTTCTGGTCTCCGCGCTGGCGGACAAGTGGGGCGTGGCGGAGCGGAACCCCGGCAAGATCGTGTGGTGCGAGTTCACGCTCGGGTGAGTTTGCCGTTCCGGCAATGAGGTTTGTCGTTCCTGCCGGGCCGCGCGCACCATCGGCACCACATGGAGGTGATCCGCATGGAGGGCAGGAACGACATGGAACAGCGGCAGGCACAGCGGCGGCGGTACGACGTGGTGGTCGTGGGCGGCGGGGCGGCCGGGCTCAGCGGGGCGCTCACCCTGGCGCGGGCCCGGCGCTCGGTGCTGGTGATCGACGCGGGGGAGCCCCGTAACGCGCCCGCGTCGCATGTCCACAACTACCTGGGCCGGGAGTCGACCCCGCCCGGGGAGCTGCTGGCGATCGGCCGGGGCGAGGTGACCGGGTACGGCGGGGAGATCGCCGGGGGCCGGGTGGCCTCGGCCGAGCGGCTGCCGGAGGACGGCGGCTTCCGCGTCGCGCTGGAGGACGGCTCCTCGGTGGAGGCGCGCAGGCTCCTGGTGACGACGGGGCTCGTGGACGAGCTGCCGCCCGTACCGGGGCTGGCGGAGCGCTGGGGGCGGGAGGTGCTGCACTGCCCGTACTGCCACGGGCGCGAGGTGGCGGACCGCCCGGTCGGGGTGCTGTCCGTCGGCCCCCTCGCCGTACATCAGGCGCTGATGTGGCGGCAGTGGAGCGACGACGTCACCCTCTTCCGCCACACGGGCCCGGAGCCGACGGACGAGGAGTACGAGCAGCTCGCCGCGCGCGGGGTGGCCGTGGTGGACGGCGAAGTGGAGGGGCTGGAGGTCACGGACGACCGGCTCACCGGCGTACGTCTGGCGGGCGGCCGGGTGATCCCGCGCGAGGCCGTCGTGGTGCAGGCCCGTTTCACCGCCCGCTCGGCCGTGCTGGAGTCGCTCGGCCTGGCGGCGGTCCCGCAGGAGATGGGCGGTGAGGTGATCGGTACGTACGTCCCCACCGACCCGGTCGGCGCGACGGAGGTCCCCGGGGTCTGGGCCGCGGGCAACGTCACCCGCCTCACCGAACAGGTCATCGGCGCCGCCGCGGCCGGTCTGATGGCGGGCGCCGCGATCAACGGCGACCTGATCGCGGAGGACACCCGGATCGCGGTGGAGGAGCGGCGGCGCGGCTGACGCGACCGAGGGGCCTGTCCCTGCCGGAACTCTCGCGGGTTCTGCGGGAACTCCTACGAGAACACGGCGGAGAACAGGTCCCCCACCCACCCGAAGAACGTGTGGATCAGCACCGCCAGCAGCAGGAAGATCCCGACGGTCACCAGCGTGGCCGTGGAGCAGCCGCGCCCCTCGCCCGCCTCGGGCTCGTCCCGCCCGCCGCCCAACTCCGCATCGAAGAGATCCACGGCCTGCCCCACCCCATCGCGTATGTCGACGACCATCATGCGGAGCCCTCCCCGGCCCCGCGGGGTGAACTCTCGCACGGCCGGGGACGGGCGGCGCAGGGGGCTCGTACTCAGGGTGGGGGAGTCGGCGTACTCAGTGGGCCGGGTGGCCGCCCGCGTGGATCACCTCGGCCACCTCCGTCGTCGGCAGGGGCCCGCCGGTCACCTCGGCCCGGTCGGAGGAGAGCAGCCAGCCGCCGTCGGCCCCACGGGCGAACGTCATCGTGCGAGGGAGCGCCGACTCCTCGCAATCCGGGGCGTCGCCCTCGGTCTGCTGCGGGGTGGACGAGAAGTAGAGGCGGGTGTGGTCGGTGAGCCGGAGCGTGGCCGTACGGTCGGTGACGTCCGCGCCGGTGACTTCGACGTCGACCCGTGCCCTGGTATAGCCGCCGTCGACGCCTTCGTACTGCCGGCCCTTCTCCGCCAGTGCTGTCAGCTCGCTGCGGGCGCGGGCGGCCATGGCGGGGGTGGCCCGCAGGCTCCCGCTCGCCGCTTCCACCGTCGGCCGGGCGGTCGTGAGCATGTCGGCCCGCTGCTGGAGGTAGTCCGTGGCGAGCCGGGCCAGTTCGGTGGTGTCGGCGGTGCTCGCGGACGGTGTCGTACGGGGCGGGGACGGCTGGATGTGGGGCGGCAGGTGGATGAGTGCGAGCAGGGCCGCCGTCGCGGTGACGCCCGCGGCGATGACACGTCCGGGTCCTGGCCTGGCCATGGTGCCTCGATCCCCCGTTTCTTCGCTGCTTCGCTTGCCCTGCTGCCCTGGTGCGCCTTGCTGCCGTCCTGGCTGTGCTGTTCTTGCTGTGCTGTTCAGGTTGTCCTGAGTGTCTCCTGTGAGGGGAGACGTGCTGGAGGGGGCGGGGCGTTCCGGGCCGGGCGATCTCCGTCCGGTTCTCGTCCGGGAATGTCCGATTCCTGGACGAGAACCGTGCGGTGTACGTCCTCTCAGTCGCGCGGGTCGCGAAGGCCGTGGGAGTCGCGCGGGTCGCGCCACATGCCCCAGAGGGTCGGGGCGCCGTCGCCCGGCAGGGCGAACTCCTCGCGCACGGTGAAGCCGAAGTGCTCGTAGACCGGGAGGTTGGAGGCCTTGGAGGACTCCAGATAGACGGGCTGCCCGGCCGCGTCGGCCTTGGCCAGCCCCGAGCGGAGCAGCCGGGACCCGTGTCCCTGGCCCTGGGCGGCGGGGTCGGCGCCGATCAGCGCCAGGGACCAGTGGGGTTCCTGGGGCGTGTGGCGGGCGGCCGTCTCCACGGCGTCCCGGAAGAGCCCGGCCCGGTCGCCCAGGATGTTCCGTAGCTCCTGGATGGTCTCCGCGTCCGGGACGGCCTTGGCCTGTGCCTCCGGCGCCACCCAGAACGCGGCAGCCGCCCCCGTGCGCTCGCACACGCCGTGGTGGACGTACTGCCGGGTGAAGAGCGTGGTGAAGTAGCGGCCCAACGCCGCCTCACGGGAAGCGTCTTCGGGAAAGAACCAGCGCATCATCGGGTCGTCGTCGAAGGCGAGGGCGAGCGTGCGGCTGATGTCCGGGGCGTCGTCGGCCGTAGCCGTACGTGGAACGTTCGATATCGGCATAAAGGCCATTCTGCACCCGATGATCTTGAGCGTCGGGGGCGGGGGTGGGGCAGAGTGCCCGTCAGGCCGCCCCGGAGCCTTCCGCCTCTCGCGTACCGGAGTTGGCGCGCAGGGCGATGGCCGACCAGATGCCCGCCAGCACCAGCGCGCCCGCCGCCATGGCCGCGACCTCCAGGGCCTCCGGGCGCCAGCCCAGGGAGAGGCGGGTGCCGATGACGAGGAGGATCACGGAGATGGTGCCGGGGGAGGGGATCGGCACCCGCGCCGCCGTCGCCCGCAGCACACCGGCCGCCGCCAGGCCGGTGGCGGCCCAGACGGCGAGGTAGGCCCAGGGCGAACCCGAGGCGGCGGCGAGCAGCCCGTAGTCGTCGGGGCCGAGGCGGAACAGCGAACCGGCCCAGCCCAGACCCACCCCGAGGGCGGTGACGGCCACCACCCACAGCGTGTGGCGCCACCAGGGGCCGGGGCGCACGGCCACTTCGTCGTCGTCCGCGAATCCGCCGGCGGACGGTTCCAGGAAATCCATCACGCCTGTGGAGACGCGCGCGGGGGCCCGGGCGTTGCCTCCGACGCCCCATCACATGATCGAACCACCGCACCGGTTGGCGTCCCCGGTCCCGTGGCCGGTCTCGTCGCCGGTCCCATGGTCCTCAGCCCGGGAAGCGGTCGCGGGCCTCCTCGATGTGGCCCAGATACTGCTGCGTCCAGTCGCACATGCGGTGGACCGTCCCCCGCAGGCCTTGGCCCGGCTCGGTGAGGGTGTACTCGACCTTCGGCGGGACCGTCGGGTACACGGTCCGCTCGACCAGGCCGTTGCGCTCCAGCATGCGCAGGTTCTGGGTGAGCATCTTGTGGCTGATGCCGTCGACCTCCTTCAGTACCTCGCTGAAGCGCAGGGTGCGGTCCCCGAGGGCCTCGATGATCAGGAGCGCCCATTTGTTGGCGACGTCCGAGAAGATCTCCCGCGCCAGGGAGTCCGCTCGGCGCAGGTCCGCCTCGTCGGGCGAGCCGCTGAACTGCTTGGTCACCATGAGGTTCCTCCGTCACCGGAAAGTGCGTTCTTCCACGTCAGGGCTGACTCTCCTACGGTTCCTGAGTAACCACAAGTGACCGTAGAACGCTGCACGAGGAGACGTCGGACATGGCCATCACTCTGTTGGACCCCGAAGGACTGCCGAAGATCGGTGCCTACCGGCAGGTCTCGGTCGCGACCGGATCCCGGCTCGTCTTCGTCGCCGGGCAGGTCGCCTGGGACGCCGACGGCACCACGGTCGGTGCGGGCGACCTCGTCGCCCAGGTCGAGCAGTGCTACCTGAACATCGGGACGGCGCTGGCCGCGGCCGGCGGCTCGTTCGACGACGTGGCGAAGCTGACCGTGTACGTCGTCGACTGGACGCCCGACAAGCTGCCGCTGTTCCTGGAGGGCGCGGCCCGGGCGGCGGCGAAGCTGGGCGTCACCCCGGTCCCGCCGGGCACGCTGGTGGGCGTCGCGGCCCTGGACGTACCGGAGCACCTGGTGGAGATCGAGGCGACGGCGGTCCTGGCCTGAGGAGGGGCGGCCCCGGCACGGCTCCCCTCCCGCCCCGCCACCGGAGACGCGGGAGGGGCCCGTCCGGCGTAACGCACCGCGCCGAATGAGGGGCACGGGGGTGACGGTCGGGGACAGGCCCAGGTGTGAGGTGCCGCTGAGGGGATACGCGGAGGGTGCCAGGCACCACAGGGGTGTCGGTACGTCGGCAACGGAGAAGGAGACTCTCGTGAGCATCATCGCCTGGATCCTCATCGGCCTGTTCGCGGGCGCCATCGCCAAGGCGCTGATGCCGGGCAAGGACCCGGGCGGCTGTCTCCTGACGATGGTCATCGGCATCGTGGGCGGGCTGCTCGGCGGCTGGCTGGGCAAGGTGATCTTCGGCGTCGACTCGATCGACGGATTCTTCAGCCTGTCGACGTGGATCGCGGCCGTCGTCGGTTCGGTGATCATCCTGCTGCTCTACCGCCTGGTCTCGGGTCAGCGGACCCGCTGACACGGCCTGGCGGGGCCTTCTCCTCGACGGGTCGATTCGTCCCGGTCTGCCTACATTGGCAGAGGGCCGACAGGGCAGCCGTGGCAGGAGCCGATGCCGATGCCGACACGCCGGCGAAGACCGACAAGAGGAAACGACGACATGACCGACATCTCGCGCAAGCCGACCACCTCCGACTCCGGCGCCCCGGTGGAGAGCGACGAGCATTCGCTCACCGTCGGCCCGGGCGGACCGATCCTGCTCCAGGACTCGTACCTGATCGAGCAGATGGCCCAGTTCAACCGCGAACGCATCCCCGAACGCCAGCCGCACGCCAAGGGCAGCGGAGCGTTCGGGAAGTTCGAGGTGACCGCGGACGTGTCCGCGTACACGAAGGCGGCGCTCTTCCAGCCGGGCACCACGACCGACCTGGTCGTCCGGTTCTCCACCGTGGCGGGGGAGCGGGGCAGCCCGGACACCTGGCGGGACCCGCGCGGCTTCGCGGTGAAGTTCTACACCACCGAGGGCAACTACGACATGGTGGGCAACAACACCCCCGTGTTCTTCGTGAAGGACCCGATGAAGTTCCAGCACTTCATCCGGTCCCAGAAACGCCGGGCGGACAACAACCTCCGCGACCACGACATGCAGTGGGACTTCTGGACGCTCTCGCCGGAGTCGGCCCACCAGGTCACCTGGCTGTTGGGGGACCGGGGCATCCCGCGCACCTGGCGCCACATGAACGGCTACACCTCGCACACGTACATGTGGATCAACGCCGAGGGCCAGCGGTTCTGGGTGAAGTACCACTTCAAGACCGACCAGGGCATCGAGACGTTCACGCAGCACGAGGCCGACCAGATGGCGGCGGCGGACACCGACTACCACACGCGTGATCTCTTCGAGCACATCCGCGACGGCGACTTCCCGAGCTGGACGCTGAAGGTCCAGATCATGCCGTACGAGGAGGCCGCGGACTACCGGTTCAACCCCTTCGACCTGACCAAGGTGTGGCCGCACGGCGACTACCCGCTGATCGAGGTCGGCCGGATGACGCTGGACCGCAACCCCACGGACAACCACGCCGAGATCGAGCAGGCGGCCTTCCAGCCGAACAACTTCGTCCCCGGCATCGGCCCGAGCCCGGACCGGATGCTCCTGGCGCGGCTGTTCTCCTACGCCGACGCGCACCGCCACCGCATCGGCGGCAACTACCAGCAGCTGCCCGTCAACGCCCCGGTCGCCCCGGTGCACACGTACTCCAAGGACGGGGCGATGGCGTACCGGAAGACCTCAGACCCGGTCTACGCCCCCAACTCCAAGGGCGGCCCGGCGGCCGACACCGAGCGCTACGGCACCCCGCCGAGCTGGTACGCCGACGGGGACATCACCCGGGCGGCCTACGTCGACCACGCCGAGGACGACGACTGGGGCCAGGCGGGCACGATGGTCCGCGAGGTCCTGGACGACGCGGCCCGGGACCGGCTGGTGGACAACGTGGTCGGCCACCTCCTCAACGGGGTGACCGAGCCGGTGCTCCAGCGGGCCTTCACGTACTGGTCGAACATCGACGCCACCCTCGGCAAGCGCATCCAGGAGGGCGTCCGGGCGAAGGCCGACGAGAAGGACCCGAAGGCCGCCGAACAGGCCAACCCGGCCCGCAGCTCCATGCAGCGCAAGGCCTGAACCGGGAGCAGTGCGTGGCCCCCACCCCGTCGACACGGGGCGGGGGCCTTTCGCGTGCCCAGGAGACGGTCAGCCCCCCGCCCCCTCCCACGTCTCCGGCGCCCACACCCCCGACCGGCGCAGGGCGTTCGGGCAGTGGCGGAAGATCTCGTCGATCTCGACGACCAGGGCGAGCTGGGGGCGGCGGCCCTTCAGGGTCATCGCGTCGAAGAACGGGGCGTCGGTGAGGATGCGGGCGCGGCCGTTGACGCGGAGGACGTCCATCGCGCCGGGTATCAGGTAGAGCAGGCCCACGTGCGGGTTGGACAGGATGTTGTGGAAGCTGTCCGCGCGGCGGTTGCCCGGGCGGTCGGGGAGGGCCAGGGTGCCGCGGTCCAGGACATGGGTGAAGCCGGGGCCGTCGCCGCGCGGGGTGGCGTCGCAGTTGCCCGCGGCGTCGGAGGTGGAGAGGACGCAGAACGGGGAGCGGGCCAGCAGGGCCACGTCGTCGTCGGTGAGCCGGTCGTGGACCTTGTCGATGACGACCGGGTGCGGGGTGCCCAGGATCTCGCGCAGTTCCTCCGCCGAGCCCAGGGGTACGGCCCCGGCCGGCGGTCCGGAGGTGGGGGCGGCGGTCTCGGCGGCGTACGACAAGGAAAGGCTCCGGGATCGTGGGGGTGCGGCGGTGTGGGGGCGGACCGGCGCTGTTAGGGTGACCTTACTTTGGGCCCCCTCATGTCCCCCGTCCGGGGTGAAATGTTCCCTGCCCGGGGCGGAACGAAGCGTTCTGCCGCTGGCCGCCCCGAGCCCTGCCCGTACGCGCCGATGAACAAGGGTGAGACACCGTGCACCACCGCATTCCGGGGGCCGCCGTCCCGGTGGCCGGGCTGTGAGCGGCTCGACCCTCACGGCCGCGCAGCGCAGGCCGCAGAAGAAGGAGGCGCGGCCCCGGCGGAGCCGGCCCGTCCTCGCCCTCGGGCTCCTCGCCTCCCTCGGCGTGCTGCTGCTCGCCGTGGTGGCCAGCCTCGCCATCGGCTCCGGGGACGTGCCGTTCCGCGATGTGCTGCCCGGCGTCTTCGACCCCGACCTCACCGTCAAGGGCCAGCTGGTCATCCAGGAGGTCCGCATCCCGCGCACCGTCGCCGGGCTGCTCGCCGGTGCGGCCCTCGGGCTCGCGGGGACCGTCATGCAGGGCGTCGCCCGTAACCCCCTGGCCGACCCCCAGCTCCTCGGCATCAACGCGGGCGCCTCCGTCGCCGTCGTCTGCTCCATCACGCTGCTCGGCTTCACCGTCGCCACCCAGTTCATCTGGTTCGGCTTCCTCGGCGCGCTGCTCGCCGCTCTTCTCGTCTACGGGGTCGGCTCGCTGGGACGGGAGGGGGCGACGCCCGTGAAGCTGGCCCTCGCGGGGGCCGCGACCGCCGCCGTTCTCACCTCGATCACCAGCGCGATCCTGCTCCAGGACCGGGGCAGCTACGACCAGTTCCGGTTCTGGCAGCTCGGGGCGCTGACCGCCCGCTCCTCCGAGGTGCTCTGGCAGGTCTCCCCGTTCATCCTCGTCGGGACCGTCCTCGCCTTCTCGCTCGGGCCGCAGCTCAACGCCCTCTCCCTCGGCGACGACCTCGCGCGCGGCCTGGGCCAGCGGGTCGGGCGGGCCCGGATGGTCTCCGCCCTCGCCGTGGTGATCCTCTGCGGCGCCGCCACCGTCGTCGCCGGGCCCATCGGCTTCGTCGGCCTCGCCGTACCGCACGCCGCCCGGCTGATCACCGGGCCCGACTACCGCTGGGTGCTCCCGTACAGCATGGTCCTCGCCCCGATCATGCTGCTCGTCGCGGACATCATCGGCCGCGTGATCGCCCCGCCCGGCGAGGTGCAGGTCGGCGTGATCACCGCCGCCGTCGGCTGCATCCCCTTCATCTGGCTGGTCCGGCGCAGGAAGCTGGTGGAACTGTGAGCGGGCCCACCGCCGTGTCCACGGAGAAGGACCGGCTCGCCGCCGCCGTACGCGAGGTCGCCGCCGTACGGGGCCGGGGGCGGCGGCGGTCCGTCACCGTCGCCACCGCCCTGCTCGTCGCCGCGGTCGCCGGCTTCGGCCTCTCCCTCAGCGTCGGGGACATGGTCATGCCGATCGGGAAGGTCGTCGACACCCTCCTCGGGGGCGGCGACGGCGGCTCGCAGTTCGTCGTCCTGGAGCTGCGGCTGCCCCGCGCCCTCCTCGCCGTCCTCGTCGGCGCCGCGTTCGGGCTCTCCGGCGGCGTCTTCCAGACCGTGCTGCGCAACCCGCTCGCCAGCCCCGACCTCATCGGCATCAGCGCCGGGGCCAGCGCCGTCGCCGTCACCGCCGCACTCCTCTTCCAGGTCAGCGGACTCGCCCTCTCCGCGAGCGCCCTGGCCGGTTCGATCGCCGCCGGGGCCGCCATCTATCTGCTCGCCTGGCGGCAGGGCGTCGCCGGACAGCGCCTCGTCCTCGTCGGGATCGGCGTCGGCATGGGGCTCTCCAGCGTCGTCTGGTACGTGATGGCCCGCTCCGACGTCACCGACGCGCAGGAGGCCTTCCGCTGGCTGGCGGGCAGCCTCAACGGGCGCTCCTGGAACCAGTTCTGGCCGATGGCCGGGGCGCTCGCCCTCCTCGTCCCGCTCACCGCCCTCGCCGCGCACGCCCTGCGCCCCCTCCAGCTCGGGGACGACGCCGCCGCCGGACTCGGCACGAAGGTGGAGACGGGCCGCCTCGCCCTGCTCGGGTGCGCCACGGCCCTGGCGGGGGTCGCCACGGCGGCGGCCGGGCCCGTCGGGTTCGTGGCCTTCGTCGCCGCGCCGATCGCCCGCCGGCTGGTCCCGGGCCGGGGCGCCGCCCTGCCCCACGCGGCCCTGACCGGCGCGCTGCTGGTCCTCGTCGCGGACTTCGCGGCCCAGCACCTGCTGCCCTCCGTCCAGCTGCCGGTGGGCGTGGTCACCAGCATCATCGGCGCCCCGTACCTGCTCCTCCTCCTGGCCCGCGCCAACCGCGTGGGGAGCGGGGGCTGAGATGACGGCGTACGGGAAGAACGCGGTGCACGGGAAGAACGCGGTGTACGAGAAGAACGACGAGACGCAGGACGACAACGAAAGGCGTGGACCGGACGTGGCTGAGCACACCTTGGAAGCCCGGGACGTCCGGCTCGGCTACGGCGAGCGGGAGATCGTCCGCGACCTCAGCGTGACCGTCCCGCCCGGGCGGATCACCGTCATCGTCGGCCCCAACGCCTGCGGCAAGTCGACCCTGCTGCGCTCGATGGCCCGGCTGCTCGCCCCCACCGCCGGGGCGGTGCTCCTGAACGGCCGGTCCATCCAGGAGATGCCCACCAAGGAGGTCGCCGCCGTCCTCGGCATCCTGCCGCAGAGCCCCACCGCCCCCGAGGGCATCACCGTCTCCGACCTGGTCGGCCGCGGCCGCTACCCGCACCAGGGCTGGTTCCGCCGCTGGAGCGCCGAGGACGACGAGGCGGTCGCGCAGGCGCTGCTCTCCACCGACGTCCTGGAGCTGGCCGACCGGCCGGTGGACGAACTCTCCGGCGGTCAGCGCCAGCGGGTGTGGATCGCGATGGCGCTGGCGCAGCGCACGGACATCCTGCTGCTCGACGAGCCGACCACCTATCTGGACGCCAGCCACCAGCTCGACGTCCTCGACCTGCTCACCGACCTCAACCGGGAGCGCGGCGTCACCATGGTCGCGGTGCTCCACGACCTGAACCTCGCCTGCCGGTACGCGGACCACATGATCGCCATGAAGGGCGGCCGGATCCTGGCGGAGGGGGCGCCCGTCGACATCGTGACGGAGGAGCTGGTCGGCGAGGTCTTCGGGATGCGCTGCTCGGTGATCGAGGACCCGGCGTCCGCCACCCCGATGGTGGTGCCGCTGGGCCGCCACCATGTGAAGAACCCGGCGGCGTAGACCGTAGTGACGGCTGCCCGGAACCGTACGGACGGCTGCCCAGGACCGTAAGAAACCAGCCAGGAAACCGCCGGGAACCGGACGGGCCAACCCGATGGCACCGTTGTCATTAGGCGAGGCTAACCTAAAACGTATGAACGCTTCCGCTTCCCGCCGCTCCCGCCGCGCCCCCGCCCTGATGGCCGGTGCCGTCGCCGCCCTCCTCGTCGGCGTCTCCGCCTGTGGTTCCTCGGACGACTCGTCCTCCGACACCTCCGGTTCCGCATCTCCCGCCGCCTCCCAGGGCGCCTTCCCCGCCAAGGTGGCGACCAAGTTCGGTGAGATCACCATCGAAAAGCAGCCCAAGCGCATCGTCGCGCTCGGCTGGGGCGACGCCGAGACCGTGCTCGCGCTCGGCGGCCAGCCGGTCGGGGCGAGCGACTGGCTGCCCTTCGGCGGCGAGGGCGTCGGCCCCTGGGCCAAGGGCATGTACGACAAGGCCCCCGAGCTGATCGGCACGATGGAGCCGGAGTTCGAGAAGATCGCCTCCCTCCAGCCCGACCTCATCGTGGACACCAAGTCCAGCGGCGACCAGACCCGTTACGACACCCTGAAGAAGATCGCCCCGACCGTGGGCGTGCCCAAGGGCGGCGACCAGTACACGATCTCGTGGGAGCAGCAGACCACGATGATCGCCGCCGCCATGGGCGTGCCCGAGAAGGGCAAGGAGCTGATCGCGGAGACCACGAAGAAGTTCGAGGCCGCCGCAAAGGCGCACCCCGAGTTCAAGGACGCCACGATCGTCCTCGGCTCGCGCACCTCCGAGGGTTATGGCGCGTACGTCGGCGGCACGGGCCGCGTCAACTTCGTGGAGCGCCTCGGCTTCAAGAACAGCCCGGCCGTCGAGGCCAAGGCCGACGGAGGCTTCTCCGTCCCCATCTCCAAGGAGAACCTCGAACTCCTCGACGCCGACCTCACGGTGATGACCCCGATCGGCATCCCCGCCACGGACATCAGCAACGACCCGCTGTACAAGGCGGTCCCCTCGGTCAAGGCCGGCCACGCCCTGATCTTCGACGAGAAGGAGATCTCCCAGGCGTTCGCCACGGACTCCGTCCTCTCCGTCTCGTACGCCCTGGAGAAGGTCGTCCCGCTCTTCGCGGAGAAGGTCAAGAAGTAACCCCGTACGAGCACTGGTCCGTACGCGTACGTACGCGAGCGCGCCCCGCACCCCGGATGTCCCGGGTGCGGGGCGCGCCGTCGTCTGCGCCGGTGTGGGGCTCGGATGCGCGGCCGCGGGTCACGCCTGCGGGGTGGCGGCCTTGATCGCGGAGATGTCGAAGTTCAGCTTGACCTTGTCGCTGACCATGACCCCGCCGGTCTCCAGCGCCGCGTTCCAGGTCAGGCCCCAGTCGGAGCGCAGGATGTCCGTGCTGCCCTCGAAGCCGACGCGCTCGTTGCCGTAGACGTCGGTGGCGGAGCCGTTGAACTCCAGGTCGATGGAGAGGGGGCGCGTGACGTCCTTGATGGTCAGGTCGCCGGTGATGCGGTACGTGTCGCCGCCCAGCTGCTCGGCGCGCGTCGAGCGGAACGTCATCAGGGGGAATTTCTCGGCGTCGAAGAAGTCGCCGCTCACCAGGTGGCCGTCGCGGTCCGCGATGCCGGTGTCGATGCTGGCGATCTTCACGTCGATGGCGGCGGAGGAGTTCGCCGGGTCGGTGCCGTCCAGGGTGAGGGTGCCCTCGTGCTCGCCGAAGGAGCCGCGCACGTTGGTGACCATCGCGTGGCGCACGGTGAAGCCGATGCTGCTGTGGGCCGGGTCGATGGTGTAGGTGCCGGTCAGCGCGGCCAGGGCGGGGTCCACCGCGGGGGCCTCGGCGGTGGCGGTCGGGGTGGCGGCGGTCGACTTGCGGGTGAACAGAGCCATGGCTCCTCCTCGGGGGACGTGCACGGCGGTGTCGTGCGTCGATGTTGTTTAACGTTCAACGAGAACGACTCTAGCGTCATCTTGTTCAAGTTTCAACCTTTCGGTGGGTGGGGATCGGGTCTGGCGCGTTCGGTCAAGGAACTGGCGCGGATCGTCAACCACTTCGGCCGGGCGCCCCGTAAGAATCGAAGTCCCCGCGGGCCGAGCGTGTCTTGACCTGGTCCGGGGTGGAACGAAATGGGGAACGTATGGAGAAGCACCTGAGGGCCGGTGCCGTCGCCGGTCTGTCCGTCGCTCTGTTCGGCGCGATGCTGGCCGGGCCGGCTCCGGCCGTCGCCGCGGGGAAGGCCAAGCCCACGTCCGAGACGGTGAAGTTCAACTGCAAGGTCCGCACGCTCGAGGACAAGCACGGCATCGCGGAGTTCAAGGGCTGCAAGAAGAACGGGAAGTACCAGGTTTCGATACGGACCAAGGACACCAAGCTGGACGGCTGGCCCTCGCGCGCCTGGATCGACAGGGACGGCATCAAGGTCGTCAGCGCCGTCGCCGACGGCAAGGGCAAGTGGTCCCCCTGGATGACCACCGGGTGGACCACGAACGCGGGCCCCTACAAGGCTCACGCGTGACCGGGTGAGATGACGGCGTGGGGAGGGCGGGTGCGCGAGGCGCGCCCGGCCCCCCACGGGCGTATGCGGGTGCGCGGCCGTGGGGGGCGGGGGTGTCCGGGGGTGTCCGGGGGGTGCGGGGGTGTCCCCGGGCGCCCCGCGTCCCGGCCCCGCACCCCGGCGTGCGGTCCCGCGCCCCGGCGCCGAGCACCTGCCTGAACAACTACGTCACCGGCGTCTTCACCTACGTCGGGCAGCGGGGCGACGGCGCCCGTCAGTACCGGTCCGGCTCCGGCAACATCTACGCCGACGAGGGCAACCACTGGGACGTGACCTACTACAACTGCGGCGGCTGCTGACCGGCCGCCGGTCGTCACGTCCTCTGGACGCACGGGTGCCCCCGCCGGCCGGGCCGACGGGGGCAACTCACGGGGCTGACGTCAGGAGCCCACGCTCACCGTGAAGCGGCGCGGGTTCCCGTCGTGCGCCGCGCCCGAGACGTCCGGCTCGCCGTCCGGGCGGACGTCGTCGTACGGGAACGCGTAGCCGATCGGGCTGTTGGCGTGGACCACCCGGGACCAGTGGTTGGTCACCTCGGTCCTGTAGTAGTCCGCCACCGTCGTGCCGTTCGGCTGGCTCGGGTGGCTCAGCATGATCGAGCGGTTGAAGCCCGCCGCCAGCCGGGCCAGGATCGCCTTCTTCTCGTCCGAGTCGCTCGGGTTGTTGGTGAACGGCCCGTGGTTGCAGGTGAAGATGTCCTTCGTCTCCGGCTTGGTGAACGTGTGGCCGCCCTCGAAGGTCAGGACGTCCCCGCTCACCCGGCCGGCCAGCGTGCCCCGGCCGCCCTGGAGGTCGATCCGCAGGTCCTCGGAGCGGTACTTCTCCCACACCTCGTCGATCTGCGCCTCGAACAGGCCACGGAACGGCATCTCGGCCGGCCGGTCGAAGTACGGGGCCATGATGTTCTGCGGCGAGACCACCCGCAGCACCTTGCCGTCGTCGCCCCGGGTGATCAGCTGGTCCCAGGGCTGCCCGTCGGCCGCCGCCTGGGCGGTGAGGTCCGCCGCGATCCGCTCCACCGCGTCCTCGGGGTGCGCGGGCACGACATGGGTGCCGTCCCCCTCCAGCGTGATGCCGATCGGGAGGGCGGTGATCAGGTCCACGTAGCTGATGTTGGAGTACAGCTGCTGGGTGTTGAAGGTGAACTCGGCGAACGCCCAGGTCCGCCCGTAGTTCGGGTCCGTCGGCGTGGCGAAGGCGGGCTCCACCAGGGACGGGCCCGGGTTGAGGTAGAAGTCCAGCTTGTCGTCGCGGACGAAGTAGACCCGCGCCCCGTACATCTGCGGCAGGGTCAGCACCACCGGCGCGGCGCCCGCCGCGTCGAGCGGGATCGCGCAGTCCACCGGGAGCGGGGTCTCCGGCGCGCCCGGGGAGTCGGGGCGGTAGACCTCGCCGTTCGCCCGGAGCAGCACCCAGCCGTCGGTGGCCAGCTCGCGGCCGGTGACGTACGCGTACACCTGGCCCGGCAACGACTTGTTCTCCAGGGCCAGTTCGCAGGTCGCGGGGGCCGCCGAGGCGCGCGGGGAGAGGGCGGTGCCCCAGGCGGGGTACGTCAGGGCGGTGGCCGTGGCGGCGGCACCGGTCAGGAACATTCGGCGTGAAATCACGAGGGAACTCCCGAGAGCGTGGGGGTCGCAGACACGTCGTGGGGATGGGGTGGGGGAGGGACCGGACAGTGGGGGTGTCTGCGGAGTGCGCACCACTCTCGCCAGGGGTGGGGCGGGCGTCAACACTTGCGACTGAGAGCGCTCTCAAAAGTTCCAGGTCTTCACAACTCGACGCCCGGAAGCGGTACTTGCCGGAGCCGAGCGGGTGCGAACCGTGACCGTACGGGGGGATGGGCCCGGCTGTACGGAGGCGGTTCCGGCCAAGAGGCGCACACAGGTGCCAAGAGGTGAACGAGAGGGCGCCCCGACGGCCCCGTACCCCCACTTGGACTTACGGACCACGGTTGTTGGACGGAGGCGGCCCCCGGCCCCGTCCTTCGTTGACGGTGTCCCGACACGAGGACTACTCAGGGGCCATGTCGCCAAGATTCCCCTCCGCCGGCCCGGTCTCCGTGGTCCCGGCCATCGCCTCAGCCGCCGTCCTGGCGCTGGTGGGGACCGCCGCCCTCCCCGCCGCGGCCGCCCCGCCCCCCGCACCGGCCGGAGCGGCCCGGTCCGCCGCCGCGTCCGCCACCATCGGCTCCGACAGCCTCACCGTCTCCGTGGCCGAGGACTTCCCGCGCGTCCTCTCGTACACCGACCGGGCCAGCGGCAAACGGCTCCTCGGCAGTACGCGGCCGGTCACCGCCGTCACCCTCAACGGCACCGCCCACCCGGTGAAGCTCAAGGGCGCGCCGAAGGTGAGCGGCTCCTCCGCCCGCTACACCCTCGCCTTCGACGGCCTCCCCGGGGTCGAGATCGACGCCTCGCTCACCCTCTCCGGCCGGACCACCACCTTCAAGGTGACCGCCGTCCGCGACACCGCCGCCTTCCGGGTCGGGACCATCGACATCCCCGGCCACGACCTGATCTCGGTCGGCTCCACCGAACCGGGCGCCGCCACCGCCTTCACCACCCTGGACCCGGACTCCACCCGTACCGCCGACGTCTTCGCCGAGGTCACCGGGGAGACCAAGCCCGACCCCGCGCCCCTCGGCGCCACCTACGCCCTCCTCAACACCGACTCGCTCGCCGCCGCCGTCGAGTCCAACTCCTCCTACGACAAGCCCTCCGGACCCACCAACGGCGATGACGCCCGCTTCTGGCGCCAGGCCCGCACCGAGGCCGACGGCAGCGTCCGGGTCGGCGTCAGCTCGGGCCAGTGGACCTACCGGGGCGAGGGCGCTCCGAAGCCGGAGAACGGGGGGAACCTGCCCTGGGCCAAGGTCGTCGTCACCCCCGACGCCAACGGGGACAAGGCCGTCGACTGGCAGGACGCGGCCATCGCCTTCCGTTCCATCGGCATCACCGCGCCCGGCAGCGAGCAGACCGCCGACCGGGTCGTCACCCACATCCCGTTCAACTTCGCCAGCCAGGCCACCCACCCCTTCCTGCGCACCCTGGACGACGTCAAGCGGATCTCCCAGGCCACCGACGGCCTCGGCCAGCTCGCCGTCCTCAAGGGGTACGGCTCCGAGGGCCACGACTCCGCCCACCCCGACTACGGCGGCAACTACAACAAGCGCGCGGGCGGCCTCAAGGACCTCAACACCCTGCTGAAGCAGGGCAAGAAGTGGGGCGCCACCTTCGGCGTCCACGTCAACGCCACCGAGTCCTACCCGGAGGCCAGGGCCTTCAGCGAACAGCTCGTCGACAAGACCAAGCCCGGCTGGAACTGGCTCAACCAGAGCTACTACATCGACCAGCGCCGCGACCTCAACAGCGGCGACCTGGCGAAGCGCTTCCAGCAACTGCGGAACGAGACCGACCGCAACCTCGCCTTCCTCTACATCGACGTCTACTACACCCACGGCTGGATCGCCGACAAGACGATCCAGACCGTGCAGCAGCAGGGGTGGACGGTCGGCACCGAGTGGTCCGACAAGTTCGAACGCGCCTCGCTCTGGTCCCACTGGGCCAACGACCTCAACTACGGCGGGGCCACCAACAAGGGGCTCAACTCCCAGATCATCCGGTTCATCCGCAACAGCGAGAAGGACATCTGGAACAACCACCCGGTCCTCGGCCAGAGCGCCCTGGAGGAGTTCGAGGGGTGGACCGGCGAGACCGACTGGAACGCCTTCACCGCCACCATCTGGCAGAAGAACCTCCCCGCCAAGTACCTCCAGCAGCAGGAGATCACCCGCTGGGACGGCAACGACATCACCTTCACCGGCGGGGTGCGCGGCACGGTCGAGAACGGGAAGCGGACCTTCTACCAGCAGGGCCGCAAGGTGCTCAGCGGCACCGACTACCTGCTGCCGTGGGACGGCGGCAAGAAGCTCTACCACTACAGCGAGACCGGGGGCACCAGCACCTGGGAGGTGCCGGGCAAGGGCCCGTACACCGTCTACGAACTGACCGACAACGGGCGGGAGAAGGTCGCCACCGTACGCCCGGTGAACGGGAGGATCACGCTCACCGCCACCGCCGGACAGCCGTACGTCCTCTACCCGACCCAGGCGCCCCGCGCGGCCGACCCGGCCTGGGGCCAGGGCACGCCGCTCAAGGACCCCGGCTTCAACGACCGTACGCTGAAAGGCTGGACGAAGACCGGCACCGTCGTACGGGACACCGACGCGCAGGGCCGCAACAGCGCCGCCCTCTCCGGCACCCCCGCCGCCGCGCTCTCCCAGACCGTCACCGGACTCCGGCCCGGCAAGCGCTACACCGCCTCCGCCCTCATCGAGGTCGAACCCGGCCAGTCCCGTCGTACGACGTTGAGCGCGGGCGGGCGGTCGGTCGCCGTCGAGCGGTCCACGGCCGAGGACTTCGTCGCCGCGTCCGACTGGCACGGCACCCACTTCCAGCGCGCCAAGGTGAACTTCACCGCCCCCGCCAACGGCCGCACCACCCTGCGCATCGAGGCGGCGGCGGGCTCCGGGGCGACCGTCCGGGCCGATGACGTACGGATCGTCGAGAACGCCCCCGCCACCCGGGCCGGGACGGTGGTGTACGAGGACTTCGAGGCGGTCGACCAGGGGTGGGGGCCCTTCCTCAAGGGCGACGCGGGCGGCTCCACCGACCCCCGCACCCACATCTCCCAGCTCAACGCCCCGTACACCCGGTCAGGCTGGAACGGGAAGCTCATCGACGACGTGCTCGGGGGCAAGGAGTCCCTGAAGTCCCACGAGGAGAACACCGGGCTCGTCTACCGCACGGCCCCCTGGACCGTTCCCATGAAGGACGGCCACCGGTACAAGGTGGAGTTCGCCTACCAGTCCAGTCATGCCGGCGCCTACGCCTGGGTCGACGGCTACGACCGGAACGCGGGCGGCAGGGCCGTCTCCACCGAGACCCGCGCCACCCCCATCGGGCAGCAGCGCACCACCGGCCACTTCAGCCAGATCCTCACCGCCGGGTGCGGCGACACCTGGACCGGGCTGCGGAAGCGGGCCGGGGCACCCCAGGGCGCGGACTTCGTGCTCGACGCCTTCACCGTGACCGACCTCGGGCCCGCCCCCGCCGGTCAGGAGGCGGTCTGCGGCACGCTCACGGTTGCCGCCGACGCCACGACCCTGGAGCCGGGGGCTCCGAACACCGTGAAGGCGGTCTTCGGCAACGACGAGGCGACGGCCGCCACCGGGGTGGAGCTGGCGCTGACGGTCCCGGAGGGGTGGCAGGCCGAGCCCACGGGGGCGCTCGCCTTCGACTCCGTCGCCCCGGGCGCGAAGGTCACCGGCAGCTGGCGGGTCACCCCGCCGGTCGACGCCCCGTACGGCACGTACCAGCTCGCCGCCCGGGCCACGTACGCCGTCCAGGACGCCCCGCGCACGCTCGGCGCGCAGACCTCCGTACGGACCCTTCCGCCGCCACCCACCGAGGACCGCTGGGCCAGCGACCTCGACTGGACGGAGGCCCGGAACGGCTGGGGGCCCGTCGAGCGGGACCAGTCCAACGGGGAGACCGGGAGCGGTGACGGCAGCCCGCTGCGGATCGGCGGAGTCACCTACGCCAAGGGGCTCGGCACCCACGCCCCGGCGACGATCCGCTACTACCTGGGCGGGAGGTGCACCTCCTTCACCGCCGAGGTCGGCGTCGACGACGTCCAGACCAGCCGGGGCAGCGTACGGTTCTCCGTCACCGCCGACGGTACGGAGAAGGTGAAGTCACCGGTGCTGGGCGCCGCCGACCCGGCCTGGCGGCTTACCGCCGATGTCACCGGCGCGCGGTACGTCGAACTCGTCGTCGACGACGGCGGTGACGGCAACGGCAACGACCACGCCGACTGGGGCAACGCCCGCTTCCACTGCGGAGGTTGAACCCCCGTCGAACAGCGGCCGCGGCGCGGTGGCGCCGGGCTGAACATTGCTGGGCCATACTGAGGGGGCCTTCGGGCCCCCTCAGGGGTGTGTGGCCCACGGCACACCGGGCCCTTTGTGGGGTTCACACAACACGGGGCGGCGTTTCGCTGGTGGATCGCCTGCACGGCGGGATGGTTCTGTTGACTCCCACCACGAAACCGGGCAGGAGACTGTACGGAGTCGACGGCACGATTTCTGGGTCGGGGTTCGTAGGGTCGATGCATGACCGTTGTGGACGAAACCCAGGGTGAGCAGCCGAGCGACACGCGTGGCCGGGTGGCCGAACTGCTGGCCCTGCGCGAGCAGGCCCGGCGCGGCCCGAGCGAGCGCGCGACCCAGGCGCAGCACGCCAAGGGCAAGCTGACCGCCCGCGAGCGCATCGAGCTGCTGCTCGACCCGGGCTCGTTCAAGGAGGTCGAGCAGCTCCGCCGCCACCGGGCCACCGGGTTCGGCCTGGAGGCGAAGAAGCCGTACACGGACGGTGTCATCACCGGCTGGGGCACGGTCGAGGGCCGCACGGTCTTCGTCTACGCGCACGACTTCCGGATCTTCGGCGGGGCGCTGGGCGAGGCCCATGCCACGAAGATCCACAAGATCATGGACATGGCCATCTCGGCCGGTGCGCCGCTGGTGTCGCTGAACGACGGCGCGGGCGCCCGTATCCAGGAGGGCGTTTCGGCGCTCGCCGGGTACGGCGGGATCTTCCAGCGCAACACGCGGGCCTCGGGTGTCATCCCGCAGATCAGTGTGATGCTCGGCCCGTGTGCGGGCGGCGCGGCCTACAGCCCGGCGCTCACCGACTTCGTGTTCATGGTCCGTGAGACCTCGCAGATGTTCATCACCGGTCCGGACGTCGTCAAGGCGGTCACCGGTGAGGAGATCACCCAGAACGGCCTCGGCGGCGCGGACGTGCACGCCGAGACCTCGGGCGTCGCGCACTTCGCGTACGACGACGAGGAGACCTGCATCGCCGAGGTCCGCTACCTCATCGGGATGCTCCCCTCCAACAACCGCGAGAACCCGCCGACCGCCCCGAGCGACGACCCGGCCGACCGCCGCAGCGACGTGCTCCTGGACCTGGTCCCGGCCGACGGCAACCGCCCGTACGACATGCACCAGGTGATCGAGGAGCTCGTCGACGACGGCGACTACCTGGAGATCCACGAGCGCTGGGCCCGCAACATCATCTGCGCGCTGGCCCGCCTGGACGGCCAGGTCGTGGGCATCGTCGCCAACCAGCCGCAGGCGCTCGCCGGGGTCCTGGACATCGAGGCGTCCGAGAAGGCCGCCAGGTTCGTCCAGATGTGTGACGCCTTCAACATCCCGATCATCACCCTTCTGGACGTCCCCGGCTTCCTGCCCGGCGTCGACCAGGAGCACGGTGGGATCATCCGGCACGGCGCGAAGCTTCTGTACGCCTACTGCAACGCCACCGTCCCCCGGATCTCCCTGATCCTGCGGAAGGCCTACGGAGGCGCGTACATCGTCATGGACTCCCAGTCCATCGGGGCCGACCTCACCTACGCCTGGCCCACCAACGAGATCGCGGTCATGGGCGCCGAAGGTGCCGCCAACGTGATCTTCCGCCGCCAGATCGCCGAGGCCGAGGACCCCGAGGCCATGCGCACCCGCATGGTCAAGGAGTACAAGGCCGAGCTGATGCACCCCTACTACGCGGCCGAGCGCGGCCTCGTCGACGACGTCATCGACCCCGCCGAGACCCGCGAGGTGCTCATCGCCTCGCTCGCCATGCTCCGCACCAAGCACGCCGACCTGCCGTCCCGCAAGCACGGCAACCCGCCGCAGTAGTCGCCCACCGCGACGGCGCGATCCGCCGCACGGTCCACGACACCTGCCGAGAAGACGGAGACACCCCGCCATGAGCCTGACTTCCGCCGAGTCCGTCCTGCGCGTCGAGAAGGGGCACGCCGACCCCGAGGAGCTGGCGGCCATCACCGCCGTCCTGATGGCCCGCGCCGCCGCCCAGCCCGCCGCCCCCGCCCGCCGGGGCCGCGACACGGCCGGCTGGCGCCGTCTGGAGCGCACCCCGGGCTTCCGCGCCCCGCACAGCTGGCAGGGCTGACGCTCAAGAGGCGTTACGAGAAGGGCCCCGCACTCCTCAGGAGTGCGGGGCCCTTTCGCGTACGTACCGCGAGGCGTCCTAACGCAGGCGGGCCATCAGGGCGTGCTCGACCAGCGTGATGAGCGCGCTCTTGGCGTCGGCGCGGTGGCGGGCGTCCGTCGTCAGGATCGGGGTGTCCGGCCCGATCTGGAGCGCTTCCCGCACCTCGTCGGGGGTGTAGGGCTGGTGTCCGTCGAAGCCGTTGAGGGCGATGACGAAGGGGAGGCCGCTGTTTTCGAAGTAGTCGACGGCGGGGAAGCAGTCGGCGAGGCGGCGGGTGTCGACGAGGACGACGGCGCCGATGGCGCCGCGGACCAGGTCGTCCCACATGAACCAGAAGCGGTCCTGGCCGGGCGTACCGAAGAGGTACAGGATCAGGTCCTGGTCCAGGGTGATGCGGCCGAAGTCCATGGCCACCGTCGTGGTGGTCTTGTCCCCGGTGTGGGTGAGGTCGTCGATGCCCGCGGAGGCGGACGTCATCACGGCTTCGGTGCGCAGCGGATTGATCTCCGAAACGGCACCGACAAACGTGGTCTTACCCACGCCGAAGCCCCCTGCCACCACGATCTTCGCCGAGGTAGTGGAGCGGGCCGCTCCGCCGCTAGAGCTTGCGAAGTCCACTGAGCACCCTTTCGAGCAGTGTCACATCTGGCTGGCCGCCGGCGGCCTCGTCGCCGCCGGGCTGATGGATAGCGACGAGTCCGGCCTCGGCCAGGTCGGCGACGAGGATCCGGGCAACGCCGAGGGGGATCGAGAGCAGCGCCGAAACCTCGGCGACCGACTTGATCTCGATGCAGAGCCGGCAGATCCGCTGGTGCTCGGGCAACTGCCCTTGCAGCCGGGACGGATCGGCCGTGGTGCTGACCAGTGCCTCGATGGCGAGCTGGTAACGCGGCCGGGTCCGGCCGCCGGTCATGGCGTACGGACGGACCAGCGGATTGTGCGCGGCGGGCTTGGCGGGCTCGGGAGCCCGCCGCTGCTGCCCCGGCTGCGGACGGGACTGCCGGGGCGCATCGTACCGCTGTTGCTGCTGCGGCCACGGCGAATTCGGCTGCTGCTGGGGCCACTCGGGACCCTGCGCGCCCTGTTGCTGCTGCGGCTGCTGATATGGCTGATACGGACTCCCCGGGGCCTGGCCGCCGGATGCGGCGGGGAAGCCGAAACGGTCGTCACCGTGCTCACCCGAAACCCTCTGCTCACCCTCGTATGGGTGTCCGCCTGTGGGTGCTGCCACGTTTCCTCCTCCGACTGCCGGTCGCCGATCCCAGTGGGGCCGCGCCACCGCACCTTATGGTGCGGTGGCGAGAAACGCACTGTCTGTTTACTAGTTAAGAAGACTTCCCTGAAGCTCGGCGCGGAGGTCCGGGGTCAGAACACTGCCCGCGCGGTCGACCAGAAGGGCCATCTCGTACCCGACCAGACCGATGTCGGCGTCCGGGTGGGCGAGCACGGCCAGCGACGAACCGTCCGAGATGGACATGATGAAGAGGAATCCCCGCTCCATCTCCACGACGGTCTGGTTCACCGCCCCGCCCTCGAAGATCCGGGAGGCGCCCGCGGTCAGCGACGTCAGACCGGAGGCGACGGCCGCCAGCTGGTCGGCGCGGTCGCGCGGGAATCCTTCGGACATGGCCAGCAGGAGTCCGTCGGCGGAGACCACCACCGTGTGCGACACCCCGGGGGTGTTGTCCACGAAGTTGGTGATCAACCAGTTCAGATTCTGCGCCGCCTGGCTCATCGGGCTCACACTAACGCTCCTGGTTGTAGGTGTTACTGGTGTCCGACCCCGCGTTGCGTCCCCGCTGAATGCCCCGCCGCAGGTTGCTCAACCTGCCGCGGACGTCCTCGGGGGCGCGGGAGACCTGTGGGCCGCCCTGCTGGGTCTGCTCCGCCGTGCCCTCGACCAGGTTGGCCTTGGGCACGCGCCGGGGGAGGCCGGAGGGGGTGATTCCGCCCGCCTTCGGCTCACGGAGCTTCTCGGCCCGCTCCCAGCGCTCGTCGTTCGTCGAGCGCCAGTCGTCGGAACCGTCCCCGTCCGTCTGCGGGGCCTGCCGCTCTTCCCGCTGCGGCTGCCGCTGCGGAAGGGGAGCGGGCTTCTCGCTGCCACGGCTGCCCGGCTGCCAGTGCTGCGCACCGCCGCGGCGGGGCAGACCGGCTTCGGTCAGCTCGTGGTCGGCGTTCGGGTCGGATCCCGGACGTTCGAAGCCTACGCGCTCCTGCGACGGTGCGGGAACGCTCGGAACAGAATCCGCCTCAGCCTGCCGAACCGGCTCAAAAGTGTTCTGGAAACCGCTCTGAACAGGCCAGTCGTCCTGGTGGGACTGGTCGGTCGGGGCAGCGTACCGGTCGGCGGCGTACGGGTCCTGCGGGTTCTCCGGAGCGGCATATGCCGGTTCCGCGTACCCCTCCTGGGGCTGCGCCGGGGACCCGTTCTGCTCCTGCTGCTGCGGGTAGCCGTCCTCGGTGCCGTACCCCTGCTGCTCGTAGGAGCCGTTGTACGCGGCCTGCTCCTGCTGCTGCGCGGCGTTCTGGCCGTACTGCTCCTGGCTGTACTGGTCCTGGCCGTAGGACTCCTGGGCGTACCCCTGCGAGCCGTCGGCGTACGCGTCCTGCCCGGCGTACTGGTCCTGGGCGTACCCCTCCTGGCCGTACCCCTGCTGCTCCTGGGCGGAGCCGTCCGGGAAAGGGGAGCCGGTGCCGGTCTGGGCCTCCAGCGCCGCCCGGCGCTCCTCGCGCATCAGCGAGCGGTTGACCGGGTCCAGCTGGTTCGGGTCCGCCGGGGCCTCGTAGCGCGAGTCGTCGAAGCCCAGCTCCGCCGCGGTGCGCATGCGGCCGTGCTGCGGGGCCGGCTCGAAGGAGTTCTGCTGCTCGGGAATGATCGAGGAGACGGTGAAGTCGTCGTGCCCGTCCAGGGAGTCGCCACCACCACCGTGGGTGATCGCGTCCGGGAGCATGACCAGCGACGTCGTCCCGGCCTGCTCGCCCGAGGGGCGGAGCTGGACCCGGATGCCGTGCCGGTCGGCGAGCCGGCCGACCACGAACAGGCCCATGCGCTGGGAGACCGCCGCGTCCACGGTCGGCGGGTTGGCCAGCTTGTGGTTGATGTCGGCGAAGTCCTCGGCGGTGAGGCCGATGCCCTTGTCGTGGATCTCGACCATCACCCGGCCGTCGGGCAGCCGGGTCGCGGTGACCCGGACCTTGGTCTGCGGCGAGGAGAACGTGGTGGCGTTCTCCAGCAGCTCGGCCAGCAGGTGCACGAGGTCGGTGACGGCCCGGCCGTGGATCTCGGCCTCCGGGACCCCGGACAGCTCGATGCGCTCGTACGACTCCACCTCGGAGGAGGCGGCGCGCAGGACGTCCACCAGCGGCACCGGCTGGTCCCAGCGGCGGCCGGGCTCCTCGCCCGCGAGGATGAGGAGGTTCTCGCCGTTCCGCCGCATACGGGTGGCCAGGTGGTCCAGCTTGAAGAGGCTCTCCAGCTGGTCCGGGTCGGCCTCGTTGTTCTCCAGGTCGGTGATCAGGGTCAGCTGGCCCTCGATGAGTGACTGGTTGCGGCGCGAGAGGTTGGTGAAGATCGCGTTGACGTTGCCCCGCAGCATGGCCTGCTCGGCGGCGAGCCGGACGGCCTCGCGGTGCACCTGGTCGAAGGCGCGGGCGACCTCGCCGATCTCGTCCTGCGTGTTGATCGGGATGGGCTGCACCCGGGTGTCGACCCGGCCCGGCTCCGTACGGGAGAGCTGGTCGACGAGGGTGGGCAGCCGCTGCTCCGCGATGGAGAACGCGGCGGTACGCAGCCGGCGCATCGAGTGGCTCATCTGGCGGGCCATGAGCCCGGCCAGCAGGAAGGCGGCCAGCAGGGCGATCACGACGATCAGGCCGTTGACGATGGCGTCGGACTTGGCGTCGGAGGAGATCTCGGCGGCCTCGTTCACCGCCTTGTCGACGAGGTCCTTCTCGACCGTCGCGTACCCCTCGAACTTGGCGGTCGCGGCGGCCATCCAGGTCTCGGGCGTGATGCCCTTCTTCGCCAGCTCCTCGGGGGTCTGGCCCCGCCCGATCTGCTGGACCATGCCGTCGTAGACCGAACCGTCGATGCTCGGCGGGGCCACGAAGTCCTGGCCCGCGGCCTCGGCCTGCTCCCGGGCCGTCTTGAGCTGCTTGGCGCCCTCCTCGGCCTTGCCCGCCATGACCTGCTTGAGCCGGTCCACGTCGGCCTGGGTGCCGCCGGCGTTGAACTCGGCGAGGGCGATCTGCTCCAGGTAGTTGTACGAGCCGAAGGCCTTGACCTGCTCGTCGTAGGTGCCGGGCTTCTTGCTCGGGCGCACCAGCAGGTGCATGCCGATCGAGCGCTGAAGCGATTCTGCAGCCTTGGACAGCTCCAGCGCGTAGACGGTGCGGCCGTAGCTGGTGATGTTGCCGGTGCCGAGGCCGAGTTCGTTGGCGAACTGCATCAGCTGGTGCTGGACCTGGGTGTAGCCCTCTTCGGTCTTCACCGGGTCCAGCGCCTGCGAGTAGGCGGCCTTGCGCAGCTCGGGGAGCTTGGGCTCCTCGTTCTTGAAGAGCTTGAGGCGGCGCTCGAGACCCGGCTTGGCGGGCATCTCCTTCACCGCGGCGTCGAAGGCGGCCCGCGCCTCGTCCGTGGTGGCCCGGGACTGCTCGACGATGTCGGCGTCCCGGTCGCCGGAGAGCAGCGGCTGGGCGGTGAGGTCACGCTCGTTGAGCAGCGCCTGACCGTAGTCCGAGGCGGCGCGGACGACGCGCGCGATCTTCTCGGCCTCCTGCGCCTCGCTCCAGGTGTCGATGGATCCCTTCACCTGGAAGCCGCCCATGATCAGGCCGACGACGACCGGGATCAGGAGAATCGCGTTCAGCCGGGTGGCCACCCGCCAGTTGCGCGGGGAGAACGGGCTGGTGCTGCCGGCGGCCGGCTCCGGCTCGGGCGCCTGTGCAGGCGATGCCGCAGCATGCGACGGCGGGGTGAAGTTGCCCCGCTCGGGCTGCACCGCGGAGCCCTCGTTGCTTCGCCTCACTCGACCAACAACCTCTCGGCGTCGGCACCTACGTTGTGCCGGATTATTCGTTCAGGGCCGTAACTACTCGGGAGTTCGACGAATTGCAGCACGGGGACGGGCCCCCTTCCAAACACTCGGAATCGATCATTCCGAGTGGCCCACGCCTCAGATAAAACGGGCATAAAGAGCGAGCCCCGTCAAAAGGCGGGGCTCATGTGAGCGCAGTGGCACCGTGTGGATGCGTCGGGTGGTGGCGCGGGGGCAATTCTCTGTCGAAATGTTATGAACACGGGGGCGGATCGTGTCAAACGACACAGGCCGCCCCCGCGTGACTACAACAACTTCCGTATGGCAAAAACGACTTACGCCTACTTGTCGGGACTACTTCAGGCGTGCCATCAGAGCGTGCTCGACCAGGGTGATCAGGCCGCTCTTTGCGTCCGCGCGGTGCCGCGCGTCCGTCGTGATGATGGGCGCGTCCGGTCCGATCTGCAGGGCCTCGCGTACTTCGTCGGGGGTGTAGGGCTGGTGTCCGTCGAAGCCGTTGAGGGCGATGACGAAGGGGAGGCCGCTGTTTTCGAAGTAGTCGACGGCGGGGAAGCAGTCGGCGAGGCGGCGGGTGTCGACGAGGACGACGGCGCCGATGGCGCCGCGGACCAGGTCGTCCCACATGAACCAGAAGCGGTCCTGGCCGGGCGTACCGAAGAGGTACAGGATCAGGTCCTGGTCGAGCGTGATGCGGCCGAAGTCCATGGCCACCGTCGTGGTGGTCTTGTCCCCGGTGTGGGTGAGGTCGTCGATGCCCGCGGAGGCGGACGTCATCACGGCTTCGGTGCGCAGCGGATTGATCTCCGAAACGGCACCGACAAACGTGGTCTTACCCACGCCGAAGCCGCCCGCCACCACGATCTTCGCCGAGGTAGTGGCGCGAGCCGTCCCGCCGCTAGAGCTTGCGAAGTCCACTGAGCACCCTTTCGAGCAGTGTCACATCCGGCGCGCCGCCGGCCTCTCCGTTGCCCGGCTGGTGGATGGCCACCATGCCGGCTTCCGCCAGGTCCGCCACGAGGATGCGGGCGACGCCGAGCGGCATCGACAGCAGCGCGGAGACCTCGGCCACCGACTTGACCTCGCGGCAGAGGTGGCAGATCCGCTGGTGCTCGGGGAGCAGCGTCCCCAGATGCGCCGGGTCCGCGGTGGTGCTGACCAGTGCCTCTATCGCGAGCTGGTAACGCGGCCGGGTCCGGCCGCCGGTCATGGCATAGGGGCGAACCAGCGGCTGGTCGCCTTCACCGTCGTACGACGCGTGGTGCAGTGCGCCGTACGGATCGGGTGAGGCGGGTGGCGGGGTCATGAATCCTCCGGGCGTGACAGCAGGTTCTCGGCTTGCCGTCTGAAGGGGCCGGTGAGGGGTTTCTGGCGGCCGGACGGGTGAGGGTTGTGGGCAGTACCTGAGGGGATTGTGTCGCGAATCCGCCGCAGGGCCGCCTAGTGGAGCAGACTGCCTTGGAGTTCGGCGCGGAGGTCGGGCGTGAGGACGGTGCCCGCACGGTCGACCAGGAGGGCCATCTCGTAGCCGACGAGACCGATGTCGGCGTCCGGGTGGGCGAGGACGGCGAGTGACGAGCCGTCGGAGATGGACATCAGGAAGAGGAACCCGCGCTCCATCTCCACGACGGTCTGGCTGACGGCGCCGCCCTCGAAGATCCGCGAGGCGCCCGCGGTCAGCGACGTCAGACCGGAGGCGACGGCCGCCAGCTGGTCGGCGCGGTCGCGCGGGAATCCTTCGGACATCGCCAGCAGCAGGCCATCCGCGGAGACCACCACCGTGTGGGACACCCCTGGGGTGTTGTCCACGAAGTTGGTGATCAGCCAGTTCAGATTCTGCGCGGCCTGACTCATGGGGCTCAACTAACGCTCCTGCTGGTGAGTGGGGCCGAGATGGATACTGCCGGTCGACGAGCCGTTTCCGGCCTGCCGTCCCTGCTGGATGCCCCGGCGGAGATTGGTCAGACGACCGCGTACGTCATCGGGCGCACGCGAAACCTGAGGTCCGGACTGGTGATTCTGCTGCTGAGCGGTCCCCGGAACCAAATTGGCCCGGGGAACGCGGCGGGGCAGCCCGGAAGTGGTGACCCCGCCGGCGGCCGGCTTCTTGACCCGCTCGGCCTGGCGTACGAGTTCGTCGTTGGGCGACTCGCGCCAGGAGCTGGTGACCGGGGCCTCGGCCGCACCACGCCGGGGCATGGGCGGAACGGGCACACCGGCGGGCTCCGGAGCGGCCGGTGCCTGCGGCTCGGCGGCCTGCCGGCCGCCCTGGCCCGGACCGTGGAACCAGTTGGTCTCCAGGGTGTCGTACAGCGGCGTACGGCCGTCCCCGGGACCGGCCGGCGGCAGGGCCTCCGGCTGCTGGGGCAGCGCGGGACGGTACGGCGCCTCGCCCGCGGGGGAGGCCGCCGGACGCGGGGCGCCGAAGTCGCTGCCGTCCAGGCCGCGCTGGCGCGGGGCGGAAAGCCCCTGGCCCTGGTTCTGGCCCTGCTGGAGCGGCGCGTTGAAGTCGGGCCGCGCGAACTGGGCGGTACTCGCCGGGTCCTGGGCCTGCCGGCCGTACTGCTGGTTCTGCGGCGCGTCGAAGTCCGGACGGGCGAACTCGGCGGTCGCGCCCGGGTCCTGGAGTCCGTTCACCGGGGCGTTGAACGCCGGGTCCTGGCCGGGGACCGAGGGCTGGGCGAACTGCCCGGTGGTCTCGTGCTCCTCGTGGCCGCGCGGGGCGTCGATGCCCCAGTTGGCGGCCTGGGGGCGCTGCTGCGGGTTGCCGCCGGGCAGCTCGGCACGCGGACCGCCGGTCGGCGGCAGCTGACGGCCGGGGCCGCCGGGCTGCTGGAAACCGCCCTGGCCGTCGGGGCCGTTCTGCTCGTGCCGGGCCTGCTGCGGCTGCGGGGCACCGGGGCCCTGCTGGTGCTGCGGCTGGCCCTGACGGCCCTGCTGCGGCCCCTGCTGCTGGCCGAACTGGTTCTGCTGGCCGCCCTGCTGGTTGTTCTGCGGGGCGAACGCGTTCTGGCGGCCGCCCTGGCCGGGGGAGGCCGGGGCGCCGTGACCGAACAGGTTGGGCTGACCCGGCTCCGTACGGCCGGGGGCCTCGCCCTGGCCGCCGCGGGCGCCGAGCCGGGCGCCGTTGCCGAAGGCGCCGGAGAGGCCGCCGCCCTGGCGCTGCGGCTCCTGGCCCGGGAAGCCCTGGCTCTGGTTGCCGTTCTGCTGGCCGTTCTCCCGCGCGGGGAGGGCGGCGCGCGGACCGGAGCCCGCGCCGACCTGGCCGCGCTGGCCGCCGGGGCCGGAGCCGAGGCTCTTGCCGCCCGGGCCGCCGGGACCGCCGCCGGGGCGCTGACCGCCCGCGGAGCCGTTGCCGTTACCGGCGAGCAGACCGCCCGGAGCACCGCCCGGCTGCTGGCCGGGACCCTGCTTGGACGGGGGCTGCTTGCCGCCGTGGGCGACGTCGACGGGGAGCATGACCAGCGCGGTCGTGCCGCCGGAGTCGGAGGGGCGCAGCTGGATGCGGATGCCGTGACGCAGCGAGAGCCGGCCGACCACGAACAGACCCATGCGGCGGGAGACCGAGACGTCCACGGTCGGCGGCTGCGCGAGCCGCTCGTTGATCGCCGCGAGGTCCTCGGGGGAGAGGCCGATACCCGTGTCGTGGATCTCGACCAGCACCCGGCCGTCGGGCAGCGCGTGACCGGTGACCCGGACCTTCGTCTGCGGCGAGGAGAACGATGTCGCGTTCTCCAGCAGCTCGGCGAGGAGGTGCACGAGGTCGTTGACGACCCGGCCCGCGACCTCGGTGGCGGGCACCGCGGAGAGTTCGATGCGCTCGTACTGCTCCACCTCGGAGGCGGCGGCACGGAGCACGTCGACCAGCGGGACGGGGCGGGTCCACCGGCGGCCCGGCTCCTCACCCGCGAGGACGAGGAGGTTCTCGCCGTTACGGCGCATACGGGTCGCGAGGTGGTCGAGCTTGAAGAGCGAGGAGAGCTGGTCCGGGTCGGCCTCGCGCGATTCCAGCTCGGAGATGAGCGAGAGCTGGCGCTGGATGAGACCCTGCGAACGGCGCGAGAGGTTGGTGAACATCGCGTTGACGTTGCCCCGGAGGAGGGCCTGCTCGGCGGCGAGGCGGACGGCCTCGCGGTGCACGTCGTCGAAGGCCGCGGCCACCTGGCCGATCTCGTCCCGGGAGTGCACACCGACCGACTCGACGGAGGTGTCGACGTCCTGCGGGTCGGTCTCGGAGAGCTGCTTGACCAGCTCGGGCAGCCGGTCCTGGGCGACCCGGGTGGCGGTGTCCTGGAGGCGGCGCAGCGAGCGGATCATGGAGCGGGCCACCACGAAGGCGCCGACGAGCGAGACACCGAGCACGATGAGGATGACCGCACCGTTGATGATCGCCTCGCGCTGGGAGGCCTCGCGCAACTCGCGCGCCTTGGCCTCCATGTCGCTGAGGAGGGTGGTCTCGATCGTCTTCATCGCGTCGATCTTGGTGGAGGACTGGTCGTACCAGTCCATGTACGAGCGCACCCTGGCCCCGTCGATCCCGTTCGGGGTGTCGAGGATGTGCTTGGCGTACATGTTCGCCGCGTTGATCTCGGGGTTGTTCCCGTTGTCCAGCGGAGCCATCAGGTCCACCGCGCTCTCGCCGGTCGACCCGTAGATCGCCTTGAACGAGCTGATCGCGCGGGTTTCCTTGTCGAGCGCGTTGGAGCCGAACTGCTTGTCGTTCTCGTTGAGGTGCGGTTCCTTGACCGAGCCACCGGGCAGCGCGGCCGCGATGATCGCGCGCTGGATCGAGGCGTACTCCTTGGCGGAGGAGAACGCCGCCAGGGCACGGGTCCGCTTGATCATGTCCGGGTTGCTGGTCGCCTGGGCCATGTCCTGGGACAGGCTGAGCAGCGAGGTGATCAGCTGGCTGTACTGGTCGATGGTGTTGAGGGACGGCGCGTCCTTCTCGTACGCCGACTTGCGGATCGACCGGATGTCACCGAGCTGCGAGGCGATCTGGGCGACGCTGGCGTGGATGCTCTCCAGCGCGTCGTCGCCCTCGAAGTCGCCGATCTCGTTGGTCGCGTCGAGGAACGCGTCCTTGGCCCGGTCCGTCTTCTCACGCGGCTGGGAGACCTTGTAGTCGGTCGCCTTGGAGCCGTTGGAGAGCGGACCGGCGGACGAGTCGCGCTCCACCTGGAGGGCCTGCGCGAGCGAGGTCGCCTGCTTGGTCATCTGGGTCAGCAGCTGCATGTGCTCCAGCTGCTGCATGTCGGTCATGGACTCGTTGATCCGCAGACCGCCCAGGCTGGTCGCCGCCACCACCGGGAGGGCGAGGAGCGAGACCAGTCGCGTACTGATGCGCCAGTTACGGAGCGCTATTCGCGAGCCCGTATCGGACGGACCGCGGGAGGGCGCGGGCGTGCCCGGCTCCTCCCCGCCGCTCGGCGTCGGGCCCGGGCGCTGCGCACGGTCGCCGTTGTCGCCGGCAGCGGCCGGCCCGGGGTTCTGGGCGTGCTGGGGCGAGGAACCGCGGTCGGTCCCGCCGCGCGGCTCCTGTTCCGCCGGAGCGCTGCCATCCCTCTTGAAACGTCCCTGCACTAGCGTCGCAACCTCTGGACCAGGCGTTCCGTCCGGATACGGACAGAACGGTGTCGGCGTTGTAGGGCACTGGAAGCGCCCCATGATGGTCGTGGAGTGACCGGCGTACTCTCCCCCTCCCGCCGCCGCTCGGCGCTGCGTTGCGCCCCGGTGCGCCGGTCTGAAACCCGCGGCGGTGCGTGGAATTCCAGCACAGTGCAGGATCTCCAACAAGGCCCATGTACCGGGCTGTGACCTGCGTGACACGTTGTGATGAGCGAGTAACAAGCAGTGGAGAGTGATCGTGGGTAAAACGGACTATCGGGGAGGAGTCGCTTAGGGGTGGGGGGTGTCCCAGTCGCGATGATCAGGAGCGGAATGGTGGATTCAGTGGCGGAATGTCCGTTTCTCACACTGTGATCCACTGCCCGGAATGGTCCAATTGTCGATTACTTCGTGAGCAAACTCACATGATGATCGTCGCCTCAACCCGGCTTCGGCAGGGAATCGGATGTTTAGCCTGACGCTTTACAGGGATGGCCAATCCGACAAGTCCGCGCCACCTGGGTGGCGCCCGAACCGACAGGGTCCTGACGGCAGATGAAGACGACGACGATCCGCAACACCGCCAACCCCCGGCGCACCACGCTGGCGCACCTCAAGGACGCCGAGGCGCTGCAGACGCCGTTCCTGCCGGAGCACGCCGCCGCCCTGCCCAACGTGACGGCCAACCCGCGCCGCACCATCCTCATGGAAGCCCCCGTCGCGGTCGCGACCGCCCAGTAGTCCCCGGGGCGATGCGCGAGGCTGTGCCCCCTCACAGCGCCAGCGCCTCGCCCGGCCCGGATCGCCCCGTCACGCCGCCCAGCACGCACGCTCGCGGCGTTGGCCAAACGCCCTGGTAGCTCCGCTACAAGGGCCTTCGGCCGCCTTGCGATCGCACGCACTGGACGACGCTCCTTTTGGGGCGATCCGCGCCGGGCGAGGCGCTAGCCTGGAGCGTCAGTCTTCAGCCAGCCAGCAAGTGAGGGGCGACAGCATCCCGTGCGCATCGCCAGGTTCTCCATCGACGGCAATGTCGCCTTCGGCGCCGTCGAAGGACAGGGCACCGTGGAATCCGGTGACCTCGTCCTCGACATCATCAAGGGCATCCCGTACGCCGACTTCGAGCTCTCGGGCACCAAGGTCCCGCTGAACAAGGTCCGGCTGCTGCCCCCCGTGCTCCCCAACAAGGTCGTGGCCATCGGCCGCAACTACGCGGAGCACGCCGCCGAGCTGGGCCACGAGGTCCCCGAAGCGCCGATCACCTTCTTCAAGCCCACCACCTCGGTGATCGGCTCCGGCGACGCGATCGAGTACCCCTCCTTCTCCAGCGAGCTGCACCACGAGGCCGAGCTGGCCGTGGTCATCGGCCGCATGTGCCGCGAGGTCCCGCGCGAGCGCGTGAAGGACGTGGTCTTCGGCTACACCTGCGCCAACGACGTCACCGCCCGCGATGTGCAGCAGCGCGAGAAGCAGTGGGCCCGCGCCAAGGGCTTCGACACCTCCTGCCCACTGGGCCCCTGGGTGGAGACCGACGTGGACCCCCACGACCTCACCATCCAGGCGACGGTCAACGGCGAGCAGCGGCAGCTCGGCCGCACGAGCGACATGGTCCGCTCCATCGAGGACCTGGTCGTCCACATCACGGAGGCCATGACCCTCCTCCCGGGCGACGTCATCCTCACGGGCACCCCCGCAGGGGTCGGACCCCTGCACGTCGGCGACGAGGTCGCCGTCACCATCGAAGGCATCGGCACTCTCACCAACAAGGTGATCAAGCGTGGCTAACGCACCCTCCCCCAAGCTCTCGGCTCCGCTCGACCAGGGGGTACCCCCTCGCGTCCGTTTCTGTCCCTCCCCGACCGGCAACCCCCATGTGGGCCTGGTCCGCACGGCCCTGTTCAACTGGGCCTTCGCCCGGCACCACCAGGGCACCCTGGTCTTCCGGATCGAGGACACCGACGCCGCGCGCGACTCCGAGGAGTCCTACGAGCAGCTGCTCGACTCCATGCGCTGGCTCGGCCTGGACTGGGACGAGGGCCCGGAGACCGGCGGCCCGCACGCCCCCTACCGCCAGTCGCAGCGGATGGACCTGTACCAGGACGTCGCCGGGAAGCTGCTCGCCGGCGGGTACGCGTACGCCTGCTACTGCACCACCGAGGAGCTGGACACCCGCCGCGACGCCGCCCGCGCCGCGGGGAAGCCGTCCGGTTACGACGGCCACTGCCGCGACCTCACCGCCGAGCAGAAGGCGGCGTACGAGGCCGAGGGCCGCACCTCGATCGTCCGCTTCCGGATGCCCGACGAGGCCATCACCTTCACCGACCTGGTCCGCGGCGAGATCACCGTCCAGCCGGAGAACGTCCCCGACTACGGCATCGTCCGCGCCAACGGGGCCCCGCTCTACACCCTGGTCAACCCGGTCGACGACGCCCTGATGGAGATCACCCACGTCCTGCGCGGCGAGGACCTGCTCTCCTCCACGCCGCGCCAGATCGCCCTGTACCGGGCGCTCATCGAGCTGGGCATCGCCAAGGACATCCCCGCCTTCGGCCACCTGCCGTACGTCATGGGCGAGGGCAACAAGAAGCTCTCCAAGCGCGACCCGCAGGCCTCCCTCAACCTCTACCGGGAGCGCGGCTTCCTCCCCGAGGGGCTGCTGAACTACCTCTCGCTGCTCGGCTGGTCGATCGCCGAGGACCGCGACATCTTCTCGGTGGACGAGCTGGTCGCCGCGTTCGACATCGAGGACGTCAACGCCAACCCGGCCCGTTTCGACCTCAAGAAGGCCGAGCACATCAACGCCGAGCACATCCGCATGCTGGACGTGAAGACCTTCACCGAGGCCTGCGGCCCCTGGCTGAAGGCCCCCTTCGCCCCCTGGGCCCCGGAGGCCTTCGACGCGGAGAAGTGGACGCGGATCGCCCCGTACGCCCAGACCCGCGTCACGGTCCTCTCCGACATCACCGACAACGTCGACTTCCTCTTCCTCGACGAGCCGGTGGAGGACGAGGCGTCCTGGACCAAGGCGATGAAGGGCGACCCGGTGGCCCTGCTCACCACCGCCCGCGCCAACCTGGAGGCGGCCGACTGGAGCGACGCGGAGTCCCTGAAGAACGCCGTTCTCACCGCCGGCGAGGCGCACGGCCTCAAGCTCGGCAAGGCCCAGGCCCCGGTCCGGGTCGCCGTGACCGGCCGCACCATCGGGCTGCCGCTCTTCGAGTCCCTGGAGATCCTGGGCCGCGAGAAGAGCCTGGCCCGCATCGACGCGGCGCTGGCCAAGCTGACCGCGTAGCGACGCACGCCCCTCGGGAGGGCCGCGGCCGACCGGCTGCGGCCCTCCCGCCTTTTCCCGGCCACGGCCCCGCACGGGCGACTACGGTGGCGTACATGCCGATCCGCGCCGTGCTCTGGGACATCGACGACACGATCTTCGACTACGCGGGCGCCGACCACACCGGTATGCGGCTCCACCTGGAGGGCGTGGGGCTGCCCGAGGCGTACGCGTCGGTCGACGAGGCCCTCGCCGCCTGGAAGGCCATCACCGCCGTGCACTGGGCCCGCGTCGCCGCAGGCGAGACGGACTTCCTCGGTCAGCGCCGGGACCGGGTGCGGGAGTTCCTCTCGCGGCCCCTGACGGACGACGAGGCCGACGACTGGTTCGCCGGGCACCTGGCCCACTACGAGGCCGCCTGGCAGCTCTTCCCGGACGTGCTGCCGGTCCTGGACCGGCTGGCCTCCGGCTACCGCCACGCGGTCCTCTCCAACTCCAGCAGCGAGAACCAGCACCGCAAGCTGACCGCGCTCGGCGTCCGGGACCGGTTCGAGGCGATGGTCTGCGCCGTGGAGCTGGGCATCTCCAAGCCCGAGCCCGGTGCCTTCCACGCGGCCTGCGAGGCGCTCGCGCTGGAGCCGCACGAAGTGGCGTACGTGGGGGACGAGCCCGACATCGACGCGAGCGGGGCCGTCGCCGCCGGACTGGCGGGCATCTGGCTCGACCGGCGGGGGAGGGGCGGGCGCCCGGACCTCGTGACGATCACCGGGCTGGACCAGCTCCCCGGGCTGCTGGCGGGCGATACCCGTTTTGGAGCGCCGGACACCTTCGGGTAATGTTCTTTCTGCGCCGCCCGAGCGGGACGGAAGATCCGACCGGGAAGCGCAGACAGAAGTGAAGCCCCCTCCAGGGGTTGCATTTCAGTGGGCTATGGTGTAATTGGCAACACTACGGTTTCTGGTACCGTCATTCTAGGTTCGAGTCCTGGTAGCCCAGCGCAGTACCAGCAAGACCAGCAGTATCCAGCAGGACAAGCCCCCGTTGTGTAGCGGCCTAGCACGCTGCCCTCTCACGGCAGTAGCGCCGGTTCGAATCCGGTCGGGGGTACAGATCCTTCCCGCGAGAACACCTGGGTCGCACCCACGTTTTCGATGCAGGATCGCTAGGGCCCCCGTTGTGTAGCGGCCTAGCACGCTGCCCTCTCACGGCAGTAGCGCCGGTTCGAATCCGGTCGGGGGTACTTGTCACACCATGGGCTATGGTGTAATTGGCAACACTACGGTTTCTGGTACCGTCATTCTAGGTTCGAGTCCTGGTAGCCCAGCGCAAGTCAGCAGTAACCACGCCCCCGTTGTGTAGCGGCCTAGCACGCTGCCCTCTCACGGCAGTAGCGCCGGTTCGAATCCGGTCGGGGGTACAACAGAGCGGTACGGGAAGACCCTTCACCTCGGTGGAGGGTCTTCTTGCTTGTCCGGGCCGGGGTGCGCCGGGGCGATTCGCCTCCGCTGTACGGCCGTTGGCCGCGGGAGAGCTGTCGGCCGGGGAGGAAAAAGGGCCGCCACGGCGCTGGGGCGGCCTTCCGACGAGGAGCTAGGAGCGGACGGGGGTGCGGGGGCGGCGTCAGCCCGAGCGGCGCAGGGCCTCGCTCAGGCGGGCCGCCGAGTCGATGACCGCCTGGGCGTGCATCCGGCCCGGGTGACGGGTCAGCCGCTCGATCGGCCCGGAGACCGAGACGGCGGCGACCACCCGGTTCGACGGGCCGCGCACCGGGGCCGAGACCGAGGCGACGCCCGGCTCCCGCTCACCGATCGACTGGGCCCAGCCCCGCCGCCGTACGCCGGAGAGCGCCGTCGCGGTGAACCGGGCGCCCTGGAGGCCCCGGTGCAGCCGCTCCGGCTCCTCCCAGGCCATCAGGATCTGGGCCGAGGAGCCCGCCTTCATGGTGAGCGTGGAGCCGACCGGCACCGTGTCCCGGAGTCCGGACAGCCGCTCCGCCGCCGCCACGCAGATGCGCATGTCGCCCTGCCGGCGGTAGAGCTGGGCGCTCTCGCCGGTGATGTCGCGCAGGTGGGTGAGTACCGGTCCGGCCGTGGCCAGCAGGCGGTCCTCGCCCGCCGCGGCTGCCAGTTCCGACAGCCGGGGGCCGAGGATGAACCGGCCCTGCATGTCCCTCGCCACCATCCGGTGGTGTTCCAGTGCCACGGCCAGACGGTGGGCCGTGGGCCGTGCGAGCCCGGTCGCCGCGACCAGCCCGGCGAGGGTGGCCGGACCGGACTCCAGGGCGCTCAGTACCAGAGCTGCCTTGTCGAGAACGCCGACGCCGCTAGAGTTGTCCATACGACGATACTCCCGTCTCACTCTGTGAAACGCAAGTTCAATTTTCTCCGGAAGTTGCGAACCTGTACGGGCGGCCCCACAACGGCCCGTGGCCACCGCCCCGCAGGGGATCCGGACGGCGGCGTACCGAATCTCTAGTTGGGCCGGCGAAGACGCCGGCCGGAGGGAAAGCGATGGGTAGGACACTCGCGGAGAAGGTCTGGGACGACCATGTCGTCCGGCGCGCGGAGGGCGAGCCCGACCTCCTCTTCATCGATCTGCACCTGCTGCACGAGGTGACCAGCCCGCAGGCCTTCGACGGTCTGCGCCAGGCCGGACGCCCGGTGCGGCGCCTCGACCTCACCATCGCCACCGAGGACCACAACACCCCGACCCTCGACATCGACAAGCCGATCGCGGACCCGGTCTCCCGCGCCCAGCTGGAGACCCTGCGCAAGAACTGCGCGGATTTCGGCGTACGGCTGCACCCGCTGGGCGACGTCGAGCAGGGCGTCGTGCACGTGGTCGGCCCGCAGCTGGGCCTGACCCAGCCCGGCACCACCGTGGTCTGCGGCGACTCCCACACCTCCACGCACGGCGCGTTCGGCGCGCTGGCGTTCGGCATCGGCACCAGCCAGGTGGAGCACGTCCTGGCCACCCAGACGCTGCCGCTGGCCCGCCCCAAGACCATGGCCATCACCGTCGAGGGCGAACTGCCCGAGGACGTCACCGCCAAGGACCTGATCCTCGCGATCATCGCCCGGATCGGCACCGGCGGAGGCCAGGGCTACATCCTCGAATACCGCGGCTCCGCCATCGAGAAGCTCTCGATGGAGGCCCGGATGACCATCTGCAACATGTCGATCGAGGCCGGTGCCCGCGCGGGCATGATCGCCCCGGACGAGACCACCTTCGCCTATCTGGAGGGCCGCGACGCCGCACCCAAGGGCGCGGACTGGGACGCCGCCGTGGCGTACTGGAAGACCCTGCGCACGGACGACGACGCGGTGTTCGACGCCGAGGTCGTCATCGACGCCGCTGCGCTGGCCCCGTTCGTCACCTGGGGCACCAACCCGGGCCAGGGCGCCCCGCTCTCGGCCAACGTCCCCGACCCGGCTTCGTACGAGGACGCATCGGAGCGCAACGCCGCCGAAAAGGCCCTGGAGTACATGGGGTTGACCGCCGGCCAGCCGCTGCGCGACATCAACGTCGACACCGTCTTCGTAGGTTCGTGCACCAACGGCCGCATCGAGGACCTGCGCAACGCCGCCTCGATCCTGGACGGCCGCAAAGTCGCCGACGGCGTACGGATGCTGGTCGTCCCCGGCTCGGTCCGGGTCGCGCTCCAGGCCGTCTCCGAGGGGCTGGACAAGGTCTTCACCGCCGCCGGAGCCGAATGGCGGCACGCGGGTTGCTCGATGTGCCTCGGTATGAACCCCGACCAGCTGGCCCCCGGCGAGCGCTCCGCCTCCACCTCGAACCGCAACTTCGAGGGCCGGCAGGGCAAGGGCGGCCGCACCCACCTGGTCTCGCCCCAGGTCGCCGCCGCCACCGCCGTGCTGGGCCGTCTGGCCTCGCCCGCCGACCTGTCCGACACCCGTACCCCCGCCGGAGTCGCATAGCCATGGAAGCCTTCACCACCCACACCGGCCGGGCCGTCCCGCTGCGCCGCAGCAACGTCGACACCGACCAGATCATCCCCGCCCACTGGCTCAAGAAGGTCACCCGCGACGGGTTCGAGGACGGCCTCTTCGAAGCCTGGCGCAAGGACGCCGACTTCGTCCTCAACCGCCCCGAGCGGCAGGGCGCCACGGTCCTGGTGGCCGGTCCCGACTTCGGTACGGGCTCCTCCCGCGAACACGCCGTCTGGGCCCTGCAGAACTACGGCTTCAAGGCCGTCATCTCCTCCCGCTTCGCCGACATCTTCCGGGGCAACTCGCTGAAGAACGGCCTGCTGACCGTCGTGCTGGACCAGAAGGTCGTCGACGCCCTGTGGGAGCTGAGCGAGGCCGACCCGAGCGCCGAGATCACCGTCGACCTGGAGGCCCGCCAGGTCCGCGCCGGGGGCGTCACGGCCGACTTCGAGCTGGACGAGAACGCCCGCTGGCGGCTGCTGAACGGCCTCGACGACATCAGCCTCACCCTTCAGAACGAAGCGGACATCGCCGCTTACGAGGCCGCCAGGCCGGCCCACAAGCCGCGTACAATTGACGCCTGAGCAGCGGTTTTCCATGACTGCGCCCCCTGCCTCCCGGCAGGGGGCGCAGTCGCTTGTTGAGCCCCCCTCGGGCGACAACTCGCCCCAGATGGCACAATCGGTGCATGGAACGCGACAGCCAACTCGAGCTCTACGGCCACGTCGCGGACCGACTGAAGGAAGCGCACGCGAAGGTGCGTGCACTGCAAGTCCCGGAGAGCGTACGGATGGCGCTCTCCCGGAAGCTGCTGGTCGTCACGGCCGCGGCGAAGCACGATCTCCCGGACGCGGCAAGGCGTCTGGACCGGTTGATGAAGGACCTCGATGAGGGCCGATTCCCCGAAGGTGACTGACACGTGGAACTGCGCATCGGTCGACTTCGTTGCGGCACTAGGGTGATTAGCCCGTTTCGTGTTTGATTTGCGGTATATATCTGCCTAACGTGCGAAAAAGCCTGAACACTTTCGTTCCGGCAATGTCTCCGAAGGGGAAGACGTGAACAAGGCGCAGCTCGTAGAAGCGATTGCCGACAAGGTCGGCGGCCGCCAGCAGGCCGCAGACGCTGTCGACGCGGTACTCGACGCGATCGTCCGTGCCGTTGTCGCCGGGGACCGTGTCTCGGTCACCGGCTTCGGCTCGTTCGAGAAGGTCGACCGCCCCGCCCGGTACGCTCGCAACCCGCAGACGGGTGAGCGCGTCCGGGTCAAGAAGACCTCGGTGCCCCGCTTCCGCGCGGGTCAGGGGTTCAAGGACCTGGTGAGCGGCTCCAAGAAGCTCCCCAAGAACGACGTGGCCGTGAAGAAGGCGCCCAAGGGCAGCCTGTCGGGCGGATCTTCCGCCGCCCGTACGACGGTCAAGGCCGCCGCCGCCAAGAAGTCGGCCGCCAAGAAGGCCACGGCGAAGAAGACCACCGCCAAGAAGACGGCTCCGGCGAAGACCGCGGCCAAGAAGACGACCGCCAAGAAGGCGACCGCCACCGCCAAGAAGGCCACGCCGGCCGCGAAGAAGGCGGCCACGGCGAAGAAGGCCACCGCCACGGCCAAGAAGACCGCGCCCGCCAAGAAGGCCACGGCGAAGAAGGCGCCCGCGAAGAAGACCACCGCGCGCACCACCACGGCCAAGAAGGCCACCGCACGCAAGAAGTGAGACCGGGCGACCGCTCGCTTCGAGGAAACGCGCCGGGCCGGGCTCCCCTCCGGGGGAGCCCGGCCCGCGGGCTGTCCGGGGCCCGTTCGGCCCACCGGAGATGCGCGAGAACGACCGGGCGTGCGTAAAGGACGAACCCGGGCGTGCGTGGAGGGTGGAGGACGGAGAAGAACGACCGGACGGACGTGCGTCAGAACGTCTGCAGCGTCACCAGCGTGATCCGCAGGTCCGCACCCCGGCCCTCGCCCTCGATCCGCACCCGCTGCCCCGGCCGGAGCAGCAGCAGACCGCCCGCGTCGAAGGCCGCGGCGTCGAACTCCACCGGGGTGCCGTCGTCCAGCAGCACACTGCCGGTGCGGGTCTCGGGATCGTACGTGTACGAGGTCGCCTGCATGGGCCGCAGCCTAGCGCTCCACCGGTCCGGCGAAGAGCGGCAGCGCGAGACCGAGCCGCTCCGTGTACGCCCCCACGCCGAGGGCCAGGGCCACCCGCAGATCCTCGCCCGTATCCACGTCCCGGCGCACCGAGTCGACACCGGGCAGCGTAATTTCCACCGCGCCCGAAGCCAGATGCCGGGCGGCGGAGGGGCCGCCGAAAGCCGGACGCAATTCCACGCCCCCGGCACAGGACAGAAATGTCGTTCCGATTCCCGCCGCATCCCGGAGAAATGCGCGAGGAAAAGCGGAGGCAAAATCGAGCACCCGCGCCAATTCGGCGGGGCGCAGCGCCGGCAGATCCGCGTTGAGCGCGGCGACCGGGAGGACGGGGGCGAGCGCCCGCACCGAGCGCGCCCCGTGCGCCAGCGCCGCGTTGAGCCCGGCCGCCGGGGAGTCCGGCACGATCCGCGCACCCAGCGCCGAAAGAGCCGCCCCGGCCGCCGCGTCGTCCGTGACGACCACCACATCCCGCACCCGGGCGCAGGAGAGCGCCGCGGCCACCGTGTCCTGCGCGAAGGCCAGGGCCAGCCGGGGCCGGACGGACTCGCCCGCCGCCCGCCCCAGGCGGCTCTTGGCCCGCGCGAGCGGCTTCAGCGGAACGACCAGGGACCACGGGCCGGCCGGATCGGTGTTCGTGGCGATCTCCCCCTCCGTACGCATGACGACCTATTCTCGCCTGCCGGTACGACAACCCGGAGGACCCCTCCCGAAGGTGAGGCGTACGGTGTTCTCGACAGAGGAGGGGCCTGGGGCGAGACTTGACCGTCGGTAGCCGGCAACAGGTCGCCGTTCCCATGAGGTCCTTAGAGGAAGGTGTCCGAGTGTCCCGCCGCAGAATCGGCTTCTGGTACCGCCTGGCGGCGGTTATCGCCAAGCCGCCACTGGTGGTTCTGTTCAAGCGCGACTGGCGGGGGATGGAACACATTCCGGCCGAGGGCGGATTCATCAGCGCCGTCAACCACAACTCCTATCTGGACCCGCTCTCCTACGGCCACTTCCAGTACAACGCCGGACGGGTGCCCCGGTTCCTGGCGAAGGCGGGCCTCTTCCGCACCCCCTTCGTCGGGATGATGCTGCGCGGCACCGGCCAGATCCCCGTCTACCGCGAGACGACCAACGCGCTGGACGCCTTCCGGGCCGCCGTCGACGCCATCGAGCGCGGCGAGTGCGTGGCCTTCTACCCGGAGGGCACCCTCACCCGCGACCCGCGGATGTGGCCGATGGCCGGCAAGACCGGTGCCGCCCGCGTCGCGCTGATGACCAAGGTCCCGGTCATCCCCGTCGCCCAGTGGGGCGCCAACCAGGTGATGCCGCCGTACGCCAAGGAGAACAAGCTCCGGCTGTTCCCCCGCAAGACGCTGACCGTGCAGGCGGGTCCGCCCGTCGACCTCAGCCGCTTCTACGATGTCGAGCCGACGCCCGAGGTGCTGCGCCAGGCGACCGAGGTCATCATGGCCGCGATCACCCGCCAGCTGGAGGACGTCCGCGGGGAGAAGGCCCCCGCCGAGCTCTACGATCACCGCAAGGCCCGGGCCGAACAACGGCGCAGGGCGCAGGGAAAGGGATCCACGTGACGCACCCCGTCAAAGCGGCCGTCTTCGGAACCGGCTCATGGGGTACGGCGTTCGCCGTGATCCTCGCCGACGCGGGCTGCGACGTCACCCTCTGGGGACGCCGCGCCGAGGTCGCCGAGGCCGTCAACACCACGCACACCAACCCGGACTACCTGCCGGGCATCGAGCTGCCCGCCTCGATCCGGGCCACCACCGACCCCGCCGAGGCGCTGCGCGGCGCCGAGTTCGCCTTCCTCGTCGTGCCCTCCCAGACCCTGCGCGCCAACCTCGCCGACTGGGCCCCGCACCTGGAGTCCGGCACCGTCCTGGTCTCCCTGATGAAGGGCGTCGAGCTGGGCACCGCCAAGCTGATGAGCGAGGTGATCGCGGACGTCGCCAAGGTCTCCGCCGACCGCATCGCCGTCGTCTCGGGCCCCAACCTCGCCAAGGAGATCGCCGAGCGCCGCCCCGCCGCCGCCGTCGTCGCCTGCGCCGACGAGTCCGTCGCCCAGCGCCTCCAGGCCGCCTGCCACACCCCGTACTTCCGGCCCTACACCAACACCGACGTGGTCGGCTGCGAGCTGGGCGGCGCCGTGAAGAACGTCATCGGCCTCGCCGTCGGCATCGCGGACGGCATGGGGCTCGGGGACAACACCAAGGGCTCCCTCATCACCCGGGGCCTGGCCGAGACCACCCGGCTGGGCGTGGCCATGGGCGCCGACCCGCTGACCTTCTCCGGACTCGCGGGCCTGGGCGACCTGGTGGCCACCTGCTCCTCGCCGCTCTCCCGCAACCACACCTTCGGCACCAACCTCGGCCGGGGCATGACGCTCCAGGAGACGATCGCCGTCACCAAGCAGACCGCCGAGGGCGTCAAGTCCTGCGAATCTGTCCTCGACCTGGCCCGCCGGCACGGGGTCGACATGCCCATCACGGAGACCGTCGTCTCGATCGTTCACGAGGGCAAGTCCCCGGTCGTCGCGGTGAAGGAGCTGATGTCGCGGAGCGCCAAGGCCGAGCGACGCTGACTCCTCCTCTACCAGCAGGTACGCTCATCGCGATATGAGCAGCGAGAACCTCCCCCAGAGCCCTGAGCGCCCCGAGAGCCCTGAGCAGCAGCGCCGCAAGCCGCGTGTGGCTGTCGTGTTCGGCGGCCGCAGCTCCGAACACGGCATCTCGGTCGTCACGGCCGGCGCCGTCATGAAGGCCATCGACCGGACGAAGTACGACGTCCTGCCGATCGGTATCACGACGGACGGCCGCTGGGCGCTCACCGCTGATGAGCCCGAACGCATGGCCATCACCGACCGCAAGGTCCCCGACGTGGCCCAGCTGGCGGAGTCCACCGAGGGCAGCGTCGTCCTCTCGGTCGACCCGGGCAGCCGTGAGGTCGTCTACAGCGAACCCGGCTCGGTGCCCAAGGCGCTCGGTGAGGTCGACGTCGTCTTCCCCGTGCTGCACGGCCCGTACGGGGAGGACGGCACGCTCCAGGGGCTGCTGGAACTCTCCGGTGTGCCCTACGTCGGCGCGGGCGTCCTCGCCTCGGCCGTCGGCCAGGACAAGGAGTACATGAAGCGCGTCTTCCTCTCCTTCGGGCTGCCGGTCGGACCGTACGAGGTGGTCCGCCCGCGCGAGTGGGACCGCGACCCCTCCGCCGTACGCAAGCGGATCGTGGACTTCGCCGGGGAGCACGGCTGGCCGCTGTTCATCAAGCCCGCCCGGGGCGGCTCCTCCATGGGCATCACCAAGGTCGACGGCCTCGAAGGGCTCGACGCGGCGATCGAGGAGGCCCGCCGCCACGACCCCAAGTTCCTGGTGGAGTCGCTGCTGCGCGGCCGTGAGATCGAGTGCGGGGTGCTGGAGTTCGAGGACGGACCGCGCGCCAGCGTGCCCGCCGAGATCCCCCCGGTCACCGCGCACGACTTCTACGACTTCGAGGCCAAGTACATCGACTCGGCCACGGGTCTGGTGCCCGCCCCGCTCACCGAGGAGCAGACCGCCGAGGTGCAGCGGCTCGCCGTCGCCGCCTTCGACGCCACCTCCTGCGAGGGGCTGGTGCGCGCCGACTTCTTCCTCACCGAGGACGGCACCTTCGTCATCAACGAGATCAACACCCTGCCGGGGTTCACCCCGATCTCCATGTACCCGCGCATGTGGCAGGAGAGCGGCGTCAGCTACCAGGAGCTGGTCGACCGGCTGATCCAGGCCGCGTTGACCCGCTCCACCGGACTGCGCTGAGAGACCCGGAAGGCCGGGACGGCGGTGGCCGTCCCGGCCTTCCGGCGTGGGGCGGGGCTCTCCGCGGGCAGGGGGAGCCGCGGACGTGGACAGGGGAGAGCCGCGGGGCAGTACGATCGCCCCGTCAGCGCGCGGAGGATCACGGTGCCGGGGCGGAGAACCACGGGCGAGGACCGCGCGTCCCGCGCGGCACCGGACGGGGGTCAGAGGTGGACGACCGGACAGGTCAGTGTGCGCGTGATGCCGTCCACCTGCTGCACCTTGGCGACCACCATGCGGCCGAGCGCGTCGACCGTGTCGGACTGGGCACGCACGATCACGTCGTACGGACCGGTGACGTCCTCTGCCTGGATGACTCCCGGAATCTTGGAGATGGTCTCGGCGACGATCGACGCCTTGCCCACCTCGGTCTGGATGAGGATGTACGCCTGTACCACGGAACCTCCAGGGCGGCCACGAGGATCATGTGGGGGAAAGGGACGCCACGTTATCGCGTCGCGGAGGGTGACGGGGAGACCTACGGGACGTATGACGTCCACAGCGTGGCGTGCGGAGTGCGGAAGTTGACGTATCCCTTGACGGTGCCGACAGCTCTCCTGACGGTACCGACAGCAGTGACGGCTCGCGACCGGGGGCCCGGACGGGTGTCCGGGGCGATAGATGAGAGGTGAGACTCGGTGAAGGGAACCGTGGGCGAGTTGGGGGAGTTCGGCCTCATCAGAGAGCTGACGTCCCGGCTCACCACCACTCCGGCGGTACGGCTGGGGCCCGGCGACGACGCCGCGGTCGTGGCCGCCCCCGACCGCAGGGTCGTGGCCAGTACGGACATCCTGCTGGAAGGGCGGCACTTCCGCCGCGACTGGTCGACGGCGTACGACGTCGGCCGCAAGGCGGCGGCCCAGAACCTCGCCGACATCGCCGCCATGGGCGCCGTGCCCACCGCTCTGCTCCTCGGCCTGGTGGTCCCCGCCGACCTCCCGGTCACCTGGGCCGCCGAGCTGATGGACGGGCTGCGGGACGAGTGCCAGGTGGCGGGGGCGGCCGTCGTCGGCGGCGATGTGGTCGGCGGTGACACGATCACCGTCTCCATCACGGCCCTCGGCGACCTGCGCAACCACGAGCCGGTCACCCGCGCCGGCGCACGCCCCGGCGATGTCGTAGCCGTCACCGGCTGGCTCGGCTGGTCCGCCGCCGGGTACGCCGTGCTCTCCCGGGGCTTCCGCTCGCCCCGCGCCTTCGTCGAGGCCCACCGCCGCCCCGAACCGCCGTACCACGCGGGCCCCGCCGCCGCCGGGCTCGGCGCCACCGCGATGACCGACGTCAGCGACGGGCTCGTCGCGGACCTCGGGCACATCGCGGAGGCCAGCAAGGTCCGCATCGACCTGCGCTCCGGCCTCATCGACATCCCCTCGCAGATGTCCGACATCGGCCAGGCCGTCGGCGTCGACCCGCTCCAGTGGGTGCTGACCGGGGGAGAGGACCACGCGATCGTGGCCACCTTCCCGCCCGACGCCAAACTCCCCGCCCGCTGGAAGGTGATCGGAGAGGTCCTCAACCCCTCCGCCCTGCCCCAGGTCACCGTCGACGGAGCGCCCTGGACCAGCAAGGGCGGCTGGGACCACTTCGGCACGATCGAGGACACCTACTGACCAGGTCGCGCGGGGGCTCCCGTTAGATTGCTGCGCATGCCCATACGTACCGCTGTACCGCCCCGCGTGCTCACCGTCGCCGGTTCCGACTCCGGCGGCGGTGCGGGAATCCAGGCCGACCTGAAGACCATGCTCGCCCACGGCGTCCACGGCATGAGCGTCCTCACCGCCGTCACCGCACAGAACTCCCTCGGTGTCCAGGGCGCGTGGGAGCTTCCGGTGGAGGCCGTACGCGCCCAGTACCACAGCGTCGTCGACGACATCGGCGTCCAGGCGGTGAAGACCGGGATGCTCGCGTCGGCCGCCCTCGTGGAGACCGTCGCGGAACTCCTCGCCGCCACCGACGCCCCCGTCGTCGTCGACCCGGTCGGGGTCTCCAAGCACGGCGACGCTCTGCTGGCCGCCGAGGCGCTCGATTCCGTACGGACGAAGCTGCTGCCCGTCGCCACCGTCGCCACCCCGAACCTCGACGAGGTGGCACAGCTCACCGGGGTCACGGTCACCGACGAGAGCGGGATGCGCCGGGCCGCCGAGGAGATCCTCGCCTTCGGGCCCCGCTGGGCGCTGATCAAGGGCGGCCATCTGACCGGCGACGCGGTGGACCTGCTCACCGACGGGAGCGCGGAACACTGGCTGCGCGCCCCCCGCTACGACAACCGGCACACCCACGGCACCGGCTGCACCCTCGCCTCCGCCGTCGCCTCCGGGCTCGCGCTCGGCCAGGACGTGCCCACGGCGGTGGAGAGCGCGAAGGCCTACGTCACCGGCGCGATCCGGGCCGGATTCCCGCTCGGCGGCGGCATCGGCCCGGTCGACCACGGCTGGCGCACTCGCCTCGCCGAATGATCACCGCCGGATGAGCACAGCAAAAAGCCGGTCCACCGAGGTGGACCGGCTTTTCGGGCAACCGGAAGGCTGCGCTACGACGGAAACGTCAGCGCGCGACCTTGCCGGCCTTGATGCACGAGGTGCAGACGTTGAGCCGCTTCGGCGTTCGACCGACCACGGCACGCACGCGCTGGATGTTGGGGTTCCAGCGACGGGACGTACGGCGGTGCGAGTGCGAAATGCTGTTGCCGAAGCCCGGCCCCTTGCCGCAGACGTCGCAGTTGGCAGCCACGGGTCACTCCAAAGACTTCAGATGCACTTACAGTGAATTCCGGCGCGCCGGAATCATTGAATGAAGTGGCGGTACCGGAGGAATGGCCCGACTCTCGTCGGGCAACCGAAGCAGCATACAACGCCTGCTTCGGAGATACGAAACTACCACGGGTGGGACCGTCCCTCTCCCGCCCCCTGTCCCTGCCGGGGCTCAGGAAGGCGGGCTAACCTGCGGTGCAGCCCGTTGCCACGGCCGCTTCAAGGAGGACCATCGGTGCCGCAGCTCCCCGACGACCTGAACGCCGTCGCGGTGCGCACCTGGTGCTCACTGGCCCTGGAGGCCCTGGGCCGGGAGCGTACGGAGATCGATGCGATCAACGTCTATCCCATCGCCGACGGGGACACCGGGACCAACCTCTATCTGACCGTCGAGTCCGCCGCCGCGGCCGTCGAAGCCGTCTTCGCCGCCCATGAGACCGGCACCACCACCCCCGCCACCGCCGACGCCGTACGCGCCATGGCGCACGGCGCCCTGATCGGCGCCCGCGGGAACTCCGGCACGATCCTGGCCCAGCTGCTGCGCGGGATGGCCGGGGTGCTGGCCGAGGGCAGCGACGCGGACCACCTCGGCCTCGCCCTGGCCCGCGCCGCCGACGCCGCCCGGCAGGCCGTCGCCCACCCCGTGGAGGGCACGGTGCTCACCGTCGCCACGGCGGCCGCCGAAGCCGCGCGCGGGGACGCCGGGGACCTGCACGCCGTGGTGCGCGCCGCGTACGAGGGGGCGCGCGCCGCGCTGGCGAGGACCCCGGAGCAGCTCGCCGTGCTCGGCCGCGCCGGGGTCGTGGACGCCGGGGGACGGGGGCTGGTGACGGTCCTGGGGGCGCTGCTGGAGGCGGTGACCGGACAGGCGCCGGTACGGGAGCCGCGCACCGGTGCCGTCGGCCCGGCCGGAGCGGTCGCCGCGGCCACGGTGGCCGACGGCCCGCTCGACTGCCCCGAGGAGGCCGGGGGCGGCGGGCCCGCCTTCGAGGTGATCTACCTCCTGGAGGCCCGCGACGAGCAGGTGGACCGGCTGCGCGCCCGGCTCGACGCGCTCGGTGACTCCCTGGTCGTGGTGGGCGGCGACGGCCTCTGGCACGTGCACGTCCACGTCGACGACGCCGGGGCCGCCGTGGAGGCGGGCGTCGAGGCCGGGCGGCCGTACCGCATCCGCATCACCCACTTCGCCACCGAGAGCGGCCACGACGTCCGCGTCCAGGCCGAACCGGCCCAGCGCGCCGTGGTCGTCGTGGTCCCCGGCGACGGGCTGGCCGGGCTCTGCACCGAGGCGGGCGCCACCACCGTGATCGCCCGCCCCGGCGAACCCCCCGCCAGCGGCGAACTGGTCGACGCCATCCGCCGCGCCCACGCCCGCGAGGTGGTGCTCCTGCCCAACGACGCGGCCCTGCGCCACACCGCGGCCGCCGCCGCCGAACAGGCCAGGACCGAGGGGGTCCGGGTCGCCCTCGTCCCCACCCGCGCCGCCGTCCAGGGCATCGCCGCCCTCGCCGTGCACGAGCCGGACCGGGGCTTCGACGAGGACGTGGTCGCCATGACCGCCGCCGCCGGGGCCACCCGCTACGCCGAACTGGCCGTGGCCGAGCACCGGTCGTGGACCATGGCGGGCATCTGCCAGGCCGGGGACGTCCTCGGGCTGATCGACGGGGACGTGGCCGTGATCGGGGCCGACGTCCAGACCACCGCCCGCACGGTGCTGGACCGGATGCTGGCGGCCGGCGGCGAACTGGTCACCCTGGTCCTGGGGGAGGACGTCCCGGACACCTTGGCGGACGCGCTGGAGGAGTACGTACGCGAGGGCCACCTCGCCGTGGACACCGTCGTCTACCGGGGCGGCCACCAGCGCGCGCCGCTGCTGATCGGCGTCGAGTGACCGGAGCCGGGTGTGCGTGCCCGGCGGACGGTTGTCAGTGGCGTGGTGTGCAATGGATCGCGTGTCCTCGTTCGATGAACCTCTCAAGAAGCTGCTCGGCGGAGCCACCGCGAAGGTGATGGCCGAACACCTCGACCTGCACACGGTCGGGGATCTGCTGCACCACTACCCGCGGCGGTACGAGGAGCGCGGCAAGCTGACCGCGCTGGCCGACCTCCCGCTGGACGAGCACGTCACGGTCGTCGCCCAGGTCGCGGACGCCCGGATCCTGATGTTCAACAACGGCCAGGGCAAGCGCCTGGAGGTCACCCTCACCGACGGCAGCGGCCGCCTCCAGCTGGTCTTCTTCGGCCACGGCGTCCACAAGCCGCACAAGGAGCTGCTGCCGGGCCGCCAGGCGATGTTCGCGGGCAAGGTCTCCGTCTTCAACCGGAAGATGCAGCTCGCCCACCCCACGTACCAACTGCTCGACGCCTCCGACGCCGACGAGGCGACCGAGGCCGTGGACGCCTTCGCCGGACGGCTGCTGCCGATCTATCCCGCCTGCAAGCAGCTCGACTCCTGGCGGATCGCCAAGGCCGTGGACGCCGTGCTGCCCAGCGCCCAGGACGCGGTGGACCCGCTGCCCGCCTCCCTGCGCGAGGGGCGCGGCTTCACCCCGCTGCCCGAGGCCCTGCTCAAGGTCCACCGCCCGCAGACCAAGGCGGACATCGAGGACGCCAAGGCCCGGCTCAAGTGGGACGAGGCCTTCGTCCTCCAGGTCGCCCTGGCCCGCCGCCGCTACGCCGACACCCAGCTCCCCGCCGTCGCCCGCCGCCCCGTCGAGGGCGGGCTGCTGGACGCCTTCGACGCGAAGCTGCCGTTCACCCTCACCGAGGGCCAGGAGAAGGTCAGCAAGGAGATCTTCGACGACCTGGCCACCGAACACCCCATGCACCGCCTCCTCCAGGGCGAGGTCGGCTCCGGAAAGACCATGGTCGCCCTGCGCGCCATGCTCACCGTCGTCGACGCGGGCGGCCAGGCCGCGATGCTCGCCCCCACCGAGGTCCTCGCCCAGCAGCACCACCGCTCGATCACCGAGATGATGGGGGAGCTGGCCGACAATTGGGGGCTGTGGCGCGAAGCGCCTCTCGATGAGGGGCGGCGGTCGGGCGACGGGCGGGCGCTGGGGGGATCCGAGCAGGGGACCAAGGTCGTCCTGCTCACCGGCTCCATGGGCGCGGCCGCCCGCCGTCAGGCCCTGCTCGACCTGGTCACCGGCGAGGCCGGGATCGTCATCGGCACCCACGCCCTCATCGAGGACAAAGTCCAGTTCCACGACCTGGGCCTCGTCGTCGTCGACGAGCAGCACCGCTTCGGCGTGGAGCAGCGCGACGCCCTCCGCTCCAAGGGCAAGCAGCCGCCCCACCTGCTCGTCATGACCGCCACCCCCATTCCGCGCACGGTCGCCATGACGGTCTTCGGGGACCTGGAGACCTCCGTCCTGGACCAGCTCCCGGCCGGCCGCTCCCCGATCGCCAGCCATGTCGTCCCCGCCAAGGACAAGCCGCACTTCCTCGCCCGCGCCTGGGAGCGCGTCCGGGAGGAGGTGGAGAACGGCCACCAGGCGTACGTGGTCTGCCCCCGCATCGGGGACGAGGCCGAGGAGGACGGGAAGGGCGCGAAGAAGGCCAAGGCCAAGAAGGCGGCCCCCGATGAGGACCCCGAGAAGCGGCCCCCGCTCGCCGTCCTGGAGGTCGCGGACGAGCTGCGCAAGGGCGCGCTGGCCGGGCTGAGCGTCGAAGTGCTCCACGGCCGGATGCACCCCGACGAGAAGGACGACGTGATGCGCCGGTTCGCCGCCGGTGACGTCGACGTCCTGGTCGCCACCACCGTCATCGAGGTCGGGGTCAACGTCCCCAACGCCACCGCCATGGTGATCATGGACGCCGACCGGTTCGGCGTCTCCCAGCTCCACCAGCTCCGCGGCCGCGTCGGCCGTGGCTCCGCCCCCGGGCTCTGTCTGCTGGTCAGCGAGGCCCACGAGGCGAGCCCCGCCCGCGCCCGCCTCTCCGCCGTCGCCGCCACCCTCGACGGCTTCGAGCTCTCCCGGATCGACCTGGAGCAGCGCCGCGAGGGCGATGTGCTCGGCCAGGCCCAGTCCGGGGTGCGCTCCTCGCTCCGGATGCTCACCGTCATCGACGACGAGGAGGTGATCGCCGCCGCCCGCGAGGAGGCCGTCGCGATCGTCGCCGCCGACCCGGAGCTGGAGCACCTGCCGGAGCTGCGCACGGTGCTGGCCGCCCTGCTGGACAAGGAGCGCGAGGAGTATCTCGACAAGGGGTGAGCGCCCGGGCGGATCCGGGCGGGCCGGTACGTGAGCCACGGGGCCGCCCTGCCGGTCCCGGCCGTACGCCATATCGTGGACGCACAGCGGCACGCGGCCACCCATGCGCGCCGACCCGTACAGATCCCGACCCCGAGGACCCGACACCCATGACCCGCGTGATCGCCGGAACGGCCGGCGGACGCCGCCTCGCCGTACCGCCCGGCACCGGCACCCGCCCCACCTCCGACCGTGCGCGGGAGGGCCTCTTCTCCACCTGGGAAGCGCTGCTCGGCACCCTCGACGGCATCCGCGTCGCCGATCTGTACGCCGGATCGGGCGCCGTCGGCCTCGAAGCGCTCTCCCGGGGCGCGGTCCACGCCCTGCTCGTCGAGGCGGACCAGAAGGCGGTGCGCACCGTCCGGGAGAACGTCCGCACCCTCGGACTGCCCGGCGCCGAGGTCCGTACGGGCAGAGCCGAACAGATCGTGACAGGACCGGCGCCCTCCCACCCGTACGACGTCGTCTTCCTGGACCCGCCGTACGCCGTCACCGACGACGATCTTCGCGAGATCCTGCTCACACTCCGTGCCCAGGGGTGGCTCACGGACGATGCGCTCGTCACCGTGGAACGCAGCACCCGGGGCGGAGAATTCGGCTGGCCCGCCGGATTCGAGCCACTGCGGGCCCGTCGCTACGGCGAGGGAACGCTTTGGTACGGTCGCGCCGCCGCTACGTGCGAAGACGCACGATGACCGGACCGGAGAGCGAGGGAATCACAGTGCGCCGCGCCGTCTGTCCGGGGTCTTTCGACCCCATCACCAACGGACATCTCGACATCATCGGACGAGCCTCCAAGCTGTACGACGTGGTGCACGTGGCGGTGATGATCAACCAGTCCAAGAAGGGGCTGTTCACCGTGGACGAGCGGATCGAGCTGATCCGCGAGGTGACCGCCGACTTCGGCAACGTGGAGGTGGAGTCCTTCCACGGCCTGCTGGTCGACTTCTGCAAGCAGCGGGAGATCCCGGCGATCGTGAAGGGCCTGCGGGCCGTCAGCGACTTCGACTACGAACTCCAGATGGCCCAGATGAACAACGGCCTCTCGGGCGTCGAGACCCTCTTCGTGCCCACCAACCCGACGTACAGCTTCCTGTCGTCCTCGCTGGTCAAGGAGGTCGCGACCTGGGGCGGCGACGTCTCCCACCTGCTGCCGCCCACCGTCCACGAGGCGCTCACCGAGCGGCTGGGCAAGCGCTGATGCGCTGACGGTCCGTCACCAGGTGTCGGGCGGCCGCCGACTGGCCTTACAGTCGTCCCGTCCGTCTCCAACAGAGCAGCAGCTCCGAAGAGCAGCAGAGAGTGGCGAGCACACGGTGGACGTGCAGAAGAAGCTCGACGAGATCGTCGAAACGGTCGGGAACGCCCGCGCCATGCCCATGTCGGCCTCCTGCGTGGTCAACCGCGCCGAGCTGCTCGCCATGCTCGAAGAGGTACGCGAGGCCCTGCCCGGCTCGCTCGCCCAGGCCCAGGAGCTGATCGGCGGCCAGGAGCAGTTCGCGGAGCAGGCCCGCCAGGAGGCGGAGCGGATCATCCGGTCCGCGCACGCCGAGCGCGCCTCCCTGATCGCGGAGACCGAGATCGCCCGCCAGTCGCAGAGCGAGGCCGACCGGATCCTCTCCGAGGCCCGCCGCGAGGCCGAGGAGGTCCGGGCCGAGGCCGACGACTACGTCGACAGCAAGCTCGCCAACTTCGAGGTCGTCCTCACCAAGACCATCGGCTCCGTCGACCGCGGCCGCGAGAAGCTGCTCGGCCGGGGCCAGGGACTGGACGACCAGGGCTACCAGGACCCCGACTTCGCCGAGGCCCCCGAGCGCAGCACCGACCCGGAGACGCTGCGGCAGCGGGCCGACGCCTATGTGGACGCCAAGTTCGGCGCCTTCGAGGCCGTCCTCGCCAAGACCCTGGAGGCGGTCGGCCGCGGCCGGCAGAAGCTGCACGGCCGGGTCGCCACCGACGACCTCGGCGCGCACATCGCCGCCCAGGACGCGGCGGGCGCCCAGGGCCACACCAGCGACGCCGACTATCTGGCCGGCCTGGCCGAGCTGGCCACCCCGGAGCCGCGGCAGGTCCCCCAGCAGCCGCTCTACCCGGAGCAGCCCCAGCAGCAGCCGCAGGCCGAGCCGGGGTACGGGCAGGGGGAGTACGCCCAGCCCGAGTACGCGCAGGCGTCGTACGGCTACCAGGAGCAGCAGCCGCAGGACCCGTACGGCTATCAGCAGGTGCCGGACCCGTACGCGACCTACCAGCAGCCCGCCCCCGGCTACGACCCGAACGCCACCGCGTACCCGCCCCAGCCGCAGTCCCAGCCCGACTACGGCTGGCAGCAGCCCCAGGTGCCCGCCCAGCAGGGCCCGGGGGCGCTGGACGAGACCAGCCTCTTCGACACCAGCATGATCGACCTGGAGCAGCTGCGCCGCTACGAAGAGGGCCGCTGACCGCCCCCGGGCCCCGCCCCGGCGGCGGAGGCCCTGGGCCGATTGGGTGCTGAGCGGTCCGTCCAGTATCCTGAATCCTCGGTCGCGCATAGGTCCGGGATCCCGGCTGCCCGTTTCGGCTACGGAACAGAACAGTCCGTCTATGGACCGCAGACGGCCTCTCCCCTCCACAGCAAGCACGACCTCCATGATTTCGAAAGCAGGAAACGCCCTGAACGGCCACCTCGACCACCGCAGCCCTCTCGTGTTCGATACGCGCGAGCTGGGTCGGCGTCCCGGTGCCCTGAAGCGGCTCTCCCGCTCGGTGGAAGCTCCCGGTTCACCGGTTCTCGGTATCGACGGCGTCATCGGTGTGCCGGAAGGCGCGCCCCTGGAGCTGGACCTCCGACTCGAATCGGTCATGGAAGGGGTGCTCGTCACAGGCACCGCCCGTGCAACCGCCGAAGGGGAGTGCGTAAGGTGTCTGGAGCCGCTGACCGTCGAGGTCGACGCGGATTTCCAGGAGATGTTCTCGTACCCTGACGCCGATGACCGGGGCCGCCCTGCGGACCCGGCCGACGACGCCGAGGACGACGAGGACAGGTTCTTCCTCGAGGACGGCCTGTTCGACCTCGAGTCAGTGCTGCGTGACGCGGTAGTGCTCGCACTGCCCATGCAGCCGGTGTGCAAGGAGACCTGCGCCGGTCTGTGTTCCGAATGCGGAATCAGGCTGGACGAGAACCCGGGCCACCACCACGACGCCGTCGACATCCGTTGGGCGGCACTGCAAGGACTCGCCGAGACCGTTCAGGACGGCGAGAAGGACAACATGGGCGGCGCCGAACCGGGCGTCGACGAGAAGCAGGAGAAGTAGCCGTGGCTGTTCCGAAGCGGAAGATGTCGCGCAGCAACACGCGCCACCGCCGGTCGCAGTGGAAGGCTGCGGTCCCCACCCTGGTTTCGTGCGAGCGTTGCCAGGAGCCGAAGCTCCAGCACATTGCGTGCCCGAGCTGCGGCACCTACAACAAGCGCCAGGTCCTCGAGGTCTGAGCGGCTGGTGAGAGGCCCGATGTCTGAGTTGTCCAGCGCCAAGAAGCAGGCAGACAACGTCAACACAGCCTCGTCCCACACGCTTCTGGAAGGGCGGCTCGGGTATCACCTCGAGTCCGCCCTTCTGGTGCGTGCGCTGACCCACCGTTCGTACGCGTACGAGAACGGCGGCCTGCCCACCAACGAGCGGCTCGAATTCCTCGGGGATTCGGTGCTCGGCCTGGTGGTCACGGACACGCTGTACCGCACCCACCCCGACCTGCCCGAAGGCCAGCTGGCCAAGTTGCGGGCCGCGGTGGTCAACTCGCGGGCGCTTGCGGAAGTGGGCCGCGGCCTCGAACTCGGCTCCTTCATCCGGCTCGGCCGCGGTGAAGAGGGCACGGGGGGCCGGGACAAGGCTTCCATCCTCGCCGACACCCTCGAAGCGGTGATCGGCGCGGTCTATCTCGACCAGGGCCTCGGCGCGGCCTCGGAGCTGGTCCACCGGCTCTTCGACCCGCTGATCGACAGGTCCTCGAACCTCGGCGCCGGCCTGGACTGGAAGACCAGCCTCCAGGAGCTCACCGCGAGCGAGAGCCTCGGCGTCCCCGAGTACCTCGTCACGGAGACCGGTCCGGACCACGAGAAGACCTTCACTGCTGCCGCTCGCGTCGGTGGTGTCTCGTACGGCACCGGCACCGGCCGTAGCAAGAAGGAAGCGGAGCAGCAAGCGGCCGAGTCCGCCTGGCGCGAGATCAGCGCCGCCGCTGAGGCACGGCAGGCAGCGGAGAAGTCCGCCGCCGACGGAGGGGCCGCCGACACCCCTGCCGAACCGTCGCCCGACACGGACGCAGCTCCCGCCTGATGCAGTACTCCGAACCCCTCGGTGCCTCGCGCACCGGGGGGTTCGCCCTGTCCCGGGGAGCCGGTCCCGTGCTCCCGTACTACGCTCACCGTGTCTGGAGTGGTCCACCGTGCCCGAGCTGCCCGAGGTCGAAGTCGTCCGCCGGGGCCTGGAGCGCTGGGTCAGCGGCCGGACCGTCACCGACGTGGAGGTCCTGCACCCGCGCTCGGTCCGCCGCCACCTCGCGGGCGGCCCCGACTTCGCGGCCCGGCTGCGCGGGGTCCGGTTCGGTACGGCGATGCGGCGCGGCAAGTACCTCTGGGTGCCGCTCGACGAGGCCGCCTCCTCGCTGCTCGGCCACCTCGGAATGAGCGGCCAGCTGCTGGTGCAGCCCACGGACGCGCCCGACGAGAAGCACCTGCGGATCCGGATGCGGTTCGACGACGCGCTCGGCACCGAGCTGCGCTTCGTCGACCAGCGCACCTTCGGCGGCCTCTCGCTCCACGACACCACCCCCGACGGCCTGCCCGACACCATCGCGCACATCGCCCGGGACCCGCTCGACCCGCTCTTCGACGACGCCGCCTTCCACACGGCCCTGCGCCTGCGCCGTACGACGGTCAAGCGCGCGCTCCTGGACCAGTCGCTGATCAGCGGCGTCGGCAACATCTACGCGGACGAGGCCCTCTGGCGCGCGAAGCTGCACTACGACCGCCCCACCGCGACCCTGACCCGCCCCAAGTCCGCCGAACTCCTCGGCCACGCCCGGGACGTGATGAACGCGGCCCTCGCCCAGGGCGGCACCAGCTTCGACAGCCTCTACGTCAACGTGAACGGCGAGTCCGGCTACTTCGACCGCTCGCTCGACGCGTACGGCAGGGAGGGCGAGCCGTGCCGCCGCTGCGGGACGCCGATGCGCCGCCGCGCCTGGATGAACCGCTCCAGCTACTTCTGCCCGCGCTGTCAGCGCCCGCCGCGCGCCTCGTCGTAACGGCTCCGGGCGGCCAGGACCTCGTCCATCCGCCCCTCCACGAGCCGGATCAGCCCGAGGAGCTGCCCGGCGACCTCACGCCCGAAGGGGGTCAGCTCGTAATCCACCCGCGGCGGGTTGACCGGCTGGGCCTCCCGCAGGACGAGCCCGTCCCGCTCCAGGGCGTGCAGCGTCTGGGACAGCATCTTCTCGCTGACCCCGTCGACCCGCCGCCGCAACTCGTTGAAGCGCAGGCCCTCCTCGTACAGCGCGCCCAGCGTCAGACTGCCCCAGCGTCCGGTGGCGTGCTCCAGCGTGGAGCGGGAGGGGCACCGCCGGGAGAAGACGTCGAAGGCGAGATCGTCCGTATCGCTGGCCATATCACCAGCTTACGCCCGTACAGCGCTCACCCTGAGGGAGCGCTGTACGGGCGTAAGTGGTCAGGCGCCCGGGACACGGGCTATACGGGTCAGAAGCCGAAGTTCTGGACCCACCACGGGCCGCCGGAGGCCTCGTGGACGCCTATGCCGATCGTCTTGTAGTCGCAGTTGAGAATGTTCGCGCGGTGGCCTTCGCTGTTCATCCAGGCGTCCATCACGGCCTGGGCGTCGGCCTGGCCACGGGCGATGTTCTCCGCGCCGAGCCCCTGGACGCCGGCCTGCGCGGCCCGGTCCCAGGGGGTGTCGCCGTCGGGGTCGGTGTGGTCGAAGAAGCCGCGGGCCGCCATGTCCTCGCTGAAGTTCTGGGCGAGCGAGGTGAGGGCGGTGCTGGTGGTCAGCGGGGAGCAGCCGACCTTCGCGCGCTCCTGGTTCACCAGGGCCAGCACCTCGCTGCGGGTGGAGGTGGCGGAGGGCGAGGGGGCGGGCTTCTGGGCGGGCGGCGGCGGGGCGGCCGTGGTCTTCGTGGGCGCCGGGGCCTTGCTCGCCGGGGCGGTGCTCTTCTTCGGGGCCGTGGTGGGGGCCTTCGACTTCTCGGACGGTGTCGCGGCCGGCTTCTTCGAGGGGGCCGTGGAGGAGGGCGCGGCCGACTTCGACGGGGCCTTCGACGCGGTGGAGGGGGACTCCGACGGCGACTTCGACGGTGTCGTGGACGGCGACTTCGACGGGGCCCTCGACGGGGCCTCGGGGTGCTCGCTGCCCCGGCTGGCGGGGGAGGAGGAGCGGTCGGCCGGGGCGGTGGTGGAGCCGCCCTGCTGCGTCAGCAGGTCCGGGACACCGCCACCGGAGCGGACCTGGTCGGCCGCGGTGGGGCCGCCCGAGGTGTAGGTGGAGCCGCCGGGCAGCAGACCGGAGGCGACGGCGACCGCGCCGACCGCCATCGCGGCCGACGCGCCGAGGAGTCCGGTGCGCACGGGTACGGCGGACTTCTTCTTCCGGCGCGTGCCCCGGTGTCCGGAAGCGGCCCTGACCGCAGGTTCTTCAGCGGCGGGGCCTGCGGCGGATCGTCGGTGGCGTCCCATGCGCTGTGCCTTCCTCATGCTCCGGATGTCGCGGCGACGTCACCATCACCGGTCGATCTTCATCCCTATACTCACCCGATCGAGTGAGGCTATTGCGACGGGACTGTACGCCATGGGCCAAAGGGGCCGCCGTGTTCTTGGAGCAATTGGCCGGTTAGCGTTCGGGCATGAACGAAGAGGCACGGCTGGTCGTCTGGGTACGCGGCCGAGTACAGCAAGTAGGGTTCCGCTGGTTCACCAGGGCAAATGCTTTGGAGATCGGCGGACTCGTGGGCTTTGCACTCAATCTCGACGACGGTCGGGTCCAGGTCGTCGCCGAAGGATCACGTGACAATTGCCACCGTCTGCTGGACTGGCTGCGCTCCGACGACACACCCGGGCGCGTGGACGGAGTCACTGAGATCTGGGACACGCCGCGCGGCGGTTACGACGGATTCGCCATCCGCTGATACGGGCCCCGAACCGGCGCCCCGGTCCGCCCGGTGAGCGCGCCGGAGCCGCCCGTGAGCGAACCGTCACGGGCCGGCCCGCGGAGCCCCGCACCCGAAATGACCTGCGAAGGGACCGCGCGGCGACCGATGGTTGCCAGATACGGGATGTCGTGCAAGGCTGCGGCATTGACGAAGATCCCCACACCCGTCGGGGTCCCGCAGGAGAGTCGCGCCGCATGATCGTCCGGCCGCGCGCCCCCGGGACACCTGGCTCCACGGGGTGTGATCGTGTTGACCGTCAAACTTTTTGGTGAGACGCTGAAAACCCCGCGCACCTTAGCTGTTCGGCAGAGCTGATATGCAGCAGAACCGCAGTGGTGACAGAGCCCTGCCGAGCACCGCGGGTGCGATTCCCAGACGACCCACACCGCATCGGTCGGTCACTCATTGTGGAGGACCATCCATCATGGCAAAGGCGCTTCTCGGTTACGTCGGCGGTTCCGACCCGCGACTCCTCGCCGAGATGCGACGGCTCCAGCAGCGCGTCCAGGACCTGGAATCCGAGCTGAACCGGATCCAGCACGAGAACGACGCGCTCAACGCCGCCGCTCAGCACCAGGAGTCACTGCTCGACAGCATCGACATCGACGTACCCCAGGGCGAGCCTGCGCTGACCTGACCGGTGGCCCCTCGCGGGCCGGTCGGGCCGGGCAAGCTCAGCAGCCTCGGAACCTCTCTCCATAACTGCTCCATCCGATCCGTCCTGCGTCACGGATCGCCGCCTCCCGGAAGGCCGGGTCCCTGACCGACAGGGTCACTGGACGACGTGTGTCCGGGTGTCGGCCCACCGGCAACGGCACGGCCCGCCGGCCGTGGCGATGGACCGCGCAGGACCGCACCACGATCCACCGCGCAGCACCGCACCATGATTCCGCGCAGGATCGCACCAAGATCTACAGGGACGCTTCGGCGTCCCTTTTTCTTTGCCCAGGCCCCCCGGCCCCGCCCTGCCCCTCTCGCTTACCGTCTGATGTGCCCTGCACCTTCATCACCGAAACCGAGAGCGAAAGGTAGAGTCCGGCGGCGTGCACCTCAAGGCCCTGACCCTGCGTGGTTTCAAATCGTTCGCGTCCGCCACCACCCTGCGGTTCGAACCGGGGATCACCTGTGTCGTCGGCCCCAATGGATCGGGAAAGTCCAATGTGGTGGACGCCCTCTCCTGGGTCATGGGAGAACAGGGCGCCAAATCCCTGCGCGGCGGCAAGATGGAAGACGTGATCTTCGCCGGGACCACCGGGCGGCCCCCGCTCGGCCGCGCCGAAGTGTCGCTGACCATCGACAATTCCGACGGCGCACTGCCCATCGAGTACGCCGAAGTGACGATCACCCGGATCATGTTCCGCAATGGCGGCAGCGAATACCAGATCAACGGCGACACCTGCCGACTGCTGGACATCCAGGAACTCCTCTCCGACTCCGGTATCGGCCGCGAGATGCACGTCATCGTCGGCCAGGGCCAGTTGGACTCCGTCCTGCACGCCGACCCGATGGGCCGCCGGGCCTTCATCGAGGAGGCCGCGGGGGTGCTCAAGCACCGCAAGCGCAAGGAGAAGGCGCTGCGGAAGCTGGACGCGATGGGCGCCAACCTCGCCCGCGTCCAGGACCTCACCGACGAACTCCGCCGCCAGCTCAAGCCGCTCGGCCGGCAGGCCGCCGTCGCCCGTCGCGCCGCCGTCATCCAGGCCGATCTGCGCGACGCCCGCCTCCGGCTCCTCGCCGACGACCTGGTGACCCTGCGGGACGCCCTGCGCGACGAGATCGCCGACGAGGCCGAGCTGAAGAAGCGCAAGGAAGCGGCCGAGGCCGATCTGAAGGCGGCGCTCGCCCGGGAGGCCGAGCTGGAGGGCGAGGTGCGCCGCCTCGCGCCCCGGCTCCAGCGCGCCCAGCAGACCTGGTACGAGCTGTCGCAGCTGGCCGAGCGGGTGCGCGGCACGATCTCGCTGGCCGACGCCCGGGTCAGGAGCGCCACCCAGCCCCCCACCGAGGAGCGCCGGGGCCGCGACCCCGAGGACCTGGAGCGCGAGGCCGCCCGCATCCGCGAGCAGGAGGCGGAGCTGACGGCGGCCCTGGAGGCGGCCGAACGCGCGCTGGAGGACACCGTCGCCCACCGCGCCGACCTGGAGCGCGAGCTGGCCGCCGAGGAGCGCCGGCTCAAGGACGCCGCCCGCGCCATCGCGGACCGCCGCGAGGGGCTGGCCCGGTTGACCGGCCAGGTCAACGCGGCCCGCAGCCGGGCCGGTTCGGCCCAGGCCGAGATCGACCGGCTGGCCGCCGCCCGCGACGAGGCCCAGGAGCGCGCGGTCACCGCCCAGGAGGAGTACGAGCAGCTCAAGGCCGAGGTCGAGGGCCTGGACGCGGACGACGAGGAGCTGACCGCCCGCCACGAGGAGGCCAAGCAGGCCCTGGCCGACGCCCAGGCCGCCCACAGCACGGCCCGCGACGAGGCCACCGCCGCCGAGCGCCGCCGGGCGGCGGTCGCGGCCCGCCACGAGGCGCTCGCCCTGGGGCTCCGGCGCAAGGACGGTACGGGCGCACTGCTCGGTGCCCGCGACCACCTGACGGGACTGCTGGGCCCGGCCGCCGAACTGCTCACCGTCCGGCCCGGCCACGAGATCCCGGTCGCCGCTGCCCTCGGCGCCGCGGCGGACGCGGTGGCGGTACGGGACCCGGCCACGGCCGCCGCGGCGATCCGCATCCTCCGCGACCGGGATGCGGGCCGCGCGGCGATGCTGCTGGCGGGCGGGGCGGTGGAGGGCGTGGGCGCCGGCCACGTACCGGGCCAGGGCGGCGAACAGGTGCCGGGTGCCGCCGCACAACTGCCGGTACAGAGCGGAGCGCCGGGCGGCGGTACGGAAGGCGAAGCGCGGGGCGGTACGGAGAACGGCGCCCACCGCCGTACGGAGACCGGCGCCGGTGCCCACGGCCGTACCGAGAGCACCACCACCCTCTCCGCCCCCGCCGTCACCGACCTGATCACCGGCCCCGCCCCCCTCCTGGACGCCGTGCGCCGGCTCGTGCGGGACGCCGTGGTCGTCGCCACCCTGGAGGACGCCGAGGCGCTCGTCGCCGCGCACCCCGGGCTCACCGCCGTAACCGGTGAAGGGGACGTGCTCTCCGCGCACTTCGCGCACGGCGGGTCCGCCGGGGCGCCAAGTCTGCTGGAGGTGCAGGCCTCCGTGGACGAGGCTGCCGCCGAGCTGGCCGAGCTCGCCGTGCGGTGCGATGAGCTCGCTGAGGCCCAGCGGCTGGCGGGGGAGCGGCGCAAGGAGTCGGCCGCGCTCGTCGAGGAGCTGGGGGAGCGGCGGCGGGCGGCCGAGCGGGAGAAGTCGGGCGTCGCCCAGCAGCTCGGGCGGCTCTCCGGGCAGGCCCGGGCGGCGGCGGGCGAGGCCGAGCGGATGACGGCCTCCGCCGCCCGCGCCCAGGAGGCCCTGGAGCAGGCGGTCGAGGAGGCCGAGGAGCTGGCCGAGCGGCTGCTGGTGGCCCAGGAGGCGCCGGTGGAGGAGGAGCCCGACACTTCCGTACGGGACCGGCTCGCCGCCGACGGGGCCAACGCCCGCCAGACCGAGATGGAGGCCCGGCTCCAGGCCCGTACGCACGAGGAGCGGGTCAAGGGCCTGGCCGGGCGCGCCGACGGGCTGGACCGGGCCGCCCGCGCCGAGCGCGAGGCCCGGGCCCGGGCCGAGCAGCGCCGGGCCCGGCTGCGCCACGAGGCGGCCGTGGCCTCCGCCGTCGCCTCGGGCGCCCGTCAGCTGCTGGCCCACGTCGAGGTCTCCCTCGTACGGGCCGATCAGGAGCGCACGTCGGCCGAGGCCGCCAAGGGCGAGCGGGAGCGCGAGCTGACCGCCGAGCGGGGCCGGGGCCGTGACCTCAAGGGCGAGCTGGACAAGCTCACCGACTCCGTCCACCGGGGCGAGGTGCTCGGCGCCGAGAAGCGGCTGCGCATCGAGCAGCTGGAGACGAAGGCCCTGGAGGAGCTGGGGGTGGAGCCGGCGGGGCTGGTCGCGGAGTACGGACCGGACCAGCCCGTGCCGCCCTCGCCCGCGGCGGAGGGCGAGGAACTGCCGGAGGACCCGGAGCACCCCCGTAACCTGCCGAAGGCCTTCGTCCGGGCCGAACAGGAGAAGCGGCTGCGGTCGGCCGAACGGGCGTACCAGCAACTCGGGAAGGTGAATCCGCTCGCGCTGGAGGAGTTCTCGGCGCTGGAGGAACGGCACAAGTTCCTCTCCGAGCAGCTCGAAGACCTGAAGAAGACCCGGGCCGACCTGCTCCAGGTGATCAAGGAGGTCGACGAGCGGGTCGAGCAGGTGTTCACCGAGGCGTACCGGGACACCGCCCGCGAGTTCGAGGGCGTCTTCGCCCGGCTCTTCCCCGGCGGCGAGGGGCGGCTGATCCTCACCGACCCGGACAACATGCTGGCCACCGGAGTGGACGTCGAGGCGCGCCCGCCGGGCAAGAAGGTGAAGCGGCTCTCGCTGCTCTCGGGCGGCGAGCGGTCCCTGACGGCCGTGGCGTTGCTGGTCTCCATCTTCAAGGCCCGCCCCAGCCCGTTCTATGTGATGGACGAGGTCGAGGCCGCGCTCGACGACACCAACCTGCAGCGGCTGATCCGGATCATGGAGGAGCTGCAGGAGAGCTCCCAGCTGATCGTCATCACCCACCAGAAGCGGACGATGGAGGTCGCCGACGCGCTGTACGGCGTCTCCATGCAGGGTGACGGCGTGTCGAAGGTGATCAGCCAGCGGCTCCGCTGACCCCTCCACGGAAACATTCGACTCTTCACGCGAACGTCGGAAGTTCGACGCACGTTCTCGCCCGACCTGGGTACACGTCGGTCCGACCCCACTGGTTTGCTTCGTTTCTTGAACGCATAACCTCTGCGGAGTTGTTTTCGCCTTCAGGTGGTGGCGTGCCGCATGGTGTGCGCCACTAGGAAGGCTCACCCCAACGTCTGACGTGCGGCCAGGCATCAGGAGTTCATGTGACCACTTCAGCGAACGGACCGGAGTCCGGGGCCCGGACGGCCCATCCGGATCACCTCGGCCATGTCATCTTCATCACGGCGGCCGCGGCGATGGGCGGCTTCCTCTTCGGCTACGACAGCTCCGTCATCAACGGGGCCGTCGAAGCCATCCGCGACCGCTACGACATCGGCTCCGGGACGCTCGCCCAGGTCATCGCCATCGCGCTGATCGGCTGTGCGATCGGCGCCGCCACCGCCGGCCGGATCGCGGACCGGATCGGCCGCATCTACTGCATGCGGATCGCCTCGGTCCTCTTCACCGCCAGCGCCATCGGCTCCGCCCTGCCGTTCGCGCTCTGGGACCTGGCGATGTGGCGCATCGTCGGCGGCTTCGCCATCGGCATGGCCTCCGTGATCGGCCCGGCCTACATCGCGGAGGTCTCCCCGCCCGCCTACCGCGGCCGCCTCGGCTCCTTCCAGCAGGCCGCGATCGTCATCGGTATCGCCGTCTCCCAACTGGTCAACTACACCGTCCTCCAGATCGCGGACGGCGACCAGCGCGGCAAGATCCTGGGCCTGGAGGCCTGGCAGTGGATGCTCGGCGTGATGGTCGTCCCGGCCATCCTGTACGGGCTCCTCTCCTTCGCCATCCCCGAGTCCCCGCGCTTCCTCATCTCGGTCGGCAAGAAGGCCCAGGCCCGCAAGATCCTCGAAGAGGTCGAGGGCAGGAGCGTCGACCTCGACGCCCGCGTGGCCGAGATCGAGACCGCCATGCACCGCGAGCACAAGTCGTCCTTCAAGGACCTGCTGGGCAACCGCTTCTTCTTCCTCCCCATCGTCTGGGTCGGTATCGGCCTGTCGATGTTCCAGCAGCTCGTCGGCATCAACGTGGCCTTCTACTACTCGGCCACGCTGTGGCAGTCCGTCGGCATCGACCCGACCGACTCGTTCTTCTACTCGTTCACCACGTCGATCATCAACATCATCGGCACGGTGATCGCGATGGTGCTGGTGGACCGGGTGGGCCGCCGCCCGCTCGCCCTCGTCGGCTCCGTCGGCATGGCGATCGCGCTCGCCGTCGAGGCCTGGGCCTTCTCCGCCGACCTGGTGGACGGCAAGCTGCCCACCACCCAGGGGGCCGTCGCCCTGATCGCCGCCCACACGTTCGTGCTCTTCTTCGCCCTCTCGTGGGGTGTCGTCGTCTGGGTCTTCCTGGGCGAGATGTTCCCCAACCGGCTGCGGGCCGCCGCCCTCGGTGTCGCGGTCTTCGCGCAGTGGATGGCCAACTGGGCGATCACCGCCAGCTTCCCGAGCCTGGCCGACTGGAACCTCTCGGGGACGTACATCATCTACACCTGCTTCGCCGTGCTCTCCATCCCCTTCGTGCTCAAGTTCGTGAAGGAGACCAAGGGCAAGACGCTGGAGGAGATGGGCTGACCCCCGCTACCCCGCACCCCGGCCCGCTGCCCCGGCTCACTCCCGAGCCGGGGCAGCGGGCTCTCCCACCGCCTCGCAGAACAGCCGCAGACTCCGCCACCCCTCCTCCACCGGCATCCCGCCGCAGAGCGGATGCAGCACCAGCGAGTCCGCCTCCAGCGCCGCCAGCTCCCCGGGCGTGACGATCCGGTACACGCCCTCCTCGCGCAGCTCCGCCACCGTCGTGGCCGCCGACCGCACCGCCGAGCGGATGTCCTTCGACTGCCAGGAGGCGTACGTCCGCGCCTCGTGCAGCAGGTGCTCCCCGTACAGCGCCCACGCACGCTCCGGGTCCTCGGAGACGTGCAGCAGCGGGGTGCGCTCCGCGGGCATCACGCAGAAGCCCTCCGTCCCGTGGACCGCGCACCGCTCCCGGTAGTACGCCTCCAGCTCCGGCAGATGCGCGCTCGGGAAGAGCGGCAGCCCCAGCCGGGCCGCCCGCCGCGCCGCCGCCCGCGAGCTGCCGCCGACCAGCAGCATCGGATGCGGCCGCGTGTACGGACGCGGGGTGACGCGCACCGTACGGCCCCGGTACGGGAACGGCTCCCCGGTCCACGCCGCGAGCAGCGTCTCCAGCAGCTCGTCCTGGAGCCGGCCGCGCCGCCCCCACTCCACGCCCGCCCGCTCGTACTCCTCCGGCCGGTAGCCGATCCCCGCGACCGTCACCAGCCGCCCCGCGCTCAGCAGGTCCAGCACCGCGATGTCCTCCGCCAGCCGCAGCGGATCGTGCAGCGGCCCGATGACGGCCGAGACGGTCACCGCGATCCGCCGGGTGGCGCCGAAGACCGCCCCGGCGAAGGTGAACGGGGAGGGCAGCCAGGAGTTCGCCGCCCCGTGGTGCTCCTCGGTCTGGACGGTGTCGAGCCCGTGCCCGTCCGCGTACGCCGCCATCTCCAGGGCGGCGCGGTAGCGGGCCGAGAGGGTGACGGGGGTGGCTGTGGGATCGACGAGATTGAACCGGACCACGGTGAAGGCCATGACGGGTGTCCCTTTCGCCGGACGGGCAGGGCTCGCCTGAGGGGCGCGGCGGGGCGCACAGTAGCTGACGGATCGTCAGAAGGGGAGGGGTCGGGACCGGTCATTACCGCCAAAAGGTGCATCCGCGTCCGGTGGATCGCCGGGCGGCGTGCGGGGCCGTGCCCGTGCGGCGGCCGTGGCCGATACTGGACGGGTTATGGAACTCGTCGAAATCGTCATCCTCGCTGTAGTCATCGCCCTGGCCGCCGTCGGCCTGGTCGGCGGGCTCGTGGTCGGCAGCCGCAAGAAGAAGCTGCCGCCCCCGCCGCCGTCCACGCCGACCATCACTCCTCCCGCCGAGCCGAAGGTCGGCGAGGAGGCCGAGACGCCGCGCGACGAAGCGCGGCGCACCATCGACGAAGTCGGCCTCCCGGACGCCACCGCGCCCGCCGAGGAGGCCCCGGTCGTCGAGACCCCGGCGCCCCCGGCGCTGGAGGTCCCCGAGCCCACCGAGGGCCGGCTCGTCCGGCTGCGGGCCCGGCTCGCCCGCTCCCAGAACTCGCTGGGCAAGGGGCTGCTCACGCTGCTGTCCCGGGACAACCTGGACGAGGACACCTGGGAGGAGATCGAGGACACCCTCCTCACCGCCGACGTCGGCGTCGCCCCCACCCAGGAACTGGTCGAGCGGCTCCGCGAGCGCGTCCGCGTGCTCGGCACCCGCACCCCGGAGGAGCTGCGCGCCCTGCTGCGCGAAGAGCTGATCACCCTGCTCGGCCCGGACCTCGACCGCGAGGTCAGGACCGAGGGCGGCGCCGAGACCCCGGGCGTCGTCATGGTCGTCGGCGTCAACGGCACCGGCAAGACCACCACCACCGGCAAGCTGGCCCGGGTGCTCGTCGCGGACGGCCGCAGCGTGGTCCTCGGCGCGGCCGACACCTTCCGCGCCGCCGCCGCCGACCAGCTCCAGACCTGGGGCGAGCGCGTCGGAGCCCGTACGGTCCGCGGACCCGAGGGCGGCGACCCGGCCTCCATCGCGTACGACGCGGTCAAGGAGGGCATCGCGGAGGGGGCCGACGTGGTCCTCGTCGACACCGCCGGCCGGCTGCACACCAAGACCGGGCTCATGGACGAGCTGGGCAAGGTCAAGCGGGTCGTGGAGAAGCATGGTCCGCTGGACGAGGTGCTGCTCGTCCTGGACGCCACCACCGGGCAGAACGGCCTGGTGCAGGCCCGCGTCTTCGCGGAGGTCGTGGACATCACCGGCATCGTCCTCACCAAGCTCGACGGCACCGCCAAGGGCGGCATCGTCATCGCGGTCCAGCGCGAGCTGGGCGTCCCGGTGAAGCTGATCGGGCTGGGCGAGGGACCGGACGACCTGGCCCCGTTCGAGCCGGGCGCCTTCGTGGACGCCCTGATCGGCGACTGACGCGCACCACCCCGTACGGCGGACGGGCGGCGGCTCCCACGAGGAGCCCGCCGCCCGTCCGCCGTTGTGCTTCCCGGTCAGGACCGGTGGCAGCTGTACGCCAGCGTCCCCAGCAGCAGCCGGGCCTGCGGGGGAGCGGCGGCGGTGTCCAGCACCGGCGGCCGCAGCCAGCGGACCGGGCCGAGGCCGCCGAGGTCGGAGGGCGGGGCGGTGATGTGCGTGCCCGGCCCCAGCGCCCGCAGGTCCAGGTCCGCGTCGTCCCAGCCCATGCGGTAGAGCAGGCCGGGCAGTTCGGCGGCGGCCCCGGGGGCGACGAAGAACTGTGCCCGGCCGGTCGGCGTCACCGCCACCGGGCCCAGTGGCAGCCCCATCCGCTCCAGCCGCACCAGCGCCCGCCGCCCGGCCTGCTCCGCGACGTCCAGCACGTCGAAGGCGCGGCCCACCGGCAGCAGCATCGAGGCGCCCGGGGGCTCGCCCCAGGCGTCCGCCGCCGCGTCGACGCCGGTGCCCGCCGGGACCTCCCGGGCGAAGCCCAGCGGATGGGCGCCGGGGGCGGGGCAGGCCGGCTGCCCGCAGGAACAGGCGCCGTCCCGGGCGCGGGTGCCGGGCACCACGGTCCAGCCCCAGAGCCCGGTGTACTCGGCCACCGCGGTGGCCTCGGCGCCGCGGCCGCGCCGCCGTACGCCGGAACGTTTCTCACGGATGCCGCCGATCGTGAAGCCCATGCCCCCTCCAACGGGTCCGACTCATCGGTGGTTACGATCCGGAGCGCTCGGGTAGCCCTCCGTCGCTGCAACTCGATCGAGTGGTGTGCGCCGTGGTGCGCGAGGTGGTGCGGCGCGGTGCATGCGCCCCCGAGTGCTTCCGTACGCTCGCCATCGGTCGTAGTGGCTCAAGTCAAGCGTGCCGAGCGGCAGTCGGGTTCATTCGAAGGGGTGGCGAATGGTGGCGTTTCCGCAATCCCCCTCGCGGCAGGGGTGATCGTAGGATTACCGTCGGTACACGAACCCTGGGAGAATGTGCAGCCACGGGTATGCCCCGGGCAACCCGGTTTCCTGTTCGACCCCGTGCAACTCCCGTACGAGCGGCGGCGATGCACGGCATTCTGATGGGGGCACAGATTTCTGACGGCGGTTCGCGCGATGAGATTCGGCGGGGAGGATTCAGCGTGATGGGGGCGTTCCAGTGAGTGGCAGCGGCGCAGGCGAAGCGGAGGCCGGGACCGGCAAGCGCCCCAACGCGCAGTTGGGATCGTGGTTCCTGCGCAGCGGCTGGTCCAAGGGCGAGCTGGCCCGCCAGGTCAACCGGCGGGCCCGGCAGATGGGCGCCCACCACATCAGCACCGACACCTCCCGGGTGCGGCGCTGGCTCGACGGCGAACAGCCGCGCGAGCCGATCCCGCGCATCCTCTCCGAACTGTTCTCCGAGCGGTTCGGCGCGGTCGTCGCCGTCGAGGACCTCGGCCTGCGCACCGCCCACCAGTCACCCTCGGTGGCCGGGGTCGACCTGCCCTGGGCGGGCCCGCAGACCGTCGCCCTGCTCAGCGAGTTCTCCCGCAGCGATCTGATGCTCGCCCGGCGGGGCTTCCTCGGCAGCTCGCTCGCGCTGGCCGCCGGCCCCTCCCTCATCGAGCCGATGCAGCGCTGGCTGGTGCCCGTCCCGCCCAAGGGGCCGGGCGAACCGGAGTCGGAGGCCGCCGCCCGCAGGCCCTCCCGCCTCTCCGGTCCCGAGCTGGACCTGCTGGAGTCGACCACCACGATGTTCCGGCAGTGGGACGCCCAGTGCGGCGGCGGGCTGCGCCGCAAGGCCGTCGTCGGCCAGCTGCACGAGGTCACCGACCTGCTCCAGGAGCCCCAGCCCGGCCCCACCTCCAAGCGCCTGTTCCGCTGCGCCGCCGAACTGGCCGAGCTGGCGGGCTGGATGAGTTACGACGTCGGCCTCCAGCCCACCGCCCAGAAGTACTTCGTGCTCGCCCTGCACGCCGCCAAGGAGGCCGGGGACAAGCCGCTCGGCAGCTACATCCTCTCCAGCATGAGCCGCCAGATGATCCACCTGGGCCGTCCCGACGACGCCCTGGAGCTGATCCACCTGGCCCAGTACGGCAGCCGCGACTGCGCCACCTCCCGTACGCAGGCCATGCTGTATGCGATGGAGGCCCGCGCGTACGCCAACATGGGCCAGCCCAGCAAGTGCAAGCGGGCGGTCCGGATGGCCGAGGACACCTTCCTGGACGCCGGACTGGACGGCGAGCCCGAGCCCGACTGGATCCGCTTCTTCTCCGAGGCCGAGCTCAACGGGGAGAACGCCCACTCCTACCGCGACCTGGCCTATGTCGCCGGCCGCAGCCCCACCTACGCCTCGCTCGCCGAGCCCGTCATGGCGAAGGCTGTCGAGCTGTTCGGCGAGGACGACGAGCACCAGCGCTCCTACGCGCTCAACCTCATCGGCATGGCCACCGTCCATCTCCTCCAGCGCGAGCCCGAGCAGTCCACCGTGCTCGCCGGGCAGGCCCTGAAGATCGCCAAGAAGGTCCGCTCCGAGCGGGTCAACACCCGGCTGCGCAAGACCGTCGACACCGCTGCCAGGGACTTCGGGGACGTCGCCGATGTCGCCCGGCTCACCGATCTGCTCAGCGAACAGCTGCCGGAGACCGCCGAAGCGGTCTGACCCGGCACCACGGCCCCGGCCGCGGCACCTCTCCGTACTGCCCGACTCGGCTCCCCCATCGCCTGGTCACCCGGAGGGGAGCCGCGGCCGGTTCGCGTACGAAGGGGCCTCATCCGTCCACACGGCGGCGTTTCGGCCACACCGTGTACGGCATGGGCTGCATGGTAGGCAGCGCACCGGACCCGCCACCCGGGATTCATTCCGTCGTAACACGCACCACCTCTTCGTCACGCTCGCGAAACATCGTGCGGCTTCCCCGGAAACGGCGCTCCGCCAATCTCATGGCGCACAGGCGGTCTCCGGCCATGATCCACCGGACGCCCCTGACCGGCCCGCACCCTTCCCAGTGGTCCCGCAGCCTTCCCCCGCACGCCGCGGCCGCTCCGACGACGAGGAGACGCCGATGCCCCCAGGCATCACGACGCTTGCCGCAGACGCCCCCGAGCTGTCTGCCGCCAACACCGGGTTCATGCTCATCTGCTCGGCCCTGGTGATGCTCATGACCCCCGGTCTGGCCTTCTTCTACGGAGGCATGGTCCGCGTCAAGAGCACCCTCAACATGCTGATGATGAGCTTCATCAGCCTCGGGATCGTCACGATCCTGTGGGTGCTCTACGGATTCAGCCTCGCCTTCGGCTCCGACATCGGCTCGGTGATCGGCTGGAGCGGTGACTACGTCGGTCTCAGCGGGATCGGCCTCACCGAACTCTGGGACGGCACCACCATCCCGGTGTACGTCTTCGCCGCCTTCCAGCTGATGTTCGCCGTCCTCACCCCGGCCCTGATCAGCGGTGCGCTCGCGGACCGCGTGAAGTTCACCGCGTGGGCGCTCTTCATCGTCCTGTGGGTCACGATCGTCTACTTCCCCGTCGCCCACTGGGTCTGGGGCTCGGGCGGCTGGCTCTTCGAGATGGGCGTCATCGACTTCGCCGGCGGTACGGCCGTCCACATCAACGCGGGTGCCGCGGCCCTCGGCGTGATCTTCGTCATCGGCAAGCGCATCGGCTTCAAGAAGGACCCGATGCGGCCGCACAGCCTGCCGCTCGTCATGCTCGGCGCGGCCCTCCTGTGGTTCGGCTGGTTCGGCTTCAACGCCGGATCCTGGCTCGGCAACGACGACGGCGTCGGCGCGGTCATGTTCCTCAACACCCAGGTCGCCACCGCCGCCGCCGTCCTCGGCTGGCTGATCTACGAGAAGCTGCGCCACGGCTCCTTCACCACCCTCGGCGCCGCCTCCGGCGCGGTCTCCGGGCTGGTCGCCATCACCCCCGCGGGTGGTTCCGTCTCCCCGCTCGGCGCCATCGCGGTCGGTGCCATCGCCGGTGTCCTCTGCGCCATGGCGGTCGGCCTGAAGTACAAGTTCGGTTACGACGACTCCCTGGACGTCGTCGGCGTCCACCTCGTCGGCGGCATCATCGGCTCCATCCTGGTCGGCTTCTTCGCCACCGGCGGGGTCCAGTCCGACGCGGCGGGCCTCTTCTACGGCGGCGGTGTCGAACAGCTCGGCAAGCAGATCGTCGGCGTCGTCGCGGTCCTCGCGTACGCTCTGGTCGTCTCCGGCCTCATCGCCCTGGTGCTCCACAAGACCATCGGGATGCGGGTCTCCGAGGACGACGAGATCTCCGGCATCGACCAGGTCGAGCACGCCGAGACCGCGTACGACTTCAGCGGCACCGGCGGCGGCTCGGTCGCCCGCACCACCGCCCCCGCGACGGACCCGACGGCAGCACCGAAGGCAAAGAAGGTGGACGCATGAAGCTCATCACCGCGGTCGTGAAGCCCCACCGGCTGGACGAGATCAAGGAGGCCCTCCAGGCCTTCGGCGTCCAGGGGCTGACCGTCACCGAGGCCAGCGGTTACGGCCGCCAGCGCGGCCACACCGAGGTCTACCGGGGCGCCGAGTACACCGTGGACCTGGTCCCCAAGATCCGCATCGAGGTCCTGGTCGAGGACGAGGACGCCGAACAGCTCATCGAGGTCGTCGTCAAGGCCGCCCGTACCGGCAAGATCGGTGACGGGAAGGTCTGGAGCGTCCCGGTCGAGACCGCCGTCCGCGTCCGCACCGGCGAACGCGGCCCGGACGCCCTCTGACGGAGGCGCTTGCCGGAGCCGGAAGCCGGGCCGGGGCCCACGAGCCGGACATGGTCCGGCTCCGGGCTCCCGGCGCCTCCCGGTGCCTGGCTCTGGCTCCCGGCGCCTCCCGGCTCCCGGCGCCTGGCCGGGGCATACTCCGGCCAGGGGCTCCGGCCTCGGCCGGACGCTCCGGCCAAGACCCCGGGTGCCTGGCCGGGACGTACTCCGGCCGGACGCCCCGGCTGATCCGGCCGAAGGCTCCGGCCCGACGGCCCCGGGCCGAGGGGACAGGCTCCTGGCCGGACGTCCCGGCCGAGGGCACTGGCCCCCGGCCCCACGCCCCCGACCGACGGCCCCGCACACCGGACGGGCGCCCCTGACCGAGGCCCCGCCAAACGGAAGGCACCTGGGTGACGAGCACCGAAGCGATCACCGACAGCGAAGACTCGGGACCCAGCGGCTACGCGGCGGCCCGGCTGCGCCTCCTCCAGCAGGAGGCGCGGTCCGGGCCGCCGCGCCGTGCGGCCCTCGCCCGGCTCACCGACGACTGGCTCACCGGCCTGTTCACAGCGGCCGCGACCCGCGCCGGGGTGCGCGGGGCCGCCCTCGTCGCCGTCGGGGGCTACGGCCGCGGCGAACTCTCCCCGCGCAGCGACCTCGACCTGCTCCTGCTCCACGACGGCAGCGCCGACGCGGCCGCCGTCGCCGCCCTCGCGGACGCCGTCTGGTACCCGGTCTGGGACCTGGGCCTCGCCCTCGACCACTCCGTACGCACCCCCGGCGAGGCCCGGAGGACGGCCGGCGAGGACCTCAAGGTGCAGCTCGGGCTGCTGGACGCCCGGCCCGTCGCCGGGGACCTCGGGCTCGTCGCCTCCCTGCGCACCGCGATCCTCGCGGACTGGCGCAACCAGGCCCCCAAACGCCTCCCCGCCCTCCACGAGCTGTGCCAGGAGCGGGCCGAGCGGACGGGCGAGCTGCAGTTCCTCCTGGAACCCGACCTCAAGGAGGCCCGCGGCGGTCTCCGCGACGCCACCGCCCTGCGCGCCGTCGCCGCCTCCTGGGTCGCGGACGCCCCGCGCGAAGGGCTCGACCGGGCCCGCCGCACCCTCCTCGACACCCGCGACGCCCTCCACCTCACCACCGGCCGCGCCACCGACCGCCTCGCCCTCCAGGAACAGGACCAGGTGGCCGAGGCGCTCGGGCTGCTCGACGCCGACGCCCTGCTGCGCCAGGTGTACGAGGCCGCGCGCACGGTCTCGTACGCCACCGACGTCACCTGGCGCGAGGTCAACCGGGTGCTGCGCGCCCGCTCGGTCCGGCCCCGGCTCCGCGCCATGCTCAGCGGCTCCCTCGGCGGCTCCAAGTCCGCGCCGGAGCGCGCTCCGCTCGCGGACGGCGTGGTGGAGGCGGACGGCGAGGTGGTCCTCGCCCGGGCCGCCCGCCCCGACCGCGACCCCGTCCTCACCCTGCGCGCCGCCGCGGCCGCCGCCGAGGCCGGGCTGCCGCTCTCCCGCCACCTCGTACGCCATCTCGCCACCACCGTCCGCCCGCTGCCGGTCCCCTGGCCGCCGGAGGCCCGCGAGGAGCTGGTCACCCTGCTCGGCGCGGGAGAGGCCACCGTCGGCGTCTGGGAGGCGCTCGAAGCGGAAGGGATCATCACCCGGCTGCTGCCCGACTGGGAACGCGTCCACTGCCGCCCCCAGCGCAACCCTGTCCACACCTGGACCGTCGACCGGCACCTGGTGGAGACCGCCGTCCGGGCCGCCTCCCTCACCCGCCGCGTCCACCGCCCCGACCTCCTGCTGGTCGCCGCCCTCCTCCACGACATCGGCAAGGGCTGGCCCGGCGACCACTCGGTGGCCGGTGAGGTCATCGCCCGGGACATGGCCACCCGGATCGGCTTCGACCAGCACGACGTGGGCGTCATCGCCACCCTCGTACGCCACCATCTCCTGCTCGTCGAGACCGCCACCCGGCGCGACCTGGACGACCCCGCCACCGTGCGGTCGGTGGCCGAGGCCGTCTCCAGCGCCTCCACCCTGGAGCTGCTGCACGCCCTCACCGAGGCCGACGCGCTCGCCACCGGACCCGCCGCCTGGTCCGCCTGGCGGGCCTCCCTCGTGGCCGACCTGGTCAAACGCGTCGCCGCCGTCCTCGCGGGGGAGGCCCCCGAGGAGACGGAGGAGGAAGCGCCCAGCGCCGAGCACGAACGCCTCGCCGTCGAGGCCCTGCGCACCGGCGAACCCGTCCTCACCCTGCACACCCGGCCCGAGGAGCCCGCCGGGGACGGCGAGGTGGAGCCCGTCGGCGTCGAACTGCTCATCGCCCTGCCCGACCGGCCCGGCGTGCTGCCCGCCGCCGCCGGGGTCCTCGCCCTGCACCGGCTCACCGTGCGCGCCGCCGACCTGCGGGCGGTGGAGCTGCCCAACGAGGTGGGGGAGAGCGCGGACCTGCTGCTGCTCAGCTGGCGGGTGGCGGCCGAGTACGGGTCCCTCCCGCAGGCCGCCCGGCTCCGCGCCGACCTCGTACGCGCCCTGGACGGCTCGCTGGACATCCGCGCCCGGCTCGCGGAGCGGGAGGCCGCCTACCCGCGCAGGCGCGGGGTGAAGGCCCCGCCGCCCCGGGTGACCGTCGCGGCGGCGGGCTCCCGCCGGGCCACCGTCATCGAGGTCCGCGCCCAGGACGCCCCGGGACTGCTGCACCGGATCGGCAACGCCCTGGAATCCAGCGCCGTACGGGTGCGCAGCGCCCATGTCTCCACCCTCGGCGCCAACGCCGTCGACGCCTTCTACGTCACCGGCACCGACGGCGACCCCCTGCCGGAACTCCGGGCCGCCGAGGTCGCCCGGGAGGTCGAGAAGGCCCTCGGCTGACCTGTACGGCACCCCCTCGCCCGGCCGGTTCCGGGCGAGGGCTTGGTGTTCTCCGGGGGCCGGATACCCTGGAGGGCGACTGACCTGCCCCGCCCCCGACCCTGAGGACCGACGAGCGCCGTGTTCGATACTCTCTCCGACCGCCTTAGCGCGACTTTCAAGAACCTCAGGGGCAAGGGCCGCTTGTCCGAGGCCGACATCGACGCCACGGCACGCGAGATCCGTATCGCCCTGCTCGAGGCCGACGTCGCCCTCCCCGTCGTCCGGGCCTTCATCGCCAACGTGAAGGAGCGGGCGCGCGGCGCCGAGGTCTCCCAGGCGCTGAACCCGGCCCAGCAGGTCGTCAAGATCGTCAACGAGGAGCTCGTCGCCATCCTCGGCGGCGAGACGCGGCGCCTCCGGTTCGCCAAGACCGCGCCCACCGTGATCATGCTCGCGGGCCTCCAGGGTGCCGGTAAGACGACGCTGGCCGGAAAGCTCGGCCTCTGGCTCAAGGGCCAGGGCCACTCCCCGCTGCTCGTCGCCTGCGACCTCCAGCGCCCCAACGCCGTCAACCAGCTGAGCGTCGTCGCCGAGCGCGCCGGGGTCGCGGTCTACGCCCCCGAGCCGGGCAACGGCGTCGGTGACCCGGTCCAGGTCGCCAAGGACTCCATCGAGTTCGCCCGGGCCAAGGTTCACGACATCGTCATCGTCGACACCGCGGGCCGCCTCGGTATCGACCAGGAGCTGATGCGGCAGGCCGCGGACATCCGCGACGCCGTCAGCCCCGACGAGATCCTCTTCGTCGTCGACGCGATGATCGGTCAGGACGCGGTCAACACCGCCGAGGCCTTCCGCGACGGCGTCGGCTTCGACGGCGTGGTCCTCTCCAAGCTCGACGGTGACGCCCGCGGTGGTGCTGCCCTGTCGATCGCCCATGTCACGGGCAAGCAGATCATGTTCGCGTCGAACGGCGAGAAGCTGGAGGACTTCGACGCGTTCCACCCGGACCGGATGGCCTCCCGCATCCTCGACATGGGTGACCTGCTCACCCTGATCGAGCAGGCGGAGAAGACGTTCAGCCAGGAAGAGGCCGCCAAAATGGCCTCGAAGCTCCAGTCGAGCAAGGGCGGGAAGGACTTCACCCTCGACGACTTCCTGGCCCAGATGGAGCAGGTCCGCAAGATGGGCTCCATCTCCAAGCTGCTCGGGATGCTGCCCGGCATGGGGCAGATCAAGGACCAGATCAACAACATCGACGAGCGCGACATCGACCGCACCGCCGCGATCATCAAGTCGATGACCCCCAAGGAGCGCGCCGAGCCGACGATCATCAACGGCTCGCGCCGGGCCCGTATCGCCAAGGGTTCGGGCGTCGAGGTCTCCGCCGTCAAGAGCCTGGTGGAGCGCTTCTTCGAGGCCCGCAAGATGATGTCGAAGATGGCCCAGGGCGGCGGCATGCCCGGAATGCCGGGGATGCCCGGCATGGGCGGTGGCCCCGGCCGGCAGAAGAAGCAGGTCAAGCAGGCCAAGGGCAAGCGCAAGAGCGGCAACCCGATGAAGCGCAAGGCCGAGGAGGCCGCCGCCGCGGAGCGCCGCGAGCAGGCGGCCGCCCAGGGCGGGGCGTTCGGGCTGCCGACCCAGGGCGACAAGAACTTCGAGCTGCCGGACGAGTTCAAGAAGTTCATGGGCTGAGCGGCGACAGCAGGCATGTGTAAGGGGCGCCCTTGAGAGAGGGCGCCCCTTACGCGCGTACGGCGTCCCTCAGGGCGGCGCGCACGGCTGCCTCAGGTCATGTCGTGCAGACCAGGTAGCGGAAGACGTTCGGCATCCACACCGTCCCGTCCGGGCGCCGGTACGGATGCAGCGCCTCCGTCACCTCCTTCTCCACCTGGGAGCGGTCGGTGGCCCGTACGGCGGCGTCGAAGAGCCCGGTCGACAGCAGCCCGCGCACCGCGCTCTCCTGGTCCGCGTACCCGAACGGGCAGGAGACCCGCCCCGAACCGTCCGGCTTCAGCCCCGTCCGCGCGGCCACGTCCTCCAGATCGTCCCGGAGCGTCGGCCGCCACCCGCCCGGCCGGGGCGGACGCGCGGACTCCGTCAGCCGGGCCGCGACCCGCAGCACCGGCGCCGTGGCACACCGCTCCGGCGGGCCCCAGCCGGTCAGCACCACGGTCGCGCCCCGGGCCGCCAGCGGCAGCGCCGCCTCCAGAGCGGGCACCAACCCCTCGGAGTCACCGGCCGCACAGCCGATCGGCTCGAACACGGTGATCAGGTCGTACGGTGCCCCGTCCGCGCCGGCGCCCGAGGGGAGCCCGCTCTCGTGCAGCCGGGCCCGGTGCGCGGGCGCGCCTTCCGCGCCCTCCTCGGGCAGCAGCCGCGCACGCGCCAGCGCCAGCCGCTCCCGGTCGGAGTCCACGCCCGTGACCTGCGCCCCCCGGGCCGCCGCGATCAGCAGGGCGAGCCCGGAGCCACAGCCGAGCGACAGCATCCGGGTGGCGGCCCCGACTTCGAGCCGGTCGTACACCGCCTCGTAGAGCGGTGCCAGCATGCGTTCCTGGATCTCGGCCCAGTCGCGGGCACGGGTACCGGCGTCCGCCGGCGCGGAGGGATCCGCGTCCCGGAGGTTCCGGACGAGCGTTGGTGTCATGGAAAGCGCCCCAATCCGCCAAGAGGTCGATCTTGCCCGAGTGGACGGCCCCCGTGTGCGTACGTCCGCACCCCCCGTATGCCAGAGAACTGCGCATCCGCCGTTCCGTCCAGGGGTTGTGGGGCACCGATTGCGTACCCCGGTCGTGCGCCTCTCCGAATCAGTCTTACCCGACACCGGGCACCGGGCACGTCGAACGGCCGGCCGGGTACCCTCGCAGGCGGCCCGGTAAGTGGCGACGGGCGCCGGCGCACCGCACACCCCGTACGCCGGGCGCACCGCGCGCTGTGCACCACCTTGGTGCGAGCTGTGCGGCTTCTCCGCAGTTCGGCGCACCCGCCCGCCTCCGGACGCATCCAGGGCACATCACGGGCAACTGACTGGTACGTGCAAATTATTTGGGATGCCCCGGAATAGGAACACCACGGCACTCGGACTCGTTGTCACGACGTGAGCACGACACCACCTGTACTTGCCGCAGAGCTGGCACAGGCGTGGGCCGACATTCAGCGGTACCACCCCGAGCTGCCCGATCTAGCCGCGCCAGAGTCCCTGATCGGAGAGTCCTCGTCCGCCTGTGGCGCCGAGCTCTCCTTCGAACGACTGCTCCACGAGGCAGTCCACGGCATCGCCGCCGCGAGAGGAGTCCGTGACACCTCCCGCGCCGGCCGCTACCACAACAGACGCTTCCTCGCGATCGCCGAGGAGCTGGGCCTCGACCATGCCGAGGAGCCCCACCCCAGCAGCGGATTCTCGCTGGTCACGCTGAACCCGGAGGCCAAGCGCCGGTACCGCCCGACCACCGAGCGGCTCCAGCGCGCCCTCAAGGCGCACACGGTCGCCACCGCCGCCGACACCAAGCGCTCCTTCCGGGGCCCTGCCGCCCGGCACGGTTCCTCCGGGGGCGGGGTCCGGGTCAAGGCCGTCTGCGACTGCGGACGCAACGTCCGCGTCGTCCCCTCGGTCCTGGCCCAGGCGCCGATCGTCTGCGGTGGCTGCGGCAAGCCGTTCCGGATCCCGGAAGCGGCGGTCGCGGTGGGGTGAGGTGAAGTGGTGTGGCACAATGGCTAGCTGTACTCGACAGTCGCACAGGACCCCTCTCTCCTCCGGCTGACGCGTCCATCGGGCACTCCGAGTACCGCAACCCCACGTGGCATCTTCGTTGTGCCCAACCACGTCAGAGACCAGGAGACACCACTTCCGTGGCAGTCAAGATCAAGCTGAAGCGTCTGGGCAAGATCCGTTCGCCTCACTACCGCATCGTCGTCGCCGACTCCCGTACCCGCCGTGACGGCCGGGCCATCGAGGAGATCGGCCTGTACCACCCGGTACAGAACCCCTCCCGCATCGAGGTCAACTCGGAGCGCGCGCAGTACTGGCTGTCCGTCGGCGCCCAGCCGACCGAGCCGGTCCTCGCGATCCTGAAGCTCACCGGTGACTGGCAGGCCCACAAGGGTCTCCCGGCCCCCGCGCCGCTGCTGCAGCCGGAGCCCAAGGCTGACAAGCGTGCCCTGTTCGAGGCGCTGTCCGCGGACGGCGACGAGGCCAAGGGTGAGGCCATCACCCCCAAGGCCAAGAAGTCCGACAAGAAGGCGGACGAGGCGGCTGACGCTGCCGAGTCCACCGAGTCGACCGAGGCCTGAGCATGCTCGAGGAGGCTCTCGAGCACCTCGTGAAGGGCATCGTCGACAACCCCGACGACGTGCAGGTGGCCTCGCGCACCCTGCGCCGCGGGCGCGTGCTGGAGGTCCGGGTCCACCCCGACGACCTCGGCAAGGTGATCGGCCGCAACGGCCGTACCGCCCGCGCCCTGCGGACCGTCGTGGGCGCCATCGGCGGCCGTGGCATCCGCGTCGACCTCGTCGATGTGGACCAGGTCCGCTGACCGCAGTTGAACACCGGCCAGGGCCGGGGAGGGCTTTCGAGCCTTCCCCGGCCTTTGTCGGTCCCCGGCCCTTCTCGCCAGCCACACCGGGGCGCCACCGCGTCCGGACCCCATCCATGCGTCCGTACCCCATCAATTCGGAGAACAGCGTGCAGTTGGTAGTCGCGCGGATCGGCCGTGCCCACGGCATCAAGGGCGAGGTCACCGTCGAGGTACGAACGGACGAGCCGGAGCTGCGGCTCGGCCCCGGCGCCGTCCTGGCCACCGAACCGGCGGCCACGGGCCCGCTGACGGTCGCGTCGGGCCGGGTCCACAGCGGCAGGCTGCTGCTGCGCTTCGAGGGCGTGCACGACCGTACGGGCGCCGAGGCGCTCCGTAACACCCTGCTGATCGCCGAGGTGGACCCGGCGGAGCTGCCCGAGGACGAGGACGAGTTCTACGACCACCAGCTGATCGACCTGGACGTCGTCCTCGCCGACGGTACGGAGATCGGCCGGATCACCGAGATCTCCCACCTGCCCTCGCAGGACCTGTTCATCGTGGAGCGCCCCGACGGCAGTGAGGTGATGATCCCCTTCGTGGAGGAGATCGTCACCGAGATCGACCTGGAGGAGCAGCGCGCGGTCATCACCCCGCCGCCCGGCCTGATCGACGAGAGCGAGGCCGTGGTGGCCTCCTCGCGCGACGAAGAGACGGCCGACGGTGACGCGGACGGGGCGGCCGACGGCGGTGCGGCGGCCGAGGCGGCCGGGGGGCCCGGCGCGGCGCCGAAGGGCGACGGTTCCTGATGCGGCTCGACGTCGTCACGATCTTCCCCGAGTACCTGGACCCGCTGGACGTCTCCCTGGTCGGCAAGGCCCGCGCCCGCGGGGTCCTCGACGTCCACGTCCACGACCTGCGGGAGTGGACGTACGACCGGCACAACACGGTCGACGACACCCCCTACGGCGGCGGCCCCGGCATGGTCATGAAGACCGAGCCCTGGGGGGACGCCCTGGACGAGGCGCTGGCCGACGGGTACGAGTCCGGCGCGCACTCCCCGGTCCTCGTGGTGCCCACACCCAGCGGCCGCCCGTTCACCCAGGAGCTGGCCGTTGAGCTGTCCGCGCAGCCCTGGCTGGTCTTCACCCCGGCCCGGTACGAGGGCATCGACCGCCGGGTGATCGACGAGTACGCCACCCGCGTCCCGGTCGTCGAGGTCTCCATCGGTGACTATGTGCTGGCCGGCGGGGAAGCGGCCGTCCTGGTGATCACGGAGGCCGTGGCGCGGCTGCTGCCCGGGGTCCTCGGCAACGCCGAGTCCCACCGCGACGACTCCTTCGCCCCCGGTGCCATGGCCAACCTCCTGGAGGGCCCCGTCTACACCAAGCCGCCCGAGTGGCGCGGCCGGGGGATCCCGGACGTCCTGCTCAGCGGCCACCACGGGAAGATCGCCCGCTGGCGGCGGGACCAGGCCTTCGCCCGGACCGCCCTCAACCGGCCCGATCTGATCGAGCGGTGCGAGGCGAGCGCCTTCGACAAGAAGGACCGCGAGATCCTCTCCATCCTGGGCTTCGCGCCGGAGCCCGGCGGCCGATTTTGGCGCAGGCCACCGGCCGTGGAAGAATAGGCCGCTGCTGTACGTCCGGCGTGCGCCCCTGCCACAGGGGGAAAGACGCCCGCCCGACGCGATCAGCACTCCGAACTCCTCTCGATATCCCGTCGATGACCTGTGGCATCGGCGAAGAAAGCAGAACTCATGTCTTCCCTGCTCGATGGCGTCAACGCCGCCACCCTCCGTTCGGACGTCCCGGCGTTCCGCCCGGGTGACACCGTCAACGTCCACGTGCGAGTGATCGAGGGCAACCGCTCCCGTATCCAGCAGTTCAAGGGCATCGTCATCCGCCGCCAGGGCTCGGGCGTCAGCGAGACCTTCACGGTCCGCAAGGTCTCCTTCAGCGTCGGCGTCGAGCGCACCTTCCCGGTGCACAGCCCGATCTTCGAGAAGATCGAGCTGGTCAGCCGCGGTGACGTCCGCCGCGCCAAGCTGTACTTCCTCCGTGAGCTGCGCGGCAAGGCCGCGAAGATCAAGGAGAAGCGCGACAACTGAGGCACCGCTGGTGTCCACAGCGCGGCCGGATAGGATTCGGCCGCGATGGACACCCAAGCAGAGCACTCGGAGCGCGATCGCTCCTCGGAACCCCGCACCGGGTCCGAGGAGGGGTCGCGCTTCTCGCGTCTCCGGGGGGTTTCCGCCCGCGTACGGCCCTGGCGGCGGCGCGTCCTCGTCGTGGGAGTGGCGGGCGTGGCCGGGCTGCTGCTGTTCAGCGCCTTCGTGGTCCAGCCCTTCCTGATCCCCAGCGGCTCGATGGAGCCCACCCTGCGGGTCGGGGACCGGGTGCTCGTCAACAAGCTCGCGTACCGGTTCGGCGCCGAGCCCGAGCGCGGGGACGTCGTGGTCTTCGACGGTACGGGCTCCTTCGTACGGGAGGGCCTGGACGCCGACCCGCTGGCCGCCCTGGCCCACGGGGCGGCGGCCTCGCTGGGCCTGGCCGAACCCGCCGACACCGACTTCGTGAAGCGCGTGGTGGGCGTGGGCGGCGACCGGGTCGTCTGCTGCGATACGCGGGGGAGGCTCACCGTGAACGGGACACCGGTGGACGAGACGTATCTCCACCCCGGGGACACCGCCTCCAAGGCGCCGTTCGACATCGTCGTCCCCCGGTCCACGCTCTGGATGCTGGGCGACCACCGCAGCCGCTCCAGCGACTCCCGCGACCACCTGGGCTCGCCCGGCGGCGGGATGGTCCCCGTCGAGCGGGTGATCGGCCGGGTGGACTGGCTGGGCTGGCCGCCGGCCCGGATCGGCGGCATCGAGGGGACCGGCGCCTTCGACGGCGTACGGGAGCCCAGCGGAGCGCATGGGTAACCGCGGGCGCCCCCGCGGCGCCCCGGACCCCGACGCGTCCCTGCCGACCGGGACCCGGCCCACCGCGCCCCGCTCGCTGCCGACCCGGGCCGAGCGCCGCAAGCTCGCCAAGAAGGTCCGGCGCAAGCGCCGCAGGTCCGCGGTGAAGGAGATACCGGTGCTCATCGTGATGGCGCTGCTGATCGCGCTGGTCCTCAAGACCTTCCTGGTCCAGGCGTTCGTGATCCCGTCCGGGTCGATGGAGCAGACCATCAAGATCGGCGACCGGGTCCTGGTGGACAAGCTGACCCCGTTGTTCGGGTCGAAGCCGCAGCGCGGGGACGTCGTCGTCTTCAAGGATCCCGGCGGCTGGCTCCAGCAGGAGGACACCGGGGAGAAGGAGGACCCGCCGGTCGGCGTCAAGCAGGTCACCGAGGCGCTGAAGTTCATCGGCCTGCTGCCCTCCGACGACGAGCAGGACCTGATCAAACGCGTCGTGGCGGTCGGCGGCGACACCGTGAAGTGCTGCGGCGAGGACGGCCGGGTCACCGTCAACGGCGTACCGCTCACCGAGCCCTATCTGCACCCGGACGACCGGCCCTCGACCGTGGAGTTCGAGGTGGAGGTCCCGCCCGGGCGCCTCTTCATGCTGGGTGACCACCGCTCCAACTCCGCCGACTCCCGCTTTCACCTCGACGAACCGGACCGGGGCACGGTCTCCGAGGACGAGGTGGTGGGGCGGGCCGTCGTGATCGCCTGGCCGCTCGCCAACTGGACCACCCTGGAGGAGCGCGAGGCCTTCGCGGCGGTGGCGCGGGCGAGCGGATCGCAGGCCGCGGCGCCGGGGTCCGCGCAGGGACCGGAGGCTGCGGCGCCGAGTTCCGCGCATGGATCGGAGGCCGCGGTTCCGGGGCCGTCGCATAGGGTTGCCACTCCGGATCAGGACGGAATGGTCCGGCTCCCGACCCCTGCGGAACTCCCGCTCGTTATGGGAGTGGTGGGCCTGCGCCGGATGGGGCGTGGGCAGTGGCACGTATTGAGGAGTGGATGTGGGGGATTTGGCGGTCGGCGCACGATCCGGACGCGACGAGCCCGAGGACCGGCCGGGGCACGACGACTCTCCCGCAGGCGGCCAGGCGGTCCCGCCGGGCGGTGAGGGCGGTACGCCCGGCGACGACGGCGGGGCGCCGGGGGGTGGGGGCAGGCCTCCCAAGAAGCACCGTTCCTTCTGGGTGGAGCTGCCGCTGCTCATCGGCATCGCGCTGGTCCTGGCGCTCTTGATCAAGACCTTCCTGATCCAGGCGTTCTCGATCCCCTCGGACTCGATGCAGAACACGCTGCAGCGGGGCGACCGGGTGCTGGTCGACAAGCTGACCCCCTGGTTCGGCGCGGAGCCGGAGCGCGGCGAGGTCGTGGTTTTCCACGACCCGGGCGGCTGGCTGGAGGACACCGCCACCCCCGAGCCCAACGTGGCGCAGAAGTTCCTCAGCTTCATCGGTCTGATGCCCTCCTCGGAGGAGAAGGACCTGATCAAGCGGGTCATCGCGGTCGGCGGTGACACCGTGGAGTGCAAGGAGAACGGGCCGGTCACGGTCAACGGCAAGGCGCTCGACGAGAAGTCGTTCATCTTCCCGGGGAACACCCCGTGCAACGACAAGCCCTTCGGCCCGATCAAGGTCGAGGAGGGCCGGATCTTCGTCATGGGCGACCACCGGCAGAACTCCCTGGACTCCCGCTACCACCAGGAGCTGCCCGGCCAGGGCACCGTCTCCAACGACGAGGTCGTCGGCCGCGCGATCGTCGTCGCCTGGCCCGTGGGCCGCTGGGCGACCCTGCCCGTCCCCGACACCTTCGACCAGCCCGGCCTGAACGCGGCCGCCGCGATGGCCCCGGCCGCACTGGGCCTGGCCGGAGCCGTGCCCCTGGTGCTGTGGCGGCGCAGGAGGCTGACCGTCCGGCGTACCGCCGGGTAGGGTGCCGACTCGGATCAGCGATTGTCGATCTCCGATGGGGGAGCGCTGGGATGAGCGGTACGAAACGTGACGGGGGCGGCCGCGGCCGGACCGGCGCCATGGTGTCGGGTCTGACCGTGGCCGTCGGCTGCGTGCTCTTCCTCGGCGGCTTTCTCTGGGCGGCGGTGGTCTACAAGCCGTACGCCGTCCCGACCGACTCCATGTCCCCCACGGTGAACGCCGGCGACCGGGTGCTCGCCGAGCGGATATCGGGCGCCGACGTCCGCCGCGGTGACGTGGTGGTCTTCACCGACCGGGTCTGGGGCGACACCCCGATGGTGAAGCGTGTGGTCGGCGTCGGCGGGGACACGGTGGCCTGCTGCGACGAGAAGGGGCGGCTCACCGTCGGCGGGACGCCCGTCGACGAGCCGTATCTGGACCGGGGCCGCACCGCCGACGGCAGGCCCGCGCCCGCCTCGCCGCAGGACTTCTCCGCCGAGGTGCCCGAGGGCCAGATCTTCCTGCTCGGCGACGAGCGGTCCACCTCCCTGGACTCCCGGGTCCACCTGGACGACCCGGGACAGGGCTCCGTACCCCTGAGCGCCGTCCAGGCCCGGGTCGACGCGGTGGCCTGGCCGATGAACGGCATGATCGGCCGCCCCGACTCCTTCGCCGCGCTGCCCGGCGGTATCTCCGCCGACGGCCCGCTCCCGCTCCAGCTGGGGGCCGTGGTGGTGGGCATGGTGCTCATCCTCGGCGGAGCGGCGTACGGGCCCGTGGCCGCCCGCTCGGCCCGCCGACGGGCCGCCGGAGCCGCCCGGTGACCGCCGGGGCGCGCAGGGTGGCCCGGGTGGTGCTCCTGGACCCCGACGACCGCATCCTGCTGCTCCACGGCCATGAGCCGGCCGATCCGGACGACGACTGGTGGTTCACGCCCGGCGGCGGTCTGGAGGGCGACGAGACCCATGAGGAGGCGGCCCGCCGCGAGCTGGCCGAGGAGACCGGGATCACCGACATCGAGCTGGGCCCGGTGCTCTGGAAGCGGACCTGCTCGTTCCCGTTCGACGGGCGCCGCTGGGACCAGGACGAGTGGTACTTCCTGGCCCGTACGGCGCAGACCACCACCGCCCCGCAGGGCCTCACCGAGCTGGAATTGCGCAGCGTCGCCGGGTTGAGGTGGTGGACTTCCGCCGAACTTCTCTCGGCGCGTGAGACGGTGTACCCGACCAGACTCGCCGAGCTGCTGCGAAGGCTCCTCGACGAGGGTCCCCCGCGTGTTCCGTTGGTCCTCGCCGCCGAGATCGTCTGATCGTCCGGGGGCGTCGGAAGCTGACGCACAATGGGGGGACGCACGGCTGAAGGGGAAACATGCCATGAGCGCCGAGGACCTCGAGAAGTACGAGACCGAGATGGAGCTGAAGCTCTACCGGGAGTACCGCGATGTCGTCGGTCTGTTCAAATATGTGATCGAGACCGAACGGCGCTTCTACCTCACCAACGACTACGAGATGCAGGTGCACTCCGTCCAGGGTGAGGTCTTCTTCGAGGTGTCCATGGCGGACGCCTGGGTCTGGGACATGTACCGGCCCGCGAGGTTCGTCAAACAGGTCCGCGTGCTGACCTTCAAGGACGTCAACATCGAAGAGCTGAACAAGAGCGATCTGGAACTTCCGGGAGGCTGACCCGCGCGGTCCGGACCACGCGCGGCCCGGACCATGCACAGTCCGGGCCATGTGCGGCCCTGATTATGTGCGTCGCGTACACGACGCGGAGACCCGGTCACCCCTGTGGGTGACCGGGTTTTCCACATCGGCAGAGTTGTCCACCAAGATCCACAACTTTCCGGCGGCCGGGTCAGAGTCGGTCCCGGAGGTGGTGGAGAGATGAACGCACGGGGGGCACTCGGGCGGTACGGCGAGGGTCTGGCGGCACGGCTGCTGACCGACGCCGGGATGACCGTGATCGAGCGCAACTGGCGCTGTCGCGCCGGAGAGGTCGACATCGTCGCCCGGGACGGCGACGCACTGGTCCTCTGCGAGGTGAAGACCCGCAGATCGGGCCGGTTCGAACATCCCATGGCCGCGGTCACCCCGGTCAAGGCGGACCGGCTGCGGCGGCTCGCGGGGATCTGGCTGGAGCGGCACGGCGGGCCACCGCCCGGCGGGGTCCGGATCGATCTGGTCGGGGTGATCGTGCCCCGGCGCGGTGCCCCGGTGGCCGAGCACGCACGGGGGGTGGCCTGATGGGGTACGCACGGGCGTGTTCCGTGGCGCTGGTGGGCGTCGAGGGCGTGGTGGTGGAGGTCCAGGCGGACCTGGAGCCCGGGGTGGCGGCCTTCACGCTGGTCGGGCTCCCCGACAAGAGCCTGATCGAGAGCCGCGACCGGGTGCGGGCCGCGGTGACGAACTCCGGAGCCGAGTGGCCGCAGAAGAAGCTCACGGTCGGGCTCTCCCCGGCCTCGGTCCCCAAGAGCGGTTCGGGGTTCGACCTCGCCGTCGCGTGCGCCGTCCTCGGGGCGGCGGAGCGGCTGGACCCCGCCGCCATCGCGGACGTGGTGATGATCGGGGAACTGGGGCTCGACGGCCGGGTCCGTCCCGTACGGGGGGTGCTGCCCGCCGTCCTCGCGGCGGCCGAGGCCGGATACCAGCAGGTCGTCGTCCCCGAGCAGACGGCCGGGGAGGCCGCCCTGGTGCCGGGCGTCTCGGTCCTCGGCGTCCGGAGCCTGCGCCAGCTCATCGCCGTCCTCTGCGACGAGCCGGTCCCCGACGAGCTCGCCGACGACCGGGGGCGCCCCGACGCCTTGCTCGCCGGACTCATGGTCCCGGGCACCGGCCTCGGCGCCGGTCTCGCCCCCGCCTCGGTGCGCGGCGAGGGACACACCCCCGACCTGGCGGACGTGGCGGGCCAGCCGCGCCCCCGCAAGGCCCTGGAGGTGGCGGCGGCCGGGGGACACCATCTGCTCCTCTCCGGCCCGCCGGGCGCGGGCAAGACCATGCTGGCCGAGCGGCTCTCGGCGGTCCTGCCGCCGCTGACCCGGCAGGAGTCCCTCGAAGTGACGGCGGTCCACTCCGTGGCGGGCATCCTTCCCCCGGGCGAACCACTGGTCTCCCGGGCGCCCTACTGCGCCCCGCACCACTCCGCGACGATGCAGTCCCTGGTGGGCGGGGGCAACGGGATGCCGAGGCCGGGGGCGGTCTCACTCGCTCACCGAGGGGTCCTCTTTCTGGACGAGGCACCCGAATTCTCCGGCAAGGCCCTGGATGCGCTGCGCCAGCCGCTGGAGTCGGGTCATGTGGTGGTGGCGCGGGCGGCGGGGGTGGTGCGGCTGCCGGCCAGGTTCCTGATGCTCCTGGCCGCCAACCCGTGCCCCTGCGGCCGGCACACCCTGACGGGCGCGGGCTGCGAGTGCCCGCCCTCGGTGGTCCGCCGCTACCAGGCCCGCCTCTCCGGGCCCCTGCTCGACCGGGTGGACCTGCGGGTCGAGGTGGAGCCGGTCGACCGCGCCGCCCTGCTGAAGCAGGGCGGCCGGGGCGAGCCGACGGCCGTGGTCGCCGCACGGGTGCGGGAGGCCAGGGCCCGGGCGGCCGAGCGGCTGGCGGGGACGCCCTGGACCACCAACAGCGAGGTCCCCGGCCATGAGCTGCGCACCCGCCTGCTGGCCGCCCCCGGCGCCCTGGCCGCCGCCGAACGCGACCTGGAACGCGGCCTCCTCACGGCCCGGGGCCTGGACCGGGTCCTGCGGGTCGCCTGGACGGTCGCCGACCTCCGGGGCGCGCCCAGACCGGAGGCCCGGGACGTGGCGGTGGCCCTGGAACTGCGGACGGGCATCCAGCGCGGGGCACCGATGGAGGCGGGGGCGCTGTGAGGCGGGCGGAGCGGGAGCGGGTGGAGCCCGAGCGGCTGGAGTCCGAGCTGTTGGAGCGGCCGGGGCTCGATGCGGAGGGCGAGCGACCGGGGTCCGGGGCCGGGGACGGGCCGGAGGCGGGCGTGGAGGCCGAGCGGTTGGCGCGGGCCGCGTTGACACGGGTGGTGGAGCCGGGGGACGAGCGGGCCGGGGCATGGTTGCGGCGGGTGGGGGCCGTCGAGCTGTTACGGGTGCTCCGCACCGAGGACGGGGCCGCCGAGAGGCTGCCGGGGATGACCGCCGTGCGGCTGGAGGGCTACCGGCTCCGCGCGGCGGCGGCCGACCCCGCGCGGGACCTGGCGGCGGTGGCCGCTCTCGGTGGACGCCTCGTCTGCCCGGGGGACCGGGAGTGGCCGAGCCAGCTCGACGACCTGGGGGACGCCCGGCCCGTCGCGCTCTGGGTGCGGGGGCGGCCGGACCTGAGGCTGTGGGCCCTGCGCTCGGTCGCCGTGGTCGGGGCGCGGGCCTGCACGCCGTACGGGGCGCACATGGCGGCCACCCTCGGCGCCGGGCTCGCGGAGCGCGGCTGGGTGGTGGTGTCGGGCGCGGCCTTCGGCGTGGACGGGGCGGCCCACCGAGGGGTCCTGGCCGTGGGCGGTGCTACGGCGGCGGTGCTGGCCTGCGGGGTCGACGTCCCCTATCCGCGGGGCCACGCCGAGTTGATCGGGCGAGTGGCCCAACAGGGCCTGGTAGTTGCGGAGTTGCCGCCGGGCGGCCATCCCACGCGGGCCAGGTTCGTCCTGCGCAACCGGGTGATCGCCGCCCTGACCAGGGGGACGGTCGTGGTGGAGGCGGAGTACCGCAGCGGTTCCCTCGTCACCGCCCGGCAGGCGCAGCGGCTCGGCCGGTTCGTGATGGGCGTGCCGGGCCCCGCCACCAGCGGACTGTCGGCCGGTGTCCATGAACTGCTGCGCGGCGAAGGGGTGCTGGTCACCGAAGCGTCCGAAGTGGCCGAGCTGATCGGGGAGATCGGTGACCTCGCGCCCGACCGGCGCGGCCCGGTGCTGCCCCGGGATCGGTTGGACCCGATCGCGGCGAAGGTTCTCGACGCCCTCCCGTACCACGGCCTGACCAGCACCCGTGAACTCGCCCGTGGAGCGGGCACCTCGGCCGACGAAACGCTCGGGCGACTGTACGAACTGCACTCACTGGGGTTCGTCGAACGCGAGGGCGAAGGCTGGCGGTTGACGCGTCCGTCACCGCGCGACGGTGCCGTACGGCGAGGCGGTTCTTGACCTGGAGCATTCGGGTGAAAAGGTAAGGCCGATGACCTCGCACGATCGATCGGTGACCTGTCGGGGGCCGTCGCCCACGGCGAGGGCCCCGGCTCCCGGCGGGTGCGGGCGGCGCGCGAGGCGGAACGCGATCACGCGGCACGAATCTCCCCTCCTGTGCGGACTGCGACGTCATAGTCACGCTACGCTCACAAGGATTCCGCCCCAGACAGAAGTCCCCAGCACTTCACGGCAGAACGGCTCAAGGCACCACATGCCCCAGCACACCTCCGGGTCTGACCGCGCGGCAGTACCACCGGTTGCGCGTGGCACTGTGCGCCCTCCCGCCCCCTCCTCGCTCGACGAACTGTGGCGTTCGTACAAGACCACCGGCGACGAGCGGCTGCGGGAGCAGCTGATCCTGCACTATTCGCCGCTCGTCAAGTACGTCGCGGGCCGGGTGAGCGTGGGACTGCCGTCCAACGTCGAGCAGGCCGACTTCGTCTCCTCCGGAGTCTTCGGACTGATCGACGCCATCGAGAAGTTCGACATCGAGCGCGCCATCAAGTTCGAGACATACGCGATCACCAGGATCCGTGGCGCGATGATCGACGAACTGCGGGCGCTCGACTGGATCCCCCGCTCGGTGCGGCAGAAGGCGCGCAACGTGGAGCGCGCCTACGCCACGCTGGAGGCGCAGTTGCGGCGCACCCCGTCCGAGTCCGAGGTCGCCGCGGAGATGGGTGTCACGCTGGAGGAACTGCACGCGGTTTTCAGCCAGTTGTCGCTGGCCAACGTCGTCGCCCTGGAAGAGATGCTCCAGGTCGGCGGCGAGGGCGGCGAGCGGCTCACCCTGATGGACACCCTGGAGGACACCGCCGCCGACAATCCGGTGGAGGTGGCCGAGGACCGGGAGCTGAGGCGGCTGCTCGCCCGCGCCATCAACACGCTCCCCGACCGCGAGAAGACGGTGGTGACCCTCTACTACTACGAGGGCCTGACCCTCGCGGAGATCGGCAACGTCCTCGGCGTCACGGAGAGCCGGGTGAGCCAGATCCACACCAAATCCGTGCTCCAGCTCCGGGCGAAACTGGCCGATGCCGGACGCTGAAACTCCACCCTCCGGCCACCCCGTCCGAGGCTGAGCCCTTCCCTCCGGCAGCCGCCGCCGTAGAGTGGATACGTGCCCAGGATTCGAGCGGCCTCCGTGGCCGAGCACCGGACCATGCAGCGCGGCGCCCTCCTGGACGCCGCGCGCTCCCTGCTGTCCGAGGGTGGTACGGAGGCGCTGACCTTCCCCGCACTCGCCGAGCGCACGGGCCTCGCCCGGTCCTCCGTGTACGAGTACTTCCGCTCCCGCGCCGCCGTCGTCGAGGAGCTGTGCGCCGTCGACTTCCCCGTCTGGGCGGCCGAGGTCGAGAACGCGATGGAGCGCGCCGAGACGCCCGAGGCGAAGATCGAGGCGTATGTGCGCCGACAGCTCGACCTCGTCGGGGACCGCCGCCACCGGGCGGTCGTCGCGATCTCCGCGAGCGAGCTGGACGCCGGTGCCCGGGAGAAGATCCGGGCCGCGCACGGCGGGCTGATCGCCATGATCGTCGAAGCGCTGGGCGACCTCGGCCACACCCAGCCGAGGCTGGCCGCGATGCTCCTGCAGGGCTCGGTGGACGCCGCCGTGCGCCGTATCGAGCTGAGCGTGGCGGAGGAGCCCGGCGTCATCGCGGACACCGCCGTCGCGATGATCCTGCGCGGCGTACGGGGCTGACCCCGCCGCCGTACGCGAGTGAGGCCCGTCGGCGTACGTGACCACGGCGCACGCGACCGAGGCCCGCCGCCGTGTAAGCGAGCCGGGCCCGCCGCGGTACACGAGCGAGGCCCCGCAGCCGTACGCGATCGGCCCCGTGCCCCTCATGGCTCGGGAACCCCGGACACCGGCAGCAGCCGGGACGGGCCGCGCCGCAGCAGCGAGAGCGGGTTCAGGTAGGCCTCGCCCCGCCGCAGCCCCCAGTGCAGACAGCCTTCGGCGCAGTGGAACGGCCCCGCCTCCAGCAGCCCGACCGGCCGCCCCGCGACGACCTCGTTCCCCTTCGCCACCAGCGCCCGCACCGGCTCGTACGTCGTACGCAGCGCTGGCGCCCCGCTCCCGGCCAGCTCGACGACCAGGACCCCGCGCCCCGCCACCCGCCCCGCGAACGAGACGCGGCCGGTGGCGGCGGCCACCACCGTGTCGCCCGGCCGGGCCGCCAGGTCGACGCCACGGTGCCCGGGCCCGTACGGACCGGCGGGCGGCTCCCACCCCCGTACCACCGCGGGTCTCCCGGCCAGCGGCCAGACCGGCCCGCCGTCCCCCTCGGTACGGAGAACCGCAGGGGGCGGCGGCTCCCCGGCCCGTACGGTCGGAAGGAGCCGTACGGCGGCCGAGGGCGGCGGCAGAGCGGCCACCAGTACCGCCACCACCAGCAGCACGGCGCAGACGAGAGACGGACGGGCACGGCGGCCCGGGGCACGGTGGCCCGGGAGCGGCAAGGACGGGAAGCGCATGCGCCCACGTTCTCCCGGAGGCCGGGATTCCGGGGATCATGGGCCGCGCCTGTGGACTACTCGCCGGTTGTGGACATCTCCGTCACCCGACCGTGGACACCGAGCGCGCTCGCCGCCGGCAGCCGGCCCCGCCCGCTCATGGACATCTCCGTCACCCGGCACCCGGCGGGTCCCGTACACTTCTTACGGCGATCCGGGTCACCGGGTCGACTTCGCACGCCCCGCCACCTCCCTCTCAGCGGACGGTGGCCGCGCTCCTCGGTCCCTCGTGGCACGGCGCGTCGGGGCGTCAGGCGCGAGCGCAAACCTGCGGTCGCGATAACCGAGTACCTCAAGGAGTACGGCCATGGCCGTCGTCACGATGCGGGAGCTGCTGGAAAGCGGCGTCCACTTCGGTCACCAGACCCGTCGCTGGAACCCGAAGATGAAGCGCTTCATCTTCACCGAGCGCAACGGCATCTACATCATCGACCTGCTCCAGTCGCTGTCGTACATCGACCGCGCCTACGAGTTCGTCAAGGAGACCGTCGCCCACGGCGGCTCCATCATGTTCGTGGGTACGAAGAAGCAGGCCCAGGAGGCCATCGCCGAGCAGGCGACGCGCGTCGGCATGCCGTACGTCAACCAGCGTTGGCTCGGTGGCATGCTCACCAACTTCTCCACCGTCTACAAGCGCCTCCAGCGCCTGAAGGAGCTGGAGCTCATCGACTTCGAGGACGTGGCCGCCTCCGGCCTCACCAAGAAGGAGCTCCTGGTCCTCTCGCGCGAGAAGGCCAAGCTGGAGAAGACCCTCGGTGGTATCCGCGAGATGCAGAAGGTGCCCAGCGCCGTCTGGATCGTCGACACCAAGAAGGAGCACATCGCCGTCGGTGAGGCGCGCAAGCTCCACATCCCGGTCGTCGCGATCCTCGACACCAACTGCGACCCCGACGAGGTCGACTACAAGATTCCGGGCAACGACGACGCGATCCGCTCCGTCACCCTGCTCACCCGCGTGATCGCCGACGCCGTCGCCGAGGGCCTCATCGCCCGCTCCGGTGCCGCCACCGGTGACTCGAAGCCGGGCGAGAAGGCTGCCGGCGAGCCGCTCGCCGAGTGGGAGCGCGACCTGCTCGAGGGCGACAAGAAGGACGAGACCGCGGCCGCCGCCGAGGTCCAGTCCTCCGCCGAGACCGAGAAGGTCGCCGACGCCGAGAAGCCGGCCGAGGCCGTCGCCGAGGCCGAGGCTCCGGCCGCGGACGCCGAGCAGGCCTGACACCCGTCACGCGTGCTGACGGCGGGGGCCGGTGCCACGAGCGCCGCCCCCGCCGTTCACCCGTAGATCTTTCAGACTTCGAGAGAGACATACAGACTCATGGCGAACTACACCGCCGCTGACGTCAAGAAGCTCCGCGAGCTCACCGGCGCCGGCATGATGGACTGCAAGAAGGCGCTCGACGAGGCCGACGGCAACGTCGACAAGGCCGTCGAGGCGCTCCGTATCAAGGGCCAGAAGGGCGTCGCCAAGCGCGAGGGCCGCTCGGCCGAGAACGGTGCCGTCGTCTCCCTCATCTCCGAGGACAAGACCTCCGGCGTCCTCCTCGAGCTGAAGTGCGAGACGGACTTCGTCGCCAAGGGTGACAAGTTCCAGGCCGTCGCCAACGCGCTGGCCGCGCACGTCGCCGCCACCTCCCCGGCCGACATCGCCGCGCTCCTCGCCTCCGAGATCGAGCCCGGCAAGACCGTCCAGGCGTACGTGGACGAGGCCAACGCCAACCTCGGCGAGAAGATCGTCCTGGACCGCTTCGCGCAGTTCACCGGCGCCTTCGTCTCCGTCTACATGCACCGCACCATGCCCGACCTGCCCCCGCAGATCGGTGTCCTGGTCGAGCTGGACAAGGCCGACGCCGAGCTGGCCAAGGGCATCGCCCAGCACATCGCCGCCTTCGCGCCGAAGTACCTCTCCCGCGAGGACGTCCCGGCCGAGGTCGTCGAGGCCGAGCGCCGCGTCGCCGAGGAGACCACCCGCGCCGAGGGCAAGCCCGAGGCCGCCCTCCCGAAGATCGTCGAGGGTCGCGTCAACGGCTTCTTCAAGGAGGCCACCCTCCTCGGCCAGCCGTACGCGCTGGACGCCAAGAAGTCCGTCCAGAAGGTCCTGGACGAGGCCGGTGTCACCCTGAAGCGCTTCTCGCGCATCAAGGTCGGCATCTGAGTCCGTCCGGGCGAACAGCGCCGGACCCGATAGGGTCTGGTGCAGTCGACGGCCGCACTCACGCCGGACGACCGCAGATCTGACGAGGAGGCCATTGCCGCTGTAGGGACACCAGACCCACCGGCAATGGCCTTCTTCGTATGTGCACGAGGAGAATTTCCATGGACAAGGGCGCGGACGCCACTCAGGCCGACGACAGGCGCGACGACGACAAGGGCTCCGGGCGCTTCATGCTGAAGCTCTCCGGTGAGGCATTCGCCGGTGGCGGCGGCCTCGGCGTCGACCCCGACGTCGTGCACACCATCGCCCGCGAGATCGCCGCCGTCGTCCGCGACGGCGCCCAGATCGCGGTGGTCATCGGAGGAGGCAACTTCTTCCGCGGTGCCGAGCTCCAGCAGCGCGGCATGGACCGGGCCCGGTCCGACTACATGGGCATGCTCGGCACCGTCATGAACTGCCTGGCGCTCCAGGACTTCCTGGAGAAGGAGGGCATCGACTCGCGCGTCCAGACCGCTATCACCATGGGCCAGGTCGCGGAGCCGTACATCCCGCTCCGTGCGGTGCGGCACCTGGAGAAGGGGCGCGTCGTCATCTTCGGCGCCGGTATGGGCATGCCGTACTTCTCCACCGACACCACCGCCGCCCAGCGCGCCCTGGAGATCGACGCCGAGGCGCTGCTCATGGGGAAGAACGGTGTGGACGGGGTCTACGACTCCGACCCGAAGGCCAACCCCGACGCGGTGAAGTTCGACGCGCTGGAGTACGGCGAGGTGATCACGCGCGACCTGAAGGTCGCCGACGCCACCGCCATCACGCTCTGCCGTGACAACAAGCTCCCGATCCTCGTCTTCGAGCTGACCGCCGAGGGCAATATCGCCCGCGCGGTCAAGGGTGAGAAGATCGGCACGCTCGTGAGCGACGAGAGCACCCGGGCCTGACGGCCCCCCAGGATGGACAACGGCCTGCCGGTCGGACACCGTGCAGGTGAGGACGCGACGCAGGACCCGCAGGACCCGTCGATGACGGGCCCGCTCAAGACACGCAGGAGCACGTGGTGATCGAAGAAATCCTCCTCGAAGCCGAGGAGAAGATGGAGAAGGCCGTCGTCGTCGCGAAAGAGGACTTCGCCGCGATCCGTACCGGCCGTGCGCACCCGGCGATGTTCAACAAGATCGTCGCGGACTACTACGGCGCGCTGACCCCGATCAACCAGCTCGCCTCGTTCTCGGTGCCCGAGCCGCGGATGGCCGTCGTGACGCCGTTCGACAAGACCGCGCTGCGCAACATCGAGCAGGCGATCCGCGACTCCGACCTCGGTGTCAACCCGAGCAACGACGGCAACATCATCCGGGTGACGTTCCCCGAGCTGACCCAGGACCGCCGCAAGGAGTACATCAAGGTCGCCAAGGGCAAGGCCGAGGACTCCAAGATCTCGATCCGCTCCATCCGCCGCAAGGCCAAGGAAGCGCTCGACAAGCTCGTCAAGGACAAGGAGTCCGGCGAGGACGAGGTCCGCCGCGCCGAGAAGGAGCTGGACGACACCACCGCGAAGTACGTCGCGCAGGTGGACGAGCTGCTCAAGCACAAGGAAGCCGAGCTGCTCGAAGTCTGATGAACGACTCTTCCTGGGGCGCACCGCAGGGAGCCGGTTACCGGGCCGCCCCCGAGATGGGGGTCGCTCCGGCGGGTCCCGCCTACGATGTGCATGAAGCCCAGCAGACTCGGCCCATGCCCAACGTGCCGGACGTTCCCGACGCAGGTAGAGACGTAGAAGCAGACGCGGTCGGCCGCGACCGCCGGAACGGGGATGCCGCGCACGTCGGCGGCCCCCTGTTCCGTGACGAGATGCCGCAGGAGCCCATGTCCACCCCGCTGCCGTCCCCGCCGCAGAAGAAGCGTGCGGGGCGTGATCTGCGCGCCGCCATAGGGGTCGGCGTGGGGCTCGGCGCCGTCATCGTCGCCTCGCTGTTCTTCGTGAAGGCCATCTTCGTCGGCGTGATCGCCCTTGCCGTCGTCGTCGGCCTCTGGGAGCTGACCTCCCGGCTGCGGGAGCAGAAGGGCATCAACGCGCCCCTGATCCCGCTGGCCGTCGGCGGTGCCGCGATGGTCGTCGCCGGGTACGCGCGCGGCGCGGAGGGGGCCTGGGTCGCGATGGCCCTGACCGCCCTCGCGGTGCTGGTCTGGCGGATGACCGAGCCACCGGAGGGCTACCTCAAGGACGTCACCGCGGGGGTCTTCGCCGCGTTCTACGTCCCGTTCCTGGCCACCTTCGTCGCCATGATGCTGACGTCGGACGACGGGCCGTGGCGGGTCCTCACCTTCCTCGTCCTCACCGTCGTCAGCGACACCGGGGCGTACGCGGTCGGCTGGCGCTTCGGCACCCACAAGCTGGCCCCCCGCATCAGCCCCGGCAAGACCCGTGAGGGCCTGCTCGGCGCGGTCTCCTTCGCCATGGTCGCGGGCGCGCTCTGCATGGAGTTCCTGATCGACGGCGGCTCCTGGTGGCAGGGGCTGCTGCTCGGCCTCGCGGTCGCCGTCAGCGCCACCCTCGGTGACCTGGGCGAGTCCATGATCAAGCGGGATCTGGGGATCAAGGACATGGGAACCCTGCTCCCCGGCCACGGCGGCATCATGGACCGGCTGGACTCGCTGCTGCCGACCGCGCCGGTGGTCTGGCTGCTGCTGGTGCTGTTCGTCGGCTCGGGCTGAGCGTCCTTCCGAGGGCGCGCACCACGTCCCACCTGCACGTTCCACGAGTGAGGGTCCGTCGTCCACAGGGCGGCGGGCCCTCACCCGTATGTCTGCGACACTGGATGAACCATGCCTAAGCCCGGAGAACTCACTTTCGTCGCGCCCCGCGGAGCCAAGAAGCCCCCGCGGCACCTCGCCGACCTCACGCCCGCCGAGCGCAAGGAAGCGGTCGCCGCGACCGGCGAGAAGCCGTTCCGCGCCCAGCAGCTCTCGCAGCACTACTTCGCGCGGTACGCGCACGACCCGGCCGAGTGGACCAACATCCCCGCCGGGTCCCGGGAGAAGCTCGCCGAGGCGCTGTTCCCCGAGCTCATGTCCGTGGTGCGGCACATCAGCTGCGACGACGACACCACCCGTAAGACGCTGTGGAAGCTGCACGACGGCACGCTCGTCGAGTCCGTCCTGATGCGCTACCCCGAGCGCGTCACGATGTGCATCTCCTCCCAGGCCGGCTGCGGGATGAACTGCCCGTTCTGCGCCACCGGGCAGGCCGGGCTCGACCGCAATCTGTCGACCGCCGAGATCGTGCACCAGATCGTCGACGGCATGCGCGCCCTGCGCGACGGCGAGGTGCCCGGCGGTCCGGCCCGGCTCTCCAACATCGTCTTCATGGGCATGGGCGAGCCGCTCGCCAACTACAAGCGGGTCGTCGGTGCCATCCGCCGGCTCACCGACCCCGAGCCGGACGGCCTCGGTCTCTCCCAGCGCGGGATCACCGTCTCCACCGTCGGGCTCGTCCCGGCGATGCTGCGCTTCGCGGACGAGGGGTTCAAGTGCCGCCTCGCCGTCTCGCTGCACGCCCCGGACGACGAGCTGCGCGACACCCTCGTCCCGGTCAACACCCGGTGGAAGGTCCGCGAGGTGCTCGACGCGGCCTGGGAGTACGCGGAGAAGTCCGGCCGCCGCATCTCCATCGAGTACGCCCTCATCCGGGACATCAACGACCAGGCCTGGCGCGGCGACCTCCTCGGCCGGCTGCTCAAGGGCAAGCGGGTCCACGTCAACCTGATCCCGCTCAACCCCACCCCCGGCTCCAAGTGGACCGCCTCGCGCCCCGAGGACGAGAAGGCGTTCGTCGAGGCCATCGCGGCCCACGGCGTGCCCGTCACCGTCCGGGACACCCGCGGCCAGGAGATCGACGGGGCCTGCGGACAGCTGGCGGCCTCGGAGCGCTGAGAGCGGCCGGGGCTCCGGGCGCCGGTCACCTCAGCCGTACCGGCCGAAATCCGCCGGTGTAGCCTGGGCGCGAAATCAACTTCATATTCCGACAGGGGAGCGCCACAGCGCTGAGAGTGCGGCACCAAGGACAGGTTGGCCGCAGACCCTCTGAACCTCGCCCGGGTCATTCCGGGTAGGAAGTTCGGACCTTACTCAAGCTGTTGCGCCCTGCCCGCTTCCGGTTACGTCTGTTGCGTCTCCGGGGGCGGGCAGGGCCGCGTCTCTTCCTGGTCACCTCCAGGAGGAATCACATGAACACCACCAAGAAGTACGCCGCCACCGCGCTCGCAGCTGCGCTCGGCGTCACCGTCCTCGCGGGCTGCGGCGGCTCCGACGACGACACCCCGGCCGGGTCCGGCGCGTCCAAGGGCAGCGGCTCCAAGACCGTCACCCTGGTCACCCACGACTCCTTCAACGCCTCAGAAGACGTGCTGAAGCAGTTCACCGAGGAGAGCGGCTACACCGTCGAGCTGCTCAAGAGCGGCGACGCCGGTGCCGCCCTCAACCAGGAGATCCTGACCAAGGGCTCCCCGCGCGGCGACGTCTTCTTCGGCGTCGACAACACCCTGCTCTCCCGCGCCCTCGACAACGGCCTCTTCACCGCGTACGAGGCCAAGGGCCTGGACCGGGTCGCGGAGGGCACCGAGCAGGACAAGGAGCACCGGGTCACACCCGTCGACACCGGTGACATCTGCGTCAACTACGACAAGAAGTACTTCGCGGACAAGAAGCTCGACCCGCCGCAGACCTTCGAGGACCTGATCAAGCCGGAGTACAAGAACCTCCTGGTCACCGAGAACGCGGCGAACTCCTCGCCCGGCCTCGGCTTCCTCCTCGGCACCATCGCCTCCCAGGGCGAGGACGGCTACCAGGACTACTGGAAGAAGCTGAAGGCCAACGGCGTCAAGGTGGTCGACGGCTGGGAGCAGGCCTACAACGAGGAGTTCTCCGGCTCCGCGGGCGGCAGGAAGGCCAAGGCGGACCGGCCGCTGGTCGTCAGCTACGCCTCCAGCCCGCCCGTCGAGGTCCTCTACGCCGACCCGCAGCCCAAGGAGGCCCCCACCGGCGTCTCCACCGGCACCTGCTTCCGCCAGACCGAGTACGCCGGTCTGCTGAAGGGCGCCAAGAACGAGGCGGGCGGCAAGGCGCTGCTCGACTTCCTGATCAGCAAGACGTTCCAGGAGGACGTGCCGCTGAACATGTTCGTCAACCCGGTCGTGACGGACGCGAAGCTGCCGGAGATCTTCACCGAGTTCGGTGAGACCGTCGAGAAGCCGGCCACGGTGTCCCCGGAGAAGATCGCCGCCAACCGTGAGCAGTGGGTCCAGGCGTGGCACTCGATCGCCGTGAAGTAGACGGCCTCACCAAGGCCGCCGAAGCCGACCCCGCCGCCGGACCCCGGTCCGGCGGCGCGCGGACCGGAAGCGGCGGAGGGTGGCGCGGAGCGGCGGTGCGGCTCGGTCTGATGGCCGTACCCGTCGCGTTCTTCGCCGTCTTCTTCGCCTACCCCGTCTCCGCGATCGTCGGCCGCGGCCTGAAGACGGACGGTGTCTGGCAGTTCGGGCGGATCGGCGAGGTGCTGACCCGCCCGGACATCCTCGACGTCCTCTGGTTCACCACCTGGCAGGCCCTCGCCTCCACCGCGCTCACCCTGCTGATCGCCCTGCCCGGCGCGTACGCCTTCGCGCGCTTCGACTTCCCGGGCAAGCAGGTTCTGCGCGCGGTCGTCACCGTGCCGTTCGTGCTGCCCACCGTCGTCGTCGGCACCGCGTTCCTGGCGCTGCTCGGGCGCGGCGGGCTCCTGGACGAGCTGTGGGGGCTGCGGCTCGACACCACCGTGTGGGCGATCCTGCTGGCGCACGTCTTCTTCAACTACGCGGTCGTCGTCCGGACCGTCGGCGGGCTCTGGTCCCAGCTCGATCCGCGCCAGGAGGAGGCCGCCCGGGTGCTCGGCGCCGGACGGTTCGCCGCCTGGCGGCGGGTGACGCTGCCCGCGCTCGCCCCGGCCGTGGCCGCCGCCGCGCTGATGGTCTTCCTCTTCACGTTCACCTCGTTCGGTGTCGTGCAGATCCTCGGCGGCCCCGCCTACTCCACCCTGGAGGTGGAGGTCTACCGCCAGACCGCCCAACTCCTCGACCTGCCGACGGCCGCCGTGCTGACCATGGTCCAGTTCGTGGCCGTCGGCGCGATCCTCGCCGCGCACGCCGTGACCGTACGGCGCCGGGAGCGGGCGCTGAAGCTCGTCGACCCGGCGCAGACCTCCCGCAGGCCGCACGGCCCCGGGCAGTGGGCGCTGCTCGGCGGGGTGCTGCTCACCGCGCTGCTGCTGATCCTGCTGCCGCTCGGCGTGCTGGTGCAGCGGTCGTTCGACGGTCCGGGCGGTTACGGCTTCGGCTACTACGAGGCCCTCCAGAGCGCCGGAGGCAGCGGCTCGACCTTCCTCGTACCGCCGCTGGAGGCCGTCGGCAACTCGCTGCGGTACGCGTTCGTCGCCACCCTCATCGCGCTGGTCGTCGGCGGTCTCGCGGCGGCTGCCCTGACCCGCCGGGCAGGACGGCTCGTACGGGGCCTCGACGCGCTGCTGATGCTGCCGCTCGGGGTCTCCGCCGTCACCGTCGGCTTCGGTTTCCTCATCACCCTCGACAAGCCGCCGCTGGACCTCCGTACCTCCTGGATCCTGGTCCCGCTGGCCCAGGCGCTGGTGGGCGTCCCCTTCGTCGTACGGACCATGCTCCCGGTGCTCCGCGCGGTGGACGAGCGGCTGCGCGAGGCCGCCGCCGTGCTGGGGGCCTCGCCGCTGCGGGCCTGGCGGGAGGTCGATCTGCCGCTGGTGCGGCGGGCGGTGCTGGTCGCGGCGGGGTTCGCGTTCGCCGTCTCGCTCGGGGAGTTCGGCGCCACCGTCTTCATCGCCCGGCCCGACAACCCGACCCTGCCGGTCGCCGTCGCCCGGCTGCTGGGCCGCTCCGGGGAGCTGAACTACGGGCAGGCGATGGCCCTCAGCACGATTCTCATGCTGGTGTGCGCGGTCTCGCTGCTGCTCCTCGAACGTATCCGTACCGACCGATCCGGGGAGTTCTGACCACCATGCTGAGCCTGGAAGCGGCCACCGTACGGTTCGGGAAGCGGGCCGCGCTCGACGCCGTCGACCTGGAAGTGGCCGACCACCGCATCGTCTGCGTCCTCGGCCCCAGCGGCAGCGGCAAGTCCACCCTGCTGCGGGCCGTCGCCGGACTCCAGCCCATGGACGGCGGCCGGGTGCTGCTGGCCGGCCAGGACCAGGCGGGCGTCCCGGTCCACCGGCGCGGCCTCGGCCTGATGTTCCAGGACCACCAGCTCTTCCCGCACCGCGATGTCGGCGCCAACGTCGCCTTCGGGCTGCGGATGCACGGCGTCGGCCGGGCCGAGACCGGGCGCCGGGTCCGCGAACTCCTGGAGCTGGTCGGCCTCCCCGGCGCCGAACGCCGGGCGGTCGCCGCCCTCTCCGGCGGGGAGCAGCAGCGCGTCGCCCTGGCCCGGGCGCTGGCCCCGCGCCCGAAACTCCTCATGCTGGACGAGCCGTTGGGCCAGCTCGACCGCAGCCTGCGCGAGCGGCTCGTCATCGAACTGCGCACCCTGTTCCAGGAGTTGGGCACGACGGTGCTCGCCGTCACCCACGACCAGGGCGAGGCGTTCGCGCTCGCCGACCGGGTCGTCGTGATGCGGGGCGGGCGGATCGCCCAGGAGGGCAGCCCGCTGGACGTCTGGCAGCGCCCGGCCTCCGCGTTCGTCGCCCGCTTCCTCGGCTTCGACAACGTGACCCAGGCGACCGTGACCGGCCGGGCCGCCGCCACCGCCTGGGGCAAGGTCCCGGTGCCCGAAGGCTCCCCCCAGGGCGAGGCCGACCTCCTCGTCCGCCCGGCCGGGGTGCTGATCGGAGCCCCGGAGGACGGGCTGCGCTGCACGGTGGGCGTGCGCACCTTCCGGGGCAACCACGTCACCGTACGGCTGACCCCCGAGAACGCGCCGGTCCTGGAGGCCGAGTGCGCGCTGCGGGACACCCCGGACGAGGGGGCCGTGGTGGGCGTCCGGTTCGACGCGGCGGAGACGGTGGTGCTGGCGGGGGAGTGACGGGACCTGACTGCTGTGACAGGACAGGACAGGCCGGGGCGGGCAAGCTGGAAGACGACCCCGGGCCTTCGGATTCCGGCCCGGGGACCCCCACCACGAGACGAGGACCGCGACCATGAACGGCGGCACCCGCCAGGGCATCGACCTCACCCGTGTGCTCCACGCCCCGCAGCGGCGGGTCTTCGCGGCCTGGACGTCACCGGAGGACTTCGCGGCCTGGTACGGCGGCGAGGCCGAGGTCCCGCTGGACCGGGTGGCGATGGACGTCCGGCCCGGCGGGGCGTGGAGCCTGGTCATCGTGCTGCCGGGCGTCGAGATGCCCTTCCACGGGGTGTACCGCGAGGTGAGCGAGCCCGACGGGCTGGTCCTCACGCTCAAGGACGGATCAGCGCCGAAGGAAGCGGAGGGCGAGATCGTCACCGTGACCCTCACCGATCTGGGTGACGGCACCACCGAGCTGGCCTTCCAGCAGCGCGGCGGCAGCCTCACCCCGGCTCAGTACGCGGCGGCGGAGGACGGCTGGGAGGCCTTCTTCGACGCCCTCGCCGCCCGTCTCGCCACCCACCCCTGACCGCCCTCCGGGGCCTACTTCGCCAGCGGCAGCGCCGCCAGCTCCGCGATCACCCAGGTCAGCGGGGCGAACAGGGCCAGCAGGGCGGCGGCCCGGAGCGCGGCGGCCTTGCGCAGTACGGAGGCGGGCGCGCCCATCCGCAGCAGCGTCTCCGCCGTGTGGGCGCGGGCCTGCTTCGCCTCCAGGGCCGAGGTCAGCAGCGTCGCCGCCGTACAGCCGAGGACCAGCACCGCACCCAGCGCGGTGAGCGGCCCCCAGGGGCGCTCGTCGCCCCCGTACAGCGCGGACGCGGCCACCACCGCGGCCATCACCGCGCAGACCACCCCGAGCGGGCGCCCCAGCCGGCGCGCCTCGTCCATCAGGACCCGGCCCGCCAGCAGCCGTACGGCACCGGGGCGCACCGCCTGGAGCGCCCGCCCGCACAGATAGGTCAGCGCCGGTCCGGCCATGGCCAGGCCGGTCGCGGTCAGCGTCCACCCCGCCAGCACCGCCACCGGGGTCGCGTCGAACCGGCCCGGCAGCGGGAACGCGTGCCCGGCCGTACCCCGGGACGCGTACGCCTCCACCGCGAGCCCGGCGGCCGTCATCGCCACACCCCAGGGCAGCCCGGTCGGCGCGGGCGCGGGCTCCGGCAGCTCCTCGGAGCCGAAGGTGTCCCGCGCCGGGTCCGGCCGGGACCGCAGGGCCAGCGCGCTCGCCACCGCCGCCGTCACCGGTACGAGGGCGAGCAGCATCAGCGCGGCGGCCAGCGGCAGCGGGGTGCCCGCGCCGAGGAACTCCGCCGCGCCGCCGTCGAACGGCATCCCGGTCAGATCGCCCCGCAGGTGCAGGAAGAAGAGCAGCGCCACCATCGAGCCGAGCGTGGTGGAGACCGCGGTCGAGACGGCGGCCAGCACCGAGAGCCGCACCGGGCCGAGGCCCAGCGACGAGAGGCCGGGCCGGGGCCGGGTGCTCGGGTCCGTACGGGCGACGGCCACCGCGAACTGCACGGTGGCGGCCAGCGGGATGAAGCACCAGAGCAGCCGCAGCACCGAACCGGCGGAGGCCGGGTGCGCGGAGGCGTAGCCGAGGGCGGCGAGGAGGAGGAAGCCCACTCCGGCGGAGGCGGCGGCGACCAGCAGCCGCCGGACCAGGACGAGGGGATGCGTACCGCGGGTCAGACGGAGAGCGAGCACGCCGCACTGCCCTCCGCATCCGGTTCGGCGGGCAGGGCGACGGAGGAGACGCGGCGGCCGTCCAGCAGGGAGACGGTCCGGTCGGCGAGGGCGGCGACCCCGGCGTCATGGGTGGCCAGGACCACCGTGATGTCGTGCGAGCGGGCCGCGGCGGTCAGGGTGCGCAGGAGCTGGGAGCGCTCGGCGCGGTGCAGGGTCGCGGTGGGCTCGTCCGCGAAGATCACCGTGGGCCGGGCGCAGAGGGCGCGGGCGACGGAGACCCGCTGGCGCTCCACCTGGAGCAGGGCGTGCGGGCGCTTCCGGGCGAGCGCGGCGATGTCCAGGCGCTCCAGCCACTCCGTCGCGGCCTTCTTCGCGGTCCGGTGCGCGACGCCGCGCAGCAGCAGCGGCAGCGCGGCGTTCTCCCAGGCGGTCAGCTCGGGGACGAGCTGCGGGTCGGCGGCGACCCAGCCGAACCGTTCCCGCCGCAGCTGCTCGCGCACGCGCGGGGTCATGGTGTGGACGGGGAGGCTGTTGAACCAGACCTCGCCCTGGTCGGGAACCAGTCGGCCCGACAGGCAGTGCAGCAGGGTCGTCTTGCCGCTGCCGCGCGGTCCGGCCACGGCCAGGATCTCGGCGTCGCGCACGGAGACGGAGACCCCGGCGAGACCGGGCGATCCGTTGTGGGAGTGGTGCAGGGAGCGCGCCCAGATCACGTCGTTGTCCGGCGGGGCCACCATGGCGTACACCTCGGTTCGGATGAGTTTTCCCGTTCCCCCGTACGGGGGAACGAGGACGCGGCCGATCGGTCATGGGCACCGTAGATAGTCGGACCGGGGTGTCCGGACAGCACGCGGCCCGGACGCATCCCTTCTCACTCGAAAGGGCGCATCCGGGCCGGGTGGACCGTATGAAAGGTGCGCTGAATGATGATCGCTCCGGGGGCCCGGTCCGGATCATCCGGCGTACGCGGTGACGGTCAGAGCTTCGTCCACGCCTCCGTCAGCACCGCGCGCAGGATGCCTTCGATCTCGTCGAACGTCGACTGGTCGGAGATCAGCGGCGGGGCGAGCTGGACGACCGGGTCGCCGCGGTCGTCGGCCCGGCAGTAGAGGCCGTTCTCGTACAGCGCCTTGGAGAGGAAGCCGTACAGGACGCGCTCGGTCTCCTCGTCGGTGAAGGTCTCCTTGGTGGCCTTGTCCTTCACCAGCTCGATGCCGTAGAAGTACCCGTTGCCGCGGACGTCACCGACGATCGGCAGGTCGTGCAGCTTCTGCAGCGTGGTGAGGAAGGCGTTCTCGTTGTCCAGGACGTGCTGCGTGAGGTTCTCGCGCTCGAAGATGTCCAGGTTGGCGAGGCCGACCGCCGCGGAGACCGGGTGGCCGCCGAAGGTGTAGCCGTGCAGGAAGGTGTTGCCGCCCTGGTAGAAGGGCTCCGCGATCCTGTCCGAGACGATGCAGGCACCGATCGGGGAGTAGCCGGAGGTCATGCCCTTCGCGCAGGTGATCATGTCCGGTACGTAGCCGAACTTGTCACAGGCGAAGATCGTGCCGAGCCGGCCGAAGGCGCAGATGACCTCGTCGGAGACGAGCAGCACGTCGTACTGGTCGCAGATCTCGCGGACCCGCTGGAAGTAGCCGGGCGGGGGCGGGAAGCAGCCGCCCGCGTTCTGCACGGGCTCCAGGAAGACGGCCGCGACGGTCTCGGGGCCCTCGAAGAGGATCTCCTGCTCGATCTGGTCGGCGGCCCAGCGGCCGAAGGCCTCCGGGTCGTCGCCGAAGAGCGGGGCGCGGTAGATGTTGGTGTTCGGCACCTTGTGCGCGCCGGGGACCAGCGGCTCGAAGGGAGCCTTCAGGGCCGGGAGGCCGGTGATGGAGAGGGCGCCCTGCGGGGTGCCGTGGTAGGCGACCGCACGCGAGATGACCTTGTACTTGGTCGGCTGGCCCTTGAGCTTGAAGTACTGCTTGGCCAGCTTCCAGGCGGTCTCGACGGCCTCGCCGCCACCGGTGGTGAAGAAGACCTTGTTGAGGTCGCCCGGGGCGTAGTCGGCGAGACGCTCGGCCAGCTCGACGGCCTTCGGGTGGGCGTAGGACCACACCGGGAAGAAGGCGAGCTCCTGGCCCTGCTTGTACGCCGTCTCGGCCAGCTCGTGACGACCGTGGCCGGCGTTGACCACGAACAGGCCGGAGAGGCCGTCCAGGTAGCGCTTGCCCTTGTCGTCGAAGATGTACGTTCCCTCGCCGCGCACGATGGTGGGAACGGGCGCGTTCTCGTAGTCCGACATGCGGGTGAAGTGCATCCACAGGTGGTCGTACGCGGTTCGGCTGAGGTCCTTGCTCACGGCTATCGGGTTCCCCACATATAGGTCTGCTTCTTGAGCTTGAGGTAAACAAAGCTCTCGGTGGAGCGCACCCCGGGCAGCGCCCGGATGCGTTTGTTGATCGTCTCCAGCAGGTGGTCGTCGTCCTCGCAGACGATCTCCACCATCAGGTCGAAGGAGCCCGCGGTCATCACCACGTACTCGCACTCGGCCATGGCCGACAGGGCCTCGGCCACCGGGTCGAGGTCGCCCTCGACATTGATGCCGACCATCGCCTGGCGCCGGAACCCCACGGTGAGCGGGTCGGTGACGGCGACGATCTGCATCACGCCCTGGTCGAGCAGCTTCTGGACGCGCTGGCGCACGGCCGCCTCGGAGAGGCCGACGGCCTTGCCGATCGCGGCGTACGGACGGCGTCCGTCCTCCTGGAGCTGCTCGATGATTGCGAGGGAGACGGCATCGACCGCTGGCGGTGATCCGTTCCCGTTCCTGGAGTCTGCGCTGCGACTGGCCACACCTCCACTCTGCACCGCACTCGTCTGTCTCGCAACCCCAGATCGATGAAATTCGTTGAGTGAGTGCTCCAATGCGACTGAATCCGAAGCTGGTGGTGGTTGCCTATGTCGAAAGCGTCACCGGAACGATTAGGGTGGGTGTCTCACCCATCGGACAGCCGACAGGAGGGGTGGTCATGACCACCGAGGTGCGCCGTCTGCGCAACTACATCAACGGGGAGTTCCGGGACGCCGCGGACGGGCGGACCATCGATGTGGTCAGCCCGGTGACGGAAGAGGTCTACGCGACCTCGCCGCTCTCCGGCCAGGCCGATGTCGATGCCGCCATGGAGGCCGCCGCGGCCGCCTTCCCGGCCTGGCGCGACACCACGCCCGCCGAGCGCCAGAAGGCCCTGCTCAAGATCGCGGACGCGTTCGAGGAGCGGGCCGAGGACCTGGTCGCCGCCGAGTCGGAGAACACCGGCAAGCCGCTCGGGCTCACCCGCAGCGAAGAGGTCCCGCCGATGGTGGACCAGATCCGCTTCTTCGCGGGCGCCGCCCGGCTGCTGGAGGGCCGCTCCGCCGGTGAGTACATGGAGGGCCTGACCTCCATCGTGCGCCGCGAGCCCGTCGGCGTATGCGCGCAGGTCGCGCCGTGGAACTACCCGATGATGATGGCCGTCTGGAAGTTCGCCCCGGCGCTCGCCGCGGGCAACACCGTCGTGCTCAAGCCGTCCGACACCACCCCGGCGTCGACCGTGCTGATGGCCGAGATCATGGGCCAGTTCCTGCCGAAGGGCGTCTTCAACGTCCTGTGCGGCGACCGGGACACCGGCCGCGCGATGGTCGAGCACCCGACCCCGGCGATGGCCTCCATCACCGGTTCGGTCCGGGCCGGCATCCAGGTCGCGGAGTCCGCGGCCAAGGACGTCAAGCGCGTCCACCTGGAGCTGGGCGGCAAGGCGCCCGTCGTCGTCTTCGAGGACGCCGACATCGCCAGGACGGTCGCGGGCGTCTCCGAAGCGGGCTTCTTCAACGCGGGCCAGGACTGTACGGCCGCGACCCGCGTCCTGGTCCACGAGTCCATCCACGACGAGTTCGTCGCCGCGCTCGCCAAGGCCGCCGCCGACACGAAGACCGGGCAGCCGGACGACGAGGACGTGGCGTACGGCCCGCTCAACAACGCCAACCAGCTCAAGCAGGTCAGCGGCTTCATCGAGCGGCTCCCCGCCCACGCCAAGGTCGAGGCGGGCGGCCACCGGGTCGGTGACAAGGGCTACTTCTACGCCCCGACCGTCGTCTCCGGCCTGAAGCAGGACGACGAGATCATCCAGAACGAGGTCTTCGGCCCCGTCATCACCGTCCAGTCCTTCACCGACGAGCAGCAGGCCGTGGAGTACGCCAACGGCGTCGAGTACGCGCTCGCCTCCTCGGTCTGGACGCAGAACCACTCCCGCGCCATGCGCATGTCCAAGAGCCTCGACTTCGGCTGCGTGTGGATCAACACCCACATCCCGCTGGTCGCGGAGATGCCGCACGGCGGGTTCAAGAAGTCCGGCTACGGCAAGGACCTCTCGGCGTACGGCTTCGAGGACTACACCCGGATCAAGCACGTCATGACGTCCATCGAGGACTGACGCCGAGGCTGGTCGGCGCGTACGTCGTACGAGGACTGACCGCCGGCCGCGCTGTCGAGGTGTACGGCCCCGGGCTCCCCGCCCGGGGCCGTGCCCTTTCTGGACAACGTGTGCGGGGCGCGCCCGTCCCGCTGGACGCTTGGTCCATTGTCCGCCGAGGTGATCACCCGGCATCCTGCGCGGGTGCGAGCGATCCCGAAGAACCACCCCATGTCCCGCCGTTCCCTGCTGCGCGCCCTCGGGGCGGGGGCCGCCGGGACCGTCCTGGCCGGCTGCGGGGTGCCCGCCGCCTACGTCGAGCCGGGCGACCGGGCCGGACGCGACAGCTCCGACACCGACCGCACCCTGCACTTCGCCAACTGGCCGCTCTACATCGACACCGACGACGAGAACACCTCGAAGCGGCCCACCCTGGACGCCTTCACCGAACGGACCGGGATCTCCGTCACGTACACGGAGGAGATCAACGACAACGACGAGTTCTTCGGGAAGATCAGCCCCGCCCTGATGAACCGCCAGCAGACCGGGCGCGACCTGATCGTCATCAGCGACTGGATGGCCGCCCGCTTCGTCCGCCTCGGCTGGGTCCAGGAGATGGACCGGGCGAAGCAGCCCAACGTCACCAAGTACCTGGACCCGCAGCTGCGTTCACCCGCCTTCGACGCGGGACGGCTGCACAGCGTCCCCTGGCAGTCCGGGATCACCGGCATCGCGTACAACCGGAAGCGGCTCGGCCGCGAGATCCGCTCCACCGGTGACCTGTGGGCGGACGACCTGCGGGGCAAGGTGACCCTGCTCTCCGGGCTCGACGAGGCGTTCGCGCTGCTGATGCAGGGCGACGGCGTCGACATCACCCGGTGGACCGCCGACGACTTCCACACCATGTGCGAGCACATCGAGAAGCGCGTCCGCTCCAAGCACATCCGCCGCTTCACCGGCAACGACTACATCAAGGACCTCTCCACCGGCGATGTGCTGGCCTGCCAGGCGTACTCCGGCGACGTCATCCAACTCCAGGCGGACAACCCGGACATCGAGTTCGTCGTCCCCGAGGAGGGGGCCGAGCTGTGGGCCGAGTCCCTGATGATCCCCAACCTCGCCCGCCACAAGCGGAACGCGGAACGGCTGGTCGACCACTACTACGACCCCGAGATCGCCGCCGAACTCGCCACCTGGGTCAACTACGTCTGCCCGGTGCCCGCCGCCCGTGACGTCCTCGCCTCCTCGAAGGACGAGGAGACCGCCGAACTCGCCGAGGACCCGCTGATCTTCCCCGACGACGCGATGCGCAAGCGGCTGGCCATTGCCCGGGACATCACCGCCGGGGAGCGGACGGACCTCACCAAGAAGTGGAACACCATCGTCGGGTTGTGAAGCCGTACCAGGGGCGCCGTGAAGGGGGCGTAAAGGCGGGCGTACGCTGCGGATATGAGTGAGCGAGACGCCCTCGCACGGGGGATACGCAGGTGGCTGGTCTTCTTCATCGTCTGTCTGGTCCTGAGCGGGCTCACGGCCTTCCCGCTCGTCACCGAACTCCGCTGGGGCGAGGAGCTGCTGCGGTCCACCCCGGTCCCCGAACACCTCCCGGGCCTGATGGAGTGGGTCACCCGGGTCAGTGAGGGGCTCGCCACCATCGACCGGGACCAGCCCTTCATGCTGTACGGCACCGACTGGCTGGCCTTCGCCCACCTGGTCATCGCGGTCGCCTTCTACGGGCCCTACCGCGACCCGGTCCGCAACATCTGGGTCATCGAGTTCGGCATGATCGCCTGCGCCGGGATCATCCCGCTCGCGCTGATCTGCGGCCCGATCCGGGGCATCCCGTTCTGGTGGTCCGTGATCGACATGTCCTTCGGGGTCTTCGGCGTCATCCCGCTGCTGATCGTCCGCCGCATGATCAAGCGCCTGGAGGTGCTGGAACGGGCGGCGTCCGCCACGCCCCCGGCGCCCCTCGCGGCGAGCGCCTGAGACCTCAAGGCCTCCGGCCCACCGCGCCCGTACCGGCGGGCACCTGCCTCACGGCTTCCGGCCCACCGCGCCGAACTGGGCCACCTCCGGCTCCCGCGGGTTCGTACGCCAGCGGGAGCAGGGGACGATCCCCGGCTCCAGCAGGTCGAGACCGTCCAGGAACGAGGCGAACTCCTCCCGGCTGCGGGCGGTGATCGACGGGGTGGCGTTCTCGTTCCAGAAGCGCATCGCCGCCTCGTTGCCCGCGCCGCCCAGCTCCAGCGTCGGGTGGGTGAGCACCAGATGGCTGCCGGCGGGGACCGCCGCCATCAGCGTACGGACGATGGACCGCGCCTCCTCGGTGTCCAGCACGAAGTTGAGGATGCCGAGCATCATCACCGCGACCGGCCGCCCCAGGTCCAGGGTGTGCCGGGCCGCCTTCAGGATCCGCTCCGGATCGTGCGCGTCCGCGTCCACGTACTCGGTGGCGCCCTCCAGCGAACCGCTGAGCAGGACCCGCGCGTGGGCCAGCACGATCGGGTCGTTGTCGACGTAGACCACCCGGGCGTGCGGGGCCGTGTGCTGGGCGATCTCATGGGTGTTGTCGGCCGTCGGCAGCCCGGTGCCGATGTCCAGGAACTGGTCGATGCCCACGTCCCCGGCCAGATGCCGCACCACCCGGCCGAGGAACGCCCGGTCGGCGCGGGCCACTTCACCGATGCCGGGATACATCCCGGTAACCCGGTCGCCCACCGCCCGGTCCACCGGGTAGTGGTCCTCGCCGCCCAGCCAGTAGTTCCAGACCCGGGCGTTGTGCGCGACATCGATACGGATCCGGGCGGCGGCCGCCTCCTGCGGCCGGCGGTCACTCACGTCTGCTGCTCCTTCGCACACCCATGCGGCACCATGGCATCGACCATGATGCCGCACCGATCAAGTGCGCCTGAAATCAGGGGAGTTGGAGCGCAGCTTGTGCAGGGTGCCGATCCGGTTGGTGGTGATCGAGTCGACGCCCCGCTCGATCAGCCGGCGCATCGTGCGCTTGGTGTCGGCGGTCCAGACGGAGACCAGCAGCCCGTCGCGGTGCACCCGGTCGGCCAGTTCCCGGCTGACCAGCCCGAAGCGGTAGTTCAGCCAGCGCGGCTTCACCGCCTCCAGCAGCACCGGACGCGGCGGGGCGAGCGTCGTCCAGGTCAGGGCGATCTCGGCGGCCGGGTCCGCTCCCCGTACGCGCAGCATCGCGTCCGTGTTCGCGCAGTAGTACGCCCGCTCGCCCGCCCCGCACTCCAGGACCGTGGCGACGATCTTCTTCACCGAGGCGTCCGTGGAGCCGGGCAGGTCCACCATCACCCGGTGGTCCCGGGTGGCCTCCAGCGCCTCGCGCAGGGTCGGCACCCCGCCGCCGGTCAGCTCCCGCACCTCGGCGAAGTCCAGCCGGTCCAGCCGCCGTTCATGGCCCCACAGCCGCTCCAGCGTGGCGTCGTGGAGCAGGACGGGCACCCCGTCGCGGGTCACCCGTACGTCGATCTCGACCGCGTCCGCCCCTCGGTCGAGGGCGGAGCGGATCGAGGGCAGGGTGTTCTCGCGGGCCCGGTACGGATCGCCGCGGTGCGCCACGGCGGTGAGGCGGGGAGTGGTGTCGGCCATGGGGCCATTGTGACGACCGGGGTCAGCGGGCGGGCCCCCGGAGCCAGTTCGCCGTGTACGTGTCGATCTCCTCGGCCAGCCGCCGCTTGCCGGCCGGGTCCAGGAACGAGGCCTCCACCGCGTTCTTCGCGAGGCCCGCGATGCCCTGCTCGTCCAGGTCCAGCAGCCGGGCGGCGACGCCGTACTCGTTGTTGAGGTCGGTGCCGAACATGGGCGGGTCGTCGCTGTTGACCGTGACCAGGACCCCGGCCGCGACCATCTCGCGGATCGGGTGCAGCTCGATGTCGGTGACCGCCCGGGTGGCGATGTTCGACGTCGGGCAGACCTCCAGGGCGATCCGGTGCTCGGCCAGGTGCTCCAGCAGCTTGGGGTCCCGGACGGAGCTGGTGCCGTGGCCGATGCGCTCGGCTCGCAGCACGGTGAGCGCGTCCCAGACGGTCTGCGGTCCGGTGGTCTCCCCGGCGTGCGGCACCGAGTGGAGGCCCTCGGCGATGGCCCGGTCGAAGTACGGCTTGAACTGCGGGCGCTCCACCCCGATCTCCGGCCCGCCGAGGCCGAAGGAGACCAGCCCCTCGGGCCGCCGCTCCACCGCCAGCCGGGCGGTCTCCTCGGCGGCCTGGAGCCCGGCCTCGCCCGGGATGTCGAAGCACCAGCGCAGGATGACGCCCAGCTCGGACTCGGCGGCCTTGCGGGCGTCCTCGATGGCCTCCATGAAGGCCACCTCCGGGATGCCGCGCCGGGTCGAGCTGAACGGGGTCACGGTCAGCTCGGCGTACCGGATGTTCTGCCGGGCCATGTCCCGCGCCACCTCGAAGGTGAGCAGCCGGACGTCCTCGGGGGTGCGGATCAGGTCCACCACCGAGAGGTAGACCTCGATGAAGTGGGCGAAGTCGGTGAAGGTGAAGTAGTCGGCCAGCGCCTCGGGGTCGGTCGGCACCTTGGAGTCCGGGTGGCGGGCGGCCAGCTCGGCGACGATCCGCGGTGAGGCGGACCCCACGTGGTGGACATGCAGCTCGGCCTTGGGCAGCCCGGCGATGAAGGGGTGCGGATCGGTCATGTGTCTCTCTCCCGGTTCGGCGTGTACGGCGGCGGAGCCCCCAGGGCCCCCGGCCGGCCGCACCGATCATCGTAGGCGGGGTGAGGCTGCGCGGGACCGGGCCGTAGCATGACGGGATCACGATGGGGGAGGCCCATGTCAGACAACACAGAGCAGCCCGGGGGCGGGGCCGCGCCGCGCGATCCGTGGGCACCGCCGGACAGCGGGGTGGAGCTGGGCAAGAAGGACGCCGCCACTCCGCCGCCGCCCGCCGTCCACGACCAGCAGACCGTGACGTCGATGCCGAGTGCGGGCCCGGCCCCGGACGGCACCGGACCGATACCGACGGGCGGTGGCTTCGGCCCGCCGCCCTCGGCCGTACCGCCGCCGCCGATCGGCCCGGGCGGCCCCGGCCAGGCGGCACCGCAGCCCCCGACCGCCGGGCACTACGGCTACCCCGCGCCCCCGGCGCAGCCGTACGGCGGCTACCCGGGGTACGACGCCTACGGCGGCCACCAGCCCTGGGGGCCGCAGCCCTCCAACGGGCTCGGCACGGCCGCGCTGGTGCTCGGCATCATCTCGGTGGTCGGCTTCTGCATGTACGGGGTGAACATCGTCCTCGGCATCCTCGCGCTGATCTTCGGCATCATCGGCCTCGGCCGGGCCAAGCGCGGCGAGGCGACCAACCGGGGCATGGCGATCGCGGGGATCATCACGGGCTCGGTCGGGATCGTGCTCGGCTCCGTGCTCCTGGGTTTCATCATCTGGGCCGTCGCCAACGGCGAGGACTTCGAGGACGGCTACGAGGACGACCCGTTCGCCACGTCGCTGGTCATCGAGGGCCGCGGATAGGGAGTGTCCGGCGTCGCGGGCCCGGCCCTGATTCGCCGGACACGCTCTGGCCACCGCCGCGTACGGCATCCGGCGCGTACGGCATCCGCCGCCCGGTCCGGCGGGGAACCCTCCCCGCCGGACCGGGCGGCGCTGTCGTACCCGGGGGTCAGGCGGTGTCGGACATCCCCTGACCCCCGGGCACGAGGGCGCCGGGCGCCCCCCGGGCCACCCGCAGCCGCTCCCGCGCCGCCATCAGCGCGAAGCCCAGCAGATTCAGCCCCCGCCACTCCCGCGGCCGCTCCACCCGCTCGTCGTCCGCCGCCAGCCCGATGCCCCAGATGCGGTCCAGCGGGGAGGCCTCCACCAGCACCCGGTCGCCCGTGCCCAGCAGATAGCCGGCCAGCTCCGGGTCCTGCCCGAACTTGTGGACGCTGCCCTCCACGACCAGGGCGAACCGCTCCCGTATCCACACGTCCTCGTCGAAGCCGCGCACCAGCCGCCCGGCCTTCTTCGCCGCCGCCGGGCTCGTCGCGGACACCGCCGCCCTCTCGGCCTCCGCGTCCCCGAAGAGGCGGGCCTTCCCGGCCATCATCCAGTGCTCGGCGGTGGCATACGCGACCCCGTCCACCGTGAACGGCGAGGGCCACCACTGGCTCAGGCAACTGGCTCCCAGCCGCCCGTCCGGGCGCGGGCGGTGACCCCAGAACGGCAGATACTTCACCCGCTTGCCCTGCGCCACGTCGGCCAGAAGCTCATCGATCGGTCCCATGACATGTGAGTGTGGCATCCGCCACTGACACTCCGTACGGGGATTTCCGCACCGGCACGACACATGGTCGACAGATTCCGTCGCGTAACCAAAAGGCAACAACGGAATCACTTGTTGGGGTCGGGCCCCTCTGTCAGGATCGGCACTCAATTCACGAAGAGGCTACGCCGACCCCGTCCAGCGGGTACAGCGGCGGAGGAGAGCGTCATGAGCAACGGCTTCGCAGTTCAGGACCGCTTCGCGGCAGGTGCGCAGTACATCGGCGGCAAGCTGCTCCCGGGCACGTCCGGCCGCCACCACGACATCGTGAACCCCGCGACCGGCGCGAGCGTGCTCCGCTACGAGCTGGCGGGCACCGACGACGTGGACGCGGCCGTCGCCGCCGCCCGCGCCGCCTTCCCCGGCTGGTCGGCCGCCACCCCCGGCGAGCGCTCCGAGGCGATGCACCGGTTCGCCGCCGTCCTCGCGGAGCAGGCCGACGACTTCGCGTACGCCGAGTCCCTCCAGTGCGGCAAGCCGCTCAAGCTCTCCACCGAGTTCGACGTCCCCGGCACCGTCGACAACACCGCCTTCTTCGCGGGCGCCGCCCGCCACCTGGAGGGCAAGGCCGCCGCCGAGTACGACGGGGACCACACCTCGTACGTACGGCGTGAGGCGATCGGCGTCGTCGGCTCCATCGCCCCCTGGAACTACCCGCTCCAGATGGCCGCCTGGAAGATCCTCCCGGCCGTCGCCGCGGGCAACACCATCGTCCTCAAGCCCGCCGAGCTGACCCCGCTCACCTCGCTGATGTTCGCCCAGGCCGCCACCGAGGCCGGTATCCCCGACGGGGTCATCAACATCATCACCGGCGCGGGCAAGGACGCGGGTGAACACCTGGTGGGCCACCCGGACGTCGTGATGACCTCCTTCACCGGCTCCACCGCCGTCGGCAAGCGGGTCGCGGAGATCGCCACCGCCACCGTCAAACGCCTCCACCTGGAGCTGGGCGGCAAGGCCCCCTTCGTGGTCTTCGACGACGCCGACCTGGAGGCCGCCGTCCACGGCGCGGTCGCCGGATCGCTCATCAACACCGGCCAGGACTGCACCGCCGCCACCCGCGCCTACGTCCAGCGCCCGCTGTACGACGCCTTCGTCCGCGATGTGGCCGCCCTCATGGAGACCGTCCGGCTCGGCGACCCCTTCGACGCGTCCACCGACCTCGGCCCCCTCATCAGCCACGCCCAGCGCGACCGGGTCGCCGCCTTCGTCGAGCGCGCCCGCGGCTACGCCCGGGTCGTCACCGGCGGCGAGGCCCCCGGCGGGGAACTGGCGGACGGCGCGTACTACCGGCCGACCCTCATCGCGGACGCCGCCCAGGACAGCGAGGTCGTCCAGTCGGAGATCTTCGGCCCGGTCCTGGTCGTCCTCCCCTTCGACACCGACGACGAGGGCATCGCCCTCGCCAACGACACCCCGTACGGACTGGCCGCCTCCGCCTGGACCCGCGACCTGTACCGCGCGAACCGCGCCACCCGCGAGATCCAGGCGGGCTGTGTGTGGGTGAACGACCACATCCCGATCCTCTCCGAGATGCCGCACGGCGGATACAAGGCCAGCGGCTTCGGCAAGGACATGTCGGCGTACTCCTTCGAGGAATACACGCAGGTCAAGCACGTCATGTACGACAACACCGCGGTCGCCCGCAAGGACTGGCACCGCACGATCTTCGGGGACCGATAGAAGCTGCCGCATCCCGGGGGCCGACCACGACCGCGGGCCCCCGCGGCCTCCCACCCGAAAGGGCAAACGCGTATGGAGAGTTACGAGCCCGAGCGCCTCACGCCGGTCCAACTGGCGGCCATGAGGCGGTCCTTGACCAACGGTAGGGGCGCCCTCACCCGCCGCTCCCTGCTGCGCGCCTCCGGCATGGGCGCCCTCGCGCTGGGCGGCATAGCCACCCTCGGCGCCTGCGGCATCCCGCCCGCCGGACGCGCCGAGGGAGCAGCCGCCGCCGACGACCACTCGGAGCGGGAGAAGGTGGTGAACTTCTCCAACTGGACCGAGTACATGGACGTCAGCGACGACGAGAAGAGCCGCCCCACCCTCGCGGCCTTCACCGAGCGGACGGGCATCAAGGTCAAGTACACCGAGGACATCAACGACAACGTCGAGTTCTTCGGGAAGATCAAACCGCAGCTCGCGGCCGGGCAGGACACCGGACGCGACCTCATCTGCGTCACCGACTGGCTGGCCGCCCGGATCATCCGGCTCGGCTGGGCCCAGAAGCTCGACGCCTCCAACCTCCCGCACGCCTTCGCCAACGTCTCCGCCCAGTTCCGCAGCCCCGACTGGGACCCCGGCCGCGCCTACTCCTACCCCTGGACAGGCATCCCCACGGTCATCGCGTACAACGCGAAGGCCACCGGCGGCCGCAAGGTCGACTCCGTCACCCAGCTCCTCGACGACCCGAAGCTCAAGGGCCGCGTCTCCTTCCTCTCCGAGATGCGCGACACCGTCGGCATGACCCTGCTCGACCAGGGCAAGGACCCGGGGAAGTTCACCGACGCCGACTTCGACGGGGCGATCGGGCGGCTCCAGAAGGCCGTCGACAAGAAGCAGATCCGCCGCTTCACCGGCAACGACTACACCGCCGACCTCAGCAAGGGCGACATCGCCGCCTGCGTCGCCTGGGCCGGGGACATCATCCAGCTCCAGGCCGACAACCCGGACATCAAGTTCACCATCCCGGCCGCCGGTTACATCATCTCCAGCGACAGCCTCCTGGTCCCCGCCCAGGCCCGGCACAAGACCAACGCCGAGAAGCTCATCGACTACTACTACGAGCCCCCGGTCGCCGCCCAGCTCGCCGCGTACATCAACTACGTCTGCCCGGTCGACGGCGTACGCGAGGAACTCGCCAAGATCGACGAGTCGATGGCCTCCAACACCCTGATCCTCCCCGACAGGGAGATGGCGTCGAAGTCCCGCGCCTTCCGCTCCCTGAGTACGGAGGAAGAGACGGCGTACGAGGAGAAGTTCGCCAAACTCATCGGCGCCTGACCCGGCGCCCCGGCCACCGGCCCCGCCGCGGGCCGCTCCCCTTCCGCCAGGTCACCCCCTTCCTCACCTCACCGAACACACCGGGACCGCGACCCATGACACAGCAGCAGACCGCCGGCGGCGATGTCCGCCTCGCCGGCATCAGCAAGACCTACGGCTCCTTCACCGCCGTGCACCCGCTCGACCTGACCGTCCCCCAGGGCTCCTTCTTCGCCCTGCTCGGCGCCTCCGGCTGCGGCAAGACCACCACCCTGCGGATGATCGCGGGGCTGGAGGAGGCCACCACCGGCACGGTGCTCCTCGGGGAGAAGGACATCACCGACCTGCCCCCGTACAAGCGGCCGGTCAACACCGTCTTCCAGAGCTACGCCCTCTTCCCGCACCTGGACATCGCCGAGAACGTGGCCTTCGGACTCCGCAGGCGCGGCATCAAGTCGGTGAGGAAGCAGGTCGACGAGATGCTCGACCTCGTCCAGCTCGGGGACTTCGCCCGCCGCAAACCGCACCAGCTCTCCGGCGGCCAGCAGCAGCGCGTCGCCGTCGCCCGCGCGCTCATCAACCACCCGCAGGTCCTGCTGCTCGACGAACCGCTCGGCGCCCTCGACCTCAAGCTCCGCCGCCAGATGCAGCTGGAGCTCAAGCGCATCCAGACCGAGGTCGGCATCACCTTCGTGCACGTCACCCACGACCAGGAGGAGGCCATGACCATGGCCGACACCGTCGCGGTGATGAACGGCGGCCGCGTCGAACAGCTCGGCGCCCCCGCCGACCTCTACGAGAACCCCCGCACCACCTTCGTCGCCAACTTCCTCGGCACCTCCAACCTCATCGAGGGCGAGATCGTCTCCACCGGGAGCGACCTGGTCGTGGCGGCCGGCGGCGGCAAGCTCACCCTGCCCCGCGAGCGATGTTCGGCCCCCACCAGCAGTGGCGACCGGCTCCTCCTCGGCATCCGGCCGGAGAAGATATCCCTCGCCCACGCGGACGACGCCGACACCGTCGCGGCGGGCCGCAACCGGGTCACCGGCCGCATCACCGACTCCAGCTTCATCGGCGTCTCCACCCAGTACGTCGTCGAGAGCCCGGCCGGAACCGCCCTCCAGGTGTACGAGCAGAACATCGAGCGCGATACGCGCCTGGTCCCCGGCGCCGAGGTGGTCCTCCACTGGAACCCGGCCCACACCTTCGGCCTCGACGCCGCCCAGGACATCGACGCGGGCGCGACGAGCGTGGAGGACGCGGAGTGAGCGCCACCGAGGCGCCGCCCGCGCCGACCCCCGAGGGGCCCCGGGAGCTGACGCTCCGCAAGCCCTCCACCCGCAAACGGCTCGTCCCCTACTGGCTGCTGCTCCCCGGCATCCTCTGGCTGCTCGTCTTCTTCGCCCTGCCGCTGGTCTACCAGGCCTCCACCTCCGTACAGACCGGCTCCCTGGAGCAGGGCTTCGAGGTGACCTGGCACTTCCAGACGTACGTGGACGCGCTGCGCGAGTACTACCCGCAGTTCATCCGGTCCCTGCTGTACGCGGGCACCGCCACGATCCTCTGCCTGCTGCTCGGCTACCCGCTGGCCTATCTCATCGCCTTCAAGGCGGGCCGCTGGCGCAACCTGGTGCTGGTCCTGGTCATCGCCCCGTTCTTCACCAGCTTCCTCATCCGTACGCTGGCGTGGAAGACGATCCTCGCCGACGGCGGCGCGGTCGTGGACGTGCTCAACACCCTGCACGTCCTGGACGTCACCAGCTGGCTCGGCTGGACCGAGTCCAACCGGGTCCTCGCCACGCCCATGGCGGTCGTCTGCGGCCTGACGTACAACTTCCTGCCGTTCATGATCCTGCCGCTCTACACCTCGCTGGAGCGGATCGACGGCCGGCTCCACGAGGCGGCGGGCGACCTCTACGCCACCCCCGCCACCACCTTCCGGAAGGTGACGTTCCCGCTCTCCATGCCCGGCGTCGTCTCCGGCACCCTGCTGACCTTCATCCCGGCCAGCGGCGACTACGTCAACGCCGAACTGCTGGGCTCCACCGACACCAAGATGGTCGGCAGCGTCATCCAGAGCCAGTTCCTGCGGGTCCTGGACTATCCGACGGCCGCCGCGCTCTCGTTCATCCTCATGGCGATCGTCCTGCTGATGGTCACCTTCTACATCCGCCGCTCCGGGACGGAGGACCTGGTCTGATGCCCGTACTGCGCTGGATACGCCGGAACCTGGTCGTCATCGTGGGTCTGCTGACCCTCGCGTACATGATCCTGCCGAACATCGTCGTGATGGTGTTCTCGTTCAACAAGCCCAACGGGCGGTTCAACTACGAGTGGCAGCGGTTCTCGCTGGACGCCTGGAAGGACCCCTGCGGGGTCGCGGACCTCTGCGGCTCGCTCTCGCTCTCCCTCCAGATCGCCTTCTGGGCCACCCTGGGCGCCACCGCGCTCGGCACGGCGGTCGCCTTCGCGCTGGTCCGCTACCGCTTCCGGGCGCGCGGCGCGATCAGCTCGCTGATCTTCCTGCCGATGGCGATGCCCGAGGTCGTCATGGCCGCGTCGCTGCTCACCCTCTTCCTGAACATGGGCGCCCAGCTCGGCTTCTGGACCGTGCTGATCGCGCACATCATGTTCTGCCTCAGCTTCGTGGTGACCGCCGTCAAGGCGCGCGTCATGTCGATGGACCCACGGCTCGAGGAAGCCGCCCGCGACCTCTACGCGGGGCCCGTACAGACTTTTGTCCGGGTGACCCTTCCGATTGCCGCACCGGGAATCGCGGCGGGCGCGCTGCTCGCCTTCGCGCTCTCCTTCGACGATTTCATCATCACGAATTTCAACGCGGGCTCCACCGTCACCTTCCCCATGTTCGTCTGGGGTTCGGCACAGCGCGGCACGCCCGTCCAGATCAACGTCATCGGCACCGCCATGTTCATCATTGCGGTAATGGTGGTGCTCGTCGGCCAGCTCATCGCGAGCCGCCGGAAGAGCAGTGCACGGAACTGAACATCCCTGAAGGAGTTGGAAACCATGGCCCCAGCTGCCATGCGTATCGCTGCACAATCCCTCTCCGGCGCCAAGCCGGTCTCCTACTGGCTCGACGACCCGGAAAAGCCCGCCGCCCTCCCCGCCCTCACGGGCGACGAGCACACCGACCTCCTGGTCGTCGGCGGCGGCTACAGCGGACTGTGGACCGCGCTCATCGCCAAGGAGCGCGACCCGGAGCGGGACGTCGTCCTCATCGAGGGGCACGAGGTGGGCTGGGCCGCCTCGGGCCGCAACGGCGGCTTCTGCGCCGCCTCCCTCACCCACGGCCTGGCCAACGGCGTCGAGCGGTGGCCGGACGAGATCGCGAAGCTGGAGGAGCTGGGCGCGCGGAACCTCGACGCCATCGAGGCCGCCGTCGCCCGCTACGGCATCGACTGCGAGTTCGAGCGGACCGGCGAGATCGATGTCGCCACCGAGCCGTACCAGGTCGATGAGCTGCGGGAATGGCACCAGGAGATCGTCGCGCTCGGCATCACGGGCGTGGACTTCCTGGACCGGGACGCCGTGCGCGCCGAGGTCGACTCGCCCACCTTCCTCGGCGGCCTCTGGGACCGCCGCGGGGTCGCGATGCTGCACCCGGCCAAGCTCGCCTGGGGCCTGAAGCGGGCCTGCCGGGAGCTGGGCGTACGGATCTACGAGGGCACCCGGGGCCTCGACCTGGTCCGCTCCGGCGAGGGGATGGCGGTGCGGACACCGTACGGGCGGATCTTCGCCCGCCGGGTCGCGCTCGGCACCAACATCTTCCCCTCGCTCGTCAAGCGGGTCCGCCCGTACACCGTGCCGGTCTACGACTACGCGCTGATGACCGAACCGCTCACCCCCGAGCAGCTGGAATCCATCGGCTGGAAGGGCCGTCAGGGACTCGGTGACAGCGCCAATCAGTTCCATTACTTCCGGCTCTCCGCCGACAACCGGATCCTGTGGGGCGGCTACGACGCGATCTATCCGTACGGCGGAAAGCTCAGCGCCGATCTGGACCAGCGGCCGGAGACGTTCCTGAAGCTCGCCGGGCAGTTCTTCGACTGTTTTCCGCAGCTTTCCGGGGTGAATTTCTCGCACGCCTGGGGCGGGGCGATCGACACCTGTTCCCGTTTCACCGCGTTCTTCGGCACGGCCCATCAGGGGCGGGTCGCGTACGCCGCCGGATATACGGGTCTCGGCGTCGGCTCGACGCGTTTCGGGGCTGATGTGATGCTCGATCTCCTCGCCGGTGAGGAGACCGAGCGGACCCGGCTGGAGATGGTCCGCTCCAAGCCGATGCCGTTCCCGCCGGAGCCGTTCGCCTGGGCCGGGATCGAGATCACCCGGCGGTCGCTCGCCCGCGCCGACGACAACGGGGGCCGCCGCAATCTGTGGCTGAAGACCATGGACAAGCTGGGTCTGGGCTTCGACAGCTGACACCTTGTCCAACAGTGTGACCCAGTTCACTACCAACAAGTAGCCTGAACCCGCGTCATAGTTGGCGCCCGACGCTCTCTCGCACGTGAACGCACCGGCAGGACCCTGCCGGTGTCCACGTCAACGGGAGGCAGGCCATGACTGGCTCGGAGACCAGGGCCGCGGTCGAGTGGCTCACATCGGTGGCACCGGATCCGGGTGCCTGCCGGTGGGAGTGGGAGCGCAATCCGCAGGGGATCGCGCTCCTCCCCGCCGGCAAGCGCTGGGACGTGCTGATCCTGCCGGGGGAGCTGGGATATCCGACGCTCGACGTGCTCTCCCGCCTCATCGACCGGCCGGGCCCGGTCCTCGCCGACTTCGGCGAGTCCCGCATGGGCTTCTTCGTCCCGCCCGGCACCGCGTCCCGCTGGCTCGGGACCGGCATCCGGGGCGCGGGCCCCGGCACCTGGATCGTCGTTCCCCACCCGGGCCGGGCGGCCGGGGGAGTGCGCTGGCTGATCCCGCCGGACGGCTCGGGGACCCTCACGGACGCCGGGCTGCTGGAGCTCGCGATGCACGAGGCGGCCGGGGCCGCGGCGTCCCGGCACGACCGCGGGGGCGGGTGGCCTCCGGAGGCCCGGGACGGCCACGAGGAGGGGTGACCGGCTGCCAGAGGTCTTGACAACCTGATTGGTCTGGACCATGTTGTGCGCACGCCACACCCAATTCCCCCCTGCACGGAGGCTGTTGTGGGACGCACCGGACCAACCGTCAGATTTTCCGGACTTCTGGCCACCTGTACGGCCGCGGTGCTCGCCGCCGGTGCCCTGGTCGCCACGGCACCGGCAGCGAGCGCGGCCGACGTGGACGTGGCCCGCAACGGCGGCTTCGAGGCGGGCCTCGACGGCTGGAGCTGCACCGCCGCCAGCGGGGCGGCCGTCTCCACCCCCGTACGCAGCGGCACGGCGGCCCTGAAGGCGACCCCGGCGGGCAACGACAACGCCCGGTGCTCCCAGAGCGTCACGGTGAAGCCCAACTCCCGCTACACGCTGAGCGCCTGGGTGCAGGGCAGCCACGTCTACCTCGGCGCCACCGGCACCGGCACCACCGACGTCTCCACCTGGACCCAGTCCCCGGGCGCCTGGAAGCAGCTCACCACCAGCTTCACCACCGGCCCCAACACCACCTCCGTCAGCGTCTACACCCACGGCTGGTACGGCACGCCCGCCCACTACGTCGACGACCTCACCCTCGTCGGCCCCGGCGGCGACCCCGTGGTCGTCCCGGCCGTCCCCGCGGGCCTGCGGACCACCGCGCTCACCTCCTCCTCGGTCGCCCTCTCCTGGAACGCCGTCTCCGGCGCGACCGGCTACAACGTCTACCGAGGCGGTACGAAGGTGGCCTCGGCCACCGGCCCCGCCGCCACGGTGACCGGGCTGACCCCCTCCACCGCGTACACCTTCCAGGTCACCGCCACCAACGCGGCCGGCGAGTCCGCGAAGTCGGCCGGCCTCGCCGTGACCACCACCGAGGGCGGCGGGGGCGGCGGGGGCAAGCTGCCCGCACGGGCGCTCGTCGGCTACCTCCACTCCAGCTTCGCCAACGGCTCCGGCTACACCCGCATGGCGGACGTGCCCGACTCCTGGGACGTCATCAACCTCGCCTTCGGTGAGCCCACCACCGTCACCTCCGGCGACATCCGCTTCTCGCTCTGCCCGGTCACCGAGTGCCCGAACGTCGAGTCCGAGGCGGACTTCAAGGCCGCGATCAAGGCCAAGCAGGCCGCGGGCAAGAAGGTCCTGATCTCCATCGGCGGCCAGAACGGCCAGGTGCAGCTCGCCTCCACCGCCGCCCGGGACGCCTTCGTCACCTCGGTCTCGAAGATCATCGACACCTACGGCCTGGACGGCCTCGACATCGACTTCGAGGGCCACTCCCTCTCGCTGAACACCGGGGACAACGACTTCCGCAACCCGACCTCGCCGGTGATCGTCAACCTGATCTCCGCGGTGAAGACCCTCAAGGCGAAGTACGGCTCCGACTTCATCCTGACGATGGCGCCCGAGACCTTCTTCGTCCAGCTCGGCTACCAGTTCTACGGCTCCGGCCCCTGGGGCGGCCAGGACCCGCGCGCCGGCGCGTACCTCCCGGTCATCCACGCCCTGCGCGACGACCTGACCCTGCTGCACGTCCAGGACTACAACTCGGGCCCGATCATGGGGCTGGACAACCAGTACCACTCGATGGGCGGCGCGGACTTCCACATCGCCATGACCGACATGCTGCTCGCCGGCTTCCCGGTCGCGGGCGACACCAGCCGCGTCTTCCCGGGCCTGCGCCCCGACCAGGTCGCCATCGGCCTCCCGGCCTCCACCCACGCGGGCAACGGCCACACCTCACCGGCCGAGGTCAACAAGGCGCTCAACTGCCTGATCAAGAAGACCGACTGCGGTTCGTACCAGACGCACGGCACCTGGACGGATCTGCGCGGCCTGATGACCTGGTCGATCAACTGGGACCGGTTCAACAACTGGGAGTTCAGCCGCAACTTCAACTCCTACTTCGGTCGCTGACCGACCGGCCTACGGCCGGCCGCAGCACCCGGCCGTACGCCCACCAGACCGATGCCCGACGCCGGGGTGAAGAGGACCCCGGCGCCGGGCATCACCCATGCCGGGCCCGGGACGAGCCCGGCTCCCGACCTGAACTCCCCAGCCCTCGGGCCCCGTTGGCTCTCGCTCCCCGCGTCCCATGCCGTCCCTCGTCCCGTCCCTTCCCGTCCTGTGCCCGGTGGTGCCCCGGTGTCCCGTCCCGGGGTGATCCGGGACCGCCTGATCAGGGGCGGGAGGCATCCCGGGAATTCCCGGGAACCCCGGCAGGACTTCCTGGGACGCTCGTCCGCCGATCAGTGTTGCCACGGCGCCGACGGCCGGGAGCAGGCTTTCCCCGCTCCCGGCCGGGCCGCCCTTCGGGCAACCGATGCCCAGGGGGAGACCTGATGAGAAGGGGACACATCGTGCTGACCAAGAAGCTGGCCCTCGGGCTGTCGACCGCGGCCCTGCTGGGACTGGGGGCGCTCGGCACCCCCGCCGTGGCGGCGAGCCCGGCACCCGCGGCCGGTGGCCAGATCGGAGTGATGACCGTGCCCGGGTGCGTGTACGCGGGGACGCACCCGTTGGTGAAGTCGGGTGACAACAACCGTCATGTGAAGCACGCCCAGTGTCTGCTGAACGTGCGGCACGGCTACACGGTGGCTCAGGACGGCGCGTTCGGGCCCAAGACGAAGGCCGCCGTGATCAAGGCGCAGAAGCGCTGCTACCCGAACTCGCCCTCCCAGTGGGACGGCATCGTCGGTGACATGACCTGGGCCTGCCTGCACAAGAAGTACTGACGGACGCCGACGTACTGACGGGCGCCGACGTACTGACGGATGCCCGTCGCCGGGCCGCTCAGCGACCGTTCGCGGTCCGGCGGCGGGCCGCCCACCACAGCGGCGCCAGCAGCACCGGCCCCAGGCACCAGCTCGCCAGCACGTCCAGGGGCCAGTGGTAGCCGTGCAGCACCAGTCCGACGCCCGTCGCCGCGGTCAGCAGCACCGCGGCGGCGGGCGTCAGCCATGCGCGCAGCCGCGTCGGCCGGTCCACCGCGAGGAGGAGCAGGGCGGACGCCCCGTACGCCACCGCCGCCGTCGCCGTATGGCCCGACGGGTAGTAGTTGACGGCCTCGGTCAGCGGGCCCTGCCGGGCGGTGGCCACCTTCAGCGGGATCACCAGCGCGGGCACGGCCGCCATGGTGAGGGCCGCGTACACCGGCAGCCGCCTGGCCCCGCGCCACAGCGCGTACGCGATCGCGCAGACCAGCACCGGGAGCGCCACCGGCACCCCGCCGAGGTCCGAGAAGAGCTGGGTCAGGGCGGCGGGGCCGCGCCGGAACAGGCTCTCGCCGACGCGTTCGTCCAGCCGGACCAGCGGGCCGTCGGCCGCCACCTGCCAGGTGATCAGCCCGAACAGGACCACCAGGGCCACCAGCGGGGCGAGAACGAGAGAGGCCGGCCACCCGGGAACAGGGGGGTTGTTCCGGGATGGCCGACGGGACCGGGTCGCCGCGCGCCCCGGGGGGTGTGGGGCGGGCGGCCGTCCGATCGGTGAGGAGTCCCGGAGCCGGAGGCTCCGGTGCCGTGCACAGAGGCACGCCCGGGACGGCGCCGGGGAAGCTCCGGCCCGGAATCCCCCGCGGTCTCCCGCGGGCGATGTGTTTCTCTCATCTGCAGAAACCGTACGGCAGTGAGGGGGCGGCCGACAGCCGCAGCCGCCACCCGCCATCGCCCCCGCACACCTTCTTCACAGGCCCTCACCCGGACGCCGTACGGCAGCGGCGCGGAGCCGCCTCCGTACGCGCCCGGGTTCGAGGGATCAGAGCGTGCCGAATGCCTGCTCGATGACGTCCAGGCCCTCGTTGAGGAGGTCCTCACCGATCACCAGCGGCGGCAGGAAGCGCAGCACGTTGCCGTAGGTGCCGCAGGTCAGGACCATGACGCCCTCGGCGTGGCAGGCCTTGGCGAGCGCGCCGGCCGCCTCCGGGTTCGGGTCCTTCGTGCCGGACTTCACCAGCTCGATCGCGATCATCGCGCCGCGGCCCCGGATGTCACCGATGATGTCGCCGTTCGGGAGCTTCGCCTGCATCTGTGCGAGGCGGTCCTTCATGACCTCCTCGATGCGCTTGGCCTTCCCGTTCAGGTCCAGCTCGCGCATCGTCTCGATCGCGCCGAGCGCACCGGCGCAGGCGACCGGGTTGCCGCCGTACGTACCGCCCAGGCCGCCCGCGTGCGCGGCGTCCATGATCTCGGCGCGGCCGGTCACGGCGGAGAGCGGCAGACCGCCCGCGATGCCCTTGGCGGTGGTGATCAGGTCCGGGACGATGCCCTCGTCCTCGCAGGCGAACCACTGGCCGGTGCGGCAGAAGCCGGACTGGATCTCGTCCGCGACGAAGACGATGCCGTTCTCCTTGGCGAACTGCGCGATCGCCGGGAGGAAGCCCTTGGCCGGCTCGATGAAGCCGCCCTCACCGAGCACCGGCTCGATGATGATCGCCGCGACGTTCTCCGCGCCGATCTGCTTGGTGATCTCGTCGATGGCCTGGGCGGACGCCTCGGCACCGGCGTTCTCGGCACCGGTCGGCCAGCGGTAGCCGTAGGCGACCGGGACGCGGTAGACCTCGGGGGCGAACGGGCCGAAGCCCTGCTTGTACGGCATGTTCTTCGCCGTCAGCGCCATCGTGAGGTTCGTCCGGCCGTGGTAGCCGTGGTCGAAGACGACGACGGCGGTGCGCTTGGTGTAGGCGCGGGCGATCTTCACCGCGTTCTCGACGGCCTCGGCGCCCGAGTTGAACAGCGCCGACTTCTTCGCGTGGTCGCCCGGCGTCAGCTCGGCCAGCTGCTCGCAGACCTCGACGTACCCCTCGTACGGCGTGACCATGAAACAGGTGTGGGTGAAGTCCGCGAGCTGCGCGGAGGCGCGGCGTACGACGGCCTCGGCGGAGGCGCCGACCGAGGTCACGGCGATGCCGGAGCCGAAGTCGATCAGCCGGTTGCCGTCCACGTCCTCGATGATCCCGCCGCCCGCGCGGGCGGTGAACACCGGCAGGGTGGAGCCCACACCTGCGGCGACGGCCGCGACACGGCGAGCCTGAAGCTCGGCCGACTTCGGGCCGGGGATGGCAGTGACGACGCGGCGCTCCTGCGGAATGGCGGTCATGAGGGGCTCCTGGGGGTGTTTCGGACGCTCTTCTTTCTGCAGGCTAGGGGCGGGGGAGGGGCCCGGGCATGCTCCGATCGGGAGTGGTGGGTGCGTGTCGTTGTCCGCGGCGGACAGGACGGCGGCCCGGACCCCGCCGACCTGGCGCGATGCGGGTGCGGGGGCGGCCCGGGACGGCCCGGGACGGTCACTCTTCGGGCGGGTTGCTGAACTCCCCGTGTGCGCGCACTAGATTGACCGGGGCAGCGGACGGACCGGCAGGTCAAGGGGGCAGTGGTTCATGGACGACGAGGGCGCGCGGGGCGTACGGGGCACGGGCGCGGGCAGGGTGCCGGGGCCTCCGGCGGGGGTGCCGTTGCCGCCGGCGGTGCCGCCGAAGGTGCCGGGGACGGGGACACCCTCGTCGGGACAGCCCTGGGGCCCGCGGAGCGGAGAGCCGGAGGCGCCACGGGTGCCCGCGATCCCGCCCCCGGCCGGGCCACCCGCCGCCCACCTCACCGGCCCCACCCCGCCGCCCCCCACTGAGCAGCCACCTGCCTCCCTCGACGTCTGGCTGCGGACGCCCCGCCCCCGGGCGGCCCCGGGCGTCTGGCGGTTCGGGTTCACCCCGCGCCCGCCCGAGCAGGGCGAGGAGGTCTCCGACCGGTCGCTCGTCGTGGGCGCCGTCATCACCCTCCTCTCCGCCCTCCTCCTCTGGTCGCTCTGGCGCAACGGCTACCTCCCGTACCGGCTCGTCCCGCTCAAGCTCTTCACCCCGGGCGAGTGGTGGAACCCGGGCACCTCCGGCGGCCCCCGCACCATCGAGGGCTCGGACGCCCTCACCGTGTACGAGGCCCTCCTCTTCGGGCTCCTCCTCTACGGCTGCGGCCGGATCGGCAACTTCTCCGAGCTGTTCCGCCGCCATGTCGTCGACCGGGGGCAGCCCTTCCTCGCCCTCGCCGCGGCCGTGGCGGCGGGCCTCACCCAGCTGCTCGTCTGGAACGAGGCGCTGCCGGTCGTCCGTCCGGTCCTGGTCCTCGTCGCCGCCGTGGCGGGCGGCGAGATCTACCAGAGCCAGACCGTCGTCAACATCATCTACGGACTCATCGCCGCCGCCGTCCTCTGGCCCTTCGCCCGCCTCGGCCGCTGGCGCGAGCTGATCGCCGCCCGCAGGGGGACTGCCACCCCGCCCCCCGCCGACGACCCGGTCCCCGCCACCGAGACCTCCGCCGACCGCTGGCCCGAACTCCGGGCGGCCGGCTGGACCGACGCGGCCGAGACCCTCACCGCCGAGGTCCGCACCGGCCGGATGAACGACGTGGACGTGGCCCGCCTCCGCCACGCCTGGGCCGAGGCCACCCGCAGCCCCGACCGGCTCGCCCCCCTGGCCGAGGCCGTCCTCCGCACCGGGGGAGCCGCCGCCCTGCACCCCTCGGGCCGACGCGACCTGCCCCGCCGTACCGCCCGCCACGACGTGCTCACCGGCCAGGTCCGCATCGGGCGCTGCGCCGAGGACCCGCACAACCCCTACGCCCGCCGCTCCACCGGCCTGGCCCTGGACCCCACCCTGCTCGGCACCTCGCTGCTGGCCGTCGGGCCGCCCGGCTCCGGCAAGTCCGACCGGCTGGTGCGGCCCGTCGTCGAGGCCCTCGGGCTGCGTGCCCTGGCCGGACAGGCGGCCGTCCTCGCCGTCGGCGGCGCGGGGGCACCGCTGGGCCCGGACGAGGCCTTCGACGTCGTCGTCCGCGTCGGCAACCCCGCCTCCGCCCACGACCTGGACCTCTACGGCGGCACCAGCGACCCCGACGAGGCCGCCGCCGTCCTCGCGGAAGGGCTCGTCGGAGACGTCGGCAGCCTGGACAGCCGCCGCGCCGCCACCGTCCTCGCCCAGCTGCTGGGCCCGTACCGGGCGGCCCACGGCCACTTCCCCTCCGTACCGGAGCTGCGGGAACTCCTCGACGGAGCCCCGGCCGCGCTCGCCGCCCTCCGCGCCACCCTCGAAGCCGCCGGGCACCACGCGATGCTCCGCGAGCTGGAGGCCCGGGCCCGGCAGGCGGGCGCCCCCGGCGACCCCGCGCCCGTCCTCGCGGACCGGGTCGCTCTGCTCGACCGGCCCGCGTTCGCCGGGTTCTTCGCCACCAGCCCCGACGCCCGCCCCTTCGAACTGCGCTCGCTCGGCCAGTATCCGCTGCGGGTCCGCGTGGACCTGCCCGAGCGCGGCCACGCGGAGGCCTCCCGCCTCCTCACCCGCCTCCTGCTCGCCCAGTTCACCGCGATCACGGCGGTCCGCACGGACACCACGCTCTTCGCGGGCCTGGTGCTGGACGACGCGACCCACGCGGTGACCGCCGAGACCGTACGCGGCATCCGCCGGCTGCGCTCGGTCAACGCGGGGGCCGTCCTCACCCTCCGTACCGTCGACGACGTCCCCGAACCCCTGCACACCCCGCTGCTCGGCGCGGTCGGCTGCACGGCCGCCTTCTCCGGCATCACCACCTGGGACGGCAAGCGGTTCGCGGAGGCCTGGGGCAAGGAGTGGGTCGAGACCCGCGAGGTCGCCCAGCACACCGTCTTCGCCGACCAGCCCTTCACCCGCGCCCTGCACGCGCTGCGCAAGCTGGTCACGGGCAAGGCGGTGACCACGGACGCGGTGACCGTACGGCAGGTGGAGAAGGAGCGCTGGTCGGCCTCCGAGCTGGCGTACGCGGTCCCGGCCGGGCACGCGGTGATCCGGCTGACGACGGTGGACGGCGAGCACGCGCCGCCGCTGCTGGTGGAGCTGGGCGGCCGATAAGGGCGTCTTGCGGAACGGGGACGGCTGAGAGCGGTTACAGGAACTCTGCCGCCCTGGCAGAATCGGTGGAGGCCGTTCATACGGGACGGCGAAATACCCACTATCGATCCGGCCGGCGAACCCCCTCGTCGGCCGGGCGCCACCGACACCGAGGGTTCCGGTCCCATGCCCCCCACGCTCGCCTCGCTCGTCCAGCACTCGGCGCTCAAGCTCACGGTGCGGGCGGGGGCGGACCGGCTCGACACCCCGGTGCGCTGGGCCCACGCCAGCGAGCTGGCCGACCCCGTCCCGTACATGGACGGCGGCGAACTGCTCCTGGTGACCGCCACCAACCTGGACGCCGAGAACGCCGAGTCCATGCGCCGGTACGTACGACGGCTGGCCGGAGCGGGGGTCGCTGGGGTCGGCTTCGGGGTCGGCGTGAACTACGACGACATCCCGGACGCGCTCGTCGAGGCCGCCGAGGAAGCGGGCCTTCCGCTCCTCGAAGTGCCCCGCCGCACCCCGTTCATCGCCATCAGCAAGGCCGTCTCCGCCGCCATCGCCGCCGACCAGTACCGCGCGGTGACCGCCGGTTTCGAGGCCCAGCGCGAGCTGACGAAGGCCGCGCTCGCCGGGGACGGCCCCGCCGACCTCCTCGCCCGTCTCGCCGCCCACGTCGACGGGTGGGCCGCGCTGTACGACACCTCCGGCGCGGTCCTCGCCGCCGCCCCCGACTGGGCCGCCCGCCGTGCCGCCCGCCTCACCCCGGACGTCCAGCGGCTGCGGGACCGCCCGGCCCCGGCCAGCATCGTCGTCGCGGACAGCGAGGACCGGGTCGAGCTCCAGTCGCTGGGCACCGGCCGCCGGGCGCGCGGGGCCCTGGCCGTCGGTACGGGCGCCGCCCCGGGCACCGCCGAGCGGTACGCCGTGCACTCCGCCGTCGCCCTGCTCACCCTCACCACCGCCCGCTCCCGTTCCCTCCAGGGCGCCGAACAGCGCCTGGGTGCCGCCGTCCTGCGCATGCTGCTGGCCGGCCAGCCCGACCACGCCCGCGCGGTCGCCGGGGACCTGTACGGCGGGCTGCTCGACGCCCCCTTCCGGCTGCTGATCGCGGAGGCCGCCGCGCCGGCCGCGTACGAACTGCTCACCGAGACCATGGAGGCGGCCGCCGCCCGTACCGGCGAGGCGCTGCTCATGGTCCCCGAGGGCGAGCGCGTGGTGGTCCTGGCGGCCGACGGCGGCGTGGCGGTCGCCGCCTGCGCGGCCTACGCCGAGGCCCAGGACGACCGCGCCCCGCGCGAAGGGGGCGCCGAGGACAGCGACGTGGTCGTGGGCCTCTCCGCCCCCTGCGGCCCGATCGCCGTCTCCGCCGCGTACAAACAGGCCGAGCAGGCCCTCTCGGTCGCGCGCCGCCGGGGCAGGGCCCTGGTCGAGCACGAGGAGCTGGCCGCCGGTTCGGTCCTGCCGCTCCTCGCGGACGACGCCGTACGGGCCTTCGCCGACGGCATGCTCCGCGCGCTGCACGAGCACGACGCCAAGGGCCGCGGCGACCTCGTGGCCTCCCTGCGCGCCTGGCTCTCCCGCCACGGCCAGTGGGACGCGGCCGCCGCCGACCTCGGCGTACACCGCCACACCCTGCGCTACCGGATGCGCCGGGTGGAGGAGATCCTGGGCCGCTCGCTGGACGACCCGGACGTGCGGATGGAGCTGTGGCTGGCGCTGAAGGCGACGGAGGCGGCAACGCCACCGGAGGAGTAACCCCTTCTCGTGTCCCCCTGCCAATCCGTAGCAGGGGGAGGCCGCCCCCACTCCACCCCGGCTAAACGCGATCGAGGCCGCCCCGCCCTACCGTGGGACAACAGAGGGGAGCCTCCAGGGCGCCCACGACGTAGTACATCCCGATCTCCTTACGACCTCCTACGACCTCCGAAGGGCCGGAACCTCCATGACTTCGCCCCACGCCTTCTGGGTGGCCGGCCGCCGGGCCACCGGTGCCGACAGCTTCGACGTCACCAACCCGTACGACGGACGCCTGGTCGGCACCGTCAGCGTGCCGACCGACGCCCAGGTGGAGGAGGCCGTCGCCGCCGCCCACGCCGTACGCGACGAGTTCGCGGCGACCCCGGCGCACGTACGGGCGGCCGCGCTGGACCACGTCGTACGGCGGCTGGGGGAGCGCACCGAGGAGATCGCGCAGCTGATCTCGGCGGAGAACGGCAAGCCGATCAAGTGGGCGCGCGGCGAGGTCGGCCGGGCGATCTCGGTGTTCCGGTTCGCGGCCGAGGAGGCCCGCCGCTTCAACGGCGGCGAGGCGCAGCGCCTGGACACCGACCTCGGCGGCACCGGCCGCCTGGGCCTGGTCCGCCGCTTCCCGCGCGGGGCGGTCCTGGGCATCGCGCCCTTCAACTTCCCCCTCAACCTCAGCGCCCACAAGGTGGCCCCGGCCATCGCCGTGGGCGCCCCGATCATCCTCAAGCCGGCCCCGGCCACCCCGATCTCCTCGCTCATCCTCGGCGAGCTGCTGGCCGAGACCGACCTTCCGGCGGGCTCCTGGTCCGTCCTGACGGTCCCGAACGACAAGATGCCCGCCCTGGTCCAGGACGAGCGCCTTCCGGTCATCTCCTTCACCGGCTCGGGCCCGGTCGGTTACGCGATCATGGAGTCGGTGCCGCGCAAGCACTGCACCCTGGAACTGGGCGGCAACGGCGCGGCGGTCGTCCTCGGGGACTACGCCTCCGACGAGGACCTGGACTGGGCGGCGACCCGGATCGCCACCTTCTCCAACTACCAGGGCGGCCAGTCCTGCATCTCGGTCCAGCGCGTCATCGCGGACGCCTCGGTCTACGACCGCCTGGTCCCGAAGATCGTCGCCGCCGTCGAGGCCCTGGTCACCGGCGACCCGGCGGACGCCACCACGGACGTCGGCCCCCTGGTCAGCGAGGACGCCGCGAAGCGCGTCGAGTCCTGGGTCGCAGAGGCGGTCGACGCCGGCGCCGAACTCCTCACCGGCGGCAAGCGCGACGGCGCCACCTACGCCCCCACGGTCCTGGCAGGCCTCCCCGGCGACGTGCAGCTCGCCTGCGAAGAGGTCTTCGGCCCGGTCATGTCCCTCCAGAAGGTCGACGGCGAGGCCGAGGCGTTCGCCGCCGTCAACTCCTCCAAGTACGGCCTCCAGGCAGGCGTCTTCACCCACGACCTCCAGACCGCCTTCCGCGCCCACCGCGCCCTGGAGGTCGGCGGCGTGATCATCGGCGACGTCCCCTCGTACCGCGCCGACCAGATGCCCTACGGCGGCGCCAAGCAGTCCGGCGTCGGCCGCGAGGGCGTCCGCTACGCGATGGACGACTACACCTACGAGCGCGTCCTGGTCCTCACGGGCCTCGCCCTGTAACACCCCACCGACGCCCCTCCTGCCCGCCCTTCCGCCCGGACAGCGAGGGCGGGCGAGAGGCCGGCGAACCGAACGGCCGGAGCCCACTGTGCGGGGGCTCCGGCCGTTTCTGTCTTTCGGGGTCAGACTCACCGGGTGAGCGGTCTGGCGGCGACCAGAGGTTGGCAGACAGGGCACGGCACGACACGGATCTGTACCGTCGGCTTTATCCGGGAGCCTATGTTGATCAGGATCCTGCCGGATCCTTCACTTAGGCAGCGGAATATGACCCCACGATGCTTTCGTCCCGAGACATAGTCCTGGCTGCTCATAGCCGTTCGCCGATCGCGGCGATCAGGACGGAGGCTTCGAAGCAGACGGCGAGTTCGTCGAACCGGGTGGCGACCGCGTGGTTGCGCTTGAGCCGGTTGATTCCGCACTCGACCGCGTGCCGGGCCCGAGCCTTGTAGTCCTCGTGGTCGAACACCAAAGGCTGACCGCCGGTCTTCTCGCGTCGCTTGCGGTTCGCAGCCTGGTCCGCCGGTTCGGGGATCGTGCACCGGATGCCGCGCTTTCGCAGGTAAGTCCGGTTGGTGCGTGACGAGTACGCCTTGTCGTCCCGCACTCGCAGGGGCGGGACACGAGAACGGCCGGGTCCGGTGCGAGGCACCCGGATGCTTTCCAGGACGGCGGCGAGCTGAGGGCTGTCACTGTGCATGACCGCGGCGAAGGGCGTTCAGATCCAGTTGCCCCAGCCGAACGTGGCAATGTAGGCCCGACGGACGGCGTCCCGGCCACGGCCGCTGCTGATGTGGATCACCGCCAGTGCAAGAAGGAACCAGGCCGAGAGAGCGCCAGCAATGATCAAAGTCCACCGAGGGCCGGAGAAACCGGCGACGGCAATCAAGACGATGACGGTTACGCCCAAGCCCATGTGGGCGGCAGGGAGGCCCGAGCGCAATGCCTCGCGCAGAGCTCGGCGTTCTTGCTGTACGGCCCGGTTGTAGCGAGCCCGAGCTGCGCTTTCGCTGTTCTCCCGCTCAGCGCTGTGCTCCACGGTCGACCCCCTGTAGATCTCCTGGTGAGGCTGCACCCCGAGCAGCCCGTTGACGGCCATCATCGGTTGTTCGTCGCGGCGTGTACCCGCGATGGGAGTACGAGGCGGTCGACGCCCCGATCAAGCACGCCCAGGAGCCCCGGGTTTACGACCTGGGGCTCCTGCGGCCCGGTCAGCACGCCCGAGGGGAGCGGTCACTCAGCCGAGCACCAGGAACGTGGTGCTGATCGCCACGGCAAAGAGGCCGAGGGCGGACATGAGCGCGCCCCAGATACGTACGGACCGCCTGTGCCAGGAAGCATCGCGGTAGAAGTCCATCTGCGGATGCTCGATGCCCCGCCGGGCGTAGCGCCGCAGGAGCTGGGGCTCCGCATAGGCGGGGTTCAGCAGGACCTCCACGACCCACCGAGCCGCTCCACGGTAGTTCGTCGCCAGCGTCAGCCCGGAGAGGAAGACGGCGGCGCCCAGCAGCGGGGGTATCAGCGACATGGGGCCTCCGGGGCTCGTGTGGCACGCACAGTACGCAACCCACCCCACCCGGCCAGCCCCCACCCCCGCGCCAGGGCTGGTGGGGGTGCCGAACTCCGGGTACATGGGTTACATACGGACCAGTGAGCAGCCCGGCTCCTACGCATTCCGCGCGTCCGAGGGTCCGTCCGTCCTGGTGACGCCCAGCGAGGTGAGGCCCCATGTCCGCACCACACAACACCCCCCAGGTCCCCAAGGCACCCAAGGTCACCGAGCGTGAGGCGCGCCGGGTCGCGGAGGCTGCCCGGGAGCAGGACTGGCGTAAGCCCAGCTTCGCCAAGGAGCTGTTCCTGGGGCGGTTCCGGCTCGATCTGATCCACCCGCACCCCCTGCCGCCGCCCGACGACATCCGGCGCGGCGAGGAGTTCCTGGCGCGGCTGCGGGCCTTCTGCGAGGAGCACGTCGACAGTGCCCGGATCGAGCGCGAGGCGAAGATCCCGGACGAGGTGGTCGACGGGCTCAAGCGGCTCGGGGCCCTGGGGATGAAGATCGAGACCAAGTACGGCGGTCTCGGGCTCACCCAGGTGTACTACAACAAGGCGCTCGCCCTGGTCGGCTCCGCGAGCCCCGCCATCGGGGCGCTGCTCTCGGCGCATCAGTCGATCGGCGTACCGCAGCCGCTGAAGATCTTCGGCACCCAGGAGCAGAAGGACGCCTTCCTGCCCCGGCTCGCCACCACCGACATCTCCGCGTTCCTGCTCACCGAGCCCGACGTCGGCTCCGACCCCGCCCGCCTCGCCACCACCGCCGTCCCCGATGGGAACGATTATCTGCTGGACGGGGTGAAGCTCTGGACGACGAACGGGGTCGTTGCCGATCTGCTGGTGGTCATGGCCCGGGTGCCCGCCTCCGAGGGGCATCCCGGCGGCATCACCGCCTTCGTCGTCGACGCCGATGCCCCCGGCGTCACCGTGGAGCACCGCAACGCCTTCATGGGGCTCCGCGGCATCGAGAACGGCGTCACCCGCTTCCACCAGGTCCGGGTCCCTTCCGCCAATCGGATCGGGCCCGAGGGCGCCGGGCTGAAGATCGCGCTGACCACTCTCAACACCGGGCGCCTCTCGCTGCCCGCCATGTGTGTCGGCGCCGGGAAGTGGTGCCTGAAGATCGCGCGTGAGTGGTCCGCCGTACGGGAGCAGTGGGGGCGGCCCGTCGCGAAGCACGAGGCGGTCGGCGCGAAGATCTCCTTCATCGCGGCCACCACCTTCGCCCTGGAGGCGATCGTCGACCTCTCCTCGCAGATGGCCGACGAGGACCGCAACGACATCCGTATCGAGGCCGCCCTCGCCAAGCTGTACGGCTCCGAGATGGGCTGGCTCATCGCCGACGAACTGGTCCAGATCCGCGGCGGGCGCGGCTTCGAGACCGCCGAGTCGCTCGCCACCCGCGGGGAGCGGGCCGTTCCGGCCGAGCAGATGCTCCGGGACATGCGCATCAACCGGATCTTCGAGGGCTCCACCGAGATCATGCACCTGCTGATCGCCCGCGAGGCCGTCGACGCCCACCTCAAGGTCGCCGGTGACATCATCGATCCGGAGAAGGCGCTCGCGGACAAGGCCAGGGCCGGTGCCAACGCCGCCGTCTTCTATGCCCGCTGGCTGCCCCGGCTCGTCACCGGGGCCGGGCAACTGCCGCGTACGTACGGGGAGTTCAACCCGCCCGGCCACCGCGACCTCTCCGGGCACCTCCGGTACGTCGAGCGCTCCTCGCGCAAGCTCGCCCGGTCCACCTTCTACGCCATGTCCCGCTGGCAGGGGCGGATGGAGACCAAACAGGGCTTCCTCGGCCGGATCGTCGACATCGGCGCCGAACTCTTCGCCATGAGCGCCGCCTGCGTCCGCGCCGAGCATCTGCGCGGGGCGGGGGAGCACGGCCGGGAGGCGTACCAGCTCGCGGACGCCTTCTGCGAGCAGGCCCGCATCCGGGTGGAGGAGCTGTTCGGGCGGCTCTGGTCCAACACCGACGACCTCGACCGGCGCGTGGTGGACGGGGTCCTCTCCGGCACGTACGCCTGGCTGGAGGAGGGCGTCATCGACCCCAGCGGCGAGGGCCCCTGGATCGCGGACGCCACCCCCGGCCCCTCCGCCCGCGACAACCAGCACCGGCCCGTCCGCTGAGTCACGCCGCGCAGGGGGCGCGTCCGTACGCCGTGCGCGCCCCCTCCGTACCCGATCCGCGCCCCACCGGGACGCGCTGTCCACGCACACAGCCGGAGCGGCAACAATGGGGGCATGAGCGACAGCCCCGCCCCCCTCGCCGATCCGCATCTCCTCTTCGACACCGCGGACGGCCGCCGGGATCTGGTGATCCTCGGCTCCACCGGGTCCATCGGCACCCAGGCCATCGACCTGGTCCTGCGCAACCCCGACCGTTTCCGGGTCACCGCGCTCTCCGCCGCCGGCGGCCGGACCGCCCTCCTCGCCGAGCAGGCGCACCTCCTGCGGGTGAACACGGTCGCCGTCGCGGACCCGGGCGCGGTCCCCGCCCTGCGCGAGGCGCTGCGCGAGCGGTACGGGGCCGGGGAGCCGCTCCCCGAGATCCTCGCCGGGCCCGACGCGGCGGCCACGCTCGCCGCGAGCGAGTGCCACACCGTGCTCAACGGGATCACCGGCTCCATCGGGCTCGCCCCGACGCTGGCCGCGCTGGAGGCGGGCCGCACGCTCGCCCTCGCCAACAAGGAGTCGCTGATCGTCGGCGGCCCGCTGGTGAAGGCGCTCGCCGCCCCCGGCCAGATCATCCCGGTCGACTCCGAGCACGCCGCGCTCTTCCAGGCACTGGCGGCCGGTAAACGCGCCGACGTCCGCAAGCTCGTCGTCACCGCCTCCGGCGGGCCCTTCCGGGGCCGTACGCGCGAGGAGCTGGCCGACGTCACCCGTGAGCAGGCCCTGACCCACCCCACCTGGGCGATGGGACCGGTCATCACGATCAACTCCGCGACGCTGGTCAACAAGGGTCTCGAGGTCATCGAGGCGCACCTCCTCTACGACATCCCCTTCGACCGCATCGAGGTCGTCGTCCACCCGCAGTCGTACGTGCACTCCATGGTCGAGTTCACCGACGGCTCCACCCTCGCCCAGGCCACCCCGCCCGACATGGGCGGCCCCATCGCCATCGGCCTCGGCTGGCCCGAGCGCGTCCCGGACGCCGCTCCCGCCTTCGACTGGTCCAAGGCCTCCACCTGGGAGTTCTTCCCGTTGGACACCGAGGCCTTCCCATCCGTCGGCCTCGCCCGCCACGTCGGTACGCTCGGCTCCACGGCCCCGGCCGTTTTCAACGCGGCCAACGAGGAGTGCGTCGATGCCTTCCTCGCCGGACAGCTGCCCTTCAACGGAATCATGGATACGGTCACCGCTGTGGTGACGGAACACGGCACCCCCGCCCCGGGAACCCCGCTCAGCCTCGCGGACGTCCTCGAAGCGGAAACCTGGGCCCGCGCACGGGCCAGGGAACTCTCGGCGAAAGCGACAGCGGAGGCGCGCGCATGAGTCTGACCTCGATCCTGCTGACGGTCCTGGGGATCGCCGTCTTCGTCGTGGGCCTGCTGTTCTCCATCGCCTGGCACGAGCTGGGCCACCTCTCCACGGCCAAGATGTTCGGCATCCGGGTCCCGCAGTACATGGTCGGATTCGGGCCCACCCTCTGGTCGAAGCAGAAGGGCGACACCGAGTACGGCATCAAGGCCATCCCGGCCGGCGGCTACATCCGCATGATCGGGATGTTCCCGCCCGGCGCCGACGGCCGCCTCGAAGCCCGCTCCACCTCACCGTGGCGCGGCATGATCGAGGACGCCCGCTCCGCCGCGTACGAGGAACTGGAGCCCGGCGACGAGAAGCGGCTCTTCTACACGCGCAAGCCGTGGAAGCGCGTCATCGTGATGTTCGCCGGCCCCTTCATGAACCTGATCCTCGCCGTCGCCATCTTCATGGGCGTCGCGATGACCTTCGGCTTCCAGACGCAGACCACCGAGGTCGCCGGGGTCCAGCAGTGCGTGATCGCGCAGAGCGAGAAGCGCGACACCTGCAAGGACACCGACCCGGTCTCCCCGGCCAAGGCCGCGGGCCTCAAGGAGGGCGACAAGATCGTCGCCTTCGACGGGCGGCGGGTCGACGACTGGGCGACGCTCTCGGACCGCATCCGCAACACCATCGGTCCCGCCACCATCACCGTCGAGCGCGGCGGCCAGGAGGTCACCCTCAACGCCGTCCTGCGCGAGAACGCCGTCGCGAAGAAGGACGGCAGGGGCGAGGTCATCCCCGACCAGTACATCAAGGCCGGCTACCTCGGCTTCGCCGCCCAGACCGAGATCGTGCCGCTCTCCTTCGGCGACTCCGTCGTCCGGATGGGCGACATGATCGAGAACGGCGTCGACGCGATCATCGCGCTGCCCTCCAAGATCCCCGACCTGTGGAACGCGGCCTTCAGCGACGGCCAGCGGGCCGACGACTCGCCGGTCGGCGTGGTCGGCGCGGCCCGGATCGGCGGCGAGGTGATGAACCTCGACATCCCGGCCCAGAACCAGGTCGCGATGATGCTGTTCCTGCTCGCGGGGTTCAACCTGTCGCTGTTCCTCTTCAACATGCTGCCGCTGCTGCCCCTGGACGGCGGGCACATCGCGGGCGCGCTCTGGGAGTCGCTGCGGCGCAATGTGGCCAAGGTCTTCCGGCGCCCGGACCCGGGGCCGTTCGACGTGGCCAAGCTGATGCCGGTCGCCTATGTGGTCGCCGGGCTCTTCATCTGCTTCACGCTGCTGGTCCTGGTGGCCGACATCGTGAATCCGGTCAAGATCAGCTGATGATCCGACACGTGGGGGTGCGGAGGGGGTTGCCCCATTCGGCCCGGACGGGTCGTCTTCCGGCCTGGACGGGGTCGTCCCTTCCGCCCCACACATGACCACCGGGCACACGCGTCGTGTCCGGTCGGTCACCATCTGGTTGACTTGTCCAGACGGTGCGTGCGTCCCGGCTCCGGTGCCGTAACCTCGAAGCCTGGAGCCCGCCGACATCGGGACCTTGATCCACACCTTGGGGATGCACAGCGCATGACTGCGATTTCTCTCGGAATGCCGGCCGTTCCGACCAAGCTCGCCGACCGAAGGGTCAGCCGACAGATCCAGGTCGGCTCGGTCGCGGTCGGCGGTGACGCGCCCGTTTCCGTGCAGTCGATGACGACGACGCGTACGTCGGACATCGGTGCCACGCTCCAGCAGATCGCCGAGCTGACGGCCTCCGGCTGCCAGATCGTCCGCGTCGCCTGCCCGACCCAGGACGACGCCGACGCGCTCGCCACCATCGCGAAGAAGTCGCAGATCCCGGTGATCGCGGACATCCACTTCCAGCCGAAGTACGTCTTCGCCGCCATCGACGCCGGCTGCGCCGCGGTCCGCGTGAACCCCGGCAACATCAAGCAGTTCGACGACAAGGTCAAGGAGATCGCCAAGGCGGCCGGCGAGACCGGCACCCCGATCCGGATCGGCGTCAACGCCGGCTCCCTGGACGCGCGGCTCCTGAAGAAGTACGGCAAGGCCACCCCCGAGGCCCTCGTCGAGTCGGCCCTGTGGGAGGCGTCCCTCTTCGAGGAGCACGGCTTCGGCGACATCAAGATCTCGGTCAAGCACAACGACCCGGTCGTCATGGTCAACGCCTACCGCCAGCTCGCCGCGCAGAGCGACTACCCGCTCCACCTCGGCGTCACCGAGGCCGGACCGGCGTTCCAGGGCACCATCAAGTCGGCCGTGGCCTTCGGCGCGCTGCTCTCCGAGGGTATCGGGGACACCATCCGCGTCTCCCTCTCGGCCCCGCCCGCCGAGGAGGTCAAGGTCGGCCTCCAGATCCTGGAGGCGCTCAACCTCAAGCAGCGCCGCCTGGAGATCGTCTCCTGCCCCTCCTGCGGCCGCGCCCAGGTCGACGTCTACAAGCTCGCGGACCAGGTCAGCGCCGGTCTGGAGGGCATGGAGGTCCCGCTGCGCGTCGCCGTCATGGGCTGCGTCGTCAACGGCCCCGGCGAGGCCCGCGAGGCCGACCTCGGCGTCGCCTCCGGCAACGGCAAGGGCCAGATCTTCGTCAAGGGCGAGGTCATCAAGACCGTTCCCGAGTCGAAGATCGTCGAGACCCTCATCGAGGAAGCCCTCAAGATCGCGGAGCAGATGGAGAAGGACGGCATCCCGTCCGGCGAGCCCCAGGTCTCCATCGGCGCCTGACCTCCTGCAGCACAGCTCCTCACCGCCCCGCCCGGCCCCGCGCCCGGCGGGGCGGCGGCGTGTCCAGGAGGTCCCCGGGAGTCCGGTTCCGGACCCGGGCAGCGTTCAAGAGGCTTGTTGGGTACAGTGCGGAAATCAGCAGACCGCATGGTGAGGCCCCCTCGTGTTGACGCAGACCACCACCCGGGTCCTCGAACCCAGCGACCTCGGCGCAGCGCTCGCCATCCTGGAGAGCGAGCCCGTGGCCAACGCTTTTGTCACGTCCCGGGTCCAGGTCGCGGGGCTCGACCCCTGGCGCCTGGGCGGCGAGATGTGGGGCTGGTACGCGGACGGCAGGCTCCGCTCCCTCTGTTACGCCGGTGCCAACCTGGTCCCCATCTGCGCCGGGCCCGAGGCCGTGCGCGCCTTCGCCGACCGGGCCCGCCGGGCCGGCCGCCGCTGCTCCTCCATCGTCGGCCCCGCCGAACCCACCGCCCTGCTCTGGCGGCTCCTGGAGCCGGGCTGGGGCCCCGCCCGCGAGGTCCGCGCCAACCAGCCCCTCATGGTCACCGAGAGCCCGTCCGCCGACATCACCCCCGACCCGCTCGTCCGCCGCATCCGCAAGGACGAGATGGAGGTCCTGATGCCGGCCTGCGTCGCGATGTTCACCGAGGAGGTCGGGATCTCCCCGCTGGCCGGTGACGGCGGGCTCCTCTACCAGGCCCGGGTCGCCGAACTCATCGGCGCCGGACGCTCCTTCGCCCGGATCGAGGACGGCAAGGTCGTCTTCAAGGCGGAGATCGGCGCCGCCACCCCCCAGGCCTGCCAGATCCAGGGCGTCTGGGTCGCCCCCGAACACCGCGGCAAGGGCCTCTCCGAGACCGGCATGGCCGCCGTCCTGCGCTACGCCCTGGCCGACGTCGCCCCCGTCGTCAGCCTGTACGTGAACGACTACAACACCCCCGCCCGCAAGGCCTACCACCGCGTCGGCTTCCGTGAGACGGGCACCTTCATGAGCGTGCTGTTCTGACCCCTTACGCGTACGCGGCTTCTGACCCCGTACGCGTACGCGCCCTCGGGCGTACCGTTCCGGCCGCCGCGCGTACCGGCCCGCCCGCCCCGGCCAGTAGGGTTCGCGCATGGCACCAGTCACCGCGCACGGCCCCGCGGACCCCGGCATCGAGGTCGGCCCGATCGACCTGGCCGCACGCGTCGACGAAGCCCTCCACGTCCAGGCGGTCGCCTTCGGGCTGAGCCAGGACGAGGTCGACGTACGCCGCCACATCGTCCTGCGCCACCTCGACCACCCCCAGGCCCGCGCACTCGGCGCCCTCACCCCCGACGGGCGGCTCGTCGGCTTCGTCTACGGGCTGCCCAACGACCGCGCCCACTGGTGGTCCACCGTCGTCGAGCCCTACCTCCGGGCCACCGGCTCCGACGGCTGGCTCGACGACTCCTTCGTCATCACCGAGCTGCACGTCCACCCCGACCACCAGCAGCGCGGCATCGGCCGCACCCTGATCACCACCATCACCGACGCCGTCCCGCAGCCCCGCTCGATCCTCTCCGCGATCGACCGCGACTCCCCGGCCCGGGCGCTCTACCACGCCCTCGGCTACCGCGACCTGGCCCGCCAGGTGGTCTTCCCCAGCGCCCCGCTGCCGTACGCGGTCATGGGCGCGCCCCTGCCGCTGCTGCGCCCCCCGGGCTGAATGGATTTCCGCCCGCCCGCACCGCCCGGTTAACCTCGGCCTCACCACTTTCGCGAGCAGGAGTTCATCATGGCCCAGGTCCAGCGCATGTCCCGATTGATGATCAAGACACTGCGCGACGACCCGGCGGACGCCGAGACGCTCAGCCACAAGCTGCTGGTCCGCGCCGGTTACGTCCGCCGCAACGCGGCCGGCATCTGGACCTGGCTGCCGCTCGGCAAGAAGGTCCTGGACAACATCTCAGGCGTGGTCCGCGAGGAGATGGACGCCATCGGCGCCCAGGAGGTCCTGCTCCCCGCCCTGCTGCCCAAGGAGCCCTACGAGGCGTCCGGCCGCTGGGACGAGTACGGCGACCTGCTCTTCCGCCTCAAGGACCGCAAGGGCGGCGACTATCTCCTCGGCCCCACCCACGAGGAGATCTTCACCCAGACCGTCAAGGACCAGTGCACGTCCTACAAGGACCTGCCGGTGATGCTCTACCAGATCCAGACGAAGTACCGCGACGAGGCCCGCCCCCGCTCCGGTGTGCTCCGCGGCCGCGAGTTCCAGATGAAGGACTCGTACAGCTTCGACACCACGGACGAAGGCCTGGCGCACTCCTACGCCCTGCACCGGGCCGCGTACATCAAGATCTTCGAGCGCCTGGGCCTGGACCACCGCATCGTCTCCGCCGTCTCCGGCGCCATGGGCGGCTCGGCCTCCGAGGAGTTCCTCGCCCCCGCCGCCGCCGGTGAGGACACCTTCGCGGACTGCCCGAACTGCGACTACGCCGCCAACACCGAGGCCGTGACCTTCGCGCTCGCCCCGGTCGACGGCTCGGCGCACGGCGCGGTGGAGGAGCTGGACACCCCCGACACCCCGACCATCGAGACCCTCGCCGAGCACCTGGGCGTCCCCGCCTCGGCCACCCTGAAGAACCTGCTGGTCAAGGTGGACGGCGAGATCGTGGCCGTCGGCGTCCCCGGCCACCGCGAGGTCGACCTCGGCAAGCTGGGCGAGCACCTGGCCCCCGCCGTCGTCGAGCTGGTCACCGCCGAGGACTTCGTCGGCCGTGACGACCTCGTACGCGGCTACGTCGGCCCCCAGGGCCTGGAGAAGGTCCGCTACCTGGCCGACCCCCGCGTCGCCCCCGGCACCGCCTGGATCACCGGCGCCAACAAGGAGGGCAAGCACGCGAAGAACGTCGTCGCGGGCCGCGACTTCGAGGTCGACGAGTACCTGGACGTCGTCGTGGTCGAGGAGGGCGACCCCTGCCCCCAGTGCGGCACCGGCCTCACCCTGGACCGCGCCATCGAGATCGGCCACATCTTCCAGCTCGGCCGCAAGTACGCCGACACCTTCCAGCTCGACGTCCTCGGTCAGCAGGGCAAGCCCGTCCGCGTCACGATGGGCTCGTACGGCATCGGCGTCTCCCGCGCCGTGGCCGCGCTCACCGAGCAGACCGCCGACGAGAAGGGCCTGTGCTGGCCCCGCGAGGTCGCCCCGGCCGACGTCCACGTCGTCGCCGCGGGCAAGGCCCTCCAGACGGAGCTGGCCCTGGAGGTCTCGGAGAAGCTCAACGCGGCGGGCCTGCGCGTCCTGGTCGACGACCGCCCCGGCGTCTCGCCCGGCGTGAAGTTCACCGACTCCGAGCTGATCGGTGTCCCGAAGATCCTGGTCGCGGGCCGCCGCTCCGCCGACGGCGTCCTGGAGCTGAAGGACCGCCGCACCGGCGAGCGCGAGGAGCTGACGGTGGACGAGGCGATCGCCCGCCTCACGGCCGACCTGGCCTGATCCGCTCCCGTACGGACACGGCGGAGGCCCCCACGCTGCACGGCGTGGGGGCCTCCGCCCCGTACCGGAACGTACGAGGACGGCTCCTGCCCAGAGGCGTCCGTCGTACGGCGAAGGCCCCGGCACACCACCCGCCAGGGGCCCTCCCCGTACGCCCTCACCGGCTACAGCCAGCCCGCGAACTCCAGGTTGACCTCGCCCATCTGCCGCCGCCCCTCCGTCAGCGCGCGGGTCCCCGACTCGACCGCCCGGAACAGCGTCCAGCCGCGCAGCCGGGCCTGGTCCACCTCCAGGGACTCCGCCAGCTTCTTCACCCGGCGCCGGGCCGTCGCCCCACCGCCCGGGGAGGCGACCAGGTCCTCCGCCCGGTCCCGTACCAGCCGCGCCAGGTCGTAGGCACGCTCGCCCACCAGCGGCTCCGGGCCCACCGTCAGCCAGGGGGCACGCTCGCCCGCGAGCACCTTGCTCTGCCGGAAGTTGCCGTGCAGGAGGAGGAGTTCGGGGGAGGCCGCCACCAGTTCCGTGCGGGCCGCGAGGGCCGCCTCCACCAGGGGTGCGAGCGCCGGGTCGGCCTCGGCAGCCGCCCGCATTGCCCCGGCCTGCCGCCCGGTCCGCTCGGCCACCGTCTCGAAGGGGTGGCCGGCGGGCGGCTCCACCCAGAGCCGCCGCAGCGTGCCCGCCGCCTCCAGGAGCGCCTTGGCCTCGGGCAGCGAGCGCAGCGACACCTCGTGGTGCAGCCGCTCCAGCAGCAGCGCCCCGGAGCCCGACAGCTCCGCGTCCGGCTCCAGCGGCTTCACCGCGCCCCAGCCGTTCCAGTGCGCCAGCGCCGCCCGCTCCCGCTCCGGCTCGGCGGGCGGCGGGGCGATCTTCAGCGCCGCCGGGGTCCCGTCGGCCCGCCGCACCAGCAGCACCAGGGCGCTGCGCCCGCCGGGGGCGGCCACCCGCTCCACGGCGAGGTCCGGCCCGGCGGCGCCGACGGCCCGTTCGGTGAGCGCGGGGAGCCGGTCCAGCCAGTCGGCCGCCGTGCCGTCCCCGTACATCTCGCCGAGCGCGCGCACCAGGCGCTGCGGCGGTTCGAAACCCATACGTCCTGTGTTCCCTTTCCGGTCCTTCGGTCGGCCCCGAGGCTCAGGGGGTCTGTGCCCCCGCGGCCTCCACCGGGCCCGTCTCCGCCGGATCGGTGTCCCGGGCCCGCTCGGCGAGCCCCGGAAAGGCTACGTTGCCGCCCCGCCAGCGGGCCGCCCGTACGGCGGCCTCCCGGAGGGCGCCCGCCGCGTCGGCGCGCGCGGACCCTTCGGTGGCCCGTACGAGATCGGCGTAGACGCCCGCCACCCGGTCCTCCAGGACGGCGGCGAGACGCAGTGCCGACGCGGTGTCGGCAACCGCGAAGGGCAGAGCGTACGCGGCGTCGGCGGCGACCGGCGCACCGCCCAGGTCACGCACGGTGCGCATGAGCGTGTCCCGGCGGGCGCGGTGCCCGTCGTACGCCGCGCGCGCCTCGGTGCGCCGCCCTGCCTCCACCCGGCCGCCGAGCACCCCGTACCCGTAGACCGCCGCGTGTTCGGCGGCCAGCGCGGCCTGGGCGGCGGTGAGCGCGGGGGAGGGGGCCTCGTCCTCGGAGCGAAGGGTCATGACGGGGTCTCCTTGGCCAGCTCGGTCAGCAGATACGCGTGGGCCGCCGCGCCCGCCGCCACGGAGGCCAGCAGCCGGGCCAGCTCCGGTTCGGCGGTGAGCAGCGCCTCGGCGTGGGCGTCGGCCCGGCGGCGCTCGGCGGCGGCCAGCTCCTTGAGGGCCGTGGGCCGGTCGGTGGAGACGGGACCGGGTGCGGCGGCGGGCGGCTGCGGGCGCCCCGCCGCCACGGCCCCGATGTGCTGCCGCACGGCCGCCCGCAGGGGCGCCAGGCCCGCCGCGGCGTCCGGGTGGGCCTCGGTGACCAGGTCGTAGTGGGCGAGCGCCAGGGCGCCGGTGTGGGCCGCGGCCCGGCGCAGAGCCTTGTCGGCCCGGACCGCCTCGGCCTCGGTGAGCACGGGTCTGCCCGCGCCCGTGCCCTTGTCGTCCTCCCCGCAGCCGGTCAGCACCGCACCCAGTGCGAGAGCCCCTGTCGCGGTGAGCGCCCCCCTGCGGGTCGTCCCCGTGCGCCGCACGTTTCTCCTTCGGGCCGGGACCGATCCTGACAGGATCTGTCCTGAACTGATCACCGCAGGCGAGCGTACCCGCGGCAACGGGGCAGGCGGACGGCAACACCCCTGGCGACCGGATACCCTTTGACCTGACACACCACGATCCCCACAACAGCACACGCGGCCGAGGAGTCACCCGGATGAGCACCACCCAGAGCGAGAGGCTGCGCGGGCTGCTGGAACCGCTCGTCAGCGCGCAGCAGCTGGACCTCGAGGAGATCGAGGTGTCCCGGGCAGGCCGCCGCGGAGTGCTGCGGATCATCGTCGACTCGGACGAGGGCGTGGAGCTGGACACCTGCGCGGAGCTGAGCCGCGCGATCTCCCAGAAGCTGGACGAGACCGATGTGATGGGCGAGGGCGAGTACGTCCTCGAGGTCAGCTCCCCCGGCGCCGAGCGCCCGCTCTCCGAGCCCCGCCACTACGTCCGCGCCACCGGCCGGCTGGCCCGCTTCCACCTCGCAGCCGACGGCTCCGGTGAGCTGGTCGCCCGCATCCTCGCCGTCGACGAGGACGGGCTCGACCTGGAAGTGCCCGGCGTCAAGGGCCGCAAGCCCACCGCCCGCCGCCTCGCCTTCGACGAGATCGCCAAGGCGCGCGTGGAGATCGAATTCAACCGCAAGGACAAGAAGGAAGAGGAGGCGTAGCCGTGGACATCGATGTGAAGCTTCTGAAGGGCTTGGCGCAGGACAAGGAGATCCCGTTCGACGTGCTCGTCGGGGCGATCGAGTCGGCCCTCCTCATCGCGTACCACCGCACCGACGGCAGCTACCGCCGGGCGCGCGTGAAGATCGACGAGCGCGGCCATGTGACCGTCTGGGCCACCGAGGACCCGGCCGACCTCGAAGAGGGCCAGGAGCCCAAGGAGTTCGACGACACCCCCTCCGGTTTCGGCCGGATCGCCGCGTCCACCGCCAAGCAGGTCATCCTGCAGCGGTTGCGCGACGCCGAGGACGACAAGACCTTCGGGGAGTACGCGGGCCACGAGGGCGATGTCGTCACCGGCGTCGTCCAGCAGGGCAAGGACCCCAAGAACGTCCTGGTCGACATCGGCAAGCTGGAGGCCATCCTCCCGGTCCAGGAGCAGGTGCCGGGCGAGGAGTACACCCACGGCCTGCGCCTGCGCACGTATGTCGTCCGGGTCGCCAAGGGCGTCCGCGGCCCCTCCGTGACGCTCTCGCGCACCCATCCCAACCTGGTGAAGAAGCTCTTCGCGCTGGAGGTCCCGGAGATCGCCGACGGTTCCGTCGAGATCTCCGCGATCGCCCGCGAGGCCGGCCACCGCACTAAGATCGCGGTCCGCTCCACCCGTTCGGGCCTCAACGCCAAGGGCGCCTGCATCGGCCCCATGGGCGGCCGGGTCCGCAACGTCATGGCCGAGCTGCACGGCGAGAAGATCGACATCGTGGACTGGGCGGACGACCCGGCCGAGATGGTCGCCAACGCGCTGTCGCCCGCCCGGGTGAGCAAGGTCGAGGTCGTCGACCTCGGCGCCCGCTCCGCCCGGGTCACCGTGCCGGACTACCAGCTCTCGCTGGCGATCGGCAAGGAGGGCCAGAACGCCCGCCTCGCCGCCCGCCTCACCGGCTGGCGCATCGACATCCGGCCCGACACCGAGACCGACGAGGAGCGGGAGAACGCCGACCGCGAGCGGGCCGAGCGGGCCCGGGAGCGCTCGGAAAGGCGTTGACCCGGAGCCCCTCCAGGGAATAGATCTTGGCCGTACGCCGCTGAGATCACGACAACATCCGTTCGATTTTTGCCCCAAAGGGGTGAGGTCGGTACGGGGAGGTAGACTTAATCGTGTCTGGCCGGACGCAAGCCGGCGCTTGTCCCGAGCGGACCTGTGTGGGATGCCGGGAGCGAGTGGCCAAGAGCGAGCTGCTGCGCATCGTGGTGGACGAGGGCGCCTGCGCCCCTGATCCACGCGGTACGCTGCCCGGCCGGGGTGCTTACGTGCACCCCACCTCTGTCTGTCTCGACCTGGCGGTTCGCCGCCGGGCATTCCCCCGGGCCTTCAAGGCCAAGGGGCCGCTCGACACCGCGGCACTCACGCGGTTCGTCGAGCGGGTGACACCGTAAGAAAGTGAACGGCACGGGACCCCGTGCGGTCAGGTACCTCGCGAGTTGGAAGTAGGTCGAGATTGCGATGAGCACTCGATGAGTACGCGATGAGTACGCCCATGAAGTAGCGACGGTCCGGCGGTAACCCGGACCTAAAAGGAGCGAAGTGGCTAAGGTCCGGGTATACGAACTCGCCAAGGAGTTCGGCGTCGAGAGCAAGGTCGTCATGGCCAAGCTCCAAGAACTCGGTGAATTCGTCCGTTCGGCGTCCTCGACGATCGAGGCGCCGGTTGTACGCAAGTTGACCGACGCACTGCAGGGGCCCGGCGGCAACGCCGGCAAGTCCGCTGCGAAGCCGGGCGCGCCCCGTAAGGCGACGCCCGCGAAGCCCGCAGCGCCCTCCCCGGCCGCTGCGGCACGTCCCGCTGCCCCCAAGCCCGGCGCACCGGCCCCCAAGCCGGCCGCCGCCGAGGCCCCGAGCAGCACCCCGGCGGCGCCCGCCGCGCCGTCCCCCGCCCCGCGTCCGGGCCCGAAGCCCGCGCCGAAGGCGGCCCCGGTGACCCCGGTCCCGGCCGCCGAGTTCTCGGCTCCGGCTCCGGCCCCCGAGCGTCCGGCGGCCCCGCGGCCCACGGGTGCCACCCCGGGCCCGCGTCCCACCCCCGCCCGTCCGGCCCCGGCCGGCGGTCAGCGCGACGGTGGCCAGCGTGACGGCGGCCGTGGTGGCGAGCGTGGCGGCGACCGCCCCGCGCGTCCCGCCGGCCAGGGTGCCCCGCGCCCCGGCGGCGCCCGTCCGGCCGGTCCCCGTCCGGGCAACAACCCCTTCACCTCCGGCGGCTCCACCGGCATGGCGCGCCCCTCGGCGCCCCGTCCCGGCGGTGCCCCGCGGCCCGGCGGCGGCCAGGAGCGCCCCGGCGCCCCGCGTCCGCAGGGCGGCCCCGGTGGCGCCCCGCGCCCCCAGGGCGGTCAGGCCCAGGGCGGTGCCCGTCCCTCTCCGGGCGGCATGCCCCGTCCGCAGGCCCCGCGTCCCGGTGCCGGTCCCGCCGGTAACCGCCCCAACCCGGGCATGATGCCGCAGCGTCCCGCTGCCGGCCCGCGCCCCGGTCCCGGTGGCGGTGGCCGTGGTCCCGGCGGCGGCGGTCGTCCCGGCGGTGCCGGTGGCGGTCGTCCCGGTGGCGGCGGCGGCTTCGCCGGTCGTCCCGGTGGCGGTGGCGGCGGGTTCGCCGGCCGTCCGGCCGGTCCCGGCGGTGGCGGCGGCGGTGCCGGTCGTCCCGGTGGTGGCGGCGGCTTCGGCGGCCGTCCCGGCTTCGGCGGTCGTCCGGGTGGTCCCGGTGGCCGTGGTGGCACGCAGGGTGCGTTCGGCCGTCCCGGCGGTCCCGCGCGTCGTGGCCGCAAGTCGAAGCGGCAGAGGCGCCAGGAGTACGAGGCCATGCAGGCCCCGTCGGTCGGCGGCGTCATGCTGCCCCGCGGCAACGGACAGGCCGTCCGGCTGTCGCGCGGTGCCTCCCTCACCGACTTCGCGGAGAAGATCAACGCCAACCCGGCGTCGCTCGTCGCCGTGATGATGAACCTCGGCGAGATGGTGACGGCCACGCAGTCCGTCTCCGACGACACGCTGCGTCTCCTCGCCGAGGAGATGAACTACGTCCTGGAGATCGTCAGCCCGGAGGAGGAGGACCGCGAGCTGCTCGAGTCCTTCGACATCGAGTTCGGCGAGGACGAGGGCGGCGAAGAGGCCCTGGTCTCCCGTCCGCCGGTCGTGACCGTCATGGGTCACGTCGACCACGGTAAGACCCGACTCCTCGACGCGATCCGCAAGACCAACGTGGTCGCGGGCGAGGCCGGTGGCATCACCCAGCACATCGGTGCCTACCAGGTCTCCTCCGAGGTCAACGGCGAGGACCGGAAGATCACCTTCATCGACACCCCGGGTCACGAGGCGTTCACCGCCATGCGTGCCCGTGGTGCGAAGTCGACCGACATCGCGATCCTCGTGGTGGCGGCCAACGACGGTGTGATGCCCCAGACGATCGAGGCGCTGAACCACGCCAAGGCGGCCGAGGTGCCGATCGTGGTCGCGGTCAACAAGATCGACGTCGAGGGTGCCGACCCGACCAAGGTGCGCGGTCAGCTCACCGAGTTCGGTCTGGTGGCCGAGGAGTACGGCGGCGACACCATGTTCGTCGACATCTCCGCCAAGCAGGGCCTCAACATCGAGGCGCTGCTGGAGGCCGTCGTCCTCACCGCCGACGCCTCGCTCGACCTGCGGGCCAACCCCGACCAGGACGCGCAGGGTATTGCGATCGAGTCCCACCTCGACCGCGGTCGCGGTGCCGTCTCGACCGTCCTGGTCCAGCGCGGAACGCTGCGCATCGGTGACACGATGGTCGTGGGCGACGCCTACGGCCGGGTGCGCGCCATGCTCGACGACAACGGCAAGAACGTGGAGGAGGCGGGTCCCTCGACCCCGGTCCTCGTCCTCGGTCTCACCAACGTCCCGGGCGCCGGCGACAACTTCCTGGTCGTCGACGAGGACCGTACGGCCCGTCAGATCGCCGAGAAGCGTGCCGCCCGCGAGCGCAACGCCAACTTCGCCCGCAAGGGCGTCCGGTTCTCCCTGGAGAACCTGGACGAGGCGCTCAAGGCCGGTCTGGTCCAGGAGCTCAACCTCATCATCAAGGGCGACGCGTCCGGTTCGGTGGAGGCCCTCGAGTCCTCGCTGCTCCAGCTCGACGTCGGTGAAGAGGTCGACATCCGGGTCCTGCACCGCGGTGTGGGTGCGGTCACCGAGTCGGACATCGACCTGGCGACCGGCTCCGACGCCATCGTCATCGGCTTCAACGTGCGCGCCGCCGGGCGTGCGCAGCAGATGGCCGAGCGCGAAGGCGTGGACGTCCGGTACTACTCGGTCATCTACCAGGCGATCGAAGAGATCGAAGCGGCCCTCAAGGGCATGCTCAAGCCGGAGTACGAAGAGGTCGAGCTCGGTACGGCGGAGATCCGCGAGATCTTCCGCTCGTCCAAGCTGGGCAACATCGCCGGTGTGCTGGTCCGCTCCGGCGAGGTCAAGCGCAACACCAAGGCGCGCCTGCTGCGCGATGGCAAGGTCATCGCGGAGAACCTCAACATCTCCGGTCTGCGCCGCTTCAAGGACGACGTCACCGAGATCCGCGAAGGCTTCGAGGGTGGTATCAACCTCGGAAACTTCAACGACATCAAGATCGACGACGTCATCGCGACGTACGAGATGCGCGAGAAGCCGCGAGGCTGATCCGCAGGGATTCGGCGGGGTTGCGGGGGTTCGCCCCCGGAGCCCGGCCACCACGGTCGGGGCCGGTCGACGGGTCGTATTTCCGTCGATCGGCCCCGGCCGTTCCGGTACGGTTCTGATGTCCCCGCCAAGTTCTGGCGGGGCACGAACCCGAACCGGCGGGACATCCGGACACACATGTATGTGGGGACCCTGTCCTTCGATCTGCTCCTCGGCGACGTACGGTCGTTGAAGGAGAAACGCTCCGTCGTCCGTCCGATCGTCGCCGAACTCCAGCGCAAGTACGCGGTGAGTGCGGCGGAGACCGGCGGGCAGGATCTCCACCGCAGGGCCGAGATCGGCCTCGCCGTGGTCTCCGGTGACACCGGACACCTGACGGACGTGCTGGACCGGTGCGAGCGGCTGGTGGCCGCCCGCCCCGAGGTGGAGCTGCTGTCGGTGAGACGGCGGCTGCACAGTGACGAAGACTGACACGCAAGCGAACACCAGAAGGAAGAGTGACGGACCGGTGACCGACAACGCGCGGGCCCGCAAGCTGGCCGATCGCATCCAGGTCGTGGTCGCGGAGACCCTGGACCGGCGGATCAAGGATCCGCGGCTGGGATTCGTGACGATCACGGACGCCCGGGTCACCGGCGACCTGCGGGAGGCCACGGTCTTCTACACGGTCTACGGCGACGACGAGGAGCGCGCGGCCTCCGCCGCGGCGCTGGAGAGCGCCAAGGGCGTCCTCCGCTCCGAGGTCGGCCGGCAGACCGGGGTCCGGTTCACGCCGACCCTGGCCTTCGTCCCGGACGCCCTCCCGGACAACGCCCGCACCATCGAGGACCTCCTCGACAAGGCGCGCGCCAAGGACGCGGAGGTGCGCCAGGTGTCCACCGGCGCGACGTACGCCGGTGACGCCGACCCGTACCGCAAGCCCGAGGACGACGAGGACGAGACCGACGGACCCACCGAGAAGAACGAGGGCCCGGCCTCCGCATGACCGACCAGAACCCGACGCCGGACGGCCTTGTCATCGTCGACAAGCCGTCCGGCTTCACTTCGCACGACGTCGTGGCCAAGATGCGCGGCATCGCCCGCACCCGCCGCGTCGGCCACGCCGGAACGCTGGACCCGATGGCGACCGGAGTCCTCGTGCTCGGCGTCCAGCGGGCCACCAAGCTGCTCGGCCACCTCGCGCTGACCGAGAAGGAGTACCTGGGCACCATCCGGCTCGGCCAGGACACCGTCACCGACGACGCCGAGGGCGAGATCACCTCCTCCACCGACGCCTCCGGCGTGACCCGCGAGGGGATCGACGCCGGGGTGGCGGCCCTGACCGGCGCGATCATGCAGGTCCCGTCCAAGGTCAGCGCCATCAAGATCGACGGCAAGCGGTCCTACGCCCGGGTGCGCGGCGGCGAGGAGTTCGAGATCCCGGCCCGCCCGGTGACCGTCTCCTCCTTCCGCGTCTACGACGTCCGCGAGGCCGTCGCCGAGGACGGCACCCCCGTCCTGGACCTGGTCGTCTCCGTCGTCTGCTCCTCGGGGACGTACATCCGCGCCCTCGCCCGGGACCTCGGCGCCGGACTCGGCGTCGGCGGCCACCTCACCGCGCTGCGCCGCACCCGCGTCGGCCCGTACGGACTGGACGCGGCCCGCACGCTCGACCAGCACCAGGAGGAGCTGACGGTCATGCCGGTCGCGGAGGCCGCCGCGTCCGCCTTCCCGCGCTGGGACGTCGACGAGAAGCGCGCCCGGCTGCTCCTCAACGGCGTACGGCTGGACATGCCCTCCTACCCGCCGGGGCCGGTCGCGGTCTTCGGGCCGGACGGGGCGTTCCTGGTGCTCGTGGAGGAGGAGAAGGGCAAGGCCAAGAGCCTCGCCGTCTTCGCCTGATCCCCGGACCGGGCGGAGCGCTGATCCCCGGACGGGTGGCGATCTGATCCCCTGACCATGGAGAGACCTGGCCCTTCGGACCAGGTGGAGACCTGATCTCCGGATCATGTGGAGCGGGCACCCACCCCCCACCGGTGCCCGCTCCACCTTCCCCCACCCCGGGACCATCCCTGCTCCGTCCAGGTCACGGCTATTCACCCCATTGGACGGGCGCTCGGAGTGAATACCGGGGGCGCGGGGGGCGCTTTCGCCGTCCGCGCTACGCCGTACGATCACCGGCGGCCTACGGTCGGACCATGGGCAGTGGGGACCGGTCGACGCTGGTGAGAATCTGTGATCAGGCCGGCCGGCCGCGGGGGACGGGATTCGTCGCGGACGACCGCGGCACGGTCGTCACCGCCCACCAGGCCACCACTGCCCCCGGCCCGTACCTCCTGCACGGCACCGACGGCCGCACCTGTTCCGTCGGCCCCGACGACATCACCCCGCTCCCCGCCCTCGGCCTTGCCCTCCTGCGTACGGGCGGCTCCGGGACGCTCGACGTGGAGCCGCTGCCCATCGCCGTACGGGAGCGGATCGAGCCCGGGAGTTACGTCGGGATCGCCGCCCACGGCCGCCGCGAGGCCCGGGTCCTCGGCACGGCCCCCGCCACCTATACCGCCCCGGACGGCGCCCATCCGGTCCCGGCCGCCCTGGAGCTGGCCCTCGGTACCGACGGGCGCGACGCCCTGCGCTCGGGCGGCGCGGCCATCGGGGGACCGGTCACGGACCCGGCCACGGGCGCGGTCCTCGGCCTCCTCTGCACCGCCCTCACCACCCCGTACGAGTCCGCCGGGCTCGCCCTGCCCCTCCCACGCGGCGCCGACGCCGCCCTCGACGCCCTCCTCGCCCGCAACGCCACCGCCGCCCCCGCCTACGGCCCCGACCTCAACCTCGCCGGGGCCCTCCAGCTCACCGCCACCTCCGTCGGCTCGGCGGACGGGCCCGAGCCGCGCACCGTCCCCGTCGAGCGCGAGGACATCCACGCGGAGTTCACCGCCTTCGAAGCCGGTACGGCCACGGTCCTGGGTCTTGTCGGCGGACCCGGCACCGGCCGCACCACCGAGCTGGCCGCCCTCGCCGCCCGCCGGGCCGACCGGGGGGCGCCCGCCCCCACCCTCTGGCTGCGCGGCGCCGACCTGCTCGCCGACGACACCTCCGTGGCGGACGCGGCCGACCGCACGCTGACCCGCTCGGCCCGGATCGTCGCCGCCGCCGGGGCCCTCGGGGACATGGCGACGGCCACCGCCGAGCGCGTCGCCCGCCTCGCCGCCGACGCGGGCCACCCCCTCCTCGTGGTCCTCGACGGCCCCGAGGAGATGCCGCCGCTGCTGGCCCACCGGCTGGCCGAATGGACGGCGGGCACCGCCCGCTGGCTGCGCGAGCACCGCGTCCGGCTCGTCGTCGCCTGCCGCCCCGAGCACTGGGAGACCGCCGGGGCCCTCCACCCGCCGGACGCCCTGCACCGCCCCCGCCGCCCCGCCCGCGGCCTCCCGCCCTCGCTGCGCCTGGCCGACCTCACCCGGGCCCAGGCCGAACAGGCGCGGGAGCGGTTCGACATCCCGCCGCACGCCCTCGCCCCGGGCCACGACCGGCACCCGCTCACCCTGCGGCTGCTCGCGGAGGTCCGCGAGGCCCTGCCGCCCGGCGTCCAGGGCCGCCCCGACACGGAGGACGTCTTCGGCGCCCACCTGGACCTGATGTGCGTGCGCATCGCGGTCCGGATCGCGGCCGCCGCCGGTGAGCAGCCCCGGGGCACCGCCGTACGCCGGCTGGCCGCCCGGGTCGCGGGCCAGGTCCACGAGGCGGCCCGCCGCTGTCTGGGCCCGGGCCAGGGGGAGCTGGACCGGGAGGCGTTCGAGGAGATCTTCCCCTGGCGCACCGGGTGGGCCTCGGCCGTGCTCACGGAGGGGCTCCTCGTCCCGGCAGGGGCCGGATACCGCTTCGCCCACGAGGAGCTGGGCGACTGGGTCCAGGGCGCGCACCTGGACCTGGACGCGGCCCTGCGCTCCCTGGTGCACCGCTGGCACCGGGGGAGCGGGGGGCGTGGGGCGCGCGCTGCCGGTGGGGGGCCGGTGCCGGTACTGCCGTTCGGCCCGGTACCGCGGGCGGGCCCGGTGTCGGCGCGGCGCTCGGCCCGGACCGGATGGCGTACCGGAGGAGGAGGGGCGGGCCGGACCCGTTGGCGGGTTCCCACGCCCCCGGGGAGCCGCGCTTCGGTGACGAGCCGTCTGCGGGCGCCGAGGAACCCCGCTCCCTCCCCGTGCCCCGGCACCGGATCGGGCCGGTGATCCAGGCGATGGTGCTCCTCGGCCGCCGCCAGGGCACCGCCGCCCTCGCGCACCGGATGGCCGACCTGATCGAGGCGCTGGACCGGCTGTGGACGTACGAGGGGCAGCAGGGCGAAAGCCCCCGCCGCGGGCCCCGGGACGAGGACGCCGCCTGGTGGGCGGCGCACCTGCTCGCCGGAAGCCTGCTCCGGGTGCCCGACGCCCGCCCGTATCTGGGCGTCCTCCGGGTCCTCGCCGGCCGGATCACCCGGTGCTCGGCCGCCGCCGGGGGACCGGCGGGCCCGGGGGCGTACGGGGAGTTCGGCCCCTGGTTCTGGCGGCGGCTCCGGCTGCCCGAGGAGGACCGGATCGACCTCCTCCGCCGTCTGGTACCTGCCGACGGGGTGCCCCGCACCGACGGCGACGAGCGGTACCTCGACGCGGTGGCCCGCCGCCTGGGCTACGACCCCTCCACCGTGCAGCCGCTGCTCTGCCGCTGGTTCACCGACGAGCGCCCGCTGCTGTTCGCCGGCGGCGCCCCCGAAGCCCCCGGCGCCCCCGAAGCACCGGAGGAGGGGCGCCTGCGCCCCACCGTGGCCGACGCCGCGCAGGCCCTGCTCTACGCCCGCCGGGACCTGGCCGTCGACGATCTGACCGACGCCCTGATCGCCACCCCGCACACCCGGGCCGGTGAGCTGCTCGCCGCCCTCGCGGAGGACGAGCCCACCGCGCTCTGCCGGGCCGTCGAGCGGTGGGCCCGGGACGAGGACCGCCCGGCCCGCCGCTCCGCCGCCGCCCGGTACGCCGGACTGCTCCAGCCCCGGATCACCGCCGAGGGCGACCGGGCGCTGCTCAGGTCCGCCGCCGAGATCCTGGTGGGGCGCCCGGCGGACCGGGAGCTGCACCCGGCCGCCCTCACCCTCCTCGTCCGGGACCCCAAGTCGCGGGGCCGCCACCTCCCGCAGGCCCTCCGCCTCTTCGCCCACGGTGAGCCCGGTCTCACCGTGGAGCTGCTCGCGGAGGTCTTCCCGGCCCACCCCGAGCCGGTCCTCGCCGCCCTCCGCGCCCGCCTGGCCCACCCGGGCGACGGAGCGGCGGCGGTGCTGCGGGCCCTCGCCGGGCTCGACACCCCCGCACTCGCGCTGCACGTCGCCGGGCTGGTACGCGAGTACATCGACGCCCACCCCGACGACGGCACCCACGCCGCCGAGTACGTGGACCTCCGCCTGGAACACGGCCCCGCCGCCCGCGCCCTGCTGCTGCCCCTGGTCACGGGCCTGCTCCGGGACCGCCCCGCCCCGCCCCCCGTACGCGCCGCCCTCGCCCGGGTCCTCGCCGGGGCCGGGTCCACCGCCTCCCGGCCGCTGCGGGCCGAGCTGCTGGAGGTCCTGCTGGAGTTCGAGGGGACCACCGGACGCGACCCGGACGTGCTGGACGCCCTCCTCCGGGCCGCCGCCGACGGGGCCCACGGCCGCCCCGAGATCCGCACGCGCGCGCTCGTCCACCGCACCGGCATGCTCCTCGTCCGCACCCCCGAAGGCGCCGTCCGCTTCGACCGCCGCCTGGTCGAACTCGCCCGTGACGTGCCCGGATTCGCCGCCCTCGTCCTCCGCTGGCTCACCGACGCCCCGCAGGAGTGGGCCGCGGTGGTCGGCCCCAGCGCCCGGCACACCGTGGAGGCGTTGGAGACATCACGTCAGGCGATGCCGATGCCGATGCAGGCGGCGGGGCGTGAGCATGGCAGTCTTAGACCTGCGTAACGGCACACCTACACACGTACACAGGTTCGGGCGAGGAGCGGTCACAGTGCAGCGCTGGCGTGGCTTGGAGGACATCCCCCAGGACTGGGGACGCAGCGTCGTCACCATCGGCTCCTACGACGGCGTGCACCGCGGACACCAGCTGATCATCGGCCGGGCCGTCGAGCGCGCCCGTGAGCTGGGAGTCCCGTCCGTCGTGGTCACCTTCGACCCGCACCCCAGCGAGGTCGTCCGCCCCGGCAGCCACCCGCCGCTGCTGGCCCCGCACCACCGCCGCGCCGAACTCATGGCGGAGCTGGGCGTGGACGCGGTGCTGATCCTGCCGTTCACCGCGGAGTTCTCGAAGCTGTCGCCCGCCGACTTCATCGTGAAGGTCCTGGTCGACAAGCTCCACGCCAAGGCCGTCATCGAGGGCCCCAACTTCCGCTTCGGCCACAAGGCCGCCGGAAACGTGGCCCTGCTCACCGAGCTGGGCGCCACCTACGACTACGGCGTCGAGGTCATCGACCTGTTCGTGACCGGTGAGGCCGGCGGCGGGCAGCCGTTCTCCTCCACTCTCACCCGCCGCCTGGTCGCGGAGGGCGATGTCACGGGCGCCGCCGAGATCCTCGGCCGCCCGCACCGGGTGGAGGGCATCGTGGTGCGCGGCGCCCAGCGCGGCCGCGAGCTGGGCTTCCCCACGGCCAACGTGGAGACCCTCCCGCACACGGCGATCCCGGCCGACGGCGTCTACGCGGGGTGGCTGGAGGTGGAGGGCGAGTCGATGCCCGCCGCCATCTCGGTCGGCACCAACCCGCAGTTCGACGGCACCGAGCGCACGGTGGAGGCGTACGCGATCGACCGCGTCGGCCTCGACCTGTACGGGCTGCACGTGGCCGTCGACTTCCTCGCCTACGTCCGCGGGATGCTGAAGTTCGACACGATCGACGACCTCCTGGTGGCGATGGCCGCCGATGTGAAGCGGTGCGGCGAGCTGATCGCCGCCTACGACCGCACCCACTGACGCACCCCTTCCCCGTGCACCCGGCCCGGGGACGGCGGATGCTGGCAGGGTGCGCGACATCCTGCCCGGCCTCCGCTCCCGCTGCGCCGCCGGTACGCCCCTCGCCCTGGCGACCGTCGTCGCCGTGCACGGCAGCGCGCCCCGCGACCCGGGCGCGGTCATGGCCGTCGACGCGGAGGGCACCGTGCTCGGCAGCGTCTCCGGGGGCTGTGTCGAGGCCGATGTGTACGAGGTCGCCCGCGAGGTGCTCGCCGGGGCGGGGCCGCGCGTGGTCCCGTACGGGATCAGCGACGACGAGGCGTTCGGCGTCGGGCTGACGTGCGGCGGCACGATCGAGGTGCTGGTGCGCGCGTACGCCTCCGGAGCCGAGCTGGCCGACCTCGCGGCCCTGCTCGACCTGCTCGCCGCCGATGTGCCGGTCGCGGAGGCCACCGTTCTGTCCGGTGCGGCGGAGACCGGCGCCCGCATGGTGGTCCGGGCCACCGGCGTACACGGCACTCTCGGTACGGAGGGGCTCGACGCGGCCGTCACGGACGACGCCCGGGGCCTGCTGGAGCAGGGCCTCACCGGCATCCAGTGGTACGGGGCGCGCGGCCAGCGCCGGATGGCGGAGGTCGCGGTCTTCGTCCGGTCCCACACCCCGCCGCCCCGCATGCTCGTCTTCGGCGCCATCGACCACGCGGCGGCCACCGCCCGCATCGGCTCCTTCCTCGGCTACCGGGTCACCGTCTGCGACGCCCGCCCCGCCTTCGCCACCCGGGAACGCTTCCCGACCGCCGACGAGGTGGTGTGCGCCTGGCCGCACGACTATCTGGAGGCGACCGGGGTCGACGCCCGCACGGTGATCTGTGTCCTCACCCACGACCCGAAGTTCGACGTGCCCCTGCTCCTCGCGGCCCTGCGCACCCCCGCCGCGTACATCGGTGTCATGGGCAGCCGCCGCACCCACGACGACCGCCTCGCCCGGCTCCGCGAGGCCGGGGTGGACGAGGCGCACCTGTCCCGCCTCGCCTCACCCGTGGGCCTCGACCTCGGAGCCCGTACGCCGGAGGAGACGGCGGTCTCCATCGCCGCCGAGATCATCCAGCACCGCTGGGGCGGCACGGGGCGCCCGCTGGGCGAGCTGACGGGGGCGATCCACCACGGGGCACCCCCCAGCGCTGAGCCTCGTCCCTAGGCCCGATCGCCGCACGCCGCCGCCCAGTGGCACGCCACCTGGGCCTCCCCGCCGCCGTTCAGCACCGGCAGGTTCACCGTGCGGCACGCCTCCGCCACCCCGGCCCGCTCCGCCGCGCCCGAGGCGAGGACCTGGCAGCGGACGTGGAAGCGGCAGCCGGACGGGACCTTCGAGGGGTCCGGGGGCTCGCCGGTCAGGACGACCGGTTCGCCCTCCGCCTCCGGGAGGACGGACAGCAGGGCCTGGGTGTACGGGTGCCGAGGGGCCGTGAGCAGCTGCTCGACCGGGCCGGTCTCGACGATCCGGCCGAGGTACATCACCGCCACCCGGTCAGCGATGTTCCACGCGAGCCCCAGGTCATGGGTGACGACGAGCGCCGAGAGGCCCAGTTCGTCACGGAGGCGCAGGAGGAGGGCCAGGATCTCGCCCCGTACCGACGCGTCCAGCGACGCCACCGGTTCGTCGGCCACGATCAGCTCCGGCTCCAGGACCAGGGCCCCGGCGATCACCACGCGCTGGCGCTGGCCGCCCGACAGCTCGTGCGGGTAGCGCAGGAAGAACCGCTCGGGCGGTCGCAGCCCGGCCCGGGAGAGGGCTTCCGAGACGGCCGCCCGCTCGTCGCCCGCGTACCCGTGGATGCGCAGGCCCTCGGCTACCGCGTCGTACACCGTGTGGCGCGGGTTGAGCGAGCCGCTGGGGTCCTGGAGCACCAGCTGCACGCGCTTCCGGTACGCCTTCAGCGCCCGGCCCGCGTAGTCCAGCGGGGCTCCGGCGAAGGTGACCCGGCCGGCGGTGGGCGGGACCAGGCCGAGCAGCGAGCGGGCGAGCGTCGTCTTGCCGCACCCCGACTCACCGACCAGCGCCACGATCTCGCCGGGCCGGATGTCGAGATCGACGCCGTCGACCGCGCGGGCGGTGGCGGCCCCGCGCCGGCCGGGGAAGGAGACCTTCAGGGCTTCGGCGCTGAGGAGAGGGACTGTGCTCATGCGGTGTTCCTCGAATCGTCGGTCGCGGGAGTGTCCACCAGCACGCACGCCGCCCGCCGCTCGCCCCCGGCCTCCCGCAGCTCCTGGTCCTCCGTGGCGCAGGAGTCCAGGGCCACCGGGCAGCGCGGGTGGAACGTACAGCCGCCCGGCAGCGCCGCCGGGTCCGGCGGGTCGCCCGGCAGACCGCGCGGGGCGCGCCGGGAGGCCAGGTCGCCGATCCTCGGGAAAGCGGCGGAGAGCGCCCGGCCGTACGGGTGGCGGGCCTCCGCGTACACCTGCCGGGCCGGGCCCTCCTCGACGACCCGGCCCGCGTACATCACCGAGAGCCGGTCGCAGGTGTCCGCCAGCACCGCCAGGTCGTGGCTGATCATGATGAGCCCCACGTCCTGGTCGGCCACCAACTGCTCGATCAGCCGCAGGATCTGGGCCTGGATCATCACGTCCAGGGCCGTCGTCGGCTCGTCCGCGATGATCAGGCGTGGGTCGCAGGCGAGCGCCATCGCGATCATCACGCGCTGGCGCTGGCCGCCCGACAGCTCGTGCGGATACGCCTGGGCGCGGGCGGCGGGCAGGCCGACCTGCTCCAGCAGCTCCCCGGCGCGCCTGCGGGCGGCGGCCGGGGTGGCCTTGGCGTTGTGCAGCAGGATCGGTTCCGCGATCTGGTCCCCGACCCGGTGGACCGCGTTGAGCGAGTGCATCGCGCCCTGGAAGACGATCGACGCGCCCGCCCAGCGGACCGCCCGCAGCCGCCCCCACTTCATGGTGAGGACGTCCTCCCCGTCGAGCAGGATCTCCCCGGTGAGCTTCGCCGTCGCGGGCAGCAGCCGCAGCAGCGCGAGGGCCAGTGTCGACTTGCCGCAGCCGGACTCCCCGGCGATCCCGAGCTTCTGCCCGGCTTCCACCCGGAGATCGACGCCTCGTACGGCCGGGACGGTGCCGCCGTACGTGACGGTCAGGTTCCGCACCTCCAGCAGCGGCGGGTCACCGACCGGTTTCGAGAGATCGGGCGACGCGGACGGCTCCGGGCCGGTCGTGGTGGTCGTGGCCGTCAACGGGACACCCCCAGCTTCGGGTTGAGCACGGCCTCGATGGCCCGGCCGCAGAGCGTGAAGGCGAGCGCGACCACGGCGATGGCGAGTCCGGGCGGGGCGAGGTACCACCAGTTGCCCGAGCTGACCGCCCCCGCCTCCCGGGCGTCCTGGAGCAGCCCGCCCCAGGACACGATCGTGGGATCGCTCAGCCCGAGGAAGGCGAGGGTGGCCTCGGTGAGGATGGCGGTGGAGATCACCAGCGTGGTCTGGGCGAGCACCAGCGGCATCACGTTCGGCAGGACATGGCGGGACATGATGTGCCCGTGCCCGCCGCCGAGCGCCCGCGAGCGTTCGATGTACGGGCGGGACTCGACCGAGAGCGTCTGCGCCCGCACCAGCCGGGCGGTGGTCGGCCAGGTCGTCACGCCGATCGCGAGGATCGTCGTCCAGATCGACCGGGAGAGCACCGTGGCCAGGGCGATGGCCAGGACGAGCGTCGGCATCACCAGGAACCAGTCGGTGATCCGCATGACGACCGTGGCGTACCAGCCCTTGAAGTGGCCCGCCGTGATCCCGATCAGGGTCCCGATCGCCACGGAGAGGAAGGCGGCGAGCAGGCCGACGGTGAGTGAGACCCGGGTGCCCCAGAGCATCAGGGCCAGCAGGCTGCGCCCGAACTGGTCGGTGCCGAGCGGGAACTGGCCGCTGGGTGCCTCCATGGGGCCGCCCGGCGCATCGGTCACGCTCTTCGAGTCGGCCCCCACCAGGAGCGGGGCGGTTAGCGCCAGCAGGGCGATGACCACGAGCACGGCGAGGCCGACGAGACCGGCGCGGTGGGTGCGGTACTGCTGCCAGAAGCGGAGGGCGGCCTGCCGGCGCCGGGCCCGGGTGAGGGCGCGCGGGCTGTCCGCCCGTACGGCTTCGGGCGGGCCGGAGGGCTTCTCCGTGGGCTCCGGGGGCTCCTGGTGTTTCTCCATGGACGTCGTCATCGGCCCACCCGGGGATCGAGCAGCGGATAGATCACATCGGCCAGCGTGTTCATCAGGATCACCGCGGAGGCGAAGACGAAGAACAGCGCCTGCACCAAGGGCAGGTCCGGCACGCTCAGCGCCTGGTAGAAGAGGCCGCCGAGCCCCGGCCAGGAGAAGACCGTCTCCACCAGGATCGCCCCGGCCACCGTCGTGCCGAGGTTCACGAAGAGCAGCGTCACCGTCGGCAGCATCGCGTTCGGCACGGCGTGCTTCCGGCGGACGAGGTCGTCCCGCAGCCCCTTGGCCCTGGCTGTCGTCAGGTAGTCGCTGCCCATCTCGTCCAGCAGCGAGGAGCGCATCACCAGCAGCGTGCGCGCGTACTCCACCGCGACCAGCGTGATGACGGGCAGCACCATGTGGTGCGCGATGTCGAGTACGCGGTCGAAGCCGGTGGTGGAGCCGGACTCCATGCCGCCGGTCGGGAAGAGCCCGGGGATCGGGCCGATACCGACCGACAGGGTGATGATCAGGAGCAGGCCGAGCCAGAACGACGGCACCGAGTAGAGCGTCAGCGCGAACGCCGTGTTGGCCCGGTCCCCGGCGGCGCCGTTGCGCCAGGCCGAGCGGGAGCCCAGCCAGATGCCGAGCAGGGTGTAGATCACGAACGCGGTGCCGGTGAGCAGCAGGGTCGCGGGCAGCGCCTCGGTGATCTTGTCCATGACGGGGGCCCGGAACTGGTACGACGTACCGAAGTCGCCGGTCAGGGCCTTGCCGCAGTACTGCGTGAACTGCTGCCAGAGCGGCAGGTCGAGCCCGAACTCACGGCGCATCGCCGCGATCTGCTCGGTCGACACCTGACGGCCGCCGGTCATCTGCTTGACCGGGTCGCCCGGGATCAGCCGGAAGAGGAAGAAGCTGGTGACGAGGACGGCGAAGAGGGAGACGGCCGCCCCGGCCAGCTTCCCCGCCGCGTAGCGGAGGTAGGCGGCCGTGGTGCGGGAGCGCGGGGAGCGGGCCGGCGGCCCGGCCGGAGCCGGGCCGCCGGATGCGGTGCTCTCCACACCCGCCGCGCCTTTGACCAGCGCGGGAGTGGATTCTGAGCTCATGGACTATTCACGGTCTTCCGCGGTCGAGCGGCGGCGCATGGCGAACAGCAGTCCGCCACCGACGAGGACGACGACGGCGATCCCGACCCCGACGAGCACCCCGGTGGAGGAGCCACCGGAGTCGGAGGAGGCCGACGAGGAGGCGCCCGCGGCCGGAACCGCCGACCACCAGCTCCAGTAGCCGTCCTGGCCGTAGATGTTGCCTCCGTCCGACGGCATGGTGGTGATGGACTCGATGTGGTCGGTGCGGTAGGCCTCGACGGCATTCGGGTACGCCATGACGTTCATGTACCCGGTGTCGTACAGCCGCGACTCCAGTTGCCGGACAAGTTCCGCCCGCTTGGCGGGGTCGTACTCGGCCAGTTGCTTCTTGTACAGCTCGTCGTACTGCTGGTCGCAGATGAAGTTGTCGGTCGCCGCCGACTCCTTCGCCTTGGCGGGCAGCGCGGCGCAGGTGTGGATGGAGAGGACGAAGTCGGGGTCCGGGTTGACGGACCAGCCGTCGAAGGCGAGGTCGTACTCACCCGCGTACCAGGGGTCCGAGACGTTGTCGAGGCAGTCGACCTTCAGCCCGATGCCCAGGTCGCCCCACCACTCCTGGAGGTACTTGCCGATCGCCTTGTCGTTGGGGTCGGTGGCGTGGCAGAGGATCCGGAAGTCCAGCGGCCTGCCGTCCTCGCCGACGCGCTTGCCCGCGCTGTTCTTCCGGTACCCGGCCTCGTCCAGCAGGGCGGCGGCCGCCGCCGGGTCGTAGGAGAGCTTCTGCTCGGCCGACGGCTTCCAGAAGTAGTCCGCGAAGCGCGGCGGGATGTACCCCTCGCCCTCCACGGCGTGGCCCTGGAAGACCTTGTCGATGATCGTCTTCCGGTCGACCGAACGGAACAGTGCGTGGCGCACCTTCTGGTCCAGCAGCGCCGGATGCCCGTCACCGAACTTCTGGCCGTCCTTGGTACGGGCTCCGGGGTTGACGGCGAGCGCGAAGAATCGGCGGCCCGGGGCGTCGTTCACCTTGATGTCCGGGGCGTTCTCCAGCGAGGCGGACTGGGCCGGGGTCAGGCTGGGGCTGCCCGCGACGAAGGAGACCTCACCCTTGCGCAGGGCGGCGACGGCCGCGTCCTGGTCCTTGTAGTAGCGGAAGACCAGCTCGTCGAACTTGGGCGCGCCGCGCCAGAAGTCCTTGTTGGCCTTGAGCTTCACATAGCTGTCGACCTTGTAGTCCGTCAGGATGAACGGACCGTTCCCGACGATGGGGAAGTCCTTGTCGTTGTTGAACTTGGAGAAGTCGTCGACCTTCTCCCAGACGTGCTTCGGGACGATCGGCACGTCCAGCGCCGCCATGGTGGCCTGCGGCTCCTTGAGCCTGATGACCAGCTTGTCCTTGCTGGGTGCGGTCACCTCCTCGAAGTTGCCGACGAAGCTGCCGTTGGAGGTGGCCGCCCCCTCGTCGGTCATCATCTTGTTGAAGGTCCAGGCCGCGTCCTCGGCGGTGGCCTGCTGCCCGTCGGACCACTTCGAGTCCGACCGGATCGTGTACGTCCACGTCAGCTTGTCCTCGGACGGCTCCCAGGCGGTGGCGAGCCCCGGGATCGCCCGGCTGTCCTTGGCGTCGTAGTTGGTCAGGTAGTCGTACATGAGCCGGTGGATGCTCGTGCTCAGCAGCCGCTGGGCGAGGAACGGGCTCAGCGAGTCGACGCTCTGCGCGACGGCGACCGTGAGCGTCGTCTTCCCGTCGTCGGCGCGGGCCTCGGAGGGCACCGGCGCGAGCGGGTTTCCCGGGACGACGGCCCCGGCGGTGAGCGCCAGGGCGGCCGCGCCCGAGGCCAGCAGCGTACGCAGACGCCTGCCGGGCCGGGGGGTGCGGGAGGAGACTCTTGTGACCATGGACGGTGACCTCGCGTCATCACTCGCTTGAGAAGGCGGGTTGATCTCTGGTTCGCCAGTTGGTGAAGCGAAGGTCTATCAGCGGTCGGGAGGCTCGTCAACGGTCCGTCAAACCGCGTGTGTACTGCGGAAACAGCCCAAAGGGCCCGCACCGCGCGAGCGGTACGGGCCCTCATTGGTCTACACCTCTAACGCCTCACTGGTGAGGAGCCTGCGGTGGCTGCGGAGGCGTCTGCTGCCGGCCCCCGGGCGGCACCGGACCCTTCAGATCGGCCCGGCCCTCCGGGTCGTCCGGACCACCCGGCTGCCCCTGCGGCGGGGCTGCGGGCCCCGGTCCACCCGATTGGGCCCGCGGGTCACCTGTTTGGGCCCCGGGGTGGTGCGGTGCGCCGGGCGCGGGCTGGTGCGGTGCTCCGGGGTGGGGGTGGTTCGGCGCTCCGGGCTGGGCGTGCGGAGGTGTTCCCGGCTGGGCGTGCTGGGGCGTGCCCGGCTGGGCCTGCGGGGGGAGCGGCTGCCAGCCGTTCTGCGGTCCGGCCGCCGGGCCGGGCTGCGGGGGGTAGGGCTGCTGCGGGGGCTGCGGTGCGCCCGGCTGTCCGGCCGCCTGATATCCCCCGTACGGCGGCTGCGGCTGGCCGGGGTAGGGGGGCTGGCCGGGGTGTCCCGGCATCGGCTGGCTGGGCTGACCGGGGTGGCCTTGCTGACCAGGGTGACCGGGGTGGCCTTGCTGACCGGGCTGGCCAGGGTACGGCTGCTGGTAGGGCCGGCCGGGGCCGGGCTGCTGGGGGGCGTACGGCTGCTGCCCGCCGGGGCCCGGCTGCTGCTGGGGCGGGTAGGGCTGCTGCTGCGGTACACCGGGGTGCTGCGGGGTGTGGCCCTGCTGACCGGGGGCCGTCTGGCCCGGGGCCTGACCGGGCACGGGCGCGCCCGGCACCTGACCCGGCATCTGCTGGCCCGGGATCTGCCCCGGCATCGGCTGGCCCGGGACCGGGTAGCCCTGTTGGCCCGGCAGCGGCGGGGCGTACTGCGGGGGCGGGTTCTGCCCGTCCGAGGTCCACAGCCCCTGCTGCTGCTGGGCGCGGGCGAAGTCCTCCGCGACGAGGGCCGAGAGGTTGAAGTACGCCTCCCGCGTCTTCGGCCGCATCATGTCGAGGTCGACCTCGGCGCCCGCCGCCAGGTGCTCGTCGAACGGGACGACCACGACACCCCGGCAGCGCGTCTCGAAGTGCTGCACGATGTCGTCGACCTTGATCATCTTGCCGGTCTCGCGGACCCCCGAGATGACGGTGATCGACCGCTGCACCAGCTCCGCGTACCCGTGCGCCGAGAGCCAGTCCAGCGTGGTGGAGGCGCTGGAGGCACCGTCGACCGAGGGCGTGGAGATGATGATCAGCTGGTCGGCCAGGTCCAGCACCCCGCGCATCGCGCTGTAGAGGAGGCCGGTGCCCGAGTCGGTGAGGATGATCGGGTACTGCTTGCCGAGCACGTCGATCGCGCGCCGGTAGTCCTCGTCGTTGAACGTCGTGGAGACGGCCGGGTCCACGTCGTTGGCGATGATCTCCAGACCGGAGGGCGCCTGCGAGGTGAACCGCCGGATGTCCATGTACGAGTTGAGGTACGGGATCGCCTGGACCAGGTCGCGGATGGTCGCCCCGGTCTCGCGGCGCACCCGGCGCCCCAGCGTGCCCGCGTCCGGGTTGGCGTCGATGGCGAGGATCTTGTCCTGCCGCTCGGTGGCCAGGGTGGAGCCCAGCGCGGTCGTGGTGGTGGTCTTGCCGACGCCGCCCTTGAGGCTGATGACGGCGATGCGGTAGCAGGAGAGCACCGGCGTACGGATCAGCTCCAGCTTGCGCAGCCGCTCGGCCTCCTCCTTCTTGCCGCCCAGCTTGAACCGGGAGGCGGCGGAGGGGTTCCGGCTGCTCTTCGCCTTCTGCTTGCCGCGCATGAGCCGGTCGGAGGACAGCTCGACGGCCGCCGTGTAGCCCAGCGGCGCGCCCGGCACGGAACGCTCGCGCTGGTCGTGCGTGACCGGGGTGGGCCAGGCGCCACCTGCACGCGGGTCGACGGGCGGCTGCCCCGGGTGCTGTCCCTGCTGCTGGCCGTGCTGTGGGCCGTGCTGTTGGTACGGCTCCGGCTGCTGCGGGGTGGTGGGGGCGGCGGGCGCGGGCAGGTTGGGCGTTGCCTGCGCGGGGAGGGGGGCCGACTGCTGGTGCTGCTGTTGCTGGGGTGTGTCGGCGGCCGGGGCCTGGGGCGGCTGGGGCTGCGGGAAGCCGTAACCTCCCGGCCCCGGGGTGCCTTGCGGGAAGCCGTAACCGCCGGGCCCCGGAGCGCCCTGGGGGAAGCCGTAGCCCCCCGCGCCCTGGGGAGCCTGAGGTGCCTGAGGTGCCTGGGGGTGGGCCTGCGGTGGCAGGGGGGCGCCGCCCGGAGCGGCCGGTGCGCCATGCGGGCCCTGGCCGGGGAGCTGGTGGGGCGGCTGGGGTGCCTGCTGCTGAGGCGCCTGCGGGAAGCCGTAGCCCCCGGGAGCCTCGGCGGGCGGCACGGGCGCGGGCCACTGGGCCGCGGGCTGCGGTGCGATGGGCTGGGGCGTGGCCGGCTGGAAGGCGGGCGGCAGCGGCGGCAGCGCGTTCTCGTCGGCGGGCGCGGACCACGGCACCGGCGCGGCCGAGGCCTGCGGTGCGGGCAGGGCGGCGGACGGTGCGGTGGGCGACTCTGCGGGCGGGGCGCCCTCGGGAGCCGCGTCTTCGGGAGTCGCGTTTCCGGGAGCCGCGTCCTGCGGTACGGCGTCGGCGGGGGCGTCGCCGCTGTCCGCCGTGGCGTCCGCCTTGTCGTCGGATGCGGCCACGTCGGTGGCGTCCGCCGACTTCGGCTCGTCCGCTTCGGCCGACACCTTGGTGCCGGCGTCGGTGTCCGTGTCGGAGTCCCCGGTCACCGAGTGGTCGGCGGGGGCCGGATCGGAGCCCGTACCGTCGGCGGCCGTGGAACTCGCCTCCGTACGGGAGGAGCCCGCACCCTCCTCCGTACGGGAAGCCTCCGCCGCCGCCTCGCGCTCAGCGATCTCCCGCTTCAGGGCGGCCGGCGAGAACCGCATCGTGGCACCGCTCTCCACGTCGCCACCCCCGAACGTGCCCGGGTCGTCACCGGCCCCCTCGGCAGAGGCGGCGGGTGCGGCGGGTGCGGCCGGGGTGGCAGGAGGCGTGGGCGCACCGGGAACAACGGGCCCGACCGGATCGGCGGGCGCGTCCGCCACAGGCGCGGCCGGAGCCGCAGAAGGGACGGACGGGACATCCGGAGCCGACGAGGTCGGCGGGGCCGGGGGAGCAGGCGCCCAGTTGGGGTCGAAGCCGCCCGGGGACGGCTGTGCCGGTACGGACACGGGAGCCCCGTGCGGCGGCGGAGGCGGGGCCAGATGGGAGCCCGCGCCGCCCGACGAATCCCCCGCCGCGTTCTGCGTGTACCAGGCGGGAGGGGTGTAGTCGATGGTGAACTCACCCGTCATCTCGGCGGGATCCGCGTCGGACGACTCGTCGACGGGCGTGTTCCATCCGCCGCGGATCTCGTCCCGATCGCTGTTCACTGTGCCTCCTGGTGTGGTCGAGCACCCTTGTGCCGTGGTGGGTGGGGGCGACCGGTCTCATGGGCCCGGTACGCCCGGCTCTCCCCCTTGCGACGCGCACAACCCGCTCGCAGGTTTCTTCTGCCGCGCCCCACCCACCCTAATCGCCATCGGGGGCACTCCGGCAGGCCGTACCGCCCGGCAAAGAACGGCGAAGAACGGCAAGAGCGGCAGAGAACGGCGAAGGGTGGCGGCCGGGCCCGGCCGCCACCCCGCGTACCGCCGACGGCGCCTACTTGAGGTCGAACTCACCGTCGCGCGCACCCAGGACGAACGCCCGCCACTCCGCCTCCGTGTACCGCAGGACGGTGTCGGGGTCCAGGGAGGAGCGCATGGCGACCGCGCCACCGGGCAGATGAGCGATCTCGACGCGCTCCTCCTCCTGCTCGGTGCCGGGTGCGCACAGCCACTCCACGCCCGAGATGTCCAGAGCGTAGAGCTCGTCCTTTTCCTGCTGGGTGCCCATGCCGGCGTCCCTTCCGATCGAACTGTCGAACTGCCTGTGGTGCTGCGTGGTCCATGCTCCCTGGCGGGAGGGGGCCATGAGGTGCGAACGGAGAGGAATCAGTCCATCCGGCGAGCGGTGCCCAGCAGACCCGTCTCCGCGTCCGTCGCGCTCGTCATCACCCAGTGGTGCTCGCGCCCCGCCACCCAGAGCGTCACCCCGTCCGCCAGTGTCGGCAGCGCCTCGCTCTCGGCCCGGGCGAGCCCCAGGATGCGGCCGATCTGCTCGGCCTCGTCGGGCGAGACCCGCTGGATGCCCACGAGCGCCGACGAGCGCATCAACCGGGGCGCCACGGGGCTGAGATAGGGGAGCAGCGTCAGCACGGACTGCCAGGGGGAGGAGATGACCCGGCCGCGGGGCGGCCGCATACCGCAGTCCCGGATCACCACCACGGGGCTGCCGACCGTGGCGCCCGTCGGCGGGACCCGCCCCACGTCGTACAGGGAGACGCACTCGAGACCGGCGCCCGCCGCCTGGGCCAGCGTGGTCCAGGCCTGGACCCGGCCGGTCTCGACCGCCACCCGGGCGCCGGTGCCCGCGGCCCGCAGCGCCAGCACCTGCGCCGTCCACAGTCCGCCGATGAGCAGGACGTCGTACGGGACCGGGCGGTGGAACCCGATCAACTGCGGGCGCCCCTCCGCGTCGTCGCCGATGATCACGCCGTCGTCACCGACCGGGAGCGACAGGGCGCCCAGATGGTCGGTGGGCACGGTGTGGCCCGCGTGGCGGGGGCCGAGCAGCCCGCGCCTGGCCCCGATCCGCTCCGTCACTCCGCGTCCGCGCCCCACAGCCGCGCCCCTTCCTGAACTGTCTCTCCCCGAACCGTCCCTCCTCGCCGTGCCCCTCACCGGGCCCCTCCCAGCGGGAGCGTCGCCAGCACACCCGGCAGCTGTTCGCGGTCCAGCCGCGCCAGCCCGACCTTGGCGTGCCGGGCGGCCTGCTCCAACGTCCTGCGTACGCCGACGAGTTCGGTGTCCGACCCGCCGGTCACCCGGACATGGCCGCTGACGCTCGTCTCACCCTGCCGCGCTCCGCGCCGTACGGTCAGGCTGAAGGTCGTGGCGTACGCGGGGACCGACGTCAGCAGCGCGACCAGCTGCGGGAGCGGCGTCGCGCCCCGGCCCAACTGGGGCCAGCGGTCCACGGCGTACGTGGTGTGCCACCGGTCGTCGCACCGCCAGACCCGCGAGGTCTCCATCGTGCGCCGCTGCGGCGCGGCGTCCGGACGTCCGGCGCGGCCCGAGAGCAGGGGGTTGGCGCAGGCGGACGTGGCGACGGCCGAGTTCAGCCCGTCCTGGTCCAGAACCACCGCCCGGAACCCGGCCCCCGTGATCCGGCTCGCCACATGGTCCGCGGCCCGCACCAGGGCACGCTGGGCCCCCTCGATCCCGCCGCCGCGCGCCTCGATGGCCTCCCGGCACAGCTCCGGATCCAGCTTCACCGCCACCCAGGTCATCCGGAGCGCGGGCGCCCCGGTCCTGTCCTGAAGGGGCCCGTAGGAGAGGCGGGCCACCGACTGCTGCGGCAGATGGGGCGCGGGAGCGGCCCGTACCTGCTGCACCAACTGCGCCGACTCCAGCACGATGTCGTCGACCTGGAGGGCGTCCCCGAGCAGCGACAGCGGGAGCGAACGGGCACCGAACGCGGGCCGCAGCGCCTCACCGCTCGCCTCCACCCGGACCGCGGCGGTCAGGAAGGTGCCGTCACCGAGCATGCCCACCGTGCGGTGGTCCCGGTCGACATAGATATAAGGAGCGAAGCCGGGGACGTTCTCCGCGACCGGGGCGAGCATGGGCTCCGCGTCGGGGCCCGCCGCCGCGGCCGCCCGCCGCCGGGCCTTCAGCGTGAGGGCGCCCGACAGCCAGTCCTGGAGCGCGCGGCCCCGGCGGCGTACCACCGCGAGCAGCACCAGCAGCACGGTCAGCACCCCGGCGGGCACCAGCCACGCACCGCCCAGCACCGCACCCACCACGGCCACCACGAGCGCCGCCTCGATGATCACCAACTGCCGCCGCAGGGGCCGCACCCGGTCGGTGCGCGCGATGGCGCGCAGGGTGGTGGCCGCGGGGGTGCCCGACGCGGTGTCCGGCGTGGTGGCGGGGGCTGCGGCGGCAGGCCCGCCGCCACCGTTGCTGCGTTGCCGCCGGGAAGAACCGGAGGCCCGGCGACCGGACCGCCCAGTACGCTCGCGCGTGGCTGCACCCATTGCCGCGTTGCCCCCTCGTGTCCCGTATTCGCCGTTTTCCGTACGGGTGTTGATCGGTTGGTCACCCTACCTGAGCAGTGGGGGCCGAACCCCTGGGGGCATAGTAGGGGCCCGGTGCGACAGCGGGGGCCGACGGTGCGTATGGCACCCTGGTCGACCATCGGGGAGAAGGGGCAGCGGAACATGGCATCACGGCGGGACGAGCTCAACGCCTACACCTTTGCGAAGCGAAGGCTGATCGCACAGTTCCTGCAACCCAACCCGACCGGCTCCGAGGAAGGCGCGCCGCGCCCCCTGCGCGCGGTCCTGCCGGGAGCGATCATCGGCGTCGTCGTCCTCGCCGGCTTCGGCGCCTGGGGCATGTTCAAGCCGGTGGCCCCCAAGGGCTGGGACACCCCGCACGAGAACGTCATCATCGCCAGCAAGTCCACCACCCGTTATGTGGTGTTGACGACCAACGGCAAGAAGCAGCTCCACCCCGTCCTGAACATGTCCTCGGCCAAGCTCCTGCTCGCCCAGGACAAGGGCACGGTCGTCAACGTCGACGAATCGGTGCTGGACAACGGCACGATCCCGCACGGCGCGACCCTCGGCATCCCGTACGCCCCCGACCGGCTGCCCGACCCCAAGGACGCCGGGGCCGCCAAGCGGTGGGCGGTCTGCGAGCGGCCCGGCGAGGGCGGCCAGGCCATCCAGAAGGCGGCCTTCGTCCTCGCCGAGCGCGAGAAGAACAAGACCGAGGGCGCCTCACGGCTGCGCGGCGGCGAGGCCATGTACGTCGAGGGGCCCGCCCCCGACCGGACCCGCTATCTCGTCGACGCCGTAGGCAAGGCCTACCCGCTCCCCGACGACGAACTGCTGCTGCGCACCCTGGTCGGCCAGAACGCCAAGCCCCAGCGCGTCTCCGCCGCCTGGCTGGCCACGCTGCACCGCGGCGACCGGATCACCTTCCCCACCCTGGACGGCAAGCCGGGCGACCCGGCGAACGCCCCGGGCACCCTGGACGCCGCCACCAACAAGGTCGGCATGGTCCTGGCCGCCACCGCCGGAACCAGGACCCAGAGCTATGTCGTCCTGCCCGGCAGGGTCGCCCCGGTCTCGGACTTCATCGCCAAGCTCCTGCTCAGCAGCCGGGACCTGTCGACGCTCGGCCAGGCCGGCCGGGAGAAGCCGGTGAGCGCCGCCGACTTCTCGCCGGGCCAGGCCTTCGGCGCGGAGCTCGACTGGCCCGCCCACGAGCCGAAGCCCGTCAACTCACCGGACGTCGGGAAGGGAAGCCGGAACACCGTGTGCAACGTCCTGCGCGACGTCGACGCCGACAACGGCGCCACCACCCTCTCGACCTGGGTCGGTACGGGATTCCCGGCGACGCTCCCCACCGGCTCCTCCAGCGCCTACGTGACCCCCGGATCGGGCGAGTTCTTCCGCCAGTTCAAGGGCTCGAAGACCGACGTGGGCTTCCTCTTCCTGGTCACCGACACCGGCCTGCGCTACGCGATGCAGTCCAACAGCGACAGCGGCCAGGACGACTCCGGCATCGGCGCCTCCGGCTCGGAGAAGGAGCAGCAGGCGCGCCGCCAGGAGGCGCAGCAGGCACAGAACCTGCTCGGCTACAAGGACGTCGACCCCACCCCGGTACCGGCCGTCTGGTCCACGTTCCTGCCGACGGGCCCCAGGCTCTCGACGGGCGCGGCGAGCCAGCCGCAGGGCTCATGAGGACGGCGGGTCCGGGTACGGGCCGTCTCCTCAAGGTGGCGACGGCGGCAAGCCTCCTCCTGGTAGCCCTGCCGCTCCCCACGGCGGCGGCGGACGACGCGACGCAGTGCACGTTCCCCTCGAAGATGTACGCGGGCCGCCCCTGGTCGCTGCAGCGCGTGCTGATGGACGAGCTGTGGAAGCAGTCCACCGGCAAGGGGGTACGGGTGGCGGTCATCGACACCGGCGTCGACGTGAAGAACCCTCAGCTCACCCCGGCCGTGGACGTCAAGGCGGGCCGCAACCTGATGCGGAAGGACCTCAAGACAAAGGACGGCCGGAAACTGGAGCGCGGCAAGGAGGACGGCACCACGGACACCGTGGGCCACGGCACCAAGGTCGCCGGCATCATCGCCGCCCGCGAGGCGAAGGGCACGGGCTTCACCGGCCTCGCCCCCGACGCCACGATCATCCCGATCCAGCAGAACGACGCCGAGGGCAACGGCACGGCCGAGACCCTGGCCGAGGCCATCCGCTACGCCGCCGACAAGGCGGAGGCCGACATCATCAACATCTCCCAGGACACCGCCGACGCCGTGGCACCGACACCGCTCCTGAAGCAGGCGGTCGAACACGCCCTGTCCAAGGACATCGTGGTCGTCGCGTCGGCGGGCAACGACGGGGTGGACGGCAAGGTGAAGCCGACCTACCCGGCCTCGTACGAAGGCGTCCTGGCCGTCGCCTCCTCGGACCGGAACAACGAACGCGCCTACTTCTCCCAGGGCGGCGGGTTCGTCGGCATCGCCGCCCCCGGCGTGGACATGATCTCCACCGTCCCCGGCGGCGGCCACTGCGCCGACAACGGCACCAGCTTCTCCGCCCCGTACGTCGCCGGGGTCGCCGCCCTCATCAAGGCCAAGCACCCCAAGTGGACGCAGCGTCAGATCGTCGCCCAGATCCAGCAGACGGCGGAACGCTCGGTGGCGGGCCACGACCGCCACGTCGGCTGGGGCGTCGTCGACCCGGTGCGCGCCCTGACCGAGGACGACAAGCCCATCGACCGCCCGGTCGCCCGCGAAGGCATGAGCAAAGGCGAAGCCCCCACCCCGGCCGAGTTCCACCTGGGCGAGACGGCCGACGAACGCAACGCCCGCCTGGCGACGTACGTCGTCGTGGGCGGCGGCGTCCTGGTGGCCGCCATCGCCGGTGCGGCCGTGGCCGTACGGGACAGGAATCGCCGCATGAGGCGGGTGGCGGGCGGCGGTTGACGCATGAGACAAGTCACGTGGCAGCCAACCCGATTGGCCCGGCGCCACGCAGTGACTAGAGTTGCCGGATGAGATGGGCTCCGACCGTGTCGATGCGATAGCAACGCCGAACGGTCCGAGCAAACGGGGATGCACAACGGGGAGGACGGCACTGTGACCGGTCCAGGCGGTGATCTCAGGCGTGGTGTAGGCGCGCTGGAGACCTTCAAGAAGCGGGTGGACGCCGTACTCGCGGACCTCGAGGGCTCGGCGGCCGGCAAGTCGAAGGTGGCGGCACAGACGGTGTCCCGCGCCTCCTTGAGCGGCCCCAACGCCCGCTTCGCCGAGGCGGACGGCCTCTACACCCAGTACAACCGCGTCCACGAGTCCCTGGTCTCGCTCTCCAAGTCGCTCGGCGACCAGATCGAGTACCTGAGCCTGGGCGTGCACGCGGCGGCGGTCGGGTTCGACAATGTGGACGACGACACGCGGCGGCGGTTCCACGAGATCCAGACGCGGATCGACAAGGAACACGCGGAGGCTGCCAAGCAGAAGCAGCGCAGTGACGACGGTCGGTCCGGGTCCGGGTGGGGAGCGGAATGAGCGACGAGAAGCAGCCGGAACTGACCCCGGCGGAACAGCAGAAGCAGGACGAGGGTCGCGTCAGGGCCCAACTGGTCGTCACCGACGCGACGGAGCTGGGCAAGAAGGTCCTGAACCTCTTCGCTCCCGGCGGCGGCAGCACCGGAGGCCGTACCTCGTTCGAGGGACACGACCTCAACGCCATCATCGATCTGGTGGAGAACTCCAACCCGGCGGACCTGGAGAACGCGGGCGAGGCGCTCTGGAAGGCCAGGGACGCGATCCGGAGCGCGGCGAAGGATCTGGGCGACTACATCGACAAGGTCGACTGGCAGGGCGAGTCCGGCGAGGCCTTCCGTAAGTGGGGCAAGGGCCTGGTCGGCCACGCCACGAAGCTCAGCGACTTCGCGGACGCGGCGGGCACGCAGATCACGGTGGCGGGCACGGGCCTGGCGTCGGTACGCAATTCCATGCCGCCGCGCGACCGCCGGATGATCCAGACGGACGTGGACGACATCCTGTTCCCGGCCCGGACCCAGACCAACCCGGTGTACGCGGAGGCCATGGCGGTGGAGAGGAACCGCCAGGAGGCCATCAACCAGATCAACCGGCTGGCGTCGTACTACGCGGTGTCGGAGGAAGTGCTGGCTGCGCAGGAGCCGCCGCGGTTCGATCAGCGGCTTGGTATCGATGTCCCTAGGCCAGTCGGCAATGGGGAGCAGAACGTATCAGCGGGGTTGTCGTCCGGCGGTACCGAAACTCTGGGTGCGGATAGGGCCGCGCCTGTCGTGTCGGAGCGCGCAGTACTAGGCGGATCGCCTGGCGTCGGCAGCCAGAGTGGCCGGTCCCCGGCCGAGGTTCTTGGACCCGCGCCTGTGCTGGACGGGAGAGTAGGGACGGAGATCAACAGCGTCGCTCCCCCGACTGTTCCGAACACACTTACCACCACGGCGCCGCCCACTCCGCCGGTTGCCAATGGGCCAGGACCGAACGTACCGACGCCGCCCATGGTGACCAGCTTCGGTAACCAGGTACCGGCAGGTCCCCCGCGGTACACAGGGGCATCGGGCGGACCCCGGTCGGTGAACCCGGTGGGGGGTGGCCTGGGGAAGGCCGCCCCCATGGGCGCTGGCCCCACCACAGCCAGAGGGGACGCGGGCATGCCCGTCGGTCGGCCGAGCCCCATGGCCAGTGGACCATCAGCAGCGGGGCGTATCGGCGGAGGGACGCAGCCGCCCATGGCGGGTCAGTCCGGGGTCATGGGCGGCCGCCCCACCGCGGCTCCCGGTGGTACAGCCGTGCCCGGGAGCTCTCGTACGGGACAGGGCACCGGCATCGTGGGCGGCACACCGCAGCGGACTGTTTCCGGTGTGTCCGGGATGGGCGGAACTCGTGGAGTCCCGCGAGGAACGGTAATCGGTGCACCCGGCGCGAGCGGCAGTACGCCCCGAGGGGCGTCAGGCTCCGGTGCCAAGGGCTTCACTGCTGGTGGTGCAGGCCTGGTTCGTGGCCCTGCTGCTCGGCGGAAGACCGACCGGGAGGATGAGGAGAACACCGGGTCGACTCGTCCGGACTACCTGACGGAAGACGAAGAAACATGGGCGTCGCGACGGCGTGGAGCCGTGCCGCCGGTGGTCGAGTAGTAGCCCCAGGGAAGGTTCTGAAGTCGGAATGACAGCGGGAATGGGCTGGTCCCAGAAGCGCATGTTCGGCGCATTGGCTATGGCTGCTTCGTGGAGCGTGGTCTTTGCCGGGGCAGCGCAGCCTGCCACAGCTGCGGATGTGCAGTCGAAGCAGTGGTACCTCACTGCCATGCAGGCCGAGGAGATGTGGAAGGTCTCCACGGGCGAAGGCGTCAAAGTGGCTGTCATCGACACAGGCGTCAACCGATCCACCCCGTCCCTGCAAGACCAGGTTCTGAAGGGCACTGACGCCACAGCGGCCGAGGGAGACGAGAACGACGACTACAGCGGCCACGGTACGACGATGGCTGAGTTGATTGCCGGAACAGGAAAAGGTGGCGGACTCAAGGGGCTTGCCCCAGGTGCCAAGATTATCCCGATCCGAATCAGTGACGACAAGTTTCAGAAGAATCTCTCTTTGAGTGCCACTGAATGGGCGGACGCTATTCGGGCTGCGGCTGACAGTGATGCCAAAATCATCAGCATGTCGTTTGGTGGAGAGTTCGGTCTGGATCGGGAGAGGGAAGCCGTCAAGTACGCGGAAAGTAAAGGCAAGCTCTTTTTCGCCAGCGTTGGAAACAATGCGGAAAAGGGTAACGATGAAATCTATCCGGCTTCGTACCCTCAGGTTGTAGGGGTCGCCTCGGCCGATAAGGAGGGGAAGGTCTCAAAGTTTTCGCAGAACGGAGACTCTGTAGATATTGCCGCTCCGGGAAGTGACATTCCCCGCTGGTGCGATAACTCCTTCCAGAAGTACTGTGACGGGATCGGCGGAACCAGTTCCGCCACCGCCATCGCCTCCGCCTCCGCCGCCCTCGTCTGGTCCGCCAACCCCGACTGGACCGCCAACCAGGTCCTGAACGTGCTCTTCGACACGGCTGGAAGGGACTGGGAGAAAGGCACTCTCAGCAGGTACCTCGGCCACGGCCTCATCCGCCCCGCGATGAACATCCTCAAGGGCAAGGGCGATCCCGGGGACCCCGACATCAGCCCGCTCACCAACGAGCGCACCACCGGCTCCCCGGCTTCACCGGCCGCCTCCGAGCAACCCTCTACCTCCGCCTCCGAACAGCCCGCCCAGAGCGGCAAGGGCAGCGAGGCCGACGAAACCGTCGCCGCAGGCGACAGCAAGACGTCGGCGTCGGATGACGGCGGCGCCCCCCTAAGCCTCATCCTCGGCGGTATCGCAGGCGTGGCCGTCCTCGGAGGAGTGGTCTTCGCCCTCGTCCGCAGACGCGGCGCGGCCTGACCACAGGTTCCTCACATGTACCGGCCGGTGAGCCATGCCGGCCCCGCACCATCAACTGGCAGGAAAGGAAAGCCATGTCTGCAGATCAGAAGGTCTCAGCCGAAGCCCTTCTCAGGCTCGAGAACGCTCTCACCGAGAGGTTCGACTCCGTGAAGGGCCAGCTCCGGCAGCTGCACGCGACGATCGACAGCCTGGAAGGTGCCTGGAAGGGCATCGGGGCCGGTCACTTCAACCAGAAGCAGACCCAGATCAACAACGCGATGGTCGGCATCGGCAACGAGCTGCTCCGCTTCCAGGAGGCCATCAAGGCCGCCCGTACGATCTCGGGCAACACCGAGGACGAGATCAAGGCCGCCCTCATGGGCGTCGACGTCGTCGACGGCTACTCGGGCGACGCCGCGGCCACGGCCCGGACCTCGAACCTGAACAACCTCTGACCGGCATTCCCCAACTCGACTGAAGGAGGACCACATGGCCGCCAACGACGGTACGACGGTCGTCACTTATGCCAGCCTCGACCTCGCGGCCGCGTCCATCGACCGCCAGGCCAAGCAGCTCGACCAGGACCTCAAGGCGATCAAGGCGATGATCGCCTCGGTCTCCGAGCTGTGGGAGGGCGAGGCCAAGTCGGCCTACCGCTCCGCGCAGACGCGGTGGGACACGCAGGCGACGGGCATCCGGGAGAACCTCTCGCAGATCTCCCGCGCCGTGCGCGAGGCGGAGACCGCCTACCGCAGCGGTGACAAGCGGGCCGCGGCGAACTTCCAGTAGCCGATCAGAGCTGACTGGTAGTCGATCCAGCAGCCGATCAGGGAGCTGACCGGCAGCCCGACCCGCAGCCGATCAGGCAGCGGCCGGCAGCCGATCCGGCGGGAAACAGACCGCAAAGAGCGAACAGCAAACAACACATCAGGGTGGACACGCGCGGGAGGTGTCCACCCTGATGTGCTGCACGGGCCCGCCTACTGCCCCTCCACCAACCCCGTCTGCACCAGCGGATTCCCCCGCCGCCGCGTGATGAAGACGCCCCGCCCCGCCGGCATCGGCCGCGGCCGTACGCCGCCCAGGATGTCCCCCTCCATCGGGTCGCCCGACAGCAGCACCCCCTGCGCGCCCAGCTCCGTCATGCGCTGGAGGAACGGGTCGTACAGCGCCCGGCTCGCCCCCGCCGTGTTGCGGGCGATGATGAAGCGGACGCCCACGTCACGGGCGAACGGGAGCAGCTCCGTGAGGGACGCCAGCGGGTTGCCGCTCGACGTGGAGACCAGGTCGAAGTCGTCGATGACCACGTAGACCGCCGGGCCCCGCCACCAGCTGCGGTCCCGCAGTTCCTGGGCCGTGACGTCGGCGGACGGGGTGCGGCGCTTCATCAGGTCGTGGAGCGCGACCATGTGGTGGTCCATGTTGTTGGACATGGGGATGTACTCCGCCAGATGCGACGCCGGGGTCACGTCCAGCAGCGAGCGCCGGTTGTCGACGACGAAGAGCTTGCAGGCGTCGCCCTCGTACCGCTCGGTCAGCTGCTTGATCAGCAGCCGCAGCAGGTTGGACTTGCCGGACTCGCTCTCGCCGAAGATCAGGAAGAACGGGTCGTGGTCGAAGTCCAGGAAGACCGGTTCGAGGTTGTTCTCGTCGATGCCGAAGGCGACACCGCGCTCCGGAACCGCGTGACCCGCCGGGAGTTCCGCGGCCGGGAGCCGGCGCGGGAGGAGACGGACCTGCGGGGCCGGGGCCGCCGTCCAGTGGCGGGAGACCTCCGCGTTCATGGCCGCCGTCGCCTCGGACAGATCGCTGTCGGAGTTGATGCCGTCGATCCGCGGCACCGCAGCCATGAAGTGCAGCTTCTCCGGGATGAGCCCGCGCCCCGGCACCCCGGCCGGCACGTTGGCCGCGACCTTGCGGTCCAGCTCGGAGTCCATGACGTCACCGAGCCGCAGCTCCAGGCGGTTCATCAGGTGGTCCTTGAGGCTGGCCCGGACCTCCAGGGAGCGGGACGCCGTGACGATCAGGTGGATGCCGTAACCCAGGCCCCGCGCCGCGATGTCCACAGCGGCGTTCTCCAGCGCCTCGTAATCCGTACGGAAGTTGCCCCACCCGTCGATGACCAGGAAGACATCGCCCCACGGCTGGTCCGCCACCGAGATCTCGCCGCGCGCCCGCATCCGCCGGAAAGTGGCGATGGAGTCGATGCCCGCGCTGCGGAAGTACTCCTCGCGCCGCGCCATGATCCCGTACACCTCCGCGACCGTACGGCGCACCCGCTCGGGGTCCAGACGCGAGGCGACCCCGCCGACGTGCGGGAGGCCCGCGATGGCCGAGAGGCCGCCGCCACCGAAGTCCAGCCCGTAGAACTGGACCTCCTCCGGGGTGTGCGTCAGCGCGAAGCCCGCGATGAGCGTCCGCAGCAGGGTCGACTTGCCCGACTGCGGACCACCGGTGATCTGCATATGGCCCGCCGCTCCGGAGAAGTCCCGGTACAACGTGTCGCGTCGCTGCTCGAACGGCTTGTCGATCACACCCAGCGGTACGACGAGCCGCCCCGCCCCCTCGAACCCGGGCTGCGTCAGCCCGCGCCCCGGGACGGCCGAGAGCCCCGGCAGGATCTCGTCCAGCGTCGGCGGGTTGTCCAGCGGCGGCAGCCACACCTGGTGGGCCGAGGCGCCCCGCCCCTCCAGCCGCCGCACGATCACGTCCAGCACCGTGTCCGCCAGCGCGTCGTCGTCCCCCGACCGCTGCTCCGGCACCCCGCCCCCGGCCTGCGGGTCCGGCTGCACGTACCGCACCGGCACCGGCGCCGCCGTGAACGCGACCGGCCTCCGGTCCACCGGCAGAGGCCCTCCGGCCATGGCCGCCTGCCGGTCACCCGCCCGGTACACCCCGGAGACGTAGGCGGCCTTGAACCGCACCATCTCCTCCGTACCGAACTTGAGCAGGCCGGAACCCGGCACGTTCGGCAGGTGGTACGCGTCCGGTACGCCGATGGCCGCCCGGGACTCCGCCGCCGAGAAGGTCCGCAGACCGATGCGGTACGAGAGGTACGTCTCCAGCCCGCGCAGCCGTCCCTCCTCCAGCCGCTGCGACGCCAGCAGCAGATGCACGCCCAGCGACCGGCCGATGCGCCCGATCTGCACGAACATGTCGATGAAGTCGGGCTTCGCCGTCAGCAGCTCGCTGAACTCGTCGATGACCAGGACCAGCGAGGGGATCGGCTGGAGCGGCGCACCGGCCGACCGCGCCTTCTCGTAGTCGTGGATGTTGGCGTAGTTGCCCGCGTCGCGCAGCATCTCCTGGCGCCGGTTCAGCTCACCGCGGATGGAGTCGCCCATGCGGTCCACCAGCGTCAGGTCGTCCGCCAGGTTGGTGATCACCGCGGCCACGTGCGGCATCTGCGCCATACCGGCGAAGGTCGCACCGCCCTTGAAGTCGGCGAGGACGAAGTTCAGCGTCTCCGAGGTGTGCGTCACCGCCAGGCCGAGCACCAGCGTCCGCAGCAGCTCCGACTTGCCGGAACCCGTCGCCCCCACGCAGAGCCCGTGCGGGCCCATCCCCTCCTGCGCCGCCTCCTTGAGGTCCAGCATCACCGGAGCGCCGCCCTCGCCGACCCCGATCGGCACCCGCAGCCGCTCCGCCTGGGAGCGCGGCCGCCAGGTCCGGCTCACGTCGACGGAGGCCGCGTCCCCCAGGTTCAGCAGATCCGTGAACTCCAGGTTGGCCAGCAGCGGTTCGTCGTCGTCCCCGCCCGTCGCCATGTGCAGCGGCGCCAGCTGCCGGGCCAGCGCCTCCGCCGCCTCGTGACTCAGCAGGTCCGGCACCCCGTCGTAGACGAGCCCGTGCCCCGACTCCAGCCGGAGCGACTGCGGCTGCACCACCACGGAGAGGCCGCCACGCGCCCCCTGCACCTCGCCCGGGACCACCTCGATGACCGTCACGCCCTGCAGCCCCTCCGCCGAGGCCAGCACCGACATCGGGGGCACCGAGTCGCCGTCCAGGACGACCACGATGTGCGGCTGCTCCAGGAGCGGCGGGCCGCCGGGCTGGAAACGGGGGCGCCCGTCGAGCCGGGCCGCCAGCTGCTGCTCCAGCTCCAGGACGCTGCCGGTGATCAGACGGCGGCTGCCGGCCCCGTCGGCCGACGACCTGTCCTGTACGTGGGGGAGCCACTTGGCCCACTCCCAGTGCGGGGCCGCATCGGCGCCCGCCGCGACGCCGATCACCAGGTCCTCGGGGGAGTGCAGCGAGGCCAGCGCGCCGACCATCGCCCGTGCCGAGGCGCGCGCGGAGTCCGCGTGGCCGCTGACCGTCAGGTGGTAGAACGCCCGCAGCGACACCGCCATCGGCAGCCCGTCCAGCGTGGAGTGCGTCGTCAGGAACTGCTGCATCGCCCCGGCCGTCAGCGGCTCCAGCTCGTCGACCGGCGCCGTCTCGGGGGCGACCAGGGGCGTCGCCAGCTCCTGGCTGCCGAGCCCGATCCGTACCTGCGCGAAGTCCCCGTCACCGACCCGCCGCTCCCACACCCGGCTGCCCTCGGCGACCAGCGCCCACAGCTGATCGGGGGAGGGGTGCAGATAGAACTGCGCGTCCCGCTGCTTGCGCGCGGTCTTCAGCACCGTCCGCCGGGTCTGCGTCAGGTACTTCAGATAGTCCCGCCGCATGTCCGCGAGCTGGCCCTGCGTACCCCGCCGGAAACGCACCAGCATCGCGATGGCCATGGCGACCGTCGAGGCGATCATGATCACGCCCATGATCCGCATGATCGGGTTCGGCGTCATGAAGAAGAAGACGACCGAACCGCCCATGCCCAGCATCGGCAGGAGCTGCATCAGCGCGCCCTCCTGCTGACCGCGGGGCAACTCCGGCGGAGGTTGCAACTGCACCTGTTCGACCGGCACTTCGGAGGGCAGGGCCCGCGGTGGGCGCTTGACGACGATCTGGCTCACAGCTCACCAATTCCCTTGCCGGACGGAACTGTTCCTATCGGCGCCCCCGTGGCGACGGGCTCCATCCGCGCGTTGGATCCTACTGGCGGAGCGGGGACCCCATGGCGGTAGGGTGTCGCGATGCGTATACGCATCCGCTAACTACCGCAAGAACGCTAACTACCGCAAGAAGACGGTCATTCGGGACGCGGGGCGAAATGCGCGGCTCTGAAGGGTGTTTCCGGCGCAAGCCCCGGAAACCGAGCCATAAGCAACCGGGCAATGAGCATCAGCGCGCGAAGTGCCGAAGCACACAGGGGGAGCAGCAAGGTGACAATGACGGACCGGACGGCAGCCACCACGAGCGGCCGCCCCAGCCACGGCGCCGCGTCCGCCGGCGGCACCGGCTTCTGCCGGGTCACCGTCGTCGCCCCCGACAGCCGGGTCGACGTGGCCCTGCCCGAGGACGTGCCCGTCGCCGACCTCTACCCCGAGATCCTCCGCCTCTCCGGCCAGAGCCCCGCCCCCGGCGCACCCGTCGGCTACCACCTCGTACGCCGCGACGGCACCGTCCTGGACAGCTCCCGTACGCTGGCCGGCCACCGCATCCTCGACGGCGAACTGCTCTCCCTGCGGCCCTTCTCCGAATCGCTGCCGCCCGCCGTCTTCGACGACGTCTCCGACGCGGTCGCCACCGCCGTCGCCAAGGACCGCACCCTCTGGGGCGACTCCCTCATGCGCGGCGCCGGACTCTTCGGCGGCTCCGTCCTGCTCTGCCTGCTCGGCTTCGTCCTCTGGACCGCCGACCCTCGCCACGACATGCACGGACTCCCCGGCATCCTGGCCGCCGTCGTCGCCGTCCTCCTGCTCGCCCTCGCCTGCGTCCGCGCCCGCGTCTACGACGACCGGGGCTCGGCCATCGCGCTCGGCACCGGGGCCATGGTGAACGCGGCGGTGGCCGGTTCCGGGCTGCTCACCCTCTCCGCGGGCCAGGGTGTGGGACGGCTGCAGTTCCTGCTCGCCTGCGCCGCCGTCCTGGTGGTCTCGGTCATCCTCATGATCACCGCACCCGGCGGTGACGGCCCGTTCGTCGCGTTCGTCTTCGCGAGCGCCACCGGCCTCGTCGTCACCTTCATCGCGATCACCGCCGAGCTGAAGCCCACCGAGGCCGCCGCCGTCTGCGCCCCCTTCGCCGTCGGCGCCCTGGCCTTCCTGCCCGGCCTCTCCACCCGCTTCGCCCGCCTCCCCATCGGCTTCGAACCGCCCCGCTCCGCCGTCGGCGACTACGGCACCGGCGACCAGGCGCCCCAGGGCCCGGTGGACGCCGCCCGGATCGCCGCCCAGGCCCGCCGCGGCCACGAGCTGCTGCTCGGCCTGGTCGGCGGCTGCGCCCTGGTGGCCGTGGCGGCGGCCGCGGTGCTGGGCTTCTCCGACAACGTCTGGGGCCAGCTCCTCGCCCTGGCCACCGGCGTCGCCATGCTGATGCGCGCCCACCTCTTCCGCTACACCGCCCAGGTCGGCTGCGCCCTCGCCGCCGGTCTCGGCTCCCTCGTCCTCCTCGGCCTCGGCCTCTCCCTCAACCCGCCGCTCACCCTGGTGCGCGACGCGCTGCGCGGGGACGGTGCCGGACTCGACCTCCGTACGGTGTGGCTCGCCGCCGCCGTCGCGGGCGTCGCCGCCCTGATCACCGCCATCGGGCTGATCGTGCCGCGCAAGGGGGTCACCCCGTTCTGGGGCCGTTTCCTGGAGATCGCGGAGACGGTCGTCCTGCTCACCCTGCTCCCGCTCTGCCTCGCGGTCTTCGACGTCTACCGCTCGATCCGCGCCCTGACCAGCTGACGCCGTACCGTCCGCTCCGGGCCCTCACCGGCGCACCGCCGGAGCGGACCGTGGCCGACCGCCGGAGTGGGCCGTCCGGGTGTGACCCGAATGGCTGGTACTCTGACCAGTGGCCGTTTGTGTACGCCTCTCCGGATCATCCTGGGGACTGCGCTCATCGGACCTTCGCCTCCGAGTCACGGAAGCTCCCCTGAGAACAAGACCAGGGGCACTCGTGGGCGCTTCGAACATCAAGAGGAGTACGCGTGCCGCTCGACGCCGCTACGAAGAAGCAGATCATGGCCGAGTTCGCCCAGAAGGAGGGTGACACCGGATCCCCCGAGGTCCAGGTCGCCATGCTCTCCCGCCGGATCTCGGACCTGACCGAGCACCTCAAGACGCACAAGCACGACCACCACTCCCGTCGTGGTCTGCTGATCCTGGTCGGCCAGCGTCGCCGCCTCCTGCAGTACCTGGCCAAGAAGGACATCCAGCGCTTCCGTGCGCTGGTCGACCGCCTCGGCATCCGCCGTGGTGCGGCCGGCGGCGCCAAGTAAGTACGCCGTGGAGAGGGAGCGGTTCCCGAGTCTGAGGGGACCGCTCCCTTTGCCGTACGTGCGCGACCGGTGTCAAGCTCAGTAATCTGGACACCGGAACACCTGTAACACCACGCAACACCCACGCAATGCCAGGGAGAGGCGCAGCGACGCCGCCGCCGGTCCTCGGTAGTGGCCCCCGGGAACATGCCCGGGAGCTTCGATCGAAGACCGGCCCGCACACACGGTGCGCTTCTCCCGCACCGTCCTCCGCCACACGGGCGGGAGGACGAAAGACGACGAGTATGGAGAAATCACTAGTGGAGAACGAGACCCACTACGCCGAGGCCGTCATCGACAACGGCACGTTCGGCACCCGCACCATCCGCTTCGAGACGGGCCGCCTGGCCAAGCAGGCCGCCGGCTCCGCCGTCGCGTACCTGGACGACGACACCATGGTGCTGTCGGCCACCACCGCCTCCAAGCGGCCCAAGGACAACCTGGACTTCTTCCCCCTCACGGTGGACGTCGAGGAGCGGCAGTACGCCGCGGGCAAGATCCCCGGCTCCTTCTTCCGCCGCGAGGGCCGCCCCTCCGAGGACGCGATCCTCACCTGCCGTCTGATCGACCGCCCGCTGCGCCCCTCCTTCAAGAAGGGCCTGCGCAACGAGATCCAGATCGTCGAGACGATCATGGCGCTCAACCCCGACCACCTGTACGACGTGGTCGCGATCAACGCCGCCTCCTGCTCCACGCAGCTCGCGGGCCTGCCCTTCTCCGGCCCGATCGGCGCCACCCGCGTCGCCCTGATCAAGGGCCAGTGGGTCGCCTTCCCGACCCACACCGAGCTCGAGGACGCCGTCTTCGACATGGTCGTCGCCGGCCGTGTCCTGGACGACGGCGACGTCGCGATCATGATGGTCGAGGCCGAGGCCACCGAGAAGACCATCCAGCTCGTCAAGGACGGCGCCGAGGCTCCCACCGAGGAGATCGTCGCCGCCGGTCTGGAAGCCGCGAAGCCCTTCATCAAGGCGCTCTGCAAGGCCCAGTCGGACCTGGCGTCCAAGGCCGCCAAGCCCGTCGGTGACTTCCCGGTCTTCCTGGACTACCAGGACGACGTCCTGGACGCGCTGGCCAAGGCCGTCACGCCCGAGCTGAAGCAGGCGCTCACCATCGCCGGCAAGCAGGAGCGCGAGACCGAGCTGGACCGCGTCAAGGAGATCGCCGCAGAAAAGCTTCTGCCGGCGTTCGAGGGCCGCGAGAAGGAGATCTCCGCCGCCTACCGCGCGCTGACCAAGAAGCTGGTCCGCGAGCGCGTCATCAAGGACAAGGTCCGCATCGACGGCCGTGGCGTCACGGACATCCGTACGCTCGCCGCCGAGGTCGAGGCCATCCCGCGCGTGCACGGCTCGGCGCTCTTCGAGCGTGGCGAGACCCAGATCCTGGGCGTCACCACCCTCAACATGCTCCGCATGGAGCAGCAGCTGGACACCCTCTCCCCGGTGACCCGCAAGCGCTACATGCACAACTACAACTTCCCGCCGTACTCCGTCGGTGAGACCGGCCGCGTGGGCTCGCCCAAGCGCCGCGAGATCGGCCACGGTGCGCTCGCCGAGCGCGCCATCGTGCCGGTCCTCCCGACCCGCGAGGAGTTCCCGTACGCGATCCGCCAGGTCTCCGAGGCGCTGGGCTCCAACGGCTCGACGTCCATGGGCTCGGTCTGCGCCTCCACCATGTCGCTGCTGAACGCCGGTGTGCCCCTCAAGGCCGCCGTCGCCGGTATCGCCATGGGTCTGATCTCGCAGGAGATCGACGGCAAGACCCACTACGTCGCCCTCACCGACATCCTCGGTGCGGAGGACGCCTTCGGCGACATGGACTTCAAGGTCGCCGGTACGAAGCAGTTCGTGACCGCGCTCCAGCTCGACACCAAGCTCGACGGCATCCCCGCCTCGGTCCTGGCCGCCGCGCTGAAGCAGGCCCGTGACGCGCGTCTGCACATCCTGGACGTCATGAACGAGGCCATCGACGTCCCGGACGAGATGTCCCCGAACGCCCCGCGGATCATCACCGTCAAGATCCCGGTGGACAAGATCGGTGAGGTCATCGGCCCCAAGGGCAAGATGATCAACCAGATCCAGGAGGACACCGGCGCCGACATCACGATCGAGGACGACGGCACGATCTACATCGGTGCGCAGCAGGGCTCGCAGGCCGAGGCCGCCCGCGCCACGATCAACGCCATCGCCAACCCGACCATGCCGGAGGTCGGCGAGCGCTACCTGGGTACGGTCGTCAAGACGACCACCTTCGGCGCGTTCGTCTCGCTCATGCCGGGCAAGGACGGCCTGCTGCACATCTCGCAGATCCGCAAGCTCGCCGGTGGCAAGCGCGTGGAGAACGTCGAGGACGTGCTCGGCGTCGGTGCCAAGGTCCAGGTCGAGATCGCCGAGATCGACTCCCGCGGCAAGCTCTCCCTCATCCCGGTCATCGAGGGTGAAGAGGACGAGAAGAAGGACGACACCGACAAGTGACGTCCCGTAGTTCCGCGACGACGGCCCGCCCCTCCTCCGGGGGGCGGGCCGTCGCCCGTACCCAAACGCTTCTCCAGGGCAGCAACGGCATCGGAACCGTCCGCAGGACCGTCCTCCCCGGCGGTCTGCGGATCGTCACCGAGACCCTGCCCTCCGTCCGGTCCGCCACCTTCGGCATCTGGGCCAACGTCGGCTCCCGCGACGAGACGCCCACGCTGAACGGCGCGACCCACTACCTCGAGCACCTCCTCTTCAAGGGCACCGCCAAGCGCACCGCCCTCGACATCTCCTCCGCCATCGACGCGGTCGGCGGCGAGATGAACGCCTTCACGGCGAAGGAGTACACCTGCTACTACGCGCGGGTCCTCGACACCGACCTGCCGCTCGCCATCGACGTCGTCTGCGACATGCTGACCGGCTCGCTGATCGCCCCCGAGGACGTCGACGCCGAGCGCGGCGTCATCCTCGAGGAGATCGCGATGACGGAGGACGACCCGGGCGACTGCGTGCACGACCTGTTCGCGCACACCATGCTCGGTGACACCCCCCTCGGCCGCCCGGTCCTCGGCACCGTCGACACGATCAACGCCCTGAACCGGGGCCAGATCGCCCGCTTCTACAAGAAGCACTACGACCCCACGCACCTGGTCGTCGCCGCCGCGGGCAACGTCGACCACGCCACGGTCGTACGCCAGGTCCGCCGCGCCTTCGAGAAGGCCGGCGCCCTCTCCCGTACGGACGCGGTGCCCATGGCCCCCCGCCAGGGCTCCCGCACCCTGCGCACCGCCGGCAAGGTCGAGCTGCTCAACCGCAAGACCGAGCAGGCCCACGTGGTCCTCGGCATGCCCGGCCTCGCCCGCACCGACGACCGCCGCTGGGCCCTCGGGATCCTCAACACGGCCCTCGGCGGCGGCATGAGCTCCCGCCTCTTCCAGGAGGTCCGGGAGAAGCGCGGCCTGGCCTACAGCGTGTACTCGTACACCTCGGGCTTCGCGGACTGCGGCCTCTTCGGCGTCTACGCGGGCTGCCGGCCCAGCCAGGTCCACGACGTCCTGAAGCTCTGCCGGGACGAGCTGGACCGGGTCGCCACCCACGGCCTGGCCGACGACGAGATCGCCCGCGCCATCGGCCAGCTCTCCGGCTCCACGGTCCTCGGCCTGGAGGACACCGGCGCGCTGATGAACCGTATCGGCAAGAGCGAACTGTGCTGGGGCGAACAGATGTCGGTGGACGACATGCTGGCCCGTATCGCGGAGGTCACCCCCGACGACGTACGGGAGGTGGCGGCCGAACTCCTCACCCACCGCCCCTCGCTCTCGGTCATCGGCCCGCTCAAGGACAAGCAGGCGGACCGCCTCCACGAAGCGGTCTCCTAACTCCCAAGCGCTCGCACCTAAGGAATCAAAGATGAGCAAGCTGCGCGTAGCCGTTCTCGGTGCTCAGGGCCGGATCGGCTCCGAGGCCGTACGGGCCGTCGAGGCCGCCGAGGACCTGGAGCTGGTGGCGGCCCTGGGCCGGGGCGACAAGCTGGAGGCCCTCGCCGAGGCGGGCGCCCAGGTCGCCGTCGAGCTGACCACCCCCGCATCGGTGATGGGCAACCTCGACTTCTGCGTCCGGCACGGCATCCACGCCGTCGTCGGCACCACGGGCTGGACCGACGAACGGCTCGCGCAGCTGAACGGCTGGCTGGACAACTCCCCGGAGACCGGCGTCCTCATCGCCCCGAACTTCTCCATCGGCGCGGTCCTGACCATGAAGTTCGCGGAGCAGGCCGCCCGCTACTTCGAGTCCGTCGAGGTCGTCGAACTCCACCACCCCAACAAGGTCGACGCCCCCTCCGGCACCGCGACCCGCACCGCCCAGCTCATCGCGGCAGCCCGCGCGAAGGCGGGCAGCGCCCCCCAGCCGGACGCCACCACCACCGCCCTGGACGGCGCCCGCGGCGCGGACGTCGACGGCGTCCCGGTCCACGCGATCCGGCTGCGCGGCCTGCTGGCCCACCAGGAAGTGCTGCTCGGCGGTGAGGGCGAGACCCTCAGCATCCGCCACGACTCCCTCCACCACAGCAGCTTCATGCCGGGCATCCTGCTCGGCGTCCGCCGCGTGGTGACCACTCCCGGCCTCACGTTCGGCCTGGAACACTTCCTCGACCTGAACTGACTGGTCCCCCATGCGCGCAAAGATCACCTACTTCGTCACGGCCGCCGTCCTGGTCTTCTACTTCGTCCTGGTCGGCAGCCGGGGCGTGATGCTCATCCGGCACGGCACCCTGCTCACGGTCACGTTCGGCATCGCCGTGCTGATCCTGCCGGTGATCGGCGTCTGGTTCCTCTGGAAGAACACCCAGTTCGTCCGCCGTGCCAACGTGCTCGCCGCCGAACTGGACGCGCAGGGCGGCCTCCCGGTCGACGACCTGCCCCGCACTCCGTCCGGCCGTATCGAGCGCGACGCCGCCGACGCGGCCTTCGCCAAGCGCCGGGAGGAGACGGAGGACGCCCCGGACGACTGGCGCGCCTGGTTCCGCCTGGCGGTGGCGTACCAGGACGCCAGGGACACCCCGAGGGCCCGCAAGGCGATGCAGAGGGCGATCGCCCTGCACAAGTCGACCCCGAATCCGGCTGGTCCGGTGCTCAAGGACACCGAGTCCAGCCCGTCCTCCGCACCCTCCAGCCCGTCCGGCACTTGAGGACAAGATCCAGCAGGTCCGGCGCCTGAGGACGAAACAGAGCCCGTCCGGCGATTGAGGACATCTTTTCCAGCCTGTACGTGAGTGAGCCCGGGACCCCCACAAGGGTCCCGGGCTCACTCACGTACAGCCGACAGAAGCGGCCTCACCCGAGCCGATACTCATCCGCCCAAGCCTCAACCGCATCCGTGGCCCGCTCGAACGCCTCCTCGCGCCCGAGGAAGTCCGCGTTGTGGTCGGAGACCAGCGGCGGCAGGACCACACCGCCCTGCCGGGTCACCACCAGCGCCTGGCCCTGCACCGTACGGGGCAGACCCAGCCACTTCACCGGCTGCTGGACCGTACGGACCGAGGCGGTCGAGGCCCACGGCACCGTGACGGTCCGGAAGAACCCCACGCGCCGCACACCGTGCCGACTGACCCACGCACCGACCCGGAGCAGCCGCAGCGCCGCACCGATCAGCGCGCCGGCCAGCAGCAGACAGACCGTGGCCCCGGAAGGCGCTCCGGCGAACCCGATGATCATCGCCGCGAGGAGCACGAACGAGGCCAGCAACAACAGGGTGGCCGCCGCCGCGACCCGCCACGGGCCGGGGCGGTAGGGCCGCCGCCAGCTGTCGTGGTCGTCGAACGGCAGCGCGACGTCGTCCGCGCTCGCGTCGAATGCGCGGTCGGCCGTCAGAAAGGGCAGGGGCACGACTCATCCTCACTCACAAGCACGCTCGATTGCTGTGCCCGGTGAGGCTACCGAGGCCGCACCCGGCCCGACCACCCCAGGGGGGCCGTACGAGTGTGCGTCAGCGGCCCTGGGAGGCCTCGGACTGCTTGCCGTGCGAGGCGGGCTGCTCGGAATCGAGCGCCGGGAGCCCCAGCAGCAGCGAGCCGACGAGCCCGGCGACCACGGTCAGTCCGACGAGTGAGCGCCCCAGCAGCTCGGGAACGCTGGCGCGGGGTGCGGGAGGGGGAGTGACATTACTGCGGAACCGGTCGGCCTCGGCGACGAACGAGAACGGGACGGATTCACGCCGGCGGAACATGAGGAAACTCTCCTTGATCTCTGTGGCGGGTGCTGCTAATGAGTCAGACGTACGAACGACCGGATCGGTGCCCGAATCGCCGTACTTGTTCGGGGAACTCCACGAACGGCTGCCCGACACCGCCGCGTACATGCGTCACCCGCCCGGCCCGTAGAGTGGTCGCCGCCCGCGCCACGCCGCCGGGCCTCCCGCGCCGCCCCCGGAAGCGGGCCTCCTGCACCGCCCCTGGAAGGACCCCTGTCGGTGACCGACACTCCCGAACCCGCAAAGCCCCATTTCCGCAGCGATGTCACCGTCGAGCTGGTGAAGAGCGCCGCGGGCGACGCGGATGTGCTGTTCGCCGCCCGGGTCTCCACCGCGGGCGAGCAGTCACTCGAAGAGGTCACCAAGGACCCCGAGCGCTCCAAGGGGCTCATCAACTTCCTCATGCGGGACCGGCACGGCAGCCCGTTCGAGCACAACTCGATGACCTTTTTCATCAGCGCCCCGATCTTCGTGTTCCGCGAGTTCATGCGGCACCGCGTGGGCTGGTCGTACAACGAGGAGTCGGGCCGCTACCGGGAGCTGGAGCCGGTCTTCTACGTCCCCGGAACCTCCCGCAAGCTGGTCCAGCAGGGCCGCCCCGGCAAGTACGAGTTCGTCGAGGGCACCGAGGAGCAGTACGACGTCACCACCCGCGCGATGGAGGAGTCCTACCGGGCCTCCTACGAGGCCTACCAGGAGATGCTGGCCAAGGGCGTGGCCCGCGAGGTCGCCCGCGCGGTCCTGCCCGTCGGCCTCTTCTCCTCCATGTACGCCACCTGCAACGCGCGCTCCCTGATGCACTTCCTCGGCCTGCGCACCCAGCACGAGCTGGCGAAGGTCCCGTCCTTCCCGCAGCGCGAGATCGAGATGGTCGGTGAGCAGATGGAGGCCCACTGGGCGCGGCTCATGCCGCTCACTCATGCGGCCTTCAACAAAAATGGACGAGTCGCCCCATAGGCGGTGTCCGTATTGCGGCGCTTCGAGAAGTTCATCTAGGCTGATCAAACGGACCCGGCACTGCTTGAACCCCCGAGCAGGCAGTGCCGGGCTCCTCTTTCCCGGTCCCCCTAGAGGGGACCACGCGCTGAGCAGCGAGTAGCGTGTTACCCATGGCTCCGATCTCCACTCCGCAGACCCCCTTCGGGCGGGTCCTCACCGCTATGGTCACGCCCTTCACGGCGGACGGCGCTCTCGACCTCGACGGCGCCCAGCGGCTCGCCGCCCACCTGGTGGACGCAGGCAACGACGGGCTGATCGTCAACGGCACCACCGGCGAGTCCCCGACCACCAGTGACGCGGAGAAGGACCAGCTCGTACGGGCGGTGCTCGAAGCGGTAGGAGACCGGGCGCACGTCGTCGCCGGCATCGGCACCAACGACACCCGGCACAGCGTCGACCTCGCCCGCACCGCCGAGAGCTCCGGCGCCCACGGCCTCCTTGCCGTCACGCCGTACTACAACAAGCCGCCGCAGGAAGGCCTCCTGCGGCACTTCACGGCCATCGCCGACTCCACCGGCCTGCCCGTCATGCTGTACGACATCCCCGGCCGCAGCGGCGTCCCGATCGACACCGAGACCCTGGTCCGGCTCGCGGACCACCCGCGGATCGTCGCCAACAAGGACGCCAAGGGAGACCTGGGCCGCGCCAGCTGGGCTATCGCCCAGTCCGGCCTCGCCTGGTACTCGGGCGACGACATGCTCAACCTCCCGCTGCTCTCCGTCGGCGCGGTCGGCTTCGTCTCCGTCGTCGGCCACGTGGTCACCCCCGACCTGCGGGCCCTGGTCGAGGCCCACCTGGACGGCGACGTCCAGAAGGCCACCGAGATCCACCAGAAGCTGCTCCCGGTCTTCACCGGCATGTTCCGTACGCAGGGCGTGATCACCACCAAGGCCGCCCTGACCCTCCAGGGCCTCCCGGCCGGTCCGCTGCGCCTCCCCCTGGTGGAACTCACCGCCCAGGAGACGGCCCAGCTCAAGATCGACCTGGCCGCCGGTGGGGTACAGCTGTAACCACAGACTTCACAACTGAATGAGAAGAACGAGCGAGGCACCTCGCAGAAGCACGACCCCAAGACAACAGCAAGTGCACGAATGACATGCGCGCCACGTGCCTCAGCGGTACGTGGCGCGTGTGGTTAAGGAGAGTCTTTTGAGCCATCCGCACCCTGAACTCGGTACCCCGCCGAAGCTCCCGAAGGGCGCCCTGCGGGTCACCCCCCTCGGCGGCCTCGGTGAGATCGGCCGCAACATGACGGTCTTCGAGTACGGCGGCCGCCTGCTCATCGTCGACTGCGGTGTCCTCTTCCCCGAGGACGAGCAGCCCGGCATCGACCTGATCCTGCCGGACTTCACCACGATCCGGGACCGCCTGGACGACATCGAGGGCATCGTCCTCACGCACGGCCACGAGGACCACATCGGTGGCGTCCCGTACCTGCTGCGGCTGAAGCCGGACATCCCCCTCATCGGCTCCAAGCTGACGCTGGCGCTCATCGAGGCGAAGCTCCAGGAGCACCGCATCCGCCCCTACACCCTTGAGGTGCAGGAAGGGCAGCGCGAGCGCATCGGCGTCTTCGACTGCGAGTTCATCGCGGTCAACCACTCCATCCCGGACGCGCTGGCCGTCGCCATCCGCACCCCCGCGGGCATGGCCGTGGCCACCGGTGACTTCAAGATGGACCAGCTCCCGCTGGACGGCCGGCTCACCGACCTGCACGCGTTCGCGCGCCTCAGCGAGGAGGGCATCGACCTCCTCCTCTCCGACTCCACGAACGCCGAGGTCCCCGGCTTCGTGCCGCCGGAGCGGGACATCTCCAACGTCCTGCGCACGGTCTTCGCCAACGCCCAGAAGCGCATCATCGTGGCGAGCTTCGCCAGCCACGTCCACCGCATCCAGCAGATCCTGGACGCGGCCCACGAGTACGGCCGCCGGGTCGCCTTCGTCGGCCGCTCGATGGTCCGCAACATGGGCATCGCCCGCGACCTCGGCTATCTGAAGGTCCCCGCGGGCCTCGTGGTGGACGTCAAGACCCTCGACGACCTCCCGGACGACGAGGTCGTGCTGGTCTGCACGGGATCGCAGGGCGAGCCGATGGCGGCCCTCTCCCGCATGGCCAACCGCGACCACCAGATCCGGATCGTCCCCGGCGACACGGTGATCCTGGCGTCGTCCCTCATCCCCGGCAACGAGAACGCGGTCTACCGCGTGATCAACGGTCTGACCCGCTGGGGCGCCAACGTCGTCCACAAGGGCAACGCCAAGGTCCACGTCTCGGGCCACGCCTCGGCCGGCGAGCTGCTGTACTTCTACAACATCTGCAAGCCGAAGAACCTGATGCCGGTCCACGGCGAATGGCGCCACCTGCGGGCCAACGCCGAGCTGGGCGCCCTCACCGGCGTGCCCAAGGACCACATCGTCATCGCGGAGGACGGCGTGGTCGTCGACCTCATCGACGGCAAGGCCAAGATCGTCGGCAAGGTCCAGGCCGGCTACGTCTATGTCGACGGCCTCTCCGTCGGCGATGTCACCGAGACCTCGCTCAAGGACCGCCGCATCCTCGGTGACGAGGGCATCATCTCGGTCTTCATCGTGGTCGACAGCACCACCGGCAAGATCGTGGGCGGCCCCCACATCCAGGCCCGGGGCTCCGGCATCGACGACAGTGCCTTCACCGGCGTCACCCCGAAGATCCAGGAAGCCCTGGACAAGTCGGCCCAGGACGGCGTGCTGGAGCCCCACCAGCTCCAGCAGATGGTCCGCCGGGTCGTCGGCAAGTGGGTGTCCGACACCTACCGCCGTCGCCCGATGATCCTTCCGGTCGTCGTCGAGGTCTGACCCCTCACGACCGCCTGACCTGGAGCGGGGCCCTCGATTTGCATCGGGGAGCCCCGCTCCAGTACGTTGACGTCTCCGCCTGAACGGGAAGCACCGCGCGCACTCGTGTGCCCGGACCACCCTGAACGGGGCGGGAATTCCGACTCAGAATCTCTGATAAAGTTGGATCCGCCGAAAGGCAAGGTCACTCCACTGGCCACCGGAAATCAAATTCGGACCGGAAACGGAACGAAAAAGAGTCTGGTAAAGTTGGAACCGCCGAAAAGGGAAACGCGAAAGCGAAGAACCTCGAAAGCACCCCGCTTCGACCGGGATCGGACACTGGAAAGCGTCTGATAGAGTCGGAAACGCAAGACAGCAAGACACAAAAGAAGTAAACGAAGGGAAGCGCCCGGAGGGGCCCGGTGATACGGGACCGAAGGAAGCGTCCGTTCCTTGAGAACTCAACAGCGTGCCAAAAGTCAACGCCAGATATGTTGATACCCCGGCCTGCTTCGGCAGGTTGGTGGTTCCTTTGAAAAGTCCTACGGTCGCCATGTGCGGCGGTAGGCAATACACAGCGAGGACGCTGTGAACGACGGGTCTTATTCCGACCTTGTTGTTCCGCTCTCGTGATGTGTGCACCCGATTACGGGTAAACATTCACGGAGAGTTTGATCCTGGCTCAGGACGAACGCTGGCGGCGTGCTTAACACATGCAAGTCGAACGATGAAGCCGCTTCGGTGGTGGATTAGTGGCGAACGGGTGAGTAACACGTGGGCAATCTGCCCTTCACTCTGGGACAAGCCCTGGAAACGGGGTCTAATACCGGATAATACTCTGTTCCGCATGGAACGGGGTTGAAAGCTCCGGCGGTGAAGGATGAGCCCGCGGCCTATCAGCTTGTTGGTGGGGTAATGGCCTACCAAGGCGACGACGGGTAGCCGGCCTGAGAGGGCGACCGGCCACACTGGGACTGAGACACGGCCCAGACTCCTACGGGAGGCAGCAGTGGGGAATATTGCACAATGGGCGAAAGCCTGATGCAGCGACGCCGCGTGAGGGATGACGGCCTTCGGGTTGTAAACCTCTTTCAGCAGGGAAGAAGCGCAAGTGACGGTACCTGCAGAAGAAGCGCCGGCTAACTACGTGCCAGCAGCCGCGGTAATACGTAGGGCGCAAGCGTTGTCCGGAATTATTGGGCGTAAAGAGCTCGTAGGCGGCTTGTCACGTCGGATGTGAAAGCCCGGGGCTTAACCCCGGGTCTGCATTCGATACGGGCTAGCTAGAGTGTGGTAGGGGAGATCGGAATTCCTGGTGTAGCGGTGAAATGCGCAGATATCAGGAGGAACACCGGTGGCGAAGGCGGATCTCTGGGCCATTACTGACGCTGAGGAGCGAAAGCGTGGGGAGCGAACAGGATTAGATACCCTGGTAGTCCACGCCGTAAACGTTGGGAACTAGGTGTTGGCGACATTCCACGTCGTCGGTGCCGCAGCTAACGCATTAAGTTCCCCGCCTGGGGAGTACGGCCGCAAGGCTAAAACTCAAAGGAATTGACGGGGGCCCGCACAAGCAGCGGAGCATGTGGCTTAATTCGACGCAACGCGAAGAACCTTACCAAGGCTTGACATATACCGGAAAGCATCAGAGATGGTGCCCCCCTTGTGGTCGGTATACAGGTGGTGCATGGCTGTCGTCAGCTCGTGTCGTGAGATGTTGGGTTAAGTCCCGCAACGAGCGCAACCCTTGTTCTGTGTTGCCAGCATGCCTTTCGGGGTGATGGGGACTCACAGGAGACTGCCGGGGTCAACTCGGAGGAAGGTGGGGACGACGTCAAGTCATCATGCCCCTTATGTCTTGGGCTGCACACGTGCTACAATGGCCGGTACAATGAGCTGCGATGCCGTGAGGCGGAGCGAATCTCAAAAAGCCGGTCTCAGTTCGGATTGGGGTCTGCAACTCGACCCCATGAAGTCGGAGTTGCTAGTAATCGCAGATCAGCATTGCTGCGGTGAATACGTTCCCGGGCCTTGTACACACCGCCCGTCACGTCACGAAAGTCGGTAACACCCGAAGCCGGTGGCCCAACCCCTTGTGGGAGGGAGCTGTCGAAGGTGGGACTGGCGATTGGGACGAAGTCGTAACAAGGTAGCCGTACCGGAAGGTGCGGCTGGATCACCTCCTTTCTAAGGAGCATCTAGATTCCGTAAGGAATCGAGAGCCACTACGTCGGCAAATGTTCGACGGTGGTCAGCTCATGGGTGGAACGTTGACTATTCGGCACGATCAATCGGTTTCTGTCAGTACTGCTTCGGCGTGGAACACAGAGGACGAGGGATTGTGTCGGGCACGTTGTTGGGTGTCTGAGGGTGCGGCCGTAAGGTTGTTCCTTCTGATCCGGCCCCAGTGAACTCGTCCTCAGGGACGGGGTGGTGGGTGGCTGGTCGTTGTTTGAGAACTGCACAGTGGACGCGAGCATCTGTGGCCAAGTTTTTAAGGGCGCACGGTGGATGCCTTGGCACCAGGAACCGATGAAGGACGTGGGAGGCCACGATAGTCCCCGGGGAGCTGTCAACCAAGCTTTGATCCGGGGGTTTCCGAATGGGGAAACCCGGCAGTCGTCATGGGCTGTCACCCGCTGCTGAACACATAGGCAGTGTGGAGGGAACGAGGGGAAGTGAAACATCTCAGTACCCTCAGGAAGAGAAAACAACCGTGATTCCGGGAGTAGTGGCGAGCGAAACTGGATGAGGCCAAACCGTATGCGTGTGATACCCGGCAGGGGTTGCGTATGCGGGGTTGTGGGAGTTCTCTTTTGCGGTCTGCCGGCCGTGAGACGAGTCAGAAACCGTTGATGTAGGCGAAGGACATGCGAAAGGTCCGGCGTAGAGGGTAAGACCCCCGTAGCTGAAACATTGACGGCTCGTTTGAGAATCACCCAAGTAGCACGGGGCCCGAGAAATCCCGTGTGAATCTGGCGGGACCACCCGCTAAGCCTAAATATTCCCTGGTGACCGATAGCGGATAGTACCGTGAGGGAATGGTGAAAAGTACCGCGGGAGCGGAGTGAAATAGTACCTGAAACCGTGTGCCTACAAGCCGTGGGAGCGTCGCTGGCAGCACTTGTGCTGTCAGTCGTGACTGCGTGCCTTTTGAAGAATGAGCCTGCGAGTTAGCGGTGTGTAGCGAGGTTAACCCGTGTGGGGAAGCCGTAGCGAAAGCGAGTCCGAACAGGGCGTTTGAGTTGCACGCTCTAGACCCGAAGCGGAGTGATCTAGCCATGGGCAGGTTGAAGCGGAGGTAAGACTTCGTGGAGGACCGAACCCACCAGGGTTGAAAACCTGGGGGATGACCTGTGGTTAGGGGTGAAAGGCCAATCAAACTCCGTGATAGCTGGTTCTCCCCGAAATGCATTTAGGTGCAGCGTCGTGTGTTTCTTGCCGGAGGTAGAGCACTGGATAGGCGATGGGCCCTACCGGGTTACTGACCTTAGCCAAACTCCGAATGCCGGTAAGTGAGAGCGCGGCAGTGAGACTGTGGGGGATAAGCTCCATGGTCGAGAGGGAAACAGCCCAGAGCATCGACTAAGGCCCCTAAGCGTACGCTAAGTGGGAAAGGATGTGGAGTCGCAGAGACAACCAGGAGGTTGGCTTAGAAGCAGCCACCCTTGAAAGAGTGCGTAATAGCTCACTGGTCAAGTGATTCCGCGCCGACAATGTAGCGGGGCTCAAGCGTACCGCCGAAGTCGTGTCATTCATACACATATCCTCAACGGGAGTATGGATGGGTAGGGGAGCGTCGTGTGCCGGGTGAAGCAGCCGCGGAAGCGAGTTGTGGACGGTTCACGAGTGAGAATGCAGGCATGAGTAGCGATACACACGTGAGAAACGTGTGCGCCGATTGACTAAGGGTTCCTGGGTCAAGCTGATCTGCCCAGGGTAAGTCGGGACCTAAGGCGAGGCCGACAGGCGTAGTCGATGGACAACCGGTTGATATTCCGGTACCCGCTTTGAAACGCCCAGTACTGAATCAGGCGATGCTAAGTCCGTGAAGCCGGCCCGATCTCTTCGGAGTTGAGGGTAGTGGTGGAGCCGATGAACCAGACTTGTAGTAGGTAAGCGATGGGGTGACGCAGGAAGGTAGTCCAGCCCGGGCGGTGGTTGTCCCGGGGTAAGGGTGTAGGACGCACGGTAGGTAAATCCGTCGTGCATATAAGTCTGAGACCTGATGCCGAGCCGATTGTGGTGAAGTGGATGATCCTATGCTGTCGAGAAAAGCCTCTAGCGAGTTTCATGGCGGCCCGTACCCTAAACCGACTCAGGTGGTCAGGTAGAGAATACCGAGGCGTTCGGGTGAACTATGGTTAAGGAACTCGGCAAAATGCCCCCGTAACTTCGGGAGAAGGGGGGCCACGCCTGGTGATCGGACTTGCTCCGTGAGCTGGGGGTGGCCGCAGAGACCAGCGAGAAGCGACTGTTTACTAAAAACACAGGTCCGTGCGAAGCCGTAAGGCGATGTATACGGACTGACGCCTGCCCGGTGCTGGAACGTTAAGGGGACCGGTTAGCTGCTCTTCGGGGTGGCGAAGCTGAGAACTTAAGCGCCAGTAAACGGCGGTGGTAACTATAACCATCCTAAGGTAGCGAAATTCCTTGTCGGGTAAGTTCCGACCTGCACGAATGGCGTAACGACTTCTCGACTGTCTCAACCATAGGCCCGGTGAAATTGCACTACGAGTAAAGATGCTCGTTTCGCGCAGCAGGACGGAAAGACCCCGGGACCTTTACTATAGTTTGATATTGGTGTTCGGTTCGGCTTGTGTAGGATAGGTGGGAGACTGTGAAGCGGCCACGCCAGTGGTTGTGGAGTCGTCGTTGAAATACCACTCTGGTCGTGCTGGATGTCTAACCTGGGTCCGTGATCCGGATCAGGGACAGTGTCTGATGGGTAGTTTAACTGGGGCGGTTGCCTCCTAAAGAGTAACGGAGGCGCCCAAAGGTTCCCTCAGCCTGGTTGGTAATCAGGTGTTGAGTGTAAGTGCACAAGGGAGCTTGACTGTGAGACCGACGGGTCGAGCAGGGACGAAAGTCGGGACTAGTGATCCGGCAGTGGCTTGTGGAAGCGCTGTCGCTCAACGGATAAAAGGTACCCCGGGGATAACAGGCTGATCTTCCCCAAGAGTCCATATCGACGGGATGGTTTGGCACCTCGATGTCGGCTCGTCGCATCCTGGGGCTGGAGTCGGTCCCAAGGGTTGGGCTGTTCGCCCATTAAAGCGGTACGCGAGCTGGGTTTAGAACGTCGTGAGACAGTTCGGTCCCTATCCGCTGTGCGCGTAGGAATATTGAGAAGGGCTGTCCCTAGTACGAGAGGACCGGGACGGACGAACCTCTGGTGTGCCAGTTGTTCTGCCAAGGGCATGGCTGGTTGGCTACGTTCGGAAAGGATAACCGCTGAAAGCATCTAAGCGGGAAGCCTGCTTCGAGATGAGTATTCCCACCTCCTTTGAGGGGTTAAGGCTCCCAGTAGACGACTGGGTTGATAGGCCAGATGTGGAAGCCCTGTGAGGGGTGGAGCTGACTGGTACTAATAGGCCGAGGGCTTGTCCTCAGTTGCTCGCGTCCACTGTGTTGTTCCCGGGTTGCGAACAGTTATCGCGCCGGTTGAACAGTTTCACTACTTAATTGAAGAGTGTGCTTGTTCGCTAGAACCCGATAGGGTTTCGGTGGTCATTGCGTTAGGGAAACGCCCGGTTACATTCCGAACCCGGAAGCTAAGCCTTTCAGCGCCGATGGTACTGCAGGGGGGACCCTGTGGGAGAGTAGGACGCCGCCGAACAATTTTTGTGGGAAAGCCCCGCACCGTATGGTGCGGGGCTTTCCTGCGTTCTGCGGCAGACCGCCACCCTGACCAGCCCGTAGGGAGCCGGCCGGACGCGATTATGCATATCCCCCGATCCCGTGTATGGTTTACCTCGTTGCCACAGCGCAGCAAGGCCCCAATAGCTCAGTCGGTAGAGCGTCTCCATGGTAAGGAGAAGGTCTGCGGTTCGATTCCGCATTGGGGCTCAGAGAGAAAAGAAAGGCCCCCGCCATTCGGCGGGGGCCTTTCTCGTTGGTCGTCAGTGTCGGCCTCAGGCGCGGGGCGGTTCCGGGACGCGCATCGCCAGGATGGCCATGTCGTCCGACGCGGGCTCCGCCGCGAAGCGCTCCACGGCCCGCAGGATGCGGGCGGCGACCGCTCCGGCCGTCAGGCCTGTACAGGTCGACAGGACGTCCGCGAGGCCGTCGTCGCCGAGCATGCGGGTGCCCTCGCGGCGTTCGGTGACGCCGTCCGTGACGCAGAGGAGGACGTCGCCCGGGTCGAGGGTGACCTCCTGCTCGTACAGCTCCAGGTCGTCCAGGACGCCGAGCAGGGGCTGCGGTTCGGCGGCGGGCTCCACGGTGCCGTCCTGGCGCAGGCGGAGCGGCAGCGGGTGTCCGGCGCAGACCACCTTCAGGAGGGCGCTGCCGTCCTCCTGGGGCCACAGCTCGCCGTACAGGAGGGTGAGGAAGCGGCTGCGGGCGCCCTCGTCGAGGATGGCCGCGTTGAGGCGCTCCAGGACCGCCGGGCCGGGGAAGCCCTCGCGGGCGAGCAGGCGCAGGGCGTGGCGGGCCAGGCCGGTGACGGCGGCCGCCTCGGGGCCCGTACCGCAGACGTCACCGATGGCGAAGCCGTACGCGCCGTCGCGGATCGGGAAGACGTCGTAGAAGTCGCCGCCGACCTCGTTGCCCTCGCCCGCGGCGCGGTAGATGACCTCGATCTCGACGTTCGGCACGTCGGGGAGGCCCGGGGGCAGCAGGCTGCGCTGGAGGGACTGGCTGATGGCCATGCGCTCCGAGTACAGGCGGGCGTTGTCCAGGGCCAGGGCGGCCCGGCGGGAGAGGTCCTCGGCCAGCTCCAGGATCTCCTGGCGGAAGTGGTCGTCCGAGGGCTTCCCGAGCGTCAGCATGCCGATCACGCGGTTGCGGGCGACCAGCGGCAGGACCACCGTCTCGCCGCCGACCGCCTGGGCCGTGGCCAGGATCGTGCGGGTGGCCGTCGACATGCTCAGCGGCGCGTCGTGGTCCAGGCTGCGGGTGGAGGTGGAGAGAGCCGCGCGGTGGCCGGCCTCGGACGGGGCGGCCCAGATGCGGGCGCCCGGGGTCGGGACCGGGTCGGGCGGGGCGATCTTGGAGAGCAGGGCCTTGAGGCCGTCGATCAGGTCCTCGTCCTCGTGGAGCACGTACGAGAGGTACGGGTCGGAGGACTGGTCCGCGATCGTGTAGACGGCGCACCAGGTGGCCAGGGTCGGGACCGTCATCTGAGCCATCAGCGCCAGCGTCTGGTCGCGGTCCAGCGTTCCGGCCAGCAGGTCGGAGGCCTCGACCAGGAACGAGAGGGAGCCACGGCGGAGCCGTTCCAGCTCACCGAGGCGGGCGGACTCGACGGCCAGGGCGATGCGATCGGCGGCGAACTGGAGGCGCAGGGCCTCCTCGTTCGAGTAGCGTCCCGGAGCCTCGGCCGCGACGCCCAGGGAGCCCGTCAGACGGCCCTCGACCTTGAGCGGGACCGTGACGACCGAGCGCATCCCGGTGTCGGTGAGGAGCGGGACGGCGCCGGGAACGGCCGTGAGGTCCTCGTGGACGGCCGGCATGCGGGCGGAGCCGTAGCGGCCCGTTCCGGCTTCCACGGGCACTCTGGCGAAGCGCTGGCGGGCGGAGGGCAGGCCGGTCGTGGCGCGGACCTCCAGCTCCGTCTCGTCGTCCGTGGCCAGCAGGAGGAACGCGGCGTCCGCGTCGAGCATGTCGCGGGCCCGCTCGACCGTCCGCTGGAGCAGGCCGTCCAGGTCGTCGGGGGCGGGGGAGCCGATGAAGACCTCGAACGGGTCCGTGGTGCGGTTCTCGGCGGAGGAGTCGGAGACCGGGGCGCGGACCGGGGACTGCAGGACGGCGCGCTCGTGGTCGCGGACGAGGAGGCAGACCGTGGACGGTTCGCCGTCGGTGTCGCGGACCCGCAGGTGCGAGGCGTAGACGGGGATGGTCCGGCCGTCGGCGCAGCGGATGCCGTAGCTGCCCTCCCAGCGGGAGAGCCGGAGCGCGTCCGCGATGCCGGTGTTGGTGCCCGGGGTGTGCGGCCAGGCCACGAAGTCGGTGAGCTGCTTGCCGGCGACCTGGTCCGCCGCGTGGCCGAAGAGGAAGGCCGCGTCGTCGTTCCAGGCGGCGATCGAGCCGGAGTGGTCGATCTGGACGACGGCCACCCGTACCCGCTGGTCCGCCACCGGCAGCAGCGCGGTCGGCAGCAGCGGTCCGGCGGAGCGGATGCCTACCGGGCGCTCGGGGAGGTCCAGCTGAAACCAGACATGTTTGCGCGTGGGGGTGTATTCGACGCCCCAGCGGGCGGCCAGGGCCGCGCAGAGCAGGAGGCCCCGGCCGTTCTCGCGGTCCGGGGAGCCGAAGTCGAGCCCGCTGCTCTGGAGCGGGACCTCACGCTCCGGATAGTGGTCGGCGACCTCGACGCGTACGCCGTCCTCGGTACGGAGGCAGAGCACATCGGCCGCCGTGCCCGCGTGGATCACGGCGTTGGTGACCAACTCGCTGGTGAGGACGACGGCGTCGTCGACGACATCGTTGTACCCCCACCCCTGGAGGGTGTCCCGGACAAAGGCGCGGGCGGTCGCGACCGAGCGCCCGACCGGTTCGAAGGTGGCGGCCGCGCGCGCGGTGATCACAGCACTCCCCATATGGTGTCTCGTCGCTTCCCCGAGTCCTGTGCCCGTTTCTCGCCGCTTCGATTCGCTTGCCAGGCTAGACGTTCGTCAAGGGTGCCGGGTACACGAGGGCCGAGATCGGGACAGGACGGTACGGGTCGTGCGCGGGCGCACGGGTGTGCATCCCGGTGGCAGGGACGGGGTGCGAGTGGGGGAGGTTGCCCGCCGACCTGTTCCGGCCTGGTACGTTGCAACGATTTGACGTCCGCCCGGCCACCCGTTGACGGTGTGCTGTGGCGGTGAGCCAAAGTGGAACTGGGCAAGCTTCCGGATAGGCCCTAGCGAAACGGTCAACCCCTGCGGGAGGGACACGGTGGAGTCTGGCGTGGCGGCGCGGGGTTCTCATACGCGTACAAAAGGCGGACAGTCCGTGAAAAAGCAGCGCAATGGCACCGTCGAGGTCGACGCGGCAGCTCTGAACAGACTGCTGGCGGGTCTCGTGGCGATGCGCGACGGAAATTTCCGCAGGCGGCTGACCGTCTCCGGCGACGGCGTGATGACGGAGATTGCGGCGGTCTTCAACGAGGTCGCGGACCGCAATCTGCACCTCACCGGTGAGCTGGCGCGGGTGCGGCGGGTGGTCGGCCGTGAGGGCAAGCTGACCGAGCGGCTGGAGACGGGGGCCCTGGAGGGCTCCTGGGCGGCCGCGATCGATGCGTCCAACGAGCTGGTCGACGATCTCGCGCGGCCGGTCTCCGAGGTGGGCCGGGTGCTGTCGGCGGTGGCCGACGGTGACCTGGAGCAGCGGATGGAGCTGCGGTCGCACACGACGGACGAGACGGTACGGCCGCTGCGCGGCGAGTTCCTGAAGGTCGCCCGTACGGTCAACAACCTCGTCGACCAGCTGTCGGTCTTCACCGAGCAGGTGACGCGCGTCGCCGTGGAGGTCGGTACCGAGGGCAAGCTCGGGGGCCAGGCGCAGGTGCGCGGGATGTCCGGGTCCTGGAAGGACCTGACGGACTCCGTCAACACGATGGCGTACCGGCTCACCGCCCAGGTGCGGGACATCGCGCTGGTGACGACGGCGGTGGCCAAGGGGGATCTGTCGCGGAAGGTCACCGTCCATGTGGCCGGTGAGATGCTCCAGCTGAAGAACACCGTCAACACGATGGTCGACCAGCTCTCCTCGTTCTCCTCCGAGGTGACGCGCGTCGCCCGTGAGGTGGGTACGGAAGGTGAGCTGGGCGGTCAGGCGACCGTGCCCGGTGTGGCCGGGGTGTGGAAGGACCTCACCGACTCCGTCAACACGATGGCGGGCAACCTCACCTCCCAGGTGCGCGGGATCGCCGAGGTGACGACGGCGGTCGCCAGTGGTGACCTGACGCAGAAGGTCACGGTGAGCGCGCGCGGCGAGGTCGCCCAGCTCGCCGAGACGATCAACCAGATGACCGAGACGCTGCGCACCTTCGCGGACGAAGTGACACGTGTGGCGAGCGAGGTCGGTGGTGAGGGCCTCCTCGGTGGTCAGGCGCAGGTGCCGGGGGCCGCGGGGACGTGGAAGGACCTCACCGATTCTGTGAACACGGTCTTCCGGAACCTGACCACGCAGGTGCGGGACATCGCGCAGGTGACGACCGCGGTGGCCAGCGGTGACATGTCGCAGAAGGTCACGGTCGACGTGGCCGGGGAGATGCTGGAGCTGAAGAACACCGTCAACACGATGGTGGACCAGCTCCAGTCGTTCGGTTCCGAGGTGACCCGCGTGGCCCGGGAGGTCGGCGTCGAGGGCCGGCTCGGCGGCCAGGCCGAGGTGCCGGGGGCCGCGGGGACGTGGAAGGACCTCACCGACTCGGTGAACACCGCCTTCCGGAACCTCACCGGCCAGGTCCGGGACATCGCCCAGGTGACCACGGCCGTGGCCAACGGTGACCTCTCCCAGAAGGTCACCGTGGATGTGGCCGGGGAGATGCTGGAGCTGAAGAACACCGTCAACACGATGGTGGCGCAGCTGTCCAGCTTCGCGGACCAGGTGACGCGGATGGCCCGGGACGTGGGCACCGAGGGCCGTCTCGGCGGTCAGGCCCGGGTGGACGGTGTCTCCGGTACGTGGAAGGAGCTGACGGACTCCGTCAACTTCATGGCCGGGAACCTCACCTCCCAGGTGCGGCAGATCGCCCAGGTGACGACGGCGGTGGCGCGGGGCGACCTGTCGCAGAAGATCGACGTGGACGCCCGGGGCGAGATCCTGGAGCTGAAGAACACGATCAACACGATGGTCGACCAGCTCTCCGCCTTCGCCGACCAGGTGACCCGCGTCGCCCGTGAGGTGGGTACGGACGGGCGGCTGGGCGGCCAGGCGCAGGTGCCGGGTGTGGCCGGAGTGTGGCGCGATCTCACCGATTCGGTGAACGGCATGGCGGGGAACCTGACCGCTCAGGTCCGTAACATCGCGCAGGTCGCCACGGCGGTGGCGCGCGGTGACCTGTCGCAGAAGATCGACGTGGACGCGCGCGGCGAGATCCTGGAGCTGAAGAACACCCTCAACACGATGGTGGACCAGCTCTCGAACTTCGCGGAGCAGGTGACGCGGGTCGCCCGCGAGGTGGGTACGGAGGGGATCCTCGGCGGTCAGGCCGAGGTGCAGGGCGTCTCCGGTACGTGGAAGGACCTCACCCAGTCCGTCAACGGCATGGCGAACAACCTGACCCTCCAGGTCCGGAACATCGCGGAGGTCACCACCGCGGTCGCCAAGGGCGATCTCTCCAAGAAGATCACCGTCGACGCCAAGGGCGAGATCCTCGAACTGGTGACGACCGTGAACACGATGGTCGACCAGCTGCTGAACTTCGCGGACGAGGTGTCCCGGGTGGCCCGTGAGGTGGGCACCGAGGGGATCCTCGGTGGTCAGGCGCGGGTGCGCGGGGCGACCGGCATCTGGAAGGACCTCAGCGAGAACGTCAACCTGATGGCGAACAACCTGACCAGCCAGGTGCGGAACATCTCCCGGGTCTCCTCGGCGGTCGCCAACGGCGATCTGACGAAGAAGGTCACCGTGGAGGCGCGCGGCGAGGTCGCGGAGCTGGCCGACACCGTCAACACCATGGTGACGACGCTCTCCTCGTTCGCGGACGAGGTCACGCGGGTGGCCCGCGAGGTGGGTACGGAAGGTGAGCTGGGCGGTCAGGCCCGGGTGCCGGGAGTCGCCGGTACGTGGAAGGACCTCACCGAGTCCGTGAACTCGATGGCCTCCAACCTGACCGGCCAGGTGCGGCAGATCGCCACGGTCACCACGGCCATCGCCAAGGGCGATCTGACGAAGAAGATCGACATCGACGCCCGCGGTGAGATCCTGGAGCTGAAGAACACCATCAACACGATGGTCGACCAGCTCTCGTCGTTCGCCGACCAGGTGACCAGGGTGGCCCGCGAGGTGGGCACGGAAGGGCAGCTGGGCGGTCAGGCACGGGTGCGGGACGTGGACGGCACCTGGCGCGACCTCACCGAGTCGGTGAACGAGATGGCCGGGAACCTGACCCGTCAGGTGCGGGCCATCGCGGCCGTCGCCACGGCGGTGACGCGCGGCGATCTCAACCTGAAGATCGACGTGGACGCGGCCGGGGAGATCCAGGTCCTCCAGGACAACATCAACACCATGATCGCCAACCTGCGCGACACCACGCTCGCCAACAAGGAGCAGGACTGGCTCAAGGGCAACCTGGCCCGGATCTCCGGTCTGATGCAGGGCCGCCGCGATCTGGACGACGTGGCCTCGCTGATCATGAGCGAGCTGACGCCGGTGGTCTCGGCCCAGCACGGCGCGTTCTTCCTGGCCATGTCGCCGGGCGACTCGGACGAGGTGGGTCCGGACAACGGCGACGACGGTGCGTACGAGCTGCGGATGCGGGGGAGTTACGGCTACTCCGCCGGGTCGATGCCGACCTCGTTCCGGCCCGGTGAGACGCTCATCGGGACGGCGGCCGAGGAGAAGCGGACGATCCAGGTCGACAACGTACCGCCGGGCTATCTGAAGATCTCCTCCGGTCTCGGGGAGGCGCCGCCCGCGCATGTGATCGTGCTGCCGGTGCTGTTCGAGGGCAAGGTGCTCGGGGTGATCGAGCTGGCCTCCTTCCAGCCGTTCACACACATCCAGCGGGACTTCCTCAACCAGCTCGCCGAGATGATCGCGACGAGCGTGAACACCATCAGTGTCAACACCAAGACGGAGAAGCTCCTTGAGCAGTCGCAGGAGCTGACCGAGCAACTGCGCGACCGCTCGCAGGAGTTGGAGAACCGGCAGAAGGCCCTCCAGGCGTCCAACGCCGAACTGGAGGAGAAGGCCGAGCTGCTGGCCCAGCAGAACCGCGACATCGAGGTGAAGAACACCGAGATCGAGGAGGCGCGGCAGGTCCTGGAGGAGCGCGCCGAGCAGCTCGCGGTCTCGATGCGTTACAAGTCCGAGTTCCTGGCGAACATGTCGCACGAGCTGCGGACGCCGCTCAACTCGCTGCTGATCCTGGCCAAGCTGCTGGCGGACAACGCCGAGGGCAACCTCTCGCCGAAGCAGGTGGAGTTCGCCGAGACGATCCACGGGGCCGGTTCCGACCTGCTCCAGCTGATCAACGACATCCTGGACCTGTCGAAGGTCGAGGCGGGCAAGATGGACGTCAGCCCGACCCGCATCGCCCTGGTCCAGCTGGTCGACTACGTGGAGGCGACCTTCCGCCCGCTCACCGCGGAGAAGGGGCTCGACTTCTCCGTACGGGTCTCGCCGGAGCTTCCGGCCACTCTGCACACCGACGAGCAGCGCCTCCTCCAGGTGCTGCGCAACCTGCTGTCGAACGCGGTGAAGTTCACCGACAGCGGGGCGGTGGAGCTGGTGATCCGGCCGGCCGGGGCCGATGTGCCGAACGCGATCCGGGAGCATCTGCTGGAGGCGGGTTCGCTGCGGGACGCGGACGCCGATCTGATCGCGTTCTCGGTGACCGACACCGGGATCGGGATCGCGTCCAGCAAGATGCTGGTGATCTTCGAGGCGTTCAAGCAGGCGGACGGCACGACGAGCCGCAAGTACGGCGGTACGGGGCTCGGCCTCTCCATCAGCCGGGAGATCGCGCGGCTGCTCGGCGGCGAGATCCACGCGGCGAGCGAGCCGGGCCGGGGGTCGACCTTCACCCTGTACCTGCCGCTGCACCGCGCCGAACTGCCCCCGCAGGGCTTCCCGCAGGTGGGTTCCGGTTCCGGCGAGGGAGTGGGCACCGGGACCGAGAACGGGCAGGCGTCCCAGGGTGGCGAGTCCGCCCCGCTCGGTGACCCGGCCAACTCCGCGGGAGTCTTCCGGCGCCGCCGCAAGACCCTCGGGGACGCGGCCAGGCGGCCCGCGCTGCCCGCCGGCCGGGCGCAGGGCGAGACCGTTCCGCAGGAGGAGTGGGTGCAAGGGGGTGCGGGTGCGTCGGAGGAGGCGGCGGAGCCGCGGCGGACGTTCCGGTTCCGCGGTGAGAAGGTGCTCATCGTCGACGACGACATCCGTAACGTCTTCGCGCTCACCAGCGTGCTGGAGCAGCATGGACTCTCCGTGCTGTACGCGGAGAACGGCCGCGAGGGGATCGAAGTCCTGGAGCAGCACGACGATGTGACGGTCGTACTGATGGACATCATGATGCCCGAGATGGACGGGTACGCGACCACGACCGCGATCCGGCGGATGCCGCAGTTCGCCGGGCTGCCGATCGTCGCGCTCACCGCGAAGGCGATGAAGGGCGACCGGGAGAAGGCGATCGACTGCGGCGCTTCCGACTATGTGACGAAGCCGGTCGACCCTGATCATCTGCTTGCGGTGATGGAGCAGTGGATGCACGGAGAGTGATGGGATTCTGAACGAATTGGCGTGAGTTGCTGACCGACTGTGCGCGAACGGGTGTGAAACCGCTGTATCCGGGGAACCTTCTGGTCTCCCACCGCGTTTGCGGTATGTGCACAGTGACATCGCGGTGACAGGGTGTGGTGACGGGCGGGGTGCGGCTACCATGACCGGCACAAGGACGGACGGCGTAAGGGAGTCGTCCCCTGGGGCGGCACCCGGTGCATTTCCGGGGCGAGGAGGGCGGGCCATGGTGCAGAAGGCCAAGATCCTCCTGGTCGATGACCGGCCGGAGAATCTGCTGGCGCTGGAGGCCATCCTCTCTGCGCTCGATCAGACACTGGTCCGGGCATCGTCAGGGGAGGAGGCGCTCAAAGCGCTGCTCACGGACGACTTCGCGGTCATCCTGCTGGACGTCCAGATGCCGGGCATGGACGGTTTCGAGACCGCCGCCCACATCAAGCGGCGCGAGCGGACCCGGGACATCCCGATCATCTTCCTCACCGCGATCAACCACGGCCCGCACCACACCTTCCGGGGATACGCGGCGGGCGCGGTGGACTACATCTCCAAGCCGTTCGACCCGTGGGTGCTGCGCGCCAAGGTCTCGGTCTTCGTCGAGCTGTACATGAAGAACTGCAAGCTCCGCGAGCAGGCCGCGCTCCTGCGGCTCCAGCTGGAGGGCGACGGCCACGCGGGCGGGGCGCACGAGAAGGAGCCCGCCGGTCTGCTGGCCGAACTCTCCGCGCGGCTCGCGGCGGTCGAGGAGCAGGCGGAAGCCCTCTCCAAACAGCTCGACGACGAATCCGCCGACGCGGCGGCCGTCGCAACGGCCGCCCATCTCGAACGCAAGCTGACCGGCCTGCGCCGTGCGCTCGACGCGCTGGAGCCGGGCACGGGCGGCGGCGCCGGCATCCTGCCCGCGCAGAACTAGGGCCTCTCGCCGTAGATCTCCGGCAACGGGTGCACACAGCCCCGGGCCTTCGGCCGCGCACCTCGCCGTGAGGGTTTGTCAGTTCCCGGGCACCGGGCGGCGACACGGTCGGGTGAACCAGTAGGCGAACGTGTTCACGGGCGTGGACAGCGGTAACCTCGGCACCATGGCCTCACGTACGTCCGGCAAGGGTTCCCAGTCCACAGCGGGCACCGCGAAGCGCGCCGGCCGTACGCCAGGGCCGGCGAAGAAAGCCGCACCCGCCAAGAAGGCCGCCCCGAAGAAGGCGGCAGCACCCGCGAAGAAGGCACCTGCCAAGAAGGCGGCGGCCAAGCGGCCCGCGCCCAAACCCGCACCGTCCCCCACCAACGGCATCTACCGGCTGGTGCGCGCCGTCTGGCTCGGCACGGCCCACGGCGTCGGAGCGGTGTTCCGCTCCATAGGGCGCGGTGCGAAGGGACTTGACCCCGCCCACCGCAAGGACGGCCTCGCGCTCCTGCTCCTGGGCCTCGCGCTGATCGTCGCCGCCGGCACCTGGTCCAACCTCCAGGGGCCCGTCGGCGACCTGGTCGAGATGCTGGTGACCGGGGCGTTCGGCCGACTCGACCTGCTCGCGCCGATACTGCTCGGCGCCATGGCCGTACGGCTCATCCTGTATCCGGAGCGGCCCGAGGCCAACGGCCGGATCGTCATCGGGCTCTCCGCCCTGGTCCTCGGCGTGCTCGGCCAGGTCCACATCGCCTGCGGTTCGCCGGGGCGCGAGGACGGCACGGAGGCGATGCAGGACGCGGGCGGGCTGGTCGGCTGGGCCGTCTCCAAGCCGCTGATCTTCATGATGGGCGAGGTCCTCGCCGTACCGCTGCTCGTGCTGCTCACCGTCTTCGGGCTCCTCGTCGTCACCGCGACCCCCGTCAACGCCATCCCGCGCCGACTGCGCCAGCTCGGCGTCCGGCTCGGCATCGTGGAACCGGCGTACGAGCCCGGCGAGGGCGACGAGCACGACGACGAGCGGTACGAGGAGCAGTGGCGCGAGGCGCTGCCCGCCGGGACGCGGCGCGGCTCCGCCCGCCGCCAGGACCCCGACGCCGTGTACGACCACGACAGCGTCGAGGAGCAGGCCCTCTCCAAGCGCAGGAGGCCCCGCAGGCCCGCCGCCCAGCCCGCGATGAACCGTCCCCTGGACGCGGTCGATGTCGCCGCCGCCGCGGCCGCCGCCCTGGACGGGGCCGTACTCAACGGCATGCCGCCCTCGCCGGTCGTCGCGGACCTGACCCAGGGCGTCTCGGTGGACCGGGACCGGGAGCGTACCGGCACGCCCGTGCCCGGAGCACGGGAGGCCGAGCAGGCCGAGCGGCCCAGGCCGGGCGTCCGGAAGGCGGCACCCGAGTCCGGCGACGCGGCGGAGCGCTCCGGGGGAGTGCCCGACCTCACCAAGCCGGCCCCCGAGGCCTCGCCCGGACTGCCCGCCCGCGCCGAACAGCTCCAGCTCTCCGGCGACATCAGGTACGCGCTCCCCTCGCTCGACCTGCTGGAGCGCGGCGGACCCGGCAAGACCCGCAGCGCCGCCAACGACCTGGTGGTCGAGTCGCTCACCACCGTCTTCAGCGAGTTCAAGGTGGACGCGGCGGTCACCGGCTTCACCCGGGGGCCGACAGTCACCCGGTACGAGGTGGAGCTGGGCCCGGCCGTCAAGGTCGAGAAGATCACCGCGCTGACCAAGAACATCGCCTACGCGGTGGCCAGTCCGGACGTACGGATCATCTCCCCGATCCCGGGGAAGTCGGCGGTCGGCATCGAGATCCCCAACAGCGACCGCGAGATGGTCAACCTGGGGGACGTGCTGCGGCTCTCCGAGGACGACGACCCGATGATGGTGGCCTTCGGCAAGGACGTCGAGGGCGGCTACGTCATGCACAGCCTGGCGAAGATGCCGCACATGCTGGTGGCCGGAGCCACCGGGTCCGGAAAGTCGTCCTGCATCAACTGCCTGATCACCTCGATCATGGTGCGGGCGACCCCGGAGGACGTCCGGATGGTCCTCGTCGACCCCAAGCGCGTCGAGCTGACCGCGTACGAAGGCATCCCGCACCTGATCACGCCGATCATCACCAACCCCAAGAAGGCCGCCGAGGCGCTGCAGTGGGTCGTACGCGAGATGGATCTGCGCTACGACGACCTGGCCGCCTTCGGCTACCGGCACATCGACGACTTCAACAAGGCCGTACGGGAGGGGAAGGTCAAGCTCCCCGAGGGCAGCGAGCGGGAGCTGTCGCCGTACCCCTATCTGCTGGTGATCGTCGACGAGCTGGCCGACCTGATGATGGTCGCCCCGCGCGACGTCGAGGACTCCATCGTCCGCATCACCCAGCTCGCCCGCGCCGCCGGCATCCACCTGGTGCTCGCCACCCAGCGCCCCTCGGTCGATGTGGTCACCGGGCTCATCAAGGCCAACGTCCCCTCCCGGCTCGCCTTCGCCACCTCCTCCCTCGCCGACAGTCGGGTCATCCTCGACCAGCCCGGCGCCGAGAAGCTCATCGGCAAGGGCGACGCGCTGTTCCTCCCGATGGGCGCCAACAAACCCACCCGTATGCAGGGCGCCTTCGTCACCGAGGACGAGGTCGCGGCCGTCGTCCAGCACTGCAAGGACCAGATGGCCCCGGTCTTCCGGGACGACGTCGTAGTCGGTACGAAGCAGAAGAAGGAGATCGACGAGGACATCGGCGACGACCTGGACCTGCTCTGCCAGGCCGCCGAGCTGGTCGTCTCCACCCAGTTCGGGTCCACCTCGATGCTCCAGCGCAAGCTGCGGGTCGGCTTCGCGAAGGCGGGGCGGCTGATGGACCTGATGGAGTCGCGCTCCATCGTCGGCCCCAGCGAGGGATCCAAGGCGCGCGACGTCCTGGTGAAACCCGACGAGCTGGACGGGGTGTTGGCCGTCATCCGCGGGGAATCCGCTCCCTGAGGGTGGCCGGTTCCGTAGGGGTGGCCCGTCGCCGGGAGCGGCGGGCCGACTCCGTACAGGTGAATCCATCCGTAAAGGTTCTGTGGGCAACCGTTTCGCGCGGTCGTACGTCCAGTTGGAGGGAGGGGTGGAACGATGCTCCACCGCCCTCCTGCCCAGCCCGTAACCCCCTACCCTGTTCGGCCCACTCCAGGTTGCCCAGTCCTCGACAGGGGCACGGTTCCGGTCCCGCTCCGTCCGCGGAGAGGGCCCCGGGGCCGCCCGGCGAACCCGATGGCGCACAAAGTCGTCCCTCCCGGTTGCCCCTCCCTTTCGTAACCCCCCTAGACTGAACATCCAGCAGGTGGCTCACGCTCGAAAGGCGCCCCCGTGTCCATCGGCAACTCCCCCGAAGACGACCGGCCTTCGATCGGTCGTGCCCTTCAGCAGGCTCGCATCGCCGCAGGTCTGACGGTCGAGGAAGTCAGCAGCTCCACCCGGGTGCGCATCCCCATCGTGCACGCGATCGAGGAGGACGACTTCTCGCGCTGCGGCGGTGACGTCTACGCACGCGGCCACATCCGCAACATCGCCCGTGCCGTCGGTATCGACCCGGAACCCCTGGTCGAGCGGTACGACGGCGATCACGGCGGCCGTCCCGCACCGACCCCGGCGGCTCCGCTGTTCGAGGCGGAGCGCATCCGTTCCGAACCGCGGCGGCCCAACTGGACCGCGGCCATGGTCGCGGCCATCGTCGCCGTGGTCGGCTTCGTCGGCTTCACCCTCTTCAACGGCGGGGACGACAAGCCCTCGAACACCGCCCAGGTCGCGGAGGGCTCCAAGCCCGACAAGACCGCCGCCAAACCCGCCACCACCAAGCCGGCCGAACCCGAGCCCGTGCCCTCCGAGAGTGCCATCGCCGCCGCCCCCCGGGACAAGGTGACGGTCAAGCTCGGCGCCAACCAGGGCAAGAGCTGGATCTCCGTCAAGGACCACAACGGCCGGCTGCTCTTCGACGGGCTGCTCCTCGAAGGCGAGTCCAAGACCTTCCAGGACAAGGAGCGCATCGACCTCGTCCTCGGCAACGCCGGGGCGATCGAACTCTTCGTCAACGGCAAGAAGCTCGAGGACCGCTTCGAGCCGGGCCAGGTCGAACGGCTCACCTACACCAAGGGTGACCCCGAGGCCGGCTGAGCCCGCACCTCCGTACCGCGCCGACGGGCGCCCGGCCCAGTGCCGGGCGCCCGTCGCCGTTCCCGGCCCCCTCCCCGCCTGCTACGCGGAGTAACAGCGGCGGGGGCGGGCAACCCTGCTCGGCGGGAGGGCCGCCGGGACGAAGTAGTCTTGAGTCCATGCCCGAACGCCGTACCGTCGCCCTTGTCACTCTTGGCTGCGCCCGTAACGAGGTGGACTCGGAGGAGCTTGCAGGCCGCTTGGCAGCGGACGGCTGGGACCTCGTCGAGGATGCCTCCGACGCGGATGTCGCAGTCGTCAACACCTGTGGGTTCGTCGAAGCCGCCAAGAAGGACTCCGTCGACGCCCTGCTCGAAGCCAACGATCTCAAGGACCACGGCCGCACCCAGGCCGTCGTCGCCGTCGGCTGCATGGCCGAGCGCTACGGCAAGGACCTCGCCGAGGCCCTGCCGGAAGCGGACGGCGTCCTCGGGTTCGACGACTACGCCGACATCTCCGACCGGCTCCAGACCATCCTCAACGGCGGCATCCACGCCTCGCACACCCCGCGCGACCGCCGCAAGCTGCTGCCGATCAGCCCCGCCGAGCGGCAGGACGCCGCCGTCGCGCTGCCCGGGCACGCCCAGGAGGCACCCGCCCCGGCGCCCGAGGACCTCCCGGAAGGCGTCGCCCCGGTCTCCGGGCCGCGCGCCCCGCTGCGCCGCCGGCTCGGCACCAGCCCCGTCGCCTCGGTGAAGCTCGCCTCCGGCTGCGACCGCCGCTGCTCCTTCTGCGCCATTCCCTCCTTCCGCGGCTCCTTCATCTCCCGCCGTCCCTCGGACGTGCTCCAGGAGACCCGCTGGCTGGCCGAGCAGGGCGTCAAGGAGGTCATGCTGGTCTCCGAGAACAACACCTCGTACGGCAAGGACCTCGGGGACATCCGCCTGCTGGAGACCCTGCTGCCCGAGCTGGCCGACGTGGACGGCATCGAGCGGATCCGGGTCAGCTACCTCCAGCCCGCCGAGATGCGCCCCGGCCTTATCGACGTCCTCACCTCGACGCCGAAGGTCGCCCCGTACTTCGACCTCTCCTTCCAGCACTCCGCCCCCGGCGTGCTGCGCGCGATGCGCCGCTTCGGTGACACCGACCGCTTCCTGGAGCTGCTGGACACCATCCGGAGCAAGGCCCCCGAGGCCGGTGCGCGCTCCAACTTCATCGTCGGCTTCCCCGGCGAGACCGAGGCCGACCTCGCGGAGCTGGAACGCTTCCTCACCGGCGCCCGCCTCGACGCCATCGGCGTCTTCGGCTACTCCGACGAGGAGGGCACCGAGGCCCTCGGCTACGAGAACAAGCTCGACGCCGACACCATCGCGGAGCGGCTCGCCCACATCTCCCAGCTGGCCGAGGAGCTGACCTCGCAGCGCGCCGAGGAGCGCGTGGGGGAGACCCTCCAGGTGCTCGTGGAGTCCGTCGAGTCGGACGAGGACGGCGAGGTCGCGATCGGCCGCGCTGCCCACCAGGCCCCCGAAACGGACGGCCAGGTGGTCTTCACCACACGCGAGGGTCTCGTGCCGGGCCGTATGGTCGAGGCAAAGGCAGTGGGCACCGAGGGCGTCGACCTGGTGGCCGAACACCACGAGCTTGCGGAGGCAGCCAGATGACGGGAGTCCCGGCATCCGCGGCAGGCGGCTCCGGCGCGAAGCCGGTCCGCGGCGGCAAGCTGGGCGCTGCGGCCGTCAACCAGGCCAGCCTGTGGAACATCGCCAACATCCTGACCATGGTGCGGCTGCTGCTCGTGCCCGGGTTCGTCCTGCTGCTGTTCCACAACGGCGGCTACGACCCGGCCTGGCGCTCGTTCGCCTGGGCGGCCTTCGCCATCGCCATGATCACCGATCTCTTCGACGGTCATCTGGCCCGGACGTACAACCTGGTCACGGACTTCGGGAAGATCGCGGACCCGATCGCGGACAAAGCGATCATGGGGGCCGCGCTGATCTCCCTGTCGGTCCTGGGCGATCTGCCGTGGTGGATCACCGGGGTGATCCTCGCCCGTGAGCTGGGCATCACGCTGATGCGGTTCTGGGTGATCCGGCACGCGGTGATCCCGGCCAGCCGGGGCGGCAAGCTCAAGACCCTGGCCCAGGGGACGGCGGCCGGGATGTACGTCCTGATGCTCACCGGACCCCTGGCCACCCTGCGGTTCTGGGTGATGATGGTGGCCGTCGTGCTGACGGTCGTCACCGGTCTCGACTACGTACGCCAGGCCGTCGTCCTGCGCCGCCGGAGCCTGGCCGCCGAGCGTGCGGCCGTGGGGCGCACGGCGGAGGCGCTGCAGGAGGCGGCGGGGTCGCCGGGGGCCGGTGTGGTCTCCGGTCCGGGGGCTGCAGGGGCTGCTGGTGCGGCTGGGGCTGTCGCGGACGGTGCCGGTGGTTCCGGTCCGGCTGTGGGTGTGGCCGGCGGTGCGAACGGTTCCGGCCCGGTGATCGCCGGTGGACCGGCCGGTTCCGGATCGGTCGTGGGCGGTGACGCGGTGCCCGTGGAGCCCGTCGTGGGGGCGCGGGACGGCGCGGAGGCCGAGCGGTGACAGCCGCTGCCCGGGTGCTGGGGCGGCTGGTGGAGCGCGGGGAGACCCTCGCCGTCGCCGAATCACTGACGGGCGGCCTGGTGGCCGCGGACCTCACCTCCGTACCCGGCGCCTCCCGGTCCTTCCGCGGTTCGCTCACGGCGTACGCCACGGCCCTCAAGGGGGAGATCCTCGGGGTGGACGGGACCCTGCTGGCGGAGCGCGGGGCGGTCGATCCCGAGGTCGCGCGGCAGATGGCGGCCGGGGTACGGCGTGCGCTCGGCGCGGACTGGGGGATCGCCACGACCGGCGTCGCGGGCCCCGAGCCGCAGGACGGACAGCCCGTCGGAACGGTCTACGTGGCCGTCGCGGGACCTTCCGGCGTCGATAAAGTGTCGGCTCTGCGGTTGAATGGTTCCAGGGCGGACATCCGTAAAGAGAGTGTGCGAAGCGTCCTCGAACTGCTCGCGAGCGAACTCGACGGAAATGTGCGGGCACAGGATACGGAACAGACCGGGGGGAATTGATGTTTGCAGCCCTGAGTGAACACGACATCGCTCCCCGCACGGCCGCAGCGCAAGGCGGTACGGTAGGGCGTGAAGGATGCGGCTACGCGGTCCGAGGAGGGAGCCACCGATGATTCTGCTCCGTCGCCTGCTGGGTGACGTGCTGCGTCGGCAGCGCCAGCGCCAAGGCCGTACTCTGCGCGAAGTCTCCTCGTCCGCCCGGGTCTCGCTCGGTTATCTGTCCGAGGTGGAGCGGGGGCAGAAGGAGGCATCCTCCGAGCTGCTCTCCGCGATTTGCGACGCGCTTGACGTACGGATGTCCGAGCTCATGCGTGAGGTGAGCGACGAGCTGTCGCTCGCGGAGCTGGCCGAGTCGGCAGCTGCCAGTGATCCGGTCCCAGTACCGGTTCGTCCGATGCTCAATTCCGTCTCCGTCTCGTCGGTCGCAGGAGTGCCGTCGGGACGCGTGACCATCAAGGCGCCCGCGGAAGCGGTGGACGTCGTCGCCGCCTGATTCCGCGCGCGGCACAGTGCTCGACCGGAGTCCCGGTCGGTCCCCACAGGGGCCGGCCGGGACTTTCGTTTTCCCCGCGGGTGAGGTGTGTGAGGTGCCGGAGAGCGGGCAGACGGAGGTGGAGGCCAACATGACTGTTTTGTTTGATTTGTGCCATCGTGGGTGGTGCGCCGAAACGGTCGGCGGACCGTCCGACGACGGCCCGCAGTACGCCTGAGGATGGGAGTGTGCATGTCTGTGGTGAAGAGCCCACTGTCCGAGAGCGATCTCAAGCTCGTCGGGGAAGCGCTTCAGGGCGCGCTGGTCGATCTGGTCGACCTCTCCCTGGTGGCAAAGCAGGTCCACTGGAACGTGGTCGGCCCGCGCTTCCGGTCCGTCCACCTCCAGCTCGACGACGTGGTCGCGACGGCCCGGCAGCACTCCGACACGGTTGCCGAGCGTGCCTCCGCGATCGGGGTCAACCCCGACGGCCGTTCCGCGACCGTCGCCAAGGAGACCGCCATCCGGTCTGTCCCTGAGGGCTGGATCAAGGACACCGACGCGGTGAAGGCGCTCGTGGACGCCCTGGGCGTGGTCATCGACCGGATGCGCGAGCGCATCGAGGTGACCGACGCGCCGGATCCCGTCACCCAGGACATCCTGATCGCACTGACAGCAGACCTCGAGAAGCACGCCTGGATGTTCCAGGCCGAAAGTGCCTGAACGGAAGGAACGAACATCGTGACCGGTGACAACGCCATGGACAAGCTCAAGGGCAAGGGCAAGGAGGCCGTCGGCAAGCTGACCGGCGACCGCCGCAAGGAGTCCGAGGGCAGGGCCGACCAGGCCAAGGCCACGGCCAAGGACAAGGTCGACGAGGTCGGCGACCGCGCGAAGGGCGTCACGGACTCCCTGCGCAACGACGACAAGTAGTCGCGACGACGCGAGTAGCGCCTCCGGGCGCTGCCGCCCGCCCGCTGCTCCCGAGTGCCCCCACCGTTCCGGTGGGGGCACTCGGGCGTGTGCGGGGCACGTGCGGGGTGTGAGCGTGGGGTGCGTGTGGGGGAGCTGTCGGGCGTGCGTTCTGGATGCAGGGGGGCCGCTGCCAGGGGAAACTGCCCGAAAGGATGTCGGCCGCAGGAGGGCAGCGATGGTACGGCGATGGGTGCCGGCGCTGGTCCTCGGCGGGCTGTGGTGGTGGGCGGTGCTGCGCCTGGCCCTCCAGCCGGAGCAGGCCGGTGTGGTGGAGGGCGCGGTGGCCGCGGGCGGGTGGGGGCTGAGCCTGCTGCCGGTGCATGTGACGGGTTCCGGTGGGATGGGTTCCGCTTCTGGTTCCGGGGCGGGGGTGGAGGTTGGGGGTCGTGCGGGGGCGGGTTCCGGTGGGACGGGCGTGGGGCGTCCGGCTACGGGGTGGCTTCGGGCGATATCCGGGCCGGGGCGGGAGCGACGGCGGGGGCGTGGGTGGCCGGCGGCGGGGGTCACCAGGGCATGGCGACGCCGCCGTTCGGGCGGAGGATCTGGCCGGTCGTGAAGGCCGACGCGTCGGACGCCAGATACAGCACCGCGTGGGCCACGTCCTCGGGCTCCCCGACCCGGCCCAGGGGCGAGCTCCGGGCCATCGTGGCCTCCGCCCGCCGCTGCTGCCCGGCGTCGTGCCGTTCGGTCATCGGCGTACGGATCCACCCCGGGGCCACCGCGTTCACCCGTATGGCGTGCGGGCCCAGCTCGGTGGCGAGAGTCTTGGTCAGCTGGACCACGGCCGCCTTTGCCGCGCCGTAGCAGAGCAGGCCCGCCTGCGCGGAGTCCACGGCGCCGGACGCCAGCGTGACCAGCGAACCGGGGGCGGAGCGGCCGACCAGGGAGCGGGCCACCTCCTGGCAGGCGTACAGCACTCCCTTGAAATTGACCGCCAGCACCCGGTCCAGGTCGTCGTCCGCCGTCTCCAGGACGCTGCTCGTGTGCATGATCCCGGCCGCGGCGACCAGGATGTCGACCTCGCCCGCCGCCCGGACGGCCGCCCGCACCGCGTCCCGGTCGGTGACGTCGAGCGCGTGGGTGCGGGCCGTGCCGCCCGCCCGCGTGATCGCCTCGTACGTCCGGCGCAGCCCCGTCTCGTCGCGGTCGGCGCAGTGGACCGTGGCTCCGGCCCCGGCCAGCAGCACGGCGCTCGCCCGGCCGATCCCGCTCGCCGCACCTGTGACGAACGCGGACCGGTCCGTGAGGTCGTACGCGGCGTACGCATCGTCCGCGGAGAGGGGCATGAGGGGACCGTACGGCTGGATCTGACGGGCCGTCAATTGTTGTGCCGGACCCTGTTTCACTGCGGCCTCAGGGCGTCAGGCCCGATTGGCAGGACGGGCACCAGTACGTGGGCCGGTCGGCCTCGTCGACCTTGCGGATGGGGGTGCCGCAGCGCAGGCAGGGGCGGCGGTCCCGTCCGTACACGTACAGGGGCTCCTGGACCCGGAGGGGCGGCAGGGGTCTCTTCGGCCGTGCGGGGCCGGGGTGTCGGGGCGGGGGCGGCGTTCGGCGCGGACGGTGGTGGTGCGGGTGGGGCGGTACCGGTTGGCGTCGAGGAGCCGGTGGGCCAGGGCGACCAGCCGGGGGAGGGTGCCGTCGGGGAGTGCGCCCACGGGGAGCCAGGGGGTGACGCGGGCCAGGAAGCACAGCTCGCACTTGTAGACATTGCCGATGCCCGCCAGGTTGCGCTGGTCCAGGAGGGCTTCGCCGAGGGATCGGTCCGGGGCGGCGGCGAGCCGCTCCACGGCCAGGCCGGGGTCCCAGTCCGGGCCGAGCAGATCGGGGCCGAGATGACCGACGGCTTTGCTCTCCTCGCTGGTGCGGAGCAGTTCGAGGACGGGGAGCCGGTAGCCGACGGCGGTGTGCTCGGTGTTGGCGAGGACCGCGCGGATCTGGTGCCCGGGGCCGCCGCGCCAGCGCTCGCCCGGTGCGTACACCCGCCAGGCCCCGTCCATCCTGAGGTGACTGTGCAGGGTGAGCCCGCCCTCGACGCGGGTCAGCAGGTGCTTGCCGCGCGCGGTGACGTCCAGGACCGTACGGCCGCTGAGGTCGGAGGTGGCGAACCGGGGGACGCGCAGGTCGGCCTGGGTCAGGACCCGGCCCGCCAGCGCTGCGTGCAGCCGGGCGGCGGTCTGCAGGACGGTGTCTCCTTCGGGCATACCTCCATGATGGGCGCGCGGGTCCTTGGGTGGGGTGAGGTCGGGTGGGTGGCGGGTGGCGGGTGGAGGGCCGGTTGCCGGTTGCCGGGTGGTTGGGGCGGCGGGGCGGTGGCGGAAGGCCCGGGTGGCCGGTGCTGGGCAGCGGACGGTGGGGGCGGTGGGCCGGGCCGGGTGGCGGTTCGCCAGGTGGCGGTGGGCCCTGGGCTGCGGAGGCGGTCGCGGAAGGTCGGGCGGCGAGTGCCGGGCAGCGGGGGCGGTGGGCCAGGTCAGGTGGCGGTGGGCCCTGGGCTGCGGGGCGGTCGCGGAAGGCCGGGTGGCGGGTGCCGGGGCAGTGGGTCGAGTCGGGTGGCGGTGGGCCGGTCGCTGGGTGCGGCCGGTGCCGCCCGGGCTCCGGCCCGCCGGGTCAGGCTCTCAGGCGCAGGCCTCTCGGGGTGGCGAGGAAGCCGGCCGCCTCCAGGGTCCGGCCCAGGGGGGAGGTGAGGGCGGAGACCCCGTTCGTCCGCTCCACCGTCACGGTGCCCAGCGTCCCGGCGCGGGCGGCGGCGGCCAGGGCCTCGGCTGCCGCCAGCAGTGTGGGGGACTCGGGGTCGGAGGGCCAGGCGAGCAGGGACTTGCCGCCGCGCTCCATGTAGAGCGTCAGCTCGCCGTCGACGAGGACCACCAGGGCCCCCGCCTTGCGGCCCGGCTTGTGCCCGGCGCCGTCCGGGGACTCCGGCCAGGGCAGGGCGGCGCCGTACGCGTTGGCCGGGTCGGCGGCGGCGAGCACCAGGGCCTGGGGCGCGGTGCCCGGGTCCCGGCGGTCGCGGGCCGTGGCGGCCGCCCGCAGCCGGTCCACCGCCCCGTCCATCGCGAACTGGGCGGCCCCAAGACCCTCCACCACATAGCCCCGCCGGGCCTGCCCGCTGTCCTCGAAGGCGGCCAGGATGCGGTACGTCGCGGAGAAGCCGCCCTCCACCCCTTCGGCCTGCACCGCGCCCCGGGTCACCACCCCGTGCCGGTCGAGCAGGGTGCGGGCCAGGGCGTGGGCGCGGTGGGTCGGCTCGGGCTCGCGTGGGGGCAGCAGCGACCAGCGGCCGGAGACCGTCGGAGGGCCGGTGCGGGAGACGGGCCGGGCGGCCGTGGTGAGGGAGCCGTACCGCCCGCGGGGCACGTTGCGCCGCGCGCGGTGGGCGGTGGAGCCCGCCGTCCGGCCCGAGCCGAGGAGCGAGCGGAGGGGGGCGAGGGTGTCGTTGGTGAGCCTGCCCGACCAGGCCAGCTCCCAGAGGGCGTCGGCGAGCTGCTGGTCGGAGTAGTCCGGGTGGGTGGTGGCCCGGACCTGGTCGGCGATCTGCCGGAAGAAGAGGCCGTAACCCCCGTTGAGGGTGGTGAGCAGGGACTCGTGGAGCGCCGACAGCTCCAGCGGGTGCGGGGCGGGCAGGAGCAGGGGCGCGCTGTCGGCGGGGTAGAGGGAGAGCCAGCCGTCCTTGCCCGGCAGCGCTCCCGCTCCGGCCCAGACGACCTCGCCCGTCGTCGTCAGCTCGTCCAGCATCGCCGGGGTGTAGCCCCTGACCCGGCTCGGCAGGATGAGCTTCTCCAGGGCCGAGGCGGGAACGGGCGCCCCCTGGAGCTGTTCGACGGCGCGGGCCAGCCCGTCGATGCCCCGCAGGCTGCTGGAGCCGAAGTGCTGCCACTGGGGGAGGAAGGAGGCGAGCGCGGCGGGCTCCACCGGCTCCAGCTCCTGGCGGAGCGCGGCCAGCGAACGGCGCCGCAGCCTGCGCAGCACCGTGGCGTCGCACCATTCCTGGCCGATGCCCGCCGGGTGGAACTCGCCCTGCACGGTCCGGCCGGCGGCGGCCAGCCGGTGCAGCGCACCGTCCGTGACGGCGGTGCCCAGGCCGAACCGCTCGGCGGCCCGGGCGGCGGTGAACGGGCCGTGCGTCCGGGCGAACCGGGCGAGGAGATCGCCCAGGGGGTCCTTCACCGGCTCGGTGAACGCCTCGGGCACCCCGACCGGGAGCGCCGTGCCCAGCGCGTCCCGTAGCCTCCCCGCGTCCTCGATCGCGGCCCAGTGGTCCGACCCGGCGATCCGGACCTGGATGGCCCGGCGGGCCGTCGCCAGCTCCGGGGCCCAGGAGGGCTCGGCGCCCCGCTCGACCAGCTCGGCGTCGGTCAGGGGGCCCAGGACGCGCAGCAGGTCCGCGACGCCTTCGACGTCCTTGATCCGGCGCTCCTCGGTGAGCCACTGGAGCTCCTGCTCCAGCTCGGTGAGGACCTCGGGGTCGAGCAGCTCGCGCAGCTCGGCCTGGCCCAGCAGCTCGGCCAGGAGGTGGGAGTCCAGGGAGAGTGCGGCGGCCCGCCGCTCGGCCAGCGGTGAGTCGCCCTCGTACAGGAACTGGGCGACGTAACCGAAGAGGAGGGAGCGGGCGAACGGGGAGGGCTCCTGGGTGGTCACCTCGACCAGCCGGACCCGGCGCGCCTCCAGGTCACCCATCAGCTCCGTGAGGCCGGGGACGTCGAAAACGTCCTGGAGGCACTCGCGGACGGCCTCCAGGACGATCGGGAACGAACCGAACTCGGAGGCCACCTGGAGCAGCTGGGAGGCACGCTGGCGCTGCTGCCAGAGCGGGGTGCGCTTGCCTGGCGAGCGCCGGGGCAGCAGCAGGGCCCGGGCGGCGCACTCGCGGAAGCGGGCGGCGAACAGCGCGGAGCCACCGACCTGGTCGGTGACGATCTGCTGCACCTCGCCCTGGTCGAAGACGACGTCGGTGGCGCCTACCGGGGGCTGCTCGCTGTCGTACGAGGGGAACTGCGGGGTCGCTCCGTCGTTCGCCGCGTCCCCGGCGGGCGGGGCGTCGAAGTCGAGCAGATCCAGGCCCATCATGTCGGCGTCGGGGAGCCGCAGCACGATCCCGTCGTCGGCATGCATGACCTGGGCGTCCATCCCGTACCGCTCACCGAGGCGGGCGGAGAGGGCGAGCGCCCAGGGGGCGTGCACCTGGGCGCCGAAGGGGGAGTGCACGACGACCCGCCAGTCGCCCAGCTCGTCCCGGAACCGCTCCACCAGGATCGTCCGGTCGTCCGGGACATGGCCGCAGGCCCGGCGCTGCTCGTCCAGATAGGCCAGGATGTTGTCCGCCGCCCAGGCGTCCAGCCCGGCGGCCAGCAGCCGGAGCCTGGCGTCCTCCTCGGAGAGTCCGCCGATCTCGCGGAGGAAGGCCCCGAGGGCGCGGCCCAGCTCCAGGGGGCGGCCCAGCTGGTCGCCCTTCCAGAACGGCAGCCGTCCCGGAACGCCCGGGGCGGGGGAGACGAGGACCCGGTCGCGGGTGATGTCCTCGATCCGCCATGACGTGGTGCCCAGCGTGAAGACGTCACCGACGCGGGACTCGTAGACCATCTCCTCGTCCAGCTCCCCGACCCGGCCGCCGCCCTTCTTCGGGTCGGCCCCGGCCAGGAAGACCCCGAAGAGGCCCCGGTCCGGGATGGTGCCGCCCGAGGTGACGGCGAGCCGCTGCGCGCCGGGGCGGCCCGTGACCGTACCGCCGACACGGTCCCACACGACCCGGGGGCGCAGCTCCGCGAAGGCGTCGGAGGGATAGCGTCCGGCGAGCATGTCGAGCACGGCCGTGAACGCCGACTCGGGGAGCGAGGCGAAGGGGGCGGCCCTGCGGACCAGGGCCAGCAGGTCGTCCGCCTGCCAGCTGTCCAGGGCCACCATGGCGACCAGCTGCTGGGCCAGGACGTCCAGCGGGTTGGACGGGATGCGCAGCGCCTCGATGGCCCCTTCGCGCATCCGCTCGGTGACGACGGCGGCCTGCACCAGATCGCCCCGGTACTTCGGGAAGACCACTCCGGTGGAGACCGCGCCCACCTGGTGCCCGGCCCGGCCCACCCGCTGGAGGCCGGAGGCGACGGAGGGCGGGGACTCCACCTGGACCACCAGGTCGACCGCGCCCATGTCGATGCCCAGCTCCAGGCTGGAGGTGGCCACCACGGCGGGAAGCCGCCCGGCCTTGAGGTCTTCTTCCACCTGGGCCCGCTGCTCCTTGGAGACCGAGCCGTGGTGGGCGCGGGCCAGCAGCGGGGGAGCGCCCTTGCCCGCACCGGACTGGGCCATGATCTCGGCGGGGGCGTGCGCCTCCGGGAGCGCGGGGGCGGGGTTGTCCGGGTCGAAGGCGGTGCCGGTGGCCCGCTCGTACGCGATCTCGTTCAGCCGGTTGCACAGCCGCTCGGCCAGCCGCCGGGAGTTGGCGAAGACGATTGTGGAGCGGTGCGCCTGGACGAGATCCGCGATGCGCTCCTCCACATGGGGCCAGATCGAGGGCTTCTCCGCCTGGGCGGCGTCCCCGTCGGTGGCCGGGGAACCTCCCAGCTCGCCCAGATCCTCGACCGGGACGACCACCGACAGATCGAACTCCTTGGTGGAGGGCGGCTGGACGACCTCCACCTTGCGCTGCGGCGACAGGAAGCGGGCCACCTCCCCGACCGGGCGGACCGTCGCGGAGAGCCCGATCCGCCGGGCGGGCCGGGGCAGCAGCTCGTCGAGCCGCTCCAGGGAGAGCGCGAGATGGGCGCCGCGCTTCGTACCGGCGACGGCGTGCACCTCGTCCAGGATCACCGTCTCGACGCCCGCCAGCGCGTCCCGGGCGGAGGAGGTGAGCATCAGGAACAGCGATTCGGGCGTGGTGATCAGGATGTCCGGCGGCCGGGTCACCAGGGAGCGCCGCTCGGCGGGCGGGGTGTCACCGGACCGGATGCCCACCCGCACCTCGGGCTCGGGCAGGCCCAGGCGCACCGACTCCTGGCGGATGCCGGTCAGCGGGGAGCGCAGATTCCGCTCCACGTCGACCGCCAGCGCCTTGAGCGGGGACACGTACAGCACGCGGCAGCGCTTCTTCGCCTCGGCGGGCGGCGGCCCGGCGGCCAGCCGGTCCAGCGAGGCGAGGAACGCGGCCAGCGTCTTCCCGGAGCCGGTCGGCGCGACCACCAGCACGTCGCTGCCCTCGCCGATGGCCCGCCAGGCACCTTCCTGCGCGGCGGTGGGCGCGCTGAAGGCACCGGCGAACCAGCTGCGGGTCGCGGGCGAGAAGGCGTCGAGAGCGGAGCCGGTCATGTCCCCCATCGTGCACCCCGCCACTGACAACGGGCCCTCCGACACCGCCCGGCACCCCTCGCCCGCCCTGCGTCGCACAGCCGGGACCTGCGAGAATGGGGCCATGGCGGGAGCGGATCGGGCGACGGAGTGGGCGCGGCACTGGACGTACGCGGAGCTGCCCGACCTCGATCTCCTGCGCGCCCGGTACGTCCGCCACACCTTCCCCCGCCACAGCCACGAGGGGTACGTGTTCGGTGCGGTCACCGGCGGCGTGGAGGACGTGGGGCTGCCCGGCGGCACGGTCCACGCGATCCCCGGCACCGTGGTGATGATCAACCCGGAGGTGCCGCACACCGCCCGGCCCGGGCAGCCCGGAGGCTGGACGTACGACACGCTCTACCCCTCCGCCCAGGTCGTCAACGACATCGCGGCCGAGGTGACACCGCTGCGCGGAACCGTCTGGTTCGGGGAGACCCGCACGACCGACCCGTACGCCGCCCGCCTGATCACCCAGGTGCACCGGGCCGCCGAGGAGGGCAACGCGCTGGCCGCCGACAGCCTGCTGCGGGTCCTGGTCGTCCGCCTCCTCGACCGGCACGGCAGCGTGCTCCCGCGCACGACGCCCCGGGCCGGAGGGGCGCGGGACGCCGAACGCGCCCGGATCGCGCTGGAGGGGAGGATGGCCGCGCCGCCCACGTTGGAGGCGCTCGCCGCCGAGCTGGGCACCAGCCCGTTCGCGCTGCTGCGGGCGTTCAAGAAGGAGTACGGGATGCCACCGCACGCCTGGCTCACCGACGCCCGGGTGCGCAGGGCCCGCCGGCTGCTCGACGCGGGCACCGCCCCCGCCGAGGCCGCGGCCGCCGTCGGCTTCACCGATCAGCCGCACCTCAACCGTCACTTCACCCGGATCGTGGGGGTGCCGCCCGGCGCGTACCAGCGCGAACGGGGCGTGTACCGGCGCGGGCGACCCGCCTCCTAGGGCACCTCTTCAAGGGCGACGGGGAGCGCAAGAACGTACAAGACCGGATCCCAACCCTCCCCGTAACGTGCGGCGGGTGGCAGAACAGACAGCACTCCCAGAGAGCACCGGCGCGACCGGTGCCATATCCGCCGGGCCGCCGACCCCGGCGGCCCCGTCCCCGGCGCCGGACAAGCCCGACGCCGCCGTCGTACGGGACGCGCTCGCCGTCGGTGTCGCCGTCGGGCTCTCCGGCTTCGCCTTCGGCGTCACCGCCGCCGGCTCCGGGCTCAGCCTGCTCCAGATCTGCGCCCTGAGCCTCTTCGTCTTCACCGGCGCCTCTCAGTTCGCCCTGGTCGGGGCGTTGGCGGCGGGCGGCAACCCGTACACGGCGGCGGCCGGGGCGTTCTTCCTGGGCGTCCGCAACGCCTTCTACGGGCTGCGCCTCTCGCAGCTCCTGGTGCTTCCCCGGGCGGTGCGGCCCCTCGCCGCCCACTGGGTGATCGACGAGACGACCGCCGTCACCGTGGCCCAGCCCACCCGGCGGGCCGCGCGCATCGGCTTCACGGTCACCGGGCTCACCCTCTACGTCCTGTGGAACCTCACCACCCTGGTGGGTGCGATGGGGGCCGAGGCGCTGGGCGACACCGAGGCCTGGGGCCTGGACGCGGCCAGCCCCGCCGTCTTCCTCGCGCTGCTCGCGCCGATGCTCAGGAGCACCACCGAACGCGTCACCGCCGGGGTCGCGGTGCTGCTGGCCCTGACGCTGCTGCCCGTTCTGCCGGCCGGTGTACCGGTGCTGCTGTCCGCGCTCGCGGCACCCGTCGTCCTCTTCCTGATGGGACGGCGCAAGCGAGGAGCGGTGACGGCCTCCCCCGGGAAGACGACGGAGACGAAGGGCGGACGGGACTCATGAACGTCTGGATAGCCATCGGACTGACGGCGGTGGGCTGCTACCTCGCCAAGTACGGGGGCCTGCTGGTCCCCGCCGGAGTGCTGGAGCGGCCGCTCGTCCGGCGGATGGCGACCCTGCTGCCGGTGGCGCTGCTGGCGGCCCTCACCGCACAGCAGACCTTCGGCGACGGACAGCACCTCGTCCTCGACGCCCGGGCCGCCGGACTCGCCGCCGCGGCGATCGCGCTGATCCTGCGCGCCCCCTTCCTGGTGGTCGTCGGCGCCGCCGTGGTCGTCACGGCGGGTGTCCGCGCGCTGGCGGGGTGAGCAGGGCCCGGGGCCGGCGGAGGCCCCGGAAGAGCCCGGTCAGCCCGGGGCGCGGCCGTAGGCCCGTAGCGTCTCCAGGGCCCTGAGCGTCACCAGGGGCCTGCCCTCCAGCGCGGTGCCGGGGGCCCACTGGCGCCAGTTGACGGGCCAGCCGCCGTCCTCCTGCTGCTCGGCCGTCAGGTGGTCCAGCGAGCGCTCCAGCTCCTCGTCGGTGAACCAGCGGCGGGCCAGTGACTCCGGCGTACGGGCGTAGTCGTACGGGAAGTGGTGCTCGCCCGGTGCGTACCCCGGCGCCACCGGGTACTCCCCCCGCCGGGCGGGGTCCAGCACCGCGAGCCGCTGGGCGCGCACCAGCCGGCCGAGCCGGTCCGCCGCCCGCTCGGCACGGGCCCGGTCCGGCACCCCGTCCAGGAAGGCGACCGCGGCCTCGATCTCGTACGGGTGCGACTGCTCCAGGGCGTCCACGGCGCCCCAGCAGAAGTCCGTCGCCCGGAACAGCCAGGCGTGCCACACCTCGTTGCGGTGCAGCAGTCCGACGATCGGACCGGTCGCGAGCAGTTCGGCCGGTGGGTCGTCGACGACGGGTACGAAGGGGGCGGCGGGATAGCCGCGCTGTGCGGGGAGCAGCGCCGGAAGCGCACCCTCTTTTGTCGACACCTTGCTCAGATAGCGGCAGATCCGCTCCACGCGCAGTCCGTCGCAGCGGCCGATCGAGTCGAGGACGCTGAGCGCGTGGGCGGTGTGCAGCGGCTGGCTGACCGGCCCCCGCAGATCGGGTTCCAGCGCGTGGGCGTAGCCGCCGTCCTCGTTCCCGTAGGCGGCGAGCGCCGTCTCGACGGGGTCCGGGGAGCCGTCGAGGAAGCGGTGGGCGAACCTGCGCTGTTCGAGGACGCGGGCGGTGAGCCAGATGAAGTGCTCGGCGCGGGCGAGGGGAGGTGCTCCGGTTCCAGCCATGGACCGACCGTAGAGGGGGAAGAGGCCCCGGCACAGGTCCGGCGGACCGGCTGCACTCTCAGGAGCGCGATACTGATGGCATGCGGTTGACGATTTTCTGGGAGCGGATGGCGGACCACTTCGGTGCCGCGTACGCGGACTCCTTCGCGCGTGACCATGTGATGGCCGAACTCGGCGGCCGTACGGTGCACCAGGCGCTGGACGCGGGCTGGGAGGCGAAGGACGTCTGGCGTGCGGTCTGCGCGTCCATGGACGTCCCGGCCGACAAGCGCTGACCCGCCTGTCCCGGCCAGGACCCGTCCCGAGCGGTACGCGCGTCGACCGGCCGGGGACCCCGCTGTCAGTGGCGTAGGCGAGACTTGTCCCGTGTCATCGACAGACGAGACCGTCCCGGCCCAGCCGCCCGCCACCCCGCCCGCCGAGCCCCCCGCGCCGCCGTCCGGTCCGGGCCCCGCCCGGATGCCGGGCTGGCTGCCGCGCGCGATGGTGCTGGCCCTGGCGCTCTACGCCTGCTTCCAGCTCGGCAGCTGGGCGTTCGACCAGCTCATCGGGTTGCTGACCAATGTGCTGATCGCGTTCTTCCTCGCGCTCGCCATCGAGCCCGCGGTGGGCCGGATGTCGGCGCGCGGCATGCGCCGGGGGCTGGCCACGTTCCTCGTCTTCATCGGCCTGATGATCTTCAGCGCGGGGTTCGTCGTCCTGCTGGGGTCGATGCTCGCGGGCCAGATCGTCGACATGGTCGACGACTTCCCCAAGTACATCGACTCGGTGATCAACTGGGTCAACCAGACCTTCCACACCGAGCTGTCGCGGGTCCAGGTCCAGGACAGCCTGCTGCACTCCGACTGGCTGCAGAAGTACGTCCAGAACAGCGCCTCCGGGGTGCTCGACATCTCCACCACGGTCCTGGGCGGACTGTTCCGGCTGCTGACGATCTTCCTGTTCTCGTTCTACTTCGCGGCGGACGGCCCCCGGCTGCGCCGCGCCCTCTGTTCCGTACTGCCGCCGGCCCGGCAGACCGAGGTGCTGCGCGCCTGGGAGATCGCGGTCGACAAGACCGGCGGCTACCTCTACTCACGCGGTCTGATGGCCCTGATCTCCGGCGCCGCGCACTACATCCTGCTGGTCGTCCTCGGCGTGCCCTACGCTCCGGCGCTCGCGGTCTGGGTGGGGCTCGTCTCCCAGTTCATCCCGACCATCGGTACGTATCTGGCGGGCGCCCTGCCGATGCTGATCGCCTTCACGGTCGACCCCTGGTACGCGCTGTGGGTGCTCGGCTTCGTGGTCGTCTACCAGCAGTTCGAGAACTATGTTCTCCAGCCCAAGCTGACCGCCAGGACCGTCGACATCCACCCGGCGGTCGCGTTCGGTTCGGTGGTCGCGGGGACGGCCCTGCTGGGGGCCGTCGGCGCCCTGATCGCCATCCCCGCCGTCGCCACCCTCCAGGCGTTCCTTGCGGCCTATGTGAAGCGGTACGACGTCACCGACGACCCCCGGGTGCACGGCGGCCCCCGGCCGAGGCGCGGGGAGCCGGTCCTCTCCCGGATACGCCGGGCACTCGGCGGCCCGGGGCGTACGGGCCCCTGAGGAGGGGCCGCCGAGCACCCGGGGCGGCCGTCAGGGTCAGAGGTACGAGGGGCGCGTCACCCGGTGGCGGAAGGTGTGCCAGGTCCATGCCTGGGCGGCGACCAGCAGCGGGCAGAACGCCAGCAGGACCGGGATCAGCAGGGTGAGCGTCGCCCCGTCCGCCGTGTGCGCCGACGGATGGAGCGCCGGGCCCGCGAAGAGCGGCAGGGCTCCCATCAGGACGGCGGTCAGAGCGAAGGAGCGGCCGGGACCGGTGCGCCCCACCAGCCGGTGCGCCCGCGACCAGGGACGCCCGGTCAGCCGCAGCGCCGCGAACCCCAGACCGTGCGCGGCGAACAGGGCGGCGACGGCCAGTGCGGTCACGGCCCCCACCGGGGCGGTGGCCGTCCGCTCCGGCGTCCCCGAGAAGAGCGCGGCCAGCAGCCAGCCCCAGGACAGCGCCACCGCCCAGCTTCCGCCCACCACGGCCCCGTCGCATCCCGCCCGCCACCGCAGCCCGCCGTCCCGCCCGCGCAGCCACAGCCCCGCGTCACGCACCATCCAGCCCGCGACCAACGCCACGACCACGGTGAACTGGGCGCTCAGCAGCTCGCCCTCCAGGACCGGGAAGCAGCCCACCAGCACGCCCGCGGTGGCGACGAGCCACACCTCGTTGCCGAGGAAGAACGGGGCGAAGGAGGCGATCACCAGGCGCCGTTCGCCGTCGTCCCCGCCCAGGTACGGCAGCAGCATGCCGGTGCCGATGTCCGCACCGGCGAGGACGAAGTAGCCGGTGGCGAAGAAGGCGAGCAGGCAGACGGCCAGGGTGTCCACGACGGCTCCTCGGTGGCGGGGCGGCAGCAGGCCGACAGCGGATCAGCAGTCGGCAGTGTCGGCATTCGGCAGGTCAGTAGCGGGGGGTGAAGGGCGGCGGAGGCCCGGCGGGCCCGCCGGATTCCGCGGATGCGCCGGAGGCGGGGGCGGGTTCCGCAAGGGTCCGTTCGTCCTGTCCGAGCCCCGTCTCCACCGGTCCGAGACGTGCGTGGCGCAGCAGCAGCCGGCCGTTGAGGACGGCCAGCGCCGCGAACAGCACGGTGAAGACGATCAGCGAGGTGAGCATGGTGGCGGGGGAGTGGCCGGAGACGGCGTCCTCGGTCTTCAGCAGCCCGTACACCACCCAGGGCTGACGCCCGGCCTCCCGGAAGACCCAGCCGCTGATCATCGCGAGGTAGGGCAGCGGCACGGCGGCCATCAGCACCACATGCCAGGGCCGGAAGCGCTCGACGGCCTTGCGGAAGCAGGCGAGCACGACCCCGGCCAGTGAGAGGTACATCATCAGCGCGAAGGCGAGCAGCATCAGCAGGGCGCCGCCCCGCGTCCACACCTCCGACGGCACGTAGTCGCCGGGGCCGAACCGGGCGACCATCTCCGCCTGGAGGTCGGCGATCTCCGCCGTCTTCTGTGTGAACATGGCCGACTTCATCGGCTGGAGATCCGCCAGCCGGGCCAACTGGACCCCGCCGAACGCCGCCGTGACCCACAGGGCCGGGAAGGAGACGAACACCCCGATGCGCAGACTCCGTACGAAGAACTCGGCTTCGGGGGTGCGCCGGAAGAGGTGGAAGGCGCTCACGCCCGACATGAAGAACCCGGCCGTCAGCAGCGCCCCGCCCAGGATGTGCCCGAAGGCCAGCAGCGCGCTGGGGTTGGTCAGCAGCGCCCCGGCGTCCGCGAGGACGAGCTGCCCGTTCTCGATGCGGTGCCCCACGGGGTTGTTGAGGAAGCCGTTGGAGACGAGGATCCAGTACGCGGACACGCAGGCGGTCAGGGCGACGATCCAGATCGTCGTCAGATGGACCCACCGGTTGAACCGGTGCCATCCGAAGATCCACAGCCCGAGGAACGTCGACTCCACGAAGAACGCGACGATCGTCTCGACGGCCAGCGAGGCGCCGAAGACATTGCCCGCGTAGTGCGTCAGACCGCTCCAGCTCAGCCCGAACTGGAACTCCATCACCAGCCCGGTGATGATCCCGACCGCGTAGTTGATGACGTACAGCTGCCCCCAGAAGCGCACCATGCGGTGGTACGCAGCCTTCTTCGTCACCGTGGCCGCTGTCTGGAGGCAGGCCACGACGAGGGCCATCCCCAGCGTCAGGGCGACGAAGAGGAAGTGGCCGCCCGCCGTGAGGGCGAACTGCAACCGCGCGAGGTCGAGCGTTTCCGGATCCACCCCGAAAGCCTCGGTGCGGGGTGGGCGTCCGCGCGTCGGCCCGGGGATGACAACGGGCCTACACCGGGAGTTGTGGGCGGGGCCGTCCGCGTACTACGGAAGTTGACCCCCGGCCCCGGCCCTGCCCCGGGGAGCGGGAAACCCGGCCGGCCGTCCCGCTCAGGCCAGCCAGCCCGGCGTGATCATGCCCGACTCGTAGGCGAGGATCACCAGCTGCGCCCGGTCGCGGACACCGAGCTTCGTCATGATCCGGCTGACATGGGTCTTGGAGGTGGCGGGGCTCAGCACCAGCCGGGCGGCGATCTCGTCGTTGGAGAGCCCGGCCCCCACCAGCCCCATGACCTCCCGCTCCCGCTCGGTCAGGGCGTTGAGGCGGGGACCCGGCTCCGGCTGCCTGCGGCGGCTCGCGAACTCCGAGATCAGCCGCCGGGTCACGGCGGGGGCGATCAGCGCGTCGCCCCGCGCCACCACCCGTACACCGTGCAGCAGCTCCATCGGCTCGGTGTCCTTGACCAGGAAACCGGAGGCTCCCGCGCGCAGCGCCCCGTACACGTGGTCGTCCATGTCGAAGGTGGTCAGGATGACGACCCGGACGCCCGCAAGGCGTGGATCGGCGGTGATGCGGCGGGTGGCCTCCAGGCCGTCGGTCCCGGGCATCCGGATGTCCATCAGGACCACGTCCGGACGGTGCTCGTGGGCCAGGGCGAGGGCCTGTTCGCCGTCGGCCGCCTCGCCGACGACCTCGATGTCGTCCTCGTCGGACAGGATCGAGCGGAAGCCCGCCCGTACCAGCGTCTGGTCGTCGGCCAGCACTACGCGGATCATTCGGTCCTCCCGCTCCCCTCGGTCCGCGGCCGGGCGTCGACCGGCAGCCGCGCGCTCACGCCGAAGCCCTGTGCGGTGTTCCGCGCGGTCAGCTCGCCGCCGAAGGCCCTGGCCCGCTCGGCCATGCCCCGGATGCCGCTGCCGGGCGGAGAGCCCTCGGGCGCGCCCTCGCCGTCGTCGTCGACCCGTACCCGTAGGGCCGCTCCGTCGGTGTAGTCGACCGTCACCACCGCGCCCGTCGCCCGTGCGTGCCGGGTCACGTTGGTGAGCGACTCCTGCACGATCCGGTACGCCGCCAGGTCGACCGGGGGCGGCAGGGGCCGCCGCTCGCCCTCGGTGCGCAGGCGTACGTCGATGCCCGTGGCGCGGGCCCGGGCGACGAGTTCGTCGAGCCGGTCGAGCCCCGAGGCGGGGGAGGTCGGGGCGCTCTCGTCGGGCCCGCGCAGCGCGCCGAGGGTGGAGCGCAGCTCGCGCAGCGCCTCCTTGCTGGTCGCCTTGACCGCCTCCAGAGCCTCCTCGGCGGCGGACAGGGCCGCTGCCGGCTCCGGCTTCTTGCTCAGCCTGTGCAGGGCCGCGCCCGACTGCACGTTGATCAGCGAAACGCTGTGCCCCAGCACGTCGTGCAGCTCCCGGGCGATCCGCAGCCGCTCCTCGGTCGCGCTCTGCTCGGCCCGCGCCTCCTGCTCCCGCTCGGCGGCCAGCGCCCGCTGCTCCACCTCGCGGAGATAGGCGGCACGGGTCCACTGGGCCCGGCCCACCGCGACCAGGCTGACCAGCCAGCCCGCGAGCATGAACAGCGACATGTCGTCGATCTGCCGGTTGCCGTCGTGCTGGCGCGCCTCGCCGAAGCCGACGGCGATCAGGGTGACGACCGCGAGGGCGACCGCGGCCGTGAACCGCCCCTCGGCCGCCGCCGTGTAGAGCGCGAGCGCGAACGTGACCATAAGAGGACCGTCGTACACGGACAGCGGGTAGTAGACGACGCAGACGGCCAGGGTCACGACGGCCACGGCGACGGGTGCGCGGCGCCGGAAGTACAGGGCGCCGCACCCCACCGCGATGAGCGCCCAGCCGATCACCGTACGGTTCAGCGGCTCGCTCTCGTACCGCATCGTCAGCACCGTCCAGACCACCACCAGCAGGGTGACGGCGGCCGCCACCCCGATGTCGGCCGTCCGCGCGGAGAGGCCACCGCCCCGGGGGCGGGAGGCACCGGTGTACGGGCCGGGAGGGAGGGACATGTCAGGAAGGATAGGCACCGGGGGCGGAGGGCGACGACTGCCGTGAACCGGACGACCGCCCTGTATGACGAGTGGCCCGTCACGGATCGGCGGTAGCCCGTGGCTCGGCGGCGGCCCGTGACGGAGACGGATCAGCGGTAGCCCGTCACATCGGCGGGCAGGCCCCGGTCCTGGACCTCCGTCAGATACCGCCAGGCGTCAGGTCTGCTGCCGTCCGTGTCGGTGAAGCCGTAGACCCGGGCGAGCTGCCCGCTGGAGAGCGACCGCCCGTTCCAGCGCGCCACCTCGGGGTCGCGGGCGAGGGCGGCGACGGCCCGGCCCACATAGGCGGGGGACTCGGAGATCGCGAAGTGGGGCGTGTGCGCGATCGCCTCGCGCCAGGTGGCCTCGGTGACCCCGTGGGCCTGGAGCATCGCCTCGGAGCGGAGCCAGCCGGGGGTGAGCGCCACGGAGGTCGAACCGTACGGTGCCAGCTCATGGCCGAGCGCGAAGGCCATCCGGTTCACGGCGGCCTTCGCCAGGTCGTAGAAGAAGGAGACGCGGTAGTTGGCCGCGTTGTACTCGTCCGTCCCGTCGGTCATCTCGACCACCAGACCGCCCGGGGTCTCGATCAGCAGCGGCAGCGCGAAGTGGCTGGTGATGGCATGCGTGTCGACGGCGAGCCGGAGCGTGCGCAGCCCGGTGTCGAGCGACGACTCCCAGACCGACCTGTTCCACTCGATCTCGGCGCCCCAGATGTCGTTCACCAGGATGTGCAGGGCCCCCTGCTCGCCGGAGATCCGGGCGACGAGCGCGCTGACCTGGTCGGGGACCAGATGGTCGACCCGTACGGCGATCCCGCGGCCGCCCGCCGCGTCGACCAGGGCCGCGGTCTCCTCGATCGTCTCGGGCCGGTCCATCTCGGAGCGCTCGGAGCCGCTCGTACGCCCGGTGACGTAGACGGTCGCCCCGGCGGCGCCGAGCTGGACGGCAATTCCCCGGCCCGCTCCGCGGGTTCCTCCGGCGACGAGCGCCACCCGTCCGGCGAGATCGGGGCCCGTATCGGTGCCCTTGGTGGAGGAGCTGTCCGGAGCCGGGGTGCTGTCCGGCCCTTCCGGTGTCGAAGAGGGTCCCATATCGCCTCAATGTAGGGCACATGACCGGTCAGGGCCCGAGCTGTGAGCCGATCTCCGTACGGGACGACACCCCCAGCTTCCGCAGGGCACGGGCCACATGGTGCTCGACCGTCCGGTGCGAGAGGACCAGCTCGCGGGCGATCTCGCGGTTCGAGAGGCCGAGCGAGGCCAGCCGGGCCACCGCCCGCTCCCGGGGCGACAGATGGTCCCCGTACCCCAGCGCGCCGGGCCTGCGGACGGTGACCTGGCCGTGGTCCCGCAGGCCGCGCTGACAGCGCAGCACATCCCATACGGCGTCGATGTCCTGGTAGGCCGCGATCGCCTCGTGCAGCACGGTACGCCCGCCCGCCGCCCCCGCGGCCAGCAGCCGGAGACCCCAGGCCTCCCTGACGTACGCGGCCTCGTAGGGGCGCTCCAGCTCCGTCCAGGCGTCCACGGCGGTCAGGTACGGGGCGTCGGCCCCGCCGGTCCCCGGCTGCGGACCGGCCGCGTCGGTGAGCAGTGCCCGGCAGGTCAGCAGGGCGGCCCGGGCGGCCGGCGCGTCCCGGCGGGCGATGCCGTCGGCCAGCTCGGTGACCAGGAGACGGGCCTCCCCGGCGCGGCCCGCCCGCAGCATCGCCTGGACGGCCGGCGGGGCGAGGGCGCTCGCCCACACCCAGGCACCGGTGCGGCGGACGTGGTGGAGCGCCCCCTCCATCGCCTGGACGGCCGGGGCGGGGCGGTCGGCGGCCAGATGGACCCGGACCTGGGCGGCCGCGGCGGAGGTCAGCACGATGCCGGTGTCCAGCGCGGTGGTGCGGACGGCCCGCTCCAGAAGGCGGCGCGCCACATCGGTCTGCCCCTTGGTGTGCAGGCGCAGCAGCCCGCAGACGAGGAGGGCCTCCGCATGGAAGTCGGGCACGTCCCGGTACTGCTCCTCGGCGCGCTCGGCCCGCTCCAGCAGCCCGGTCCACCGGCCGCGCGTGAAGGCGGTGAGCATGTCCGTGGTCTCGACGAACGCTTCGAGGTACGGGGCGTGGTGGGTCCTCACGGCCTGCCAGGCCCGGGTCTGGCAGGCGCGGGCGCGTTCCGGATGGCCTAGGGCGGTCGCGGCCCCCGCCAGGTTGGCGTGCACCCGGGCCGCCGCCTCGCCGCTGAGGGTGTCGGGCAGCTCGGCCACCGCGTCCCACGCCGAGGGGTCGCCCATGAGGGCCAGAGCGGTGGCCCGGTTGGCCAGGACGGCCGCCCGCAGGTCGTCCCCGTCCACCTGGGGCAGCAGCCGTTCCGCCTCGGCCAGCAGCCGCCGGTGCTCACCGAGCGGCCACCCTTTGAGGGAGGGGATGGCGATGATCGCCAGGGCCCGTGCGGCCTGCCCCGGCGAGACGGCGAGGAGATCCGGAACGGCACGCGCTATCTCCTCCAGCGCCTCCAGACCGGAACCCGACTGGTTGCGCAGCAGCAGCCCCAGGAGGAGCCGGATCTCGCCGCTGGGCCCCGGGCCCAGGGAGCACCGGTCGAGCACCTGCCGCAGGGCGGCGGGCACCTGCGGTCCGGGGCGGGCGTTGAGAGCGACCCGGGCCAGCTTCAGCGCGACCCGGTCGCGGACGACGGCCGGGGGCCCGCCGCGCAGGGCGGCCAGATAGTGGTCGGTGGCCGCACCGGCGTCCCCGTTCCCGGCGGCCCGGTCCGCGGCCGCCTCCAGCCACCGCACCGCCTCCGTGGGGCGGCCGGCCAGCCGGTGGTGTCCAGCGATGCGCACGAGGGGGAGGGGCGAGGTGTGCCGGGCGAGGGCGCGGGCCGCGCGCAGGTGCAGGACGCGCCGTTCCGGCTCCGCGACCGCCTCGTACGCCGCTCTGCGCGCCAGCGCGTAGGGGAAGGCGTAAGTGCCGCCCCCCGAGTCCCCCGCTGCTCGCAGCACACCTTCTTTCAGTGCCGCGGTGAGCGCACGGCGGGTCTCCTCCTCGCCCAGCCCCGCGACCGCTCCCAGCAGGTGTACGGGGGCGGGGTCGTCGAGCACCGCCGCCGCGGCGACCACCTTCCGCGCGTCCGGGGGAAGGCGGCGCAGCCCCTCCACCACGAGTCGGCGTACGGACGCGGGCAGGGGCGGCTCCGGAACTCCGGCCCCGCCCGTTCCGGTGGGGTGCGCCAGGGGATCGGGCCAGCGGCGCAGCACCTCCTCGATCACGTACGGAAGCCCGCCCGTCCACCGGTAAAGCTGCCCCGCGAACTCCTCGGGCACCGCCCGCCCGCCGAGCAGACCGGCGGCCAGCGCACCCGTCCCGGCCACCGACAGCGGTACGAGGTGCCGCTCGGCCGACACCACATGGGGCGGCGGGCGCAGCGGGAAGGGGAACGCGTCACCGTCCTCACCCCGCGCGGTGAGGACCAGCCCCAGGTGCGGCGGCGGGTCGGAGACGAGCGTACGGAGGAAGGCGACGGTGCCCGCGTCGGCCCACTGGACGTCCTCCACGACGAAAACCGCCCTCCCCAGGGATGCGGTCAGCCCGCACAGTGCCCGGACAAGGCGGTGCTGTTCGGCGCGCGGATCGCCCACGGGGAGCGGCGCGGGCGGCAGGAGACCGGCCAGTTCGGGCAGCAGTCCCCGGAGCGCACCGGTCACCGGAGGCAGGTCCTCCGCCAGGGGCCGACACTGGGCCAGTACCTCGACGAGCGGCGCGAACGGGGCGGGAGCGTCCGGCTCCCGGCAGCGGGCGACCAGGGCGGGGGTGTCCGACGGCGGTGTCCGCGTGAGGAGTTCGCGGACCAGCCGGCTCTTTCCCACCCCCGCCGCACCGGTGATCACCACGAGGGCGGGCCGGCGGTCCAGCTCCGCGTACAGGTCGTCGCAGAGGCCGTCCAGGAGCGCGGTGTGCCCGGTCGGGGCTCCGGCGGGGACGGAGGTCGGCGGGTCGGCGTCCATGGCTTCCTTCCGCGCCCGTGGGCAGCAGGGGCATGACGGCCGGGGGCCGGTCGGCCGCCCGGCGGGCTCATGATGGCCTTTCACGACGGTGGGTGGAAAGGGGGGAGTGACGCCTGCGGCGCATGTGCGGGCGCCGCAGGCGTCCCCCGACCGGCCGGTGAGGTTCGCGGAGAGGTCTCACCGGCCGGGTGGGCCGGGATCCACCAGGGTTCGGGACGTGGATCACCGGCGGTCCGGTGGGGTGTTCCCGGAGGAGGTGGAGCCTCGGAAGGTTCCCGGGGCTCCACCGGGACGTCGGCCGGCCGGAACGTCAGCGGTCGGTCAGAACTTCAGCGACCAGGAGTTCAGCGTCCCTGTGTCGTTGACCCAGTTGTCGCTCACCCGCAGCTTCCAGGTGCCGTTGGCGGGTTTGGCGGAGGCGTTCACGGTGAAGGTGCCGCGTACGTCGTCGGCGCTGTCGTTGGCGTTGTAGTCCTTGAGCCGGAAGACACCGCCGTCCGGGGCGACGAGGTCGACCCGGAGGTCACCGCGGAAGGTGTGCCGGATGTCGACCGTGACGGAGAGCGCCGAGGGCGCGTTGCCCGCGATGCCGCTCACGGTGATGGGGGACTCGACGGTCGTGTTGTCGCGGATCGGGAAGGCGTTGGTGTTCTCGAAGGTGCTGCCGGTGGGCGGCGGGGTGGTGTCGCCGTCGTTCGGGACGTACAGCAGGCGGTTGGGCGAACCGGTCCGCGCGTCGGTGACCTTGTTCGGGGTGGCGTCGGCGATCAGCCGGTCGTGGACCTGCTTGGGCGTCCAGGAGGGGTTGGCCGAGAGCAGCAGGGCCGCCGCGCCCGCCACGTGCGGGGAGGCCATCGAGGTGCCGCCGTCGGAGCGGGAGCCGGTGTCGTTGAGGTGGGAGGCGGAGATGACGTCGGAGCCCGGGGCGAACAGGTCCAGGCAGGTGCCGTGGTTGGAGGACTTGCCGCTCGGCCAGATCGACCGGGCGTCGCGGCTGTCGGTGGCGCCGACCGTCACCGCGCCCGGCACGGCGGCCGGGGAGGTGTTGCAGGCGTTGGCACCGTCGTTGCCCGCCGCGACGACGTAGGTGACGCCGGAGGCGATCGACCGGGCCAGCGCGTCGTCGACCGAGGAGTTCCGGCCGCCGCCGATGCTCATGTTGGCGACGGCGGGCTTGACCGCGTTCTTGGTCACCCAGTCGATGCCGGCCAGCACCGGGGCCCAGGTGGAGCCCGAGGAGCCCTGGCAGTTGAGGACCCGTACGCCCACGAGCTTCACGCCCTTGGCGACGCCGTAGGCCGTACCGCCGACCGTGCCCGCCACGTGGGTGCCGTGCCCGTTGCAGTCCTGGGCGACGGAGTCGTTGTCGATGAAGTCGTAGCCGCTGACCGCCCGGCCGCCGAAGTCCCGGTGCGAGGTGCGTATCCCGGTGTCGAGCACATAGGCCGTCACATTGGATGCGGTGTTGGGGTACGTGAACCTGCGGTCGCCGGGCAGATCGCGCTGGTCGATGCGGTCCAGGCCCCAGGTCGGGTCGTTCTGGGTGCCCAGGGCGTACGCGACTCCGTCGGCCTCCACGCGGGCGACGGAGGGATCGGCCGCCAGCCGCTTGGCCTGCTCCTCGCCCACCTTCACGGAGAAGCCGCGGAGCGCGGCGGTGTAGGTGTGGCCGACCTTTCCGCCGTGCCGTCCGGCGAGTGACCTCGCCACCTTGTCGATGTCCGCCCGCGCCACCGAGTCCTTGAAGGTGACGATGTACGAGCCCTCCACCGCGCCCGCGCGGTCGGCGCCCAGGATGCGCCCTTCGGTGGGCGTGGGTGCTGCACCGGCCGTACCGGCACCGGCTATCAGTGCGCCGACCGCACACGCGGCAGCGGCGACACGCCACACCGCAGCTTGAGACACCATGCGATTCCTCCTGAGGGGTGGGCCGGGACCGGCTCCGGTCCCGGCTGGGCCCGCGCACGGCGAACACCGGGCACGGGCGAAGGAAGGGGCGCGGCGGGGGCTCCGGACGAGGGGACGTCGACCTCGTACGGCGGATGCCGATCTTGGGGGGCCGGCAGATGCACGAGGGGCGGAGCCACCGCCGCCTCAGGAAGAATCGAGCCCTGGGGGCGGGTCGAACAATGCGTAGGTGTACCCAACCGTTCCGGGGCGGGTCCGGCACGGCGGGGCGGGTCGGCTACGCGCTGTCCCGGACGGGGCGGGGCCAGGCGCTCTCGCGCAGGAGGCGCAGGCCGTTCAGGCCGACGATGACGGTGGAGCCCTCGTGGCCGGCGACACCGAGCGGCAGGGGCAGGGTGCCGATCAGGTCCCAGGCGACCAGGACGGTGATGAACGCCCCGGCGATGGCCAGGTTCTGGACGACCAGGCGGCGCGCGGTGCGGGAGAGTCGCACGATCGAGGGGATGGTGGCGAGTTCGTCGCGCACGACGACGGCGTCGGCGGTCTCCAGGGCGAGGTCGGAGCCGGCCCGGCCCATCGCGATGCCGGAGTGCGCGGCGGCCAGGGCGGGGGCGTCGTTGACGCCGTCGCCCACGACCAGCACCCGGCGTCCCCGGGCCTCCCATTCCCTGACGGCGGCGACCTTGTCCTGGGGGAGCAGTCCGGCGCGGACGTCGGTGATGCCGACCTGGGCGGCCAGGTGCCGGGCGGCGCGCTCGTTGTCGCCGGTCAGCAGGATGGGGGTGCGGCCGGTCAGGCGGGTGAGGGCGGCGACGGTGGCCGCCGCGTCCGGCCGGAGCCGGTCCGCGATGCCCAGCACGCCCACCGGCTCCCGGTCGCGCAGGACGACGACGGCGGTCCGCCCGGCCTCCTCCAGTTCGGCCACCACTTCCCGTTGCGGCCGGGCGTCGGCGCCGGTGTCCAGGAGGCGGGCGGGGGCGCCGACCGTGATGGTGCTGCCGTCGACGGTGGCGGTGACGCCCTGGCCGGGTACGGAGGTGAAGTCCTCGACGCCGGTCAGGGGCAGGGCGCGTTCGCGGGCGGCGGCGACCACGGCCCGGGCGAGCGGGTGTTCGCTGGGGTGCTCGGCGGACGCAGCCAGCGCCAGGAGCGCGTCCTCGTCCAGGCCGCTGCCGGTGAGGGGGCGCAGGTCGGTGACGTGGGGAGTGCCTTCGGTGAGGGTGCCGGTCTTGTCCAGGGCGACGGTGTCGATCTGCCCGAGGCGTTCCATGACGACGGCGGACTTGACGAGCACACCGCGCCGTCCGGCGTTGGCGATGGCGGACAGCAGCGGCGGCATGGTGGAGAGGACGACCGCGCACGGCGAGGCCACGATCATGAACGTCATGGCCCGCAGGAGGGCCGAGGAGAGGGAGTCTCCGAAGGCGAGCGGGATACCGAAGACGGCGAGGGTCGCGACCACCATGCCGATCGAGTAGCGCTGCTCGATCTTCTCGATGAACAACTGGGTGGGGGCCTTGGTCTCCGAGGCCTCCTCGACCATCTTCACGATCCGGGCGATCACCGAGTCCGACGGGTCGCGCTCGACCCGTACGAGCAGGGCGCCGGTGCCGTTGACGGTACCGGCGAACACCTCGTCCCCCGCCCGCTTGGCCACGGGCAGCGGCTCGCCGGTGATGGTGGCCTGGTCGACCTCTCCGGAACCGTCGAGGACCCGGCCGTCCGCGCCGACCCGCTCGCCGGGCCGGACCAGGACCGTGTCCCCGACCGCCAGCCGCTCGGTCTCGACCGTCTCCTCGGTGCCGTCGGGCAGCAGCCGGGTCGCGGTGGCCGGGGCGAGGTCGAGCAGTCCCCGTACGGAGTCGGCGGTCCGCGCGGTGGCGACCGCTTCCAGGGCGCCGGAGGTGGCGAAGATGACGATCAGTAGTGCGCCGTCGAGGATCTGCCCGATCGAGGCGGCCCCCAGGGCGGCGACGACCATCAGCAGGTCCACGTCGAGCGTCCTGTCCTTGAGCGCCTTCAGGCCCTCCCAGCCCGGCCCCCAGCCGCCGGTGACGTAGGTCGCGGCGAACAGGGTGCCCCACAGCCACGCCGGACCGTCCAGCAGGTGGACGGGCAGGGCGAGGAGGAACAGCACCAGCGCCGTCAGGGCCCAGCGGGCCTCGGGCAGCGTGAGCAGGCGGGTGCGGCGTCGCGGCGGGGCCGGGCGCGTGGCGTCGGAGGGCGGCGTGGAGCGCTGGTCCAGGACAGAAGACATGCCGAAGCAACCCTTCGCGGGTGGGACGAGGACGACGGTCCCACCATACAAGAACATGTGAACAGGTATTCAAGTGTCGTCGTTATGATGGGGTCCATGGGTCACGGACGCGACATCACCACCGGTGCCGGCACCCGTGAGCGCCTCGACGCGGTCGGCGCCGCCGATGTCGCGGCCACCCTGCAGGCCCTGGCCACGCCCTCCCGGCTCTACATCCTCGCCCGCCTCCAGGAGGGCCCCTGCTCGGTCGGTGATCTCGCCGAAGCCGTCGGCATGGAGAGTTCGGCCTGCTCCCACCAGCTCCGGCTGCTGCGGAACCTCGGCCTGGTGACCGGCGAGCGCCAGGGGCGCAGCATCGTCTACTCCCTGTACGACGACCACGTCGCCGAACTCCTCGACCAGGCCCTCTACCACGTCGAGCATCTGCGCCTCGGGCTGCACGACGCCGCTGCCCCCGAATCCGCCGCCACCGTCGGCCGCTGACCGGCGCGACCGGCCTTCGGTGACCTGGGCGCATGCTCGCTCGGTGCGGGTGCGTGCCCGCCCGGGACGCGTGCGTGCCGACTGGGGCTTCGGTGTCGCGGGGCGTCCTCCGTGGGTGCTCGGCAGTCCCGCGTGGTGCGCTTGACACCAAAATCGAACATCCATTCTCATGGATTTCGGCCGGGTTTTTCCGGGCCCGACCGTGGAGTTGTCCACAGGCCGGGAGGACGTCGAGGCCCATTGTCAGTGGCAGGGGTTAGCGTCTTTGACGTGAAGCGATCGACTCAAGCAAATCGGGTGGAACCCATGGCAGGAACCGACCGCGAGAAGGCGCTGGACGCCGCACTCGCACAGATTGAACGACAGTTCGGCAAGGGTGCGGTGATGCGCCTCGGCGAGCGGCCCAACGAGCCCGTCGAGGTCATCCCCACGGGATCGACCGCCCTCGATGTCGCCCTCGGCGTCGGCGGCCTGCCGCGCGGCCGCGTGGTGGAGGTGTACGGACCGGAGTCCTCCGGTAAGACGACGCTGACGCTGCACGCCGTGGCCAACGCGCAGAAGGCCGGCGGCTCGGTGGCGTTCATCGACGCCGAGCACGCCCTCGACCCCGAGTACGCCAAGAAGCTCGGCGTCGACATCGAGAACCTCATCCTGTCCCAGCCGGACAACGGTGAGCAGGCCCTCGAGATCACCGACATGCTGGTCCGCTCCGGCGCCCTGGACCTGATCGTCATCGACTCCGTCGCGGCCCTGGTGCCCCGTGCGGAGATCGAGGGCGAGATGGGTGACTCGCACGTGGGTCTCCAGGCCCGTCTGATGAGCCAGGCCCTCCGTAAGATCACCAGCGCGCTCAACCAGTCCAAGACCACGGCGATCTTCATCAACCAGCTCCGCGAGAAGATCGGTGTGATGTTCGGCTCCCCGGAGACCACGACCGGTGGCCGGGCGCTGAAGTTCTACGCCTCGGTGCGCCTCGACATCCGCCGGATCGAGACGCTCAAGGACGGCACGGACGCCGTCGGCAACCGCACCCGCGTCAAGGTCGTCAAGAACAAGGTCGCCCCGCCCTTCAAGCAGGCCGAGTTCGACATCCTCTACGGCCAGGGCATCAGCCGCGAGGGCGGGCTGATCGACATGGGCGTGGAGCACGGCTTCGTCCGCAAGGCCGGCGCCTGGTACACGTACGAGGGCGACCAGCTCGGCCAGGGCAAGGAGAACGCCCGCAACTTCCTCAAGGACAACCCCGACCTCGCCAACGAGATCGAGAAGAAGATCCTGGAGAAGCTGGGCGTCGGCGTCCGCCCGGACGCGGAGTCCGCCGAGCCGGCCGCCGAAGGCGCGGCGGCCGCAGGTGCGACGGAGACGGCGGCGGCGAAGCCTGCGGCCACCACGGCCGCCAAGGCGAAGACGGCCAAGACCGCGGCGGCCAAGAGCTAGGGCCCATCCGTGACACGTCGTACGGAGTGGCCGGGAGAGCCCGTCGAGCCCGGCACCGGGTTCGGCGAAGGGGCGGGCCGCCGTGCCCGCTCCGCCACCAGGAGCAGCGGTTCCCCCTCCTCGTCGAGGGCCGGGCAGGGGGAGCCGCGTGACCGGCGGGAGCGTGGGCAGCGGCATACGGGGGAGCCGCAGGACCCGGTCGAGCAGGCGCGCAACATCTGTCTGCGCCTGCTCACCGGGACGCCCAGGACGCGCAAGCAGCTCGCGGACGCCCTGCGTAAGCGGGAGATCCCGGACGAGGCGGCCGAGGAGGTCCTCGCCCGCTTCGAGGACGTCGGGCTGATCGACGACGCGGCCTTCGCCGGGGCGTGGGTGGAGTCCCGGCATCATGGCCGGGGGCTCGCGCGCCGCGCCCTCGTCCGTGAGCTGCGGACGAAGGGCGTGGACTCCGCCGTGATCGACGAGGCGGTCGGCCGTCTCGACACCGACCAGGAGGAGGAGCGGGCCCGGGAGCTGGTGGCCCGCAAGCTCCGCTCCACCCGGGGCCTGGACCGCGACAAGCGGCTGCGCCGCCTGGCGGGGATGCTCGCCCGCAAGGGATACGGGGAGGGCATGGCCCTACGGGTGGTGCGCCAGGCGCTGGAGGAGGAGGGCGAGGACACGGAGGGCCTGGACGAGCCGTTCTGAAGTGAAAGTGAAGGGAAGAGACCTGTGCCGCCCGGTTCTCAGTGTCCGGCCAGTCTCAGTGCTCGGCCAGGGCCGCGCGGCGGGCGGCTGCGTCGACGAGGGCCAGTGCATCGGCGGCGGTGCGGCCGGGGGCCCGGTTCCAGGGGCCGATCAGTCCGGTCCACCCCTGGGAGCGCAGCTCGGTGATCAGCCAGGCACCGGCCCGGTCCACGGTGGCGGTGGAGCCGTAGCCGAGCCGGTGCGCGGTGAGCAGCGCGCCGCAGACACAGCGGGCGCCCCGGGCGTTGCGCAGGCGGTACGGGGTGTTCTGCCAGCCCCATTCGGCCAGGATCTGCCGCGCGTAGCCGAGGTGGACGGAGGGCCGGACATCGGCCTGGCCCACCCGTCGCCAGGCATGGACACGGTCGGGCAGGACCGCCCCCAGCCGGCCGGGGAGCGGGCGCTCGGGCGGCGAGGCGGCGGGCAGTGCCCGTAGCGAGTCGTCGATGAGCTGCTCCACGGGGACGGACAGCAGGCTCCGCCAGTCGGCGGGCCGGTCCTGCCCCGAAGAGGGCCGGTCCTCCCCTGAAGGGGGCGGAGCTACGGGCTCGGGGGCGGTGCGCCCCCACCCCGAGACGATCTCCCGCCATGCCCCGGTGTCGTACAGCCGGGAGGCCTGGGCGTCGAGCTGGTCCGGGGTGAGAACAGGGATCGCCATAGCGCGTCATCTCCGTACATTTCGCCTCTGTATGAGGCGAATGTCGGTCGCGCACGGCGATGGCTCCACCGGAATGCGGCGTTCGGGTGTGTCCTGAGAGAGGGGGCCAGGAGAGAAGGTGTCAGGGGCGTGTCACCGGGAGGCCGGCCGCGCGCCAGGCCTGGAAGCCGCCGATCAGGTCGGTGGCCCGGTGCAGCCCGAGCTGGCGCAGCGACGCCACCGCGAGGCTGGAGGCGTACCCCTCGTTGCAGATGACGACGACCCGGAGGTCATGGCTCACCGCTTCGGCGGCGCGGTGGCTGCCCTGGGGGTCGAGCCGCCACTCCAGTTCGTTGCGCTCCACGACGAGCGCGCCGGGGATGAGCCCGTCGCGCTCCCGGAGGGCCGCGTACCGGATGTCCACCAGCAGCGCCCCGTCCGTCGCCGCCGCAGCCGCCTCCTGCGGGCCGATCCGCTCGTAACCGGCCCGGACCCGTTCCAGCAACTCGTCGATCCCGACCCGTTCCGGCGTCCCCGCCCGCTCCGTCCCGCCCGCGCTCCAGGCACCGACGTGGTCGCCGCCGTCGCCGCTCACTGCCAGTCCTCCGGGGCCTCGGTCTGCTCCAGCCGGAGCACGGCACCGGTACGGCTGAAGCGGCGGATGCGCGGCAGCGGCGGGTAGTAGGCGTGGACGGAGACGGCGTGCACGCTGTCGGACTCGTTGAGCACCTCGTGCACATGGTTCTGACCGAAGGCCCGGCCCTGACCGGCCGCCAGCTCCCGCTCCCGGTCCACCCCGTCGTTCAGCTCCAGGGTCTTCCAGCCGTCGGTGGGCAGCCGTACGGCCAGTGAGTGTTCCTTGAGCGTGCCGGACGCGGTGGTGAACGCGCCGACCGAGTCGGCGTGGTCGTGCCAGCCCGTCCCGGTCCCCGGCGGCCAGCCGATCAGCCAGGCCTCACTGCCCCGGGGGCCGTCGAGCCGGACCCAGGTGCGGCCCTCCGGATCGAGCGGGAGCGAGGCGATGAGGGCGGTGTCCTCGGCGGCGCGGCGGACGAAGTCGAGCAGCTCGGCGGCCGTCGGACCGGCGGAGACGCTACGGGCCGAGCCGACCCGCGCGGAGACGGCGGGAGCCGGGCCGACCGGGGCGGAGACCGCAGGGGCCGAGGCCGCCGGAGCGGTGGCGGGGGAGGGTACGGAGGCGGCCGTGGGCACGGTGGAAGGCACGGCGGAAGAAGGGGAAGACACAGGGACCGTCCTGAGAGTTCGCGCGAGGACCGGCCGTGCGGAGAGAGGCACGGGCCGGTGGAGGAAGGCGATTCAGCAGGACGGGCGACACACGCAGCCCGCGTAACGGACGAGGTCCATATGGACCCTCCGCCACAGGCGCACATCGGTGTCGGTCATGATCTGGAGTACACCATGTGCGCCCGTGACGGTCAATTGATCCCGGCGGTCCGGTCGGCGTGAACCCGGTCGCGCGGTCCCGGCGTGCGCGCCGCGCCCTCACGCCTGCCTTCGCCGTCCTCGACGGACCCCGAACCGGACCCGGACCCCGAGCCCGTATCCTCCGCCTCCGTTCCCGCCCCCGCCCCGGCCCCCGCCGATCCGCCCAGCGCCGCCCGGGCCGCCGCGAGCAGCTCCGCGGGACGTACGCCCGCGAAGGCGGCCACCAGATGCCCGTCGGGCCGCACCAGCAGCACGGTATGGGCCGACGCCCCCGGATAGCTCTCCGTGACCAGCAGCTCCGCCGGTGACGGCAGCGCCTCCACCGCCTCCACCAGGCGCGGCATGATGCCCGCGGTCAGCCAGTGGCGCCGGTCCCACACCCCGGTGCCGGGCGCCACCAGGATCACCAGCGGGCGGCCCTGCCCGAGCCGCTCCCGGAGCCGTACCGCTGTTCCGTCCGGTGCCGTCACCCGTACATCGGCGACCGGCGCACCGGGGGGCGTACCCACAGCGGTGTGCGCCTCCGCGTGCGGTGGTGCAAGGGTGGAGTGGGAGTACGAAGGGGGCGCACCGAGGGCTCCACAGCCCAGGTGGCCGTCGGCGAGCAGGGTGTCGTGGCCCCGGGCCGCCCCCGGGACCAGTGTCCGCAGCCCGCCGCCGCCCCGCAGTATCGGCAGGGACTGGTCGGCGGCGCGCAGCCGGGAGGCGACGGCGGCCCGGCGCTCGGCCTGGTAGCTGTCGAGCAGCGGGTCGGCGCCGCCGTGGTGCCAGGCGTGGGCGAGTTTCCAGGCCAGGTTCTCGGCGTCCCGGATCCCCTCGTCGAGCCCCTGGGTGCCGAGCGCCCCCAGCAGATGCGCCGCGTCCCCCGCCAGGAAGGCCCGCCGCACCCGCCACCGCCGGGCGAGCCGGTGGTGGAGCGTGTGGACACCGGTGTCGAGCAGTTCGTACGGAGGGGTCTCGCCGCACCAGCCGGCCAGGGTGTCCCGGATCCGGGCGACCAGGGCGTCCGGGGTGACCAGGTCGCCGCGCGGCGGGAGCAGCCAGTCCAGCCGCCAGACCCCGTCCGGCAGCGGCCGCGCGCTGATCTCGGCGCCCCCGCCGCGCCACGGTGGCTGACGGTGCAGCACCGCCCGGTCGGGCCAGGGCAGTTCGGCCCGGAGCGCGGCGACGGCGTGCCGCTCCACCGCCGTACGACCCGGGAACCGGATCTCCAGGAGCTTGCGCACGGTCGACCGGGCGCCGTCGCAGCCGACCAGATAACTGCCGCGCCACCAGGTCGGATCGGGCCCCTTGGTGTGGACCGTGACGCCGTCGCCGTCCTGTTCCAGGGTGTCGACGCGGCTCAGCTCCGCCACCTTCACCAGCGGCTGGGCCGCGACCGCCGCCCGCAGGGCCGAGGCGAGCGCGTGCTGCGGGATGTGCAGGGGGGCGGGGAGCGGGGACGCGTCCGGCTCTCCGCTCTCCGTGTCCTCGGCGTCCGCGCCCAGCGGCACATCGCGGACCAGCTGCTTCCGGCGCATCGAGCGCCAGCCGCTCCAGCGCAGCCCGTCCTTCTCCAGGGCGGTGGCGCCGAGCCGTTCCACCAGGTCGGCGGTGTCCTCACGCAGCACGACCGTGCGGGCGAGGCGGACCTCCTCCGTGCCCGGCCCCTCGTCGAGGAGCACGCTCGGGACGCCCTGGGCGGCCAGGGCCAGCGACAGCGTCAGACCGACGGGTCCGGCGCCGACGACGATCACCGGGTCCACGGCGCGTCTCCTCCGGCCCGTACGGTCGAGCGGAACGTGGCAGTCGAAGCCGGGTGCGTGATCACAGAACGTATGCAACCCATTGGGGGTGCTTGCGTCAAGTGACCGAGGCAGCGACGCGTGCGCCGCTGCCTCGAATGCTTCCGCCGGGAGAGACCGGCGGGGGTCAGTTCGTCGTCCCTCCGGCCCCACCGGCACCGTCGGTCCCGGTGCCTGCGCCCCCTGCGCCCCCCGCACCGTCGGTGTTCGAGCCGAACGTGCCGGCCGTCGCGTCGATGGTCCCGGGTGCCTGGACGGCCGGCGCCACCGCGATGCCGGTCTTGGCGCGGCGGCCGCGCTTCTCGATCCAGGTGGCCAGCGACGAGAGCAGCAGACAGAGCACGATGTAGATCGTGCCGACGACGGTGATCGTCGAGACGTACGGGTACTGGCCGTTCACCAGCGTGTTGGAGGCGATCAGACGCGCGGTCTGGAGCAGCTCCGGGTACAGGATGATGAAGCCGAGCGAGGTGTCCTTGAGGGTCACCACGAGCTGGCTGATGATCGTCGGCAGCATCGACCGGATGGCCTGCGGCATCAGCACGGTGACCATGACCTGCGTCTTGCGCATGCCGAGCGCGTACGCGGCCTCGCTCTGGCCCCGGGGGACGGCGTTGACACCGGCGCGCAGCACCTCGGCCTGGACACAGCCGTTGTAGACGGAGAGGCCCGCGGCCAGCGCCCACATCGAGTGGTCGGTGAGGAAGCCGACCCAGATCGCGTAGATCGTGATGAGCAGCGGGAGCGAGCGGAACAGCTCGATGAAGGTGGTCGCCGCCCAGCGGATCGGCTTGTGGTCGGAGAGGCGGCCCACCGCGAGCAGCACACCGAGGACGAGCGAGCCGATCGCGGCCAGGCCGAACGCCTTGAGGGTGGCGACGAGGGCGTTGGCGATGTTCTGCCGGATGCCCGCGTAGTTGAAGATGTCCCACATCTCGGGGGCGAGGTGCCCCTTGTCGGCCAGGCGCAGCACGCTGACCACGAGCAGCGCCGCGATGACGACGGTGCCGACGACGGCGTAGATCCGGTTGCGGACGAGAGCCTTGGGGCCCGGTGCGTCGTAGAGAACGCTGGCGCTCATCGGGCGACCTCCATGCGACGCTCCAGCAGCCGGAAGAGGCCGCTGATGGTAAACGTGACCACCAGGTAGCCGAGGGCCACCCAGATGAAGACGGGGACGATGTCGTAACCCTTGTCGCTCATCAGCTTCTGCCAGCCGAACAGCTCGGCGACGCTGAAGGCACCGGCGATCGCGGAGTTCTTGGTGAGCGCGATGAAGATGCTGCTCAGCGGCGGGATGACGGTCCGCGTCGCCTGGGGGAGCACCACGATGCGCAGGGTCTGGGAGAACGTCATCCCGATCGAGCGGGCGGCCTCGGCCTGGCCCAGCGGCACGGTGTTGATGCCGGAGCGGACCGCCTCGCAGACGAACGAGGAGGTGTAGAAGCCGAGCGCCAGCGAGCCGAGCACGAAGGGGCTCATCCCCGGGAAGAGGATCTCCGGGACGACGAAGAAGAAGATCAGGAAGAGCAGCGTCAGCGGGGTGTTGCGCATCAGCGTCACCCACGCGGTGCCGAAGTACCGCAGCGGCGGCACCGGCGAGACCCGGAACCCGGCGACGAGCACACCGAGGACCAGGGCGATAACCGAGCTGACGGCGGTGATCGACACGGTTCCTATGAAGCCGTCGCGGAACTCTGGGAAATTGTCGAGCAGTACGTTCATGAGGTCTCCGCGTCGGCGGGCAGCGGCATCAGGGCAGGGGAAGGGGCGCCCCGTACGTCCGCCGGGCCCCTGAGGGGCGGCGGGGCGGCGTACGGGACGCCTGGGTCACACGCGGTACGTCGGTGACGGGCGCCGGCCGCGCGGGGCGGCCGGCGGGCGTCAGGTCAGTAGCGCTCGAGCGCCGGCGGCTCGACGAAGGCCGAACCGGACAGGCCCAGCGTCGCCTCGTAGATCTTCTTGTACGTGCCGTCCTTGACGCGGTTCTCCAGCGAGTCGTTGATCGCGTCGCGCAGGACCTTGTCGTCCTTGTTCAGGCCGACGCCGTAGGGCTCGCTGGTGAAGGGCTTGCCGACGACCTTGAGCTTGCCGGAGTTGGCGGCCGCGTACCCCTTGAGGATCGAGTCGTCCGTTGTGAGGGCGTCGACCTGCTTGGTCAGCACCTGCTGCACGCAGTCGGAGTACTTGGCCAGCTCGACGACGTTGGCGCCGTACTCGGGCTTCTTGATCTCCTGGAGCGGGGTGGAGCCGACGATCGAGCAGACGCGCTTGCCCTTCACCGAGTCCTTGCCGGTGATCGAGTCGTCGTCCTTGCGGACCAGGAGGTCGGCGCCCGCCTTGTAGTACGGACCGGCGAAGCCGACCTGCTTCTTGCGCTCGTCGTTGATCGTGTACGTGCCGACGTAGTAGTCGACCTGGCCCTTGGAGATGGCCGTCTCACGGACGCCGGAGTCGACGGTCTTCCACTCGATCTGCTGCTCGGAGAAGCCGAGGTCCGCCGCGATCATCTTGGCCAGCTCGATGTCGAAGCCGGAGCGCTCCTTGGTCGACTGGTCCTCGAAGCCGAGGTAGGGCTGGTCGGCCTTGGCGCCGATGATCAGCTTGCCGCGCTCCTTGGCCTTCTTGAAGACCGGCGAGTCCAGGGCGACGTCCTTGGCGACCTCGTACGTGGGCAGCGCGGGGGCCTCGGAGGAACCGGGCTTCGTGCCGCTCGGCTTGTCACCGGCGGAGCCCTCCTTGCCGCCACACGCGGTCGCGGTCAGGGCGAGCACGGCGATGGCCGCGACGGCGGCCGACTTGCGGAGCTTCATGTCAGATTTCCTTAAGCCGTATGGTCGTTGTCGTCTGTCGTCGATCGTTCGGACGTCGTTCGTCAGTGGTGAAGGATCTTCGACAGGAAGTCCTTGGCCCGGTCGCTGCGCGGGTTGCTGAAGAACTGCTCGGGCGCGGCCTCTTCGACGATCTTTCCGTCGGCCATGAAGACCACGCGGTTGGCGGCCGAGCGGGCGAAGCCCATCTCGTGGGTGACGACGATCATCGTCATCCCGTCCCGGGCCAGCTGCTGCATGACCTCCAGGACCTCGTTGATCATCTCCGGGTCGAGAGCCGACGTGGGCTCGTCGAAGAGCATGACCTTCGGGTCCATCGCCAACGCCCGCGCGATGGCGACGCGTTGCTGCTGGCCACCGGAGAGCTGCGCCGGGTACTTGTTGGCCTGAACCCCGACGCCCACCCGCTCGAGCAGGGTCCGGGCCTTCTCCTCCGCCGCCTTCTTGTCGGCCTTGCGGACCTTGGTCTGGCCCAGCACGACGTTCTCCAGCACCGTCTTGTGCGCGAAGAGATTGAACGACTGGAAGACCATGCCCACGTCGGCGCGCAGCCGCGCCAGCTCCTTGCCCTCCTGGGGCAGGGGCTTGCCGTCGATCGAGATCGCACCCGAATCGATCGTCTCCAAGCGGTTGATCGTGCGGCACAGCGTGGACTTCCCGGACCCGGAGGGCCCGATGACGACCACGACCTCGCCACGGGCGATGGTCAGGTCGATGTCCTGGAGCACATGCAGCGCGCCGAAGTGCTTGTTGACGTTGCTCAGTACGACAAGGTCGTCGCCCGCGGGCGCGGCATCCTCGGCGGCCTTGGTCACTGAAACTCCGCTCATCGGCTTCTTGCTCCGTCCTCCTCGGGTTCCAAGGACACTAATGACGCGGTGCGACCAGCGTCATTACATCTGAGCGGAAATTGAGCATAACGATCCGGCGGCAACCGGACACTCCGCGTGAAGGGGACGCCACGTGCGGTGCGAGGGCGTACCGGGTACATAACGGAAACCCTCCTGCAACCGGCAACCCCTTGACGGGCGTACCCGTCATCGGAGTGGATGCCCTGTGCGGCGGAGCGAACGGAGCGCCACCGCAGACGGACTGGCGGCGGCGAAACACTGACGAAGGCGGTCGAACACCGTCGAACGGAGCACGAAGCCGGTTTACGCGAACGAGTCCGGGAAAGTCCGAAGGCCCGGGGAGAGCGAGAGGAGGGCCATGAGACTGCTGCTCGTCGAGGACGACGACCACGTGGCGGCGGCCCTGTCCGCCGTGCTCGCCCGGCACGGCTTCCAGGTCGTGCACGCCCGCAACGGCGAGGAGGCGCTGCGCGCGCTGCTGCCCGCCGAGAAGGAGCCCTTCGGGGTCATCCTCCTCGACCTCGGCCTGCCCGACCAGGACGGCTACGAGGTCTGCGGCAAGATCCGCAAGCGCACCGCGACCCCGGTGATCATGGTGACCGCGCGCGCCGACGTACGTTCCCGGATCCACGGGCTCAACCTCGGCGCCGACGACTACGTCACCAAGCCGTACGACACCGGCGAGCTGCTCGCCCGGATCCACGCGGTCGCCCGGCGCACCACCGGCACCGAGGACACCGCCCCGACCCCGGTCGCCGCCCTGCGGCTGGGATCCGTCGCGATAGAGCTGCCCACCCGGCGCGTCAGCGTCGACGGCACCGAAGTCCAGCTCACCCGCAAGGAGTTCGACCTCCTGGCCCTCCTGGCGCAGCGGCCCGGTGTGGTCTTCCGCCGCGAGCAGATCATCAGCGAGGTCTGGCGCACCAGCTGGGAGGGGACCGGGCGCACCCTGGAGGTGCACGTGGCCTCGCTCCGCTCCAAGCTGCGGCTGCCCGCCCTCATCGAGACCGTGCGGGGCGTCGGCTACCGGCTCGTCGCGCCGTCCGCGTAACGGGCCGGTACATCCCCGGTGCGCACCCGTCTCCTTCCGCTGCTCATCACCCTCATGGCGGCCGTCCTGGCCACCCTGGGCTTCCCGCTCGCGGTGAGCGTGGCCGCCGCCGAGCAGCAGCGGCTGGTCATCGACCGGATCGACGACACCGCCCGGTTCGCCGCCCTCGCCCAGCCCATCACCGACACCGTCCCCGCCTACGACGAGCGCCGGCTCACCCTCGCCACCGACCTGGAGGTCTACGCCTCCGTGTACGGGATCCGGGCCGGCGTCTTCTACCGCAACGACCTGGCCCTGGCGAAGGCCCCGGACGGCTGGATGCTACCGCCCGAGGGGGAGGGGCGCACCGCCTTCAACGAGGCGCTCCTCGGCCGCCGTTCGCACGACCCTCCGCAGGTGTGGCCCTGGCAGGACGGCCGGGTCGTCGTCGCCTCGCCCGTCGTGCGCGACGGCGACGTGGTCGCCGTCGTCGTCATCGACTCGCCCACCGACGAGATGCGCGCCCGGATCCTGCGGACCTGGCTGCTGATCGCCGTCGGGGAGGCGCTGGCGATGCTGGTGGCGGTCGGCGCCGCCGTCCGGCTCACCGGCTGGGTGCTGCTGCCGGTACGGGTCCTGGACGCGGCCACCCACGACATCGCCGTCGGCCGGATGCGCTCACGGGTCGCCGCCGCGGGCGGGCCGCCGGAGCTGCGGCGGCTGGCCCGGTCCTTCAACGAGATGGCCGACAACGTCGAGGACGTCCTGGAGCAGCAGCGCGCCTTCGTCGCCGACGCCTCCCACCAGCTGCGCAACCCGCTCGCCGCGCTCCTGCTGCGCATCGAGCTGCTGGCCCTGGAGCTGCCGGAGGGCAACGAGGAGATCGCCGCCGTACGGACCGAGGGCAAGCGGCTGGCCCGGGTCCTGGACGATCTGCTCGACCTGGCGCTGGCCGAACACGCCGAGGCCGACCTCCAGCTCACCGACATCGTCCCGCTCACCGCCGACCGCGTCGCCTCCTGGCGCCCGATGGCGGACGAGAAGGGCGTCCACCTCTCCCAGGACGGGGCGCCCGCCGCCACGGCCTGGGCGGACCCGGTGGCGCTCTCCAGCGCGCTGGACGCGGTCATCGACAACGCCCTGAAGTTCACCCCGGCCGGGGAGGACGTACGGGTCACGGTCACGCCGGGCACCACCGCGGTGACCGTCGTGGTGGCCGACCGGGGGCCCGGCCTCACCGACCAGGAGCTGGAGCGCGTCGGGGACCGCTTCTGGCGCTCCACCCGCCACCAGAACGTCAGGGGGTCGGGGCTCGGCCTCTCCATCTCCCGCGTGCTGCTCGCGGCGGGCGGCGGCTCGATCGCGTACGAACGCCATGAGCCGCACGGTCTGCGGGTGACGCTCTCCGTGCCGCGCGAGCAGCCGCCCGCCACCGGGTCCCGGGGCCCGGCCGAGCGGTAGCGCCTCGGGGGCGGACCGGGCGCCGGTGCCTCAGGGCTGGATCAAGGGCCGTGCCTCATGGCTTGACCGAGCGGTAGTAGCGCCTGGCCCCTTCGTGCACGGTCAGCGGGTCGGTGTAGATCGCCGTCCGCAGATCCACCAGCTGGGCCGCGTGCACCTCACGGCCGATCCCGTCCCGGCTGTTGATCACGGTCCGGGTGAAGGCCTCCGCCATGGCCGGATCTATACGGTCCGTGGTGATGAGCAGATTGGCCACCGCCACCGTGGGCACCGACGTGCCCCGCTGCGCGTAGCGGTAGGCGTCGGCGGGCATCGTGGCCGACCGGTAGTAGCGCGCGGAGCCGCCGTTCGACTGCAACTCCTTGACCAGCTCCTCCTCCAGCGGGACCAGCTTGATCGCGAACCGCCGCGACAGCTCGTGCACCGCCCCCGTCGGCAGCCCGCCGGACCAGAAGAAGGCGTCGAGATCGCCGGAGACCAGCCGGTCCGGCATCGTGTTGATCCCCGCCGAGACGGCGGTCAGGTCCCGCTGCGGATGGACCCCCGCCGCGCTCAGCAGCCGGTCCGCGACCAGCCGGACCCCCGAGCCCTCCTGACCCACACCGACCCGCTTGCCCCGCAGATCGGCCACGCTCGCGATGTCGGAGTCGCGCGGGACCACCAGCTGTACATAGTCGTCGTAGAGCCGCACACAGCCCCGCAGCCGATGGGCGCCGGGCCTGCCGTCGCGCACATAGGTGGCCACGGCGTCGGCGGTGGCGATGGTGAAGTCCGCCTTCCCCGTCGCCACCCGCGCGAGATTCTGCTGGGACCCCTCACTGGTGAGGAGCTTTATGGAGACCTCGGGCATGTCCTTGGCAAGGGCGCCTTCCAGCCGTTCCCCGTACCGCTGGTAGACCCCGCTCGGCACACCCGTGGAGAACGTCAGCGTCCCGCTCGGCGTCCGTTCGCCCAGCGGGAGGAGCCACCACCCGAGCAGCCCGAGCACGACCGCGAGCACGGCGCCCGTCCGAAGGGTGCGCCGTCGGTCGAACCGGGACAGAGCGTGGAACATGCGCGCGATCCTGCCAGCTCACCGCCTCTCTGACCAGGCCCGGCCGGGCAGGGACCGGGGCGCACCCGGCCACCGCCTACCCTGGTCACATGAGCAGCGGCAACCGGAGCGAAGAAGCAGTGGACGTCCAGAAGAGCTACGAGGTGCGTACCTACGGGTGCCAGATGAACGTCCACGACTCCGAACGGCTGTCGGGTCTCCTGGAGGACGCCGGTTACGTCCGCGCTCCCGAGGGCGCCGACGGTGACGCCGACGTCGTCGTCTTCAACACCTGCGCGGTACGGGAGAACGCCGACAACAAGCTCTACGGCAACCTCGGCCGCCTCGCCCCGATGAAGACCAAGCGCCCCGGGATGCAGATCGCCGTCGGCGGCTGTCTGGCGCAGAAGGACCGCGACACCATCGTCAAGCGCGCCCCCTGGGTGGACGTCGTCTTCGGCACGCACAACATCGGCAAGCTGCCCGTGCTGCTGGAGCGCGCCCGCATCCAGGAGGAGGCGCAGATCGAGATCGCGGAGTCGCTGGAGGCCTTCCCCTCCACGCTCCCCACCCGCCGCGAGTCCGCCTACGCCGCGTGGGTCTCCATCTCCGTCGGCTGCAACAACACCTGCACCTTCTGCATCGTCCCGGCCCTGCGCGGCAAGGAGAAGGACCGCCGCACCGGCGACATCCTGGCCGAGATCGAGGCCCTGGTCGCCGAGGGCGTCTCCGAGATCACCCTGCTCGGCCAGAACGTCAACGCGTACGGCTCCGACATCGGTGACCGCGAGGCCTTCTCCAAGCTGCTCCGCGCCTGCGGGAAGATCGAGGGCCTGGAGCGCGTCCGCTTCACCTCGCCGCACCCCCGCGACTTCACCGACGACGTCATCGCCGCCATGGCCGAGACGCCCAACGTGATGCCGCAGCTCCACATGCCGATGCAGTCCGGCTCCGACCGCATCCTCAAGGCGATGCGCCGCTCCTACCGCCAGGAGCGCTTCCTCGGCATCATCGAGAAGGTGCGCGCCGCGATGCCGGACGCCGCCATCTCCACCGACATCATCGTGGGCTTCCCCGGCGAGACCGAGGAGGACTTCGAGCAGACGATGCACGCGGTCCGCGAGGCCCGGTTCGCCAACGCCTTCACCTTCCAGTACTCCAAGCGCCCCGGGACCCCGGCCGCCGACATGGACGGCCAGATCCCCAAGGAGGTCGTGCAGGAGCGGTACATGCGCCTGTCCGCCCTCCAGGAGGAGATCTCCTGGGACGAGAACAAGAAACAGGTCGGCCGCACCCTGGAGGTCATGGTCGCGGAGGGCGAGGGCCGCAAGGACGGCGCCACCCAGCGCCTCTCCGGCCGCGCCCCCGACAACCGCCTGGTCCACTTCACCCAGCCCGAGCAGCCCGTGCGCCCCGGTGACGTGGTGACCGTCGAGATCACCTACGCCGCCCCGCACCACCTCCTCGCGGAGGGCACCCCGCTCGCCGTACGGTCCACCCGCGCGGGCGACGCCTGGGAGAAGCGCACCACGGCCGCCGCCAAGCCGGCCGGAGTGATGCTCGGCCTCCCCACCGTCGGCGCCCCGGCCCCGCTCCCGGCGGCCTCGGCCCCTGCCTGCGGGATCGGCTGACCGTACGGGGCGGCGAACCGCCTGGCCGGGTCGGGCGAGGGCGACGGGCGAAGAGCCCCCGTCGCCTCGGTGCGGGGGCGCGGCGGACCGTTCCCCCTGCCCAGTACGCTGACCGGCATGCTTGTCGCCGCTGCCGTCTGCCCCTGTCCGCCGCTCCTGGTGCCCGAGGTCGCCGCCGGGGCCGCGCCCGAACTCGACCCCGCGCGGGCCGCGTGCCTCGACGCCGTGGGGGTGCTGGCCGCCTCCCGCCCCGATCTGCTCGTGGTCGTGGGGCCGGGGGACGGCTCGACCGCCGGTGCGTACCCGGCAGGCGCGTACGGCTCCTTCCGCGGCTTCGGCGTCGACCTCGACGTGACCCTGGGCGCGCCGGACCCGGCCGCTCCGGGGCCGCGGCTGCCGGACTCCCTCGCCGTCGGCGCCTGGCTGCTGGAGCGGGCCCGCTGGACGGGTGCACCGGTCGAGGCGCTCGCGGTGGACGGGCGCGCCCCCGCCGGGAAGTGCGCCGGGGCCGGGCAGGAGCTGGCCGCCCGCGCCGACCGCGTCGCGCTCCTCGTGATGGGCGACGGCAGCGCCTGCCGCACGGTCAAGGCGCCCGGCTATCTGGACGAGCGGGCCGAGGCCTTCGACGCCCGGGTCGCCGAGGCGCTGGGCGCGGCGGACCTCGCCGCACTCGACGCCCTGGACGAGACCCTCGCGTACGACCTCAAGGCGGCCGGCCGGGCCCCCTGGCAGCTCCTCAGCGGCGCCGCACGGGGCGCGGGCCTCGACGGGCGGCTGCTGTACGAGGACGCGCCCTACGGCGTCGGCTACACCGTCGCCGCCTGGTCCTGAACGCGCCGATGGCGGCACCGGAAGGCTCCGGTGCCGCCATCGGGAGTGCCGTACCGCCGATCGGGTCAGGAAGCGGGCGGGGGCGGGGTGGCGCCAGGGGTACCGCCGGGCGTGCCGCCGTCCTTGTTGCCCAGCTTGTCCACGGCCTCCTTGGCCTTGCGCGTACCCGAGTCGATCTTGTCGCTGTACTTGCCCTTGGTCTTCTCGTCGACCGTGCGCGCGGCCTTGTCGAGGCCCTGCCCGATCTTGCCCCCGTGCTGCTGCGCGAGGTCGCCGACCTTGTCCTTGGCCGGTCCCAGCTTGGCCTTGAGGTTGTCCAGGAGCCCCATCGGGTCACCTTCCGTGCAGTGAGGACGGTCTGACGGGAGCGTTCTCCCGCCCCCATTGTCCGTCACCTGCCCTTTCCTGCCGACTTTACTCGCCCTTTAGCGTTTCCCTGATGGTCCGCGGAACCCCGGAGTGTGCGGTGGCACCCCGGGGGTTTGGGAGACTGTTCCGGTGAACCGTCCCCCTTCAGCCCCCGTGTCATCACCGTCGTCGGCCCCACCGCGGCCGGAAAATCCGATCTGGGGGTCTTCCTCGCCCGGGAACTCGGCGGCGAGGTGATCAACGCCGACTCCATGCAGCTCTACCGCGGGATGGACATCGGTACGGCGAAGATGACCCCCGCCGAGCGTGCGGGCGTCCCGCACCATCTGCTGGACATCTGGGACATCACCGAGGCCGCCAGCGTCGCCGAGTACCAGCGCCTGGCCCGGCTGGAGATCGACCGGCTGCTCGCCGAAGGCCGTACGCCGATCCTGGTCGGCGGCTCCGGGCTGTACGTGAAGGGCGCCATCGACGCCCTGGAGTTCCCCGGTACGGACCCCGAGGTGCGCGCCCGGCTGGAACGGGAGCTGGCCGAGCGCGGCTCCGGCTTCCTCCACCAGCGGCTCGCCGCGGCCGACCCCGACGCCGCGCGCTCCATCCTCGCCAGTAACGGCCGCCGGATCGTCCGGGCCCTGGAGGTCATCGAGATCACCGGCAAGCCCTTCACCGCCAACCTCCCCGGCGAGAAGCCGGTCTACGAGGCCGTCCAGATCGGCGTCGACGTGGAGCGCCCCGAGCTGGACGAGCGCATCGCCCTGCGCGTCGACCGGATGTGGGAGGCGGGCCTCGTCGACGAGGTGCGCGCCCTGGAGGCGGCCGGACTGCGTGAGGGCCTCACGGCCTCACGGGCCCTGGGCTACCAGCAGATCCTGGCGGCGCTCGCGGGGGAGTGCACGGAGGAGGAGGCGCGGGCGGAGACCGTACGCGCCACCAAGCGCTTCGCCCGCCGGCAGGACTCCTGGTTCCGCCGCGACCCGCGGGTGCGGTGGCTCGGCGCCGGACACCGTGACCGGGAGGAACTCCCGCACCGGGCGCTGACGTTGATCGAACGAGCGGTCACAGCCTGATGGTGTGGTGGCGGAACGATCGCGTAGCGGGAGCTCCGACCCCCTCATGAACCGCCCGCTTCACGGTGGACGGCCTTCCTGACATGAGGTTCGAAAACTGTGAGGACGCTCCAACTGGCGCCGCCGTCAAGACGCTTCCATGGGGTCACGGGGCGGGCGTCCATGGTCACCGTCGCAGTGTCCCGGTCCGTCTCGATGGAGACGCGCAGCCTCACCGGGCCGACAGGCGAACTTGCGCAGATGAGGGTGAGCTTGCCGTGCGTGAACTCCTCGACTTCGTCGATCCGGGGGGACGGCACCTTCTTGAGGGCGTGCAGCACGCTGTCGGTGAGCTGGTAGGCGGTGGTGCCGGCGGGCACCGGCGTCCGGAACACGACGGTGCAGGACACCGCCGCGGCCTCGGCCGCCGGTGTCAGGCCATGACGCGAAGCCGTACGCCAGAGATGCCACGTGTTCGACGTGGCGATCACGACGGCCAGGACGACGCCCGCCAGAAGGCCGACGAGCATCCCTTGGAGGAGCGCGGTCGGCCAAGCGTGCGTGTCCTCCGATATCAGTACACCGGCCATGGCTGCCCCGATGACAACGGCGACCGAGACGGCGGCCACGGCGGTGCGACGCACGATCGCGAGCCAATAGCGCAACATGAATGGAATTCTCGGTTTCTGTTTGAAGGGTCGATCAGAATTCAAGCGTCATGCCGCCTGGACGGTGACAGATAAAAGCAGGACGACATGCGCCCTGGCCTCAGGATCCTGAGGCCAGGGCGCATCCGGGATTACTTCATCGCCTTGGTGAGCTTATCCCATGCCTTGATCGATGCCCGGTCTCCGTACCCCCGGAAGACCTTGCCGCCGATCTTCTTGATCAGTTTTCCTACTGTTCCGCCGAACCCGCCGATCGCGGCCCCGACGAGAACTGATTTGAGGGCGCCTCGGGTGGTGAACCCGTGCCCGCCGTGGTGCGTGTACCAGTACCGCGCGAAGCCGCTGATTCCGCCGCCGACGGCTCCACAGATGATCGGGCCGGCGAACGGTGCGCACACAGCGCCGACGATCGCCCCGATACCCGTGGTGAAGACACTGCACCAGAACCCGCATGAGCGCGGCTTCTTCTGCTTCTTCCTGCCGTCGAGGTCGTAGCAATTGACGGGATCGCCGCCGCAGTACTCGTAGGCGTTGGCATTTCCCCCGTAAATCGGGTCCACGGAAAGGAAGCGTCCCGTGGTGGAATCGTAGAGACGTACACCCATGAGCGTGACACCGTTCGGTGTCTCACTGGAGCGTTGCTTCCCTCCGAGCCAGCCGTAGCGGGCGGAGTTCGTCCCGGGGAGCAGGTTGCCGAATTCGTCGTAGCTGTTGACCACGGGGGTGGTCGAGTCGACCAGGGGAATCTGGGTGGTGACGTCACCGTGGATGGTGGCCAACTGAAGAACCACGTCACCGTCGGCGCCCGTGGTCGCGATCAGGTCGCCGGCGAGGTCCTTGAGGTTTCGGCTGATCCCGCTGCCGCCCTCTTCGGTCCACTCGGGGCTGTCCGCATCCGCTCCGTAGTGGTTCTTCTTGGTGACGGTGGTGTTCCAGGCCGCGTTCTCATCCTGCTCCTCGACCGTGAAGGAAGAGGGGCGGCCGAGAACGTCGAGGTTGTACGTGGTGCGCTTTCCAGCGGCAGTGATCTGACGGACCAGATCGTTGGTGTAGTAGCTGTATGCCGCGCCGCCGGCCTGTGCGGTGGTACGGCCGAAGGCGTCGTAGACGGTGCCGTCGGCGATGAGCCTGTCGGCGCTGTCGTAGGACGAGGAGACCGTCCTGGTCTCCGGTGCACCGCCATCGACATCATCGACGGTGGTGGTCAGGGACTTCCGGTTGCTGTTGTCATCGAAGGCGTAGGCGCGGTGAGTCGTCACGCCGACCTGTGAATCGTCGGTACGTGTGAGGCGGCCGGCCGCGTCGTAGGTGTACTCCTGGTAGGCGCCGCCTCCGGTGTACGTGGTGCGCTCCACGACCTGGTCGTGGATGTTCTTGCTGAGAGATTCCCCCTGGACGGTCCAGCCGGATTCCCAGTGCCAGAAGCGAGAGGTCTCGGCTCCCGTGGGGTCGAGGTTGAACTCGACGTCCATGTTCCAGGGCAGCTTCTGCTTGTAGAGGCGGCCGTCGGAGTCGTAGAAGGCCGTGACGTCGCCAATGCCGCCCATCACCGAGTCGTGGGCACGCGTGGGCAGGCCCGCAGGGCTGTCGTAGGTGTAGGTCGTCTCCGAGGGGACGGAGTTCGCGCTCCGGATGACCCGGTTGCGGCTGTCGTACTCGGTGTTGGTGACGTTGCCGGTACCGTCGTCGTAGGAGACCTCACGGCCGAGCTTGTCGTTGGTGCGGCGGACCGTGTTGGTGCCACCGGTGAGGGTCGCCACGGATCCGTTGCCGGAGTCGTAGGTGACCGACGTGTCGGGAACAGCGGTACCGGAGCCGCCGGTGCTCTGGCTCTGCTTCAGGCGGCCGGCCGCGTCGTACGTAGTGGTGTTCGTACGGGTGACGCCGTTGGCGACCTCGATCGTCCTGGCCGGGTTGCCCCACCGGTCATATTCGAAAGTGGACGTGGCCAGTTCGTCCGGGTTTCCGGCACCACCGGTGATCTTGCCTGCCGGACCCGTGGAGCAGAGCAGGTCCGCCCATTCCGGGCGGCCCGCACATGCACCGGTGCCCGTGCCGGACCAGTAGGTGCTGACCCTCGCTCCCGCGTCGGCTCCGCTCGACTTGGGCAGCGTGGTTTTGACGACACGCCCTTGTGCGTCGTATTCCGTAGCCTTGGTCAGCTTCAGGCCGTCGGGGTCGGTGATCTCCTTGAGGCGCAGCCCCTTGACCCAGTCGTAGGTCATGGCAGTGGTGCGGATATCGCCATCGGTCGGGTAACCGTCGACGAACGCCCCGACAGCCGTCGTGGTGGGCTGGTCGGCGATGCGTGCGCTGCCGTCGGTGGGCCGCCCCTCGTCATACCGGGTGACGGTGTGGGAGCGGGCTGCGACCTGGGTTCCGGCCGCGAGGTCGGGGCTGTCGCTGTCGCCCTTGAGACCCTTCGCCAGAGTCACCAGGTGGAGCGGTTCGTACTGTTCCACCAGCCGGGCACCATCAGCCGTGTACACCGAGACCGAGGCGAGCTTCTGTGCGCGTTCGGCCGGGGAATCAGGGAAAATGCCCAGTTCCTTCTGGGTGTTCACCTGGAAATCGGCACTACCCAGAGCGAGCTCACGGTTGGTCGCGCCCAGTTCGAACACGGTGTTGCCGAAACGGTCGTACTGAGTGGCGGTCAGGTGCCGGCCCGGCAGTCCGGTGTTGACCGAGAGGCCCGAGGCGTTGGTGTAGGTGATCGTCGCCTTGTCGTAGTCACCCGCGCTCAGGTCGCTTCCCGTGTGGGAAGCCGGCACCTGGTCGGCGGGGAAGACCGCTGTGGCGTCGGACGGGGCGTCGTCCTGCGCCCAGGCCCTGGTGTCGGAGACAGCAACCTGATTCGGAGCCTTCGCTCCGGAGAGCGCGACATCGTACACAAGGGACGTGGTGGCCTTGCCGCCGTCGGCCTCGTCCTTGCTTCCTGCCTTCAGAGTGGGACGAGAAGCGGACAGGAGCATGCCGTCACCGGCGACAGCGGCCGCGCCGGCCTTGCCGTACGCGAAGGTCCACGGCAGCTCGCCGGGCGGAGTCTGGGTGAGCACGCGGCCCGCGCTGTCGTAGGTGTACGCGGTCTTCAGCGCCGGGCTGATCCGCGGATCCCATTGCTCGCGCAGTCGGCCCGACGCGTCGTAGGCGTACTGGGAGACGACCGTGGCCGTTGCCGTGGAAGCACCGGGGACCGTGTTCCACAGACGGATGCGATTCACCTGGCCGGTGAAGTCACCCAGGGCCGAACCGGAAGCCGTGGTCGCGGTGGCGTACTGGTACTCCAGGATCCGGCATCCCTTGGTGGAGGGAGCAGTCGCGCAGGTGGATGCCGACACCGCGGAGCTGGGGGAGATCACGTACTTGGGGCGCGCCAGGGGCTTGCCGTTCACGGTGACCGTGTCGGAGTGCACCGTGGTGGTGGAGTTATTGGTGGGCAGAGCGGTACTCGACAGCTGCCAGGTGTCGAAGGACGCGCTGATCTTGGTGAATGTGGCAGTGGATCCCTCGCTCTCCCGCAGAGTGAAGGACTCGGTGAACTTTCCGGTGAGAGTGAAATCTTCCGCTCCGGGTTCGGACTTCCAGCCACCGGCGTTGGTCGCGGTGAACCCGATCTCCGTTCCGTCAGCGGCCACCACCGCGACCGAGGTCGTGGAAGTCCTGCGGAGGAACGTCCAGTCGCTGCCGGACGTTTCCGCGATCGTGCCGGCAGTCCACTGCGGGCCGAAGATCGCTGCCTGGCCTTCCTGCTGACCACCCTCGTCGGGGGTGCGCGAAGAAGCGGTGCGCGCCGCACTCAGGGAGAAGCCGGAGGCATCGACGGCCGACAGCGTGAAGTTACCGGTCAGAGTGTTGACGGTGCCCGGCCCCACAGCTTCGCTGGGTGCCGCACCTGCCTGGCGGTCCACAGTGACGGTGCTGGCAGGAGAGGCGTCGGTGCTGGTGCCGTCGGTGAAGACCGCACGGACATCGATCGGACCGTCCTCGCCGAAGGTGTCGGTGATGTTCCAGGTCAGGGCCTCGGGCGTGCCGGTGCTGACCTTCGCGGGCCAGGACGGCAGAGTGCTTCCATCGGCCTTACGGCGTACGTCCGCGACCGGGACGTCCCTCCAGGTGTCGGTCTCGCCACGCCGGTACTGGTAGCGCACCCCTGTGTCGGTGCTCTTGCCCAGACCTGCCAGCTCGGCCCGTCGAGCCGACCGGTCACCCTCACTGGGGGCGGTCAGAGCCGCGCCCGAACCCGCGTAGAAGACGAAGGTCCTGTCGGCCGAGACGTTGCCCGCCCCGTCCTTGGTACGTGCGGTCAGGGTGTGTTTGCCGGCGCGGAACGCTGGCTTGGCGGTCACCGCGGTGCCGGTGGTGGGGATCGACTGCCAGGCTCCGCTGTCCAGCTTCCACTGCACCTCCTTCACATCCGACGATGGCGGGGTGAGGGTGAAGGAGCCGGTGAAGTCGCCGTTGCCGTTCGGGGTGCCCGACCACTGGTTGGCGGGGAAGTCGGTGGAGGACACGGACGTCGCGGCCGGCGCGGTGGTGTCCACGCTCAGAGCGCGGAAGGCGGACCACGCGCTGGTGGCCGAGCCGTCGCTGGCTCGCACCCGCCACTTGTAGGCACCGCTCGTCAGCGCGGTCGGCGTCCAGGTCGCCTGCGCGCCCGATGCCGCCGACTTACTGCCGGTCCGCAGCGCTGCACTTCCGTTGGCAGCCCACACCTCGTAGGCGAGGGTGACCTGGGAGCCGTCTCCGTCCAGGGACTTCGCAGACAGTGCCGGGGTGCCCGAGGACGCCGCGAACTGGTCGACGGGAGCGATCAGCGTCGGCACACCAGGGATCGAGTTGTAGGTGACCGACATGTACGGGGTATTGCTCGCGGCGTTGCCGGAGTTGAACCGCTTCCACCCGTAGGGGTCGGTCTCGTCGGCAGCGCGTACGCCCAGAGTGTTGCTGCTATTGCCGTTCCCTGCCCATGACTTGGCCAGCGAGGTGACGTCGGCGCTCACCCAGCCGTCGTCACAGGCGGTGGAGAAGCCCTTGGTCTGCGTGCTGGAGCCGTGCTTCGTGCCCCAGCTCGGCTGGTTCGTCCAGAGGGTGGAGGTACTCGCGGTGCCGGTGGACCACACCTCCCAGCCCTTGGCCGTGCAGGACCAGGAGTGGTACGCGAACAGGTTGAGCTTGGCGGCCGTGATCTGCTTGCCCGTGATGTTCTTCATGGGGAAGGACAGGAACGAACGCGCCACCTGGGAGGCCCCGTTGTTACCGATCTTCAGGTCCGTCGAGGTGGACTGACCAGTGGTGTAGCCCTGCTGGACGAAGGTGTCGAAGCTCGCGCCCACGTTGATCGCCGGGTCGATGGTCACCGGGAACTGCGTAGACGCGTCCGCCAGGAACTTCGCGTCCGGGGTCAGCGTCAGGGTGACGGTGTCACCGTTCTGCGCGACCGTCACGTCCACCTCGGCCGTGTGGGTGCGCTCGCCGGACTTCTTGTCCACCTGCGCGTCCCACATCACCGGAGCGGGCAGCACCCCGACGAACTTCCCCTTGGCGTCGGTGAAGGAAACGGAACCGTCCTTCTGCGCCTTTGCCTGGAGGCCCTTGGCCTTCAGGCTGTAGGCGATCGCCCCCTTCGCATCGACAGCGGAACGGCTCTTGAGTTCCAGGAACTGTTCGTAACCGGTACGGGTCGATTCGATCAGCAGGTCCGTCGCGGGCAACGCGTCCTTGTACCGGGCGACGTTGTTCTCGGCACCTTCGATGACAGGTGTCGGCAGGGCCCCGTACCAACCCAGTTGGATCTGTTGTCCGGTGTGGCCTTCCAGCGTCACCAGCGGCGTACCCGCCTGGGACGTTTTCTGCCCAACTCTCTTCAGCCCCTTGGGCGCCGCGCTCCTACCGCCGAGGCGCAGGTCGTGCGGGTGCCCCTTCGCGGCGACCGATCCGTCCGACATCTTTTCCAGGGAGACATCGATGTCCTGCCAAGAGCCCTGATCGTCCAGGAACCTGACCGGACCGGCGTACGCGTCCTCCGTCACCGACCCGTCAGCGTTGACAAAGACTGACGAAGTCTCGGTTCGTTCGTCCAGCGCCTCGATCCGACGCTTCTGGATCTTCGCCTTCAACCGGGCTGCCGCCAGCGAATCCGCTGTCGCGGGCCCCACATCCTTCGTGGGCTCGGCTGCCTGCTGGGCACTCTGCGGCTCAACCGCGAAAGCCCCGCGCTCAGTCGTGACGACCGCAGCCGCCTCGATGGTCATCAGCAGTGTCAATGCCGCGGCTATCGATCGCCAGCGCTGCGTCGATGGAGGGGGCGAGAAGGGTCTGGGGGATGCGACGGATCTCCGTCTTTCCCCCCGCAACATGCTTATCACGCCTGCTCCTTGTGCTGTGTGCGGATTGATCTCCGCATATGCACGGGATGATCGCATGTGCTTCACGGAAGGTGCGCTGAATCTTCACGGGCCGGCAGGGGGTTCTGGTGCTGGATTTTGTCTGCTTCTCCCTCATATGCGGAGTGCTGTCGGAGGCGACCCTCAAGTAGACCTCAATAAAATTGTCCATTTCAGGGCTTAAGTTCGTAATATTGCGATCTAGTATTTTGCCTTCTCTTGGCTATCCGGCTTGGCTGAAATTAGTTAATGGCTGTATCTGCTCTGGCCCCATGGCCTCATGCCGGTTCCCGCCCGACGCAGCGAGCGCTCGGCCTCGCTGACCCGCGGCTCGCCACATCGTCTGAGAACACGTCGTCCAAGAACTCGCCACCGCCCTCGCCGCTGGGATGAGATCCGGCAAATGTCACCTGCCGCGTGGCGTTTCCGGCGGGCCGCTGTGTGCGTGGCCCCGTCGGTATGCGGATCCCGGTCGGGACCGGGCAGCGCGTAGGCGGGCCGCCTCGAGCGGTGGGGTCGCGACCTGTGATTCCATGCCGGTGCGCGTCCGGGACGCGGTCGCGGCTTTCGTGCTGCCGGTGAGGCCGCGCTTGCTGGCGAGCCGCGCCTTCGCGTACTCCTCGAAAGCCATTTCTCCGAGGGTCGCCCGCTGTTCGGCGGTGGTTTCGGAGGGTGGTCCTGTGAGCTCCGTGCTGCTCGGTCAGGCGATCGACGGCGGCGTCCTGGGTGGGGAAGTCAGGACTCCTCGGCCTGCTTGCACCGGGTGTTACGGAAGCGGATGGCGTGGAGGTGCGGGTAGCTGAGGGCCTGCGACACTCCCAGGCCGGAAGAAGCCGCCCATGACCTGCGCAAGCTTGTTCGACATGGTCGTGGTGGTTCCTTCTGCAGGCCGGTCCCGGCTGGTCAATCCGGCGCTGACCTGGGGCTATTGCTGACCTCTCACCGACTCCCTGACCAGCGGCGGGTGCCTGACCTGCATAAACCCCAAAGCGTGGCTATAACGGCCTGATCACGTGATGGCATCGGGACGCCCCGGCCGTCAATTCGGCACCCGTGATCGTGCCATCATCGAGCATCGATCCACCAGTGCAGTCCGAGTTGGGAGGGCGCGTGGCGATGGAGGCCGGCCCTCGCGACACGGAGCAGCACGACGTACCGCCACCGCGGCAGCTCGCGGGGCGGCTGAGTCCTGACGGTCCCGACGGCCCGGACGAGCAGGACGTGGCCCCCGAGGTCGAGGTCGAGCTGCGGCCCGCCCGCAGACTGCGGATCTGGCAGCTCGCGCCCATCGTCACGCTGGCCGCCGTCGGCTCCCTGATGTTCGCCTTCCCGCTCGCCTTCGAGTTCGGCGACGGCGGCGCCGTGGTCGCCATGCTGGGGCTGCTGATCAGCTGCTGCGCGGCCGGCTGGGGCATGATGGCGGCCCGCCGCGTCGGCCACACCTGGCCCGGCCTGCCCGCCCGGGGCTCCGGCGACCGCCCCGACTGGCGGGTGATCGCGCTGTACGTGGCCGTGGGCGCCGGACTCGTCGCCCTCGCCATCTGGCGCGTGGCCCGGTTGCGCTGACGGCCCTCGGGGCGCCGTTCCGGGGCGCTCGCTCGGCCGCCCGGATCGGGGCCTCAGAGGCCCTGGAGTCCGCCCGGGGCGCCCCCAGGGACACCCCTGGAGCCTGCCCGGCGGGTCCGGCCTCGCGGAGTGTCGGTGGCGGCTCGTACAGTTGCCCTGTGAGCACTTCGAGCACTTCGCGGATCAGCTTCCTCAAGGGTCACGGCACCGAGAACGACTTCGTGATCGTCCCCGACCCGGACAACGCCCTCGCGCTGCCCGCCCCCGTCGTCGCGCGGATCTGCGACCGCCGGGCCGGTATCGGCGCCGACGGGGTGCTGCACGTGGTCCGCTCCGCCGCCCACCCCGAGGCCCGGGACATGGCCGCCGAGGCCGAGTGGTTCATGGACTACCGCAACGCGGACGGCTCCGTCGCCGAGATGTGCGGCAACGGCGTGCGCGTCTTCGCCCACTACCTCCAGCGCGAGGGCCTCGTCGAGCAGGGCGGCCTGGCCGTCGCCACCCGGGGCGGCATCAAGCAGGTGCACATCGCCAAGGACGGCGACATCACCGTCTCCATGGGGCGCGCCCTGCTCCCCGAGGAGAGCGCCACGGTCGCCGTCGGGGAGCGCAGCTGGCCCTCCCGCAACGTCAACATGGGCAACCCGCACGCGGTCGCCTTCGTCGACGACCTGGCCCACGCGGGCGACCTGCTCTCCGCGCCGCCGGTCAGCCCCGCCGCGGTCTACCCGGAGGGCGTCAACGTCGAGTTCGTCGTCGACCGGGGCCCGCGCCACGTCGCCATGCGCGTCCACGAGCGCGGCTCGGGCGAGACCCGCTCCTGCGGCACCGGCGCCTGCGCGGTCGCCGTCGCCACCGCCCGCCGGGACGGCGCGGACCCCGCGGTGACCGGCCTCCCCGCGACGTACCGGGTGGACCTCCCCGGCGGCACCCTGACCATCACCGAGCACCCGGACGGTTCGGTCGACATGACCGGCGCCGCCGTGATCGTGGCCGAGGGCACCATCGACCCGTCCTGGCTGGAAACGGCCACCGGCTGACCGGCAGGCACGCCCCGGGGCTCCCGGCTCGAAACGGTGATCGGTCCGGGCTTCGCTCGAATGGGTGATCCGTTTCACGCTGGGCGAGAGCCGGACTGCGCCACGTGGTGGGGTCGATAGCATCAAGCACCGGCCCGGAGCGGCATCCGCCCCTCCCCACCGCCGGTCGACGTTGCCGGAGGTGCCCCCCATGAGTGCAGAGGCCGCCGACCCCGCCGCTGTGCCCCGCAGGCGGAGCCGGCCCAGGATCGATCTGCGCAGACTGGGCCGGGTGGCGCTGCTCGGCCCGGTCCCCCGCGACCGGCTGCCCGCCGCCATCAGCCATGTCGCGGAGGCGCACCGGGCCCACCACCCCGACGCCGACCTGGCCATCCTGCACCGCGCCTACGTCCTCGCGGAGTCCTCGCACCGGGGCCAGATGCGCAAGAGCGGCGAGCCCTACATCACGCACCCGCTGGCCGTCACCCTGATCCTCGCGGAGCTGGGCGCCGAGACCACCACCCTGACCGCCTCCCTCCTCCACGACACCGTCGAGGACACCGAGGTGACGCTCGATCAGGTGGGGGAGCAGTTCGGCGAGGAGGTCCGTTACCTCGTCGACGGCGTCACCAAGCTGGAGAAGGTCGACTACGGCGCCGCCGCCGAGCCCGAGACCTTCCGCAAGATGCTCGTCGCCACCGGCAACGACGTCCGGGTCATGTCGATCAAACTGGCCGACCGGCTGCACAACATGCGCACCCTCACCGTGATGCGCCCCGAGAAGCAGGCCCGGATCGCCAAGGTCACCCGGGACGTCCTCATCCCGCTGGCGGAACGCCTCGGCGTCCAGGCGCTCAAGACCGAGCTGGAGGACCTGGTCTTCGCCATCCTGGACCCCGAGGGGTACGAGGAGACCCGCGCCCTCATTGCCGGTGCCACGGGCGGCGAGGACCCCCTGTCCGCCATCGCCGGCAACGTACGGACGACCCTGCGGGAGGCGGGCATCACCGCCGAAGTCCTCATCAGGCCGCGCCACTTCGTCTCCGTCCACCGGGTCCGCCGCAAACGCGGCGAGCTGCGCCCCACCGACTTCGGCCGGCTGCTCGTCCTGGTCGGGGAGGACGCCGACTGCTACGCGGTCCTCGGTGAGCTGCACACCTGCTTCACCCCGGTGATCTCCGAGTTCAAGGACTTCATCGCCGCCCCCAAGTTCAACCTGTACCAGTCGCTGCACACCGCCGTCGCCGGACCCGGGGGCGCGGTGGCCGAAGTCCTCATCCGTACGCACCGGATGCACAAGGTGGCGGAGGCGGGCGTCGTCGCCCTGGGCAACCCGTACGCCCAGGGACCCGCCGCCCCGCAGACCGAGCCCTCCGACGAGCGCGCCGACCCGACCCGGCCCGGCTGGCTCTCCCGGCTGCTGGACTGGCAGGAGTCCGCCACCGACCCGGACACCTTCTGGACCACGCTCCGCGCCGACCTCGCCCAGGACCGCGAGATCACCGTCTTCCGCACCGACGGCCGCACCCTCGGCCTGCCCGCCGGGGCCAGCTGCGTCGACGCCGCCTACGCCCAGCACGGGGAGCGGGCCCACGCCTGTATCGGGGCCCGGGTCAACGGCCGCCTGGCCACCCTGAGCACCGTCCTCAGCGACGGCGACACCGTGCAGCTGCTGCTCGCCCAGGACACCGCATCCGGCCCGTCCCCCGAGTGGCTCGACCACGCCCGCACCCCCGCCGCCCGCATCGCGATCACCGGCTGGCTCACCGCGCACCTGGAGGCCGCTGGACCGGAGGCCGGGGGCTCCGAAGCCTCCGGGCCCGAGGCCGCGGACTCCGGCCGTCCGGTTCCGGTGCCGGAGGCCGGGGGAGCGGACGGCGCCGATGACCGTACGGAACCGGCCCCCGGCGGCCCGCAGCCCGCCGCGCCCGCCCGCACCCGGTCCGGAGGGAGCGCCGCGGGCGTCGTGGTCGACGGCACCGACAGCCCCACCCGCCTGGCAGGCTGCTGTACGCCGGTGCCCCCGGACGAGGTGGTCGGCATCGTGATCCGGGGCGGCGCCGTCACCGTGCACCGCCAGGAGTGTCCCGCCGTGGCCCGGATGCGGGAGATCGGGCGCGCCCCCGTCGCGGCCCGCTGGCGCGCCGAGGACGGCGGGAGCGACGCCGCGGGCTGCCGGGTCACCCTCGTCGCGGAGTCCTTCGGGCGGCCCCGGCTGCTGGCCGACCTCACCGAGGTGATCGCCACGGCCGACGCGGCCATCGTCTCCGCCACCGTCGAACCGCCCAGCGAGCAGCGGGTCCGGCACACCTACACCCTCCAACTCCCCGACGCCGCCGGGCTGCCTGCGCTGATGCGGGCCATGCGCGAGGTCGCCGGGGTCTACGACGTCAGCCGGGCCCAGCACCCGCCCGCCACCGGCTGACCCCCGGCCACCGGGCGTGATGGGTTCGGGGTCACCCGCCCCCGGCCCCAGCCCCCCGGCCGCCACCAGCCGGGATGCGTCACCGGAGCGCCCCCGGGGCCGCCCCGTTCGGGTGGTGCGGCGCGCGGCGTCGCCGGGAGCGCGCCCCGCGCTGATAGCGGTAGTCCATGCCGCACCTCTCCCGCCGTCTGCGCGCCGCCCTCCTGGCCACCGCGTCGCTCACCCTCGTCGCCGCTGCCGCCCTGCCCGACCCCGAGCCGCTGGGCATCGGTGACCGGCTCTTCCCCGAGCTGGGCAACCCCGGGTACGACGTCCTCGCGTACGACATCGCCTTCACCTACCACGGCAGCAACACCAAGCCCCTGGACGCCGTCACCAAGATCGCGGCCCGCACCACCGCACCGCTGGACCGGATCAACCTCGACTTCGCCCGGGGCACCGTCCAGGGCGTCGAGGTCAACGGGCGGGCCGCCGACTTCGGGAGCAGGAACGAGGACCTCGTCGTCCAGGCCCCCCGCCGCCTCCCCGCGGGCGTACCGCTCGACATCACCGTCCGGCACACCAGCGACCCGGCCGGGACCGCGGGCAACGGGGGCTGGATCCGTACGGCCGACGGCCTCGCCATGGCCAACCAGGCCGACGCCGCCCACCGGGTCTTCCCGAGCAACGACCACCCCTCGGACAAGGCGCACTTCACCTTCCGTATCACCGCCCCCAAGGACCTCACGGCCGTCGCCAACGGGCTGCCCGCGGGCCACACCCGTCACGGCACGACCACCACCTGGACGTACCGCACCGAGCACCCCATGGCCACCGAACTGGCCCAGGTCTCCATCGGCCGCTCCCACGTCCACCACCACACCGGCCCCCACGGACTGCCGCTGCGCGACGTCGTCCCGGCCGCCGACCGCAAAAAGATGGAGCCCTGGCTGAAGAAGACCCCGGCCCAGCTGGAGTGGATGGAGCGGCGGGTCGGCCGCTACCCCTTCGAGTCGTACGGAGTCCTCGTCGCGGACAGCCGCATCGGCTTCGCCCTGGAGACCCAGACGCTCTCGCTCTTCGGCAAGTCGTTCTTCACCGAGCCCGCCTACCCCGAGTGGTACGTCGACTCCGTGATGATCCACGAGCTGGCCCACCAGTGGTTCGGCAACAGCGTCTCGCCCGCCACCTGGTCCGACCTCTGGCTCAACGAGGGGCACGCCACCTGGTACGAGGCCCTGCACGCCGAGGAGAGCGGGGGAGTGACCCTGGAGCGGCGGATGCGCGAGGCATACAAGCTGTCCGACGGCTGGCGGGCGGACGGCGGCCCTCCGGCGCGCCCGGACGCCCCGGCCGAGGGCGAGAAGCTGAGCCTCTTCCGCCCGGTCGTCTACGACGGCAGCGCCCTGATCCTCTACGCCCTGCGCCAGGAGATCGGTGCGGCGGCCTTCGACCGGCTGCAGCGCGCCTGGGTCCGCGTCCACCGGGACTCCACGGCGACCACCGAGGACTTCACCCGGCTCGCCTCCGGCATCGCCGGACGGGACCTCACGGCCTTCTTCGAGGGATGGCTGTACGGGGAGAAGACCCCGCCCATGCCCGGTCACCCCGACTGGCGCGCGGCTCAACCTGCTGCCACCCCGTGAGCGCGGGGGAAACCCCGGCCGTGACCGTGGGGGAAAACCCCGGTGACGGGCCCGGCGGGGCCGTGCCACTATCGACAGGTCGGTACGGCGGACCGCACGGGAAGGCCCGGCGGTGGTGATCGGGAATCATCCGGAAAGATCACACGTTGTGACTGACGTAAAGACTTCTATCGACGTAAGGATCCAATGACCTCCTCTTCTTCCCTTCCCCAGGACGCGCAGGACGCGCGGAGCGCCACGGACAGCACCCCCGGGAGCCTCACCGAGGGCCTTCGGGCCGACGCCCTGATGGAAGAGGACGTCGCCTGGAGCCAGGAGATCGACGGAGCGCGCGACGGCGATCAGCTGGACCGCTCCGAGCGTGCCGCGCTGCGGCGCGTCGCCGGTCTCTCCACGGAGCTCGAGGACGTCACCGAGGTCGAGTACCGACAGCTGCGCCTGGAGCGCGTCGTGCTGGTCGGTGTCTGGACCTCGGGGACGGTGCGGGACGCGGAGATCTCCCTCGCGGAGCTGGCCGCCCTCGCCGAGACGGCCGGCGCCCAGGTGCTGGACGCGGTGTACCAGCGGCGCGACAAGCCCGACCCCGCGACCTACATCGGTTCCGGCAAGGCGCTGGAGCTGCGGGACATCGTCCTCGAATCCGGCGCCGACACCGTCGTCTGCGACGGTGAGCTGAGCCCCGGCCAGCTGATCCACCTGGAAGACGTCGTCAAGGTGAAGGTGGTCGACCGCACCGCCCTCATCCTCGACATCTTCGCCCAGCACGCCAAGTCCCGGGAGGGCAAGGCACAGGTCTCCCTGGCGCAGATGCAGTACATGCTGCCGCGGCTGCGCGGCTGGGGTCAGTCGCTCTCCCGTCAGATGGGCGGCGGCGGTTCCAGCGGCGGTGGAGGCATGGCCACCCGTGGTCCCGGTGAGACCAAGATCGAGACGGACCGGCGGCGGATCCGCGAGAAGATGGCGAAGATGCGCCGGGAGATCGCGGAGATGAAGACCGGCCGCGAGATCAAGCGGCAGGAGCGCAAGCGCAACAAGGTGCCCTCCGTCGCCATCGCGGGCTACACCAACGCGGGCAAGTCCTCGCTGCTCAACCGCCTCACCGGCGCCGGTGTCCTGGTGGAGAACGCCCTGTTCGCCACCCTGGACCCGACCGTGCGCCGGGCCGAGACCCCGAGCGGCCGGATCTACACCCTGGCCGACACCGTCGGGTTCGTCCGGCATCTGCCGCACCACCTGGTCGAGGCGTTCCGCTCCACCATGGAGGAGGTCGGGGAGTCCGATCTCATCCTGCACGTGGTGGACGGCTCGCACCCGGTGCCGGAGGAGCAGCTCGCCGCGGTCCGCGAGGTGATCCGTGACGTCGGCGCGGTCGACGTGCGCGAGATCGTCGTGATCAACAAGGCGGACGCGGCGGACCCGCTGGTCCTCCAGCGGCTCCTGCGCAACGAGAAGTACGCCATCGCGGTCTCGGCCCGGACCGGCGAGGGCATCGACGAGCTGCTCGCGCTCATCGACGCCGAGCTGCCGCGCCCGTCCGTCGAGATCGAGGTGCTCGTGCCGTACATCCAGGGGGCTCTGGTCTCCCGGGTGCACGCCGAGGGCGAGGTCCTCTCCGAGGAGCACACCCCCGAGGGCACCCTGCTCAAGGCCCAGGTCCACGAGGAACTGGCGGCGGAGCTGGGGACATTCGTCCCCGCCGCGCACTGATCACCCGCGCCCTGACCGCCGTACGGCGGACCGGGCCGTGACGAGGACGCCCGACCGGGAAACCCCGGCCGGGCGTCCTCGCGTTCACGCCCGCTGCGGCGCCGTCCAGCCCCTCCGGCATCGGCCCCGCCCTCGCCGTCGAACCGTCGGTCCTGCCCTCGCCCTCGCCCTCGCCGTCGTACCGCCGTACGACCGTCGTTCACGCCCGCCCCCGCCGTACCGCCGTCGCGTTCACGCCCGCCCCGTCGTACCGGAACCGTCCGCCGCGTCCCCGTCCCCGTACCCCGGCGGCACGAAGCACGCGGTCACGGTCTTGCCGTCGCGCTGCGGATGGTGGTGCCAGCTGTCGGCCAGCGCGTCGACGATGGCCATGCCCCGGCCGCCGAGCGCCCCGGGGTCCGCGTCCCGTGGCGTGGGCGGCTGCGGACTGGAGTCGTGGACGCTGACGTGCAGGCACGCGCTGTCCCAGGTCAGCACGAGCTGGGCGTCGCTGTGGGCGTGCCGGTGCGCGTTGGTGATCAGCTCCGAGACGGCGATGAGCACCGAGTCCACCGTGTCCGGCGAACCCTCGGCCCACTCCAGGGATGCGAGGTGCTCGCGCGCCCAGTGCCGTCCCGCCCGTACCCCTTGGGATATGGGGAAGGACTGCGCCCAGCCCACCGCCCTCATCGTGGAATCGGTCATCACCCTGCCTCTCCGTCATGGCCGCACGGAACGCGGTGCCCGGTCGCCTTCCGTGTACCCGCCGGAACGCCGAACACCGTCCCGCCGGGCGGCGGAACGGTGTTCGGGGTGGTCGGCCGGGCGGGAGAGCCCTACTGACCGGCGTACTTCTCGCTCACCGCGCGGTAGACGCCCTCGGCCTCCTTGCCGAGCCGGGGACCGGCCAGCCAGCCCGCCGAGACCGGGCCGATCGAGGTGTTCGAGACCAGGGCGGGCTTGCCGTCCGACCCGGCCGCGACCCAGCCGCCGCCGGAGGAACCACCGGTCATCGTGCAGCCGATGCGGTACATCGTCGGCTCGTCCCGGCGGACCGACAGCCGGCCCGGCTTGTCCTTGCACTGGAGCAGCTGCTGCCCGTCGAACGGCGGCGCGGCCGGGTAGCCGGTGGCCGTCATGTCGGGGATCTGCGGGACGGCCGGAGCGTTGAACTCGACCGGCAGCGCCGAACCGACCGTCTCCTCCAGCGACTTGCCCGTCGACCCCTTCTCCGGCGTCACGTGCAGCACCGCGAAGTCGTACGGGGCACCCTGCCCGCCGGTCGCCGCGCCCTCGGTGATCCACTGCTCGGAGGTCTGGGCCCACCGGCCCCACCACACGCCGTAGGGAGCGATCTTCTCCTTGGGCGCGGTCTCCAGCTCCGTCAGCGAGAGACCGTTGTTGTTGTACGACGGGACGAAGGCGATGTTGCGGTACCAGCCGCCCTTCTTGCCCGCGTGCACACAGTGCCCGGCGGTCCACACCATGTTGGACTTGCCCGGGTTGGCCGGGTCCTTCACCACGGTCGCGGAGCAGACCATCGAGCCCTGGGGGCCGTCGAAGAGCAGCTTCCCGGACTCCGGCGCGTTGTCGTGGTACGGCGTCGCGACCCCGGCCGCCCGCACGGGGGCGGGCGTCGGGTCCGTCACGCCGTCGTCGCCGGAGATGTCGTTGTCGACCGGGGCCTCCGGGGGCGTCTCGGCCTCCCGCATCCGGTCCGGGTCCCAGAGGTCCTCGATGATCGGGTTGACGAAGTCCTTGGCCTCACGCAGCCACTTGTCCTTGTCCCAGTTCTTCCACTCGCCGTCCCGCCACTTGTCCGGGTCGATCCCGTGCTCCTTGAGCCGGTTCTTCAGGTCGTCCGGGATGGCGATCTTTCCGTCGGACGACGGTTCGGCCGAGGCGCTGGGCGTCGTACCGCCCGCGTTGTCCTCCTCCGGACCGCAGGCGGTGGCGGTGAGCGCCAGGACGGCGGCGACCGCCGTGGCGGCGAGCACACCGGAGGGCATCCGGCGCACGCGCCTGCCGCGGCGCGCGGTATCGGTCGGGCGAACGGTTCGCATGTCGTGATCCCCCTGGGACTTCGTCACTCGGTACTCCGTGCTGCTTTTCGGACACTCCGGGCCGTGGAGCAGGTGCTTCCGGCGCCCGGTGCGGCCCCCCACTATGCCGGTGCCGATGGGGACGGTACGCGGCAGGTCCGCGGTTCCGTTCCCGCCAAGGACGTTCCGGTGTACCCGTGATCCCTTGCGGTCGGCGTCGTTGGTACGTACGGGGGACACCAGGACAGCGTTCACCCCCGCACTCCGCCCGCACGCATCCGTACCGACGTGCAACGCAACTGTTACCGCAGGAGGAACAAGAGCCGTGTCCGTGACCGAACCCGCTCCGGTGGCCCCGCCTCCCGCGCCCCCCGTGCACGAGGGCATCCTCCGCCGCCAGTCGCTGCGCGAGTCGGCCGCCCGCACCTATGCGCGGTCCCTGCCGATCGTCCCGGTCCGGGCGCGCGGGCTCACCATCGAGGGCGCGGACGGACGGCGCTATCTGGACTGTCTCTCGGGCGCGGGCACCCTGGCACTCGGCCACAACCACCCGGTCGTGCTCGAAGCCATCCGGAAGGTCATCGACTCCGGCGCCCCCCTCCATGTACTCGACCTCGCCACCCCGGTCAAGGACGCCTTCACCACCGAGCTGTTCGCCACCCTGCCGCGCGAGTTCGCGGAGAACGCCCGCATCCAGTTCTGCGGCCCCGCCGGTACGGACGCGGTCGAGGCGGCGTTCAAGCTGGTCCGCGCCGCGACCGGGCGCGAGGGCCTGCTGACCTTCACCGGCGCGTACCACGGCATGACGGCCGGGGCGCTGGAGGCCTCCGGCGGTGCCCGCGACGTGAAGGTGACCCGGCTGCCCTTCCCGCAGGACTACCGCTGCCCGTTCGGCGTCGGCGGCGAGCGCGGTGCCGCCCTCGCCGCCCGCTGGACCGAGCAGCTGCTCGACGACGAGAAGGGCGGTGTCCCGGCCCCGGCGGGGATGATCGTGGAGCCGGTCCAGGGCGAGGGCGGCGTCAACCCCGCCCCGGACGCCTGGCTCCGCAGGATGCGCGAGATCACCCGCGCCCGGTCCATCCCGCTCATCGCCGACGAGGTGCAGACCGGCGTCGGCCGGACCGGCGCCTTCTGGGCCGTGGAGCACAGCGGGATCGTCCCGGACGTCATGGTCCTCTCCAAGGCGATCGGCGGCTCCCTCCCGCTCGCGGTGATCGTCTACCGCTCTGAGCTGGACCTCTGGCAGCCGGGCGCCCACGCGGGTACGTTTCGTGGCAACCAGCTCGCCATGGCGGCGGGCGCGGCCACCCTCGCGTACGTCCGGGAGAACGGGCTGGCGGACCGGGCGGCGGCCTTGGGGGCCCGGATGCTCGACAGCCTGCGGACGTTGCGGGCGGACCATCCGGGGATCGGCGACGTACGGGGGCGCGGACTGATGATCGGCCTGGAGCTGGTGGACCCCGAAGCCGCGCCCCTGCGGGCCGAGGCCGACGACCCCGCCCCGGCCCCGCCGCCGGACCCGGTCCTCGCCCGCGCCGTCCAGCAGGAGTGCCTGGACCGCGGCCTCATCGTCGAACTGGGCGGCCGGCACAGCGCCGTGGTCCGCCTGCTGCCCCCGCTCACCCTCACCGACGAGCAGGCGAGTGCCGTCGTCGACCGGCTGGCCGACGCGCTGGCGGCCGCGGAGCGTTCACCGCACCGCCGGGCCACCGCCGCGCTGACCTCCTGATCCCCCGCGAACCACAAGGAAGACCGCCGTGAACCCCACCCCCGCGCCCGAGGCCGACGGCCCCGGGACCCCCCAGCACCGAGGGCAGGACGGACCGGCCGCCCCCGGCACGGTCGAGGCGACGACGACCGTGCCCCGTCAGAAAGCGCCGTACGAAGGCGACTTGGCCGCCCCGGTGTTTCCGGGCGGCGAACTCCCGTACGGCGACGACCCCCTGGACCACCCCGACCCGCTGCGGGCCGCCGACGCCGCCGGGACCGAGAGCCTGCTGCGGTGCTGGATCCGGGAGAACGACCTGCCCCGCCCCGAGGACGACACCCTGCGCGTCGCCTTCCCCGCCACCGGCACCGCCCTCCTCGTCCCCGTCGCCTACTGGTCCGCCACCGGAGCCCACCGCTTCGGCCCCCCGGTCCTGGAGGGCGCCCCCGAGAAGGCCCCGCCCGCCGACGCCGTCACCGTCGCCGTCCTCATCGGCCGCGAGGCCGACCGCAACGGCTCCGCCGACCTGGTCGCCCGGGTCGCCGACTCCGTACGCCACACCGCCGGGTTCGTCGAGGAGCGCCGCCGCCACCCCGCGGAACCGGCCGACACCGACCTCTTCCTCACCGCCGAGCAGTCCCTTCTCCTCGGCCACCCCCTCCACCCCACCCCCAAGAGCCGCGAAGGGCTCTCCGAGGCGGAGGTCCGGCGCTACTCGCCCGAGCTGCACGGCACCTTCCCGCTCCACTGGTTCGCCGTCGACCGCTCCCTCACCGCCACCGACTCCGCCTGGACCGACGGCGGTCCGGCATCCGCCGAGGAACTGCTCGCCCCGCACCGCGAGGGACTGCGTCTGCCGCCCGGCACCGCCGCCGTACCGCTCCACCCCTGGCAGGCCGCCGACCTGCTGAGCCGCCCTCAGGTCGCCGCGCTCCAGGAGTCCGGCCTGCTGCACGACCTCGGTCCGTACGGTGACCCCTGGCACCCCACCTCGTCCATCCGCACCGTGCACCGCCCCGGCGCCCGCGTCATGCTCAAGCTCTCCCTCGGCGTCCGCATCACCAACTCCCGCCGGGAGAACCTCCGCAAGGAGCTGCACCGGGGCGTCGAGGTCCACCGCCTCCTCTCCACCGGCCTCGCCGACAGCTGGCAGCGGGAGCATCCCGGATTCGACATCGTCCGCGACCCCGCCTGGCTCGCCGTCGACGACCCCGAGGGCGCCCCCGTCACCGGCCTCGACGTGATGCTCCGGCAGAACCCCTTCGGGCCCGGCGACGACGCCGTCTGCATCGCCGGGCTCACCGCCCAGCGCCCCCGACCCGGCAGGCCGGAGATGCGCTCCCGGCTTGCCGAGGCCGTCACCGCCCTGGCCGCCCGCACCGGGCTCACGGCAGCCGAGGTCTCCGCCGAATGGTTCCGTCGCTATCTGGACAAGGTCGTACGCCCCGTCCTCTGGCTCGACGCCCACGCCGGGGTCGCCCTCGAAGCCCACCAGCAGAACACCCTGGTCCTGCTCGACCCGGACGGCTGGCCGGTCGGCGGCCGCTACCGCGACAACCAGGGCTACTACTTCCGCGACTCCCGTCGCGAGGAGCTGGAACGGCGGCTTCCGGGGATCGGCACCGTCAGCGACACCTTCGTCTCCGACCCGGTCACCGACGAGCGGTTCGCCTACTACCTGGGCATCAACAACGTCCTCGGCCTGATCGGCGCGTTCGGCGCCCAGCGGCTCGCGGACGAGCGGGAACTCCTCACCGTACTGCGCCGGTTCCTCACCGAGGCGGCCGAACTGGGCTCGCCCCTGCCCGCGTATCTTCTGGACCACGGCCAACTGCGCTGCAAAGCCAACCTGCTGACCAGGCTGCACGGACTCGACGAGCTGGTCGGCCCGGTCGACACCCAGTCCGTCTACGTCTCCATCGCCAACCCACTGCACGCCTAGAGGGGCCGGCCGCGACCGCGTCGGCCGCCCGCTCCAGAGAGGAGAGTGCCCCTGTGCCTCCCGCCGACGCGCCCGCGGAATCCGACACGGCGCCGCCGGAAGCGGCCGACGCACCTCCGGATCCCGCCGACATGTCTCCGGAACCGGCCGGTCCGCCTCCGGAGCCCCGCCCCGGAACCGCAGGGCCGGGCGCAGGCACAGGGGCAGGCACCGGCACCGAGGACACTCTCGACCTGAAACTCACCGAGGAGTTGCTCGCTCTCACCGGCCAGGACCGGGGCCGGGCGGCTGCGGCCACCGGAAGCGCGTCCTCCGGCGAACTGCTCACCGACCCGGGCACCTGGCCCGGAGCGGCCACCGGGGCCGGGGTGTTCCACCTGGTCCCGGTGGTCCTGGAGCGCGACCTCGCCCTGATCAGCCGGTGGATGAACGCCCCCGCCGTCGCCGCCTTCTGGGAGCTGGCCGGGCCCGACTCCGTCACCGCCGACCACATCAGGACCCAGCTCGAAGGGGACGGCCGCTCCATCCCCTGCCTCGGCGTGCTCGACGGAACGCCCATGAGCTACTGGGAGATCTACCGGGCCGACCTGGACCCGCTGGCCCGCCACTACCCGGCCCGCCTCCACGACACCGGCATCCACCTCCTCATCGGGGGCGTGAACCACCGAGGGAAGGGCCTGGGCACCACCCTGCTCCGCGCCGTGGCCGACCTCGCCCTGGACAACCTGCCGCGGAGCGGGCGGGTCGTCGCGGAGCCGGACCTGCGGAACACCCCGTCCGTAGCGGCCTTCCTGAGCGCCGGATTCCGGTTCTCCGCCGAGGTGGACCTCCCCGACAAACGTGCCGCCCTGATGATCCGCGACCGAACGTACCGCGATCACCTGTGAACATCGCATCGCACCGTCCACACCGCTCGAACCCCATCGGTTCCACCCGGAGGAGTCCCCGTGCCGACATATCCCGCGAGCCATGACGCAGCCGAGCCCCGCCCGCTGCTCAGCCCCCCGGAGCTGAACCGGCAGGTCTGGGACCGGGCCGCGGCGCGGCTGCTCGCCAAGATGCTCGGTGAGTTCGCGTACGAGGAGATCATCGAGCCCGAACGACGGCCCGGCGACGGCCGCCTGCACTCCCTCACCCTCGACGACGGTACGGAGCTGCGCTTCACCGCCCGCCGGGGCGTGTACGGGAGCTGGCGCGTCGACCCCGACTCCATCGGCACGGCCCACCCGCCCGCGAACCCCCTCTCCAACGGCGCCTCCTCGCACCACGCGTCCGCCGGACACCACGCGTCCACCGACGGCGCTCCGGGCGGGACGCTCCGGCCGTTCCGGGACCCGCTCCGGTTCCTCACCCGCGCCCGCTCCCTGCTCGGCCTCGACGGCGCCACCCTCGGCCACCTCATCCGCGAACTGACCCTCACCCTCACCGCCGACGCCCGGCTCGACCACACCGCCCTCACCGCGGCGGAGCTGGCGGACGTCGGATACGCCGAGCTGGAGGGCCACCAGACCGGCCACCCCTGGCTGGTGGCGAGCAAGGGGCGGCTCGGCTTCTCCGCCGCCGACGCGGCCCGCTTCACCCCCGAGACCCGCACCCCCCTCCGGCTGCCCTGGATCGCCGTGAGCACCCGGATCGCGCAGTACCGGGGCGTGGGCCGCCTCACCACCCCCGAGCACCTGTACGCCGGGGAGCTGGACCCCGCCGTCCGCGCCGCGTTCGCCGCCGAGCTGAAGACCAGGGGGCTCGACCCGGAAAGCTACCTCTACCTCCCCGTACACCCCTGGCAGTGGGACGAATGGATCGTTCCGCTCTTCGCCCCCGCCATAGCCGACGGGGACATCGTGGCGCTGCACACCGACGGCGACGCCCGTCTCGCCCAGCAGTCCGTGCGCACCTTCGCCAATGTCTCCCGCCCCGACCGGCACACGGTGAAGCTGCCGCTCTCCATCCTCAACACCCTCGTCTGGCGCGGCCTGCCCACCGAGCGGACCCTCGCCGCCCCCGCCGTCACCGCCTGGGTCCAGGGGCTGTGCGAGAACGACCCGTTCCTGCGCGACACCTGCCGGGTCGTCCTGCTCGGCGAGGTCGCCTCCGTCACCGTGGAGCACCCGCTCTACGACCACCTCCCCGAAGCCCCGTACCAGTACAAGGAAATCCTCGGTGCGATCTGGCGGGAGCCTCTGCCGCCCCGCCTCGCCCCCGGCGAACGTGCCCGTACGCTCGCCTCCCTCCTCCATACGGACCCGGCGGGCCGCGCGTTCACCGCCGAGCTGGTCGAGCGCTCCGGCCTCACCCCGGCGGCCTGGCTCACCCGCCTCTTCGCCGCCCTGCTCCCGCCCCTCCTGCACTTCCTCTACCGCTACGGCACGGTCTTCTCCCCGCACGGCGAGAACGCCATCGTCGTCTTCGACGAGAACGACGTCCCCGTCCGCCTCGCGATCAAGGACTTCGTCGACGACGTCAACATCAGCGCCCACCCGCTGCCGGAGCACGACACCATGCCCGACGAGGTGCGCGAGGTCCTGCTCACCGAGGAGCCGTCCTTCCTCACCCAGTTCATCCACTCCGGCCTCTTCGTCGGCGTCTTCCGCTACCTCTCCCCGCTCTGCGAGGAGCAGTTGGGCGTGAGCGAGGACGACTTCTGGTCACTCGTCCGGGCGGAGATCGTCCGCCACCACGCCCGCTTCCCCGAACTGAAGGAGCGGTTCGAGCTGTTCGACATGCTCACCCCCGAGATCGAACGGCTCTGTCTCAACCGCAACCGGCTCCACGTGGACGGCTACCGCGACCGGTCCAGCCGCCCGCACGCGGCGATCCACGGCACGGTCCCCAACCCGCTGCATCCCGCCGCCCGGATCCGGGAGTGACCGCCGTTGTCAGTGGTGCGCCGTAGGGTGGTCGGGCTATGACGAAGCCATCCCTCCCCGAGCTCCTGCACGCCGCCGTCACCGCCGTCGGCGGTACGGAGCGCCCCGGCCAGGCCGCCATGGCCGAGGCCGTCGCCGAGGCGGTCGACGACCAATCCCACCTGCTGGTCCAGGCCGGCACCGGCACGGGCAAGTCCCTCGGCTACCTCGTGCCGGCGCTGGCGCACGGGGAGCGGGTCGTCGTGGCCACGGCCACCCTCGCCCTCCAGCGCCAGCTGGTGGAGCGGGACCTGCCGCGCACGGTGGAGGCGCTGCACCCGCTGCTGCGCCGCCGCCCGCAGTACGCGATGCTCAAGGGCCGCTCCAACTACCTCTGCCTGCACCGGCTCCACGAGGGGGCGCCGCAGGACGAGGAGGAGGGGCTCTTCGACCAGTTCGAGGCGGCGGCGCCCACCAGCAAGCTCGGCCAGGACCTGCTGCGGCTGCGGGACTGGTCGGACGACACGGAGACGGGGGACCGGGACGACCTGACGCCGGGCGTCTCCGACCGGGCCTGGGCGCAGGTCTCGGTCTCCTCGCGCGAGTGCCTCGGTGCCACGAAGTGCGCGTACGGCCCCGAGTGCTTCGCGGAGGCGGCCCGGGAGCGCGCCAAGCTGGCGGACGTGGTCGTCACCAACCACGCCCTGCTCGCGATCGACGCCATCGAGGGCGCGCCGGTGCTGCCCTCGCACGAGGTGCTGATCGTGGACGAGGCCCATGAGCTGGTCTCCCGGGTCACCGGGGTCGCCACCGGCGAGCTGACCCCGTCCCAGGTCAACCGGGCGGTCCGGCGGGCGGCGAAGCTGGTCAACGAGAAGGCCGCCGACGCCCTCCAGAGCGCCGCCGAGGGGTTCGAGCGGGTGATGGAGCTGGCGCTCCCCGGACGCCTGGAGGAGCTGCCCGAGGACCTGGCGTACGCGCTGATGGCGCTGCGCGACGCGGCCCGTACGGTGATCTCCGCGATGGGCGCGACCCGCGACAAGTCCGTCCAGGACGAGGACGCCGTACGGAAGCAGGCGCTGGCCTCGGTCGAGTCGATCCACGGGGTGGCCGAGCGGATCACCCTGGGCTCGGAGTACGACGTCGTCTGGTACGAGCAGCACGACCGGTTCGGCGCCTCCGTGCGGGTGGCCCCGCTCTCGGTCTCCGGGCTGCTGCGCGAGAAGCTGTTCACCGAGCGCTCCGTGGTCCTGACCTCGGCCACGCTGAAGCTCGGCGGGGACTTCAACGGGGTGGGGGCGTCCCTCGGGCTCGCCCCCGAGGGCACGGCGGGTGACGACATCCCGCAGTGGAAGGGGCTGGACGTCGGCTCGCCGTTCGACTATCCGAAGCAGGGCATCCTCTACGTCGCCCGCCATCTGAACACCCCGGGGCGCGAAGGCTCCCGTGCGGACATGCTCGACGAGCTGGCCGAGCTGGTGGAGGCGGCGGGCGGTCGCACACTGGGGCTGTTCTCGTCCATGCGCGGGGCCAAGGCGGCCGCCGAGGAGCTGCGGGGACGGCTGGACAAGCCGATCCTGCTCCAGGGCGAGGAGACCCTCGGCGAGCTGATCAAGAACTTCGCCGCCGACCCGGAGACCTGCCTCTTCGGCACGCTCTCGCTCTGGCAGGGCGTCGATGTGCCGGGGCCGAGCTGCCAGCTGGTGGTCATGGACCGGATCCCGTTCCCCCGGCCCGACGACCCGCTGATGAGCGCCCGCCAGAAGGCGGTGGAGGAGGCCGGCGGCAACGGCTTCATGGCGGTGGCGGCCACGCACTCCGCGCTGCTGATGGCCCAGGGCGCGGGCCGTCTCGTCCGCGCGACGGGGGACAGGGGCGTCGTGGCCGTGCTGGATCCCCGGCTGGCCACCGCGCGGTACGGCAGCTATCTGCGCGCCTCGCTGCCGGACTTCTGGTACACCACGGACCGCAACCAGGCCCGGCGCTCCCTGGCCGCGATCGACGCCCTGGCCAGGGCGGAGGGCAAGTAGGACACACGACGGAGCCCCAGGACGCCTCACGGCTCTCCTGGGGCTCCGTCGTGTCCAGGTCGACGAACCGGCGGGCTTCACACCCGCCGCAGCACCGCCACCACCTTGCCGAGGATCGTCGCCTCGTCACCGGGGATCGGCTGGTAGGCGGCGTTGTGCGGCAGCAGCCAGACGTGCCCGTCCTCGCGGCGGAAGCGCTTGACCGTCGCCTCGCCGTCCAGCATCGCGGCGACGATGTCCCCGTTCTCCGCGACGGGCTGGCGGCGCACAGTGACCCAGTCGCCGTCGCAGATCGCCGCTTCGATCATCGAGTCACCGACGACCTTCAGCACGAACAGCTCACCGTCACCGACGAGCTGGCGCGGCAGCGGGAAGACGTCCTCGACCGACTCCTCGGCGAGGATCGGCCCACCGGCGGCGATCCGGCCCACCAGAGGGACGTAGGAGGCGGCGGGCTTCCCGGTCGTGTCGGTCGGCTGGGTGCTGGGCTGGTCCGAGCCGCGCACCTCGTAGGCGCGGGGCCGGTGCGGGTCGCGCCGGAGGAAGCCCTTGCGCTCCAGGGCCATCAGCTGATGGGCGACGGACGACGTGCTGGACAGGCCCACCGCCTGACCGATCTCCCGCATGGACGGCGGGTACCCCCGGCGCTGCACCGAGTCGCGGATGACCTCGATGACCCGCCGCTGCCGGTCCGTGAGCCCCGAGCTGTCCGCCCTGATCCCTGGAGGCCTGCCGGGCAAGGCGCGGCCGGGGCGACCGGGCTCGGGCCCGTCCGTGTTCGTCAGTGAGTCATTCATGGCATGCACCGGCTCAAGTCGGCTCTGGGAGCGGTGGTCCCGGGCGGTGATGGTGGCACTGTCTGCGGTCGTGGTCACGTCGGCGGCCCCTCTCGAATGGTCTCCCTGGCTGGACAACGGTAGTAGCTTTCGAAAGGTTGCGCCAAACACACGTTCGAGTGAAAAACGAATAAAGGGCTGCCGGGATGCTGCCCGCAGGTGTATGAGCATCGGGCGGAAGGCGCGTACGGCGTGGACCCGGGGTTCCGAGGGCTCCCCGGGGGCCTCCCCGTCCAGTCTTTCATCCGGGTCCCTGCCCCGGCGCCCCCGGCGGATCGCGGAGTGCGCGATTCCCGTACCCTCTTCCCTGGCCCGCGCTCCCCCCGGCGCCGCAGCCGGGGTGCGACACGCGGTAGGGCCGAATACCCCGCCGAACCCTAGATCTAGTGGTTGGATCGTCCTGGCCGCCCAGAAGTAGTGGTCCCGGGTTCAAGCGGCCCAGGCCATCGCCTATGCTGGGGACTGCCTCCGAGGGGCCCGCGAGGGTCGGCCGGACGAGGCTATTCAGTCGTGCTGTGAAGGAGGGTTGGGAGCCATGCACTGCCCCTTCTGCAGGCACCCCGACAGCCGGGTCGTCGACAGTCGCACCACCGACGACGGCACGTCGATCCGCCGTCGCCGGCAGTGCCCCGACTGCTCCCGCCGTTTCACCACGGTGGAGACCTGCTCGCTGATGGTCGTCAAACGCAGCGGCGTGACCGAACCCTTCAGCCGTACCAAGGTCATCTCCGGCGTCCGCAAGGCATGCCAGGGCCGGCCCGTCACGGAGGACGCCCTCGCCAAGCTCGGCCAGCAGGTCGAGGAGGCGGTGCGCGCCACCGGCAGCGCCGAGCTGACCACCCACGACGTGGGTCTGGCCATACTCGGCCCCCTGCAGGAACTCGACCTCGTCGCGTACCTGCGCTTCGCGTCCGTCTACCGGGCGTTCGACTCCCTGGAAGACTTCGAGGCCGCCATCGTGGAACTGCGCGCGCAGCGGTCCACCGCGGAGGACCCCGGGAGCGGCGAGACCCTCGAGGTCCCCGCCCCCGCCATCGCCGCCGACTGAGCGGTACGCGCCCGTCACGGTCCGGAGCAGGCTCCGACGACCGGTGACCGGGCGATTGCAGGACCTGTTCCCGTGGCCGAGCGCGGCCCCGGGGCAACGGACACACATTGTGCCTGGGAAGAACTGGGCACTTCAGGGCGTTTTTGCCCACATATGGGAGGCGGCATGACAGAGACGGCGAGCGGCCCGCGAGGTTCCCGCACCAAGGGCGCCAAGGCGAGCAAGGGTCTGCGTATCGAGCGCATCCACACCACCCCCGGCGTGCATCCGTACGACGAGGTGGCGTGGGAGCCCCGTGACGTCGTCATGACCAACTGGCGCGACGGCTCGATCAACTTCGAGCAGCGTGGCGTCGAGTTCCCCGACTTCTGGTCGGTGAACGCGGTCAACATCGTCACCAGCAAGTACTTCCGCGGTGCCGTCGGCACTCCGCAGCGCGAGACCGGCCTCAAGCAGCTGATCGACCGGATCGTGAAGACGTACCGCAAGGCCGGCGAGGACAACGGCTACTTCGCCTCTCCCGCGGACGCCGAGATCTTCGAGCACGAGCTGGCCTACGCCCTCCTGCACCAGATCTTCAGCTTCAACTCCCCGGTCTGGTTCAACGTCGGCACGCCCCAGCCCCAGCAGGTCTCCGCCTGCTTCATCCTGGCCGTCGACGACTCCATGGAGTCGATCCTCGACTGGTACAAGGAAGAGGGCATGATCTTCAAGGGCGGCTCCGGCGCCGGCCTGAACCTCTCCCGTATCCGCTCCTCCAAGGAACTGCTCTCCTCCGGCGGCAACGCCTCCGGCCCGGTCTCCTTCATGCGCGGTGCCGACGCCTCCGCCGGAACCATCAAGTCCGGTGGCGCCACCCGCCGCGCGGCCAAGATGGTCATCCTGGACGTCGACCACCCCGACATCGAGGCCTTCATCGAGACCAAGGTGAAGGAGGAGGAGAAGATCCGCGCCCTGCGTGACGCGGGCTTCGACATGGACCTGGGCGGCGACGACATCACGTCCGTCCAGTACCAGAACGCCAACAACTCGGTCCGTGTCAACGACGAGTTCATGAAGGCCGTCGAGTCCGGCTCCACGTTCGGGCTGCGCTCCCGGATGACCGGCGACGTCATCGAGGAGGTCGAGGCCAAGGCCCTCTTCCGCAAGATGGCCGAGGCCGCCTGGGCCTGCGCCGACCCCGGCATCCAGTACGACGACACCATCAACGCCTGGCACACCTGCCCGGAGTCCGGCCGGATCAACGGCTCGAACCCGTGCAGCGAGTACATGCACCTGGACAACACCTCGTGCAACCTCGCCTCGCTCAACCTGATGAAGTTCCTCAAGGACGACGGCCTGGGCAACCAGTCCTTCGAGTCCGAGCGCTTCGCCAAGGTCGTCGAGCTGGTCATCACCGCGATGGACATCTCGATCTGCTTCGCGGACTTCCCGACGCAGAAGATCGGTGAGAACACCCGCGCCTTCCGCCAGCTCGGCATCGGCTACGCCAACCTCGGCGCCCTCCTGATGGCGACCGGCCACGCGTACGACAGCGACGGCGGCCGCGCGCTCGCCGGGGCCATCACCTCGCTGATGACCGGCACCTCCTACAAGCGCTCCGCCGAACTGGCCGCGGTCGTCGGCCCGTACGACGGCTACGCCCGCAACGCCGAGCCGCACCAGCGCGTCATGAAGCAGCACGCCGACGCCAACACCAAGGCGATCCACGTCGACGACCTGGACTCCCCGGTCTGGGCCGCCGCCACGGAGGCCTGGCAGGACGTGATCCGGCTCGGCGCGAAGAACGGTTTCCGTAACGCGCAGGCCTCGGTCATCGCTCCCACCGGCACCATCGGTCTCGCGATGTCCTGCGACACCACCGGCCTGGAGCCCGACCTCGCCCTGGTCAAGTTCAAGAAGCTGGTCGGCGGCGGCTCGATGCAGATCGTCAACGGCACGGTGCCGCAGGCGCTGCGCCGCCTCGGCTACCAGCCGGAGCAGATCGAGGCGATCGTCGCCCACATCGCCGAGAACGGCAACGTGATCGACGCCCCGGGCCTGAAGACCGAGCACTACGAGGTCTTCGACTGCGCGATGGGCGAGCGCTCCATCTCCGCGATGGGCCACGTCCGGATGATGGCGGCGATCCAGCCGTGGATCTCCGGCGCCCTCTCCAAGACGGTCAACCTCCCGGAGAGCGCCACCGTCGAGGACGTCGAAGAGGTCTACTTCGAGGCGTGGAAGATGGGCGTCAAGGCGCTCGCGATCTACCGCGACAACTGCAAGGTCGGCCAGCCCCTCTCCGCCAAGACCAAGGACAAGGAGAAGGAGGAGGTCGCGGCCAAGGCCGAGGAGACCATCCGTACGGCGGTCGAGAAGGTCGTCGAGTACCGTCCGGTCCGCAAGCGCCTCCCCAAGGGCCGCCCCGGCATCACCACCTCCTTCACGGTGGGCGGCGCCGAGGGGTACATGACCGCCAACTCCTACCCGGACGACGGTCTCGGTGAGGTCTTCCTCAAGATGTCCAAGCAGGGCTCGACCCTCGCGGGCATGATGGACGCCTTCTCCATCGCCGTCTCGGTCGGCTTGCAGTACGGCGTCCCGCTGGAGACCTACGTCTCGAAGTTCACCAACATGCGCTTCGAGCCGGCCGGTATGACGGACGACCCGGACGTGCGGATGGCGCAGTCGATCGTCGACTACATCTTCCGCCGCCTGGCGCTGGACTTCCTGCCCTTCGAGACCCGCTCCGCCCTCGGCATCCACTCCGCCGAGGAGCGCCAGCGCCACCTGGACACCGGTTCGTACGAGCCGTCCTTCGAGGCGGACGGCGTGGACTCCGAGAGCCTCGCCCAGTCCGCCCCGGTCCAGTCCGAGCCCCTGAAGGCGGTGGCGGCTCCCCGTGAGTCCGCCGAGAGGCAGGCCCCGGCGGCGGCCCACACCTCGGCCGAACTGGTCGAGATGCAGCTCGGCATCAGCGCGGACGCCCCGCTCTGCTTCTCCTGCGGCACGAAGATGCAGCGCGCCGGCTCCTGCTACATCTGCGAGGGCTGCGGCTCGACCAGCGGCTGCAGCTGAGCCTGAGCAGTGACGATGGGAGGGGCACCGGCCACACGGCCGGTGCCCCTCCCTTCGTCGTCACCGGGGGCGCTTCCCGCCGTCGTCACCGGGGTCGCCCGGGCCATACGGTCTCCACGGCGTACACCGGATCGAACGGCTCCACCAGCTCCCCGGTGGCCACCTCCAGCAGATGCGGCGGGACCGCACCGGCCGTCAGCCCGCTCACGTACGCGAGGCCCTCGGCGGGCGACAGCACCGGCAGCTTCCGGCGCAGGGCCCGCACGGCGTGGAGCCGGCCGCGGGCGGCGGCGACCGCCCGCAGCGCGTCGTGCAGCTCGTCCACGGCGGTGCGGACCGGCAGCCCCCGTATCCGGCTCCGGTAGTCGTCCTCCCACGCCCCGGTCACCGCGGAGACGGCGCCGATCCGGTGCAGCCCTCCGTCGACGCGGTCGACCAGGTACGGGCCGCCGCCGACCAGCAGGAACGCGGTGTCCCCGGTGCGCACGTACTCCTCGGACTGGTAGGAGACGATCCACACCAGCTCGTGGGGCTCGACATCGACCACCGTCGTACGGACCGCGTCCACGCCCGCTGCCCGCCACTCCCGGTACTCGCGCTCCAACTGCTCCTCGACGGCCCGGACTGCGGCCTCGCGATCGGTCATGCGGGCAGCTTCGCGTACGGGCCCCGGGCGCTGCCAGGGGAATGCGGCCGTGGCAGTGCCCGGGGCCGGGCGGCGTGGGGCGCCGCCCGGCGGGGGACCCACGCGCGGTTGGCCGGAACTGGCTGTTGCCGCTCAGGCTCCGGAGACGCGGTTCCCCATCACGGCGGCGAACGCGTCGGGGTCCGCGTCGAAGCCGCGTACGTCCGCACGGAAGACCCACGGGCCCGACCCCGTACGGGAGAACTCCCCGACGACCGCCGCCGTCGACGGGCCGACACCCGCGAAGTCGTCCTCGACCAGGTTGGTGTACCCCTCCCGGATCTGTACGACGGTGGAGCCGACCTCACCGAAGGTCTTCCGGCCCCCGCGCTGCTGGATCGCCACCCCGACCACCACCCGGCCGTACCGGTCCGCCAGCCGGTCCAGCTCGATCGTCATGACCTCGTCGAAGCCGAACCCCTGGCCCGTCCTGCTGTCCCGGTTCAGGGTGATGGTCCCGTCCGGCGAGCGGCTGTCGAAGTGGACCAGGTACGCGGGGCTGCCGTACGGCTCCTCCGCCCGGTAGGTCGCCGCGATGATGTCGAGGTCGATGTCGGGTTCACCGTGCGGGCTGGGATCCCATTTGATCCGTACTTCGACTTTCCCGATGTCTTTGTTCGGAGTGCTCACCGGACTTCCCCTCCTGGCCGACGGTCCGCGGACCGTTCTCCTCACCCGATTCCCCGATCATGTACGGAACGGGCCGCCCAGCCAACTGCCCCTCTTCCGGACGGCGGATTCGGGCCATGTGAGGGGAAGTGCTGCATGCGACCGCTGTGCCGGACGGGCCCGGTGCGCCCGCAGTTCGGCGGACGGCCGTGATCCGGGCCACGTTCGGCGCCGTACGATGGCGCGGTGCTGGTGAAGTGGATTCGCTGTTCCGTGGTGGACCGTCAGGGGTTCGAACAGGGACAGCGGAAGTGGGCGGGGCTGCGCGGCGAGCCGGGGTTCAAGGGGCAGAGCGGCGGGTGGAGCCGAACGCGCCCCGAAGTCGCCCATGTCTTCGCGTTCTGGGAGAACCGCGTCTTCTACGACTCCTTCATGGCCCGCGCACAGGACCACCCGGCGACCGGCCAGGCGGGCACCTTCCGCGATATGCAGGTCATGCTCTTCGAGCGCCGGTTCGACGTGAAGACCGGCTTCGAGCCCGAGTTCACGGAGGCGGACGTCGTCCGGGTCGCCCACAGCAGCGTTCACGAGGACCGGGCCGAGCACTTCGTGCTGATGCAGAAGCAGGTGTGGAACCCGGCGATGGCCGGTTCCCCCGGGATGGTGCGCGGGGTCTTCGGAGAGGCGCCCGGCAACGAGTTCCTGGTGCTCTCCATGTGGAAGTCGAGCGCCGAGCGCGGCAAGTACCGCGCCGAGGGCGCCCGGCGCCTGGCGGCCCGCGCGCAGACCGACACGGACGTGGCCGCGCTGGCGGGGGACGTCGTCCAGCTGGAACCGTCCTGGACGGTCTGACGACGGCCGGTCCCCGCCGCGGGGGCCTTCCGGGGCACGCGGAATCGCCGTACACCGCCTAACGAGCTCGTGCACGCAGGCGGTGAGACGTCGAGGCTGTCGGCGGGGCTCGGTGTTCACGTTTGCCGTGTCGGCTTCAGGTCCGCGGTCTGCTGGTGGGACAGCAGGCCGGCGACGGCTTGTACGGTGTCGCTCATGTGCTCAGGGCGGCCGAGGTGGCGGGCCAGGGCACGCCAGTTCTTCAGATGGGCGATGCCGTGCTCGACCCGGATCCGCCTTGAGGAGTGTGCCTTGCGCTAGCGTTCGTACATCTCCTCGTACCAGTCCGGGGCGTTCTTCTTGAACTTGCGGTGTGGTGGTGTCACCACCCGGCCGCCGGTCTGCGCGCCAAGGCCCTGGTAGCCGGCATCGGCGAGAATCTCGACCGCGGGCCCGTCGGCCAAGAGCTTGACCAGCCCTAATTGGCGGGCGTGAGTGATGTCCGCGCAGCTTGCGGGTCGTGCTGGGCTGCACCACAGCACGTGGCCTTCGGCGTCCGTGACCACCATGGACTTGACGGCGTTCTGCTTGTTCTTGCCGGAGATGAACTTGTCGCGGTCCTTACGTCCGGCGGCGGGCCGACGGACCCGGATCTCGGTGCCGTCGATGATGCCGGTCGTCCCGCTCGCGCCGAGGTGGTTGACGACGTCGGCCAGAGTTCGCAGCCGCACGTCGGGGCTGACGGTGCAGCCTCGCTCGGCGAGCAGGGGCCGCACCTCGCCGACGGCCCGGGTGATGGTGGAGCGGTCCACGCCGAACCAGCAGGCCAGCACGTCGTGGGTGACCCCGTGACGAAGACGGACGAGCGTGGCCAGCAGCCGATCGACAAACACCAGCCGGTGCTTTGCGCCGGCGCCCACGGCCCGCTTCCGTGGCCGGGAGGTGAGCCGGGCCTGGTGACGCTCTTGCCACAACGGGCCGATCTCCTCGACGAGTTCAGCAATCACTCCCACAGCCAGGCCCGTGATCCGCCGATTGCTGATGATCACCGCACGCGTTGAGTCCCCCATCACAGGACCATGATCAAGGATCAGGAGCTCGACGTCTCACCCCCTACCGTGCACGAACTCGTTAGGAAGGGAGGACCTACAGCCGGGCAGAAAGGCCAGCGGTGCTCCAGGGCGCCCCCCGCTGGGGAGGGAGATAAGCCTGTCAGCGTGATCGCTCACTGCGGGGAATGCTGCCGCGGGGCGCCCAGGAGAGTAACGTCCCGCGGCAGCCGTTCCTCACGGACCTCGGTCCGCGGGGAACGGTGCGGCTCCCCATTCCCCATGGCTTGCCGCAGCATGCACGGCACCTCCTCCAAAGCGCCGCACACCGTGCATTCGCCAGCGGGCGCACCCCGGATTGGTCGGAGGCCGAGAAACCCACCGGACGGGCCAAGCCCGCCACCCGGGGCAGCAGCGGAACAGCGGTCACATCTTTTTCAGCAACACACCAATCCGAAGAGCTGGTTGCTTCGAATAGCAGGCATGACGATCAACGAGATGCGTGTGGCCCGACACGGACCCAGCGCTGTTCCCGCCGCGCTTCGGAGACAACCTCGCTGATCAGCTTTCCCCGCTTCTCACAGCGCTTGCCGGCGTGAACCTCTCCGTGCCGGGACCGAGCCCTTGCAGCCCTCAGGCGGCACTGAGAGTGACCATTCGAACGCACAGGAGACTTCCCGTGAACGCCTTCCGCTACCGCCGTGCCGCCATCGCCGTCACTGCGGCCGTCACCCTGCCCCTCACCCTGGCCGCCTGCGGCGGAGACGACAGCTCCTCCGACGCGGCCGCCGACAACGCCAGCAGCTCCGCTCCCGCCGAGGAGCAGTCGAGCCCGGCGGAGGAGGAGAGCACTGCCATGGACGGGCCGTTCGGCCCGGCGTGCGCGTCGGTTCCGCAGGACGGGGCGGGATCCTTCGACGGGATGGCCCAGGACCCGGTCGCCACCGCCGCCTCCAACAACCCCGCCCTGTCCACCCTGGTCACCGCCGTGAAGAAGGCCGGTCTGGTCGACACCCTCAACAACGCGCAGAACATCACCGTGTTCGCGCCGACGAACGACGCGTTCGCCAAGATCCCGAAGGCCGACCTGGACAAGGTCCTGGCCGACAAGGAAATGCTCACCAACATCCTGACCTACCACGTCGTCGGCGAGAAGCTCACCCCGCAAGCCCTTGAGAGCGGCACCTTCGAAACCCTCCAGAAGTCCACCCTGGCCACCAAGGGCTCCGGCGAGGACTACACCGTCAACGACAACTCCAAGGTCGTCTGCGGCAACGTCCCCACCGCCAACGCCACCGTCTACATCGTCGACACCGTCCTGATGCCCAAGGCCTGACCACCACGTTCCGCACCTGCCACGCGATGACGCGGCAGCGCTCCCTTCCGTGAGCACAGGATGGCGAGCCTGCCGCACGTCGCCACCCGCTGGAGCCGCATGCTCCAGCAACCGGCCCCGAGCCGCCTCCCCCTCCCCGGCTCGGGGCCCTCGTGCGCTGCGGAAGGCCCCAAGGGCGCCGCTGCTGGGCGGGAACGTCTCCGGCCGAGCGGTGTTCCTCCGGCGACCGGCCGTCTGCCCTTTACCGGTGGTCACCTGGATGGTGAGCCGGGTGAGCGGCCGCGGTCTGTTGGCGATGCCGGAGGTCGGGAAGCTCACCCGGGCCGACGAGCAATCCGGCCCTCAGGTCCGCTGGCGGCGCGGACGGCAGCTCCCAAGCCGAGTGCTGCCGGCCCTCCGACGACAACAGGGAGGCCGGGGCCCGGAAGGACATACATGGCCGCTCCCGCCGCAGTGGCGACGGCCCCGCCGGACATCAGTACGGCGCCTATGAACGAGGGTTTCACAGTTCTCAGCAATCTCCGCAACTCCCGCGCGCCCCCATCGGTCCGGCGAGGCGCTCCCGGGCCGGGGCTCCTGTCAGCTCAGCCGCCAGCTCGGCCTCGGCCGGCCCGGACGAGGCCGCTACCAGAAACGGACATGACGGCCTCTCAATCCTCTGCGTCGCGGACCAGGAGCGCGACCTGTACCCGGTTCTCGACCGCCAGCTTGGCGAACAGGCTGCCGGTGTGGGCCTTGACCGTCGCGACGGTGATGCGCAGCCGCTCGGCGATCTGCGGGTTGCCCAGTCCGTCCGCGATGGCCCGGGCGGTCTCGTGTTCCCGTTCGGTCAGCACGGACAGGCGTTGCCGCGCGGTCTCGCGGGAACGGTCTCGGGCGCGAGAGGAGTCCGGGCCGGTGGCCGCGGCGATCACCCGGGCCGTGGCCACAGGGGACAGCACCGGATTGCCTTCCGCGACGCTCCGCACCGCGTCGAGGATGCGGGCGGGCGGGGTGTCCTTGAGGACGAAGCCGAGGGCCCCGGCGCGCAGCGCCCCGAGCACCAGGTCGTCGGAGTCGAAGGTGGTAAGCATCAGCACCCGGGGCGGCGCTGGCCGGATGAGCAGCTCCCGGGTCGTGACCAGACCGTCCCGGCCCGGCATCCGTACGTCCATCAGCACCACGTCGGGCCGCTGCTCGTCCACGACGGCCAGCGCGGCGTTCCCGTCGCCCGCCTCCCCCACGACGGTCAGGTCCGGTTCGCCGTCGATGATGAGCCGCAGTGCCATGCGTACCAGTTGTTCGTCGTCGACGACGACGACGCGTACGGGCCGTGAGGAATCGTGTCGGCTTTCCACTCATGTGCTCCCTTCGTTGCTGTGGGTGTGGCTGTGAAGGTGGCTGTGGTTGTGACCGGGGTCGTCAGGCCAGGGCAGCCGTGCGGTGAGAACGTACCCGCCCTCGGGCGTGGGACGGTGGTCGAGCCCGCCGTCGGCGAGGGTGATCCGTTCACCGAGCCCCAGCAGGCCGAAGCCGGAGGCCGGTGGCGGTGCGGTGAGCAGAAGGAGGGCCGGTCCGTTGCGGACGCCGACGTCCAGGGTGCCGCCCGCCGCGCCGTCGAGGGTCACCTCTACGACTGCGCCGGGTGCGTGCTTGGCCGCGTTGGTCAGGGCTTCCTGGACGATCCGGTAGCAGGTCCGTCCGACGCTGTCGGGCGGGTTGCCGGTGACGGCGTCGGTGAGCTGGACGTCGAGCCCCGAGGCGCGGGCGTCCGCCACCAGGTCGGGTACCCGGTCGAGGGACGGCTGCGGCGGCTCCGGGTGGCCGGGCTCGGCGCGGAGCACGCCGAGGACCTCCCGTAGCTCTTCCAGCGCCTGGTGGGATCCCTCGGCGATACCGCGAACCAAGACGCGACTCTCCTCGGCCGAGAGGTCACCGCGGTGGTCGAGCACTCCGGCCTGCATGGCGACCAGGGAGATGCGGTGCGCGAGGACGTCGTGCATCTCGCGGGCGATCCGGTTGCGCTCCAGGGCCCGTGCCTGCGCCGCCCGCGCGCTCTGCTCCCGTTCCGCGCTCTCCGCCCGCTCCCGCAGGGACCGCACCTCGACGCGCCGCGCCCCGACCGCCATGCCGACGGCCACCGCAATCCCGGCGGTCAGCGCCGGCATCGCCAACTGGACCCACCACCACGCGCCGACCGGATCCTGCACCGGATACACCTCGGCGGCGAGCTGTGTCGCGGTCACGTAGGCCAGGGCCACGGCCCCCATCTCCACCGGCCTGCGGCGCGTGGCGACCGAGCCCAGCGCCAGCAGCGCGGCGCCGGTGGCGAGCGCCGACACGGTGGAGGCGACCGCGACCGTCAGGGCGACCGCGAGGGGCCACCGCCGCCGCCACAGGAGCACCGCCAGGCAGCCCAGGGCCACCGACGGATCGCCTATGAGGGTCCAGGAGCCCGGAGCGCCGTCCTGGCTCCGCATCAGCGCGAGGGTCGAGAGCCAGATCGGCAGGCTCACGACCACGGCCACCGTCAGCCGCCAGGTCTGCTGCCACACCCCGAGCCGCGGCATGAAATCCGTGTTCACCAGTCCATTGTGGCCACCTGATGCGACTGGCGGATCAGACCGGGGACGGAGGCGCCTTATACCCAGGTCCAACCGGTGCCTCTCCTGTGGTCGGAGCCGGGTCGGCCCTACAGGCCGATGTGTCTGCCGCGCCTGACGAACAGAGTCGTTCAGGTGCCGGTCAAACCCTCGCAGGAGCCCACAGGAGGACACCTCATGCGCAGAATTCTGTCCCTCGCCCTCACCACCGCGGCGGTGGCGGTGACGGCGCTGCCGGCCACGGCGTCGTCGGCGACCACGGCAGCGGCACCGAGCACCCTGCAGTGGGGCCCGTGCCCCGAGGGTGCACCCGCGCCCCGTCTGGAGTGCGCGACGCTCGGCGTACCGCTGAATTACCGGGATCCCGACGGCCGGCAGATCGAGGTCGCCGTCTCCCGGCTGGCGAGCGAGAAGCCGTCGAAGCGGCGCGGCGTCCTGCTGACCAACCCGGGCGGCCCGGGCGGTTCGGGCCTGACGTACCCAGCCGTCCTCGCCGCCTCGGGGCTGCCGCAGGAAGTGCTCGACTCCTACGACATCATCGGCTTCGACCCGCGCGGTGTCGGCCGCAGTACGCCGGTGACCTGCGACCTGACGGAGGAACAGCAATGGCGCGGCAACTTCCCGCCGTACGCGCACACCGCGGCCGACGTCACGCGGGAGGCCGGGTACGCACGGAAGATCGCCGAACAGTGCGTGAGCTCACGGACGGCGTGGATGCTGCCGCACACCACCACCGCCAACACCGCGCGGGACATGGACCGCCTCCGGACGGCCCTAGGTGAGCCGAAGCTGTCGTACCTCGGTGCCTCCTACGGCAGTTACCTCGGCGCGGTCTACACGACGCTGTTCCCGCGGCGCGGCGACCGGATCGTCCTCGACAGCAACATGGGCCCCGGCGGCTACGACGTCACGGCCATGCGGTTGCTCGCCCGGGGGATGGAGGACCGCTTCCCCGACTTCGCGGCCTTCGCGGCCAAGCACCACGGGTACGGCCTTGGCACCACGCCCGAGCAGGTCACCGCCAAGTTCTACGAACTCGTGGAACGGCTGGACGCGAAACCGGTCCAGGATGTCGACGGGACCGCGTTCCGCGGGTACACCTTCGAGCAGCTGTACGCCGACGGCTCCATGCCCGCACTCGCGGAGTTCTGGCAGGCGGCCGACACGGGTGGCGAACTGCCGCTCCCGCAGCTGACCGAGGCCACGGAGAACCTCCTGGCCTCGCGTTTCGCCGTGGTCTGCGGTGACTCGCGCTGGCCGGAGACGGTCCGGGAGTACCAGCGCAATGCCGCCGTCGACAGGCTCAAGTACCCGATGCTGGGCGGCTCCACGGCGAGCATCAACCCCTGCGCGTTCTGGCCGCGGGAGCGGATCGAACCACCGGTGCGCATCGCCGGCCACGGCCCGTCGAACGTGCTCATGGTGCAGAACGAGCGCGACCCGGGCACGCCGCTGGCCGGCGCCCGGGAGCTTCGGCGAGCCTTCGGCCGGCGGGCCACGATGGTGACGATCGACCAGGGGGGCCACGGTGTCTACCCGTACGGCGGCAACACGTGCGCCAACGACGCGGCGACGACGTTCCTGACCACCGGGGAACGTCCCGAGCGGGACCTCGCCTGCGCGGCCGAAGAGACCGGATGAGCGAGTAAGCGAGTACGCACGAGGCGAGTGACGGAGGCGAAAGACATGTTCGAGGAGATGCGAAGCCGCCGGGCCGCCCGGCGGATCACCTCGGGGGACGGACGGCCGCTCAAGCGGTTCCGCTGGTGGCAACTGCCCTACCGCTCCCTGTTCTACCTTCGGCTGCCCGACGGCGACGACGGGCCGGCGGTCTATGCCGTGGACGTCAAGCGCGGCCAGGACCAGACGTCCGGCGAGGCCGGGGCCGACCTGTACCTCGACGGCAGGCACCACGCCCGGTCGAAGCTCCCAGCCGCCTTCCCAGTTCCCGGCGGCACCGTCGAGGTACGACTGAGCAGCTTCGGGCTACGGCGCTGCCACTACGTCACCGCCCAGGGCACCGCCGAACACCTGCTCGTCCCGGACAGCGCCTCCGCAGAGGGCCGTCGCGCCCGCCTGGACCAGGCGCATCCGACGCTGAGCCGTGTGATCGGCATTGTCTCGCTGACCGTGCTCGTCGTCGCCTTGGTCCTCCTGGCCGCGCAGCTCGCCGAACGGCTCACTGAGGTGCCTCCGGTGGCCGAGCGCGTTGGTGCCTTCACCTCGCCGGTCCGCCTGTCGTTCTGGGGCAACGCTGTGCTGACCCTGGTCACCTTGACGGCCAGCACGGAACGGGCCCTGCGACTGCGTTACAGCCGGCTGTTCGACGGCGCGGCGGGCTGACGGCTACGGGGCGGTGACAGTCGCCCCGCAGCCCGGCGGGAGGGAAGCGAGGGCGGAACTCTTTGCGGTACGGCGTCCGCGCCCGTGCCGTCGGACGGCGCTCGGGGCAAGGCGCGGGCGGCCGGCACGAGCCAGCCGGGGCCGCACGACGGGGGGCAGGCGGCGGACCTGGACAGCCTCTCCGGTACAAAGCCGTTGCGGGCCTCGCCGGTCGGCGTGTCGTTGACGTCCCGGACGAGCTGGAGGGCGCGCCGTAGCGGCTGGAAGCGGGGTGCGGTGGCGTCAAGCAGGGCATGTGCCGCAGTCAGCGCCTTCCTGGTCTTTTGGCAGGTGAGGGTGATCAAGGCGCGGGTCGCCGGTATGTCGTCGCCTTGTTGGAGTGCGACGCGAAAGGCATCGCAGTGGTCGAGGTCGTGCTGTGGCAGGTACAGGCGTCCTTGTACCAGGTCATCGGCGAGGTCGGTGAGGTGGTCGAGGCGTTGGAGCGCTTCGGCGAGGTGTCGGCTGCTGGGCGGAAGGCCGTGTCGCCGCCACCTTGAAGTTGCAGGTCCTCGACCAGCACCAGTGCGGTTGAGCAACGTTGTCGACGTAGCGTTGGAAGTCCGCCTCGGTGGCGAAGCAGGTGAAGTCCAGCTCCTCGATGGCGCCTTGTAGGTAGGTGCAAACCCAGTGGTGGGGAAGTTCCTGGCGGCGACGGTGTGCAGCAACGCGCGCAGGATCGGGTTCTCGGCGCGGCCGGTTTCCAGTCCGCCGGTGACCCCTTCGGCCCATGCTCGGCAGCCTGGTCGGCGCTGTGAGAGGGGTCTTTGGTCGGCAAGTTCGTTCGTGCGGCGAGGAAGGCGTACGCGGCGACCACGTGGGGCTGCAGCCATGAGGGAGCAGCAGTCGCACTGCGGCGTAGTGCGCGGGGATTCGGCGGGCGCACCCTGCGGCGTCGCGGTCGCGGGGACCCCGGCATGCCGGCAGGGGGCCGACGGGACCTGTGGCGTCTTTCCTGTACGCCCGATAGTCCGGTCACGCTTCAGATCAGCGACGGCCCCGACGCGGTCGCCGGACGCTTGGTCACCGGTACGGCGTGGGGCCCGGGTGCCGACTGAGCCTGTCGGCGTTCGTTCGTCGCACGGTGTCCGCACATCGGCTGTGCGGAATCCCGGCAGCAGTCCGGCGCCTCTGCTCCGCCGGCGGAGCAGGTGGGCACGAGAGCGGCGCGACCGGAACCCGGACGCGCCGCTCTCGAGCTGTGGTCAGCCCCCGGGTCAGTGAAGCTTGTTGACGGCGGTCTTCGTCGTGGTGCGGAAGGCGGCCAGCGGGGCGTCCTCGAGATCGCCCATCTGGCCCCAGCGGACGAGAGTGACGGTGCGGCCGTCGCGGCCGACGGAGAACAGGTGGATGTCGGAGATGCCGATCTGCGGGTCGGCGGTGTCCAGGCTGTAGACCCAGGCGCCCTCCTCGACGGCGAGCTTGCCGTGGGAGGCGCTGACGGCCTGCAGGCCCGGGTTCTGCTGCTCCAGCAGGGGGCCGCAGCCGGCGAGGGACTTGCGGAGGGTGTCGACCAGCTTCACGGCGTCGGTCTCGGTACGGGCGACGGTGGTGACCTGGACGCCGTTGGTGTCGAGCTCGGTGTTGAACTCGCGGTAGCGGGTGTTCTGCGCCGGGATCTTGTACGGGGCGCAGAGGACGCCGCCGTTCTCCGGGATGCCGGTGAAGACCTGGGTGGCGTTCCACGGCGTCGACGAAGGCGGCATCTGGGAGGCGGCGAGGAAGGCGGGCTGGGGAGCGGCCTGCGCCTGGGTTGTGGCGAGGGCCGCGAGGCCCAGAGCGGCAGCGGCTGCGGCGGCGAGTGCGGTGCGGAGCTTGTTCATGGCGGTGGATCCCCCGTTGGGTCGTTCGTTCGGTCAGTGCTCAACCAGCGTGGGGCCGGCGCCCGCCGACTGCAACGATCACGGGCCCACCAGCCGTCCCGCAGCCATTCCAGGAACCATTCCACCCCCTCTGACGTGCAAGGACGTGAAGGATGGGACACAAGGTCGAGGGGGATGGAATGCCGAAGGACGCCGCCGTCGATGAGTTCGCGGGGCTCGTGCGCACGCTGAAGGCGCGGGACGGGAGGAGTTACGAGGCGCTGGGCCGGCGGCTGAGCGTCAGCGCGTCCACCCTCCACCGCTACTGCTCGGGCGCGACCGTCCCGGAGGAGTTCGCCGTGATCGACCGCCTCGCCCGGCTGTGCGGGGCCAACGAGGAGGAACGGCGGGCTCTGCAGGCGGCCTGGACGGAGGCGGAGCGCGCCCGCCGCCGGGCGGCCTCGCCCGCGCCCCCGCCTGTGCCGGCCATGTCGGCCGCGCAGGAATCGAACCCGGAACCGTCCCGCCGGAACCAGGCCCCGGACCCGTCCGCCCCGGACCTGTCTGCGCCGGAGGCGCCCCGCGCCCGCCCCCGTCGAGGCGCCCCCGCTCCCCTCCTCGTCACCGCCGCCGTCGCCCTCGTCGTGCTCGCCCTCGCCGCCCTGCTCGGCCACCCCACCCGTAGGGCTTCCGCCCCCGCTCCCGCTTCGCCCCCTCCGGAGCGGACGGCAGCCTCTCTCCCCTTCACCTGGAGCATCGGTTCCCAGCTCTGGGAGGGCGGCTGCGGGCACACCTACCTCGCCCCCCGCGCGGTTGCCGCGCCGCCGGTTGCGGCCGACGCCGGGGCGTGGGCCGGGACGCACGGTGCCGTGCACGGCGGGGAGGCGCTGGTGCGGATCACGGTCCAGGGCCGGTCGCAGTCCGACGCTGTCGTCCTTCATGCCCTGCATGTCCGCGTGGTCGACCGCGCCGCGCCGCTGCTGTGGAACGCGTACCGGATGGACGACGGCTGTGGCGGCGCCGTGACCCCGCGCCACTTCGCCGTGGACCTCGACCGGCCGCGCCCGCTCGCGAGGCCCGTCGACGGCCTTGACGCCTCCGGCGCCGAGGTCAGGAAGATTCCGGCCGTCTCCTTCCCGTACAAAGTCACCTCATCCGACCCCGAGGAACTGCTGGTCTTCGCGCGGACGGCGGCCTGCGACTGCCGCTGGTACCTGGAGCTGGAGTGGAGTGCCGGGGGCCGTACGGGGACGGTGCGGATCACGGACGGCGGGAAGCCGTTCCGCACGAGCGGGGCCAAAGGGAGGCCCGCGTATGTGCACGACTCCGCCGAAGGGCGCTGGATCACAGATTCGGACTCTGGACAGACCGGGTGACCGATGAGTAACTTCACTCGATCTTGGGATGGGCAAGCGCTACCTGAAGGCAAGTCCCCGTGTAGGCCCCCGGGCACCCGGGGCGCCGCGCGCGACATCGCCGCCGCTGCACCTCTGCGGCCAGAGGCCTCCGTGGACCTGAAGCTCTTTACGGGCCGCATCCTGACGAAGGGTCCGCCGACCGCCCGGCCGGCTACGTCACCGTCAGCCCGGAGCAGGGTGTAGGGCTTGGCGGCTACCTGTCCGTCGGCGGCCAGGTAGTAGGAGTCGCTGATGCGGACCGGGTCGATCGTGTCGGCGTCGACGAACGCGGCGATCTCGATCGCTTTCGCCGTCGGCAGCGGCATCTGCTCGAGCTCCTCGTCCGTCACCGGGGCCGTCTGGTCCTTCGCGATCTCGTACCCCTTGCCGATCTCCTCCTGGGAGACGACCTGGCCGTCGAGCTCGCAGACCTTCCGCGTCCGGACCTGGCCCATGTCCGCAAGGTGCACCCGGTGGAATTGGACGTCGTGGTCTTACTTCTGATTCTCACGGGGCGGGGCGACCCGTATCTTCACCCCAACCCCAGCAATGGGTGACCGGGAAGAGCTCACCCTGCAGGCAGCTCGCGGAGCAGATTCCGTCAGCGCAGGGGGTGTTTCGCTGGTCGGGTTTCGGCCCGGTTTCTTTGATGCAGAAACTGTTGCCATAGGGCAAGAGAGGGAATGGTGGATGACACTCCAGGAGGAACAGGGGCAATCAAGTCGGCTTGATCTGGCACGTTTACGTGTTTGTGCTCGGGAACGTGTTCGTGTCGCGTGAAGGGAGCGTGGCAGCGTGTGGGCTTCCGGTGGCCCGGGGAGGCCACCGTGCCTACACATCCCGTGGGGGGATCGCATGGTTTCGCGTGCTTCCGGCACGCCGTTTCGGCGTGCCCGTACATCTCGCAGAGGTGCTTTGACGGCGGCCTTGGTGGTGGCCGCTTTGGGTGCTTCCGCGCTGCCGGCGCTGGCCGCGCCGGGTGAGGACCCGGCCTCAGCTCCGACTGCGGTGTCTGTCTGGGGCAAGAAGGTCGATCCGGAATCCGTACCGCCGGTCAAAGTCGGAGCCAACAGGCCGCCGGCCAACGTCGAGGAGCCCGTTCCGTCGGCGGCAGAGGCCGCCTGGCGGGCCGCGCAGAAGGAGCGGGCCAAGACCGGCGAGAGCACCTCGTCGTCGGCGGCTCGTTCGGCGGCCGTGCGCAGTTGGGTGCCGCGGGGTCAGGGGGCGGTGCCCTGGCACCAGTTCTCCGATGTCCGGGTCACGGACTCGCTGGTGGCGAGGATCGACCTGTCCAACGGCAACCTCATGCTCGCCGCGACCGACTTCGACGTCGCCGGCGTAGGGCAGAAGCTGCGGCTGGCCCGTACCTACAACTCGTTGGACGCCCCGTGGGGCAAGGTGTCGCAGCGGTGGTGGCAGGAGTACGAGCGCTACCTCTCGCTCTACGCGAACGAAGTGGTGCTCTTCGGCGCCACCGGGGACGCGGCGTCCTTCACGAAGAACGCCGACGGAAGCTTCAGCACGCCGAAGGGCTACTCCAAGGACCTGAGGAAGAACGCGGACGGCACCCACACGCTGACCGACCGCAGGTCCGGCTCCAAGGACACCTACGACCAGCACGGCACGCTGACGAAGGTCACCGACCGCAACAAGGGGGCCATCACCGTCACGCAGCACGACGAGGGCGATGAGCACAAGGGCTTCAAGCTCACCGAAACCCGTTCCGGGCGTTGGGTGGACCTGGTCAAGACGTATCCGAACCAGTGGCAGGCCAAGGACCACACGGGCCGCACCGCCGTCTTCGACCTCGACGGGGACGACCGTCTGGTGAAGACGACGGACACCGAGGGCAAGGCCACGGTGTTCGGCTACGACTCCTCGGACCGTCTGACGAAGATCACCACCCCGGAGGGGCGGGTGACGGTCTTCACCTACGACGGTGAGAACCGCGTCACCTCGATGCTCCGCGCCACCGAACTGAACGGCTCCGGGCACACGGGCCCGACCTGGACCTACGCGTACTCCGCCGCCTCGTTCGACGACGCCGGCACCACCACGGTCACCGACCCCGAGAACCACGCGACGACGTACGAGCACGACGCGGACGGCCGTGTCACGAAGGTCACCGATGCTCTGGAGCGGTCGCGTTCCAGGAAGTACGACGCGAACAACAACGTGCAAGAGGCCACCGACGCCATGGGCACCGGCGGCGTGGGCGGCAACGTCACCACGTACGGGTGGGACGCCCGCAACAACCCCACCGGCTCCACCCTCCCCACCGGCGCGACGGCGAGTGTGACGGGCTACCAGACGATCGCGGGCACCGACCTGCCCGGCCGGTCGACGACGGCGGACGGCGAGAAGACCGACTACACCTATGACACGGCCGGCAACACCAGGTCCGTCGCGGTCCAGGGCACGGGCGGCGGCAACCAGTCCTTCGAGTACAACCCCGCCACCCCGACCTGCGGCGGGTTCGAAGGCCAGGTCTGCAAGGTCACCACGAAGATGACCGCGTCCAAGTCGGTCGCCACCACCTTCACCTACGACGCCAAGGGCAACCTCAAGACGGTCAAGGCCCCGGCACCGCTGGGCACCACCACCTACACCTACGACGACCTCGGCCGGATCTCCTCGGCCAGGGACGCCCGCGGCATCACCACCCTCTACACCTACGACCATCGCGACCGGGTCAAGAAGGTCGACTCCTCCAACTACCAGACGGTCAGCTACGAGTACGACGCTGACGGCAACCTCACCCTCCGCTCCGACGGCACGGGTGTGATCAAGTACGCCTTCGACCCGCTCTCCCGGGAGACGGTCCGCACCCTCCAGAACGGCTCGCAGACCGTCCTGGCCTACACCCCCGCGGGCAACGTCGACACCTACCAGGACCCCGCCGGCCTGACCGGCTACACCTGGAACAAGGTCAACAAGCTCACCGAGCTGAAGGACCCGACGGGCGAGGTCACGAAGTACGCGTACAACAAGAACGACGTCCGCACCACGACCACCTACCCCGGCAACACCGTGCAGACAGTCACGCCGGACAAGTCCGGCCGCCCGGAGAAGATCAAGGCCACCAGCCCCAAGGGCACCCTGGTCGACCTCGCCTACACCTACGGCTACGGAAGCGGCGGGGCGACCGACGGGACCAAGATCCGCACCACCACAGACGCGGTCGCCGGGACGAAGACGAGCTACGAGTACGACAGCGCCGGCCGCTTCTCCTACGCGGCGGAGAACAAGGGCGCAACGCTCAACTCCTCCTGGCAGTACTGCTACGACCTCGCCGGGAACCTCACCTCGCAGGGCGTGGACAAGGGCTGCCCGCGCGGCACCACCTACACGATCAACGACGCCCAGCAGATCACCGCGAAGAACGGCTCCACCACCAACTGGTCCTACGACCAGATCGGCAACGAAACGGCCGGCGCTTCCACCCCCGAGTCCACCCGCACTGGGGTCACGTGGTCGGACTACTCGCAGATGACGTCGATCACCACCGGCGGTAAGACCTATGCGGGCCAGTACGGCTCGACCGACCAGTCCGAGCGCATCAAGCTCGGCGACACCTTCTTCCACAACGGACCCCTCGGCCTCTCCGCCACATCGACGGCCGGAGTGGACACCGGATTCAACCGCGAACCCGGGGGCACGCTGAACTCCATGACCCGCGGGGGCAAGAACCACTACTACCTGACCGACGCACTCGGCAGTGTCGTCGCCCTGGCCGACGAAGCGGGCACGAAGGTCAACACGTACGCCTACAGCCCGCGCGGCGTCCAGCGTGCGGGCACGAGCGAGCAGATACCGCAGCCGTACCGCTTCGCCGGCGGCTACCAGGACACCACCGGGCTCTATCACTTCGCCGCCCGCTACTACGACCCCAACATCGGCCGCTTCACCACCCCCGACCCCTCCGGCCTCGAAAAGAACCCCTACCTCTACGCCGCAGGCGACCCCGTCAACACCATCGACCCCACCGGACTGTGGTCGGTCATGGACACCATCACTACCACGATCGCCGTCGTCGGTTTGGCGGCTGCTGTCCCTACAGGTGGCGCGTCTCTGACAGTCCTTACTGCCGTGGGACTTGTTGGGGCTCAGACGGGACTGGCTGTGGCGGTTGGATGCGGATTCTCAGAGAATTGCTGACGGATGAAGGGAAGACGATATGACCGAGCAAGGCGCCCAGCCCTTCTACGTCCCCTTGGCGGTTCTTCTTCTCGTCGCCTCGGTAGTTGTGAGCGTCATCGCGGGTGACGCTCACCCTGGATTTCGTACCGCAGCAATGATCGTCGGCGGGGCAATTGCCATCGGCCTAGCCTTCTACAAGGCTCGGTCAATGCTGAAAAAGTGAGGCTACAGGTCTCATTTCGCAGATAGTCCAGTGGCTGTATCCTGCCACAAGGGCCCTCCCTTCCGGACGGGCCCTTGTGGCGTAAAAGGTAATTCATGCCGACTCAGCGGTATACCGAGGGGCAGGCTGAACTCCATGACCCGCGGGGGCAACAACCCCTACTACTTGACCGACGCACTCGGCAGCGTCGTGGCCCTGGCCGACGAGGCGGGCACGAAGGTCAACACCTACGGGTATAGCCCCCGCGGCGTCCAACGCGCCACCACCACCGAACAGGTCCTCCAGCCCTACCGCTTCGCCGGCGGCTACCAGGACCCCACCGGCCTCTACCACTTCGCGGCCCGCTACTACGACCCCAACATCGGCCGCTTCACCACCCCCGACCCCTCCGGCCAGGAAAAGAACCCCTACCTCTACGCCGCAGGCGACCCCGTCAACACCATCGACCCGTCCGGGCTCCTCAGCTTTGCCGACAGCGTCGGAATAGTGGCTGGCACGCTCGCAGGGGGCGTAGCCGTAGCGACGGTTGCGGTTGCGTGTGCAGGCACCGCTGGCGTCGGTTGCATAGCTGCGGGTGCAGTGACTGCCGCCTTGTGGGGGGCTGGCGCAGGTGGTGTAGGAGCAGCTATCGCCGGCGGCACCCCGGCCGAGCGCGAAAACAGGGCTCTGGGAGGTGCGCTCGCCGGTCTGGTCGGACCGCTCGGATCTGCCGTATTCCGGTAACTCGGAGCAGGAGAAGCATGGATAGTGGTGGATGGCGAAAATCCGTTCCGCTCGTCCTTGGAACGGCCGCGATAGCAAGCGCTATGGGAATGCTTGCCGCACTGCTCGGCCTGTTCGACGGAGCGCTCTGGCAGACGGCCCTCGTTTTCGGAGGAGCTGGAGCTCTCAGCGGATTTGTCATAGCGATTCTCAAGCCGTAGGCCGTCAAGCGTTAGCTTCGCGGCGAAGACCCTGGAATCGTTCCTGTAATTCTTGAAAGTGGATAGGCCAGACATCCAGGGTTCGGACGTGGAAGGCCCGCGCCTGCTGGTGAGGGCCTTCTCCTGGGATGCCCGGTTACGCGCCGGAAACAACCACCAGCACCCCACCCGAACGGGTGGGATACCGCAGGATGCCTGCGACCAGTCCGGCCCCTTACTACTCGGTCCCGGAGCGCCGGGTGTCGGCATACACCCGGGCCTGGACCCCGGGGATGCCTGGCGTACGCCGGAGCGTGGCCGTTCCGGAGGTGGCCCACTGCCTCTCCAGACCGGCCATCACTTGCAGGGCGGTTTCCTCGTCGGCCGCGGTGATGTCGAACACCACCAAGCCTGACTCGCTGAGGTGCTGCTATTCGATTTCTTTCATGCCTGCTTTTGATCTGCGGCCGCCCGCACGGGTCGGGCGACGATTCCGCCGCGCCCGCCCGGGTCCGGCGACGAGTCCGCCTGCATCGAGAGGGAGAAGCCTGTCTCCACGGGCAAGGTGAGTTACGAGGCCGGCTCGTACTCGACGACGGAGTCGGCGCACGGCTCGGCTAAGGGCTGTCCCGCAAAGATCTTGAAGCCGCCTCGGGCATGGTGGCCGCCTTCCAGTCGGCTCGCCTATCCGGCGAGGGGGAGGTTGTGCATCCGGGCGATACCGAGCATGGCGTGGTGGACGCCGTCGCCTCTGAGGCGGCAGTCGCGGAGGATCTTCCACGTCTTGATGCGGGCGAAGACGTGCTCGACCCGGGCGCGGACCTGCTTGTGGGACTTGTTGTGTTCCTCTTTCCAGTCCGGGAGTTCGGCCTGGCCTGGCTGCCGGCGGTGGGGGATGACGAGTCGGGTGCCTGGGTAGCCGCCGTCGGCGATCGTGACGGTGTTGCCGACGGCGGCTTTGGCGCCGGACTCCTCCCATGCCCTGCAATCGTTGCGGTTCCCGGCGAGCGGCTGGCCGACCACGACGACGAGGCGGGTGTCGGCGTCGATGACGACCTGGTGGTTGGTGGAATACCGGTAGTTCTTGGACCGCTCAGCAATGGTGTGGTCGCGGGTGGGAACCAGGGTGCCGTCCACGATGAGCACGGCGTCCTTGCGCCGAACAGCGGAGCGAGCTGCCGCAAAATTGGTGCGCCAGTAGGCCATGACCAGCAGAACTCGGTCCTCCAGCGGCAGATTCCACGGTCGGCCTCGGTGGACCCCATCTGCTCCATCGCGTCGCAGTGTGGTCAGCAGTTTGCCGAAACAGCGCGGGCTCAGCCCCGCGAACGGGGTTATCCAGGACGGCTCCGATGCCGTGATCACACTCGCCACATCATGATCATCTCTCAGGCCGGCCTCATGCCGAGTCGATCCCACAGCTACGGTGCTCGGGGCAGTCCACAGTGAGCAAGACCCGGGGGGAAACCGTGACGAGACCTCTGCTGTTCCTCGACGTGGACGGGCCGCTCAACCCTTATGCGGCCAAGCCGGAGAGGCGTCCCGACGGCTACACCACACTCAGAGTTCCCCGGAACGATGCTCATGAGGACAGCAGGGGCCTTGCGTCCCGACGACGCCCCCTGCGGGTCTGGCTCAACCCGGAGCACGGACGAATCCTGCTCCGGCTCGGCTTCGAGCTGTGCTGGGCCACCACATGGATGGACGACGCCAACCGGTGGATCGCACCGGTCCTTGGCCTTCCGGCACTTCCCTTTGTGGACTTCGGCCGCGCCCTACTCCAAGAACGCCCTGATGGAGTCCACTGGAAGACCGGACCGCTGGTGGACTACGCAGGCGGCCGTCCCTTCGCCTGGGTGGACGATGAACAGAGCGAGCTGGACCAGACCTACGTGACCGCCCACCACCAAGGGCCCGGGCTCCTCCACCACGTCAACCCGCGGATCGGCCTACGCGAGAACGACTTCCACACGCTCGCCGACTTCGCCCAGTCCCTGGACACCTCACGAGACACCGGCTGAGCACCTCACCAGCTCTGCGGGCCGCTCCGCACTCGAAACCGAGACCTTTGCGGGACAGCGCTTAGGGTCGGTGCATGGCACGACCGCAGCGCATTGTCCTAGTCCGGCACGGCGAGTCCGAGGGCAACGCCGACGACACGGTGTACGAGCGGGAGCCCGACCACGCGCTCCGGCTCACCGCGACCGGGCTGCGGCAGGCCAGGGAGACCGGGGCGCTCCTGCGCGAGCAGTTCGGCGACGAGCGGGTGAGCGTCTACATCTCGCCGTACCGCCGGACCCACGAGACGTTCCGGGCCTTCGATCTCGACCCGGCACGCGTCCGGGTCCGCGAGGAGCCCCGGCTGCGCGAGCAGGACTGGGGCAACTGGCAGGACCGGGACGACGTACGGCTCCAGAAGGCGTACCGGGACGCCTACGGGCACTTCTTCTACCGCTTCGCGCAGGGCGAGTCCGGCGCCGACGTCTACGACCGGGTCGGGGCGTTCCTGGAGAGCCTGCACCGCAGCTTCGAGGAGCCGGACCACCCGGAGAACGTCCTGCTGATCACCCACGGGCTGACCATGCGGCTCTTCTGCATGCGCTGGTTCCACTGGTCGGTGGCCGAGTTCGAATCGCTCTCCAACCCCGGCAACGGGGAGACGCGGACCCTGCTCCTCGGAGCCAACGGCCGCTACACCCTCGACCGCCCCTTCCAGCGCTGGCGCACCCCTGAGCCGTACGGCCGTACCGGATAGAGTGGCAGGGCGATGACCGTTGATTCTGCTTCCGAGCGGCGCTTCGAACGCGCCCTGGCCAGTCTGCGTGGCCTGTCCGTGGGAGACGCCCTGGGCTCCCAGTTCTTCGTCCCGGTCAACTACCCGCTGCTCAAGCAGCGCGTCCTGCCGCCCGGCCCCTGGCAGTGGACCGACGACACCGAGATGGCCTCCTCGGTCCTGGCCGTGCTCGCCGCCCACGGCCGCATCGACCAGGACGCGCTCGCCACCTCCTTCGCCGAGCGCCACGACTTCGACCGCGGGTACGGCCCCGCCGTGAACCGGCTGCTCCGGCTCGTCCGGGAGGGCGGCGACTGGCGCGAGCTGGCCTCGGCGCTCTTCAACGGACAGGGGTCCTGGGGCAACGGTTCGGCCATGCGGATCGCCCCGCTCGGCGCCTGGTACGCGGACGACCCGGAGCAGGCCACCCACCAGGCCGAGATCTCCTCGTACACCACCCACCAGCACCGAGAGGCCGTCGTCGGCGCGATGGCCGTCGCGGCGGCCGCCTCGCTCGCCGCCGCCCCGGACGGACCGCCGACGCCCGAGGAGCTGCTCGACGGCGTCATCGCGCTCGTGCCCCGCAGCGCGGTCGGCGCCGGGCTGCGCAGGGCCCGCGACATGCTCGACTACCAGGACGCCGGGACGGTCGCCGCGGTCCTCGGCAACGGCCGCCGGACCAGTGCCCACGACACCGTGCCGTTCGCCCTGTGGTCGGCGGCCAGGAGCCTCGGGAACTTCGAGGAGGCCTTCTGGCTGACCGCCCAGGCGGGCGGTGACGTCGACACGACCTGCGCCATCGTCGGCGGTGTCGTCGCCGCCGGTACGGCCGGGGCTCCGCCCGCCGAGTGGCTGGCGCAGACGGAGGAGCCTCCCGGCTGGCTGGTCCCGGCGCGCCACTGACCGTACGGGCGCCGAGGCCCCTCGGACCGTGGGGCGTCGAGCCGACGCTCTGTCACGGTCCTGCCACAGCCTCACTCCGAGTGTTCGCGGACAGCGGTTCGGGACCTAATCTTTCGGCCACGCCGTCCCCTGGTCCACCGGTCGACCTGCACGGACGCGCGCCGAATGAGATGCCTGGACCACGCGCCACCCGAGGTCGTGCGTGGGCCCGGTGGGGGAGGGGTCCCATGTCCGAAGAACCGTCCGAGCTGTCTGATCCGTCCGAGCCGTCCGGGGCGTCCAAGCCGTCCGAGGCGGCAGAACCGGCCGGGGCGTCCACGGCGGCGGAGCCGTCGGCCGACCGTCCGCCGACTCCGCAACAGCCCTCTCCGGCCGCTGCCTCTCCTGCTGCCGCCACGCAGGCGGCCGCCGCCACGCCAGCCGCAGCCTCCCCGGTCGCCGCCGCCTCGGTTGCCGCGCCGCCCCGGCTTCAGGCTCCGCCTCCGCGTCAGGCCCCGCCCCCGCACCCCGGCGGGCCCTGGCAGCCCCCGGTGAAGCGACCCAGCGCGACGGCCAGGCTCCGTCCGGCCGCGCCGCCCCCGGCCCCGCCCGCCGTCCTCGCCGCGGTCCTGGCCACCGCCGTGCTCAGCGCGCTCCTGCTGGGCGACGGCCTCGGGGTGAACCTCCTGATCGTCGCCGTCCCCGCCGCCCTGGCCGCCGCCTTCGCGGCGCGGGAGGCCGGCCGTCGGCTGCGGCCCTGGACCGCCACCTGGGCCGTCGGCGGCCTCGCGCTACTCGCCGTCCCTGCCCTCCGGGACGCGGGCTGGCCGACCTTCCTGGCCGTCGTGTCGGCCTTCGCGCTCGGTTCGCTCGCGCTGCACGGCAGCCGGAGCTGGCCCGGCGTGCTGATCGGCTCCGTGGGCCTCCTCGACTCCATCGGGCCGGGGGTCCGGTGGGGCTGGCGCGGGGTACGGGAGCGGGCCGACGGTTCCCGGGGGCGCTGGGCCACCGGCATACGCACCACGGCCGTGGCCCTCGGGCTCCTGGTGGTCTTCGGGACGCTCTTCGCCAGCGCCGACGCCGCCTTCGCCGACCTGCTGGGCCGGCTCATCCCCGATGTGTCGATCGTGGACGGCCCGTGGCGGACGTTCCTCTTCCTGGTGGGGCTCGTCGGCGCGCTGGCCGCCGCCCGTACCGCCGCCGCACCCGTGCGCTGGGACGGGCTCACCGTCAAGCCGGGCAAGCCCCGGGCACGTATGGAATGGGCACTTCCGCTCATCGTCCTCAACCTGCTCTTCGCCGCCTTCATCACGCTCCAGCTGGTCGTCCTCCTGGGTGGCTACGAGAAGGTGCGGGAGGCGACCGGGCTCGACCACGCCCAGTACGCCCGCCAGGGCTTCTGGCAGCTCCTCTGGGCCACCCTGCTCACCCTCCTGGTGATCGCCCTCGCCCTGCGCTGGGCGCCGCGCGGCTCCGCCCGGGACCGCACGCTGGTCCGCGCCGTCCTCGGCACCCTCTGCGTGCTCACCCTCGTCGTCGTCGCATCGGCGCTGCGCCGCATGGATCTGTACGTCGACGAGTACGGGCTGACCCGGCTCCGGATCTCCGTGGCAGCGATGGAGCTGTGGCTCGGCACCGTCTTCGTCCTGATCCTGGCGGCCGGGGTCTTCGGCGCCAGGTTCCTGCCGCGCGCGATCGCCGTCAGCGCGGCGGGAGCCGTACTGGCCTTCGGGCTGATCTCGCCGGACGCGGTCGTCGCCGAGCAGAACGTCCGGCGCTTCGAGGACCGGGGCTCGATCGACCTCGACTACCTCAGGGACCTCTCCGCCGACGCCGTACCGGCCCTGGACCGCCTGCCGGAACCCCAGCGCTCCTGCGCGCTTCGGACCGTCCAGCGCGAGCTGCGCGGCTCCGACTCGCCCTGGTACGCCACAAGCTGGGGCGAGGCGCGGGCTGCGGAGATCCTCCGCGAGCGGCCCGTGTCCGTGGACCGCGGAACCTGCTACGGCCTGGGCACCGACGGCGTACGGGAAGGGGAGCGGGAGGGCGAGCAGGACGGCTACGAGCGGGACCGGGACGAGTACGACCCGTACTGATCCGACGAGCACGGCCCGTACCGGTCTTCCGTGCCGATCGCCCGTACGATCCGCCGTACTGCCCCTCGAACGACGGCGTACGCCCCTGCCGGTCACGTGCCCGCGCCGGTGCGCACGCGCTCCGGTCGCACACCCGGCCCGGGCCCGGCGGCCGAATCTCGGTGTGCACGGTGCCCCGGGGTGTTGCTGCCGTCGCTCTCGGCGTACGCTGGCTGGCGCCATGCCGTACGAACCACCCACGCACACCGTCGAGCGCTCGCTTCGCGCTACCGCCGGTGCCAGGACCGTTGCCGGTGTCGACGAGGTCGGACGCGGGGCGTGGGCCGGACCCGTCACCGTGTGTGCCGCGGTCACCGGCCTGCGCCGACCGCCCGAAGGTCTCACCGATTCCAAGCTGTTGACGCCCCGGCGGCGTGCCGAGCTGGCTCCGGTGCTGGAGAGCTGGGTCACCGCCCACGCCCTGGGGCACGCCTCTCCGCAGGAGATCGACGACCTCGGGATGACGGCCGCGCTCCGGCTCGCCGCCGTACGGGCCCTGGAGGGGCTGCCGGTGCGGCCCGACGCGGTGATCCTCGACGGCAAACACGACTACCTGGGCGCCCCCTGGAAGGTCCGTACGGTCATCAAGGGCGACCAGTCCTGCATCGTGGTGGCGGCCGCCTCGGTCATCGCCAAGGTGCACCGCGACCGGATGATGGCCGAACTGGGCGGGGAGTCCGCGGAGTACACGGACTTCGCCTTCGCCGCCAACGCGGGGTATCCCTCGCCGGTGCACCGGGCCGCGCTGGAGGAGCGGGGGCCCACGCCCCATCACCGCCTCTCCTGGTCGTATCTGGACGCGCTGCCCCGGTGGCAGCACCTGAAGAAGGTCCGTTTTTCCGCCGAGGCGGCCGCACTCGAAAGCGGGGGCCAGCTCGGCTTCGAATTCTGATCGCGCGCAGGCGCCCCACCGACGGTGCCGACCGACCACGTCGGCCCATGACAGACCACCTTCCTGCCTCAATCCCGAGGAGCCTCAGATTCACGAGAGTGCCCAGGGTCCCCGCGTCACTCCGGCCGCCGGCCGTACCGCGCCGACCCCTCGTCCCGTACCCGGTCCGCGTTCCGCGGCCACGCCGCGGCCCGGCCGTCCGGTCCCCGGCCCCGCGCGCCCCGCGCCTCCGGCACAGCGCGCCCATCCTGCACCCGCACCCGTACCCGGCCCCGGTTCCGCGGCGCCCGGGAGCGCTCCGGCCGGGCGGTCGGAGAATCGTTCCGCACCGCAGCTCCAGCTGATCCCGGCCCCGGCCGGCGGAGCCCTCGACGCGGCCGAGGAAACGGTCGACCTGCTGCTGGAGTCCGGCCGTGCGCCGGGCGACATCCTGGTGCTCACCACCGGCGAGCAGCACCCGTGGGCCGCCCACGAGCTGTCCTTCGGCGAGGCCGCGTACTGGGCCCAGCAGGACGCGGGCGACGACGTCTTCTTCGCCGACGCCTCCGCGGTCGACCGGGCGAAGCCCCGGCCCGTGGTCGTGGTGGCGGTCAACGGGGACGCCGACGAGACCGTCGCCCGTGCGCTGCCCGTGGCCCGCGACCGTGCCGCCGCGCTGCTGATCGTCTGCGGGGACCCGCAGACGATCAACTCCGCACTCGGCGCGGGCGTCTGAACCGCAGCACCGCCGCACCGCAGAACCGATGAGCCCCGGCCGCCCGTGCGGGCAGCCGGGGCTCCGGTCGTCGGTCACGCTTCCGGCCGCTCCGGCTTACGGCGCGTGCGTTCGCCACGCCGTTGTGGACGGCTCGGCGCCTCACGCGCTCCGGGCTCGGGGCTCCGCGCTCACCGGGCGGCCGAGCGGTGCAGCGCCTGGGCCGAGCCGCCGCCGGTCCGGGTCAGCGTGGGCGGCTGTTCGGTGACGAGGTCGGCCAGCGGGGCGGGCTCGGACAGGGAGCTGGGCCGCCGTCCGCCCCGCCCCTCACCGAGCACCTGCCAGCCCCCGCCGGTCAGCGTGATGTACGCACCGCACCGCAGCCCGTGCAGGGTGCAGGCGTCCCGCAGGCCCCACATCCACGCGCCGTCCTCCTCGGTCCACCGTTCGTCGCCGTCACGGCAGTAGAGAAGTACGGCTGTACGCGCCGGAGTACGGCGGCGCAGATCGTGCGGGATCACCCGCCGCAGGTGGGCCAGCAGCGCGTTGCGGAACTCCCAGCCGTCCGCCGCGACCGTGTCCCGGCGCACGAACGAGGCGCTCGCCGTGAGCCGTTCCTCATGGTCGAGGACCGCGATCACGGCGGTGGTGGGCGTCGGCCGGTGGCGGGAGTGCAGCCCGCTGACGACCTCGCGCGGGCTGCGCAGCAGCGGTATGCCCGCCGAGGCCCACTCGGCGGGTTCGAGCATCCGGGCAAGGCGGTTGACGGAGGCCGCGGAGCCTGGTGGCGTGGGGAACGCCGATATCGAAGTGGCGGGGGACGGGGCGAATCCGAAGGTCATGGTCCTCCCTTCGCTACGCGCCCACGGTGCGGGCAGGGTCGAGTGAGGGCGCGCCGCGGCACAGCCCTTCCGGGCCCGACGAGAACTGTGCGGGGAGCAGTCCCAATTCTTCCTGGCGTATCGGCAGGCGGCAACGAGCAATTGACGACGCTGACGGGTATCGGCCGGAATGCTACTGATATCCCTGCCCAGCCTCGGCCGGATGACGCCTGCCGTTCCCCCTGATCACCGCTGATCACCCCTGAACCGAGAGGATCAGGGGACACACCCCCTCGGCTCCGGTGCGCCGCAGCAGCCGGGCGGCTACGGCCGGTGTCCAGCCGGTGTCGGAGAGGTCGTCGACGAGGAGCACCGGCCCACCTGCGGACTTCAGCGCCACCTCCGGCCCCGGCTCCCCGTCAGGGCCTCGTGCGGGGCTCGTACCCGCTGTGCGCTGTCGGTCTGCGACACCGTCAGATCCTCGGTGCCCGGGACGTACGTCACCGTCCCGGGCAGGTGACCACCGTGTCCGTGACATCGTCCGGAACTGATCCGTCCGGAGCCTGCGCCGTGAGCACGGGGCGCAGCCGGAGGGCCCCTGGGCTCAGGCTCGCCCGGTCCGGCGGACCGCGCAGGACTCGTCCATCCTCGATCGGCGTGTGCGGACCGTTTGCGAACCAGTGGTGACACAGGGTGAAGTCGTCGATTGTCGGTGCTATCGGGTTGCATGGGGGTATGGACACCCTGGAACTGCGCACCGAAGCCGACACCGTCCTCGCTGAGCTGGTCGGAGCCCCTGTGGGATCGGCGCGGCTGCGGGAGGACCAGTGGCAGGCCGTGGCGGCCCTGGTCGAGGAGCGCCGCCGGGCGCTGGTGGTGCAGCGCACCGGGTGGGGGAAGTCGGCGGTCTATTTCGTGGCCACCGCTCTGCTGCGGCGGCGGGGTGCCGGCCCTACCGTGATCATTTCGCCGCTGTTGGCGTTGATGCGTAACCAGGTCGAGGCGGCGGCGCGTGCGGGAATTCAGGCGCGCACGATCAACTCGGCCAATCCGGAGGAGTGGGAGACGATCTACGGTGAGGTGGAGCGCGGTGAGACCGATGTTCTCCTCGTGAGCCCGGAGCGCCTCAATTCCGTGGACTTTCGTGATCAGGTGCTGCCGAAGCTCGCGGCGACGACCGGTCTTCTGGTGGTCGACGAGGCGCACTGTATTTCCGACTGGGGTCATGACTTCCGGCCTGACTACCGGCGGCTGCGGACGATGCTGGCCGAGCTTCCGGCAGGGGTGCCCGTGCTCGCCACGACGGCCACGGCGAACGCCCGGGTGACTGCGGATGTGGCGGAGCAATTGGGCACCGGGGGCAAGGACGCCTTGGTGTTGCGGGGGCCGCTGGACCGGGAGAGTCTCCGCCTGGGGGTGCTGGAGCTGCCGAATGCGGCGCACCGGCTCGCGTGGCTGGGGGAGCGGCTCGGGGATCTCCAGGGTTCGGGGATCATTTACACGCTGACGGTCGCAGCGGCGGAAGAGGTCGCGGCATTCCTGCGGCAGCGCGGATATCCGGTGGCCTCCTACACGGGGAAGACGGAGAACGCCGAACGGTTGCAGGCGGAGGAGGATCTGCTGGCGAACCGGGTCAAAGCCCTGGTTGCCACGTCCGCACTCGGCATGGGCTTCGACAAGCCGGACCTCGGCTTTGTGGTGCACCTGGGTTCGCCCTCGTCTCCCATCGCCTATTACCAGCAGGTGGGGCGCGCGGGGCGTGGCGTGGATCATGCGGATGTTCTGTTGCTGCCCGGGCGGGAGGACGAGGCGATCTGGGCCTACTTCGCCTCGGTGGGTTTCCCGCCCGAGGAGCAGGTACGGCGCACCCTGGACGTGCTGGGACAGGCGGGCCGACCGTTGTCGCTGCCGGCGCTGGAGCCGTTGGTGGACCTTCGGCGTTCGCGTCTGGAGACGATGCTGAAGGTCCTTGACGTGGACGGGGCGGTCAAGCGTGTGAAGGGCGGCTGGACTGCCACAGGGCAGCCGTGGGCGTACGACGCGGAGCGGTACGCCTGGGTTGCGAAGCAGCGGGCCGCGGAGCAGCAGGCCATGCGGGACTACGTGGCGACCGCCGACTGTCGCATGGAGTTCCTGCAGCGGCAGTTGGACGACGAGAAGGCGGTCCCCTGCGGTCGCTGCGACAACTGCGCCGGCCCCTGGCTCGATCCCGCCGTCTCGTCCTCGGCCCTCGCGGCGGCGACGGGCGAGCTGGACCGGCCGGGTGCCGAGGTCGAGCCCCGCAAGATGTGGCCGACCGGCCTTGCCGCCGTCGGCATGGACCTCAAGGGCCGCATTCCGGCGGGGCAGCAGGCGGTGACCGGGCGGGCGCTGGGGAGGCTGTCGGACATCGGCTGGGGCAACCGGTTGAGGCCGCTCCTTTCCGCGCAAGCGGCGGACGGGCCCGTCCCGGACGACGTGCTGGACGCTGTGGTGACGGTGCTGGCGGACTGGGCCCGTTCGTCGGGCGGCTGGGCCGACGGTACTCCTGACGCGGTGACCCGGCCCGTCGGTGTCGTGGCCATGCCGTCCCGCACCCGTCCCCAGCTGGTCGGCTCGCTCGCCGAGGGAGTGGCCAGGGTCGGCCGGCTCCCGCTCCTGGGCAGCCTGGCCTACACCCCACACGCGGACGAACACATCGCGCACCGCAGCAATTCGGCCCAACGGCTACGCGCGCTCGCGGACTCGTTCACCGTGCCCGACGGTCTCGCCGCGGCCTTGGCCGCCACGCCGGGCCCGGTCCTGCTCGTCGACGACTACACCGATTCGGGCTGGACCCTCGCGGTGGGCGCGCGTCTCCTGCGTCGGGCCGGAGTCGACCAAGTCCTCCCGCTGGTCCTTGCGCTCGCCGGATAGCCGTTGGGGGAGCGGGAGCGTTTCTGCCTGTTCCTGGGCGCTGTTCGTCACGCGTCGGCCGTGCGCGCCTCCTGTTCGGTGGTACAGGGGCTCGGGCGCCCGCGACGGGTGCGACACCCGCCGGGAGGCCATCCTCTGGATCGTGGCACAGCCCGATACGACGGCCTCACGGTGATCAACGAGTTGCCTTCACCGGACCCGGCCTGGTGGCGCTCGACACCACCGAGACCGACGAGGAGACCACGCACCAGCCGGCTCGGACGGGCGGTCACCGCGTGCCGGCGGTCACGTCCACGTCGATCCAGGGGCGTGTGGTCTGGGTGACGGTCACGGTGGGCGCGGGCTTGGGCTGCGCGGTGCGCGTGACGGTGACCGTGGGCGCGGGCTTGGGCTGCGCGGTACGCGTAACGGTCACGGTGGGCGCGGGTTTCGGCTGCGCGTGACGGTGACCGTCGGTGCGGGTTTCGGCTGCGCGGTGCGGGTGATGGTGACCGTGGGCGCAGGCTTGGCCTTGGCCGAGGGTGCGGCAGGGGGCTGAGCGTTGGCCAGTGCGGTCGGCACCACCACGACGAGAATCGGCAGCACGACCGTGCTGGTGATCGCGAGCCCCACACGTTTCCTATGGCCTGCTCGCCGCGGCAGCGGATCTTGGCGTGGGTGGTGTTGTGGCGGCGCTTCCATCGCTTGAGGCGGCGGCTCCGAAACGGGACTCGGACGGCTCCGCCGGCACCTTGATACGCCTTGTCAGCCCAGCATCTGAGTCCCGCTTCAGCGAGGGCTTCGATGATCCCGTGCTGTCGCGCGGCGGTGAGGTCGTGAGTGGAGCCGGGCAGCGCGGGCGAGGCCCGGAGCAGTCGTCCGAACGGGTCGGTGAGGACCTGGACGTTCATGCCGTGGCGCTTGTGTTTCCCGGAGTAGTACGGGGTGTCGGCGGCGATCCGGTCGATCGGCAGCAGGGTGCCGTCGAGGATGACGAACGCCTTCGCCCGGATCGCCTTGATCGCCTCGGCCAGGGACGGGGCGAGGGTGGCCAGGATGTCGACGGCCTCGCGTATATAGCGGAAGGCGGTCGCGATCCCGATGCCGAATCCGGCCGCGAGCTGTGCGTAGGTGTCACCGCACCGCAGGTGGGCCAGAGCCATCAGAGCCTGTCGCGCTGCGGGAAGCCGCCGCCACCGCGTGCCGATCTCCCCCCGCCTGGCGGTCAGTTGCCCGGTCAGGAACCGCAGGGTGCGGGTGGACAGATCAATCGACGACGGGCAGACAAGCACACGAAGCTCCTGGCGGACACGGGTGATCTTGGTCGAGAACCCGTCTACCAGGAGCTTCATCGTTACGCAGGACCGTCCAACTCGTGGTCAACGCCGCCAGCTTGGAAAGCGCTCATGGTCCTGATCACCGAACGTTTCACCGTCCACCCCCTCACCAGGCCCTTCCTCGGTACCGGCGTCCTGGGCGGATACACCACCTTCTCCACCGCCACCATCGACACCCAGCGCCTCCTCGGCAACGGTCACCCCGGCCCAGGACTCCTGTACGCGGTCGCAACCCTGGCGGCCGCGTTCACCGCGGTCTGGGCCACCGCCGCCCTCACCCGTCTCGCCGTCCTCCCCCGTGCCGAGCGGGGGCAGGCATGAACTGGCTCATGGTCATCACCGGCGCGATGATCGGCGCCCCGCTGCGCTACCTCATCGACCACGCGGTCCAGGCCCGCCACAACACCGCCTTCCCCTGGGGCACTTTCACCGTCAACATCGCCGCTTGCGCCGGACTCGGCTTCCTCACCGCCGCCGCGGCCATCACCACCGTCCCCACCGAGTTGCAGCACCTCATCGGGCCCGGTCTGTGCGCCACACTCAGCACCTACTCCACTCTCTCCTTCGAGAGCCTGCGCCTGGCCGAGACCGGCACGAAGTATTTCGCCGTAGCCAACGCCCTCGTCAGCATCGCCGCCGGCCTCGGCACCGCCTACCTCACCGCTGCCCTCGCCACCATGGTGCTGCGCTGAGACCGGACGCCACCGGAATGCTTCTCCCTCCCGGAGAACTTCGGCGCCTGCCAGATCCCGGTCGCGGCCCGGGCGACCGGTGGGGGCTCCTGCGCCAGATGCCCGGGCGCAGCCGGGTCTCACCCGTGGCATCCCCGACGAAGCGGGCGAGGACGGAGTCGGCCGAGGCTCTGAGCGCTGCACGGTCCGCGTTGGTCGTCCCCCATGCAACCCGATGGCGACCACAAACCGCGAACTGCGGGGCGAGCCTGTGGATAACGTTATCCACAGGGGTCGCGGGATCCGGCGGGGCGCGGGACCGTCGAGCCATGAACAAGCACCAGGAATCCACCGGCCCGGCCGACGGCCGGCAGATCACCCTCCGAGGCCCCGCCGAACTGGCCGATGCCCTCCCGTATCTGATGGGTTTCCATCCCGACGACAGCGTCGTGATGGTGGCGCTGCACGGCGACCGGGGCCGGTTCGGCGGCCGGCTCCGGCTCGGCATCCCACGGGCGCCCGGTGAATGGGGTCCGGTCGCCGCCCAGTTGGCGGAGAGCCTGATCACGGGGAGCGAGCGCCGGGAGGGGCGGCCCGACGCGATCCTGATCTTCCTCTGCCAGGACTCGCCGGACGGCGCGAGCGGCCGGGTGACCATGGAGCGGCTGCGGCCGTTGGCCCAGAGCCTGCGCACGGCGTGCGGGGCGCTCGACGTGCCCGTGCTCGAGGCCCTCTGCATCTCGGACGGCCACTACTGGTCCTACTGCTGCCCGGACGTCCGCTGCTGCCCGCCCGAGGGAAAGCCCCTGGCCATGCCCGGTACGACGGTGATGGCCGCGGCGGCGGCGTACGCCGGGATCCAGGTGCGGGGGACGCTGCGCGACATGGAGGCCCGGCTCACCCCCTGGCAGACCCCGGACACCGCCGCCGCTCAACTGCGGGCCCTGGACCGGGCCGCGCCGTCGCTGGTGGCCCGGATCCTGAACGACCGGGCGAAAGCCCAGGTGGCGGAGGAGACCCTCACCCTCGCCCGCACACTCATGGGCCGCCTCGGCGGGATGCGGCCCGCCCCGGAAGCGGTCTCCGACGTCGGGGACGACCAGGCCATCGGCGACGAGGAGGCCGCCGCCGTCATCCTCGGCCTCCAGGACCGGGAGACCCGCGACAAGGCGGCCGCCTGGATGGAGGGCCCCGACGGTCACCACGCCCTGCGGCTCTGGCGCACCCTCGCCCGCCGCTGCGTCGGCCCGTACGGCGAGCACGCGGCGGCCCCGCTCACCCTGGCGGGCTGGGTCTCCTGGTCCACCGGCGACGAGCCCGGTGCCCGCGTCGCCCTGACGATGGCCCTCCGCGCGGACCCGCACTACACCTTCGCCCAACTCCTGCACCGCGCCTGCAACGAGGGCCTCGACCCGGAAACCCTGCGCCGCTGCCTGCGTGGGGAGGCCGAGGGCCCGGAGACGGCGGGTTCGGGTGCTGGGAAGACCGGGGATGCCGGGGGCACCAGGGCGGCGGTGGAGGCCGAGTGGCCTGGGGAAGCCGGGGTGCTGACGGGGGCCGATGAGGGCGCGGCGGCCGGTACTGCCGGGAACGGGGAAGCACGGGCGGCTGGAGCCGCAAAGGAAGCCGGGGCGGCGGTGGGGGCAGAGTGGCTCGGGGAGACCGAGGTTCCGAAGGCGTCGGATGGGCGAGAGGCGGTCGGGGCATCGGTGGACGTCGAGCGGCCCGAGGTGGTGGGGGCGTCGTCGGGGTCGGAGCGGCCGGGGGAAGCGGGGCCCGAGCGGCCGGAGCAGGCCGGGAACGTCGGGGCGGCAGGTGCGGCGGCAGAAGCCGTGACCGCCCGCGGGCCCGCCCTGCGCGTCCGCCGGGTCAGGCCTGCGGCGACCGGGACACGGCGGCGCGGGAGCGGGCGCCGAACCACGGGCACCGAGGGAAGGCCGCCGACGCCCGGCACCACCCGCCCCGGGCCGACCGCCGCCGGGCGCCGCGCGAGCGATATCCGGCGGTACGACCGACGGGGCACCGGGACGCGCCGCTGAGGCGGGGAGCCGAGCCGGGGCGGGGGCCGCATACCGGGGCAGCTCGCTCCGGCCGACGACCCTGGGCGATCACTCGACCACCCCGCCGCCTGCCTCCTGGGGGCGGCCCGCCGCCCCAGCCTTCCGGGCCGCTCGAAGGCCGCCCGCCTGCTTGCGCTGGGAGGGCCGCCCCTTTCCGTCGGGGACTCCCGCCCCGGAGGGCTGTCCGCCCGCCAAGGCCGCGGCCCCCAGGACGATCACCCGGTCACCCGGTCACCCGGCCGCCGGCCTCTGGGCGGTCGGCCCGCCGTTCTCAGGGCTTCGGCCCCCTCCGGCCCTCCGCATCCGGGTTCCGGCCCCCGGGCCCCGGCCAACCAGTCCCGGACCCCCGGCCCCCGGCCACCAGTCCCGGGCCCCGGGCCACGGCCGTCAGCCTTCGGCCCCTGGCTGCTTGCCTCCGGGGGGCGGCCCGCCGCAGCCCCAGCCCCCGGCACGCCTGCCCGCCCGCCAGAGGCCCACCCTCCCCCGGAAGCCCCTGGGGCGGGGCTGGTCCGACCGGAGCGGGCGGCCCCGGGACCAACAGCCCCGAACTTCCCTCCGCCCAGGCCCCATCCGGCCCCGCACCGCGGAATTCCTGATCACCGTCGCACCGAAGGGAGTGTTTATCGTCAGGCAGACGACTATGATCGCGGCATGCCGCCCTACGACCCGTCGAACTTCCCGCCCTTCGCCGTCACCGTGGATCTGGTCGTACTCACGGTGCGCCGCCACGCCCTCTGCGCGCTGGTGGTCCGCCGTGGGGAGACGCCCTTCCAGGGCCGGTGGGCGCTGCCCGGCGGGTTCGTCCGGGCCGACGAGGATCTCGGGTCGGCGGCAGCGCGTGAACTCGTCGAGGAGACCGGGCTCTGCGCCCACGATCCGGCGAAGCCCGCCGTGGGCAACGGCGCGCACCTGGAACAGCTGGCCACCTACGGGGACCCCGCGAGGGACCCCCGGATGCGGGTCGTCAGCGTCGCCCACCTCGCCCTCGCGCCGGACCTCCCGGCGCCCCGGGCGGGAGGGGACGCCCACAGTGCGCGCTGGGCGCCCGTGGACGATCTGCTCAGGGAGGGCGAGGAGGCCACGCCGCTCGCGTTCGACCATGCGCGGATCCTCGCCGACGGGGTGGAGCGCGCCCGCTCCAAGATCGAGTACTCCTCGCTGGCCACGGCGTTCTGCCCGCCCGAGTTCACCGTCGGGGAGCTGCGCCGGGTGTACGAGGCGGTGTGGGGCGTGGTCCTCGACCCCCGTAACTTCCACCGCAAGGTCACCGGGACGCCCGGCTTCCTGGTGCCTTCCGGCGGGACCACCACCCGGCAGGGCGGCCGGCCCGCGCAGCTGTTCCGGGCCGGAGCGGCCACGGTGCTCAACCCGCCGATGCTGCGGCCGGAAGTCTGAGACCACCTCCGGTGGAGGCGAAGGCAGCAGGACCATCGCCGCCGGAAGAAGCGCGAGCCCCGAGCCCACGCTGGGACGGGCGGAAGCCGCCGGGCCGCAGTCGGAGCAGGCGGAAGCCCCGAGGCCGTTGCCGGAAGAGGCGTACGGCGCGAGGCCGTCGCCGGAAGGCAGTGCCGGGCTCCGCCCACCCCGCAGTGCGGAACACCCGCGGGCCCACTGCTGCACCAAAAGTCGGAAATGTCGCGTTATGTTGCTGCGGTACCCCTCTGCCGCCGAGCGGTCTCACCTTCCGCGAGAGAACGCGAGAGAAGCGATGCTCCAGGCCATCGGACTCACCAGCACCCCCCGCCGCAACGCTCCGCCCGCCGTGGACGATCTGACCTTCGAGGCCCCGCCCGGCCGGGTCACCGCTCTGCTGGGCGCCCCGGGGGCGGGCAAGACCGCAGCCCTGCGGCTGATGCTCGAACTCGACTCCGGCCGGGGTGTCGCCTACTTCCGGGGGCGGCCGCTCCACCGCATCGCCCACCCGGCCCGCGAGGTGGGCGTGCTGCTCGGTGATGTGCCCGGGCATCCCTCCCGTACGGTCCGCGGGCAGTTGCGGATGCTCTGCGCCGCCGCCGGGACGCCCGTGACCAGGGCCGACGAGATGCTCGAAGTCGTCGGCCTGGCCGGGCTCGGGGACCAGCGGCTCGGCACCCTCTCGGTGGGGATGGACCGCCGCCTCGGCCTCGCCTCCGCCCTGCTCGGAGACCCGCACACCCTGGTCCTGGACGACCCCGCCGAAGGCCTCTCCCCGCGTGAGAACAGCTGGCTGCACGGGCTGTTGCGCGCCCACGCGGCCCAGGGCGGAACCGTCCTGTACGCCACCGCCGACCCCAAGGAGGCCGCCCGCACGGCCGATCGCGTCGTCACCCTCGACGCCGGCCGCCTCGTCGCGGACCAGGACGTCACCGACTTCGCCCGCACCCGGCTCCGCCCCCGCGTCGCCGTCCGCACCCCGCACGCGGCCCGGCTCGCCGCCGTCGTCATCCGGGAGGCCCGCGCCGCGCGGCGGTCCGTCGAGGTGGTCCCCGAGGCCAACGGCCGGGTGACCGTGTACGGCTCGACCTGCGCCGAGATCGGGGACACCGCCTTCCGCCACGGCGTCCCCGTCCACCAACTCGCGGACGAGATCGGGGACACCGGTCCCGCCGCCCAGCCCCCGGACGGCACCGAGGCGCCCCGCCCCGCCGCCGACCTCTCCGAACTGCCGCCGCCCATCCGGGCCCGCCCTGCCCGGGGGCCGCTGCGCCCGCTCCGCTACGAGCTGCGGCGCTCCCTCGGGGTCCGTACGACGACCCTGATCATGGCCTCCGTGCTGCTGGTCTCCGCCGCCCTCTCCGTCCTGCTCGCCCGCACCGGTGGTACGCCTCTGCCGCGCGCTCTCGCCGCCTGGCCCGAAGTGCTGCCGCTGCCCCCGGCCGCCCTGGGCGCGGGCATCCTGGGCGCCCTCTCCTTCGGTGACGAGTTCCGCTACCCCGCGCTCGCCGCCGGACGCGGCACCGTGCCCCGGCGGATCGGCCTGCTGCTGGCCAAGCTCACGGTGACCGCCGGGTTCGCCCTCCTGCTGGCCGCCCTCACCGTCGTCTGCGGGGCGCAGTGCCTGCGGCTCTTCTACGGGCCGGAGTTGATCACGGTGCCTGCCAACGCCTTCGCCCTCGGAGCGAGTTGGGCGGGGCTGACCGTGGGGTGCGCCTGGGCCGGGCTGCTGGCGGCGGGCGTCTTCCGGGTGACCGGCGCGGGCATCGCCGCCGTACTGGCCGTACCGGTGCTGGTGGTTCCGCTGGTGCAGAAGGTGTTCGCCGCCCCGTCCGCGCGTTCGGTCACCGGCCTTCCGGGCCGACTGCGCGAACTCGCCTGGTGGCAACTGCCGCAGGAGGCGGACCGCTGGGTCCTGGCCGTCGCGCGCCTGGTCGCGCAGCCCGTGGGCGCCGCGCTCGCCCTGTCGTTGTCCGCCCTTGTCTGCGCGTACCTGTTCACCAGCCTTCGCGGAAAGGTGCGTTGGTGATCACCGAGGTCCGGCATCGAGGGGAGGAGCCCGTAACTCCCTAGAAAATGCGTGGTTCATACGGATATGGCGTCAATTGCGGCGTGAGCGCCGATCACCCTTTCGTGTGCTTTTCACCAAAGACCTCAAGGGGTGGGCGAGCCACGCCGACAAAGGATGCGTGAGTACCCTTGCGCACACCATGATGACCGCCGCCCGCTCCGCCGATTCCGGCCTGGCCGGCTCGGGCGAACTCGATCGCTATCCCTACGCGGAGACGCCGGCCGGAGAACGTGCCGCGGCCCGCCCCTGGGGCGGCTCCGATTCCGAGTTGGGGCGGGCGAGCCGACGGGGGGCGGCCAGCCGCGGGCGCGGCCTGCACGGCCAACTCGTCCAGCAGCTCGGCCAGATGATCGTCTCCGGTGACCTCGGTGCGGACCGCCCGCTCGTCCCGGAGGAGATCGGCCAGCGGTTCGAGGTCTCCCGCACCGTCGTCCGCGAGTCCCTGCGGGTCCTGGAGGCCAAGGGGCTCGTCAGCGCACGCCCCAATGTGGGTACGCGCGTCCGCCCGGTCAGCGACTGGAACCTGCTGGACCCCGACATCATCGAGTGGCGCGCCTTCGGCCCGCACCGCGACGACCAGCGCCGGGAGCTGGCCGAGCTGCGCTGGACCATCGAGCCGCTCGCCGCCCGCCTCGCCGCCGGTCACGGCCGCGAGGACCTCCAGCAGCGCCTCGGCGACATGGTGGAGATCATGGGGCACGCGATGGGGCAGGGGGACACGATCACCTTCTCCCGCGCCGACGCGGAGTTCCACGCCCTGCTCATCCAGGCCGCGGGCAACCGGATGCTCGAACACCTCTCCGGCATCGTCTCGGCCGCCCTGCACGTCTCCGGCGGCCCGGTCACCGGCTGCGACCGGCCGGGTGACGCCTCGCTCGCCCACCACGCGCGCATCGTCGACGCCCTGGCGTCGGGCGACTCCGCGGGCGCCGAGACGGCCATGCGTCAGTTGCTCGTCGTCCACCCCGACGTGGACCGTGTGGTGCCCGCCCCCCGCGAGCAGCACTGACCCGGCCCACGGCCGGGGTGGACAGGCCCAGGGCCTGTCGTCAGACTGCCGCCTGCCGTGCGACGCCTGGCACGCACGCTCGCGGCGTTGCCGAAATGCCCTGGTAGCCCTTTCCCCAAGCTCTCAACTGAGTTCGAGCGGGGGAGGCCCCATCCAAGGCCATTCCGGCCCCTTGCGATCGCACGCACCATGCGCCGCGCGGCCGCCCTCCGGGCGACGACGGCAGTCTGACGACAGGCCCTGTGCCGCCGGACCGCACGGGTCCGGCGGCACAATGGTGAGGGATGCCCGTCCTGGCACGGTTCGTCGCGAATGGGGTGTGACTCGGGCCACGCGGATTGGGCGTAACACTCCTCGAAGCAGCGCGATGACTTAAGAGGTGACCGCCGCGGAAGGAATACAGCAGCCCTTGGGTGCGCTGTTCAGTTCTGAGGCCAAACCCGCGCCGTCGGCGACATCCCCAGTCGGCGGACGTCGGTTCCCGCCCTCCCCAGGGCAGGGCCGGAAGCCGTTTCCATCGTTCCGAGAGGTTGTTCGTGTCGGCCAGCACATCCCGTACGCTCCCGCCGGAGATCGCCGAGTCCGAGTCTGTGATGGCGCTCATCGAGCGGGGAAAGGCTGATGGGCAGATCGCCGGCGATGACGTGCGTCGGGCCTTCGAGGCTGACCAGATTCCGCCAACCCAGTGGAAGAATGTTCTGCGCAGCCTCAACCAGATCCTCGAGGAAGAGGGTGTGACGCTGATGGTCAGTGCCGCGGAGTCGCCGAAACGCGCCCGCAAGAGCGTCGCAGCGAAGAGCCCGGTCAAGCGCACCGCCACCAAGACTGTCGCGGCGAAGACCACCGTGACCCGGACCGTCGCGGCCACCGCCGCCCCGGCGGCCACGAGCGCGGAAGCGGCGGCCGACGACGCCGTCGCGGCCGCCCCCGCGAAGAAGGCCGCAGCCAAGAAGACGGCTGCCAAGAAGACCGCCGTGAAGAAGACGGCGGCCAAGAAGACGGCGGCGAAGAAGTCCGGCAAGCAGGACGACGAGCTGCTCGACGGTGACGAGGCCGTCGAAGAGGTCAAGGCGGGCAAGGGCGGCGAGGAAGAGGAGGCCGAGGGCGAGAACAAGGGCTTCGTCCTCTCCGACGACGACGAGGACGACGCACCTGCCCAGCAGGTCGCCGTCGCCGGCGCCACCGCCGACCCGGTCAAGGACTACCTCAAGCAGATCGGCAAGGTTCCCCTCCTCAACGCCGAGCAGGAGGTCGAGCTCGCCAAGCGCATCGAGGCCGGTCTCTTCGCCGAGGACAAGCTCGCCAACGCCGACAAGCTCGCGCCGAAGCTCAAGCGCGAGCTGGAGATCATCGCCGAGGACGGCCGCCGCGCCAAGAACCACCTCCTGGAGGCCAACCTCCGACTGGTGGTCTCCCTGGCCAAGCGCTACACCGGCCGCGGCATGCTCTTCCTGGACCTGATCCAGGAGGGCAACCTCGGTCTGATCCGCGCGGTCGAGAAGTTCGACTACACCAAGGGCTACAAGTTCTCCACGTACGCCACCTGGTGGATCCGTCAGGCGATCACCCGCGCCATGGCCGACCAGGCCCGCACCATCCGTATCCCGGTGCACATGGTCGAGGTCATCAACAAGCTCGCGCGCGTCCAGCGCCAGATGCTCCAGGACCTGGGCCGTGAGCCCACCCCGGAGGAGCTGGCCAAGGAGCTCGACATGACCCCCGAGAAGGTCATCGAGGTCCAGAAGTACGGCCGCGAGCCGATCTCGCTGCACACCCCGCTCGGCGAGGACGGCGACAGCGAGTTCGGTGACCTCATCGAGGACTCCGAGGCCGTCGTCCCGGCGGACGCGGTCAGCTTCACGCTCCTCCAGGAGCAGCTGCACTCGGTCCTCGACACGCTCTCCGAGCGCGAGGCCGGCGTGGTCTCGATGCGCTTCGGTCTCACTGACGGCCAGCCGAAGACGCTGGACGAGATCGGCAAGGTCTACGGCGTGACGCGTGAGCGCATCCGCCAGATCGAGTCGAAGACGATGTCGAAGCTCCGCCACCCGTCCCGTTCCCAGGTCCTGCGCGACTACCTGGACTAGAACACAGGGCGGAAGATTCACCGGTGAGGGCCCGGATCCCCAGGGATCCGGGCCCTCCGGCGTGTCCACGGGGGCGGAGGGGGACGGGCTGGATCACGCTGGGCGAAACGTTTCCACCTCAGCGTCAGGAGCCCCCATGCCCCGTCCCGTCGTCCGTGCCCTGACCGGGGTCCTCGCCCTGACCGCCGCGGCCGTCGTCACGCCGCTCGCCGCGCCGCTCCCGGCGGCCGCGGACAGCGTCGTCGTCGGCGGCCAGCCCGCGCCCGTGGCGGACAGTCCCTGGGCGGTGGCGCTGTCGAGCCGGGACCGGTTCGGGGGAGCGCGCTCGGGCCAGTTCTGCGGCGGTGTCGTCGTGGCGCCGACGAAGGTCCTGACGGTCGCCCACTGTCTGGGTGAAGAGGCGCTCGGCGGGCCCGTGAGCCGGGTGAGGGACCTGCGTGTCATCGCCGGACGGGAGCGGCTGAGCGAGACGACCGGCCAGGAGATCCCGGTCCGGGGGGTCTGGGTCAATCCGGCGTACGACCCCGACACCAACGCCGGGGACCTCGCGGTGCTCACCCTCTCCCGGGCGCTGCCGAGGAGCAGCGTGATCCCCATGGCCCGGGCCGGGGACGAGGCGTACCGGGCCGGTACAGGAGCGGCGGTCTACGGGTGGGGGGACACGACCGGGGCCGGTACGTACTCCTCGGTGCTGCGCTCCGCCCGCGTCCAGGTCCTGCCCGACGCCGAGTGCGCCCGCGCCTACCCGGGCGGCCGGGAGGGTACGTACGACGCCTCAGGGATGCTCTGTGCGGGCGATCCGAGGGGCGGGCGGGATGCGTGCCAGGGCGACAGCGGCGGGCCGCTGGTGGCCCGTGGGCGGCTCATCGGCCTGGTCTCCTGGGGGAGCGGCTGCGGGCGCCCGGGCAGCCCCGGGGTGTACACCCGGGTCTCGGCCGCCGTGAAGTGGGCGGAGGGGCGTATCTGAGGGGGCGGGGACGGCTGACCAGGCGGGGTCCGGGGAGAGGCCCGTGCGCGGGCGAGGGGCCGCGCACGGTGGGCCCCTCGACCGCGCACGGCGGCGGCCCGCCTGCGGGGAGGTTTCTCGCGTGCGGGGAGGCTTCGCGTACGGGGAAGGCTCGTGCTCACACCGTACGGCGGCCGTATACGGAGAGAGTCCGCCGTCCTACGGAGCGTTCCCCCGGACGACGAGAACGGGCGGCACCCCGGTGGTGGGGGTGCCGCCCGTCGGCCGGTCCTGGACCGGCCCCTGGCTCGTCGTGGATGCGAGGTGTCAGCGGTCCTCGTCGGCTGCGGTCGCCTGCACGGCGGTCAGCCGATCCGTCTCATCCTGTATTTCCGCGGCGATCTTCTTGAGTTCCGGCTCGAACTTGCGCCCGTGGTGGGCGCAGAAGAGCAGTTCACCGCCGCTGATCAGGACGACGCGCAGATAGGCCTGGGCGCCGCAACGGTCACAGCGGTCTGCTGCGGTCAGCGGGCTCGCGGGGGTCAGAACAGTAGTCACGTCGCCTCTTCTCTAGCTCGACGAGCTGTCGTACCAGGGTCAACATCCAACCAGGCCGAAAACGTTCCCGCTCGTGGCTTTTCTTCGAAACTTCTTCTCGGTGTGGCTGTCAGTTGCCGGTTGGCGGCGAATGTGCCGTATGCGGAGCGCTACGGTTTCGCATTGCTTGTCTTGGGGGTGGGTCCCGCCGGCCGGCTTGCCGGTTTGTTCATGAGGACGTGCCCGGAGCCTAAATGGTTCATGCCTCGAAGGGAACGTGATGTGCACGTCACTCCGACGAATGATCGAACATCCATGCGAGCCCGGATGAAGCTCGACTAGCATGAGGATTCCCCGAGGGTGGCGTTACAACCGCTCTACCAGGCCTCTGTAGGCTCTCAGCGGCAACCGAAGCCGACCGTGATACCCACATGGGGCCCAGATGAAATTCAGCGAGGAGCGAACCGCGTGACCGCCGAAACGTCCGTGCCGTCCACCGCGATGCTGGCCGCAGCAGGCGGCGACCGGGACAGCTCCAACTACACCGCGCGGCACCTCCTCGTCCTCGAAGGGCTCGAGGCGGTCCGCAAGCGCCCCGGGATGTACATCGGGTCCACCGACAGCCGTGGCCTCATGCACTGCCTCTGGGAGATCATCGACAACTCCGTCGACGAGGCCCTGGGCGGTCACTGCGACCTGATCGAGGTCATCCTCCACGACGACGCCTCCGTGGAGGTCCGGGACAACGGCCGCGGCATCCCCGTGGACGTGGAGCCCAAGACCGGCCTCTCCGGCGTCGAGGTCGTCATGACCAAGCTGCACGCCGGCGGCAAGTTCGGGGGCGGCTCCTACGCCGCCTCCGGCGGCCTCCACGGCGTCGGCGCCTCCGTGGTCAACGCCCTCTCCGCCCGGCTGGACGTCGAGGTCGACCGCAGCAGCGCGACCCACTCCATCAGCTTCCGGCGCGGCGTACCGGGCATGTTCACCGAGCAGGGCCCCGACAGCCCCTTCGACCCGGCCAACGGCCTCCGCAAGGGCAAGCGGGTCCCCAAGACCCGTACCGGTACCCGGGTGCGGTACTGGGCGGACCGGCAGATCTTCCTCAAGGACGCCAAGCTCAACCTGGAGACGCTCCACCAGCGGGCCCGCCAGACCGCCTTCCTCGTCCCCGGCCTCACGATCATCGTCCGCGACGAGCGGGGGATCGACGGCGAGGGCAAGACGGAGGAGACGTTCCGCTTCGACGGCGGCATCAGCGAGTTCTGCGAGTACCTGGCGCAGGACAAGGCCGTCTGCGACGTCCAGCGGCTGACCGGCACCGGCACCTTCAAGGAGACCGTCCCGGTCCTCGACGACCGCGGCCACATGACCGCCACCGAGGTCACCCGTGAGCTGGGCGTCGACATCGCGCTGCGCTGGGGCACCGGCTACGACACCACCATCAGGTCCTTCGTCAACATCATCGCCACCCCCAAGGGCGGCACCCACGTCACCGGCTTCGAGCGCTCGCTCACCAAGACGGTGAACGAAGCGCTCCGCTCCGCGAAGCTGCTCCGGGTCGCCGAGGACGACGTGGTCAAGGACGACGCCCTCGAAGGGCTCACCGCCGTCGTCACCGTACGGCTGGCGGAGCCGCAGTTCGAGGGGCAGACCAAGGAGGTGCTCGGCACCTCGGCGGCCAACCGGATCGTCGCCGCCGTGGTCGCCCGGGAGCTGAAGGCGTTCCTGACCTCCACCAAGCGGGACGCCAAGGCCCAGGCCCGCGCGATCCTGGAGAAGGCCGTCGCCGCCGCCCGTACGCGGATCGCGGCCCGCCAGCACAAGGACGCCCAGCGTCGCAAGACCGCGCTGGAGTCCTCCTCGCTCCCCGCCAAGCTCGCCGACTGCCGCAGCGACGACGTCGAGCGCAGCGAGCTCTTCATCGTCGAGGGGGACTCGGCGCTCGGCACCGCCAAGCTGGCCCGGAACAGCGAGTTCCAGGCGCTCCTGCCGATCCGCGGCAAGATCCTCAACGTTCAGAAGTCGTCCGTCTCGGACATGCTGAAGAACGCCGAGTGCGGCGCCATCATCCAGGTCATAGGAGCCGGGTCCGGGCGGACCTTCGACATCGACGCCGCCCGCTACGGCAAGGTCATCATGATGACCGACGCCGATGTGGACGGCTCCCACATCCGTACGCTGCTGCTCACCCTCTTCCAGCGCTACATGCGCCCGATGGTCGAGGCCGGACGGGTCTTCGCCGCCGTGCCCCCGCTCCACCGGATCGAGCTGGTCCAGCCCAGGAAGGGCCAGGAAAAGTACGTGTACACGTACTCGGACAGCGAGCTGCGCCAGACGCTGCTGGAGTTCCAGCGCAAGAACATCCGCGTCAAGGAGTCCATCCAGCGCTACAAGGGCCTCGGTGAGATGGACGCCGACCAGCTGGCCGAGACCACGATGGACCCGCGCCACCGCACCCTGCGCCGGATCAACATCGGGGACCTGGACTCCGCCGAGCAGGTCTTCGACCTCCTGATGGGCAACGAGGTCGCGCCCCGCAAGGAGTTCATCACCAGCTCCGCGGCGACCCTGGACCGCTCCCGTATCGACGCCTGACCGCCTGATCCGCACGGCCGGCCGGCTCCCGTCCTCCCGCACCACCGGGAGGGCGGGAGCCGCTGTCGTTCCGCGGTCCGTAGCGCTGCCGTTCGGGACTTCTGTCACCTGAAGAGGTGAATTCGGGCGAATGGCCCGCTCCCGGGCTTCCGCCACCGCCCATCGTGGGCCACGCGGCCGAAAAGGTCCGTGGACAAGGGAGTTGCTCGGTGGAGAAGGAAGCAGGGCCGACGGCCGCGGGAGTGCGGTTCGACGACCCGTGGTACGAGGCGTCGGCCGCGGGCTGGGACGAGGAGGACGGGCGGGACGGCGCGGCGGACGGCGGTGCGCCTAGCCCCGGTGGGCCGCGACCGGCGCCCGGGGTGGCCGAAATCTATCTGGAGGTGCACCGGAGCGAGGCCTTCCGCGAGGTGCGCCGCCGCTACCGCCGCTTCGTGGTGCCCGCCGCCCTCGCCTTCCTCCTCTGGTACCTCGCGTACGTCGTCGCGGCCACCACCGCGCCCGGGCTGATGGCCCGCCCGGTCGCCGGAGCGGTCAACGTGGCGATGGTGGCGGGGCTCGGCCAGTTCCTCACCACCTTCCTCCTCACCTGGGCCTACGCCCGTCACGCACGGCTGCGCAGGGACCGGGCCGCGCTCGATCTGCGGTGGGACACCCAGGAGCTGACGCGAGGGCTGCCGGGGCAGCAGGCGGGAGGGCCCGTACGGTGAGAGGCGACCACCAGACACTCGCCCTGCTGCTGTTCTGCGCGTTCATCGCGGTGACCCTCTTCATCACCACCTGGGTCAGCCGCAACCGGCAGGGCTCCGCCGAGGAGTTCTACGCCGGAGGGCGCCTGTTCTCGCCCATGGAGAACGGATTCGCCATCGCGGGCGACTACATGTCCGCCGCCTCCTTCCTCGGCATCTCCGGGCTGATCGCCCTCTACGGCTACGACGGCATGCTCTACTCGGTCGGCTTCCTGGTCGCCTGGCTCGTCGTCCTGCTGCTGGTCGCCGAACTCGTCCGCAACTGCGGCCGGTTCACCCTCGCGGACGTGGTCGCCGCCCGGATGGCCGAGCGCCCGGTCCGTACCGCGCTCGGCACCTCCTCCGTCACCGTCTCGGTGCTCTACCTGGTCGCCCAGATGGTCGGCGCGGGCTCCCTGGTGGCCCTGCTGCTCGGCGGGACGAGCGGTGCGGCCCGCTCATGGACCGTGGTCGGCGTCGGCGCGCTGATGGTCGTCTACGTCTCCTTCGGCGGGATGCGGGCCACCACCTGGATCCAGATCGTCAAGGCCGTGCTGCTGATGGGCGGGGCCGTCGCCCTCACCGTGCTCGTCCTGCTGCACTTCCGCGGCGACGTCAACAACCTGCTCAACACCGCCGCCGAACGCAGTGGCCACGGCCAGGACTTCCTCGCCCCCGGCCTGCGCTACGGCGGCGACTGGATCTCCCGGTTCGACTTCATCAGCCTGGGCGTCGCGCTCGTCCTCGGCACGGCGGGGCTGCCGCACATCCTGGCCCGCTTCTACACCGTGCCCACCGCCCGCGCCGCGCGCCGGTCCGTCGTCTGGTCCATCGGCCTCATCGGCAGCTTCTACCTGATGACGATCGTGCTCGGCTTCGGCGCCGCCGCCCTGGTGGGCTCCGCCGACGTCCGCGCCTCCAACGAGGCGGGGAACACCGCCGTACCGCTGCTGGCCCTGGTGCTCGGCGGCGGTGAGGGGTCCACCGGCGGAACGGTCCTCTTCGCCGTGGTCGCCGCCATCGCCTTCGCCACCATCCTCGCGGTCGTCGCGGGCATCACGCTCGCCTCCTCGGCCTCCGTCGCCCACGACCTCTACGCCTCGCTCCGCCGCCCCGGGCGCAAGCCGTACGGCGAAGTGGCCGTCGCCCGGGTCGCCGCCGCCGTCATCGGGGCGGTCGCCATCGCGCTCGGCCTGCTCGCGCAGAACCTGAACGTGGCCTTCCTGGTCGGCCTCGCCTTCGCCGTGGCCGCCTCCGCCAACCTTCCGGCCCTGCTCTACGCCCTGTTCTGGCGGAACTTCACCACCCGGGGCGCGGTCTGGGCGGTGTACGGGGGACTCGTCCCGGCGGTCGTCCTGGTCGTGGTCTCACCCGTCGTCTCGGGCAGCCCGACCTCGCTCTTCCCAGGCATGGACTTCCAGCTCTTCCCGTTGGAGAACCCGGGGCTCGTCTCGATCCCGCTCGGCTTCCTGGCGGGGTGGCTCGGCACGGTCACCTCGCGCGAGAAGCCGGACGAGGCCAAGCACGCCGAGACGGAGGTCCGGGCGCTGACGGGGGCGGGGGCGGCGTAGAGGCGTGACGTACGGGGGCGGGGCGATGCAGGGACGTACGCGGGTGGCGCAGGAGCGTGGCGTACGGGAGTGGGGCGGCGTGGCTCCCCGGCCCCGGGCGCCTCAGCCCGCCGCCCACGTGTACCGGTGCTCCGGGCGGCCCGTCTCGCCGTACCGCAGCGTCAGCCGGACCTTTCCCGTCCGCTCCAGCAGCTTCAGATAGCGCTGGGCCGTCTGCCGGCTCATCCCCGCGCTCTCCGCGATCTCCTGCGCGGAGAGCGGGGCGCCCGCGTTCCGCAGCGCCCGCCGGACCAGCTCGGCGGTGGTGGGGGAGTGGCCCTTGGGCAGTTCCGGCTCGCCCGCTGCCCACAGGGCGCCGAAGAGCCGGTCCACCTCCGCCTGTTCGGCCTCGCCGCCGCCGTCGAGCGTCCGGCGCAGCGCCGCGTACGCGGTCAGCTTCGAGCGGAGACCGGCGTACGTGAACGGCTTGACCAGGTACTGGAGCGCGCCGTGCCGCATCGCGTCCTGCACGGTCGCCACATCACGGGCGGCCGTCACCATGATCACGTCCACCTGGCGGCCCAGCCGGCGCAGCTCCCGTACGACGGCGAGGCCGTTGCGGTCCGGGAGGTAGTGGTCCAGCAGGATCAGGTCCACCGGCACCTCCTCGACCACGGCCAGTGCCTGCGCCGCCGAGTGGGCCTGGGCGGCCACCCGGAAGCCGGGGACCTTGGCGACGTACGCGGCGTTGATGCCCGCCACCCGGACGTCGTCGTCCACGATCAGGACCTGGATCACCGGTTCTCTCCCGTCGTGGTCGCGCTCGTGGCCGTCGTGGCCGGGTCCGGTACGGGCTCCGAGGGCGGCTCCACCGGTCCGGCCAGCGCCTCCGGGAGGACGACCGTGAAGACCGCCCCGCCCCCGTCCGCCGCGGCGACGCTCACGCTGCCGCCCTGGCGCTCCGCGAGCCGGCGGACCAGGGGGAGCCCCAGGCCCCGCTTGCCGTGCGCCGGGAGGTCCTTCGTGGACCAGCCCTCGGTGAAGATCGAGGCGTGCTGCTCCGGGGCGATCCCGGGCCCGCTGTCCCGTACCCGGAGCACCACCGTACGGCCCTCGGCCCGCAACCCCACCTCGATCCGGGCCTCCGCCGACCCGGCCGCCGCGTCCGTGGCGTTGTCGACCAGGTTGCCGACCACCGTGACCAGCCCGCGCGGGTCCACCACCCGGTCCGGCAGCAGTGTGCCGGGCGCCAGCCGCAGCGCCACCCCGCGCTCGGCGGCCACGGTCGCCTTGCCGACGAGCAGGGCGGCCAGCAGCGGGTCCCGTACCTTCTCGGTGACCTGCTCCGCCGTCGCCCGGTGGACGCCCACCACTTCCGTGACGAACTCCATGGCGTCCTCGTGCATCTCCAGCTCCAGCAGGCCCAGCAGGGTGTGCAGCCGGTTGGCGTGCTCGTGGTCCTGGGCGCGCAGCGCGTCGATCAGCCCGGTGGTGGAGTCGAGTTCGCGGCCGAGGCGCTCCAGTTCGGTCCGGTCGCGCAGGGTCACCACGGCCCCGCCGTCGGCCGTCTCCATCCGGTTGGCCAGCAGCACCCGGCCGCCCTGGACCGCCAGCAGGTCCTCGCCCACCACCCGCCCGGCCAGCACGTCCGCCGTCCGGCCCGCGTCCAGCACCTCGTCCAGCGGGCGGCCCGCCGCCTCGGGGCCGAGCCCCAGCAGCCGCTGCGCCTCGTCGTTGAGCAGCCGGATACGGCCCGTGCCGTCGAGCGCGACGACCCCCTCGCGGATGGAGTGCAGCATCGCCTCGCGTTCGGTCAGCAGCGCGGAGATGTCGGAGAAGGCCAGGTCGTGGGTCTGCCGCTGGAGCCTGCGGGAGATCAGATACGCGGCGAGGGCGCCGACCGCCAGGGCCGTACCGGCGTACGCGAGGAGCCCCGGGATCGCGCCCAGGAGCCGGGCGCGGACGCTGTCGTACTCGATCCCGACCGAGACCGCGCCGACCACCTCACCCGAGGGGCCGCGCAGTGGCACCTTGCCCCGGGCCGAGCGGCCGAGGGTCCCGCTGTCGATCTCCATGACCTCCCGGCCGCGCAGCGCGTCCCCGGGGTCGGTGGAGACGACCTCACCGATCCGGTCCGCCTCCGGGTGCGACCAGCGCACGCCCCGGCGGTCCATGACGACGACGTACTCGGCGCCGGTGGCCCGTCGGATCCGCTCGGCGGCGGACTGCACGGGGCCGAGCGCGGACGGCTCCGTGGTGCGCAGGTCCTCCGCGACGCCGGAGTCGGCGGCCGTGCTCTGCGCGATGGCCAGGGCGCGGCGCATCGCCTCGTCGTCGAGCTGGGAGCTGAGGGGGGCCAGGAACAGGCCGGTGACCAGCACGGTGACACCCGTGATGATCGCCAGCTGCACCAGCAGGACCTGGGAGAAGACCCGCTGCGGCCAGCCGAACCGGCGGGGTCCCCGGCCGGAGGGCGGTGGGGCGTTCATCGTACGAACGGTAGAGGGCGCGGCGGTCGCCCGGAAACCCGCGGGGTTCCCCGGGCCTCCCCTCTTGCCCGGCGACGCGCCTTCTGTGAGCGTTCTCGTACGGGTTCTGTGAGCGTCCTCGTACGGACGTTCTGGGGGCGTTGCGGTGAGTTCGTTCAGCAGCGCAATCTGCTTGCGTTTCTTGCGCTAATCTTGCGTTCATGACGCGACGACTTGCTCAAGTGGCCCAGAAGGTGGGAGTCAGCGAGGCGACGGTCAGCCGGGTGCTGAACGGCAAGCCGGGCGTCTCCGACGCCACCCGGCAGGCCGTCCTCTCCGCGCTGGACGTCCTCGGCTACGAGCGCCCCACCCAGCTGCGGGGGGAGCGGGCCCGGCTGGTCGGGCTCGTCCTGCCCGAGCTGCAGAACCCGATCTTCCCGGCCTTCGCCGAGGTCGTCGGCGGCGCGCTCGCCCAGCAGGGGCTGACCCCGGTGCTCTGCACCCAGACCAAGGGGGGCGTCTCGGAGGCCGACTACGTGGAACTCCTCCTCCAGCAGCAGGTCTCCGGGGTGGTCTTCGCGGGCGGCCTCTACCACCAGGAGGACGCCCCGCACGACCACTACAAGGTGCTCGCGGACCGCAAGATCCCCGTCGTCCTGATCAACGCGGCCATCGACCGCCTCGGCTTCCCCGGGGTCTCCTGCGACGACTCGGTCGCCGTCGAGCAGGCCTGGCGCCACCTCGTCTCGCTCGGCCACGAGCGCATCGGCCTCGTCCTCGGCCCCTCCGACCACGTGCCCTCGCAGCGCAAGCTGGCCGCCGCCCGGGTGCTCGCCCAGGAGACCGGCACGTCCATCCCCGACGAGTGGGTGGCGCGGGCGATGTTCTCGTTGGAGGGCGGGCAGGCCGCCGCCATGCGCCTGCTGGAGCGGGGCGTCACCGGCATCATCTGCGCCAGCGACCCGCTCGCCCTCGGCGCGGTCCGGGCCGCCCGCCGCCGGGGGCTCTCCGTCCCCGGCGACGTCTCGGTCGTGGGCTACGACGACTCGGCGTTCATGAACTGCACCGAGCCCCCGCTGACGACCGTCCGCCAGCCCATCGAGGCCATGGGGCGCGCGGCCGTGGAGCTGCTCTCGGTGCAGATCGGCGGCCGGACCGTGCCCTCGGACGAGCTGCTCTTCGAACCCGAACTGGTGGTGCGCGGCTCCACCGCCCAGCCGCCACGCGGGAATTCCCTCTGATCCGTAGCTAACTTGCGTTGGTCCGGACGTGAGGGTTCACGAGGGTTCGGACCTGAGGGGCTCACGGGAGGGGCTGCGGCGGTCGCGGGCCCGTGTACTGCCCGCTCGGGCGGATCCGCAGCGGGCGCTCCCCGTACTCCTCCAGCGCGTGCGCGATCCACCCCGCCGTACGGGAGATGGCGAACACCGTCTCGCCCGCCTCCGCCGCCATCCCGCAGCCCACGGAGAGGACGGCGAGCGCCAGGTCGATGTTGGCGGGCAGCGGCGCCTGGCGGGCCGTGGTGGCGATCACCTCCCGGGCGGCCGCCAGCGCCCCGGCCGCCTGCGGAACGGCCTCCAGCAGGGCGAACAGGGTCCGGGCCCGGGGGTCCTCGGCCCGGTAGAGCCGGTGGCCCAGGCCCGGCACCGGGCGCCCGGTCCGCAGCTGGTCGGCTACTACGGGGACCGCGCTGCCCCGGTCCACGGCCTCCTGGAGCATGCGGTGGGCCGGCCCGCTGGCGGCGCCGTGCAGCGGTCCCTCCAGGACCCCGAGACCGGCGGAGACCACGGCATACGGATGGGCGTGGGCCGAGGCGGCGACCCGGGCGGCCAGGGTGGAGGCCGCGAGGTCGTGGTCGATCAGGAGGGTCAGGGCCGCGTCCAGGGCGGCGAGGGCCGGGGCGTCGGCGGGCCGAGCGGTCAGCCGGGGCCACAGCTGCCGGGCCAGCGCATCCCCGTCGGCCCCCGCGTCCGTCTCCCCCTCGCCCACCACCGGCAACGCCCCCACCAGCGTCGGGATCAGGGCGCGCGCACTGCTCAGCACCGCCTCCGGCGCGAGGTCGAACCGCAGCGGGTCCATGGCCGCGGCAGCCGTCACCGCCGCCCGCAGCCGGTCCGTCGAACCGCTGTGCGCGGGCAGCGCCGCCACCGTCCGGCGGGCTGCCGCCAGGGTCGCGGCGGGAGCCTCGAAGCGTGTGCCCGGCCGCAGCTCACCTGTCCACAGCCACTCCGCGACCTCCTCGTAGCGGTGGCGCCGGGCCAGCTCCGTGGCGTCGACCCCACGGAAGTAGTACCGGTCGTCCTCGATGAGGGTGATGCCCGTACGGAACACGAGGTCGCCCCCGGCCGGTGCCGGATCGCGCCGCCCCGAGCGCCGGGCCAGGGCCCGCACCTCGTCGGCGTCGAACGTGCTGCCCCGGCCGCCGGCCGCCCGCACACTGCTGAGCTGACCCCGGCTGACGTACGCGTACACCGTCTCCGGCTTCACCCCCAGCAGCTCGGCCGCCTCCCGGGTGGTCAGCCGGGGCGCACTGAGGGAGCCGGGCTCTGGTTGATCGGTCATGCAATCACCGTATCCACTCTCCATCCACATTGATTCAATCAATATTGACGGATCGATCGTCAAGCATGAACAGTTGAATCAATGTTGCATGCACGGAGGAGAGACCGGCCATGACCACCACCCCTGCCGCCCCTACTGCCCCCGCCGTCCCCCGCGGCCTCGCCGGAGTCGTCGTCACCGACACCGCTCTCGGTGATGTCCGTGGCCGCGAGGGCTTCTACCACTACCGCCAGTACTCGGCGATCGAGCTGGCGCGGACCCGGAGCTTCGAGGACGTCTGGTACCTGATGTTCCACGGCGAGCTCCCCGACCGGGCGGCGTCCGCCGACTTCGCGGCCCGTACGGCGCGGCTGCGCGTGCTCCCCGCCGACGTGCGCGAGGCGCTGCCCGCCATCGCCCGCGCGGGTGCCGTCTCCGGCCCGCTCGCCGGACTCCGTACGGCCCTGTCGCTGCTCGGCGCCTCCGCCGGATTCCGCCCGGTCTACGACCTGGACGCCGAGAACCGCCGTACGGACGCGCTCGCCGCCTGCGCCGCCGTCCCCACGATCCTCACCGCGCTCCAGCGCCTGGGGCAGGGCCTCGAACCCGTCGAGCCCCGCGCGGACCTGCCGTACGCGGCCAACTACCTGTACATGCTCACCGGGAGCGAGCCGGAGCCCGACCGGGTGCGGGCGATCGAGCGGTATCTGATCTCCACGGTCGACCACGGCTTCAACGCCTCCACGTTCACCGCCCGCGTGGTCGCCTCCACCGGTGCCGACCTGGCCGCCTGTCTGGTCGCCGCCGTCGGCGCGCTCTCCGGGCCGCTGCACGGCGGGGCGCCCAGCCGGGCACTGGACACCCTGGATGCCATCGGCACCCCGGACCGCATCGACGGCTGGATCCGCGAACAGGTCCTCTCCGGCCGCCGCATCATGGGGTTCGGCCACCCCGTCTACCGCACCGAGGACCCCCGCTCCCGGATGCTCAAGTCGATCGCCCAGGAGTCCGGCGGGCCGCTCGTCGACTTCGCCGTGGAGGTCGAGCGCCAGGTGGAGGCCATCCTCGCGGAGCTGAAGCCGGGGCGGGAGCTGCACACCAACGTGGAGTTCTACGCCGGGGTCGTCATGGAGCTGTGCGGGCTGCCGCGTGCCATGTTCACGCCCACCTTCGCCGCCGCGCGGGTGATCGGCTGGAGCGCCAATATCCTGGAGCAGGCGGAGGACTCGAAGATCATCCGCCCGGCGGCCCGCTACAGCGGCACCCCCGCGCCGCAGCCGGTCCCCGCCCCCTGACCGTCCCCCGGAGGAAGGCTCCCGTTGACCCCGCCCCGCACCCAGCAGATCCCGGTCGTCGTCCTGGCGGGCTTCCTCGGCTCCGGCAAGACCACGCTCCTGAACCACCTCCTCCACAACCGCGCCGGCACCCGGATCGGCGTGATCGTCAACGACTTCGGGTCCATCGAGATCGACGCCATGACCGTCGCGGGGCAGGTCGGCTCCACGGTCTCCCTCGGCAACGGCTGCCTGTGCTGCGCGGTCGACGCCAGCGAACTCGACACCTTCCTGGAGACGCTGACCCGCCCCTCGGCCCGGCTGGACGTGATCGTCATCGAGGCGAGCGGCCTGGCCGAACCGCAGGAGCTGGTAAGGATGCTGCTGGCCAGCGAGAACCCGCACATCCGGTACGGGGGACTGGTCGAGGTCGTCGACGCCGCCGAGTTCGACGGGGTCCGGGAGCGCCACCCGGAGCTCGACCGCCATCTGGCCGTCGCCGACCTGGTGGTGTTGAACAAGACCGACCGGGTGGGGGAGGCCGAGCGGGAACGGCTGCGGACGGTGGTCGCGGAGCTGAGCCGGCCCGCCGCCGTGATCCCCGCCGCGCACGGCCGGATCGACCCCGAGCTGCTCTTCGACCCCGCGCTGCGGCCGGACGCCGAGGAGAAGATCCGTCAGCTCACCTTCGAGGACCTGCTGCGGGGGGAGGCGGGCGAGGAAGGGGGCGACGGGCACGGGGACCACGACGGCCATCTCCACGCGGCCTACGAGAGCGTCGACTTCACCTCGGACGTCCCCCTGGACCCGCGCCGCTTCATCGCGTTCCTGGACTCCCGGCCCGAAGGGCTCTACCGGATCAAGGGGTTCGTCGACTTCGGCGCGGGCGACCGCGACAACCGGTACGCACTACACGCGGTCGGCCGGTTCCTGCGGTTCGTGCCGCAGCCGTGGGCGCGGGACGAACAGCGGCTCACCCAGCTCGTCCTGATCGGCTCCGGGATCGACGCCGAGGCCCTGCGCGAAGGGCTGGCCGCCTGCAGCGCGGAGCCGGGCCCCGACGCCCCGGACGCCGAACGCGCCATGTGGGGCGTGCTCCGCTACGTACAGCAGGAGCCGGACCCCGAGGACGTACCGGCAGAGGTCTGACACCCCCGTCCCGTACGGCGGAAGCGGCCCGGAGGCGCGAGAGACCCCCGTCTTGTACGAACGTCCCGTACCAACGGAAGCTGAGACGCCTCCAGGCTCACGGGAGGCGGCCCGGAGGCGTGGTGCCGCGGGCCGCTTCCCGTGTACGGAGACGGGTCGCGCCTACTGCGGCGGCCCCGCGATCACTGCAACCGGCTGGAGCAGCGGCGTGCCCGAACCGTCGCGGCGCGGGTCCGGCTCCGGCAGCTGCGCCGGGGTGCCGTTCTTCTGCGCGGCGCGGGCCGGAGTGGCGCCTGCCCAGGCGAAGACCAGCACGTCCTCCCCCTTCAGGAACCGCTGGCAGCGCACCCCGCCGGTCGCCCGGCCCTTGCGCGGATACTGGTCGAACGGGGTGAGCTTCGACGTCAGCACCGAGTCGTCCAGCGTCCCGTGCGAACCGGCCACCGTGAACACGACCGCGTCCGCCGCCGGGTCCACCGCCGTGAACGACAGCACCTCGGCCCCCGCCCCCAGCTTGATGCCCGTCATACCGCCGGCGGCCCGCCCCTGCGGACGCACCGAGGCCGCCGGATAGCGCAGCAACTGGGCGTCGGAGGTGATGAAGACCAGGTCCTCCTCGCCCGTACGCAGCTCCGTCGCGCCCACGATGCGGTCACCGTCCCTGAGGGTGATGACCTCCAGCTCGTCCTTGTTGGCGGGATAGTCCGGCACGACGCGCTTCACCACGCCCTGGAGCGTGCCGATCGCCAGCCCCGGTGAGGCCTCGTCGAGCGTGGTGAGGCAGATCAGCTCCTCGTCCGCCTCCAGGGTGAGGAACTCCGAAATCATCGCCCCGCCCGAGAGGTTGGGCTCGGCGTGGGTGTCCGGCAGCTGCGGCAGGTCGATCACCGAGAGCCGCAGCAGCCGCCCGGTGGAGGTCACCGCCCCCACATCGCCGCGCGCCGTCGCCGCGACCGCCGAGACGATCACGTCGTGCTTGGTCCGCCGGGCGTCCTCGGAGATCTCCACCGGCTCCGCGTTGGCCGTACGGGCCAGCAGCCCCGTCGACGACAGCAGCACCCGGCACGGGTCGTCCGCGACCTCCAGCGGTACGGAGGCGATCTGCGAACCCGCGGACTCCAGCAGCACCGTGCGCCGGTCCGTGCCGAACTTCTTCGCCACCGCGGCCAGCTCCGAGGAGACCAGCTTGCGCAGCTCCGCGTCCGACTCCAGGATCGCCGTCAGCGCGTCGATCTCGCTGTTGAGCTTGTCCCGCTCGCCCTCCAGCTCGATCCGGTCGAAGCGGGTGAGCCGGCGCAGCGGGGTGTCCAGGATGTACTGCGTCTGGACCTCGCTCAGCGAGAAGCGCTCCATCAGGCGCTCCTTCGCCTGCGCCGAGTTGTCGCTGTCCCGGATGATCCGGATGACCTCGTCGATGTCGAGGAGGGCGACGATCAGACCCTCGACCAGGTGCAGCCGGTCGCGGCGCTTGCCCCGGCGGAACTCGCTGCGCCGGCGCACCACCTCGAAGCGGTGGTCGAGATAGACCTCCAGCAGCTCCTTGAGGCCCAGGGTGAGCGGCTGGCCGTCGACCAGCGCCACGTTGTTGATGCCGAAGGACTCCTCCAACGGCGTCAGCTTGTAGAGCTGCTCCAGCACCGCTTCCGGCACGAAGCCGTTCTTCACCTCGATGACCAGCCGCAGGCCGTGCGCCCGGTCGGTGAGGTCCTTGACGTCCGCGATGCCCTGGAGCTTCTTCGCCGAGACCAGGTCCTTGATCTTGGCGATCACCTTCTCCGGGCCGACGGTGAAGGGCAGTTCGGTGACGACGAGGCCCTTGCGACGGGGCGTCACGTTCTCCACGGTCACGGTGGCACGGATCTTGAACGTGCCGCGGCCCGATGTGTAGGCGTCCTTGATGCCGCCCAGGCCGACGATCCGGCCACCGGTCGGCAGGTCGGGGCCGGGGACGAAACGCATCAGCGTCTCGATGTCGGCGCCCGGGTGCTTGATCAGATGGCGGGCGGCCGCGATGACCTCGCCCAGGTTGTGCGGGGGCATGTTGGTGGCCATGCCGACCGCGATGCCCGAGACGCCGTTGACCAGGAGGTTGGGGTAGGCGGCGGGGAGGACGACCGGCTCGCGCTCCTGGCCGTCGTAGTTCGACTGGAAGTCGACCGTGTCCTCGTCGATCGCCTCCGTCATCAGGGAGGTGGCGTCGGCCATCCGGCACTCGGTGTACCGCATCGCGGCCGGCGGGTCGTCGTTGCCCAGCGAGCCGAAGTTGCCGTGGCCGTCGACCAGGGGCAGCCGCATCGAGAAGGGCTGCGCCATCCGCACCAGCGCGTCGTAGATCGACGCGTCACCGTGGGGGTGCAGCTTGCCCATGACCTCGCCGACGACGCGCGCGCACTTCACATAGCCGCGGTCGGGGCGCAGCCCCATCTCGTTCATCTGGGACACGATGCGCCGGTGCACCGGCTTCATGCCGTCGCGGGCGTCGGGCAGGGCCCTGGAGTAGATCACCGAGTACGCGTACTCGAGGAAGGAGCCCTGCATTTCGTCGACGACGTCGATGTCGAGGATCTTCTCCTCGAAGTCGTCCGGCGGCGGGGTCTTCGTGCTACGGCGGGCCATCGCGGCTGCGACTCCTTCTCGGATTCACGGATTCTGATCGGACAACCTGGGGTACTGATGCGGACCATTGTGGACCTCCGCACTGACAACGCGGACCTCGACCCGTCCGAAGCCGTCCCGGGCGCACGGCCCGGGACACCATCGACGGAAACTTCCGCGGAACGGGAACTTCGCCAGGTGCCGGTGCGCTTGCTTAGAGTGGCAGGTCTGGCAGGGAGTACCGGTCAGGAAGTCCAGTATCGCGATCGAAGGGACGTACATGCCCATGGGTCACACGGCCACCGCACAGGCCGGCTCCGGCGGCTTGACAGCGACCGAGCACCGCCTGGCCAACGGCCTGCGTGTGGTGCTCTCCGAGGACCATCTGACCCCGGTCGCCGCGGTCTGCCTCTGGTACGACGTCGGTTCGCGCCACGAGGTCAAGGGACGCACCGGTCTGGCTCACCTCTTCGAGCACCTGATGTTCCAGGGCTCGGGCCAGGTCAAGGGGAACGGTCACTTCGAGCTGGTCCAGGGGGCCGGCGGCTCGCTCAACGGGACGACCAGCTTCGAGCGGACCAACTACTTCGAGACCATGCCCACCCACCAGGTGGAGCTGGCCCTCTGGCTGGAGGCCGACCGCATGGGTTCCCTCCTCGCCGCCCTGGACGAGGAGTCCATGGAGAACCAGCGCGACGTCGTCAAGAACGAACGGCGCCAGCGCTACGACAACGTGCCCTACGGCACCGCGTTCGAGAAGCTCACCGCCCTCGCCTACCCCGGGGGCCACCCGTACCACCACACTCCGATCGGCTCCATGGCCGACCTGGACGCGGCCACCCTGGAGGACGCCCGCGCGTTCTTCCGTACGTACTACGCGCCCAACAACGCGGTGCTGTCGGTCGTCGGTGACATCGACCCCGAGCAGACCCTCGCCTGGATCGAGAAGTACTTCGGCTCCATCCCGTCCCACGACGGCAAGCAGCCGCCGCGCGACGGCACCCTGCCCGAGATCATCGGCGAGCAGCTGCGCGAAGTGGTCCACGAGGAGGTCCCGGCGCGCGCCCTGATGGCCGCCTACCGCCTCCCGCACGACGGCACCCGCGCCTGTGACGCGGCCGACCTGGCGCTGACCGTGCTGGGCGGCGGCGAGTCCTCCCGGCTCCACAACCGCCTGGTCCGCCGCGACCGTACGGCGGTGGCTGCCGGGTTCGGGCTGCTGCGGCTCGCCGGGGCGCCCTCGCTGGGCTGGCTGGACGTGAAGACCTCCGGCGGCGTCGAGGTGGAGACGATCGAGGCCGCGGTCGACGAGGAGCTGGCCCGGTTCGCCGCCGAGGGGCCCACCCCGGAGGAAATGGAGCGCGCCCAGGCCCAGTTGGAGCGCGAGTGGCTGGACCGGCTGGGGACGGTCGCGGGCCGCGCCGACGAACTCTGCCGCTACGCGGTGCTGTTCGGTGACCCGCAGCTCGCCCTGACCGCCGTGGGCCGGGTCCTGGACGTCACCGCCGAGGAGGTGCGCCAGGCGGCCGAGGCGGCCCTGCGCCCCGACAACCGGGCGGTGCTCGTCTACGAGCCCGTCGAGCCTGCCGAGGACGGGGACGAGGCCACCGACGCGCCCGAGGGGACGGACAAGTGAGCGACGCCGCCGTGACTGGAGTAGCCATGGAGTACCACCCGCAGCCGACCCCGGGCACCGCCCGGCCGTGGGCCTTCCCCGCCCCCGAGCGCGGCGCCCTGCCCAACGGGCTGACCGTGCTGCGCTGCCACCGCCCCGGCCAGCAGGTCGTGGCCGTGGAGATCTTCCTGGACGCGCCGCTGGACGCCGAGCCCGAGGGCCTGGACGGCGTGGCCACGATCATGTCGCGCGCCCTCTCCGAGGGCACCGACAAGCACAGCGCCGAGGAGTTCGCCGCCGAGCTGGAGCGGTGCGGCGCCACCCTGGACGCCCACGCCGACCACCCCGGCGTCCGGGTCTCCCTGGAGGTCCCGGCCTCCCGGCTGGCCAAGGCGCTCGGCCTGGTGGCCGAGGCCCTGCGCGCCCCGGCCTTCGCCGAGAGCGAGATCGAGCGCCTCGTCGGCAACCGGCTCGACGAGATCCCGCACGAGCAGGCCAACCCGTCCCGGCGCGCCGCCAAGCAGCTCTCCAAGGAGCTGTTCCCGGCCACCGCCCGGATGTCCCGCCCCCGGCTGGGCACCGAGGAGACCGTGCGGCGGATCGACGCGGCCGCCGTCCGCGCCTTCTTCGACGCCCACGTCCGCCCGGCCACCGCGACGGCCGTCATCGTCGGTGACCTGACCGGCATCGACCTGGACGCCCTGCTCGCCGACACCCTCGGTGACTGGTCGGGCGACGCGGGCCAGGCCCGCCCGGTCGCCCCGATCACCGCCGACGACACCGGCCGGGTCGTCATCGTGGACCGCCCCGGCGCGGTCCAGACCCAGTTGCTGATCGGCCGCATCGGCCCGGACCGCCACGAGAGCGTCTGGCCCGCCCAGGTGCTCGGCACCTACTGCCTGGGCGGCACCCTCACCTCCCGGCTGGACCGGGTGCTGCGCGAGGAGAAGGGCTACACCTACGGCGTACGGGCCTTCGCCCAGGTCCTGCGCTCCGCCGGGCCGGACGCGGGCGGCGCGGCGATGCTCGCCATCAGCGGTTCGGTGGACACAGAGTCCACCGGCCCGGCGCTGGAGGACCTCTGGAAGGTCCTGCGCACGCTGGCCGCCGAAGGGCTGACGGACGCCGAGCGCGAGACGGCCGTGCAGAACCTGGTGGGCGTCGCCCCGCTCAAGTTCGAGACGGCCGCCTCGGTCGCGAGCACCCTGGCCGACCAGGTCGAGCAGCACCTGCCGGACGACTACCAGGCCCAGCTGTACGCCCGCCTCGCGGAGACGGGCACCGTGGAGGCGACCGCGGCCGTGGTCAACGCCTTCCCGGTGGACCGGCTGGTCACGGTCCTGGTCGGGGACGCGGCGCAGATCGCGGAGCCGGTGAAGGCGCTCGGCATCGGAGAGGTGACCGTCGTCAGCGGCTGACACCGCACCGGCGCGGCAAGAACAGTGAGGGCCCCGGTTCGCCGGGGCCCTCATTTTTTGCGCGTTAAGTCCCAAATATCCAGATTCCTCCCAGAGAGTGGCGATCTGCCCTGTGGGATGCGTGACAAATCCCCCTGTCCGTTTGGTGATGCGCAGCCGCCCCGCCTAGCGTCGGCCCGGCTGTCCGCCACCCGTATGCCGCACCCGCGGCGCCGGGCAGCCATCGCCGAGTCCCCGTCAGGCGCGAGCCTGGGGAGCCGGGGACCCACACGCAGTCCCCGGGGTGAATCGGATCCCCGTGCCGCGAACCGGCCCGGGAGTCCGTAGGAGACCTTCCTGCTCCGAACCCGTCAGCTAACCCGGTAGGCGAGAAGGAAGGAAAGGATCCAGCCCCTCCATGGCGTTCACCCGTGCCACCGGGAAGCACCGTGCCCCGAGCCGCCTGACGCGCCGCAGCGCCCATGTCGCCGGCGTCACGGCCCTGGCCACCACCGGCGTCCTCGGCACCCTCGCCTCCCCGGCCACCGCGGCGGACTCCGAGGCCGCCCGGACCGTCGAGACCGGACTCACCCAGGCCATCACCCTCGACGCCACGCTCGCCGAGCAGCTCGACGCCCAGGCCCGCGCCCAGCACCAGCAGGCGGCCGCCGCGGCCAGGGCGAAGGCCAAGGCCGCCGCGGAAGCCAAGGCCAAGGCCGAGAAGGCCCGGGCGAAGGCGGAGGCGGAGCGCAAGGCCGAGGCCCGCGCGAAGGAGATCCGCGAGGAGAAGGCCCGGGCCGCCCGCGCCGCCGAGCGCGCCCGCCTCAACGCCTTCCACCTCCCCGTCGCCGGCTCGTACGTCACCACCGGCTACAAGTCGGGCGGCGCCCTCTGGTCCTCCGGCAGCCACTCCGGCGTGGACTTCCGCGCCGCCTCCGGCAGCTCCGTCGTCGCGGTCGGCGCCGGTACGGTCGTCGAGGCCGGCTGGGGCGGGGCGTACGGCAACAACGTGGTGCTCCGGATGGCGGACGGCACGTACACCCAGTACGGCCACCTCTCCTCGATCACCGTCTCCGTCGGCCAGAGCGTCACCTCCGGCCAGCGGATCGGCCTCTCCGGCTCCACCGGCAACTCCACCGGCCCGCACCTCCACTTCGAGGCCCGGACCACCCCGGAGTACGGCTCGGACATGGACCCGGTCGCCTACCTGCGCTCGCACGGCGTCAACGTCTGATCCGACCACGGTCCGGTGATCCGCGACCACGGTCCGGTGATCCGGCCCCAGGTCCGATCCGGTCCCGCGCCTTCCGGAACTCGCCAGAAGATATCCCTCGATTCCGACCCGCCATCGGAAATTACGGTGGATTGCAATAGAGTCACGGAACAGGTGTCGGCCGGCCGCGTTTCGCGGGGATTATGGCGGAGGTTCGGACATGCGCATTCCCGCGCAATCGGTATGCACGGCAATCCGTGACGACATCGTCTCCGGTGTCTACGAACGCGGCAGCCGCCTCACCGAGGAACTGCTGGCGCGGCGGTACGGGGTCTCCCGCGTCCCGGTGCGCGAGGCCCTGCGCACGCTGGAGTCCGAGGGCTTCGTCGTCACCCGCAGACACGCCGGGGCCTGTGTCGCCGAGCCCACCGAGCAGGAGGCCGCCGACCTGCTGGAGATCCGGATGCTCCTGGAGCCGCTCGCCGCGGCCCGGGCCGCCCAGCGCCGTACGGAGGCACACCTCAAGGTGCTCCGCGGCCTGGTCAGGCTGGGCCAGGAGCGGGCCCGCCGGGGCGAGGGGGAGGACCTGCGGTCGCTGGGCGGCTGGTTCCACGAGACCCTCGCCCAGGCCTCCGGCAGCCCCGGCCTCATCGCCCTGCTCACCCAGCTCAGACACAAGACCGCCTGGATGTACGCGGTCGAGCAGCCGGCCCGCCCCGTCGACTCCTGGGCCGAGCACGGCGCCATCGTGGACGCGGTGGCGCGCGGCGACGCGGAGCGGGCGAGGGCGCTGACCGCCCAGCACGCGGAACGGTCCGCCGCGGCCCACCGGCTGCGCCGCCGCCCGGACCGGCCCGGCCGTCGCCCGGCACCGCCGTCCCGGGTGAGTTCTTCGCAACACGGCGTAAACATTGCGAGTGCCCGTCATTAACAAGGACGCCGTATACAAAGAGACGTAATTGCCGAGGGCCTTTTTCGTGCTGCCTCCGAATATTCAGGTCGGTGATAGGGGAAGGGCTGCGGAATAAGAAAAGAGCCGTGGTCCCCTCAGGGGATCCACGGCTCAGTTCTTCGTACCGTCAGACGGTTTCGGGCAGCTCCTCGAGACCCTCGGCGACCAGCTTCGCCAGACGGTCCAGGGCGGCCTCGGCGTCGTCCGCGTCCGAGGCGAGCACGATCTCCTCGCCGCCCTGGGCGCCCAGGCCCAGCACCGCGAGCATGGAGGCGGCGTTGACCGGGTTGCCGTCGGCCTTGGCGATCGTCACGGGGACGCCGGAGGCCGTGGCGGCACGGACGAAGATGGAAGCGGGGCGGGCGTGCAGGCCCTCGGCCCAACCGACGTTGACGCGGCGCTCAGCCATGGTTCTGCCCTTCACATATCAACGGTTGTCTAGACCAGTCTCTCATGCGGTGCGTACTGCTCTGCCCGGCCTCCCCTCCGGCCGGTCCCGTCCGGATCGTCCCCAGACTGCCCCGGTACCGAACCCTCCGCGACCGGGATGCCGGCCGTAGGCTTGGCCCATGGAGCCCACGCCGGAGCAGAGTCCGCATCACGCGTACCCCGACCACTGGGAAGCGGACGTGGTGCTCCGCGACGGGGGCACCGCGCGCATCAGGCCGATCACCACGGACGACGCCGAGCGGCTGGTCAGCTTCTACGAGCAGGTCTCCGACGAGTCGAAGTACTACCGCTTCTTCGCCCCCTACCCCCGCCTTTCCGACCGGGACGTGCACCGCTTCACCCATCACGACTACGTCGACCGGGTGGGGCTGGCCGTCACGATCGGCGGCGAGTTCATCGGAACCGTCCGCTACGACCGCATCAACGAACAGGGCAGGCCCGCCTCCGCCCCCGCCGACGAGGCCGAGGTCGCCTTCCTCGTCCAGGACGCCCACCAGGGCCGCGGGGTCGCCTCCGCGCTGCTCGAACACATCGCCGCCGTCGCCCGTGAGCGCGGCATCCGGCGCTTCGCCGCCGAGGTGCTCCCCGCCAACACCAAGATGATCAAGGTGTTCCGGGACGCCGGCTACACCCAGCAGCGCAGCTTCGAGGACGGCTCCGTCCATCTCACCCTCGACCTCGAACCCACCGAGAAGTCCCTCGCCGTGCAGCGCGGCCGGGAACAGCGCGCCGAGGCCCGCTCGGTGCAGCGCCTCCTCGCCCCCGGCTCCGTCGCGGTGATCGGCACCGGCCGTACGCCCGGGGGAGTGGGCCGCACCGTCCTGCGCAACCTCCTCGCCGCCGGGTTCACCGGCCGTACGTACGCGGTGAACCGGGCCTTCGACGAGGGCCTGACCACCCTCGACGGCGTCCCCGCCCACCGCTCGCTCGGCGAGATCGACGAGCAGGTCGACCTGGCCGTCATCGCGGTCCCCGCCCACCGCGTCCCCGAAGCCGTCGCCGACTGCGGCGAGCACGGCGTCCAGGGCCTCGTCGTCCTCTCCGCCGGATACGCCGAGCGGGGCTCCGCCGGCCGGGAGCTCCAGCGCGAACTGGTCCGCCAGGCCCGCTCGTACGGCATGCGCATCATCGGCCCCAACGCCTTCGGCATCATCAACACCGCCGAGTCCGTCCGGCTGAACGCCTCCCTCGCCCCCGAGTCGCCCGCGCGCGGCCGGATCGGCCTCTTCACCCAGTCCGGCGCCATCGGCATCGCCCTGCTCTCCGGCCTCCACCGCCGGGGCGCGGGCCTCTCCTCGTTCATCTCGGCGGGGAACCGGGCCGACGTCTCCGGCAACGACTTCCTCCAGTACTCCTTCGAGGACCCGGACACCGACGTCGCCCTCCTCTACCTCGAATCGCTCGGCAACCCCCGCAAGTTCACCCGCCTCGCCCGCCGGACCGCCGCCGTGAAGCCCGTCGTCGTGGTCAAGGGCGCCCGCCACAGCGGCACCAACCCGCCCGGCCACGCCGTCCCCGTCAGCCGCATCCCCGATGCCACCGTCTCCGCCCTGATGCGCCAGGCGGGCGTCATCCGGGTCGACACGGTGACCGAGATGGTGGACGCCGGACTGCTCCTGGCCGACCAGCCCCTCCCGGCCGGCCCCCGGGTCGCGATCCTCGGCAACTCCGAGTCCCTGGGCCTGCTCACGTACGACGCCTGCCTCGCCGAGGGGCTCCGCCCGCGCCCGCCGGTCGACCTCACCACGGCCGCCTCCCCGCAGGACTTCCGGGACGCGCTGGCCGAGGCGCTGGCGGACGGGACCTGTGACGCGGTGATCGTCACCGCCATCCCGTGGGTGGGCGAGAACGGCAACGCGGAGACCGGCGACGGCGAGGTGCTGGCCGCCGCCCTGCGCGGAGCCGCCGCCGGGGGACCGGCCAAGCCCGTCGCCGTCGTCCACGTGGAGATCGGCGGCCTCGCGGAGGCGCTGGCCGCCGCGAGCAGCACGGCCGCCCCGCGCACCCGCCCCACGACACTCGCCGGCCGCCCCGCCACCACACCCGGCACGACCGCGCCGGGAGCATCAGCAACCACGGCCACCCCACCGGCCTCGCCCACCACAGCAACCACAGGCACCACAGCGCCCGCCACGGACACCGCACAGCCCACGGCAGCCACAGCCACCCCGGACACCCCGTCGGCCACCACGCCCACCACGCCCACCACCCCCGGCCGCATCCCCGCCTACCCCGCCGCCGAACGGGCCGTACGGGCGATGGCCGAAGCCGTGAAGTACGCCCAGTGGCGACGCCAGGCTGCCACCCCCGGCAAGGTGCCCGAGTTCCTCGACGACACCATCGACGAGCCCGGCACCGCCGCCCTGATCGACACCCTGCTCGGCCCCGCCCCCGACCCGCGCGGCCGCCCCCTCACCCCAGACGAGGTCAGCGAACTGCTCGGCCGGTACGGCATCCCCGTACGCCCCACGCTCCCCGCCCCGGACGCCGAGGCCGCCGTCGCCGCCGCGGCCCGGCTCGGCTACCCGGTGGCGCTGAAGACCACCGCACCCCATCTGCGCCACCGCGCCGACCTCGGCGGCGTACGGCTCGACCTGGCGGACGAGGAGGCGCTGCGCCGCGCGTACGGGGAGCTGACCGACCTCCTCGGCAAGCCCGCCGAACTCCTCCCGGTCGTCCAGGCCATGGCCCCCCGGGGCGTGGACACGGTCGTCCGGGCCTCCATCGACGCCGCCGCCGGGGCCATCCTCTCCTTCGGCCTCGCGGGCGCCCCCTCCGAACTGCTGGGCGACACCGCGCACCGGCTTGTCCCCGCCACCGACCGGGACGCCGCCGAGCTGATCCGCTCGATCAAGGCGGCCCCGGTCCTCTTCGGCTGGCGCGGCTCGGCCCCCGTGGACACCGCGGCCCTGGAGGAGCTGCTGCTGAGGCTCTCCCGGCTGGTCGACGACCACCCCGAAGTGGTCTCCGTGGCGCTGGAACCGGTGGTCGTGGCCCCCCAGGGGATCACCGTGCTCGGCGCGAGCGTCCGGCTGGCCCCGCCGCCCCCGCGCGGTGACCTCGGCCCCCGCCGCCTACCGAACTACTGATCCGCCCCGTCCGGGAGCCCCCAGGGCGTCCCCGGCAGTCACCGGCCCCCCGTAGGATGGTGCACATGGCAAAGACCGGTACGACGACCCAGGGGCTGCGCGCGGCGATCGAGCGCAGCGGCTACTACCCGGCCCTCGTGGCCGAGGCGGTCGAGGCCGCCGTCGGCGGGGAGCCGGTCGCTTCGTACCTGGTCCACCAGGAGACCACGTTCGACTCCAACGAGGTCCGTCGCCATGCCACGGTCCTCGTCCTGACGGAGAACCGGTTCATCGTCAGCCACACCGACGAGCAGGCCGCCGACACCAGCTCCCCGACGCCGTACGCCACCACCTCCACCGAGTCGGTGAAGCTGGAGCGGATCTCCTCCGTCGTGGTCAGCCGGGTGGTGGCCAACCCGGAGAAGTACGTCCCGGGCACCCTGCCCCGCGAGGTCGTCCTCACCATCGGCTGGGGCGCGGTCTCCCGGATCGACCTGGAGCCCGCCGCCTGCGGCGACACCAACTGCGAGGCCGACCACGGCTACACGGGCAGCTCCACCGCCGACGACCTGAGCCTGCGCGTCAGCGAGGCCGGTGACGGCCCCGACGCCGTCCGCCAGACCCTCGCCTTCGCCCAGTCCCTCTCCGAGGCCACGGCCGCCACCGCCGCGACCGGCCGGTGATGGCCCAGCCCGCCTGGCAGGACCCGGTCCCGCTCGCGCTCGACACCGCGCCCGCCCCGGCGTACGGCAGCGGCTCGCTGGCCGACCTGCTGCCGACGCTCGCCGCCGGGCAGGGGGTGGAGGGGCTCACCGCCACCATCCCCGAGCTGACACCCGCCGACCGCAACTGCGTCTTCCTGATCGACGGCCTCGGCTGGGAGCAGATCAAGGCCCACCCCGACGAGGCCCCCTTCCTGCACTCCCTGCTCCCCACCTCGCGCGGTGGCACCGGCCGCCCCATCACCGCGGGCTTCCCCTCCACCACCGCGACCTCGCTCGCCTCGGTCGGTACGGGACTGCCGCCCGGCGCCCACGGTCTGCCCGGCTACACCGTGCGCAATCCGGAGACCGGCGAGCTGATGAACCAGCTCCGCTGGCGCCCGTGGAGCGAGCCCAAGGTCTGGCAGCCGTATCCCACGGTCTTCCAGCTGGCCGACGCGGCGGGCGTGCGCACCGCGCAGGTCTCGTCGCCGGACTTCGAGCACACCCCGCTCACCAAGATCGGCCTCAGCGGCGGCTCCTTCCTCGGCCGGCTCTCCGGCGAGGACCGGATGGACACCGCCGCCCAGCGCCTCGCCGCCGGAGACCGCTCGCTCGTCTACACGTACTACAGCGAGGTCGACGGCAAGGGTCACCGCTTCGGCGTCGACTCCGACGCCTGGCGTGGCCAGTTGATGTACGTCGACGGGCTCGCCCAGCGCCTCGCGGAACAGCTCCCGCCGCGCTCGGCGCTCTACATCACCGCCGACCACGGCATGATCGACATCCCCTTCGACGAGCAGTCCCGGATCGACTTCGACGAGGACTGGGAGCTGCGCGCGGGCGTCGCGCTGCTCGGCGGCGAGGGCCGCGCCCGCCATGTCTACGCGGTGCCCGGCGCCCAGGGGGACGTCCTGGCCGTCTGGCGCGAGGTGCTCGGCGAGCAGTTCTGGGTGGCGAGCCGGGACGAGGCCATCGCGGCCGGCTGGTTCGGGCCCGCCGTCGACGAGCGGGTGTACGGCCGGATCGGCGATGTGGTCGCCGCCGCCCACGACGACGTCGTCATCACCGCCTCGGTCAACGAGCCGCACGAGTCGGCCATGGTCGGCATGCACGGCTCCCTGACCCCCGTCGAACAGCTCGTCCCGCTGCTCGAAGTACGCTCGTAACCGCGTTCTCCCCCTCCGCTGTTCTGAAAGTCCGCTGTCCTGAAAGGTGCTCGACCCCTCATGCCCGAGCTGGTGTTCTTCTCCGGAACCATGGACTGCGGAAAGAGCACGCTGGCCCTGCAGATCGGTCACAACCGCTCCGCGCGCGGCCTCCAGGGCGTGATCTTCACCCGTGACGACCGGGCGGGCCAGGGCAAGCTCTCCTCCCGGCTCGGCCTGGTGACCGACGCGGTGGAGGCCGAGGAGGGCATGGACGTCTACGCGCACATCGTCGACCGGGTCAGCCGCGGCGGCAAGGTGGACTACGTGATCGTGGACGAGGCGCAGTTCCTCGCCCCGGCCCAGATCGACCAGTTGGCACGTGTCGTCGACGACCTGGGCCTCGACGTCTTCGCCTTCGGCATCACCACGGACTTCCGGACCAAGCTCTTCCCCGGCTCCCAGCGGCTGATGGAGCTGGCCGACCGGATAGAGGCGCTCCAGGTGGAGGCGCTCTGCTGGTGCGGGGCCCGGGCCACGCACAACGCCCGTACGGTGGGCGGCGAGATGGTCGTGGAGGGCGCCCAGGTCGTGGTCGGGGACGTCAACCGGCAGGCGGACGAGGTCGGTTACGAGGTGCTGTGCCGACGCCACCACCGCCGCCGGATGACCGCCGAGACCGCCCGCGCAGGTGCCCTCTCCCCGGACGTGCTCCCGGTCGCGGCGGACGGCTGAGGGGTCTGGAGGGCCCTGAGGTGCCTCCTTACTCCCCGGACGACCGGACGATGGTGAAGGCCGCGCCCTCCGGGTCGGCCACCGTCGCCAGCCGGCCGCTCGCCCCCTCGCGCGGCGGCTGGAGGATGTGCCCGCCCAGCTCCACCACCCGGGCGGCCGCCTCGTCCACGTCCGCGACCTCGAAGTACGTCATCCAGTGCGGGCCCCGGTCACGCGGCAGCGCCTGGCCGACCCCGTGCAGGGCGGCCACCGGGCGCCCCTCCAGGTGCAGGGTCTGGTAGTCGAAGTCGGCGGAGACCACCGCCTCGGTCTCGTAACCGAAGACCGTCTGGTAGAACTTCGCGACCATCGAGGTCTCCCGGGTCACCAGCTCGTTCCAGACGGGGGTGCCGGGGGCGCCCGCCGTCATGGTCCCGATGTGGTCCGCGGCCTGCCAGACGCCGAAGACCGCCCCGCCCGGGTCCGAGGCGATGGCGAGCCGCCCCGCCTCGTCCGCGTCGATCGGGCCGACCGCGACCGTACCGCCGCAGGAGCGGATCACCTCGGCGGTCAGATCCGCGTCGTCCGACGCCAGATAGGTGGTCCAGGCGATCGGGAGGTGCCGGTCGGGCGGCAGCTGGCCGATGCCCGCGACCTCCTTCCCGTCGAGGAACCCCCGGACGTAAGGGCCCAGCTGGTCGGGGCCCGGGCGGAACTCCCAGCCGAACAGGTCCCCGTAGAACTCCTGGGTCGCGGTCAGGCCGTGCACGATCAGACTCACCCAGCAAGGTGTTCCGGGCGTACGCCGGGCGGCAGCCTCGGTCATCGTCTTGTCTCTCCTCGGACCGTTGTGGTGGCCGTACAGGGGAACGCGGCGGTGCGGCCGTCCCGGGTCGGGACGCGGACCGCACACCCCGTGCAGATGCTCGCACCACCCGCCGCGCGTGCGGCCCCGGCCGCGCCGCGTACGCCGGGTTCTCGGTGCTCGCCGGGTTCTCGGTTGAGCGGGTTGAGCGGGTGGGGCCGATGGAGCCGTCGGAATCGGTGGCTCCGGTGGAGGGAGACCGCCACGCTGCGGTGAATCCGTACCGATGCCGGTACGGGTGCCACGGCCTCTGCGCGAGGATGGCACCCATGAAGCCCATCATCACCGCAACCGAATACGCGAGCGAGTCGGCGGGACCGCGGCCCCCGGTCCTCCTGGACGTCCGCTGGCAGTTGGGTGGTCCGCACGGCCGCCCCGACTACGAGGCGGGCCACCTCCCCGGCGCCGTCTTCGTCGACCTCGACGCGGAGCTGGCCGGACCGGCGGGCAGCGGCGGCCGCCACCCCCTCCCGGACCCGGAGGCCTTCGGCGCCGTGATGCGCCGGGCCGGGGTCGGCCAGGACACCCCGGTCGTGGTCTACGACGGCGGGCAGGGCTGGGCCGCCGCCCGCGCCTGGTGGCTGCTGCGCTGGACGGGCCACCCGGACGTGCGGGTCCTGGACGGCGGGCTCGCCGCGTGGACCGGCGGCCTCACCACCGAGATCCCGTACCCGGCCGAGGGCGATTTCCGGCCGAAGCCGGGCGCCCTGCCCACCCTGGACGCGGACGGGGCCGCCGCCCTCGCCCGTACGGGACTGCTCCTGGACGCCCGGGCGGCCGAGCGCTACCGGGGCGACGTCGAGCCCATCGACCGGGTCGGCGGCCACATCCCCGGGGCCGTCTCCGCCCCGACCACCCAGAACGTCACCGAGGACGGCCGCTACCTTCCGGCCGAACGGCTCACCGAACGGTTCACCGCGCTCGGGGCGGGGAAGAGCGACGGGCCCGTCGGCGTCTACTGCGGCTCGGGGGTCTCCGGCGCCCACGAGGTGCTGGCCCTGGAGATCGCCGGCATCCCCGCCGCGCTCTACCCCGGCTCCTGGTCCGAGTGGTCCGCCGACCCCGCCCGTCCGGTCGCCACCGGCCCCGACCCGAGGTAAGGACCGGCGGCAGGACGGAGAGGGGCCCGTACGCCATCGCGTACGGGCCCCTCTCCCGCCGACCGGCACTCCCGGTCAGTCCTGCTTCTTGCGGCGGGTACCGAAGACGATCTCGTCCCAGCTCGGCACGGCCGCCCGCCGCCCCGGCCGGACCCCGTCCGCCTCCGCCTGACGGTCCGTCGTCCCGGTCAGCCGGTCGCGGTGACCGGCCACCGCCCTCGGCATCAGCACGTCCGCGTACGCCGAACCGGCACCGGCGGAGGCCGCCGCCGCGGGCGGTTCGTCCGCCTCGGCCTCCTCGGCCGCGGGCTCCAGCGCGGGCGGCTCGGGCTGCGTGGGCCGCTCCGGCACCACCATGTCGCCCCGGAAGCTCGGCACCGCCTCCAGCAGGCTGGTCAGCGAGTCCCGCTCACCGGCCGAGGCGCTGCTCACGTACTCCTCCGGCTCGGGAGCCGGAACGGGCCGTTCCACATGCCGCTCGATCTGCCGGTCCAGGGTGCGGTCCAGCGGCCGGTCGCGCGGCAGCCGGGCGATCCGGGGCACGAACGGGAAGCTCGGCTCGGGCGCCGCGTCGTCGGTCTCCCCGATCAGCGAGCGCGCCTCGTCGTCGACGGCCTGGACCAGCCGGCGCGGCGGGTCGTAGCTCCAGCTCGCCGAGTGCGGTTCGCCCGCGACCCGGTAGACGAGCAGGACCTCCCAGGTGCCGTCGTCACGGCGCCAGGAGTCCCACTGGACGGTCTCCTTGTCGGCGCCGCGCAGCAGCAGCCGCTCCTGCACCGCCTCGCCGAGCTGGGGGCCGGTGTTCTCGCCGGGACGGCGCACGGGGGTCTTCCGGGCCCGCTCGGCCATGAAGGCGCGCTCCGCGAGCACGGGGCCCTCGAAGCGGCGGACACGGTCGACCGGGATACCGGCGAACTGAGCGACCTCCTCCGCGGAGGCACCGGCCCTTATGCGGGCCTGGATGTCGCGGGGGCGGAGGTGGCTCTCCACCTCGATCTCGATCTGGCCCAGCCGGGCGCGGTCGTTGCGCACGGCGGCGCGCAGCCGCTCATCGATCGGAAGCGTGTATTCCGTGCTGTCCGCAGCCTTGAGCACCAGTCGTGTGCCGTCGTTGGAGACGGCCACGACACGCAGTTCGGGCATGGGGACCTCCCGGGTGGTGCCTGCCGACGTCACGTGCGTCGCTGCTTCCGCTAGTCGAGTGTGACCTGCCCGGGTGCAGCCTGCCACAACCTTGCCAAGTTGCCCGGCGTGTCGGGCGCTCGCCCTGGAACGCCGCCATGGCACGGTTGTCTCTTGCGTCCCAAAGTGACCGATTTGGCCGCTCTGCGTAGCAAACACCCGTGCAATGCCTTGGCGCCGCCGGTTCGAGTGCCGCCGTCGGCCCCCTCCCGTAGCTGCGGATACCCGTATGGGAGTCCGCCCCAGGGCTCGTCACAGTACTCCATTCGGGCCACCGGGGTGGACCGGCGCGCCGCCGAACTTCTCGGGAGGCCCGGGAGTTGGGTTACCCACTTCCCTGCGATATGCCCCTGATGCGTGGCGTGCTTCACACAATCACCGGAAACGGAACTATCCACTTCGCTCATTTGTCCCTTCCTGTTGCATGGTGGGAGAGATGTCAAGCAGGGGCTGGTAATGGTTCAGAAGCCGGAAAGTGACATAGAACCCAAGGAAAGGCGCATCGATCTGAGTCTCCCGCAGGTCGCCGGGAGCGCCGTGGCGGCCGTCGCCGCGGCGGTGGCGGCCTCGCAGCTGGGCGTGTACGGGACCATCGCCGGGGCGGGCGTGATGAGCGTCGTCGCCACCTGCGGGGGCTCCGTCTTCCAGCACTTCTTCCGCCGCACGGGTGAGCAGATCCGCGAGGTGACGGTCCAGGTGACCCACCCGGAGGGCCGCCAGGTGACGGTGCGTACCAAGGAGACGACGCCGGCCGGACGCAGATCCGCCGAGCGGCGGCCGGAGCCCGGTCCGGGTCCGGCGGAGGACGCCACCACGGTGCTGCCGACCGTCGACCCGGGCGCGGTCCCGGAGGTGGACGCGCACGGCGCCCCGGACCCGGAGCGCACTCAGCTCCTGAGACCGGTCGCGGACCCGGACCGTACGCAGATGCTCGGCGCGGTCCCCGCCGCCGACGACCACACGCGGCTGCTGGGACCGGTGGCCGACCCGGACCGCACGCAGCTGCTGCCGCAGGCGGCCGTCCACTCCACCGGGACCGACGAGGCCCCGGCCGACGACGCGTTCACCGAGGGCACCACCCACGGCACCCGGCTGCGCGGCTGGAAGCGGCCCGCGCTCGCGGCGGCCGCCGTCTTCGCCGTGGCCATGGGCGGGATCACCGTCTTCGAGATGATCTCGGGCAACGACCTCAGCGGCGGCAAGGGCACCACCCTCGGTTCGGTCGTCCGGAGCGGTGGCGGCGACCGCGACTCCGGCCCCGCCGACCCCGCGCCCTCCGGTGACACCGGCCGGGACGGGGGAGAGGGCGAGCAGCGGCAGACCCCCGGCAGCGGTGACGGCGAGAGCGACGGCAGTGGTACGGGCTCCGCCCCCGCCACCGACCCCGGCAAGGACGGCGGCACGAGCCCCGACCCCGGCACGGGCACCGGCGGCGAGAGCCCGGGCACCGGGTCCACCCCCACGCCCACCCCCTCCGGCGGCGGCACCACGCCCGCCCCGACGCCCACGCCGTCGGCCCCCGACGGCAACGGGACCGGCGCCCCCGACCCGACGACCGATACGGGCCCCGGCGCCGCCGCCGGCCAGGGCGAGCAGGCCCCGCCCGCGGGTGGCGCAGGCGCCGAGTGACCGGCGTACCGGAGAACGGTTCGGCCCCCTCACCACCGTGAGGGGGCCGAACCCGTTTACGGGCTTACCGGCTTACCGGCTTACCGGCTTACCGGCTTGTCGGCGGAGGCTCACTCCCCGAGGACGCGCCGCAGATAGTCGTTGCCGAACATCCGGTCCGGGTCGAGCCGGTCCCGTACGGCGGTGAACTCCCCGAACCGCGGGTAGACCCCCGCCAGATACTCCGCGTCCCGGGTGTGGATCTTGCCCCAGTGCGGGCGGCCCGCGTGCGCGGTCATGATCCGCTCGACCGCCGTGAAGTACGAGCGGTGGGGCGTGCCCTTGTAGAGGTGGACGGCGATGTACGCGCTGTCGCGGCCGGAGGCGGTTGAGAGGGCCATGTCATCGGCGGGCGCGGTCCGCACCTCGACCGGGAAGCTGATCTTCAGCGGTGAGCGTTCGACCATCGCCTTCAGCTCCCGCAGCGCCGCCACCGCCCGTTCGCGCGGAACGGCGTACTCCATCTCCACGAACCTCACCCGGCGCGGGCTGGTGAAGACCTTGTAGGGGATGTCGGTGTAGGTGCGGGCGGAGAGCGCCCGGCTGGAGAGCTTGGCGATGGACGGGATGGTCGCGGGGACCGCCCGGCCGACCGAACAGGCCACCTGGAAGACGCCGTTGGAGAGCAGCTCGTCGTCGATCCAGCCGCTGACCCTCCCGGGCGGGGCGGCGGGGCCTGCGCTGCGGTTGTTGCGCTTGGTGTTGCAGTTGCCCGTGTGCGGAAACCAGTAGAACTCGAAGTGCTCGTTCTCCGCGACCAACTGGTCGAACTCGCCCGTCGCCCGGTCGAAGGTCATCGGCTCCTCCCGGGCAGTCAGCAGGAAGACCGGCTCCACGGCGAGGGTGACCGCGGTGATCACCCCGAGGGCGCCGAGCCCGACCCGGGCGGCGGCGAACACCTCCGGGTTCTCCCGTTCCGAGCAGACCAGCACCGAACCGTCGGCGGTGACCAGCTCCAGGGCGCGGATCTGGGCGGATATGGAGGCCGAGTCGCGGCCGGTGCCGTGCGTTCCGGTGGAGGTGGCCCCGGCGACCGTCTGCTCCATGATGTCGCCCATGTTGGTGAGGGAGAGCCCCTCACGGGCGAGCGCGGTGTTGAGGCGCTTGAGCGGAGTGCCCGCCTCCACGGTGACGGTCATCGCCTTGCGGTCGATGTCCCGGATGCCGGTGAGCAGGTCCGGGCGGATCAGCACCCCGTCGGTGGCGGCGGCCGAGGTGAAGGAGTGGCCGGTGCCGACCGGCTTCACCCGCAGCCCGTCCGCGTGCGCCCGGCGCACCACGTCCACCAGCTCGTCCACGGACGCGGGGGACTCGGTCCGGGCGGGCCGGGCGGTGACGGTCCCCGCCCAGTTACGCCACGCGCTCGTCGTCTTCCGTGCGTAGGTGTCGCTCATCTTCCCCGCGCCCTCCCGTAGGAACCGGCTTCGCCAGCCGGCGATACCCCAGGAACGCCACCGCCGCCGCGAGCGCCCCCGCCGCGACGGGCACCGCGTACCCCGCCTTCGCCCCGGCGGCGTCGACCACCCAGCCGGCGGCCGAGGAGCCGAGCGCCACTCCGACCGCTAGCCCGGTACTGGTCCAGGTCATGCCCTCGGTCAGCTTGGTGCGCGGTACGTGCGCTTCGACGAGAGCCATGGTGGTGACCATCGTGGGTGCGACGGAGATGCCCGCGACGAAGAGCGCCACGGCCAGCAACGGAAGGTTCCCGGCCAGTAGGAGGGGGATCATACTCACGGCCATCGCACAGACACCCACCAGCCACCTGGCCGCGGGCCTCCCCTTCAGGTGCAGCAGCCCGAAAACGGCCCCCGCGAGGCAGGAGCCCAGCGCGTAGACGGCCAGCACCAGGGAGGCCGCCGCCTTCTTGCCGCTCTCCTCGGCGAACGCCACGGTCACCACGTCCACCCCGCCGAAGATGGCGCCCGTCGCCACGAAGGTGGCCACCAGCACCTGGAGCCCCGGCGAGCGCAGCGCCGAGCCGCCGGTGTGCAGTGACTTCGGGTGCGGGACGGGCTCGGTGGCGCGCTGGGCGGTCAGCCAGAAGACCCCGACCAGCAGGAAGAGGGCGGCGATCAGCGGACCGGCCTCGGGGAACCAGGCGGTGGAGAGGCCGATCGAGATGATCGGGCCGAAGATGAAGCACACCTCGTCGACGATCGACTCCCAGGAGTACGCCGTGTGCAGCTCGCGGCTGGAACTCCGGTAGATCGCCGCCCAGCGGGCCCGGACCATCGACCCCACGCTCGGCACACAGCCCGCGGCCGCCGCGAAGACGAAGAGCGTCCAGTCGGGCGCCCCCTGCTGGGCGCAGATCAGCAGCCCCGCCACGGCCGCCACCGCGACCAGCGTGAAGGGGCGCAGCACTCGGCGCTGCCCGTACCGGTCGACCAGGCGCGAGACCTGCGGACCGAAGACGGCGGCCGCCATGGCGAGCGTCGCGGTGAGCGCACCGGCCAGCCCGTAGCGGCCGGTGAGCTGCGAAATCATGGTCACGACGCCGATGCCGAGCATGGAGAGCGGCATCCGGCCGAAGAACCCGGCGGCGGAGAACCCCTTGGAACCGGGGGCGGCGAAGATCGTGCGGTAGGGGCTGGGCAAGAGGGTGCTCCGGTCGTGCCTGTCATGCGTGTAGCTGGCCGATACAGCTTACGGCCGGGCGGAGGTGCCGGACACCGGAATTCCGGCCGCCCGGGGGAGCGCGGCCGGTGACGGGAGAGGGGCGCGGGCAGGCACGTGACCAGGGCGCGAGAAGGCGCCCGGACTCCCGGTTCCGGCACTTGCCGACGGGGCGTCGGATGTCGGTTGCCGTGCTGTCGGAGGCGAGTGGCAGGATCGGTGTCATGTCTGATCTGCGCGATCCCGCTCCCTACGACGCCCTTCTGCTGCTCTCCTTCGGCGGTCCCGAGGGCCCGGACGACGTGGTCCCGTTCCTGGCGAACGTGACCCGTGGCCGGGGCATCCCCGAGGAACGGCTCAAGGAGGTCGGGCAGCACTACTTCCTCTTCGGCGGGGTCAGCCCGATCAACGCCCAGAACCGGGCCCTGCTGGACGCCCTGCGCAAGGACTTCGCCGACCACGGCCTGGACCTGCCGGTCTACTGGGGCAACCGCAACTGGGCGCCGTACCTCACCGACACCCTGCGCGAGATGACCGCCGACGGGCACCGCCGCATCGCCGTCTTCGCCACCAGCGCGTACGCCTCCTACTCGGGCTGCCGCCAGTACCGGGAAAACCTGGCCGAGGCCCTGGCCGCCCTGGAGGCGGAGGGGCTGGACGTGCCGCGCGTGGACAAGCTGCGCCACTACTTCAACCACCCCGGTTTCGTCCGGCCCATGGTCGACGGCGTGCTCGCCTCGCTGGCCGACCTCCCCGAGGACGTCCGGGCGGGCGCGCACCTCGCCTTCACCACCCACTCCATCCCGACCTCCGCCGCCGACGCCTCCGGCCCCATGGAGGACCACGGCGACGGCGGCGCGTACGTCGCGGAGCACCTGGACGTGGCCCGGCTGATCGTGGACGCGGTGCGCGAGGAGACCGGCACCGAGCACCCCTGGCAGCTCGTCTACCAGTCCCGCAGCGGCGCCCCGCACATCCCGTGGCTGGAGCCCGACATCTGCGACCACCTGGAGACCCTGCACGGCGAGGGTGTCCCCGCCGTCGTGATGGCGCCCATCGGCTTCGTCTCGGACCACATGGAGGTCCTGTACGACCTCGACACCGAGGCCACCGCCAGGGCCGCCGAGCTCGGGCTTCCGGTCCGCCGGTCCGCGACCGTGGGCGACGACCCGCGCTTCGCCGCCGCCGTACGGGAGCTGCTCCTGGAGCGCGCGGCGAGCGAGCGGGGGCGTGCGGTGACCCCCTGCGCGCTGGGCTCGCTCGGCCCGTCCCACGACCTCTGCCCGGTCGGCTGCTGCCCGGCCAGGGCCCCGAAGGCGGCCGCGGCCGGCGCCGACAGCCCGTACGCGTAACGCATCCGTCCCGTCGAGCCCCCTGGGAGCCCCCGTGACCGACCCCGCCCTCACCGAACTGCTCGACCTCGCCCTGGAGGCCGCGCGCCGCGCCGGAGCCCTGCTGCGCGACGGCCGCCCCGCCGACCTGGGGGTGGCCGCCACCAAGTCCAGCCCCATCGACGTGGTCACCGAGATGGACATCGCCGCCGAGAAGCTGATCACCGGCTATCTCACCGACTTCCGCCCCGACGACGGCTTCCTCGGCGAGGAGGGCGCCAGTTCCCCGGGGACCACCGGCATCCGCTGGGTCATCGACCCGCTCGACGGCACCGTGAACTATCTCTACGGCCTGCCGACCTGGGCCGTCTCCATCGCCGCCGAGCGCGACGGCGAGCGGGTCGTGGGCGTCGTCGAGGCCCCGATGCGCGGCGAGACGTACCACGCGGTCCTGGGCGGCGGTGCGTACGCGAACGGCAACGCCCTGCGCTGCCGCCCCGCCCCGCCGCTCGACCAGGCCCTCGTCTCGACCGGCTTCAACTACGTCGCCCACGTCCGCGCCCACCAGGCGGACGTGGCCCAGCAGCTGATCCCGAGGCTCCGCGACATCCGGCGCGGCGGCTCGGCCGCCGTGGACCTCTGCGATGTGGCGGCGGGTCGGCTGGACGGCTACTACGAGCGCGGGCTGCACCCCTGGGACCTGGCCGCGGGCGACCTCATCGCCCGGGAGGCGGGTGCGCTGACCGGCGGCCGCCCCGGGCTGCCCGCCGACGGCGACCTCACGGTGGCGGCGACCCCCGGGGTCTTCGAGCCGCTCCAGGCGGCCTTGGAGGAGCTGGGCGCCTGGCACGACTGACCCCGCCGACGCCCTGGTGGGAGCTGTGCGGGGCGCTGAGCACAGCAGAGGGCCCCGGGGGCCGTGACGGCTCCCGGGGCCCTCTGTCGTACGGCTCAGACGCTCGTGGCGCCGATTTCCACGCCGTGCTCGGCCGCGAGGCGGTGCAGGTCGTCCAGCTCGCCCTGCTCGACATCCGCCAGGAAGTCGTCGCCGTCCTCGCGAGCCCGCGTGAGGTCGGACTCGGTCGTCTTGATGCGTTGCAGCAGACCTGCGGTGAAAGCGTCCATGATGCGCCCCCTCATCGTGGGTCGGTGGCACGGGGGTGTGCCCGGGATTCCTCCGGCAGGGGAGCCGGAGGGGCGGGTGATCTCGCCGCTTCTCCGGGGAAAACGGAGAGGGGCCGTGGCGTGCCACGGGCCGGACGTGATCGCGGGTGTGAACCCCTCATCCCCATGCGCAACCTCACGGAAACCTCAACTGGCCGGTAAATCCGCCCCCTTCTCGGGGGCGGGCCGGCCCAGCGCCGTCTTACCGCCGGTTTATACGCGTTGCGGGCAGGATGGATGTACACAGTCGGCCTCCCCTGGGGGCCGTTCGCTGTGTGAACCCGTAGAAGGACCTAAGGAAGGAATGCGCTGTGCGCGTACTCGTCGTCGAGGACGAGCAGCTGCTCGCCGATGCGGTGGCCACCGGGCTGCGCCGGGAGGCCATGGCCGTCGACGTCGTCTACGACGGTGCCGCGGCCCTGGAGCGCATCGGGGTCAACGACTACGACGTCGTCGTGCTGGACCGGGACCTCCCGGTGGTGCACGGCGACGACGTCTGCCGCAGGATCGTCGAGCTGGGCGTGCCCACCCGGGTCCTCATGCTCACCGCCTCCGGCGACGTCAGCGACCGGGTCGAGGGGCTGGAGCTGGGCGCCGACGACTACCTCCCCAAGCCCTTCGCCTTCAGCGAGCTGACCGCCCGGGTCCGCGCGCTCGGCCGCCGTACGACGGTCGCCCTGCCCCCCGTCCTGGAGCGGGCCGGGATCAAGCTCGACCCCAACCGCCGCGAGGTCTTCCGGGACGAGGTGGAGATCCAGCTCGCCCCCAAGGAGTTCGCGGTGCTGGAGGTCCTGATGCGCAGCGAGGGCGCCGTCGTCTCGGCGGAGCAGCTCCTGGAGAAGGCCTGGGACGAGAACACCGACCCCTTCACCAACGTGGTGCGGGTCACGGTCATGACGCTCCGCCGCAAGCTCGGTGAACCGCCCGTGATCGTCACCGTACCGGGCTCCGGATACCGGATCTGAGGACCATGGCCGCCACCCCGCCGCCCCCCACGGCACCCCCGAAGCCCACCTGGGAGCCCAAGCAGCAGGAGCCCCCGTACCCCTGGCTGCGTCCGACCATCCGGATACGGCTCACGCTGCTGTACGGCGGGATGTTCCTGATCGCGGGCATCCTGCTGCTCTCGATCATCTACATGCTGGCCGCCCAGGCCCTCGGGGTGGGCAGCAAGCTGCCCTTCGAGATCGTCAGCGGCCGGGTCGCCAGCGAGATCTGCGACCTGCCGACGACGCCCTCCCCGGAGGCCTTCAACGCGGCGATGAACGCCTGCGTCAACAACCAGCGCAAGGAGGCGCTGGAGACGCTGCTCAACCGCTCCCTGCTGGCCCTGGTCGGGCTCAGCATCATCGCGTTCGCCTTCGGCTACGCCATGGCGGGCCGCGTCCTGTCCCCGCTGGGCCGGATCACCCGGACCGCGCGCCGGGTGGCGGGCACGGACCTCACCCGGCGGATCGAGCTTGACGGCCCGGACGACGAGCTGAAGGAGCTGTCGGACACCTTCGACGACATGCTGGACCGGCTGGAGCGGGCGTTCACCGCGCAGCAGCGGTTCGTCGGCAACGCCTCGCACGAGCTGCGCACCCCGCTGGCGATCAACCGCACCCTGCTGGAGGTCCACCTCTCCGATCCGCAGGCCCCGCCGGAGCTGCAGCAGCTCGGGAAGACCCTGCTGGCCACCAACGAGCGCAGCGAGCAGCTGGTCGAGGGGCTGCTGCTGCTGGCCCGCAGCGACAACCAGATCGTGGAGCGCAAACCGGTCGACCTCGCCGAGGTCGCCGACCGCGCCATCGACCAGGCCCGGGCGGAGGCGGTCGAGCGGAACGTGGAGATCCGCGGTGAGCGGGCCGGTGCCGTCGTGCAGGGCAACGGGGTGCTGCTGGAGCGGATCGCGCTCAACCTCGTCCAGAACGCCGTGCGCTACAACGTGGCCGAGGACGGCTGGGTGGAGGTCACCACCTCCCTGCAGCCCGGTCAGGCCCTGCTGGTCGTCTCGAACACGGGACCGGTGGTGCCCGCGTACGAGATCGACAACCTCTTCGAGCCCTTCCGGCGGCTGCGTACGGAGCGCACGGGCAGCGACAAGGGGGTCGGACTCGGCCTGTCGATCGCGCGGTCCGTCGCGCGGGCCCACGGAGGCCGTATCATCGCGGAGCCCCGCGAGGGCGGCGGCCTTGTGATGCGTGTCACCCTGCCGGCCTGAGAGGCTGCGCGGTGTGATGCTCCACCGGATCTCCATGTTCGCTTTGGGCGGAATTTTCAGGACCCGTTCCCTGGCGAGCCGTGTGTGATCAATCACAGGGCCCGTTTTCGGCTCTTACACGCTCCGTGATCACATCCCGTTCGGAAAGCCGGTAATCGTCCGGGTTTTCGGAGGGCGTTATCACGGGAAGTACACGGGGTGGCGCCTGTGAACTGCACAGACGGGACCGTGTACGGTCCCCATCGCCACCCAAGCCGAGCCTCGCCGAGGCGGCCGGTTGGGTGTCGATTGAGTAACAGACCTTGATGTGAGGCAAAATCTCCGCCTCAGGTCGGGCACAAGTCCGGCCTCTCACGCGTTACGTGCGCTGAGACACCCGCAGACACCCAAGAGGGGGAGAGCGACATGGCAACGGATTACGACACCCCACGCAAGACCGACGACGACGTCGACCAGGACAGTCTTGAGGAGCTGAAGGCCCGTCGGAGCGACAAGACGGCCTCCGCCGTCGACGTCGACGAGTTCGACGCCGCCGAAGGCCTCGAGCTGCCCGGCGCGGACCTCTCCAACGAGGAGCTGGCCGTCCGGGTCCTGCCCAAGCAGGCCGACGAGTTCACCTGCATGAGCTGCTTCCTGGTGCACCACCGCAGCCAGCTGGCCCGCGAGAAGAACGGTCAGCCCATCTGCCGCGACTGCGACTGAGGCCGGGTCGGCCGTGGCAGGCGACACACCGTTCCGGAAGCGGCGCCCCTGGCGCCGGCACGGACCGGAGGAGAATCGGGGCGGCACAGGCGCGGCAGCGGGCGACAGCCCGGCTGCCGAGCGGGCCGCCGCCCTGCCGGACCCCTCCGGTGTCTCCGGCCCCGGTGGTTCCGGTGCTTCCGGTACGTCCGACGACGAGCGGGGCCGTCCGGCCTCGCTCGAAGTGGCGGGGGCGGCAGACCTGCCGGACAGCGACGAAGAGAAGGACCAGGCGGAGCCCGTGACCGGGGCAGGCCGCCTGCGTGTAGTGAAACGGGGGGTGCGCAAGAGCGGGGAGAGCGCCCGTGCGCTGGCCGGCCGGCTGGCCGACCTGATCATCGAGACGGCTCCCCGCGTCCCGGTGCGCGACCTCGCCACCCTGCGCAAGCAGTTCCCCGGGCTGGGGCCCGAGGAGCTGGCCGACAAGCTGGTGGCGGGCGCGAGCCGGGCCAGCGCCACCGTCGGAGCGGGCGTCGGCGCGGCCGCCATGATGCCCGTACCACCGGCCATGCTCGCCGAGCTGGCGGCCGAGGTCACCGGCGTCGCCGCGATCGAGATGAAGCTCGTCGCCGAACTCCACGAGGTCTACGGCCACCGCCCGCCGGGCAATCTCGCCCAGCGCTCCACCGCGTATCTGACGTCGTGGACGGAGGAGCGCGGTATCGACGTCATGCGCCCCGCCACGCTCAACGCGGCCCTGGGCGGCCAGATGAAGCGCGAGCTGCGCCAGCAGATCACCAAGCGCATGGCACGCAACCTGCCCAACCTGATCCCGTTCATGATCGGCGCCGCCGTCGGCGCCACGATGAACCGCCGCGACACCCGCAAGCTCGCCGACCGGGTCAGGAGCGATCTGCGCAAGAACCAGATCCCCTGGGACCGGCTCACCGAGCTGCCCCCGCTGGAGCGGCCCGCCGTGCCCGTCGTCCTGCCCAAGGGGATCGAGGGCGCCTGATCCGATCGGCGCCCCTTCACGCACGACCGGAAGCGGGCGCCCCCGGATGCGTACGCCTACGGGCGGTCAGGCCGCCGGGACGCCACTCAGCGCCGCCGCCAGGCCCTTCGGGTCCCGGGTGGAGAGGAAGACGTACGGAGTCGGGTCGTCCGGATCCGTGACCTCCACCCGCACCGCCGTCCCCACATAGCTGCGCAGCAGCATGAAGGCCCGCGCGTCCGCCTTGTGCGTCCGCCAGGCGCGCGCCTCCTCGGCGTCCAGCGCCTCGGGCTCCCCGAGCGCGGAGAGCGGAATGCGGGCGTCACCCGCCACCAGCGCCCCGCCGACCACCCGGATCCGGGCGGAGCCGTAACTGCTCACCGCCGCCGCGGCCGCCGCCGCACCGCCGACCAGCCCGGCCAGCATCGGCAGGGTGCCCAGCGGCAGAAGCATCAGCGCACAGGCGACACCGATCCCGAAGGCGATGAACCACCAGGAACGGGGCGCGGTGAGACGTTCGTCGAAGGGCGGTGCGGAAGGCTGCATGGAACCAAGCTTGGCACGGCGCGCCCGGCGTGCCGCCGCGCGGGTAAGGTCTGCGCCTGTGAGTGGAACATCAGCAGCTCTGACACCCCCGGCCGACGCCGTCGCACCGGTCCGGCACCCGGACGCCCCGCCTCCCGGGGAGCTTCTCGGCGCGCACTACGAGCACTGCTTCGGCTGCGGCGGCGGACAGCCGCACGGACTGCACCTCCAGGCCCGGGCCGGCGAGGGCGTGAGCGTCACCGCCGAGTTCACCGTCAAGCCCGCCCACCAGGGCGCCCCCGGCCTCGCCCACGGGGGCGTGCTCGCCACCGCGCTGGACGAGACCCTCGGCTCGCTGAACTGGCTGCTGCGCACGATCGCGGTGACCGGACGGCTGGAGACCGACTTCGTGCGCCCCGTCCCGGTGGACACCGTGCTGCACCTGGACGCCCGCATCACCGCCGTGCACGGCCGGAAGATCTACTCCACGGCCACCGGCCGCATCGGCGGCCCCGAGGGCCCCGTCGCCGTCCGCGCCGACGCCCTCTTCATCGAGGTCAAGGTGGACCACTTCATCGAGAACGGGCGGCCCGCCGAGATCCAGGCCGCCATGGCCGACCCGGACCAGGTCAAGCGTGCCCGAGCCTTCGAGGTGAACCCCTGATGCGCAGCCCCGTCGACGTACTCATCCGCCTGCTCGACCCGGACGTGCCGATTCCGGCGTACGGACACCCGGGGGACGCCGGGGCCGACCTGGTCACCACCGAGGCCGCCGAACTCGCCCCCGGCGAGCGCGTGGTGCTCCCCACCGGGATCTCGATCGCCCTGCCCGACGGGTACGCCGCCTTCGTCCACCCGCGCTCCGGCCTCGCCGCCCGCTGCGGAGTGGCCCTCGTGAATGCCCCAGGGACGGTTGATGCCGGGTACCGTGGGGAGATCAAGGTGATCGTGGTCAACCTCGATCCGCGCGAGAGCGTGCGGTTCGAGCGGTTCGACCGGATTGCCCAACTGGTCGTCCAGCAGGTCGAGAAGGTGCGCTTCCACGAGGTGGCGGAACTTCCCGGCTCGGCGCGGGCCGAAGGGGGCTTCGGGTCCACCGGCGGCCATGCGTCGGTGGACGTCGCCGAGGGCGGGATCACCCACGGTGGGAACAGCTACGCTTCGGTCGTATCCGACCGGGAAGGACAGTGACGTGTTCGGACGTCGCAAGAAGAGTGGTTCCGCCGAGGACGCGGCGGACGAGGTGCGCGAGACCGAGCAGGTCGCCGACGAGGGTACCGACGGAGCCGCGTCGGGCGCCCGGCGGGTGAACCTGCCGCCGGCCCCCGCCCCGACGGACCCTGGGACAGCACCGAGGTCTCCCAGCCCGGCGAGGGCCGGGTCGACCTGGGCGGCATCTTCGTCCCCGGTGTCGAGGGCATGGAGCTGCGGGTCGAGGTGGCCGGGGACGCGATCGTCGCCGCCACCGTCGTGCTGCGCGACAGCGCCATCCAGCTGCAGGCCTTCGCCGCCCCCAAGCGCGAGGGCATCTGGGGCGAGGTCCGCGAGGAGATCGCCTCCGGCATCACCCAGCAGGGCGGCATCATCGACGAGGTCGAGGGCCCGCTGGGCTGGGAGCTGCGCGCGCAGGTCCCCGTACAGCTCCCGGACGGCACCAACGGGGTGCAGCTGGTGCGCTTCGTCGGCGTCGACGGTCCCCGCTGGTTCCTGCGCGGGGTCATCTCCGGCCAGGGCGCCGTGCAGCCGGAGGCCGCCGGGCTGCTGGAGACGATCTTCCGGGACACCGTGGTCGTCCGCGGCGACGGCCCGATGGCCCCCCGCGACCCGATCGTCCTGAAGCTCCCCAACGACGCCCAGATGGTGCCCGAGGGCGTCCAGCAGGAGGAGCAGGAGGGCTCGAAGTTCTCCGGCGGCATGGGCCAGCTCCAGCGCGGCCCGGAGATCACCGAGGTCCGCTAGCGGTACGTGACCGGGTCCACCGGTCCGTGACCACAGCATCGGCCGGTGGGCCGCTCCCTTCCGAGGGTGCGGCCCACCGGCCTTTCCCGTGCGCGCCCCTCACCTGCACGGTTCCCGCGTCAGAGTTACGTCAATACGTCCCCGGTCCCCGCTCCCACCACCGGAGACCGGCCCCGGGCGGAGTAGCGTCGTGGGTGGCAGCCGCACCGGGCGCCACCGGCCGTCGCACCGAGGACGGCCGACGGATGAAGACAATGGGGCCATGGGACGCGGCACACTCCGGATCTACCTGGGCGCGGCACCGGGCGTCGGCAAGACGTACGCGATGCTCTCCGAGGCCCACCGCAGGGTCGAGCGCGGCACCGACTGTGTGGTGGCCTTCGTCAACCACCACCGGCGGCCGCGCACCGAGGCGCTGCTGCACGGCCTGGAGCAGGTCCGACGCTGCGAGATCACCCACCCCCCGGCCCACCCCGCCGAGACCGAGATGGACGTCGACGCGGTCCTGGAGCGCGCCCCGGCCGTCGCCCTGGTCGACGAGCTGGCCCACACCAACCTCCCCGGTGCCCGCAACGCCAAGCGCTGGCAGGACGTCGAGGAGCTGCTCAAGGCCGGGATCGACGTCATATCCACGGTCAACATCCAACACCTGGAGTCGCTCGGCGACGTCGTGGAGTCGATCACCGGCGTCCGCCAGGAGGAGACCGTCCCCGACGAGGTGGTGCGCCGGGCCGACCAGATCGAGCTGGTCGACATGTCGCCCCAGGCGCTGCGCCGCCGCCTTGCCCACGGCAACATCTGCCGCCCCGACGAGCTGGACGCGGCCCTCTCCCACTACTTCCGCCCCGGCAACCTCACCGCCCTGCGCGAGCTGGCCCTCCTGTGGACCGCCGACCGGGTCGACGAGTACCTGCGGCAGTACCGGGGCGAGCACGGCATCCGCACCCCCTGGCAGGCCCGTGAACGCATCGTCGTCGGCCTCACCGGCGGACCCGAGGGCCGCACCCTCATCCGCCGCGCCTCCCGGATGGCGGCCAAGGGCTCCGGCAGCGAGATCCTCGCCGTCTACATCGCCCGCAGCGACGGGCTGACCTCCGCGTCCCCCAAGGAGCTGGCGGTCCAGCGGACCCTGGTCGAGGACGTCGGCGGAACGTTCCACCACGTCATAGGCGACGACATCCCCGCCGCCCTCCTGGAGTTCGCCCGCGGGGTCGACGCCACCCAGATCGTGCTGGGCTCCAGCCGCCGCAAGACCTGGCAGTACGTCTACGGCCCCGGCGTCGGCGCCACCGTCGCCCGGGAGTCCGGACCCGACCTGGACGTCCACATCGTCACCCACGGCGAGGTCGCCAAGGGGCGCGGGCTCCCCATCGCCCGGGGCGCCCGGCTGGGGCGGGCCCGGATCGTCTCGGGGTGGCTCATCGGCGTCGTCGGCCCGGTCCTGCTCTCCCTGCTGCTGCTCAGCCTGGAGAACGGCCCCGGCCTCGCCAACGACGTCCTGCTCTTCCTCTTCCTGACGGTCGCCGCCGCCCTGCTCGGCGGGCTGCGCCCCGCCCTCGCCTCGGCCGCCGTCGGCGTCATGCTCCTGAACTACTGGTTCACCCCGCCCACGCACACCCTCACCGTCCAGGACCCGGAGAACTTCGTCGCCATCGTGATCTTCTTCGGGGTGGCGGTGGCCGTCTCCTCGGTGGTGGACCTGGCGGCCCGCCGTACCCACCAGGCCGCCCGGCTGCGCGCCGAGTCGGAGATCCTCTCCTTCCTGGCGGGCAGCGTGCTGCGGGGGGAGACCGCGCTGGACGCGCTGCTGGAGCGGGTGCGCGAGACCTTCGCGATGGAGTCCGTCGCCCTGCTGGAGCGGGCGAGCGACGTCGACCCGTGGACCTGCGCCGGGTTCGTGGGGCCCGCGCCGGTCGCCCGGCCCGAGGACGCGGACGTGGACATGCCGGTGGGCGACAACATGGCGCTCGCCCTCTCGGGCCGGGTGCTGCCCGCCGAGGACCGCCGGGTGCTCGGCGCCTTCGCCGCCCAGGCCGCCGTCGTCCTGGACCGCCAGCGGCTGGTCTGGGAGGCCGAGCAGGCCCGCAGGCTGGCCGAGGGCAACCGGATCAGGACCGCGCTGCTCGCCGCCGTCAGCCACGACCTGCGCACCCCGCTCGCCGGGATCAAGGCCGCCGTCACCTCGCTCCGCTCCGACGACGTCGCCTGGTCGCCGCAGGACGAGGCCGAACTGCTGGCGGGGATCGAGGACGGCGCCGACCGCCTCGACCACCTGGTCGGCAACCTGCTGGACATGTCCCGCCTCCAGACCGGCACCGTGACCCCGCTGATCCGCGAGATCGACCTCGACGAGGTGGTGCCGATGGCGCTCGGCGGGGTCCCCGAGGGCAGCGTCGAGCTGGACATCCCCGAGACGCTGCCGATGGTCGCGGTCGACCCCGGGCTGCTGGAGCGGGTCGTCGCCAACATCGTCGAGAACGCCGTGAAGTACGGCTCCGCCGGGGAACCCGTCGCGGTGGCCGCCAGCGCCCTCGGCGAACGCGTGCAGCTGCGGGTGGTCGACCGGGGGCGCGGGGTCCCCGACGAGGCCAAGGAGCGCATCTTCGAGCCCTTCCAGCGGTACGGTGACGCCCCGCGCGGTGCCGGGGTGGGCCTCGGCCTCCCCGTCTCCCGGGGCTTCGCCGAGGCCATGGGCGGCACCCTGGACGCCGAGGACACACCCGGCGGCGGGCTGACCATGGTCCTCACCCTCACCGCCGTACCGGGCCGGGACCGCGACCGGGGCCGGGACCCGGCGGCCCTCCCGGCGGAGGCCCACCTCATGACGGCGTCCTTCCCGGCGGAGGCCACCTCATGACGGCGGCCCCCCCTCGCCCCCTCCCCATACCGTCCGCACCGCCCGTACCGCAGAAAGGCAGGTCCCCGATGACCCGGGTGCTCGTGGTCGACGACGAGCCGCAGATCGTCCGCGCCCTCGTGCTCAACCTCAAGGCCCGGCAGTACGAGGTCGACGCCGCGCCCGACGGGGCGACCGCCCTCCAGCTCGCCGCCGCCCTCCACCCCGACGTGGTCCTCCTCGACCTCGGGCTGCCCGACATGGACGGGGTCGAGGTGATCCGCAGCCTGCGCGGCTGGACCCGGGTCCCGATCCTCGTCCTCTCCGCCCGCCACACCTCCGACGAGAAGGTGGAGGCGCTCGACGCGGGCGCCGACGACTACGTCACCAAGCCGTTCGGCATGGACGAGCTGCTGGCCCGGCTGCGCGCCTCCGTACGCCGCTCGGAACCGGTCGGCCAGGACCTCACCGAGGACCTGGCGATCGTCGAGACGGCCGGCTTCACCGTCGACCTGGCCGCCAAGAAGGTGCACCGGGGCGGCCGCGACGTACGGCTCACGCCCACCGAGTGGCACCTGCTGGAGGTCCTCGTCCGCAACGCCGGCCGCCTGGTCGGCCAGAAACAGCTCCTCCAGGAGGTCTGGGGGCCCTCCTACGGCACGGAGACGAACTATCTGCGGGTCTACATGGCCCAGCTCCGCCGCAAGCTGGAGGCGGACCCCTCGCACCCCCGCCACTTCGTCACCGAACCGGGGATGGGGTACCGCTTCGAGCGCGGCTGAGACCACGGCCGGGCCCATGCCGTACGTCAGGGGCCGTCCCTCCCGCCTCACCCTTCCGAGTGATCGCACCGGCCCTCCGTACCGGGCCCCCCGGGACCGGTACCCTTCGGGTATGAGTGCTGTTCCCCGACGCGAGAAGGCCGGCAGGGCGGAGAGGCCGTCCGGCCGCTTCCGCCGTATGCTCGACCGGCTCTCCAGCTCCCAGGCGGACCTGGAGTCCCAGGAGCTGCGGGAGGACGCCCAGGCCACCGGATGCACCCGGATATCGGAATGCTCCGACCGGCAGATCGTGAAGGTGGCTGGTACGTTGCGGACCGTCACCCTGCGTCCCCGGGCCGGAGTGCCCGCCCTGGAGGCGGAGCTCTTCGACGGCACCGAGCCGCTGGACGTGGTCTGGCTGGGCCGGCGCTCCATCGTCGGGATAGAGCCCGGCCGCAGGATCATCGCCTCGGGCCGGGTCGCCATGAGCCACGGGCGCCGGGTGCTGTTCAACCCCACATACGAACTCCGACCGCTCGGCAAGGAGTAGCCGGTGACGTCTCTCGACAAGCCGACGTCCGAAACGGACCAGTCCCACCGCACCGAACAGCACAGCGCCACCGGAGAGCGGAGCGCCGGAGGCGGGCACGCCGCCCACCAGGACCCCGAGTCGAAGGCGGTCACCGAGGCCGCCCTCTTCGAGGCCTTCGGCGGGGTGCGCGGCATGGTGGAGACGGTCCTGCCCGGGCTGCTCTTCGTCACGATCTTCACCATCAACAAGGACCTGCACATCTCGGCCATCGCGGCCCTGGCGGTCTCCCTGGCCCTGGTCGCCGTACGGCTGGTCCGCCGGGACACCGTGAAGCACGCCTTCAGCGGCGTCTTCGGGGTGGCCTTCGGTGTCGTCTTCGCGATGATGACGGGCAACGCCAAGGACTTCTACCTGCCGGGCATGCTCTACACCCTGGGGCTCTCCGTCGCCTACCTGGGCACGGCCGCCGCCGGTGTACCGCTGATCGGTCTGATCCTCGGCCCGGTCTTCAAGGAGAACCTCTCCTGGCGGACGCGTAACCCGGGCCGTAAGAAGGCGTACACCAAGGCCAGTTACGCCTGGGGCCTCATCCTGCTCGCCAAGTGCGCGATCCTCTTCCCGCTCTACTGGTGGGCCGACACCACCCAGTTCGGCTGGGTGCTGGTCGCGCTGAAGATCCCGCCGTTCCTGCTCGCGGTCTATCTGACCTGGGTCTTCCTGGCGAAGGCCCCGCCGCCCATCGACGTCTTCGCCGAGATGGAGGCCGAGGAGCAGGCCGAGAAGGAGCGCAAGGAGCAGGCCGCGGCCGCGCTGCGCAACCCGGAGGCGTAACAGCACGTATGAGGGAGGGCCCGTAACCGTACGACGGTCACGGGCCCTCCCTCATGCCCGTACCTCAGTCGTCGGACGGCGACGACGGGGCGCGGCGGACCGACAGCAGGTCCTCCAGCTGCTCCTCGCGCGCCTGGGCCGCCACGAACAGCAGCTCGTCACCGGCCTCCAGCGACTCCTCGGGGCTCGGCGTCAGCACCCGCGTACCCCGGATGATGGTGACCAGCGAGGTGTCCTCGGGCCAGGCGACCTGCCCGACCCGGGTCCCGGCCAGCGCCGACTCCGGCGGCAGCGTCAGCTCCACCAGGTTGGCGTCGCCGTGGCTGAAGCGCAGCAGCCGGACCAGATCACCGACGCTCACCGCCTCCTCCACCAGGGCCGACATCAGCCGCGGGGTCGAGACCGCGACATCGATGCCCCAGGACTCGTTGAACAGCCACTCGTTCTTGGGGTGGTTGACCCGCGCGACCACCCGCGGCACGCCGTACTCGGTCTTGGCGAGCAGCGAGACGACCAGGTTCACCTTGTCGTCGCCCGTCGCCGCGATCACCACGTTGCACCGCTGCAGCGCCGCCTCGTCCAGCGAGGTGATCTCGCAGGCGTCCGCGAGCAGCCACTCGGCCGAGGGGACCCGCTCCACCGAGATGGCGGTCGGCGCCTTGTCGATGAGCAGCACCTCGTGCCCGTTCTCCAGCAGCTCGGCGGCGATGGAACGGCCCACCGCGCCCGCCCCCGCAATCGCCACACGCATCAGTGACCACCCTCCTCGGGACCCTCGGCGAAGGCCTCCTCGACCTTGGCGATCTCGTCCGTACGCATCATCACGTGGACCAGGTCGCCCTCCTGCAGGACCGTCTGCGAGGTCGGCAGGATCGCCTCGCCCAACCGGGTGAGGAAGGCGACGCGGACGCCGGTCTCCTCCTGGAGCGTGCTGATCCGGTGGCCGATCCAGGACGGCGTCGTGTGCACCTCCGCGAGCTGCACACCCCCGCTCGGATCGCGCCACAGCGGCTCCGCGCCCGAGGGCAGCAGCCGCCGCAGCATCTGGTCCGCCGTCCAGCGCACCGTCGCGACGGTGGGGATGCCGAGCCGCTGGTAGACCTCGGCCCGCTTCGGGTCGTAGATCCGGGCCGCGACGTTCTCGACGGAGAACATCTCGCGGGCCACCCGGGCCGCGATGATGTTGGAGTTGTCACCGCTGCTCACCGCGGCGAACGCCCCCGCGTCCTCGATGCCCGCCTCGCGGAGGGTGTCCTGATCGAAGCCCACCCCGGTGACCCGGCGACCGCCGAATCCGGAGCCGAGACGGCGGAAGGCCGTCGGGTCCTGGTCGATCACCGCGACCGTGTGCCCCTGCTGTTCCAGGGTCTGCGCGAGAGCGGCTCCGACGCGCCCGCAGCCCATGATGACGATGTGCACTGTGCGCCTACCCCGCCGTCCTGGTCATCCGGCTGACCTGCGAAAACACGCTGCTCACACTTCTCTCTCAGCTTGCCGGGCAAACAACGGGGCAACGACTTCGGCGTTGCCCGGGGATGAGCTTATGCCGCTGTGGGCCCGGTGTTTCCTCCGAGTGTGCGTTGCCCCGGACACATGGGCAAAGGGGGAGTAAAGGCGCAGGGTCCGTTCGCAAGGATTGCGTTAAGGATTACGGCCGGATTCTGCTCCTACCGCAGGAGACAGGGGGGCCACGGCGATCAGGCGTCCTCGACCGGCGCGGGCTGCCCTTACGATCCTCAGCGTGTCCAAACTGACCGACCTGCCCAAAAGGATTCTGATCGGCCGGGCGCTGCGCAGCGACAGGCTGGGGGAGACGCTCCTGCCCAAGCGCATCGCGCTCCCGGTCTTCGCGTCGGACCCGCTCTCCTCGGTGGCGTACGCCCCCGGCGAGGTCCTCATCGTCCTGTCCATCGCGGGTCTGTCGGCGTACCACTTCAGCCCCTGGATCGCGCTGGCCGTCGTGATCCTCATGTTCACGGTCGTCGCCTCCTACCGGCAGAACGTCCGCGCCTACCCGAGCGGCGGCGGCGACTACGAGGTCGCGACCACCAACCTCGGCCCCAAGGCCGGACTGACCGTCGCCAGCGCCCTGCTGGTCGACTACGTCCTCACCGTGGCCGTCTCGGTCTCCGCCGGGGTGGAGAACCTGGGCTCCGCGATCTCCTTCGTCGTCGAGCACAAGACCCTCTGCGCCATCGGCGCCATCGTCCTGCTCGCCCTGATGAACCTGCGCGGGGTCAGGGAGTCGGGGAAGCTGTTCGCCATCCCCACCTACCTCTTCGTGGCGGGCGTCTTCCTGATGCTCCTGTGGGGCGGGTTCCGCGGCCTCGTCCTCGGGGACACCATGCACGCCCCGACCTCCGGCTTCGACATAAAGCCCGAGCACCCGGGACTGGCCGGTTTCGCCCTGGTCTTCCTGCTCCTGCGCGCCTTCTCCTCCGGCTGCGCGGCCCTCACCGGGGTGGAGGCGATCAGCAACGGGGTGCCCGCCTTCCGCAAGCCGAAGAGCCGGAACGCCGCGACCACGCTCGCCCTGATGGGCCTGCTCGCCGTCACCATGTTCTGCGGGATCATCGCCCTGGCCATGGCCACCGGCGTCAAGATGGCCGAGAACCCGGCGACGGACCTGATCCGCGACGGCGTCCCGGTCGGCGACGGCTACACCCAGCACCCGGTGATCGCCCAGGTCGCGGAGGCGGTCTTCGGCCCCGGCTCGTTCCTCTTCGTGCTCCTCGCCGTGGCCACCGCGCTGGTCCTCTTCCTGGCCGCGAACACCGCGTACAACGGCTTCCCGCTGCTCGGCTCGATCCTCGCCCAGGACCGCTACCTGCCGCGCCAGCTCCACACCCGCGGCGACCGGCTCGCCTTCTCCAACGGCATCGTGCTGCTGGCCGGCGCCGCCATCCTGCTGGTCTGGATCTACGGCGCCGACACCACCCGCCTGATCCAGCTCTACATCGTGGGCGTCTTCGTCTCCTTCACCCTCAGCCAGACCGGCATGGTCCGGCACTGGAACCGCCTCCTGGCCGGCGAGCGCGACCGCGCCCGGCGCCGCCACATGATCCGCTCCCGCGCGATCAACGCCTTCGGCGCCTTCTTCACCGGCCTGGTCCTGGTCGTCGTCCTGGCCACCAAGTTCAGCCACGGCGCCTGGGTCGCCCTGCTCGGCATGGTGATCTTCTACGGCACGATGACCGCGATCCGGAAGCACTACGACCGGGTCGCCGAGGAGATCGCCGCGGACGACGCCTCGCCCGACGAGAGCGTCCGCCCCTCCCGCGTCCACGCGATCGTCCTGGTCTCCAAGCTCCACCGCCCCACCCTGCGCGCCCTCGCCTACGCCCGGCTGATCCGCGCCGACCAGCTGGAGGCGCTCTCCATCAGCGTCGACCCGGCCGAGACGAAGGCCCTGCGCGAGGAGTGGGAACGGCGCGGCATCAACGTACCGCTCAAGATCCTCGACTCGCCCTACCGCGAGGTGACCCGCCCGGTCATCGAGTACGTGAAGGGCCTGCGCCGCCAGAGCCCGCGCGACGTGATCAGCGTGTACATCCCGGAGTACGTGGTCGGCCACTGGTACGAGCACCTGCTCCACAACCAGAGCGCGCTACGCCTCAAGGGCCGCCTGCTCTTCACCCCCGGTGTGATGGTGACCTCGGTCCCGTACCAGCTCCAGTCCTCGGAGGCCGCGAAGCAGCGGGCGCGGAGGCGGGCGGAGTGGAGCGCGCCGGGTTCGGTACGGCGGGGCCCGGTGGAGCGGAGGCAGAAGGAGCCGAGCCGGAAGGGGTGAGGGTGCGCGGTCCGGCCGGCGGGGAGGTGGCCCGGCACGGGAGGAACGTCTCGTGGTCAGCACCCCGACGGCACGCACGTAGACTGGTGGGCTGTTGTCCGGCCGCGCGCTCGCCCTGCCCTCCCTTCCTCCCTGGAGCCTCCCCTCATGCAGAACGAACCCACGTCGTCGCTGGTCGGGGAGGAGTACGAGGTCGAGGTCGGCCCCGTCGCGCACGGCGGCCACTGCATCGCCCGTACGGCCGAGAACCAGGTCCTCTTCGTCCGCCACACGCTCCCCGGCGAGAAGGTCGTCGCCAAGGTGACCGACGGCGACACGGACTCCCGCTTCCTGCGGGCCGACGCCGTACGGATCCTGGAGCCGTCCAAGGACCGGGTCGAGGCCCCGTGCCCGTACGCCGGTCCCGGCATGTGCGGCGGCTGCGACTGGCAGCACGCCAAGCCCGGCGCCCAGCGCCGCCTGAAGGGCGAGGTGATCGCCGAGCAGCTCCGCCGCCTGGCGGGGCTGACGCCCGAGGAGGCCGGCTGGGACGGCACGGTCATGCCCGCCGACGGCGACAAGCTCCCGCCGGGCGAGGTCCCGGCCTGGCGCACCCGGGTCCAGTACGCCGTCGACGCGGACGGCCGGGCGGGCCTGCGCAAGCACCGCTCGCACGAGGTCCAGCCGATCGACCACTGCCTGATCGCCGCCCCCGGGGTCTCCGAACTCGGCGTGGAGAAGCGGGAATGGCCGCAGATGGCCGCGGTCGAGGCGATCACGGCCACCGGCTCGAACGACCGTCAGGTCATCCTCACCCCCCGGCCCGGCGGCCGGCTCCCCCTGGTCGAGCTGGACAAGCCGGCCTCCGTACTCCGCGTCGACGAGAAGGACGGCGGCGTCCACCGCGTCCACGGCCGCGCCTTCGTCCGCGAACGCGCCGACGACCGTACGTACCGCGTCGGCTCCGGCGGCTTCTGGCAGGTCCACCCGCAGGCCGCCAACACCCTGGTTCGCGCGGTCATGCAGGGCCTGCTGCCCCGCAAGAACGACACGGCCCTCGACCTCTACTGCGGCGTCGGCCTCTTTGCCGGCGCCATCGGCCAGCGCATCGGCGAGAAGGGCGCGGTGCTCGGCATCGAGTCCGGCAAGCGCGCGGTCGAGGACGCCCGCCACAACCTGAAGGACCTGGACCGTGTCCGCATCGAACACGGCAAGGTCGACCAGGTCCTGCCCCGCACCGGCATCACCGAGTGCGACCTGATCGTCCTGGACCCGCCCCGCGCGGGCGCCGGCAAGCAGGTGGTCAACCACCTGGTGTCCCTGGGGGCGCGCCGCATCGCCTACGTGGCCTGCGACCCGGCGGCCCTGGCCCGGGACCTGGCGTACTTCGCGGACGGGGGGTACCGGGTGCGGACGCTGCGGGCGTTCGATCTGTTTCCGATGACGCACCATGTGGAGTGCGTGGCGATCCTGGAGCCCGCCTCAAAGGGCTCCTGACCTGCTGTTTCTCCGAGTGTGCGTTATGGGCGTTACGTGCGTTAGGTGCGATATCTTGACGCATATCTGACGCATATCTGACGCACGTGACGCACGTTTGACGCACGGACGGCACGGTTTCTGATGGGTCGTCATGCAGGCTTGCCGACCATCGAGTGGAGCCCTCAGCTGTCTGCTCTCAGGCACGCTGAGGTGGCCGGGGCGCTGGCTGCTGAGCTGTTGGCCGCCCCTGCCCATCCCTTCTCGGTAGTGACGTTCTGTGACGCTAGATGAGGTGTCCGGTCCGTGTCGTGTCAGGGGCCGTATGGGCTCCAGTGCCCGAGAAAGGGCCTGAGATCGTCGGCTCGTGGTTCGGGGATGTCGGGCAGTCGGGGCGGTGTGTTCAGAGGGTCGAGGCGCTCCACGCGTGTTGCTGCCCAGTCGATCCACGTTTCGGCTTCGGTCCTGGTCTGGCCTGGGGGCATGGCGTCGACTCGGGTGCGTACGGCGCTGACGTACTCCGCGAGTCCGGTGGCGTGACGCCATGCCGCTTCCTGCGCCTCGAAATGCCTGACCCGATACGCCTCTGCGTACTGGACGCGCGCTTCGTCCATGGCGGCTTCCCAGCGGATGCGCTTCTGGCGCGCTGCTTCGATCTCGTCGAGACGTCTGCGTTCAGCGGCTTCGCCGCGAAGCGTGACCTCCTGCACGATCTCGGCGAGCTGGTTCTCTAGGGAGCGCCCTGGGGTGTCGGACCATTCGCTCGCCCGGTGCGGCTGGCCGCCGCTGAGGACGAAGCGGAGACGTTCGGACGGGGTGTAGTCGAAGCGGGGGATCCTGATCCAGGACTTCTTCTTGGCCTCGGCGAGTTCCTTCTCGGTGGCGACGTGCTCAGTCCGGTCCTGTTCCTGGAGGACGAGGAACTCCACGGTCTGGCCCTGCGCGGTGATGGTGAAGTGGGGAGACGCCCTGTGGCGGCGATGGGGCGGGGGCGCGAAGCCGGTCTGCCCTGCCGCACTGGAGTGTCCTGCGTTCTCGGTGGCGATGATCAGCGCCTGGATAAGCCTGAGGGCGCGTCCTTGGACGGACTTGGTGAGGCCCAGCGGCTGGGGTTCGTTCTGCATGGCCCGGACCACGCTGTGCGGCCGCGCGAGCCGCGAGGGCACAGGGACGGGTTCGAGGGGCGCGAGGCGCCAGGCTGGCATGTTGACGAGCTTGATTTCGTACCCGCCACGGCACCAACCTCCATAGAGCTCCTTCGTCTCCGGGATCCTTCCGGATCTGCGCGCCGTAGCTACACGCGACGGCCACTTCTCCAACTCCGGACCGCTGCCGCTCTTGATGAGTCGGCCGCCCGCCTCCGCGAGCTCCTGTAACAACTGCTCCGTGAAGGTCACGCGAGGCCGTGGAGGAGGGCTGGGCTTTCGCCCAGCTGCCGGAATTTCCTGCGCTCGGGTGGGCGGCGGTTGCGGAGTGGCGGCCTGGGCCTTCCGTGGGCGAGGCCTGCGGGGAGGGTACGTGCCGTGTGCCAGGTAGTGCCGACCGGCGCTCGTCAGAGCGACGCTCCACTGCCCACCCTTGCGGGAGACCGTGACCAGGCCCCGGTTCTGCAGTGCCTGACAGGTGGTTTTGTAGGAGCTGGTCTCCCATACGCTGGCAGGACACCCGGCTTCCACCCACTCAAGAACCGCAAGCTGACGTTCATTGACCGGCCGTTCCAATGGTCTGCCCTCGGATTATGGCTGCGTGACGGGCGGATGCTGTCAGTGATCGTGGTGCAGGGTGGGTGCTGCGTGGAGGGTTCGCCTGAAGAGGTAGCCAGTGTCGCCTTTTCCGCCGGCGGGATTCGAAACCGCGCACATGACTCCGGGGGCCGTCGTTTTCCGATGTTTTACCAGGTCATCAGAGCATCTGATTCTATGTTAGTGGCCCAGCCTCACGCATTCCGCGAAAACGAAACGTTCTGCTTGGTTGCCATTGCATGCTTTCCGGCTTGTTTTGAAAGTCTGGTGCAACGTGGCGGATGCCGTGGGGCGTTGTAGGGGTGCGTGCACCGGCCCTCGATTCGAACGAGTGGGTGGTCGCGTGCATGGATGGCCGAGTGTGCCTGACCGCAGGGAATGCGGCGGCTCCCGGTAACCGCAAGGTCGTATGCCGGTCGAGTGTCGAGTGCGCCTGAGGGCGTACGCGGTCTGTCCGTGGCAGGGGGCGTCACTTCCGGCCGGGGGTCCATTTCATGCCGAGCCGGTAGGCGCGGGAGATCACGTCCTGGACGCCGGGGCCGTCCTGCGGAGTGAACCAGCGCACCTCGCGGCCGATGACGAGTTCGCCCTTCTGCCGCTTGATGAGGGCGATGGCGCAGGCGTGTGCCTGCGGCGGGCACTCGTCCAGAACCACCCGGAAGCGGTCACCGCGGTCGGAGGTCAGCGTCACCACGGCGTCGAGGCCGCGGAAGTCGCCGGACCCTTCGTAGATGTAGACGAAGAGCAGGAGCTTCTGGAACTCGGCCTGGTGGTCCAAGTTGATGACGAGGTTCTCTCCCGTCTCCCGGGCGCCGGTCCGGTCGTCCGCGTCGAGGGCGACGTACGGGAAGCGGTCCACCGTGCCGAACGCGTTGCCCAGTGCCTGCACCACGGTCTTGGAGCCGTCGGTGCAGCGGATCATGCAGCCGAGGTCGAGATCCACATGCCTGGCCGCGGCCGACCGCAGCGATGCCCGTATCCGGCCGAACAGGCCATGGGCCTCGCCGGCCGCCCGCTGGGCGGCGGCCTGCGGTGAGGTCCAGTTGAGGTTGACCTTGATCAGTCCCGAGGTCACGCCGTGCTTGTCCAGGGAGACCGTGGGCGAGGCCTTCGTCAGGTTCACAGTGGCGGGCTGGGTCATGCGGCGCCTTTCGGGGAAGGCCCGGGGAGCCGGGGTGGTCGACGACCATACAGGCGGGGCGTGAGGCGCCGCAGGGAATCAGTTGTTGACGGTCTGGTGCGAGGAGGATCCGTCGGCCGGGCGGCGGAGCCGGCGGGACTTGGAGGGCGTGCGAGTTGCTGAAAGCAGCAGTGACGCGCGGAGGTGGCGCCGTACTGATCCCTGGGGTTGTTCGATCCGGCGGCCGTTAGTGTGAGCGCAGTTGGTGGGGGAGTCCGAGCCGGAGCGGAGCGCGGAGAGTTTTGGGCGGTCTTACGGAGGCGAAGCTGAGGGTGCTGGCCGGCGAGCGTTCGTTCGGGCGCGGGCTCGGTTACGTCGACGAGGTGTCCGGTGTGGAGTTCGGTGACGGCTGGATCAGGGCGTCGGTGCACGGAACGGAACGGTACGAGACGGAGCTCGTCCTGGGTGGGCGCAAGGGGAAGGGGCCGGCGGGCACGTGTGACTGTCCGTACGGCCAGGAGGGCAACTTCTGCAAGCACCTGGTCGCACTCGGCCTGACCGTGATCGCCCAGGAGGCGGACCTCCCGCGTCTGCGGGAGTCGGCCCTGGACCGGGCGCGCGGCCTCGATACCTGGCTGTCCGCCCTGTCGCGGGAGGAACTGCTCACTCTCGTACGAGACGAGATCGCCGTGGACCGGCAGCTTGGGCGCCGCCTGGAGCTGCGTGCGGCGAGTGCTCGCGGAGACCTGGCCGGGATCCGGGCCCGCATCCGTGAGCTGCTCGACATCGGCCCGTTCGCCCAGTACGGCTACGTCGAGTACGCCGACGCCCGCGCCTACGCCGACCAGGCCGGGCAGGCGGTGTCCGCGATCCGCTCGCTGACCGGCTCCGGCCGGGCCTCCGACGCGATAGCGCTGTCGCGGGAGGCGATCGGGCTGCTGGCCGGGGTGGCCGAGAGCATCGACGACTCCGACGGCTGGCTCGGCCAGATCGGCGCCGGCCTCGCCGACGCCCATCGCGACGCCTGCTATGAAGCCACGCCCGAGCCCGAGGAACTCGCGCACTGGCTGGTGACCCACGCGCTCGACGAAGCGGCCGACCTGACGGACATCGACCCGCTCGACTACGAAGACCTGCTCGGCGAGCAGGGACTGATCGCCCTGCGCCGGTACGCGACGGAAGCATGGACGGCCAACCGCACCGGCTGGGCCGAGAGGCACCTGCTGCAGCGCCTGGCGAAGTCGGGCCGGGACGTCGACACGGTGATCGCCGTGCACGCCGCCGACCTCGCGCCGAATGGTCACACCCACCTGCTCATCGCCCGCGAACTGGACACCGCCGGTCGCCCCGCCGAAGCCCTGGAGTGGGCCGAGCGCGGCATCCGCGACGCTGAGGACCTCGCCACTGTCGACACCGCCCTGGTCGACCACCTCACCGACCGCTACACCCGAACCGGCCGGCTCGCCGACGCCGTCACCCTGCGCCGTGACCACTTCGCCGCCCGCCGCAGCCTGCTTGCCTACCAGCAGCTGCGCGCCGTAGCCAGGGCCGCCGCATGTTGGCCGCCCGAGCGCGAGAAGGCTCTGGCCTTGTTGCGCACCGACGCGGAACGGGCGAAAGGCTGCGGTGGGCGTGTCCTCGTCGACGTCTTCCTGGACGACAAGGACACGGATGCCGCTTGGTGCGCGGCCACGGAGCACACGACGGCCAGTGGCTCACCCTCGCCGACCGATCTCGCGCCACCCGCCCCGCCGGTGCCCTCGCCGTCTACCACCGCCTGGCCGCCCCGCTCACCTGCCAGACCGGCAACCACGCTTACGAACAGCTCGTCAGCCTGCTCCTGAGCATCCGCGACTGCCACCGTCACCTCGGCACGCCGGACGACTTCACCACGTACGTCACCGACCTGCGCGCCACCCAGAAGCGCAAACGGAACCTGATGCGCCTGATGGACGAACACGACCTGTGACCCACCAGCATGCGTGTTGACGCCGTCAACGCATTGAAGTGTTGTTTACGATGGAAGCATCGTGTACGCTGCCTGTGGGGCTGGGAGTCTGTCCGTGTCGCATTCCACGGCATTCTCCCGTGGGGAGTCGTGTGCTCGCAGGGCCACGCGAAGATGCAAGGGAATGGGCTGTGGCGACGGAGATGATCGCAGGGCGGTTCCGGCTTCTGGGGGCTGTGGACTCGGGCAACATGGGTGAGGTCCACAGAGCCGAGGATCTTGATGCCGCCCCGGGCGACGCCGACCGCGTCGTGGCGGTCAAGCTGATCCTCCGGCGCCGGTCCGGTCTGCGGATCGACACGCACGGCGACACCAAGACGGTGGAGCGGTTCGCCCGCGAGGTGCGGATCATGCAGACCTTCGGCCGGCACCCCAACCTCCCGCGTACGATCGCCGGCGGTGTGGACGACACGAACGGCGGCCTGCCCTACCTCGCGATGGAATTCCTCGACGGCCATCCTCTGGCCGACCTGGTCGCCGACGAGCCGCAGCTGCCGATCTCCTGGGCGGGGGCCATCGCCGCGCAGATGGCGGAGGGACTCAAGGCCGCTCACGTCGAGGGTGTCGTGCACCGCGACCTCAAGCCCCGCAATGTCATGCTCACCCGCGGTGGCCTCGTGAAAGTCCTCGACTTCGGCATGGGGCGGATCGTCGACGACCCGGACGGCGCCAAGCTCACCAGCACGGGCGTCACCGTCGGCACCGCCCGCTACATGGCCCCCGAGCAGTTCCAGGGCGGAGCCGTGACCCCGGCGGCGGACCTCTACGCCCTCGGCTGCGTCCTGTACGAGATGCTCCTCGGCGTGCCGCCGTTCGTCGGCACCTCCGCGTACGAGCTCGGCGAGAAGCACGTCCATCAGGCGCCGAACCCGGTCCGGTTGGTCCGGCATGACGTCCCCGAGGCGCTCGCCCGCCTCGTCGACCGCCTGCTCGCCAAGAATCCGGCGGACCGCCCCGAGAGCGCCGCCGCGGTACGGGACACCCTGCTGCCGTTCGTCGCGCCCGCCGAACCGCTGCCCGCCTGGCGCGAGTTCGACCCGGTGGGCCGCCTCCTCCAGGACCGGTCCGCGCTCTCCACGCCCACGGCGCGGCAGGCTCCGGCCGACCAGCCGCCCGCCCAGACCCGCCCACACACGTCCGGCATGGACGTCTTCGGCGTCCACCGGGACCTGATCGACGAGTACCGCGCCTTCACCCAGGGCGGCACGATCATCCGTGACGAACGCGTCGCCGACTTCGTCCGGCGCGACCTCGACGCCAAGTCCCAGTGGCCCAACCCGTGGATCTCCCTCAACCCCTTCTTCGACTCCGCCGGCACCGTTGCCGAGCTCGCTTCCCAGGGCGTCCTCCACCCCGAGTGCGCGCGGATCTTCCAGGCGAAGAAGGCCAGGGGCGGCACCGTCTGCGACGGCCGCCCGCTCACCCTCCACCAGCACCAGCGCGAAGCCGTCGACGCCGCCCGGTCCGGGGCGTCCTACGTCCTCACCACCGGCACCGGCTCGGGCAAGTCCCTCTCCTACATCGTGCCCATCGTCGACAAGGTCCTCAGGGACCGGGAGACGGAGCCGCGAGGGACGGCCAAGAGAGTCCGCGCGATCATCGTCTACCCCATGAACGCCCTGGCCAACAGCCAGCTCAAGGAGCTGGAGAAGTACCTGAGGGACGGCTACGGCGCAGGACGCGAGCCCGTCACCTTCGCCCGCTACACCGGCCAGGAGGACGACGCCGCCCGCAGGGAGATCCGTGACAACCCGCCGGACATCCTGCTCACCAACTACGTGATGCTGGAGCTGATGCTCACCCGTCCCGACGACCGAGACAGCCTCGTCCGGATGGCCAAGGGCCTCGAATTCCTCGTCTTCGACGAACTCCACACCTACCGAGGCCGCCAGGGCGCCGACGTCGCCCTGCTCATCCGCCGCGTCCGCGAGGCGTGCCAGGCCGACCGTCTCCAGTGCGTCGGAACCTCCGCCACCATGTCCACCGAGGGCACGATCGACGAGCAGAAGAGCGTGGTCGCGGGCGTCGCCTCCAAGCTCTTCGGCACGAGGATCCGCACCGAGCACGTCATCGGCGAGACCCTGGTCCGAGCCACCGACCCGGCCCCCGACACCGTCCCTGCCGAGCGGCTGCGCACCACCGACGCGCCCCGTGCGTACGCGGACCTGGTCCGCGACCCGCTTGCCCGCTGGATCGAGACCCGCTTCGGCCTGGCCACCGACACCCTCACCGACCGCCTCGTCCGCCAGAAGCCCGCCAAGATCGAGGACGCGGCCGAGGACCTCGCCCGGGAGAGCGGCGTGTCCGTCGAGGACTGCGCCGCGGCCCTGCGCGCCACCCTGGAGGCCGGCTCGCAGGCCCGTCACCCCGTCACGGAGCGCCCCCTCTTCGCCTTCCGCCTCCACCAGTTCCTCTCCAAGGGCGACACCGTCTACGTCACCCTGGACGACCCGGCCAGCCGACACCTCACCCGTGACTACCAGCAGGTGCAGCCCGGCACCGACGGCAAGCTCCTCATCCCGCTCGCCTTCTGCCGGGAGTGCGGCCAGGAGTACCTGACGGTGTGGCGCACCGAGAAGGACGGAGAGGTCCGCTACGAGTCCCGCCGCGACACCTCCGCCACGGGCGGCAGGGCCGGCGACGGCTACCTCTACGTCGGCCGCCCGTGGCCCCGCTCGCTCGACGAGGCCGTCGCCGAGCGCAAGCTGCCGGAGTCGTGGCTGGAGCTCGACGACCGTGGTCAGGAAGTCGTCAGGAAGTCGTACCGCGAGCGCGCGCCCCGCGCCGTGACCGTCGATCCCTACGGGTACGAGGGACGGGGCGACCTGGACGCCGCCTTCATCCCGGCCCCGTTCCGCTTCTGCATCCAGTGCTCGGTGTCCTACGAGCAGCCGCGTGGCAAGGACTTCGCGAAGCTCGCGACCCTCGACCAGGAAGGCCGGTCCTCCGCCACCTCCCTGGTGTCGGCGGCCGTCGTCCGCTCCCTCAAGGCCGTTCCCGAGGAAGCCCTCGACAAGGAGGCGCGCAAGCTCCTCACCTTCGTCGACAACCGCCAGGACGCCTCCCTCCAGGCCGGCCACTTCAACGACTTCGTCCAGATCACCCAACTGCGCGGCGCGCTCTACCGGGCCGCCCTGGACGCCGGGGAAGAGGGCATCCACCACGAGGAGCTGGCCACCCGCGTGGCGAACGCCCTCGCCCTGGACCCCGTCGAGTACACCGGCCAGTCGGACCTGCCGCCCGCCCTCGCCCGCAACGCGGCCAAGACCCTGCGTGACGTCATCGCCTTCCGTCTCTACCTCGACCTGGAGAGCGGCTGGCGCATCACCATGCCGAACCTGGAGCGGACCGGTCTGCTGACGATCGACTACGCGGACCTCCAGTGGGTCGCCGAGCGTGACGAGCGCTGGCAGGACACGCATGCGGCGCTCCGCGACGCCGACCCCGCCCTGCGCGCCGAGATCACGCGGACGCTCCTGGACGACATGCGCCGCGAACTCGCCATTGACGTCCAGTACTTCCGCGACGACTTCGACGCCCTCCAGCGTGCCAGCGAGGAACGCCTCATCGACCCGTGGGTCCTCGGCAGGTCCGACGCGCCCAGGGTCAAGACCGCCTACCCGCAGCCCTCCAGCCCTGGCATGGACCGGTCCGGGCACTTCCTCTCGGCCCGCGGCAAGTTCGGCAAGTACCTGCGCCGCACCGCACCCACGGTCTTCGACGTGCGCGACGGCGTGAAGCTGGACAACACCGACCTCCAGAAGATCATCGAGGACCTGCTGAAGGTGCTCGCGAAGGCCGGCCTGGTCACCGAGGTCAGCGCCGCCCCCCAGCGTGCCGGCCGCTTCCGCGCGCCGACCGGTCCCGCCGCCACCGGCTACCGGATCTCCGCCGCCTCCCTCATCTGGCGGGCCGGCCCCGGCGAGTCCGGCGCCCACGACCCGCTGACCCGCACGTACGCCAGTGGCGACGGACCGCGCGTCAACACCTTCTTCCGTGACCTCTACCGCAACGCCGCCGTCGAACTGTCCGGCCTGTTCGCCCGCGAGCACACCGCCCAGGTCGACCCGGCCGAGCGCGAGCGCCGCGAAGAGGCGTTCAGCAAGGCCGAACTGAAGCTCCTCTACTGCTCCCCGACCATGGAGCTGGGAGTCGACATCTCGTCCCTCAACGCGGTCATGATGCGCAACGTGCCGCCGACCCCGGCCAACTACGCACAGCGCAGCGGACGCGCCGGCCGGAGCGGCCAGCCCGCCCTCGTCACCACGTACTGCGCCACCGGCAACAGCCACGACCAGTACTACTTCCGCCACTCCGAGCGCATGGTGGCGGGTGCAGTCGCCCCGCCCCGCCTCGACCTCGCCAACGAGGACCTCGTCCTCTCCCACCTCCAGGGCATCTGGCTCGCCGAGGTGGGGCTGAAGCTGGGCCGCGCCATCCCGCAGATCATCGACATCGCGTACGACGAGAGCCTGGGCCGCCCGAACCCGGCGCTCCACCTCCACGACGACCTGTACGCCGCCTCCCGCGACGCCGACGCGCAGGCCCGCACGGTGGCGGCGGCCCACCGGGTCCTCGGCCCGCTGCTTCCCGACTTCGCCACGACCGTCTGGTGGGACGAACGCTGGATCGAGGACCGCGTCCGCACCGCCCCCGACCGCTTCGACCGCGCCTTCGACCGCTGGCGCGACCTCTTCCGGGCCGCCCTCGTCGACCAGTACGTCCAGAACAAGCGGGTCCTCGACCACACCCTCACGGAAGGGGACCGGCGGCGTGCGACAGGCCGCCGCAAGGAGGCCGAGACCCAGCTCAACCTCCTCAAGAACGAGACCCCGGACAGCCGGTCCGTCCTCTCCGACTTCAACCCCTACCGCTACCTCGCCTCCGAGGGCTTCCTGCCCGGCTACTCCTTCCCCCGCCTGCCGCTGGCCGCCTACATCCCGACCACCGGCCGCCGCCACGGCGACGGCGACTACCTCCAGCGCCCCCGTTTCCTCGCCATCCGCGAGTTCGGCCCCGGCGCGCTGATCTACCACGAGGGCGCCCGCTACCAGGTGACCCGCGTCCAGCTGCCCCCGGACTCCTCCGGTGACATCGCCACCACCGCGGCCACCCGCTGCAAGCACTGCGGCTACCACCACGATCCCGAGCAGCGCGCCGACGTCTGCGACATGTGCAAGGAGCCGCTCGGCGCCGCCGCCTACAACCTGCTGCACCTGCACACCGTCTACACCCAGCGCCGGGAGCGGATCTCCTCCGACGAGGAGGAGCGCCGCAGGGCCGGATTCCGGCTGGAGATCTCGTACCGCTTCCAGGACCACGGCATCCGCAAGGGCCGCCAGGACGCCCACGTCTCGGACCCGGCGGGTAGTCTCGCCACGATCTCGTACGGCGACTCGGCCACCGTCCGCATCACCAACAAGGGACGGCTGCGCGCCAAGGAGAACGAGCAGGACGGCTACTGGCTCGACCCCGCAAGCGGCCACTGGATGAACGAACGCGATGCCGCCGAGGCGTCCGGCGACTCCAGCGAGATGCCGGTCATCGACCCGGACGGCAACGAGAAGCGCCGCAAGAAGCGAGTCGTCCCCTTCGTCGAGGACCGCCGCAACATCCTCGTCGTCACCCTCGACGAGCCGCTGCCCGAACCCATCGCCCTCACTCTCATGTACGCCCTGGAGCGGGGCGTCGAGGCTGCGTTCGAGCTGGAGGACTCCGAGCTCACCAGCGAACTGCTCCCGCCCGACGACGGTCCCCGCAACCGCTTCCTGCTCACCGAGGCCGCGGAGGGCGGCGCCGGAGTCCTGCGCCGCCTCCAGGCCGAGCCCGGAGCGCTCGCCGCCGCCGCCCTCCGCGCCCTGGAGATCTGCCACTTCGACGAGCACGGAGTGGACCAGGCCAAGCAGCACTGCGCCCGCGGCTGCTACGACTGCCTGCTCACCTACGGCAACCAGCTCGACCACGCGGCCATCGACCGCCACACCGTCGTCCACCTGCTGCGCCGCCTCGCCTCCGCCGTGTCCGAGCCCGAAGGGCGGGGCGAGTCCCCGACGGAGCAGCACCGGCGGCTCGTCGAGGAGCTGGGGCGAACGGCCCCGAAGCTCGCCGACACGCCGGCCGACGACGCCGACGACATGGCGAACACTCCCCTGGAGCAGACCCTCGTCAACTGGCTCAGGGACCACGGCCTGCGCCTGCCCGACGAGGGCCAGACCCTCGTCGGCACCGCCCTCCCCGACTTCGTCTACCACCTGCCCGGAGTCAACCTCGCCGTCTTCGTCGACGGGCCGGACAGGGAGGAGGACGCCACCCGGGACGAGGACGCCGAGGAGCGCCTCTACGACGCCGGCTGGGGCGTCGTCCGCTTCCCGGCCGACCCCGCCGACTGGGACGCCGTCGTCGCCCGCCACGCCCGCTACTTCGGCGGCCCCGCCGCCTCCTGACCACGGAACCGACCGACCACCCGAGGACCCCGAGGACTCACCCGATGACGCTCACCTACTCCGCCGGTTCCCTGGTCACCGCCCGAGGCCGCGAATGGGTCGTGCTCCCCGAGAGCGCCCCCGACATGCTCGTCCTGCGCCCGCTCGGCGGTTCCGACGACGACATCGCCGCCGTCTTCCCCGCCTTCGAGGACGTCAGAGGCGCCGAGTTCGCCCCGCCGTCCGCCGCCGACCTCGGCGACCACCGCGCCGCCGGACTGCTGCGCTCCGCCCTCCGCATCGGCTTCCGCTCCGGAGCCGGCCCCTTCCGTTCCCTCGCCGGCATCGCCGTCGAACCCCGCGCCTACCAGCTCGTCCCGCTCCTCATGGCGCTGCGGCAGAGCACCGTACGGCTCCTCATCTCCGACGACGTCGGCATCGGCAAGACCGTCGAGGCCGGCCTCATCGCGAGCGAACTCCTCGCCCAGGGCGAGGCACGCGGCCTTGCCGTCCTCTGCTCACCGGCCCTCGCCGAGCAGTGGCAGGAGGAGCTGCGCACCAAGTTCGGCCTCGACGCCGAACTCGTCCTCGCCTCCACCGTCTCCCGCCTGGAGCGCGGCCTGGACCTGGGCCAGTCGCTCTTCGACAAGTACCCCCACGTCATCGTCTCCACCGACTTCATCAAGTCCACCCGCCACCGCGACGACTTCGTCAAGCACTGCCCCGACCTGGTGATCGTCGACGAGGCCCACACCTGCGTCGCCGCCGACGACACCACCTCCACACAGAACCAGCTCCGCTACGAGCTGCTGCGCCGGATCGCCGAGGACGCCGAGCGTCACCTGCTCCTCGTGACCGCCACCCCGCACAGCGGCAAGGAGTCCGCCTTCCGCAACCTTCTGGGCCTGGTCAGGCCCGAACTGGCAGGCACGGACCTGGACTCCGACCAGGGCCGACGACTCCTCGCCCAGCACTTCGTCCAGCGCAAGCGCGCCGACGTGCGCCAGTACCTGACGACCGAGGACGGCCTCGGCGACGACAGCCTGGCCGAGCGGACCGCGTTCCCGTCCGACCGCTTCTTCAAGGACGAGACCTACAAGCTGTCCCCGGCCTACCGCGCCCTCCTCGACGACGCCATCGCCTACGCGAGCGAGCGTGTCGAGGCCGCCGACAGCCAGGGCAAGCGCGAGGCCCGTATCGCCTGGTGGTCCGCGATCGCCCTGCTCCGCTCCCTCGTCTCCTCCCCGCGCGCCGCCGCCCAGACCCTCCGTACGCGCTCCGCCGCCGCCGCTGCCGTCAGCGCCGAGGAAGCCGACCGCTTCGGCGCGCCCCTCACCCGCGACGCGGCCGACAGCGACAGCCTGGAGGGCATGGACGTGGCCCCCGGCGCCGAGACCGACGACGCCGGCGCCCGCCTCGCCGAACTCGCCGACCGGGCCGCCGCCCTGGAGGGCCCGGACGGCGACCTCAAGCTGAAGGCCCTGGTCAAACATCTCAAGGCGCTGCTCGCTGACGGCTATCACCCGATCGTCTTCTGCCGCTACATCCCCACCGCCGAGTACGTCGCCGAGCACCTGGACGGCAAGCTCGGCAAGAAGACCGTCGTCCGCGCCGTGACGGGCACGATCTCGCCCCAGCAGCGCATCGAGCGCATCGAAGAACTGGCCGAGGAGGCCGGCCAGGAGGCCGCCGCCCGCCGTGTCCTCGTCGCCACCGACTGCCTGTCCGAGGGCGTCAACCTCCAGCACCACTTCGACGCCGTCGTCCACTACGACCTCGCCTGGAACCCCACCCGCCACGACCAGCGCGAGGGCCGCGTCGACCGCTACGGACAGCACCGCGACGAGGTCCGGGTCATCACCCTGTACGGCAGCGACAACGGCATCGACGGCAAGGTCCTCGATGTCCTCATCAAGAAGCACCGCCAGATCAAGAAGGACCTCGGCATCTCCGTCTCCGTCCCCGACGAGACCTCCTCCGGCGTCACCGACGCCATCGTGGAGTGGCTGCTGCTGCGCGGCCGGGAGGGGGAGCAGGGCACCCTCTTCGAGGCAGACTCCTTCCAGCAGAGCTTCGCCGACCTGGAGGCCGACTGGAAGTCCGCCGCCGAACGCGAGACCCGCTCCCGCTCCCGGTTCGCCCAGCGGTCCATCCACCCGGAGGAGGTCGCCCGCGAGGTCCTCGCCATCCGCGACACCCTCGGCCGCGCCGACGAGGTGAATGACTTCGTACGGACCTCCCTCGCGGCCCTGGAAGCCCACCTGGTGGAGGCGGGCGACGGCTCCGGCGACTTCACCGCCGAGGTCAGCGGCACCTCCGCCGGCCTGCGCGACGCCCTCGCCCCCGTCGTCGGCTCCGCCGCCGTCGAAGGCGCCCGCCCCATCCCGTTCCGTACGACCTCGGCGGTGGCCCGGGGCGAGGCCGCCCTCGTCCGCACCGACCCCGTCGTCGGTGCCATCGCCGCCCACGTCCTGAACTCCGCCCTCGACAGCCAGGCCGACGGCCGCCGCCCCGCCCGCCGCTGTGGTGTCGTCTCCACCCGCGCCGTCGAGACCCGCACGACCCTGCTCCTCGTCCGCTACCGCTTCCACCTCACGCTGCCCTCCCGGCAGGGGGAGAAGCAGCTCGTCGCCGAGGACGCCCGCCTCCTCGCCTTCCAGGGCTCCCCGAAGAACGCCGTGTGGCTGCCCGAGGACCAGGCCCATGCCCTCCTCACCGCCCAGGCCGCCGACAGCGTCGACCCCGACCACGGTGAGCACATGATGACCCGGGTCCTCGGCCAGCTCCCGGCCGTCACCGACCACCTGGAGCAGTACGGCGACACCCTCTCCGCCGAACTCCACGAGTCCCACCGGCGGGTCCGCCGCGCCTCCGACGAGATCGTCCGCGGCCTGCGGGTCACCGCCCAGAAGCCGGCCGACGTCCTCGGCGTCTACGTCTACCTGCCCGCCGCGTCCGGAGAGGCCGCCGTCTGATGTCCGCCACCACCCGCAACCAGGTCTTCTCCGCCGTTCACACCGTCGGCGGCCTGCTCCCCGCCGACATGCTGATCCGCATCGCCGACGGCAAGGACGTCAAGGGCTCCGCCCCCGCCGACTACCAGGTCATCGGCGCCCGTTCCGTACGCGACGAGGCCGAACGCCACTGGGACTACCTGAAGTCCGTCTGGCGCGAACTGCGCGAGAAGCTGCCGGTCGCCCCGGACGCTGAGACCCCTGCCGATCCGACCGGCCTGGCCGTCTCCCAGTGGCTGGAACCGCTCTTCGCCGAGCTGGGCTTCGGCCGCCTGACCCCGATCGGCGCCACCGGCATCCCGGCGGACAGCGACCCCGACCGCGTCTTCCCCATCAGCCACCGCTGGAACCACGCCCTCCTCCACATGACGGCCTGGAACGCCGACCTGGACAAGCGCACCGGCGGAGCGGGCACGGTCCCGCCCCAGTCCCTCGTCCAGGAGTGCCTGAACCGCACCGAGGCCCACCTGTGGGGCGTCCTCACCAACGGCCGTCGGCTCCGGATCCTGCGCGACTCCAGCGCGCTCGCCACCGCCTCGTACGTCGAGTTCGACCTCGAAGCCATCTTCGACGGCGAACTCTTCAGCGAGTTCGTGCTCCTGTACCGCCTGCTGCACGTCTCCCGCTTCGCGGTGGCGGAGGGCGCGGCCCCGTCCGCCTGCTGGCTGGAGAAGTGGCGTACGGAGGCGATCGCCTCGGGTACGCGGGCCCTGGACCAGCTCCGCAAGGGCGTCCAGGAGGCCATCACCACCCTGGGCACGGGCTTCCTGCGCCACCCGGCGAACACGGCCCTGCGCGAGGACACGGACGTCAAGGCCCTGCACGGCGCGCTGCTGCGGCTCGTCTACCGCCTGCTGTTCGTCTTCGTGGCGGAGGACCGCGACGCCCTGCACGGCCCGGAGGCGACGGAGCAGGCGCGGGAGCGTTATGCGTCGTACTTCTCCTCGGCTCGCCTGCGCGCCCATGCCCGCCGCCGCCGGGGCACCGCCCACGGCGACCTCTACCAGGCCCTCCGGATCGTCCTGGATGCCCTCGGCGACGAGAACGGCCGCCCGGAACTGGGCCTGCCGGGCCTCGGCGGCATCTTCGACGAGACGGACGTGGACGCCCCGCTGAAGGGCCTGTCCCTCTCGAACGAGTACCTCCTCACGGCCGTACGCCACCTCTCCCAGGTCCGGGACGCGGGTTCGCGGCGCTGGCGCACGGTCGACTACCGCCATCTGGACGCCGAGGAGCTGGGCTCGATCTACGAGTCCCTGCTCGAACTGGTCCCGCAGCACAGCGCCGCCGACCGCACCTTCGAACTGGTGGAGCTGGCCGGCAACACGAGGAAGACGACGGGCTCGTACTACACCCCGTCCTCGCTCATCGAGTGCCTCCTTGACTCCGCCCTGGACCCGGTCCTGGACGACGCGGTCAAGCGTGGCGAGCAGACGGCGAGCGCGGCGGGCACCCCGGACCCGTCGGACGCGATCGTCCGCGAGCTCCTGTCCCTCACGGTCTGCGACCCGGCCTGCGGCTCGGGCCACTTCCTGGTGGCGGCGGCGCGCCGCATCGCGAAGCGGGTGGCGGCGGTACGGGAACGCAACCCGGAGCCCACCCTTGAGTCCGTCCGCCACGCGCTGCACGAGGTCGTCGCGCGCTGCGTGTACGGCGTGGACCTCAACCCGATGGCCGTCGAGCTGGCCAAGGTCTCGCTGTGGCTGGAGGCCCTGGAACCGGGCAAGCCGCTGGGCTTCCTGGACGCCCACGTGAAGCACGGCAACGCGCTCATCGGGGCGACACCGAAGCTGCTGCGGGGCGGGATTCCAGACGAGGCGTTCAAGCCGATCGAGGGCGACGACAAGAAGTACGCCAAGACCCTGGAGAAGCAGAACAAGGCGGAGCGGGGTGGCCAGCGGGGCCTCTTCGACCTCGGCGGCGAGACGAAGATTGCCAACACGGTCTTCGCGACGGGCCTGCGCCGCATCACCGGTGCCGCCTCGGACACCCTGGCCCAGGTGCGCCGGCAGGAGGCCGCCTACCAGGACTGGGCGGAGTCGACGGAGTACGTCCGCGCCCTGCACGTGGCCGACGCCTGGTGCGCCGCTTTCACGTGGCGCAAGAGGGCCGACGCTCCGATGGCGGTCACGGAGGAGGTCTTCCGTAACCTCCAGGATCCGACCTCGGACGCGGCCCCGCAGTCGACTCACGACGAGATCGTCCGCCTGCGGACGCAGTACCGGTTCTTCCACTGGCACCTGGAGTTCCCAGAGGTGTTCTCGGTCCCGGAGTCGGGAGTGGGGATCGATGAGGCGACGGGATGGGCCGGCGGGTTCGACTGTGTGCTGGGGAACCCGCCGTGGGAGCATCTTGAGCTCAAGGAGCAGGAGTTCTTCTCTGCACGCGCGGCGCACATTGCCGAGGCTGCGGGGGCGAAGCGGAAGAAGCTGATTGCAGGGCTTCCTGCGGGGGACCCTGCTCTGCACGAGGAATACGAGGCAGCCAAACGCGAGGTTGACGGAACGCGCCACTTTGCCAGCGGTTCGGGAGTATTTCCGCTGTGTGGGCGCGGCCGTATCAAGACGGACCCTGTCTTCACCGAGCAAGGGCGCAAGTTGACAGCGCCGCGCGGCCGAATGGGCGTGATCGTCCCGACGGGCATTGCGACGGATGCAACGACGCAGTACTTCTTCAAGGACCTGGTGCAGCAGGGCTCGATCGCGGCGCTGTACGACTTCGAGAACAGGGCCGGCCTGTTCCCGGACGTGGACTCCCGTATGAAGTTCAGCATCCTGTCCCTGACGGGCCGGGCACTGCGCGAGCCTGCCGCTCGGTTCGCCTTCTTCCTCCACGACCCGGCGGAGCTGGACGAGGCGGACAAGGCGTTCACGCTCACTCCGGAGGAGATCATCCTTCTCAACCCGAACACGGGCACGTGCCCTGTTTTCCGCTCTCGCCGCGACGCCGAGATCACCCTGGGCATTTACCGCCGTGTCCCGGTCCTGATCAAGGATGGTGATCCCAAGGGCAACCCCTGGGGTGTCTCGTTCATGCAGGGCTTGTTCAACATGACCAGCGACTCGCACCTCTTCAACACCCGCGAGGACCTGGAGGCCGAGGGGTGGCACCTGGAGGGGAACGCCTTCGCCAAGGGCGAGGCCCGAATGCTGCCCCTGTACGAGGCGAAGATGCTCCACCACTACGACCACCGCTGGGCTACCTACGACGAGGACGGCTCTACCCGTGACTTGCCCCTGGAGGAGAAGTGTGACCCGGGCGCGGTGGTTCTGCCTCGCTACTGGGTCGCTGAACGCGAGGTAGACGAGAAGCTGGCCTCGAAGCGCTGGAAGCGGAAGTGGCTCCTCGGCTGGCGCGACATCTGCCGTGCCACCGACGAGCGCACCGCGATTTCGTTCTCCTTCCCCAAGTCGGCGGTGGGTAACAAGATTCCCCTCATGCTGGCGGACCAACCTCCGGCTGCTCTGGTCGCGTTGATTGCCTGTCAGGGTTCGCTCGCCCACGACTTCGCCAGCCGACAGAAGGTCGGCGGAATCACCATGAACTTCTTCATCTGGCAGCAGCTTCCCGTACTAGCCCCGGGCGCGCTGCTGTCGCACTACCAATGGGTCGGCATCAGGGCCAAGGAACTCAGCTTCACTTCGTGGGATATGGCTCACCTTGCCCGTGACCTCGGCGACATCGGCGCCCCCTTCATCTGGGACGAAGACCGCCGTACCGTCATCCGTGCCGAACTCGACGCCCTGTTCTTCCACCTCTACGGGATCACCCGAGACGACGTCGACTACATCCTCGACACCTTTCCCATCGTCAAGCGCAAGGACGAGGCCAAGTACGGCACCTACCGCACCAAGGACCTCATCCTCGCCGAGTACGACCGGATGGCGGCGGCCGGCGTCAGCCTGACCAACCCCCTCGTGGACGGCGAGAACTACACCTCCACCCTCACCCCGCCCCCCGGCCACGGCCCCCGCCACGAAGGAACCGGAGAGTGACGAGTCCGCCGCCGGCCGGGGCACGGGCCGAGGCGGTCGCGCGGGAGCGGGAGCGGCTGCGGGCGCTCAGGGAGCGCAGGGAGGCTCAGAGCGCGGACTCGGGAATCGACGGGTTCACCGTACGCAGATGGCGGAAGGTGGGGGTGCTCGGAGCCCAGGCGGTGCCGCGCGCCCACACCCTGCTCCGGCGACTCGCCGACTTCGCGCGCGACACGGCTCACGACGTCGCGCATGACGCACTGACCGACGCCCTGCACGACGAACCGGACGACCGGCTGCTGCCCGCTGTCCGGGCCGTACTCGAACGGGCCGCCCCGGCCGCGGTCGCCGCGACGCTCACGGAGGTTCACGCAGGCGGCTTCCTGTGGCTGTCCGAAACCGGGGAGCAACGGCTTACCGCGCTGACGGCGGGCGACGACACCGTCGCCGTCTCCGGGAGCGAGGACCCCTCCGGGGCGTTCGCTCTCCTCGCCGCGTTCGCGGCGGAGAGTACGGCCGCCTTCCCGTCCCGGATGCTGCCGCGGGTGCTCCCCTGGATACCGCTGAGCGTCCTCGACGACCTGATCGACGCCGCAGTGGTCGGCCCCGAGCACCAGCCCTGGCAGTACCGGGCCGAGGAGACGGATCACGCGTACCTCAAGGCCCGGCTGGTCCCCGACCAGGTGACCGCCGAGCAGGCGACCACGCTGGAATGGACGGCCCGGGAGCGGCGGAACGCGTTCCTCGCAGGGGGCGAGTCGCTGCCCTTGGCCGACGACGTCTACGACCTCCTGGAGCGGGTCGCCGACGGCGACGCCTCGGTCGTGAAGGAGCTGGAACGGGAGCTGCCCCGTGACCTGGTGCTCCGGCTGCGCCGACTCCTGGACGGGGTCGCGGTCGGCAACTGGGACCGGGACATATGGGAGGACCGAGGATTGTGGCGGCTCATCTTCGCCCTGTGGGAGCCCAAGGCGGCTGTCAACCCGTCGCGCTCGCCGCTGCACGCGCTGATGGCCCTGCGCCAGGCCTACGACCTGCTGTGCATGAACGACCTCGCACGTGCCTCAGCCCAGATCGACAAGCTGGTGTCGTACGAGGCCGCTGACCCGGCCTGTCGGGCCGAGGCCCTCAACTTCCACGCGTACACGCTGCTGCTCCAAGAGGAACTCGATGCGGCGGCCCTGGTCCTGGAGGGCATCCGCGACGCGCACGAGCGGGCCGAGTCCAACCTTCGTATGCTCCGCCGGCGTCAAGCGGTTCAGCGCAACGACAGACCGGCGGCCTCCAACCCCTATCTCGACCTCGGGCTGCCGCACGGCGCACCGAGCTGGACGACCCGGTACCGGGACCTCCGCCGGGAGCATGTGCGTGATGTAGACATGAGCGCGCAGCTCAACAGCGCGATGAAACGCATCAGGGACGCCGAGCGTGACGAGGACTGGTCTGGCTTCTTCGTGCTGCCGCTCGACCTGGACGTGTTCGAGCTTCCGGACGAGGTGCCGGTCACGTTGGTTCCGCCCCTGGCCCCCCTGACCAGGCGAACGGCATCTCACTCTCCCGAAGGCCTGGGGCTCGTGCGGCAGCGGGCGGTGGCGGATCTGCTGCCCCACCTGCTCAACGCGCCCCGGCGCCCCGATCGCAACGCAAGGACGCACACACCGTGAAGAAGGTGCCCCGCAGCCAGCGGAAGACCCTGGTGGTTCCCAAGCGGGTTCCTGCCAAGGGGAACAACGGCCTCAAGCATCGTCGGGACAAGCGGCGAGCGGAGGCCGATGCCCCTGCTGCCCCTCCGCAGGCTTCCCGCCGACTCCCCGCAGACTCCCCGCGCACCTACCGCCCCGAGGAACTGCTCAGCCCCCACATGCTGCTTGCACGTTTCACCGAGCGGGCGACCGAGCTCCTGACCACTGTCCCGGAAGTGGAGAGGCCGACGCAGACTGCTGTGGCGGCTGCCCTGCGCCAGGCCGTTCTGGAGGCGTTCCGCTCCCGGGAGGAGTACGTGGCCCGGATGGTCGAGGTCGATCTGCTCGCCGGCGCGCCCAAGCAGAATGCCACCTCGCTTCGCAAGGGCATCCGTGCCGCCCTGCTGGACCAGGGAGTGCGGTGCGTGGACGCCCCCGACGGCGAACACGAGCTCTTCGTGGTGGTGGAAGGCGACGGTGAGGCGTTCGAGGTGCTGCGCCCGGCCTATGTGGACCAGGCCACCGGGAAACTGGTGCTCGCCGGGCAGCTGCGCCGCCTGCCCGGCCCGGACGGAGCAGGCTACTCAGCTGGGGGCGACGACGCCGCGAACGGGGAGGGCGTGTGACCGCGACCGGGATCGATTTCGGTACCACCAACTCCGTGGTGGCCCAATGGCTGGGCGATGACGTCGACGTGCTGTCACTGGACGCCCACCACATCGACGCCGACTGGCGTCACCCCGGCTTCGAGTACCTCTTCCCGTCGGTGGTGGGCATGAGCTCACTGCGCCGGGGAGCGTTGTTCGGCTGGGAGGCCAAGCTCCGCTCCGAAGAGGCGGCCGAGGCCTGCAAACGACTGCTCAAGAGCGACGAGTACGTCACGATCCACGGCCGCAGGTTCGCGGCCACGACGGTGGCGGCCGGTGTCTTCCAGGCCATGCGCAAGGGAGCGGAGCACAACCTCACCGCCATCGACCAGGCCGTGATCACCGTGCCCGCCAACGCCACGGGCGCCGCCCGCTACCGCACGCGCGCCGCCGCGCGGTTCGCCGGCATCGAGGTCCTGGCGCTGCTCAACGAGCCGACGGCGGCAGCGATCTCGTACGTGCACGAGCTGCGAGAGGCTCGCACCATCCTGGTCTTCGACTGGGGTGGCGGCACCATCGACGTCACCGTGCTCGACTACCAGGACGGGTTCTTCGAGGAGCTCGCTTCACGGGGCGTGACCGAGCTGGGGGGCCTGGAGATCGATCGTCGCCTGCGTGACCTCGTCCTCGAACGGGCTCCGGCGCGATCGGCGTGGACGCCCGCGCAGGAGCGGCAGTTCGGGCTGGACGTGGAGCGCAGCAAGATCCGCCTGTCCTCCGAGGAGTCCGTCACCATCAGGACTCCGGACGGCGACACCGTCGAGGTGTGGCAGGGGGAGTTGGAGGACGCAATCACCGACCTCGTGGACCGCGCTCTCGCGCCGGTTCAGCAGTGTCTCACCGACCTCCACATGGCTCCTCTGGACGTGGACGCGGTGCTGATGATCGGTGGCACGAGCCAGATCCCGAGTGTGCGGGCCGCGGTCGCCGAGGTCATGCAGCAGCAGCCCGTCGAGGTCGATCTGTGCGATCCCATGACTGCGGTCGCCCGCGGCGCCTCCATCGCGGCAGCCGTGCTGTCGGGGGAGGCTGATGGCGTGATCCAGGTGGCGACGAGTCACGCCCTGGGCACGGTCGTCACGGACGACACCGGACAGCGGGCGTTCAGCCAGATCATCCCGCGCAACTCACCCCTGCCGTGGAAGGAGCGCAAGAGCTACACGCCTCGCCGGGACAACGCACGCAGCCTTGCCGTGGAGATCTGGGAAGGAGACCCCGACCGTCCCCTCGACCACGCTGACAACGTGCAGCTGACGGACCTCCGCCTCATCTACCAGAATCCCCGGGTCCGCGAGGACTCCCGTTTCCTGCTGGAGTACACGTACGACACCAACGGGCTCCTGCACGTCAAGGCGACCCTTGAGCGCACCGGCGAGGAAGTGCTGAACGAGGAGATCAAGAGCTTCAGCTCCGGTGGTCCGACGCCGGGGGTGCGCAAGGAACTCGATGATCTGCTCGCGGGCAACACGGTCACCACGCTCCTGCCGACGCAGACGCGGAGGCGATCCGCGGGCTCGGCTTCCAAGGCGCTCGTGGTCGACGGCTCCAACCTGGCGTGGATCGGCAGGTCGCCCCGACGACCCGGTGTATACGGCAGGGACGACCGGCCCTCCTACGCCCAACTGCTGTCCGCGCGCGACGCCCTGGCATCGCGGTATCCCGATGCCGTGCTCCACGTGGTCGTCGACGCCACCTTCCGGCACAAGGTCGCGGAGGAGGAACGCGCCGCGGTGGACTCGGCGCTTGCTACAGGGGACCTCATCCAGCCCCCGGCCGGAACCGAGGGCAAGGGCGACGCGCTGGTCACGGCGATCGCGCAGGACACGGACGGAATCGTCGTCACCAACGACAACTACGCCGAACTGCAAGGCAGGTACCCCTGGTTGCGGGACAAGGAGCGGGTGCTCGGGGCCACCCTGACCCAGGGCATGTGGGTCTTCACGCCGCGCACCTGCGTACCACCCCGTCATCGGATCGTACGAGCGGAGGCGTTCCAGCAGTCGCGGGCCCTGATTCCTCCGAGCCCAGATCCACTGCCCGAGTTCAGGTACCACCGCCCCCACGAGGAGTAGTGATGACTGACGGGGCGGTGAACGACAGGACGAGCCTCAGAGCCGAGATGCTGGCGCTCCTGCTCGAACCGTTGGGGGTGGATGCCATGGTCGGACCGGCCGCACTCCAGCGATTCGCCAAGGAGGTGGACGCGGTCGCCCAGGCGCGCGGGTGTGCCGGCCTGCCGCCGTCCGGGAGCACGCTTCCGTGGGTGTCCGACGCGGTGGCGGCGTGCGTCGAGGAACACGAGCTGGCCCGTCTGGCAGTGGCTGGGGGCCGGACTCCGGCGCCGGGCGGGGGCAGATCTCTCTGGGAACTGAAGCGGCTGGAAGGACTGCGGACTCATCTCCAGGCGCTGGAAGGCGTGCCGGTGGAAGCGCTTCGGGCGGACGCCGCGGCGGTGGCGGCCGCGGAACGGCTGCTGCCCGAAGTCCTTGAGCCGTGCCGTAGTGCGGACCGGGAATGGCCCGAGGAGATCTGGCGCTCGATCCGTGAGATCGACATCGAGCCCGCGCTGGCCGACCTCAGTCGTCGACGAGGAGGCCGGAAGGCGGCGGAGGCGCGCGAGCTCGTGCTCAGGCACAGTGCCGCGGCGGCCCGGGATCTGCGGAACCGGGAGCTGGTGCCGCTGCTGGAGAAGGCGCGGGACTTCGTCGCCGCGGAGGAGTCGTACGAGGCGGTCCTGTCCGAGCGGCCGCAGTGGTGGCGCTGGCTCGCACCGGACGCGCGGTTCGGGCTCAGATCGGATCGACGTGACGCTCTGCTCTGGGCGATCGAGGTCCGTGACACCGGTGCCGTGTCCGGAAGCATGGTGGACATGCTCGCGGACGACAGCGTGCGGGCGCTGATCGGGCATATGCCCGCGACGGCGCCCGTGAACAGGGCCGTGTCTCCCGCTGCGAGCTCGGCCGCACGGCTCACGGCGGGGCTGCTGGCGGTCGCCTCCCGGACCGGCATCAAGGAGCTGCGGGCGTTCGAGTCCTGGTACACGAAGAACGTCGAGTCGTTCGACCGCGTGGCGGCGGCCATGGACCTGTGGCGAACCGAACCGGATCTCCGCGAGGCCCTCGGGGCCCTGGTCGGCGAGCTCGCGCCCGGGACGGTGGACACGAGCCGATCGGCCTACCGCGATATCCAGACCGCTCTCCGGGAGGAGGCCGAGGCCCGTCCTTCGCGAGCGCCGTACTCCGCGTACGCGATCGAGAGCGAGGGCCTCGTCGGGGTCATCCGCCGCATCGGAGCGCTCGAACGCGAACTGCGCGATGCCGTACGGGCCATGCCCACGGCGAGAGGCAGGCTGCGCGTGGCCGTCGCCGGAAGGACCAAGTCCGGGAAGACCACGCTCCGCAAGGCGCTGACCCGCGACGCGGACCGGACCGGGATCGGGCGAGGGGCGCATCGCACCACGCGGGAGACCTCCGCGTTCCACGTCGGCTCTGTGACGTACCTCGACACGCCCGGCGTCGCCGCGAAGGACGACGACCTCGACGCCACGCGTGCTCGGGCCGCGTGCGACAGCGCCGACGCGGTGATATGGAACTACGCCGACACGCTGCGTGAGGAGGAGTCCACCGAGCTCCAGCGACTCCTGCTCACGGGGAAACCCCTGCTCACTGTCGTGAATGTGAAGGGAAAGGTCGACGAACCGCACCGCCTTCAGCGCTTCGCCCAGGCCCCGGAAAGAGAGTTCGCGTCGGCGACGGGTCACACGGTCCGGATCGAGCAGGTCTCCAGAGCGGTCGGCGTCACGCCGCCCGTAGTCCTCCCGGTCCACTCCGGAGCCGCGCACGAAGCGTTGTCCACGGCGGACCGCGAGCTGGGGGACAGGGCCCTTCGGGCGAGCAGGTTGCCCGAGCTGGAGCAGTCCCTCACCCGGCTCCTGGCCGAGCGTGCAATTCCGCTTCGTGCGGTTCGCCTGGCCGAGGACGTGCGGGCGCCGGTCGCCGCGTTCCACGACCGGCTGATCGAGGAACTCCCCGGGATCGATCTCGCGCTTGCCGAACTCGAATGCTCGACGCCGCGTGACCGGGCAGAGTCGCTGGAAGCTTTCCGGACAGCGGGCCGGGACACGCGTGACCTACTCGAAGCCGAGCGCCACCGCGCCAAGGAGCGGGTGTCGGAGGTGGTTCGGGACCTGGGCGGCGTGGCTGACGCGCAGCGGTGGAGCGACTTCGTCACCGGTTTGGACCTGGAGGGTCTTCTCTCCGGTCTCGGGGACACGTTCGAGCAGGAGGCGCGGAAACGGGGGATGCTTCTGCGCGTGCGGGCGAGCGCCACGGACCATCAGGACGACGCGCAGCCGCGTGTACGACCGCGTCCTGATCTGAAGGAGCAGGCCGCGAGCCTGGGCGCGGCGGCCGTCAAGGGGGCGGCGACGGCCCTTCTGAGCTCCGTCGCCGCCAAGGGGATCCCTAAGAAGCTCGCGGTCCCTCCTCCCGCGGCGACGTTGGTCTACGCGGTGGAGGGCCTGGCCGGAGCGGCGAAAGCGGTGAGCGGTGAGGTTGCCCGCGCGCGGCGGGCGAAGGACGGGTGGACCAGCACGACCACGACCGAGGCTGAGGCCTGCCTCGATGACCTGTTCGACGGACTTGTGGCATGGTCGGCTCGTATCACCGATGACGCGACGGCTCAGATCGATGCCCGGTTCGAGGCGCGGTCCGCAGACATCAGGGTCACGCGGGAGCGGTTCGAGCGACTCTGCGGGCTGCGGACGGCCGTGCGGTCCGCCCTCGACGCGATCGACCTCGTCCTGGCGCGCCGGCTCCTGGCTCTCGCGGGAGGGGACCCGGCGGCGATCCGTCGGGCACGTCGGACACCGGGAGTCGAACTTCGTGTCTGGGCCGACGCGTCCCGCGTCGCGGGCGTGCGGTCGTGTCTGCGGGACCAGTTCGTGGACGTCCTCACCGAACGGATCGAGATCCGCGCGGATCTCGGATGGCTCGGCACCCTCGAAGGAACCGAAGGGAACACAGATGGCTGACGGTGGTCCGGTCGACGCGCCCACGATCGACGGGGGCCGAAGCGCTCTCGTACTCGCGCTGGCCGCACGTGCCGAAGAGGTCCTGGGCGCTCACCCTCGCACTCGCGCCCTGACCACGAGCCTGCCTCGTGCGGACACGAGCCCGCTGCGGATCGCACTGCTGGGCCCGTACAGCGCGGGGAAGTCCACGCTCGTCGCGGCACTGCTCCGGCTCCCGTCGGCCGACATCGTCGATCTCGTCGACGCGGCGCCCAAGACGCACGAGGCGACGTCGTACGAGTGGAACGGAGCGACGCTGGTCGACCTGCCCGGGACGCTGTCGGGTGTCGACGGGCACGCCGATGCGGCGCGGGGCGGCGTTCGTGGTGCGGACGCGCTGATGATCGTGACAACGAGCGAACTGCCGGGCGAAGCAGAGACCAGGACGATTCTGCGGGCTCTCGACGCTGACGGGTTCGCTGACCGGAGTGTGGTCGTCGTCAACAAGATGAACGCCGAGAACAGCGATCGCGATGTCGTCCTCGACGAGATCCGCGGGCGCCTCGGGCCTTTCGCCGACCGCGTCCCGATCGTCCCCACCGACGCACGCGACTACATCGACGCGCTCCATGACCCCACTCTCCCGCCCGATCAGCGACAGTGGCTTGTCGCGGAGAGCGGTATCGACGCTCTGGCGGCCGAGTTGCGGAGAATGACCGCGCCCGGTGTCAGCGGTGTCCGGCCCAAGGCTCAGGCCTTCGAACTCCTTCGAGTGCTGGCGGACGCCGAGCGGCAGTGGGTTCTGGACGGCGAGGAACTCGATGCCGCGGAGAGCGCGAAGAAGGTCGAGGAGTCGATCTCGCGGGCGAAGGAGCGTGTGCTGAGCGCCCTGTTGAGAGGGAGTGAAGTCGTCGCTTCCAGGATCACGACGGCCGGAGACAGGGCCGCTGCCGGCGTCTCGGAGAAGGACGGGGTCGTCCCCGACCGCGTCACTCGTGCCGTCCAGGAGCAACTGGAGCGTGCGAGCAATGAGTTCGACGCGAGTTTCTCTTCGTCGGTGAGGACGGCCTTCGACGCGCTGGTCGCCGAGTACGGAACCGGTGTGCCCGAGCCTGAATCCTGGGGGAACGACCTCGAAGCACGCGAGACGACGTTCGACGGGTCCCCGGATGGCACGCCACCGTTGACGCAGGGGGTCAAGGAAGCGGCGAAGAAGGCCGCGAAGGTGGGTACCGAGAAGGCGGGCGAGTGGATCGGGAAGATCGCGGACGGCGGTAACGGGCCGGGAAGCGCGGCCTCCGCGGTCGTGGAAAAGCTCAGCAAGAACCGGGTGGGCCGGAAGATCCTCGACGCCGGAGGGAAAGTCACCAACGGCGCGGAGAAGTTCAAACCGTGGGGCAAGACCAAGGCGGCCGGCAAGGTAGCCGGTACGGCCCGCAAGGTGCAGTGGGTGCTGGCAGTCACAGGGCCGTTGATGGACCTGACGAGCGTCGCGCAGGACCAGAGCAAGTGGATGGCGCTCAACAAACGGCGGAAGCAGATCAAGGATCACTTCGACGAGGAAGCGCGCGAACAGCGGACCGCTCTCACCGATGCCGGTGAGCGGTACCTGAGCGAGTGGATCACCGAGGTGGAACGGTCGCTCAGCGGTCTCACGAAGCGGGGCTCGGACATCAAAGCCGAGCGTGAAGCGGCCCTGACGGCGATCAAGGGCCTCCGCGAAGAGGCCGAGAAGCTGGTCGGGCCGACCCGCTGACCTGACGGACCGTGGTCCCGGCGGTGAACGCGCCCCGTGATCACGGCCGCCGGGACAGGCGCTCAGGTTCCGATGCGAACCCCGCTGACCGCGACCAGGTGTCCCGGCCGGGGCGCTCGGACCCGTCGGCGTGTCGGCGCCGTTAGCCTGTCGGCATGACGGAGCGTGTCGTGCCCGGCCGTGCGGGCGGCCTGATCACCCTGGAGGCCGCGGACGCGCTGTGGGTCGGGCTGACGGCCGGCGGCGCCGTGCTGACGGCTTCCGGGGTGTTCACCCGCTCGCCCGCCACCCGTGCCCGGACGGGGTACGTCCTGCTCGGGAGCCGCGTGGTCGCGACGGCCAGGGCGGGCGGCGGTCGGTGGGGCGTCGCGGAGCGCGAGGTGCGCCGGGCGGCCGTGGAACTGGGCGCGGTGGTCATGGACCGGCGGGACCTGGTCCGCGTCGGCCCGTTCCGCGGAGCGCCGGAGCCTGAGCCGGAGCGCGACGAGGAGACGCCGCTGCGCTGGCGGTGGCGCGTCGCGGGGGAACTGGGGGAGCCGGGCGGCCCCGGGCGCGGGACACGGCACGAGGACGGCCGGCCGTGTCATCTGGTGGGGATCGACTGGCGACGGCTACTCGTGGAGCACAGCTCCGACGGGACCCGGCGGACGTGGTGGCTGCCGCGCGCGGTGGTGAGGCTGCTAGACGCGGCCGAGCACGCCGAGAGGCGGTGGCTGCGAGCCGCGTGGATCAGTGAGACGGGCACGGCCGTGGCCGAGCCGTCCTCCCACCCCCGGCGGGCCGAGGACGCCGACGGGCGGCGCGCGACGAGCGCCGAGAGCCCCGCCGCCTCATTGCGCCCGTATGGCAGGGAGCTCGAAGGCCAGCTGTACTCGGTGTTCAGCAGAAAGCCCGGCATCTCCCAGAAGGTGGCCGGGTGGGTGTGTGCCGTCTGTGGCGGCGAGCCCGCCACGGTCCTCGATCACTGCCACGAGCACGGCTACGTCCGCGCCCCCGTCTGCCAGTCCTGCAACACGCGGGAACGTCCCGACCATCTGTACGCCAACGACGTCCGGGTCGCGAACCGCTACACCCGCCTCTTCCATACCGACGCCGACGACTGGCTTCGCCACTGGCATCGCTGCACCGGCTGCCGCGCGCGCACCACCCTGCCGCTGCCGCACCTCGCCGCGTGGACCGCCTTCATAGCCTGCCGGTCACTGCGCCCGACCCACCGGGCCCCGCGCGGGCGCGAGCCCTGCGGCACCCTGCGCGTGTCCTGGGCGGGTAGTCAGAACGCGCCTCGGTCCTGCCTGTTCACGGTCACGGTCGATTTCTGCCCCGCCGGCGAGCACCGTGTCCTGGCGCGGGTCTCCTACCGTGAGGCCGCCGAGCGGTTCCGTGGCTGGCTCGCCGAGACGGCCCCCGCCGTGGCCGCCGCGTCCGGCCCCGACCGCCTGGACGGCCTCCCCGCCCAGCCCCGGCCGGTCGTCGTGGATCCCGGCGGCGAGGGCCTGGGACTGTTCTGAGCCGAAGAGCCGCCCGCCGCGTACGGCGACGGGCGGCTCCCGCGTAACACAGGACGGGTGTGCCGCTCAGTCCTCCGCCGCGTACCGCACGAACCGCGTCCAGCCCTCGCGGCCGACCGCAAAGGGCCGGCGCTCCACGTCCTTGGAGTCCCGGACGTGGACGGCCTGCGGGGTGACGGCGACCTCGACGCAGCTGTCGCCCTGGCTGCCGCTGTAGCTGGACTTGAACCAGGCGAGTCCGGTCGTACTCATAGCTCTCCTCGCAGTTGCTCCAACAGACCCCGGGACTCCTTGGGGTTGAGGGCCTGTGAGCGCAGTGTGTCATAGCGCTGGTGGAGCAGACTCACCTCTTTCGGGTCGGAGATCAGCCGCCCGTTCTGCTGCCCCTCGGAGTACCCGAGCCGCCGCCCGTCTGGGGTCTCCAGGAGTTGCAAAGGCCCGTCCAGGCACGCGTGCAAACCCGCGTCCAGGGGGATGACCTGCAACGTCACGTTGCGCGGCGCGCTCGCCTCCAACACGTGATCCAGAAGCTCCCGCATCTCCTCCGTGTCGCCGAACCGGCGCCGGAAGACGTGCTCTTCCACGATGAAACTGAACGGCACAGTCGGCCGCTCCCGCAACATCCTCTGGCGTTTCTGCCGCGCGGCGAGCTGTACGTCCAGCTTTTGATCGGTCAGCAATGGAATGGTGCCCTCGAACACCGCCCGGGCGTACGCCTCCGACTGCAGCAGCCCCGGCACGAGCCGACACTCGTACGTGTACAGGCTGACCGCCACCTTCTCAAGGCGTGCCCACCGCCGGAACCACACCGCGAGACCCGCCTCGGCGCGGGTGAGGAACGGGGCGGACCTCCGCAGCGCCCCCGTGTTCCCCAGGGCCCCTTCCCCTCGCTCGACGAACGCCTCGTCCGGCATCCGCCGCCCCAACTCCACCGATTCCACCGTGTGCTTGGAGAAGCGGACGATCTCCGCGAACTCGGCCCTGCTGAGCCCCGCGTGCTCCCGCAGGGCCTGTACGACGGCCCCGAAGGTCCGCAGGCTGTCCGACGGATCGGGCTCCCGGCCCTGCTCGTCCGTCTCGCCCGCCCCGTCCGTCACGATCTCGACGTCCTCAGCCACCCGCGGCCACCTCCCGACGCACCCGTACCTCGACCGCCGTCCCGGCGATCGACAGCACTCAGCGTGACGCGTACGCCCCCGTACCGTCTACCGCATGTGCCCGTACGCTGACGCAGCGTACGGGTCTCGCTCCTGGCGCGTGCTCCCGCGCCCCCGCCACGCTGGCCTCATGTACGCGACCGGACCCCACCAGCACTCCACCGTATGGACGTTCGCCCAGCGGCTGTCCTCGACCCGTCGCGGTGCCCGCCTCGCCCGCCTGCTCGTCGCCGAGCGGCTGACGGCCTGGGAGGTGTCACCCAGCGTGGCCGAACGGGCGGTACAGATCACCGCCGAACTCGCGGCCAACGCCGTCCTGCACGGCCGTGTCCAGGGCCGTGACTTCCGGGTCGCCCTCACCTGCGCGGCGGCGTCCGGCGGTGTCCGCATCGAGGTCACCGACCCGCGCGGCGAACGGCTTCCCACCCCATCGCCAGGCCCCGGAGGCATCCCCTCCGACACCGAGTCGGGCCGAGGGCTCCTCCTGGTCGCCGCCCTCGCCGACCGCTGGGGCGTGGAGCCGTACCCACCGAGTGGCAAGACGGCGTGGGTCGAGATCGGGCCGGGCGGTGCCGCCCGAAGTCACGAACCCGGACCCCCAACCCGTTGATCGCCTCGACGGTGGCCGCCCGGTGTACTCCGACAGCCGACCACCGACGAGCAGCCCGGGGGAGGGTGCGCACAGAGCCGCGCGGGCAGGCTTGGTGTGGAAGGATTCGAGTATCCGAGGACGGCCGGGAGGAGGGCAGCCATGATCGACAGGTTCACGGACGGGCTTCTCACACCGGCCGAGACGTCGTCCTACCTCCAGATTCCCTCCTCCACCCTGCACAGCTGGCTCCAGGGGAGGGCGGCCGGAGCGCCGCTCGTCCACAGTGTCGACCCCGTGCGGCGAGGACAGCCCTCGGTGCCGTTCGTGGCGGTGGCCGAGGCGTACGTCCTGCGGTCGCTGCGGGACCTCGGGCTCAGGATGAGCGAGATCAGGGAGGCTGCCGGGGCGGTGCGGGCGGCCTTCGACACGCCGTATGGCCTTGTCTCCCGGCGCATCGCCACGGACGGCGTGGACATCTTCATCGAGCACGCCCCCGACGACCTGCGCAGGGCCCGTGACGGGCAGGCGCCGATCCGGGAGGTCGTCGCGGACTACCTGCGCTACCTGTCCTGGGACGCGGGGGACGATTTCCCGTCCAGTCTCCGGCTGCGACAGTACCCGGCCTCCGTGCCGGTCGTGATCGACCCCCGGTTCGGGCACGGCCTGCCGGTGATCGAGGCCAACCGGGTGCCGGTGAAGGCGCTGACCGACCTGTGGGAAGCCGGCGAGTCCGTCGAGGACATCGCGTACGAGTACGACATGGAGCCGGAGCAGGTGGACGCGGTCCGCCAGGCTGTGGTGCGCCTTGCCGCCTGAGTTCTTCCTCGACCGCAACCTCGGACGGCGCGTCGCCGAGGAACTGCGTGCCCGTGGATGGACCGTGCACAGGATCGGCGAGGTCTTCGCGGGCGACGCCCAGGACGTACCGGACGAGGAGTGGATCCTCCACGGGCTCGCCCAGGGGTGGGTGCCTCTGTCGAAAGACGGGCGGATCAAGACACGCGACCGCGAGATCCGGCCGGTCCACGAGCACGCGGCCGTACTCTTCTATCTGGATAACCAACAGCTCCGCAGCCTGGAGATGGTCGAGCGTCTCCACATCTGCCGCGAGGCGATCCACCGGGCGGTCGAAAGGGGCGGCCCCGCCGCCTATGCCGTCCGAGCGGACCGCATCGAGCGCACCTGGCCTTGACTCTCGCACCGCCCCCGCCACCCCCTCCGGGTGGCCGCCCCCCCGCCGGGCGGTGCGCCGCGCGTCCATGCCGACTCACAGCCGATGGCGTCGTCCCCGTCGTGGTCCAGCTGGTGCGGGTCGCGAGCCGACCGAGGCGGACGGGAGGCCGTCTTCCGGCGCTGTCAGGCCCGGAGTATGTCGGCCACTTGGTGGAGCGCGTCCTCGCGGTGCCGCTCGCGCGCCGCGCGGACCTGGGGGTCGGGCGACCACAGTGCCTGCCGGCCCGGGTGGTACGTACGCACCACCTGGAAGTGTTCCTGGCCGGCGAGGGCCGGGTGCGCCTTCTCCAGCCGCCGCCAGGTGGCCTGCGCGTCGCCGCCCTGGAGCAGGACGACGCGGAGGTCCGGCATCAGTCCGAGGAGGCGCACGAGGGCCTCGGCGCCGGCCTTCTGTTCGGAGGCGTCGGGCTTTCTGTTGATGTACCAGGGATAGGCGTTCCAGGGCGTGACGTCGCGGGCGTCGATGCCGGCCTGCTCGAAGGCCCGGCACTGACGCTCGGCGGTCGGGTCGTCGTTCTCCGTGCACAGGAAGCCCGAGCCGGTGCCGTCCTGGGTCTTGGGCCCCGGATCGCGCAGCATGGACAGCACGCGCGCCTCGGTTCCACCGTGCCAAGGAGCGACGTACGGCATCCAGCCCCTGCCGTCCTGGTCCCGCAGGCCGTCGACCAGCTCGTTGATCGCGCGGACGTGTGCCGCGTACCGGTTCCGCTCCTGGTCGGTACGGAACGTCTCGTTCGCCATCTGTCGCGCCATGTCGTCCTCCCCTGCCGTCTCCACCCGAGTGCACGTCGACAGGGGCGGTGCTCGGACTCCTACGCTAGAGGGTGGCACTGACATGTGGGGGCGAGGCCCGAGACGTCAGAAGACGGGTAAGGGCGGCAGCCAGCCCACCGCGCGGAGTGTCGGCATGACCCGGGTGATGACGTACGCCATGACCGGGGTCTCGTCGTCGTCCACGGGGAAGTACAGCGCGTGCTGGAGGGGCTTCACGGCCTGAGGGTGCTCCAGATCGACCAGGGGGAGGTCTTCCTGGTCGAAGGCGGGTTCCAGCGTGACGCCGGGACGGCTCGTCAGAGTCCGCAGGAGCGAGAGCCCGCACTGCGTGGCGAGTTGCGCCGTGGTGAGGGACTTCTTGAAGCCGGCCCGGTCCGAGCCGGTCCTCGGTATGACGGTCCAGGCCATGAGGCGCAGGCGACCCCTTCCGGCGGGCACGGCCTCGATGCCTGCGCGGCGGCGGCCGTGCAGATTGGCCAGGAGGGCGGGCATCTCGGGAACCACCGACGGCTGGTGGAGGACCAGGTCCCGCTCACCGTTGTCCCAGCGGGTGTCGTGCAGGGTGAGTTCAGGGCGACCGGGCAGGACGAGACGCCATTTCACGGCGGTCCCGTTCTCCGTTGATCCGGAGCAGGTGGCTCCGTGGCGCGTCGCGCGGGTGCCTGACCGCCGCAGGGTCAGCTGGTCCGTAAGTCTCATGACGGTTGAGCTTCTCCTCAAGAAGTGTGGCCGTGCGGCCGTCTGGCGGTCACTCATGCCGCCCGGATTCGCGATCGTACACAAATTCGCATGAAGTGTGGCAGGAAATATCTGTTGACGACGTCAACGTCTCTACGTCACCCTGGGGCTCCCGGCTGCGGACTTCGCCGTCGCACCCGCCGTCTCCCGTGCATGGAGCCACACCGTGAGCGACCAGCCCCACCCCTCCCTCCGCGACCTCGTCCTCCAGCGCCTGGCCGCCGCCGGCCTGGAGCCGGAGACGGCGGATCTGCTGCGCGACCTCTTCCCCGGGACTCGGGCCGGAAGCGCCTCCCGAACCGGTCCTCTCTTCCTCCGCTCCATCACGGCCGCCGGGTGGCGAGGCATCGGCCCGGAGACCACGCTCGGCCTCACCCCCGCACCGGGCCTCACCGTGGTCGCCGGACGCAACGGCTCCGGTAAGTCCAGCTTCGCCGAGGCCGCCGAGATGGCACTGACGGGCGACAACTTCCGCTGGCAGGACCGTACTCAGATCTGGCGGCAGGGGTGGCGGAATCTGCACGATCCGGCGGCTCCCCGCGTGGAGGTGGAGTGCCGCCGTGACGGTGCCGACACGCCCGTCACCGTCCGCAGGAGCTGGCACGGCGACGGGCTGGGCGACGCACGGGTGGCGGTCCACCGGCCAGGCCTGCCCGGCGGAGAGCTGGGCGAGGTCGTCGGCGCGGAGGAGCTCGCGCTGTACCGGCCGTTCCTCTCGTACAGCGAACTCGGCGCCGTGATCAACGGCCCCATGACCGCCCTCCATGACGGACTCGCCCAGATCCTCGGCCTGGAGCAGCTCTCCGAGGCCTACAAGGAGGCGGGAGCCCGCCTCAAGGTGATCAAGGACGGCGAGAAGAAGGCCACCGACCTGGCAGCCGCGGTCCTCGCCGAACTGCGGGGCTCCGGCGACCCGAGGGCCGTCGCGGCCGTGGAGGTTCTCTCCGCACGCCGCCCGGACCGCGAACGCGTTCGCACCCTCCTTGCCGCACGGCCCGAGGGCGACACCGCCGAACTCGAAAGGCTGCGCGGGCTGTCCACCCTCGAAGGGCCTGATCTGAGCGACATCAGCGGTGCCGTGACGCGGCTGCGGGAAGCCGCGGCCCGGGCCGATGACGCGCGGTCCGGCTCCGCCGAGGACGCCCGCCGTCTCTCCGACCTCCTGGAGCGGGCGCTCGACCACCGGCGGCGGGCGCGGACCGCCGACTGCCCCGTCTGCGACACGCCCGGACTGCTCGACGACGACTGGGCGGTGCGCGCCCGGGAGCAGGTCGAACGGCTCCAGCGCGAAGCCGCGGAAGCGCAGTCCGCGCGCGACGACCTGCGCGGCGCCATCCGCGCCGTCCACGATCTCGTCCAGCCCGTCCCCGTATGGCTCCGGCCGGAGGACTCGCCGCTCGCCGCCCTCTGGCGGGAATGGTCCCTGTGCCGGAGCGCGACCGACCCCCGCCCGCTGGCGGATCAGGTCGAGCGCCTTTCGGCCGCCCTCGCCGACGCCTGCCGGCAGGAGAGCGAGAAGGCGGCCCGCCTGCTCGCTGATCAGGACGCCGGCTGGCGGCCGCTCGGGGTGCGCCTCGCCGAATGGCTGGCCGTCGCCGACCGGGCCGCCGAGGCCGCATCGCTCGGCAAGCGACTCAAGGACGCGCAGACCTGGCTCAAGAAGGTCACCGACGAACTCCGCGAGGAGCGGCTGCGCCCGTTCGCCGACCAGTCGCAGACCATCTGGAAGCTGCTCTGCGAGCGCAGCAGCGTCACGCTCGGCTCGATCGGCCTGACGGGGACGGCCAACCAGCGCAAGGTGAAGCTTGACGTGTCCGTGGACGACATGGACGCGCCCGCCTTCGGCGTGATGAGCCAGGGTGAACTGCACTCGCTCGCCCTCTCGCTGTTCCTCCCTCGCGCCACCCACCCCGACAGCCCCTTCGGGTTCCTGGTGATCGACGACCCGGTGCAGTCCATGGACCCGGAGAAGGTCGAGGGGCTCGCGCGGGTCCTCCATGCCTGTGCCCAGCGCCGCCAGGTGATCGTCTTCACTCACGACACCCGCCTCCAGCAGGCCATCCGCCACCTGCGCATCCCCGCGACGATCATGCAGGTCTCCCGGCAGACCGACTCCGTCGTCAAGGTCACCCGCACCGACGACCCGGTCTCCCTCGCGCTGAGCGAGGCCCGGGCCGTCGCCAAGGACCCGAACGTGCCGCAGGGCGTCGCCGACCGGGTCCTACCCCAGATGTGCCGAGGCGCCCTGGAGGCCGCCTGCCTGGAACCCGCACGGCGCCGCCTGCGGGCCGAAGGCCACGGCCACGCCGACGTCGAGGCCAGGATCGGCAAGGCCCACAAGCTCACCGATCTCGCCGCGCTCGCCTTCTACGACAGCAGCATGGAACCCGCCCAGGTCCTCGCGGCCGTCGCGCAGGACCACGGCCCCTGGGCCCGCGCGCTCATCGAACGGTGCAACGCCGGCGCCCACCAGTTCCTCACCCCGATCGGCGACCGCATGGACCTGGTCCGGGACACCGAGCGCCTCGCGAAGGCGGTGCGCGGCCGATGACCCGTACCCCCGACGAACTGGCCGCGGCCGCCCGTCATCTGCTCCTCCCTCCCCCCGGTATTCCCCACACCCTCGCGCCGGGACTCCGCGCCCGAGCCGCCGCCGCCCTGCTCCGGCTGGCCCTGGACGAGGCCATGGACGGCTTCTGGCGGCGGGTCAGTCCCGCCATGGCGCACAGCCGTGGCCGTACCAAGGCGCTCTGTCTGGAGTGGTACGCCCCGTGCTCCGTGGCCCGTCAGTGGTACGCCGTGTGGTCCGCGCTCAGCGCGGCCTGCCACCACCACACGTATGAACTCCCGCCCACCCCGGGCGAGGTCAGGGCCTGGCACGACGACGTCGTCGAACTGCTCGCCGCCCTCCGCCAAGGACCCGAGCGGACCGAAGCCTGACCGGTGCACCGAAAGGACCACGGCATGGACACACGCCGCTACCGCATGGTCGTCACCAGCGGCCTCGACTACGTCAGCACCGGCGCGCAGGTCGACGCCCGGCTCCGGGACTGGCTGCGTGAACCGCCCAAGAACTACGACATCCAGGCGTTCGCGGAGGGACGCAACGAGATAGCCCGGGGAGTCACGCTCGACCACGACTCGGCGACCGGCACCGGCGGGGCGTACGGGCGTTGGCGCCTCCGGGAGACCGCCCCGGACGGCACCTGGCAGACGACCCTGGTGATCAGGCAGACGGAGAGTCGGCCGACCCGCGTACAGCTGGACGTAGAGCACCTTCCCGACGATCCGGACACGTTGCCGACGCCCGCAAAGACCCCCCGCCTCGCGGCAAGCCTGCTGGACGTCCTCCAGGCCCGCGACGGGCTCGCGGACGTGACCCGGATGCCACAGGTCGTCGAGGCGGCCGACATCGACTCCGTCATCGACGAGTTGTGCGACGCGGAGCGCCGTCTGCCGATCGTCATGGCCACCGCCCCGAACGGGGCCGACTTCGATGTCTGGCTGGAGCGGACCCTGGACCCGCTGGTCCGTCCCCTGGCCGGCCTCGCCATCCTCTACGCCCTCGCGCCCGGGGCGGACAACCGCTTCAACCGGCTCATGGAGTACCACCGGGTGTACGGCGGAGGCATCCGGACCTTCCTTCCAGGTGTGGACCCGGCCTGGGCGGCCGACGGCCAGCGCCACCGCGTCATGTCGCACCGGGTCGTCGCCGAGAACCCGGCCCGGGCCCGCCGCCTGCTCGCCCAGCTTCCCCAGGGCCTCGCCACCCGGGCGCCACTGCCGCCCGAGCTGGACGCGGTACCCGTGTTGCGCGCGCGTACCAAGGAGAGCTCGGGCAGCTCCGAGCTGGAGCGGCTGAGGGACGAGAACCACGCCCTCTTCGAGATCCTCGAGGAAGCCGGGCGCGAGCAGCGGGTACGGGCCGACGAGATCAGGGACCTGAAGAACGAACTCCAGCGCGCCAGGAGCGACGAGATCACGCTGATCGCCGAGTACGACGAGCAGTACCGGGAACTGCATGAGACCCGGGTCCAGCTCGTCACCGTGCAGAAGCGCCTGCTCGCCCTCGGCGCCGCCGAAGCCGCGTACGCCCCGGACGACGGCGGTCCCGCTGTCCCCGAGTCCTTCGCGGAGATCCTGGAACGGATCGAGGAGATGCCTCGCGTGCACTTCACCGGAGCCAGGAAGATCACCCTGGAACTGGACGACCAGGCGTACGGTTCCTCCTGGGTCCGTATGGCCTGGGACGCACTGCTGGCGCTTCGGGACTACGCCGACGTCTCGGTCGACGCCCCCGCCGACGGCGCGGCCTTCCGTGACTTCAAGCAGTGGTGCGAGGACGCTCCGGGCGGCAGGCACGCGATATCGCCCCGTAAGGTCGTGCGCGACGAGTCCAGGACAGTGAAGACGAACACCGTCTGGCGCAAGGAACGGACCTTCCCCGTCCCGGAAAACGTGGATCCCGCCTGCCGGCTGTTCATGGGCGCGCACGTGAGGATCGGCGGCGGCAACACCGTCGCTCCACGCCTGCACTACCACGACGCCGCCCGCGCCGAGCACGGGATCTTCATCGGATACATCGGGCCGCACCTCACCAACACCCTCACCTGAGGTACGGAGCGGGGCTAAGGTCCTTCTCGGCACCGGCCTTCGGGCATATGCCCTGCCCGTGTCCAAGGACTCACGGGAACGAGGAACGTACGTGAACCAGGAGTGTGCGTGAACGAGGACAGCGGCAACCCCGCCGAGTACCCGGAGTTCCGGCTGCGGCTGCCCGGCGGGGACGGCATCGGGCGGGCGGTCGGCGTCCTCCTCGACGCCGTCGGCACCAACGGGAGCCGCAAGTTCCTGGTCCGGGCCGGTTCGCCGGCCCGGGAGCACGTCATGCCGTCGTTCCCCAAGCACTTCAGCGGCACGTTCAAGCGGCGCGAGGAGCTGAGAGCCGCCGGAGTCCTCGCGCCGTCCGACCGCTGGCCCGGATGGCTGGAGCTGACCGCTGACGTCGAGTGCGGATCGCCGTCCGCCGCCGCCGAGATACTCGTCGGCGCCCCGCGCAACGGCTGGGAGGAGTGGCGCACCGAGGCGGGCACACCGCTGTCCGACTTCATGGAGGGCATGCGTTCCGGGCCCAACCGGGCCTGGCTCGTGCGCGGCTCGAACGTGGCGGGCAGTGACCTCGTCCACCGGCTCTGGCTTCCCGAGGGCAGGGTCACGCTGTCGGCCTCGCGGCTGCGCCAGGGAGTGGCGCAGGGGGCGAGCAAGGAGCGGCTGAGAGCGTTCGTCGAGGAGGACTACGGGACGACGGCGACCTACAACCAGAAGCTGGAGCTCGTCGACGAGCTGTACGCGTTCCTCTCCTGGATGAAGCCGGGCGACACGGTGTGCGGCATCTCCGGGGGCCGCCTGTACGTGGGTGAGATCACCGGAACGGTCGAGCAGACCGCCTCCGAAGGCGGCCGCTCCAACCTGCGCCGCCCCGTCGACTGGCAGAGCAGCGGGTACGCCTACGACGAGCTTCCCGAGGAACTCCAGCAGAAGCTCTCGGCGCAGCACGACGTCGTCGACCTCACCTCCGTGCAGGCCCTCATCGACGGACTCGGCCGTACCGACGAGGAGCTCGCCGACGAGGCCGTGTCCCGGGAACGCGACCCGAGCGAGACCGTCCCGGCCCTCGCGGCCCGGCGTGAGCTGGAGCTTCCCGAGCCGGGCCAGGCCCTCGCCGACGAACTGCTCGTCCACGACGTGGAGTGGCTGCGCGAGGTGAAGGACCTCCTCTGGGACGAACGGCAGCTGGTGCTGTACGGACCGCCGGGCACGGGCAAGACCCACCTGGCCCTCAAACTCGCCGAGTTCCTCGGAGGCGGGCCCGAACGGGTCAAGCTGGTGCAGTTCCATCCGTCGTACGCGTACGAGGACTTCTTCGAAGGCTTCCGGCCGAAGGAGGACCCCGACACCCGGGAGGTCGCCTTCCGGCTGACGGCGGGCCCGCTGCGGGAGCTCGCCGACCTCGCCTCCCGCGAAGGAAACCGCCACATCCCGCACTTCCTGATCATCGACGAGATCAATCGTGCGAATCTGGCCAAGGTCTTCGGAGAGCTCTACTTCCTCCTGGAGTACCGGAACAAGTCGGTCCGCCTGACTTACTCGGGCGACGACTTCGCCCTCCCGTCCAATCTCTTCGTCATCGGCACGATGAACACCGCCGACCGCTCCATCGCCCTTGTCGACGCGGCCATGCGACGGCGCTTCGCCTTCGTGGAGCTCTCGCCGCGTACCGAGCCCACCCAGGGGCTGCTGCGCCGCTGGCTCGCCGCCCAGGACCGCGGCCCCGAGCCGGCGGACCTGCTGGACGCGCTCAACTCCCGCATCGACGACCCCGATTTCCGTATCGGCCCCTCGTACCTGATGAAGAAGGCGGTCTACCGGGAAGGCGGCCTCGACCGCACCTGGCGCACCAAGATCCTTCCGCTCCTGGAGGAGCATCACTACGGAGAGGGAATCGACATTGCCAAGACCTACGGTCTCGAAGCCCTTCGCGCGAATATTGCACCGGCTGCCGGCCCGGGTGAGACCGACGCGTGACTGGCATCCAGCTCGTCGAACACGCCCCGCACACCACCCATGACCTGCCGGCGGCCATCGGCCGGGCACTCGCCGCCTCCCGGATCGTGGACGCGGCGCCCGACCCGTACCGGACCGGGGGATGGCGGCTGCGCGCGGGGAGCAAGGTCGGAGCCTTAGTGGTCAGGGCCCCGGGGGAGGACCCCGTCACCCTGAGGATCACCCCGAAGGTGCCGATCGCCCATCTGTTCTTCCTCCTGGGGTACGCCCTGAACCCGCGGATCCACCAAGAGGGCACGGTGGAGGTGTCGGCGCACACGGAACTGGTTCCCTTCTTCGCCCAGACCTACGAGAGGGCGCAGGAGCGAGCCCTGAGGCAAGGAGTGCTGCAGGGGTACCGGCACACGCAAGAGGCGTCCCCTGTCCTTCGCGGTCGGCTCAGGGAGACCGACCAGGTGCGCCGTCACCACGGACGGCTCTTTCCCCTGGAAGTGGCCTATGACGAGTACACCACCGACATACCCGAGAACCGGCTGCTGCGGGCGGCGACCGAGCGGCTGCTGAGCCTGCCCCGCGTCCCGGCCGGAGTACGGCGGTCCCTCCAGCACCAACGGGCCCGGCTCATCGACGCCGAGCCCCTGCTGCGCGGCGCCGCTCCGCCCCGGTGGCGGCCGAGCCGACTGAACCTCCGCTACCAGCCCGCGCTGCGGCTGGCGGAGACCGTCCTGCGCCGCGAGTCGCCCGAGCACCTGCCGGGTGACGTCACCGTCGACGGATTCCTGCTCGACATGAACAAACTCTTCGAGGACTTCGTCTGCGTGGCCCTGCGTGAGGCCCTCACAGCGCATGGCGGACACTGCGCGCTCCAGGCCAAGGGAGTGCATCTCGACGCGGACGGGACCATCCGCATGAGGCCGGATCTCCTCCGGTACGGGGACGACGGCCGCCCGCTGAACGTGGCCGACGCCAAGTACAAGGCGCAGAAGCCCGACGGTTTTCCCGACGCCGACCTCTACCAGATGCTCGCCTACTGCACAGCGCTGGGTCTTCCCGAGGGGCATCTGATCTACGCCAGGGGCGGCGCGCTTCACGCTTCCCACCGAGTCCGGAACGCGGGGATCGTCATCCACCAGCACGTCCTGGACCTGGAAGGGCCGCCGGCGGAACTGCTCGGGACGGTCCGGGACCTCGCCCGCCTGATGGCCGAGGGCGCGGGCCTCGCATCCCCCTAAGATCGTTTCGGCCGCGCCGCACGCCACGAGGTAAGGAGCCCACCGTGCCCCAGCTCGCCTTCGCGAACAGCTTCTGGGAGAGCTACGACGTGCTGGAGAAGCCCGTCAAAGCCGGAGTGCGCAAGGCGATGACCAAGTTCCAACAGCTCACCGTCGCGGAACTGCACGCCGACAAGGGGCTTCACCTGGAGTCGGTGGACAAGGCGCGCGATCCACGGATGAGGACCATCCGGATCAACGACTTCTGGCGCGGAGTGGTCCTCGCCCCGAACGACGGCAGCGATGTCTTCCTCCTCATCAACGTCGTGCCGCACGACGACGCCTACAGCTGGGCGGCCAAGCGGCTCTACACGGTCAACACCGCCACCCGCGGCCTGGAGGTCCGCAACGTCGTCGCCATCGAGCAACTGACGCCGGCCCTGGAGAAGGCGGCGGCAGTGGCCCCCACTCTGCTCTTCGCCTCCCATTCGGACACCGTGCTGCGGGAACTCGGCATCGACGCGCAGGTGTTGCGGGCGGTGCGCACCATCACGGACCAGGCCCAGCTGGACGCGTTCGGCACCCTGCTTCCCGAGGACCAGTTCGAAGTCCTCCAGTACCTCGCGGAGGGCTTCAGCCCCGAAGAGGTCTACCGCGACCTCGTCACCGCACGGCGGCCCGCCGACGCTCCTGGGGACCCCGCGGACGACCTCGCGTCGGCGATCCTCCACACCAGAAGCCGCATCACACTCGTGACCGGGCCGGACGAGCTGGCCGAGATCCTGGAGAAGCCCTTCGCGGCCTGGCGGGTCTTCCTCCACCCCTCCCAGCGGCGCGTCGCCTACCGCGTGTCCTACGGCGGACCGGCGCAGGTGACCGGAGGCCCAGGCACGGGCAAGACTGTCGTCGCCCTGCATCGCGTCAAGCACCTGTTGTCCCGCTCCGAGGACAGCCGGGTCCTGCTCACCACGTACACCAACGCTCTCGCGGCGAGCCTGCGCGAGAACCTCGCCCTGCTGCTCGACGGCGATGAGGCGCTGCTTCGCAGGGTCGACGTGACGACAGTGAACGCCTACGCGCACCGAGCCCTTCAGGCAGCCGGCGGCCGGACTCTGTCCCTCGTCGGAGACCGTGAGGAGCAGCAGATCTGGCAGCGGGTCGGCAAACGCCTCGGCCTTCCGTGGCCGGAGCAGTTCCTCGCTCAGGAATATCGCCACGTCGTACTCGCCCAGGACATCGGCACGCTCGACGCCTACCGGGGCGCGGTGCGCAGAGGACGCGGCTCGGCGCTGCCCGTAGCCCAGCGAGAGCGGGTCTGGGAGGCGGTCGAGTTCTTCCGGGCCGAACTTGCTGCCCGAGGCGGCCGCACCCACCTCGATGTCTGCGCCCAGGCGGCACGGCTGCTGGAAGGGAAGGTCGCTTCGGACGGCCACGACTACGACCACGTGGTCGTCGATGAGGCGCAGGACCTGCATCCAGCCCAATGGCGGGTGCTGCGGGCAGCTGTGGGCCGTGGACCCGACGACCTCTTCATCACCGGTGACCCCCATCAGCGGATCTACGATTCCAGGGTCTCCCTGGCCTCACTGGGCATCACGGTGACCGGCCGGAGCGGTCGGCTGCGGATCAACTACCGCAGTACGGAGGAGATCCTCGGCTGGTCCACCGGCATTCTGAAGGAGATGGACGTCGAGGATCTCGGGGGCGACGGTGCGGACAGCCTCCTCGGTTACCGCTCACTGCTCCACGGAGGACGCCCTCACGTCAGAGGTCATGCTTCCGAGCAGGTCGAAGTGGACGCGATCGTCGAGCGGATCGAGGAGTGGATCGGCCAAGGCATGCGCCCCGAGGAGATCGGGGTGTGCGCCCGCTTCCACCTGCTCCTGGACAAGGTGTACGACAGGCTCGCGGCTCGGGGCATTCCCGTGGTCCGGGTCAAGGAGGGACCGGGGGCGGGAACGGCAGGGGTGCGCCTCGCGACGATGCACGCGATGAAGGGGCTGGAGTTTCGTGGCGTCGGTGTACTCGGGGTTTCGGACGGCGCACTCCCGTTCGCCCGTGAGGTCACCGCGGCCGCGACGGACAGGCTGCAGAACGAGGCCGATCTGCTGCGTGAGCGGTGCCTGCTCTTCGTCGCCTGCACACGGGCCAGGGAAGCACTGCACGTGTCCTGGAGCGGAAAGCCCAGCCCGTTCGTGCCCCTGCCTTCCGAACTCCCCTGACCGGCCGACGGGTCACTCGCCGGAATCGTCCGCAGGAGGTGCAAGGGCTCCGTTGGTCAGCCCCTCCCGGGCCAGAGCGGCTGCCTCCTTCCCCAGTTCGGCCAGACTCGCGACGCGTTCCTCGAACTCTTGGAGAGAACGGAAGACGGCTCCGTAGCGACGCTGGTCGGCGACCGCCATCTGCGGGATGCGGGCCGCCCGCGCGTCCACACGGTGCGTTCCGCTGGTACTGGTCGAGCGGCGGACGTTGGACGCGCTCTGAAGAAAGCCGCGCAGGTAGTCCGTATCGAGTTGAGGACTCAGGGATTGGGGGCCGCCGGCGCCCGCCTCGATCAGTCCCGCTCGGGACAGATCCGCGAGGCTGACCGTGGCTGTGTCCAGAGAGTCTTCTCCCGCCGTTTCCCGCAAGGCCGGCAGGAGTGCGCCCAGCGCTTGGAGCTGCTGCTCGATCTCTTCGCGCAGGGACCAGTACTCCGCCCGGAAGTCCTGGGTGGAACGGTGGATGTGAAGGTTCGGCGTGAGGTCCACGGTCTCGTCGAGGAGGTCGATGAGGGGGATGTCGGCGACCTGGTCGCTGGTGGGTTCTAGGGGTCCGTCCGGATCGTTGCCCGTCAGGTCGACCATGCGGACGTGTGACGGAGTCGTGTCGTCCGGTTTCGGGCGGCGGAGGATCCAGAGCAGTACGGGGACGGAGTGCGAGGAGGCGACTCCACCCGGTAGCGCGATGACGTGGGCGAGGATTCCCCGCCGTACGAGTTCCGCCCGGATCCGGCGTCCAGCCTTGCGGTAGGCCACGGATGACGGCATGACGATCACCGTGCGGCCGCCAGGGGCGGTGTGGGCGTAACAGTGCTGGAGCCAGGCGAGCTCCCCCTCCGCCTTGGAGGGGGTGCCAAGCTCCCATCGTGCGTCGAGGAGCAGTTCCTCGCGCCCCCAGTCCGGGCCGACGGCGGGAGGCTCGCACACGACGAGGTCGGCGCGGAGCGAGGGCCAGGCATCCGCCCGCAGCGAGTCACCCGCTTGGATCACCGCATCGGCTCGGCCGCTCAACTTGGCTCGGAGTTCCGCGAACCGTGCTGCTGCGGGGTCGATCTCCTGCCCGCGAATGACCGTACTGCCGTCGTCCCCCGCAACCATGAGAAGGACCCCGATCCCGCAGGCGGGATCGAAGACGGTGGTGCCCTTGGGCAAAGGGCCCACAAAGTGAGCGACCGCCCGGGCGATCCTCGCCGAGGTCACCTGATCCGAGCCGCTGCGACGCGCCGAATCCTGAAAGCGTTCGACGAGTCCGTCGGCCACGTCGGTTGGTGTGGCGCTCTGTGCTGACGAGGCGACGATCGCAGCCGCTGCGGAGTCGAGACCAGACGGATTTCCCGTCGAAAGGAATGCTGCGACCGAAGACAGGCCGCTGATCATGTCATCGCCGAACGACGCGCGGAGCGCCTGCCAGAGCCGGACTTCGTCGGACACGTCATGGCTCTTCCGCTGGTTCGCGAGCCATGCCCGTACATCGGTAAGGGAAAACAGAGGTGTGCCTGAACTGCCTCCCGCCGGGGCGGGGAAGTCCTTGTGGCGGCGTCTCCAGTTCGACACAGCGGCTCGTGTCACGCCCGCGATGCGAGCGATCTCGGCCCCGGTGATCAAAGGGTCTACTGCACCCGCGTCATCCCTCATACGGAAACCGTACACGCCATTGCAGACACGCGGTAAGTGTTGGGCGTTGACGTCGTCAACGTGTTCATCTGGGACGGAAGTCATCCGCTTGTGCAGGAACGTGAGCGGCGGTGGGATTCAGACCTTCATGACGGTGGCGTGCCCGCGGCAAAGCGCTGTGAGGTCCTCAGGATCGGAAGCAAGGATCGTGGCCGGCCCTGGTGAGGCCAGTGCGGTGGCGGCGAGTATGGCGTCGATGGCGTACTTGTGGCCGTGCGGGCCGGCGTCGGCGAGCAGGATGGCGGCGTGGCGGGCGATCGGCTCGGTGATCGGTTCCACGACCAGGCGGGAGAGTGTCCACTCCAGGGCAGGGCGGTTGATGCGGGGGTGGGCCACTTCGGCCAAGGCGACTGCCGAGGTGATCACACGGAGGTCGTCGGTGCGGGCCAGGGCGAGCCGGGCGTGACCGTTTGGCGGGCAGGCGGCCGAGGTGATCACTTGAAGGCCGGCGTCACAAGCGACTGCGAGCGGCTTGCGGACCTCGTGGTCGCGTTGTGCAGTCTCGGCGAGCCTTCGCCGGCGGCGAAAAGATCACGCTCGCGAGCTCGCCCCGCTTGGTGGCGGCATCCGGGCCGTCGAGGGGCAGTACGCGTGCGTCGAAAGGCCGCGCGTAGCGCCCATGGCGCACGTAGTGCACATGGATCTTGAGTCCGTTTTGCGCACCACGTGTCTCTGACCTGCGGTTTTCATTAACCTGTTCTTGGCTCTACATGTTTTCGATGACGGCGCACGTGGAATGCGTGGCCATCCTTGAGCCTGCGGCAAAGGTCCTCTGACCTGCTGGTTCTCCTTGCTCCCCATGCTCGGGCCGATCGGTCCGACCTGTTTCCAGGAGCGCATCATGTGGAGTGCGTGACGCTCCTTGAGCCTCTCGAAAAGGCCACTGACCTGCAGGTTCAGAGAGTGTGCGTGGCGCGTGCCACTCCGGTTCCGGGCGACGGCATGGTGCTGACAGAGTATCTTGACGTTCACCTGACGCTCCTTCTGATGGGGCGTCAGGTGAACGACTGGGCTGAACAGGTGTCCCTGGGGAACTGTCATACCTACCGGGTGGGACAGCTTGGCCCGCCGCCGATGTCGACAACCCTATGTCGGCGCAGACGGCCACGCGATCCAGCGTTCTGGCGTCGTATTCTTAAGGCTCGCAGAGAATCAAGGTGTTGCTTCCCGTGATGCGGCTCGTAGTTGTGGTACGAGCGTCTCCGACGAGGTTCGCGGTCAACTTGCTGCGAGGTTCGAGGTGTTGTTCCCGCACCTCGACGAGCGGCAGCGGCGGCTGATGATGGGGGCCGAGGCCCGGATCCTGGGGCACGGCGGTATCCGGGCGGTTGCGCGGGCGGCCCAGGTCAGCGAGACGACGGTCCGCAAAGGCGTGGACGAGCTGGAGGCCGGCGAGGAACCCCTGGGCCGGGTGCGCAGGCCCGGTGGTGGCCGGAAGAGGTCCGCGGATCTTGACCCGGGACTGCGGACTGCGCTGCCGGCCCTGGTGGAACCCGACGAGCGGGGCGATCCGATGTCGCCGCTGTGCTGGACGGTGAAGTCGACCAGGAGCCTGACGGCCGCGCTCACCGGTCAGGGCCACCAAGTGAGTGCGGACACGGTCGGTGACCTGCTGCGGGAAGAGGGCTTCAGCCTGCAGGCTGGCGCCAAGACCATCGAGGGCAGGCAGCACCCGGACAGCGACGCCCAGTTCCGCTACATCAACGAGCAGGCCGGAGGGCACATGGGCGCCGGCCAGCCGGTGATCAGCGTGGATGCGAAGAAGAAGGAACTCATCGGCGACTACAAGAACGCGGGCCTCCAGTGGCGGCCTGCCGGTGAGCCGGTACTGGTCAAGACGCACGACTTCCTGGACCGGCAGGGACCGGGCAAGGCGATCCCCTACGGGATCCATGACATCGCCGCGAACACCGGCTGGGTCACCGTGGGCACTGATCACGACACCGCCGCGTTTGCTGTCGCCTCCATTCGCCGCTGGTGGCAGGCCCGGGGCCGGCACGACTATCCGGCCGCTACCCGTCTGCTGATCACTGCGGACGCGGGCGGGTCCAACGGCTACCGCACCCGTGCCTGGAAGACCGAACTCGCCGCCCTGGCCACCGAGACGGGCTTGGACATCACGGTCTGCCACATGCCGCCGGGCACCTCAAAGTGGAACAAGATCGAGCACAGGCTGTTCTTCCGCATCTCCATGAACTGGCGCGGCTGGCCGCTGACCAGCCATGACGTCGTCGTGAACAGCATCGCGGCGACCACCACCCGCACCGGGCTGACCGTCCATGCCGAACTCGACCCGGGCACCTACGACACCGGCATCAAGGTCACCGACAGCGATATCGACGCTCTGCCCATGCACCGGCACCGTTTCCACGGCGACTGGAACTACACCCTCCACCCCCGCTCTCGCGACACCGCCAGCGCAGACACGGCCCCGCGGGCAGCCGGCGCCCCGTCCCCACAGCCCTGCTCCAGGTGTCTGCGCAACCCGGAGCTGACCGGTATGCCCGAACCGGCGCTGGACGAACTCATCAACCAGCTGGGCAGGAAAATCGACGAGTTACGTGAGCACCACGTCCAGCCCCTTCTGGCCGAGCACGGCTGCACCATCCAACCCTCGACAGCCAGGTTCGGGACAGGGCTTCGGCGTAGTCGCGTGATGCCCGGTTCGTGGCGGAATGTCAGCTCAGCGGCGGTGTTCTCAGAACGTGACAGGCACGGCTTCCAAGATCATGGAGTTCTCTACGCCCCGTGATCCAAGTGGAAGACCGTGCCTGCCGACGCATCATCTCTGATCCCGCCTGCCCTTGACCAACTGCGCGAGAATCCGCAGGTCGGACCCGAGGAGCTCCCGGGCCTGCTGGAACGGCTGGCCGAGGTGCCGGACCCGCGTGACCCACGCGGGGTGCGCCACCGCCTGGCCGTCGTGCTCGCTCTCACCGCGTGCGCGGTGCTGGCCGGAGCGACCTCGCTGCTGGCGGTCGGCGAATGGATCACCGATGCCCCTGGGCATGTGCTGGAACAGGTCGGTGCGAACCCCGATCCGCTCCTGCCCGTGCGGGTGCTGCCCGCCGAGAGCACGGTCCGCCGGCTGCTGGCCCGCGTCGACGGCGACGCTCTGGACCGGGCAGTCGGACGTTGGCTCGCCGACCGTCTCCCGAAGGCGACCGGGCTGCGTGGCCTGGCAGTGGACGGCAAAAGCCTGCGCGGCGCGGCAAAAGCGAACGGCCGCAAGATCCACCTGCTCGCCGCACTGGAACACGCCACCGGCTTGGTCCTGGCCCAGATGGACGTCGGCGAGAAGACGAACGAGATCACCTGCTTCCAGCCACTGCTGGACACCCTCGCCGACCTGGCAGGAGTCGTCGTGACCAGCGACGCCATGCACACCCAGCGCGAGCACGCCGACTACCTCCTCGACCGGGCCGCCCACTACATCGTGATCGTCAAGGGCAACCAGAAGAAGCTGCGCCGACGGCTCAAGTCCCTTCCCTGGAAGGACATCCCGCTTCAGGGCCGCACCCGGGCAACCGGCCGCGGCCGCTCCGAGATCCGCCGGATCAAGGCCGCCACCGTGAACAGCCTCCTCTTCCCCGGAGCCCGCCAGGCCGTCCAGATCAAGCGCCGGCGCACCGACCGCAAGACCGGCAAGACCACCGTCAAGACGGTCTACGCCGTCACCAGCCTGACCGCCGAGCAGGCCACTCCGGCCCAGCTCGCCCGACTCGTCCGCGACCACTGGACGATTGAAGCCCTGCACCACGTCCGTGACACCACCTTCGCTGAGGACGCCTCCCAACTGCGGACCGGCAACGCGCCCCGCGCGATGGCCACCTGGCGCAACCTCGCTATCGGGGCACTCCGGGCAACCGGAGCGAAGAACATCGCGGCAGGTCTTCGCCACAACGCCCGTGACCCTCGCCGCCCGCTCGCACTCCCCGGCCTCGCATGATCACAAAACGGGCGTCACGCAACTACGCCGAAGCCTTGAGGTTCGGGACACCCGCTGACGTCGCCGCGTTCCTCGCCAACAGCAGCCCCACAAAGATCAAACCAACATGTTGATTCTCTGCGAGCCCCAAGAATCGGCTGAGGAAGCGCGAACCGACTCACCTCGGAGTTCTGTTAGTGCAGCCCCGACACGCCCTGCATGACCCTGAACCGATCACACCACAATGAAGCTGGTGGATCCGCGCTGAACTGAGCCAGAACAAGGAACGGCCTCCGGGGCAGATCGGCCCCGGAGGCTTTGTTGTCAGCGGCCTTGACGCTGGCGGCATACGTCGACCTGCTGCCGGGGATCCGAACCCCGCATTTCTCCTTACAGAGCGAAAGGGGTATAGGACAAGGCGGTGTCCACAACCTCTTCTGCCGTCAAGCCATCCGCAAAACCTTCCATGTCGGGATGGTAGATGAGATTGAGTACACGAGGATGAGGAACGCTCGCTTCGAGAATCTCCACGAGCCTATCGACTTCCTCCTCCGTCCCGTGTTGCGCCATGATTGTGCGAACAAGCTCGACGAGCTGATCGCGGGTATGGTCACGCGCGCCCATCACACCTCACTGATGATAGTTGGGGTCCAGTATCTCTGCATGATACCGGGGCGTTACAACCACCAGGTTGTCCAGATCGTAGACGCCGCCGCCATGCTGAATCGGTTTTACGTGGTGGAGGACGTACTTGTTATTCCTTCCCACGGCTTGCTGGTTCGCCACAAATGGTGCCCTGCCGGCAGCCATACGTGTCCTGTTTGATTTACTGAAACCTGTTGCCAAACCTGAGTCACTGGCAACAGCCTTCCAGAAAGCCTCGCGAAAATCCCCGAATGTCTTGAAGGATTTCCCCTGCAGCTGTCGGCCGATCTGTCCCGGGACTTTCCCCGTACTTCCATGGGTTCCCTTCAGCCACCCACCAGATATATCGGACAGACGCCCGCCACCTGTTACAGCGCCTGGAGAGTTCCTTAGCTCTGTGGCCGTCCTGGCCCCCATAATGGCGGGACGACTACTCAGCCCTTCGGCGCCCAGGGTCGAGGTCTCGGGCTCGACCGCTTGTCGCCTCCAGCCGGTGAGGCCGCCGACCCCGACGAGGGCCACTTGTTGGGTGAGTTCGTCGGCTGCTTCGGCGTAGAGGTCGGCGAGTGCGTCGCAGCCTTGTTGGCGGAGCATGTATTCGGCGCGGTAGAGGCGGTAGGCGGGGCGGACGGGGAGGTACTTGTCGAGGAAGGCGCCGGCGCCGCCGTTCTCGCCGGTGAAGGCGTCCTGTGCGTCACCGAGGAACACGAAGGGTGACTTGACGACGTCGGCGAAGGCGTTCCCGAAGATGCCCAGTACGTCGCCGATGCCGTCGACGCTGTCGTTCGGGTCTTCGGGGGTACGGCCGCTCGGGTCGGTCAGGAGGGTGGGTACGTTATCGGCGTATGCGTACGGGGAAACATGGTGGCTTGAGGTGCTGCGGGTCACCGGATCGGTGCTGTTGAAGCGGCCGGTAGCGGGGTTGTACTGGCGGGCGTGGAGGTCGATGTTGCCGGTGGTGGTTTCGTAGCGGGCGCCGGTGTAGGTGGGGGTGCTTGAGGGTGCGCCTGCGGTGACGGTGCCCAGGACCCGGGTGCCGTAGGGGTCGTAGGCCCAGCGCTGGTGGAGGGTGCCGGTGCTGCTGGTGACGGCGAGCGGGGAGCCCTGGGTGTCGTGGTGGTAGTAGAAGACCGCGCCCGTGCCGGTTTTGGTGGCGGCGGGCTGGCCGAGGGGGTCGTAGCGGTAGGACTGCTTGACGGCCCAGGCGCTGTCGTACTCGGTGGCGAGGATCGGCAGGGGTGCGTTGGGGTCCCACTGGGTGCGGCTGGTGACCGCGCCGTCCTTGAGGGTGGCGACCTGGTTGCCGCTGGCGTCGTGGTCGTAGGTGTAGTTGGCGCCTGCGACGGTGGCGGCGGAGATCTGTCCGGCCAGGTCGTAGGTGAGGGTGTCGGCGCCGGCCTTGGTCTGGTTGCCTTCCGCGTCGTATGCGTATGCGGTGGTGGTGGTCCCGGTGGTGGTGGAGGTGAGCTGGTCGGCGTCGTCGTAGGCGTAGCTGGTGGACGTGGCACCGAGGGTGGAGGTCAGGCGGTTGCCGACCTTGTCGTAGGTGTAGGACGTGGTGCGGGTGGCGGGGCAGCCGGTTACCCAGGGCTGGGGGTAGCAGCCGGAGGTGAGGCGGCCCGCGGTGTCGTAGGTCTGGTCGTAGCCGCCGGTGCCGACTCCGGCACGGGTGACGTCGACGCGGGTGGGCAGGCCCGCTGCCGACAGGGTGAGGGCGGTCTTGGTGACCGTCGTGCCCGCCTTGGTGGAGGTGACGGCGGTGACGCGGCCCGCTCGGTCGTAGGTGCGTTCCTCGGTCTCCGTGTTGGGCAGTGCCGTCTTGGTGAGGTTGCCTGCCGCGTCGGAGGTGTAGGTGGTGGTGCCGTCGGCCGTCATCGTGGCGGTGCGGCCGTCGTTGTCGTAGGTGTAGCCGATGGTGTTGCCGTCGGAGTATTTACGGGTGAGCATCTGCCCGGCGGCGTCGTAGGTGTAGGCGAAGCCGCGGGTCTTGGTGAGGTCGCCGACCGCGTTGTAGACGAAGTCCTCGGAGATCTTCGCGTTGGCGCGGGCGGTCATGCGCCCGGCGTCGTCGTAGCCGAGGGTGACGTCCGGCGTGGCATCCGAGTAGTCGATCTTGGTGACCAGGCCGCGGACGTCGTACGTCCGGGTGGTGGTGCCGCGGGGCGTCGTCACCTTGACCGGATTGCTGTCCGCGTCGTACGCGTACGTCGTCACCCGGTCCAGCGGGTCGGTGACCGACGTCAGGCGGTGCGCCGCGTCGTAACCGTAGGTGGTGACGTGATTGTTGGCGTCGGTCCGGCTGGCGACGTTGCCGACCGAGTCGTAGCCGTAGGTGGTGGCCGCGCCGCCGGGGGCGGTGACGGTGGTCAGCCGGTCGAGCTTGTCGTAGCGGTAGGTGGTGGCACGCTGGTCGGCGTCCGTTCTCCGGATGACTTTCCCGATGGCGTCGTACTCGGTTCTTGTCACGTTGCCGAGTGGGCCGGTGACGGCGGTCGGGTTGCCCGACGGGTCGTAGTCGTAGGTGGTGGTGTACTGGGCGGGGGAGGCTCCGGTGACGTTGCCTCGCGGGTCGACGGCCGTGGCTCGGCGGCCGTCATCGTCGTAGGTCCAGCTCTCCTTGTTGCCCAGGGGCGAAGTGCTGCTGAGCAGATGCCCGTCGGCGTCGTAGGTGTAGGTGCTGGTCTTGCTCAGCTGGTTGGTGCTGCTGGTGAGCCGATTGTTCTTGTCGTAGACAGAAAGAGTCGTCTTGCCTGCCGCGTCGGTGACCTTGGTGACGTTGTCGTTGGCGTCGTACGTGTAGCCGGTGGTGTGTCCGAGCTGGTCGGTGTTCACCAGCGGCCGGTTGATCGCGTCGTAGGTCGTGGTGGTGAACGCGCCGGTGGGTCCGGTGACCTTGGTGGTGTTGCCTGCGGCGTCGTAGGCGTAGCTCGTCGTATATGCGGCCGGGTCGTTGCCTGTGACGTTGCCGCGCGGGGAGACGCTGGTGAGCAGGCGTCCTACTTTGTCGTAGGTGTAGGTGGTCTTGTTGCCGGCGGCGTCCGTCTCGGAGGCGAGGTGTCCGGCGGCGCTGTAGGTGCGGGTGACGAACTCCCCCGCCGCGTCCGTCGTCCGGATCAGGTGCCCGGCATCGTCGTAGGCGAACGCCGTGGTCTCGCCCTCGGGGTTCCTCGCGGTGAGGAGCTGCTCTGCACCGTTGTAGGTGTAGGTCGTGGTGCGGCCCAGCGGGTCGGTGGCCGAGCTGAGCAGACCTCGCCCGTCGTAGGCGTACGTCGTCATGTAGGCGGTGGCGTCGGCGCCGGTGGCGTTGCCGCGCGGGTCCGTCCTGGTCAGGATCCGCCCGGCCGCGTCGTAGGTGAACGTCGCCTTCTCACCCAGGGGTGTGGCCACCGAGGTCCGGTTACCGGCTGTGTCGTAGCCGTAGGTGGTGACCTTGCCCCGCGGCGTCTTCACCGTCTGGATGGCGCCGAGCGTCGTGTACGTGTAGGCGGTGGTGCCGCCGAGGGGGTCGGTGGTGGTCGTCAGCTGGTTGGACGTGTTGTACGCGTACGTCGTCTTGTTGCCGCGGCCGTCAGTGTGGCTGGTGATGTTGCCCGACGTGTCGTAGGTCCATACCTCTTTGTAGCCAAGGCTGGCAGGTGAACTCCGGGTGAGCATGCGACCGGCGCTGTCGTACGTCATCGACGTGGTGTTGCCGCGCTGGTCGGTGATGGACACGGGCCGCAGATTGCGGTCGTAGTCGTAGGTGATGCTCTTGCCGTACGGGTCGATGGTCGACATGAGGACGTTGCCGGAGTACACGTCGGTCCACACGCCGCCGTCGGGCGCCGTGGTGTGCGACTCGCGGCTGCCGTCCCAGGTGAACGTGGTCGTCTTGCCGTTCTGGTCGGTCTGGGATCTGATCCGGCCGGTCGGGTCGTAGAGGTTGCTGACCTTGCCGCCTGCGGGGTCGGTGTAGGAAGACAGCCGCTTGTCGGTGCCGTACGTGTAGGAAGAGGTTTTCCTCGCCGGGTCGGTCACCGAGGTCAGCAGACCGCCGGTGTAGCCGTAGGACACCGACCTCGTGTCCGGCAGGGCCACCTTGGTCAGCAGCCCGTCCGCGCCGGCCGTGAAGGTCGTCGTGCGTCCGGCGGCGTCCTTGACGGAGGCGAGCTTGCCGGACGCGTACGTCAGGTTCAGCCCCTTCCCTGCCTTGTCCACGACGGAAACGAGCTGACCACCGCTGGTGAAGGTCCGCTTGGTGTGGTCAGGCGTGATCAGGGTGAAGGCACTGGTGCCCTTGACCAGTTTGGCCGCCGACCCGGCCGGGGCTTTGTACGTTCCGTCGCTGTTCTGCGTGAAGACGATCGACGCCCCGTCGTCCGCCCGGTAGGTGACCTTCCCTGTCGCGACCGTGAGCTTCGAGTCGAACGGTGTCGCCCAGCCGCGTCCCAGCAGGCCCGCTGTGGTCGAGTCGGAACGGTACGTGCGTTCCAGGGCGAGAGGCACACCTGGGCCGACCAGGGAGGCGTCGGTGAGCTGTTCGAAGAACATGCCGGTCGCCGTGTTGACCGGGTCGGCACGGTGGGCCTGCGCGTAGCAGGTGCAGATGCCTGCCTGCGCTCCGGGAATGTCGGGCGTGTAGAAGGCTTCCACCAGGGGGGAGGTGGTTCCGCCCGGACTCGACGACCCGTCGGTGCCGGTGAGGAAGATCCAGGCGTAGTACTTCTTGCCGTCCTCGAGATGCCCCCCGAGTGTGCTGCCGCTCCACCAGAAGCACTGGTCGGCGGGGTAGGCGTTGCCCGGCCACCATCCGTAGCACCAGGCACCGTTGTCGAGATAGCGGCCCGAAGGGTCACCGGTGGAGCGCTTGATCTCCTGCTGGAGGACGAAGTTCCCGGCCTCGTCGCGGACATAGAGCCACATCCCGGATACCGAGGAAGCCGTCGTGCCCGTCGGTAACTGCAGTTGCCCGCCGATCGACAACATCGCCGGGTAAGCAGTGGCGTACGCGCTGACCCATGGGGGATTCCCTGTTGCCTGTGTGCCGAACGGAGTTGCCGATCTGTTGGCGGCCGGGCCTCGGTCGGCTGGCTCGGTGGGACGGGGGTGCGGTGTGCCGGACGGCTTTTCTGCGCGCGGGTCGATGTAGTTGTGCATGGGCGACAGCTCGCCCCGGTCCCGCTTCACCTGCTGGCGTCTCTCGGCCAGCGTCATGGCCTTGGGCGGCTTCGGGAGGTCCGCCGCGGTTCTCGCCGCGGCCGTCCGTAGGGCAGCCGATGGGGGTATGGAGGTCTGTTGGCCTCCGGGAGATGCCCAGGAGGGGATGACCCCTGCGACGGCCAGGAGAGCCAGAGCCAGGAGTGTTGTGAGGAGTCTTCGCGCCTGTGTGCGCACAGTGCATCACCCATGAGTAAGTCGTGAACAAAGTCGGGGTAATGCTTGATCCGAAAGTGGACCGAACTAACGCGCGGCGGCGTATGGGGCTGGATCCCGATCTGCCGCACCGAACGGTGCCCGGCGTGTTCCCTGGTCGCGGGGTCAGCCAGCCGCCCCTTGATGGGCGATTGGCGTGAACGTGCCGTTATGCCCTGGAGGCGGTAGTTGAACACCCGGAGGGCAGCCGGCCAAGCCTTGGTTTCTGTTCGGAGGTGAGCTGCCCCGAGTTTCGTAGAGTCCGATCTTGATTGGTTCAGGCGGACTGCGGGGTTTGCTCCTGGCTGCGCCAGAAGGCTTCCTCGTGCTCGGCCGGCGGCACGTAGTCGAGCGCGGAGTGCAGACGTTCCTCGTTGTACCAGGTGACCCACTGGAAGATCGCCCGCTCGACCTGCTCGACGTCCTTCCAAGGACCCTGCATCTCGATCAGCTCGGCCTTGAAGGTCCCGTTCAGCGCCTCGGCCATCGCGTTGTCATACGAGTCCGCGACCGACCCGACGGAGGCGGAGGCGCCGATGTCCGCGAGCCGGTCGGTATACCGAATTGACACGTATTGCGACCCGCGATCGCTGTGGTGGATCAGTCCGGAGTCCTTCTTGATCCGACGCCGCCAGAGCGCCATCTCCAGGGCGTCCAGAGGGAGTTCGGTCCGCATGTGGTTCGCGACCTGCCAGCCGACGATCATCCGCGAGTACACGTCCAGGACGAATGCCACATACATCCATCCCGACCAGGTGCGGACATAGGTCATGTCCGCGACCCACAGCTGATCGGGCCGCGAGGCGGTGAAGTCGCGGTCGACCAGGTCCGGCGGACGCGGCGCCGACGGCTCCGGGACCGTGGTGCGGCGGCGCCGGCCACGGATGACGCCCTCCAGGCCCAGCTCGGCCATCAGCCGCTCGACCGTGCAGCGGGCCACCTCGACGCCCCGGCGGCCCAGGGCCCGCGTGATCCGGCGGGCGCCATAGGTGCCGCCCGAGTCCGCGTGGACCTCCTCGATCAGAGGCATGAGCTGCTCGTCGCGGAGCCGACGGGCCGACTTCGGCCGCTTCTTGCGGGCGAAGTACGTCGACGGAGACAGGTCCAGCACCCGGCAGACGGGATCGACCCCGAGGCCGTGTCCACGCAGGTGGTCGATCACCTGCTCGGCCTCGTCCGGGGACGGTCGATCTCCTGGGCAAAAAACACCGAGGCGGCTTTCAGGATCTCGTTCGCCCGCCGCAGCTCCGCTACTTCTTTACGGAGTTGCTTGAGCTCGTCGAGCTCTGCGGTGGTGAGCCGGTCGTCCCGCTCGCCGCGGTCGGCCTCGGCCTGGCGGACCCAGCCGCGCAAGGCCTCCTTGTGGATGCCCAGGTCCTTCGCGACGTGCGCGATCGGGCGGCCGGTGGTGCGGACCTCGCGAATCGCGCGCTCGCGCAGTTCGTCCGGATATTTACGGGGTGCTGCCATGGTGCTGGTGGATCTCCTTCGCCAGGACCGTAACCCTGGCATCAGGGACTCCACAAATCTCAGTACAGCTCAGTTCGTGGCTGATGACCGACCTCGGGGCATCCCGCAGGGGAGGGGCTCAGCGCGCAGGCGAGCCGGACGATCGGCACCCACGTCAGCTCGATACGGAGCAAGCTGCGGCAGAGCGGGTGGATCCGGACCGTCCTGGGCGTGGGATTCCGGGTCTGTCAGGGCTGAGCCCCGTCGGGGCCCTGCCGCCGTGGCGCCAGGCATGGGACCGGAGAGTCAGCAGCCGGTCCAGGACGCCCGGATCCTGGATGACGGAGGCCGGCGGTCCGCCGTCCGGGACCAGCGTGGGCACGCCCCTGACGCCGCGCTTCCACGCCGACCGTTCGTCCGCGCGTACGTTCTCCGTGAACTCCGTGCCCTCCAGCATCCGGCGGAGCGCCGACGGCTCCAACCCTGCATCGACCCCCAGCTTCTCCAGTACCTCGTGGGAGGCGATGTCGAGCCCTTCGGTGTGGTAGCCGTGGAGTAGCCGTTCGCGGGCGTCCGGTTCACCAGGTCCGACGAACTGGCACGGGCTCTGGTGGACCGGGCCCATGAGGCCGGGGTGCTGCGGGCGGACGCCACAATCGTGGACGTCTCCCTGCTCGTCGAGCAGTTGGGCAAGTCGTCGCTGGTCGAGCAGTTCGAGACGCAGGCAGGACCGATCTGGCCGAGGCGGCGGCCAACGCCCGCCACCGCGTCATCGCCATCGCGCTGTACGGGCTGCGGGCCGGACACGGCTCCCTGCCGGGCAGCCCGCTCGGCCCCGGCCTCCCCCCGCCGAGCGCTGGTAGGACGGGTTCTTGGCGTCGGCCCCGGCGATCTCCTGCCCGGTCGGCTGCTCCTGTGGGCCGACGTCTCCGGACGGTCGGCCCCGATCGCCGCCCTGACACCCGCCCCCGGCTGTCAGGGCAGCAAGGTGTCAGGGCGTCGGGGCGGCGCCGTGATTCAGCTCGTCCTGCGGCGGTTGCGGCCGAAGAAGAGGACCCCTACCGCGAACAGGGCGGCGCCCGCCGCCCAGGTCAGGGCATTCGTCAGCGGGGAGCCGGCGGGCTGGGAGGAGGTGGCGGAGACCAGTGCGGGCGGCTGTTCGTCGCCGCCGTGGCCGTGGTGGCTGACGGTCGAGTGGGCCGTGCCCGCGTCGATCTTGGTCTCGGTCGGGGCCTTGGCCTTGGCCGCGGTGGGGGCCGCCGTGCCGAAGACGACGTCCGAACAGCCGTAGAACGCCTCGGGGCTGTCGTGGCGCTGCCAGACCTTGTAGACGATGTGGCGGCCTGTGCGCTCGGGGAGGGCGCCGGTGAAGTGGTAGTAGCCGTTGTCGCTGGTACGGGGCGTGGCGTAGCTGCCCACCGGGGTCGGGTCCAGGTCCGACCACTTCAGCGGCTGCGTCGGGTCGAAGCCCTCCTTGGTGATGTACATCGTCATCGTGCCCAGGTGGGGTGCGGTGACGCGTACGTTGAAGTCGTAGGAGCCCGCGGCCACGGTGGTGGCGGGCCAGTCGGTGCGGGCCCAGTCCAGGGCGCGGTACTTCTCGCGGTTGGCGGAGCAGAGCTTCCCGTCGGGGATGATCTCCTGATGTCTGCCGTCCGCGTTGGCGATGTTCACCTCGTTCCAGTCGTAGAGCGGCTGGGTCCCCGAATCGGCCACCAGGTCCTTGCAGACCTGGGACTTCGGCGTCTCCGGGCCTTCGGCGAAGCAGGCGCTCACCCGGCTGACCGGGCCGAAGACGGAGCCGTGCGCGCTCGCGGGGGAGGGCGCCAGGGAGATGAGGGTCGCGGCGGATACGACGGAGGCCAGGGCGATGCGGCGCCGGGCAGTGGACATGGGTGCTCGCTCTCGTACGGGTGCGGCTGTGGGGGCTGTTGCGGAAACTTTCGGCAACACCATCCCGAATGGGGTGAGTTGGGATGGTGACCCGAGTCAGCAGCAGGATGGCATTGGTCCATACCAATCCACAAGAGAAGGGAGCGGCCGAAGAGAGCTAGAAGCAGTGCGGCACCGCTGCCCGCTCCCGTGTCCGTACGGCCGGGAGCCAGGCCACAGGAGGCTCGGAGCGGGCCGAGGGCTCGGACACGGGGAGTTCGGAGCGGGCCGGGAGCCCGGTTACGGGGAGCCCGGAGTCGGCCGGGAGGTGGACGCGGAACCAGTTGGTGGAGCGGTGGTCCTCCTCGTCGATGATCAGTTCGCCGTGCGGGATCTGACAGTCCGTGGTGAGGACGTCGTCGTGCCAGACCCGCGTCGGCACGACGTTCTCCGCCGTGTAGGGGCGCGTCGGGTCGATCGCCAGGCCCAGGCTGCAGCCTGGGCGGCGGTCGGGCTGTTCGCGGCAGGCCCGTTCCGCGTTGTAGACCCGGACCGTGGCGGGGGCCGCGGGGGAGGGAGCCCGCAGGGTGTCCGAGGCCAGGGTGGCGCCCGCGATGCCGCACAGGGCCGTGGCCAGGAACGCGGCGCGGGCCCGGTCGGCCAGGCGGGGCGGGCCCGGGGCGGCGGCGCCCTGGTGCGCGGTGATACGGGCGAGCAGGGACGCGGCGGTGTGCGGGGCCCGGGCCTCGTGGGTGGGGGCCAGGCAGTCTGCGGCCAGGGCGCGCCAGAACGGCGGTACGGCGTGGTCCATGCGCAGCGGCGCCCGGCCCTGGCCGTACTCCTGGACCGCCGCGCCCCGGGCCATGGGAGTGGCCCCGGGGAACGGTGAGGCGCCGGACGCGTACAGCTCGTGGATCACGATGCCCAGCGCCCAGATGTCCGCCGTCGGCCGGACCCGTACGCCGAGTTCGCCCAGCGGCGCCCGCCAGCGCTCGGGCGGGAAGTAGTCCAGGGTGCCCAGCGGCGGAACGTGCCCGTGCGTTCCCGTCAGCTCGGTGGCGAGCCCGAAGTCCGACAGCTTCACCGAACCGTCCGCGCCCAGCAGGACGTTCTCCGGCTTGAGGTCGGCGTGGACCCAGCCCGACCGGTGCAGCTGGGCCAGCCCCTCGCAGATGCCCGCGATCAGCCGCCCCCGGTCGGCCTCGGGGACCCCCGCCTCGATCAGCTCCCGCAGGCTTCCGGCGGCCCGTTCCATCACCAGCACCATCGCACCCTCCAGCGAGGGGCGGCCGGGTGGAGAGGTGAGGACGAAGGAGTCCAGGAGGCCGATCAGCCGGGGGTGCCCCGCCCTGCGCCCGAGCTCCACCTCGCGGCGGGCGGACTCCGCGATCCGGTGGGCCTGGCGCGGGGCGAGACCGGCTGTCGGCATGATCTTGAGCGCTGCCTCGGCGGGGCCGGGCGATCCGTCCGGAAGGGTGTCCGCCCGGCGTGCCGCGTACACCGTGGACCAGCCGCCGGAGCCGATCAGGTGCGTGACCGCCCAGCCGCCGACCCGGTAGCCGGGCGGGAGCTGCTCGGCCCGGTCGTCGTCCGGCGGGCTCACCGTGCGGCCTGCCGCTCCCGCCCGCCGGCCCCCGCCAGGGGTGGCAGCAGCGCGAGATGCTCCTCCCGTACGAGCCCGAAACGCAGCGCCAGACCCACGACCTCCTCCCGCTTGCCGTTGCGGCGGTCGCCCTTGCCCGGGTCGTGCGGGTCCGGGGCGCCGATGCGCAGCTTCTCCTCCGCGAGGTAGTCGATGTGCGAGCTGACCGCGCGTGCTGTCAGCTCGGCACCGGCGGGGTGCCCCCTCAGCCGTTCGACGATCTGGGGCGTGGTCGGCACGGCCACCCGCGACTGGTCGCGCAGGCGCGGCTCGCAGAGGGCGACCAGGACCAGGAAGTACGTCGCCGTCTCGTTCAGCGAGTAGGCGGTCACCGTGCTCGTGCCCCGGGGCCCGCCCATCGCGTCCGGGTCCAGATAGAGGTGGTCGGGCGCGAACACCTGGAAGGAGACGGTCACTTCACCCCGCGTCGGCAGCACCACGCGTGCGAACTCGAACGGGATCGGCGCCCCCACCCGGCGCGGCGGCACCCTCAGATACTCGCCCGCGCCCTCCGGGTTCTCCACCAGATAGCTGTGGGTGGTGCTGTGGTTCGTCAGCTGCCAGTGGTCGTCGGTCACCCGGATCTCCCCGGCGAGCCGGGAGATCGCCGGGTCGTCCAGGCGCAGTTCCACGGGGACCGTCGCGGAACCCCGTCCGAAGCGGGCGACCTCGCCCGGACCCAGCCGTAACGTCACCGCGTCACCGTGCGGTTCACCCCCGACGGCCCCACCACCCGTCCCGCCGTTTCCCCGCGGTAGATGGACGACTACGCCGCTCACCGCTCCCCCCGCCCCCCGTGTCACGTGTCGGACGAGCGGAACGATACTCATCCGGGCGGGGAGGTCACCGGTGCACTTCGGCCACATTGCCGGAAATCGCCGTCCGGCGTCACGGATGCCCCGTTCTGGACCAGGGTCAGTGGGGAACGTCACCGAGGCGCGAGGGGGACGCGCCACTTGGCGGGATTTGCGCGGTTCGCTGTTCGCCGTCCGTGGCCTGCGGGTTCGTGAGGGCCGTGAGAGCCGCGCCTCCGTGGCCTGCGAGTTCGTCAGGGCCGTGACGGCCGCGCTCCGTGGCCTGGCGGTCCTTCCGTCAGAGTGCGGGGGTGCCCGCGACGACCGGTGCCACCGCACGGTCCCCGAAAGCCGTCCAGGGGTGCCACCCGCCGCTCGGCCGGGTCTGGACGCGCCGCCGGATCCGGCCCGCCACCGTGACGGCGAAGACATGCAGCCGGCCGGTGGCGTCGAGCGCCGCCGTGGGGGTGGCGACCAGCCGGATGCCGGGCTCCCCGAACTCCCCGCCGGGGTGGACGTCCCCGCCGGGCGCGGTCTGCCAGCGGTGGCTCAGGCGGGCCCCGCCGGGGGAGAGGGAGAACGCCTCCAGCCGGCCGTCCGCGTTCACCGCGAGTACCGGGGCCGCCGCGCTCCAGCCGAACAGCGGCTGCCACTCGCCCCAGCCGCCGCTCGCCACGGTCTGCCGCCGGGTGAAGGTCCCCAGGCCCGACGGCCCGATCGCGGTGACCGTGAGCCGCCCGCTGCCGTCCCCGGCCACCCGGGGCGCCGCCCCCGCCGCCGTACCGAACGGGTGCCACGCCGACCAGCCGCCCCCGGGGGCCTCCTGCCAGCGGTGGGCGATGCCCGCGCCGCCGGGGGCCAGGGCGAACACCTCCAGGCGGCCGTCCGCGTTCGCCCCGACCACCGGGGGCGCGCCCACCGGACCGCCGAACCCGGGCTCCCACGGGTCCCAGGCGAGGGCCCCGGCCGACCGCTGCCGCCGCCGCGCGACCGAGCTGCCGCCGGGGCTCGGGGCGAAGACCTCCAGCCGGCCGTGGGCGTCACGCGCGACGGCGGGGGCCGCGTCGGCCGGTCCGCCGAACTCCTCCCAGCCGTACCAGCCGCCGTCCGGCCGCTGCACCCGGTGGTGCAGGTTGACGCCGCCCGGCGCGAGCGAGAACACCTCCAGCCTGCCGTCGGTGGTGCGCCCGAGCGTGGGGACGGCGCCGGCCGGTCCGCCGAAGCGCTCCCACTCCGACCAGTTGTCCGTGTGCGGGTCGAGCTGGACGCGCCGCAGCATCGCGCGGTCGGCGGCGTCGAGGGCGAACACGGTCAGCCGGCCGGTCACGTCGAGAGCGGCCACCGGGTTGTCGGGGCTCTGCCACGGCGTGGGCGTGGCCTGCCAGGAGAGGGGCGCCACATACAGCCCGTTCCGGAACCAGCCCGCGGCGCTCGCGTACCACTCATCCCCGTCCCGGACCACCTCCACCGCGTGTCCGGCGACATGCCCGGTCCAGCCGGAGAGTTCGAAACGGAACGGGTCGCGGGAGGCCAGGACGTCCGTGCCCTCGTAGCCGTTGCGCGGGCCGATGAACAGGTAGTACCAGCCGTCCCGTCCGACGACGTACGGCGACTCGGTGACCGAGACCGTCGTCTCCGTGCTCGCGTCGGTGAACGCGACCCCCGGTTCGCTCCAGTGCAGCAGATCGGTGGAACGCCGGTACGCCACGATGTGATGGCCGCCTCCGTGGCCCGGGCCGCCGCCACCCGTTCCGGAGACCTCCGTGTAGTACATGACCCACTCGCCGCCCACCCGCAGCACCATCGGGTCGCGTGCCGCGCGGCCCCGGAAGAGCGGGCCGGAGGGTGCGCGGGTCCAGGTGAACAGGTCGGCCGACGTGGCCACGTTGATCGCCGCGCCGCCGCCCGCACCACCTGTGCCGCCTCCACTGCCCGTGCCGTCCGCGCCACCCGCCGCGTAGAACATCCAGAAACGGCCGTCCGCCTCGATGACGTGCGGCGCCCAGAGGTGCTCCTCGCCGAAGTACGAGGGGTCGACGGTGAGCGCGTCGGGGTGGCTGGTCCACGGTCCGTACGGGCCCGGGGCGGAGGCGTGGGCGAAGGAGACCTCGGCCGCGCTGTCCGGGGATTCGCCGCGCGGCGCGCTGTTCCCGACGATGCTGAACAGGTGCCACCGGCCGTGCGCCCGGATGAGCGTGTGGTCGTTGAGATAGCGCGGGCCGGTGGCGGCGGTGGAGGGGTCGTGGACATGGCGGAAGGGGCCCGCGCCGACCCGGTGGGGCGGCGGGACGTTCCCGGAGGCCGCGGTGGCCGCGGCCGGGCCGGCGCCCAGGAGGGGGAGGGCACCGGCACCGGCCGCGCCGCGCAGCAGGCTCCGTCTGCTGATCGGGGGCATGGCTTCCTTGGGCGAGGTCAACCGACGGCCGGGCCGGAGGAGTTGTTGAGCCAGAGCCACTCGGACCAGGTGGCGAACCCGGTCTGCCACTTGTGGTACGTACCGGCGTGGCTGGTGCCGAAGACCTCGATCCGGCCGTCGGCGTTGGTCGCGGCCGTGACCTCGGTGCCACCGGTGCCGAAGGTGGCCCATGCGCTGTAGGGGGCGTTCACGGCGGTCTGCCAGCTGTGCATGGCGGTGGTGCCGTTCATGGCGAAGACCTCGACGCGCCCGTCCGGGGTGCGCTCGCTGGTGAGCTGCGCGTCCGCGGGTCCGCCCGTGGCCTCCCAGCCGGACCAACTCGTACGGCCCGTCTGGTACTTGTGGAAGACGCCGACCGGTCCGGAGGCGAAGACCTCCAGGCGCCCGTCCGCATTGTGATCGATCGTCAGATCATGTCCTCCCTCACCGAATCCGGTCCACGGGGACCAGCCGCCGTTGGGAGCCGTCTGGTAACGATGCTGGAATACCTGGCCGTTGAGCGCGAAGACCTCCAGCCGGCCGTCGGGCGCCTTCCCCATCTCGACCCGGCTGTCGGCGGGGCCGCCACCCGTGGACTCCCACCCCGACCAGCCTCCGTTCGGGGCGAGTTGGTAGCGGTGGAAGAGCCCGGCCGGGCCGGAGGCGTACACCTCGATCCGGCCGTCGGCGTTGACCCCGGCCGCGGTGTCCCGGCCGCCGCCCCCGAAGTTCTGCCAGCCCGACCAGCCTCCGGACGGGCTCACCTGCCAGCGGTGCTCGAAGGTGGTGCCGCTGAGGGCGAACAGCTCCAGCCGGCCGTCGGCGTTCGGCGCGATGGCCAGTTCGGCGTTGCGGGGGCCGCCGAGCGCCTCCCACTCCGACCAGTCGCCGTTGGCCCGGCGCTGCCAGGCGTGGTGGATGCCGTCGGCCGCGGCGGCGAACAGCTCCAGCCGCCCGTCCGCCGACCGCGCCGACACCACCCGGCCCGACTCCGCCGGATACACCAGCGGCTTGGGGCGCGGCCCGCTCCCCGGGGTGCAGGGCAGCACGATGCCGCGCTCCGCGAGATGGACCTCGGGGTCGATCCCCCGGGACGTGGAGCGGTCGGACCAGATCCGCAGATGGAGGTGGGGGCCGGTGGACTGCCCCTCGGAACCCATCAGGGCGATCTGCTGCCCGGCCGCCACCCGGTCGCCGACGGAGACGTCCCGCCGGCTCATATGGCCGTACTCGGAGATCCGCCCGTCGGGGTGCAGGACCCGGATCCACTGCCCGTAACCGGTGTTGTCGTAACCGGAGATGGTCACCTCGCCGTCGCCCACGGCGTAGATCGGCGTGCCGACCTTGTTGGCGATGTCGACGCCGTTGTGGCCGCTGTGGAAGTGCTGGGAGACGAAACCGGCGGCCGGACAGGCGGCGGTGGCGGCGGTCGTGGAGGCGGCGGCGGTGGCCGGGGACAGGGGCGTCAGCGTCGGTGCCAGCAGGGCGGTCGCCGCTGCGAGCGCCCAGGTCAGCGCGCGTCGGGAAAACCGTGGAAGCACGAGTCCTCCTCCCGGGGGCGGTCCCGGGGTGCGTGGGGTGGATGGTCGGGGCCGTGCGGACGAGCGGACGAACGAGTCAGCGGGTGAGCGGTTGATCGGTCGAGCGGTCAGCGGCGATCGGTCGAGCGGGTTCGGAAGCTAGCAGCCGCGCGGGCCCGGAAGACCCCGGAAGGTTACGGACTGACAGGCGGCGGCAGATCCGCTAGGCGCCTCTTGTCGGATTTCAGCGGGATTTCATCGGTCCTCCTTAGCGTGGCCGCGTTCCGGCGACGGCCCGCACGGCAGGGGGCCCGACAGGGGAGGGGAAGAACGGCGATGGCACGGAGGAGACTACGAGAGAGACGAGGGAGAGCCGGGGCGAGACTGCCGGTGGCGCTCCTGGCCGCGGTGGCCGTGCTGAGCACGCCGGTGCTCACCGGCTCGGCGGCGGCCACGGGGACGTCCGCCGCCGGACAGGGGCCGGACCGGCCGACGATCCGCTACACCGAGTACGGCATCCCGCACATCATCGCCTCCGACTGGGAGGGGCTGGGAACGGGTTACGGCTACGCCTCGGCACGGGACAACATCTGCACCCTGGCCGACACCTATCTCATGGTCAACGCCCAGCGCTCCCGCCACCTGGGGCCGGACGGCAGGGCGAGCCCCGGCCAGGACCAGAACACCACCTCCAACCTCAACAGCGATCTGTACTTCCAGCGGATCAAGGACAACCGGGTGGTGGAGCGGCTGCTCGACAAGCCCGCCCCCGACGGTCCGGAGCCGGAGGTACGGGAAGCCATCCGCGGCTATGTCCAGGGCTACAACCGGTACCTGGCCGAGACGGGCGTGGACGGTCTCACCGATCCGGCCTGCCGGGGCGCGGACTGGGTGCGGCCGATCACCGAGCTGGACGTCTACCGGCACGCGCACGCCGAGATCATCATGGGCAGCGCCGACCCGCTGCTGGAAGGCCAGGTGAACGCGGCCCCGCCGGGCGCCTCGGCCGCTTCGGCGACCTCGACCGCCCCAGCCTCCCCTGCCCCTCGGCTGCCCGGAAACAGCGGCCGCCCGCGGCCTCACCCTCACCCTCGCCCGAGGAGACGGCGGCGAAGATCCGTGACGCGATGGCGGAGGGCCGCGAACGGGGCATGGGCAGCAACGCGTTGGCCGTCGGATCGCAGGGCGTCTCCGGTGGCACCAGCATGCTGCTCGCCAACCCGCACTTCCCGTGGCAGGGCAAGAACCGCATGTGGCAGAGCCAGTTGACGATCCCCGGGAAGGTCAACGTCTCCGGGGCCAGCCTGCTGGGCTTCCCCGCCGTGAACATCGGCTACAACGAGAACGTGGCCTGGAGCCACACGGTCGCCACGGTGGCCCCCTTCGGACTCTTCGACGTCCAGGTGGACCCGCTCAGCCCCACCAAGTACCTGGTGGACGGGGCGTGGGAGCAGATGACCTCGCAGCGGGTGGAGGTCGACGTACGGCAGCCGGACGGCTCCCTCGCCAAGGTCGGCCGGACGCTGTGGGCCACACGGTACGGGCCCGTCACCACCGCGATCCAGGGCCAGGATCTGCCCTGGGTGGTCAGCGCGCACGCCGTACGCGATGTGAACATGCACAACCTGCGGGCACTCAACACCTGGTTCCGGCTCGACCAGGCCGATGACGTCCACGAGGTGGTGGACATCCTGGAGACCACCCAGGGCGTCCCCTTCTTCAACACCGTGGCCTCCGACCGCACGGGCAAGGCGCTGTACGCGGACATCCAGGCCGTCCCGAACATCACCGACGAGCACGCGCGCTCCTGCCTCACCCTGACCGGGCAACTGCTGTTCTACCAGCCGCTACGGCTGCCGAACGCGACACCGGTCTCCATCCTCGACGGCAAGCGCAGCGCCTGCGACTGGCCCGACGACCCGGACGCGGTCGCGCCCGGGCTGCTCTCCCCGAAGGTGCAACCACGCCTGATCCGGAACGACTTCGTGGGCAACGCCAACGACAGCCCGTGGCTGGCCAACCCCGAGCAGCCGCTCGCCTTCCCCCGGGTGATGGGGGACACCGCCGCGCCCCGGTCGCTGCGTACGCAGGAGCTCATCCTGACCGCGCGGAAGCGGATCGACGGCACCGACGGCCTGCCCGGCAAGGGCTTCACCCCGCAGACCATGGGGCAGTTGCTCTTCGCCGACAACAGCAGGGCGGCCGACCTGGCGCTCGGCGCCACGGTCACGATGTGCCGCAACGTGCCCTTCGGGCTCGTCCTGGTGGACGGCAACCTGGTCAATGTGAGCGAGGCGTGTCCGGTCCTGGCCGGCTGGAAGAGCCACGACTACACGACGGACAGCCGGGGTTCCTGGCTCTTCGCCCACTACTGGGCCTATCTGCTGGGCGGCCAGGGCGTCGAGAAGCTGCCGTGGCGGGTGCCCTTCGACCCCAAGAACCCGGTGCACACGCCCAATTCGCTGGACACCGGCAGCTCCGCCCTCCGCGACGCGCTCGCCCGGGCCGTGCACGCGCTGCGCACGGCGGGCATCGCGCTGAACGCCCCGCTGTCGGACGTCCAGAAGGTCACCCGCGGCGGTGAGCAGATCCCGATCCACGGCTCGCTCGGCCAGCTGGGCGTGCTCAACGTGATCACTCCCGGCCAGGTGGACGGGAAGTTCGACATCGTCTTCGGTTCCAGCTTCATCCAGCAGGTGCGGTTCACCGCCGACGGCCCGCCGCAGGCGCTCTCCGTCCTGGCCTACTCCCAGTCGGCCAACCCGAATTCACCGCACTACGCCGACCAGACGAAGTTGTTCTCGGCCGGTGGCTGGGTGACCGAACGCTTCACGGAGGAGCAGATCGCCGCTTCACCGGCCTTGCGGATCAAGGTCCTTGACTGATCCGGACATGACCCACCCTGCGGACGAACCCACTTGGGGGAAGACAGTGACGAGAACAGCACACTGGTGGCGGCTCGCGGTGGCCTGGATGGTCGCGGCGGTGGCCGTGGCCGTGGTCGCCCCGGCGGCTCCGGTACGGGCCGCCGACGCGGCCTCCGCGCCGCCGCCCTTCACGTACGGCTTCGGGCTGACCGAGGCCCGACCGGCGGTCGGCAGCGCCACCAACTTCCATCTCACCGTGACCACGCCCCAGGTCGCGGGCGAACAGCACATCAAGATCATCCTGCCGGGCGGCTACTACGACGACCCGGACCGGCGCTATCCGGTGCTGTACTTCCTGCACGGTTCGCCCGACGACCCCGTCGGGCAGAACTACCCGGCGCTGACGATGTCGGACGACATGATCACCGTGATCCCGGACGGCGGGGCGCGCGGCTGGTACACCAACTGGCTCAACCAGAAGACCGCGGCCGGTGCGCAGAACTGGGAGAACTTCCACCTCCAGCAGGTGATCCCGTTCATCGACGCCAACCTGCGGACCGTCGCCGCCAAGAAGGCCCGGGCCGTCGCGGGCGTCTCCATGGGCGGGTTCGGCGCCTTCCACTACGCCCAGATCCGCCCCGACCTGTTCAGCCACACCGCCTCCCTCTCGGGCGACATCGACTTCTCGGTCCGCCACATGGGCCTGCGGATGGCCGTCGTCGCCTCCCTCATCGACGGGGAGGGCGCGCTCTGCGCCCTGGCGTCCGGGACCTGTGACCCGAACAACTCCCCGTACAAGCCCGCCGTGGACAGCGACGCCGCGTTCGGCTCGCCCTACCCGGTGTTCAACGCCGACTGGCGGTGGAACCAGGTCGACCCGTCCCAGAACATGGCCAAGCTGGCCGCCGCAGGCATCGGGGTCTCCATCTACACCGGCGACGGGGGCGGTGCGGTCAACAGCCTGGAGTTCTGGGTGGCGGGCGCCGCCAAGAACGTCAAGGAGGCCATGGACGCCCTGGGCATGTCCTACTACTACGTCAACTACGGCGACGGCGCCGGGTGGGGCACCCGGTGCGACGGCCACCACAACGGCGGCTGCTGGGAGGAGACGCTGCGTGATCTGATCCCGAGGCTGGAGCGGGAGTTCTCCACTGCTTGATCCAGGCAGGAGCGCCTGACACAGGAACGCGCGCCCGGGGTTCTCTCCGGGCGCGCGCTGCCAAGGTCTTTATCTGTGCCCTCAGTTGATCGCCGGACCGGAATCGTTCAGCCAGGCCCACTGCGACCAGGTGGAGAAGCCGGTCTGCCAGCGGTGGTAGACGCCCGCGTGACTCGTACCGAAGACCTCGATCCGGCCGTCGGCGTTGTTGGCCGTACCGATCGAGGTGCCTCCGCCGCCGAAGGTCTCCCACTGCGAGAACGCCGCGTTCGGCCGGGTCTGCCAACTCTGGCTTGCGGTGGCCCCGTTGATGGCGAACACCTCGACCCGCCCGTCCACCGACCGTGACGTCGCCAGCTCGGCGTCGGGTATGCCGCCGGTGCCGGTCCACGCCGACCACGAGGCCGGGCCGGTCTGCCAGCGGTGGAACACCCCTTCGCCGCTGGAGGCGAACACCTCCAGCCGGCCGTCCTGGTTGTGGCTGACGGCGACGGCGCGTCCACCGGTGCCGAAGTTCTCCCAGGCCGACCAGCCCCCGTTGACCCGGGTCTGGTAGAGGTGCTCGAACGTGGAGTCGGAGAGGGCGAAGACCTCCAGGCGCCCGTCCGGCGCGTTCTCCATGGCCAGCCGCGCGTTGGGCGGCCCGCCGTGCGTGCCCTCCCAGGCGGACCAGCCGCCGCTGGGCGCGGTCTGCCAACGGTGGAACACCCCTTGGGCGTTGGAGGCGAAGACCTCGATCCGGCCGTCGGCGTTGTGGCCCGCCGCCAGCCGGTGCCCGCCGGTGCCGAAGTTCTTCCAGGCGGACCAGCCGGCACTGGGCCCGGTCTGCCACATGTGGTCGAACGTACTGTCCGAGAGGGCGAACAGCTCCAGCCGCCCGTCCGCGTTGGAGGCCACCGCGAGCTGCGCGTTGCGTGGGCCGCCCACGAAACGCCAGGTCGACCAGGCGCCGTTCACCGAGGTCTGCCACGCGTGGTGGACCCCGTCGGCCCCGGCGGCGAACGCCTCCAGCCGCCCGTCGGCCGACCGGCCGGACACCACCCGGCCCGAGGCGTACGGGTGCTTGGGCCCACCGCCCGTACCCGCCCAGAGGGCGTTGGCGATCAGTGTGGCGTCGGCCGCCTCGATCCCGTACAGATGACGCAGGTCCTCCCGGGGCTGCTGCACCCGCCAGCAGACCTCACCGATCGGGGCGCTGTTCCACGAACCGTTCGGATAGCGCCGCTCCATGTCGTTGAGGAAGGCGTTGGTGGCGTAGGCCGGGTTCAGCCGCTGCTCCCGGCTGCCCCACCAGTCCTGCTGCTGGAACAGGCCGATGCTGGTGTGGTCGACGGCCTGCGAGTAGTTGTTCATGCTGGACTCGACGATGATCGTGGCGATGGCGATCGCGGCGGCCCGCTGGTTGAGCCCGCGCTCCTTCACCGCCTGGGTGACCATGCGCGCGCACGACATCCGGTACGCGTCCAGATGGCCGGCCATCTTGTTGCGGAGCTGCGGGTTGAGCTGGGCGGCCATGGTGCCGTCGCCGCCCGAAGGACCGGCCGGGTCGCACGGCGCGGTCGGGATGGCCAGGCCTTCGGGGCCGGCGAAATACCGGGAGACGCCGGACCGGTCGTCGCCCCGCGGCGGACCGGACGCGGAACCCGACCCGGGTACGGGCCGGGCGACCGCGACCGACGCGGTCATCGCGATCACCGCCGCCCAGACACCGGCCAGCAGGGCCAGCCGGGTGAGTACGCGGTGTAAGCCGCATCTTGCCATGAGGGTGCCTTTCCGTCATGAACGCCTGTCGTGGGCGGCCGACAGTAGAAGACGGCGGTGAAATGACGATGGAATCGGGCCCTGTCCGTTTCCGTGTCCGTTTCATCGCGCGTTTCATCGGGATGTCATCGGCCGCTGCCAGGGTCGGGAGCCGTAGCAGACAGACCAGATGGGGAGAATCGCATGCGGATCAAGAGGATGGCGGCCGCCGTGGCCGGACTTCTGCTCACGGCAGGGCTCTCGGTGACCCAGACGTCCACGGCCCAGGCGGCACAGCCCGCCGCCCCGTGCGGAGGCACGTACACCATCGTCGTCGGCGGTACGGGAAGCTCCTGGGACCGGGACGGCTTCACCGGCAACATCCAGCAGCACGTCGGCTACCCCACCACGATCCCCAACGGCGCGAGCGCCCGGGCGGGCGTCAACGAGCTGAACCGGCTGGTACGCGACCAGCGCGCCGCCTGTCCCAACCAGCACGTCAAGATCGGCGGCTACTCCCTGGGCGCCGCGGTCGTGCACATCTGGGTCACCGAGAACTGGCAGACCTTCGACAAGGTGAACGCCATCCTCATCTCGGACCCCAAGCGCCAGGGCGGCCCCGGGGCCAACGGCGGATCCGTGCCGTTCGGCGGCATCGTCGGCGCCCCGCTCGCCGGCGCCGACAAGTTCTTCGGCAACGTCCCCGTCAAGACGATCTGCCACTGGGACTACGTCTGCGACGAGTCCGCCGGCATCTGGACGTACCCGCACAACCACATCAACAACTACCCGCACGACTTCAACATGGACCACCACAACAACACCGCCAACGAGCAGTGGTACAACGGCGTCTGGCACCCGGCGTCCTGGTGACCGATGGCCGGTGACCCGGTGACGTGATCCGGGGTCTCACTCGCCCCGGAGGATCATCTGGTGCGCCCGCCGCAGCAGCCGGCTCGGGGTGACCCCCAGGTCGTCCGCGAGCCGGCGGCGGGCGCGCTCGAACACCGTCAGCGCGTCGGCCTGCCGGCCGTCCCGGTACAGCGCCCGCATCAGCATCGCGGCCAGCGGCTCGTTGAGGGGGTGTGCCGCCGACAGGGCGAACAGCTCGTCGATGGCCTCCGTGTCCTGACCGAGCCGCAGCTGCCACTCCACCTTCCGCCGCACGATGGCGACCCTGCGTTCGACGAGCCGCAGCCGCTCCAGCTCGGCGAGCGGCCCCGGCAGCCCGGCCAGCGGTTCGCCCCGGAACAACTCCAGTGCCTGGGAACAGAGATGGAGTGCCTGGAGCGGATCGCCCGCCCGGTCGGCCCGTCCGATCCCGGCGACCAGCTCCTCCATACGGGCCACGTCCACCTCGACCGCGCCCGGGGCGAGCTGGTAGCCCCGGGGACCGCGCTCGATGACCGCGTCCGGGCCGCCCCCGCCTCGGTCGTCGCCGGCGCAGCCGTCGTGGAGGGCCTTGCGCAACCGGTAGATGTAGACCGGCACCACATTGGTGGCCGGTGGCTCCAGCCCCCAGACGTCGTCCAGCAGTTCCCGCTGGCTGAGACATCGCCGTCCCGCCCCCAGCGCGAGCGCCGCCAGAACGGCCTGCTGACGCAGATGCCCCAGCTCCAGACACCGGCCGCCCCGCCACGCCTGCAACGGCCCGAGCAGTGAGATCCGCACCTGCGGCCGCGCCACCGCCCGTACGGAGGTCGCCTGTACGGAGACCCTCTGCACAGGGGCCTTCTGCACGGGGTCCTTCCGTACGGAGACCGCCCGGGCGGCCGGTCGAGCGGCCCGGGCCCGGGGGCCGTGCCCGGGGACGACCAGCCCGCAGTCGAAGGCGTGGACGACGGCGGCGGCCCGGTCCCGCAGGCCGAGCTTGACCAGCACCCGCGCGAGATGCCCGGCCACGGCCTCCTCGGGGAGGGCGAGGGCGGCGGCGATCTCGTCGTCCCGCAGCCCGCAGCCGACCGCGGAGAGCACCTGGCGCTCATGGTGGGTGAGGGCGGCGGTCAGGCCGTCGGGGGCGGTGGTGAGGGTGGTGACCGCGGAACGGTCGACGGGGTCGGTGGTGGGGCGGTCGGTGGTGACGGTCGTCGGCATCGCTGCTCCCCGGACTCCGGACGGGTCGGTCTTGCGGGCGCCGTCGAAAAGTAGTGGGGGGAGCCCGGGGCCGGGCATCCGGAACGATCCGGAGTGACAGACGCGAGCGCCTGTCGTCTTCGCGTCCGCGCGTATCCGTCGTCTTCGAGCCCGGGCGGGCTGGGGCGCGGTCAGCCGCGCCGCGTGCCCGGCAGAACGTCCTTGGCCACGAGCCGGGAGTCCGCGTAGCAGAGCCGGTAGATGTCCACCTGCTCCAGCAGATTGCCGTTCGACCGGTAGAACGCGCAGACCGTCCCGGGGGGTTCGGGGTGATCGTCGGCCACCCGGTCCGGTACGTAGGGGAACTGCCGCTCGGGGAGGACCCGGGCCAGCTCGGTGCTGGTCCGGCCGGTGCGGAGTCCGGCGAAGTCCGCCGGGCGCAGCACGCAGGCGGTGAGCTGATGGGCGAGGAGGGCGGCCGAGACCAGCATGACCGCGCCGAGCGCCGCCGGGACGGCGAACGCCACCACGAAGCGCCGCCTCGTACGGCGGCGGGCGTCGGCGAGTCCGTGCAGCGGCCCGGGGTCCTGGTCCGGCCCCTGCGGGGCGTACGGTCCGTCCGAGGGGCGCCGGCCGCCCACCGCGTCCGGCAGGACCGCGCACACCTCGTACCCACCGTCGCCGTACGGCCCCGTACGCAGGGTTCCGCCGACCAGCTGGACGCGCTCGCGGAGGGCGGTGAGACCGTGGCCGCCGCCGGGGGCCGGGGGAGCAGCGGGCGATGCGCCTTCCGGGGGCGGGGAGTTGGTGACCCGTACGGTGGCGCGGTCGTCCCGGTGGGTGAGGTGGATGCGGACGGCGGCCCCGGGGGCGTGCTTGACGGCGTTGGTCAGGGACTCCTGGACCACCCGGTGGACGGTACGGGTGATCAAGGGGGAGCGGAGGGGCGGCTCGCCCTCGCGGTGCACCTCCGCCGCCACACCGGCCTCCCGGGCCCTGCGGACGAGCGCGTCCACGGACTCGGCGGCAGGCGCGGTGCCGGGAGCGTCCACGAAGGCGCCCCGGGGCGCGGTGCCGGGGGCGTCCTCGTCCGCCCGCAGCACGGTGAGGGTCTCCCGCAGATGCCCGACCGCGTCCGCGACGTCCGCCCGCAGCCCGGCCAGGTCGGCCCGGTCCTGCCCGCTCAGCGTCGGGGACAGCTCCAGCGCACCGGCGCGCAGCGCGATGAGGCTCAGCTGATGGCCGAGGGAGTCGTGCACATCCGCCGCGATCCTCGTACGCTCCCGCAGCCCCGCCCGCTCGGCCACGGACCGCTGCTGCTCCGCCAGGACCCGCGCCCGCTCCCAGCCCCCGTGGACCAGGGCCAGCCGCGCCTGCCGGTGGCGGCCCGCCAGCCAGGCCGGGAGCAGGGCCAGGGGCACGAGCGCGAGCACGTAGAACCAGTACACCGCGTCGACGGCCAGTACGGCGCAGACCGCGAGGTCGACGGCCACACAGGTGCCGAGGAGCAGGAGCGCCCTGCCGGTGTCGGTGCCCCGGACCCCCAGCAGGTAGGCCAGGGCGGCAAGGGCCAGGAGGTACGGGCTCGCCGCCGGAGGCGTGGCGGCGAGCCCCACCGCGCAGAGCGCGTTGGCGGCGAACACGGCCGCTCCCGGCCGCCGTCGGCTCCCGGGGACCGCCACCGCCAGCACGGACAGGGGGAGGAGCAGGTCCAACGTGAGGGAGGGGGCCGCGCGGTCGGTGTAGGCGTAGAAACCGGCGGCGGAGAGCGCCGCCCACAGGGCCGTGTCGTGGAGGACGGGCCTCCACCGTCCCGTCGCCGTCGAGGTCCCCACCACGTCCGTCTCCTTCTCTCTCTCCCGGCCACCGGCCCTGTTGGTCCGCCACCGTTGCTCAGCCCGCTCGACCCGCTCGGTCCGCCCCGGCCGTCATGCGTCCCGCCGTACGAGCAGAGCCCGGCCCGCCAGCTGGGCGACTGCGGCCCAGGCCGCCACGATCAGCAGACCGGCCCACCGAGGGTAGGGGGCGCCGCCGTCCCCGAGCAGGAAGTGGCCGCCGGCGGTCTGCGGAAGGTAGCTGTCGACCGTGAGGAGGAACGTGCCGCCGAGACCGACGCAGAGGGCGGGGAGGGCGGACAGCAGACCGAAGAGGGCGGAGAGGGCGCCCGCCGCGTTCCGCAGGGCGAAGGAGACGCCCACGCTCAGGACGGCGGTCAGCGCCAGAACGGCCGCCATGGCGAGCGCCTGGGCCGTAGCTTCGGCCGCGTCGAAGGTGGCGTGACCGTCGAAGGAGGGCCAGGCGACGGCCATGCCCAGGACCGCGTAGAGGAGCCCGGCGCCGAACCCCACCGCCCCGGCCACCAGCGACTTCGCCAGGAGCACATGGCGCCTGACCGGCACCCACAGCAGGGAGGAGCGGACGCTGCCGGTCGTGTACTCGCTCGTCACCGCCACCATCGCGAGGACGACGACCGCGAACTGGACGAGGACGACGGAGGCGACGGTCGCGTTGCCCAGGGGCTGGACCGGATGGTCGTTGATCCTGGCGATCGAGCCGTAGTAGAAGGTGAAGACCACGGTCAGCAGGGCGCCCGCCGACAGGCAGATGTAGGGGGAGCGCAGCGACCGGAGCTTGGTCCACTCGGCACGGACCGCACCGGGGAGCCCGCCGCCCGTGGGTGCGGGAAGGGCACGTGGCGCGGCGGGGGCGGGACGGGGGGACAGCGTACTCATGGCGGTCACACCCCGTCCGGTGTCGTGGTGGTACGGGAGTGCCCGGCCCGGACCGGCGGGGCCGCGTACTCCACGCTGCGTTCGGTCAGTTCCATGTACGCCTCCTCCAAGGAAGCGGTCACGGAACGGAGTTCGTGGAGCCGGATGCCGAGGCGGTGGGCCAGATCCCCGATCTCCTCGGCGGTCCTCCCCTCCACCACGATCTCCGCGCCGTCCACGGTCCGTGCGCTGGTCGCGGGCTCCGCGCCGTCAAGGGCCGTGCAACCGGGGGCTGTTCCCGCCTCGCGCTCACCGTCGAGATGGGTCAGCAGGGTGCGGCGGTCCTCGGGGTGCGGCACCCGTACGCGTACCGAAGGCCGTGAGTTCTCCGAGAGGAGGGATGCCATCGGGCTGTCCGCCAGCAGGCGCCCCCGGCCGATGACGACGAGCTGGTCGGCGGTGAGCTGCATCTCGCTCATCAGATGGCTGGAGAGCAGGACGGTCCGCCCCCGGTCCGCCTGCGCGCGGACCAATTCCCGTACCCAGCGCACCCCGTCGGGATCGAGGCCGTTCACCGGCTCGTCCAGGACCAGCACTTCGGGGTCGCCCAGCAGGGCGCCGGCGATGCCGAGCCGCTGGTACATGCCGAGCGAGAACCCCCCGGTGCGCCGCCGTGCCACCGTGGTCAGCCCGACCTCGTCGAGCACCTCGTCCACCCGGCGTGCCGGGATGCCGTTGCTGTGCGCCTGCGCCAGCAGATGGCTGCGCGCCGAGCGGGCGGGGTGCAGGGCCCTGGCGTCCAACAACGCGCCCACCACACGTACCGGGTGACGCAGGGAGGCGTACGGCCGGCCGCCGATGAGCGCCTCCCCGGAGGTGGGGTGGTCAAGTCCGAGGATCATGCGCATCGTCGTCGACTTCCCGGCGCCGTTGGGACCGAGGAAGCCCGTGACCCGGCCCTCCGCGACGTCCAGCGTCAGCCCGTCCACGGCGACGGTCGTGCCGTAGCGCTTGGTCAGCCCTCTCAAGGTGATCACGTCGGTTCCTTCCGGTGGGTGGGGCTCCTGTGCTGCCCTCTGCAGTCCTCTGCTGTCCTCCCGACCGTAGAAACGCGATCCCCGGCGCACATCGGCCGCCGGGGAGTGTTCCGACCCCCTACTTTCGTCAGGTGTCCGCGGCGGTGCGGGACGTTCGACAGGGGGCTTTCCGGCAGGGGTCGTTACGATGCTCCGATGGTCGAGGTGCTGATCGCGGACGACGAGGCGATGGTCCGGGCGGGGGTCCGCGCGATCCTGGCGAGGGACCCCGCGATCGAGGTCGTGGCGGAGGCCGCCGACGGACACGAGGCGGTCGAGGCGGTCCGCAGGCACCGGCCGGCAGTGGCCCTGGTCGACATCCAGATGCCCGGACTCGATGGCATCGCGGCGGCCGCCCGTATCCACCGCGAACTGCCCGGCACCGGGGTCGTGATGCTGACCACCTTCGGCGAGGACGACTTCATCGCCCGCGCCCTCTGGGAAGGGGCCAGCGGCTTCCTGCTCAAGGCGGACGACCCCCGGGAGCTGCTGGCCGGTGTGCACGCGGTGGCGGCCGGAGGTGCCTACCTCTCGCCCCGGGTGGCGGCCCGGGTCGTCGAGGGCCTGCGCTCGGGCCGCCTCCCCGGCGCGGTGAGCCACCGGCGCCCCCTGGACCGGCTGACCGGGCGGGAGCGGGAGGTGCTCGCGCTGCTCGGGGCCGGGCTCTCCAACGCCGAGATCGGCGCCCGGCTGCACCTCGTCGAGGGAACGGTGAAGGCCCATGTCAGCGCGATCCTCGGCAAACTCGGCGTACGCAACCGGGTGGAGGCCGCCATCGCCGCGCACGAGGCGGGGCTGACGGGACGGGGCTGACCGGACAGAGCTGACGGTACGGAACTGACTGCACGTCAGGCGAGTTGTTCTGTAAGGGAATCGGCGGCACCCGTGTCCCAGTATGCTCGCGTCGGAAGCACCGCAGCACGTATGCGGAAATCGGGGGATCCGGGGATCGGGGAAGCATGAGCCGAGTTGTCGTGGTGCACGGAGTGGGGCGGCAGCTCGACACCGCCGAGACGCTGCTGGCCGAGGTGGAGCCCGCCCTGCGCGGCGGGGTCGGGCTCGCGTTGCGCCGGGACTCCACGCTCGGACGGCTGGCCGACGGCGAAACCGTCTGCGCCGGATACGGCGATCTCTACCGGCGGCCCGGCACGCGGGGCGAGCCGTACTACCGGGCGGAGGACGTGGAGCCCGGCTTCGAGGCCGAGCTGCTGGAGACCTGGTGGCGGGAGGCCGCCCGGCTCGACCCGCGCATCCCCGGACCGGACACCGGCCCGGCCGGGAGCCCCGGCCCCGCTCCCCGCGGTGCCGTCGGCCATCTGGCCTCCCGGCCGCTGACCGTGGACCGGGTCCGCCGAGCACTGGACGCCCTGACCCGTACACGGTTCTTCGGCGCGGTCTCCGACCGGTTGCTCATCTCGGACCTCAAGCAGGTCCGCCGCTACTTCACCGAACCCGAACTGCGCTCCGCCGTACGGGCCCGGGCCGCGGAGCTGATCACGCCCGAGACCCGGGTGGTCGTGGGCCACTCGCTGGGTTCGGTGGTCGCGTACGAAGTGCTGTGCGCGCTCCCGCCGGGGCAGAAGTCACTGACCCTGGTCACCCTCGGCTCCCCGCTGGGTCTGGCGAAGCTGGTCTTCGACCGCCTGGAGCCCGCCCCCGGGCAGGACGGCACGGGCGTCTGGCCGGCCGCCGTCGACCGGTGGACCAACCTGGCCGACAGCGGCGATGTGGTCGCCCTCGTCCGCGACCTCGCGCCCCGCTTCGGCCCGGAGGTCGTGGACCTGCCGGTCGACAACGGGTCCGACATGCACAGCATGCGGTCCTATCTGACGGCCGTGGAGACGGGAACGGCGATCGCCACGGGCCTGGCCCGGTGACAGAGGGCACGACGGCAGATGGCTCGACGACGGACGGCCCGATGACGGGCGCTCCCGGGGAAGAAGCCACCGACGGTCTCAACCGGTACGTGTTCGCCTTCGGCGCCCACACGTTCACGGAGGACCCCGCGCTCGCGGACCTGCCGGGTGTCCCCGACGACCTGCGCCGGGTGAAGGCCCTCTTCTCCTCCCTCGGCTACACCGAGATCCTCCCGGAACTGGCCGGGGCGCCCGACGCCCAACTGGTGCGCGCCGGGCTGGAGGACTGGCTCAAGGCCGACGGGCGCGGCCCGGAGGACGTCCTCGTCGTGTACTACGCCGGGCACGGCCTGCGGGACGACCGCAGCCACCGGCTCACCTGCCGCACCAGCAAGCACAACCGGGTGAGCACCACGCTCGCCACCCGCGAACTCGCGGACCTGCTGGTCGACACGAGGGTCGGCCACGCCCTCCTCCTGCTCGACACCTGTTACGCGGAACTGGGCGCGGCCGAGATCGCCAACGTCACCGGCCAGCTGGTGGACTCCCGCCCGCCGGACGCCGACGGGCTGTGGCTGATGGCCTCCGCCCGGTCCCGCGAGGCGGCGTACGACCACGCCTTCGTCACCGCGCTGGAGAGCGCGGTCCGCGCGGGCACGGCCGGAATGCGCCAGCGCTACCTGGACATCCCCACGGTGACCGGCCAGGTCAACGGCCATCTCCGCGAGCACGGCCCGGACCAGTGCGCGAGCTACCACGCGGTGTCCGGCCGGGCCGTCCCGCCGTTCCTGCCCAACCCGAAGTACCGGCCGGGCCTGCCCGACGAGGCCATGGACGTGCAGTCGCAGCGGGAGTGGACCGCGCACTTCGGCCCGCGGGGCCGGGGGGTGGAGTACGCGAGCGAGCCCGGCGACTGGTTCGTGGGGCGCCTCCAGGCCCTGGCCACGGTGGCCGGCTGGCTGCGCGAACCCGTCCACGACGCCCGCGCGCGGGTCGTGACCGGGGACCCGGGGTCCGGGAAGTCGGCGGTCCTGGGCCGGCTGCTCGCGCTGGCCCGCCCGGACCACCCCGAGGCCCCCGCCCACCTGCTGCCGCCGCCCGGCTCGGTGACGGTCTCCGTACACGCACACGGCACCACCCTGGAGAGCCTCACCGCCCGGCTGGCCGCCGCGCTGGAGGTGGAGGCGGACGGTCCGGCGCAGCTGCTGGCCGGGCTCGCGGAGTACACCGGCCCGCTGCGGACAGTGCTGGTCGATGCGCTGGAGGAGGCGGGCACCGGCGTCGGGGGCCGCGAACCGCAGCGTATCGCCCGGGAGTTGCTCCGGCCGATGTCCGCCCTGCACAACCTGCGCCTGCTGATCGGCACCCGGCGGACCATGATTCCCGAGCTGGGCCGGGCCGTAGAGATCATCGACCTGGACACCGACGCGTACACCGGACGCGACGACATCGAGCAGTACGCACGGCGCGCGCTGACGGAGATGCCGGGCGGCCCGACGGCCGAGGACCGGGAGGCCGTGGCCGTCGCGGTCGCCCGGCGCGCGGGCCGCTCTTTCCTGGTGGCGCGGATGACCGTACGGGCCCTGCTCCATGGCGACCTGGCCCCCGACGTCTCCCGTCCCGGCTGGGAGGAGGAGCTGCCCTCCGAGGTCGGCCAGGCCTTCGATGCCTATCTGGCCCGGTACGGGGACGACGAGCAGCGGGTACGGAGACTGCTGCGCCCCCTGGCGTACGCGGAGGGGACCGGCCTGCCCTGGGACTCGCTCTGGGCCCCGCTGGCGGCGGCCCTCTCCGGCGAGAAGTGCAGCAACGACGACGTGGACTGGCTGCTCAGGCAGGCGGGCGCCTACATCGTGGAGGTGCAGGCAGGTGAGGGCCGGTCGGTGTTCCGGCTCTACCACGAGGCGCTGGCCGAGCACTTGCGCGATGCGCGGCGCAGCCGCGAGGACCAGCGCCGGATGACGGCCGAACTGCTGTCCTCGGTGCCGCCGAGGACCCACGGCGACGGCCCGGACTGGGAACGCGCGCACCCCTACGTCCACGCCCATCTGGCGGGCCACGCCGCCGCCTCCGACGACCTCGAACGTCTGCTCCAGGACGCGTGGTTCCTCGTCCACGCCGACCCCGACGGGCTGCTGGCCGCGATGGACGGCGTACGGGACGAGGCGGCCCGGCGCGTCCGCACGATGTACCGGACCTCGGCCCACCTCTACCGGGATCTGTGCGCCCATGAACGCGCCCAGGTCCTGGCGGTGGACGCGGCCCGCTACCGCCTGGAGCACCACCGGAAGACACTGGGGCGCCACCTGGAATGGACACCGCGCTGGGCGACCGGCTCCCAGACGAGCAGCTTGTTCCGGGGCGAGCTGGATTCGTTTGCCGGTGACCCGCTGGTCTCGACCGAGCTGAATGGGATGCCGGTGGTGCTCAGCGCCCAGCTCGGCGGCCCGGTCCGAATTTGGGATCCGGCGGAGCAGAGCTGTGTGGCCACCCTGGACGGCCATACCCGTACGGTGACCGCGATGGACTGTGTGGAGGTGGACGGGGTCACGTATGCGGTGACCGCCTCCAAGGACGGAACCGTACGCGTCTGGGACCTCGACCGGACCACGGCGGCCCGGCAGTTCGTGGTGCGGGAGGAGGGCGGAACCGCCGACGAGGTCGATGAGTGGAGAATCGAGCCCGCCGTTGCGGCGTTGTCCTGTACGCGGCTCCACGGTGAGGTGCTCATCGTCGGCTGTGGCCCGGACGGCTCGGCCTGGACTCGTGATTTCCGGACCGGGGAGGTACGCGGGAACTTTCCGGGAACTGCTGGAGGGCAGGAAGACCTTCCGTTGGTCTGCCTACAGATGGAGGGAACGACCCTGGTCTTCGTCGGTTCGCCATGGGGCTCGCTGCGGTGCTGGGACCTGGGCACGGGAGAAGGGAAAGAGATCCACGATTCCGTGGACTGCCGAGCGGTCTCGACCCTCGTCCAGGACGGCCGTCCGCTGGTCTCCCTCGGCTACCGCGACGGCCGGCTGCAATTCCGGGAGCCGGGCACGGATGCCGTCGTCACCTCTGTCCAGGTCGGCCGGGGCTGGGTGTCGGCCATCGCTTTCACGGAACTCGACGGCAGTCCGGTCATGGTGGTGGGGTACGGGGACGGCTCGATGGAGCTCAGGGAACAGCCGACAGGCCGGTTGCTCGCCCGGCTCAACGGCCACCGGGATTGGGTGCACTGCATCGCCGTCACCAAGGTGGACGGCCGTCCGGTCGCCGCAAGCGCCGACAGCGCAGGGTCGGTGCGTTTGTGGAGCCTGGAGGAGCGGGATGAGCAGGTGGAGCCTTCGGGCCATTCCAGCAGAGTGTCGGCGGTCGCATGCGCGGTGCTGGAGGGGGCCACCGTCGCGGTGTCGGCGAGCCACGACCACACAGGCCGCGTGTGGGACCTGACCTCGGGGAGGGAACTGCGCCGTCTGGAAGGGCACACCCATTGGGTGGCGCGGATGGCGTGCACCACGGTGGCCGGCTCACCGATGGCCGTGACGAGCGGACACGACGACACGGTCCGGGTGTGGGATCTCGCGAGCGGGTCGGAGACGGGGAGGGCCGAGGCCAAGCACCCGACCTTTCTGGCCTGCGGACACCTCGGTGGTGAACCGGTTGCCCTGTTCGGGGCCCCGGGCTCCGGCAGGGGCCCCACGAGTGTCTGGTACCTGGAGCGTCGAGAGATCAGTACCACTCCCGCTGCCGTCCGGCAGTTGGGATCTCTGACATGGGCTCTCGTCGACGGGCGCCCGCTGGCGGTGAGGGCGCAGAACGGATGGCCCGACGAGGAAGGGTGGTCCGTGGATGTCTGGGATCTCACCGACCATGGACGGGTGGGTACCTTGACCGGCCTCACCGATCAGGTGAACGCGCTGGCCTGCGGCACCGACGGACAGAACGCCGTGGTCCTGGCCGCCACCGCCCATGGTGGCCTGCAGGTCTGGGATCTACGAGCCCGGAAGCAGCTGCTCCGCCTGGGAAACGGCTGGGTGTCCGATGTGGAGTTCGGTCTGCTGGACGGGGTGCCGGTGGCCGTCGGAGCCTGTCACTTCGCTCTCCGCGTCTGGGAATTGAGCCGTGGCTCCCTGCTGCACGAGATCCGGATGCCGGTCGATCCCCGCGCCGTCGCCCTCGCCCCCGGCGGCGAACTCGTCGTCGGCGCCGGGTACGAAGTGGTCGTCCTGGAGCGCTGAGGCGAGAGGGCCGGCCCGGAGCCCGCCGCACCGGATCAGGTCGACCAGACCACCCGCCCGTTGTGCACGATGACCACCTTGGCGTCGGGGCGCAGCACCATCCGGGCGCCGCCGAAGTCGTGGGTCTTCGCGGCCCAGATCGGGCGGTCGTCGCCGTTGTGGATGACCAGGTTGCCGTCCGGCTGGAAGATCGCGCGGTGGTTCTGGCCGAAGGTCATGGCGGCCCAGATGGGCTTGTTCTGCTCGTTGTAGACGACGAGGTTGCCGTCCTGCTGCATGGTCATGCGGATGCGGTTCGTGGCCCAGGACTGGCCGACGCCGATGGAGCTGGGCGCGGAGACCGTCAGGGTGCCCCAGTTCGGCTGCGGGGCCGCCTTGGGCTTGGGCTTCGGCTCCGGTTTCGGCTCGGGCTTCGCCTCCGGCTTCGGGGAGGGCGTGGGGGTGGGCGTGGGCTTCGGCGGGGCGCTCGTCCTGGGTTCCGGTGCGGGGGCCGCCTTCGGCGGGGTGACCTTCTTCTGCTCGGTCGGGGAAGGGGTGGGCTTCACCATCACGTAGTCGTCCAGGGCCGCCGGGGCCGAACCGGGGTTGAGGACCGTGTCGGCGCTCCCGGCGACCGGTGCCGGGTTGTTGCGGGGCTCCTCGTCGTTCGCGCTGCCCATCAGGAGCACGGGTATCGCCACCAGGGCGGCGCCGACGAACACCGCTCCCGCCAGGACCGGTGCGCGGGGACGGTCCCGGTCGGTGGCGGTGAGGGTCTTGGTACCCGGCTTCGCGGCGAGCGCCGTGGCCAGGGCGAGGCCCTCGGTACGGCCTTCGGGCGATCCGGTGGTGCCCGCCGTGGACGGGGGCTCGCCGGGAGACGCGGCGTCGGGCGCCCCGGCTCCGGTCCTGGCTCCCTCCCCGGCTCCGGTCCCTGCCGTCGGGCGAGCCCCGGCCCCGGCCCTGGCCCCGGCCCCGGCCCTGGCCCCGGCCCCGGCCGCAGGGCCCGAGCCGGCGTCAGTTCCCGCTGCGGGGCCCCGTTCGGGTCCGCTTCCGGCCGCAGGGCCCGATCCCGCCGCAGGGCCTGGCTCGACCCCCGGCCCGGCCGCAGGGTTCGGTCCGGCCTCGGCCGGTGCCCGGCTCTTCGTGGTCCCGGCCGTCGCTTCGGCAGGGGCCGGTGGCTTCTCCGCCGTAGCCTCTCCGGTCGTCGTGGCCGACGGCCCGGTGCGTGTGCCGGGTGTCCCGGCCGCCTCGGAAGGTGAAGGCGGTGAAGGTGCCGAAGGCGCGGTGGCGGGCTCCTTGGGACCGGTCGGCGCGGGGGCGGTGCCGGGCTTCTCGGCGGACGCTGCGGAGTCGGCGCCGGGGGCAGAGGGTTCGGGGGACATGGGGACTCCTCCTCAGGGGCGTGCCCAACGTAGTCGGTCGGGGGAGACGTGAGGGACCTCTCCTCCGATCCAGCCGCGTCGCTTTGTCCGCCCACGCCTCACCGATCCCGGAAAGTTCCCCGACCGGGCGGGAAACGGGCACGTCAGGTGGAGATACGGGCACCCTGTCGGACCCCGTGAACTGGGCCGGTGTGACATCCTGTTGGCTTCCCGGTCCACTGGTTGCCGACGGTGCATCCGACCGCAGGCGGCCGATGATTCGTACGGAGCCAAGAGTTCAGGTGGACATACCGCTCGGAGAGCGGCGCGAGGACGCACGGAGCCTTCCGGACGCCTCCCTGGTGCCGGAAGCCGTGAGGGACGCCGCCCGCCGTGCGCCGGGGCACTGGATCGGCATCGTCGATCCGGAGTGGACCCGGACAGAGACCCCGCCGGGGTGGGCCGTCGTGGGGGAGTGGCAGTCCGACGCGGACGGGGGCGTGGGCGAGTACCGCGCCAACCCCGAGTACCGTCCCTCGGCCCAGGTTCTCGGCTGGCCGGAGCCCACCGACCCGGTGGACGCGGCGGCCCAGCGTGCCGCCACCGGATACGGCACGGTGGAGGCAGCGCTCGCGGTGCTCGCGGAGACGGACGTCACCGTCGTACGCGGACCGGAGGGCGGGCCGCTCCTGGCCGCCGGGCGGGACGGGGCGCCGGTCGTCCTGGCGTTCACCTCGTCCACACACGCATTCATGTCCCCGGCACTTCACCATGACACCCTGCCCGCCCGGGAGCTGGCCGGATCGGTGGCGGACCTCGGCGCCCTGCTGATGGTCAACGCAGGGGCCGCGGCCCCGCTGCTCGTCCCGGCCGCCGACCTGCTGCACCCCGAGAGCCCGGCCCCCGCGACCGCGGCAGGCGGGCCCGACCCGGCCGGATCCCGGCCCGACACCACAGGGAGGACCCCGTGACGCGTTCGTCCCAGAAGCCCCCCGCCTCCCCGGAGGCCCTGGCGGAGGCCGAGACGCCCGCCACCCCGGCCCCGGCCTCCGGAACGGACGGTGCGCCGAAGGCCTCCGCCGGAAGCCCGAAGGAGCCCGGAGCCGCCCCGGACGAGGCGCCGGTGACCGGCAGTCCGTCCGCGGCCGGCACGCCCTCGGAAGCCACCGCGGCCCCGGAGGCCGCGAACGGCGCCACCGGCGCCACGCCCCCGGCGACAACAGCGACAACCGCAGCAACAACAGCCACGGCAAAGACCTCAAAGGCCCCCGCCACGGCCGTCGTCACCGAGGAAGCCGGCACCAAAGAAGCCGACGCCGGGAAGGCCCGTACCGCCCCCGCCGCCGGGGAGGCCGAGAGCGACACCGACCCCAGCGCCTCCGCCGCCGCCCAGAGCCGGCTCCCCGCGCTCGTGAAGACCATGAGCGCCACCGCCATCGGCAAGCCCCAGCCGGAGGCCGGTCCCGTCGGCCGGCCGGGCAAGGCCGCGCTCGCCGGGGCGGCGGTCGTCGGCGCCCTGCTCGTCTCCGTACCCTTCCTCGTGCTCGCGGGGAACAAGGACGACGAGCCCCGGCGGACGAACACGGCGGCGGCCGGGACCGTCCTCGACGGCAACGGGCAGGAGGCGCCCGGTGAGTTCGCCGTCGTCGCCCCCGAGACCAGCGCACCGCCGACCACCGCACCCGCCGAGGAGAAGCAGACTCCTCCGAAGGCAGCGAACCCCGTGCCCGCCGTACCCCCGGCCGCACCCTCCGCCGAGGGCAAGGGGGAGGCGAAGAAGGACGACGGCCCCAAGGACCCGCCGAAGAAGGCCGATCCGCCCAAGACGGAGCCCAAGGCCGAGCCGAAGGCCCAGCCCAAGCCGAAGAACCAGCCCGCCAAGGCCCAGCCCGCCGTCACCTTCCGGGGGCCCTTCTCCTTCCGCAGCCACCTCTCCGGCCGCTGCATCGACGTCCCCGGCCACAACTTCAACGACGGCCAGCCGCTCTTCATGTGGGACTGCAACGGTGCCGACGCCCAGAAGTGGCGCATCGGCTCCGACGGCACCATCCGGGCCCGGGACAAGTGCCTGGACGTGGCCAACGCCGTCTTCCGCAACGGCACCCCCATCCAGCTCGCCTGGTGCAACGGGTCCGCCGCCCAGAAGTTCGACCTGAACCCCGCCCACGACCTGGTCAACACGGTGGTCGGCATGTGCGTCAACATCCCGAACGACAGCAAGAGCCGGGGTCCGTCGACGTACCTCGTCCTGTGGGAGTGCACGGGGCGCGACAACCAGAAGTGGAGCTCCTGACCCGGACGTCCGGCTGCCGGGAGCCCGCCCCCGGCAGTTGTCCGCCCGTGGCGGGGCATGATGGCATCGCCGGAGCGCCGGAACCGTGTCACCGGCGAAGAGGGGCGTCCGCACAGGGCGCCGCCGTAGCAAGGAGGTTGGTGCGTGTCGCGCCAGGTACTGTCGGTCGGCCCCGGGGACCGCTTCTCGACGATCGGTGAGGCGCTCGCCGTCGCCCGTACCGGTGCGCTCATCAGCGTCCGGCCCGGGACGTACGCGGAGAACCTGGTGATCCACACCCGGGTCACCCTCACCGCCGCCGAGGGGCGCGGCACGGTCGAGATACGGCCGCGTTCGGGCAGCGTGGTCGCGCTGCGCGCGGACGCCGTCATGATCTCCGAACTCACCCTGCGCGGCGGCGACTCCGAGCTGCCCGCCGTCGACGTGCGGCGCGGGCAGGCCGCGTTCGACGGCTGCGAAATCGTCGGCGCCGCCTGGACCGCGATGCTGGCCGGGGGCACCGGCTCCCTCGCGCTGCGGAACTGCCGGGTGAGCAACCCGCAGGGCGCCGGGATCGTGGTCACCTCCACCACCCCCACCACCGTCGAGTCCTGCACCCTCGAACACCTCGGCACCAGCGGCATCGTCCTCGCCGAGCAGGGCGAGGCGCGGGTCCGCGACTGCACGGTCCGGGGCGCCCGGGGCAACGGTCTGCTCGCCAACGGCGAGACCCGTGGCACGGTCGAGGACTGCGACATCTCCTCCACCGACAAGCCCTCCATCGCCCTGGAGGAGAACTCCGCCGTCTCCGTCGTCCGGACCGTCGTGCACGACACCAGCACCGGCGTGCACCTGAGCACCGCGGGCCGCACCACGCTGGAGGACGTACGGGTCACCGGCTCCTCCGGGAACGGCGTCGTCCTCACCGCCGGCACCGACCCCGTGCTGCGCCGCTGCCGGGTCTCGCGCGCACGCGGCAACGGACTGTTCGTCACCGACCGGGCGCGCGGCACCTTCGAGGACTGCTGGGTCGACGGGGCCCAGGGCGCGGCCCTGCGGGTCGCCGGGGCGTCCTCCCCGGCGCTGACCGGACTGACCGTCCGCGACTGCGAGGGCACCGGGCTGCTCCTGGAGGAGGACGCCGCCCCCGAGCTGGACCGCCTGGAGGTGATCGGCTCCTCGCCCGCCGTGGCCGTGCAGGGCGGCGCCAACCCGCTGCTGCGCCGGGCCCGGCTGGTGGAGCCCGCCGGTGACGGCATCGCGGCCACCAAGGACGCCCGCGGCCGCATCGAGGACTGCGAGATCGTCCGGCCCCAGGGCGCCGGGGTACGGGTCGCCTCCGGCTCCACGCTCTACGTGGCCGGTGGCGGGGTCTCCGACACGGCGGCGACCGGCCTGCTTGTGGAGGACGGCGGCAATGTCACCGTCCGCGACTTCCGCGTCGAGGTCTCCGGCGAGGAGGGCGTGGTCGTCGAGGCGGGCGGCGAACTGACCGCCAACCGCACCACCGTCCACGCGCCCAAGGGCCACGGCTTCCTGCTCCGCGAGGGCGCCCTCGCCTCGCTCAGCGGCTGCGAGGCAAACGGCGGCGCCCAGGACGGGTTCCGGGTCGAGTCCACCGCCCCCGTCTCGCTCGTCAACTGCACCGCCCGCGAGAACGAGGGCGGCGGCTTGGTGCAGACCGCCCCCGGCGACCGGCTCGCCGTCGACGGGCTGAACAGCGTCTCCAACGGCAAGCGCGACGCCTGGGGCACCGGCAGCGCCGAGAACACCGACCCGGCCGGCTCCGGGGCCGCCGACGGTCCGGCGCCGGACCGGGCGGACGGGCCGCTCGGCGCGCTCAACGCGCTGATCGGTCTGGAGAACGTCAAGCAGCAGGTCCGTACGCTGGTCAACCTCACCCAGCTCGCCCAGCGCCGCGAGCAACTCGGCATGCCCGCACCGCCGATGAGCAGACATCTGATCTTCGCCGGTCCGCCCGGCACCGGTAAGACCACCGTCGCCCGCCTCTACGGGGCGATCCTCGCGGAGCTGGGCTCGCTGCGCAGCGGCCATCTGGTGGAGGTCTCCCGCGCCGACCTGGTCGCCCAGGTCGTCGGCGGCACCGCCATCAAGACCTCCGAGACCTTCCAACGGGCCCTCGGCGGCGTGCTGTTCATCGACGAGGCCTACACCCTCACCGCCGACAGCGGCAACGGCGGCGCCGACTTCGGCCGCGAGGCCGTGGACACCCTGCTGAAGCTCATGGAGGACCACCGCGACGACGTGGTGGTGGTCGCCGCCGGATACTCCCGCGAGATGGACTCCTTCCTCAGCTCCAACCCCGGTCTGGCGTCCCGTTTCTCACGGACCGTCGAGTTCGAGAACTACTCCGTGGACGACCTGGTCGCGATCATGGAGAGCATGTGCAGCCAGCACCAGTACGAGCTGGGGGAGGGGACGGCCCAGGCGCTGGCCGCCCACTTCGGGGCGATGGACCGCGACGCGGGCTTTGGCAACGGCCGTGCCGCACGCGGGGTGTTCGAGGAGATGGTGGACCGGCAGGCGATCCGGCTCTCCACCCAGGACCAGGTCGGTGAGCACGACCTGCGGCTGCTGCTCCCCGAGGACGTCTCCGCCACCGCCGCCGCCTCGGCCTCCGGGACCGCCGCACCGGACGACGACCCGCTCACCCGCCTCGGCGACATGATCGGCCTGGCCGAGGTGAAGCGCGAGGTCGCGGACCTGGTCAACCTCATCACCACCGCCCGCCACCGCGCCGCCGCCGGACTCCCCGTCCCCACCCTCAGCAACCACCTGGTCTTCACCGGACCGCCCGGCACCGGCAAGACCACCGTCGCCCGCCTCTACGGCGAGGTGCTCACCCAGCTCGGCGTGCTGGCGCGCGGCCAGCTCGTCGAGGCCGCCCGTGCCGATCTCGTCGGCCGCTACATCGGCCACACCGCCCAGTTGACCCGCGAGGTCTTCGAGAAGGCCCGGGGCGGCGTGCTGTTCATCGACGAGGCGTACACCCTCACCCCGCGGGGCTCCGGCGCCGACTTCGGCCAGGAGGCGGTGGACACCCTGCTGAAGCTGATGGAGGACCACCGCGACGAGGTCGTCGTCATCGTCGCCGGATACACCGACGAGATGGAGCGCTTCCTCGCCTCCAACCCCGGTCTCTCCTCCCGCTTCCCGCGCCGGATCGCGTTCAGCGACTACTCCTCCGAGGAGCTGGTCACCATCGTCCGCGCCCAGGCCACCACCATGGGGTACGAGTGCGGGCCCGGCACCGGGCCGCTGCTCAAGGAGTACTTCGACTCGATCCCGCGCGACCGCTCCTTCGGCAACGCCCGCCTCGCCCGTCAGGTGGTCGAGTCGATGGTCACCCGCCAGGCGGGCAGGCTCAGTTCGCTGGCCGCGCCCACCCTGGACGACCTGCGCATCCTCCTCCCGGCCGACGTCCCGGCCGCCGCGCCGGGGGCGGTCTCACGGTGAGGCCGCCCGCCCGGGGGACGGCCCGCCTGCTGTACGGGGCCGGGCTCGCCGCCGCCCTCACGCTCCCCGCGGCCGTCGCCCCGGCCCACGCGGCGCCCCACTCCCGTACCCCCGCGGTCGTCCCCGCCGCCGACGGGGCCAAGGGGCAGGAGCTGCCCGGGATGCCGACGGTGCTCGACAGCCGGCAGGGCGAGGTGAGCTGCACCCCCGCGTCCAAGGCGACCGCCGAGAAGCAGGACTGGTCCCGGCAGCGGCTCGACCTGGACCGGCTGCACCGGCACTCGACGGGGCGGGGCACCACCGTGGCGCTGATCTCCACCGGGGTGGACCCGGAGGCCGCGGGGCTCGGCGGGCGGGTCACCGCCTCCGGCGACGCCGCCGACGACTGCGTCGGGCTCGGCACGTTCCTGGCCGGGATCGTCGCCGGGGACGGCGGCGGCAGCCCGCGCCTGACCGGAGCCGCCCCGGCCGCGAAGATCCTCGGCCTGCGCGGCACCGACCGGACCGGGGTCCCGCAGCCCGGCCTGGTCACGGCGGCGGTCCGCGCGGCGACCGAGGCGAAGGCCGACGTCATCGCCGTCGCGGTCGCCCTGCCCCGCCGGGACGCCGCCCTGACCCGCGCGGTCGCGGACGCCCGCAAGGCGGGGGCGGTGGTGCTCGCGGCGGCCACCCCGGAGACCCCGGCACGCGGCTCCTCCGACGAGATCCCCGCCCGTACCTACTGGCCCGCCGGTGAGCCCGGGGTGTTGTCGGTCGCGGACATGCTGCCCGCCGGGTCCCGCCCGGACCGGGCGCTGCCCACCGGCGACGTCGACCTGGCCGCCCCCGGAGCGGGCGTCGTCTCCGGCGGGCCGCGCGGCAAGGGCCACTACCTCGGCGGCGGTGTCGCGGTGGCCACGGCGTACGCCGCCGGGGCCGCCGCCGCCGTCCGCGCAGCCCACCCCGACGCGTCGGGCGAGGAGGCCGCCCGCAGGCTGACCGCGACCGCCTATCCGGCCGACATCCCCCAACTGGACGCGTACGCCGCCGTCACCACCGTCCGGGCCGGCTCCGGCGCGCCCGCCGCCGGTCCGGCCCCCGCCGCCGAGCCCGTGGCCGTACGGGACACCTCCGGCACCGACCGTGCCACCGGCCGGGCCGTCCTCTTCGTGCTGCTCGGTTCGGCCGGGGTGTTCTCGCTCCTGTGGGCCGGATTCGCCCTCTCCCGGGCCCGGTCCCGGGGCTGGCGGCCGGCCGGAGCGGGTACCGCGGGCAAGCCCTGAGGTACGGCAGAGGCCCCCTCCCGCAGTCCGCGCGGGAGGGGGCCTCTGCCGTACCGTCTCAGCCCTCCTCGACCAGTGCGGTCTGCACCAGCCGCGGCTTGCGGCGCTGGATGTGCAGGGCCCGGCCCGGCGGCAGGTTCAGCGGCTTCGCGTTGCCGAAGAGACGGCCCTCCGTGGGCGGGCAGGAGAGCAGCACGGCCGGGTTGTTGGCCTCGTCGAGGCGGCGGATCAGCCCGTCGCTCAGCCCCCGGCCCGCGCCCATGGCGCTGCGGGCGACGACCAGGTGCAGCCCCATCTCGAAGCCCAGGTTCAGATGCTCGAAGAGCGGCTCGAACGGGCTCTGGAAGGAGTTGCCGGAGACCATGTCGTAGTCGTCCACCAGGATGAACAGGCGCGGGCCCGTCCACCAGTCGCAGCCGCGCATCCGGGCGGGCGAGATGTCGGCCCCGGGCACCCGGGTCTTCATCGCGCGGGCCGCGCCCTCGATGGTCTCGTTGAGGTTGTCCAGGGAGATGACGTGCCCGATGCGGTACTCCTCCGGGATGGCGTCGACCAGCGTACGGCGGTAGTCCACCACGATGATCTTCGCCTCGGAGGGGGCGTACCGGCGGGTGATGCCCTGGGTGACCAGTCGCAGCAGGTTGGTCTTGCCGCTCTCGGTGTCCCCGACCGCGATCATGTGCGGGGTCCGGCTGAAGTCGTGCCAGACCGGCTCCAGTGCCTCCTGGTCGAGGCCGAGGGCGAGCCGCATCCCGCCGCCCTCCGTGGCCTCCGGTGCCGGGAGTTCGGAGACCGGCAGCCGGTGCGGGAGCATCCGGATCTGCGGGGCGGACGGGCCGTGCCAGTGCCGGGAGATCTCGGCGACCAGGTGCGCCACCCCCTCGCCCAGGTCCTCCAGCGAACCGCTGCCGTCCAGGCGCGGCAGACCGGCCAGGAAGTGCATCTTGCTGTCCGCGGTGATGCCCCGGCCGCCGGTGCGCGGCACCGAACGGGCCTTGCGGGTGTCGATCTCGGAGTCCATCGGGTCACCCATCCGCAGCTCCAGGCGGGTGGCCGCCTGGTCGCGGACCTGGGCGGACAGCTCCACCCAGCGGGTGGTGGTGACGATCAGGTGGATGCCGTAGTTGAGGCCCCGGGCGGCCAGTTCGTTGAACTTCGGGATCAGGTCGTCGTAGTCCTGGCGGACCGTGGACCAGCCGTCGACCACCATGAACACATCACCGAACGGCTCGTCCGGGAACTCCCCGGCGGCCCGGCGGCGCCGGTAGGACTGCATGGAGTCCAGTGCGTGGTCCACGAAGAACTGCTCGCGCCGGGCGAGCAGCGCCATCACCTCGGCCACCGCCCGGTTGACCCGCTCCGGGTTGAGCCGGGCGGCGACCCCGCCGACATGCGGGAGCCCGGCGAGCTGGGAGAGGCCGCCGCCGCCGAAGTCCAGGCAGTAGAACTGGATCTCGGCCGGGGTGTGGGTGAGGGCCAGGGCGGCGATCAGGGTGCGGGCCAGCGTGGACTTGCCGCTCTGCGAACCGCCCGCGACGGCGACATGGCCGCCCGCCCCGGAGAGGTCCACGATCAGCGGGTCGCGGCGCTGCTCGAACGGCTTGTCCACCAGGCCGACCGGCACCCGCAGCTTCCCCGTGCCCGGCCAGCCCGCCGCGGTCAGCCCCCGCACCTTGTCCGGGGCGATCCCGGGCAGCAGCGCGTCCAGCGGTGACGGCTCGTCCAGCGGCGGTAGCCACACCTGGTGGGCGGCGGGCCCGGAGCCGCGCAGCCGGTCCAGCGCCACGTCGATCAGCGCCTCCTCCTCGCCCTCCCCGGCCTCCGGCTCCGGCTCGGGCGCCGCCTCCAGGGTGCGGGGCACCACCCAGCCGCTGGTCCACGGCACCACCTGGCTCGCCACCCGGGCCTGCACCACCGCGCCCGTACGACGCCGGTACGTCCCCGAGGAGTACGCGGCCCGGAACCGGGTCAGCGCCTCCACCCCGGACTTCAGATAGCCGCCGCCCGGAGCCGCGGGCAGCTCGTAGGCGTCGGGCACCCCGAGCACGCCCCGGCTCTCCATCGCGGAGAAGGTGCGCAGCCCTATCCGGTACGAGAGGTGGCTCTCCAGCTGGTGCATGCGGCCCTCGTCCAACCGCTGGGAGGCCAAGAGCAGATGGACGCCGAGCGAGCGGCCCAGCCGCCCGATCATCACGAACAGCTCCATGAACTCCCGGTGGGTGGACAGCAGTTCGCTGAACTCGTCGACCACGACGAAGAGGCTGGGCAGCGGGGCGAGGTCCGCCCCGGCGGCGCGGGCCCGTTCGTACTCCAGCGCCGAGGTGTAGTTGCCTGCTGAGCGCAACAGCTCCTGGCGGCGGATCAGTTCGCCGTGCAGGGCATCCTGCATCCGTTCCACCAGGGCGACTTCGTCGGCCAGGTTGGTGATCACCGCGGAGGTGTGCGGGAGTTCCTCCAGGCCGAGGAAGGTGGCGCCGCCCTTGAAGTCGACCAGGACGAAGTTGAGGGTCTCGGAGGAGTTGGTCAGCGCGAGGCCGAGGACCAGAGTGCGCAGCAGTTCGCTCTTGCCGGAGCCGGTGGCGCCGATGAGCATGCCGTGCGGGCCCATCCCGCCCTGCGCGGACTCCTTGATGTCCAGCTCCACCGGACGGCCGTCCACGCCGACCGCGATCGGCACCCGCAGCCGACCGGAGCCGGAGTGCCGGGCGAAGAGGGTCTGCGGATCGTGCCGGTGCAGATCGGGGATGCCGAGCAGCGTGGTCAGCTCGACATCGGTCTCCAGCGGCTGCGCGATGTCGGAGCCCAGGCTCATCCGGCGCGGGGCGAGGAGCCGGGCCAGCGCCTGCGCGCCGAGCGTGCCGAGCCGGTCCGGGCGGCCGAGCGGAACCGAACGCTCCTTGCGGCTGCGGTCGGTGCGCACCAGGTTCACCTGCCCGGGCCCGACGGTCAGCCGCAGCGTGTTGCGGCCGGGCCGCCAGCGCAGCGCCCCCGACACGTCCAGGACCAGGGCGTTGCGGTAGCCGTGCCCCTCCCAGCGGTGCCCCTCGGGGATGGTGACCCCGTCCACCACCACGACCGTGTACGGCTCGTCGCGGCCCGGGGTGGCGTCCGGATCGAAGCCGGGGCGCTCGGCGAACTCGGCGCCCAGCAGATCGTCCAGCTCGGTGAGGTCGGCGGTGATCCGGCGGGCGTGGCCAGCCCCGTCCTCCTCGTGCGGATCCAGCACGTGCGGCAGCCACTTGACCCACTCCCAGTCGGGCCGCCGCTCGTCGCTGACGCAGAACGCGATCCACAGCTCCTCGGGCGCGTGGAAGACCGCGAGCTGCCCGAGGACCGCCCGCACCAGCGCCCGTACGTCCTCGCTCCTGTCCTCCGCGGCACTCCCGTCCGGCCCCTCCTCGGGGCGCAGCAGGATCCGGGCCGAGGAGCGCAGATAGAGGCCGAGCGGCTGGTCCGGGATGGTGGAGTAGGCGCGGATGAAGCGGCGCAGGGCGTGTGCGCAGAGCGGTTCGAGGTCCTCCACCGGCCGGGTGGAGACCGGGTTGAGGGTGAGCGCGAGCTGCTGCTCACCGACCGCGATCCGGACCTCGCCGAAGTCCTCGTCCGCCGGGCGCCGTTCCCACAGCCGGGTGGTGCGGGCCAGCGAGCGCAGCGACGCCGGCTCCGGGTGGCGCCAGGCCAGCGCCCGCTGCTGCTCCGCGATGGTGGTCCGCACCCGCTTGCGGGTCTGCGCCAAGTAGCGCAGATAGTCCCGCCGTTCCCCCTTCAGCCGCTGCTTGCGCTCGCTGGAGCGGCGCATCAGCTGCCCCAGCAGCATCGCACCGGCGGAGAGCGCCATGACGCCCATCGCCAGATACATGAAGACGCCGTTCCCGCCGCCGGGGCGCAGGAACATCAGCATCATCGACACCGACATCAGCGCCATCGGCAGGTACGTCCACACCGCCGAGGTGTCCGGCACCGACTCGGCGAGGACCGGTGGCTCCTGGAGGGTCAACTGCCCATCGGGCATCTCCGGTCCGCGTCTGCGGGCCGGACGGCGAAACAGCACGACACTCAAGGAACAGAACCTCCGGTTCACTGGCTTTCCGGCCCGCCCCGAATAGCGGCGCGTCCGGGAGGAGGAAAGACCGCACCCGGAGGATTCCTCGGGCGGGGATGCACCGATGAACGCCGGGTGAATGTTTCGAGCGGATGGCGGGCGTGTCCGGACTTCCGGGCCGGACGGAGCCCGCCGTATTCCTCCACCGGCCCGCAGTACGGCCGGTGGCCGCAGGCAGTAGTCTGCATTCACGGAACGCGCCCTGTCCACGCGGGAGTGGTGGCCGACGGGTGCGCGGGCACAATTCGCCCGCATCGCAGCCCGGTTCACAGGCCGCGGACTTATCCGTACTGTTCGCACATTCCCTCTCCCGGGGAAGCTTCCTGTCAAAGCCTGCACGGAAGACGAGAGTTCTGCTGATGACCGACAGTGCGGTGGCCGAAACGTGCCGCCTGACCGTACGTGCGCCGAGCGTGACCATCGATCTGGCCGTGCCCGCCGACGTGCCCGTCGCCGACCTCCTCCCCACCCTCCTGCGGTACGTCGGTGAGGAGGCCGAGGAGGCCGGGCTCGACCACGCCGGATGGGTGCTCCAGAGGCTCGGGGACGCACCGCTCGACGAGGAGACCACCCTGGCGGGCGCCGGTCTCGCCGACGGGGCCGTGCTCCATCTGCGCCCCCACACAGAGGCACTGCCCGAGGCCCGCCTGGACGACCTGGTCGACGGGATCGCCGAGACGGTGGGCCGGCGGCTGCACACCTGGCACGCCGGGGCGGCCCGCGGCCTGCTCGTGGGGACCGCCCTGGCGACGGTGGCCGCCGCCCTGGTGCTGGTCTTCCGGCCCGGTGTGACCGACTCCACCGGCATCCGGGCCGCCTGCGCCACCGTGGCCGGGGTGCTGCTCCTCGCGGGGGCCGGCACCGCCAGCCGCGCGATCGGGGACCGGCTCTCCGCCACCGCGCTGGGCCTGCTGGTCGCCCCGTGCTTCGCCCTGGTCGGCTGGGTGCTGCCCGGCGGCGACCTGACCGGGCCCGACGCGGCCCAGGTCGTGGGCGCCCGGCTGCTCGCCGCCGGTGCCGCCGCCGCGGGCGGCGCGGTCCTCGCGCTCGCCGCCACCGCCGTCGGCGCCCCCGCGCTGCTGGCCACCGCCGTGGTCGCGGTCGCCACCGCGATCTCCGGCGCGCTGATGGGCTACTCCGGCCTGGACGTGCCCGCCGCCGTCGCGCTGGTCGCCACCGTGATCGCGCTCGCCGCCGGGGCCGTGGCCCCCTTCGCCTTCAAACTGGCCGGGATGCGGATGCCCGCCCTGCCCTCCTCCGCCGGGCAACTCCAGGAAGGCATCGACCCGTACGCGGGCGACGAGGTCGCCGAACGCACCGAACTCGCCGGGCGCTGGGTCACCGCCCTCTTCGCCGCCACCGGAACCGTCGTCGCCGCCGCCCTGACCGTCCTCGCCCACACCCCCGACCTGCCCGAGACGCTCACCGCGCTGGCCCTGTCCCTGCTGCTGCTCCTGCACGCCCGGGGCCTGATCGACATCGGCCAGCGCCTCACCCTCGTGGTGCCCGGGATCTGGGGGCTGCTGCTGCTCGCCCGCGCCTGGGCGGTGGACAGCGACGCCGACGGCCGCCTGGTGGTCTTCGCGGTCCTGCTCGCCGCCGCGGCCGGTCTCGTGACCGCCTCGTGGGTCGTGCCCGGCCGCCGGATGCTGCCGTACTGGGGCCGGGCCGCGGAGCTGGCCCACACCGGCCTCGCGGTCGCGCTGCTGCCGTTCGCCCTGTGGGTCGCGGGCCTCTTCGGCTGGCTGCGCGGCCTGTTCGGCTGATTCCCCCCCGTACGCCGCTTGATGGAAGACGAGTTGAGGAGAGGCCGTGCAGTCCAAGCGCGACCAGGTGCAGGCCCACGGATTCATGATGGGCAGGCTCAGCTCGGGCCTGCTCACCGCCGACCCGGACGCCCCGGAGAGCCCGTTGGGCCGCACCACCCGGGGCGTGGTCTTCGGCCTGCTGGTGACCGTCCTGATCGGCGCCGGAGCCACCGTATACGGGCTGCTGCGCCCCGGCGGCAACGAGACCTGGCGCAAGGGCGAGAACCTGGTGGTCAACCGTGAGACCGGGGCCCGCTATCTGTGGACCGGCACCGACGGGGTGCTCCACCCGGTGCGCAACTACGCCTCCGCCCGGCTGATCGGAGGCGCCCAGCTCAAGGCCGTGGACGTCTCCACCGCCTCGCTGCGGGACGTGCCCGTCGGCGCTCCGGCCGGCATCCCCGGCGCCCCCGACACCCTTCCCGGCCCCGCCCAGTTGGACGCCGGGGCCTGGCACATGTGCGTGACCGGCCCGGACGGGGCGCTGCCCAGCACCTCAGGTGCCGTCGCGGGCGCCGGGGTGGAGCAGGCGGGGGCCACCACGCTGGTCGCCGGGGCCCCGCTGGAGACCCAGGACGTCGGCGCCGACCGGGGCGTCCTCGTCAGCGGCCCGGACCGCGCCGAGTACCTGGTGTGGCGGGGCAGCCGGCTGCCCCTGGACCGGGCCTCCGACGCCCGTAACGCCCTCGGTTACGGCTCCGAGCGGGCCATGCCGGTCTCGGCCGCCTTCCTCGACGCCCTGGCCCCCGGCCCCGCGCTGAAGCCCCCGGAGGTCCCGGGGCGCGGCGAGGAGGGCCCGGTCCTGGGCGGCGAACCCAGCCGCGTCGGCCAGCTCTTCGAGGTCAGCGTCCCCGGCGGCGACAGCACGTACCACCTGCTCCGCAAGGACGGCCTGGTGCCGCTCTCCCGGCTGGAGGCCGCCCTCGTGCTGGGCGACCCGGCCACCCAGAAGGACGCCTACCAGGGGAGTTCGCCCAAGGCCCGCGCGGTCGGCGCCGACGCCCTGCGCACCCACCGCGCGAAGGAGTCCGCCACGCCCCCGGCGGCCGGCGCGGAGCTGCCCCGTACGCCTCCCGCCCCGCAGTCCGCGCCGCGCGGCACCGCGCTCTGCGCGCAGGTCGACGGCGGCAACGGCGGCGCCCGCATCCGGTCGGTCCTGGTCCCGCTGACCGGGCTGGCCCCCGTCGCGTTCTCGCAGGGCGCCGCCCAGCCGCTGGCCGAGGCCTGCGCCTCCACCGACGCCACGGTCGTACGGCCGGGGCACGGCGCCCTGGTACGGGCCCTGCACGCCAGCGGCGCGGCCCACGCGGCGACGACCTACCTGGTGGCGGAGAACGGCGTGAAGTACCGGGTACCGGGCAAGGACGCCCTGGCGGCGCTCGGGTACGGGGAGGAGGACATCGGCTCCGTACCCGCACCGCTCCTCGCGGCCCTGCCGACCGGCGCGGACCTGGACCCGGCCGCCGCCACCGGCGCCGCCGAGCCCAGGGTCACCGCCCCCCGGTGCGCGGACGGCGAGAAGACGGCGGCCGGATCGCCCAAGGCCGTGGGCGCGGCCGACTCCCGGCCATGATCCGCCCAAATGCTCCCAACAGCGCTGGAACGGGAAATGAGGGCGGCTCAGGTGGTGCGCACAGCCCGGTGCCGCTCGGGGAGATTTGGTGGGGAATTCTCAGGAGAAACCTCAGATAAAGCTCAGAAAATGGGCCGCCCCGCTGCCCGTTCGGATTCTTCCGGTGCCCGTTTCCTGTCTGAACCCCGCCGCGTGGCCATCCGGCCCCCATCCGCGTTCATTTCGCGGAAACATCGGATCAACTTCCTTGCCGTGCACGGAATGCAGGAACCCGTCCTATGCTCAAATCTTCCTTGCGTACGTTGCGCCGCACGCGAGGTTCTCCATAACCTCAGCGGGCAACCACGTGACGAGAGTTGCCTCGACGAAGGGAGCGTGACATGGCGGACACTGGCCAGCGCAGGGCGGATCATGCCAAAGGCTTGGGAGGTGTCTCCTCACTCGAGTCGGCCCGTAACTCGGTGGAGAAGATCCAGGACAACGTTGCCCAGATCGCGGCGCGTTCGGGTGTCGGAGGCGACGAGGGCCAGGCCCTGCTGAAGCTCTTCCGGAGCTGGACCGGCGAGTCCCAGAAGGTCGTCGTCCAGATCAGCAAGATGATCAACGCGCTCCAGGAGAACGTGGACTCGGCGAACCGGCTGGCGCAGGAGAACCGGGACCTCACCGAGGTGCTCAACAGCAAGACCAGCCAGGGCGTCTTCGAGGCGCTGCGCTGACCTTCCTCGCGTCGACCGTCCTCCGAGCGGAGGCCGGAAACCCCTGAGCACCCCCGGGCCCCGGGCCCGGTCATCCGAGAGGAGATGTCATGGCCGACGGCATCATCGATGTGCAGTACGCCAAGGTTCGCCACGCGATCGAGGAGCTGGCACAGGAGACCCAGAAGATCATCACCACCCTCAGCAACCTGGAAGGCGAGCTGAAGCCGCTGATCAGCTCCTGGGAGGGTGCCGACCAGGAGATGTATCGCGGCGTGCAGTTCGAGTGGAACCAGGCGACCCAGCGCATGGCGGAGCTGCTCCGCGACAGCGGCGACCTGGTCCAGACGATCCACGACAGCCACTCGCGGGACGAGCGCCGGAGCGCCGACAACTGGGGCAACGTACGGGCCCGTTAGCCGACTCCGGGTTCCGCCCCACCGCCCCGTCGGCGGGCGGGACCCGGACGCGTCGCGGGCGACCGGAGACCTCCGGCGCCCGCCGCTCCGTACCCCATCCGGCACCGAACCCGAGGAGGATGCCCCATGGCCGGTGAGAAGGCCGACGTCAAGCACTTCGACCTCAAGCAGATGGAGAACTTCCGGGACTACGAGGTCGAGCCGGTCCAGCGCGATGCGAAGAGCCACCGGGAGGACACCAAGGACGGCGTCCGCCCGCTCGGTGACCTGGTCGCCGGATACACCACGGAGGAGAACTCCAAGAAGGACCAGCAGATCCTGCGCATCGGCAAGATCGGCCGGGGCGAGGAGGAGGACCTGATCTCCGGCAAGACGCTGCTCACCTCCATCACCACGGCGGCCACCGGGATCGACAAGCTCCTCGGTGACCAGGTGACCCTCTTCAAGGAGCTGAAGGAAGCCCTCACCGAGACCATCGAGGAGGCGAACAAGACCAAGGAGAAGAATCTCGACGCGATCGACGCGCAGACGCTGCTCCAGACCTTCGACGAGGTGGACGCCCTGACCGTCGGAGGCACCGGCGGCAGCGAAGGAAACTCCTGACCGGCACCAGGACCAGGACGAGGACCAGCACCGAAGGGGCCACCAGTGGCTGAGGTCGGGAACGCGGACCCCAACTCCCGCGACAACATCAACACGCTCAAGGGGTACGAGGCGGAGACCGATGACGCCTGGGCGACCCTGGTCCGTCACATCACCGGCTATCCGGTGCCGGACCGCAAGACGATCTTCGAGAAGCTCACCTCGACCAGCGGTGGCCCGCTGTTCCGGATGGACATCCGTGAACGAGACCTGAAGTCCGTCGTCTCGGAGTCCGGCTTCCTCGTCAACGAGGGCCAGGACTACGACATCTACTTCCTGAACAAGAACAAGAAGACCGTCCTCATGCAGGCCCGGATCGTCTTCGAGGGCCGGGTCAAGTCGGACAACGAGATCCACTTCGCGAGCACCTCGTCCGAGGACGTCGACGACGTCAGCGTCCGTGAGGGCAACGAGTTCAAGGACTACAACAAGCAGGAGATGAGCACGATCCCGCTCGCCCAGTACATGAACGGCCCCCGGGCCGCACTCATGGCGCTGCGCGACGGCGGGACCGAGGGCGTCAAGTTCGCCGGGCTCCAGGTGGACGACAACAACGCCGTCGTGCTCAAGTCCTTCTCCGATACCGGGGAGTCCTTCGACCGGGCGGCCCAGTTCTTCAAGAACAAGGCCGTCGTCCTGAAGGACTGGGAGGACCGCTTCGCCCGCGAGGACGCGAGCTGGAAGGGCGAGGCGGCCGATGTCTTCCGCAATCTGCTGAAGAAGGTCCGCGAGAACTACGACGGGTACGTCGAGACGTTCGGCGCCTCCACCTACGCCGACGACGCCACCGGCAGCGGCGGCACGGTCTACTCCCGCGCGCTGTCCATCGGCAGCCAGACCCTCAAGGACAGTGCCACGAACCTGCTGGGGAACTGGCTGGAGTGGGCGCAGTCCCCCCACTACGACCCGCTGCGGGTGCTGCGCTATCTGCTCGACGACCTCGCGATGTGGGTGAACGAGCACAACATCGGCCAGAGCGACATCGAGGCCTACACCCACACCGGCTACCAGGGAGCCGGATACACCAGCGTCACCCACTCGCCCAAGGGCGGCTTCCTCCAGGAGCACCCGATCTACGGGGACCTGAGCGACATCGCCAACTGGAAGAAGGTCGGTGACCGGGCCGTCGAACTGTGGAACCAGGGCGTCGACCAGGATCTGATCCGGCCGGCCATCGCGGAGACGTCGAAGCTCAACAACCGCTTCCTGGACCTCACCAAGGACTTCACCGAGAACGTCCCGAAGCCCAAGACCACCAGCACGGCGGGCGAGGACTACGCCAACGACAAGCTCAACGACCCCACGGGCGGCGGCGGTCCGGACATCGACGAGTGGCTCGAGAAGCTCAACGAGAACAACAACGACTTCCTGGACGACCTGAACAAGAACAACAACGACATCCTGGATGACCTCAACAACAAGAACAACGACATCCTGGACGATCTGAACAGCAAGAACAACGAATTCCTGGATGATCTGAACAAGAACAGCAACGGCATCCTGGACGACCTCAACCAGAACAACAAGACGGTCCTGGACGACCTCGGGAACATCAACAACACGGCGCTCGACAACCTCAACGACCTGGGCAACGCCAACAACGACGTGCTCAACAGCCTGGGTGACCTGGGCAACGCGAACAACGAGGCGCTCAACAGCCTGGGGAATCTGGGGGACTTGGGGAACCTGAGCGACGACCTGAACGGCGGCCCCGGTGCGTTCCCCCCGGGCGTCATCCCTCCGGTCACCCAGAGCGGCCCGGTGAACTTCGGCCCCCTCAACGGCAACCAGGACGGCACACGCGGCAACCCGAACCAGGAATTCACCCGGAGCCTGGGCAACCTCCTCGGCAACAGCGGCCTGAACACGCCGACCGGAGGCAGCACCCGGCTGCGGGACGGGGCGATCACCACGGACTTCCCGAACGGCGGCCGGAGCACCTTCGACCCGGAGACCGGGGACCTCACCACCATCTCGCCGGACGGCTCCACCGTCACCCGTAACCTCTCCGGCGGAGCCAAGATCACCAACCCGGACGGCTCGGTCACCTCGCTCGACCGCGACGGCAACCTGACGACCACCTTCCCGGACGGCTCCAAGCAGGTCATCGACCCGCGGACCGGACAGGCCGTCACCACCAACCCGGACGGCAGTACCACGACCACCGACCTCGGCAACCTGGGCGGGCTGAACAACCCGTCCGGTGGGTTGGACCGGCTGGACCTGGGTGGCCTCGATGGTGCTCCTGGTGGGTTGGAGACCCCGACGGGTGGTCGTACGTCGTTGGGGCTCGACGGTGACCTGAACAGTGTGTTTCCGGATGGGAGTCGGAGTTCGTTCGATCCGGATACGGGTCGGTTGACGATCACTGATCCGGATGGTTCGACGCGGACGGTGGATCTGACGCATGGTGCGGAGGTGACCAATCCGGATGGGTCGAAGACGGTTCTGGACAATGGTCAGTTGAAGACGACGTTCCCGGACGGATCGGTGCAGGTCACCGATCCGGAGACGGGCCGTACGACCATCACCGATCCGGACGGCAACACCCGCACCGTCGACCTGGGCGGACTCAACAACTCCTCCGGTGGGCTGGACCGGTTGGACCTGGATGGTATGGACGGGGCTCGTGGCGGATGGGAGACCCCGACGGGTGGTCGTACGTCGTTGGGGCTCGATGGCGATCTGAACAGTGTGTTTCCGGATGGGAGTCGGAGTTCGTTCGATCCGGATACGGGTCGGTTGACGATCACTGATCCGGATGGTTCGACGCGGACGGTGGATCTGACGCATGGTGCGGAGGTGACCAATCCGGATGGGTCGAAGACGGTTCTGGACAACGGTCAGTTGAAGACGACGTTCCCGGACGGGACGGTGCAGGTCACCGATCCGGAGACGGGCCGCACGACCATCACCGACCCCGATGGCAACACCCGCACCGTCGACCTGGGCGGGCTCAACTCCGGACTGGACCGGGGCCCCGGCGAACGGCTCGACCTCGGCAACCTGGGCAGCCTGAACGGCAACGGAGGCGGCGGCTCCTCCGGCGGCGGCCCCAGCACGGTCTCCCGCGACGTGCCGCTCTCCGGCCTGGACCTCGGCGGCGGTGGTAACAGCGGCGGCAGCCTCGGGCCCGTCGCGCTCGACAACGCCCTCCTCGGGAACGGTACCGGCGACGGGCTCAACCCCGGCCAGCCCACCGGACAGGGCGGGCCGCCCCCCGGTGCCCCCGGCGCACCCGGGATGCCCGGCTCACCCGGTATGCCGATGGGCGGCGCGGGCATGGGCGGCGCCGGAGGCGAGAAGGGCAACGGTGAACGCGTGCGCGCCGTGCTGGTCGACGCGGCGGAGGAGAGCGCCCGCCGCAAACGCCGGCGCCGCGGTGCCTGGAACCGCCAGGAGAGCGAGGACACCTTCCTCGCCCCCGCCCCCCGGGTCTCCACCACCAGCAACGGCAGCGACCCCCGGGCCGCCGAGGAGCCGGACAGCGCCCGCAGGACCACCAGTTCCTCCGCGTACCTGGAGGAGGACGAGGACGTCTGGGGCACCGAGGAGGGCGGCAGCCCCGCCGTGATCGGACGGTGACCGCACCGGCTCCGCGCCCCCGGGCGGAGAAGAGACGCATCCCATAGGGACGGCGGGCCGTACGGGCTTCCCCCGACGGGCGGTCACCAGCAGAATCGTCAGGTGTTGATCAAGGTGTGCGCTCCGTGGGGCGGCACACCGGGGTCGACAGGAACGGAGAAGGGAACATGGGCGTGCCGGAACCTCTGGAGAAGCGTCTGGAGACGGCGATGGCCGAACTCCAGGAAGCACAGGAAGCCATCGCGCGGACCGAACACGAGCTGCGGCAGGCCTCGTTCGCCCGTCTCTCCTCCGACCGCGCGGTGCGCGTGACCGTGGGCCCCCAGGGGGAGCTGACCAGCCTGGAGTTCCTGGAGAACAAGTACCGGGACATGTCCCCCAGGAGTTGGCGGCCAGCGTCATGGAGGCGGCCGCCGAGGCCCGGCTGGCGATGAACCGCCATGTGATGAAGGCCCTGATGCCCTTCACCGAAGCCAGCAGCGCCGTGCCGGAACTGCCGGGCTTCGAGGTCGACTGGGCGAAGATCTTCGGCCCCGAGGTGCTGGAGAACGACGAGGAGGACCGGCCGCGGCCGGACGCCGCCAAGCCCGCCTGGCGGGACGCGCTCGACGAGGACGGTGACTGAGATGGCCGGACGCTACTACTTCGACCCCAGCCGGGTGGAGTCGCTGACCGAACAGCAGGACCAGATCGCCGAACTGGCCATGTCCATCCTGACGGACTTCCGCGACGGCGTCTTCGAGACCGCGGGCTGGACCGGCACGGCCGCGAGCACGGACGAGATGAGCCAGAAGGCCACCGAACGGGACCGGGAGGAGACGCAGAAGGTCACCGCGACCATGACCGGCTTCCGGGACGCGCTCAGCGCCAGCACCGCCGCCATGAAGGACCAGATCCACCTGGTGCGCCAGACCCGGGACACCAACCTGGAAGGCCTCCACAAGTACAACAGCCGCACCGAGACCGACGGTGCGTACGGCGGCGGCTCGGGCGGACGTGCGCGCCACTGACCTCCGCCGCGACGGCCGCTCCCGCACCACCGGGGGAGCGGCCGGTCAGGGCTGCCCGGACGGCACCGGAGGCGGCCGCCGTTGAGCATCATGCCCACGCCGGAGATCAACGCGATGATCTTCGCGTTGACCGGGGAGTTCCTCACCACGATCGACGAGGACCTGGCGGACCAGAGCCAGTACAACTTCACCGGCATGGCCCGCAAGATCGAGCAGCTCTCCGGACTGATCGAGAAGTCGGTCCACGACATCGCCCAGGCGATGCCGGACGAACTGGCCGTCTCCTACAAGCAGGCGATGGGCACGCTCATCGACGACCAGGGCAAGAACTACCTCCTGGAGTTCACCAAGCAGCTCGACCAGATCGGCGCGGGCCGCCGCAAGACCGGCATGGACGTCATGGAGTCCAAGTGGCAGGTCATCGCCGAGATCATCCGGCTGCTCATCGAGATCGCCATCTATCTCGCGCTGTCCTTCTTCACGGGCGGCGCCTCCGCCAGCCAGATCCTGATGGCGAAGCTGCGCAGCCGGTTCGTGCTCCTCACCCTCTTCAGCCACCTGATGAAGCGGCTCCACCTGATGCCGTCCCTCAGCGAGGCGCTGGCGGAGGCGTTCACCACCTTCGCCGTCCGGCTGGCGATGATGAACTTCGCCCCCGAGGGCCGCCGTCCGGACGGCATCGACTGGGGCGACATCGGCAAGGCTGCCGCGTTCGGCGCGGCGGCCGGGTTCTTCACGAGCGTCTTCGAGAACTGGGCGAAGAACATCGTGAAGAGCTACGACATGAACTTCCTCAAGGACGGGCCCCCGTTCAAGGACCGGCCAGGACCCGGCCCCGACCTGAAGTTCGACACCCCGAACCCGAACCCGAGCCCGAACCCCAAGCCCGGCCCGGACACGCCCACCCCCGAGCCGAAGCCGAAGCCCGAGCCCACCCCGCAGCCGAAGCCGACCCCCACCCCGGAGCCCACCCCGGGGCCGAAGCCGGGCCCGGATCCGTCCCCCGAACCGGGACCGCGGCCGAAGCCGGGCCCCGAGCCGGATCCGGTGCCCGGGGGCGGTCCCCAGGACCGCCCCCGGCCCCGCCCCGACCTGGACAGCGACCTGCCCGCGTTCCTCCGCGACCGGCCGTTCACCTTCCGCTACGACCCGGCCGTCTGGCGCTCCAACCCGGACCTGTGGCGCAACTACCGCCTGCTGGAGAACAACGCCGACCGCCCCGGCGCACTGGCCGGACATTACGGACTCAAGGGCGTCCTCGACTTCGCCGCGGCCGGCGGCGGCGAGACGGTCGGCGAGATCCTGATCAAGGGCGCCTTCGAGGGCGACTTCTCCTCGAACTGGACCACGTTCGTCGGCGCGGGCGTCAGCAGCAAGGTCGAGGGCGGGCTCTCCGACATCGCCCTCAACACCGGCAACGAACTCCGCACCGCCATCGAGAACCTGCGCAACCAGCCGCCCACCATCTCCGGCGGCGCGGCCTCCGACGCCCCCGCGCGGACCGGCGACGGCGACGGCTCCGGCCGCACCGGCGACGGCCCGCCGCGTACGGAGTCCTCGGGCGGCGGCTTCGACGGCGACGGCCCGGGGGCACCCCGCCCCACCGGGCTCGACGAGTTCACCAACTCCTCCTCCCCGCGGCCCGTCGTGGCGGAGAGCCCGCCGCCGTACACCCCGCAGGACCCCCCGGCGTACGTCCCGGTCGACCCGCCCGCGTACACCCCGGGCCCGCTGCCGGTGACCGCCGCCGAGAACGCCCTGTGGCAGCAGGTCCACCAGGGGCCGCCCGAGGTGCGCGACCAGGCGCTGCGCGACCTCGCGGCCCTGCGCGGCGAACGGCCCCCGGGACCGGCCGAGATCGGCGTACGCGACGGTCTGCACGGCAACCTGTCCCAGCTGCCCGAGATACGGGTGGTCCCCACCGGCAACGGGCCCGCTGCCCTGATCGACGCCGACGAGGTGCGCCGGGCGCTGGAGAGCCTCGGCACACCGGTGACCGTGAACCCGCCGGGTACGGGGGAGGGGACGCCCGCGCCGCTCCCCGGGCCCGGTACGCCCACGGGCGCGGCCCCGGACGGCGTGGACACCGTCGGCCGGCCGGGCACAACCCCTGGCGAGGGCACCGCTACCGGTCCGGGCGACGGGGTGCGGGACACCCCCGGTTCCGGGCAGGAGCCGTCCGGGCAGGGGCCGGAGACCCGCGACACCGCCGACGAGGGCAACGCCTCCGGAGGGCGTGAGGTGGGCGGCGAGGGCCCGGAGACCCGTGACAGTACGGGGCCGGTGGCCTCGCCCGGCACCGGTACCGGTACCGGCACCGACGCACCGCTGACCGTCATCGTCGCGGAGAACCTGCCCCCGGCGGCCGAGGGGTCGCCGGAGGCCGCCGCGCTGCTGGACGGCGCCGGGGTGGACCGGGCCGTGGTGCTCGGCCCGCCGGGCGGGGGCGACGCGGCGCTGACCGAACGCGGTGCCGTCGAGCTGACCCGGGAGGGCCCCGGCGCCCCGGTGCAGGTCCGCCCGCTCACCGGACCGGAGTTCGCGGGGGGCCCGGACGCGCCGGTGGACACGGCGTTCCCCGGCGCGAACGTGCTGCTGCCGCTCGCCGATGCCCTGGGCGTACCACCGGTCGTGACGGCGCCTCCGCCTCCGGGTACCACGGCCGCTCCGCCCGCCACGACGACCGGCGGACCGACCTCGACCACCTCCACGACGACCTCCGCCCCGCCGAACTCCAGCACGTCACCGGCACCGCGTCCCGGCACGCCCGGCGGACCGGTCGGCAACTCCGGTTCCGTACAGCAGCCGTCCGGTGAGGGGACGCCGGAGAACCCCGGCCCCGCCGAGCCCGGGCAGGACGATGCCGAGTCGCCCGCGGTGAAGGCGGCCGAGTCGGGTACGACGACGGACCCGGGCGCCGTCGACGGTCCCGGCGCGGATGCCCGGCCGGCCGACACCACCGGGACCACCGCCGGTCCCGAGGAGTCTCCGGGCTCCCGGCCGACGGTGGTCACCACCAGCTCGGACCTCCCCACGGACACCGGCTCCCCGGCCTCGACATCGGGTCGTGAGTCCGGTGCCGACGTGAAGCCGCCGGTCACCTCGGATTCGGGTCCGGAGTCGCGGCCGGACGTCAAGCCTCCGGTGACGACGTCCGGTCGGGAGCGCGCCCTGGATGTGAAGCCTCCTGTCGTGTCCGAGTCGGGCCCCGAGTCGCCGTCGGACGTCAAGTCGCCGGCGCCGCCGTCCGGTCGTGAGCCCGGCACCGACGTCAAGCCGCCCGTCACGTCCACGGCGGGTCCCGAGTCGCCCTCGGACGTGAAGCTGCCGGTGTCCGCCTCCGGTCGTGAGCCGGCCCCCGACGTCAAGCCACCGGTCGTCACCGCCTCCACGGTCACCGCCGAAGGCCCCGCCGTCTCCAAACTGGCCGCCGACGCCCGGCCCTGGAGCGAGGCCGCCACCGAAGTGCACCTGGAAGGCGGGCGGGAGGGCGGCACCGGTCCGGAGACGGGCGGTACCCCGAGCCGCACCGGTCCGGACTCCGGTACCACCCCGGGCGCCCTCGTCACCACCTCCACCACCCCGGCCACCCGTGGCGGGACCGTCCCGTCCACCACCGCCGGGCCCTCCGTCACCACGCTCGGCGGGAAGACGGTGCCCTTCTCCGAGCTGCGGCGCCTCGTGGCGAGCACGGCGGCCGCACCGCAACCCGGCACCGCCGTACGGACGGTGACCATCTCGCAGAGCCCGGCCGAGGACGGTACGGGACGGAGCGCAGGGCGCCGGGCGCTGCTCGGCCAGGACACCTTCCGGGGTGTGCGCACCACCTCCGAGGGGACCCCGGGGGCCGACGGGACCGCGCCCCCTCCCCGTACGGTCTTCACCGGCGCGCCGGCCCCGCTCCCCGGCTCCGGCACCGAGCGCGGTGCCGACTACTTCGTGGGCCACGGCACGCCCCGTACCGTCACCCTCGGGACGGACAACGCCGCGCACCCCACCGTCGAGGTCAGCGGCGTGCAGCTCGGTGAGGTGCTCAAGTCCTGGGCGCAGGACGGGGACCAGGACCGGCCGCTGGTGCTGTTCTCCTGCGAGACCGGGCAGCAGCCGAGGATCGCGGGACTGCCGGTCGCCCAGCATGTGGCGAACCGTACGGGGCGCCCGGTGTACGCGCCGACCACCGAGGCGGGCACCGCGAAGGACCGCGACGGCAACGTACGGGCGGTGCTCGGCGACGGCCCGGGCGGGCCCGGGCGGTGGCGGCTGTTCACTCCGGAACCCTCCGGCTCCGCCCTGGACGACCTGGCGCGCGACGCCGGACTGCACAGCGGTCCCGACCCGGCCGACGCGTTCGCCCGGGCCCGCACGCTCCAGCAGATCCGTACGCTGCGGGAGGCGCTCGGCCCGGACGCCGAACAACGGCCCGGCAACCGGGAGGCGCTGGCCGCGCTCGCCTATGTGGACGGGCTCCGCTGGCGCGACCCGGGAACCGCGGCCCGGTACGGCGACGGCCGGATGACGCCGGACCTGCTCGACCGCATGGTCGCGGACTGGCACGCCGCGACCGGCTACGCCACGGCCGTCGACCCGTCCACCGGCCCCACCCCGGACCAGTACACCGCGTTCCTGGAGGCCGCCGCCGCGCTCCGGTCCGGTGCCACTCCCACGACCACCCTCGACAGCCTGCTGCCGCCCCCGCCCGCCCCGCCGCCCTCACTGGCCCCGGACACCCTGGTCTCGCGGTCCGATGTGTCCGGCCTCGCCTACGCCCGGTCCGCGGAGGTCGCCTGGTCGCTCTCCGACGCCCCGCTCCCCGTCTCCCAACTGGGCCTCGGCCCCGAGGACTCCGCCGAGCTGGCCCGCCGCCTGGACCGCCCCGGACCCGCCCCGGCGGACCGGCCGGAGAGCATCGCGGGGGACGTGGACCTGTTCAGCGAGGACAGCACGGTGCCTGCCCTCTCCGACACCATCGACGTGGCCGGCGTCCCCTTCCGCAAGCTGCCCGCCCGGGCCGACGGGGACTGCCTCTTCCGGGCGCTGCTCGACAGCGCACGCGCCACCACCGTGCCGCCCGCCTGGGCCGCGCGGAACGTCGCCGGACTCCGCAGCCTGCTCCGCGACCGGCTGACCGGCTCCGAACTGCTCGCCCCGGCCGTCGAGGCCACGCCGGACCCGGTGCTCGCCGTCGTCGACGACCTGCGGATGACCGCCCTGGCGGGTGTCTCGCACCCGGAGGCGCGGGAGCACATCGGGCGGCGCTGGGACCGCATCGCGCAGGAGGTCGTCACCGACGGGGACGGACGGCGGTGGCGGCGCATCCTCCGGGACAGCGGCTACTCCCGGCTCGCGGAGGTGGCGTCCACGCCCGCCGACGCGCGGCGGATCGGCACCGGAGGGCTGATCGTGGAGGCGGCCGGGGAACGGGGCCTGTGGTCCTCGCCCTTCGCCGATGTCCTGCCGCTCGCCCTGGCCCACACCCTCGGCGTCGAGCTGCGGCTCGTCGGACCGGACACCACGTCGCCCGGGCACACCTTCACCGCCCCGCTCAACCCGGGCGGGGACGGCGGTGTGCTGCACCTGGCCTACAACGGCTCCGACCACTACGACGCCCTGGTCCCGGCCGCCGCCCTGCCCACCCCGACGACCACTCCCACGACCGCCCCCTTGACCACGCTCACCCCGGCCCCCGTCCCGGCGCCGCCGACCGCTCCGGCGACCCCGGACCCGGCCGGCTCCGACGTGTTCGGGGAGTGGCTGCGGAGCATGGGCGGCGTCACCGACCTGGACACCCCGACCCCGTCCGACCCGGACCGGGGCGACCCCGTCCCCCTGGAGACCCAGCTCGACCGGCACCGCCCGGCCCGGCTGCTCACCGGCGACGACGCCCGCCCGCCGGGCGCCGCCCCGCGCACCGTCACCTTCGACGACGGCAGTCGGCTGCCCGCCGTCCTGATCAGCCCCGACACCGACCCGGACGGCGGCGGCACCGGCCCCAGCCCCGGACCCCGGAGCGCCACCGGTCCGCGGACCGGGCTGCTCAACGGCGTCGGCATCCTCACCCTGCGCTCGCCCGACCAGGTGGCCCAGCAGGTCTTCGACCAACTGCCCGAGAAGCTCCGCACCCAGTTCGACCGGGCGGAGGTGGAGCGGCTGCTGAAGGACCAGCCCGGCGCGTTCACCGCCCCGCGCGGGGCCCGCTTCGTGGGCCGGGAGAAGTCCGGGGTCGGCCACGAAATGATCGTCGAGGCCGTGCCGTACCACCGCTGGGAACGCTTCTCCGACGTCGGCGGGGCCACCGTCCGGGTGGACACCATGCGGCGCGGCCAGGCCGGATACGGCGGCGGGCGCAGCGTCGGCACCGGACGCAGGATCGCCCTGGCGATCGGCATGGGCCCGCCGCTCAACTGGATGCTGAAGATCGGCGTCTCGCTGGGCTGGACGCGGAAGACCGACTACACCCAGGGCACCCAGGCGTACCACCAGAGCGAGTACCGGTCCGTCGACGGCTCCCACCTGCACCTGGACGACGTCCACTACCGGGTGCGCGTGGAGCGGGTCACCGAGGCCCCGAAGACCCCCGGACCGGCCGCGACCACCCCGGGCACCCCGCCCGCCACCGCACCCCACTGGCAGCGCACCGAGGTGCACTCCGCGCGGTTCGCCCTGCGCGACGGGCTGAGCTGGCGGCTGCCCGACGAGCTGACCGTGCCCTTCAAGGGCCCCCAGCGGGCCCCGCGGACGCTGACCTTCCCGGACGGCGTCGAGCCGCGGATCACCGACACGACCGCGCTCCACCTGACGGACCCGCCGGAGGACGTGGCGCTCGCCATCTCCGGTGCCAGGCCCGGCAGTTCGGCCCACCGCACGCTGGTCTCCTACGTCCGGCCGGGGCGGCTGCTCGGGCTCTTCGGCCGGTTCTCCGGACCGGTCAGCGGACCCGAGCTGACCCGGGGCGCCGGTCAGCACCCGCTGGGCCACCTGGTCGTCGAGCGGTCCATCCCGCACCGGGCGACCCTGGTCACCGAGTCGGTCACCGCCGAGGTGCGCGACCTCACCCAGACCACGTATCAGAACCAGCGGGCCCACACCCGCGACACCCGCCTCGGGGTGCAGATCACCGCCGGGCCCAACTCCACCGTCATCGGCCCCGAGACCGATGTGCGCATCCAGGGCGGCCCCATGGTCCGCGCGGACCTCAGCGCGGGCCGGGGGCACAACCTCGGCACCGACGCTGCCCGCAAGGTCACCGGCCGCGTCCGCAACCACCCGGTGGCGCTCTACCGGGTGGAGCGCACCCTGATGGTGCGGGGCGCCGGCCAGCCCGCCTCCGCCGCCCGCCCGGTCCGGGTGGTCAGCCTCGACTGGATCTCCACCCAGGACGCGCGCCGCCTCGCGGGCTGGGACAGCCGTACGCCGGGTGCCACCGGACCGAACGCGGACGCCGAGCCGCCGGTGCCGTGGTACCTCACCCGGGAGGACCCGGTCCACCTGGGCGGCCAGGTCCGCGCCGAGGGCTTCGTACCGGACCGGCGCCCCGCCCCGCCCGCCACGACCACCCCCGCCCCGGCCACCACCCCGACGCCGGCCCCCGTACCGCCGACCGCCCCGGCCACCGCCACGCCCACCCCGGCCCCCGCGACGGCCGTCACCTCCACGCCCACGCCGACACCCGCTCCCGCGACGGCCGTCACGCCCGCTCCGGCGCCTGCCCCCGCGCCCGCCCCGCAGGATCCGCTGAAGGCCTTCACCGACACGGTCCTGGACACACTCCACCGGGCCTATCCCTCGCTCTTCGTACCGCCGCTGATGCTCCGTCACCCGCATCTGGCCAAGCTCTGGTACGGGGACGGGCGGATGCGCACCGCCCTGCACAACGACCGCCAGGTGCGGGAGGCGCTGAACCGGCCGACCCTCGCGCAGAGTCTGGACGACCTGACCACCACCGGGGTGCCGGTCACCCTCACCGAGGACGGCAAGGTCCGCCGCGGCCACCACACCCTCGTCCTGCGCGCCCGGCTCACCGACCGGCAGTTCGAGACGACCCTGAGCGAACGGTCGCTGCGCAACGCCGTCATCGGCACCGAGATCTCCGGGCAGGGGCAGCAGGAGTCGACCACGCTCTCCGGCGGCATCGAGGTCGGTGTCTCGCCCCGCGACCACGCCAAGGAGCCCACCAGCGGGCTGCCCCGCCAGACGGGCAACGTCGCCGTCGGCGCGCGCCACGCCAGGACCCACGGCAAGGCCACCAAGAACACCGTGGCGGTCACCCACGACCAGCTCACCTTCCAGAACGGTGCCGATCTCTACAGCTACCAGGTCGAGTTGGGCGCCACCTTCGAAGGCCACCGCCGCCCGCGCGGCTGGACCCGGCTGGTCTCGGTGGGGCTGCTGGGCGCGGGCGTCTTCGTCAGCAAGGTCGAGGAGCGCCCCCTCTTCGCCCGGGGCACCGAGACCGTCGGCCGGGTCGAGCTGGCCGTCCCCGCGGCCCACGGCTCCCCGCGCCACAGCCCCGCCGACACCCCGGCCACCGGCCCCACCCCGGCGCCCACCCCTGCCCCGACCCCGCTCTCCGCCGCCGAGGCGGACCAACTCCTCGACGGAATCCGGCCGTTGCCCCGGACCGCCGCGTCCGACCGCAACCTCGTGAACAAGCTGCTCAGCGCCCCGCACGTGGTCCTCAGCACCGAGGGCGGCGAACAGCGCCAGCGGCTCGTCCAGGACACCGCCGACCGCGCCACCGGCTCCTCCTGGCACGTCAGCGCGCCCGGCACCCCGATCCGGACCGCCCTGCGCCGGGCCATGGCGGACCTCGGCATCGCCGGACAACTGGGCCAGTACCTCGGCCCGTTCGGCTCCCGCATCACCGGACTCACCGGAGCGGGCCCCTTCTCGACGCACTACCTCAAGGCGGCGGTCCGGGGCGAACTCGGCAACCTGCGGGTGAAGAGCGACCCCAAGCCGGGCAGCCTCGAAGCCACCATCGGCAACGAACACCGCGTCGCGGGCACCTCCAGCAAGGGGTCCCGGACCACCCTCGGTCTCCAGGGCGCGGACATGCCGTTGCAGCAGGCCCCCGGCGGTCCCGCCGTGGCCGGTTCGTACGCCACCGCCCTCCAGTACGCCTGGGGCAAGGGCCGCAGCGTCTCGCAGACCCTCACCCGCGGTCGCAACACCACCCTCAGCTACGCCGGCCGGATGTACCTGGTCGTCGCGGACGCCGCCGAGACCGTGGCCGTGCGGGACCGCTGGACGGCCGCGATGGGGGCGGTCGGCACCCGCGCCGGGACCGGGATCAGCTCCGCCGCCGGGCGGATCTCCGAGGGGTTCGGGCGCGCCCTCGCCCCGCGCCGGGCCGCGGCCGCCCTCCAGCGCATCCGCGACGCGGTGATGTTCCACCTGCCGATGCAGGACGCCATCGAGGCCGGGCTCGCCCCCGACGGGCTGGGGACCGCCACCCCGGACAACCTCGGCGGCCGCTACCGGCTGCCCCCGTTCCTGAGCCGCCGCCACTTCCCCTCCCACCCCAGCGGGCAGCTGGACGCGAGCCGCGCGGCCCAGCAGCTGACGGGGCAGCTGGAGCGGAGGGGCGTGCCCTCGCACGACCGGGAGCAGGTCCTCCAGCGCCTCTCGCCGGACTTCCTCCGCTCCCATGTGCACGAGCTGACCGCCGACGGGATGGCCCTGCCGGTCCGCTACCGCTCCTGGTCCAGCCCGCACCACCTGCCGGTCGGGGGGAGCCCCGGGCAGCTGAGGCTGACCCTGACGCCGGTCACCACCACCGTGGAGCGGCTGCGCACCGGTTACGAGCTGGAGGACTACCGCACCACCGCACGCGACGACGTCGGCGGCCGGACCCAGGACCGGGGCGGCGACGTGACGCTCAGCGCGAGCCAGCGCTCGCCGGGCGACGGGCCCCTGGCCGCCAACCCGTCCCTCCAGGGCACCGCGGCCAAGCAGCGGTCGGGCAACGTGACCGAGGCGACGGGCAGCACCTCGATGCCCAACATCGCCACCACCCAGGCGCACGCCGAGATCGTCACCACGTACATCCTGACGGCCACCCTGGAGGACGCGTCCGGCCGACCGCTCGGCCCCGCCGTCACCGCCCCCGTCGGCAGCCTCAACGAGATCCTCCCTGCCAGCCTCCTCACCCCCGAGGGCGACGGGAAGGACGGTGCGCTCACCGAGCAGAACGTGCCCGAACCCCCGCACTCCGTACGCGTTCTGACGGCTGATCAGGCTCGCCCGGAGGCCGTCGCCCGGTGGCGGACCACGGACGGGGAGACCGGTGAGACCGACCCGGACATCCTGACCTTCGACGACGCGATCGGCTCCGGCATCCTCGCCGTGGACATCGTCGGCTCCGGCAACGTGCGGGACGCCCTGACCCTCGCCACCGCACGGGCCGACGGCTTCCCGGGCGACGCGGACCTCGGCAAGCGCCACACGGGCGCCTCGCTCACCGAACGCGTACGGATGGCCCGGCACACCCCGCTCACCGCGCTCGGCACCGCCCCGGCCCAGGCCCAGCAGGAGGCCACCTCCCAGGTCGGCCTGACGGCGGGCTTCCGCGAGGCGCTGGGCCCCGACGGCTCCCCGCTGCCCACCCAGTCCTCCGCCCGCCTGCTCGGCCAGTCCCACACCGCCGACTCCCGCCTCTTCGCCAAGATGCACCGCACCGGCGCCCGGCTGCTCGCCGTGGAGAACAAGCCGCGCATGGAGGCCGTGCAGCGGCGCAAGACCGGTGACGCGCTGGAGGCGGGCATCGCCGACAACACCGAGGGCGCGGTCGGTACGTCGCCCCTGGCGGGCAACAGCAACGCGGGCGTGATCAACCCCGGTGTCTCGGCGCCGATCGGTGGAGCCAACGACTCCACCGCGCTCAAGGGCGCCACCGACACCACCCTCGGCACCCACGTCAAGGTCGTCACCGACCGCAGCATGCTCTTCGCGGTCCCCGTCAGCTGGCTGTCGGTGGCCGAGGTCGACCACCGGGTCACCGACTCCCGCCCGATGCAGGCCCTCGGCAGGCCCCGGCGCGGCCCGCGCGCCGTCGAGGCCGAGACCACGGCGCTGGTGTGGCTGCGCGAGGACATCGCCCGCGACCACGGCCTCCTCGACGACACCACCTTCCCCGAGGAGGCCCGTACGGCCTGGGACGACCAGGCCAAGGCGGCGGCCGACCTCGCCGCCGCCGAGAAGAGCTACTACGACGCCCGCGCGAAGGCCCGGGAGGCCTGGCTCGACCTGAGCGACGACCAGCGCACCGCGCTCGGCGACGACGGCCGGGCGACGGTCCTGTCCCGGCCCCTCGCCGAGTCCCCGGCCGTCACCGCCTGGCAGACGGCCCGCGACGAGGTGCGCCGCCGGCAGGACAACCTGGACACCGCGGCCCAGGACCACCACCGTCTCCACCTCGCCGCCGCCCGCCTCACCGCCCACCACCAGGGCTCGGCCGCGGTCCCGGTGAAGGACGCGCCGCAGACGTACACCACGCCGGACTGGCGCTCCGAGGCCCCGGAGCCGTACAAGGTCACCGACGCCACCGGCACCGACCCGCGCACCCTCACCTCGCCGGACGGCATTACGGTGCACCAGGTGCACGAAGTCCCGCACGACGGGGCCTCGTTCTTCCATGCGCTGCTCGCCACGGCCCAGGGTGAGGGGCAGCTGTCCCTCCTGCTGGGCCCGGACCTCGCCGACCGGTTCACGTCCGCCCCCGGCGACCCGTCGGTCACCGCCGAGGCCGTCGAAGCCGCGCGCAACCGGCTCGCGTGGGCCCTGGGCGACAACGGCAACGAGGACCTGCTGGACGGTCTGGCCCTGGACGCGGCGGACACCTTCACCCAGGCCGAACTGGACTTCGCGGAAATTGATCTGACGGATGCTCAACAGGCGGAGTTCGACGCGTTCGGGCGGCTCCCGCAGACCGTCTGGCCCAGCCCCGAGCAGCGGATGGCGCTGGCCATGGCCGCCCTGTCCCGCCCGTTCGCGCCCGAGCCCGTGGCGGACCCGGCCGAGGGCTCCCCGGCCGACGGGTCTCCGGCTCCGCCCGTGCGCCGGGCGGGCGACCACGGAGGCGCCGATCTCCTGCCCGCGCTCGCGGCCCGGGTCCTGGGCGCCCCGGTGACGGTGGTCACGGGCGAGGGGCGGCCGCAGACGTTCCTCCCGCACGGCGCCGACCCGGCGACGGCCGAGCCGACGGCGGGCCCGGTGCTGTTCGCCGCCGACGGCTTCTTCGCCGCCGCCCTCACCCCCGACGCCACCCCTCCGGTCACGACCGCGCTGCCCGCCCCGCCGACCACCGGGACGACGGGCACAACCGCTGAGACGACGGGTGGAGGTACGACGGGTACGACCTCCGAGACGACGGGTGGAGGTACGAAGGGGACGACCGTCGGCACCACGACCGGTACGTCCCCGGCCCCCGGCACCACGGGGGCCACCCCGAAGCCGCCCGCCCACCGCACCCACACGACCCCGCCCTGGCTGCCGCCCGCCGACGCCACCGGCCCCCGCCACCGTCTGGACCGAGACGGGGTCCTCACCGCCCCCGACGGAGCCACGTACACCCAGGGCACCCCGGCCGGGCGGGGCAACGGCTTCTTCGGCGCGCTCTCCTCGGCGCTGCGCGACGCGGCCGGGCAGCCGGGGCGAGACAAGGGCGAGGCGGTGCGCCTCCGCGACCGTGCCGACCTGCCCCCCGCGCAGCTGATGCGCCTCAACGGACTCCCCGGCGCCCGGGCGGACCGCGACGCGCTGTTCTCGCCCCCGCCGCCGAAGCTCCGGCCGGGCGCTCCGGCGCCGAGCCCGGAAGCCCTCGACGGCCATCTGCGCCGCCACCTCTCCCAGGCCCCGTGGGGCCCGGAAGCCGACCGTACGGTGGCCGAGTGGGCGGCCGCGGCGACCGGGACCACCGTCGTCCTGGTCGAGGAGAACGGCACCACCCACACGTACCCCGGCCCCACCTCCGACGCCCCCGTCCTCCGGCTGCGCCGGCGCGGCGGCGACTTCGTACCGCTGCTCCCGCGCACGCCCGCCCCGGCCCCGGCTCCCGCCCCGGAGACGCCGGCCGTCGAGACGTCCCCCGAACCGAAGACGGAGAAGACGGAGAAGGCAGCCGAGACGCCGGAGACGGTGAAGACGGCGGAGGAGACGGGCGAGAAGACCGCCCTGCCGCCCGTCGGGAAGAGCGCGGAGAAGACCGCCGGGACATCGGTGGAGACACCCGGTGAGAAGTCGGGCGAGAAGCCGGGGGAGAAGCCCGCCGCTCCGGCCATGCCCACCCCTCCGCCGACCGCATCCGCCCCCACGGAGACCACCGAGCACGTGGCCCCGGAGACCTCGGCGCTTCCCCTCCCCGAGACCGCCGTGCCCGTGCCCACGCCTCCGGAGACGGCCGTGGTGGCGGAGGTGCCCCTTCCGCCGCCCCCGTCCCCGACCGACGGCGACCACCCCGGCCTGGAGGGCGAGGAGGAGGCGTACGAACTCAGCACCCTGTCCGGCGCGGGCCCCCGGCCGCACGGCTCCACCGGCCCCGACACGGACGCCGAGACCGAGGCCGACCAGGATGCGGATTCCGATGCCGATTCCAGCTCTGATTCCGAGGACGAGGGCGCCACCCCGCCCTGGGCCGACCCCGCTTGGCTGTCCACCGTGTTCGGGCCCCAGTGGAACAGGGCGCCGCGTGTCCGCCTCCAGGAGACCTCCGAGGCCCTGTACGCCCTGGTCGAGGACGCGGCGGGCACCCGTCCGCCGGGCGCCGGGCTGACCGACCTCACCCGGCAGGTCCTGCACATGCCCGCCCGTTCCCGGGTGACCGGCCAGGACGTACGGGACCTGGGGGCGCTGGCCCTGGAGGCCTCGTCGGACGACCTGGCGAGCGCCGAGGACCTCGCCCTGTACTTCGTCGACCGGCAGATCGAGACCAGGCGGGACGCCCTCGCGGAGGAGACCCTGCTGCGCGGCGAGGACTCCACCCCGGCGGGCCGGGACCTCACGGGGGCGGGCCGCGGGCTGCCGGACCCCGGGTCCTATCTCGCCGAGCGGTCCGGGCAGGCGGTGGAGCGGCCCGCGCCGTGGCGGAACCCGTACCTGTTCGTGGGGACGGCCGCCGAGGGCGGTGGCGTCGAGATCGTCACGCCGTGGCGCACCTTCGTGGTCCAGGACCCCGTGGAGATGGCCCGGATCATCTCGTACGACTCGCGGCGGCCCCGTGGCGCGGACCTCGTCCTCGCCCTGCCCCCGGCGTTCGCCGCCCGTGTCGCCGATCTCGTCGTGGGGACGACGGGCCGCCCGGCCTGGTACCCGCAGGGGCCGGCGGAGGTCCTGACCCACCCCACCACCGGTGAGCCGCACCTCGTCGTGCACCGGGGGGCCGGGCAGACCGGTCCGGACTGGCTCGCGCCCCCGTCGGCGGAGGAGTCCGGCCTGCCCGGCGCCCGTGACCTCAGCAGCGACAGCGACGACAGCGTCAGCGAGGACGGCAGCGACGGCGCCTCCACCAGCGACGGCGACGCGGAGTTCGACCGGCTGGCCGACCGGGCCCAGTTCGAGCACCGGATCGACGCCCTGCGGCCCCGCCCCCTGATCACCCGCGACTACGAGGTCATCGACGGCGGCGGCACCGGAGTGCTGCTCACCGAGCCCGGCCCCCGGACCGTCGAGGAGGTCCGGGCGGCGGACGGGAACGAGGGGCCCGCGCTGGTCCTGCCCGCCGAGCCGGAGACCACCGTTCCCGCCACCGGACGGCCGCCGCTGCACATCTCCGCGGACCGCACGGTCGCACTGCACGCCCCCGTCGACGGCACCACCGGCCGGGGACGGCAGATGTTCGCCACCCGGGAGGCGATCGAGCGCTCCTCGGCCCGGCTCGCCGCCGCCGGGGCCGGTGTCCGGCTGGAGGCCGACCCCTCGGTGCGGGTGGTCCTCAGGCGGGAGGACGGCATGCCCGGCGAACCGCTGTTCCGGGTGGAGCCCCGGTTCCTCAACCCGTCCGGCACCTCCGAGCACGCCTTCACCCGCGATTTCGCCCGGGCGGTCGCAGGGACGGACGGTGCACCGCTCTCACACCTCGCCTTCCGCACCCCGGACGGCACCGTCGCCACGGCCCCGGTCAACGCCCTGCACAGCCGCGAGGTCACCGGCACCCACCACCTGGCCCACGCGCTGACCGCCGTCGCCCACGGCGCCCTCCCCGACGGCGGCATCACCCCCGGCTGGGCCGCCCGGCAGGCGGGCCGGGACCCGCGCTTCACCGGCGGGGTCGTCGGCGCGCCCACCCCGGGCGAGGCGTACGGCCGCGCCCTGAGCCACACCCAGGACAACGCGCGGCGCGAGCCGCTCACCCGGGCGGCCGCCCGTGCCGGGGTCAACGAGTACGCCTGGGCCGAGGTGGGCGAGGGCTATCTGATCCAGTCGGTGAGCACCACCGCCGACGGCGGGGCCCAGCTGTTCACCCACAACCACGCCAAGCCCGGCGACCCGGTCGGCCCGCACGCCCCCTACCACTTCGCCCAGGTGGTGCTGGCCAGCGAGGACGGCACCCACCAGATCACCCTGGAGAACGAGAACCACACCCGCGCCGAGATCACCCCGGACCAGCTCGACGCGATCGTCGAGGACAACCTCGACCGTTATGACGTGGACCAACTCCTGGACCTGGCCCAGGAGATGAGCCTGCGCGCCGAGACCGCCCGGAACGACGGCACCGATCCGGCGGAGGCCGCCCGGCCGGAGTCCCTCGCCCGGGCCGCCCTCGCCCTGGTCGCCGTCCACGAGGCCGAGCACGTGCGGTGGCACTACACCGAGGACCGGCCCGAACACGCCCTGGCCCAGGGCGAGGTGGACCGGGCCCGCAGCCGCGCCAGGGACGCCGTGCTCGCCGCCTCGTCCGTCCGGCCCGTCAAGGACCAGTGGTTCCTCCGGGCCTACAGCAAGCGCCCCGGTGAGTCCGCCCACGCCGTCAACGCCGCCCTGCTGACGGACCGTTCGCCCGCCGTCGCCAACCCGCTGACCACGGTCGCCCTGCACGGCCACACCCTGCGCCCCGACCAGCGGACCATTCGCTTCGCCGAGCAGCAGCACACCCTCCCGGAGAGTGCTGCCCCGACCCTGGACGCCCTCGCCCTGCACCTGGCCCGTACCGGCCTGTGGAACAGCGCCAACGGCCTGCCGCTGCCCGACGTCACCGTCACCGGACACGGCAACCGCTCCCGGAACAGCGGCCGCAAGCGGGCCGAGGCCGTCGGCAGGGCCCTGGGGGGCCGGCTGGGCGCCCTGCTCCGGACGTTCCAGCAGGGCACCCCCGGACCCCACGTCACACTCTCCGACTTCACGCTCACCCTGGAGGCCAGCCGGGTCCGCCGCGCCACCGACCCGGACCTGGGACGGGTGGTGAGCGTCGACATCGACGACCACCGGCAGCCCGCACCTCCGGCACCTGTCCGCCCCGCGCCCGCCGGTACCCCGCCCGCCACCGAACCCCCGGCTCCTCGCCCCTCCACGCCTCCGGCGACCACCGACGGCCCCGCCACCCTCACGGGCCCGCCCGCCCGGCCCGCCTCCGGTGCCGCCCCGACGGCCGCCCCCGGCACCCCGCGCCCCGGGCGCCGGTCCGCGACGCCCAGCCCCGACCGCGGGGCCCCGGTCCCCGCCTGGGTCCGGGCCCGCATCCGGTACGCCGAGGAGGCCGCCGCCTTCGAGCAGCGGCTGGCCGACCACCTCGCCGAACACGAGGCGGTGACCGAGGAGTTCCGCACGATGGCGCGCGCCGCCTGGGAGCGCGCGCGGCTGCAGTACCCGCGCGCCCTCGCCACCTTCGGCAGCGACAACCCGAGCCTGCCCGGCTCCGTCGGCACCACCAGGCCCGCCCTCCAGCAGGTGCTGCGCACCGGCAACCTGCGGGAGCTGGTGACCTTCCTCTTCCAGGGCATCTCCAGCGACCTGGTGCCGGAGCTGCTGGGCGGCCGGGAGGATCCCGACCCGCAGATCGAGGCGGAGCGGCCCAGCCGCCGCCAGGCCGAGGGGCGCACCGAACTGGAGCGGCTGGCCGAGCGGTTGAGGCTGGACGACACCCTCACCACGGCCGAGAAGCAGGCCGCCCTCGCCCGCGCGACGGCCGAACACACGCTGTCCACGGACCCCGATGACGTCCACCCGCCGCTGAGCCGCGCCGAACGGGCCCTGGCCGTCAACGAGTTCGGGCTCACCTGGATGCCCGCCTCGTCCGTCTACGACCTCGCCATGGACTCCGCCTTCCAGGGCACGTCCGAGGACACCGGAGGCCTGGTCCTGACCGGCACGGCGGGCTCGACCTACCGCTTCCTGGTCCACGCCGCCCGGATGCGCGACCAGTGGGGCATCGACCTCGACCTCGGACTCATCCGGGCCGGGATGATCGCCATGTCGCTCTCGGCGGGCCACCACTCCTTCCACGAGGTGATGCGCGGCGCCCAGCTGGCGCTGGACACCCTGCCCGGCCACGACCCGGCGCTCGACTACCAGGACAGCTGGGGCCGCTACTGGAACGTCTACCCCCTCACCGAACAGGAGCTGCGCCGCCACGTCGCCCGCGACGGACGCTTCCCCGACGAACACGCCCAGGAGGTACGGGACGAGCACGCCCAGGGGGTACGGGAGGGCACGGCCCTGCCCGCACCTCCCGCCCCCGGCTCCGCCTCCGCCCCGCAAGCACCGCGTACGGAGCAGCCCCCCGCGCTCAACTCCGCCCCGCCCGGCCCGCGTACGGAGCCGCCCGCCTCGCTCACGGAGCTGGCCGACCGGCTGCCCGGCCTGCCCGCCGCCGAGCGCACGGCGCGCCTCGCGCTCCTGACGCCGGCCGAGCGCGAGCAACTGGCCGCCCTGCCGGGCCTGGCGGCGGCCCTGCGCCCGAAGCTGGGCGACCGCGAGTTCGCCGACACCGTCGCCCACCTGGTCGTCCAGGTGGCCCCCGGCGTCGACCGGCCCGTCTCCGCCGGACACGAGGCACGCACCCGGATCGCGGCCATGCTGCGCGACCCCGCCGTCGCCACCCGGCTGCTGGAGCAGGGCGCCAGGGTCCTGGTCGTCCCCAAGGACGAGGCCCTCACCACGCTCGGCCCCTTCCGCGACCTCGCGGGCCGTGAACTCCCCGCGACGGGCCGAACCTGGGACACCGTACGGGGCGTGGGGCGGCTTGACACCGGTGTCACCGAGGAGAATCTGCTCGGCGAGACGCCCGGCGTACCCGGTGCGAGCAGTTACGCCGACGGATACTCCACCACCACCCACGAGTTCGCCCACGCCATCCACCGGTACGGGCTGAGCGACGCCGACCGCCGGACGATCACCGACGCCTACCGCGCCAAGCTCCACCCCTCCGACGGCCGGGACCCGGCGGACGTGGAGTGGCCCGACGGCCCCCGCCGCAGCGCCCGGGACGGGCGGCCCGCCGACAACTACTCCGCCACCGACGAGTTCGAGTACTTCGCCCAGGCCGTCAACGCCTACCTGGGCACCAACTCCGGTACCGACCCGCTCACCGGCCACCCCCGCAACAACGGCCCCGCCTGGGTGCGGGACAACGAACCCGGCCTGCTGCCCCTCCTGGAACGCCTCTTCGGGACCACCCCCGAGCAGGACGGCCCCGGCCCGGCCAACCCGGTCGAGGCCACCCGCGCCGAGAACGAGATGTACGAAGGGTTCCGCGCGATGTGGGACCGGGCGGAGGGCGTCCACCGCGCCCAGCCGCACCCTCCCGTGCCCGCACCGCCCCAGGGCCGTACCCCCGCCGCACCTGCCACGCACCCGGTCACCGACGCGGGCGCCGAGACCCCGCTGCCCCCGCCGCCCACCGACCCCCGCGGCGGCTGGGCCGAGTTCCCCGAAGGCCTGACCGACGAGCTGGACCGGCTCCTCGCCGGACACGCCGAGGCGGAGGCCCTGGCCCGCTTCCGGTTCACCGACGAGAGCGACAGCGACAGCGAGAGCGCCGACAGCGACCCGGCGGACGACCCCCGGAACTGGGCCGGGCTGCTGTTCGGCCCGGCCGCCCGCGAGGAGTACGAGACGGAGGCCCTGCTCGACACCGCCCGCGCCGTACGCGACCTCGCCCACCGCGACACCGAGGCCGACGCGGTGGCGACCGACGTCCTGGCGGGGCTCCGCGAACTGACCCGGCAGGTCCTCGGCCTGGGCGACCAGGACCCGGTCGGCGCCCGGGACCTGATGCTGCTGGGCTCCCTGGCGCTCAGCGCCTCCCTCGACGCACTGGCCGACCCGGACGCGCTGGCGGACCTCCTGACGTACCGGGACGCCGCCCTCGACGACCGGACCAGGATCGACACCGGCCGCACCACCGGACGCGACTGGACCGGCACCGGCGGACAGACGCCCCCGCTCGACAGCTACGCCGTCCTGGACGCGGACGGCACGTCCACCGTCTGGCCCAGCCCCTGGCCCGACTCCTATGTCGTCCTGGCCCAGTCCACCGGGACCGTCGTCCACCTGCACACCCCGGGCGGCACGCTGCGGATCGAGGACACCGCGGAGCTGGCCCGGCTCATCGCCCGCGACCCGCACCGGACCCCAGGCGACGACATCGTCCTCGCCTTGGCCCACGGCGACATCGAGACGGCCGCCCGCCAGGTGGCGGACCTCACCGGCAGCCGGGTCTGGTACTCCGAGCACGGCCCGAAGGTGGCCACCGACTGGCGCAGCGGCGCCGAACACCTCATGACCGGCCCGGCCCCGGGCGGCGGTGCCCACGCCTGGACGTCGCTGCGCCCGGGACAGGACCCCGTGCCCGGCGGACGGACCTCCGGCACCCCCACGGCGGACCCGCACCCCTCGGACGGGACCGCCCCGGACACGACCAGCCCGGACACGACCGCCTCCGACATCGACGCGCGCCGTGCCCACCAGCTGACCACCCGTGAGTACGGCTTCGTGGACGGCCGCGGGGACGGCGAGCTGTTCCGTAACCCCGGCGACCTGGAGAACACCTGGACCGCCCCCCGGCCCCTCGCCGCGCACACCGACGCGCCCAGCCTCCTGCTCGCCACCCAGACCTGGGACGTGGAGCGGGCGGACGGCCACCCGGCCGTCCGGATCTCCGCCGACCGGACCCTCGCCGTCCAGAACGAGCACGGCAGCCAGCAGGTGTACGCCACGCGGAAGGCCGTGGCCGACTCCAACGTCAAGCTGACCCGGGCGGGGCTGGCCGTCCGGCTGGGGATCGACGAGGAGCGGAGCATCGTCCTGCCCACCCCGGACGGGGGCGGCAACCGGCTGTTCCGGGTGACCCCGGTCTTCACCAACCGGGCCGGTGAGTCCACCGAGGAGGTCTGCCGGGACTTCGCCATCATGCTCGCGGGCGACGGCCGCCCCTCCCACCTGGTCTTCCGGGACCCGGCGGGCGGGTCCACGGTCACCGCACCCGCCAACGCCTCCGACGGGGCCGAGGTCACCGGTACGCACCACCTGGCCGAGGCGCTCGGACAGGTCGCCGACGGCATCCTGCGGCCCGGCTCCGCCGACCCCGACTGGGCCGCCGCACTCGTGCGCCGCGACGACCGCCCCACCGGCGGGGACGGCACCGGACCGCTGCCCGCCGCCGCGTACGGCAGCGCGCTCAGCCTGGAGCGGCCCCACGACCCCCGGCGCACCGCCCTGACGGAGGCGGCCCGCCGGATCGGCGTCAACGAGTTCGCCTGGGCCGAGGTCGGTGAGGGCTACCTCGTCCAGTCCGTCGCGGCCCCCGGCGAGGACGGCCCGAGCCTGGAGACCAACTACGCCAAGCCCTCGACGGAGTCCGGCGAGTCCTACTTCGGCTACCACTTCATCACCGTCGTCCTCGCCAGCGAGGACGGCACCCACCAGGTCTCCCTGGAGAACCACGCCCGCGCCGCCGCCCGCGAGGAGCGGCTGCGCGACATGGTCCGCGCCAACCTCGAAGCCGTCGGCCTGGACGGCCTTCGCGGCCGGGCCGACGCCCTGCGCCGGGAGCTGGCCCGGCTGGAGGGCAGCGGCGACGACGGGGCGATCAAGGAGGTACGCGGCCACCTCGACCTGACGATCCTCCTGACCCGGGCGACGCTGGCCCGGCAGGAGGTGCTGGACGCCCCGCCCGGATCCCCCGAACAGACAGCGGCGCAGCGCTCGTTCAACGGCGTCGTCAACGCCGCCTCCCGGCACCTGGAGCGCCTGGAGTCGACCGTCCCCGGCAAGCGGCTCTGGTACATGCGGATGTTCACCCGCCGCCCCGGCGAGTCGGCCCACGACGTCAACGCGAGCCTCCTGGAGGACGGCGCGGCCGAGGCCAATCCGCTCACCGTGGTCGTCCTGCACGGCCAGGAGGAGCGGCCGCAGACCCTGTACTTCGAGCCCGGCGCCGAACGGACGCCCGACGGCGCGCTCAACGCGATCCGCCATGTCGCGGCCCGGGTCGCCCGGACCGGACTGTGGAACACCGCCAACCACCTGCCGCTGCCACGGGTCGAGCTGGTCGGCGGCCGGACGTCACGCCTGGGCCGGGACATCGGCCGGGCCCGCGCCGGCAACGTCGCCGCCACGTTCCGACAGGAGCTGGCCGCTGCCCTCCGGACCCTCCAGGAGGGCACCCCCGGACCGCACCTGACGGCCGACCTGTTCACCGTCGAGGCCGCGTCCGTACGCGTCGAGAAGGCCGACCCCCGGGCCGAGACCGTGGAACTCACCGTCGACGACGGGCGCGGCGGCCCCCGCCAGGTCGTCCTCCGCGGCCTGCGCGGCGGTTCCCCCGACGACGGCCGCGACCCCCTGGCCGAGCAGTGGCCGATCGGCCGGCCGGTCACCCTGATGCGCCCCCGCTTCGGCGGCCTGCCCCCGGCCCCGGCCCTCCCGGCCACGGAGAGGCCCGACGACGCCCTGGCCATCGGGACGACCGACGGCGCCCCGCCGACCGGCACGTCCGGCGACGCCCCGGCCACCGGGAAGGGCAAGGCCCCCGAACCGCGCCCGAGCCGCTGGTTCCCCTACACCCGCACCACCGAGTCCCGGGCGGAACCGCTGCGTTACGAGGTCGCCGACACCGGCCACCTGCGGCTGCCCGACGGGCAGGAGATCCCGCCCACGGGCTGGACGAGGTTCGGCGACGACTTCGTCCACCCCGGGACGGGAGCGCTGCTGCGCGGCGACAGCGGCTGGCTCGGCCGGGTGGCCAACCTCGACACCCTCGTACCGGCACTCACCGTGCTCGACCCGGACGCCGCGCCGTACCGGATCACAGCCGACCCCTCGTCCCTGCACCTGATCCCGGAGTACGGCGTCCCGGAGTACGGCGACGGCACCGCGCTGCGCATCCCGCTGACCCGGGAACCGGCGGCCGGCCCGCCGGGCCCGCTGACGGAGCCCGCCACCGCCGACGCGGAAATGGCCGGTGCGGAGCTGGCCGATGCGTGGGCCGCCCACGACCGCGCGCGGACCGCGCTCGCCACGGCGGCCCACGCCACCGGGCCGGAGGGCCGGACCGACACCGAGGCCGCGACCGAGGCCACGCAGCGGCAGATGGAGCAGGCCGAGGAGCGGCTGTGGGCGCTCGGAGTGCCCCCGGAGGCGCTGGCCGACGCCCGGACCGCCGACGCACGCACCGCCGAGATGCCGGTCACCGCGCCGGGCGAACAGGCTCCCCCGACAGGGGAGTCGGACCTCACGCCGGACGAACCGACCCCTGCGCCGGGCGAGTCGGCTGCCGCGCCGGGTGAACGCGCCCCCGCACCGGGCGGATCGGCCCCCGCCGTCCCCCTGGACGCCGAGCTGCGGCAGTGGCTCGCGGACCGCCTCACCGAGGCCGACCTGCCGCCCGCCCCGGAGGCTGCGGACGGTGGGGAGACCGTGACCACGGCCGACCTGCGCGCGGCGGGCATCACCCTCTCCCCGGGGCTGTACGCCGAGATGGCCCTCCTCGGTGACCGGCTCCCCGCGGGCAGGCTCGGCGCGCCGGACCTCGCGCGGGTACGGCTCACCCGCCCCGGCGACACCGACGGGACGGCGCACGCGCTCGCCGCCGGGGTCACGCGCCGACTCTGGGACGCGGCCTACACCGAGGTCAGGGACGCCGCCCCCGAGGGCCGGGGCGACACGGAGACCGCCCGCGCCTGGTCGGCCGCCGTCGCCCTGGTGCTGCCGCCCCAGCCGCACCCGGTCCTCGACGACGCCCGGTACGCCGGGGACGGCTTCCGTGACGCGGTGCGCCGGGTCGCCGGGCATCTGCTGGCGGCGGAGCCGGGCGCCGGGGACGTACGGGCGTCCGCCGCCGAACTGGCCGACTCCCTGCGGACGGAACTCGGCCTGGCCCCGCGCTGGACCGTGGCGGAGGACGGCCCCACGGTCGCGCAGGGGCCTCCCGCGCTCCAGTCCGGGCGCGGGGGAGACCTCCCCGACCTGGACATGCCGGACCAGGAACCGGCCGACGCCCAGGGCCGGTCCGCAGATCCCGACTCCGGCCCGGGCACGGCTATGGACCTGGACCTGGACGGGGAGCCGAGCACGGGCCAGGTGACGGGCTCCGTCGCGGGCATGGACCTCGGTACGGGGATGGACCTGGACCTGGATCTGGGCCTGGGGGACCTCGACCTCGCCGCCGGCTTCCCCTCCGCCCTGGACGGCCTCGACCTCGACGCCCTGGGGGACCTCGGGGACTTGGGCGACCTGACTGCCCTCGGTGACCTGGGCGATCTCTCCGGCTTCGGCATCGACCCCGGCTTCGGCCTGCCCGCCGCCGAACAGCCCGGAGCGGGCCCCTCCGCCCCCGTCCCGGTCGGCCCCGGCACGTCCGGCGGGCAGCCGGTGTACGCCGTGCCCGCCGCCCCGCCCGCCCGGCCGCTCACCACGCTGCCGCCGCTCACCCTCGTAGCCTTCGAGCCCGGCGCCACCGCACCCGCCGACGGCTCCGCACGCACCGTCGAGCGGCTGGCCCACCGGGTCGCCCTGACCGCGCTGCGCAACCGGCGCAACCGGGTGCCCCTGCCCAAGGTCGACATCGCCGGATACGGCGCCGACGCGCGCGGCGCGGGCACCGCGCGCGACCGGGACCAGGCCGCCCGGGCCCGGGGCGAGGAGCGGGCGCGGGCCGCCGGAGAGCTGTTCGTCCGCGCGCTCGGCCACTCCTTGCAGACCCTCCAGGCGGGCCTGCCCGCGGGAGCCGTACCCCTGCGGGTCCAGGACTTCACCGTCACCGCCCGGGGCCGCACCCGGGTGCCGGGCCAGGGCGTCACCGTGGCCCCGGCCGAGCGGATCGACCGGGACGCGCTGGGCCGCCAGGCCACCGTCGGCGTCACCTCCCCGCGCCACGCGGACGCCCTGGACGCCCTGGACGCGCTCCGCCGCACCGACCCGGCGCTGCGCCCGGGGCCCCTGGACGTGGCCGCCGTCGCCCGCCGGCTCTGGCACCTGGGACCCGCCGTCCTCGTCGACCCCGAGATGCGGCGCGACCTGTACGAGCTGACCGGCCGGGCCGTCGCGGCCGGGCGGGCCACCAGCCTGGCCGCGCTCACCGCGTTCCACCTGGAGGAGCAGGGGCTGCTCGGCGACGACCGCGCCCGGCACGTCACGAGCGGCGGCACCCGGGTGCCCGGCCTCAACTGGACCGGCCCGCAGACCGCGGAGACGGACACCATGTTCGTCGACCGGCTCACCACCGGACCGGCGGGCACCCCCGTCCGCACGGGAGAGTCGGCGCTCTCGCCGTGGCCGTGGGACCGGGCCCCCTACCCCGTGCTGGCGGACGGCGGCCACGACCGGGTGACGGCGCTGCTGCCCGACGGCACCACCTGGCAGCTGGACGCCGACGAGTTCGCCGAGGTCGTCGCCGCCGACCTGACCCGCCATCCGCTGCCGGAGCGGGCCCCGATCGTGCTCGCCGTGCCCTCGGCGGGTGACCGCTACCTGGACCTGCCGCGCAAGCTCGCCGAGCGCACCGGCCGCACCGTCTGGGTCCACACCGGCCTGGCCCAGCGCAACCCCGACCCGGCCGCCACGAGCACCATCGGCGTGCTTCACCGGGACGGCCTGCCGGACGGCACCTGGCTCCCGGTCCGCCCCGGCCTGGCGCCCGACACCGACGACGACGCCCCGGCCTGGCACCGCGACGTGCTCACCCAGCCGATCGTCAGCTCCCGCACCGGGGAGCAGATCGGACGCAGCTTCCACCACCCGGCCGAACTCGTCGGACCGCGCGAGACCTACGGCGACCTGGACCGGATGTCCTTCTACGTCCACTGGGACGCCGCGACGAACGCGTACTCCGGCAAGCTGCCGATGCGCGATCCCGGCCCGGCCGACAAGGCCTACCGGCTGGCGGGCCACGGGCTGCCGGGCGGGCTCTCCCTGCCGCTGGCCGACGGCAGCGACCGGGCCGTCGACCGGCACGAGGCGGCCGGATGGCTGCGGCGCCGCAAGAGCCTGTCGAGTCTGCCGAAGGACCACTGGGTCGACCTGGTCATCTGCCACTCCGGAGCCCCGGCGCAGGGGGCCGCCCAGGACGTCGCGCAGCTCTCCGGCCCGCTGCCCGTGCCGTTCACCGCCGACCCGCTGGGTGACGACGCCCTCTCCCTCGGCCAGCACCTGGCCAACCAGCTCCGGCGCACGACCCGGCTCTCCTACTCCTCCCAGGGCGTGAACCGCTTCGGCGACGGCCCGATGAGGGTGCTGGCCACCGACGCCCAGGGCCGCCCCTGGTGGTGGGAGACCAGCCACCCGGAGCCGGACGAGGCCGAGTTGGACCGCCTGACCGCCCAAGTGGATCACGGTGCAACGCCGTCCCCGCAGACGCGCTCCGAAGTCCCGCGCGCTGTGCGGGCGTTGAAGGCGGTCATGGGCCCGGACGTGGTGCTCGACGCCGCCTTCCCGGACCTGGTCGCCGGGGCCGTGGCGGTCGCCGGGATGTGGGCCGCCGACCCGGACCTCGGGCGGACCGGCCCCCTCTGGCCGCAGTCGCTGAGCCAGGTGGTCGCCGCGCACCCCCTCGCCCACGGCGCTACGGACCCGGCCGTCACCCGCCAGGTGCTGACGGAGGCAGCCAGGGCCTGGCGGGACTCCGGCAACACCCTGCCCGTCAGCAGCTTCGTCGCCCTCCCCGGACTCCGTACGGCGGTAAACTGGCTCTCCGACCCGGCGGCGGTGGACGGGGCGGCCGTCCAGGCGCTGGGCCTCACCGACCCGGCCGACGCGCCCGCGCACCGGACCCGGATGTTCTGGGCGCGGGTCCGCGCCGAGGAGACCCTGCTCGGCCCTGCCGCCGACGCCCTGACCGTACGGGCCCTGCGCCTCGACCCGGACACCGCGCCGGACGACGCCGGACGCGCGGCCGCCCGCGACCTGCTGACCCGGGGCTTCGCCGCGGGTCGGAACATGACCGACCCCGAGGTGACGGGTGCCTACGCAGTCGAGGCGGCCGGCGCCCTCACCGCTCCCGCGCTGCTCACCCTGGCGGGCACGGCGTTCGGGTCCGGCCGGGACTGGCGCGACAAGCCGACCCTGCTGCCCCGGCTCGACGCCTTCCGGGTCGCGGACACGACGGTGGACGCGCCGTGGGCCGGAGTGGACGCGGGCGGGCAGAGCCTGCCGGTGCCCTACGCCGTACGGGCCTCGGTGGACCTGGAGGACAGCAGCCACGTCCAGCTGACCACGGGCGGTACCTCCCACCGGCTCTCGGCCGCCGAGTTCGCCGAACTGCTGGCCGTCGACACCGCCCTGGGCGCCGTCGCCGCCACGACGCCGGTCCTGCTGCTGCTCGACGGGCTCAGCGGCCCCGACCCGGTGCTGGCCGAGACCGTCGCCCGCAGGCTGGGCCGCCCGGTGTGGTGGAGCACCTCCCCGGTCGAACTGTCCGCCCCGGACGCCGCCGAGGGCGAACTCCCCGTGCTCGCACCCGACCTCTCCACCCTGTCCCAGCCCACCGCCGCGGACTGGCGGTACACCGCCCCCGCCACCGCCCCTGCCGTGGGCGGCCCGCAGGTTCCCGCCACCCCGGCCCCGGGCCCCGGCGCGGCGACCCCGGCCGTCAACAACGGCTCCACGGCGGAGCCGCATCCCTCGCAGGGCCCGGCTCTCCAGGGCCCGGCCCTTCAAGGTCCCGCACCGGCTCCAGCGGAAGCGAAGGCCGTCGGGCCGGAGACCACCGGGCCCGCCGAGCACGCCGGAGCCGAGACCGCCGAGTACGCCGGGGCCGAGACGGCCGACACCGCGACCGCCGCACCGGAGACCAGCGGACTTGAGCCTGCCGCGCCGGAGACGGCCACGCCGACGGCCTCCGGGCCGCCCGTCGCCCAGCCGGAGCCCGCCGGTCCGAACTCCACGCCGGAGCAGCCCGGTTCGGACGCGGCACCGCAGCGCTCCGACTCCAACTCCGCCCCCGAGACCGGTGCCGCGCCCCCCGCCCCCACCGCGCCCGCGAGCGTCTTGCCCACCGACAGCCCGCCCCGCGACGGCCGCGAAGCCCGCCACGCCCGCAGCTCCCTCGGCGACCCCATGGAGGGCGTGGAGCCCACCTCCCTGCCCGCCCCCGCACCCCCCGTCGCCCCCGCCCCGGTGCGACCCCCGCAGCCCCTCCCGTCCCGGACCCTGGTGGCGTACGGGAGGGACGCGACGAGCCCCTCGGCGGAGGGGGAGCGGACCCTGGAGGTGCTCGCCGCCCAGGTGGCCGCCACGGGGCTGCGCAACCACCGGGCGGGCGCGTCCCTGCCTCGCGTCGAAGTCACCGGCTACGGAGCCGTGTCCGCCGGGCCCGACCGGGCGCCCGGCGGCTCGTACGGAAGGCGGCGGGCCACCACCGCACGGCACCGCTTCACCCGGCTGCTGGCGGCCGAACTGGACCGGCTTCAGCGGGACCTGCCCGCCGGGGCGCCCCGCCTCACCGCCGCCGACTTCACCGTCGTCGTACGGGCCATGGCCCGGGTACCCGCCGACTGGGCCGGAACCGGCGCCCTCGCCGGGGTCACCCGGGCCGAGCTGGGCCGCCAGGCGGTCATCGCCCTCCACCAGCAGCCGGACGCGGTGGCGGTGCAGAAGCTCGACACCCTGCGCCGCCGTGACCGCGCGCTCCGGACCGGGCCGCTCGACGTGGACGCCATCGCCCGCCGCGTCCTGCACCTGGACCCGGCGGACACGGTCGGACCCGACACCAGGACCGAGCTGTTCGGGCTGGTGGGCCGGGCCTCGGCGGCCGGGCGGGCCACCGGCTTCGCCGCGCTGGCCGCGTTCCACCTCTCCGAGCTGGGGGTGACCGCGCCGGACCGCGACCGCCACTTCACCGTGGGCGGCAGCCGCGTACCCGGCCTCAACTGGGGGAGCGGCGAGGCCACCGCGCTCGACACCACCCAGGGCGACCTGCTGGAGGCCGACCCCGCGGGCGGCTACGACGTCGTCAGCACCTCACCCACCCCGTGGCCGGCCGGGCGGACCCCCTATGTGGTGGCCGCCGACGGCGGGCGCGACCGGGTGGCGGCGCGGCTGCCCGACGGCACCGTACGGGAGCTGGGCATCGAGGAGTTCACCGAGCTGGTCGCGGCGGACCTGGCCCGCGAGGCCCTGCCCGCGGACACCCCCGTCGTCCTCGCCGTACCGTTCGCCGCCGACGGTCTGCTCGACCTGCCCCGCAGGCTCGCGGACCGCATCGGCCGTACGGTGTGGGCGCACAGCGGCCGGGTCACCGTCGAGTCCGCGCCCGGCGAAGCCGCCACCATCGATGTCGTCCGCACCCCGAAGACCCCCCGCGGCGACTGGATCGCCAGCGCCCCCGGGCTCGGGCCGGACCCCGACGACGACGTGCCCGCCTGGCACCACGAGGTGGTCAGCCGGGCCCTCGTCAGCGCGCTCACCGGCCGCCAGATCGGGCGGGCCTCCCACCATCCGGCCGAGTTCGCCGAGGACTTCGAGGAGGACGACCGCCACCTGGACCGGATGGGGACCTTCGTCCACGACGACCCGGCCACCGACCGGCTCTCCGGCGCGTACGACCTGCCCCGGCCGGGCCCCGAGGACCGGGCGTACCGGCTGGACATGCACGGCCGCCCCGGCGCGCTGATCCTGGCCATGCGCGACGGCACCACCCGCGACATCGACGAGCGGGAGGCCGGACCGTGGCTGCGCCGCCGCAAGAGCCTGACGACCCTGCCGAAGGACCACTGGGTCGACCTCGTCGTCTGCTGGAGCGGGGCGCCCCGCGACAGCGCCGTACCCCGGCCGAGCGCCGCCTCCGACGCCTACGACGGTCCCTTCGTCGCCGACCCCCTGGCCACCGTCTCCATGGGCCAGCACGTGGCCAACGCCACCGGGCGCGCGGTACGCCTGGCCTACGGCTCCCAGGGCACCCGCTCGGCCAACGGCCGGTACCAGCGCACCCTGTTCACCGACGCCCGGGGCCGCCACCACGCCTGGGCCCTGGCCGGCCCCGAACCCGACGACGACGGACTCGACCGGCTGGCCGAGGTCGCCGGCATCAGCCCCGGCGATGCCGAGGTGACCGACGAGATGCGTACGGCGACGCTGCGCCTGGTCCGCGCCCTGCGATTCACCCTCGGCCACGACATCGACGACGACCCCGGCTACCGGGAGCTGCTGCGCGGCGCGGCCGCGATCGACCAGATGTGGCGCAGCGACAACGACTTCGCGGACGCGGGCCCGTTCACGCTGGACCTGCTCCACCGGGTGATCGCCGCGCACCCGGAGGCTGCCGCCGGGGCGGACGGAGCAGCCACCCGGCGGGTGCTGGCCGAGGCCGCGGAGCACTGGCGCCGCTACCCGGGCGACGGGCTCATCGCCTTCGTCGAGCTGCCCGCCGTGGAGGAGGCCGCGCAGTGGCTCGCCCAGGGCACCGCCGAGCACGAGGCCGCCGCGGCCCTGCGCATCCGCACCGACGAGGTGGGCGAGGCGGAGCTGTCCCGGATCTTCTGGGCCCGGGTCAAGGCCCTGGAGGCACTGCCGGAAACCGGCCCGGAATCCGAGGAGTTCAGCGACCGGATCCTCCACCGGGAATCCGGTACGGGCTTCGCCCACGCCCGCCGCGCCGAGGCGCTCGACATCCTCACCCGGGCCTTCGCGGCGGGCCGGGACGCGGCCGTCACCGATGTCGCGGCGGCCTACGCCCTCCAGGAGGCGGGCGCGTACGAGGACACGGCGCTCGACACCGTCCGGGGCACCGAGGACGGCACCGGCCGCGACTACACCGACGGGCAGCCGGCCGACGTGGACCTGACCCGGTTCCGTACCCCGGCCGGTCTCGCGGACGCGCCTTGGGCCAAGGGACCGACCGGCAAGGCCGAGCCCGTCCCGTATCTGGTGCGGGCCGGGGCCGACGCGGACGACCCGGACCTGATCGAGGTGGCCTGGGGCGGCGACGCGTACGCCACGGCGGCCGGAGAGTTCGCCGAACTCCTCGCCTCCGACCCGGTGCTGTCCCGCAAGGAGCTGACGGAGCCGGTCCTCCTGGCCTTCCCGGACCCGGTGTCCGATCCGGCCGCCCTCGCGGAGCAGGTCGCCCGGAGGCTGGGCCGCACCGTGTGGTGGACGGACTTCCCGGTGGACCTCTCCGGCTCCGACGACAGCGGCGACCCGGTGCTCACCCTGCACCCGTCGGCCGACGGCACCGCCCCGGGCGCCACCCCCTGGCAGCGGACCCGCCCGGGCCGCCCGGCCTCGGCCGAGGAGGCCCAGCGCCCGGTCCCGGCCCCCCGGTCCCGTGCGGCGCGGAGCAGCGACGGGCCCGCACCGGCCGGATGGGAACGGGTGTCGGCCCCGGCGGCGGGCGATCGATCCGGTCCCACGGCCCCCGGCACCCCCGCACAGGACACGCGATCCGTGCCGTCGGAGCCCCAGCCGTACGCGAGGGACGGCCGGTTCGACCGGGAGTTCGCGGAGACGACGGCGGAGTTCCCGCTGCTCGTCGACGACGGGCGGCAGCGGGTGTGGGGCTTCGGCCAGGACGAGGCGGAGTACCACGTCTTCGCGGCCGAGATCCCCTCCCTCGGCCTGCGCGGCGTATACAGGGCCGAGGGCCCGTCCGCCGGGCGGGTGACCGACATGGCCGGCCGCCTCTATGCCGACGGCCCGTCCTGGGACTGGTACCTGCCGGGGCGCGGTCTCGTCGCCTCCTCCCGCCTGAGGACGGTGACCGGGCGGGTCGAGGGCTACGACGATCCCATGGAGGTGCCGGCCGGGTGGCGCACCACCGGGGCGGTCAGCCCGATGCCGCCCGTCGACCCGGCGACCGTCGCCGCCGACCCCGGAGCCCTGGCGGGCAGCACGCTGCCCGAGGCCCTGTGGCGTGACCACGACGGCCCGCTGTACCGCTTCAGCCCGGACGGGCCCGAGCGCGTCTTCGCCGAGGGGTTCAGGCCGTACGGCAGCACCATGCTGCATCTGATCGACCACGTCTACAACACGACTCAGGGGTCGGCCTTCGCCAGCACGACGGCCAACCCGGACTACGTGCGCGACAGCGCCCGCGCCAACCCGGCGGGCGCGCCCGCCCTGTTCCGGCGCTACCGCTGGCGCTACGACATCGTGGCCCCCGGTGGCATCGACGTGAACGCCACCCTCGGCGTCGCCTCACCCTTCCCGGACCAGGAGGAGGTGCTCTTCCCCGGGGGTGTGGCGGGCCGTCACATCCGGGGCGCGCAGCCGATGCTGAACGGCGAGCCGGCCGGCCCCTTCATTCCCAACCCGCACTTCGCATCCGGAGCATCCGCAGCAACCGAGTAACCGCAACCGGAGCACCTGTACTGACCGCAGCACCTGCACCACCCCAGCCTTTCCACCACCCCAGCCTTTCCAGCACCCCCAGTGAACGAGGACCCGATGAGCGAGCCCGGCACCCGGCCCACCGCCTCCCCCGCATCCCCCCTGGACCCCGCGCCCCCGGAGGAGTTCGTCGAGGCGGCCCGGCTCGCCCCGGACCACTGGCTCTATCTGGCCGACCCCGCCTGGAAGGGCGAGGGTCCGCCCCCGGAGTGGGCCGTCATCGGCCAGTGGCGCTCCGACTCCGCGGGCGAGATCGTCGAGTGGGAGGACAACCCGGACTACCGCCCCTCGCCGGAGGCGATGGGGTGGCCCGAGCCCCTGGACCCGGTGGACCGGGCCGTCCAGCTCGCCACCACCGGTTACGGCCCCGTCGAGGACGTCACCGCCGCACTGGCCGGGGCCGAGGTCGCGGTGCCGGTCACCGCCGACGGCGAGCCGGTGCGCGCCTCGGCGCCCGACGGTACGGCGGTGGTCCCCGTCTACACCTCGCCGGGCTACCTCCACAGCCTCGGGCAGCTCCGCTCCGTGACCCTGCCCCTGGCGGAACTGCTCACGCGCCTCCCGGCCGGTCACAGCCTCAGCCTCAACAGCTCGGCCCCGGTGAGCATGGTGCTGGCCGCCGAAGGCCTGGCGGACGAACCAGGGAAGACGGCGGAGGAGCCGGGGAGCGCGGCGGGGGAGCCGGAGACCCCGGCCCCGTAGGGGAGTATCACCCCTTTTATCCGCTCACGTCCCTCCCTCGGGATCGCGCATTGCGCGTTCCCGACCCCGCGTTTCCTTTCTTTCAGGGTCACCGACCGACAAAGCTCGTCACGTACGGCGCCGAGATACGCCCATCGGAAGAGCGATCCCTGAATCGAGGAGCGTCCCGTCCGTGAAATCCCAGCGTGAAATTCTGACCCCGCAGATGCTGCGGTACGACGACTTCGACGACCGGGCGGAAACCCGGTATCTGCCCTACCTGATGTATTTCCACCGGGCGGACTACCGCTCCGCCACGATCAACACCGATCGGCTGGGATTCCGCATCTCCCACGGCGCCACCGAGCGGGGATCGGTCGCGAACGCGCCCAAGGGCCCGGTCCGGCTGCTGGCCGGCAGCTCCACGCCGTTCGGGATCGGAGCGACCGATGACGGCGCGACCATGGCGTCACGGCTCTGGAGCCGGTACGCGCCGTCCGTCCCCTGGCTCAACTTCGCTGGGCGCAGCCACAATTCGATGCAGGAGCTGCTGCTGTTCCTGATGCACCGGGAGCTGGTCCCCGAGATCGACGAGATCGTCGTGTTCTCCGGCCTCAACGACCTGGCGCTCAGCCGGCTGCCCGATGCCCAGCGCGGTGACCACGGCGGATTCTTCAACTGCGGTGAGTACTTCGACCAGATGGAGGAGTTGCGCGCCTCCCACCGCAAGGCCAGACGGGGCTTCGGCCGACGCGCGGCCGGGCCGGAGGGCGAGCCGCACGTGGTGCCCCCGCTCGCGGACCGGATCGCGTACGCCGTCGACCTGACGTCACGTCACCTCGCCGCGCTCCGGCTGCTGGCCGGACCGTCCGGCGCCCGTATCACCTACGTACTCCAGCCGTTGGCGACCTGGGTACGGGAGTCGGGGTCACCCGAGGAGAAGGCGGTCTTCGGGGAACTCGACGACATCTCCAACTTCTGGGAGCTGTACGGGGACATCGCCACCCTGGAGACCGGCCGCCGGTACGCCGACGCACTCCGCGTCGCCTGCGAGGCGCAGGACGTCCGCTTCCTGGACATGAGCGCCGTCCTCGCCGAGTCCGTCACGGGGAACGACTGGCTCTATGTGGACCGGGCGCATTTCACCGACCACGGCACGGAAATCACCTCCCGGCTGCTGGCCGAATCCCTCGGGCTTTCCTGAACGCCCGAGGGATTCGGGCTTTCCTGAACGGCCCGCCGGTTCCCGTGCGCCTTCGCGCGTTCCCGTACGCCTCTGTGCATTCCCTTACACCTCCAGGCAAGAGAGGGCTGTCTGCCATGTCGTTCGTGCGAAAAATCATCGCGAAAGTGTTCCGGCGCAAGCAGAAGGCGAAGAACGACGCCTCCATCTACCCCATGTTCTGACCGCACGTTCCGACCGCACGCGAACCGACGGAGAGAGGGAAACGATGCACAGCCAACAGGCAGCCGCCCCGTCCTCGGCCCCGGCTGCGGCCACGCAGGCCGCGGAGCGCCGGACGGGCCGTCCGCACGGGCTGCCGGGGGACGGCGGCTCGGGACGGACCGTGTACGCGTATGCGACGGACCCCGAGGCATCGCTTCCCGAGGGCCGGTTCGTGGAGGAGGTGCGGACCGCGATCCGCCGCTCCACGGACGCGGCTGCGGCCACGGGCGACGGTTCGCTCGACGGCCTCCTCCGGCAGGCAGCCGACTGGGCGGCCGGTGAGCGTCCGCGCCACCTCGCCCTCGTCACCCCGGGCCAGGGGGAGGAGCGCCCCGACGGCCATGACGAGGTGCTCGTCCGGCGGGCCGTCCTCGGCTGCGCCCCGCTCGCCCTCCTGTCCGGCGCCTGGCTCCAGTGGCTCAGCGCCCCCGGCAACGCCGACGACCCCCTCGTCCTGCGCATCCTCGCCCTGTACGCCTCCGACGTCGGCGCCGGGCACCCCGCGGCCTCCCGGGGCAGCGCCTACCTCGAACTCCTGCGTCGGCTGAGGCTCGCGGAGAACGCGGCACCGGCCGCCCGCCTCACCGGCGACCAGCGCATCCCCGACAGCGCGTTCCGCCTCCCGGCCCTGCTCCTGGCGATGAGCCGGCGCCCCGACGACTTCCGGGGCGAGATCCTCGGCGCCGACCTGTGCCTGCGCGCCGTCGGGCTGCTGCCCGCCCTGGAGCCGGTCCGGGCGGTGCTGCCGACGGGGGCGGACTGGGCCGCCCTCGATCCGGCCAGCAGGCGTGCCCCTGAGGGGCCCATACCCGTCGAGCAGTGCCGGGCCGCCGTGGACGCGCTGGTCGAGCGGGAGGGCGAGCGGGGTGCCGACACCGTACGCTCCGGCTTCCGCTGGATGCTGGCCGGGCTCCGGGGGTGGTCCGAGGGGCTGCACGCGGAGCTGGTGGCGGCCGGGGATCCGGCGTTCGACATGGCCGAGCTGATGCGGCTGCGGTCCCGCGAAGGCGCCGTCTACCACCACCAGTTCCTGCTGGAGGGCAAGCCCCTGGCCCGCTGGCTGGCGGAGTGCCGGACCGACCCGGGCCCGCTGCTGGAAGTCCTGGCGCGCAGCAAGCTGGTCAAGCCCGGGCGTTCCGGGGCCAGTTCGCTGGTACGGGGGCTGGTCGGCGAGCGCGGACCGATGTTCCGGGTCTTCTCGCCGGAGGACCTCACGGTCATCCGGCGGTGGATCGACTCCCTCCCGCCGACGCCCGCCGACACCACAACCTCCGAGCCCCGCCCGGCCTCCGGAACCTCCGGGCCCCCCGGAACTCCCGGGGCCCACGGGGCCTCCGGGGAGCCCGCCGAGCCGTCCCCGACCGGTGTGCGGGACGCCCTCGCGGGGGTGGCCGGAGCCCTGCGGGCCGGGGCGCGTTCCCCGGGCCGTACGCCCTCCGGGCTCCGCGAGGCGTACCACCTGCTGATGAACCGTACCGACACCCCCGCCCTGCGCACCTGGGCCATGGAGTACGTGGACGGCTGGCTCGCCCGCTCCGGCCACGGCATGGACCGTACGGCGATGCCGCTGCCCGAACGCTGGAGCCACGAGGGGCTGCGGCCCTGGCTCCAGGGCCAACACGATCGGCATGGAGCCGAGTTCGAGGAGAACGCGGCGATCCCCCTGCCCTCGAAGGAGGCGGTCGTCGACGACACCGTGCAGACCGCGCCGCTCACCCTGATCGACGGCAGCTGGCTCCAGGGGTTCACCGACTACGAGCAGGCCTCGTCCGCGATCGGGCACTCCCTCTTCGAGACGTACTGGGACGAACTCGGCAACGGCGAGCCGCACTTGAACCACCCGCTCATCTACCGCGACGTGCTCAAGGAGATGGGGGTGGAGCTGCCGCCGACGGCCTCCGCCGCGTTCGCGCAGTGGCCCGGCTTCCGTGAGGAGTCCCTCGAACTCCCGGTGTACTGGCTGTGCGTGGGGCGCTTCCCGCAGACCTATCTGCCGGAGGTCCTCGGCCTGAACCTGGCCATGGAGCTGTCCGGCGTCGGCGGCACCTACCGGCGTGCGCGCCTCGCCCTCAAGGCGTACGGCTTCAGCACCCGCTTCGTGGACATCCACAACACCATCGACAACGTGGCCACCGGCCACTCCGCCTGGGCCGCCGACGCCGTGGACACCCTGCTCGCCTCGCTGCCGGACGCGCCGGGACCCGGGGCCCGGGCCGACGTGTGGGGGCGGGTGCGGGTCGGCTACCGCTCGCTCAACCCGCCGAGGAGCGTCGGCGCCCGGCTCGCCGCCCGCCGCACCCGCTTCACCGGCCGCCGCAAGTGAGCCCCCGGACGCACGCCCGCCCCACGCTCCCCTCCCGCCCCACGCTCCTCGCGCACCCCATGCCCCTCGTGCGCCCCACGCCCCGCGCCCGTACCGCGCCCCTCACTCCCTGCCCCGCCCCAGCCCGATTCCCCATCCAGCCGGAGGAACGCAGCGGTGTCTGACCTCATTCTCGGAGTCTCCGCCTTCTACCACGACAGTGCCGCCGCCCTCGTAGCCGACGGCGTGCCGGTGGCCGCGGCCCAGGAGGAACGCTTCACCAGGCGGCGGCACGACCCCTCCTTCCCCTCCCGCGCGGTCGCGTACTGCCTCGACGAGCAGGGCGTCAGCCTGGACGACATCTCGGCCGTCGCCTACTACGAGGACCCCCGGCTGAAGTTCCGCCGGCTCCTGGCCACCTTCGCGGGCGCCGCGCCCACCGGCTTCGCCTCCTTCCGGGACACGTTGCCCGCCTGGCTCGGCCGGACCGGCAAGCTGCGCACCGACGCGACCGTACGCGCCGAACTCGCCGCCCTCGGCCGGGGCCGGGTGCCCGAGCTGTCGGTCCGCCGTCACCACGAGTCGCACGCGGTCTCCGCCTTCTTCCCGAGCCCGTACGAGTCCGCGGCCGTGCTCTGCATCGACGGCGTCGGCGAATGGGCCACGACCACCCTCTGGCACGGCCGCGGCACCGGCCTCCGCCCCGTCTCCGAACTCCGCTTCCCCCACTCGCTCGGCCTGCTGTACTCCGCGTTCACCTACTTCTGCGGCTTCAAGGTCGACTCCGGCGAGTACAAGCTCATGGGCCTCGCGCCCTACGGCAAACCGCGCTACGCCCGCCTCATCCGCGAGGAGCTGATCGACCTCAAACCCGACGGCTCCTTCCGCCTCAACATGCGCTACTTCGAGTATCTGCGCGGCCAGGTCATGACCGGGCGCGGCTTCGAGAAGCTCTTCGGCGGACCCCGCCGCACCTCCGAATCAACGCTCACCGAGCGGGAGTTCGACCTCGCCGCCTCGGTGCAGGCGGTCACCGAGGAAGCGGTGCTCCGGCTCGCCCGCACCGCCCGCGAGCGCACGGGGGAGTCCCGGCTCTGCATGGCAGGCGGGGTCGCCCTCAACTGTGTGGCCAACGGCAAGGTGATCGACGCCGGGATCTTCGACGAGGTGTGGGTCCAGCCCGCCGCCGGAGACGCCGGGGGAGCCCTCGGCGCCGCCCAGGCCGTCGCGGCCGAGCGGGGCGCCCGCCGCGACCACGTCCGTACGGGGCACGACGCGATGAGCGGGTCCCTGCTCGGGCCCGCGTACGGCGACGACGAGATCGCCGCCTACCTGGACGCGCGCTCCATCCCGTACCGCCGGCTCGACGACGACACCCTGGCCGCACAGGTCGCGGAGGGGCTGGCCCAGGGGAAGATCGTCGGCTGGTTCCAGGGGCGCATGGAGTTCGGCCCCCGGGCGCTCGGAGCCCGCTCCATCATCGGAGACCCGCGCAACCCGGACATGCAGTCCGCGATGAACCTCAAGATCAAATTCCGGGAGTCCTTCCGCCCGTTCGCCCCGGCCGTCCTGGCCGAGGACGCCAAGGACTACTTCGACCTGCTGCAGGAGAGCCCGTACATGCTCGTCGTCTCCCAGGTCGCCGCCGCCCAGCGGCTGGAGGCCCAGGACCGCGGAGCCTCGGGACTCGACCTGCTCAAGGTGCGGCGCTCCACCATCCCCGCCGTCACCCATGTCGACCACTCGGCACGGGTGCAGACGGTCACCGACCGCGAAAACCCTGCCTACCACCGGCTGTTGACCGCCTTCAAGTCCCTCACCGGCTGCCCGGTCCTGGTCAACACCTCGTTCAACGTACGCGGCGAGCCGATCGTCAACTCCCCGCAGGAGGCCTACACCTGCTTCATGCGGACCGACATCGACATGCTCGCGCTCGGCAACTTCCTGCTGGAGAAGGGCGATCAGCCGGTCTGGACGGAGGAGTCCGACTGGCGCGACGAGATCCCGCTCGACTGAACCGGCCCCCGCCCGCATTTCTCCGCGCCGACACGAGAAACGGAACGAACGTCCATGCGTACCTTGCGCACCCTTCTGCTCCTCCTCGCCTACTACCTGGTCGTGACCCCGGCCGGCCTGCTGAGCCGACTCGTCGACGACCCCCTCGCGCGCCGCTGGAACCGGCGCGCCGACACGTACTGGAACGCGCCGCCCCCGTCACCGGCTCGCTGAGCGCGGCGACGAGGGCGTGCAACCGACCCAACGGAGACAGACGATGACCAGCTTGCTCCAGTTCGCCCGGTACCGCGTCGAGGACAGTGCCCGGGACCTACTGCGCAAGGAGATATCGGCCCGGGTATCGGAGACCAGCCTCGATTCCGACCTCGACGACGCCATCCTCGGCGGGATCGGCGTCTACGCGCTCCGGCGCCATCTGCCCGGCGACATCCTCCAGGGCAGCCAGGTCTTCACCGCCGCCGGCTCCCACGCGCTGCTCCTGTCCAACCTGCCCACCCAGGACTTCCCCGCCACCCCGGTCAGCGGCTTCGCCGACGAGAGCGGACTCGCCGTCACCAACGCCATCCACCTGGGGATGATCCGGCTCCTCGGCTGCACGCCGTTCGCGGTGAGTTACGAGAACGACGGCCGCCTCATCCGCAATGTCGTCCCCAACCCGGCCGCCTCCGGCACCACCAGCTCCTGGGGGGCCGACTCGGAGTTCTTCTGGCACTCCGACAACCCCCACCAGCCGTTCGGCCCGCCCGGCTCCGACCCCCGGCTCTACGCACCGCCGTACCTCACCTTCTTCGCCATCCGCAACGAGGAGCGCATCCCCACCGAGGTCGCGGCCCTCGACGACGTCGTCGTGCGGCTCGACGAGGAGACGCAAACCGTCCTCAGGGCACCGGAGTTCGAGGTCGGCGCGCCCGACTCCAACGACGGCGACACCATCGGCCCGCTGGTGAAGACCCCGGTCCTGGAGGCCGGGCCGGACGGCCGCCACCGCGCCCGCTACGACCGGGGCACCACGGCCGGGCTCACTCCCGCCGCCCAACAGGCCCTGGAGCGCTGGCGCGAGGTCCTGCTCGACATCCCGGCCGCCGATCTCATCCTCCAGCCGGGCGACTTCATGATCTTCGACAACCTCCGGGTGCTGCACCGCCGCAAGGCGTTCACCCCGCACCCGAACACGACGGCCCGCTGGCTCCGCCGCTGCTACGCCGCCTGACGAGCCCGTTTCACCACGGAACGCCTCCCCGCCCTCTGACGCTCCACCCCACCCCCCAACCCCTCACCTTCACTCTCACCCGAACCCTGAAGGGAACCCCATGGGCAAGTACCGCGTGGCAGTCATCGGCGGCCGGCCGGCACCGGTCGCGGGAGCCAAGGAACTCGGCATCGACGTCGTCCTCGTCCATGAGGAGGGCGCCTACGACGTGGCCGTCGCCCAGCACTGCGAGCGCATCATCCACGGCCCCCTGGCCGACGGCCCCGCCATCCTCGAACTCCTCAAGCCGCTGCACGAGGAGCGCCCGTTCGACCGCGTCCTCACCACCACCGAACCGGCTGCCGAGTCCACCGGCTTCGTCGTGGACGCCCTCGGCCTGCCCGGCGTCAGCGAGTTCACCGCCCGCGCCCTCAAGGACAAGGCGCTCACGCGGCAGTTGCTCGACGAGCACGGCCTGAGCCCCGTCCGCTACCAACTGGTCCGCAGCGCCGAGGAGATCGCCGCGTTCCGGGCGGAGGTCGGTGACCGGATCATCGTCAAACCGGTGGACGGCGTCGCCAGCCTGCACATCCACCCCGTGTACGGACCCGAGGACGCCGAGAAGGCCTGGGAGGCGCTCCAGGAGGCCGAGACCTCGGCCGTCATCGCGGAGGAGTACCTCGACGGCCCCGTCGTCAGCGTCGACTCCTTCTCGCACGCGGGCCGCCACCTCACCATCGGGTACTCCGAGTACCGGATGAACGAGCGGTACGTCGAGTGGGAGGTCAGCACCCCCAGCCGGTACGCCACCCCGTGGCTCGCCGAACTCCGCGACCTCACACCGAAGTTGCTCGACGCGGTGGGTCTCACCGAAGGCCCCTCGCACAGCGAGTTCGTCCTCACCCCCAAGGGCCCGCGCGTCCTGGAGTCCCACGCCAGGCTGGCCGGCAGCGGCGCCCCCGAACTGGTCCGCCGCGCCTTCGGGCTGAACCTCAACCGGATGTTCCTCACGGTCCCCCTCGGCATCGACGAACTGCCCGCGACCTCGCCCGAACCGCTGGGCGGTGCGGCGGTCCGCTTCTTCACCCCGGAGCCGGGCACGGTCGACGCCGTCGAGGTGGCCGACGACGCGGCCGACGAGATCCGCCGGGTCCCGAAGGGCGAGAAGCAGTACGTGTTCCTCCCGTATCTGGACGAGTTCGCGGATACGGAGGTGGCGGCGGTGATCGGCAAGAGCGTCGGGGAGACCGTACCGCCGTTGCTGACCGTCGCGGACTGCGTCTCCGGGTACGTCATCGCCTCCGGGCGCGACGCGGACGACGCCGTGGCCAAGTGCGAGGCGACCAACGACCGCATCCGCTTCAAGACGAGCTGAGGGCGGCGCGCGCCGGGGGCTCGGGGCACTGCCCCCTTGTCTTGCCTCGCGCGCTACGGAATCCGGGTGGCCAGGACGGACTGCGCCCCGTGGTCCGGCCACCCGCTCTCCACCCCCTCTGCTATCCCACCTCTGCTCACCTCCTTTCCTCCCCTCCTCTACTCCGCCTCTGCTTCCTCCACCTTTTCCGGCTCCTGTCTCCTGGGATGGACTCACTGATGAACACGATCATCTGCCCCGTCGGGACGGAGGGGTCCCGGCCGGACCCCGTCGCCCAGCTGCACACCGTCCGCCGACTGGTCGAGGAGCGGTACAGCAGCGAACAGCCCCTCGCCCGGGCCGCGCTGCACCTGATCGACTGCGCCACCGACATCGTGGGCCAGCTCCCGGACGGCGACCTGGACGCGGCGCGCGGCGCACTGGGCTCGGCCCGGGCCGCCGTGGTCTCCGCGACCTTCGCGGTGGGCCGGGTCCGGGACATGTCGGCCGCCGGAGCGGACCGGGCATGAGCGATCACATCGTCGTCCTCCACCGCTGGCGCGACCGGCACGCCCACTACGAGAACTACCTCGACCACCGTGCCCACCGCGTCACCTACGTGACCACGGAACTGGCCCTCGACTCCGTACCCGGCGGCGCGGCGGCCGCCCGTACCGTCCCGGCCACCGACGACCTCGACGCCGTCTGGCGCGCGGTCACCGAGCTGCGGACCCACTTCGGCGTGCCCGAGCGGGTGGTGGCCCTCAACGAGGGCGACCTCGACACGGCCGCCCTGGTCCGCGAGCGGCTGGGCTGCGTCGGCCAGACCTCCGGCGAGCTGGCCCGCTTCCGCGACAAGCTCACCATGAACCGGGTGACCGCAGCGGCCGGGATACCCGCCCCCGCCTTCGCGGACGCCCCCGGCGAGGCCGCCGTCCTGACCTTCGCCCAGCACCACGGCTGGCCGGTCGTGGTCAAGCCGCGCCGGGGCACCGCCAGCCGGGGCGTCGTACGCCTCGACTCCGAGGCCGACCTTCCGCTGCTGCGTACGTCACCCCCGGAACCCCGCCTGGTCCAGGAGTTCTGCCCCGACCCGATCTTCCACATCGACGGCCTGTGGACCGGCGAGGAACTGGGCCCCTGGCGGGCCTCCCGGTACGTCAACACCTGCGTCGACTTCACCCAGGGCGAGGCCCTCGGCTCGGTCGAGGTCGACGACCCCGAACTCCTGCGCCCCCTCGGTGCGTTCACGGCCCGGGTGGCCGCGGCCCTCGGCCCGGAACCCTGGGTCTTCCACCTGGAGGCGTTCGTCGGTACGTCGGACGACGGCCCGCCCTCGATCCGGTTCCTGGAGGCGGGGTACCGGGTCGGCGGGGCGGAGATCCCGTTCGTCTGGCGCGAGGTGCATGACATCGACCTCGCGGGGGCCGCCGCCGCCGTCCAGCTCGGCCGCCGCCCGGAACTCCCCGTACCCGAGGAATGGCGTACGGGCGGCTGGCTGCTGGTGCCGTCCCCCGTACCGGCCCCCTGCCGCGTGACGGCCTGGGACCTCCCCGACCCGCCGACCCCTGACGAGGGCCCCTACACCGCTGCGATCCCGGCCGTGGGCCAGGTGGTCCCGCGCGTGGGCGGGTACGAGCACGTCGGCGCCCGATTCCGGTTCCGCGGCGCGTCGAGCGGCGACGTGGAGAAGGCGATCCTCAGGACGGCGGCCCAGTTCCGCCTGGAGTGCGCCCCGGAGCGAGAAGCGCGGGGTGTGCGGGGAGCGCGTGCGGTCTGCGGACTGGATCGATGAGGGGCGGGGAGGCGGGCGGGGACGGGCGGCTCGCTGTACTCGTCCTGGAGGACGGTCGCGCCTTTCGTGGTCGTGCTTATGGGGCTGTGGGGGAGACCTTCGGCGAGGCGGTGTTCTCCACTGGCATGACGGGTTATCAGGAGACGTTGACGGATCCGTCGTATCACCGGCAGGTGGTGGTGATGACGGCTCCGCATGTCGGGAACACCGGTGTGAATGATGAGGATCCTGAGTCGGGTCGTATCTGGGTCTCCGGTTACGTCGTGCGTGATCCTGCCCGCAAGCCCTCCAATTGGCGCTCCCAGCGGTCGTTGGATGAGGAGTTGGCGGCGCAGGGTGTGGTCGGGATCAGTGGTGTGGACACCCGTGCCCTGACGCGTCATTTGCGGGAGCGGGGTGCGATGCGGGTGGGGATCTTCTCCGGTAACGCGATCGCGGATGAGGGCACCTTGCTCGCCCGGGTGCGTCAGGCTCCTGAGATGGCGGGTGCGGATCTGTCGGCCGAGGTGGCGACGGAGGAGGCGTATGTCGTTGCGGCGATCGGGGCGAAGAGGTTCACCGTTGCCGCGATCGACCTGGGCATCAAGGGGATGACGCCGCACCGGATGGCGGAGCGGGGCATCGAGGTGCATGTGCTGCCCGCGACGGCCACCTTGGAGGATGTGTACGCGGTGGAGCCGGATGGGGTGTTCTTCTCCAACGGTCCCGGTGACCCGTCGACCGCCGATCACCCGGTGGCGTTGATGCGTGGTGTGCTGGAGCGCTCCACCCCGCTGTTCGGTATCTGTTTCGGTAATCAGATTCTGGGCCGGGCGCTGGGGTTTGGTACGTACAAGTTGAAGTACGGGCATCGGGGGATCAATCAGCCGGTGCAGGACCGTACGACGGGCAAGGTCGAGGTGACCGCGCATAACCACGGCTTCGCTGTGGATGCCCCGTTGGACCGGGTGTCCGATACGGAGTTCGGCCGGGCCGAGGTTTCGCATGTGTGTCTGAACGATCAGGTGGTCGAGGGCCTGCACCTGTTGGACCGCCCGGCGTTCAGTGTGCAGTACCACCCCGAGGCGGCGGCCGGTCCCCACGATGCCGCCTACCTGTTCGACCGTTTCGTTTCTCTGATGGAGGGCCAGCGTGCCTAAGCGCTCCGATATCCAGTCCGTCCTGGTCATCGGCTCGGGTCCGATCGTCATCGGTCAGGCCGCCGAGTTCGACTACTCCGGTACCCAGGCCTGCCGTGTTCTGAAGGCGGAGGGGTTGCGGGTCATTCTGGTGAACTCCAACCCGGCCACGATCATGACCGACCCCGAGATCGCTGATGCCACGTATGTGGAGCCGATCACGCCGGAGTTCGTCGAGAAGATCATCGCGAAGGAGCGCCCCGACGCGCTCCTGCCCACCCTGGGTGGTCAGACGGCGTTGAACACGGCGATCTCGATGCATGAGCAGGGTGTGCTGGAGAAGTACGGTGTCGAGCTGATCGGCGCGAATGTTGAGGCGATCAACAAGGGCGAGGACCGCGACCTGTTCAAGGGCGTCGTGGAGGCGGTGAAGGCGAAGATCGGGTACGGCGAGTCCGCCCGCTCGGTCATCTGCCACTCCATGGACGACGTCCTGGCCGGGGTGGACACCCTGGGCGGCTACCCGGTCGTGGTGCGCCCCTCCTTCACGATGGGCGGTGCGGGTTCCGGCTTCGCCCACGACGAGGAGGAGCTGCGCCGGATCGCCGGCCAGGGCCTCACCCTTTCCCCGACCACGGAGGTGTTGTTGGAGGAGTCGATTCTGGGGTGGAAGGAGTACGAGCTGGAGCTGATGCGCGACAAGAACGACAACGTCGTGGTCGTCTGCTCCATCGAGAACTTCGATCCGATGGGTGTCCACACCGGTGACTCGATCACTGTCGCCCCGGCGATGACGCTGACCGACCGGGAGTACCAGCGGCTGCGGGATGTCGGGATCGCGATCATCCGCGAGGTCGGGGTGGACACCGGCGGGTGCAACATCCAGTTCGCGATCGACCCCGCCGACGGGCGGGTCATCGTGATCGAGATGAACCCGCGTGTCTCCCGCTCCTCGGCTCTGGCGTCGAAGGCGACGGGTTTCCCGATCGCCAAGATCGCCGCGAAGCTCGCGGTGGGTTACACCCTGGACGAGATCCCCAACGACATCACCGAGAAGACCCCGGCCTCCTTCGAGCCGACCCTCGACTATGTGGTGGTGAAGGCGCCGCGTTTCGCGTTCGAGAAGTTCCCCTCGGCTGATTCGACGCTGACGACGACGATGAAGTCGGTGGGGGAGGCGATGGCGATCGGCCGGAACTTCACCGAGGCCCTCCAGAAGGCGTTGCGCTCTTTGGAGAAGAAGGGTTCGCAGTTCGCCTTCACCGGCGAGCCGGGTGACAAGGCCGAGCTGCTCGCCGAAGCGGTCCGCCCCACCGACGGCCGTATCAACACGGTCATGCAGGCGATCCGTGCTGGAGCCTCCCAGGAGGAGGTCTTCGAGGCGACGAAGATCGACCCCTGGTTCGTCGACCAGCTCTTCCTGATCAAGGAGATCGCCGACGAGCTGGCCACTGCGGAGCGCTTGGACGCCGACCTGATCGCGGAGGCGAAGCGGCACGGGTTCTCCGACGTCCAGATCGGGGAGATCCGCGGGCTGCGCGAGGACGTCGTCCGCGAGGTCCGCCACGCCCTCGGCATCCGCCCGGTCTACAAGACGGTCGACACCTGCGCCGCCGAGTTCGCGGCGAAGACCCCGTACTTCTACTCCTCCTACGACGAGGAGACCGAAGTCGCCCCCCGCACCAAGCCCGCGGTGATCATCCTCGGCTCGGGCCCCAACCGGATCGGGCAGGGCATCGAGTTCGACTACTCCTGCGTCCACGCCTCCTTCGCCCTGAGTGATGCGGGCTTCGAGACGGTGATGGTGAACTGCAACCCGGAGACCGTCTCCACGGACTACGACACCTCCGACCGGCTCTACTTCGAGCCGCTCACGCTGGAGGACGTCCTGGAGATCGTCCACGCCGAATCCCTCGCCGGCCCCCTCGCCGGAGTCATCGTCCAGCTCGGCGGCCAGACACCGCTCGGCCTCTCCCAGGCGCTGAAGGACAACGGGGTGCCCGTCGTGGGCACCTCCCCGGAGGCGATCCACGCGGCTGAGGACCGGGGTGCTTTCGGCCGGGTCCTGGCCGAGGCCGGGCTGCCCGCCCCGAAGCACGGGACGGCCACCACCTTCGCCGCCGCCAAGGCCATCGCCGACGAGATCGGCTACCCCGTCCTCGTCCGCCCGTCCTACGTCCTCGGCGGGCGCGGCATGGAGATCGTCTACGACGAGGCCCGGCTGGAGTCGTACATCGCGGAGTCCACCGAGATCAGCCCCACTCGCCCGGTCCTGGTGGACCGGTTCCTCGACGACGCCATCGAGATCGACGTGGACGCGTTGTACGACGGTCATGAGCTGTATCTCGGTGGTGTGATGGAGCACATCGAGGAGGCGGGGATCCACTCCGGTGACTCGGCCTGCGCCCTGCCCCCGATCACGCTCGGCGGCTTCGACATCAAGCGGCTGCGCGCCTCCACCGAGGGCATCGCCAAGGGCGTCGGCGTCCTCGGGCTGATCAACATCCAGTTCGCGCTGTCGGGGGACATCCTCTACGTTCTGGAGGCCAACCCGCGTGCCTCCCGCACGGTGCCCTTCACCTCGAAGGCGACCGCCGTCCCGCTCGCCAAGGCCGCCGCCCGCATCTCCCTCGGTGCCACCATCACGGAACTCCGCGCCGAAGGGCTCCTGCCCAAGACCGGCGACGGCGGCACCCTGCCGCTGGACGCGCCGATCTCTGTCAAGGAGGCCGTGATGCCCTGGTCGCGGTTCCGTGACATCCACGGCCGCGGCGTCGACACGGTCCTCGGCCCGGAGATGCGCTCCACGGGTGAGGTGATGGGTATCGACTCGGTCTTCGGGACCGCCTACGCCAAGTCCCAGGCCGGCGCCTACGGCCCCCTGCCCACCAGTGGGCGGGCGTTCATCTCGGTGGCCAACCGGGACAAGCGCTCGATGATCTTCCCCGCCCGGGAGCTGGTCGCGCACGGCTTCGAGCTGATGGCCACCTCCGGGACCGCCGAGGTGCTGAAGCGCAACGGGATCAACGCCACGATTGTGCGCAAGCAGTCCGAGGGGCCGGGGCCCAACGGTGAGAAGACGATCGTCCAGCTCATCCATGACGGGGAGGTCGATCTCATCGTCAACACCCCCTACGGCACCGGCGGCCGTCTCGACGGCTACGAGATCCGCACCGCCGCCGTCTCCCGCTCCGTGCCCTGCCTGACCACCGTCCAGGCCCTGGCCGCCGCGGTTCAGGGCATCGACGCCCTCAACCACGGCGGAGTCGGCGTCCGCTCACTCCAAGAACACGCCGAGCAGCTCACGGAGATGACCTTGCGGGATCAGCTCGACCCGGACGAGGGCATCGAGGTGTCCAGGGCGACGGAGACGGCCAGGAGGGCGAGCGCCGTTCCCATCATGTAGCGCTGCACCTTGAGCCAGGAGGGGCGGCGGGCGAGGAAGACCGCGATCGAACCGGCGGCCAGGACGATGGACAGGTTGACCGTGAGGGCCACCGCGATCTGGACGGAACCGAGCAGGAAGCCCTGGAACAGTACGTGCCCGGACTCCAGGTTGATGAACTGGGGGATGAGGGACAGATACATGATGGCGATCTTCGGGTTGAGCAGATTCGTCATCAGCCCCATCGTGAACAGTTTGCGCGGGGAGTCGTGCGGCATCTCCTGGGGAGCGAAGACGGAGACGCCGCCGGGCTTGAGGGCGGTCCAGGCGAGGTAGGCCAGGTAGGCCGCGCCGGCCAGTTTGACCGCGACGTACAGCTCGGGGACCGCGACGAAGACCACGGAGAGGCCGAGGTTCGTCGCCAGCAGGTAGACCAGGAAGCCGACCGCGACGCCGCCGAGTGAGACGACTCCCGCCCGGCGGCCCTGGGTGATGCTCCGGGAGACGAGGTAGATCATGTTCGGCCCGGGGGTGAGCACCATCCCCAGGGCCACCATCGCGACTCCCAGTACTCCGGTCAGCTCAACCATTACCGCGCGCCGCCTTCTGCTCCGTGGGTGGGCCTCTGTCAGGGCCTGCTCCGTGCATTTCCGGTTCTTCGGCCATCATGAGTCGGAGCAATTCGAGTGTAAGGCCCCGTCTTTCCTCGGTTCAATACGAGATATTGAACTCGGTGCAATGCTGTGCTTCGATGCTGATGCTGATGCCGGTGCGAGCGATACGCGGTGAGTACGGGATACGGGAGGTGGAGTCCGTGAAGGACTACCGGAGCGTTGCCGACGCGGTGGCCGCCGAGATCGGGGCCGGTCGGCTCAAGGCAGGTGAACGGCTGCCCACGCAGCGGGAATTCGCCCGGCAGTACGGCATCGCCAATTCCACGGCCACCCGCGTCTATCAGGAGCTGGCGCGCCGGGGTCTCACCGAGGGGCACGTGGGCCGCGGCACCTTCGTACGCGACACCTCCGGTACGGCGGCGCCGCCCGCCCCCGCGCTCTCCGAACCCGCCGGGAGCCGGGTCGACCTGGAGCTGAACTACCCCGTGGTGCCCGAGCAGGCCGAGTTGCTGGCCGCCGGGCTGGGCGGGCTGCTGCGGCCCGAGCGGCTGGAGCCGGTGCTGCGCCCGGTCGGCGCGGCCGGCACCCCCGCCGCGCGCGCCGCCGCGGCGGACCTGCTCGCACGGGGTGGCTGGCGCCCCGATCCAGCGCGGGTGCTGTTCGCGGGGAGCGGGCGCCAGGCGATCTCGGCGGTGGTGGCCGCGCTGACCCGGCCGGGCGCGCGGCTGGGCGTGGAGGAGCTGACGTACCCGGTGCTCAAGGCGATCGCCACCCGGCTCGGTGTCACCCTGGTGCCGCTCGCGATGGACGGGGCCGGGCTCATCCCGGAGGCGGTGGAGGAGGCGCACCGGGCCGGGCCGCTGCACGCCGTCTACGTACAGCCCGTCCTGCACAACCCGCTGTCGCTGACCATGCCCGCGGAGCGGCTGGACCGCCTGGCCGATGTGCTGCTGACGTGCGGCATTCATGCGATCGAGGACGCGGTGTGGGCCTTCCTCCGGGACGATCTGCCGCCTCTGGCCTCTCGTGTGCCCGAGCGGGCGGTGCTCGTCGACAGCCTGTCGAAGCGGCTCGCGCCGGGGCTGTCCCTCGGGTTCGCGGTGGTGCCCGCCGCCGTGTCGGGCGGGGTCGCGGCCGCTCTGCGCTCGGGGGGCTGGGCGCCCATGGGGTTTCCCCTGGAGGCGATGGCCCAGTGGCAGGCGGTGGGGGCCGTGGAGACGCTCGTACGGGCCAAGCAGCGGCAGGCCGTGGAACGGCAGGAGATCGCGGAGCGCCACCTCGGGGACTTCGTGACCCGCAGCGCGCCGGGGTCGTACTACCGCTGGTGGGAGCTGCCGAGGCCGTGGCGGGCCGACACGTTCGTCGCCGCCGCGGCGCGGCACGGTATCGCGGTGACCCCGGCGGCGGCGTTCGCCGTGGGCCGCCACCGGGGTCCGCACGCGATCCGTCTGGGCCTCGCCTCGCCGTCGGCGGAGACCCTGTCCCGGGCTCTCGCGACGCTGGCCGACCTCGCGAGGTCGGCTCCGGAGGATCTCGCCCAGGACTGAGGCGGCGTTCCCGGCCGGGTGTCGCGGGCGCACGACCACCGCCGACCGTCTCAGAATATGAGATTTTTCTCCGTCAATTTCCGGAGGAAAAAGTCCGGATCGGGAATGACGTCATTTGCGTTAAATGTGCATCACCCCCAGGCGGAGTCTTTTCGTGTCCGTTCTGCGCGGCCCGCGCGTTGTGAAAAGCAAGTATGCGCAGCGTTGACGGTCCGATACATACCATCACCTTATCGATGTGATTGTTTCCATGTTTCACTGCGGGAGTTTCCCGTATGTGAAATTTCCCCGGCGAGTTCTTGTGAATCGGCTCGGGGTAGGGGTCACGACTGCTTTTGTTCGAGCGCATTGTTTGCGTCACGGTCATCCTTTCGCATATTCCGGCGGCGATGCGAGCCTGCCTGTCGTCCTGACCACGAATTGCGGCAACACGAAGGATGGGCAGATGACTCCAGAACCTGACATAACGCCACTAACCGAGGTGCGCCTGTGCGAGGAGGGGCTGCGGCGCTACCGCGAGGCGCTGGAGGCGGGGACGGTATCCGGTGATGTGCCCGGGTGCCTCGTACGCTCCGGACTCCTGAAACCGTTGCCCGGCGGACGGGATGTGTACGTTCCCGTTCCCCCGGCAATCGCCGAATCGCTGCTCGCTCGTCATGTCGAGCGTGACATCGAAGAGCGCCGGAAATCCCTGGAAGTCCTGCATTCCTCCTTTCTCGCGGCGGAGGCCGTCTATCGAAAGGTCCAGCGCCGGGCCGTACTGCCCATCGAGTCGCTGCACGGCGAAGAGGTGATCGGTGAGGCGCTGCGGAAGGCCGTCGCCTCCTGCCGGGATGAGTTGCTGACCGCACAGCCCGGCGGCGGCCGGCCGCCCGCTCTGCTCGCCGAGGCCCTGCCCCGCGATCTCGCCCTGCTGCGGAAAGGCGTACGGCAGCGCACGCTCTACCAGCACAGCGTCCGGTCGCACGCGCCCACCCTCGCCTACATCGAGCAGGTTCTCGCCGAAGGCGCCCGGGTCCGTACCGTCGACGAGATCTTCGAACGCGTCATCATCTGCGACCGTACGATCGCCTTCATCCCGGGAACCGAGGAGCGCAAGAGCACCGCGCTGGCCGTCCGGCACTCCGGGGTGATCGAGTTCCTCGCCAAGATGTTCGACCACGCGTGGGAGCGCGGCGAGCCCGTCGCCATCACCGTCGAACGCCACCGCCCCGACCTGCTGACCAGCTCCGTACGCCGGACCGTGCTCCGCATGGTCGTCTCCGGCCACACCGACGAATCCATCGCGACCCGGCTCGGCATGAGCGCGCGGACCGTCTCCACCCACATCCGCAAGGTCTCCGAAGCGCTGGGCAGCCGCAGCAGGGCCGAGCTGGGCTACCTCCTCTCCCAACGGCGGCTGCTCGAAGCCGGCGGCGGCCTCCCCGACGAGGCACCCCGCCCCCAGGCGCGTCAACGTCGGCCGCCCACACGGGAGTCGTGCGGTTGAGGCCAGGTCTGAGGGGACGACGGGGGTGCCCGTGGCGGCGTACGCCTGTGACCGCCACGGGGGCGGCGTCACGACGACGGGATCGCGGTCACTGCGGTGGCCCCTGCGGCGAAGGGTTCCCACGGGAGTAGGCGTGGTACGCGGCTTCCAGAGCCCGGGGCAGCAGGCTGGTCAGCCCCTCGGGAGCCTGGAGAGGGAAGAAGGGGCTGATCCTGAGGTCTGCCAGGTGCGGCATGGCCTGCTCCGGTGCCGGTGCGTGGGCCAGCGGGGAGTTGGGCTCTGTGGCCCTTCCGTCCTGCGGATCCCACCCGACGATCACGGTCGTTCCCGGTTCGCGTGCCGCGTCCAGCCGTGCCAGTTGGTGCCGCAGTTCCGGTACGAGCGGAGCCCAGCGGTCCACCAGAAGGAGCAGCGGCCCAGGAGAGGGGTGACCGTCGTCGATGCGTCGCACTTCCTCCGCGAGCGTGGAGACGTCCACCTGGCTGTTCAGCCGGAAGGCCAGATCGATCACGGCGTCGGCCAGCGGGCGTGGTGAGGCGGGGCTGTACGGGTTCCACTCCTCCGGGGTGTCGCCGTAGTGGGAAGGGTCGGGCCCGTCGGGCAGGTTGTGCCTGGTGGGAGCTGCCACGGCGACCCTGAGGGTGTCCGGCTGATGCAGGGGAGAGTGGAAGGCGCTGGGAACGGTCCGGTAGTCGATCACGGGCCCGTCCCCGGGGGAGGTGTCCGCCGCGACGACGATCCGCTTGGCCAGTTCGTACACCGCGCGTTCGTACTGCTCGGCGAAGCGCCGGAGTTTGATGAGCCCATACAGCCCGTCCGTGGCGTACTGCTCTCCGAAGTCACGATCGGAGTACGACAATCGGGACGCCACGTCCGGCAACTGCCCGGCCGGTACCGGGACCCAGAGCGCGGGCACGATCGGCGCGGTCGCAGGTGCTGCGCCGGGGTAGGGCCGACGCTTGGCCCTGGCCTCGAAGGCGTACCACTCCCTGCCGCAGGTCTCGCTGGCGAAGTAGCGCGGAGAGTACAGAGGAACGAACACCCGGCAGCGGGACAGCACGTCGCTGAGCCGCTCCGACCAGTTCTCACCACTGCGTATCTCCCGGTCCATGAACCCGGCAGGCACCCCCGCCGGGATGTCCCTCAGCGCCATGAGATGGCCGCACAGGTCACGGAAGAGCCGCTCCACCCAGAGGTCCGCGTCCTGCCCGTCCCGGCCGTGCCGTGGGGTGCGGGCGTAGCTCAGGAAGAAGTACGGCCGCTCCCTCTCCGCGGAGGGCCGGGGGCGGGCCGGACGCGCTGACGACCGCTCGACGGCCGGGCCGAGGGCGACGGTGCGCCCGCCCGGTCCCGCCTCCACCGGCTCGGGCAGGGCATCGCGTGATATCGCGGCGATGGGGGCGGTGCCGGGAGAGATCTCCGTACCGCCCGCCGGGTCCGCGACGAGTGCGGGGAAGTGACCGCAGGCAGCGGCGTTCGAGGAGAGGAAGGCGTCGACCGCGTCCTGTACGCGGGCCGCGTCACGTACACCCAGCCGTGGGGCGAGCCTTTCGCGCACGCCGGTCTCGAAACGCAGCAGCGGGGACGAGAGGCCGGGTTCGGGTGATGTCTGCAGGGAGACGAGACCGCCCACGACGAATTCCGCCACGTCGGCCGCATCGGCCTCCGGAACCAGTTCCTGGCGGATGACGTTGAGAAGCGCCGCGGGCAGGGCCGGATAGGAGGAGGCGAGCACCCCCAGCCGTATCGCCTCGGTCGACGCCCGGTGCAGGAACGCCTCCACCGCGTTCGCGGCCGGCTGCGCGGCAACTACCGTACGAGGTGATGACCCTCCGGTCAGGAGTACCGCCTCGCAACCCTCCGGGGCGGCGCGCATCAGCGTACGTGCCCACAGCCCGAGGGAGCGTGGCGAGAGCGAGGCTACGGGCACCGGCACCCAGGGGCCGACACCCGTTCCGGAGCCCGTTCCGGTCGAGGCTTCGTCGTCGAGCAGCGGCGGGACGGCGTACCGCAGCTCGGTATTGCGCGGGCCCGGCGTTCTCGGGGGCGTGACCCTGACAGCCGGCAGGTCGAGGCCGGAGTAGCGCCAGATCCTGGGCGGCAGCGGATTCACCAGGAGGGTGGGAGACCAGAACGCCCACCCGTGCAGAAGGGGCTCCCATCGCCGGTCGCCGGCACAGTCGGAGAAGACCAGGACGAGCCGCCGTGGCTGTGGCGAGCGTGCGGGAACCGTGGGGGGCTGATCCACGCCGGTGGTGGGCGCGGGCCTGCCGGAGGCGATCCCTCCGACGCGGACCGTGCGGAACGCACCGGTTCTGGCCAGAACCCTCACCAGTTCCTCGGCGGTGTCCGACCACACGGACATGGTCGGTGACCGGTCGATGAACACCCTGAGGTCGAACCACCGTTCGGGCGCGGGCCGGAAGACGGGCAGCAGTTCTTCCGTACGGGCGTAGGCCGACACCGTGGCATCGATGTCCAGCCGCAGCCGTCGGCCGCTCCGCCATGAACGGCGCAGCGGTCTGAGCGAACGCGCGATCTCCCGGGCGCGCGGAAGCGCGGAACCTCGTGGCAGAGCGACCTTCCTGCCGCGCAATCCGCCACCGACGGACGGATCGACCGTACGGCTTCCGGGCGAGGGCGCCCACACTCCGACCTTCTCGCGCGGATCGACCCTCCCGTGTCCGGCTTGCGGCCCTCCGGCCTGCCCGCCCGGTGAGCGGACCGGTCGCTGGTGGCGGGCGGCGAGCCAGAGCACCTCACTGATCGCCACGGCGTCCAGTTTCCGGCCGAGACCCTGCAGTGCCGCGACGACGGCCAGCAGCGGATCGTCGGGACGGCGGGCAGAACCCTCCTCGGTGTCCGGCGGAGGGGAGGAGGACGGCTCAGGGGCCGGAGCACCGGGGTCAGGCACCGGAGAGGTCCCGCATGAGGAGGCTGACGACCCGTTCGCGCTCGGCGCTCTCCGACCCGTTCGGGCCGCTCAGCAGATGCAGGGTCGCAAGCAGCTGGTCGATCGCCAGGCTCTCGCCTCCCGCGAGCCGCTGGACGAACTGCTGGACCAGCTCGGCGGCGGGTCCGGACTCTCCCACGTCCAGGCCCAGGTGGCGGCGCACGACGTTGCGGACCAGCCCGGCGGTCGGAAGAGGCATGGAGTAGCGGACGCACCGGCGCAGGAAGGGGGCGGGCAGCTCCTGTTCACCGTTGCTGGTCATCAGGATGAACGGGAACTCGGTGCACTGCACGTGCCCGTTCTCGACAAGCCGCCGGTCCTCGCTCTCCCAGGTACGGACCCACGCCGACCGCTGCTCCTCCCGTAACAGCTCGGCGATGCGGAACTCCCCGCGCTCCAGTACGTCCAGGAGGTCGCCCGGCAGGTCCAGGTCGGCCTTGTCGATCTCATCGATCAGCAGGGCGCGCGGACGCGACGACGGGAGCAGGGCGGTACCCAGGGGGCCCAGGGTCAGGAAGGACGCGATGTCGTCCGTCCCCGCCTCGCCGCCGACCCGGGCCGTCTCCTGCTGGAGCCGGTGGGCGTGGATGCGGCCGAGGACGTCGTAGCGGTACAGGGCGTCACCGAGGGTGCTGCGTGAAGTGACGTGCCAGCGCAGCACCGGGCCCAGCGCCAGTTCGGTCGCCACCTGCTCGATCACCGTGGACTTGCCGGTGCCCGGGCCCCCGGTGATCAGCAGGGGCCGACGGAGCGCGAGTGCGGCGTTCACCGCCTCGGTCAGCCCCGTCGGCGGTTCGAAGACCTCGGCCGCCGAACGGACCGGAAAGGTCCGCCAGGGCGGAGGTTCGGGCAGAGCCGCATCGGCCCGGACGGTCCCGTCGCCGCGGTAACTGGTGTTCCAGGTCAAGGTGACCCCTCGCTTCTGACAGGTGGGACGGGCAGGGCGGGTGAGGCAGGTGGAGCAGGCCGGGCGGAGGAGGGCGGTGTCCGGAACAACCGGCAGAAGCGCAGCCATTCCTCGTCGTCCCAGACCGCCCGGAGATCCGCGAGGTCCGCGTCGGCGCCGCCTTGCCAGCGCTTCCGATAGGCATCGACGAGAGCACCGGGCATGGCCCACCAGCTGTCGTCGAGGAAGGCGTGCCGCTCGGCGGGGAATCCGGCCGGGGCGTGCGGCTGGGGCCAGAGCAGAACCGGTGTGTAGGCGAGAAGGGTGTCCAGGAGGTGGGCGTCCGTGCCCGGATGGTGCAGCAGCCCGATCCCGCGTGCGTAGCTGCCGTTGCGCAGCCGCCCCCGCAGAGCTTGCGGATCGGCGACATCGCCCGGCCCGAGCCAGTCCACGGGAGTCTCCCCGGTCTCCCCGGACAAGGACTCCCAGCGCGCGGCGACCATGGCCTCGATGCTGCGCACCGAGGCGTCGGGCGCCAGTCGGCTGCTCCAGTGCAGTCGCACGTCGTACCGGACGCCCAGGAGCATGGCGGCGCCTGCCTCCTCCGGGTGCCAGTCCAGCAGCAGTTTGCCGGGAGCGGCCACATCGACCCGTGTGAGGGGGAGCGCGAGCGTTCCGGCGTGGTCCTCGGCCCACAGGACGGCGTCCTCGATCGCCGCCTCGGTGCCCCGCCGGTCGGCCGGGTCGCTGAGGAACTCCTGGTGGTGGATCACCGAACCGTCCAGGAGGAGCCAGCCGTCCACCGTCTCCGGCCAGTCGCCGGTGAGGGAGGCGTGGAGACCGATGACGAGGGTGAGACGGCTCCGGCTGGCACGGCGGGCCGTTGCCTCGACGGCGTCGTTGACCTCGACGAGCGCCTGGATCCGTACGGCCCAGGAACGCAGTGCGGGGTCGTCGGAGGACTTGCCGCAGATCTGGGCCAGCAGTGCCACGAACTGTGCGAGCCCCCGCCGTCCGTCGCTCTCGCTGACCGGGTGGTTGAACGTCAGCTCGTCGACGATGGCCACATCGGTGGGGGCACAGGCTCCGGGAGGCCTGCCGGCCGCGGCGGACAGGGTGTGGTGGGCCTGCCGCAGCCGCGCGGTGGTCAGTCCGGTGCCGATCCACTCACGGATGAAGGCCACCGTCGTCACCGCGGTGATGAGTCCGTCCACCGCCCGTAGCGCCCGCTCTCGCGCCGGACCGGGAGGGTGCCGCAGCACCGCGGTCCGGCAGTGCAGAGCCTCCCCCAGGTCAGGGGCCCCGTCCGGCACGGGGGCGGCCGGATCCAGCGCGGTCAGCGCCCTGGTCAGCTCCTCGGTCGCCAGCGTGCCGCTGAGGCTCCCACCCCGCGCCTTCACGACAGCGGCGTTACGCGCCACCCAGAGAGGTCCGTCTGCCAGGCCGTCCCCGTCGTACTCGAAGCAGGTGACGTTCTGCCCGACCACCACCGCCCGCAGGGCGTCGCGGACGTCGGTGGTGCTCAGGTGCGTGCCCGTGCGAGGCAGCCCCGCACGGACCAGGGCGGCCAGCTGCCGGGAGAAGACCAGGTCTCTGGCCGCCTGGCCCACCGAGGAGGCCATGAGCAGGCTCAGCCGCGTCCGGCCGCTGCGCGCACCTCCCGTAAGGGCGTCCATCGCGGGAGGAGCACCCCCGGCGTGGCAGGTGTCGATGATCCCGATCACACCGTCCACGCCGGGGTGGTCCGCGGCCCTCGCCAGCATTTCGCCCACGTTGACCGCCCCGTGGCGAAGGTCCTCGCCGGACTCCGCGCACATGAGGTGGAGTTCACTGGTGCGGCCCGGTGCGAAGCCGTGACCGAGGAATCCCAGCACGAGTGTGGCTCCGTGCTCGGCCGCGTGGCCGATCGCCTCCTCCAGCCGGTCCACCACGGACCGGCTCTCCAGGCCGTGTCCCATGATGAGCGCGCCGCCGTCGGACATGCCGGGCTCGCAGGAACCGAGCGCGGGGTCGGTGAGTACGGCGTAGAGGTCGGTGGCCGCCTCCTCGAGGCGTTCCAGATGCTCCATGGACGCGCAATGGGGGGCGACGACCACGACGTGCCGACGGCCGCCGGGGCCGCTGCTCATCCGGCGGAGCCGGCGGGGGCCGAGGGGGTGCTGCCGGGAACAACCTCGGGGGCGACGTGCGGCGTACGGGCCAGTTCCTCGGCCACCCGTCCGGCCACGGCGGGCTGCGCGAGGTACTTCTCGGCCGAGTGGACCCAGGTGCCGTCCGAGTCGATGCGCAGACTGGCGGGGAGCACCCCCGAGCCGTTCGGCCGCATGTCCCGCTCCAGGTGGGGCCGGACCGCCAGGATGTCGTCACGGTCCCAGAAGTTCAGCCACTTCTCCACGCGGGCCGGAACGGCGGGAGGCTGGGGGGCCAGCCGTGGCCAGATCACCGTGCGCATGGGCAGGGGCGAGCCCAGAGTCACGAACAGCGGTGTCCGTGTGGTGACTTCGTGCAGGGCCTCCAAGGCCACGACGGTGCCCAGGGAGTGCGCGACGACCACGCTCGGCCCGTCCGAGACGGCCGCGAGCACCCGGTCGCGGACGCGGCGGTCGAGGGTCCTCCCCGACGCGTCGTGCTCACCACGGGCCAGATAGCGGGCCACTTGGGACAGATGCCCCACCATCACCTTGGGGGTGATCCACTGCGCTGTCCGTCCCCATGGCCGGAGTGCCAGCAGTGTCGTGGTCACGTTGAGGGCGCGCCGTACGACCTGGAGGGAACCCTGCTGCTGGGTTCCGGGCTCCGCCTCCGCACGGGCATGTTCCAGCAGACGCTGCTCACGCGGACCCTCCGCTTCGTAACTCAGCGCCTCCACCCAGTCGATGAGGAGATCCGAGAGGACAGAGGCGGCCTCCTCGTCGTCCCCGAGGGCGGCAGGAGCTTCCGCGCCCTGCTTCTGATGGCCCGTGAAGAGGTCCGCATAGGAGGCGAACACGCACTCCACCGAGGTGTCGGAGAGCAGGCGGTCGGCCGAGGCCGAGTGCCCGCTCAGCCGCATTCCGTGTGCCAACGCCGCTTTCCAGGCGTCGAGTTCACGTTCCGGGTCGCGCGGGCCTCCGATCCCGTGCACGAAGACGAGCCGCGGGCCCACCGGATCACCCCTCCCCGTCGGATGCGCCATGCCTGCAGGCTAGCAACGGCCGGGCGACCCTGTGAGGGAAAGGGCGGCGGTCGTGACCCCGTTCGGTGAAAGTCCGGGCGGGCGCCTTCTCAAGGGGTGTGCTGTGTGAAATTGTACTGTCGTACTGCACCTTGCGTGTCCATGCCAAAAATGGACGCGTGAGGTGCCGCTCCGCCATCCCCACCACCCTCATCCCCCACACCCGTACCGGGTGAGCCTGAAGAGGAGGCAGCTGGTGAGACCAGCATCGATGCGCCGACGCGCCGTGGCCCTGGCCGCGTTGGCGCTCTGCATGTGCCTGGGTACGACCTCGTTCGGCGCCCCGTCGTTCGCTTCCACCCCACAGCGTCCGGCCGTCGCCGCAGGCGTCGCGGCCCCGGATCCGGCGGGCGGTGGTGGTGGCGGTGCGGAGATTCCGCCCGCCGCCTCCCTCCTGCCGGACGGGGCGCCGGAGCCCGATCACGTACGCGCCTCGGCGCTGCCCGTCGACGAACGGGGCCCGGCCCCGGCGTCCGGCGCGGCGCTCAGGCGGGACTACGACGAGCCCCGGGAAGGGGCCGCCACCGCTGCCGCCGCCTGTGATCCGGCGGACTTCACCTCACGTACGGGCAGCGCCCTCGGCCAGCAGATCAAGGACTCCACCACGGAGTGCCTCAACACGCTGTTCGGCCTCACCGGCGAGAACGCGCGCCTGGCCTTCCGCGAGGCGCAGATGGTGACGGTGGCGAACGCGCTGCGCGACGCCTCGGCCACCTACCCGGGCAACGGCTCCACCGGCGTCACCCAGTTGGTGCTGTACCTGCGCGCCGGGTACTACGTGCAGTGGTACAACGAGTCGGCCGTCGGGCCCTACGGACCGGCGCTCACCACCGCGATACGGGGCGGGCTCGATGCCTTCTTCGCCTCGCCGCGCTCCCGTGACGTGACCGACGCCAACGGTGTGACGCTCTCCGAAGCAGTCGTGCTCATCGACAGCTCCCAGGAGAACGCCCGCTACCTCGACGTGGTGAAGCGTCTGCTCACCGCCCACGACTCCTCGTACAACGAGCTGTGGAACATGCGGGCCGCCGTGAACAGCACCTTCACCGTGCTCTTCCGGGGGCACCAACTCCCGGCGTTCGTCGAGGCGGTGGCGGCGGACCGGTCCACCACCGACACGCTCCACTCCTTCGCCGACCGCAACCTCGGCCTGCTCGGTACCGACCACGCCTTCCTCGTCACCAACGCGGGCCGCGAACTCGCCCGCCTCCTGGCGTACGAGGCGCTGCGCCCCACGGTCCGGACGCAGGTCAAGGGGCTCCTCGACAGGACCTCCATCACGGGTGCCACCGCACCGCTGTGGGTGGGCCTGGCCGAGTCGGCCAACTACTACGACGCCGCCAACTGCGCCTACTTCGGCACCTGCGACCTGGCCGACCGCCTCGACCGGGCGGCCCTGCCGGTCCGCCACGAGTGCGGCGAGAGCCTGCGCATCCGCGCCCAGGAGATGGCCGCCGCCCAACTCGCCGCCACCTGCGCCGACCTGGCGCGACAGGACGCCTTCTTCCACGAACTCGCCCGGGACGACGGGCCGGTGGCCGGAGACCTCAACACAGGGCTCGAAGTCGTCGTCTACAACTCCAGCGACGACTACGGCACATACGCGGGTGCCATGTTCGGCATCGACACGAACAACGGCGGCATGTACCTGGAGGGTGACCCGTCCGCCGTGGGCAACCAGCCGCGCTTCATCGCCTACGAAGCCGAGTGGCTGCGGCCGGACTTCCAGATCTGGAACCTCAACCACGAGTACACCCACTACCTCGACGGCCGCTTCACCATGGCCGGTGACTTCGCGGACGGCATGACCACCCCGACCGTCTGGTGGGTCGAGGGCTTCGCGGAGTACGTCTCCTACTCCTACCGCGGCCTCACCTACGAAGCGGCCATCACCGAGGCGGGCAAGCGCACTTACGCCCTGAGTACCCTCTTCGACACCACCTACGACAACAGCGACAGCGTCCGGATCTACCGCTGGGGCTATCTCGCGGTCCGCTACATGCTCCAGTCCCACCGCGCGGACCTGGACACCGTCCTGCGCCACTACCGCGCCGGAGACTGGAACGCGGCCCGCACCCATCTCAAGACCACCATCGGCACCCGCTACGACGCCGACTGGAACACCTGGCTCGCCGCCTGCGCGGCGGGCGACTGCGGTGAGATCACCGATCCGACCGACCCCACCGATCCGCCGGAGCTGCCGGAGTGCACCCACCCCGAGCGGACCCGGCTCGACCGCGACTGCGCACGCTCCGGCATCACGGTCCGGGCCGGTGACTACGCCTACCTGACCGTGTATGTCCCCGACGGGACGGCGAAGTTGAGCATCCGTACCCGTGGTGGGACCGGCGACGCCGACCTGTACCACCGGGCCGGTTCCTGGCCGTCGAAGACCGACTACGACCACCGGTCGGCCACACCGGGCAACGTCGAGACGGTGACGGTGAACAGCCCCGCCCCCGGCTGGCACTACCTCTCCGTCGCCGCCGAACACGCGGTGTCGGGGCTCGTGGTCTCCGCCGAGTTCTGAGCGCGCACGCGCGATCGGTCCGTTCCCGGCCGGTCCTGGGCCGGGAACGGACCGAACCGGCCGGAAGTGGATCGGCCGACCGGGAGCGGGTCTTGGCAGGCGCTGCGTCATGTGACATGTTACCGGCGTGCTCAAGGGAGAGTCCGTGGATCTCGTCGTGATCGGCGCCGGAACCGTCGGTGCCGCGTGTGCCTACTACGCGGCCCGGGCCGGTCTGTCGGTGGCCGTCGTCGACCGGGGGCCGGTCGCCGGTGGCACCAGCGGCTCGGGCGAGGGAAACCTCCTCGTCTCGGACAAGGAACCCGGCCCGGAGCTCGAGTTGGCCCGGATGTCGCTCGCGCTCTGGGGCGAGCTGGCCCATGTGCTCCCCAAGGATGTCGAGTTCGAGTCCAAGGGCGGGATCGTCGTGGCAGAGGACGGTGAACAGCTTTCTCTGTTAAGGGAGTTCGCTGACGCCCAAGGGCGGGCCGGGGTTGCCGTGGAGGAGGTCGGTGCCGACGGACTCCGTGAACAGGAGCCCCACCTCGCGCCCGGGCTCGCCGGAGGGTTCCACTACCCCGAGGACGCCCAGGTGCAGCCGGCGCGGGCGGCCGCCCGGCTGCTGGAGTGCGCGGGGCGAGCGGGGGCGCGGATCTTCCTGGGGGAGGAGGTCACGGCCGTGACGACCACCCCGGACGGCCGGGTGAGCGGCATACGGACCCCGCGCCGACGGCTGCTCACCGGGGCCGTCGTGAACGCGGCGGGCACCTGGGCGGACCGGGTCGCGGAGCTGGCGGGCTCCTGTCTCCCCGTCCAGCCGCGCCGGGGCTTCGTCCTCGTCACCGAACCCCTGCCCCCGCTCATCCGCCACAAGGTGTACGCGGCCGGGTACGTCGCCGATGTGGCCAGCGGGGACGCCGGGTTGCAGACCTCGCCCGTCGTGGAGGGCACGCCCGCCGGGCCCGTCCTCATCGGCGCCAGCCGGGAACGGGTGGGGTTCGACCGCCGCCTCTCGGCCGAGGCCGTCCACCGGCTGGCCGCCGCCGCGACCGGCCTCTTCCCGGTGCTCGCGCAGGTGCGCGTCCTCCGTGTCTACTGCGGCTTCCGCCCGTATCTGCCCGACCATCTGCCGGCCATCGGCCCCGACCCGTACGTCCCCGGCCTCTACCACGCCTGCGGCCACGAAGGCGCCGGGATCGGCCTCGCTCCGGCGACCGGGATGGTCATCGCCCGGCAAGTGGTGGGCGAGAAGGTGGGGTTGGATGCCACGCCCTTCGATCCGGGGAGGCTGGTCGAGTCCGCCGCCGATCCGCTGCCGACGTGAGCCTGAGCCTGAGCGTGGGATCTGAGAGGGGAGGAGTGGTCCATGCGTAACCGGTCCGAGCCATCCGTTGATACGGGAGGCGTGCGAGGCGCGGGAGGTGCGGAGGGCGAGGTGGAGGGGGACACGGACGTTGTTCGCTTCGCCTTTGACGGCCGTGCCCTTGCCGCCCGCCGAGGGCAGAGCATCGCGGGCGCCCTCTGGGGCCACGGCATCGTCACCTTGCGCACGACACGCGGCGGCGGCCGACCGCGCGGGGCGTTTTGCGGGATGGGCGTCTGCTTCGACTGTCTGGTCGTCGTCAACGGCGTACCCGGCCAACGTGCCTGTCTTGTCAGGGTGTCGGAGGGCGATGCGGTCACCTCGCAGGAAGGACACGGGCATGGTGCGCTCGGCAGCTGACGTCGGGCGGGGGAGCTGCGGGGCTGCCTCCGGCCGTACGGAGGGTGGTGCCCACCGCGCGTCCGGCGGCTTCGATCTGGCGGTCGTCGGTGCCGGGCCCGCAGGCCTGGCCGCCGCCGTCACCGCAGCTGACGGGGGTCTGCGGGTGGTGCTGATCGACGCATCGGAACGGCCGGGCGGCCAGTACTTCCGCCAGGCCGCCCCCGGCCTGGGCCCCGCCCGTGGCCCCGTCCCCGCTCCCGGCCCTGCCTCCGGCCTCGGCCCCGCTCCCGGCTCTGTCCCCGGTCTCGCCTCCGACTCCGCTCCCGGCCCCGCCCCCCTCCCCAGCCCCGCCCCCCGTCTCACCCTCGCCCGGGGCGGCAAGGCCGTCCACCGCAAGCGGGCCACCTTCGCCGCCCTGTCCGCCCGATTCGCGGCGCACCTGCGGGACGGGCGGATCACCCACCTCCCGCGTCGCCATGTCTGGACGGCCGAAGGCGGCGACCCGGCGGCAGGCCCGGACCGGGGCCGGGACTGGGACCGGGGCTACTGGACGCTCCGCCATGTCCCGGTCGACGGGGCGCCGACCGGGCCCGCACCGGAAACCGATGCACCGGCCTCCGGCGCGCTCGCCCCCAACACACCCACCCCCGACGCACCCGCCCCCGGCATCCACGTCACCACGGCCCGCTTCCTCCTCCTCGCGACCGGTGCCTACGAGCGCCAACTCCCCTTTCCCGGCTGGACCCTGCCCGGTGTGGTCGCCGCCGGTGGGGCCCAGGCCGTGCTCAAGGACTCCTGTGCCTTGCCCGGTCGGCGCATTGTCGTTGCCGGGAGCGGGCCGCTCCTGCTCGCCGTCGCCGTCTCCCTCGCGGAGGCGGGCGCCGAGATTCCGGTGCTGGCCGAGGCCGCCTCGTACGCCGCCTACGCCTCCCGCCCCGGCGCCCTCGTCCGTAACCCGGCGAAGGCGGTGGAAGGGGCCCGGCTCGCGGGGGAGCTGCTGCGGTACGGGATCCGGGTGCGCACCCGCAGCGCGGTCGTCCGGGCGCACGGTACGGACCGGGTCGAGGCGGTCACCCTCGCCACGCTCGACCGCGAGTGGCGGCCGGTGGCCGGGACCGAGGTACGGATCGCCTGTGACGCGCTCGCCGTCGGCCACGGCCTCGTTCCTCAGCTCGAACTCGCCGTCGCCCTGGGCTGCACCCTCCGCACCGCTCCGGACGGAACACCCGCCGTCGCCGTCGACGACCAACAGCGCACCGATATCGCCGGGTTGTGGGCGGCGGGCGAATCCACCGGCATCGGCGGTGTCGAACTGGCCCTGGAGGAAGGGAGGGCGGCGGCCCTGAGCATGATGGCATCGCTCCACCAGCGCGGGCAGGGACACGAGCGCGGGCGCGGGTGGGTGAGGGCGACGACCACCACCGCCCGGCAACGCCGCTTCGCCGACCTCATGGCGGGCGTCCACCGCCCAGGCGCCCACTGGACGCACTGGCTCACCGACGAGACCGAGGTCTGCCGTTGCGAGGAGGTCACCGCCCACGAGCTGCGGCAGGCATACGAGTTGGGAGCCCGGGATGTGCGGAGCGCCAAGCTCCTCACCCGCGCGGGCATGGGCTGGTGCCAGGGCCGTATGTGCGAGACGGCCGTCACCTGTCTCGCGGCGGGCGGCGACGGCTCGGCCCGGCTCGCCCCGGCCCGCCGCCCACTCTCCTGCCCGGTCTCCCTCCGGGACCTCGCGGAGTCCGCCCCCTCGGCCGAGCCCGGCTCCGGCACCTGACCCTCGAAGGCCCGGCCGAACGACGAACACCCCAACCGCCCACGCGAACGAAGGAGTTCCCCATGCATCGGTCCCGTCCCTGGCGCGGCGTCATGGTCGCCACCACGCTGCCCTTCCGCGATGACCTCTCCGTCGACCACGACGCCTACGCCGACCACGTCCGCTCGCTCATCGACGCGGGCTGCGACGGCGTCGTACCGAACGGGTCCCTCGGGGAGTACCAGACCCTCACCGAGGAGGAGCGCCGCCGCGTGGTCGAGACCGCCGTCGACGCGGCGGGCGACGGGGACCGGGTGATGCCGGGCGTGGCCGCCTACGGCAGTGCGGAGGCCCGGCGTTGGGCCGAGCAGGCGGCGGAGGCCGGGGCCGGTTCCGTGCTCCTGCTGCCGCCCAACGTCTACCGGGCCGACGAGAGTGCCGTCCGTGCGCACTACGCCGAGGTCGCCCGTGCCGGGCTGCCCGTGGTCGCCTACAACAACCCGTATGACACCCGGGTCGACCTGACCCCCGCTCTGCTGGCGCAGCTCCACGAGGCCGGGGACATCGTCGCCGTGAAGGAGTTCACCGGTGATGTGCGCCGGGCCTGGGAGATCGCCGAACGGGCGCCCGGGCTCGACCTGTTGATCGGCGCCGACGATGTGCTGCTGGAGCTGGCCGTGGCCGGGGCCGTCGGCTGGATCGCCGGATTCCCCAACGCGCTCCCCGGCTCCTGCACCGCCCTCTACCGGGCGGCGGTCGCCGGTGACCTGGAGACCGCCGTACCCCTGTACCGGCGGCTGCACCCGCTGCTGCGCTGGGACTCCAAGACCGAGTTCGTCCAGGCGATCAAGGCGTCCCAGGACGTGGTGGCCGACGGCAGCGGCGGGCCCTGCCGCCCTCCCCGTACCCCGCTCTCCCCGCAGGACGCCGCGACCGTACGGGCGTTGACCGAGAAGCTGCTCGTGGACGGCCTCGACTGAACCAGGGAGCCCTGGGCCCCGAGACCGTACGCCTCCACCTCACCGCCAAGGAGCAGCACCGTGCGCAGCCGCCGCACCATCCACACCGTGGAGTCCCACACCGAGGGCATGCCGACCCGGGTCGTCACCGGCGGCATCGGAGCCGTACCCGGCGCGACCATGGGGGAGAAGCGCGCCTACTTCCAGAAGCACCTGGACCACCTCCGCACCTGGCTGATGTACGAGCCGCGCGGGCACGCCGCGATGAGCGGGGCGATCCTCCAGCCGCCCACCCGGCCCGACGCCGACTGGGGCGTCCTGTTCATCGAGGTCTCCGGGCTGCTGCCGATGTGCGGGCACGGCACCATCGGCGTCGCCACCGTACTGGTCGAGACCGGCATGGTGGCCGTCACCGAACCCGTGACCACGGTCCGTCTGGACACCCCGGCCGGCCTGGTCGTCGCCGAGGTGCGCGTCGAGGACGGCGCGGCCACCGCCGTGACCCTGCGCAACGTCCCCTCCTTCACCGTCGCCCTCGACCGCGAGGTCGAGATCCCCGGGTACGGCACGGTCGCCTACGACCTCGCCTACGGCGGCAACTTCTATGCCATCCTCCCCCTCGACCGCCTCGGTCTGCCCTTCGACCGCGCCCGCAAGGACGACATCCTGCGGGCCGGGCTGGACATGATGGCCGCCATCAACGCGACCGAACCGCCCGTCCACCCCGAGGACACCTCGATCACCGGTTGCCACCACGTCCAGCTCCTGGCCCCCGGCTCCACCGCCGCGCACTCCCGGCACGCGATGGCCATCCACCCGGGCTGGTTCGACCGTTCGCCCTGCGGCACCGGCACCTCCGCCCGCATGGCCCAGCTCCACACCCGGGGCGAACTGCCCCTGCACCGCGACTTCGTGAACGAGTCCTTCCTCGGTACGTCGTTCACCGGCCGGCTCGTCGCGGAGAGCCGGGTGGCCGGGGCACCGGCGGTCGTCCCGACCATCACGGGGCGCGCCTGGATCACCGGCACCGCGCAGTTCCACCACGACCCGTCCGATCCGTTCCCGGACGGCTTCCTGCTGTGACGCCCCTGCCATGCCCCTCTCCACCCACTGCCCCTGCCTCCGCCGCTGTCCCGGGGCCCGACCCCCTCCGGAGGTGAACTCCCTTCGGGTAACGTGACATTGCACCGAAGAAGTCCGAGGTCCCGGAGGACGCCGTGGTCACCCTGCAGTCGCGCAAGCTCGTCGCTCCCACCGAGAACCTGCGCGACCAGGTGGCCCACGCCCTGCGCGCCGCGCTCATCGCGGGGGAGATCAAGCCCGGCGGTGTCTACTCGGCCCCCGCCCTCGCCGCCGAGTTCGGCGTCTCGCCCACCCCGGTGCGCGAGGCGATGCTCGACCTCGCCCGTGAGGGGCTGGTCGAGGTCGTACGGAACAAGGGCTTCCGGGTGACGGAGATGACCGAGCAGGACCTGGACGAGTACACGGAGATCCGTACGCTCATCGAGGTGCCCACCGTCGGCAAGGTCGTCCGGACCGCCACCCGCGACCAGCTCGAAGCCCTGCGCCCGGAGGCGGAGGCCATCGTGGCGGCGGCCCGGGCCCATGACCTCATCGGCTATCTGGACGCCGACCGCCGCTTCCACCTCGACCTGCTCGCCCTCGGCGGGAACCGCCATCTCGTCTCGGTCGTCGGCGACCTCCGCAAGCGGTCCCGGCTCTACGGCCTCACCGAGCTGGACGAGGCCGGGGTCCTGGTCGACTCCGCCGAGGAGCATGTGACGCTGCTCGACCTGATGATCGCCCAGGACGCGGAGGCGGCCGAGGCCCTCATGCGCCGCCATCTGGAACACGTACGGACCCTGTGGGCCAGCCGCCCGCAGTCGGAACCGCGCACCGCGCTCACCCTCGGCAGGGGCTGACCCCCGGCTCCACCAGGGCTGACCCCAGGGAACGTACGCCGTCGGTTTCAGCGGCAGAGCAGCGGCGCCTTGAGGTCCAGCTTGTGGTCCAGGCGGGCCAGGTCGTGGACGGTGAGCAGCTCCATGCGCCCGATCCGGTAGTGCACGGTGTTGACGTGCAGATGCAGGGCCTCGGCCGTCCGCGCCCAGGACCCGTTGTGGGTGAGGAAGGTGTCGAGAGTCTCCAGCAGCATCCGGTGGGAGGGGTTCGAGCCGTCGGCCAGCGGGCCCAGCGCGTGGATGCCGAACGCCGTCCGTACGTCGGCGGGGAGCCCCGAGAGCAGGGCCTCCAGGGCCGTGAGGTCATCGACGGCGGTGAGGTTCGGGCCCTCCGCCCGCCGCGCGGCCGTCAGCGCGTAACGGGCCTGCACCAGCGCGCCGTTGAGGTCGGCCGGGGTGGCGGCCGGGGCGCTGATGCCTCCGTACGGGAGGGTCGCTCCGTCGCACGCGCGCAGCGCGGGCCAGAGTCCCTTGAGCGCGGCGACCAGACCGTCCGGGGAACCGCCCGGCGAACCGGAATCCGCCGCACCCGCTCCCGTGTCTCCCGCCGCAGCGACCCTCGCATCCGCCCCCGCAGCGACCTCCGCATCCGCCCCCGCGATCACCGCCGCCGTCCCGCCCCCCCCGCCAGGCGGGCCGTCACGAACCGGTGGTCCGCCAGATGCCGCAGCACCTCCCGCAGGGCGTCGGCCTCCGTGCTCTCCTCCGCCCCCGTGGCCATCACCATCACCGTGTACGGCCCCCGCTCCGGCAGCCCGCAGGCGCGCAGGGCCGCCGGGAGCGGGGCGGCGGCGGACCTCTCCGCCTCGGCCAGGGCCAGCAGCTCCCGGGCGGGGGCCTGGGCCGCGGCCTCCCGGCGCAGCGATCCCTGCCGGTACTGGGCGAACACCTCGGCTATCTCGTGCAGCATCCGCGGCGGCACCTCCACCGCCCCGGGCAGATGCAGGAACCACTGCCCGTACGGAGACGCCTCCGGGGCCACCCGCAGGGCGGAGGCGAGCTGCCGGGACGCCTCCGCCGCCGGGAGGGCCCGGGCCGTCGGCGTACGGGCGATCGTGCGACCGGTGGCGCTGAGCACGTAACAGGGCGGGGTCCCCAGGTGGGCCACCGCGCGGGTGAGCAGGGTCGCCCGGTCCGCGCCCTCCGCGAGCAGCCGGCTCAGCTCGCCCCGGACGTTCTCCGGCAGCGCGTAGGAGGAGGCGGCGGGCCGCCTGCACCGCCGCGCTCGACGGAACCTGCCTCCTCCGCGCCCAGGACGGCTCGCTGCGCCGGGTGAAGGTGTCGGACTTCGTCACCGGGGCGGGCCGGAAGGACCTGGGCGAGGGGGAACTGCTGCGCTCGGTCACCCTCCCCGCCCGCGCCCTGGCCTCCCGTACGGCGTTCCGCCAGGCGTCCCTGTACGGGCTCGGGCGGTCGGGGGTGCTGGTCATCGGGGTGCTGGACCCGGTGGACGGCCCGCTGGGCGCCAAGTCGATGAGCGAGAGCCCGTTCAACCCGGTCGCCCCGGCCTTCGCCAACGCGCTGCGCGACGCCACGGGGATCAGGTTCACCGAACTGCCGCTGACCCGCGACCGGGTGTGGCTGGCGCTCCACGAGGCGGGCCGGTCGCGGCAGCGGTGAGAGTCCCGCGGCAGCGGTGACGGCCACACGGGAGCGGTCACGGCCCTGCGGCAGCGGTTCCGAGGCGGCGGATGCGAGGGAGCGGATCCGAGGGCAGCGGTTCCGAGCGAGCGGATCCGCCGGAGCACTCGCGCTCAGTCCACGTCGAGGATCTTGCCCATCAGCCGGGTCAGGGTCCGCCGCTCGGCCGCGGTGAGGGCGCCGAAGGCCCGGTCCAGAAGCCGCGGAACACCTCTCTCCGCCTCCTCCAGCGCGGGCCCGGCCTCCGGTGTCAGCGTCACCGCGTAGGCCCGGCGGTCCCGGGGATGGCGCTCCCGCCGTACGAGACCGGAGCCCTCCAGCGCGTCGATGCACCCCACCATCACGCTGCGGTCGATGCGCAGTTGTTCGCTCAGCTCCTGCTGAGAACAGGGGCCCACCTCGCTCAGCATCTTCAGCACGAGGTGCTGGGCCGTGGTGAGCCGCCGCCCGGCCAGCTCCTCGTCGAGCGCCCGGCCCACCAGGGACGTCGCCCGGCACAGCGCGATGTCGGGCCGCTCCCGCGCCAGTCTGGAGAAGTACCGGTCGCGTCCTGCGGCATCCGCCTCCGGGCCGGTCGGTGCGGGGCGGGAGGGCTGGGGGGCGGCGGCCATGGTGGTTCCTCCTGGTTCCAGGGCGCCACCAGCCTAGCGCCGGAGCCATGGGACGGGCCCTCCGCCGCGGCCGGGCCCACCACTCGCCGCCGGGCCTCCACCCGCCGCCGGGCCCACCGCAGCAGCAGCGCCTCCGTGGCGGAAACGGAACCCGGGGAGGGGTGCCCTGCAAGCCCCTGTACGTTTAGCTTAGGCTTGCCTAACTCTCACTGCTCGTCCAACCTGAGGAACACCCATGCTCGGCTTCACCCGCGTGCGTCGTCACACCCTTGCCGCTTCGGCCACCGCCGTCGCCCTCGCCGTCGTCCTGGCCGGCTGCTCCTCGGACGGCGACAGCGGAAAAGACGCGGCGAAGGACTCGGGCAAGGACACGAGCAACAGCGCCGGCGCCTTCCCCGTCTCGATCAAGAGCTCGCTCGGCACCGCCGAGATCAAGGAGAAGCCGCAGCGCATCGTGACCCTCGGCCAGGGCTCCGCCGAGACCGCGATAGCCCTCGGCCAGACCCCGGTCGGTATCGAGAGCTACCCGTGGGGCAGCGACAAGTCCGGCTACCTGCCGTGGATCAACGAGGCCGTGAAGAAGTCCGGCGACAAGCTGCCCAAGCAGTTCACGGGCGGCGAGGAGATCGACTTCGAGGCCATCACCGAGCTGGAGCCCGACGTCATCCTCGCCCCCTGGTCGGGCATCACGCAGAAGCAGTACGACGTCCTCAAGGACATCGCCCCCACGGTCGCCTACCCGGACCAGGCGTGGAGCACCGACTGGGACCAGCAGATCGACATCATCGGCAAGGCGCTGGGCCGCACGAAGGACACCGACGCCCTCAAGACGAAGATCGAGAAGCAGCTCTCCGACGCCGCGGCCACCCGGCCGAACTACAAGGACGTCACCTTCTCCTACATCTACAACACCGGCCCCGGCACCCTCGGCGTCTTCAAGCCCGAGGAGCAGCGCGTCAAGATGGTCTCCTCGCTCGGCCTGACCGTCGACCCGGTCGTCAACGGCTTCAAGGAGACCCCCGGCACCGACTCCGCCCTCATCGGCCTGGAGAACGCCGAGAAGCTGAAGGGCAGCGATGTGATCTTCACGTTCTACACGGACGAGAAGAACCGCAAGGAGATCGAGGGCCAGAAGCTGTACGGCGAGATCCCCGCGATCAAGAAGGGCGCCGTCGTCGCGAGCAACGACAACTCCTTCGTCACCGCCTCCTCGATCATCAACCCGCTGACCGTGCCGTGGACGATCGAGCGCTACCTGCCGATCATCGACGAGGCCGTCAAGAAGGCCGGCAAGTAACCCCGGCCGGGTATCGGAACCGCCGAGGTCACCAGGCACACTTCACTCCCATGGCAACCACCACGGTCGCACCGCCGAGCGGCACCGGAACCTCCCGTTCCGGTGCCGCTCGGCCGGCGTTCCTCCTGCTCATGACGGTCGCGGCGGTCGTCGCCCTGGCGGTCGCGCTCGGCGCGAGCGTCATGTTCGGCAGCCGCTCCACCTCGTTCGGCGAGGTCCTCGACGTGCTCGGCGGCAGCGCCGACGCCAATGTCACCGCCATCGTCGAGAGCCGCTACCCGCGTACGGTCCTCGGCGTCCTCGCCGGGCTCTGCCTCGCCGTCGCGGGCACGCTCATGCAGGGCGTCTCCCGCAATCCGCTGGCCGAACCGGGCCTGCTCGGCATCAACGCCGGGGCCTCCGCGAGCACCGTCGCCGCGACCGCCTGGCTCGGTGCCTCGGGCGCCACCGACACCATGTTGTGGGCGTTGCCCGGAGCGCTGATCGCCGGGGTGCTCGTCCACGTCATCGGCTCCGCCGGTACGGGGACGAGCGTGGTGCGCCTGGTGCTCGCCGGGGCCGTGCTCACCGCCGTACTGATGGCGTTCATCCAGGCGGTGACCCTCAGCAAGCCGCAGGTGTTCGACAGCTACCGCTACTGGGTCGTCGGGGCGCTCGGCGGCCGGGACTTCGACGTGTTCTGGTCCGTGCTGCCCTTCGCCGCCGTCGGTCTCCTCCTCGCGCTCGCCCTCGGCCCCGGCCTCAACGCCCTGGCCCTCGGGGACGCGACCGCCGTCGCCCTCGGCTCCAACCCGGCCCGCACCCGGGGCGGCGGGCTGCTCGCCGCCACTCTGCTCAGCGCCGCCGCGACCGCCGCCGTCGGCCCGATCGCCTTCGTCGGCCTCGCCGTTCCCCACGTGGTACGGGCCCTGGTCGGCGTCGACTTCCGGGTCCAGCTCCTCTTCTCCGCGCTGCTCGGCCCGACCCTGCTGCTCCTCGCGGACGTGATCGGCCGGACCGTCATGCGCCCCAGCGAGCTCATGGTCGGCGTCGTCACCGCGTTCATCGGCGCACCCGCGCTGCTCATCGCCGTACGCAGGATGCGGGGCACCACATGACGCTCACCACCGAACCCACCGCCCCCGCCCGCGAGTCCGTCAAGGCTCCCCGCGGCTATCTGGTCGTCGGCCGCGCGGTGGCGGTGCCGATGCGCCGCGCCTCCGTCCTCGCCTTCGCCGGGCTCCTGGTCCTCCTGCTGGCCGCCGCCGTGGCCACGCTCACCTGGGGGCGCCTGGGCCTCGACCCGGCCGACCTGCCCGCCGCCCTCCTCGGGGACGCCCAGGGCAAGGACCGCTTCGTCTTCAACCGGCTCCGCGGCCCCCGGCTCACCGTGGCCATCGGGGTCGGCGCCGCGCTCGGCCTCTCCGGCGCGCTCTTCCAGTCCGTCACCCGCAACCCGCTCGGCAGCCCCGACGTCATCGGCCTCTCCGCCGGGGCCGGGGCGGGCGCCGCGATCTGCGCCCTGATGTTCCCCGGCACAATCCCCGTCGCCCTCGGCGCGCTCATCGGCGCGGTCGCCGCGATGGCCCTCGTCTACGTCTCCACCGGCACCGGCTTCCGCAACCCCGCCCGGCTCGTCATCGCCGGTATCGGGGTCGCCGCGATGGGCGCCGCTCTCACGCAGTACGTCGTCTACGCCCTGGAGCGCGACAAGGCCTCGGTCCTCACCGCGTACGTCAACGGCAGCCTGACCGCCCGCTCCTGGTCGGACGCCACCACCATCTGGCTGGTCCTGCTGGCCGTCGCCCCGCTGACCGCGCTGATCTCCCGGCGGCTCGACATCGGTGAGATGGGCGACGACATCTCCGAAGGGCTCGGCGCCGAACCGAAGAAGGCCAAGACCCTCGCCGTCATCCTCGCCATCGCCCTCTCGGCCGCCGCCGTCAGCGTCTCGGGCCCCATCGCCTTCATCGCCCTGACGGCCCCTCAGATCGCCAGGCGCCTCACCCGCGGCTCCGGCCCCCACCTGCTGCTGTCGGCCCTCACGGGCGGGCTGTTGCTGGTCGCCGCGGACCTCTGCGCCCAGCAGCTGCCGCTCTTCGACGACCTGCCGGTCGGCATCTACACGATGGCCATCGGCGGCGCCTACCTCGGCCATCTGCTGGTACGGGAGTGGCGCCGGGGCGTGCTCTGAGGCCGGCCCCGGTCCGCCACCACGGTCGTCAGGGCGGCGGTCCCGGCGTCAGGGCAGCAATCCCGAGCGTGCCGCCGCCACGCCCGCCTGGAAGCGGCTCTCCGCGCCGAGGCCGCTGTTGAGCGCGGCCACATGGCGCCGGAAGCTGCGCACCGACACCCCCATCTGGCGGGCGGCGGTCTCGTCCTTCAGCCCCTCGGCGAGCAGCTCTGCCACCATGCGGTGCACCTCGTCGAGGGCCTCGCCGTAGCCGCGCTCGTCCGCCTGCACGGGGGTCCCGTCGCGCCAGGCGGTCTCGAAGAGGTCCTTGAGATACCGCACCACGGTCGGGTCGCGGGTCACGATCGTGCAGGTGCCGTCGGGGCCGTCCTCGTCCCCGGCCTGGTGCACCAGATAGGCGACCCGGTCGTCGAAGACCACCATGTGGGCGAAGGGGGCCGCCATGGTGCGTACTTCGCCGCCGAGCCTCGCCAGCCGGTCGACGTGCGACCGCAGTTCGAGGTCGGGCAGGGCCGTGTGCGCGTACAGCCCCCGCAGCCGCAGCCCGCGCTCCGCGACTGCCAGGTCCCGCTGGGCCGCCTCCTGGTCCAGCACGCGACCGCCCGGATCTGCGGGCGGGTGCATGACAGCCATCTCCTCCGCCGCCTCCAGCGCGGACGCGAGCATCGCCGCCCCCGCCGCGTCCCGGCCGATCAGCACCTCCACCCCGCCCGTGCGGGAGGCGATCCGCCGGCCCTCGCGGTGCAGCGGGTCCAGCTCCATGAAGGCCTGGCGCAGTTCCGCGACCCGCCGCAGGGCGGTCCCGGCGGCCCGGTGCTCGGCGCGCAGCCGCTCCTCGACCGGGTCCAGGAGTTCGTGCGCCGCGACGCGCGGGTCCGCCGCGCTCCAGCGCCCCACGCTGTGCACCACGAGCCGCAACTGCGCCAGATCCGCGAGGTGTTCCCCGACGACCGCCGGCGGGAACCCGGTGCTCGCACCGACGTCCTCGGCGCTGCTGTGGGGAGCCCGCACCAGCGCCGCGTAGATCCGTATGCAGACCTGGTCGAGCTCGGGCAACAACGGCCACCCCCGCGGCTGATATCTGCTGACACGTGAACTGGCCCGCCATACTGCCCGCGTCGCCGGGGGAAGGACAGCGGCGTATCAGATCCTGAGATCACCGCCGACCGCCGCCCCGCGCCCTCCGCCCGGTGCGGGAAGCCGCAGGCCCGGCGGGTTCCGTGGCCGTACGGGGGCCTGTCACTGGCAGGTCCGTGCCGTCAGCTTGCTGCCACCTCGGCCCCCTGGTCCGTACCACGTGAGCGCTGTCAGGGTCCGGAGGGCCAGGCGGCCCCGGGCCGAACAGCACGCAACGGAGGAACCCATGACGACCGCTCCCGCCGACCCCACCACCAGCGCGTCCACGGACTGGCGGATCACGCCGGAGTTCACCTTCACCGACGAGGAGTCCGCGGCGCTCGCGGAGGCGATCGGCACGGTGTCGGCCAACCCGTACCGGCTCTACGACGCCCACGCCTTCCAGATCGCCCGGCTCGTCGAGGACGGCGTCGTACCCGAGCGCTTCCGCGCCTACGTGGAGACCCTCGCGGACCGCGACCGCCACCAGGAGCCGGTCGTCGTCCTGAAGAACGTGCCCTACGACCGGGACGTACCCGTCTTCGACTTCGACGAGCCGGTGAAGTCCAAGTACGAGCTGAAGCGGACCTTCGTCGCGGAAGGCTTCCTCGCCCTCTTCGCCCAGCTCGCGGGGACCCCGCCGATCGGCTACCTGAACGTGAACGACGGCGATGTGTTCCAGGACATCTACCCCAAGCGCTCCATGCAGACCAGCCAGTCGCAGAAGGCGCTCAACGCGATCCACTTCCACAAGGACCTCGCCAACCACTTCGTCCGCCCCGACCAGGTCTACATGGTGGGCATGCGCAGCAACCCCGAGAACGAGGTCTACACCTCCTTCGTCCGCAACATCGACGTCATCGCCTCCTTCACCGAGGAGGAGCTGGAGCTGCTGCGCAGCCCGCAGTTCCACACCCCGTTCGACGACCTGACGGTCATGGGCGGCTCCCTGGAGCTGGGCGAGGCCGACAAGCACCCGGTCATCGGCGGCGAGGACGACCTGCGCTACTTCGAGAACCGGACGGTCGGCGTCACCGATGCCGCCCGCGCGATCGTGCCGAAGGTCTCCGCGACCCTGCACGCCCTCAAGCAGCGGGTCTTCATCGAGCCCGGCGACTTCGTGATCACGTACAACAACCACACCGTGCACGCGAAGGAGGTGCTGGAGGTACGCAAGCCCGAGGAGCTGCGCAGCCGTTGGATCATCAAGACGGTCAACGTCGACGACCTGGAGCCGCACGCCCGGCACCTCATGCCGGGGACGCGTCACCTCGTGAATGGCTGACGGACCCGCCCGCTCGTGGTGCGCGGCGTACGGCGGCTGTGTCTGCGGCCACCGGCTGCACGGCGCCGACGGGACCCGCGCGGTCCCGTCGGCGGCCCTCGCCGTACGCCGCCTCGCCCACGCCGCCCGCCCGTTGGTGGTCATCGGCCCGGGACCGGTGGGCGCCCCCGCCGCCCTGGCCCTGGCCGCGCTGGCCCAGGCCGAGGTGCTCCCGGTGGTGGCCCTGGGCAGGGCCGCGGCCTGGCCGCCGACCGCGCCGTATCTGCTGCTCGGAGGCCTGGGACCGACAGGAACCGAGCCTGCGGGACTTGCCCTGCGGGCCGCCGACGTGATCGTGTGGGCGGACGGTCCCGCCGAGGCCCGCACCTGCGTGCCGGCCATGGTGGCCCCGCACCCCGCACACCACCGGGGCGCGGGCGTGGACCGTACGGACTGGTGGGCCGACATCACGAGCTGGCGGCTCCTCCGGAGGAAGAACGGTGCCGCGGCCGTCAGCACGGGCGCGGCGGACGAAGGAGTCCACGGGGGCACCGGCCCGCCCACCGTGCGGCTGACAGCCGCACGGCCAGGACCGGGTGCCGCCGCGCTGTACTCCGTGCCGCGCCCCGGACCCCCGGGACACCCCATCGACCGGCATCCGTCCCCGCCGGGCATCCGCCCGGCCCCCGCCCCCCTCCTCCCGGCGTCCGGCACCACCGCGGGACGCCTCGACCCCGACGGTCCCTCAGCCCTCCCGCCCCGCCCGGGAGGCCCGTCGGCCGACCCGCCCCGCCCGCGAAAGAGAGCGACGACCATGCCGACCCCGCCCCCGAGCCTCGCCGACCTGATCGAGACCGCCGCGCGTACGCACCCCGAGGCGGTCGCGGTCGAGGAGTCCGGACACCTCCTCGGTTACGGCGACCTCCTGACCGGCGCCCGGGCCGTCGCCGCCGACATCACGGCCGCCCGGGCCCGCGCCGTCGCGGTCACCGGCGAGCGCGGGGCCGCGCTCGTCACCGCCGTCGTCGCCGCCGTCCTGGCGGACGTGCGGCTCGTCCTGGTCGACCCCGTGCTGCCCGAGGCGCGGCGCGCGTCGATGATCCGGCAGAGCGGGGCGGAACTGCTGCTGACCGCCGGGGCCGGGGGCACCGGCATCTCGTTCGAGCCGCTGCCCGCCGAGGCGCCGGGCGGGGCCTCCGCGGGGGCTTCCACCGGCGAGGTGCTGCCCGGCTATGTCTTCTTCACCTCCGGCACCACCTCCGCCCCGAAGGCGGTCGACGGACGCTGGTCCGGCATCGCGCACTTCACCCGCTGGCAGCGGGACACCTTCGGCATCGGCCCCGGGGACCGCTTCGCCCAGCTCACCGGGGTCTCCTTCGACGTGGTCCTGCGCGATGTGTTCACCCCCCTGATCTCGGGCGCCACCCTCTGCGTCCCGCCCGCCGGCACGGCGACCGCGCCGGGCGGTGTCCCGGGCTGGCTGACGGCGGCCGGGATCACCGTCGTCCACACCGTCCCCTCGCTCGCCGCGCGTTGGACCGCCGCGGCCCGTGCGGAGAGCGGCGCCGCCGACGCCCTGCGGCTGACCTTCTTCGCGGGCGAGCCCCTGCCCGCGGCGGCCGTCACCGGCTGGCGCGAGCGGTTCGGCGGCACCCGGGTGATCAACCTCTACGGTCCCACCGAGACCACCCTCGCCAAGTTCTGGCGGGACGTGACGGAGCCGGGGCCCGGCATCCAGCCGGTCGGGGAGCCGCTGCCCGGCACCAGCGCCGCCCTGGTCGACGGCGAGGTCTGGATCAGCACCCCGTACGCCACGCGCGGCTACCTGGACGCCGCCGCGACCGCCGACCGCTTCGTGTCCGCGCTGCCCGACACCGGGGTCGAGGCCGTCATCGGGGGAGGGGCTGCGCAGGGGGCGGCCGAGGACGTCCCCTGGTACCGGACCGGAGACCTCGGCCGCCTCGGTGACGACCGCGCGCTCCACCTTCTCGGCCGCTCGGACTTTCAGGTCAAGATCGACGGCAACCGCGTCGAGCCTGAGGGCATCGCGGCCCTCCTGCGCGAACACCCCGCGGTGCGCAACGCCGTCGTCGTCGCCCACCGCCGCTCCGACGGCGCCGCGCGCCTCGTCGGCCACTACGCCGCGGAGCCCGGGGCGGGCGCCGAGCCCCTGGTCCGGCAGTGGGCGGGGGAGCGGCTGCCCGCCGCCCATGTCCCCTCCACCCTGGTCCGCCACGACGAACTGCCCCTGAACGCCAACGGAAAGGTCGACCGGGCCGCCCTGCCGGTGCCGGGCGCCGACGACGGAGCGGGGAGCGGCGCCGGGGTGGAGGGCGCCCGCGACGCGCTGACGCGGACCGCCGTCGAGGTCTTCCGCGCCGTGCTGCCCGACGCGCCCGACCGTGCCGACAGCGACTTCTTCCAGTACGGCGGCACCTCGCTGGACGCCGCCGACCTGTCGGTGCGGCTCCTGGACGCCACCGGCCGCAGGCTGGAGATGAGCGAGGTCTACACCCTGCGGACCCCGCGGGCGATGGCCGACGCCCTGCGCGGACGCCCGCTCGACAGCCAGGGCGGCATCCCGCGCGGCACCCACCCGGACCGTACGGGACTCTCCCCCCAACAGCGCCGCTACCGCAACGTCTACCTGCCCCGGGTCAACCGCTCCTGGAGCAACATGCCCGCGTTGTTCGCCCTGCCCGACGCCACGGACGCCCCGGCCCTGGAACGGGCGCTGCGCACCGTGCTCGACCGGCACGAGAGCCTGCGGGCCCGGTTCACCGAAGCGGCCGACCCCGAAGCGGCCCCCGGCGCACCGCGCCCGCTGCACCAGCACTTCGTGCCTACGGCGGAGCTGGCCCTCGACATCGCCACCGTCGACCTGCGGACGCTGCCCGACGCCGAACAGAGCGCCCGCATGGAGGAGTTGCGCATCGAGGGAGCCAACACCCCCATCGTGATCGACCACGCGCCGCTCTTCCGCACCACCCTGCTGCTCCACCACGGCGACCGCGCCACCCTCCTGTGGAACGTGCACCACATGGTCTCCGACGGCTACAGCCAACGGCTCCTGCACCAGGAGCTGACGCTGCTGCTCACCGGCGCCGAGCGGGAGCTGCCCGAACTCCCCATCGGCTACCGCGACTACATCGCCTGGCGCGAGCGGCTCGCCACCGACCCCGAGGCCCTCGCACCCCACCGCCGCTACTGGCAGCAGGTGTTCACCGAGCCGTACGAGCGCCCGCTGCTGCCCGCGCGCGACGGGGTGGCGGACGCGGCGCGCGGCATCGCCCACCAGTTCCCGGTCCCCGACGACCTGCGCGCCGAGGTGGCCGCGTTCTGCCGCGACCGCGGCACCACGCCGTTCTCCGTCTACTTCGCCGCCTACACCCTCATGGCCCACGACCTCTACCGGCGCGAGGACCTGCTGATCGGCACCCCGGCCGCCGGCCGCACCCGCCCCGAGTTCAGCAACCTGGTGGGCAACTTCATCTCCCTGGTCGGCATCCGTGCCCGGCGCGGCGAGGCGGCGACCTTCGCCGCCCTGGTGCGGGCCCTCCAGGACCGTACGGTCCTCGCGATGGAGCACCAGGACTACCAGTACGACGAGGTCATGGCCGACATCGGCGCCGAGCCGGACGACGACCGCTTCCCGCTGACCACGGTCTTCATCTCGCTGGTCGAGGCCCCCGCGGACCAGGCCGCGGCGCTGTGCGCCCCCGCCCACCGGGATCTCGGCTGCGAGGTGAAGTTCGACCTCATGGGCTACCTGCGGCGCGCGGGCGAGATGGTCGCGCTCGACCTGCACACCCGTCAGGGGCTGCTCTCCCCGGAGCGGCTGGAGACCCTCGCCGCCTCGTTCCTCGACCACCTGCGCGCCGGACTCAAGGAGAACTGACCGTGGCACACGCCGTCCTCATCTGCTCCGGGGCGCGGGTCCCCGCGGCCCGGCTGCTCGACCACCCGCTCCTGGACCGGCTCAGCATCATCACCGAACACGGCCACACCGCCCGCTACCCCGACGGCGTGGCCGTGGAGACCGTCGGCTCCGTCCACGACGTGGACGAGGTCCTCGCCGCCGCCTGGCGGATCGCGGGCCGCCACCCGCTGGACGGCGTGCTCGCCCCGTACGAGGTGGGCCTCCCCGCCGCCGGATACGTGCGCACCGTCCTCGGGCTGCCCGGACCGGACTTCACCACGGCGACCCTCTTCACCAACAAGCACGCCATGAAACAGCGGCTGGCCGCCGCCGGGCTGCCCCTGATGCCCTTCGCCGGAGCGCACAGCGACGCCCAGGTCCGGGCGCGGGCGGTGGAGTTCGGCTGGCCCGTGGTGGTCAAACCCGCCTACGGGGGAGGCAGCAAGGACGTCGCCGTCGTCGCCGACGCGGCCGAACTGGACGCCTGGCTCGCCGGAGGCGGCAGCCCCCGCCCCCGCAACCCCACGGCCGTCGTCGAGCGCCGCGCCGACATCCTCGTCGAGTACCACTGCGACGGGGTGGTCCACGACGGCGCGGTGCGGTCCGTCGTGACCTCGCGCTACCTGGAACCCGTCCTCGGCCGGATCGGGCAGGGCGACCCCTACGGTTCGTACCAGCTCCCGTCCGACCACCCCGAACACCGGGCCGTCGCGGAGCTGCACGCCGCCGCCGTCGCGGCGCTCGGCCTGCGCTCCGGCGTGACCCACCTGGAGGTGTTCGGCACGCCCGACGGGCTGCGCGTCTCCGAGGTGGCCTGCCGTCCCGGCGGCGGTGCCATCCCGGCCGCGATCCATCTGCGCAGCGGCGTCGACCTGGTGGACGCCTGCGTCCGTACGTCCCTGGGCCTGCCGCCCTTCCCCGACGGCACCCCGGCACCGGCCCGTACCGACGCCCGCTACGTGGGGCACTGCGGGCTCGCCCTGCGCCCGGGCACCATCACCGAGCTGAGCACGGAGGCCGAACTGGCCGCGCTGCCCGGCGTCCTGGACGTCGTGCTCCACCAGCGGGTCGGTGACCGGATCGCGGGGCACATCTACTCGGCGTCGGCGGCCGGGTTCGTCCACGTGGGCGCGGACACCGAGGAGGAGGTCCGCGAACGGCTCGCAACGGTACGAGCCGCGTACCGCATCCGTACACGGCCGGACGGCACGGGCCCGGACGGTACGGGTCCGGAGAGCACGCGACCTGAAGGTCCCCCGGCGAGCGCGGCCCCGGACAGCACCGTCCCCGACAGGACCGCTCCGGACGCCACCGACCCGCGGCCCCCGACACCGGACCACGCCGCATCCGTGGCCCCCGCCCGCCCCGTCGCCGAGGCGGTCGCCTCATGAGCGCCACGCCCACGCCCACCGTCCGCCCCGTCCCCGATGGCGTCACCCACGTCCTGGTCGGCTACAGCGCCCAGCTCATGGCCGAGGTCGACCGCCTCCTGCCGCCCGGCAGCGTCCTCGTCGTGGAGGAGCCGCACGTCATCCGGGCCCGGGACGTCCGCACCGCCGCGGCCGGCCACCGCTGTGTCGCCGGGGTGCTGGCCGCGCCCACCCAGGACGAGGCCCGCGCCGGTGAACTGGCCTCCCTCGTCCCGCGCCCGCCCGGCGTGCGCGCGGTGATGCCCGCCGTCGAGTACGGGGTGGTCGCCGCGGCGGCCCTCGCCGCCGCCTGGGGCCTGCCCGGCGCGGGCACCGAAGCGGCCCGGCTGCTGCGGGACAAACTGGCCCTGCGCCGCGCCGCCGCCCGGCGGGACGTCCCCCAGCCCGCGTTCACCGAGGCCACCGGACCGGCCGATGTCGATGCCCTGCGCGCCCGGCACGGTGGCCGCTGCGTGCTCAAGCCGGCCAACCGGCAGGCCAGCCTCGGCGTCGTGCTCATGGACCCCGGGGACGACACCGCCGAGGCCTGGCGGCACACCGTCGCCGCCGACGAGCCCCGCCTCCGCGTCCACTACGCCGACACCGCCCGCTACCTGGTCGAGGAGCGGCTCGACGGCCCGGAGGTGAGCGTCGAGGCACTGGTCCACGAAGGCGTGGTCGGCTTCCTCAACGTGACCGCCAAGCAGGTGCTGCCCGGGCCCTACCCCGTCGAGCTGGGCCATACCGTCCCCGCCCCCGAGGACGGCCCCGGAGGCGCCGCACGGGAGGCCCTGGCCCACGCCACGGCCGAACTCGTGGCCGCCGTCGGCTTCTCGACCGGCGTCCTCCACGCCGAGTGGGTGCTCTCCGACGGCCGCCCGCACCTGATCGAGTGCGCGGGCCGCCTGCCCGGCGACCACATACCCGACCTCGTCGACCTGGCGTACGGCGGCGAAGGCCTGCTGGCCGGGCTGCTCGCCCTGCTCTCCGGCGACGGCCCCCGCCCGCCCCGCCCCGCCGCACAGGGCGCGGCGATCCGCTTCCTGCCCACGCCCGCCGCCCCCGGTGCCGTGGTCCGTTCGGTCTCCGGGGTCACCGACGCCGAAGCGCTGGACGGCGTGCAGCGGGTGGCGGTCGCGCTCCGCGAGGGCACCGGGATCGGGCCGGTCACCAACTCCTGGCAGCGGGCGGGCCATGTCCTCGCCACCGGCACGACCCCCCAGGAGGCGGCCCGCACGGCGGAACGCGCCGCGGCGGCCGTGCGTTTCGGCCTGGCCGCACCGGCCGGTGAACCCCGGTGAGCCCCGCCGTGCGCAAGGTGCTCGACGCCTACGTCCCCGCCACCCGGGCCGGGCGGGTCTTCGCGCTCTCCACCCTGCTGAGCGCCTTCGGCACCGGCCTCTTCCTCGCGGGCGCCGCCGTCTTCTTCACCCGCCAGGCCGGACTGACCCCCACCCAGCTCGGTACCGGCCTCGCCCTCGCCGCCGCCTTCGGCCTCGCCGCGCTGCTGCCCCTGGGAGCGGTCGCGGACCGCTTCGGGGCCCGCGCCACGTTGGTCGGGGCGCTGCTCTGGCGTGCCCTGTGCTTCGTCGGTCTCGCCTTCGTCCAGGGGCCGGTCGCCTTCACCGTCGTGGCGGCCTGTCAGGCGGCCGCCCAGAGCATCACCGCACCCGTCACCCAGGCCCTGGTCGGCACCCTCGCGGACGAGGGCGACCGGACGCGCATGATGGCCGTGATCCGTACCGTACGGAACGTCGGCTTCTCCCTGGGCGCGTTGGCCGCCGCCCCGCTGCTGCTCGCGGACGGCGTCTGGCTCAACCGGGGCGTGCTCCTGGGCAACGCCGTCGCCTTCGTCGCCGCGGCCGTGCCGGTGGCCCGGCTCCGGCTCGCCGCCGCGCCGCGTCCCGTCACCGTCCGCAGCCCGCTCGCCGCCTTCGGCGCCGTACGGGACTGGCGTTACGTCTGTCTCACCGCGCTCAACGCGGTGCTCGCCCTCCACATGACGCTGCTGGCGGTGGGGCTGCCGCTCTGGGTGACCCACCACTCGGACGTGCCCGACGCCCTCGTGCCGTTCCTGGTGCTGGTCAACACCGTGCTGGCGATCGCCCTCCAGGTGCCCTTCGCCCGGGGCGTCACCGAACCCCGGAGCGGTGCGCGCGCCCTGCGCCGGGCCGGGCTCGCGCTCGCCGTCTGCGCCGCGCTGCTCGCCGTGCCCGCCGGAGCCGCACCCGCCGTGGCGATCGGCGCCGTGATCCTCTCCTGCGTCGCGCTCACCGCCGGTGAACTCTGGCAGGCCGCAGGCGGCTGGGAACTCTCGTACGCCTATGCCCCCGAGAACCGCCGCACCACCTATCTGTCGCTCTTCGGCCTGGGCACATCGGCGCAGGACATGGCGGGCCCGCTGGTGGTGGCCCTGGTCCTCGGCGTCGGCAGTGCCGGATGGCTGGCGCTGGCCGTGGTCTTCGTGGCCGCCGCGCTGCTGGCCGGGCCCGTCGTACCGCTCCTGGAACGCCGCCCCTCCGCCCCCGCGCCCGCAGAAGCGGCGTCCGCCGCACCGACCCCGGGATGAGTGCCATGGCCCCCCACCCGCACACCGCCACCCACGCCCCCGTCACGGTCCGCGCCGCCGACTCGCCCCGCGCGCACCGGGAGTGGGACCTCCTGGCCGCCCCCACGCCGTTCTACTGCGGCGCGCCCTGGCTGGAGTTCAGCGACACCGACCACGTCGCCGAGGCCCGCTACCTGGTCGCCGAAAGCACCGAAAGCACCGCGAGCGCGGGCAGCGGCGGGGACGACGGAACGGCCCGCCCGGTCGCCGGGCTCGTCGCCCACTGGTCGCCGCGCGAGAACAACGAACGGTACGTCCCCGAGCGGGTCTTCCCCGACCTCGACCGCGCGGACGTGCTGACCCTCGGAGGCAGACGCGGCTACCTCAGCGGCCCCCTGGCCGCCCCGGGGCTCACCCCCGCGCGGCGGGGCGCCGCGCTCGGGGCGCTGATCGACGCGGCGGCCGCCTGGCGCCCCGCCGCACAGGGCCGCTGGTGGTGGCCGTATCTGACCGGCGAGGACGCCGGGACCGTCCGTACCGCCCTCTCCGCCGCCGGACACGGCGCGGTGGCGGCCCGGCTGATCGGGGCCGACTGCTCGATCGCGGTGCCCGAGGGCGGGCTCGACGCCCACATCGCCGCCCTGCCCGCCAAACAGCGCCGCACCAACGCCCGCCGCGAACTGCGCGCGTTCACCGAGAGCGGGCTCCGTATCGTCCGGGCCACCCTGGCGGAGCACGTCGACACCCTCGGCCCGCTGCTCGCCAACGTCCAGCAGCGGTACGGCCACGACCACAGCGCCGAGCAGATGACCTCCCTGCTGCGCCGCCAGGCCGAGCACCTCCAGGACTCCTCGGTGGTCTTCCTCTGCCGTACCCCGGACGACGACCGGACCATCGGCTTCTGCCTCGCCTACCGCCACGGCCGCTCGCTCGCCGTGCGCGTGGTCGGCTTCGACTACGACCGGCTGCCCGGCGCCGCCGAGTACGCGCAGCTCGCCGTCTACGAACCGCTGCGCTACTGCCACGAGTCCGGGCTCGACCGCCTTGAGCTGGGCATGGAGTCCTTCGAGGCCAAGTGCCGCCGCGGCGCCGCGCTCCGCCCCCTCTGGGCCCTGTCGCACGGCCTCCCGGCGCCCGCCCCCGGCACCCCGGACGCCCGCCGCGACGCGCTCCTGGCCGCGCTCCCGGCGTACGAGGCCGAACTCTTCCGCACCGCCACGGAGGCCGGACCCGCCTAGGGCCTGTCGTCCCCCAACTCCGCGAACAGCTCCCGCAGGGTCTCCTCGCTCGGGATGTGGTCCGGCTCCCGCTTCTCCGTCAGCCGGGCGGCGGGGAGGAGCGCCGCGGTCGCCTCGGCCGCCGGGAACGGCACCTCCTGGTCGGCCGGTGCGTGCCACGATCTGGAGGCCCATGGCGAGGCGGGTGCGGGCCCGGACCGGCGCGAGCATCGAGGAGAGCGCGGCCCGCGCGGCGCGCGCTTCGGCTTTCGCCCGGTCCGCCGTCGCCCCGTTCTTCTCCGCGCTCTGTTCCGGCTCCCCCTGCGGGCCGTCGTCGTGATCCGTCCGCTCGCGCCTCCTCCTGGCATACCTCGGCACAGCTCTGCCGCTATCAGAGACAGGATGTCGTGATTAGGCAAGGCTAACTTTATATTGATGTGGGCGGACAGAGCTCCTCCCCGGCTTCTTCGTTCCGTATCAAGGGAGTTCGGCCGCGGAGCGCGGAGGAGGCGCCCGGATCGGGGCGCCGGAGACGGTGACGACTGGTCACGTACAGGTTCGTCGACCATACTGCCCGCCGTGGAGCAGAGCATAGATTCGAACAAGAAGCCCGAGTTCGCCGCAGGCACCGACCCGGCGTTCATCCCCCTCCCCGGCCTGGCGGCGCCCGCCGCGCCCCGGAAGACCGAACCGGAAGCGGAGGCCGACCCGAAGACGGAGCCGGAGCCGGAGGTGGAGGAGGCGCCGGGGGCAGCCACCGACGCCGACGGCGAAGCGGACGCGGAGGCGGAATCGGTACAGGGCCCGGAAGCGGAAGCGGAGGGCGCAGCGGAAGCGGAGGGCGCCGAGGACGGTCCGGTCTTCGAGATCAGTGACCGCCGCGGTTCGATCCGGGTGGCCCGGGAAGGCGTCCGGTTCACGCTGGACGACCAGGAGGCCGAGTTCGACTGGGCCGAGATCGGCGCGGTGGAGATGCACCCGGCCCGCTTCGGCCGCCGGTTCACCGTGACCGTGCACCTGTCGACCCGGCGCTGGTTCAACGCCGAGGTCGAGGCGGCGAGCCGGGCCCAGCTCAAGGAGTGGCCGGCCGAGCTGGACGCCGTCCTGGACGCCTACTTCGAGGAGTCCTGACCGCACCGCCGCGCCCCGGCCGCCGCCCTGGGGCCGGGGATGGTGCGCCGGGGCGACCGGGGCGCGTGATGCCGTGCGCGACGGGGTGCGCGGGGCCGTGCGCGACGGTGGTGTGTGCGGAGCCGTACGCGACGGGCCGCGCAGGGCCGGGCGGCGGCGTGCCGGGGCCCGGGCCGTCACTCCTCGCCGCGTCGGGAGCCGTTACGGCCCCGGAGGCGCGTCACCACGTACCAGGTCACCGACAGCACCGCCGCCCCGAGCACGACCTTGGACATGATGCCGACGTACGTCCCGACCACGTCCCAGCTGTCCCCGAGCCAGTAACCCGCCAGCACCAGCACGGTGTTCCACACCAGGCTGCCCGCCGTCGTCAGTGCCACGAACACCGGCAGCGGCATGCGCTCCACACCCGCGGGCACGGAGATCAGGCTCCGGAAGACCGGCATCATGCGGCTCAGCAGGACCGCCTTGGTGCCGTGCCGTGCGAACCACTCCTCCGTACGCACCAGGTCGGAGGCCTTGACCAGCGGCAGCTTGGCCCACAGGGCGTGCATCCGCTCCCGGCCGAACACGGCCCCGAGCCCGTACAGCGCGACCGCCCCCACGACCGAGCCGAGCGTCGTCCAGAACAGGGCGGAGGCCAGACTGAGCACCCCCTGCGCCACGGCGAACCCGGTCAGCGGCAGGATGATCTCGCTCGGCAGCGGGGGAACAGGTTCTCCAGGGCGATGGCGAACCCCGCCCCCGGCCCGCCGAACGTCTCGACCAGCCCGGTGGCCCACCCCGCGATGCCTCCCTGGGGCCCCTCGGCGGCGGCGACGGCTGACAGTGCGAGGTGCATGGGCTCTCCGGCATGGGGGGCGTAGGGCGCTCGGGGGGCGTGGGGCGCTCGGGGGGTGCGGGGCGCGCGGAGGGGATCGGCCGCGCCCCTGCCGCCATCCTCCCTCAGCCGTGACCCCGCCCCGCCGACCGGGGCCGGTGGCGGGGGCGCGGAGCCGTTTCCCGGGGCGGCTGTGCGAGGCTGGCGGCGGTCCGGCACGCCGCCGGCGACCGCGCTCCCGGGAAGCGCGGAGCCCGGCGCCGGACGGATGAGGAGAGGTACGTGGCCAGGGACGCCCGGTGGGACGCGCTGCTGGAACTGGTCGGCAAGCACGGCAGGGTGGAGGTCGAGGAGGCGGCGGCCGCGCTCGCCGTGTCGGCCGCGACCATCCGCCGCGACCTGGACCAGCTCGCCGAACAGCACCTGCTCACCCGCACCCGGGGCGGGGCGGTCGCGCACGGGGTCTCGTACGAACTGGCGCTCCGCTACAAGACCGGCCGCCACGCCCCCGAGAAGCAGGCGATCGGCCGCGCGGTCTCCGAACTCGTCGCCGTCGGTGAGGTGGTCGGTCTGACCGGCGGTACGACGGTGACCGAGGTGGCCCGGGCGCTGGCGGTCCGCCCCGATGTCGTCGGTGAGACGGCGGTCGCGGGCGGGCCGCCGACGCTCACCGTCGTGACCAACGCGCTCAACATCGCGAGCGAGCTGGCGATCCGGCCGCAGATCAAGATGGTCGTCACGGGCGGGGTGGCCAGACCGCAGTCGTACGAACTGACCGGCCCGCTCGCCGTCGGGGTGATGAACGAGATCACGCTCGACGTCGCCGTCCTCGGGGTCAACGCCATCGACCTCGAACGCGGCGCCTACGTCCACCACGAGGGCGAGGCGAGCGTCAACCGGCTCCTCGCGGAGCGGGCCCAGCGGGTGGTGGTGGCGGCCGACTCCTCGAAGATCGGCAAGCGGGCCTTCGCCCGGGTCTGCGACCTCGGGCGGATCGATGTGCTGGTCACCGACTCCCGTATCCCGGCGGCCGCCAAGGACCGGCTCGGTGAGGCGGGGGTTCAGGTCGTCACGGTGTGAGCGCGGTCCCGGCCCGGTGCGGGAGCGACTCGATCCGGCCCTTCGCCGTGTCGCTGGTACGCCGAACGGGTGAGGGAGGAGAGGATTGGCCGATGAACAGTGAGTGCAGCCGGCGCGGACCCGCCCGGCTCGACGACGGGGTGGCCCTGTGAGCAGGTACGACAGGTACGACAGATATGACGCCACCGACGAACAGTGGGAGGGGCTGGCCCAGGTCGTACCCCTGCGCGGCCGCGACGAGTGGCCGTCCCGGATCGACCACCGCACGGTCCCGGACGAACGCGCGGCCGAGCAGCGCCGCCTAGTGGTGCTGCGGGTGCAGGTCTTCGCGGACGCCCGCGAGGTCGCGGAGTACCTGGTCGCCCAGGTGCCGGTGCTGCTCGACCTGACGGCGGCGGAGACGGACGTGGCCAAGCGGATTCTCGACTTCAGCAGCGGTGTGGTCTTCGGGCTCGGCAGCGGTATGCACCGCGTCGACCGGAACGTCTTCCTCCTCGCCCCGGAGGGCATGGAGGTCGAAGGGGTCACGCCCGCGGGCCTCACCCAGGCGTAGCGCCCGCGCCACCCCGGCTCCGGCCCCGAACGCCATGGCCCCGCCACCGGACGCCCCTGTGGGCGTCCGGGGCGGCGGTGGTAGACCTGGGGCCGTGACGGAACTCGATGTGACAGAACTCCAGCGCCGGCTGGTCGCGTTCGCGGCGGCCCGGGACTGGGGGCAGTACCACACCCCGAAGAACCTGGCGGCGGCCCTGAGCGTCGAAGCCTCCGAACTGCTGGAGATCTTCCAGTGGCTGACGCCCGAACAGTCCGCGCGGATCATGGACGAGCCCGGACAGGCCCATCGCGTGACCGACGAGGTCGCCGATGTGCTCGCCTATCTCCTCCAGTTCTGCGCGGAGTTGGGCATCGACCCGCTGCGGGCGCTGGCGGCCAAGATCGAGCGGAACGAGGAACGCTTCCCCGTCCCTGCCCCCGCTCCGGACCCCGGCCCGGACTCTCCGGAAACCCGGGATCGTCACTCTTCGGAGTGATCGAGTTATCCACAATCGATTTTGTGTCCACAGATTTCCGATTTCCTCTGGCCTTCCGGTGCCATCTACCTCACTGTGGGTAATGAAAGAGGAGAGCAGGGTTGTGTGACGGCAGGCACGACGGGGGAGACCTGGCATGGAAGCGGAGCGACTCATCGAGAGCGGGCGGCGGGCCCTGGCGGAGAGCCGGGGCGCGCTGGAGGTCATGGCGGAGGCCTGGCAGGCACAGGCCCTCGCGCGGACGGTCGGCAGCCGGCTGGCGCTGCTCGGCCCGATGGAGTTACGGGGGGAGGCGCGGGCCCTCGGTGAGATCGGCGGCGGGTGCCCGGCGCCGGACCATCCGGCGGTCCTCGGCCGGGGCACCCGGGCGGCACAGCTCTCCGGGATCACCGATGTGCGGGCGGCCCTGACGGGCCTGGCGCTGCTCCTCGGAGAGGCGGGCATCGCGCTCGTCTCGGTGGCCTGCGACACGGGGGAGGACGGTCTCTACTGGCAGTGCATCGAGGCCATGGACGCCGCCGACGAGTCGCTGGACCGGGTGCACGGGCTGCTGAGACGGCTGGGCGAGCGGGAGCGGGAGCGCGACGGCCCCTACGGCGGGATACGCGGCCCGGCCCCGTCGGCGGCGGGGTCCTGAGGGAGCGCCGCCGCTGAAAGGGGCAGGATGGGGGGCATGGATCTTCGCATCTTCACCGAGCCCCAGCAAGGGGCCGACTACGACACCCTGCTCACCGTCGCCAAGGCCACCGAGGACCTCGGCTTCGACGCCTTCTACCGCTCCGACCACTATCTCCGCATGGGCTCCGGCGACGGCCTGCCCGGACCGACCGACGCCTGGATCACCCTGGCCGGCCTGGCCCGTGAGACCAAGCGGATCCGGCTCGGCACCCTGATGACGGCGGGCACCTTCCGGCTTCCCGGCGTGCTCGCCATCCAGGTGGCGCAGGTGGACCGGATGTCCGGCGGCCGGGTCGAACTGGGCCTGGGCGCGGGCTGGTTCGAGGAGGAGCACAAGGCCTACGGCATCCCGTTCCCGAAAGAGAAGTTCGGCAGGCTGGAGGAGCAGCTGGCGATCATCACCGGCCTCTGGGCGACGGAGATCGGCAAGACCTTCAGTTACGACGGCACCTACTACCAGCTCACCGACTCGCCCGCGCTCCCGAAGCCCGCCCAGCCCAAGGTGCCCATCCTGGTCGGCGGCCACGGCGCGACCCGCACCCCGCGCCTCGCCGCGCAGTACGCGGACGAGTTCAACATCCCCTTCGCCTCGCTGGAGGACAGCGAGAAGCAGTTCGGCCGCGTCCGGGCGGCGGCCAAGGCGTTCGGGCGCGAGCCGGACGACCTGGTGTACTCCAACGCCCTGGTCGTCTGCACCGGCAAGGACGACGCCGAGGTGGCCCGGCGGGCGGCGGCCATCGGCCGGGAGGTGGCGGAGCTGAAGGCCAACGGGCTGGCCGGCTCGCCCGCCGAGGTGGTCGACAAGATCGGCCGGTACGCGGAGATCGGCTCGTCCCGGATCTACCTCCAGGTCCTCGACCTGGCCGACCTGGACCACCTGGAGCTGATCTCCTCGCAGATCCAGTCCCAGCTGAACTGAGACCGCTCCCGGCCGGACCGGCACCGCATCCGGCCCCGGGAAAGGGACGAGGAGGAGATGACATGAGTTCCGGCCGTACGGTGGCCGAAGCGCTGGCGGAGGGACCCGTCCTGCTGGACGGCGGGCTCTCCAACCAGCTGGAGGCCCAGGGGTGCGACCTCTCCGACGCGCTCTGGTCGGCCCGGCTGCTGGCCGACGCGCCGGAACAGATCGAGGCCGCCCACCTGGCGTATCTGCGGGCCGGGGCACAGGTGCTCATCACCTCCGGCTACCAGGCCACGTTCGAGGGTTTCGCGCACTGGGGGATCGGGCCGGAGCGGGCCCGGGCGCTGCTCGCCCGCAGCGTGGAGCTGGCCCGGCGGGCGGCTGGTGCCGCCCGCCGGGCCGATCCGGGGCGGGAGGTCTGGGTCGCCGCCTCGGTCGGCCCGTACGGGGCGATGCTCGCGGACGGCAGCGAGTACCGGGGGCGGTACGGGCTCGCGGTTCGGGAGCTGGAGCGGTTCCACCGCCCCCGGATGGCGGCGTTCGCGGAGGCGGGGCCGGACGTGCTGGCGCTGGAGACGGTGCCGGACATCGACGAGGCCGAGGCGGTGGTGCGGGTGGCCGAGGAGACCGGGCTGCCGTACTGGCTCTCGTACAGCGTGGCGGGCGGCCGGACCCGGGCCGGGCAGCCGTTGGAGGAGGCGTTCGCGGTGGTCGCCGGGCGGGACCGGGCGGTGGCCGTCGGGGTCAACTGCTGCGACCCGGCCGAGGCGGAGGAGGCGGTGCGGGTGGCGGCGGAGGTCACCGGCAAGCCGGCCGTGGTCTACCCGAACAGCGGGGAGGGCTGGGACGCGGAGGGCCGGGGGTGGACGGGGCGGTCCACCTTCGCCCCGGAGCGGGTGCGGGCCTGGACGGGGGCCGGGGCACGGCTGGTCGGCGGCTGCTGCCGGGTGGGGCCGGAGCACATCGAGGAGCTGGCGGCGCTGCTGGGCGCGGGGCCGGGGGCCGGGCCGAGTGCCGGGCACGGTGGGGACGGGGCGCCGCACTCCTGAACCGGGGCCCGGCCGGAGAGCGGGGGAAAATGCCTGGTGGGGGACGGGAGGTGAGGACCATACTCGGACAGGTGTTCCTGACGATCAGTACGACCGGCACCCCAGAACGTCCCGCCACGGACCTCGGCTTCCTGCTGCACAAGCACCCCGACCGGGCGCAGACGTTCTCCACCTCGCACGGCACCGCCCACGTCTTCTACCCCGAGGCGTCCGCCGAGCGCTGCACGGCCGCACTCCTGCTGGAGGTGGATCCGGTGGCGCTGGTGCGGCGCGGCAAGGGCAAGGGCCGGGGCGGGGCGCCCGACGCGGCGCTCGCGCAGTACGTCAACGACCGCCCCTACGCGGCCTCCTCGCTGCTCTCGGTAGCCCTGTCCGCCGTCTTCAAGTCCGCGCTGGCCGGAGTCTGCCGGGCCCTGCCCGAGCGGGCCGAAGCTCCGCTGCCGCTGCGGATCGAGGTGCCCGCGCTCCCCGCCCGGGGCGGTGCGGAGCTGGTGCGCAAGCTGTTCGCGCCGCTCGGCTGGGAGCTGGTCGAGGCCACGGCCGTACCGCTGGACGAGCAGTTCCCGGCGTGGGGCGACTCGCGTTACGTACGGCTCGTGCTGGAGGGGGAGTTGCGGCTGGCCGACGCCCTGCGCCAGCTCTACGTCCTGCTGCCGGTGCTCGACGACGCCAAGCACTACTGGGTCGCGCCCGACGAGGTGGACAAGCTGCTGCGGGCCGGTGAGGGCTGGCTGGCCGACCACCCCGAGCGGCCCCTGATCACCCGGCGCTATCTCTCCCACCGCTGGGGGCTGACCCGCCAGGCCGACCAGGCCCTGGAGCTGGTCCGGCTCGCGGAGTCGGACGACCTGGACGTGGAGAGCGTCGACAACGCGGTGGACGAGAGCACCGACACCGAGGAGAAGCCGGTCCCGCTCGCCGAGCACCGCCGCACCGCGATCCTCGAAGCGCTGCGCACGGCCGGTGCCCGCCGGGTGCTCGACCTGGGCTGTGGCCAGGGCCAGTTGGTGCAGGCGCTCCTCAAGGACGTGGAGTTCACCGAGATCGTGGGCGTCGACGTCTCCATGCGGGCCCTCACCATCGCCTCGCGGCGGCTGAAGCTGGACCGGATGGGGGAGCGCCAGGCGGCCCGGGTGACGCTCCGCCAGGGCTCCCTCACCTATACGGACAAGCGGCTCAAGGGGTACGACGCCGCCGTGCTCAGCGAGGTGATCGAGCACGTCGACCTGGACCGGCTGCCCGCCCTGGAGTACGCGGTCTTCGGCTCGGCCCGCCCGCGCACGGTCCTCGTGACCACGCCCAACGTGGAGTACAACGTCCGCTGGGAGACCCTCCCGGCCGGGCACGCACGCCACGGGGACCACCGGTTCGAGTGGACCAGGGCCGAGTTCCGCGCCTGGGCCCGGAAGGTGGCCGAGCGCCACGGCTACACCGTCGCGCAACTGCCCGTCGGCCCGGACGACCCCGAGGTCGGCCCGCCCACCCAGCTGGCCGTCTTCACCCTGACCGACACCGCGCACGACCACAGGACCGAGAAGAAGAAGGAGGCGGAAGCCGCATGACGAACACCCACGACACCGACACCGACACCGACAGCGACACCAGCACCCCCACCGGCGCCGCCCCCCGCACCCTGCCCGTGCCCGACCTCTCCCTGGTCGTTCTCGTCGGCGCCAGCGGATCGGGCAAGTCCACCTTCGCCCGCAAGCACTTCAAGCCCACCGAGATCGTTTCCTCGGACTTCTGCCGGGGCCTGGTCGCCGACGACGAGAACGACCAGAGCGCCAGCGGCGACGCCTTCGACGTGCTGCACTACATCGCGGGCAAGCGCCTCGCCGCCGGGCGGCTCACCGTCGTCGACGCCACCAGCGTCCAGTCCGAGAGCCGCAAGCAGCTCGTCCGGCTGGCCCGCGAGCACGACGTGCTGCCCGTCGCCGTCGTCCTCGACCTCCCCGAGGAGGTCTGCCTCGCCCGTAACGCCGCACGCCCCGACCGTGCGGACATGCCCCGCCATGTCGTCCAGCGCCACCGCCGCGAGCTGCGCCGCTCCCTGCGCGGCCTGGAGCGCGAGGGCTTCCGCAAGGTGCACATCCTGCGCACCGAGGAGGAGGCCGAGAGCGCCGAAGTCGTCCTGGAGCGCCGCTACAACGACCTGCGCCACCTCACCGGCCCGTTCGACATCATCGGTGACATCCACGGCTGCCGCTCCGAGCTGGACACCCTGCTCGGCAAGCTTGGTTACGTGGACGGCGCCCACCCCGAAGGGCGTACGGCCGTCTTCGTCGGCGACCTCGTCGACCGGGGCCCGGACAGCCCGGGCGTGCTGCGCCGCGTCATGTCCATGGTCGCGGCGGGCACCGCCCTCTGCGTCCCCGGCAACCACGAGAACAAGCTCGGCCGCTATCTCGCGGGCCGCAAGGTCCAGCGGACCCACGGCCTCGCGGAGACCATCGAGCAGCTGGAGCGCGAGGACGCCGAGCACCCCGAGTTCCGGCAGCAGGTGCGGGAGTTCATCGACTCCCTGGTCAGCCACTACGTCCTGGACGGCGGCAACCTGGTGGTCTGCCACGCCGGGCTGCCCGAGAAGTACCACGGCCGCGCCTCCGGCCGGGTCCGCTCGCACGCGCTGTACGGGGACACCACCGGCGAGACCGACGAGTTCGGCCTGCCCGTGCGCTACCCGTGGGCCGAGGAGTACCGGGGCCGTGCCGCCGTCGTCTACGGCCACACCCCCGTGCCCACCACCTCCTGGATCAACAACACCATCTGCCTGGACACCGGCGTCGTCTTCGGCGGGAAGATGACCGCGCTGCGCTGGCCGGAGCGCGAACTCGTCGACGTACCGGCCGAGAAGGTCTGGTACGAGCCCGCCAGGCCGCTGTCGACCGAGGCGCCCGGCGGCCGGGAGGGCAGGCCGCTGGACCTCGCGGACGTGCAGGGCCGCCGGGTCGTGGAGACCCGGTACATGGGCCGGATCGCCGTGCGCGAGGAGAACGCGGCCGCCGCGCTCGAAGTGATGAGCCGGTTCGCCGTCGACCCGCAGCTCCTGCCGTACCTCCCGCCCACCATGGCCCCCACCGCCACCTCCCGCGAGGACGGCTTTCTGGAGCACCCGGCCGAGGCGTTCGCGCAGTACGCGGCGGACGGCGTCGAGCGGGTCGTGTGCGAGGAGAAGCACATGGGCTCCCGGGCCGTCGCCCTGGTCTGCAAGGACGCGGCCGCCGCCACCGCCCGCTTCGGCACGGACGGACCGGCCGGCGCCCTCTACACCCGCACCGGCCGCCCCTTCCTGGACGACCCGGCCCTGACCGAAGGCGTCCTGGACCGGCTCCGTACGGCGGTCACCGCCGCCGGGCTCTGGGAGGAGTGGGAGACCGACTGGGTGCTGCTCGACGCCGAGCTGATGCCCTGGTCGCTCAAGGCCGGCGGCCTGCTGCGCTCGCAGTACGCGGCGGTCGGCGCGGCCTCCGGCGCGGTCTTCCCGTCCGCGCTCGCCGCCCTGGAGACGGCCGCCGCGCGCGGGATCGACCTCGGGGAGCTGGCCGGACGCCAGCAGGGCCGGGCTACGGACGCGGCCGCGTTCACCGAGGCGTACCGGCGCTACTGCTGGACCACCGAAGGGCTGGACGGGGTACGGATCGCCCCGTTCCAGATCCTTGCCGTCCAGGGCCGCTCGCTGGCTGCCGTCCCCCACGACGAGCAGCTGGCCTGGCTGGACCGCCTCGTCGAGCACGACCCGACCGGGCTGCTCCAGGTCACCCGCCGACTCGTCGTGGACCCGGCCGACGAGGCGTCCGTCCGCGCGGGCACCGACTGGTGGCTGGAGCTGACCGGACGCGGCGGTGAGGGCATGGTCGTCAAGCCGCTCGGCGCCCTGGTCCGGGACGCCAAGGGCCGGCTGGTCCAGCCGGGCATCAAGGTGCGCGGCCGGGAGTATCTGCGGATCATCTACGGCCCCGAGTACACCCGCCCGGAGAATCTGGAGCGGCTGCGCTCCCGCTTCCTCGGCCACAAGCGCTCGCTGGCGCTGCGGGAGTACGCGCTCGGCCTGGAGGCGCTGGACCGGCTGGCCGAGGGCGAGCCGCTGTGGCGGGTCCACGAGGCGGTCTTCGCCGTCCTGGCCCTGGAGTCGGAGCCGGTCGACCCCCGGCTCTGAGAGCCGCCGCAACCCGTGGGCGGTTCGCGGGGTGAACGGTGCTCCGCCCGGTGAGGATGAAGGCATGGGATTCCACGTCGACTCCGAAGCCGGGCGGCTGCGCCGCGTCATACTGCACCGCCCCGATCTGGAACTGAAGCGGCTGACCCCCCGCAACAAGGACGCGCTCCTCTTCGACGACGTGCTCTGGGTGCGCCGGGCCCGGCAGGAGCACGACGGGTTCGCCGACGTGCTGCGCGACCGGGGGGTGGAGGTGCACCTCTTCGGCGACCTCCTCCAGGAGTCCCTGGACATCCCCGTCGCGCGGCGGCTCGTGCTCGACCGGGTCTTCGACGAGAAGGAGTACGGGCCGCTCGCCACCGAGCATCTGCGCGCCGCCTTCGAGGAGCTGCCCTCGGCGGAGCTGGCGGAGGCGCTGGTCGGCGGGATGACCAAGCGGGAGTTCCTGGAGCGGCACAGCGAGCCGACCTCCGTCCGCTTCCACGTGATGGACCTGGACGACTTCCTGCTCGGCCCGCTGCCCAACCACCTCTTCACCCGGGACACCTCCGCCTGGATCTACGACGGGGTCTCCATCAACGCGATGCGCTGGCCCGCCCGGCAGCGCGAGACCGTCCACTTCGAGGCGATCTACCGTCACCACCCGCTCTTCACCGGTCCGGAGGCCGGGGTCTTCCACCACTGGTCGGAGGGGCAGGACGACTACCCGTCCACGATCGAGGGCGGTGACGTCCTGGTCATCGGGCAGGGGGCCGTCCTGATCGGGATGAGCGAGCGCACCACCCCGCAGGCGGTGGAGATGCTGGCGCGCGGCCTCTTCGACGCCGGTTCCGCGCGCACGATCGTGGCGCTCGACATGCCCAAGGCCCGGGCGTTCATGCACCTGGACACGGTGATGACGATGGTCGACGGCGACACCTTCACCCAGTACGCGGGGCTCGGGATGCTCCGCTCGTACACGATCGAGCCGGGCAGCGGTCCCCGTGAGCTGAAGGTCACCGACCATCCGTCCGAGCACATGCACCGGGCCATCGCCGCCGCCCTCGGCCTCGACTCCATCCGGGTCCTCACCGCCACCCAGGACGTGCACGCGGCCGAGCGCGAGCAGTGGGACGACGGCTGCAACGTGCTGGCGGTCGAGCCGGGCGTCGTCGTCGCGTACGAGCGGAACGCGACCACCAACACCTATCTGCGCAAGCAGGGCATCGAGGTCATCGAGATCAGGGGCAGCGAGCTGGGCCGGGGGAGGGGCGGACCGCGCTGCATGAGCTGTCCGGTCGTGCGGGACCCTGTGTAGTACCAGCGCTTTCGGGACAGGGGGCGACGATTTCCGGACCGAGGGGACTGTATATAGATGCAGGTGGTCGTATAGACTTCCAGCACTGTCCGTCGCCCTCCCCGGAGGGTCCGCGGACCCGTGGATCCCGCAGACACCCCCGTCCCACCCCTGGAGCAGTCACCATGGCCATCGACCTCACCGGCCGCCCCTTCCTCAAGGAGCTGGACTTCACCGCCGAGGAGTTCCTCGGCCTGGTCGCGCTGGCCGGTGAGCTGAAGGCGGCCAAGAAGGCCGGGGCCGAGGTGCTGCGGCTGCGCGGGAAGAACATCGCGCTGATCTTCGAGAAGACCTCGACCCGTACGCGCTGCGCGTTCGAGGTCGCCGCCGCCGACCAGGGCGCCTTCACCACCTACCTGGACCCCTCCGGCTCCCAGATGGGCCACAAGGAGTCGGTGAAGGACACCGCCCGGGTGCTCGGCCGGATGTTCGACGGGATCGAGTACCGGGGCGACAGTCAGCAGGTGGTCGAGGAGCTGGCCGCGTACGGCGGGGTCCCGGTCTTCAACGGGCTCACCGACGACTGGCACCCCACCCAGATGCTCGCCGACGTGCTGACCATGACCGAGCACAGCGGGAAGCCCGTCACCGATCTGGCCTTCGCCTACCTCGGGGACGCCCGCTTCAACATGGGCAACTCCTACCTGATCACCGGCGCCCTGCTCGGCCTCGACATCCGGATCGTCGCCCCCGAGATGTACTGGCCGGCCCCTTCCGTCGTGGCCCAGGCGGAGAAGCTCGCCGCCGTCAGCGGGGCGAAGGTCACGCTCACCACCGACGTCACCGAGGGGGTCCGGGGCGCCGACTTCGTCGCCACGGACGTCTGGGTCTCGATGGGGGAGCCCAAGGAGGTCTGGGACGAGCGCATCGCCGCCCTCGCCCCGTACGCCGTGACGATGGACGTCCTGCGGGCCACCGGCAACCCGGACGTCAAGTTCCTGCACTGCCTGCCCGCCTTCCACGACCTCGGCACCCAGGTCGGCCGGGACGTCCACGCCGCCCACGGCCTCACCGAGCTGGAGGTCACCGACGAGGTCTTCGAGTCGGCGCACTCCGTCGTCTTCGACCAGGCCGAGAACCGGATGCACACGATCAAGGCCGTCCTGGTGGCCACGCTGGCGGGCCCGTAGTCACACCCGTACACGGGCAGGGATTCGCATGCTCATACACCCGATTGGGTGAACATGCGCGGAGGTGGCTACCATGTCGCCTCTTGGTGGGGTTCGGGCTCTGACGCGCCCGGACCCCTTTCCCGTGCCGCCCCCGCGCGGACGGGACCGTCCCCCCACTGCACCACCAGAGAAGAGAACGTCCCGCATGAGCCCCGGCCTGCCGAACTCCGGCACCCCGAAGCGCACCGGCCCCTCCCTGCCCGGTCTGCGCCGCAAGAGCCCCGCCCAGCTCATCGCCGAGTCCGGCGGCGACCTGGAGGGCCACGGCCTCAGGCGGACGATGGGCCTCTTCCAGCTCGTCTGCTTCGGCGTCGGGGCCATCGTCGGCACCGGCATCTTCGTCGGCCTCTCCGACACCGTCTCCGAGGCCGGGCCCGCCGTCGTCATCTCGTTCGTCCTGGCCGCGATCACCTGCATCTTCACCGCCTTCTCCTTCGCGGAGCTGGGCAGTGCGATCCCGGTCTCCGGAAGCTCGTACTCCTTCGCGTACGCCGCCCTCGGCGAGCGCACGGCGTTCCTCGTCGGCTGGTGCCTGATGCTGGAGTACGGCGTCTCGGTCTCCGCGGTCGCGGTGGGGTGGAGCCAGTACGTCAACGAGCTGCTGAACAGCCTGATCGGCTGGCAGCTGCCCGCCGCCGTCTCCGCCGGGCCCGGCGACGGCGGGGTGATCAACCTCCCGGCGGTCGTCGTGATCGCCATGGCCGCCACCCTGCTGGTGCGCGGTGTCCGGGAGAGCGCGGGCGCGACCGCCGCCATGGCGGTCCTGAAGATCGGCATCCTGCTGGCGTTCTGCGTGATCGCCTTCACCGCGTTCCAGGACGACAACCTCGTGCCGTTCGCCGGTCACGGGCTCGGCGGGATCACGGCGGGCGCCTCGCTGGCGTTCTTCTCGTACATCGGCTTCGACGCCATCACCACCGCCGGCGAGGAGGTCAAGAACCCCCGCCGGAACATCCCCATCGCCATTCTGATCTGCATCGGCGTCGTCACGCTGCTCTACTGCGCGGTGGCGCTCTCGGCCATCGGCGCACTCGGCGCGGACGCCGTCTCGGACAAGCCCGCGGCCCTCTCGCTGGTCGTCAACCAGGTCACCGACTCCGCCGTGGGCGGGGGCATCATCGCCTTCGGCGCGGTCGTCGCCATCGCCTCGGTGGTGCTCGCCGTGATGTACGGGCAGACCCGCATCCTGATGTCGATGTCCCGCGACGGGCTGATCCCGCGCGTCTTCGAGCGGGTCTCGCCCCGGACCCACACCCCGGTCGCCAACACCTGGATCGTGGCCTGTGTCTTCGCCGTACCGGCCGCCTTCGCCTCGCTGGACGTCGTCGTCAACCTGACGACCATCGGTACCCTCGCCACCATGGTCGCGGTCAACGTGGCCGTCGTGGTGCTGCGCCGCCGCAACCCCGAGCTGGAGCGGACCTTCCGGGTGCCGCTCTACCCGGTGAGCCCGGTGCTCGGCGTCGTGTTCTGCCTGTATCTGATGTACGGGACCGGCTGGACGACCTGGCTCCAGTTCGCGGTCTTCCTCGCCGCCGGATCGCTGCTCTACACCTGCTACGGGCGCAAGCGGTCCCGGCTGGTCAGCTCTCCGGCGACGGACCCGGCTGGGACGGTATCGCCGGAAGCGTGAACCAGACGGCCTTGCCGTGCTCCGTGGTGCGGTGACCGCAGGCGGAGCTGAGGGTCCGGATCAGCAGCAGACCGCGCCCGTGCTCCTGCCAGGGGTCCACCTCGAACCCCGGCCGGGGCCGGGAGAGGTCGCCGGGCGGCGCCGGGTCGTGGTCGTGCACCTCGACCTGGCAGCCGGTCGGCAGCAGCTCCACGACCAGCTCGATCGGCTCGCTGCTCACCGTGTGCTCGACCGCGTTGGCCACCAGCTCGGCCGTCAGCAGCTCGGCGGTATCGCTGTCCGCCGGGGCGTCGATGTCCGACAGGGCGGTGCGCACGAGGGCGCGGGCGATCGGCACGGCTGCCGTGGAGTGCGGCAGGGCGATGCGCCAGGAGGCGGGAGCGGAGGGATCGGGCGGCACGGCGGGGTTCCGTTCGGGAGCTGGTCTTCCTTGTAGCGGGACTTCTCGACTCATCGTGGTCACTCGACTCGTCATCGGGGTCACACGACCGGTCATCGGGGTCTCTCGACTCGACGTCGGGCTCCGACGACCTGGTGTCGGGGTTTCTCGACTCATCGGCATCGCGTATCGAGACTTCCTGGGGACTTCCTGGGGTCAACCTTACGAACCGCACGGCCCCGGCCATAGAGCCGGTCGGCCGGTGCAAACAGGACTTTCGCCACAACAGTCTCACGGCTCGTCTATTGCGACCTCGTGACGACAGTCACGCACGAGTGATAACTTCGGTGGTGGAATGCGCCCCGCGCCCGGTCGGCAACCCGCCCGAATGCTGAAGGGAACCCCTTCATGAGTTCGTATCCCAGCTCCGCCCAGCGCGTGGAGGAGTGGCGCCACATCCGGGTCACCCGGGACGACGGTGTGGTGACCGTCACACTGGACAGGCCCGAGAAACTCAACGCCCTCACCTTCGGCGCCTACGCCGATCTGCGCGACCTGCTCGCCGAGCTGACCCGGGAGCGCTCCGCCCGGGCCCTCGTCCTCGCCGGGGAGGGGCGCGGCTTCTGCTCCGGCGGGGACGTCGACGAAATCATTGGCGCCACCCTCGCCATGGACACCGCCGCGATCCTGGAGTTCAACCGGATGACCGGCCAGGTCGTACGGGCCCTGCGCGAATGCCCCTTCCCCGTCGTCGCGGCCCTCCACGGGGTCGCCGCCGGGGCCGGAGCGGTGCTGGCCCTCGCCGCCGACTTCCGGGTCGCCGATCCCACCGCCCGCTTCGCCTTCCTCTTCACCCGGGTCGGCCTCTCCGGCGGCGACATGGGCGCGGCCTATCTGCTGCCCCGGGTCGTCGGCCTCGGCCACGCCACCCGGCTGCTGATGCTCGGGGACGCCGTCCGGGCTCCCGAGGCCGAGCGGATCGGGCTGATCAGCGAGCTGACCGAGGAGGGGCAGGCCGACGCCCGCGCCGCCGAGCTGGCCCGCCGCCTGGCGGACGGCCCCGCGCTCGCCCTCGCCCAGACCAAGGCGCTGCTCACCGCCGAGCTGGACATGCCGCTCGCCGCCTCCGTCGAGCTGGACGCCAACACCCAGGCCCTCCTGATGCACGGCGAGGACTACGCGGAGTTCCACGCCGCCTTCACCGAGAAGCGGCCCCCGAAGTGGCGGGGGAGGTAGCCGTGGCGGGCAGCGGACCGTCCGTGCGGCGCATCGCGGTCATCGGCGGCGGACCCGGCGGGCTCTACGCCGCCGCCCTCCTCAAGCGGCTCGACCCGGCCCGCACGATCACTGTGTACGAGCGCAACGCCCCCGACGACACCTTCGGCTTCGGCGTCGTCCTCTCCGACGAGACCCTCGGCGGCATCGAGCACGCCGACCCCGAGGTCTACCGCGCCCTCAGCCGCGCGTTCGTCCGCTGGGACACCATCGACATCGTCCACCGCTCCCGCACCCACACCTCCGGCGGCCACGGCTTCGCCGCCCTGGGCCGCCGCCGGCTGCTGGAGATCCTGCACGAGCGCTGCACCGTCCTCGGCGTCGACCTCCGCTTCCGCACGGAGGCCCCGCCCGCCACCGAGCTGGCCGCCGGCCACGACCTGGTCATCGCCGCCGACGGGGTCAACAGCGTGACCCGCCGGGCCCACGCCGACGTCTTCGGCCCCTCCCTCACCGAGCACCGCAACCGCTACATCTGGCTCGCCGCCGACTTCGCCCTCGACGCCTTCCGCTTCGAGATCGCCGAAACCCCGTACGGCGTCATGCAGTTGCACGGCTACCCGTACGCCGCCGACGCCTCCACCGTCATCGTCGAGATGCGCGAGGAGGTCTGGCGGGCCGCCGGACTCGACAGCTGCGACCCGGCCGAATCCACCGCCCGCTGCGCCAAGTTCTTCACCGAGGCCCTGGACGGCCGGCCTCTGCGCTCCAACAGGTCCAGCTGGATCGCCTTCCGTACGGTCACCAACTCCCGCTGGTCGCACGGGAACACGGTCCTCATCGGGGACGCCGCCCACACCGCGCACTTCTCCATCGGCTCCGGCACCAAACTCGCCGTCGAGGACGCCCTCGCGCTCGCCGCCTGCATCGAGGAACAGCCGGACCTGCCTGCCGCGTTGACGGCGTACGAGGCCGAGCGCCGCCCGGTCGTCGCCTCCACCCAGCGGGCGGCGGCGGCCAGTCTGCGCTGGTTCGAGGAGCTGGCCACCTATGTGGGCCAGCCGCCCCGCCGCTTCGCCTTCAACCTGCTCACCCGCAGCCGCCGGGTCACCCACGACAACCTGCGGCTGCGCGACGCCTCGTTCACCGCCGCCGTGGAGGAGGAGTTCGGCTGCCCGCCCGGCACCCCGCCGATGTTCACCCCCTTCCGGCTGCGCGGTCTGGAGCTGCGCAACCGGGTGGTCGTGTCGCCCATGGACATGTACTCGGCCACCGACGGGCTCCCCGGCGACTTCCACCTGGTCCACCTCGGTGCCCGCGCCCTCGGCGGCGCCGGGCTCACCATGACCGAGATGGTCTGCGTCAGCCCCGAGGGCCGCATCACCCCCGGCTGCACCGGTCTGTGGACCGACGAACAGGCCACCGCCTGGCGGCGGATCACCGACTTCGTCCACACCTCCGCCCCCGGCGCGGCCATCGGCGTCCAGCTCGGCCACTCCGGCCGCAAGGGCTCCACCAAGCTCATGTGGGAGGGTATCGACCAGCCCCTGGAGACCGGCAACTGGCCCGTGTCGGCCGCCTCCCCGCTCCCGTACCGGCCGGGCGTCAACCAGGTCCCGCGCGAGCTGGACGCGAACCAACTTGGCGCAATCCGGGACCAGTTCGTGGCGGCGGCCCGCCGGGCGGCCACCGCCGGGTTCGACCTCCTCGAACTCCACTGCGCCCACGGCTACTTGCTCTCCGGCTTCCTCTCCCCGCTCACCAACCACCGCACCGACGGCTACGGCGGCCCGCTGGAGAACCGGCTCCGCTTCCCCCTCGAAGTCTTCGACGCCGTCCGCGAGGTCTGGCCGGCCGAGCGGCCGATGACCGTCCGCATCTCCGCCACCGACTGGGCCGAGGGCGGCACGGACGCGGCCGACGGCGTGGAGATCGCCCGCGCCTTCGCCGCCCACGGGGCCGACGCCATCGACGTCTCCACCGGCCAGGTGGTGCCCGAGGAGCGCCCCGAGTACGGCCGCTCCTACCAGACCCCGTACGCCGACCGGATCCGCAACACCGTCGACGTCCCGGTCATCGCCGTCGGCGCCATCTCCTCCTGGGACGACGTCAACTCCCTGCTCCTCGCGGGCCGCGCCGACCTCTGCGCCCTGGCCCGCCCGCACCTCTACGACCCCCACTGGACCCTCCACGCGGCGGCCGAACAGGGCTACACCGGCCCGGGCGCCCCCTGGCCCCTCCCGTACGGCGCGGGCAGCCGCACCCCGCCCACCGGCCGCACGGACGCCCCGAAGCCCCGGCTCGCCCTGGACTGACCGGAACCGGAGACATCGTCAACTCCCTTCATTCACAACGAAGAACGAGTAAAATCAACTGTCTACTCGGGGGAGGGCAGATGTCCGAACTACTGGCTGCCGCCGCAGTCATCGCACCATTCGTCAGCACCGCCGCGATCTCCTTCGCCGGGGCCGTCGTCGACTCCGCACGGGACCGGCTGGCGGACAGCGCGGTGGAGCGGGGGCGGAGGCTGCTCGGCGCGGCACTGCACCGGGGCAGTGAGGAGCCGCCCCTCACCGCGGACGACACCGAGGCGGTCGCGGCGATCGAGGGGCTGCACCTGCGGGAGCGGGAGATGCTGGAGAGCGCCATCGGGCGATGGCTGGCCGACGGCGGTGATCTGAGCGCGGGGTCCCTCGTCCACTCCATCGGGACCGTCCACAGCGAGTACAGGTCGGGTGACCGGATCCAGGCGACCACCCACGGGCCCAACTCCCCGGCGATCGGCACCGTGCACACGGCGACCTTCAACTTCCCCGGCGGACCGGACGGCGGGACGGCTTGACGGCCGAACCACCGTTCCGGGGCGACGCCGTCACCCATGGGCCCAACTCCCCGGCGATCGGTTTCGTCGGCAAGCTCTTCCTGAGTGTCCTGGTCGGGGACTCGGTCGACCTCACCGACCGGGCCCGGCGCTGGAGCCTGTGGAACTGGCCCCCGTTCCTGCTGGTGGTGACGCTCGTGGCCGCCTCCCTGGTCGCCGCCCCGGACGGGCCCGCCCGCCAGTTCCTCTGGGTCCACCTCGCGCTCGGCCTCTCGGTGGCCCTGGTGCTCGTCCGGCTGGTCCTGCCGGTGCGCAAGGGCCGACCTCACTGGCGCGTCCTGATGTCGGCGACGGCCCTGATCGGCTCGCTGACCGGAGTGGTGGGCATGGACCACCTGGCGGACCACGGTGAGCTGGACGTCACCGGCCGCAGCCGCATCGGCGGCGGCCCGTTCACCGACGGCTCCTCGGCCGGCCTCGTGGTGGACAGCCCGGCCTACCGCGCACGGCTGCGGCTGACCCTCACGATCCGGGACGCCGACCGCGCCACCCAGTTCTGCGCGCCGGAGACCCGCTACTCCGCACAGCTTCGAGGCGTCACGAGCACCCGCGTCGAGGACGTGCGCGGCGGGCAGACGATCGGCTTCCCCCTGGGCGGGCTCCAGGGCCCGATCCATGTGGAGATCACCCTGCGGACCGACGAGGGGTGCTGGATGAACCTGTCCGTCACCCGCGCCGTCCTGCACGACTGAGAGGACACCGTGGCATCCATCCGTGACAGCAGCCGCCGGGCCCGGCCCCGGACCGTCCGGCTGGCCGGCGGCCTGGCCGCGCTGGGCCTGCTGGTGACCTCAGCCGCTTGCTCCGCCCCCGCGGTGGAGCGGGAGTTCCTCGGTGTGAAGCGGGTGACGGTCGCGATGCACAACGACCTGCCCGGCCTGTCGTACTCCTCGAACTACGACCGCTCCGGCCTCGACTTCATCATGCTCCAGCACATCGAGGAGGAGATCGAGGTGCCGTTCAGCGAGCCCGTCGACGTCTCATCGGGGGACCGGATCACCCAACTCCTGCAAGGCAAAGCTGATATGACCATCGCCTCGTTCTCGATCACCGCCGAGCGGATGGAGGAGATCGACTTCGTCGGCCCCTACCTCAAGACCCGCCAGGGCTTCCTCGTCGGCCCCGGGAGCGCCGAGGTCGAGAGGCTGCGCGACCTGCGCGGCAGCCGGATCTGCACCTGGCAGGGAACCACCTCGGTCGAGGCGCTGGGCGGCATCAGGGAGAGCAGCGGCTCCGACCCCGTCGTCCTGACCGACGCCTCGGACTGCATCGACCAGTTGGTGGAGGGCCAGGTGCAGGCGGTCTCCACCGACCAGGCCATCCTCTACGGTTTCGCGCGGCAGTACGAGAAGGAGGGGCTGCGCGTGGTGCCGGACGTCACGATAGGAGCGCCGCAGCACTACGGCATCGGGCTGCCGAAGGGGCACACCGAGGACTGCCGCAGGCTCGCGTCCTGGCTGATGAGGCACGTCGGGACCAGCGGTTGGATCAGGGACGTGGAGACCTCGCTACCCGCCCTGATCAAGGCGGACCCGGGCTGGATCAGCAGCCACAAGCCGAGCGCCGCCGAGATCGAGGCCCGCTCCTGCCGGAACAGCATCAGCCCCTGACGAACCGCTCCCCGGCGTCTCGCAGCCGCTCGTGCAGCTTGCCGAAGACCTCCGCCGAGCGCCCGCCCGGCCACCCCTCCGGCAGCAGCTCCTCCGGCAAGCCCGGGTCGGCGTAAGGGAGTTGGCGCCAGGAGTCCAGGGCCAGCAGATAGTCCCGGTAGGCGTCCTGCGGGCGCGGGCCCTCCTCGGTGGCGGGGGCCGCCTCCCACTCCCTCAGCACCGGCTCGTGCAACTCCAGGAAGTCCTGGTGGAGTCGGGCCACCGCGTCTAGGTCCCACCAGCGGGCCACCGACTCCCGGGTCGCGGCGAACCCCAGGTGGTCGCCGCGGAACAGGTCGACGTACGGGGCCAGTTCGAGCCGCTCCAAGGTGTGCCGGGTCTCCTCGTAGAGTCCGGCCGGGGCGATCCACACCCCCGGGGCCGCCGTGCCGAAGCCGAGCCGGGCCAGCCGGGAGCGCAGCAGATGACGCTTGCTCCGCTCGGCCTCGGGCACCGAGAAGACCGCCAGCACCCACCCGTCGGCCAGCCGGTGCGCCGGACGGTCGTAGATCCGCCCGTCCCCGTCGTCGAGCAGCTGGCGGGCGTCCGGCGACAGGGCGTACCCCGCCGAGCCGTCCGCCGTCCGCGCCGCCACCAGCAGCCCGCGCCGCTTCAGCCGCGAGACGCAGGAGCGTACGGAAGGGGCGTCGACGCCCACGGCGTGGAGCAGGCGGATCAGCTCCGACACCGGGAACGGGGCGTGGTCGGCGGGCCGACCGTAGGCGCCGTAGAGCGTGACGATCAGGGAACGGGGGGTGCGCAGCTCGGCCACGTGATCACTCTAGGGGCAGTCTTCCCGGAGCAGGAAGCGCTGGAGTTTGCCGGTCGCGGTGCGTGGCAGCGACTGTTCGAAGACGAAGACGCGCGGGCATTTGTGTGGGGCCAGGTTGGCCTTCATGTGCGCGCGCAGCGAGTCCGCGGTCTGCTCCGAGCCCTCCGTCAGCACCACGTGCGCCACCACGATCTCCCCGCGAAGTTCGTCCGACCGGCCGACCACCGCCGCCTCCGCGACCTCCGGATGGCGCAGCAGGGCGTCCTCCACCTCGGGGCCCGCGATGTTGTAGCCCGAGGAGATGATCATGTCGTCGGCGCGGGCCACGTAACGGAAGTAGCCGTCCGGTTCGCGGACGAAGGTGTCGCCCGTCAGATTCCAGCCGTGCCGGACGTACTCCGTCTGCCGGGGGTCGGAGAGATAGCGGCAGCCGACCGGTCCGCGCACGGCGAGCAGCCCCGGCTCGCCGTCGGGCAGCTCCTCGCCGTGCTCGTCGACCACCCTGGCCTGCCAGCCGGGGACGGGGACGCCCACGGTGCCGGGGCGGATGGCGTCGTCGGCGGCGGAGATGAAGATGTGCAGCAGCTCGGTGGCGCCGATGCCGTTGATGATGCGCAGCCCGGTCGCCTCCTGCCAGGCGTGCCAGGTGGCGGCCGGCAGGTTCTCCCCGGCCGAGACACAGCGGCGCAGTGCGGAGAGGTCGTGGCCGTCCAGCTCCCCGAGCATCGTGCGGTAGGCGGTCGGCGCGGTGAAGAGGACCGAGACCCGGTGGCGTACCAGCGCGGGCAGCAGCTGCCGCGGCCCGGCCTGCTCCAGCAGCAGCGTCGAGGCCCCGGCCCGCAGCGGGAAGACCAGCAGCCCGCCGAGGCCGAAGGTGAAGCCGAGCGGCGGGCTGCCCGCGAACACGTCGTCGGGGACGGGCCGCAGGACCTCGCGGGAGAAGGTGTCCGCGACGGCCAGCAGATCCCGGTGCAGGTGCATACAGCCCTTGGGCTGCCCGGTGGTCCCCGAGGTGAACGCGATCAGCGCGACCTCGTCGGCTGCCGTGTCGACCGCCCGGTACGGGCCGGAGCCGGTGTGCGCGGCCGCCAGCCGGGTCAGGTCCCCGGGGTCCTCCCCGCCGTACAGCGTGGTCCGCAGCCCCTTCACGTCCGCCTCGGCCAGATCCGCGGCCGACCGCGCGTCGCACAGCGCGTGGCTCACCCGGGCGAGTGAGCAGATGGTGGCCAGCTCGCCCGCCCGGGCCTGCGCCAGGACGGTCACGGCGACCGCGCCCGCCTTCATGACGGCGAGCCAGCAGGCGGCCAGCCACGGTGTGGTGGGGCCGCGCAGCAGCACCCGGTTGCCGGGCACCACGCCCAGCTCGCCGGTCAGGACGTGCGCGATGCGGTCCACGGTCTCCCGCAGCTCCCCGTAGCTCCAGACGCTCCCGTCGCCCGCGTGCAGCGCGGGGCGGTCGGGCCCCCGCTCCTCGACCGTGCGGTCGAGCAGCTCATGACCGCAGTTGAGCCGATCGGGGTACTGCGGCCCGGGCGGGCCGAGGAGGAGCCGTGGCCACTGGTCCGGTGGTGGCAGGTGGTCGCGCGTGAACGTGTCGGTGTGCGCGCCGGGGACGCGTACGGACGCGTCGGCGGCGGTGGGCGTGTGCGGCGTGCTCTTCGGCGTGGTCGAGGAATTCGGCTCCATGAAGGATCGCCCCCTTGTCGCTTCTGGAGCGTATCGTTTGGGTGACGGTAGTCAACGGTCCGCGATAAGACGGTTCCGCGGCAAGACTGGGACGCGCCAACACGCAGACGCGAAATGACCAGAGAAGCGACAAGAGAGGCGCCGCCATGACGGCATTCTCCCTCGAACCGGAACAGACCGCCTGGTGCGAGGAGCTGCGCACCCTCGCCGAGGAGAGGCTCCGTCCGCTGGCGGAGAAGGGGGAGCCCGGACGCGTCAACCGCCCGCTGCTGGCCGCCCTCGGGGAGCTGGGCCTGCTGGACCGGATGTTCGGCTCCGGCGCGCTGGAGCTGTGCCTGCTGCGGGAGTCCCTGGCCCGGGGATGCACCGAGGCCGAGACCGCGCTCGCCCTCCAGGGGCTCGGCACCACCCCCGTCGTCCGGGCCGGCACCCCCGCCCAGCGCGAGCGCTGGCTCCCCGGTGTCCGGGCGGGCCGGACCGTCGCCGCCTTCGCCCTGAGCGAGCCGGGCGCGGGCTCGGACGCCGGGGCCCTCTCCCTGGCCGCCGAGCCCACCCCCGGCGGCTGGCGGCTCACCGGCGAGAAGTGCTGGATCTCCAACGCCCCCGAGGCCGACTTCGCCACCGTCTTCGCCCGCACCACCCCCGGGGCAGGATCGCGCGGGATCACCGCCTTCCTGGTCCCCGCCGACCGCCCCGGACTCACCGGCCACCGCCTCGACATGCTCTCCCCGCACCCCATCGGCACCCTGGAGTTCGACGGCGTACCGGTCACCGCCGACGACATCCTCGGTGAGCCCGACCGGGGCTTCCGGGTCGCGATGGACACCCTCAACCTCTTCCGCCCCAGCGTCGGCGCCTTCGCCGTCGGGATGGCCCGCGCCGCCCTGGACGCCACCGTCGCCCACACGGCCCGCCGCACCGCGTTCGGCGGCCCCCTCAGCGACCTCCAGGCCGTCTCCCACCAGGTGGCCGAGATGGCCACCCGTACGGAGGCCGCCCGCCTCCTGGTGTTCGCGGCGGCAGCGGCGTACGACGCGGGGGAGAGCGGGGTGCCGCGCCGCGCCGCGATGGCCAAGCTGTACGCCACCGAGACCGCGCAGTACGTCGTCGACACCGCCGTCCAGCTGCACGGCGCCCGGGCCCTGCGCCGCGGCCATCTGCTCGAACACCTCTACCGCGAGGTCCGCGCGCCCCGGATCTACGAGGGCGCCAGCGAGGTGCAGCGCGCCATCATCGCCAAGGAGCTGTACGCGACGGCGGCCGCCCGGCAGGCCGAGGCGCGGCAGACACCCGTCCAGGAGCCCGCAGCCGACCCCCGTACCCAGGAGCCGACCGTATGAGCCCGTCCCACCGGATCAACCCGGCCGAACTCTCCCCGCCCACCGGCTTCTCGCACGCCGTCGTCGCCACCGGGGGCCATCTGGTCTTCCTGGCCGGGCAGACCGCCCTCGACACGGACGGCAAGGTCGTCGGCGCCACCCTGCCCGACCAGTTCGCCACCGCGCTCACCAATCTGCTCACCGCCCTGCACGCTGCGGGCGGTGCCCCCGCCGACCTGGCCCGCGTCACCGTGTACGCCACCGATGTGGCCGACTACCGCTCCCATGCCCCCGAACTGGGCCGGATCTGGCGCAGGCTCGCGGGGCGCGACTACCCGGCGATGGCGGTCATCGGGGTGGCCCGGCTCTGGGACGAACAGGCGATGGTCGAGATCGACGGGGTCGCCGTACTGCCCTGAGACGGGCGCCGCCCGGCCCCGGCCATGCGTGCCGGGGCCTGGTCACGGTCCGGACTCCGGGAGGAAATACCGAAACAACGACCCCGTAAAGAAACCGTCAAGAAGGTCGCGTTAGGCTTGCCGGGTGCGGCACCACATGGAACACCCCCAGCACCAGTCACTGCGGCTCCTGCACCCTCTGCTGACGAAACGTCACAACCGCCCCCGGCCCAGGCGGGCCGGAGCGCGCGCGGCGTGCCGGTCCGGTGAATCCGCTGGGGCGATATATCTGTATTTGGTGCCCCCTATCCCGGTTGTCCCCATCTCGGCCGTCTCGCCGCCTGACCCGGACACCGCCCCGTGATCGCGCTCATCCTCTTCCATTTCGCGCTGGCGGCCTGTGCGGGCCCCCTGGTGCACCGGTTCGGCCGGCGCGCCTTCGTCGTGCTCGCCCTGCCCCGGCGGCCGCCGCGGGCTGGGCGCTGACGCAGTGGAACACCACCGCCTCCGGTGACGCGGTCACCTGGTCCTGGCAGTGGATCCCGGACTACCGGGTCGGGCTCGACCTCCGCCTGGACGCGCTCTCCGAGCTGATGGTCCTGCTGGCCACCGGGGTCGGCGCGCTCGTCCTGGTCTACTGCGCCTCCTACTTCCGCGACGACACGCCCCAACTGGCCCGGTTCGCCGGGAACCTGCTGGCCTTCGCGGGCGCGATGGTCGCCCTGGTCCTCGCCGACGACCTGATCACGCTCTATGTGTTCTGGGAGCTGACCACGGTCTTCTCCTATCTGCTGATCGGCCACGGCAGCGAACACCGGCACAGCCGCCGCTCCGCCCTCCAGGCCCTGACGGTCACCACGCTCGGCGGCCTCGCCATGCTGGTCGGCTTCCTGATCGTCGGTCACGCCGCCGGGACGTACCGGATCTCCGCGATCGTGGCCGACCCGCCGGAGACCACCCTCGCGATCTCCGTCGCCCTCGTCCTGATCCTGAGCGGTGCCCTGTCGAAGTCCGCGATCTGGCCGTTCTCCATGTGGCTGCCGAACGCCATGGCCGCCCCCACCCCGGTCAGCGCCTATCTGCACGCCGCCGCGATGGTGAAGGCCGGTGTCTACCTGGTCGCCCGGCTCTCCCCGGCCTTCGCCGACGTACCCGTGTGGAAGCCCGTCGTCCTGGTGCTCGGCGGGGCCACCATGCTGCTCGGCGGCTGGCGCGCCCTGCGCCTCAACGACCTCAAGCTGGTCCTGGCCTACGGCACCGTCAGCCAGCTCGGCTTCCTCACCCTGCTCGCCGGCACCGGCAACCGGAACGCCGCCCTCGCCGCCGTCGCGATGATCCTCGGCCACGCCCTCTTCAAAGCGCCGCTCTTCCTCGTCACCGGCATCGTCGACCACGCCACCGGCACCCGCGACCTGCGCAGACTCTCCGGCGTCGGCCGCTCCCTGCCGTACGTCGCCGGGGTCGCCGTCCTCGCCGCCGCCTCCATGGCCGCCCTGCCGCCACTCCTCGGCTTCGCCGCCAAGGAAGCCGCGTTCGAGGCGCTGCTGCACGGCTCCACCGCCGACCGGTGGGCGCTGGCCGTCGTCGTCGTGGGCTCGGCGCTGACCACCGCGTACACCCTGCGCTTCGTCTGGGGCGCCTTCGCCCGCAAGCCCGGCGTTCCCGACACCCCCGTGCACCGCGTCGGCTGGGCCTTCCTCGCCCCGCCCGCCCTGCTCGCCGTCCTCGGCCTGGTCCTCGGCCCCGCCGTCGGCCTGACCGACCGGCTGCTCTCCGCGTACGCCGACACCTATCCGGCCGCCGAGGACCCCTACCACCTGGCCCTCTGGCACGGGTTCGGCCTCGCGCTGCTCCTGTCCGCCGTCGCCTGGGCCGCCGGTACGGGCCTCTTCCTCGCCCGGAACACCGTCACCAAGCTCTCCCGCCGCGTCGCCTGGCCCACCGCCGACAGCGTCTTCGGCCATCTGCTGCTCGGTCAGGAACGGCTCGCCCTCCAGGTCACCGGCTTCATCCAGCGTGGTTCCCTCTCGGTCTACCTGGCGACCACGCTGCTGGTGATGGTCGGCGGCCAGCTCGCCGTCCTCATCACCGACACCCCGTGGCAGGACGCCCCCGCCCCCGGCTCTGGGACAACTGGCTCCAGGGCGGTGTGGCCGTGCTCACCTGCATCGCGGCTCTGCTCTGCCTGACCGTACGGCGCCGCATGAAGGCGGTCGTCCTCAGCGGCCTGATCGGTTACGGCACCGCCCTGCTCTTCGTCGTCCAGGGCGCGCCGGACCTGGCGCTCACCCAGTTCTGCGTCGAGACCGTGGCGATGATCGTCTTCGTCCTGGTGCTGCGCCGGATGCCGGTCCACTTCGAGGAGACCGTCTCGCCCTGGCGGCGCGCGGTCCGCATCCCGGTGGCCCTCGTCGCGGCCGCCACCGTCGGCGTCGCCGTCTGGGTGGCCGCCGCCGCCCGTACCGCGGACCCCGCCGGTGCCGCCATGGTCAAGGAGGTCGCGGACCACGGGTACAAGGACGTGGTCGCCACGATCCTGGTGGACCTGCGCGCCTGGGACACCATGGGCGAGTCCGCCGTGCTGGCCGCCGCCGCGATCGGCGTCACCAGCCTCATCTACCTGCACCGCCGCAGCGACGGCCCGATGCCGCCGGAGGAGCTGAAGGGGCGCACCGCCTGGTCGCTCGCCGCCCAGCACACCATCCGGCTGCCGCAGGGCGACGACGTGGCGCCCGAGCGCAGTTGGCTGGCGGCCGGCTCCACCCTCGCCCCCGAGCACCGCTCGATCGTCTTCGAAGTGGTGGCGCGGCTGCTCTTCCACCCGATCCTGATCCTCTCGGTCTACCTGCTGTTCTGCGCCGAGAACATGCCCGGCGGCGGCTTCGTCGCCGGACTGGTCGCCGGGGTCGCGCTCATCACCCGCTATCTCGCGGGGGGCCGCTTCGAACTGGCCCAGGCCGCGCCCCTGCAACCCGGACTCTTCACCGGACTCGGCCTCTTCATCTCCACCGGCGTCGGCCTGCTCGGTCTGATCGACGGCACGGTGCTGCACGCCTTCACCTACCACGGACACCTGCCGATCTTCGGCGATTTCCACATGAGTACGCCGGTCCTCTTCGACTTCGGCGTCTACCTGCTGGTCCTCGGCGTCGTCCTGGACATCGTCCGGGCCCTCGGCGCCAAGATCGACCGGCAGATCGAACGGGCCGCGGGCGCGCTCAACGCCCCGGGCGGCCCCGCGGCGGGAGGGGACCCCCGATGACCGTCAGTGCCTCACTCCTCGCCACCGCCGTGGTGCTCTGCGCGGTGGGCGGCATCCTGATGCTCACCCGGCCGCTGACCCGCATCCTGCTCGGCGCCGTGATCCTGAGCAACGGGGTCAACCTGCTGATCATCGCGTCGGCGGGCAGGGCGGGTGCCGCTCCGTTGCTCTACGGGGTCGACCTGGACCTGGTCACCGACCCGCTGCCGCAGGCCATCGCGCTCACCGCGATTGTGATCACCCTCGGCACCACCGCGTTCCTGCTCGCCATGGCCTACCGCAGCCACCAGATCACCGGCACCGACGAGGTGCACGACGACCTGGAGGACCGGCGCATCGTGCTCCGCGCCGAAGTGCTCGGCGAGCGCGCCCAGCTCCGCGAGGAGTTCCGCTCGGGCGCCGAACCCACCGCGGACGAGCGCGAGCGCTACCGGGAGGAGCGCCGCAGACTCCGCGACCGGCTCCGCGCCGACCGCGCCCGCCAGGCCCGCGGCCGCGACGCGTCCGGCGACCTCTGGCACGACGTCATCGGCGCCGACCCCGATGACTACGAACGCGACGGCGACGCCAAGGCCGACGACCGCTACCCGAGAGACGAAAGAGGAGCCGCCGGATGAACGCGCTCGTCCCGCTGCCGGTGCTCCTGCCGCTCTGCGCCACCGGACTCAGCCTCACCTTCGGCACCCGGATGCAGCGCTTCCAGCGCTTCATCAGCGTTGCCGTGCTCACCGCCGTACTGGCGCTGTCGATCATCCTGATGATCGCCGCCGACCGGCAGGGCCCGCTCTCCGTCCACCTCGGGGACTTCGCCCCGCCGCTCGGCATCACCCTGGTCGCCGACCGGCTCTCCGGGCTGATGCTCACGGTCTCCTCGGCCGTCACGCTCTGCGTGCTGATCTACTCCCTCGGCCAGGGCATGACCGACCGGGACCGGGAGACTCCGCTCGCCGTCTTCCACCCGGCCTATCTCATCCTGGTCGCCGGGGTCTCCTGCACCTTCCTCGCGGGCGACCTCGTCAACCTCTTCGTCAGCTTCGAGATCATGCTGGTGGCCAGCTTCGTGCTGCTCACCCTCGGCGGCACCGGACCCCGTATGCGGGCCGGTTCCACGTACGTGATCATCTCGCTGTTCTCGTCGATGCTCTTCCTCATCGCCATCGCGATGACGTACGCGGCCCTGGGCACCGTCAACTTCGCCCAGCTCGCCGAGGGGCTGCCCGAGCTGTCCATCGGGGTGCAGACCCTGATCCAGGCGATGCTGATCACCGTCTTCGCCATCAAGGCGGCGGTCTTCCCGCTCGCCGCCTGGCTCCCCGACTCCTACCCGACGGCGCCCGCGCCCGTCACCGCCGTCTTCGCCGGACTGCTCACCAAGGTCGGCGTCTACTGCATGATGCGGACCGAGGCTCTGCTCTTCCCTGGCAACCGGATCGGTGACCTCCTGATGGCCGTCGCCCTGGCCTCGATGATCATCGGCATCCTCGGCGCGGTCGCCCAGACCGACCTGAAGCGGCTGCTCTCCTTCACCCTGATCAGCCACATCGGCTTCATGGTCTTCGGGATCGGCCTCGCCACCCGGGAGGCGTACGGCGGAGCCATCGTCTACGTGGTCCACCACATCACCGTGCAGACCACCCTTTTCCTCGTCGCGGGGCTCATCGAGCGCCGGGGCGGCACCACGGAGCTGACCCGGCTCGGCGGGCTGGCCAAGGCCGCGCCGGTGCTCGCGCTCCTCTTCTTCGTCCCCGCCATGAACCTCGCGGGCATCCCACCGCTCTCCGGCTTCATCGGCAAGCTCGGACTGATGCGCGCGGGTGTCGCGGACGGCTCCACCTGGGCCTGGACCCTAGTGGCGGGATCGGTGGTCACCAGCCTGCTGACGCTGTACGTCGTCGCCAAGGTCTGGAACCTGGCCTTCTGGCGGGCGGCCCCGCCCGGCCAGGCCGAGACGGGCACGGTCCTGGAGTCCGGCGACGACAGCGACGACGACGTCGACGAGGGCCCCGACGGCCTCCCCGGCACCGGTGACGAGGGCGTGACCCCGGTCCCGTCCGGCGGGCCCGTCGCGGCGAAGCTGCGCGAGAAGGCGGTCACCACCACCAGCCGGCTGCCCTGGCCGATGACGGCGGCCACCGCCGCGACCATCGTGCTGGCCCTGTCCTTCACGGTCCTGGCCGGTCCGCTCACGGCCTTCACCGACCGCTCGGCCGTCGAACTGCTCGAACGCACGCCCTACATCGAGGAGGTGCTGGGCCGGTGAGCCGTTTCCTGCGGTTCTCGTACCGCGACGCCGACCTGCCGCCGATGAGCTGCAAGATCGGCCGCCGCGGCCGGGTCCTGGACCTGCCGCTGATCGCCTGGCTCACCCTCATCTGGGTGCTGCTCTGGTCCACCTTCAACCTGGCCAACATCATCACCGGCGTGATCGTCGCGTCCGCCGTCTGCCTGGCCTTCCCGCTGCCCCCGGTCGACCTGGGGCTCCGGCTCCACCCCTGGGGCATCATCCGGCTCGCCGGCTATCTGCTCTACGACATGTACACCTCGGGGGTGAAGGTCACCCGGCAGATCTTCGTCGGGCTGCCGCACCGGGCCGCCGTCATCGGCGTGCCCCTGCGCTGCCGCAGCGACCTGATGCTCGCCGCCGTCGCCGTGGCCGTCTCCAATGTGCCGGGCGGCTCCGTCATCGAGGTGCGCCGGGCCACCGCCACCGTCTTCCTGCACGTCCTGGACGCCGATCTGCCCGAGGAGCTGGACGCCGCCCGGCGCCAGGTCTGGCGGCTGGAGGAGCTGACCGTACGGGCCTTCGGCACCCCCGACGAGATCGCCCGCGTCGCCGAACCGCCCCCATCGCCGCAGCCCGAGGCCGGGAGGCTCGAACCGTGAGCGTTTTCGAACAGATCGACCGCATCCTGCTGACGGCCGCCGTCGTCCTGGTGCTGGTGGCGGGCCTCCTGCTGCTGGTCCGGATCTGGCGGGGCCCCTCCATGCTGGACCGGGCGATCTCGCTGGATGTGATCGCCGCCCTGATCATCGCCGGTCTCGGCGCCAAGTCCGCCTTCGCGCGGGACGCGTTCTACTTCCCCATCATGATGGTGCTGGCCTTCCTCGGATTCACCGGCTCCGTGGGCATCGCCCGCTTCATCGCCGTACGGGACAGGCCCACCGTCACGGCCCCGGCTCCCGACACCGACGAGACCCAGAAGGGCCCGCAGTGAACGCCTGGCTCCAGATCCTCGACACGGCCGGGGCCGTGCTCGTCCTCCTCGGCGCGGCGATCTGCCTGCTCGGGGTGATCGGCATGCTCCGGCTGCCCGACGTGCTCTCCCGCAGCCATGCCGCGACCAAGCCCCAGACCCTCGGCATGATCCTCGTGCTGGCGGGGGTCGCCCTGCGGCTGCGCACCGGCATGGACCTCGCCACCCTCGCGCTCATCGGCTTCTTCCAGATGCTCACCGGTCCGGTCGCCTCGCACCTGGTCGCCCGCTCCGCGTACCGCACCGGACAGGTCCAGCACGAGGAGCTGCTCTTCGACGACCTGGACGAGCAGCTCACCAACGGCAGCAAGAAGTAGCCCGCCCCGTCGCGAGGTGATCACGGAACTGTTCCGGCTCCGGAGATCACCCCACGCCCCCGGTGTCCGCATGCCATGATGCGGGCAATGCCGGACGCTGGGGGGCGTATGGGAAGCACGGGCACAGTGCTGCGCGAACTGCGCGGCGCACAGAAGAGCGCCAAGGGCGTCTCGCTCTACTCGCGGTACGTGAACCGCCCGGCCGGGCGGGTGCTCGCCGCGGGCGCCTACCGGACCGGATTGACGCCCAATCAGGTCACTCTGATCAGTGGCCTGTTCACCTACTCCGCGATCGCGGCGGTGGCGCTCGTCGAGCCGTCCTGGACGCTGGGCCTGGTGGTCTGGGCGGGCCTCGTCATCGGCTTCGCCTTCGACTCGGCCGACGGCCAGCTGGCCCGGCTCACCGGTCGCGGCGGGCCCGCGGGGGAGTGGCTGGACCATGTGGTGGACTGCGGCAAGCTGCTGCTCGTCCACGCCGCCGTGCTGATCTCCTTCTACCGCTTCGGCGAACTGCCCTCGGACGGCTGGCTGTTGCTGCCGCTGGGCTTCCAGCTGGCCGCCGTGGTGACCTTCTGCGCGGGGCTGCTGCGCGAACACCTCGGCAAGGCGGCGGCCGGGCAGGCGACGACGGCTCCCGCCGCCCCGGTCTCCCGGGCGCGGGCCGTCGCCCTGCTGCCCGCCGACTACGGGGTGTTCTGCCTGGTCTTCCTGCTGCTCGGCGCACCCGGAGTCTTCCTGGCCGGGTACGCCGCGCTCGCGGTGGTCCACACGCTCTTCCTGGCGGCCTTCCTCGCCAAGTGGTTCAGGGAGCTGAGAGCGCTCCGTCCCGGCTGACGAGCACGTCCAGCGCCCGGCGCAGCTGGGTGCTGGACGTGTGCACGGTGTACGGGAAGTAGACGACCTCCACGCCGACCTCGGCGAAGTCGCGCTCCAGCTTCTTCCCCTTCTCCGTGCCCCGCCAGTCGTCGCCCTTGAAGATCACGTCGAACCGGACCTGCTGCCAGGTCTCGACCTTGTCCGGCACGGTCTCCACGAACGCCGCGTCGACGAACCGCACACTGCGGACGATCTCCAGCCGCTCGCGCAACGGGATCACGGGCGTGTGGCCCTTGGCGAGGGCGGCCATCTCGTCCGAGACGACCCCGGCGACCAGGTAGTCGCACTGACTGCGGGCGTGCCGCAGGATGTTGAGGTGACCCACGTGGAACAGGTCGTACACCCCTGGTGCGTACCCCACCCTGTGCTGCACCATCCGTATCTCTCCCCCCACGGTCGACATGATCCGGTGATGTTCCAACGACCTTACTGTGAAGAACACTTGTGCAGGCCGTGAACGGATAAGCTCGACGGGAGCCGCTCCCGTGCAGGGGGCGGCGGCTGTTGTGGGGGAAGGACCGACCGATGTCCGATGGCGAACGGCACAGGCCGTTTGAGGGCCGCCGCCTTCTGGTGGTCTCGACGAACTACGCACCCGAGGTCACGGGCATCGGCCCGTACGCCACTCAACTCGCCGAGCACTGGGCGCAGTCGGGCGCCAGGGTGCGGGCGCTCACCGGGTTGCCGCACTACCCGTCCTGGCAGCTGGACGAGGCGTACCGGAGCGTCTGGCGGACCGTGGAGGTGCGCGGCGGCGTCGGGGTCCACCGGCGGCGCCACTATGTGCCGTCCCGTCAGAGCGCCCTGCGCCGCGCCGCGTTCGAGGCATCCGTCCTCGCCACCGGGCTCCTCGCGCCACCATCGGGACGGCCGGACGCGGTGGTGGCGCAGATGCCCAGCCTGGCCGGCGGGGTCATCGGCGCCCGTATCGCCCGCCGCCACCGCGTCCCCTACATACCCGTCGTCCAGGACCTGATGGGCGCCGCCGCCGCGCAGAGCGGCATCCGGGGCGGGGACCGGGCGGCGGCGCTCGCGGCGGCGGCCGAGCGGTACGCGCTGAGCCGCGCGACCCTGGTCGGCGTCATCCACGAGAGCTTCGTCCCCCGCGTCACCGCCCTCGGCGTCGACCCCGGCCGCATCCGTACCGTCCCCAACTGGACCCATGTGCAAGGCCCCACGGCCGACCGGGCCGCCACCCGCGCCCGGCTCGGCTGGGGCCCCGCCACCCCCGTCCTGCTCCACTCCGGGAACATGGGCCTCAAGCAGGGCCTGGAGGTCCTGGTGGACACCGCCCGCCTCGCTCCCGACCTCCGGGTCGTCCTGATGGGCGACGGCAACCAGCGCGACGCCCTGCGTGCCCGGGCCGAGGGGCTGCCCAACGTCGACTTCCTGGAGCCCGCGGGGGCAGGGGAGTTCACCGACATCCTCGCCGCCGCCGATGTCCTCGCGGTCACCCAGCGGGCCTCCGTCCTCGACATGAGCGTCCCCTCCAAGCTCACCTCCTACTTCGTCTCCGGCCGCCCGGTCGTCGCCTCCGTCGCCGACGAGGGCGGCACCGCCGACGAGGTGCGCCGCTCCGGGGCCGGGGTGCTCGTCGCCCCCGAGGACCCGGCCGCGCTGCTGGAGACCGTACGGAAGCTGGCCGCCGACCCCGTCGCCGCGGGCGAGCTGGGGGCCGGGGGACCGGCGTACGTGGCGCGCCGGCTGAGCCGGGAGGCGGGGCTCGCCCGCTTCGACGACCTGCTGACCGAGGCCCTGGACGGACGAGGGAGCGCCCGCCGATGACCCCTGCCAACCGAATCCCGGACGACCAGGACGAACCGGCACTCCTGCGCGACCAGTTCCGCCAACTCCTGCGCTACCGCGCCCTGCTGGCGGCCGGAGTCGTCATCGGCCTGTTCGGCGGCGGCTTTCTCGCCCTCAGCGGCGAGGACACCTACACCGCCACCGGCGAAGTGCTCGTCCGCTCCGCCATCTCCGACCCCTTCGCCGCCGGGGCCAGCGCCGACAAGGGCATCAACATCGGCTCCGAGCGCCAGACCGCCGTCAGCGACACCGTCGGCACCCTGGCCGCCGCCACCCTCCTCAAGGCGGGCGACGACGTCACCGCCCGCGACCTCCTCGCCGGGATCCAGGTCACCAACCCGCCCAACACCCTCACCCTCCGCTTCGCCTACACCGGCGCCACCCCCGAGCAGGCCCGCGCCCGCGCCGAAGCCCTCGCAGGCGCCTATCTGACCCACCGCAAGGCGCGCACCGAGGACAGCATCAAGAACATGTCCGACGGCTACCGGGCCCAGCTCGGCCCGCTGGAGGAGAAGCGCGACCTGCTGGAGAAGCAGATAGGAGCGGGTGCGGACAACGACGTCACCAGCGCCCGCGCCAACATCATCGTCTCCATCTCCGAGCTGAGCCGGAAGATCTCCGAACTCAAGGCCCTGGACACCACCCCCGGCTACCTCAACAAGAAGCCCGTCGCCCCGACGTCGCCCACCGGCCCCGGTCTGCCCCTGCTGCTCGGGCTCGGCGGGGTCGTCGGCCTCGCGCTCGGGCTGCTGCTCTCCTGGGTGCGGCTCGTCTTCGACCCCGCCGTACGCTCCACCCGCGAGCTGGTCCGCTCGCTCGGCGGCCCGCTGCTCGGCACCCTGCCCCGCGAACGCGCGGCCACCGGGACGGTACTGGCCATCGGCCGCGGCGGCTCCCGGCTCGCGGAGGAGTACCGCGCCGTCGCCTTCCGGCTCGCCTACGACCCCGAGTTCGCCGAGCGCCGCAGGCTCCTGGTCACCTCTCCGCGCGGCGACAACCAGGAGGCGGCGGCCGCCGCCGCCAACCTGGCCGCCGCCTTCGCCGAGATGGGCCGGGACGTCCTCCTGGTCGAGGCCGACCTCCGTACGCCCTCCCTCGCCCGCGCCCTGGGCTCCGCCGCGCACGAGGTCCGCCCGCCGCGCTGGGCCGCCGAGGAGGGCGACGGCAGCTGGCCCACCGGCGGCCGCGCCAATGTGGACGTCCCCGGCTCCGGCGCCTTCGCCCTGATCCCCGGCACCATTGTCGACAACGTCCCGCGCGCCCTCACCTCCACCCCGGTCGGCCGCATCGTCGCGGAGGCCGACCGGCCCGGCAGCGTCGTCATCGTGCTCGCCCCGCCGGTCCTCTCCTACGCGGACGCGGTCGCCCTGGTGGACCGGGTGGAGGGCGTCATGATCGTCTGCGACCCGCGCGAGGTGCACCGCAGCGACCTGGAGCGCATCCGCGAGATCATCGGCGCCTCCGGCGGCTCCGTCCTCGGCGCCCTGCTCCACCCGGGCCGACGGCGGCTCCGGCCGGTGCGCCGCTCCACATCCGCCCGGCGCCGCACCGGAGGCGACGGACCCGGCCCCACCGGCGGTCCGGAAGGCCCCGAGATCACCGGGGACCCCACCGAGACCCTCGGCCTGCGCTCGCTGACCCTCCCGGCGGTCCGGCGGTGAGAGCCCGCTGGGCCGTCCTCAGCTCGGTGGCGGACCAGGGCGTGGCGGCGCTCACCAACATCCTGGTGCTGGTGGCCGCCGCCCGGCTCTCCACCCTGGCCGACTTCGCCCGCTTCTCCGCGGTCTACCTGGTCTTCACGGTGCTGCTCGGCGTCTCGGGCGCGTACACCGGACAGCCCCTCGTCCTCAAGCGCGGCGGAGGTACGGAGACCCAGGGCGCCTGCCGCTCGGCCGTCGCCTTCACCCTGCTCGCCGCCGCCTCGCTCGGCGCGCTGCTGGCCGCCGTCTGCTTCCTCGTCCCCGGGGACACCGCACGGGCGCTGATGATGCTCGGCCTGGTGCTGCCGGTGGTCCTCGGCCAGGACGCCGTACGGTACGCCTTCTCCACCCTCCAGCAGCCCCATCTCGCCCTGCTCTCGGACCTGTTGCGGCTGGCCTGCGTCCTCGGCGCGCTCGGCACCCAGGTGTACGGGGCCTCTCCCGCCCGCCTGGTCGCGCTCTGGGGCCTCTCCGCCCTGCCCGCGCTGCTGCTCTCCGCCGCCCTGCTCCACCGCGCCACCGCCGGGGCCCCCATGGCCCTGCGCCCGCTGCTCCGGCGCGGCCACCTCGGGCAGCGGTTCACCGTCGAGTTCGGGGTCGGCAACGCCACCAGTCAGCTCTCCGTCCTCGGCCTCTCCGCCGTCGGCAACCCGCTCCTGGTCGGCGCCCTGCGCGGGGCCACCACCCTCTTCGGCCCGCTCAACGTGCTCTTCACCTCCGCCACCTCCTTCGGCCCCCCACTGCTCGGCCGCATCACCGACGAGCGCCGCCGCGTCCGGGCCACCGCCGCCCTGGCCGCCGTCCTCGCCGCCACCGCCGCCCTCTGGGCCACCGCGCTGGCCCTGCTGCCCGACCGCACCGGACGCCAACTCCTGGGCGACACCTGGTCCGTGGCGGCCGACCTGCTGCCCGCGACCGGCAGCCAGTACGCGGCGATGGCCGTCGGCACCTGCGGGCTGCTGGCCCTGCGGATGCTCGACCCGCGCACCACCCTCGCCATCCAGGTGGTCTTCTCGCTCACCGCCGTGGCGTTCCTCGCGGGCGGTTACGTCCTCGGGGGCGTCCAGGGAGCCGCCTGGGGGCTCTTCCTCGGCTCGCTCTGCAAGGCCGTCGTCACCTGGATCAGGGTCTCCCGGCTGCGCCGCCGCCCACCGGCCCCGCGCGAGGACGTCAGCGCCGCCGCGCTGCCCGCTGCTCCCTGAACGTGGCTATCGCCAGCAGACAGAGCGCCGCGATGGCCAGCTTCCCCGCCGCCTGGAGGAGCGGGCCGCGCAGCAGGATGAAGGTGTACCCGGCGATCAGCGGCGCGGCGATGGCCAGCACGCTCCCCGGGCCGGGCCCCGCCCGGGTGACGGCCAGGGCGTACCGGCGGTCGGTGCGGGCCGACGCGTAACCGATCAGCGCCATCCCGCCGATCATGCCGGTGGCGCCGAAGTCGACCCAGAACTCCGTCCATATCGGGGCCGAGAGGTTGGTCATCCGCAGCCCCATCCACTGCCCGACCCGCACCCCGGTGTCCTCCGGCTTCCCGCTCCACACCGCGCGCGGCACGAAGAACAGCCCGGAGCCCGCCAGTTGGCGGCCGTAGGTATGGCCCCGGGTGTCCACCCACGAGATGGTGTTGGCGAACATCACCATCTGGTCGTAGTCCTTGGTCACCAGCGGCTCGAAGACCGAGGCCGACTGCGCGGGCCGCTGCCCCTCGTCGTCGTACCGGAACTTGTCCGCGTACGGGAACACCACCAGCGCCCCCACCACCCCCGTGGCCAGCACGGTGCGGTAGACCGCCGCGCTGCTCGGCATCGCGGTGAACACGAACGCCATCAACACCGTCAGGAACCAGTAACGGGCGTTGGAGATGGGGTTGTTGACCACCAGGTTCAGCCCCGCCAGCGCCACCCACACCAGCACCGTCGAGGGGGTGCGCCGGGCCCGGTAGGAGGTCGCCAGGCGGCGGGTGTAGAAGAGCAGCGCCAGCAGCGCCGGGACCTGGCCGAACCCCTTGATGAAGGCCGAGCCCACATTGGACCCCTCCGTGACCACCCCGCTCGCCGCGACGGTCTCGTTGATCTCCTGGCGGCTGGTGAAGAAGACCGCGGGCCCGCCCAGCTTCAGCACGTAGAACGCGCTCGCCGCGAACGCCAGCACCACCAGCAGCCGCAGCCGCACCGGATGCGCCACCGCGGGGCCGCCGCCCGACCCCCGCGCGGAGGGCGTACGGCGCCGCAGCGGCCGGCGCGAGGCCAGCAACGCCCCCAGGTCGTAGGCGGCACACCCCACCAGGATCATCGCGATCGCGGTCACCAGGTCCTGGCGCGGCCCCACCATCGGCGTCGGCGTCTGCCCGATCACCACCTGGGCGAACGGCGCCACGCCCATCGCGATGTACACGAACATCCAGAAGACGCCCTGGAGCAGCCGCCGCCGGGTGGAGAGGATCATCGTCGCCAGCCGGGCCCCCGCGTAGCAGGTCAGCACCAGCTGGAGCCAGTACGCCGTGTCCCGGACCCCGCTGCCGGGCTGGGCGGCGATGACCGCGGGCAGGAAGCAGACCAGCCCCAGGATGAGCGGCACCGAGAGCGCCCGCGACAGCATCGACCAGGCGATCGGCCGCTCGGGCGGCTCCAGGGGGCCGCCCGGGGCCCCCGGCCCCTTCGGACCCGCCACCGCGCCCCCGGCCTCTCCCCGCGCCGACGTGTGCACCGACGCCATGCGCCGCCCCCCAGAGATCAGTGAACCGCTGAACACTCTAACGAATCAGCCCACTTGGGGAGGGCCGATGACTACCCTGTAAATACTTGGCCTTAGTTGAGGGGAACTCTGGTGAAAATCCTGCACGTCGTCACGCTCCACACCCCGGACCACGCCTTCGGCGGTCCGACCCGAGTGGCGTTCAACCTCTCCAAGGTCCAGCGGGCACACGGCGACGACGCCCGTGTCATGGCGCTCGGCGACGGTTTCCCCGGCGGCGAACTACCCAGCCAAGTCGAGGGAGTTCCGGTCCACCTCTTCCAGGCCCGCCACCTGCTCCCGATGTTCGAGGTCAGCGGCATCACCTCCGCCGGACTGCTGCGCACCGCCCGCCGCATGATGCGCGGCGCCGACCTGGTCCACGTCCATCTGATGCGGGACCTGGTGACCCTGCCCGCGGCGCTCCTCGCCCTCGCGACCCGTACGCCGCTGGTCGTCCAGACCCACGGCATGATCGACCCCACCGAGAAGAAGGTCGCCCAGCTCACCGACCTCCTCGGGGTCCGCAGGGTGCTGCGCGAGGCCGACGCCGTGCTGCACCTCACCGAGATGGAGCGGCTCGATGTGAACGCCGTCGCCGCCCCCGTCCCGCTCACCCGCACCGTACGGCTGGTCAACGGCGTCCGCCCGCAGGAGCGCAAGCCCGCCCGCGAGCCCGGCCGCCCGCCCACCATCCTCTACCTCGCCCGGATCCAGGAGCGCAAGCGGCCCGAGGACTTCATCGCCGCGATGCCGCACGTCCTCGCCCGCCACCCGGACGCCCGCTTCGTGCTGGCCGGTCCGGACACCGGCGCGCTGGCCGGCACCCTCGCCCTCGCCCGGAAGCTCGGCGTGACCGGATCCCTGGACCACGTCGGCCCGTTGGAGCACGACGAGGTGCTGGCCGCCGGGCGCGAGGCCGATGTGTATGTGCTCCCGGCGATCGAGGAGCCGTTCCCGGTCTCGGTGCTGGAGGCGATGTCGGTCGGCACCCCGGTCGTCATCACCCGCACCTGCGGCCAGGCCCCCGATGTGGCGGCGGCGGGATCGGGCCGGGTCATCGACAGCAGGGTCGGCGAGGACGCGGCCAACGCCCGCAAGGTCGCCGACGCCATTCTGGAGCTGCTGGAGCCGGAGGCCGCCGAGCAGGCGGGCAAGGCTGCCTGGGAGCTGGTGAACGAGCAGTTCACCATCGAGGCCGTCACCGCCACCCTCCGGCGGACCTACGAGGACGTGGTCCACCGGAGGCGAGGGTGACCGGGGGAGCCGTCAACGTACGGGCTTCTCACGGGACTTGAGGGCGATCTGCCAGCGGTAGAAGCTCATCGCCAGCGCGAAGTCGAACCCGGCGCGGCCGTCCAGGAAGCCGCGCTTGTAGAGATACATGTAGGCGAACGAGACCACCGGCTTGAACGGCGCCTTGTGGAACAACTGCCCCTGGCGTGACTTGACCTGGCGCACCTGCTCCTTCACCTGGGGGTGGTGCTCCAGCCAGGCCTCCCAGTCCGAGTACCGGTTGTGGCGCTCGAACCAGGCGGTGACCGGGTCGAGGTCCTGGTGCTCGATGGGGTGGGTGAGCGTGCCCACGGTCGCCGCCACCGGCTGGTAGTGGCCCTCCACCTCCCCGATCCCCGGTGCGTCCAGGTCCCCGACCTCCGGGTAGTGGCAGCGGGTCCGGTCGGTCAACGACCGCTTGCGGATGGTGTATCCGTGGCGCAGCCGCTTGCCGGAGAACCAGTAGCCGAGCGGGATGTCGTATGCGGCGGGCTTCGGCGCCGACGGGTCGCGGAAGGTCTCCCGCAGCTCGGCCAGCAGCCCCGGGCTCAGCCGCTCGTCGCCGTCGAGCAGCAGGATCCAGTCCAGGTCGGTGCGGACGTTCTCCAGGCACCACTGCTTCTTGCGGGGGTGGCCCCCGTCCCAGGTGTACGTGACCACCTCGGCCCCGCACTCCTCGGCGATCTTCGCGGTGTCGTCGGTGCTGTGGGAGTCCACCACGACGACCGCCTCGAAGTGGCCGAGCACCGACTTCACCGCCTCGGCGATGTTCAGGCCCTCGTTCTTCGTGGGGATCGCCACGGCTATGGGCAGCTTCGTCGTGCCGGCGGTCATCCCTTGACTCCTTCGGGCAGCCAGGCGTAGCAGCCTGTGGAGGTGAACGTACGGGCGGACTTCGGGATCGTGATCTTCCGCGACTCGCCCGTGTCGGAGGTCCCGGAGGCCAGCTCCTTGCCGTCCGCGCCCTCGATCTGCCAGGAGCAGTTCAGGGTGGGGGAGGCGGAGCGGTAGACGCCGGGGCGCAGCGCCTTGCCGGTGTGGGTGCCGTCCGGATAGGCGTACACGGCCTCGTCGACCAGGTCCTGGTGCTGGGGGCAGAGCCCCGCCACCGCGGCCGGGGCGCCCTTGATCTCGCCGGTGGCGATGGCGCCCACGGCGGTGTCCCGGTCGGCCTTGACCAGATAGCGCAGCTTGTCGCAGGTCTCCTGGCCGGTCTGGAGCACGGCGGCCGGGTCCATGCCCTGGGGCACCCGGTCCTCCAGATACTTCTTCTGCTTCTCGGTGAAGGTCCCGGTGGCCGGGGTGATCTCCCCGGGGGGTGTCTTCGGGCCCTGGGCGGCCGCGCCGGGAGCGGACGGCCCGCCGGGCCCCGGCTCCTCGGTGGCGGGCGCCGTGGGCGTGCCGGGGGTGCCGGTCGTCTCGGGCGGGGTGGACGTCGTGGCGGACGGGCCGGGGGCGGAGGGCCCGGAGGCCGCGGGGCGCTGTGCGCCCGCGGCCTCCGGCCCGTTCCCGTCGGCGGACGATCCGCAGGCGGCCAGCGCCACCGCCGTCAGGACGACGGCGGCACCGGCCAGGAACGGATTTCTCATGGGTCAGCTGTTCCTCAGAGCGTAGTGCGCACTGACCTGGGAAGAGGTCAGCGTGGTCGGATAGACGGCTGTCTCGTCGATCTGCCCGGCGAAGAAGTTGCTCGTCGGACGGTTCGGCCAGCTACCGATGTTGTCCCCGCCGATCCGCCAGTACCCCGGGGTGCTCTCGTTGGTGGAGACCAGGATGTTCGACGCGCGCAGCTGCCCGTCGACGTACAGCGCCATGCCCTGGCCGAAGGGGCCCTGGGTGGCGACGACATGGTGCCACTGGCCGTCGTTGTAGGCGGCCGGGGTGGTGACCGTCTGGGCGGAGCCGTTGTGGACGCCGAAGACGAGCCGGCCGTCGTTGCGCATGTAGATGTGCTTGTCGTGGCGGGTGCTGTTCTGCTGGGTCAGGTTCCCGAAGCCGATGATCTTGCCGCCGCGGGTGGTCGTGGTCTTGATCCAGGTCTCGATGGAGAACCGGCCCGGCGCGGTGTGCTGCCGGTTGCTGTAGGCGTACTGGTTGGTGCCGTTGAACCCGATCGCGGTGGACGGGCCGGTGATGGCCGCCGGGGTCTGCCGGTAGGCCGGGGCGTTGCGCAGGAAGCCGTTGTTGAGGTTGCCGCTGCTGTCGTGGGCGAAGGTGGCGCTCGGCTCGTCGAAGCGCCAGTAGAGGATCGCTCCGTCGGACTTCACCCGGGCGGGGTAGGCCTGGGTGGAGGTCGCCACGGTGGCCGACTGGGCCGGGGACCTGGCGCTGGTGTTGGTGCCGTCGCTCGCGGTGATCCGGTACGAGTAGGTCTGGCCCGGTACGACGTCGGTGTCGGTCCAGCTCAGCTGCGGCCGGTCCCAGAAGACGGAGTACCCGGTCGTGGTGTGGACGGGGGTGTTCGACCCGTCCTTGTAGATCCGGTAGGTCAGCTCACCGTCGTCGGTGTCGAAGCTGGTCTGCCAGTTCACCTCGATGGTGCCCGGGTTGAGCGTGGAGAGACTGACGTTGGGCACCCAGGGCGCCCCGGTGTCCGGACCGTCCCAGAACCGGGTCAGCCCCTGCTGCGGGGCCCCGTTGACGGTGGTGAACTCGCCGCCGACCCACAGGTAGTGGCGGCCGTCCTTGCCGGTCTGGGTCATGACGCGGGGACCGACCGGCTCCCCGATGCCGTCGTTGGTGTCCGGGAACCACGGCAGCAGCTTCGGGTCGTCGACCGACTGGGCCAGCAGGTGCTTGCGCGGCTGGTCGGGGAAGGCGCCCATGGAGGAGCAGTCGTGGGCGTGGCTGCCGCTGTAGAGCACACCGGAGTAGACGGCCACGGCCTGGGTGGCGCCCAGGCAGGTGTCCCGCCAGCGCTGCTGGAAGTTGTTCAGGTTGAGCGCGATCCGGCCGTCGAACACCCCGCCGCCGGTGCCCTCGTTGGCGGTGTAGAAGCCGGTCTCGTCGGTGGTGATGTCCATGACGGTGGACCGGTCGTGGATGAAGCCCGGGTAGGACTTGGTGAGCTGGCCGGTGGTGGCGTCGACCACGGCCAGGGCGTGGGTGCTGGTGCCGTTGATCCGGAAGAAGTCACCGCCGAGCAGCACGTTCTGCCCGTCGGGGGTCACCTCGACCGCCCGGCCGACCTCGTCGGCGTTGGCCGTGAACGGCAGCAGGGAGGCGTTGGCGGTGGTGACCGCCGCGAACCGGGTCCGGCTCTGGCCGCCGACGCTGCTGAAGTCTCCGCCCAGGTAGACCGTGTCGGACGTGACGGCGAGTGCCCGCACGGTGGCCGAGACGGCGATCTTGAAGTTGTTGCGGACGGTGCAGGTCGCGGTGTCGATCGCCGCGATGTTGCTGACCCCGACCCCGTTCACCGCGCCGAACTGGCCGCCCGCGTACAGGGTTTCCCCGTCGGGGGAGAGCGCCAGCGAACGTACGGTCGCGGTCCCCGAGGAGACGGTGAACGACAGCGAGCAGTCGGTGGGCGCCCCGGTCGCCGCGTCGAAGGCGGCGAAGTTCACCGCGGGCTGTTCACTCGTGCCGGGGGCGGCCTTCGGCGGCCGCAGGGTGGAGAAGGTGCCGCCCGTGTAGACCACACCGTTGCCGGCCGCCATCGCCCAGACGATGCCGTTGGTCTGCCAGGTGGACTGGTCGTCCGCGGTGAGGGCCACCGGCGGGGTCAGTGCGGCTGCCGGGGAACCCCCGGCCGCCGTGGCGGTCAGGGCTCCGGTCAGCAGGCAGAGAGCGGCGGAAGCGGCCCGCAGACGGCCGCGCCCCCCGAATCTTTGCCCCGTACTTCCGTTCATCATTCAGCTCCGAAGGTGAGAACGAGCTGCGGCCGGGAGGCCGCCGATCCTGCCTCGCCCGGGCCGGCTGCGGGGACGTCGAGTCCCGCCGCCGGTCGGGGCGAGTGGGTGGACGGGGCGAAGAGCCCCGTCCCACGCCGGCGCGGTGAGCCCCACCGGGTGACCGGTGGGGACGGCGGTTGCGCCGGTGGTGCTCCCCGGCACGGACGCGCTGGGCGCCGGCCGGGAGTCATGGGCGACCGCGCACCCGGTCCGGGCAGCGGCGGAGCCGGCCGGGGCGGTCGGAACGGCTGCCGGAGCGGGGACCCCGGCCGCCGGTGCGGTCACGGCGGTGAAGGGCCCGCCGCGCCGGTCTGCCGGGGTGGCCGGGGGCCGGGCGGGGTCACGCTCCCGGCGTCCCGGCCCGCTCACCTGTCCACCCGGACGGCGGCGCCGGTCAGCTGGTCCGAGAGCAGGCGGATGTCCGCGTCGACCATGATGCGGGCCAGCTCCTTCGACTTCACCTCGGGCTTCCAGCCCAGCAGCTCCTCGGCCTTGGAGGCGTCACCGATCAACGCGTCGACCTCGCTGGGGCGTTCGTACTTGGGGTCGTACCGGACGTGCTCGGTCCAGTCGAGCCCCGCGTGCTCGAAGGCGAACTCCAGGAACTGCCGGACGCTGACCCCCTCGCCGGTCGCCACCACGTAGTCGTCCGGGGTGTCGCACTGGAGCATCCGCCACATGGCGTCCACGTACTCCGGCGCGTACCCCCAGTCCCGGACTGCGTCCAGGTTGCCCAGGTGCAGCCGGTCCTGGAGCCCCGCCTTGATCCGGGCCACCCCGCGGGTGATCTTCCGGGTCACGAAGGTCTCCCCGCGGCGCGGCGACTCGTGGTTGAAGAGGATCCCGTTGACGGCGAACATGTCGTACGCCTCACGGTAGTTGACCGTCGCCCAGTACGAGTAGACCTTCGCCACGCTGTACGGGCTGCGCGGGTGGAACGGGGTCTTCTCGTTCTGCGGCGGCGGGCTGGCGCCGAACATCTCGGAGGACGACGCCTGGTAGATCCGGGTCTCGATCCCGCTGGCCCGCACCGCCTCAAGGAGCCGGATGGTGCCGAGCCCGGTGACGTCGCCCGTGTAGAGCGGGGCGTCGAAGGAGACCCGGACATGGGACTGGGCGCCCAGGTTGTAGACCTCGTCGGGCCGGATGTCGCGCAGCAGGTTCACCAGCGCCACCCCGTCGGAGAGGTCCGCGTGGTGCAGGACGAAGGAGCGCTCCGGCTCCTCGGGGCCCTGGTAGATGTGGTCGATCCGCTCGGTGTTGAAGCTCGACGAGCGACGTATCAGGCCGTGGACCGTGTACCCCTTGTCGAGCAGCAACTCCGCCAGGTACGAGCCGTCCTGGCCGGTCACTCCCGTGATGAGCGCGGTCTTCGCCACGTTTCCCCCTTCTCTGCTGTCCGCCTGTGCGACGAACAAGTCACCGACATATCGGAATTGGAGCGTTCTGCGGCAAAACATCTCCGCAGTCCCTTACTGCTGGCACAATCCGAGCCATGACGACCGAACTCCCCGTCCCACCCCAGGAATCCGCCCGTCCCCTACTGCGCCCCGGCTCCCGCATATTCGTCGCGGGCCACCGCGGCCTGGTCGGCTCGGCGGTGGCCCGCCGCCTCGCCGACGACGGCCACGAGGTCCTCACCCGCGGCCGGGACCTCCTCGACCTGCGCGACAGCGCGCGGACCGAGACGTATCTGCGGGACATCCGCCCGGACGCCGTGGTGCTGGCCGCCGCCAAGGTGGGCGGGATCATGGCCAACAGCACCTACCCGGTGCAGTTCCTGGAGGACAACCTGCGCATCCAGCTCAGCGTGATCGCCGGGGCGCACGCGGCCGGGACCGAGCGGCTGCTCTTCCTCGGCTCGTCGTGCATCTACCCGCGCCTCGCCCCTCAGCCGATCCGCGAGGAGTCGCTGCTCACCGGCGAGCTGGAGCCCACCAACGAGGCGTACGCGCTGGCCAAGATCGCGGGCATCGTCCAGACCCAGTCCTACCGCCGGCAGTACGGCGCCTCCTACATCAGCGCCATGCCCACCAATCTCTACGGGCCCGGCGACAACTTCGACCTGGAGACCTCGCACGTCCTGCCCGCGCTGATCCGCCGCTTCCATGAGGCCCAGCGCGACGGGCTGCCCGAGGTCACCCTCTGGGGCTCCGGCTCCCCGCGCCGGGAGTTCCTCCACGTCGACGACCTGGCCGCCGCCTGCGTCCGCCTCCTGAAGGCGTACGACGGCGACGAGCCGGTCAACATCGGCTGCGGCGAGGACCTCACCATCCGCGAACTGGCCGAGACGGTTGCCGAGGTGACGGGCTATCAGGGCCAGATCGGCTGGGACGCCTCGAAGCCCGACGGGACCCCGCGCAAGCTGCTCGACGTCTCCCGTCTGACCTCCCTCGGCTTCAAGCCGCAGATCCCGCTCCGCGACGGCATCGCCCGCACCTACGCCTGGTGGCTGGGCCAACTCCCACCCGCCGCCTGACCGTTCGCCACCGCGCGCACGCGGCGCGCGGTGGCGAACCGGAACTCCTCGCATGGACCGTCCGCCGTTCTCAGTAGGCCCCGCGGCCGTCGGTGACAGCACGCACCGTGCGGACGAGGAGCCCCATGTCCGTGGCCACCGACCAGTTGTCGACGTACCAGAGATCCAGGGCGACGGTCTCCTGCCAGGAGAGGTCGGAGCGCCCGCTGACCTGCCAGAGCCCGGTGAGCCCGGGCTTCACGGCCAGCCTGCGGTGCTCCCGCTCGTCGTAGCGCGAGGCCTCCTCGGGCAGCGGGGGCCGGGGCCCCACCAGTGACATCTGGCCCAGCAACACATTGAAGAGCTGCGGCAGTTCGTCGATGGAGGTCCGCCGGAGCGTCCGCCCCACAGGGGTCACCCGCGGGTCCCGGCGCATCTTGAAGAGCGGCCCGTCGACCTCGTTCTCCTTCGTCAACTGGGCCTTGCGCGCCTCCGCGTCCGCCACCATCGTGCGGAACTTCCACATGGTGAACGGCCGGTTGTGCTGGCCCTGGCGGACCTGCCGGTGGAAGACCGGGCCGCGCGAGGAGACCCGTACGCTCAGCGCCACCGCGAGCAGCAGCGGCGAGAGCACCAGCAGCCCGAACAGGGCGCCGGTCCGGTCCAGCACGCCCTTGAGGATCCCCTGCGGGCCGCCTCGCAGCGGAGGCGCGATGTGCAGCAGGGTGAGCCCGGCCGCCGTCACCGGGCGGACCCGGGAGGCGGCGATGCCCGACAGCTCGGAGAGCACGCACAGGGCGACGCCCGCGTCGTGCAGCCCCCAGCCCAGCCGCCGCAGCCGGTCCCCGGTCAGCTGGGGCCCGGGAGCCACCAGCACGAGGTCCGCCTCATGGGCGTAGGCCCCGCCGAGCACGGTCGTCACATCGTCGTCCGCCGGGCAGGAGGCGAGCCGCCCCGGCACCTGCACGGTGTCCTGAGCGGGCCGGCCGGATCCGACCGGCACCGCCGCCACCAGCTGATAGGCGTGGTCCGTACGGGAGTTGAGTAGCCGCGCCGTCTGGTCGATCCCCGCCGCCTCGCCCACCAGGAGCACCCTGCGGGCCCCCCGGCCCCGCCGTCCGGTGCGCGCCCGGCGCCGTACCCCCTCCACGGCGGTGGCGACCAGCAGCCCCGGCACCACCGCCAGGACGGCCGCCGCCGGGTCGACGGAGCCCCCCGCCGCCGCGTGCAGGACCGCCAGCACCCCGAGCAGCACCAGCCAGTCGCCGAGGGCGCCGAAGGCGCCGCCGGGCTCGCCCCGCAGCGGGTCCGCGTACCGCCCCCGCGCACCGCGCAGCCCGGTCCACACCAGGCCCGCGACGGCCGCCGCCGCCCAGGGGCGGGGCTGCCCGCCCAGGTGGAGCAGGAGCCAGGCGGGCCCGGCCAGGCCCAGCAGGTCGGTCAGCGCGCCGACCGCCGGGCGGTGGACCGGCCGCCGCCGGGCCGGTGGCCGGCCCGCGGACGGACCGCGCTCGGCCGACGGGGCCCTCCACAGCTGCTCCAGTGCCGCCGTACGATTCCGGGAGGCGGCGGTACGGGGGCGCGGTGCGCCCCGGATCCCCACCGGCCCGGATATCTCAGTCTCCGGTATCTCGACATGCCCCATGAACCCCCCAGTCACAGTCGCACCCCCACAAACGCGACGCATCCGCCGATCCCATGGACAGACGGATGCGCCCTCGCTCGGTGCACGATATCCACACACGTGCCATTTCGCTGGAGTTCTCGTGAAGTTCAGACGGCTCGGCCCAGACTCACGCGATCTGCCGCAACCCGCTGATCTTCCCTGCACAGGGCGGCTGTTGACAGGTCAACAGACTGGCAAGCGCTTGTGGGGCGCGTCCAGTGGCAGTCGGCGCCGGAAGCAATCACTCCGGCGCGCGCCGGAGCGAGAAACACAAACCCCCTGGCCGCGACCTGCGCAGTCAGGGGGTTCGTGGTCCGTGGGCGGCCCACCCGGGGTGGAAGGGGGCGCCCACGGGGTCATGCGAGACCGGTCGCGCGCCTCCGGGCCCTGCGGTGGATCAGCACGCCGCCGCCAACGAGCGCGGCGGCAGCGAGAGTTACCGAGATCACAGTGAGCCCGGTCGCCGCGAGGCTGCCCCCGGACGTCGTCCCCACGCCCGAGCCGCCTGCGACACCACCGCCGCCGACGGTCGAGCCGGTCCCACCGGCCGCGGAGCCGCCGGAGCCGGACGCCCCGCCGGAGCCGGACGCGCCGCCCGAACCGCTCGTGGACGAGCCGCCGTCGGTGCCGCCGCCGGTGGTGTCACCACCTGTCGAGCCGTCACCACCCGTTTCGCCGCCACCATTTGTGGCATCGCCGGAGCCGCCCGAGCTGTCGGAGCCGCCCGTGTCCGTGCCGTCCGTGGCCTCCGTGACCGTCAGGGTGACCGGGGCCGTACGCGTGGTGCCGACGTCGTTGCGGAACTCGGCGCGGTAGCGGTAGCCGTCCTGGGCCGTCCGCGCGGTGAACGTGAGCACCGGCTCGGTGGCCCCCTCCACGTCCCGCCAGGTCTGCGAGCCGTCGGTGCTCACCTGCCAGCGGACCGAGGGCTCCGGGGTGCCCTCCGCGCGGGCGGTGAGGGACACCTCATCGCCGTCCTTCACCGAGCGGTCCGCGGGCGCCTGGGTGACCAGGGGCGAGACCTGCCGGGTGAGCCGGGTGACCTTCCCCTCGGCGGGGCTGGTGACGAAGACCGTGGCCCCGCCCGGCTCGACGGCGAGCGCGGCGGCGCCCGACTGCGAGTGGTTGCCGGGCAGCGACAGCTCCTTCGCCGCCGGGGCGAAGTCCTCGGTGCCGTACACCGTCAGCGTGCCGTTGTTGTCGTCGGCCGGGTCCGAGAGGTCCCCGCCGTCCTGCCGGACGACGAAGGCGCGCCCGCTCTCCGCGTCGAAGGCGGCGTCCCGGGCCAGGTCCTTGCCGGCCAGCGTCTTCACCGGCTTGCCCGTGGCGTCGAAGACCAGCACGGACCGGTTGACGCCGACCCAGACCGCCCCGCTCGCCGGGTCCGTCTCGGTGAACCCGGTCATGCCGTCGGCGCCGGGCAGGTCGAAGGAGCCCGTCACGGTGAAGGAGTCGAGATCGACCCGGTGCAGCTTCCCGGCGGCGAAGTCGCTGAACCAGACCGCGTCCCGGGCGTGGTCGGCGGCGAACTGGTTGCCGCCCGGCAGCGTGAGGCTCCGGGTGGCCGTGCCGGACGCGGTCTCGATCTCGGAGAGCTTGGTCCCCTGGGCGACCAGCACCGTGCCCGCGGCCGTACCGGGGGCGATGTCCGTGATCGTGGACCCGGCGAGCCAGACGCCCGAGGCCGCCGCGTCGCCCGCCTTGGTGCTCCCGACGCCCCGCAGCGGGTAGTTGTAGACCACGCCGTCACCCGGCAGCGGCCCCGAGATCCGTGCCGCCGCCGAGGCACGGAGGGCGCCGGTCGACCCGGGGGCGTCGCTGATCCAGCTCTCCGCCTTGCCGTCCGCGGGGTTGAGCACATGGAGCCCGCGCTCGTCGACGTCGGCCGTGTCGGGGAGGTTGTCCGCACCGACGTACAGCTTCTTGGAGTCCGGGTGGAGCAGCAGGTCCAGCGGCTTGCCCGCCGAGGTGAAGTCCGCGGCCGGCTTGTACGAGACGGTCCCCGCGGGTACGTCGACCCCCTCGCCGCCCCCTTCGCACGGCTCCTGGCCCGCGAAGGTCACCGGTATCCGCACGTCCTGGCTGCGGTCGCCGCTCGACCGGTGGTCGGCCCGGGTGACGACGGAGCACGGCACGTCGGCGCAGTCCAGCCCGTCGCCCTTGGCCTTGATCTCGATCTCCACGTCGAAGGTGCCGCCGGGGCCGAAGGGCAGGGCGAGTTCACCCTCGTACGGGTCGCCCGGGGGCACGATCCACTGGGAGTTCTTCGAGCCGCCGCTCATGTCGGCGCCGCCGAGGCAGGGGGAGGGGACCCGGTTCGCCCCGGTGTCCTTGCAGAGCGCGACGTAGATCCCGGCGGTCGTGCCGTACCCCTCGCCGGTGACCCGGATCTTCTGGCCCGCCGGGTCGAGCCCGGTGGTGGCCGAGACGGTGAGCTTCTGGCCCTGGGGGCCGGTGGCGCTCTTCGGGGCGGAGGCGTCGGCGCTGACCGCGGCGCCCGCGGGGACCGCCGCGAGGAGCAGGGCGGCGGCCGCGGAGAGCCGGCGGCCGGGTCTGCGGGGGCGGCCGGCGCCGGCCGGCGGGGTGCCCGGAGTGGGTGTCATGTCATTCCTCGTCACAACGCGGGGAGCCCGGCCCCGGCGGAAACGCCGGGACCGGGCCGACGGCTGGTGTCCTGCACGAAGTCGATCGGCGCGTGGACGTCGTACTTGCGGTCGTTGGTGTCGGTGTGGTCGGCTCGGGTCACGACGGCGCACTCGACGGTGTCGCCGCAGATGTTGCCGCCGCCCAGGTCGGCCTTGACGTGGATCTGCACGCTGAAGGTGCCGAAGGTCGAGCTGTTGGGCAGGACACCGCCGCCGAAGTCGGAGACCCAGTGCGAGGCGCCGGTGGTGCCGGACTCGTCCTGGCCGCCGAGGCAGGGGGAGGGCTTGTTGGCGCCCTGCGCCCCGTCCACCACGCAGAGGCTGACGTAGACGCCCTGCAGGGTGTTGTAACCGCTGCCGGTGACGGTGATGTTCTGCCCGGAGGCGTTCGCCGTGTCGGGGGCGGTCAGCGACAGGTTGTAGGTGGTGCCCCCGTCGGTGATCGTGCGGGTCCCGGTCGCGGCGGCGGCGGGGGAGGAGAGGGTGAGCGCCAGGGCGGCGGCGGAGAAGAGGGCGAGGCCCGTGCGGGCGACGGTACGGGTGGAGGGGACAGCGCTCATCGGGTGAGCACCTTTCTCGGCATCGGAACCAGAACCACGGACACCCAGTCGACTTAGGTAAGGCAAACCTAAATCGAAAGAAGTTGATGTTGTCGACAAAGGAGTCCGTACGGACCGGGGAAAGTGACCGGAATCAGTCGAACTCGGCCGGAGGGAAGGCCTGTTCCGTCCAGATGGTCTTTCCGGCCGGGGTGTAGCGCGTGCCCCACCGCTGGACGAGCTGGGCGACGATGAACAGCCCGCGCCCGCCCTCGTCGTCCTCCGCGCTGTGCCGCAGATGCGGCGAGGTGTGGCCGGTGTCCGCGACCTCGCAGAGCAGCGTGCGGTCCCGGATGAGCCGCAGCCTCAGCGGCCCGCCGCCGTACCGGACCGCGTTGGTGACCAGCTCGCTGACGACCAGCTCGGTGGCGAACGACAGCTCCTCCAGCCCCCACGCGGCGAGCCGGCCGGTGGCCAGTTCGCGCGCCCGGCCCACCGTCACCGCCTCGGCGGGCAGCTCCCACTCGGCGACCTGGCTCTCGTCCAGCTGCCGGGTCCGGGCCAGCAGGAGGGCGGTGTCGTCGGCGGTCGTGGCGTCCGGCACCAGCGCGGAGACGGCCCGGTCGCACAGCTCGTCCAGGGAGGCGGCCGGGGTGCCGAGCACCCGGCCCAGCGCGTCGAGCCCCTGGTCGATGTCATGGTCCCGGGCCTCCACCAGCCCGTCCGTGAACAGCGCCAGCAGGCTCCCCACCGGCAGCTCGATCTCCATGGACTCGAAGGGCAGTCCCCCGAGCCCCAGCGGCGGCCCGGCCGGCAGGTCCGGGAAGGTCACCTGCCCGTCCGGGTGCACCACCGCGGGCGGCAGATGCCCGGCCCGCGCCATGACGCACCGCCGCGAGACCGGGTCGTAGACCGCGTACAGACAGGTCGCCCCCGTGGTCAGCTCGTCGTACGCGTCCGAGGGCGGGCCGTCGCGCGGGCCCGGCCGCTCCTCCAGCGGCTGCCCCACCAGGTCGTCCAGCCGGGTCAGCAGCTCGTCCGGGGCCATGTCCAGCTGGGCGAAGGCCCGTACGCTCGTGCGCAGCCGCCCCATGGTGGCGGCCGCCTGGAGACCGTGGCCGACCACGTCCCCGACCACCAGGCCGACCCGGGTCCCGGAGAGCGGGATCACGTCGAACCAGTCGCCGCCGACCCCCGTCACATCGTCCGAGGGCAGATAGCGGTAGGCGATGTCGACGGCCGACTGCGGCGGCACATGGTGGGGCAGCAGCTGGCGCTGGAGGGCGAGGGAGGCGGAGCGTTCCCGGGTGAAGCGGCGGGCGTTGTCGATGCAGACCGCGGCCCGGGCGGCCAGCTCGTCGGCCAGGGCGACCTCGCCGTTGTCGAAGGTGGTGGCGGGACCGTGGGCCAGCGGCCGGCCGGACACCCGGGGGCGCGGACTCCGTACGAAGGTGACGAGCCCCAGCACGCTGCCGCCGACGCGCAAGGGCACGACCAGGACGTTGTCGTCGAGCACCAGACCGCCCGAGGCCAGACTGCGGTCCTGCGGCGAACCCGGCGGATAGGCGACCGGGGGATAGCGGTCGACGGGACTCCCCGGCGCCCCCGGATGCAGCGGTTCCGCCGCGTCGGCCGCCGCCGGGTCCACGGAGTGCTCACCGACGCGCAGGAGGTCCATCGCCGCGGGACTCCCGGTGGCGGGCAGCTCCCCGCTCATCACCGTCACCCGCGCGATGTCGACCCGTACGGCGGCGGCGAACTCCGGCACGGTCACCTCCGCGATCTCCTCGGCCGTGGTGACCACGTCCAGGACCGTCCCGATCCGGCGGCCGACCTCCACCAGGAGGGCCAGGCGCTGCTGGGCGCGCTGCCGGTCGGAGATGTCGAAGGAGTCCTCGCAGACCCCGAAGACATGGCCGTGGGCGTCCTCCAACCGGTAGTAGGAGCAGGACCACAGGTGCTCGGTGCCCGGGTCGCTCGGCGGAATCCCCTGGAAGTGCAGGTCGAGGATGGGTTCGCCGGTGTCGATCACGTGGTGCATCACCGCGTCGAGCGTCGACGGATACCCGGGGGTCACGAAACGGCCCCCGGAGTACAGCTCGTCGGCCCGCATCCCCAGATACTCCGCGAGCGGCTTGCCGATCTCCCGCTCGTAGGCGGTGTTGCTCCAGGTCAGCCGGAGGTCGGTGTCGTAGATCGCCAGCCCGACGGGCGACTGGGTGGCGAGCCCCTGGAGCAGCGCGAGCCGGGACTCCCACTGCCGCAGCTCGCCCAGCTCCGCCGCGACGAGCACCCGCCCCGGCGCCCCGTCGCCCGCACCGCCGCCGTCCCCCGCACCGGCCAGCGGGCACAGGATGGTCACCACCAGCAGCTCATGGCCGTCCCGATGGCGGGCGAGGCGGATCTCATGGCCGGTGGGCGGCGGAGCGGGCCCGGGGCGCGCCGGGGGACCCGAGGGGGCCGTTGCGCCCGGTGTGGCCGGGCGGTCCGAGGCGGCCGGGAGCGTGCCGTCGGCCGGCAGGGGTACGAGGAACGCGCTCAGCGGCCGTCCGGCGGCCTCCCGCGGGCTGTAGCCGAGCAGCGCGGTGGCGGCCGGGCTCCACCCGACGACCGTGTCCCGGCCGTCCAGAACCACCGTGGCCGCCCTGCTGATGTCCAGGGGGCCACGGAAGTCGGCGGCATCCGCCGCTCTGGTCGCGCTCACCGCGCCACACCGGCCTGGTCCATGGTCTTCAGAATCCGCCCTGGCGGGGGTCGGCACAACTGCGGTACGCCCCCGCCAGGGCCGATCGAGGGGCCCGGGGCCTGCCGTCGGGCCGCCGCCTGCCGTCTGCCGCGCGACGCCCCGCGCACGCCGGAGCGTTCAGCGCACCCCGTCGGGGCGGAACTGGACGCTGATCCGGGGCCCCACCGCCCGCGCCGTCTTCGGGACCGCGTGCTCCCAGGTGCGCTGGCAGCTGCCGCCCATGACGATCAGGTCGCCGTGGCCGAGCGGCCGGCGTACGGGCACGGGCCCCGGTCGGCGGGGCCGTAGCGCCAGATGACGGGGGGCGCCCAGCGAGAGGATCGCCACCATCGTGTCCTCGGTGGAGCCCCGGCCGCCGGTGTCGCCGTGCCAGGCGACCCCGTCCCGGCCGTCCCGGTAGAGACAGAGCCCGGCCGTGGTGAACGGCTCCCCGAGCTCGGCCCCGTAGTGCGCGCCGAGCGCCGTACGGACGGTCTCCAGAGCGGGGTGCGGCAGGGGATCGCGCCGCCCGAAGAAGGCCAGCAGCCGGGGGACCGCCACCACCCGCTCGTACATGACCCGCTCCTCGGCGCGCCAGGCCACATCGCGGACCAGCGCCTCGAACAGGGCGTCGGCCCCCTGGAGCCACTGCGGGAGCACGTCGATCCAGGCGCCGTCGCCCAGCTGCTCGCGGCGCACCCCGTCCAGGGGGCGGACGGTGACCTCGTCCGCCTGGTCGAAGAGCGAGGTCTGCAGATGAAGGGCCATGGAACGAGCGTAACGCTTTTTCGCACATGTGTGCGAATGAAGGCTCCCGGGCCCTCAGCTCTCCCTGATCAGATCGGCGCACTTCTCGCCGATCATCATGGTCGTGATGCAGGGGTTGGCCGTGGTGAGCACCGGCATCACCGACGCGTCCGCCACCCGCAGCCCGGTGACCCCCTTGACCCGCAACTGCGGGTCGAGCGGCGACTCCGGGTCGTCGGCCGGACCCATCCGGACCGTCCCCGCCGGGTGGTAGACGGTGTTGTGGGTCTCGCGGATGTACGCGAACAGCTCCGCGTCCGTGGTGGCGCCCGGCCCCGGGGCCAGCTCGGTCCCCGCCCAGTCGGCCATCGCGGGCCGCGCGACGATCTCCCGCGCCAGCCGGAGCCCGTACGTCATCACCCGTACGTCGTGCTCGTCGGTGAAGTAGCGCGGATCGACCCTGGGCTTGTCCCGGAAGTCCCGGGTGCGGAGGCGGACCGTGCCCCGGGAGCGGGCGCGGGTGACGTTCGGGGTGAGGCAGAACGCGTTCTCCGACGTGGGGTAGCCGCGCCGGTAGGTGTTGAGGTCGAACGGCACCGAGCCGTAGTGGAACATCAGGTCCGGCCGGTCCAGCCCCGGTTCCGTGTCCGCGAAGATCCCGATCTCCCACCACTGGGTGGAGGCGGTGACCATGGGCCGCTTCGCCTCCCACATGATCACGCCCTCCGGGTGGTCCTGGAGGTGCGAGCCGACGCCGGGCGAGTCCACCCGGACCTCCACGCCGGTCTCCCGCAGGTGCTCGGCCGGGCCGATCCCGGAGAGCATCAGCAGCTTGGGGGAGTCGATCGCCCCGCAGGCCACGACCACCTCGCGCCGGGCGTGCACCCGGCCGCTGTGGACGGTGTCGGGCTCCAGATACTCCACTCCGGTACAGCGTTCTCCCTCGAAGAGCAGCCGTTTCGCCTGGAGCCCCGTCCGTACCTCCAGGTTGGGCCGCTTCCCCAGGACGGGATGCAGATACGAGACCGAGGCCGAGGCCCGGGTGCCGTCCTCGCGGGCGTTGATCTGGAACCAGTGCGCGCCCCTGACCACGGTGGTGCCCGCGTTGAACGGGGTGGTGGGGATGCCGGCCTCGGCACACGCCTCCAGCAGGGCCCGGCCGCACGGGTCGGCGGGCGGGACCGTGCGGATGGTGACCGGGCCGGAGCGGCCGTGGTGGTCGCCGGGCGCGTCGTTGGTCTCCAGCCGCCGGTAGAGCGGGAAGCACTCCGCCGCGCTCCACCCCGTGCATCCCAGCGCACCCCACTCGTCGAGGTCCTCGGCCGGGGCCCAGAAGGCGATGCACGAGTTGTGCGAGGAGCAGCCGCCGAGCACCTTGGCGCGGGCGTGGCGCATGAAGCTGTTGCCGTACTCCTGCGGCTCCACCGGATAGTCCCAGTCGTAACCGGACTCCAGCAGCGCCATCCACCTCTCCAGCCGCAGGATGCTGTCGTCCCCGACGTCCGACGGCCCGGCCTCCAGGACGCAGACGGTGACGTCCGGGTCCTCGCTGAGCCGGGCGGCGACGACGGCACCCGCCGTACCGCCGCCGACCACGACGTAGTCGTAGGTGGGCACAGAGCTCTCCTCGGGCATCGCGTCTCCAGGGATCCAGGGGGTGGGGTTCAGGCGCCCGGGTTCAAGGGCCGGGGTTCAGGGGCTGGACGGCGGAACGGTGGGGTCCTCCGGCTGGGACCGGTGCTCGGCGAGAACGCCCGTACGGTGGCGCTGGACGAACCAGTAGTAGGCGAAGCCGCCCAGCGCGACGACCCCGATGAACAGGAACGCGCCCCACCGCAGATACCAGTGCTGCGGCCCCGTCGCGTTGTAGACCTCGGCGCGCGGCCAGGCCAGGTTGAGGGACATCGCCGTACCCCAGAGCACCGCGAGCACGTTCACCGGCAGCCCCCGGCGGCCCAGCGAGAACGACCCCTCGCGCGGCTGCCAGGTGCCGCGCAGCCGGCGCAGCAGCATGGGCACGGTGACCATCAGATAGGCCACGTAGATCATGATGATCGCGATGCTGGTGATCACCGAGAAGATCTGCGGCTGGTTGATGTTGACCACCAGGATCACCACGCCCACCACCCCGATCGGCACGGCGGGCACGACCGGCGTCTGGAACCGGGGGGCTGACCCGCGCCAGTTTGGACCCGGCGGGCAGGTTGTTGTCCCGGGCCATGGCGAACATCAGCCGGATGCCGGCCGCTTGCACGGCGAGCACGCAGACGGTGATCGCGACGACCACCGACCAGAGGAAGATCTCCCCGACGGTCTCCCCGAGCGTCGCCAGCACCACGTACTGCAGTCCGCCCGTCGACAGCTCCTCCGCCTTCAGGTCCGGCACCGAGAGCAGCGCGAAGAGCAGGATGAAGGCGCCGATCAGGAACGAGGCGATGAGCGCCCGCAGGATGGCGCGGGGCGCGTTGCGGCCCGGGTCGTGCGACTCCTCACCGAGGGAGGAGGCGGTGTCGAATCCGTACATGACGTACGCGGAGGCCAGCGAGGCGGTGAGGAACGCGCCGAGGTAGCCGAGGTTCGTGCCGCTGCCGAGCCCGTACGTCTCCGTCAGGGCGGTGCTGGGCCCCCGGGTGATGTGGGCGCCGAGGAAGATGATCAGGGCGACGGCGGCGATCAGCTCGATGAAGACGCCCGCGGAGTTGATCCGGGCCATCAGCTTGATGCCGAACGCGTTCACCAGGGTGGAGAAGAGGATGAGCACCGTGCCGAGCAGGACGGCGTTGGCCGCCTGGTCGTTCTGCCCGCTGCCGTCCCCGACGAACTGGAACCAGCCGTCGATCTGCGGCAGCGTGATCTGGTAGGCCAGCGCCACCGCCGACAGGGTGACCATGGTGGCCGTCATCATCATCCAGCCGCCGAGCCACCCCACGTGCGGGCCGCCCATCTTCTTGGCCCGGTTGTAGACCGAACCGGCCACCGGGTAGCGGGCCGCCAGCTCGCAGAGGCACAGGGCCACCATCAGCTGCCCGCAGAAGACCATCGGCCAGGACCACCAGTAGGCGGGGCCGCCGAAGGTGACGCCGAAGCAGAAGAGCTGGAAGGTGCCGGTGAGGATCGAGATGTAGCTGATCCCGGCGGCGAAGGTGTGGAAGTTGCCGAGCGTGCGCTTGAGTTCGGGCTTGTAGCCCAGCTCCCCGAGCGCGGCGTCGTCGCGGCTGCTGTCCACCGTACGGCCCTTGGGGCCCCCGGGCCCCTTGGCGCGGCTCACTCGAACCACCGTTGCGGGACGGTGGCCACATTGCGCCAGATGTGCTTGGCCTCCTGGTACTCCGCGAGCCCCGTCGGCCCCAGCTCGCGGCCGAAACCGGACTGCTTCATACCGCCCCACTCCGCCTGCGGTACGTAGGGGTGGAAGTCGTTGATCCACACGGTCCCGGCGCGCAGTCGCGAGGCCACCCGGTGGGCGCGCCCGGCGTCCCGCGTCCAGACCGCGCCCGCCAGCCCGTACACCGTGTCGTTGGCCAGCCGCACCGCCTCGTCCTCGTCCCGGAACCGCTCCACCGTGAGGACGGGCCCGAACGACTCGTCCCGCACCACGGACATGGACGAGCGGCACTCGTCCAGCACGGTCGGCGGGTAGTAGAAGCCGTCCGCCAGCGCGGGATCACCGGGCCGCGCACCCCCGCACCGCAGTACGGCACCTTCGGCGATGCCCTCGGCCACGTACGCCTCGACCTTGTCGCGGTGGGCGGCGGAGATCAGCGGGCCGCTGCGGGCGTCCTCGTCGAAGGGCCCGCCGAGCCTGATCCGGCCCGCCCGCGCCACCAGCTCGTCCACGAACCGGTCGTGCAGCTCGTCCTGCACGAGGAGCCGCGCCCCCGCCGAGCAGACCTGCCCCGAGTGCAGGAAGACCGCCATCAGCCCGTAGTCGACGGCGGTGTCGAAGTCGGCGTCGGCGAAGACGATGTTGGGGTTCTTGCCGCCCAGCTCCAGGGCCACCTTCTTCACGGTGGGCGCGGCGGCCGCCATGATGGCCCGCCCGGTGGCCAGCCCGCCGGTGAACGACACCATGTCCACCCGCGGGTCCTCGGTGAGCGGCGCGCCCACGGCCGCCCCCGCCCCGAGCACCAGGTTGGCGACCCCCTCCGGCAGCTCGGCCTCGACGAGCAGCCCCATGAGCAGGACGGCGGTGTGCGGGGTCAGCTCGCTCGGCTTGAGCACGAACGTGTTGCCGGCCGCGAGCGCCGGGGCGACCTTCCAGGCGGTCTGGAGCAGCGGGTAGTTCCACGGGGTGATGAGCGCGCAGACGCCGACGGGCTCGTACACGATCCGGCTGTCCACGTCCGCCATTCCGGTGTCGACGACCCGGTCGGTGGACCCGGCGGAGACGAGGTTGCCGAAGTACCGGAAGCAGTTGGCGATGTCGTCCATGTCGTACGCGCTCTCCACCAGCCGCTTCCCGGTGTCCAGCGACTCCGCCCGCGCGAAGGTGTCCTTGTCGCGCTCCAGCAGCTCCGCGACCCGCAGCAGCAGCCGCCCGCGCTCGGCGGCCGACGTCCTCGGCCAGGGCCCCTCGTCGAAGGCCCGCCGGGCGGCGGCGACGGCCGCTCCGGCGTCCTCGGGCCCGCCCTCGTCGACGGTGGCGACCAGCGTGCCGTCGGCCGGACAGCGGATCTCCCGCGACCCCCCGTCGGCCGCGGCGGTCCACCGGCCGTCGATGAACAGCTCCGGCATGGCTCCTCCTGCTCCCGGCGCCCTCTGTGGCGACTCCACAACAGAGAGTAAGGGGAGTGGGGTGGGTGCGCAGCGCGGAGGGACGGAGACGGGCGGGGACGGGGACGGGGACGACCGAGCGTCGGCCCCGTCCTGCTCCTGCCGCCTAGGGCTTCTCGGGGGCGAACGAGAGCATCCGGGCCTCGCGTCGCGAGTCCTGGCCGTTGACGATCGACGGGGTGATGACGATCCGGCCGTTCACATAGGCGAGGCGCCCGGCCAGCATCCCGGACTCCGTGGCGCGGGCCGAGCGGGGATGGCGCAGCACCTGCTTCTTCGTGTCCACCCCGCCCGGGCCGAACCGGATGATGCCGCTCTCCCCGCTCGACATGCCCGATTCGTAGACGAGCGCGGACGTGCCGCTCTCCGCGCGCAGCGGGTGGAGGGTGGTCGCCTCGGACTTCACGCCCCAGACGAGCTTCCCGGTGGCGAGATCGTAGGCGCCCACCTGCTTCGTGCCCCCGACATGGACGGCCTTCTCACCCACGAGCATGCCCGGGCAGTTCTGGATGCCCTCGCCCGCGTCCCCCTGGTCGCCGCATTTCTCGAAGCCCTTCGCCCGGGCGTCGATGGTCGTACGGAGCTTGCCGCCGGGGCCGAGGGAGACGATCCGCCAGTTGCCGATGGTGTCCTGGGCGTCGAGCGAGGTGTAGACCACGGGGTCGACGGAGAGCACCTTGCCGACCTTCCAGCCCGGCTGGGTCCGGTGGCGCCAGAGCACCTTCCCGGTGCGCGGGTCGATCTCCCGGAGCTGGTCGTACGACTTCTCGCGGTCGGCGCCGATCGCGCAGTTGGCGTTCACCAGGAGCCGGGAGCCGCCCGCCACGTCGTCCGGGTAGCACTTCCCGGGGTTCTCCATGGGGATGTCGTACAGCTTGGTGCCGTCATCGACCCGGTACGCGGCGGCGGTCATGCTCTGGACGATCGCGAGGACATCGCCGCTGATGGCGGTGTGCACGATGATCGTGTCGTCCATGGACCCGGACTCGGTCAGCTCCTTGTGCCATCCGGCCCTGCCGCTCCGCAGATCGATCATCTGGAGCTGGTTGCACCGGTTCCCGCTCTTCTCCTGGCTGTTCTTGTACACCAGGACCACCTTGCCGTCGGGCGTCGGATGGACCGGTGTCTCGCAGACGGGAGCGGGCAGGGGCACGCTCCACGCCTCTGACCCGTCCGCGAGGCGGTAGGCGGTGACCTTGCGGTGCATGGCCTGGACCACGGTGTCGCCGACGATCCACAGATCGTGGAGCAGGATGCTGCGCCCCGGCAGATCGGTCGGGTCGTCGACGACCCACGCCTTCGCCTCGCCCGGCTTGCGTCCGGCGTTGATCTCCTCGGACGTCGGTATCCGCTTCGGCTCGGGGGCGGGGGCCGCGGAGACCGGGGGAGCGGTCGGGGTCTCCGGGGTGGCGGGCGTGGTCCGCTCGGCCACGGGCGCGGCGGAGCCTCCCCACCAGGTGCCGCCAGTGACGGCGTACACCCCGCCACCGGCCACCAGGAGCAGCAGGACGACGGCGGCGGCGATCACCGGCACCTTGGACGAGCGCCCGCGCCGGGGCGGCTCCACCGGAGGGCCGAAGCCCTGCGCGGCGTACGGATTGCCCGGCAACGCCCGGTGCTCCGGGGGCAGTTCCCAGGGATGAGGCCGACGAGGCATCAGCCCGCCTGGGAGGCGACGCGTTCGCCGGACGGCTCCGCGACGACGATCTGGAGGTGCGGCGGCGCGTACTTGCGCACCTTGCGGACCATCTTGTCCAGGTCGAACTTCCCCCGGGGAACCGCGACATGGAACGGTGCGGGCATGGCCGGGTGGTGCGGCGCGAGGGTCGGGTCCGCCGGCGGGGTCGCGCCGGACCGCAGCCGGGCACCGATCAGTGCGTGCTCCGCGTCGGGGGTGGCCACGACGAACTCGGTGACGTCCTGCCACGGCAGCAGCGCCTGCCCGAACCGGACACCGGCCGCGTCGAACTGGAAGGCAGTACGCCGGTTCTCGTACCAGGAGATGATGAAGGGGATCGCCAGGACGATGACCGTGCCGCCCCGCATCTCGAGGGCCCAGCCGAGCAGCAGGGCCAGGGCGACGATGCCCACGATCAGCCCCCACAGCCCCGCCTGGTCCTTGGCGGAGAACGGATACGTGACGCGGTAGCGCTCCCATCGCGCACCGCGGCGGGCGGGCCCCGCACCGGGGGTGCGATTGGCGTGTGACATGGCTTTTTCCTTTCCTTCACCGGCCCGCCCACCCACGCTCACCAGGTGTTCGGGCCGGCGCCCCGAACGGCGCCGACACCGGCGCAACCTGGCAGACTCTGTCGCGACGCGCTGAAACGCCGATGAAATTCCGCTGAAGCGGCGGACGCGGCACGGGGGATGCGGGGGCGGACGTGGATGCGGACGGGGACGTGTGGCGGACTCCGGCAACCTTGGCATGGGCATGAGCGCAGAGGGTCCCGACGAGGCGCGGACGGACGGGCGGGTACGGATCGAACTGCTCGGACCGGTCGGCGCCCGGCGCGGCACGGCACCGCTCGCGCTCGGACCGGTACGGCGGCAGGCGGTGCTCGCCGCCCTGATCCTGCGGGCGCCCGCACTGGTGACGTACCGTCAATTGCTGGACGACGTATGGGGGTTGGAGACCCCCGGCACGGGCCACAAGGTCCTCTCCAGCTATGTCTACTCGCTGCGCAGGGCGCTGGACGAGCCGGGCGCCGGGGCGGCCCGTTCGGTGATCCGCGGCGGGCGCGGCGGCTACCGCTTCGAACCCGGTGCGGCCCGCACCGACCTCGCGGACCTCGCCGAACAGGCCGCCCGCGCCCACCGGGCCAAGACCGCGGGCGACCTCGAAGCGGCACTGGCCCACGCCGACCGGGCCCAGGAGCTGTTCCGGGGCGAGCCGCTGCCCGGCCTGCCCGGCCCGCTCGCCGCCACCGAGCGCGAGCGCCTCGCCCGGCAGCGACGCACACTGCACCAGGACAGGGCGGAGTGCCTGGTCCTGCTCGGGCGCCACGCCGATGCCCTGGACGCCCTGATGGCGGCACCGCTGTCCCACCCGCACGACGAACCGCTCGCGGGCCTGCGGATGCGCGCGCTGTACGGCACCGGACGCCAGGCCGAGGCGCTGGCCCATTACCAGGAGATGCGGCACCGGCTCCTGGAGGAGCTGGGCATGGAGCCCGGCGAGGACCTGCGCCAGGTGCACCAGGCGGTGCTGCGCCGGGACGACGAGAGGCTGCTGGGCCGCCGCCGGGCCCACGCGGCTCACCCGGCCACCCCCGCCCGCGCGGCGGAACCGTCCACGACGGACACGCCGCCCCCTGAGGTTCCCGCCCGGCCCCACCCCACACCCCGAGGGACCCACCCCCGCCGGAACGACCTCCCCGGTGACACGGCGTGTCTGGTCGGCCGCGAGGAGGAGCTCGCCCTGCTCACGGCCCCGGTCTCCCCGGAGGGGGTCTCCGTGGTGGCGGTCGACGGCACGGCGGGCGTCGGGAAGTCCGCCCTGGTGGTACGGGCCGCCAGGGCGCTCGCCGACGCCTACCCCGACGGCTGCCTCTACGTGGACCTGCACACGCACGGCGCCGCCCACGAGAGCGTCGGCCCGCAGCGCGCCCTGCGCCGGCTGCTGCGCGCGGTCCGGGGCAGCGGCGACGAGATCCCGGACGACCTGGACGAGATGGCGGACCTGGTCGCGGCCTGGCGTACGGCCACCAGCGCGCTCAGGCTGCTCCTGGTCGTCGACGACGCGGACAGCGCCGCCCAGGTGCGCCCGCTCCTGCCCGCCGGACCGGGCAGCCGGGTCCTGGTGGCGGGCCGGCGGCGGCTGCTCGGCCTCGACGCCGATCTGCGGCTCACCGTGGAGCCGCTGGAGACGGACGACGCGGTCGGGCTGCTCCGGGACCTGATCGGGCGGTCCCGGGCGGACCGCGAACCCGAGGAGGCGGCCGAGCTGGCCCGGCGCTGCGGCGGTCTGCCCCTGGCCCTGCGCATCGCGAGCGCGCGGCTGCAGAACCGCCCGTCCTGGACCCTGGCCTTCCTGGCCGGACGGATGTCCGACGACCTGCGGAGCCTCGGTGAGCTGCGGGCGGGGGACCGCAGCGTGGAGGCGGCCTTCCGGATGTCGTACGACCAACTCACCCCCGAACTGCAACGCGGATTCCGGGCGCTGGGGCTGGCCCCGACCGCACGCTTCGACGCCCTCACCCTCGCGGCCATGCTGGGGGCGCCCAGGGAGGAGGCCGAGGACGTCCTGGAGGACTTGGTCGACGCGAGCCTGCTCCAGCAGCCGCACCCCAGGCGATACCAGTTGCACGACCTCGTACGGGCCCACGCGAGGCGCCTGGCCGCCGGGGTGCCCGAGGAGGCCGCCGCCGACCGCACCGCCGTCCTGGACCTCTACGTGGCCGCGGGCCGTGCCGCCGGCGACTGGGGCCCGGGCGGCTTCCCGGCCGATGCCCGCACGTCCGGCCCGCCCCCCTTCGCGGGCTGGCGGGAAGCCGCTGCCTGGCTGAAGGCGGCGGGCGGGGAGCTGGTGGACGTGGTGGCCTACGCGGCCGCCACCGGCCGGTACGACCACGCCTGCTGGATCGCCGAGGCGCTGGTCGACCACCTGGTCCACCAGGGCCGGTACCCCGACTGCCGGGCCGTCCTGGAGTCGGCACTGTCCTGCGCCGACCTGGCCACCGACCGGCGGATGGCCTCCTCGCTGCGCAGCTGTCTGGGCATGGTCGACATCTACCAGGGGCGGTTCCCCGAGGCGCACACCTGGTTCACCGAGGCGCTGGACCTCGGCCGAGCCCGGGGCGACCTGCGGGAGCAGGCCCGGGCGGCGGCCGGCCTGGGCGCCGCCGAGTGGATCCTGGGCGAGGTCGGGAGCGCCGTCGCCCATCTGGACGAGGCGGTGGAGCTGGCGCCCCGGACCGGCGACGACTGGCTGAGTGTGATCGCGCGCTGCAACCTGGGCGCGATCCACTCCCAACAGGGCCGACACCAAGAGGCACTTGACCATGCGTCGGCCGCCGTCGCCACCGCCGAGAGAAGCGGCCGCCCCCGGGTGATCAGCAACGCCCTGTGCTTCACCGCCGATACCCTGCTCGCCCTGGACCGCCACACGGAGGCAACGGAGTTGCTGCAGCGCGCGGTGCAACTGACCAGTGAGGCAGAGGACTTGGTCCTGTACGCGGCGAGCCTCTCCCGCCTCGCCACCGTGGCACACCTCCAGGGCAGCCTGCACTCAGCCGTCGACATCCACCTCAAGGCCCTCTCCACGCTCACCCCGAGCGCGAGCACCTGGCTGGAGATGGAGATACGCGTCCGCCTCGGCACCACCTACGCGGCAGCGGGCCGCCCCACCGAGGCCCGCCACGAGTTCGAGAAGGCCCTCACCCTGCCCGCCGCCGCCGACCACCCCCGCCAGTACGGCCGGGCCCACGAGGGCCTGCGAGCGCTGGACGCCGCCGGGGAGCCCTCGCCCTGACGGCCGGAGCAGCCGATCCCCGAGGTCTCCTCGGCCTGCCTGGGGCCCGCTCCCAGCCGGCCCCAGGCAGGCCACGGCCTCAGAGCGCGCGACGACTTCGGCCCGCTCGTCGGGGAAGACGTAAATCCGCGAGGCATGCGCCCAAACCTCACCACTGTCCTGTCGGCAGCCGGACTCGAGTTTCTCGAACCCCCGGGGCGCAACGGCCCCTCCGGGCCGCGAACCCAGGATCCCGTACGACGCCAACTCCCGGCCAGCAGTGAACACGCTCCACGTCCGTAGCCGCTTCGACCCCGAGTACTTTCCTCGCCCCGCCGACCGGACGCTGCTCGTGGCCCCCGGGTCACTGGTCGGTGCTTACCTCCGTCGCGGAGTCGTCGGTGCTGTCCTCGTGCGGCAGGACGTATTGCGTGGTCTTCATCGCCAGGTGGAGCGGTAGCGGGAGCCTCAACGTCACGTTGTAGTCGGGGGCGCGTCGCAGTTGGTGGGTCACGGCGGCCCAGGCCCCGGGTTTCGCTGTCCCCACCTCCGGCACAGCGAGAACTGCGATCTCCAGCGCCGTCGGGTTCCACGCGTTGGTCCCCGTGTCGATGACCGGCTCCGGCTCCGTGTCCTCGTCGCCCTCCTTCCGCTTCTTTCTCACAGGGATTCGGGTTGCGATCTTCGAGGCGGTCTTCACTGCGTGCTTCGCCGTGTGGGGTTTCTCGCCGGTGCTGTAGTACACGCGGTGGTCGTCGGCGGCATCCGGGCGATGCCAGAGGCCGCTTGCGAAGCCGTGGTCGTGGGAGTCGTCGTCAGGCGCGAACCACTGAGGAGTTTCATCGGACATGTGGTCGCGCACCCTCACATGGCACAGGTTCTCGCCATACAGGGTGATGGGCTGCGCCGGGTTGGGCCCGAACTGAAGGGCGTCGGCGCTCAGGTGCCCGTTGGTCAGCCACGGCCAGTGCAGACGGGAGTTCTGCGCGTGGGAGAGGAGCAGGACGCGCCGGTCGCGCAGGCTGTAGAGCATTGCCCGTAGGAACTGAGCCGTCTCGGCCCGCTGATCCTCCAGGTCAGGAACCCATGTCGTGGAGGGCTCCTGCTCGCCGTTCGCCTCCTCGACAGCAGATCCCGTCGTGTCCTCGTTCTCCTCTCCGGCTTCGTCGGCGTTCGCATCGTCGTCATCGTCGAACCGCTCGTACTCTCCCGGGAGCTCGGCGTGACGGGCGAGAGAGAGCAGCAGTTCCCGATAGGGAATCCAGTCCCCGCTCTGCGGGTCCCAGCCCGTGACCGAGCCGTCGGCAGGGTTCACCCGGACGGCGACGGGAGCGGTCCGGCGTGTGAGAGTCGGCCCGTCGGCACGGCGTTTGACCATCCACAGTGCGACGTACTCCAGGTCGTCGGGCAGTCCGTCCACACTGTGCTCCGGAACGGTGCACACTCCCAGCTGGCGAAGAACGTGCGACCAGGTCTGCCGGGCCCGGTGGGAGATGTTCTTCTTGGTGGCGGTGCCCCATTTCGAGCTCGGCACGGTGATGAACTTCGTCAGTCGTCCGGCGTCGGCGTAGCCGAGGCGTGCGGCGAACTTTGGGTCGACGATGTCGGGTCGGTAGGACTTCGGGTGGCCGATCTCGATCACGACCGCCTGGACGTCCGGGCGTCCGTCACGCTCGCACAGGTCCGCGATTTCCCGCCGTCGGGTGCCGATCGCTGCGGGGAGGTTCTTGCGCTGGGGCCGAGCGCCGGGGAAGCCGAGTCGGGCGGCGACGAAGTCGGCATCTTCCAGGTACAGGCGCACCGTCAGCTCCGGTGTCGTCCAGGAACGCTCGGAATCGGTCCCACCCTCTCCTTCCAGGCCCAGGAGATCCGCCAGCTGCTCGACCAGGGCGTCACGGGTGTGAGGGTTCTGCCAGCGCGCCTCGGCGACCAGGGGCGCGCCGCCGAGGACCCGAGCCAGGGCGACGCGCCGGTCACGCTGCCGCTCGCGCTCGTACGCGGCCTTCTTCAGAGCCTGTTCCTCCTTCGTCTTGGCCGTGGGCGTCCTGGGCAGGTTGCGTGGGACGAGGGCATGGTGGCTGCGGGTGAAGTCATGGAGCCGTGTCAGGTACGGGGTGAATGCCTCGGCCGCCCAGTCGGTGAGCGGGGAACGGTCGCGCGGCATGAGACCGGTTCCGACGCCGTGACCGCCCATCGATGTGGCATGCACGACACCGATCTCGATGCCACCCTTCCCCGCGATCCAGGTGTCGGGATTCTCCTGCACCGTCGAGGCGTCGGGAAGTTCGCGGGAGAAGCGGAGACGACCGAGCATGCCCTCCGGACCGCCGCGCACCCACTCGGGCAGGGTGGTGCTCCGGTCGGTGGCCAGTCGGCTCACCGCGAGCCGAGCGGTCCCTGACGCCTGCGCCAGCCAGGGCTCCCGCGCGAGCAGATACGCCGAGACGGACCGCCGGTAGGGAATCGGAACGGGGCCGCCGGTGCGCCAGCGGCGTACCCCCGTGCGGATGTGGAGGCGGAAGTTGTCGGCGAAAGGCACGGTCTGCACGGTGAGTGCGATGACGAACGAGAACTTCCACTGCGCTCCGTCATCGTCCTGGTGGTCACGTGGCGGCCAGGACACGAGTTCCGCGCCGCGTGCGGTCGCGGCAATACGGAACTCCATCTCGATGCCCTCGAAGCGGTACGGGGCCAGCTTCGTGATTCTCCGGGCGAGGGCGTCCGGCAGGAGCTGGTAGACCAGCGGGTCCGGTTCGAACGTGCCGCCGGGTGAGGTGTGGCCGGCCAAGAGGTTCACTTCGTGCGGCTGCCAACTCAGCCCGGCCACGTCCAGGGAGGCGCTGAGTTCGATGGCCTTCTCCGTGATCTCCGGATGTTTCGCGCGTGCGCGCGGAGAGTGGAGGTCACGGATCCAGGCGTGGATCAGCTGACGCATGACGGAGACGGGCAGTGGCTTGTACGCGTACAGCCAGGGGGCGTCGTCGTTGAGTGTGGCACTGCGCGCCACACTCAGGAGGTCGGGTGCCACCGCACGGAGGACTTCGTTCAGGCGGCGGATCGGGACCTGGCTGATCTTGTCCGGCTCCCGTTTGCCGATCCGGTAGAAGTCCAGCACTTCCTGCCGCCAGGCGGCAGGGAAGGCCAGGCCGTGCGGTCGGCGGACGAACTCCATCCCGTGGACGCGTTCGAACGCCGCGAGTCTGACCGTGGAGTAGGAGGGCATGTACGGGATCCCTTCGTGTTCTCGGGTTGCGGTCGCCGTGCGGCTCAGCCGATCGGGTCCGGGGCGGACGGGACGATGTCCGTGAGCGCTGTGTACAGGGGCTCGTACAGGGCCTTGACGAGGGCACGGTCGAGGGGGGTGACCGGCGAGCCGTCCGGCGTCGGCGCGTTGTCCGGCGACGGCGTGAGGTAGGGGTCCAGTACGTGTCGCATGGCGAGCAGAAGACTTGTCCGCCAGGTGTCCGGCACCGATTTTCCGGCCGCTGCGCGGGTGGCGAACGGTGCGTCCACGAATACGACGCGGGCGGGGACACCGCCGCGTACGAGCCTGCCGATGACCTGCCAGATGACGACCAGCTGGTCCCAGGTGAACGAGACCTTTTCGTCATCGCTCAGCCGACTCCAGGCCAGAGGATGGTTGAGGAGGTGCCGCCAGTGCACGCGGGCCCGGGTTCGGAATTCCGCGCCGGCCTCGTCCAGGCTCGGCTGCGCGCGAACGAACGCGTCGAAAGTGCCGTCCCGTTGCATGCGCGCGGCCCAGTCGTTCACGGCCTGCACGGCCAGGCCGATGTCGTCGGGGCGGGGGTGGGGGCGGGCGAGGAAGAACACCGAGCCGATGGCGGCTACACCCCGGTTGAGGATGTTGTGGCCGCGTTCGATGGCGAGCAGAGGTGCTAGGAGGATCTCCGTGCCAGTCGAGGCGAAGTTCGCCACGTCACCGCGGCGCAGGGCCACGACCGGGCCACCGTCGAGATCCGGTTCCGGGCCGGAGTGCCATTCGTGGTCCTGTTCCGCGTCATCGGAGACCAGGCGGCACACCTTTCCGGCCCAGCGTGGGATGCGGTTGAGAATGTCCGCAGCGCGGCGTGCCTCGTCGTAGGAGCCGGTCAGGACGAGGAGCCGAGCGCGCCGCTCGTCGTTCACGGCAGCCAGTTCCTGCTCGAACACACTGGGTTTGCCGTCGACAGAGCGTCGGGCCAGCCCGTCCAGCATGTGCTCCAGGACGACGGGGCGCAGGTGGGGTTTGGCGCCCGACAGCTTGAGAGGGCTGCCGTCAGGACCGGCCAGGAATCGGGTGGTGAACACCGTCCTGTTGATGGCCGCTCGCTCCGCCGACGGGGGCTTGAGCAGCGCTCCGACTTCGGTGAGCACGTGGTAGCGCGTGGACCGGCCGGCCCAGCTGGTGCCCGACATGAGCAGCACATTCGGGCCGGGAAGCCCATCGGCAGCGCTCAGGTCCGGCAGTTGCAGGAGCAGTTCGCGGCCATTTCCCGCGCAGCGGAAGAAGCGCAGTTCGCCACTGGGCAGCTGTCCCAGGTTCGCGTCCTCGGACAGGAACTGGAAGCCGAGGATGTTACCCATGGGGGATTCGGGGACCAGCGGCCGGTAGTCCTCGGGCGGACGGCGGGACAGTACGTTGCTCGACGCCTCGAATTTGAGGGCGGCCTCGACCCTGGGCCACATCTCCGTCAGCAGGTCGAGCCGTGTGTGCAGTGCCGACAGGAGGAGGGTGAACTCGAAGCGCAGGACCTGCTCCGAGAGGCCGCTCCGTGCCTCGGACACGGCGTCGCCCGCCAGCGCGAGCAGCTCCCGCTCGACGAGGCGGCGGGCGTTGCGGGGGCGCATCGTCTGCAGCAGCTGACGGGTGAGCCGTACCAGTCCGTCGACCCGGGGGTCGAGGTGTTCTCTGTCGCCGAGCGGGTCGTCACGGAATGCGTCGAGGACGGCCACGATGCCGTCGCGGCGGGAATCACCTGTGGGACCCGTCGCTTCCGGCTCCCGAGTTCCGGGCGCTTGCGCCTCGTCGTCCTCGTCGGTGATCCGCCCGATGTCCTCGTCCCACTCAGGAGCGGGGAGGTCGGGGGCGTCGGCCGCGTCGCCGGGCGCGTCGGGCGGGCTGCCGAACCACTCCACGACCAGCTTGTACTGAAGGGTCCACGAGCTGAAGTAGTCGTCCTCGACCCATTTGCGCAGGTGTCTGTGGCGCAACAGCATGTGGTAAATGCGGTCGGCGGCGACGGTGACTGTGTGCAGGGCCGCGGTCCATTGCATGACGGTGGAGTCGGACAGCTGGATGCGTCCGCCCCGGGCCAGTTCGTCGATCTTGTGCTGATGGATCTCGTCGAGCCATGAGTTGGGCGCGCGTCCGGTGAGCACAGCGGCGGGCGCGAACATGGTGTCCAGCTGCATCTGCACGCGGTCGGCCTCATCCACGATGACCAAGTCGCTGCGCATACAGGCGAGTTCGAGGAAGCGGATGCGTTCCTCGTTCTGGTGGGCCGGAACCGCGCTGTGTACCAGAGCGGCGGGGGTGGCGACCCAGATGTCTGCAGTGACGAGCTCGCGGGCGCCGTGATGGCGCGGGCACCGGTGCCACAGAGGACAGCCGTGGCGTCTGCGCAGGTTCGGGGCCTGACCTCCTTCGGGCCCGTCGACGCCGAGGGCGGTCAGCGGACGCCGGGCCGGACGATGCTTCGGTGGGAAGAGCTGCGTGCAGGGCGCGGCTGAGTAGGCGAGCGGCTCCGCGGCCTCGACTCCGCGCAGGGCGTCGAGCGGGCACGCGGTGCTGAGGTAGTCGAAGCTCAGTGCGTCGTGGGTGAGTACGGAGGTCCCGTCGTCCTGTGCGGCAAGGCGACGATGAGTGCGCTGCAGGTGCTGCTCCCGTGTGGTCGCCCCCAGCAGGGGAGCGGCCCGGAGGCCGAGCGCGGTGAACAGGGACACCAGATGCAGGGCCTCGGCGACATCGCCCACGACCAAGGTGACCCGTTTGCCGTGGGTGGCTGCCCAGACCGCGAGGATGTCGCGCAGGGTGCTCTTGCCTGCTCCGACCATGCCGAGCAGATGCAGCATCCGGTCGATCCGCAGCGTTTCCCGCTCCGGCGCGAAGTCGCCCGATTCGGGCTCGCGAACGAACAGTTCGACCCTCTCCAGCCTGCGTCGCCAGTCGCCGCCGTCAGGGGCGTCGGGCCCGCGCAGCTGATCCTCCATCCACGCTGCGATCGTGACCAGTTCGTCCCAGGGCACCTCCACCGGCTTACCCTCGGCAGCGGCCGCCTGCCCGAGGACATGGGGCGGGGTCTCCTCGGCCGGCAGCTCATCGGGCAGTACGACCGAGGTCCATGTGCGGTCCTCGAAGAAGCGCCACCCACCGGGCTCGGCCAACGGCAGCGTCCGAGTCCGATACGGCGGCGCGGCGGCCAGCGCCCCCGCGTAGGTGGCCCACCGGGCGTGAGCGACCGACACACCCCGGCGCCGGGGCGTGTCCTCCCTGCTGTCGAGGTGATATCCGCGCAGTTCCGGCGACAGCGCCAGATAGGTGTCGAGAGACTGGACCCAGACGCGGCGTCGCCGCAAGGGCCACAGCAGGTGGCGGCCGATGCGCAGCATGCGCTGCTGCTCGGGCGTGCGGGCATGGCCGAGTGCGGAGGCGAAGGGGTATCCGCCGTACAGGGTCCAGCCCGCTTGCGCGGGGTGTCCCGGCAGCAGCTGTTCCACCAGGTAGAGGCCGAGTTCGACTTCGCACAGGCGGGATGCCGCGAGCTCCGGCTCGGGATCGTCCGCGAAGTACGGAAGAAGCTCCGCGATGAGGTCGCCGCGCCACTGTTCCCGGTCACGCATGGCCGTCCTCCGGTCGGTTGCCGCTGAAGGGTCGGGGCTGGGCGTCGGAGAGCGCGGCCCGGACCCTCGCCATGAACTGCCGTTGGCTGAGTACGGTCGTACGACTCCGCACGTCGGTGGTCAGGAACCGGCGGACGACAGCCACGTAGTCGTGGCGCAGGGCTGTCCGGTGGTAGGGAACGACAAGAAACGCCTGGTCGTACGGTGGGTCGATCGGCAGGGGCGTGGCATTGCGTCCGAGCAGCGCCGGGTTCGCCCAGTCCTTGACGTCTACGGCCCACACCCGTCCGTCGGGCAGCGTGACCCTCAGGTCGTACGCGTCGTAGTTCGGCCACAGTTCAGGGACGAGGCCAAGACGTGAGAGGGCCCGCTCAAGGCGGAGTTCAGCGACACCGGGGGCCGTGACGAACAGGCGCAGCGGCCTGGTGAGCAGCAGCACTCCACCACCCTCGGCCTCGTCGTACGCGGGGCCTGCGAGGGCATCCCCCCTGTGCCGGCAGCGCGCGTTCTCGCACCACCAGCCGTCGTCGCGCATCGGCGCGAGCAGGGTGCGGCAGCGCCGGCACGAGGTGAACCGGCCGCCGCGCGTCCATCCGACGGGGGCCGGGAGGTAGATCCGCTCCAGGAGTCCGTCCAGAGGGGTGAAGACCGGTTCGAGCGCGATCTCACCGGCTCTGTCCCGGGTGAGTACCGGATGTTCGACGAGCAGACGCCGGAAGGCGACATAGCTGGCGGGGGCATTCGCGAGGCGGCAGCGGTCCATGGCCAGGCCGATCAGGGCGCGATCGATCTGTTCGGTCGCGGAGTCGGGCCGGTCGACGGCCCACTCGTAGCACAGGTCCGTGGGCACGCACGCGTCCTCGTCGATCAGCCGGTCCTCCGGGCCTGCCAGATCCTCGGGAAGGTCGAGCGGCCACTCCGTCACCGGCCTTCGTCGGCACCAGACGAGCAGGTCGCTCACGCTCAGGGGCGGGTCGGCCCCGCGGAGGAGGCAGGCCAGAGCAGTGCGGTCGAGGGCCCGTTGGGCCTCGGGCGGATACGGGAGGGTGAAGGCACCGAGATCGGACAGGGCGTCCAGGTCGAGGACGGCGGTCGCCACGGTGCGCAGCAGGGTCAGCCCCTGGTGCGGGGCGAGAGCGGAGTCGGTGGTCGGCACGGTGGTCCGTTTCAGTGAAGTCCGCTGGAGGGGGACGAGACGGGGCGGGCGTCCGCCGCGGGGCACCAACGTGCCACTTCGCAGCGAGCACAATGCTTTCCAGGGCTCGGGTTCGACGTACGGTCCCCGTGCCACGGGGCGGCGAGATCGCGGATCACCTGCCGTGCGGTGGCAATTCGGTCGGCCTGGCGGGGTGAGACGAGCTCCAGGTCGGGTCCTGAGGGCCGGAGGATCTCCACCTCCACGCGGGAGTGGCGCACGTCGCCGCCCAGCATTCCCTCTGCCAGCAGCACCAGGGCCAGCGCTGCCTGTGGGTACTGCTCCAGGACGTCCTTGTTGCCGAGAGGCCTGCGGTACCTGGTGCTCTTGATCTCCCGCCACACCACCGAACCACGGCTGTGGTAAAGGAGATCCGGCTTGGCGGTGAGCACGACGTCGGCTTCCGGGTCGTAGAAGGTGAGAAGCCGCTCCGAGATCGGCGTCGTTCCCGGATCGGCGTGGCGCAGTGGGCACACGGCTGCGTGGCGGGCGATCAGGCGGGCTCCGAGTTCGGCGTCGTCGCCGGTCAGATGCCAGTCGTCGACCCGCCAGTCCGTCCGCTCGGCCGGCGCGTCAGCCACGGTGCAAGGACGCTGGGGTGTTCGCGCGTGCAGATGCTGGAGCCAGGCGTGTACAGCGTGCCCGCGTGCCACGTGGTGGTTGTGCTCGATGTCCTTGTCGTACGGCAGATGGATGCGCCGCAGGTGTTCCTGAGCCGGGCAGTTCGCGTACCGGCGCAGGTCGGTGACCGACAGGGTGCGGCGAGGCCGGGAGAAATCCTTGATGCCGAGGATGCCGGGCGTGCGCGGCAGGTCGGAGCAGCCGGCGGTGAGTCGGCACGTGACGCATCCGGACCCCGGGCGCCGGTGCACGGCGTCGACGGTTGCCCGCAGACGGGGTGCGGCGAGTCGTCTGTACGCGGCCTCCGCTTCATCGGGCGTCCCGTCGAACAATGGCCCGACCGAGCCGTCCAGACATCCGATCTCCACCACCCGGACCCGCTGCGGGGTGATGGCGTCCCGCACGCTGTGCTCGTCACCCCATCGAGTGGGTTCCGCTGCGCGACCGCCGTAGGCGGCGACGTACGCGGCCATGGCGATCTCCGCCGGATCCCGCTCACCGGGTCCGCGCTTCCCTGGCTGTGCGGACCCGAACCGGAGCAGGCGCAGCTCGCACACCGTCCGCTCGCGGTTGGCGTAACAGCGTCCCCAGACCCTCAGTTCGTACACCGTGCGGTTGCCGTGAGGGTCGGCAGCCGTCCTCGACTGTCTGACCCAGTACTGGGGATCGGGTAACAACTCCCCTCCCGGATCGAGGGATTTCACCGCGGCCAGGTACTGGTCCACGGCATGCTCGGCGTAGCGCTCCAGCCCCGGGTGTGAGGGGCGGACCCTGGCCGGATCCTCCCGGACCCGGCCGAACTCCAGGACGTCGAGTCTGCGCATGACGGTGGCGAGCGCGAAAGGTTCGAAGTCCGCCGGTTTGTAGTGAGTACGGTGCATGGCTTGAAGACGGGGCCGGGCCTTGACAGCCCGCAGGGTGGGGCAGTCCTCCTCCCTCTCCTTCGCGCCGCCGGCGAACACTCTGATCAAGCCGGGGTCACCGGTAATTCCTTCAGGCAGTGGCCAGACAGTCACTCGCTCCCCCTCACGTGGCCTGTGAACAATATTCACCGGATGTTACATGCTGCTATGATTCACTACCGGATGAACCGTCAAATTCCCTACAGAGAACGGACCTCAGGTGGGTTCACAGGACGACACCATCGATGGGCAGTACCACCTGGTGCGGCGGCTCGGTGGGGGTGCGATGGGTGAGGTGAACCTGGCGCACGACCTGAATCTCGATCGGCAGGTGGCGGTCAAGCGCCTCTATCCTCACATCGTCGAACGGGAGGAGGGGCGCTATCGAGACCGATTCGAGCGCGAGGCCAGGACGACAGCCGGGCTCGGCCGCTCCCGGCATTTCCCGCAGGTCCATGCCTTCGGCCGCCATGGTGGAGAGCCCTACCTCGTCATGGAGTTCATCGAGGGGCCCACCCTGGCGCAACTGGTCACCCGCCACCACCCGCTGACGTTCCCCGCGATCACCGCGATCCTGGGCCAGCTCGCCACCGCGCTCGCTTGGCTGCACGATGCCGACCTCGTCCACCGTGACCTCAAGCCGTCCAACATCATGATCGCGCCGGGCGGCGTGCTGAAGGTGGTGGATCTCGGTGTTGTCGCCATCTCCGACCCTCACGCGACGCGCCTGACGGCCACCGGTCATGTCCCGGGAACGGTGGCCTACATGGCCCCCGAGCAGGCCGACACCGGACTCACCGAGCCGCGCAGCGACCTCTACTCCACCGGCTGCGTCGTGTTCGAACTTGTTACCGGGGAACTCCCCTTCGATGCGCCGACGGCTCACGCGATGGCTCGCTGCCACATCGACCAAGCGCCGCGCAGGACCGCGGACGTGCGCCCGCAGACGCCGGTGTGGTTGGCCGAAGTCATCGACCAGCTGCTGCACAAGGATCCGGATCTGAGGCCTCGGGACGCGCGGGCCCTGTACGAGGCCCTTCGGCCTCACCTGGCAGCCTTACCGCTGCCCGGCTGCCCCGAACTCGGCGATTTCGACCCGACGTTGCCCTGGGCCCATCCGTGCTCGCCGCCGCCCCAGCCGCAGAAGTCGGCGCCGTACGTGCGGCGTCGGCGTGGATCCGGGCTCGATGCGTTGGCGCGTCGCCAGGCACGGCAGGCCGACTTGAGGCGGAATGACCTGACACGGGTTCGCACGGAAGCCGACGAGCTTGCGGCGGACGGCGATCTGCGCGGGGCCATCCAGCTGATCGAGCAGTGCCTCAAGAACGCCGTAAGTCGCTTCGGCCGTATCGAGCCGGGTGTCGTCCGGCTGCGCATCGACCGTGCCGGGCTGCTGCACGAGGAGGGGCTGTCGAAGGATGCCCGCCTCGCTTACGACGACGTGCGCTCCGATGCCGTGCGCGCATTCGGCGAGGGGAGCTCCGAGGTTCGTGAGATCGACGGAGGTATCGAAGGGTGCGAGGAAGACGCTACGCGGGACTGATCGGCGCCGGGCGAGCCGGACAGGCGACTCCACACTCCGTGAACGACATACACGCACGGATAGAACGAAGGTACGCTTCGCGTCTTCCCGTAGGGGCGCAGCAGGACGCAGGGAGAGAGGCGTGGCGGAAGAACCGAGCACGGTGACGGCCACCGGTATTGCCAGGATCGCGGGTGTGGGCAGGGCGGCGGTGAGCAACTGGCGTAGGCGCCATCAGGATTTCCCCCGGCCGGTCGCCGGTACATCCGCCAGCCCCGCCTTCGACCTGTACGAGGTCGAGCAGTGGCTCGACCGGCAGGGCAAGCTCCGCTCCCTTGCTCCTCTCGACCGTCTTGGCCGGCGCATCGAGACGTTCGGCGCAGCAGGGCGGCTCGCGGAGGCCGTCGCTCTGGTCGGGCTGATGCTCCTGACAGCGCCCCGTGAAGTACCCACTCCACGCCGGCTCAAGGATCAAGCAAGGGCGTTCACCTCTCCCCAGCATGCCGAGGTCCTGCTGTCGGAGCTCCCGGAGGTGTGGTCACCTGCCCAGTGCGAACTCCTTGACGCCGTTCTCCCGATGGCCTGCCAGGAGGGTCGTGTCGGAGTCTTCGAGCATCTCCACTCGCGGTATGCGACGACCAGGGGCACGGTGGGACTCACCGACACCCCTGCTGCCGTGGCCAGTCTGATGCTGGACTTTGCGGGCCCCGCGACCGCAGTTCTCGATATTGCCTGCGGTACCGGTACGTTCCTGCGTCCTGCCCTCGAGGAGCCGACCCCCACCGGCGCGCCGCCACGCATCCTGGGGCAGGACTCCCGCCCCGAACACGTTCGCATTGCGCTCCTGCGTCTGCTGCTCCTTCGACAGCAGGCCGGAGGCGGCCGGGACGACGCCGAACTGCGCCTGTGTGTCGCCGATCCGCTCCTTGCGGACGCTTTCACCGATGAGAGCGTCGATGCTGTCGTCGGCAGCCCTCCGCACGGTCTCCAGGGCTGGAGTCACGACCGGCTCGCCTTCGATCCACGTTGGGTATACGGAGGTCTGCCTCCGCGCACCGAGCCCGAACTGGCGTGGGTGCAGAACGCGTTGGCCCATCTGAAGCCCGGCGGCCGGGCTGCCCTGCTCATGCCACCGGCAGTAGCCGGGCGTCCGGCGGGACGCCGTATCCGCAGCGAGCTGGTCCGGCGCGGCGCGCTTCGAGCGGTCGTTGCACTGCCACCGACGGCAACCGTGGGGGGCAGCAACGGCGTACACCTATGGGCGCTTCAACGTCCTGAGCCGGTCGGCACCCCGGATGGGGGCGTGCTGCTCGTGAACGGCGAGGCCGCGCCCCTGAACCAGCGCACATCTTCAAGGGAGCACTTCGAGGCACTGTGCGGTCAAGTCGCCGCACTCTGGCTGAACCACAGGTCCGGACGCGGCATTTCGGCCTCCTACTCCGCCTTTGCCAGACATGTGCCGCTCTCTGAACTGCTCGACGAGGACATCGACCTCACCCCGCGACGTCACGTGCCGCACCGGGACAGCGCGCGACACACGCCTGAGGCCCTGCTGGAACTGCCCGCTGACATCGAGGCCGGGCTCGACGCCCTTCGGGATGGCATGCCACGGCTGACCCGCGTCTCACAACCCGCGTCATCCGACGTATCCACTGCGACACTGGGGGAACTCTCCCGCACCGGAGCGCTCAGCCTGCACCGCTACTCGGTCCGTACCGCGCACCTCGACGTCCCGGTTCCGGAGCGGCAGGAGCCGGCCCTCACCAGCCAGGACGTCATTACGGGCCGACCCGCCAGCGGGTCGGTGCCCATCGTTCCGGACGACGAACCGACTGCTCGGGTACAGGCTCACGACATCCTCGTCCCGGCGATCGCCAAAACGCTGGTGGCCCGGGTCGCGACGGACGAGCAGGTCGGGGTCCGACTGGGACCCGGTGTGCACGTGGTACGTGTCGATCCCAACCTCCTCGACCCGTGGTTCGTGGCGGGTGCCCTCACCCGCCCCGAGAACGCCACGAAGGCCGCCCGCAGGTCCGCCACCGTGAGCGGCGCCCTGCGCATCGACGTGAAACGCCTCCGTCTGCCCCTCCTGCCGATCGACGTGCAACGCCGACGCAGCGCCGAGCTACGCCGCCTCGCCCGATGGGACGCGGAGCTGACCCGTACCGCCGAGGCCGGACACGAGCTCACTCGAGCCCTGACGAGGGCTCTGATCGACGGAACGCTCATGCCGTCGGACGATTGAGCCCGATCGGGCCGTGCCGGGGCCCGCATGGCCTGTGGACGTCACGCGGATCGGACGCGACGCAAAGCATCTGTCCCACCGTCACCCCTGCTCGGTCCGGCCGATGGCCGAAGAAGCGCCCGGACTCGAATCCCGTTCACGTCCGGCAGCACATGGAGCGGTGCGCGCCGGTGCCGGTCACGTCGCCCCGGAACGAGCGGACTTCGGCCGGGACGCCGGGGAAGCCCCCCCGCCGGCGGCCGTGGGCGCGCAGCCCCCCGGGAGTCTGCGGAGCGTGCTCTGTGGCCGACCGCAGAACCGAATCCCAGGGAGGTGCCTCCGCACCCCCTCCCGCCCCGCTGAACAGCAGGTCAGGACGGGGTGCGGCGACCTCGTCGGATCAGATGTCCCGGAAGAGACCAGTGAACGCGGTGACCTGCCGCGATGAGTGACGTTTGTTCGCTGAGCTGCGCGCATGACCTTTCGGCTGTTTCCTGCTCGTGCCGCTTGATGGGGCCGGAAGTCCCGGAAAAGTCCCAGGGGACTCCACCGCTGACGGGTGACTTTCAGCTCGGTACGGGTGTACGGGCCATCGAACGGCCTCGCTTTCAGCGAGGGTGGGGAGCCTGGATGTCGAGTGACCGGCGCTCGGCCGATGCCTTGCGGGATTGTGGGGGGTCCTGATGATCGACGACGACTCTTCGGTCGCTGGTGGCGGTGGACCGGCAGCAAGGGCGCACGGACCGCGAGCAGGCGTCTTGGCCGGGCCGGGGACGACGGGCCCGTTGGCGCAGCCCAAACCGGGGTGGGTCGTGTTGAAGGACTTCGCCGTCGTCCCCTGCGAGTGCGAACCGGAGCGGTGAAACCCGGCGCCACCCCGAGACGACCCCCTGTCCTCGGCCCGCCCACACCCGGTTCACGGCACGCATACGGGCCACCGCCCTCGCAGGGCTCCCGACTCCGCCGCGGGGAGGATGCCGGCGAGAACGCCGGCCGGTCCCCTGCTACTTGGTCGCGCCCTGGGCGAAGCCGTTGTAGATGTAGCGCTGGAGGAAGAGAAACGCGATCAGGGTCGGAACGATGACCAGGACGGCTCCCGCCGAGATGTTCTCCCAGTGGGCCCCGAAGGGGCCCTTGAAGCGGAACAGGGCGGTGGAGATCGTGCCGAGCTCCTGAGAGGGCATGTAGAGGAAGGGGATGTAGAAGTCGTTGTAGACGGTGATCCCCTTGATGATCACGACGGTGGCGATCGCCGGCTTGAGCAGCGGCAGGATGATCTTGCGGTAGACGGTGAACGCGTTGGCCCCGTCCAGCCGCGCGGCTTCGTCGAGGGAGACCGGGATGCCGCGGATGAACTGCAGGAAGATGTAGATCGAGACGATGTCGGTGCCCATGTAGAGCAGGATCGGGGCCCACCGTGTGTCGAACAGCCCGAAGCCGTTGATGACCTGGAAGGTCGCGACCTGTGTGGTCACCCCGGGAACGAGGGTGGCTATGAGGAAGAGGCCCATGACGAGCTTCTTCGCCCGGAAGTGGAAGCGGTCGATGGCGTATGCCGTCATCGAACCGATGAGCACGGTGCCGGTGATCGAGAACAGCAGGATGAACGCCGTGTTCCCGAAGGCCGTGAGCATATGACCGTCGGAGAACGCGGTCGCGTAGTTGTCGAAGTTCAGCCAGCTGCCCGGGAGCGACAGCGCGTTGCTCTCGGCAGCCTCCTCGGATGTCTTCAGTGAGGTGAGGAGGACGACGGCGAGGGGGAGCAGCACCACCAGCGAGGCGATGACGAGCGAGAGGTAGACGAGCGCCTGCCCGAGCCGGCCGCGTAGCCGGACGGAACGGCGCGAGGGGGAGGTGGTCAGCTGGGCCGTGGTCATACGAGGTCCACCTTGTCGTCAGGCACGAGCCGGCGCTGGACCCAGGTGATCAGCAGAATGATCAGCAGGAGCACGACGGCCGCCGCGGAGGCCAGCCCGGTCTTGTTGAACTGGAACGCGAGCTTCACCGTCTGGATGACGAACGTCGACGTTCCGGTCGCGCCGCCGGTCATGATGTAAGGGATCTCGAAGACGGCGAGTGAGCCGGAGACCGCCAGAATGATGCTCAGGCTGAGGATGGGTTTGATGCTGGGGGCGATGATGTGGCGGAACTGCTGCCAACGAGTCGCGCCGTCCAGTTGCGCGGCTTCGTAGAGTTCGCCGGGGATCGACTGGATGGCGCCGAGGAACAGGACGAAGTTCAGGCCGGTGAAGCGCCAGACGGAGACGCCGGCGAGCGAGGTGTTGGCCGAGGCCGGGTCACCCAGCCACGCGTGGTCGGTCTCTGCTCCCATCCAGGACAGGACCGAGTCGAGGGTGCCCCCGTCCTGGAAGAAGTACAGGAAGACGAATCCGATCGCCACGCCGTTGATGAGGTAGGGGAAGAAGAGCAGACCCTTGAACAGGTTGCGGAACCACAGGTTGAAGCTGAGCACCGTGGCGAAGTACAGGGCGACGGCGATCTGTAGGCCGGATGCAGCCAGGTAGTAGAGGCTGACGAAGAAGACGCGGAACAGTTCGGGCCGGGTGAAGATCTGGACGTAGTTGTCCGACCCGGTGAAGTTGCGGTCGGGGCTGATGCCGTCCCAGTCGGTGAAGCTGTAATAGATCATGTTCGCCACGGGGACGTAGGTGAACGTGATCAGCAGGGCCAGCGGCGCCACCAGGAAGAGCCAGGGCGTCGCGCGGCGCAGCAGCTGTCCCGGCGACCGGTGTGACGGTCCGGTGCGGCTGGCGGCGGTCGTCCTGCGCCGTGCGGGCGCGGCGCGGTGCGTCTTCTCGCCCGCCTCGGTCGTTCTGGTCATATCAGACCTTTCGTCATCCGCGTCTCGATTCCTTGTACGGGGGAGGGGGCCCCGGCCTCTTTCCTGGGCCGGCGCCCCCTCGCCGATTCAGGACCCGACGGACTTCGCTGCCTCGTCCCACCGCTTGTTCAGCTCGGTGAAGTAGTCGTCGAGGCTGCCCTTCTGCGCTCCGCGGGCGATGTCGATCAGCTTCTGGCGGTAGTCGGGCTTGTTCAGTCCGATCTCGGCGGCGTTGTCGATGTCGTTGACCTTGCCGGTTTCCGTCTCCGAGCGCTCCGTGAAGGTGACATCGTTGTCAACGAAGTCCTTGAGAGTGGAGGGCATGGGGGCCGACTTGAGGGTGGGGACGGCCCCTTCCTCGGTGGAGTAGCCCGACTTCTCGGTGAACCAGTCGATCCATGCGCGGGCCGCCTCCTTGTGCTCGGAGTGGACGTTGACGGCTTGCTGGTAGTCGGAGACGAGCGTGGCGCAGTGGCCGTCGCCCTTCAGGACCGGGAGGGGCATGTAGCCGATGTCGGCCGGGTTCCTGCCCGCCTTCTCGGCGGCGTCCTGCATCTGGGTGATGGACCAGGAGCCCACCATCATGGAGCCGATCTCGCCCTTGGCGAGCTTGGTCTTGGAAGCCTCCCAGTTGGTGGTGCTGGGGTCCTTCTCCGACAGCTTCCTCTTGACGATGTCGTGCAGCAGGGTGTCGATCACCTGGAGTTCGCTTCCCTGCTTCCACGGGGAAGAGGGGCCGGCGAGCTTGTTGGTCGCGTTCTCGTCGCAGGTGACCGAACCGATGTTGGTGGTCCACTGGACCAGCGGCCAGCCGTCCTTGAAGTTGGTGTAGTACGAGGTCGCGCCGGTCTTGGTCTTGATCGCCTCCAGTCCGGCGAGGAACTCGTCCGGCGTGGTGGGCCAGGCGGTGATGCCTGCCTTCTTCCACAGGGCTTTGTTGTAGACGAAGCCGTTGGCGGTGCCGAACTGGGCTATGCCGTAGACCTTGTTGCCCACGGCGGACTTGTCGCTGAAGCGGTACCTGTCCGCCATTCTGATGGACGTGCCGAGGGGGGCGAAGAACTTGGGATAGTCGTTCTTGGCGACGGAGGCCGGGATCATGAGAACGTCCCCGTAGTTCTCCGTGTTCATCCGGATCTTGACTTCGCCCTCGTAGTCGGTCAGCCCCTCGAACTTGACCTTGACCTTGGGGTAGACCTTGTTGAACTCCGACGCGTAGGCGTCCATGGCCCCGCTCTGGACCAGGTCCGTGCGCTGGGTGAGGACCGTGATGGAGCCGGTCGCCTTGCCCGGATCGGCGGGCGCCGTGGCCGTTTCGGTCGACGGAGCGCCGCCGCCGCTGCAACCGGTCACGGCGAGTGCTGCGACGGCCAGCAGCGCACTCGTAAGCGACTTCGTGTTCCCCATGTGCCCAACTCCTTAGATGGCGGCTCGGGTCTGCGGTGGGATGTTGGCACTATGGCAGGACGATGTGAACCGGTAAAGCTCTCATTTCCGTGACGATGTCCAATCGTTACCTTGTGCTGCGATAGTGGGGCGGATCCGGCTCCTGGGCTCGCCCTGTGTTACGTATTCGTGACTAGACCGGTTTATGGACAGTGATCGAACTGCAGGTTAGGTTGTGTGCCGTCATCCATTTGAGACCGCGCGAATTCGGGCGATTGGAGCCGCACATGAAGGACGTCACCCAGCTCACCGACGGCTGGAGCCTGCGCTACGACCACGATCTGCTGCCGGCCCGGGTCCCCGGCTGTGTCCACACTGATCTGCTGGCCGCCGGGATCATTCCGGACCCCTTCCTCGACCTCAATGAGATCGAGGTGGCCTGGGTGGGCCGGCGGGCGTGGTCCTACGTCGCCGACGTCGCGCACGACAGCGGGCACGAGCGAACCGACTTGGTCTTCGACGGCTTGGACACCGCCGCACGGATCACGTTCGACGGCCGCGAGATCGGCACCACCCGCAACATGCACCGCTCCTACAGGTTCGACGTCACCGGGGTGGCCGGCCGACTGGAGGTGCACTTCGCCTCCGCCTACGAGGAGGCGGATGCGGTCCGGGCGGTGACGGGAGACCGGCCCAACGTCTATCCCGAACCGTTCCAGTACATCCGCAAAATGGCCTCCAGCTTCGGCTGGGACTGGGGGCCGACGCTCGTCACCGCGGGCATCTGGCGCCCCGTGCGGCTGGAGCACTGGTCGACGGCGCGACTTGCCGCCGTGCACCCGCTGGTCACCGTCGACGAAGGCGCGGGGAGCGTGGAGATCCGGCTCCGGGTGGAGCGCACGGACCGCGGCGCGGGCAGGAGTCTGCTGGCGCGCGCCACGGTCGCCGGGGAGCACGCGGAGGTCCGCTTCGAGGGGGAGACGGCCGTACTGCGCCTGACGGTCGACGAACCGCGGCTCTGGTGGCCACGCGGGTACGGGGACCAGCCGCTGTACGACCTCGACGTCACCCTGTCCGACGAGGGCGGGCGACTGGACGCCTGGCACCGGCGCATCGGCTTCCGCACCATCGAACTGGACCGGGCGCCCGACGCGCGGGGCTCCGGCTTCACCCTCGTCGTGAACGGGGAGCGCGTTTTCGCCCGGGGCGTCAACTGGATCCCCGACGACGTGTTCCCCTCCCGCGTGTCCCCCGCGCGCTACCGCACCCGACTGAGCCAGGCGGTCGAAGCCAACGTCGACCTCGTGCGCATCTGGGGCGGCGGCATCTACGAGGACGACGCGTTCTACGACGTCTGCGACGAGCTCGGGCTGATGGTCTGGCAGGACTTCCTCTTCGCCTGCGCCGCCTACCCGGAGGAGCAACCGCTACGGGGAGAGGTCGAGGCCGAAGCCCGTGACAACGTTGTCCGACTCATGCCGCACCCCAGCCTGGTCCTCTGGAACGGGAACAACGAGAACCTCTGGGGCTTCCGCGACTGGGACTGGGAGCCCGGTCTCGCGGGGGACTCCTGGGGCGAGGGCTACTACCTGGGCCTGCTGCCCCGCCTGGTCGCGGAACTCGACCCCACCCGCCCCTACACCGCGGGCAGCCCGTGGTCCGGATCATGGGACCACCACCCCAACGACCCCGACCACGGCACGTACCACTCCTGGGAGGTCTGGAACCGCCAGGACTACGCCGAGTACCGTGCGAACGTCCCTCGGTTCGTCGCCGAGTTCGGCTGGCAGGCTCCGCCCGCCATGGCCACGCTCCGCCGTGCGCTCACCGACGGGGTATTGGCCCCCGACTCCGCCGGGATGCTGCATCATCAGAAGGCCGAGGAGGGCAACGACAAGCTCAACCGCGGTGTCGCGCGTCACTTCGCCCTCCCCGACGGCAACTTCGACCGCTGGCACTACCTGACGCAGGTCGTCCAGGCCCGAGCTGTCGCCGCGGGCATCGAGCACTGGCGCTCCCACTGGCCCGCCTGCTCGGGCACCGTGGTCTGGCAGCTCAACGACTGCTGGCCGGTGAGCTCCTGGGCCGCGATCGACGGCGACGGCCGCCCCAAGCCGCTCCACCACGAGCTGCGCCGTGTCTACGCCGACCGGCTCCTGACCCTGCAACCCGCTGAGGAGGGGCTGGTCCTCGCCCTCGTCAACCAGTCCGCCGCCGAGTGGCGCACCGCGGTGGACCTGCGCCGCATGGAGGCGGACGGGACGCCTCTCGGCCGCAGCACGCAGGAGGTGGTGGTCGCCGCGCGTTCCGTCCTGCGCCTCTCGACCGCGCCCGGACTGGTGCCCGAGAAGCACTCCGCCAAGGAGTTCCTCGTGGCCGACGCGGACGGTCTGCGCGCCCTGCACTTTCCGGTCCCCGACAAGGAGTTCTCCTACGTACGGCCCGACTACGACGTCATCCTGGAACCCGTCGCCGGCGACGGCGGTAAGGTCGACGTCGTGGTGAACGCGCATACCCTTGTCAGGGATCTCCTTCTCCAGGCCGACAGGCTTGGCCCCGATGCCCGCGCCGACCGGGGCCTCACCACACTGCTGCCCGGCGAGCGGACCCGGATCCGCGTCGACGGCTGCGGCAGCGTGACGATGGACGATGTACGGGCCGCCCTGTTCTGCGCGGATACGAAGTGAACAGCCCTGCCCGCATCACCATCAAGGACGTCGCGGCCCGCGCCGGAGTCTCCAAAGGTGCGGTTTCCCTGGCGTTCAACCGTAAACCGGGTGTCTCCGAAGCGACGCGCGAGCGCATCTTCGAAGCCGCCCGGGATCTCGGCTGGGCGCCGAACCAGACAGCTCGCAGCCTCTCCAGCCAGCGAGTCGACATCGTCGGCCTGGCCCTGTGCCGCCCCGCCCGGCTGCTGGGACTCGAACCGTTCTACATGGACTTCATCTCCGGAATCGAGAGTGTCCTGGCCGATCGGTCGTGCTCGCTGCTGCTGAGGCTGGTGCGCGATGTCGAAGAGGAGATCGAGCTGCACAAGACCTGGTGGCGCAGTCAGACGATCGCCGGAGCCATTCTGGTCGACTTCGAGGACGACGATCCACGGGTTCCGGCGCTCCAGGCCATCGGTCTGCCCGCGGTGGCCGTGGGGCACCCGTCGCTGACCGGTTCCTTTCCCGCGGTATGGACGGACGATGCCACGGCGACGGCCGAGGCCGTCCGCTACCTTGCCGCTCTGGGCCACCGGCGACTGGCACGGGTGGGCGGTCCGGCCAGGTTCGGGCACAGCGCGATCAGGGCAGCGGCTTTCGCCTCGACCGTGCGCGAGTTGGGGCTGGAGGAGGGACGTCAGACGGCGACCGGTTTCGACGAGAGGGAGGGCGCACGCGCGACACGATCCCTCCTCCTGGGGGCGAACCGCCCGACAGCCATCATCTACGACAACGACATCATGGCGGTCGCGGGCGCGGGCGTCGCGGCGGAGATGGGCTTCGTCGTCCCGGACGACGTCTCCCTGCTCGCCTGGGACGACTCCCAACTGTGCAGGATCACCCACCCCACGCTGTCGGCCATGAGCCACGACGTCCACCACTTCGGTGCGGAGGTGACCCGTACCCTCTTCTCCCTGATCGAGGGCACACACATCGAATCGCTCCAGGTCCCCACCCCCTCCCTCACGCCGAGAGGATCCACAGCACCGGCGCCCCAGCAGTGAGCCATCACCGGTATCCGAGCGACGGCTGTTCCGCCACCACCCAAGGGGCTTACTGATCGTTTCAGAATGACGAGGCTGCTGAGCGAAGCCGAGTGCAGCTCTGTGTATCGGTTACGGGAGGCTGAGTGCTTCGGCCCAGACATCGCCGCCATTGGCCCAGGTCCCCACCCATTGCCGCAGTGATCCGGTCGCGTGGCGCAGGCCGTCATGGGGGTCCTCGCCCCAGCTTGGCACCCAGCCGTCTGCGTCGTAGAGCAGCACGGGGTTGCCGACTGCGAGCAATGACAGATGCCACTGCATCGTGCAGCCGCCCGGCGCCAGGTACAGCCATGATCCGGGCAGCCCCGCCGCGCAGTCGCGTTCGTGCCGGGTGATCGAACAGGGCCAGTCGATCAGGTCCCCCGGCGCACGACGACCGTCGGTGAGCGAGGCCAGACCGCCGTCGGGCCCGAAGCCGCCGTCGCCTACTTCGGTGTACATCCTCCGAAGAAGGGTTGGCAGCGGACGCCCGATGATGTCCTCGGCGGCTTCAACTTCAGATGGCGTGACCGGCGGAAACAGCGGTCCGCGCGGAGCGTCAGCGAAGTAGGCCGCCACCTCCTCGGCTTGCGACTTGAGCACGATCATTCCGTTGCTGCTGGAGCCGACCGTCCGGCTCCGAATGTGCTCCAGGTGTTCCGGGCCGAAGTGTTCCTTGATCCACGAGCGTGGGACTGGTGCCGTATCGAACCGACGGCCCGGGTCCCACGCGCGAGTACACAGCATGTCGATCAGCGTGTCGTCGCCCTCGGCGGCGCCGGGTTCGGCAGGAAGTTCTTGACGCTGCGACTCGGAGTCGCCGTGCACAGGGGACGTCATGCGCCGGGATCCTACTGCTGAGGGCGGAGAGCCTTTCGAAGGCGTCGCAAACAGATGATCGTGCAGGCCAGTTCGAGCAGTCCCTGGTGGAGATCGGCGCGTCGTTCGTAGCGGGTGCGGAGCCGTTTGAACTGGTGCAGCCAGGCGAAGGTGCGCTCGACCACCCAGCGCACCTTGCCCAGTCCGGAGCCGTGGGCGACTCCGCGTCGGGCGATCATGGGTTTGATGCCGCGATTCCACAGCAGGCGGCGGTACTTGTCGAAGTCGTAGCCCCGGTCGGCGTACAGCCGCCGGGGCTTGCGGCGGGGACGTCCGCGCAGCCCCCGGATCGGTGGGACCGCGTCCATCAGCGGCAGGAGCTGGGTGACGTCGTGCCGGTTTCCGCCGGTGAGTGTTACCGCAAGCGGGGTTCCGTGCCGGTCGACGATCAGGTGGTGCTTGGAACCGGGACGAGCGCGGTCGACGGGCGACGGGCCGACGTGATCCCCCCTTTGACGGCCCGGACGTGTGATCCGTCCACGGCGCAGTCATCCAGGTCCAGCAGGTCCGCGCGGCGAAGCTCGGCCAGCAGGGCGGCGTGCAGGCGTGGCCAGACACCGGCCTCGGTCCAATCCCGAAGCTGACGCCAGGCCGTGATTCCGGAGCAGCCCACGGTCTCGGCTGGGACATCGCGCCAGGCGACGCCAGTCCGAAGGACGTACAAGATGCCGGCGAGAGCCGTCCGGTCCGGAACGCGAAGCCGCCCGGGATGCCGACGGCGCCGTTCGGGAGCGGGCGGCAGCAGCGGGGCCAGCCGCTCCCACAGGTCGCTCGGAACAAGATCATCACGCATCCGGGACGCCCTGCCGACCAAGATCGACAAATGCAAGACCCGCAGCTCAACCCATTCTGAAACGATCAGTTAGTGCCGCACCGGGTTGGGGCGTGGCCGGCTCATGGTGCTTGCCATGCGTGACCGTTCGGCCGTGCGGGGCGGCCACCACGGAGCGGAGGTATTCCTCGGCGAGCGCGGCCGTCACGCGACGCTCGTTGGCCGGCGCCACGGCCGACGAGTCGCGGGCGTGGCGGTCGCCGACCGGGGTCAGGTCGTGCCGCTGTGGTGGAAGAGGGAAGTGCTGCCGCTACCGGCTCGCCTCGGCCGTGGAGGCACTGCACGAGAGGGGGAGGGTGCGCCCATGGGCCGAGCCGAGCACTCGACGTCGCTTCCTCACCGGCCCGCCCGCCGCCGCGACGGCCGCTTTCGAGCCGGTACGGGGAAAGGCGACCCGGGCTTGAACCCGACAGCTCCGGCCGAAGGGAATGCTGGTGTCGGCGCAAAGAAGGGCCCTCCCCGGCGCTTTGGCGCGGATCACCGACGCTGACCGGACCGCGGCTGACCTGCCTCGCGGTCAACACCACCGACATACTGATCACGCCAACGGAAGAAGCGCGGGAATTCCGAAATGTGCTTTCCGCGTTCCTCGAATCACTGGGTCCCAATTCACCGACGACCCGTGAGGACCGGACAGGAAAGGCCGATATCAGGGCACGGCTTCGAGGGCCCAGGGACCGCCCGCCCGAGAGCGAGGTAGACCGGTTCAATGGAACGGCGGACATAGCGGATCATCCGTACTTTCTCCGCCTGTGCCTGTGCCCGTGCCCCGCGTCGACCGTCGCCCGGAAGACCTCACCCTCGCCTCGGACAGTCACCTGATCCCCGGCCGGCGCGTATGCGGACTCACCCGGCCTCAGGGTCAACGAGCCGCGTGAGCCGCTGCTCAGTCGGATGCTGCCGCTCGTGCAGACGAGGATCTGGGGTGCTGTCGCATCCAGAGCGGCGCAGGATCCGGCGGAGAGGCGGACGCGCGACAGCCGGAAGTCGTCGACCGGGGCCGCGTAGACCTCTTCGGCTCCGGCCCCCCGCGCGGCGGGCCGCAGGACTCGTACGGGCGAGGCGGTGGCCCTCACCACCCGCAGCAGCTCCTCCGTGTCCACGTGTTTGGAGGTGAGGCCGCATCTGAGGACGTTGTCCGACGAGGCCATGATCTCGACGCCGAGCCCTCTCAGGTAGGCATGGGGGACGCCGGCTCCCAGGAAGATTCCTTCGCCCGGGGCCAGTCGCACGTGCTGGAGCATCAAGGCGGCGAGCAGCCCGGGGTCGCCCGGACGGGCCCGGGCGACCCTGTCGTACGCCTGCCACGCGGGCCGGCCCTCCTCCGCGGTCTCCGCCTCGCGGGCCACCGAAGCGGCCACCGCGGCGACCAGCGGCGCGGGGGCGGTGAGGAAGGCGGAGAACACGGCCCGCAGAGCGGGCTCTTCGGGCTCCTCGCGCAGCGTTGTGACATGCGGGGCCAGTTCGGGGAGCCGAAGGGCCGCGAGCAGGTCGGCGCAGTGCGTGGGTGGCTTGAAGCCACAGAGGCCCTCGAAGCCGCTGAGCGCCACGATCATTTCCGGTTTGTGGTTGTCGTCCCGGTAGTTGCGGTGGGGGGCGTCGAGGGGGACCCCCTGCGCGTTCTCGATCCTGTGTCCGACGGCGGCCTGGGCCAGATCCGGATGCACCTGGATGGAGAGCGGTGACTCGACGGCCAGCAGCTTGAGGAGGAAGGGCAGGCGTGGCCCGAACCGGCGGAGCGTCGCTTCTCCGAGCTCGGCGGCCGGCCGTGAGCGGATGAGGGCGTCGAGCGGCTCGGGGCCGTGGGCACGGAGCAGCCGAGAGGGGGCCGCTGGGTGGGCCCCCATCCACAGCTCAGCCTGTGGCGTGCCGTCGGCGACGGTGCCCATCAGCTCGGACAGCGCGGTGGTGGAGCCCCAGGAGTAGGGACGGATGGTGTTGAGGAGTCGATCCACGGATGTTCCCTTCCGGGGCTGCCGCCGAGGGCGGCACGCGACGGTGTCAGCAGTGCGGCATCCCGGCGGGGGACATGGTTTCGGCGGATGCCGTGGCTGCCGCTCCGATGAGACCGGCGTTCAGCGCGAGGCCGGCGGGGACGACGGAGAATCCACGGGTGAAGTCGAGTACGGCGTAGTCGTCCAGGTACTGCCGGAGCGGGGAGAACAGGACGTCGCCGGCCTGCGCCACGCCGCCGCCGATGACCACCCGATCGAGCTCCACGAGGGCTGCCGTCGCCGCGATCGCCGCGGCCAGTGCTCGCGCCGATCTCCGGAAGGCGGCAAGAGCCCGCTCGTCCCCTTCGCGGGCCGCCGCGGCGACCGCGGCGGCGTGCGCTGGCGCACCGGGCTCAGCCGTCCATCCGAGCGCGCGGGCGTGTGCGGCGATCGCCGTTCCGCTCGCCAGACTCTCCACGCATCCCGGGGCCCCGCACGCGCAGCGCGGGCCCTCGTGGTCGACGGTGATGTGGCCGATGTGCCCGGCATTGCCGGTGCGTCCGGCATGCACTCTCCCGCCGAGGACCAGTCCGCCCCCGACCCCGGTGGACACCACCATGCAGAGGGCGTTGTCGAACCCGCGCGCGGCGCCGAGCCAGTGCTCGGCCGCCGTCATGGCGACAGCGTCCCCCACGAGAACAGGGAGGACACTCAGCGGCAGCCGAGGGTGTGTGCGCACAAGATCGATGAGCGGAAAGCCGCGCCAGCCAGGAATGTTGACAGGACTGACCGTGCCCGCGTCGGTATCGACGGGCCCCGCGCTGGCAATGCCCATGCAGGACAGCTCGTCCCAGGCCGGGAACGCGGCCAGGTCGTCCAGCACCTTCATCACGGCCGCCGCCAGATCGGCGGCAGGCCGGTCGGCCGGAGTCGCGCGCTGCGCCCGTGCGAGGAGACGGCCCTTCCCGTCGAGGAGCGCCCCTGCGATCTTGGTACCGCCGATGTCGAGTGCTCCGTACACCGTCACGTTCTGCCCTTTCCTGGGGGTGCATCGCTCAGGAACGCCACTGTGCCCGCTTCTGACAACGTTGTCTAGTAAACTGGTTTAGTTAAGTAAATGATTCGCAAAATCTCACGGACGGCGGGGGAGGGGCCACGCCTGTCGCCTTGTCGTCGAAGCGGTTCTTCGCCGAGCGGAAGGTGGCCGGGCGTTGCCGACCTCCTGTTATCGACGACCGTCCCGAGAGGGCGGGGCGAATTCTGGTGCGGTCGGCCGAGCGCATGCTCGCGGCGTTCTCGAATTTCGCGGAACGGGGGGTGAAACCTCTGCGACACGCCTATTGACATGGCTGGAACATTCGGTGCCTCATATGGGTGCGACATCCGGCCTCTGTCGGGAAACCGGGGTTCCGCAACTCAGTGGCCCCGGGGCTGCTTCCGTCCGCAGGTGCTCATCGGTGCCAGCGCGTTACCAGGCGAACGTCACTCACGCGATCCGATTCCCGCCCTCCGTTCAGGCGACGGCAACGTTGTCCAGGAGGTAGCACGCCGACCGCCCGCCGAGGCCGTCCCCGGACCGTGCGGCACGCGCAGTTATCGGCCGAGCCGCTCGACAAGCCGTACCCGGAATGCCGTTGATCTTCCCGGACCAACCGCCAGGGCTGTTGCAGCCCCCACTTGAGGAGAGACATGAAACCTCCGCGGAGAAACACCCTGTATACGGTCGTCGCCATGACCGTGGCCGGCCTGGTCGGTGCCGTGCTGGCCGTCTTCGGAACGGCCACCAGCGCGGCAGCCGCCACGGGGCTGCGGGTCACCGACGGTCGTGTGTACGAGGCCAACGGGAACGAGTTCGTGATGCGTGGCGTGAACCATGCCCACGTCTGGTACCCGAGTGAGACCGGCTCGCTCGCCGACATCGCCGCCACCGGCGCCAACACGGTCCGGATCGTCCTCGGCAGCGGGGACCGCTGGACCAGGACCAGCGCCTCCGAAGTCTCCTCCCTGATCGGCCAGTGCAAGGCGAACAAGCTGATCTGCGTGCTGGAGGTGCACGACACGACCGGCTACGGAGAAGACGGTGCCGCCGCATCACTGGACCAGGCCGCGGACTACTGGGTCGACGTCAGGAGCGCCCTGGAGGGACAGGAGAACTACGTCGTCATCAACATCGGCAACGAGCCCTTCGGCAACACGGGCTACACCGCCTGGACCGAGGCCACCAAGAACGCGATCGGCAAGCTCCGCGGCGCCGGCCTCCACCACGCGCTGATGGTGGACGCACCCAACTGGGGCCAGGACTGGTCCAACACCATGAGGACCAACGCCGCCGCCGTCTTCGCCTCCGACCCGGACCGCAACACCATCTTCTCGATCCACATGTACGGGGTGTACGACACCGCTGCCGAGGTGCGGGACTACCTCAACCACTTCGTGAACAACGGACTGCCCATCGTCGTGGGCGAGTTCGGCGACGCGCACAGCGACGGCAACCCGGACGAGGACGCCATCATGGCGACCGCCCAGTCGCTGAAGGTGGGATACATCGGCTGGTCCTGGAGCGGGAACGGGAGCGGAGTCGAGTACCTCGACATGGTCAACGGCTTCGACGCGGACGCGCCCACCAGTTGGGGCAGCCGCTTCCTCACCGGGGCCAACGGAATCTCGACCACCTCCGAGCCCGCGACGGTCTACGGTGACGTCCCCGGCGGCGGGGGCGGCACGGCCCCGAACGGTTACCCCTACTGCCTGTCCGGTTCCTCGGACCCCGACGGTGACGGCTGGGGCTGGGAGAACAACCGCTCCTGCGTGGTCCGCGGCAGCTCGGCGGACCCGGGCAGCGGTGAGGGGGGCACGGCCCCGAACGGTTACCCCTACTGCCTGTCCGGTTCCTCGGACCCCGACGGTGACGGCTGGGGCTGGGAGAACAACCGCTCCTGCGTGGTCCGCGGCAGCTCGGCGGACGGCTGATCGTTCATGCCCCCGGAGCGGCGCCACGCCTGCCGACCACGGCGGACAGGCGCCGCCCCCGGACCGCTCCCCGTGAGCGTCGGCTTCCGAAAGCCCTCGCCGCGGACGCGTTGCATCCGGCGGCGGCCCGGTCGTCCCCGGGCCGCCTGCGCCGTCCGAGCGACATGCCTCCTGGAGCGCTCCAGACCGCCGCCCTCACGAGCGGATCCCGGCTCCGGCTCCTGACCGAGGTCGGCGGAGCTTCCATGAACGAAGAGAACTGACGGGGCGGCTGTCGTTCATCTCTGCTTCCGGTCGTCTCCAACCACGGCTTCTACGGTTTCGACCGGCTGTCCCCTACTGAGGAGTATCGTGAGCGCCACCGCTTTTACCGCCCTTGCCGCCACCTTGCTCATGGTGGCCGGGGGCCCGGCCCCCGCCTCCGGACCGGTGCTGGTCAACGCCGGCATCGAGACGCCCGCCGTGCACGACGACCCGGCCGGCGGCAACGCCGACGCCGACGACCCGGCCGTCTGGGTCGACCCGGAGCATCCCGGGCGCAGCATCGTCATCGGTACTCTCAAGGAGGCCGGACTCGATGTATACGGTCTCGACGGCAAGAGGATCCAGCACATCGCCGCGCCCCCGGCGCCGAGCGAGGAGGGCGCGGTCGGCCGTTTCAACAACGTGGACGTGATCTACGGCTTCGAACTCGGCGGGAAGAAGACCGACCTGGCGCTCGTGAGCGACCGGGGCCGCGACCGCGTCCGCGCCTTCGCCATCGACCCCACCGCTGTGGCGGCGGGCAGGCCGCCGCTCAAGGACGTCACCGCGCCGGACGTCAAGCCGGTCTTCGCCTCCGGCGAGTCCGAGGTGGAAGAGCAGCGAACGGCGTACGGGCTCACCGCGTTCAGCGATGACGACGACGCCTACGTCGTCGTGTCGCAGCGCGAGAAGACCCGCCTGCGCCTGCTGCAACTGAAGGACCGCGGTGGCAGGGTCGGTTACGAGACCGAGGACACGCTCTCGCTGCCCGGCAGCTTCGAGCTGCCCGACGGAACCGACTGGGCCCCGTGCGGCGACCCCGGGGAGCGTCCGCAGGTCGAGGGCATGGCGTTCGACCAGGAGGAGGGCGTCCTCTACGCCGCGCAGGAAGCCGTGGGCCTGTGGCGCATCGAGCTCGACGACGAGGAGTTCGACGACGCCGATCTGATCGACCGGGTCCGCGAGTACGGCACGCCGTGGACCTACGACGAGGAGGCGGACGAGGAGTGCGTCCTCGACACGGCGAACGACCCCGGCTACGGCGGCAAGCACCTGAGCGCCGACGTTGAGGGCGTCACGGTCTACCACGCCGCCGACGGCGCCGGGTACGTGCTCGCCTCCAGCCAGGGCGACGACACCTTCGCGGTGTACGAGCGGGAGGGCCGCAACGCCTACGTCGGTTCCTTCGCGGTCACCGGCGGCCCGGCCGTCGACGGCGTCCAGCACTCCGACGGCTCCATGGTCGTCAACGTGCCCTTGGGCGCGGCGTTCCCGCAGGGCCTGCTGATCACCCATGACGGCGACGACACCCCCGCGGACGGCGACCGGGAGGGCACCAACTTCAAGTTCACCCGGTGGGACGCCGTGGCCGGCGGATTCCCCGAGCCGCTGACGGTCGACACCACGTCGTTCGATCCCCGCGACGCGGGCTGATCCGATCGAGCCCCTGGCACGTGTCCCGCACGTGCCAGGGGCTCGCCTCGTGGAGGGCAGCGGCATCCCCGGCGGCACGGTATGCGGCGGCAGTACGTGCGCGGGAATCCTGCCAACACCCCACCTGTGGTAGTACAGGAGGCCCGATCGGCCTCCTCCGGCGTTCATGCGGCTGCCGGAGGAGGCGGGAGAATCGGGCCTCCCGGACCACGCCTCACCCCGAAAGAGCAGGCCCCATGCCGTTCGCCGACCTCCGACCGGATCAACTGGACTCTTTTCGCGAGGAGATACCGGAGCCCGACGACTTCGACGCCTTCTGGGACGAGAGCCTCTCGCTGTCCCGCGACGCCGGAGGCGATCCGCGCCTCACACCTGTCCTCGACACGCTGATGTCCACCGTGGACATCCACGATCTACGGTTCCCCGGCTGGCGCGGCCAGACCGTTGCCGCCTGGTTCATCACCCCGGCCGGGGCCCGGGGCCCGCTGCCCACCGTGATCACGTACATCGGCTACAGCGGCGGCCGCGGCCTGCCCACCGATCACCTCGGCTATGCGTCGGCCGGGTACGCCCATCTCGTCGTCGACAGCCGCGGCCAGGGACACGACACTCCTGACCCCGACGAGAGCGGTGGCCCCCAATGGGTGCGGGGCTTCATGACCCGTGGCATCCAGGACCCGCGTGAGCACTACTACCGCCGCCTCATCACCGACTGCGTACGGGCCGTCGACGCCGCACGGTGCTTGCCTCGGGTCGACCCCGACCGGATCATCGTACAAGGAGCCAGCCAGGGTGGCGGGCTCACGCTCGCGGTCGCGGGACTGGCGGGCGGAGACATCGCGGCAGCCCTGCCCGACGTGCCGTTCCTGTGCCACTTCAGGCGAGGGGCGGAGACAGCCACCGAAGGGCCGTACACCGAAGTCGTCGACTACCTGCGCCACCACACCCGCGACGCCCCCGACCGCGCGTTCGCCACGCTCGGCTACTTCGACGGCGTGCACTTCGCACGGCGCGCCCAGGCTCCCGCCCTCTTCAGCGCGGGGTTGATGGACCCGGTCTGCCCACCGTCCACCGTCTACGCGGCGTACCACCGCTACGCGGCCCCCAAGGCCATCAAGGTCTGGCCCTTCGCCGACCATGCGGGAGGCCAGGGAGCCACCCTCCCGGCCCACCTGCGCTGGCTGCAGGGTCAGGGCCTGGCGCCCACAGGCCGCGACTGAGGGCCTTCCAACCTCACGCTGTCGCGTGGTGAAGGACGAGAGCGGGCCCTTTGCCACACCGCGCTCCATCACAGGGCGGCTCCGGATCGGCTCCAGGGCGTGGCCGCAGGCGCCAGAGGGCCTGACCGACATTGTCGGCCAACTCGGTCAGGCCGGGCAGACCGGTATCTTCGGCGGCACCGGGATCCGTGTCCGCCGCCCGGCCCCCGGTCGCAAGGACCGGAGCACGTGCATCTCCGGCAAGAACAAGCAGAACGTCGTGAAGGCAATGGTGTTCACCGAGGGAGACGGACGACTGCCGTTCTGCCCGACCCCACCAGGCATCTGCGCGGACACCACCCACGAGTTGGGGTTGGTCGAGCTCCTGGCCGACGGTCCAGCGGTCGAGATACTTGCCGATGCCGACTATCAGAGACTCGGAGCGCACAGGTCGGCGGACGCGTCGTGACGCCACCGCACCGCACGTTCAAGAAGAATGCCCCGGACCGGTGCGAGGACCTGCGTGAACGTCAGGGCAAGGCCCACTTCTCACGCCGCATCCGGGTCGAACACGGCGTCGCCCGCCGTCTCTGACGGAGTGTGAGGTGGTCGTTCTGGATCAGATAGCGCGGGTCAATCGATGTGTCGGGCCCGCCCGTCGAGCGGCGCGTCGGCCTTGGGCTCCGGCAGGGGGAGGCGCTCGGGCTTTCCATGGAGGGAGGACATTGGCTTCGCCACGGAAGTCGTCCACGTCCGGCGGCAGGTCAAGATGGTGCGCGAGGCTGTGCTTCGCCCTCCCCAAGGGCTGCAAGGTACGGGACGTGCCGCTGCCGTCCAGCGTGGCTCGGGCCCTCCAGCAGCACACGGAGCAGTGCGCGCCGATCCCGGTCACGCTGCCTTGGACGCTCCGACTCCTGCCGAGACGCCGGTGGAAGCCAAACACCGGCGGCCGAGGGCCTACCGCCTCTTGGTGACAGGACGCGAACAGAAGGCCGTCAACCGCGACTACTTCAACCCCTACGTGTGGAAGCCCGCTCTGGCTGCGGCGGGCGTGATCGCTCCGCTGGAGGAGGGCGCCGACGGCGCTCGCGTGTGGGAGCCGTCCCGGGAGCACGGCTTCCACGCCCTGCGCCACTTCTTGGCCTCCGAGGAACTGGAGGCTGGTGAATCGATCGTCTCCCTGGCACGCCGGCTGGGGCACTCCGCCCCCGGGTTCACGCTGCGGCAGTACTCCCACTTCCTGCCCCGCGCCGGCGCACGGGGCGCCGCCGCCATCGACGCGATCTTCGCGTAGCTGCGGCCGGTCGGCAGATCCTGTGGAGCGTGGCCCGTATCCCGCCGCGGGTTCAAAGTCCCAGGGAAGCCGCCGCAGCCCTCCCTGGCCCGCTAATTGGCAGGTCAAACGGGGTGCGGCGGCATCCGCTCATCAAATGTCCCGGAACTCCATACGATCTTGGGACCGGCTCCCACGATCCGGTGCACGTCCTTACGCAGGGTCGGCGTGTCCGAGTCGATCCGCCAGTGTGTACACGTCTGCCCCGCCGTTGATCATCATGGACGCATACAGGTGTCGGAGGGCGTGCAGCATCTTGTTGCGGGACTTCTCCCAGCGCCGTCCCTTCTCGTTGGGATGGAGAGGCTTGATGAGGCCGGCCGCCGCCAGAGCAGGCTTCCAGCGCTAGGAGGTGAACCAATTCGACTGATTGGCGGTCTTCTCCCGGATGTTGAAGATCAGTTGCACCGTGGCCAGGCCGCCGCCTTTGCTGCCCCACGGCCGGGTCACCTCGATGGGCGGGTACTTTTCCAGTTCGTCCACGGCCGCGAAATCACCATGAAATGGCGGTCAACGCCCGGAGAAGCTCGGCCCGAAGACGTCCGCACACAGCCTGGGGCTCCATCCCACGCAGGGGCGCCGCCAGCCGCCACTCACCGGAGTTGTGGCGGTACATGATGTGCTTCGCGGCGCTGCCGCCCTTGATACTGCCCAGGGACTGGGTGTCGTACTCCATGAGCCGGCAGTACGTCATCCCGGGGCCGGGATTGCTCCAGGCCCAATGGGTAGCGCTCCGGGGGCAGCGTGGGCCACTCCTCCAGGAGAAATTGGGCCAGCACCTGCTTGCGCTCCTGCTCCGCGCCGGCTTCGTCCTTGGCGGCTGTGCCCCGGTCGAACCGGGCCGCTGCTTCCCATACCCCCACACCCGTCGGTCATGGGGGTCATGATGCTGGAACGGTGATGGTCGCAGGGGGTGTAGGGCGTTTCGGGCCTGCGTGACCGCGTCCGCCGCACCGGCCGGCAGGAGCCCCGCCGTCGCGTGCCATGCTGTGGCGGTCTCTCAAGGGAGGGTGACATGACAGAGAAGCACCTGACGCATAAGCAGGCGCTTGCTGCTGTGATCCAGGCGCTGGGTGGCAGCTGGGACACGGAACGCGCCGTACTGGCCCTACGGGTCGCCGGATATTGGCCGACGGACGACGAAGCCGCGGGCAAGGAAGCCCGCCGCAACCTGCGCGAGCTCGCCGACGACGGTCTGATCGTGAGGCCGGAGTCGGATCAGGCCGTCTACCGGCTGGCGTAACCGTCACCGCGGCGCTCCGACGCCCACCGTCAAGAGGCGGCAGGCTCCTGGAAGCCGTTCGCTTCGATGTGGGCGATGGCTGACGGATGGGTGGTTAGCCACTCGCCGCACACTCGCCAGTGATGGACGCTGCCGTCGCGGAACTCGGTGCGCACTTCCGCGACGAGCTTCTTGTCGCACTCGCCGCTCGTGGCCATGGAACAGATGACCGTGCCGTGCTGCTCGAACGCCGGAATGTACGGGTGGATCGACAGGATCGGAGAGCGCATCTCCCGCGCTGCTGAGTGAGACATGGCGCGGAGAGTAACAACGCGGCTTCGCCGACTCCTTACGTTCCGTGAAATACCCGGTCGGCGGTCACGACTCGCCTTCCTCCCCCAGCTCGTTGATGAGCGGTACGAGGAGCGGGTGGACGGAGAAGCCGGACGCGCGGCCGCCGGGGTCCGCGTCGTACTCGGCCTTCAGGACCTGGACGGCTGATTCCGGGATCTTGCCCAGGTTGCGCAACAGGCCGGCGATGCGGGTGACCGGTTTGGTAAAGCCTCTGAGGGTGAAGTTTCCCCATGATCCTGGACACTTGTTCGTTATGCCGCGAGGGTGTTTTGACGCCGCTGCCTGGTCTCGGCCGGGGTGAGGTACCCGAAGGTCTTGTGCTTGCGCAGGCGGCGGCGGTTGTAGAAGGTCTCGATGAAGGTGAAGACCTCGGCGCGGGCGGTGGCCCGGTCGGGCCAGGTCCGAGTTCCGATCTCTTCCTTGAGCAGGGTCCGGAAACTCTCCGCAGCCGCGTTGTCGGAACACGATCCGGTGCGTCCGCAGCTCTGCCGCAGCCCCAACTCCGTTATTCGATGCGCGAATTGCGCCGATGTGTACTCGCTGCCGCAATCGCTGTGGATCACGCATCCGGGCTCAAGACCGCCTCGGCCGTGGGCCATGTCGAGCGCGTCCACGACGAGCTCGGCGCGCTGGTGATCAGCCATCGCATAGCCGACGACCTCGCGGGTGGCCAGGTCCAGCCAGCGGGCGAGGTGGAGCCAGCCCTCGGCCGTCGGGAGGTAGGTGATGTCGCCGACCAGCCGGGTGCCCGGACGCGCGGCGTGGAAGTCGCGGCCGATCAGGTCCGGGGCTGGCTTCGCCTTCGCGTCCGGCCGGGTCAGCGAGCGGTGTCTGCGGCGGGTGACGCCGCGGATGTCGCGCTCACGCATGACGCGGGCGATGCGCTTGCGGTTCACCCGGCGCCCCAGGCGGCGCAGTTCGTCGCGCTCGGCGCTGGTCAGCTCGCGCGGGGCGTCCTCGCCCCGGCCGGCTTTGGCTCGGCGGTACCAGCCGCGCAAGGACTCCGAGCTGATGCCGAGTTCCCGGGCGACCGCGGTGACCGTCTTGTCCGAGGAGTCGACGAGCGCGATCGCGTCCCGCTTGAACTCCTCGGTGTACCGCTTCGTGTACTTGCTTCCCACCTGGTGCTACTTCCTCTGGAACCTCAAGATCCCAGTCTCCAGGTGTCCACGATCAAGGCGAAGCTTCAACCCGTCCGTTGCGCTCCACGCCTTGTGCTCGGCCGTCCGCCACTGCTTACGGGCTTGGCCGCGGGCCCGTTGCGAAACAGCACCGGTATGCCGAAGCTGTCGGCGTAGGTGAGCGGCGGCTCGTCGGGGACGTGCGCGGGGATCATCGGCGTCATGGGACAACCCTGGCACGAGCCTCGACGCCCCTGGGGCGGACGTTGCGAGGTTCCTTCGGTGACAACTCTGCGTGAAGGTAGACGGCTGCTCAGGTTGGCCTGACGCATCGTCGACTATGCAAGATCATCTTGCACATGTGTTGCACAAGGCACTGAAAAACAACAGTGATCAGTGACGGGCCGTGGAGGTGAGTATTCGCAGCTCAGATGGCATGCTGCGGTGTTGTGCCCCTTGGGTCCAACGGGCACAACACCCCGCCCGTCAGATGTCCCGGAAGATCTCGATCTGCGCCCCCACCGAGTTGAGCCGCTCCGCCAGTTCCTCGTAGCCCCGGTTGATGACATAGACGTTGCGCAGTACGGAGGTGCCCTCGGCCGCCATCATCGCCAGCAGGACCACCACCGCCGGGCGCAGGGCGGGTGGGCACATCATTTCGGCGGCGCGCCAGCGGGTGGGGCCTTCGACCAGGACGCGGTGGGGGTCGAGGAGTTGGAGGCGGCCGCCCAGGCGGTTGAGGTCGGTGAGGTAGATCGCGCGGTTGTCGTAGACCCAGTCGTGGATCAGGGTCTGGCCGTGGGCGGCGGCCGCGATGGCCGCGAAGAACGGGACGTTGTCGATGTTGAGGCCGGGGAACGGCATCGGGTGGATCTTGTCGATCGGCGCCTCCAGCTTGGAGGGCCGGACGGTGAGGTCCACCAGGCGGGTGCGGGCGTTGTCGGCCGCGTACTCCGGGGTGCGGTCGCAGTCGACGCCCATCTCCTCCAGGACCGCCAGCTCGATCTCCAGGAACTCGATCGGCACCCGGCGGATGGTGAGTTCGGACTCGGTCACCACGGCGGCGGCCAGCAGGCTCATCGCCTCGACCGGGTCCTCGGAGGGGGAGTAGTCCACGTCCACGTCGATCCGCGGGACCCCGTGCACGGTGAGGGTCGTCGTGCCGATGCCGTCGACCCGTACGCCCAGTGCCTCCAGGAAGAAGCAGAGGTCCTGGACCATGTAGTTGGAGGAGGCGTTGCGGATGACCGTCGTGCCGTCGTGGCGGGCGGCGGCCAGCAGGGCGTTCTCGGTCACCGTGTCGCCGCGCTCGGTCAGCACGATGGGGCGGCCGGGGGAGACCGAGCGGTCCACCTGCGCGTGGTACAGCCCCTCGGTCGCGGCAATCTCCAGGCCGAACCGGCGCAGCGCGATCATGTGCGGCTCGATCGTGCGGGTGCCCAGGTCGCAGCCGCCCGCGTACGGCAGGGTGAACTGCTCCATCCGGTGCAGCAGCGGGCCCAGGAACATGATGATCGAACGGGTCCGGCGCGCCGCGTCCGCGTCGATCGCCGCCATGTCCAGCTCGGCCGGCGGGACCAGCTCCAGGTCCACGCCGTCGTTGATCCAGCGGGTGCGCACCCCGATGGAGCTGAGCACCTCCAGGAGCCGGAACACCTCCTCGATCCGGGCCACCCGGCGCAGGACCGTGCGGCCCTTGTTGAGGAGCGAGGCGCAGAGCAGCGCGACGCAGGCGTTCTTGCTGGTCTTGACGTCGATCGCGCCGGAGAGCCGGCGGCCGCCGACGACCCGCAGATGCATGGGCCCGGAGTAGCCGAGCGACACGATCTCGCTGTCGAGGGCTTCGCCGATGCGGGCGATCATCTCAAGGCTGATGTTCTGGTTGCCGCGCTCGATGCGGTTGACGGCGCTCTGGCTCGTGCCGAGCGCCTCGGCCAGCTGCGTCTGTGTCCAGCCCCGGTGCTGCCGGGCGTCACGGATGAGCTTGCCGATGCGTGCGAGGTAGTCGTCTGACATGGCGGCAGGTTATCTCAGATATGAGATGAGGCTGTCGTGGGGGTGTGCCGTTCGAGTGACAGGAGTGCAACGGCCGCCGTCCGCCGTTCCATCGTCTCCCGGGTGGGGTCGAGCGGCGCAGGGCGTGCGTCCGTACGGGGGGCGCACGCCCTCCTCGTGCCTCATCCCCTCCGGTCGCTCCTCATCCCCTCCGGGCCGCCAGCCACTCCAGCGCCTCCGCCCCCGCCTCCAGCACCGAGATGTGCCCCGCCCCCGGGCGCAGCCGCAGTTCGGCCGTCGGGCAGTGTTCCGCCAGCCAGCGGCTGTGGTCGGCGGGGGCGATCCGGTCCTCCTCGCCGTGGAGCAGGAGCAGGGGCGCCGCGATCGTCGCGGGGTCGAAGCCCCACGGGGCGACGTACGCCAGGTCGTCGGTGATCGGGGCGTCCGGGCCGCCCTCCAGGGCCGGGCCCACCACCTCGTCGAACCAGGACCAGATGGAGGCCAGCGCCTCGTGGTCGGCGTCGGTGAACATGTCCGGGTCGTACGCCGCGCCCGCCTCGTACGCCTCCTTCGCCGCCCGCCCCTCCGCCGCCGCCCGCAGCGAGGCGGCCGAGGAGGGCACCATGCCCGCGTACCAGTCCAGCCCCTCCGCGTCGTACGGGGCGAGGCCTGCCACCGTCGCCGCCCCCAGGACCCGGTCGCCCAGCAGGGCGGCGCAGGCCAGGGCGTGCGGGCCGCCGCCGGAGTGGCCGAGGACGGTGAACCGGCCGACGGCGAGCGCGTCGGTGATGGCCCGTACGTCGGTGGCGGCCGAGGCCACGGTCCGGTCCGGGAGCGGGGACGAACCGCCGTAGCCGGGGCGGTCGTACGAGATCCAGCGGACGCCCAGCGCCTCGGCGGCGGCGAAGAGCGGCGCGGGCGGGGCGCCGGTATTGGGCGTGCCGTGGTGCCAGAGGACGACCGGGCCGTCGCCGCCGGTGTCGTACACATGGAGCGTGCGGCCGTCCTCCAGCCGCAGATCGCTCTCGCTGACCTTCACTCCGTCACCCCTCCGCCGTGCGAGCCTCTTCCGCCGCACGAGCCTATCCATCGCCTCTCGCGGGAGAGCCGCGGATCACTCCGGTCCCGGAGGCAACCCGCGCGTTCGACTCCCCGTCTCGCTCTCCGAGAGCGCGTTCGAACCGGATACAGACCAACGGAACGGACGTGCGCAGAGCCAGGGTTGAGGAGGAGCTTTGATACGTGGCCGGAAAGCATGGGCCACCGCGGTAGCGGTGCTGACGGTGGCGGGGGTGGCGCCGACGGGGGCGTACGCCGCCCCCGCGCCGCCGGAGGTGCGCACCGCCACCGCCGCGGCCGATGCCGGGGGGACACTGCCGCCGGGCTGGCGCATCGCCGCCGAGAACGGGCGCAACCACCTGGAGTGGCGGGCGCCCGAGCCGGTCCCCATGGGCGACGCCCGCGTGGAGTTCCGCGCGAACGGCGCACTCGTGGGCGTACCCGAACCGCAGGACGACGGCCGGACGTTCCGGCTGCCGCTCGAAGAGGTCCGCACCGCCGACCTGGACGACCTCCGGGTCGAGGCCGCCGGGCGCAGGCTGGACGAGGGGGAGACCCCCGGCTCCGGCGCGAGCCGCCAGGCGAAGCCGCCCGCCCCGAAGCTGCCGCCCAAGCTGCCCGCGGGCACCGTCGACCCGGGCAAGGCGGGCTCGTACGCCACCACGACCACCGAGTACGACCTCCCCGGCGTCAAGCTCCCCGGCTTCCCCGAACGCGTCGAGATGCGCGGTGTCGTGGTCGCCCCGACGAAGGCCCCCGGCAAGCGTCCGGTCGCCCTCTTCCTGCACGGCCGCCACGCCACCTGTTACGTCCCCGGCAAGGACGGGGAGGCCTCCGGCGCCTGGCCCTGTGAGAAGGGCAGCAAGCCGATCCCCAGCCACCGGGGCTATCTGCGCGACCAGAAGCTGCTGGCCTCCCAGGGGTACGTGACCGTCTCCATCTCCGCCAACGGCATCAACGGCCAGGACTGGCAGGCCGAGGACGGCGGCGCGCAGGCCCGCTCCTCGCTGATCCGCAACCACCTCGGCCGCTGGGCCGACTGGGCCGCCAAGCCCGCCTCGGCGCCCGCCGCCCTGCGCAAGACGCCCAAGGCCGACCTCTCCCGGGTGCTCCTCGTCGGGCACTCGCGCGGCGGCGAAGGCGTCAACCGCGCGGTGATGGACAGCCTCTACCAGCCGCCGGCCGCCCAGGACGGCTACCGCTCCAAGGCCCGCTGGAACATTCGCGGCACGGTCCACATCGGCCCCACCCTCTTCGGCCACAACCCCGTGCCGGACGTTCCCTCGCTCACGATCCTGCCCGGCTGCGACGGTGACGTCGCCGACCTCCAGGGCCAGGTGTTCACGGACGGCACCCGTGGGGTCAGCCGGGGCAAGGCCCTGCACAGCTCGGTCTACATGGTCGGCGCCAACCACAACTACTTCAACACCGAGTGGACCCCGGGCCAGGCCAAGGCCCCGGCCGACGACGACTTCTGGCACGACGAGGAAGCCCCCGACCCGCTCTGCTCGCCCGGTGCCGCCGGGCGGCTCACCGCGGACCAGCAGCACAAGGCGGGTGCGACCTACATCGCCGCCGCCGCGCGGCTCTTCGTCGGCGGTGACGACCGCGTACGCCAGCTGGTCGACGGCACCGGCCGCCGCGCCCCCTCCGCCGACCCCGCCCGGGTGCTGACCCACGCGGTCGGCGGCAACCGGAGCGCCGGGTTCCTGCCCGACGACCCGCAGGGCCCGCCGAAGGTCACCGGAGCCCGGCTCTGTGACGCCGTCGCCCCCGGCCGCTCCGCCTGCATGGGCGAGAAGGACCCCGGCACCTCGCCGCACTTCGCGTACTGGAACCCGGAGCACGAGGCCGGCCGCCGCGCGATCGCCCTGGACTGGAAGAAGCCGGGCACCGTCGCCCGGGTCACCCCGGGCAGGCCGGTCGCGGCCAAGGGCGCCCAGAGCCTCGCCCTGCGCATCGCCGTACCGCCGAACACCGGCAACACCCGCTTCGACGTCCACGTCAAGGACGCCAAGGGCAAGCGCGCCAAGCTGGGCACCGTCCGTATCGACGGCCTCCCCGGCACCGACCGGACCAGCTCGTACTGGGCCCAGGAGGTCCGTGTCCCGCTGGCCCCCGCGACCCGCGCCAAGCTCGACCTCGGCCGGATCGCCCACCTGGAGCTGACCCCGGTCTCCTCCTCCGGCAAGGCGTGGCTGATGGACGCCTGGTCGTGGAAGCCGGGCACCCCCGCGGCCCCGGCCGCGCCCCTCGCCCGCGTCGACATCGGCCGCCTCACCGTCAAGGAGGGCGACTCCGGCTTCCGTACGTACCAGGTGCCCGTCCGCACCACCGGCAAGAACGCCGGGACGGTCCGGCTGTACGTCATCGACCCGGACACCGGCAAGTCCACCGGGAAGCTCGTCAAGGTCGGCCCCGGCACCGCCGGGATCAAGGTCAGGGTGAAGGTCGAGGGCAACAAGCGCTACGGCTATGACAAGGCCCACGACATCGCGGTCAAGGCGGTCCGGGGGACGGTCGTCGGCGCGGACTCCGGCGGCGTCACCGCCGAGAACGACGACCCGATGCCGAAGGTGACCGTCAAGCCGGTCGCCACCGACGTCACCGAGGGCGCGCCGCTGACGTGGCGCATCGCGCTCTCGGAGAAGGCGGACATGGAGATCTGGACGCTGGCCCAGCTGGTCCCCGTCCCCGGCGGCCGCCCGGAGCTGTCCACGGCCGACGTGGACCGGGAGTGGGTGTCCCAGCTCGTGGACGAGATCCCGGACCCGGCGATCCCGCTCTCGAAGGTCCCGTACGGGACGCTGTGGACGTCGGTCCCGGCCGGGCAGGCGTCGGTGGACCTGACCGTTCCGACCGTCCGTGACCAGGAGAAGGAGCCGGCCGAGTACGTCCGCTTCCAGTTCATGAACGACGACGAGCAGCCGCTCGGCGCGCCCGTCGAGGGTACGGTCCGCGACGCGTCGTAACCGCACCGCACGGCATCCCGCTCGGGCCCGCCCCCTCCGCCATCCGCAGAGGGGGCGGGCCTCCGTGCGCCGTGGTTCTCTCCTGTGACCGCCCGCATCGCGTCCACGGGCGCGGGTAGGAGCGGTGGAAGGGCATCCGGGCACGCGGACGGAAGGCGCCCGGATGTGTGAGAGGGCACCTGGGCATGACCGAGCGGCGGCTATGTACTAGAGTTATCTCGACATCGAGATATGTGCCGAGGCGCACCACAGCCGCCGCCCGGTAAGGGTTACCTAACTAAGCCTTACCTTAGCGGATGGTCGGGGCCGTAGGCGGCACAACGCGGTGCCCGCTGCCAATGAGGCGCGGCGCGGTAGACGCGCACATTGAAGAAGGAGACTGTCGTGTCGGCGAACAGCTTCGACGCCCGCAGCACGCTGCGCGTGGGCGACGAGTCGTACGAGATCTTCAAGCTGGACAAGGTCGAGGGCTCCGCGCGCCTCCCGTACAGCCTGAAGGTCCTGCTGGAGAACCTGCTCCGTACCGAGGACGGCGCGAACATCACCGCCGACCACATCCGGGCCATCGGCGGCTGGGACTCCCAGGCTCAGCCCAGCCAGGAGATCCAGTTCACGCCGGCCCGCGTGATCATGCAGGACTTCACCGGCGTGCCCTGTGTCGTGGACCTCGCCACCATGCGTGAGGCCGTGAAGGAGCTGGGCGGCGACCCGGCGAAGATCAACCCGCTGGCCCCGGCCGAGCTGGTCATCGACCACTCCGTCATCGCCGACAAGTTCGGCACCAAGGAAGCCTTCGGCCAGAACGTGGAGCTGGAGTACGGTCGCAACAAGGAGCGCTACCAGTTCCTGCGCTGGGGCCAGACCGCCTTCGACGAGTTCAAGGTCGTCCCCCCGGGCACCGGCATCGTCCACCAGGTGAACATCGAGCACCTGGCGCGTACGGTCATGGTCCGCAACGGCCAGGCCTACCCCGACACCCTCGTCGGCACCGACTCGCACACCACCATGGTCAACGGCCTCGGCGTGCTGGGCTGGGGCGTCGGCGGCATCGAGGCCGAGGCCGCCATGCTCGGCCAGCCGGTCTCCATGCTCATCCCGCGCGTCGTCGGCTTCAAGCTGACCGGCGAGCTCCCGGCCGGCACCACCGCCACCGACCTCGTGCTGACCATCACCGAGATGCTCCGCAAGCACGGCGTCGTCGGCAAGTTCGTCGAGTTCTACGGGCAGGGCGTCGCCGCCACCTCCCTGGCCAACCGCGCCACCATCGGCAACATGTCGCCGGAGTTCGGCTCCACCGCCGCGATCTTCCCGATCGACGACGAGACGCTGAAGTACCTGCGCCTGACCGGCCGCGACGAGCAGCAGGTCGCCCTCGTCGAGGCGTACGCCAAGGAGCAGGGCCTCTGGCTGGACCCGGCCGCCGAGCCCGACTTCTCCGAGAAGCTGGAGCTGGACCTCGCCACGGTCGTCCCCTCCATCGCCGGACCGAAGCGCCCGCAGGACCGCATCGTCCTCGCCAACGCCGCGCAGCAGTTCGCCCAGGACGTCCGCAACTACGTCTCCGACGACGAGGAGGCGGGCAAGGAGTCCTTCCCGGCCTCCGACTCCCCGGCCACCTCCAACGGCATCCCGTCGAAGCCGACCACCGTCACGGCCCCCGACGGCTCGACGTACGAGATCGACCACGGCGCCGTCACCGTCGCCGCGATCACCTCCTGCACCAACACCTCGAACCCGTACGTCATGGTCGCCGCCGCGCTCGTGGCGAAGAAGGCGGTCGAGAAGGGCCTGACCCGCAAGCCGTGGGTCAAGACCACCCTCGCCCCGGGCTCCAAGGTCGTCACCGACTACTTCGACAAGGCGGGGCTCACCCCCTACCTCGACAAGGTCGGCTTCAACCTCGTCGGCTACGGCTGCACCACCTGCATCGGCAACTCCGGCCCGCTGCCGGAGGAGGTCTCCAAGGCCGTCAACGACAACGACCTCGCGGTCACGTCGGTCCTCTCCGGCAACCGTAACTTCGAGGGCCGCATCAACCCCGACGTCAAGATGAACTACCTGGCGTCCCCGCCGCTGGTCGTCGCGTACGCCATCGCCGGTTCGATGAAGGTCGACATCACCAAGGACGCCCTGGGCACCGACCAGGACGGCAAGCCGGTCTACCTGGCCGACATCTGGCCCACCGAGGCCGAGGTCAACGACGTCGTGGCCAACGCCATCGGCGAGGACATGTTCAACAAGTCCTACCAGGACGTCTTCGCGGGTGACGCCCAGTGGCAGGCGCTCCCCATCCCGACCGGCAACACCTTCGAGTGGGACGCCGAGTCCACCTACGTGCGCAAGCCCCCGTACTTCGAGGGCATGGCGATGGACCCGGCCCCGGTCGAGGACATCACCGGCGCCCGCGTCCTGGCCAAGCTGGGCGACTCGGTCACCACCGACCACATCTCCCCGGCCGGTGCCATCAAGGCCGACACCCCGGCCGGCAAGTACCTCACGGAGCACGGCATCGAGCGCCGTGACTTCAACTCCTACGGCTCGCGCCGTGGTAACCACGAGGTCATGATCCGCGGCACGTTCGCCAACATCCGCCTGCGCAACCAGATCGCGCCGGGTACCGAGGGCGGCTACACCCGCGACTTCACCCAGGACGGCGGTCCGGTGTCGTTCATCTACGACGCCTCGCAGAACTACCAGGCCGCCGGCACCCCGCTCGCGATCCTCGCGGGCAAGGAGTACGGCTCCGGCTCGTCCCGCGACTGGGCCGCCAAGGGCACCGCGCTCCTGGGCGTCAAGGCCGTCATCGCCGAGTCCTACGAGCGCATCCACCGCTCGAACCTCATCGGCATGGGCGTCCTCCCGCTCCAGTTCCCCGAGGGCCAGAACGCCGAGACCCTCGGCCTCACCGGCGAGGAGGCCTTCTCCTTCACCGGCGTCACCGAGCTGAACAACGGCACCACCCCCCGTACGGTGAAGGTCACCACCGACACCGGTGTGGAGTTCGACGCGGTCGTCCGCATCGACACTCCCGGCGAGGCGGACTACTACCGCAACGGCGGCATCCTGCAGTACGTGCTCCGCAGCCTGATCCGCAGCTGAGCCACGGCGTGACGCAAGGGCCGCACCCCGGGACTCCCGGGGTGCGGCCCTGCCGCGTGCGTACGGGATCTGCCCGCTGACGAGTTCGTGGGTGGCGTACGCGAATCTCAGTGCCTGTGTCGCCCCGTGGCGGAGGTGCACCAGCGTGGTCAACAGCCGGTCTGGGAAGGCCAGTTTGTGGTTCGTTCCGGCATCGCGGGTGCGCTTCTTCGCGGCACAGCCTGAGGTGATCCGGCCCGGCACCGGGAGAACGGCCGACGGTCAGTAGCCACCGGACACCCATGGGCCGTACGCGATCCTCCAGTCGCAAGCGTGGACCGAAGCGATGCCGTAGCTGACGTGTCGGCAGAATGCTGTCGGGAAGTGACCTGGCATGAGTCCGTTGTGCGGAGCCGTTTCAAGGGGAGACCGATGCCGACAAGCAGGCGCCTGGACGGTGCGGGACTCGAGCGGTTACGCATGCTCACCGAGCAGAACGTCGTGGGCATTTGGGATGGTGAAGCCTTCTGCGGGACAGGGTTCCTGGTGACGCCTGATACCGCCCTCACCTGCGCGCACGTGGTAGCCGGACGCGAAGAGGGCAATATGGCGGCGACGGTTGAGGGGCGCACGATCACGATCGGCGTCGTGCGTCGCGTACCCGAGGTGAAGGGCGCGGGAAGCACCTATGACTTTCCAGATCTCGCCGAGTTACGGCTCAGCGAGCCCGCGCACGATGCGCAGGGGGTGTGGCTCGACCAGGCGGGCCCGACGCAGGCGGTGTCCGTGTCCGTCCACGGATTCAGCGGGCACACGTTGGAACCGGGCGTACAGCCCGACACCCTGCACCTGACGGTGGCCGGTCGCAGCGGACGCTTCGTACGGCTCCAGTGGGACCAGGTGGTCCAGGGATTCAGCGGCGGTCCAGTGCTCGATACGACGACGGGGCGCGTGTGCGGGGTGCTCAAGGCGTCACGCCACGAGAAGGGGAGCTCGGGGGTTGGCTGATCCCCATCGACGCCGTGAGGGAACACCTGCCGGGACTGCTGGAACGCAACCACGCGGCGCACCGGCCCGGGACGAACTGGTTCGATCTCGCCCGCGACCGCAGGGGCCGGCAGACAGACCTCTTCGGCCCGGAGCCCGTCGGTTCGCTTTCGGGGAACACGCCGGCGCAGATGCTGGCACGCGGAGCCATGCCGTTCGTGGAGCGCCCAGAACTCGGCGAGCTGCAGAAGTGGTGCTCTGAACACGACGGCCAATCGCTGCGCCTGCTGTACGCGCCGGGCGGTTCGGGCAAGACCCGCCTCTCCGCCGAACTGTGCCGCAGGCTGCGGCGGACGGGCTGGATCGCGGGGTTCGCGGACAAGGAGTCACTCGGCGACCCTCTGCAGCGGCCTCAGTGGCTGAAAGACCTCACCGACGCACTCGCCGCGGATTTCCCCTGCTTGGTGGTGTTCGACTACGCGCAAGCGCGGCTCGGCGACATCAGCGCTCTTCTGAGGCATGTGCACCGATATCGACCTGATGGGATCACCCTGCGTGTGCTGCTGCTGGCACGTTCCGAGGAGCCCTTGTGGGACGCGCTGAAGGAGGAGTTGGAAGAACACCACATAGAGGACTGGGCTTTGAAGGGAGCGAGCTCGCGGAGGCTGCCCAACACACTGACTGCCAGGGATCCCGGCACCCTGCTCACCGAGGCGTTCGGAGAGTTCGCGCGTCAGCTGGAATGCTCCTGGGTGCTCATGCCGCCTTCCCTCACGCACCGGGCCGGCCGTCAGGACTCGATGCTGGGAATGCTCGCGGCTGCCCTCGACGCTGTCCTCACCCTGCGCCAGGGCGAGGAGTGGAAGGAGAGCGACGATCCGCTGGCACGGATCTGTCGGCACGAGATCACGGGATGGTACGCCCTGCTCAAGGACCGTCTCGGGACCGGCGGTGTCCTGGCGGGGCGCACGGGACGGCTGATGGCAGAGGGCTTGCTGCTGTTGCCCACTCTGGCGCAGCGGCGGGACGGGGGCGAGCTGATCGCGCTGCTGACTGCCGTGCGCAGCGGCGCCTTCCCGGGGCAGCCGCCGGTCAACGCTCCCGCAGTGCGTTCCTGCCTGCGCGCGCTGTATCCCGCAACGGACGACCAGCACGTCGCACCCCTTGAGCCTGACCGACTGGGCGAGATCCTGGTACGGCGTGTGCTGGCGGAGCCCGAGAGTTCCGGCGACACCGTCGCCTACCTGGGCGTTCTTCTGGACGTCTCCGCGCTCGGGGACGAGCGAGCGCGGGACAGGTCCGTGCTGGAGACACTGGACGTGCTGGCTCGGGCCCGCGGCTGTACGAGCGTGGGTCGGGTCGCGGACCATCCCGCCCACGCGATCCTCGACCGGGCGCTCGCGCAGGTCGTGCGCGACGAGCCCCGAGCCCTGGTGCCGGCCCTCGTGACCGTCGCTGCGCGGGTGCCGCACCCCGAACCCCTGCTGGACCTGGTCCGACCGGTGTTGGTGACCTGCGGGACCGACCTGCTTCACCTTGTCGAACCCCGACTGCCCAGCTATCCGTCCGGCCTCGCCCCCCTGTCGGCGCTCGTGCTCCAGCGGCTGCTCCAACTCCCCGACACAGCGGGCGACGACGCCGGTCGCCACCTGCGTCTGAGGCGTCTGCGCAGGTACAGCCTGCGGCTGGAGGAGAGCGGGCGCCGGGAGGACGCCTTGAGGGCAGCCGACGAGGCAGTCGTACTGAGCCGTGATCTCGTCCGCAGGTCCGCGCAGTACCGACCCGACTACGCAGCGGCCCTGCACACTCTGGGCCTGCTGCGGCACAGGTCCGGAGAGACGGAGTCGGCGCTTGCTCTCAGCGCCGAGGCGGTGTCCCTGTACCGGCAACTCATCGGGAGTGATCCCGGCAGACGGCATCGCACCTTCATGGACATGGCGGGCGCGCTGAGCTTGCTGGCCCTGCTGCGGCTGGGAGACGCGCAGTTCAGCGGCGCGGCCCGGGATGCGGCCGAGGGCATCGTGCGGTGCGAGCAGGTGCCGGAGGGAGCACGCGACGACGATGTGTACCTCGCCTGTCTGGAGACCCTCGCCGAGTGTCGTCATCGCACAGGCGAGACCGAGCAGGCACTCGTCTCCAGCAGGCAGGCGGTCGAGCGGCTGGAGGAGCTGCTCACGCTCCGGGCCGACCGCTATCTCGCCAGGCTGCCCGAAGCCCTGCAACGCCATGGATTCGGGCTGATCCGGGCCGGGCGCTTCAGCGAGGCCTACCGGACGCTGAGCCGGGCGGCGTCGGAACGCGCGGCGCTACCGCTGCGTACCTCGCGGCGGCTGCGTGAGCAGCAGTCGCAGGTTCTCCGGGTGCTGCTCCAACTCAGCGACGAACTCGACGAATTCGCACATGAACGCCCATCATGGCTGCAGATGACGACCGTGCTGGACGGTCTCACGAGCTGACAGGAGTACGGCCCAGATGGACAACGAGGCGTCCGCCCACGCTGAACCCCCGCCCATCCGCCGACAGCGGGCAGTGGAGGTCTTCCGCAACCGCTTCGGGGTGCTGTTCGACGATGAAGTGCTCTCGCCGTCGGGCGGGCAGGGGCGCTATCTGCGCTGGCAGTGGTCCCACGGCGGAGTGGTGATCGTCCCCATGGGGGAGGACGGCTTCGCGTTCGTTCCCACGTATCGCTACCCGATCGGCGAAGTCTCCCTGGAGTTCCCCCGGGGTGGTTGCGAAGCGGACGAGGAACCGGCTGCCGCGGCCGCACGGGAGCTACGGGAGGAGACCGGCTTCGACTGCGCCCCGTCCGGGCTGCGCCCACTGGGCGTCATTCACGCGGAGACAGGGCTGATCGAATCGGAAGTGCGCGTCTTCGCCGCCGAAGTCCGCCGCGCCGGACCGGCAGACGTCCTGTCGACCGCCGCACCGGAGGCCATGGAGTCGGTGGCCGAGCCGGTCTGGGTCTCCCGTACGGAGGTGGCGAAGTGGTTGCAGAGCGGCCGCGTCACCTGTGGCGTGACACTGGCCGCCCTGTCGCTCGCGCTCGCGGACGTCTCCGGCAGCGGCTCCGTGCCGCTGATGGGGGAGTGCCGTCCGGATCAGCCGACGTAGGCTCCCGTGACGACGCGCTGCCGCATCTGCCATGCGTCGAGTTCTCCGACACCGGCCGCACCGTCGGCGGCCGGCACACTCCGGTCGAGGACCCGGAGGTCGAGGTAGTCCTGGTCCCTGTCGGCCATCGGCACATCGAGTCCGGCGCCGAGTGCGCCGGTCAGCGCGTCCTGGGAGAGGCTGAAGCGCATCAGGTTCCGGTTGCCGTCCAGGACCGCCCGCGCGCGCTCATCGGTGTCGCGGAAGGCTCGGTCGAAGGCCTCCCGCATCCACGCGCTGAACTCCGTTACAGCCTCGGTCAGTCGGGATGCGTCCGGTTGGATGCCTCGTCGCAGCAAGCCCAGTTGGCGAACGAGGAAGCCGCGGGACGGTTGCTCGGTGGCTTCCAGGAACACCTCGACCGGCAGCCTGCCCAGCAGGAAGCCGTCGAGCATGCCGGCGTGCAGCGTGGTGGACTCCACGAGCGTATGCACGGCCGCGGTGGAGGGGGGCTCGACACTGCGCGGGGCAGCGGTCCCGGCCCCCAGCGCAAGGGGGAGCGACTGGCGGTACGACTCGCCCGCGGCACGGTCCACGGAGGCCATGGCGAGAACCACTTCGGTGCTTCCCGACGAGTCGGCCCGGAAGGACTCCTCCCAGTCCCTGAGGGATTTGAAGTACAGCGGCTCCTCACTTCGCACGAACTCCAGCGCGGCTTCCACCGCTCTGCGTGTTTCTCCCCGGGCGTTCCGCACCTGCTCCTCCAGCAGCCGGACCACTCCGGACTTGAAGGCAGCCGATACGGCATCAAGGCCGTAGGGGACCGCGTGCGCCCGCGTCAGGCTGTCCATCAGTTCCGCGTACGCGGAACTGGGCACGTGCTCGACCTGCCGCAGCTCTTGGGCATCCCGGACGGCCGCCAGCGACTGCCCGTCACGGCACGCGATCCGTATGCGGCCGCTGTCCAGGAGCGGAGCGAGATCCGATCTCACGGCTCGGCCGACGGCCTCACGGGAGGACACCAGGGCGCGGAAGGGGGGAGTGTTGAGCGACTGTGAATCGCCGACGAGAAGCGTGTCGGTCAGGAGCACGTGGAACAACACCCGTGCCCGGAGGTCCGCGGCGCTCGCGATGGGTGACTGCCGATGGATCTCCACGTCGGAGAGGTAGACCCTCTCCGACGCTGACCGGGCATGCGATTCCACCATGATCAGCCCCCCCTGCGTGACCGTCTGATTATGGTAAGTGATCGTTCGACGGAACTCCTATAACCGGGCATCCTTTTCCGGGGAGTTGGCGAACCGAACAGGAGGAGGGCGCGTGTCCGATGCGATCCAGGCAGTCATGCCGGACGGAACCTCGATATGGGTGCACGTCGACGACGAGGACGAGGGCCCCCGGGACACCAGCTTCGGTGACCGCCTGTCACGGCGGCTCAGCGATCTGCCTCAGACCCTGGAGGCCGTCACGCGCAGCGTCAGGTCCGGACTGCGGAGTGCGGCTCCGGACGAGGTGACGCTCGAATTCGGCATCGAAATCGCGGCGAAGAGCGGCCAACTGGTGAGCGTCGTGACCGAGGCGGGAGGCAAGGCCACCCTCAAAGTGACGGTCACCTGGCGTAACGGAGGGCCTGCCGTGGGCAATGTGACGGCGGCACCCGGTGAGGAACCCGAAGAGGCGACTGAATAGCGCGTCGAGGGTGGTTTCGGTGATGCGGTCGGTGCCGCCGCGGATGGAGGTGCCGGCGGCTGGGCGCGTGAGTCGGGTGAGGGAGCCGGTGCGGAGGAGATCGTTCGTCGGGAGGTGCTCTCTTCAGACTCGGGCCTTCATGAAGCGGGCTGACCGGACGGGTGTTCGTGTCGGCCCACTCCGAGGAACAGGGCGCCCGCGACCTGGAAGAAGACCTTCGGACACCACCGGCTCGTGACCTCCGTGGATCACGGAAGCGGGGGCTCCGGCTGCGGCTGTTCGGGCGGCGGAGGCGGAGAGTTGTCGGACATGCGGTCCCCCCACGGGAAGTCGATCAAGCGGGGGACTTACGGTACGTGGCCCCACCCGCACCACCGGCACCACCCGTGCAGAAAGCGAACGGACCCCATGGGCGAGCTGATCCTCATCCGGCACGGCGAGACCGAGTGGTCCCGCTCCGGGCAGCACACGAGCTGGACCGACCTCCCGCTGACCGCCACCGGAGAGCGCCAGGCCCGCGCCCTGGTCCCGCTCCTCGCCGACCGGAACATCGGCCTCACCCTCGTCAGCCCCTCGATCCGGGCCCGGCGCACCGCCGAGCTGGCCGGGCTCCACGCCCCGCGCGTCACCCCCGAGCTGCGGGAGTGGGACTACGGCGGCTACGAGGGCATCACCACCCGGGCGATCCGCCGCACCCGCCCCTTCTGGAACCTCTGGACCGACGGCGTCGACCCCGGCTCCGACGAGCACCCCGGCGAGAGCCCCGCCCAGGTCGGGCAGCGCGCCGACCAGGTGCTCGCGGGCGTCCGGTCGGCCGCCGAGGGGCTCGGGAGCGCAGACATCGCGCTCGTCGCCCACTCCCACTTCCTGCGCGTCCTCACCGCCCGCTACCTCGGGCTGACCCCGGCCGAGGGGCGCCTCTTCCAGCTCGCCACCGGCGCCGTCTCCCGGCTCGGCACGGAACACGGCGGACCGGTCGTCACCGCCCTCAACATGGCCCTGCCCGAAGCGCTTCAGGACGCCTAGGAGGCCCAGGACGCCTGGAACGCCGTGCGGCCGGCACCCCTTCCTCGGGGTACCGGCCGCACGGATCACAGGACGGGTGTCAGGAGATCAGCTCCACCTCCGCCAGCGTCGCCGCGCCCGTCAGCACCAGCCGGTACTGCGCGTACGCCCCCGGCCGGTCCACCGAGAAGGCCCGCGTCTGCTTGTCCCAGGCGAAGGCCTGGCCCGAGCGGTGGTCCAGGTCCTTCCAGCTCTTCCCGTCGGACGAGCCCTGGAGCGTCCACCCCTTCGGGGCCTTGTCGGCCGCCGCCGAGGTCAGCGTGTACTGGAGCGCCTTCGTGGACGCCGTCACCGGCAGCTCCACCGACGTGACCTCCGCCGAGGTGGCCGAGGTGTTGTCGAAGAGCGCCCCGCCACCCGTCAGCACATCGCCCTTGGGGGCGGGTGCCTTGTCGTCCCGCTGGATGGAGACCGGGGCCGCGTCCTTGCCCGTGCCCCAGGTGGACGGCTTCGGGCCCATGTCGAACTCCAGCGTGCCGCCCTTGGCCAGCACGTCGTGGGGGAGCGCGGTGGAGGTCCACTTCTTGCCGTTGACCTTCACGCCCTGCACGTAGATGTTCGTCGCGCTGTTCTTCGGCGCCTTGACGGTCAGCTTGCGGCCGTTGTCCATGCGGACGGTGACCTTCTTGAAGAGCGGCGAGCCGATCGCGTACTCCCCGCTGCCCATCACCAGCGGGTAGAAGCCGAGCGAGGAGAAGAGGTACCACGCCGACTGCTCGCCGTTGTCCTCGTCGCCGTGGATGCCCTGCCCGATCTCGCTGCCGACGTAGAGGCGGCTCAGCACCTCGCGGACCTTCTCCTGCGTCTTGTGGGGCTGCGAGGCCGCGTTGTACATGTACGTGGCGTGGTGGGCGACCTGGTTGCTGTGCCCGTACTGGCCCATCCGTACGTCACGCGCCTCGGTCATCTCGTGGATGACCCCGCCGTAGCTGCCGACGAACTCCGGGCCCGCCGTCTCCGGCGTCGAGAAGTACGTGTCCAGCTTCTTGCCGAGCCCCGCGCGGCCGCCGTACAGGTTGGCCAGGCCCCGGCTGTCCTGCGGGGCGGTGAAGGCGTAGCCCCAGCCGTTGGTCTCGGTGTAGTCGTAGCCCCAGACGCGGGGGTCGTAACTGTCCGAGGGGAGGCGCCAGTCGCCGTTGGGCTTCTTGCCCTGGAAGAACCCGGCCTTGCCGTCGAAGAGCTTGACGTACTTCTGCGCCCGGTTGAGGAAGTACTCGGACTCCTCCTTGTACCGCGCCTTCTTCGTCTTCTTGTACAGCTCCTGGCCCATGCGGGCGATGCCGTAGTCGTTGAGGTAGCCCTCCAGCGACCAGGACAGGCCCTCGTGGGTGGCGGTGTTGGCGTACCCGGTGAAGACCGAGGTCTCCATGCCCTTGCGGCCGACGCCCGAGGAGGGCGGGGCCACCGTGGCGTTCTTGACCGCCGCGTCGTACGCCGCCTCCGCGTCGAACTTCACGCCCTTGACGTACGCGTCCGCGAAGGCCACGTCCGAGCTGGTGCCGGTCATCAGGTCCGCGTAGCCGGGGGAGGACCAGCGGGAGGTCCAGCCGCCGTCCTTGTAGTGCTGCACGAAGCCGTCCACCAGCTCACCGGCCTTCTTCGGGGAGAAGAAGGAGTAGGCGGGCCAGGTCGTGCGGTAGGTGTCCCAGAAGCCGTTGTTGACGTACACCTTGCCGTCGACGATCTTCGCCCCGGTCTGCGTCGGGGTGTCCGTGCCGGTCGGCTTGGAGAAGGGGCTGGCGTACTTGTCCTTCCCGTTCACCTTCTCGTGGCCGGAGTTCGGGTAGAGGTAGAGCCGGTAGAGGCTGGAGTAGAGCGTGGTGAGCTGGTCCTCGTTCGCGCCCTCGACCTCGATCGTGCCCAGGATCCTGTCCCAGGCCTGCTGCGCGGTGCGCTGCACCTTCTCGAAGGAGGTGGACGCCGGGATCTCCATCGCCAGGTTCTTCTTCGCCTGGTCGACGCCGATCAGCGAGGTGGCCAGGCGCAGTTCGACCGTGCGGTCCTTGCCCGCGTCGAAGCGGAAGAAGCCGGTCACGTCGTCGCCGCCCCCGCCCTTCAGCATCCCGCTGTCCGTTACCGGCGCGTCGAAGACGCCGTACACGAACATGCGGGTCGCCCCGGTGGAGAGGCCGCTCTTCACGTCCGTGTAGCCGGAGAAGGAGCGGGTCCCGGGGTCCAGGGTGAGGCCGCCCGCGTTCGACACGTTGTCGAAGACCAGGCTGGCGTCCTTGCCGGGGTAGGTGAACCGCATCCGGGCCGCGTGGTCGGTGGGCGTCATCTCGGCCTTGAGGCCGTTCTCGAACGTGACGCCGTAGTAGTGCGGCTTCGCCACCTCGTTCTCGTGCCGGAACGGCAGCGCGCGGGCCGTCCGGGCGGCGTCCGGGGTGCCGGCGGCGGCCGAGGGCATCACCTGGAAGGTCTGCCGGTCGCCCATCCAGGGGCTCGGCTCATGGCTGGCGCTGAAGGCCTGGAGCGTGGGGAGGTTGTCCTCGTTGTTGCCCCGGTGGTAGTCGTACAGCCAGCTCAGCGAACCGGCGTTGGTGACCGGCGTCCAGAAGTTGAAGCCGTGCGGGACGGCGGTGGCCGGAATGTTGTTGCCGCGCGAGTAGCCGCCCGAGGAGTTGGTGCCGCGCGTGGTCAGCGCGTAGTCCGACAGATGTGCCTTGCGCTTCTCCGGCTTCTTCGGCTCGATCACGATGTCGTCGACCCAGCCCTGGAACTTCGCCGGGCCCTTGTCGGAGTCGTACGCCACCAGCACCCGGTCGACCGTCTTGCCCGCGGCGACCGCGCCGATGCGCGAGGAGACCTTGTTCCACTGGTTGACGTAGAGCCGCTTGGCATCGCCCTGGCCCTGCGGGGTCAGCAGCCCGCCGTGGCTGTCGGTGGCCTTCAACTGGCTGAGATACGTACCGTCGGTGAAGGCGAGGTCCACCGCGATATGGGTCGCGGGGTAGTTGAGGTCCGTCTCGCCCATCTGCGGATAGACCAGATAGGACAGCTCGGTGTCCTTGGTGACGGCCGTGTTCACGTCGAAGACCTTGTTGTACGAGTACGCCCGGCCGTCCGCCTGGTGCGTCCCCGCGTACCGCAGCGCCTTCTTCCCCGTGAACCCCGCGCCCGCCTTGGCCGTGGGCGAGCCGGAGGGGCCCCGGTCGGCCTGGCTGCGCATCTCGTCCGGGACCGGCGCGGAGGTGTCACCGTTCGAGAACTGAACGTCGGCGAGCTGGAGGATGTCCGACGCGCCGTTGTTGGCCGTGATCTCCAGCCGGAAGTGCCGGTAGGCGGTGTCGGAGGCGAAATCGTACGACTTGGTCTCGTGGCGCTTGGCGAAGGTCTCGCCCGTACGCCGGTCGAGGTCGGTCCACTCCTTGCCGTCCGCCGAGCCCTTGAGCGTCCAGTCCTTGGGGTCGCGCGGGGCGTGGTCGTTGGCGGAGGTGAGCGCGTACGTCACCACCTTCACCGGCTCGTCCAGGTCGAACTCCACCCAGCCGGTGGGCTGGAACGCCAGCCACTTGGAGGCCGGTTCGACGTCGACCAGATTCTCCTTGACCTCGCCGCCCGCGGTGTTCTCGGCGCTGGCGCGGACCTCGGTCACCCGGTCGGTGACATTGCCCGGTATTCCGGAGGAGAATCCGCCGTCGACCCCCGATGAGCGCTCTGTGCCATCCGGCCCCTCTTCTACCGTGTTGCGCCAGTCCGGCTGCTTCTCGTCCGCCTCGAAGGAGGAGCGGAACGTCCGTTCGCCGGACGGCTTCCGGTCCGCGTCGGACGGGCCGGCGACGGCGGCCGTGGGGGCCGCGAGGGCCAGGGCGAGTGATGCCGCGAGGACGGCGGCCGTGCGGCTCCGTCTCGTACGGGCGGCGCCGCTGAGGGCCCTTCCGGCGCCATGGTGGAGACCTCGTGGTGGCTGCATACCGAGCCATTCCTCCCCGGAGCGTGCTTGGACAACGTTGTCATAGCGGGATGCAAGGTCCAGTAGGGAGCCAAGTGACAGGACGTGTCAAGGGTGTTGCCTCAGGTGCGGTCCGTGAATCGGCCGTAACGGGAAAAAGCTGCCCCCGGAACAGGGCGTACGGTGCCGAGGAGCCCACGAGGTCTCAACTCGGGAAAGACTGTCGCTCCAACCTGCATTCGATCTTGCTCAGTTGGCGACAAGTGGACTATACCTGTCGCCATCCGCGCAGCCGTTGCAACGGCCGCGCATATGGGGGGAGAACAGGGGACGGTCGCCGGGGTGTCGAGGACGCCCTGGCTGTACGGTTCTCCGACCACCCCCACCGCCGGTTCTTTTCTCCGGTACACCTGCATATCTGCATGACCCGAGCGCAACTGACCGCGGTGGCGGGGCCCTTCGCCTGAGGCGAATTTTCGACGGGTGACCGGTACACCGCCTGAGTCCTGGAGAAGGCGAGGACTTGAGCATGGGATCCACCTCCGCTCACAACAATGAGGGCCTTGGCCGTCGCGATCTGATCAAGCGTTCCGCCGCACTCGGCCTGATCGCTGTTCCGACGATGAGCTTCCTCTCCGCCTGCGCGAGCGGCAGCGGCGACAGCGACGACAACAAGGTCGCCAAGGGCGAGAAGTCCGACAAGAACCCGCTGGCCGTCAACGGCAGCGCCCCGCTGGAGATCGTCATCTTCGACGGCGGGTTCGGCACGAAGTACGCGGAGGAGGCCCGGGACGTCTACAAGAAGACCTACCCCGAGGCGCAGATCAAGTTCTCCGCGACGCAGAAGATCCAGTCGGTCCTCCAGCCGCGCTTCAACGGCGGCACCCCGCCGGACCTGATCGACAACTCCGGTGCCCAGCAGATGGACACGGGCGTCCTGGTCGGCAAGAAGCAGCTGACCGACCTCACCCCGCTGCTCGACGCCCCCTCCATCGACGATCCCTCCAAGACGGTCCGCGACACCCTGCGGCCCGGCATCGTCGAGATGGGTCGCTTCGACGGCGACCAGGTCTGGGTCCTGTACTACGCCTACACGGTCTACGGCGTCTGGTACTCGCAGACCGCGCTGGACAAGCTGGACGCCACGTACCCGGAGACCTGGGACGAGATGCTCGCGCTCTGTGAGAAGGCGAAGAAGAAGGGCATCGCGGGCTGGACCTACCCCGGCAAGCACCCGTACTACATCCCGTTCTCGCTCTACCCCTTCATCGCCAAGATCGGCGGCGTCGAGGTCCTGAACGCCATCGACAACCTGGAGCCGAAGGCCTGGGAGCACCCGGCGGTCAAGGCGGCCTTCGAGGCGTACTACGAGCTGTTCGCCAAGGGCTACATCCTCAAGGGCACCCCCGGCCTGGACCACCGCGGTTCGCAGGGCGCCTGGGCCCGCGGCAAGGCGCTGTTCATCCCCAACGGCTCCTGGCTGGAGAACGAGGAAGCGGCGATCATCCCCAAGGACTTCAAGCTCTCCGTGGGCGCCCCCTCCAGCCTCGACTCCTCGGACAAGCTGCCCTTCGGCACCATCTGGGCCTCCGGCGGCGAGTCGTTCGTCGTCCCGTCCAAGGCGAAGAACCCGGCGGGCGGCATGGAGCAGCTGCGCATCATGCTCAGCGAGGCCTCCTCCAAGTCCTTCACCACCAACACCAAGTCGCTCTCCGCCTTCAACGGCGGCACCGACGGCATCGAGCTGTCGGACGGTCTGAAGTCCGGTGTCGCCGCGCTGGAGAAGGCGGGCACCAACGTGGTCAACCCGCGTCTGCAGGACTGGTACGTGAAGCTCCAGAAGGAGCAGATCGGCGTTGCCGCGCTCGGCGAGATGATGGCGGGCCGCGCCACCCCGGCCGAGACCATCAAGAAGATCCAGGCCTTCGCCGACGCGACCGCCAAGGACCAGTCCATCAAGCACTACAGGCACCAGTGACCACGCGTCATCAGCGGCGGCAGCTCGGGGAAGGTCGGAGTCGGTAACGATGCAACACGGTAAGTACCGGTTCATAGTCGGGTTCTTGGTGGTCCCGATGGCGTTGTACGTCATCTTCGTCATCTGGCCCTTCATCCAGTCCATCTACTACTCGTTCACGGACTGGACGGGGCTGAGCCCCGACTTCACGATGGTCGGGTTCGACAACTACACCAAGATGCTCGACGACGACATCTTCTGGAAATCGCTCCAGCACAGTGTGCTGCTGGCGGTTCTGCTGCCGCTGGTGACGCTGGGCCTCGCGCTCTTCTTCGCCTTCATGCTCAACGTGGGCGGCCGGCGCCGCAAGGGCGCCGCCGTCACCGGCGTACGGGGCTCGGGCTTCTACAAGATCGCCTACTTCTTCCCGCAGGTGCTCTCGATCGCGATCGTGGCCATCCTGTTCCAGTTCGCCTTCGACCCGGCCCAGGGCATGATCAACGGCATCCTCAAGGCCGTCGGTTTCAACGACGTGCCGGACTGGCTGGGCGATCCGCAGCTCGCGCTGTGGGTCATCATGGCGGTCCTCGTCTGGTGCACCACCGGCTTCTTCGTGGTGCTGTTCTCCGCGGGCATGGCCTCCATCCCCAAGGACTTCTACGAGGCCGCCCTGCTGGACGGGGCGAGCCGCTTCACGACCTTCTTCCGGATCACGCTGCCCCTGCTGTGGGACACGGTCCAGTCCGGCTGGGTCTACATGGGCATCCTGGCGCTCGGCGCCGAGGGCTTCGCCATCGTCCACATCATGAGCGTCGGCCCCGGCGGGCCCGACTACTCGACCACCGTCCTGCCGCTGTACGTCTACCAGTCGGCGTTCCGTGACGGACAGGCGGGCTACGCGACCACGATCGGTGTCGCCCTGCTCATCGTGACGCTGGCGTTCGCCGCCATCGTCATGCGGGTGGGCCGGCGCGAGCGGCTGGAGTTCTGATGAAGACCACTGACACCCCTCCCTCCGGCACCGACGAGGCCAGGGTTCCGGCCCAGCGTGCCGGGACGGCCCCCAAGGGCTCGTCGGCTCCCGCGAAGAAGAGCGAGGGCCAGGTCCTCAACGTCTTCTCGCACGGGATGCTGATCCTGTGGGCGATCATGGTGGTCCTGCCGCTGTTCTGGGCGGTGATGTCCTCGTTCAAGACCGACACGGACATCTTCAACACCCCGTGGTCGCTGCCCGGCTCGCTGAGCTTCGACGCCTGGGGCCGGGCCTGGAGCCAGGCCCATATGAGCGAGTACTTCCTGAACACCATCCTGGTGGTGGGCGGTTCGCTCGTCGGCACCCTGGTCCTCGGCTCGATGGCCGCGTATGTGATCGCCCGCTTCGAGTTCCCGGGCAACCGGTTCATCTACTTCCTGTTCGTCGGGGGCATGAGCTTCCCGATCATGCTGGCGCTGGTCCCGCTGTTCTACGTCATGGACAACATGGGGCTGCTGAACACGATCCACGGCCTGATCCTCGTGTACATCGCGTACTCGCTGCCGTTCACCGTGTTCTTCCTGACCTCGTTCTTCCGTACGCTGCCGACCTCGGTGGCGGAGGCGGCGATCATCGACGGGGCCTCGCACACCCGGACGTTCTTCCAGGTGATGCTGCCGATGGCCAAGCCCGGCCTGATCAGCGTCGGCATCTTCAACTTCCTGGGGCAGTGGAACCAGTACATGCTGCCGACGGTGCTCAACACCGACCCGGAGAAGCGGGTGCTGGCCCAGGGGCTGGTGGAGCTGGCCGCGAGCCAGGGGTACAAGGGCGACTACTCCGGCCTCTTCGCGGGCCTGGTGATCGCGATGCTCCCGGTGCTGGCGGCGTACATCATCTTCCAGCGCCAGGTTGTCTCCGGCCTGACGGCGGGGGCGCTCAAGTAGGTCACGCGCGGCCGGAAGCAGGTCTCGCGCGGACAGAAGAAGGTCACCTTTTCACAACGGCCCGGTGTCCCGGCGGAGGAGTCTCCGCCGGGACACCGGGCCGTCGCGCTGTGCGCGCATGCTCAGGTCTTGACGGGAGGCACCCCCGAACGGTCAGCTTAGAGTTCACATGTTGGAGGAAGCCGGGGTGCCATCGCTGCCTCCCCGGCCGGGGCGGTCCTCTCCGGACCGCCCGCCAAGGGCAGGAGTGGATGAGTCGATGGAGACTCCCGGGTCGCAGACATCGCTGCACAGGGCCAATCTGGAGCGGGTCGTACGCGCCGTACGGATGGCCGGTTCGCTCACCCAGGCGGAGATCGCCCGGAGCACCGGGCTCTCCGCCGCCACGGTCTCCAATATCGTTCGGGAGCTGAAGGACGGCGGAACGGTCGAGGTGACGCCCACCTCGGCGGGTGGCCGCCGGGCCCGCAGCGTCTCCCTCAGCGGGGACGCGGGCATCGTCATCGGCGTCGACTTCGGCCATACGCACCTGCGCGTCGCCGTCGGCAACCTGGCTCACCAGGTGCTGGCCGAGGAGTCCGAGCCGCTCGACGTCGACGCCTCCTCCGCCGAGGGGTTCGACCGGGCGGAAGTGCTGGTCAAGCGGCTGATCGAGGCCACCGGAATCGGTCCGGACAAGATCATCGGAGTTGGGCTCGGCGTCCCGGGACCCATCGACGTGGAGTCCGGAACGCTGGGCTCCACCTCCATCCTGCCGGGCTGGACCGGCATCAACCCGAGCGAGGAGCTGTCGGGCCGCCTCGGCGTCCCGGTCTACGTCGACAACGACGCCAACCTCGGGGCGCTCGGCGAGCTGGTCTGGGGGAGCGGCCGGGGCGTCAAGGACCTCGCGTACATCAAGGTCGCCAGTGGTGTCGGCGCCGGGCTGGTGATCGACGGGACCATTTACCGGGGCCCCGGCGGCACGGCCGGCGAGATCGGCCACATCACGCTCGACGAGTCGGGCCCGGTCTGCCGCTGCGGCAACCGCGGCTGCCTGGAGACCTTCACCGCCGCGCGGTACGTGCTGCCGCTGCTCCAGCCCAGCCACGGTCCCGGGCTCACCATGGAGCGGGTGGTCCAGCTGGCCCGCGAGGGCGATCCGGGGTGCCGCCGGGTCATCGGGGACGTCGGCCGCCACATCGGCAGCGGTGTCGCCAACCTGTGCAATCTGCTCAACCCCAGCCGGGTGGTGCTCGGCGGCTCGCTGGCGGAGGCCGGGGAGCTGGTCCTGGGGCCCATACGGGACTCCGTCTCGCGGTACGCGATCCCCAGCGCGGCCCGGCAGCTGTCGGTGCTCCCGGGAGCCCTGGGCGGCCGTGCCGAGGTGCTGGGCGCCCTCGCCCTGGTGCTGAGCGAGATGGGGGATTCAACCCTTTTGGAGAGCGCCCTCCCCGCAGCGACTCCTGCCTTCACTTAGATAACGAATGGCACCGTTGTCATCTCGTTAAGGATTTACTCCTTGACGCTGGCCCTGCGGCCGAGTTGACTTCCAGCCACCTCGGCCGCAACGTCGCGGCCTCGTCAGGGAGGTTCGAGAATGAACACGCGTATGCGTCGTGCCGCCGTTGCCGTTGCCGCCACCACCATGGCGATCTCGCTGGCCGCTTGCGGGAGCGCCAAGGAGTCCGGTGACAAGGCCGAGCAGGGCTCGGAGAAGAAGGGCGACGACCTGAAGATAGGTCTGCTCCTCCCCGAGAACCAGACGGCCCGTTACGAGAAGTTCGACCGGCCGATCATCGAGAAGAAGATCAGCGAACTCACCGGCGGCAAGGCGAAGGTCACCTACGTCAACGCCAAGCAGGACGCGACCATCCAGGCGCAGCAGATCGACACGATGATCACCAACAAGGTCGACGCGCTCATCGTCGGCGCGGTGGACGCCAAGGCGATCGAGAACAGCATCAAGAAGGCCAAGGCCGAGGGCATCCCGGTCGTCGCCTTCGACCGCCTCGCCGAGGGCCCCATCGACGCCTACACCTCCTTCGACAACGAAGAGGTCGGCCGCGCCCAGGGCACCGCCCTGCTGGAGGCGCTGGGCGACAAGGCCGACGGCAGCGCCACCATCGTGATGATGAACGGCGCCATCACCGACCCGAACGCCGCGCTCTTCAAGACGGGCGCCAAGTCCGTCCTCGACGGCAAGGTGAAGTACGGCAAGGAGTACGACACCAAGGAGTGGAAGCCGGAGAACGCCAACGCCAACATGGAAGCGGCGATCACCGCGCTCGGCAAGGACAAGATCGACGGCGTCTACTCCGCCAACGACGGCATGGCAGGCGGCATCATCACCGCCCTGAAGGCCGCCGGTCTGTCCCCGCTCCCGCCGGTCACCGGCCAGGACGCCGAACTGGCGGGCGTGCAGCGCATCGTCACCGGTGAGCAGTTCATGAGCGTCTACAAGTCCTACCCGGCCGAGGGTGTCGTCGCCGCCGAGATGGCCGTGGCCCTCGCCAAGGGCGAGAAGCTCGACTCGATCGCCACCTCCAAGGTCGACAACGCCAGCCAGAAGGGCATCCCGACGGTCCTCGTCCCGGTCGTCTCGCTGACCAAGGACAACATCAAGGACACCGTCATCAAGGACGGCATCTACACCATCGACGAGATCTGCACCGGCAAGTACAAGGCCGCCTGCGACTCGATCGGTCTGAAGTAGGCCGCAGGGACCGGCCGCCGCCCCGTGCGGGCCGGTCCCGCCCCGCCGTACGCCCGCCGCGACCCCGCGAAGGCGCCACGGCACCCCCTGCCGCGCCCGCGCCCGCCGCACAGCGGTCCGCGCGCGCCACGAGGCCTGTCCGGTGCCCCGCCCACCAACCGTCCCGCTGCCGGGCGGGGCGCCGGATGGAACGCTTCCCCCCAATTTCTGTTCTTCTGCTCGACCGCCGCGCCTTCCCCCGGGCGCGGCATCCCCGCCGGTCAGGCGGCGAAGGAGATGGTTCACGTGACCGCTACGCCCGTGTTGGCGTTGCGAGGGGTCTCCAAGCGATTCGGTGCCGTCCAGGTACTCACCGATGTAGAGCTTGAGGTCCACGCCGGCGAGGTGGTCGCCCTGGTGGGCGACAACGGTGCCGGGAAATCAACGCTGGTCAAGACGATCGCCGGAGTGCACCCCATCGATGAGGGAGTCATCGAGTGGGAGGGCCGGGCCGTACGGATCGAGAAGCCGCACGACTCCCAGAACCTCGGTGTCGCGACCGTCTACCAGGACCTCGCGCTCTGCGACAACATCGACGTCGTCGGCAACCTCTACCTCGGTCGGGAGCTGCGCCGCTTCGGCATCCTCGACGAGGTGGAGATGGAGCGCCGCTCCCGCGAACTGCTCTCCACGCTCTCCATCCGCATCCCGAGCGTCCGCATCCCGATCGCCTCGCTCTCCGGCGGCCAGCGCCAGACCGTGGCCATCGCCCGGTCGATGCTCGGCGAGCCCAAGCTCGTCATCCTCGACGAGCCGACCGCCGCCCTCGGCGTCGAGCAGACCGCCCAGGTCCTCGACCTCGTCGAGCGGCTGCGCGAGCGCGGCCACGCGGTCATCCTCATCAGCCACAACATGGCCGACGTGAAGGCCGTGGCCGACAAGGTCGCCGTGCTCCGGCTGGGCCGGAACAACGGTGTCTTCGATGTGAAGACCACCTCCCAGGAAGAGATCATCTCCGCCATCACGGGCGCCACGGACAACGCCGTGACCCGACGTGCGGCGCGCAACGCGGAGGTTTCCCAGTGACCACCGACAAGTCGGCCACCTCGCCGGCCAAGACCTCCGACCCGGCGGACGCCCCGCCGGTCGGCAACCCGGAGGCCGCCGAGGGCGCCGCCACCGTCGTCGACCCCCGCCTCCTCATCCGCGAGCAGGGTTTCGCCGGGTACGTCGCCGAGTTCAAGCGCAAGATCAGCGGCGGCGACCTGGGCTCGATCCCGGTGGTCGTCGGCCTCGCGATCATCGCCATCGTCTTCCAGAGCATGAACTCCGAGTTCCTCTCCGCGAAGAACATCAGCGACATCGCCACCACGATGGTCGCCACCGGCATGATGGCCGTCGGCATCATCTTCGTCCTGCTGCTCGGCGAGATCGACCTCTCGGTCGGCTCCGTCTCCGGTGTCTCCGGCGCCCTCGTCGCGGTGCTCAGCGTCACCCAGGGCATGAACGAGTGGCTGGCCATCGTCGTCGCCATCGTCAGCGGCGCGGTGATCGGCGCGATCCACGGCTTCTTCTTCGCCCGGATCGGCGCGCCCGCCTTCGCCGTCACCCTGGCCGGCCTGCTGTTCTGGCTCGGCTTCATGCTCCAGCTGCTCGGTGACTCCGGCACCATCAACCTGGACGGCGACGGCGTGGTCGGCCAGCTGACCACGTACTACTTCACCGATGTCGCCGCCGCCTACGGGCTCGCCGCCGTCTCGGTGATCGGCTACTTCGCCGCCGCCTTCCTGGACACCCGCCGCCGCGAGGCCGCCGGCATCCCGGCCCGCCCGATCGCCGACATCGTGCTGCGCACCGCCGTCCTCGCGGTGTTCGCCTTCGCCGCCGCGTACATGTTCAACCAGTACCGCGGCCTGCCGCTCGCCCTGGTCCTCTTCCTGATCGTCCTGGTCGGCACGGACTTCCTGCTGCGCCGGACGGCCTACGGGCGGAAGATCTTCGCGCTCGGCGGCAGCGTCGAGGCCTCCCGGCGCGCCGGTATCAACGTCACCGCCATCCGGATCTCCGTCTTCTCCATCGCGGGGACCTTCGCGGCGATCGGCGGCCTCTTCTGGGCCTCCAAGATCGCGGCGGCCAACCAGGGCTCCGGCACCGGAGACCTGCTGATGAACGTCATCGCGGCGGCCGTCATCGGCGGCACCAGCCTCTTCGGCGGCCGCGGCCGCACCTGGAACGCGCTGCTCGGTGTCATGGTGATCGTCTCCATCCAGTACGGACTGTCGCTGGAGGGCATCGCCACGCCGATCCAGTACATGATCACCGGTGGTGTGCTCCTGGCCACGGTCGTCATCGACTCCGTCACCCGGAAGACCCAGAAGACCGCGGGCCGCGCCTGACCGCGCATCCCCGCAGTGCCCGGTGCCCCACGGGGGTACCGGGCACCCGTGCGTCACCGGCCGCCCGTATTCGAACACAGGCTCCGGCTGCCCACGGAAGTGGACAGAACATTAGACTCATCGGATCGGCACGCTCGATCAGCTCAAACGCAAGGAGGCACGGGTGGATCTGCTGACCCGCATCAAGGGACCGCGCGACCTGGACCGGCTCTCCGCCGACGAGCTGGAGCAGCTCGCGCAGGAGATCCGTACGTTCCTCGTCGACGCGGTGTCCAAGACCGGCGGACACCTCGGCCCCAACCTGGGCGTGGTGGAGCTCACGATCGCCCTGCACCGGGTCTTCGAGTCGCCCCGCGACAAGGTGCTCTGGGACACCGGCCACCAGGCTTACGTCCACAAGCTGCTCACCGGCCGCCAGGACTTCTCCCGCCTCAAGATGAAGGGGGGCCTCTCCGGCTACCCCTCCCGTGCCGAGTCCGAGCACGACGTCATCGAGAACAGCCACGCCTCCGGGGTCCTCGGCTGGGCCGACGGCCTCGCCAAGGCGAACGAGGTCCTGAAGAAGGACGACCACGTCGTCGCCGTCATCGGGGACGGCGCGCTCACCGGCGGCATGGCCTGGGAGGCGCTGAACAACATCGCCGCCGCCAAGGACCGCCCGCTCGTCATCGTGGTGAACGACAACGAGCGCTCGTACGCACCCACGATCGGCGGCCTGGCCAACCACCTCGCCACCCTCCGTACGACCGACGGGTACGAACGCTTCCTGGCCCGCGGCAAGGACATCCTGGAGCGCACGCCCGTCGTCGGCCGCCCGCTCTACGAGACCCTGCACGGCGCCAAGAAGGGCCTCAAGGACTTCATCGCCCCGCAGGGCATGTTCGAGGACCTCGGTCTGAAGTACGTCGGCCCGATCGACGGCCATGACATCGAGGCCCTGGAGTCCGCGCTCCAGCGCGCCAAGCGCTTCGGCGGCCCGGTCATCGTGCACTGCCTCACCGAGAAGGGCCGCGGCTACACCCCGGCCCTGGAGGACGAGGCCGACCGCTTCCACGCCGTCGGCAAGATCCACCCGGACACCGGCCTGCCGATCTCCACCTCCGGCCTGGACTGGACCTCGGTCTTCGGCGAGGAGATGGTCAAGCTCGGCGAGGAGCGCGAGGACATCGTCGCGATCACCGCGGCCATGCTCCAGCCCGTCGGCCTCGGCAAGTTCGAGGAGGCCTTCCCCGACCGGATCTACGACGTCGGCATCGCGGAGCAGCACGGCGCGGTCTCCGCGGCGGGCCTCGCCACCGGCGGCCTCCACCCGGTCTTCGCGGTCTACGCCACCTTCCTCAACCGCGCCTTCGACCAGGTCCTGATGGATGTGGCCCTGCACAAGTGCGGCGTCACCTTCGTCCTGGACCGGGCCGGGGTCACCGGCACCGACGGCGCCTCGCACAACGGCATGTGGGACATGTCGATCCTCCAGGTCGTCCCGGGCCTGCGGATCGCCGCCCCGCGCGACGCCGACCAGGTCCGTGCCCAGCTCCGGGAGGCCGTCGCCGTCGACGACGCGCCCACCGTGGTCCGCTTCTCCAAGGGCGCGGTCGGCCCGGCGGTCAAGGCGGTCGGCCGGGCGGGCGGCATGGACATCCTGCGCGAGCCGAAGGCGGACCGCCCGGACGTCCTGATCGTCTCCGTCGGCGCGCTCGCCCCGATGTGCCTGGAGATCGCGGATCTCCTGGACGCCCAGGGCATCACCTCCACCGTCGTCGACCCGCGCTGGGTCAAACCGATCGACGTGGCGCTCGCCCCGCTCGCCGAGCGCCACCGCGTCGTCGTCACCGTCGAGGACAACAGCCGTGCCGGAGGCGTCGGTTCCGCCGTCGCCCAGGCGCTGCGCGACGCCGGTGTCGACGTACCGCTGCGCGACTTCGGCATCCCGCCGGTCTTCCTCGACCACGCCTCGCGCGGTGAGGTCATGGCCGAGATCGGGCTGACCGCGCCGGACATCGCCCGCCAGGTCACCGGCCTGGTCGCCAAGCTCGACGGCCGCTTCGAGAGCCGCGCGGTGCAGCCCGCCCGCGACTGACCTGTTCTCGGGCCGATGGGCCGGGAAGACGACCCCTGTCCGGGTGGTTCTCCCGGCCCATTCGCATGAAACGGGCCAGATGGCGTTTTCCTGCGCATTCCGGTCTCCATCATGGCGTTCACAACGAGTGCGTGGAGGTACGCAGGTGAGCGCGCAGGTCACACCACCCCGCGGAAACGGTATGTTCCGCACAAAATCGGTCGAGCAGTCGATCCTTGACACCGAGGAGCCCGAGCACGCGCTCAAGAAGTCCCTCTCCGCGCTGGACCTCACGGTCTTCGGCGTCGGGGTCATCATCGGCACCGGCATCTTCGTCCTGACGGGCAAGGTCGCCAAGGAGACGGCGGGCCCGGCGACCGCCATCGCGTTCGTGGTCGCGGGCGTCGTCTGCGCCCTGGCCGCGCTCTGCTACGCCGAGTTCGCCTCCACCGTCCCCGTGGCCGGCTCCGCGTACACCTTCTCGTACGCCTCCCTCGGTGAGCTGGTGGCCTGGATCATCGGCTGGGACCTGGTGCTGGAGTTCGCGCTCGGCACGGCGGTGGTCGCGGTCGGCTGGTCCGGCTACGTCCGCTCACTGATGGACAACGTCAACTGGACGATGCCCGAAGCACTCTCGGGGCCGGACGCCGCGGAAGGGTTCGGCTTCGACCTCCTGGCCTTCGTCCTCGTGCTGATCCTGACCGTCATCCTGGTCATCGGCATGAAGCTCTCCGCCCGGGTCACCTCGGTCGTCGTGGCGATCAAGGTCGGCGTGGTCCTCATGGTGATCATCGCGGGTCTCTTCTTCATCAAGGCCGAGAACTACAAGCCGTTCATCCCGCCGTCCGAGAAGCAGGCCGCCGGCTCCGGCTGGGACGCCCCGATGGTCCAGCTGATCTTCGGCTACGAGCCCACCAACTTCGGCGTCATGGGCATCTTCACCGCCGCCTCCATCGTCTTCTTCGCCTTCATCGGCTTCGACGTGGTGGCCACCGCCGCCGAGGAGACCAAGCTGCCCCAGCGCGACATGCCGCGCGGCATCCTCGGCTCGCTCATCATCTGCACGGTGCTCTACGTGGCGGTCTCCATCGTCGTCACCGGCATGCAGCACTACAGCGAACTCTCCGTCAGCGCCCCGCTCGCCGACGCCTTCAAAGCCACCGGACACCCCTTCTACGCCGGTCTGATCAGCTTCGGGGCCGCGGTCGGCCTGACCACGGTCTGCATGATCCTGCTGCTCGGCCAGACCCGTGTCTTCTTCGCGATGAGCCGTGACGGCCTGCTCCCGCGCTTCTTCTCCCGGACGCACCCGCGCTTCAAGACCCCGTACCGCCCGACGATCCTGCTCGGCGTGGTGATCGCGGTCATCGCCGGGTTCACGAGCATCGACGAGCTGGCCACCCTGGTGAACATCGGCACGCTCTTCGCCTTCGTCGTCGTCGCCCTCGGCGTCCTGGTCCTGCGCCGCACCCGCCCCGACCTGCCGCGCGCCTTCCGCACCCCGTGGGTGCCGGTCCTGCCGATCGCCTCGGTGGCCGCCTCGGTCTGGCTGATGCTCAACCTGCCGGTGGAGACCTGGGTACGGTTCGCCGGCTGGATGGCGCTCGGCGTGCTCATCTACTTCGTGTACGGACGCTCGCACAGCCGCCTGGGCCGGGAAGGCCGCTAGCGCCCCACTGCCGCCCGGTCCTGCCGGTCCACCGCCTCCGTCCGGCAGGACCAGGGATACTGGGGAGGAAGCCTGCGGGGCGGGATCGGTGGGCGGTGCCGATGATGTTCGGTCACGGGGACGCGTGGTGGGCGCTGCCGGTCGTCCCGGTCTTCCTCTGGATCCCCCTCGGGCCCCTCGTCATGGCGGGCCTGGGCGTGCGGTGCGCGCTGCGGCCCGGCCGGTGGCCCCGGCTCTGTTCGGTGCTCCTGCCGCTGCTGCCCGTGACGGTCTCCGCCGTCCTGGTGTCCCTGCCCCTGGACATCTGGAGCCGCCCCGGCCACACCCGCGACGTCCTCCACTAGGCCCGGGGCCCTCACGCTGCTGCCCTGCCTCCTCGGCCACGGCATCACGCGCCTCACCCGCACCCTGCGCGCCCGCCGGGAGATCCGGCAGAGGCTCCGGACAAACCCTAGGGCCGTACTGTACGGGGCCCCACGCACCGAGCCCCGTATGCCTCGACCCGCTGCCGCAGCCCCCGGTCGGCGGTGACGACGACGCACCCGCGCTCCGGCCCGGCGCCCGCCGCCAGTTCCGCGATCAGGTCGTCACCGCTGCCGGGGGCGGAGACGACCTCGACGCCCGGCACGGAGGCGACGCCCCGCGCGGCCCCCTCGACGACGAGCACGATCTCGACGGGCCCCGGGACCCCCGGCACCCCGTCCGCCGCGTACGAGACCAGCGAGTCCCGCAGCCGCTCGGCGGCACCGCGCCGGTCCCGCCACCATCCGTCGGGCACGGACCCGACCACATTGGCCCCGTCCACGATCACCAGCACCACCGCGTCACCGCTCATCCCGGCAGGGTGTCACGGGAGCGCCGCCACCGGGGCCGGTCAGCCCCCGGTGGCGGGGGACTTCTTCGCCGCCTCGGGGATCGCGGTGTCCTCGCGGAGGGCCTTCCACAGCTGACCGGCCTGCGGCTCGGCGGCCACCACCCGGTTCGGGTCGGCCTTGTCGTACGCCACCGGCAGCATGATCGTCTCCATCGAGGCCGGGGCGATGCCGTTCATCGAGCGGCCGAACTCCGCCAGCGAGGTGAGCGAGGCGAGCCCCGCGTCGGTGGTGAGCGCCTTGGTGGCCGAGTCCGCGATCCGGTACGCGCCCGCCGGACTGCCCAGCAGATCCTGCGACTTGACCTCGGAGAGCAGGGCGATGAGGAACTGCTGCTGGAGCCCGATGCGGCCGAGGTCGCTGCCGTCCCCGATGCCGTGCCGGGTCCGTACGTACGCGAGGGACTGGGTGCCGTCCAGCCGCTGCCGCCCTGCGGTCAGCTCCAGCCCCGACGCCTGGTCGTGGATGTCCTGCTCCACGTCCACGGTGACCCCGCCGATCGCGTCGACCAGCTCTTTGAACCCGGCGAAGTCGATCTCCAGATAGTGGTCGATCCGGACGCCGGACATCTTCTCCACGGTCTTCACCACACAGGCCGGACCGACCTGGGCGTAGACGGAGTTGAACATGACGCGCTCCTCGGCGGGCACCGCCGCCCCGCCGTCCTCGGTGCACTCGGGCCGGGTCACCAGGGTGTCGCGGGGTATCGAGACCGCGACGGCCTGGGACCGCCCCTCGGGGATGTGCACCACCAGCGCGGTGTCGGAGCGCGCGCCACCGGCCTTCCCGCCGCCGCCCAGCTCCTCGTTCTCCGCCCCGGCCCGCGAGTCCGACCCCAGGACCAGCAGGTTCTGCCCGCTGGTGGGTAGCTTGCGCGGCCGGTCGTCCCCGAGCGCCGTGTCGATGTCGACGCCCTTGATGTTGCCGTCGAGGCGGCTGTAGAGCCAGTAGACGGTGGAGCCGCCCGCCAGCAGCAGGACGAGCAGCACACCAAGGGTGATCCTGAGTCCACGGCGGCGTTTACGGGGCCCGGCCGCGCGTCGGGAGGCGCGGGGGCCCGCGGGTATGGCGTCGTTGCTCATCCTGGGTCGAGTCCTCAAAGCTCATGGCCCGGGTCGGGGCGGAGTACGGGGGACTCGGGTGGGGGGCGGAGCCGGTCCGGCGGTCGTGGTGCGGGGAACAGCACTATAGACAACCGGCGCGGCACGCACACCAGTTGAGTGCCCCGCTCTTTCGCGGAGCGACGGCGGTACGACGACGGGCCGTACGGGATCGCTCCCGTACGGCCCGTCCGGTGACCGGTGTCCGCGCTAGGCGGGCACGCTCGCCACGCCCTGCTCCAGGAACGGCTTGCCGTTCACCCGCTGGGAGACGCCCTCGCGGTCCAGGTACGGCGTGATGCCGCCCAGGTGGAAGGGCCAGCCCGCGCCGGTGATCAGGCACAGGTCGATGTCCTGGGCCTCGGCCACGACGCCCTCCTCCAGCATCAGGCCGATCTCCTGCGCCACCGCGTCGAGCACGCGGTCGCGGGTCTGCTCCTCGGTGAGGACGGTGTCGCCCTGCTTGAGGAGGGCGGCGACCTCGGGGTCGAGGACCGGCGCGCCGGAGTCGTAGACGTAGAAGCCGCGCTTGCCGGCCTTGACGACCGCCGCGAGGTTCTCGGAGACGGTGAAGCGCTCCGGGAAGGCGCGGTTCAGGGTCTCGGAGACGTGCAGGCCGATGGCCGGGCCGACCAGCTCCAGAAGCACCAGCGGGGACATCGGCAGGCCGAGCGGCTCGACGGCCTTCTCCGCGACCTCGACCGGGGTGCCCTCGTCGATGACGTTCTGGATCTCGCCCATGAAGCGGGTGAGGATGCGGTTGACGACGAACGCCGGGGCGTCCTTCACCAGGACCGCGGTCTTCTTCAGCTTGCGGGCCACACCGAACGCGGTCGCCAGCGAGGCGTCGTCGGTCTGCTCGCCGCGGACGATCTCCAGCAGCGGGAGGATCGCGACCGGGTTGAAGAAGTGGAAGCCGACGACCCGCTCGGGGTTCTTCAGCTTCGACGCCATCTCGGTCACCGAGAGCGAGGAGGTGTTGGTGGCGAGGATCGCGTGCGCCGGGGCGACCGCCTCGACCTCCGCGAACACCTGCTGCTTGACGCCGATCTCCTCGAAGACGGCCTCGATGATGAAGTCCGCGTCCGCGAACCCCTCGGCCTTGTCGAGGACACCGGAGACCAGGCCCTTGAGACGGTTGGCCTTGTCCTGGTTGATGCGGCCCTTGCCGAGCAGCTTCTCGATCTCGGCGTGGACGTACCCCACACCCTTGTCGACGCGCTCCTGGTCGATGTCCGTGAGGACGACCGGGACCTCCAGGCGGCGCAGGAACAGCAGCGCCAGCTGCGAGGCCATCAGACCGGCACCGACGACGCCGACCTTGGTGACCGGGCGGGCCAGGTTCTTGTCCGGGGCACCGGCCGGGCGCTTGGCGCGCTTCTGGACCAGGTTGAAGGCGTAGATGCCGCTCCGCAGCTCGCCGCCCATGATCAGGTCCGCGAGGGCCTGGTCCTCGGCGTCGAAGCCGGCGGAGAGGTCGCCGTCCTTGGCCGCCGCGATGATGTCCAGCGCGCGGTACGCGGCCGGGGCCGCGCCGTGCACCTTGGAGTCCGCGATGGCCCGGCCGCGGGCGACGGCCTGGTCCCAGGCGTCACCGCGGTCGATCTCCGCGCGCTCAACCGTGACCGAACCCTTGAGCACGTTCGCGGTCCACACGAGCGACTGCTCCAGGAAGTCCGCGCCCTCGAAGATCGCGTCCGCGATGCCGAGGTCGAAGACCTGCTTGCCCTTGAGCTGGCGGTTCTGGTTCAGCGAGTTCTCGATGATCACCGAGACCGCGCGGTCCGCGCCGATCAGGTTCGGCAGCAGCGCGCAGCCGCCCCAGCCGGGGACCAGGCCGAGGAAGACCTCGGGCAGCGAGAACGCCGGGATGGCGGTGGAGACGGTGCGGTAGGTGCAGTGCAGACCGACCTCGACACCGCCGCCCATCGCCGCGCCGTTGTAGTACGCGAACGTCGGGACCGCGAGGCCGGAGAGGCGGCGGAAGACGTCGTGGCCGCCCTTGCCGATGGCGAGCGCGTCCTCGTGGCGGCCGAGCAGCTCGACGCCCTTGAGGTCGGCGCCGACGGCGAAGATGAACGGCTTGCCGGTGATGCCGACGCCGGTGATGGTGCCGTCGGCGGCCTCCTTCTCGACCTGGTCGATCGCGGCGTTCAGGTTCGCCAGCGACTGCGGTCCGAAGGTGGTCGGCTTGGTGTGGTCCAGGCCGTTGTCCAGCGTGATGAGCGCGAACCGCCCGGCGCCGTACGGCAGGTCCAGGTGGCGTACGTGCGCCTGCGTGACGACCTCACCGGGGAACAGCTCGGCCGCACCCTTCAGAAGCTCAGTGGTGGTGCTCACTTGTCGCCTCCGTCAGCGTTGAAGTGCGGGTTCTCCCAGATGACCGTGGCGCCCATGCCGAAGCCGACGCACATCGTCGTCAGGCCGTAGCGGACCTCGGGCTGCTCCTCGAACTGCCGGGCCAGCTGCGTCATGAGCCGGACACCGGAGGAGGCCAGCGGGTGGCCGTACGCGATGGCGCCCCCGTACTGGTTGACGCGGGCGTCGTCGTCGGCGATGCCGTAGTGCTCCAGGAAGGCGAGCACCTGCACGGCGAAGGCCTCGTTGATCTCGAAGAGGCCGATGTCGTCGATGGTCAGACCGGCCTGGGCCAGCGCCTTCTCGGTGGCCGGGATCGGGCCGTAGCCCATGACCTCCGGCTCGACGCCCGCGAAGGCGTACGAGACCAGGCGCATCTTGACCGGGAGGCCCAGCTCGCGGGCGACGTCCTCGGCGGCGAGCAGCGAGGCGGTGGCGCCGTCGTTGAGCCCCGCGGCGTTACCGGCCGTGACCCGGCCGTGGGCGCGGAAGGGGGTCTTCAGGCCCGCCAGGGACTCCATGGTGGTGCCCGGGCGCATCGGCTCGTCGGCGGTGACCAGGCCCCAGCCCGTCTCGCCCGCATCGGCGTTGGTGCGGCGCACCGACACCGGTACCAGGTCCTGCTGGATCTTGCCGTTGGCGTACGCCTTGGCGGCCTTCTCCTGCGAGCGCACCGCGTAGGCGTCGGCGCGCTCCTTGGTGATGGTCGGGTAGCGGTCGTGCAGGTTCTCCGCCGTCATGCCCATGAACAGGGCGGACTCGTCGACCAGCTTCTCCGACACGAAGCGCGGGTTCGGGTCGACGCCCTCGCCCATCGGGTGGCGGCCCATGTGCTCGACGCCACCGGCCACGACGACGTCGTACGCGCCGAAGGCGATGGAACCGGCCGTCGAGGTGACGGCGGTCAGGGCGCCCGCGCACATGCGGTCGATCGAGTAGCCGGGGACGGACTGCGGCAGACCGGCCAGGATTCCGGCGGTACGGCCCAGCGTGAGGCCCTGGTCCCCGATCTGCGTGGTCGCGGCGATGGCGACCTCGTCGATCTTCTTGGGGTCCAGGTCCGGGTTGCGGCGCAGCAGCTCCCGGATCGCCTTCACGACGAGGTCATCGGCGCGGGTCTCGTGGTAGATGCCCTTCGGGCCCGCCTTGCCGAACGGGGTGCGGACGCCGTCGACGAAGACGACGTCCCGGATGGTACGAGGCACGATGGCTCTCCTCCAGGGTGCGGGATGGCACTGCTGCGGGGCACGCCCGGGGGCGCACCGCCTGCCCTCATGCTACTTGCGGGTAACCAGACTGCCCACCCCCCATGGCCGGAGCGTCGAAGGTCACATCCAGCGGGTGCCCGCAGAGGCGTCCGTCAGGCGGAGGGAGAGGCTCCGAACCTGGCGCGATTTCGACCATCGGTTCGGTCCGCGAACAGGGCGTGGCCCCCGGTCGGGCCGGTCCAGGGCAACGGAAAACCCCCGGCCGGTGACCGGGGGTGTCCGAGGTGCGGGGCTCAGGCGCCGGCGGCGAGCGCCCGGACCAGGAGCGGGCCGACCTGCTCGATCTGCCAGTGCCGGGCCCCGTACGCCGCGAGGGTGTCCTCCACCGCGCCCGGTGTCAGGCTCTTCGGCGGCTCCCAGCAGACCCGGCGCACGGTGTCCGGGGTGATCAGGTTCTCCTGGGGCATGTGGAGCCGCTCGGCCAGCTCCGAGACGGCGGTGCGGGCGGCCGAGAGCCGGGCCGCGGCCGCCGGGTCCTTGTCCGCCCAGGAGCGCGGGGGCGGCGGCCCGGCCGGCTGCTGGCCGGGCTGCGGCAGCTCCGACTCCGGCAGCGCCCTGGCCCGGTCCACGGCCGCCTGCCACTGCTCCAGCTGCCGGCGCCCCATCCGGTGGCCGAATCCGGGCAGTGCGGTCAGCGCCTGCACATTGGCGGGCAGCGCGAGGGCCGCCTCCACGATCGCGGCGTCGCCGAGCACCTTGCCGGGGGAGATGTCCCGCCGCTGGGCCACCTGGTCCCGGGCGTTCCACAGCTCGCGGACGACCGCCATCTGACGGCGGCGGCGGACCTTGTGCATCCCCGAGGTGCGGCGCCAGGGGTCCTTGCGGGGCGGGGCGGGCGGCGCCGAGGCGATGGCGTCGAACTCCTCCCGGGCCCACTCCAGCTTCCCCTGCCGCTCCAGCTCCTCCTCCAGCGCGTCGCGCAGGTCGATCAGCAGCTCCACGTCGAGCGCCGCGTACCGCAGCCAGGGCTCGGGCAGCGGGCGGGTGGACCAGTCGACGGCGGAGTGGCCCTTCTCCAGGGCGTAACCGAGGACGTTCTCGACCATGGCGCCGAGGCCGACGCGCGGGAAGCCCGCGAGCCGTCCGGCCAGCTCGGTGTCGAAGAGCGAGGTGGGAGCCATGCCTATGTCCCGCAGGCAGGGCAGGTCCTGGGTGGCGGCGTGCAGGATCCACTCGGAGCCGGTCAGCGCGGTGGAGAGGCCGGAGAGGTCGGGGCAGCCGACCGGGTCGACCAGGGCGCTGCCCGCGCCGTCACGGCGCAGCTGCACGAGGTAGGCGCGCTGGCCGTAGCGGTAGCCGGAGGCGCGCTCGGCGTCGACGGCCACCGGTCCGGTGCCGCGGGCGAAGTCCGCGATCACCCGGGCCAGGGCGTCGTCGGAGGCCACCACCGGGGGAATGCCCTCGCGCGGTTCGAGCAAGGGGATCGGCGCCGGGGCGACGTCGTCCGGGGGAGCGCCCCCGGTGGTTCGCAGTGAAGTGTCTGCTGCGGTCTCTTGGGCGTCGGTCACCCGTCAAGGGTATCTGTGTATACGCGCCACCCGTCGACGTAACGTTCCGTCGACGGGTGGCCATGCGCGTATTCCAGCCGGAGGCGCATCGGTGCACGTCCGGGCGGGGGCGGTCAGTGGATGATGCCCGTCCGCAGGGCGACGGCGACCATTCCGGCGCGGTCCCCGGTGCCGAGCTTGCGGGCGATACGGGCCAGGTGGGACTTGACGGTCAGGGCGGAGAGGCCCATCGAGACGCCGATGGCCTTGTTGGACTGGCCCTCGGCGACCAGGCGGAGCACCTCCACCTCGCGGCCGGACAGTTCGCGGTAGCCGCCCGGGTGGCTCGGGGACCCGGGGGGACGGCGGTGCATACGGGCGGCATTGGCGCCGATGGGGGCGACGCCGGGACGGCCGGGGTGGCCGATGTTGGTTCGGGTGCCGGTGACGACGTACCCCTTCACGCCGCCCGCGAGGGCGTTGCGAACGGCGCCGATGTCGTCGGCGGCGGAGAGGGCGAGACCGTTGGGCCAGCCTGCGGCACGGGTCTCGGACAGCAGGGTCAGCCCGGAACCGTCGGGCAGGTGGACGTCGGCAATGCAGATGTCGCGCGGGTTGCCGACGCGGGGACGTGCCTCCGCGATGGACGACGCCTCGATGACGTCACGTACTCCGAGGGCCCACAGATGGCGGGTGACGGTGGAACGGACGCGCGGGTCGGCCACGACGACCATGGCCGTCGGCTTGTTCGGGCGGTAGGCGACCAGGCTTGCGGGCTGCTCAAGGAGAACGGACACCAGGCCTCCTGGGGGGAGTGGCGGGACGGGGCCGGCTCGGGGGATGAAGCCGGGGCGAACCGTGCTTGAAGGGTCATTGACCTCTTCGGCAGCAGACCCGTCCTCCTTTAGAGGAAGATCACTATTTGGTGAGTAACAATTCGGGCAAATAGGACGCGCGATCGATTGTACGAAAAGAGAGCCGGTATATGTGCGAATGGGTGACGCTGGGTTACGAAACCTGCGGACCACGCCGCTGCGGCAGCGTCACCACCGCCGCGTCCGCCGGATCCGACGGCGGCAGCCCCGCGATCTGACAGAGCAGCTCACCCCAGGCCATCAGGTGCGATGCCGTGTCCGGCACCCCGCCGCGCCCCTCGCGCGGCGTCCACGAGGCCCGGATCTCGATCTGCGTCGCCGGACGGCGCGCGCCCAGCGCACCGAAGTAGTGCGATCCGGCGCGTGTCACCGTCCCTCCGGCTTCCCCGTACGACAATCCGCGCGCGTCCAGCGCCCCCGTCAGCCAGGACCAGCACACCTCCGGCAGCAGCGGATCGGCGGCCATCTCCGGCTCCAGCTCCGCCCGCACCAGGGTCACCAGCCGGAACGTCCCCTGCCAGGCGTCGTGCCCCGCCGGATCGTGCAGCAGGACCAGCCGGCCGTCCGCGAGATCGTCCTCCCCGTCGACCACCGCCACCTCCAGGGCGTACGCGTAGGGCGCCAGCCGCTGCGGCGGCCGGGTGGTCTCCACCTCCAGCTCCGGGCGGAGCCGCGCGGAGCGCAGCGCGTCGACCGCGCACCGGAACGGGGGAGGTACCGGAGGACCCTCCGCACCGCCCTTGCCGTCAGCGCCATCGGAATGATCGGAGAACTGTCCCTGAGCCGGAGCCATGCCGGGAAGAGTAGGCGGAACGCGGCCCGCGCGCAGGGAGAGACACCCGTGCGGCGCCGGGCTCCTTCACCGTGCGTGCGAAGATTTGGTGCGTGAGCGCCAACGACCGCCCTTCGGGCCAGCAGACGACGACCGCCGCCAGCCACCACCCCGCCCGGAACGCCACCCGCGACTCGGCCTTCATCAAGGCCTGCCGGCGCGAACCGGTCCCGCACACGCCGGTCTGGTTCATGCGGCAGGCGGGGCGCTCGCTCCCCGAGTACCTGAAGGTCCGCGAGGGCATCGCGATGCTCGACTCCTGCATGATGCCGGAGCTGGTCACCGAGATCACCCTCCAGCCCGTCCGCCGCCACAAGGTCGACGCCGCGATCTACTTCAGCGACATCGTGGTCCCGCTCAAGGCCATCGGCATCGACCTCGACATCAAGCCCGGCGTCGGCCCCGTCGTGGCCGAGCCGATCCGCACCCGCGCCGACCTGGCCCGGCTGCGCGACCTCACCCCCGAGGACGTCCCGTACGTCACCGAGGCCATCGGGATGCTCACCGCCGAGCTGGGCGCCACCCCGCTCATCGGCTTCGCCGGAGCCCCCTTCACCCTCGCCAGCTACCTGGTCGAGGGCGGCCCCTCGCGCAGCCACGAGCGCACCAAGGCCATGATGTACGGCGACCCGCAGCTCTGGGCCGACCTCGTGGACCGGCTCGCGGAGATCACCGGCGCCTTCCTCAAGGTCCAGATCGAGGCCGGCGCCTCCGCCGTCCAGCTCTTCGACTCCTGGGTCGGCGCCCTCGCCCCCGCCGACTACCGCCACTCGGTGCTCCCCGCCTCCGCGAAGGTCTTCGACGCCGTCGCCCCGTACGACGTCCCCCGCATCCACTTCGGCGTCGGCACCGGCGAGCTGCTCGGGCTGATGGGCGAGGCCGGGGCGGACGTCGTCGGCGTCGACTGGCGGGTCCCGCTGGACGAGGCCGCCCGCCGCGTCGGCCCCGGCAAGGCGCTCCAGGGCAACCTGGACCCGGCCGTCCTCTTCGCGCCCACCCCGGCGGTCGAGGCCAAGACCCGCGAGGTGCTGGACGCCGCCGCCGGTCTGGAGGGCCACGTCTTCAACCTGGGCCACGGCGTCATGCCGTCGATGGACCCGGACGCGCTCACCCGGCTCGTGGGATACGTCCACGAGCAGACCGCGCGCTGACCGACCGCGAGCCCCGGGGCCGGTCCGTTCCTTGGACGGCCGGCCCCGCTCTCAGCTCCCTGCACGGGACCGGCCTCAGCTCCCCGCGCCCCGCACCGCCGCCACCGTCTTGCGGGCCGCCACCAGGACCGGGTCCCAGACCGGCGAGAACGGCGGGGCGTAGCCGAGGTCCAGCGCCGTCATCTGCTCCACCGTCATCCCGGCCGTCAGCGCCACCGCCGCTACGTCCACCCGCTTCGCGGACCCCTCGCGGCCCACGATCTGCACCCCGAGCAGCCGGCCCGTACGGTGCTCCGCGATCATCTTCACCGTCATCGGCTTCGCCCCCGGGTAGTACCCCGCCCGCTGCGTCGACTCGATGGTCGCCGTGACGTAGCGCAGCCCCACCGCGCGGGCGTCCTTCTCCCGCAGCCCGGTCCGGGCGATCTCCAGGTCGCAGACCTTGCTCACCGCCGTACCGACGACTCCCGGGAACGTGCCGTAGCCGCCCCCGACGTTGGAACCGATCACCTGGCCGTGCTTGTTGGCGTGCGTGCCCAGCGCGATGTGGCGGGTCCGGCCCGCCACCAGGTCCAGGACCTCCACGCAGTCGCCGCCCGCCCAGATGTTCTCGTGGCCCACCGCGCGCATCGCCAGGTCGGTGAGGATCCCGCCGTGCGGCCCCACCGCGAGCCCCGCCGCCCGGGCCAGCTCCGCTTCCGGCTCGACGCCGATGCCGAGGACCACCACGTCCGCCGGGTAGGTCCGCTCCTCGGTCGCCACCTCGCTCACCCGGCCGTCCGGACCCGTCAGGATCGCGGTCACCGCCGCACCGTTGACCGTGGTGATCCCGAGCCCGTCCATCGCCTCGTGGACCAGCTCGCCCATGTCCGGGTCGAGCGTCGCCATCGGCTGCTTCCCCCGGTTGAGGACGGTCACCTCGAAACCGTGCTTCAGCATCGCCTCGGCCATCTCGACGCCGATGTACCCGGCGCCGACCACGACCGCCCGCCGCCTCCGGCCGGGGTCCAGGGCGTCCAGCGAGTCCAGCAGCGCCTGCCCGTCGCCCAGGGTCTGCACCCCGTGCACGCCCGGCGCGTCGATGCCGGGCAGGGCGGGGCGGACCGGCCGGGCCCCGGTGGCGATCACCAGCTTGTCGAACCCCGTCCAGTACGCCTCGCCGCTCTCCCGGTCCACCGCCCGCACCCGCTGCCCGGCCACGTCGATCTCGGTGACCTCGGTGCGCATCCGCAGGTCGATGTCCCGCTCGCGGTGCTCCTCGGGGGTACGGGCGATGAGGTCGTCCCGGTGCTTCACGTCCCCGCTCACCCAGTACGGGATGCCGCACGCGGAGTACGAGGTCCAGCGGGAGCGCTCGAAGGCGACGATCTCCAGCTCGTCCGGCCCCTTGAGCCTGCGGGCCTGCGACGCGGCGGACATGCCCGCCGCGTCGCCGCCGATCACCACGAGTCGCTCCGCTGCCATGTCTCCGGGCCCCTTCCGCCGTATCAGGGAGCCCACGCTACGGCGCTCAGGGAGCGGGCGTGCTCCCGGCCTCGGGCCGGGCCTCCGGCTCCGCTCCCGTCCGGGTCTCCGGCTCCGCTCCCGTCCGGGTCTCCGGCTCCGCTTCCGGACGCGGTGCCTCCGCCGCCGTACGGGCCGTGCGCCGGGCGCGTACCGTACGCCACACCACCAGCGCCAGCGCCGCCGTCACCAGGAACGGGGCCGAGGCGCCGAGTGCCACCGCGATCCACCGGAACATCGTCACGAACGCGTCCCAGCCGCCGCCCAGCGCGTCCAGGAACCCCGGGTCGTCGTCCTTCCCGCTCTTGCGCGGGGCGTCCGGCTCGGTCAGGTCCAGCGTGACCGTCGCCAGCGAGGTGCGGTCCTTCAGGCTCGCCTGCTGGGCGAGCAGCGACTCCAGATCGGCCTGACGGCTGCTCAGCTCCCCTTCCAGGGTGACCACATCGGTGAGCTTCTCCGCCTTGTCCATCAGCTCCCGCACCCGCGCCACGCTCGCCCGCTGGGTGGCGATCCGGCTCTCGACATCGACGACCTGGTCGGTGACGTCCTTGGCGTTCGAGGAGCGGGAGAGCACCTTCCCGGAGCCGGCGAGCTTGCCCAGCACCTCCTGGTAGCGGTCCTGCGGCACCCGCAGCACGAGGTGCGAGGTCTCGTGCCGGTCGTCGATCCGCTCGGTGGTCTCGGTCGCCACCAGCCCTCCGCTCGACTCCACCGTGCTCCGGGCGGCGGCCGCCGCCTTCGGGGCGCTCTCCACCTCCACCGACAGCTCGGTGGTCCGGATGACATGGGTGCCCGCCGCCCCCGGCTTCGGCGCCTTCTGCCGCTGCTCGGCGCCCTTCGCGCCCTCCGCTCCCTCCGCCGGAGCGGCGGACGCCGCCGCGGAGCCGGCCTCGTCCGCACCGTCCGGCGCGTACTGCTCGTCCACGAGCCCCTGCGGCGCGTCGGCCTTCAGGTCCCTCGTGCTCCCCGCGTTGTCGGCCGCCCCGCAGCCGCCGACGAGCAGCACCGCACCGAGCGCGCCCGCCACCGGGGCCGCGCGGAGACGGGCCCGGCGGTGGCGGTGCGCACGCGGCGGCCGGGCGAGGAAGCGGCCGTTGTCGCTGGTCATAACAGGTCCCCCAGGACAGTCGTTGACAGTGCCGATTCGACGCGGACGTCTCCGAACCGGTTTCCGGCCGCGGGTTTCGAAGTGGTCACGGTCGGGGCCGGGAAGGGGTTTGAGAGAGTGGACCCATGCAGCGTTCACAGCAGGATGCGGACACGCCCGCGCGCCACGTCGTCGTCATCGGCGGCGGCGTCGCCGGACTGGCCGCCGCCCACCGCCTGGTCGCCACCGGCCTGCGGGTCACGCTCCTGGAGGCGACCGACCGGCTCGGCGGCAAGCTCATGACCGGCGAGGTCGCGGGCGTCCAGGTCGACCTGGGCGCCGAGTCGGTGCTCGCCCGCCGCCCCGAGGCGGTCGCCCTGGCCGAGGCCGTCGGCCTCTCCGGCCGCCTTCAGCCGCCCGCCACCGCCACCGCCTCCCTCTGGACCCGCGACGCGCTGCGCCCGATGCCCAAGGGCCACGTCATGGGCGTCCCCGGCGACCCGGCGGCCCTGGAGGGCGTGCTCTCCCCCGAGGGGCTGGCCCGGATCGCGCAGGAGCGCGACCTGACCCCGACGCCCGTCGGGGACGACGTGGCCGTCGGCGCGTACGTGGCGGACCGGCTCGGCCGCGAGGTCGTCGACCGGCTGGTGGAGCCCCTTCTCGGCGGGGTCTACGCGGGCGACGCCTACCGGATCTCGCTGCGCGCCGCCGTACCGCAGCTCTTCGAAGAGGTGCAGGAGGGCGGCCCGCTGCTGGAGGCCGTCCGCCGCATCCAGGAGCGCGCCGCGGCCCGGCAGCAGACCGGCCCCGTCTTCCAGGGCCTCCAGGGCGGCATCGGCACCCTTCCCGGGGCCGTGGGCGATGCCGTACGGGCCGGGGGCGGCGAGATCCTGACCGAGACCCCGGTCCTCGGCCTGACCCGTACGGCCACGGGGTGGACGGTCCGCACCGACACCGGCACGATCACCGCCGACGGCATCGTCCTGGCCACCCCCGCCTGGTCCGCCTCCGCCCTGCTGGCCGCCGAGTCCCCGGCCGCCTCCACCGAGCTGACCGGCGTCGAGTACGCCTCGATGGCCCTGGTCACGATGGCCTTCCGGCGCGCCGACATCGAGGGGCTCGAGGCCCTGCGCGGCCGCTCAGGCTTCCTCGTACCGCCGGTCGACGGCCGCACCATCAAGGCCTCCACCTTCTCCAGCAACAAGTGGCAGTGGGTCGCGGACGCCGCCCCCGACCTCTTCGTGCTCCGCACCTCGGTCGGCCGCTACGGCGAGGAGGACCACCTGCACCGCGAGGACGGCGAACTCGTCGCCGTCTCCCTGCGGGACCTGCGCGAAGCCACCGGGCTCGCCGCCCGCCCCGTCGACACCGAGGTCACCCGCTGGATCGGCGGCCTCCCGCAGTACCCGGTCGGCCACCACACCCGCGTGGCCCGCATCCGCGACGAGGTCGCGAAACTGCCCGCGCTCCGCGTCTGCGGCGCGGTCTACGACGGGGTCGGCATCCCCGCCTGCATCGCGAGCGCGCAGCGGGCGGCCGACGAGATCGCCCGGGACCTGACGGGGAAGACCACGAGCGTTCCGGCGGGGGAGACCACGAGCGAGATCATCGCCACGCCGACCCTGGTTCGGGGCACCGGGAGCGAGGCGGGACAATAGCCGTATGAGTGCTCCTGAGACTGTGACACCCAGCAAGAGTCCGAACGCCGGAAAGAAGGCCAAGGACCTCAACGAGGTCATCCGCTACACCCTCTGGTCGGTCTTCAAACTCCGCGACGTGCTGCCGCTGGACCGGACGGGATACGCGGACGAGGTCCAGGAGCTGTTCGACCAGCTCGCGGCCAAGGACGTCACGGTGCGCGGCACCTACGACCTCTCCGGTCTCCGCGCCGACGCCGACCTGATGATCTGGTGGCACGCCGAGACCTCGGACCAGCTCCAGGACGCCTACAACCTCTTCCGCCGCACCAAGCTCGGGCGCGCTCTCGAACCGGTCTGGTCGAACATGGCCCTGCACCGGCCCGCCGAGTTCAACAAGTCGCACATCCCGGCGTTCCTCGCCGACGAGACCCCGCGCGACTACATCAGCGTCTACCCCTTCGTCCGGTCCTACGACTGGTACCTGCTGCCCGACGAGGACCGCCGCCGCATGCTCGCGGACCACGGCAAGATGGCCCGGGGCTACCCGGACGTCCGCGCCAACACCGTCGCCTCCTTCTCCCTGGGCGACTACGAGTGGATCCTCGCCTTCGAGGCGGACGAGCTGTACCGCATCGTCGACCTGATGCGCCACCTGCGCGCCTCCGAGGCACGGCTCCACGTGCGCGAGGAGATCCCGTTCTACACGGGCCGCCGGAAGGACATCGCAGACCTGGTGGCCGGGCTCGCATAGCCAGCGAGTTCCCGCACCACCCCAACCCGGAAGATCAGAAGACGGGCATCCGGCACCGACCGTGCCGCCCGCCGTTCCAGCGACACCGGGTTCGGCTTCGGGCCCTGTGGGCGCACCGAGAGTGCGTCCACAGGGCCCGTTTCCACACGTCGGACAGGTCCTGGTCCGGCCCTAGTCCAGCGATACGGGGTTCGGCTCCGCGCGCGGGGCGCACTCCGCGTCCCCGGCGGGCGTCTCGCCCGTCAGCAGATACCGCCGCATGTGGTCGTCCACGCAGGCGTTCCCGAACCCGCCGACCCCGTGCGTCCCCGCCCCCCGCTCCGTCACGAGCACCGCGCCGCGCAGCCGCCGCTGCAGCTCCAGCGCGCCCTTGTACGGGGTCGCCGCGTCGCGCTCCGTCGCCAGGATCAGCACCGGCGGCAGCTCGCCCCACCCGGTGGAGACGTCCAGCGGCCGCTGCCGGGGTGCGGGCCAGAAGGCGCACGGCAGGTTGGTGAAGGCGTTGTGCCAGGTCTGGAAGGGCGCGATGCGGGCGAGGTCCGTGTGGTCGCGGTCCCAGACCTCCCACTCCTCGGGCCACGGCGCGTCGTTGCACTCGACGGCGGTGTAGACGGCCCGCTCGTTCTCGTCGTCCTTCGCCGTGATCGCGCGCGGCGACAACTGCGTGACCAGCGGCTCCGCGTTCCCCCGGACGTACTCGGAGAGGGCCGTCGCCCGCATCGCCCAGTAGTCGTCGTAGTACACGGCCTGGAGGAACCCCGCGTGGAGCTGCCCCGGCCCCACCGTCCCGCCCGCCGGTTCGGCCGCGAGCGCGGTGCGCACGTCGTCGTAGTGACGCTGTACGGCCTCGGGGGAGGCGCCGAGCCCGTAGACGTCGTCGTGCCGGGCGACCCAGCGCCGGAAGTCCTCCCAGCGGGACTCGAAGGCGAGCGACTGGTCGAGGTTGGAGCGGTACCAGATCTTCTCCGGGTCCGGGTCGACCGCGGAGTCGAAGACCATCCGGCGTACGCGTGCGGGGAAGAGGGTCGCGTACAGGGAGCCGATGTACGTGCCGTACGAGGCGCCCATGAAGGTCAGCCGCTCGTCCCCGAGGGCGGCCCGCAGCACCTCCAGGTCACGGGCGTTGTTGAGTGAGGTGTAATGGCGCAGTGCCTCGCCCGCGCTCTCCTTGCACCCCTTCGCGTACGCCCGCGCCTGGGCGATCCGTTTCTCCTTGTACGCGGTGGTGGGGTGGGCGGGGGAGTCGGTGGGGCTCTGCGCGAAGACGGCGGGGTCCTGGCAGGAGAGCGGGGCGGAGGTGCCGACGCCGCGCGGGGCGTAGCCGACCAGGTCGTAGGCCTCGGCCACCTCCTTCCACTCGGACATCTCGCCCAGCAGCGGGAAGGTGATGCTGGAGGCGCCGGGCCCGCCCGGGTTGTAGACGAACGAGCCCTGCCGCTCGGCGGGTTCACCGGTGGCGCGGGTGCGGCTCACGGCGAGCGGGATGGCCGGGCCGTCCGGGCGGGCGTAGTCCAGGGGGACCCGTACGGTGCCGCACTCCAGGGAGTCCGGGAACATCTCCTCCTCCGGGCAGGCCCCGAAGGAGATGCCGGCCGCCGCCGCGCGGGCCGCCGCGACCGCCGTACCGCGCCCCTCGGCGGAGCCGCCGCCGGTCCGGTCCGAGGCGGCGGCCGGTGCGGTGCCGGCCAGGGCCGACAGGACCAGCGAGCCGATCGTTGCGTACAGGGGTACTGCTCTCACGGCGGGGCCTCTCTGCGGATGCGGAGAGGGGATGGTGGGGGTGGGGGCGGGTGAAGTCCAGTACCGGGCGGGCGTGTTGCGTGGATCGACCCGTTCGCACCACCTGAAGGGTGAGGGGGCTACCTGAGGGCTGACGGCTCGGGGGCCGGACGGTTCGGGAGGCGGACGGTTCGGGAGGGGCGTGGCTACGTGAAGGCCGACGGTTCGGGAACCGTCCCCCCGGAGCGCTGACGGCTCAGGAACCGCCGCCGCAGCCGCCCCCGCCTCCGCAGCTGGAGCCCCCGCCACAGCTGGACCCGCCACTGCAGCTCGATCCGGAGCCGCCGCATCCGGACCCTCCGCCGCAACCGGAACCCGACCCGCCGCCGCTCGACCCGCCGCAACTCGTCTGCCCGGGGCCCGCGTCGGCGCACCACACGGTGGTGGCCGCGAAGCCCCCGGCCGCTGCCGCACCGCCCACGACCCCCGCCGTCCGGTACCGGTGACGCGACCGCCCGGACGGTGCGTTCAGCCCGGCCGCCGCGATCAGGTGGGCCTGGAGCACCGGGTCCGGGAGGGCGCGCAGCCCCTGGGTGGCGACGAGGTACGGCGGGGTGACCTGGTAGGCGTGGGCGGTCCGGAACTCGTGGGCGGCCCGGCGGCCTGCCCGGGTGAGCCGGCCAGCGGCGGCCGCCGCCACGACGAGCCCGCTGATCCCGCCGAGCAGGATCGCGGGCAGCACCTTCAGGACGAACGGGAACGGCATGTCGAACGGCGAGTCGTGGGTCACGTACTGGAGGACCGTGGCGGCGATGGCGAGCGGGAAACCGACGATGCAGCTCACCCCCTGGATCAGCCCCCAGCGCCGTACGGGACGGCTCGCGGCGGGCGGCACCAGCAGCCCCCGCTCCGCCAGCCGGTCTCCGATCTCCTGCACCGCCGGGTGGCGCATGACCGCTTCCCGTACCGCGTGCAGGGCACCGCTGGGCGCGGTCGCCAGCACCTGGAACACGGCGCGTTCCACCGGGTCGTGCGCCTGCTCGTGCCGTACGGAGACGATCCCGGGCCCACCGATGAGCACGCGCCCGTCCCCGTACAGGGTGGTGAGCGCGGTGTCCGCGACCCTGGCCGGACCGCCGTTGAGGAACGCCGCCTCGTAGAGGTCGTGGACGGGGTAGGAGGAGCCGACGGGAGTGCGGCGGCCGGACCGGGAGGCGACGGCCTTCGCGATGAGGAGCACGGTGGAGAGGACGACCGCGAGGGTCAGCAGCAGGGCGAACGTGTTCATGACGGTCGTCACTTCCCTACGAGGACGGCACGGGCCGCCCGGACGAGACGGGAGGTCCGGCCCGGCGGCCGGGGCCCCGAGCGGTCCTCCCACCAGTGCGTCAGCCGACGCTGTGCGACGGGGTCGGGGAGCCCGCCGGAGACCAGGATCCGCTCGACGAACTCCATGGCGTCGCGCCGGTAACCGCCGCTCATCGGGCGGGACATGGCGTAGGAGAGGAACGCGGCGCGGTAGCCGTCACCGAGGATCTCCGGCAGCTCGGGGGCCACCTTGGCGACGACGTCGGCCCGCTTGGCGGCCAGCGCCCGGCTCTGCGCCCGCAGCCGCCGGTGGTCGAACCCCTCGGGGGCCGGCGTCCCGGCGACGAGCGCGGAGAGCAGTGAGGTCTGAGCGACGGCGGTACGGTCGCGGGCTCCGGGACGGGGGGTGCGGACCGGGAGGGCGGCGCGTGCGAGGGCTCCCTGAAGCGCGTGCGTACGCGCACCGGCCACCGGGGCCGCCGACCGCAGCGTCCCCCGGATCGTCTCCAGCTCGGCCGCCAGCTCCGCGCCCGGCGGGAAGGCGTCGTCGCGCTCCAGCAGGACGCCCGGCGGGTCGACGCGGGAGCGCAGCTCGGCCAGGACGTCCAGGACCGGGGCGGACACCGGGTGGGCGTGCGTGTCGTGCCAGACGCCGTCCTTCTCGATCCCGCCCGCCACATGGACGTACGCGATGGCCTCCACCGGCAGCTCGTCCAGGGCCTTCGCCGGGTCCTCGCCCCGGTTGACGTGGTTGGTGTGCAGGTTGGCCACGTCGATCAGCAGCCGCACCCCGGTCCGCTCGACCAGCTCCGCCAGGAACTGCCCCTCGGTCAGCTCCTCGTCGGGCCAGGAGATCAGGGCCGCGATGTTCTCCAGGGCCAGCGGCACGGGCAATGCGTCCTGAGCGATGCGCACGTTCTCGCAGAGCACGTCCAGCGCGTCCCAGGTGCGCGGGACCGGCAGCAGGTGGCCCGCTTCCAGCCGCGGAGAGGCGGTCAGCGGCCCCCCGGCTCGTACGAACGCGATGTGCTCGGTCACCAGAGGCGTACCGAGCAGCTCGGCGCGGGCCGCCAGCCCCGCGAGCCGCTCGGGGGCCGGGCGGTCGGCACCGCCCAGGCCGAGCGAGACGCCGTGCGGTACGACGGTGACGCCCCGCTCCCGCAGGCGGACCAGGGAGTCGGGGAGGTGGTCGGCGCAGAGGTTCTCCGCCACCGCCTCGACCCAGTCGATCCCCGTGAGCGCCTCCACCTCGGCGGCGATCTCCGGCCGCCAGCCGATCCCGATGCCCAGCCTCATCCGTCTCCCCCTCCTCCGTTCTGTCCAGGGGTGATGGCCCCGGGGAACGGCGGTGAACCCGAAGAGGGGGACGTTCAGAGGAGGATTTGAGGTTCCGGCCCGCAGGTCACGTCACGGCATCGACGTCAGGGCATCGGCGGCATGGTCGGCGGCACCGGGCGGGAGGTGAACGACTGGTCGCCGGACGGCGTGACCGGCACCGGGGCGAGCGGCACCTGCCCCTCCCGGGGCGCGGGCGGGCCCGAGGGGCTGGCGGTGGACCCGCCGGCGGCCTCGCGGGCCAGGGCGTCGAAGTCGACGAAGCCGGTGGCCTCCAGCATGGTGATGTGGTCCAGCACGGTCTGGTTGGCGTCGCTCGCGAGCTGCCGGATCAGGGTGTTGCGGGTGGTGTGACGCACCTGGCCGATCAGCCCGAAGACCTTGCCGTGGGCGGCCCGCAGGATGTTGGCGAACTTCCGCTCGTACTCGTCCCCGCTCGCCGCCGTCAGCTCCCGCAGCCACGCCTGCTGCTGCTCGGTCGGCTGGTTGGGCAGCTCCACCCCGAGCTTGGCGGCCACGTCCCGGGCCCGCCGGTCCAGGTCCGCGTGCCCGACGACCAGATGGTCCCCGGCGGCCTTCGTCGCCTCGCTGGGCGCCCGCTCGATCGCCTGCTGCCCGGCGGGCAGCTCCCACAGCCCGGCGAGCCGCACCTTGACCAGGAAGTCCCGGTCGGTCGCGGAGAGCGGGCCCCACTGGGTGGCGACGCTGGAGGCGTTGAGATTCGCCTCGCCGGTGCCCGAGCGGTCCGCGTAGGACCAGACGGGGAAGGCGAGCGCGCCGACCGTGGCGACCAGGGCCGCGATGATGAGGGCCGTTCCGTTGATGCGTCGCAACAAGGTGTCTCCCGGGACGAGAACGTGACAGCGCCGTCACGCCGGCCGGCCACCGGCCGATCACCGATCGACCGCCGACCGCCAACCGGCGTGCGGTGCAGGCTACTTGGCGGTAGCGCCGCTGGGGCGGTATCGGGAGATACGTAGTCGGGCACGGGAATGCTCAACTGCGGGCGGACTATTTTCCGGCCAGGCGGCCAGGCGGCCAGGCGGCCAGGCGGCCAGGCGGCCAGGCGGCCAGGCGGCCGGGCGGGCCGGGCAGGTCAGGTCGGCCTGGTCGCCTGGCAGGCCTGGCAAGGCGGTGTGCGGCTCGGCGGCCAGGCGGACCGGGCGGCCAAGCGGGCAGGTCAGGCGGGCCAGACAGGCCCGCCTGGCCCGGTCGGCCCGGTCGGCTGGGAAAGCGGACGGTAAGCGGCTCGGCGGCCGCGCGTTCACCGCCGGGCGGTCTGCACCCCCGGCAGCGGGCAGAAACGCTCCCCGCCCTCCGCCACGACCGTCGGCCCCGGCGCGATCTCGGTGAACCCCGCGTCGCGGACCACCGGCAGGCCGCTCGTGATCAGCTCACGCCAGCGGTCCGGGGTCGCGGTGGCCACGGAGAGCGGGAAGCCCGCCTCGCGCCAGGCCTTGCGGTCGGTGTCGGACAGCTCCCACCAGGCGAGCTGGGCGCCATGGCCGACCTGGGCCATGGTCTTGCCCGCGGACATCTCCAGCTCCGGGTTGAGCCAGAGCACCGGGCCCTCCCGGTCGGGGGCGGCGGGCGGTTCGGGGTCGTCCAGGTCGGTGCCCGAGACCTGGAGCTTGGCCAGCTCCTTGGGCCAGCCGTCGAGCGGGATCGGCGGGTACACCCGTACCTCCGCGCTCCCGCCCGTGACCGTGATCCCGGGCAGCGCGGCCGCCTTGCGCCACTCCGCGCCGCGCGCCCGGCGCACCACCTTGCGGATCCGGGCGTCCTCCCAGTCCCGCATGGCCCGCGCCCACTCGCCCTCGCCGGTGGACCGCTCGTCGGCCAGGATCGTGAGCACCGCGCGGGCGGCGGTGCGCAGGGCGTCCGTCCGGGCGGGCGGGTCCGTCTTCTCCAGGTGCAGCACGAGCGGGAGCACGTACTGGGGGGCCGCGTCCCGGTCGACGGGACGGGCGGAACCGGCGGGATCGGCAGAACCCGCAGGGCCCTCGTGGAAGGGGCTCGGGGAGGTGTCGCCGGATGGGCTCTGGGCGGTGTCGTCGCTGCTCACCGTCCCAGTCTGCCAGGCGGCCCCCGTCACCTCCTTGGCTTAATCAGCCGGTCCGGGTGAGGATGCTCGGCATGAAGAGCGATCTGTTTTCCAGCGAGCACCTGGCCCAGCCGGCCACCGCCCCCGGCATGACCCTGCAGAACTCCAAGTCGATCAAGTACGCCGTCAACGGGGAGATGCACGCCCGCCAGGGCTCGATGATCGCCTTCCGCGGCAACCTCCAGTTCGAGCGCAAGAGCCAGGGGATCGGCGGCCTGCTCAAGCGCGCGGTCACCGGCGAGGGCCTGCCGCTCATGGCCGTACGCGGTCAGGGCGAGGCGTGGTTCGCGCACGAGGCCGCCAACTGTTTCATCGTGGAGATGGACCAGGGCGACCAGCTCACCATCAACGGCCGCAACGTCCTCTGTTTCGACGCCACCCTCGCGTACGAGATCAGGACGGTGAAGGGCGCCGGGATGGTCGGCGGCGGCCTCTTCAACAGCGTCTTCTCCGGGTACGGCAAGATCGGCCTGATGTGCGAGGGCACCCCCATCGTGATCCCGGTGACGGCCGCCCAGCCGGTGTACGTCGACACGGACGCGGTCGTCGGCTGGAGCCAGCACCTCACCACCACCCTGCACCGCTCCCAGAGCGTCGGCTCGATGGTCCGCGGCGGCTCGGGCGAGGCCGTCCAGCTGATGCTCCAGGGCGAGGGCTTCGTCATCATCCGCCCGAGCGAGGCCAGGCCGGAGCGGACGGCCAACTGACCGTACGGGAAGCCGACAACCGGCTTACGTACGCTCGTGGACATGGACGACGACGCCTCGTACTGCACACCACCCGCCGCCACTCCGCCAACGGGCACCGGCACGGCCGAGGCGTTCGCGGAGTGCGTGCTCTGCCGTGAGCCGACCGAGTACCCCGAGTCGACCAAGGGCGCCACCCTCTGCCCGGTCTGCGCCTGGCAGGAGGCGGGACGCTCGGCCTGCTCCGGCTAAGGAGAAGGAGGCGGCCGGAGCAGGCGGCGCGGAATCGGTTCTCCGGTCGGCTCACGCGCCGTCAGCGGTCCGCAACCGGCCCGAGGCCGCGATATCCGGCCAGCTCAGCGCCGCATTGTCGCCAACTCCCGTTAAGCCCGGCGCGCCGTCCTCCCGTGCGCGTTAGAAACGGACGTCGGTGTTCGGGGGACCGGGGGAGAGGTGTCGGCCATGCTGACCAGCAACGGAGTGGTGCGCCGAGCGGGAGCCGTTCGCCTCGCGGGCTTCGGCCGATGAGCGCCCGGCGCCGTACCCCGGCCCGACGCTCCGCCTACCGACGCTCCCCCTCCCGGCGCACGCCCTCCCGGCGCGGCAAGCAGCAGGGGCAGTCGCTGGCCGTCCTCGCCGTCGGCGTCCTCTTTCTGCTCTGGGTGGTCGGCAGGCTGCTCGACTGGGTCGCCGCGAACCGGTGGGTCGTGGTGCTCGTCCTCCTCCTCGCCGTGGCGGGCGGTGTCCTCTGGTTCCGCTACCGGGCCGACCGGCTCCGCCGTGAGCAGGAGTGGGCCCGAACGCTGCGGTACGCCGTGGAGCAGTTGGACCGGCTGCACCACCGCGCGTTCGAGCATGCCGTACGGGACCTGATGTTCCGGGACGGCTGTACCGACGCCGTCCAGGTCGGCGGGGCCGGGGACCATGGGGCCGACGTCAAGGCCACCGACCCGTACGGGCGGCGCTGGGTCATCCAGTGCAAGCACCGCAAGGCCGGTTCGGCGGGGGCCCCGGTCGGGACCCCGGATCTGCATGTCCTCAACGGCACCGGCCGGCCCGTGCACCACGGTGATGTCGTCGTGCTGGTCACCAACGGGCGGTTCTCCCGGCCCGCCCTGGAGTTCGCGCGGTCCCAGCGGTTGCACCTCGTCGACCGCGCCACGCTCTCCACCTGGGCCGGGGGCGGCCGGCCCCTCTGGGAACTCCTGCGGGCCGTGCCGCCTCCGCGCAGCCCCGGCCCCAGCCCGAGTCCCAGCCCCAGTTCCAGCCCCCGTCCGACTCCGTTGACCTGAGGTCTTGGCGGAGGCTCGACCGGCCTCCGTCAGCCCTCCATCAGCTCCGACACCTTCACGAACCGGTAGCCCCGCTTCCGTAGCTCCGGGACGATCCTGCCCACCGCCTCCCCGGTGACCGGTGCCGCGCTGCGCGTGCAGTGCAGCACCACCAGCGACCCGGGCCGCACCCCGTCCAGCACCTGCCGGGCCACCGCCCCCGCGTCCGTCGCGAACGCGTCGCCGCTCACCACGTCCCACTGCACCGCCGTCACGTTCGCCGGGGCCAGCGCGCGCAGGGCCGCGTCGTCGTAGCAGCCGCCGGGGAAGCGGAAGTACGGCACCACGTTCCGTACACCGGCCTCGCGGAAGGCGGCGAAGGCCCGCTCCACATCGCGCGCCATGGTCTCCTTCGCGACCACCGGCAGGCCGTAGCAGTCGGCGGTGAAGGCGTAGTGGCTGTACGAGTGGTTGGCGACCTCGAACAGGTCGTCCGCGCCGATGTCCTTCGCCTGCGCCGGGTACTCCTCCGCCCACCGCCCGGTCATGAAGACCGTGGAGGGCACCTTCAGCCGGCGCAGGAGCGCGATCAGCTCCGGGTTGTCGAAGCGTTCGCCCGCCTTCGCCCGGGGGCCCTGATCGGCCGTCATGTCCGCGTCGAACGAGAGCGCCACGACCTTCTCGTCGGACGGGGAGCGGCCCGCCGGTGTTCCCGTGGCCGGGCGCCGCTCGAAGACCGGGGTGCGTCCCGCCGGTCCCGGAGCCATCGTGGGCGGCTTCTTCGGAGGGGCGGGGGAGGCGGCGGCAGCGGGCGGTGTGGGTACGGGGGCGGGCGGTGGCGGGGTGCCGCCCCCGCACCCGGCCAGGGCGCCGCCCAGCAACACCCCCGCCACCGTCAGCGTCGTCATCTTCCGTGCAGTAGTGATCACTCACGGAAAGTATCCGATAGTACGCCTATATCCCTTATGCGGCGCTCTGGTGTCGTGGTCTCAGCGCCACGGCCCCCTCACCGCGAACGTCGTCCCCGGCGTGTAGCAGTTCACGTACATCGTCGAACCGTCCGGCGAGAAGGCGACCCCCGCGAACTCGCCCCACTCCGGCTCCTCGGGCGTCCCGATGTTCTGCCGCCCGCGCGCCATCGCGTACACCTCGCCCCGCCGCGTCACCCCCAGCACATGCTGCGCACCGCCCCCGTCCTCGCAGACCATCAGCCCGCCGTCGGCGGCCAGGCAGATGTTGTCCGGGGACTCGCCCGGCAGCTGGATGTCGGTGTCCGGGCCGAAGACCACGACCAGGGTGAGTCGCCGACTCCCCGGCTCGTACCGCCAGACCTGGCCGTAGTGGTCGGCCGCCGAGCCCTCGGCGCTGCGCGCGAAGCTGGAGACGAAGTAGACGGACGAGCCGCCCCAGTAGCAGCCCTCCAGCTTCTGCGCGTGCGTGATGCCCTTCGGGCCGAAGTCCTGGAGCCGGATGGGCGTTTCGGCCGCCAGCGGATCCGGTACGGGCACCCACTCGACCCGGTCGAAGCTCGCCCCCGTCTCCTGGATCGCGGAGAGGTCCGGCACCCCCGGCACTCGCATCGCCTCCAGTTCCCCGCCCGCCCGCAGCGAGCCGGTGCCGCCGAGCGGCCTGGCGGGGAGGAAGCGGTAGAAGAGGCCGAACGGGCGGTCGAACGCGTCCTCCGTCTCGTAGACGATCCCGTTCCTCGGGTCGACCGCGATCGCCTCGTGCTGGAAGCGGCCCATCGCCGTCAGCGGGACGGCCCCGGTGCGGCGCGGGTCGGCGCCGTCCACCTCGAAGATGAAGCCGTGGTCCTTGGTGTACCCGTTGGTCCCGGCCTTGTCCTCGGTCTCCTCGCAGGTCAGCCAGGTGCGCCAGGGGGTGGGCCCGCCCGCGCAGTTCACCGCCGTACCGGCGATGGCGACCCGCTCGCCCAGCACGTTGTTCCGGCCGTCCAGTTCCAGGGCCGTACAGCCGCCCTTGGCCGTCGGGTCGTACGTCAGCCCGTCGACGGCCGGGACGCCGAGCTTCGCCGTGTGCCGGTTCTCGTGGTTGCGGACCAGGTGGACGCGGCCGTGGCGCCCCGCGAAGGCGGCCATCCCGTCGTGGTTGCCGGGCACCTGTCCCTCGCCGGAGCGCAGCGGGTCGCCCTCCCGGGAGAGCACCCGATAGCGGAAACCTTTCGGCAGGTCGAGCAGGCCGTCCGGGTCGGGGACGAGGGGGCCGTAGCCGCCGTGGCCGCGGGCGGCCGCCGTACCGGCGAAGAGTTCGGAGAACGCCCCGGTGAAGGCGATCGCGGCCGCCGCGCCGCCGCCTGCCAGGACCTGTCGTCGTGTCGTGGCGTGCCGGGCGGTGCTGACGGCGGTCGCTGTGGTCGCTGTGGTCGCGGCGGTCTCGGTGTTCCGGGAAACGGAGGACATGGGCAGCTCCCTGTTGGCGGACAGGTAGACATGACCCGCATGTGTGTAGCACGCACAGAGGCGCGGGGGAACCATGCGCGCCCCCGCGCCCCGTGTGGCGACTGGTACGGCCCTGAGGGCAGCGACCGGCCGCGGAAGGTCAGGCCAGCGAGGCCGACAGCGTGATCTCCGTGCCCGACAGCGCCTGGCTGACCGGGCAGTTCGCCTTGGCGTCCTCGGCGGCCTTCACGAAGCCCGCCTCGTCCAGACCGGGGACCTCACCCACGACGGTGAGGTGGATGCCGGTGATGCCGGTGCCGGGCTGGAAGGTCACATCGGCCTTCGTCTCCAGCTTGGTGGGCGGGGTACCGGCCCCGGCCAGACCGTGCGAGAGCGCCATCGAGAAGCAGCTCGAGTGCGCGGCCGCGATCAGCTCCTCCGGGCTGGTCCTGCCGTTCGCCGCCTCGGCGCGGGAGGGCCAGGAGACCGGGTACTCACCGATGCCGGAGGAGTCGAGGGTGACGACTCCCTTGCCCTCGAGCAGGTTGCCTTCCCAGACCGTGTGCGCCTGACGCGTGGTAGCCATGCTGGATCCCTTCGAACGGAACGGAACTGTATGCGTGTTGTACGCGAACGGGTGTCACGGGTGCGCCGCATACGGGCACCCGGTGTCACCCCCCGAACCTACTGGGTCACCAGGCCCTTCGCGTCACGCGCCAGTGCCGTCAGCCGCGAGATTGCCCGGAAGTATTTCTTCCGGTACCCGCCGTTCAGCATCTCGTCGCTGAACAACCGGTCGAACGGCAGCCCGGACGCCAGCACCGGCACCTCCCGGTCGTACAGCCGGTCGGCCAGCACCACCAGCCGCAGCGCCGTCGACTGGTCGGGCACGGCCGTCACCCCGGTCAGGCAGACGGCCCCGATGCCGTCGGTCAGCGCCCCGTACCGGCTCGGGTGCACCTTCGCCAGGTGCGCCAGCAGCCCGGGGAAGTCGTCCAGCGAGGCGCCCGGCGTGGCGTACGCGGCGCGGGTGACCTGCTCGTCCGTGTACGGGGCCGGGGCCTCGGGCAGCCCCCGGTGCCGGTAGTCCTCGCCGTCGATGCGCAGCGGGCGGAAGTGCGAGGACAGGCCCTGGATCTCGCGCAGGAAGTCGGCGGCGGCGAACCGGCCCTCGCCCAGCTTGCCCGGCAGCGTGTTGGAGGTCGCGGCCAGTGCCACCCCGTTCTCCACCAGCCGGCTGAGCAGCGAGGAGACCAGCACGGTGTCGCCCGGGTCGTCCAGCTCGAACTCGTCGATGCAGAGCAGCCGGTGCCCGCTCAGCGTCCGCACGGTCTGCTGGAAGCCCAGCGCGCCCACCAGGTTGGTCAGCTCCACGAACGTGCCGAACGCCTTCAGCGCGGGCTCGGCGGGCGTGGCGTGCCAGAGGGAGGCGAGCAGGTGGGTCTTGCCGACGCCGTAGCCGCCGTCCAGATACACCCCGCGCGGTCCGGCCGGCGCGGCGGGCTTCCTGCTGCCGAACCACTTCCGGCGCCCGGCACCCGTCGCGTGCGACCCGCCGAGCCCGGCGGCGAAGCCGGACAGCACGGTCACGGCCTCGCTCTGGCTGGGCTGGTTCGGGTCGGGTACGTAGGTGTCGAAGCGCACCGAATCGAAGCGCGGCGGCGGCACCATCTCCGCCACCAGACGGTCGGCGGGGACGTGCGGCTCGCGGGCGCACAGGGACAGCGGGGCCGTTTCGGCAAGGGGGCTCTGCCCCGGAAACGCGGTGGAGGACGACACAACTCTCCACCCTAAGGCCCGTGCCAGACTGCAACCCATGCGAAGCCTGTTCCCTGTGACGGACCTGACAACGAGCACCCCCGGCGACGAGGGCCGGGCCGGTCGCCCCACCGGCCGCGAGGACCGCGAGCCCGGCCGCGCAGGACACGAAGACCGCGAGTGGAGCCTCGACGAGCTGGCCGAGGCGTACGCGTACCCCACCGGCCTCCCCGCCGAAGGCCCCGGCAGCGCCTGGCTGCGCGCCAACATGGTCTCCACGCTCGACGGGGCCGCCCAGCACGACGGCCGCTCGCAGCCCATCTCCTGCGCCGCCGACATGCGGATCTTCGGCACCCTGCGGGCCCTGGCCGATGTGGTGATCGCCGGGGCCGAGACCGTACGGCAGGAGGGGTACCGTCCGGCCCGTGCCCGGGAGGCCTTCGCGGCGCGGCGGGCGGCGGCCGGGCAGGGGCCCGCGCCCGCCGTCGCGGTGGTGTCCGGCTCGCTGGACCTGGACTTCTCCCTGCCGCTGTTCACCGAGCCCCTGGTCCCGACCCTCGTGGTGACCGGCTCCGGGGCGCCCGCCGACCGGATCGCGGCGGCCCGGAAGGCGGGCGCCGATGTGGTGATCGCGGGCGAGGGCGCCCGGGTGGACCCGGCCCGGGTGGTGCGCGAGCTGGCGGACCGGGGGCTGCGGCGCCAGCTCACGGAGGGCGGGCCCCGGCTGCTCGGCCAGTTCGTGGCGGCGGGGGTGCTGGACGAGCTGTGCCTGACGCTCTCCCCGATGCTCACGGCCGGGGACGCGCAGCGGATCGCCGGAGGCCCCGGGGTCGCCGTGCCGGAACGTTTCACCTTGGCGTCGCTGCTGGAGGAGGACGGGTTCCTCTTCGGCCGCTACCGGAGGTGAGCCGGACGGCCGCCCGGGGGAAGGGCTGGTGATTCCCCTCCGGAGGGCAACTTAGACACGGCGTCATCAGTGCGGGGACACTTAGCGGAATTACTCGTTCCGGTTAGCTCCGGCTGGGCACACTTACCTCTGCAGTCCCCGTGGAAGCACGGGGAAGGATGGTTTCAGCAAACGACCGTCGACGGTCGAGCCGGCTGTCGACGAGACGCAGAAGCGGAAGGGCGCCTGTCGTGTTCACAAGCGTTTTGATGATCGAGAAGCCGCTCACGCCGGAGGACGTGGACTTCGTCACGACCCTCCACGGCGAGGAGCGGATCTCGTTCGTCGTTCTGTTGCAGCCGCGCGGCGACCAGGCCGATGTCCTGCTGCGCGCGATCGACGACGTGGCGATGGGGGAGCTGAGGGAAGCCGTCCGCGAGGGTGAGGAACCGGAGGGCAAGGAGGCCCGCGAGCCCGCCGAGATCGGTCTGGAGTACTCCCTACGCGCACTGCGCGAGGCGGGCGCCGAAGCGGTCGGACAGGTGGTCGAGGACCACCCCCTGGACAAGCTGAAGACCGTCGTCGACGACGCGGGCGCGGACGAGGTCATCGTCCTGACCGCCCCGCACTACGTGGAGGAGTTCTTCCACCGCGACTGGGCCTCCCGCGCCCGGCACAAGGTCGGCGTCCCGGTGCTCAAGCTCTTCGCGCACAGCGAATAGGGTGAAGGCCGCGCGGCCGTCCGGAGGGCAACCCGGACCCGCGTGGAACTCTCTGCGGCCCTCCGGAGGGCAATCCGGAACCGCGCAGAACTCTCTCACCAACGGAGGAACAGATGGCACCCGGCATTCCCGCCGCCATGGAACGACCGCACTTCATCGGCATCGGCGGCGCCGGAATGTCGGGCATCGCGAAGATCCTCGCCCAGCGGGGCGCGAAGGTGGCGGGCAGCGACGCCAAGGAGTCCGCCACCGCAGAGTCGCTGCGGGCGCTGGGGGCGACCGTGCACATCGGGCACGCGGCCCGGCACCTGGCCGACGACGCCTCCTGCGTGGTCGTCTCCAGCGCCATCCGCGAGGACAACCCGGAGCTGCTCCGCGCCGCCGAGCTGTCCATCCCGGTGGTCCACCGCTCCGACGCGCTCGCCTCCCTGATGAACGGCCTCCGGGCCATCGCGGTCGCCGGCACCCACGGCAAGACCACCACCACGTCCATGCTGGCCGTCGCCCTCTCCTCGCTGGGCCTGGCCCCCTCGTACGCCATCGGCGGCGACCTGGAGGGCCCCGGCACCAACGCCACGCACGGCGAGGGGGACATCTTCGTCGCGGAGGCCGACGAGAGCGACCGCAGCTTCCAGAAGTACGACCCCGAGGTCGCGATCGTCCTCAACGTCGAGCTGGACCACCACGCTAACTACGCCTCGATGGACGAGATCTACGACTCCTTCGAGACGTTCGTCGGCAAGATCGTCCCCGGTGGCACCCTGGTGATCTCCGCCGACCAGCCGGGTGCGGTCGAGCTGACCCGCCGGGTCCGGGACCTCTCCGACCTCAAGGTCGTCACGTACGGCTCCGCCGAGGACGCCGACGTACGCGTCCACAAGGTCACCCCGCGCGGCCTGACCAGCGAGGTCACGGTCCTGCTGAACGGCAAGTTCCTGACCTTCACGGTCTCGGTCCCCGGCGCCCACTACGCCCACAACGCCGTTGCCGCGCTCGCCGCCGGGGTCGCTCTCGGCATCCCCGCGCACAACCTGGCCTCGGCCCTCGGCTCGTACACCGGGGTCAAGCGCCGCCTCCAGCTCAAGGGCGAGGCGGCGGGCGTGCAGGTCATCGACTCGTACGCGCACCACCCCACCGAGATGACCGCCGACCTGGAGGCCATGCGCGGCGCCGCCGCCGACTCCCGCATCCTGGTCGTCTTCCAGCCGCACCTGTTCTCCCGTACCCAGGAGCTGGGTACGGAGATGGGCCAGGCCCTCGCCCTGGCCGACGCCTCCGTGGTCCTGGACATCTACCCGGCCCGCGAGGACCCGATCCCGGGCATCACCAGCGCCCTGATCATCGACGCGGCGAAGGCGGCGGGCGCCGAGGTCACCGCCGTCCACGACCAGGCCGAGGTCCCCGGGGTCATCGCGGGAATGGCGAAGCCCGGCGATCTCGTTCTCACCATGGGAGCGGGCGATGTCACCGACCTCGGCCCGCGCATCCTGGACCATCTGTCGGGCGCCCGGTAGCCGACCGGCCACCGAGCGTGCGACGACTGAGCCGAGCTGAGGAGCGAGCCGTGCCGTACGACGTCGAGAAGCCCGACGAGCAGTGGCGGGAAGAGCTGACCCCCGCCGAGTACGCGGTGCTGCGCCAGGCCGGCACCGAGCCCGCCTTCCGGGGTGAGTACACCGACACCAAGACGGCGGGCGTCTACTCCTGCCGGGCCTGCGGGGCGGAGCTGTTCCGCTCCGACACCAAGTTCGAGTCGCACTGCGGCTGGCCGTCCTTCTACGACCCTAAGGACACCGACGCGGTCGAGCTGATCGAGGACCGCAGCCACGGCATGGTCCGCACGGAGGTGCGCTGCGCCCGCTGCGGCTCGCACCTGGGCCATGTCTTCGAGGGCGAGGGCTACCCGACCCCCACGGACCAGCGCTACTGCATCAACTCGATCTCGCTGACGCTGAGGCCGGACGAGAGCTGACCCCGGACGAGAGCTGAGGCCGGTGCCGGGCGTCCGACCGCCCGGTGCTGGAGACCGGAGCCCGCAGCCGTGACGTACACGGCTGCGGGCTCCGCGCCCACGGTCGCCCGGAAGGTCACCTCTTGCCCTCAACCGGACTTGAGGTCATACGGTCTCCCCACGGTCCGCACGGTGTGCGGGCTCCACACCGGAAGACGTGGAGGGGACACCCCATGACGACACAGCAGATCTCCGATGCCGAACTGGCCGGACAGCCCGCCGCGTACTGGACCGGTGTCGCCTACGAGGCGCTCATCGCGTACATCCGTGCCCAGCAGACCGCAAAGGGCTACACCCAGCCCCAGTTCTGGCTGCTGCGCAACCTGTCGGTGAACGACATCTCGCCCGACGGCGAGGGGATGACCCTGTCCGAGCTGAGGGAGGCGATGGCCTCCTACCTCCGTCCCGAGGACAACCTGGCGGCGGAAGCGGAGGTGCTTCTCGAACGCGGCTGGCTGACCCAGGACACCGAGGACCGGCTGTGGCTGACCCCGGAAGGGGAACGGGCCCGCGTCGATCTGGCCCGCAACGCCCCCGCGATCCGCGCCGCCCTCCACAAGGGCATCGACGACGCGGACTACGTCACCACGGTGAAGGTGCTCCAGCAGCTGATCCGGAACGCGGGAGGGGCGGTCGCCTGATCGACGCGGGCCCGGCCCGGTGCCGGGCGCCCTCGCCCGGTCCGGCTCAGCCCGCCGTGATCGAGAAGCCGACCAGCACGCCCGCCGCGACCGTGATCTTGCCCGTGGTGAGGTCGCCCTCGCCGCCACCCGCCGCGCTGCGGCCGTGCGAGCGGTAGGTGTTCTGCAACTGCTCGGAGTCCACGTCCTGGATGTGGACGACCGGGCCGAGCCGTACACCGGCGGCGTCCGCGTACAGCTCCGCCTTCTCGCGGGCGGCGGCGACGGCGGCCCTGCGCGCCTCGGCCCGCAGCTCCTTCTTCGCCTGTACGTCGAACTCGACGCCGCTGACCTCGTTGGCCCCGGCCTCCACCACATCGACCAGTACGGTCTCCAGCGCGTCCAGGGCGCGCAGATCGATCACGAAGCCGGCCGTGCACTTGTAGCCGACGAACGTGTGCTCGTTGTTCCGGAAGGCGTGGGCGGACTCCAGGTTCAGCCGTGAGGTGGACACGCGGTGGTCCGGTACGCCGTGGCCGCGCACGACCTCCCGGACCCGGTTGACCGCCCGCCGGGTGACCTCGAACGCCTCGGCGGCGCTCTCCCGGGTCTGCCCGACGGCCACGCGCAGGCGGGCCACGTCGGGGACGGCGTCGACGCTCGACGCACCGAAGACGGATATGCCCCAGGGGGTCTCGATGGACTGGTTGCGGTTCATGTGGATCATCCAAGCAGGCGGTCCGCCGGGCGTGCGTGTGCATTTCCGGGACCGGCGTCACCGCGCTCCGGTGCTACCGCGCTGCGGGGCCGGTCCCGGCCCGCGCCGCAGGTCCCGGCCCGCGCGCCCCAGGTCTCAGCCGTCCCCGCCGGTCTCAGCCGTTCCCGCAGGCCTCAGCCGTCCGCGCCGGTCTCCGACCGCAGCAGCGGGTGGATCACCCCGGGGAAGACGGTCGCCTGGACGACCTCCCCGCCCGGTCCGCCGCCCTGCACGACCGTCTCCGCAACCCCCCAGGGCCGTCCGGCCAGGTGGACTGTGAGGGTGTACGAGGACGAGCAGCCGGTGCACTCGTAGCGGTCGGCCCAGGTCTCGACCTCGGTGGTGGAGCCCGGGTAGCGCTTCACGTGGCGGTGGCGGGCGTGGCAGTGGTCGCAGGTCTCGCCGGGCTCGCAGGTCCCGCCGCAGGGGCAGGGCACGTCCAAGCTGTCGGCGGGCTTCCAGCGCTGTACGAGGACCGCGTCGCGGGTGGCTGCGGTGTCCTTCATGGCCTTGAGGTTGCGGGCGGCGACGTTGTACGACTCGCCGGTGGCGGCCATCCGGTCGCGGATGACGTCCTTGCGTCCACGGTTGGTCGTCATGCCCGGGTCCTCCTGGGGTTGGGGTTCACGCAGCCCGCCAGGAGGCTCACGAGGGGTGTCGGGCACCTCGGGAAGATCCGCTGTACCCCGCACCAACGGTACCTGGCCGGACACGGACGGCCGATTCCCCGCCCGCTCATGATCGGACGGGGGTGCAGGACCCCCGCGCCCCCGCACGGAACGGGGGCCGCGCGGAACGGAACCACCCGTTCGGGCATATGCCAGGAGCCTTGCGCGGCCTGTCGTCGGATGGTCGGTGGGCCGACGTGCTGCCTACGTTGATGCCGGATCTGCGTGACCGAACGTAGACATCCTGTGACAGGAGAGAACCATGTCCCGAGCCCGACGTCTCACCCCGCGCCTGTGGGCCGCAGCCGCCGTGACGATCGCCGCCACCTCCGTCGCCGCACTGACCGCGCCCCCGGCGGCGGCCGACTCCGACCAGTGTCCCAACGGCTCGTTCTGCGTGTGGGAACCCAGCTACCGGGGCGACTTCCGGCACTACACCGGCTCGAACCCGAACGTCGGCAACTACATGAACGACCGCATGACCTCCTACTGGAACCGCACCGGCCGGACGGTCAGCGTCTACGAGCACTCCAACTACGTGGGCTGCATGTTCTCGATCGCGCCGGGCGGCTCGGAGGCCGCGGTCGCCTCGCACTTCAACGACAGGATGACCTCGCTGCGCGTCGGCAGCGGCTGCTGAGACCCGGGGCGCGTCGGAGGGCCGATGACAACGACGCTCCCCCGTCGAGGACTTCAGCCCTGGACGGTGTACGAGCCCTGAACGGCGTACGGGAGGAAGCGGGTCCAGGAGGCCGGGGCGAGGGCGAGCTGCGGGCTGTCCTCGATCTTGGAGTCCCGGACGTGGACGGTGGAGGGGCAGGCGGCGACCTCGACGCAGTCGTCGCCGGAGCCGCTGCTGTGGCTCGACTTGTGCCACTCCATCGCGACTTCGACGCATGAGTCGCCGGATCCGCCGCTGTAGCTGCTCTTGAACCAGGCCAGGGGTGTGGTGCTGCTCATCTCGCTCCTCGCATCTGCCGCATCAGGCCCTTGGACTTCTCCAACGAGAGAGCCTGTGAACGCATACTGGCACACCGCATCTGGAGCGCGCTGATCACTTTGGGGTCGGAGACGAACTGCCCGTGCTCCTGCCCCTCCAGGTAGCCGAACCACTGGTGGTCCGGCGTCTCCAGGAGCCGCATGGGGCCGTGTAGCCCCGCGTGGTGATGCCGTACCAGCGGCATGATCTGAATCTCCACATTGCGCAGCTCGGACAGTTCGAGGATGTGGTCGATCAGCTCTCTCGTGACCTCCTTGCCACCCAACTGCCGCAGGAACAGGTGTTCTTCGAGGACGAAGGTGAACGCGGTGTTCGGCCGGTTCCGGAGAAGCTCCTGACGCTCCAGCCGGGCCGCGAGCTGCGCCTCGATCTGCTCGTCGGTCAGCGGGGGCAACTGGTCCGCGAACAGCGTCCGCGCGTACGCGGGTGTCTGCAACAGCCCCGGAATCAACCGGCATTCGTACGTGTACAGACTCAGCGCCTCCAGCTCCAGCTGGGCCCACTGCCGGAACCAGCTCGCCAGCCCCTTCCGCCGCGTCAGATGCTTCGACGCGGCCAGAATCACCCCGAACGCGTCGAGGATGGTGTCCGCGAGCCCCGGATAGTCCGGAGGCGGCAGGCGGCGTCCCTGCTCGACGGAGGCGCAGGTCTCCAGTGAGTACCCGACCATCGGGGCGAACTGATCCTGTGTCAGCCGTGCCCGCTTGCGGAAGGTCTTGACCACCTCCCCGAACATCTTGAGGTTGTAGTGCGGATCGGGTTCGATGCGGCCCGCGCCGCCGTTGCCGAAGGTTCCGTACGTGCTCTCGTTGCCGTCCGTGCTGTGTGTCATGTACGGCCACCTCCCCGTGCGCCTGTCGTGGTTCGTGACCCGTCCATGCTCACGGAACGTGATTCGTACTGTCTACCTTTTGTGCCCGTACGCTGACTCAGCGTACGGGTTGCTGACCTGGCCGAGAGGGGAACGGCCCAGGAATCTAGGGCTATGCAAGCACCTGCGAAGACCCAATCGGATGTAACCGTACGTGTGTTCAGGCGTCGTTTCGACTCGGATCCGGGCGGCGCCCGGCTCGCCCGCCGCGTCGGTCTCCACCAACTGCACACCTGGGGCATCCCGTATCTCAGTGACGCCTCGGAGTCGGCGGCCCTGATCATCGGGGAGCTGGCGGCCAACGCCGTAACTCATGGGCGGGTCCCCGGCCGTGACTTCGAGCTGCGCCTGACGCACGCACCCGGCGACCGGGAGGCCCACGGGGTCCTGCGGATCGAGGTGTCCGACACCCGCACCGAGTGCCGGCCGCCCGGGCCGGGCGAGATCAACGCCCCGGCGGACGGCGACGACAGCGGGCGCGGGCTGCTGATCGTGGACGCGCTGGCGGACCGCTGGGCGGTCGTCGACCGGGTGCCGCAGCCCGGAAAGACGGTCCGCGCGGAACTGGACCTGGTGTACTGACGGGGGCCGTGGGCCGCCGTGCTACCGGGCGGCCAAAGCCATGACGTGAACATCTCCTTGGAGCCGAACCGACCCGAGCCGGGGTGCCTTCTTCACCAGGGCCTTGTCGTAGGCGACCTTGACGTAGTCCGGGCCGACAATTGCCCGGTCCAGGGGGACGAAGGCCAGTTGGTGACGGGTGGGGAGCCCGATGCGTACGGTGGCCATGGCGGGCTCGTCGGTGGTGGTGTCCACGTAGACCGCTTCGAGCCCCCCGATCTTGCGGCCCTCCGGGTCGACGACGTTCTGGTTGCGCCACTCGCGGATCTCGGCTGCACGGATCATGGCCGGCCTCCTGAGGGCGCTGTCCGGACTGTTTTTTCGCAGCCTTTTACTCACCCGGGTTGTCGGAAAATGCCGGGTCGTGACCCGCGAACTCTTTTCTGATTCCACAGCCTTGAAGCGCTGCGCTCCGGGCCGCGAGATACCTGTGGCCGCCGCATGAGGTTTCGGCCCGCCGAGTGGAGAGGTTTTGTGCTGCGAACGGCGGGGCGGGATTATTCTCGGTATCCGGATCATTGCGGCGTGCTACTGTCATTACCAGTTGCAGTCTTGCTGTTTCCGAAACTTCGAGCGCCACCAGCGGCTTCCGGCCGGTGCTGAAGTGGTCAACGCGGCCAAGGGATGCCGCCTCATCGAGCAGGGCAGCGGCGGTGGCGCCGACGGCCGAGGACATCGTTCCCGCCCGACCCCGCCCGTATCTCGCTTCTTTCGATCTGTTCCGGTCCCGGTCCCGGTCCCGTTCCGTTCAGGATGCCCGGCAGACCGGGTTTTCTCGCATGCTTCGTCCGGCCCGTTCCTGTGATTCTCCGCGCTGTTTCTCCGCTGCGGGAATTCCTTGGTACGTGCCGTATCAAGGAAGGTTCCCATGAACTCCACCCGTACGATGAATTCTCCCCGCACCGACGGCCGTACGTCCCGCACCCGTGGCCGGAGCGGCGGGCCGAGCCGCCCCCGTTCGGACGGTCGCAGCAGCCGACGGCCCGTCGCGGTCCAGGGCGAGTTCGCCCCGCCGAAGACGCTCACGCCCGCACTGCCCGCCGTCGAGACGTTCGCCGAACTCGACATGCCCGGACACCTGCTGGCCGCGCTCACCGCGCAGGGCGTGAGCGTCCCGTTCCCGATCCAGGGCGCGACCCTGCCGAACACCCTCGCGGGCCGTGACGTCCTCGGCCGGGGACGCACCGGCTCGGGCAAGACCCTCGCCTTCGGCCTGGCGCTGCTGGCCCGTACCGCCGGACAGCGGGCCGAACCCCGTCAGCCGCTGGCCCTGGTGCTCGTACCGACGCGTGAGCTGGCCCAGCAGGTCACCGACGCGCTCACCCCGTACGCCCGATCGGTGAAGCTGCGCCTGGCGACGGTCGTGGGCGGCATGTCCATCGGCCGGCAGGCCGGTGCGCTGCGCGGCGGCGCCGAAGTGGTCGTCGCCACCCCGGGCCGGCTCAAGGACCTCATCGAGCGCGGCGACTGCAAGCTGGACCAGGTCGCGATCACCGTGCTGGACGAGGCCGACCAGATGGCCGACATGGGCTTCATGCCGCAGGTCACCGCGCTCCTGAACCAGGTCCGCCCCGGCGGCCAGCGGATGCTGTTCTCCGCCACGCTCGACCGTAACGTCGATCTTCTGGTGCGCCGCTACCTCAACGACCCGGTCGTCCACTCCGTCGACCCGTCCGCCGGGGCCGTCACGACGATGGAGCACCACGTCCTGCACGTCCACGGCGCCGACAAGCACCGGGCGACGACCGAGATCGCGGCACGCGAGGGCCGGGTGATGATGTTCCTGGACACCAAGCACGCCGTCGACCGGCTCACGCAGGACCTGCTGAACAGTGGAGTCCGGGCGGCCGCCCTGCACGGCGGCAAGTCGCAGCCGCAACGCACGCGGACCCTCGCCCAGTTCAAGACCGGGCACGTCACCGTGCTCGTGGCGACGAACGTCGCGGCGCGCGGCATCCACGTCGACCAGCTGGACCTCGTCGTCAACGTCGACCCGCCGAGCGACCACAAGGACTATCTGCACCGCGGCGGCCGCACGGCCAGGGCCGGTGAGTCCGGCAGCGTCGTCACCCTGGTCACCCCCGGCCAGCGCCGGGACATGACCCGCATCATGACCGCCGCCGGGATCGTGCCCCTGACCACCCAGGTCCGCTCCGGCGATGAGACGCTCAGCCGGATCACCGGATCGCAGGCGCCCTCCGGCATCCCCGTGACGATCACCGCACCGGTGGCCCAGCGACGCCCGCGCGGCGGTGCCCCGCGCGGACGGCGGGGTCCTGCCTCCGCCGTACGGCCGCCTGACGTGGGCGACCGCTTCTTCCCCGTCCCGTCCTCTTCCGCTCTCTCCCTGTGAGGCCCCATGCGCTGTGTCATCGCCCGCTTCCCCTTCGACCTCACCAAGAGCGGTGTCCTGGAGTCGATGAGGGGCATCAAGCCCGAGCAGATCACCGGTGAGTCCGTGATCATCGGCCGCCGCACCTACCCGGTCAAGCAGGTCGGGCAGGTCATCACCCGCCAGGACCGCCGCGACTTCAGCGGGAACGAGGTCCTCCGGGCCATGAGCAGGCTCGGCTTCACCTGCCCCGGCCCCACGGGCCCCACCGACCCCGCCGCCGCACCCCGGCGCGTCCTCACCCCGCTCCAGCAGGCGTCCGCACTGCTCGGCAGCCCCGCGTCCGCCTGACGGGCGGACGCGGGGCTGGGTTCGGTCGACGGCGGTGGTGCGTGCCGGTGAGCGCGTACGCGTACGCGGGCGGGTCAGTGGTCGGAGTAGCTGAAGTCCCCCATGGTCCAGGCGCTGACGTCCTCGATCGCCACGCGGTACATCCCACCCGTCTCCGGGATCCCCACCGAGCCCTGGAGGATGCGGGCCACGTGGAAGTGCAGATGCGTGGGCGGGCCTTCCTCGCGGGCCGCGGCGGTGAAGACGGCGGCGAACTCGCTCAGTTGGGCCGAGTCCGCCAGCACCTCCGACACCCGCTGCCGCCAGACGGCCTCGGGGGCCAGCCGGCCGGTGATCACGCCGCCTCCGGTGATCACGGTCAGCGACATCTGATTGCTGTGCCCGGACTCCACCAGGGCGGCGACATCGATGAGCAACTCGTCAGGCTTCGACATGGGAACCGAGTCTAGTCGGCGGTGTCGGCCCGGTGGCGACGAGGCGTGGTCCTGGCCCGCAGAGCCTCACCGATGGAGTGCTCGCGCCAGTCCGCGAGGAGCCGGTGGAAGGCGACCGCTCCGTGCGGATAGGCGGTCGGTCCGTTGGGGCGGCCGCGCCCTTCGCGGTTGTAGTAGCCGGGGGTGCACTCGGCGTGGAACCACTCGTGGTCGGGGGCGTCCTTGCCGATGGCGGTGTTCCATGCGTCCTCGGCCTCCCGCGACGGCTCGACGAGGGCGTTCCCGGCCTCGGCCGCTGCGACGAGGGCGGCGGCGTGGACGGCCTGCTCGTCGAGGATGTGGGTGAAATTGACGCTGCTGGCGTTCTGGAAGGAGCCCAGCTGGATCAGGTTGGGGAATCCGCTGCTGGTGAAGCCGTGCAGCGTCCGCGGCCCCTGCCGGGCCCAGCGGTGGAGCAGCTGGGTGCCGCCCCGCCCGTGGACGGGGAGCTTCCCGGTGTGGATGCCGGACGCCCCGACGAAGAAGCCCGTGGCGAAGATGAGGCAGTCGACTTCGAGGACGGTGTCACCGACCACGACGCCGCGCTCGGTGATGCGCTCGATGCCGTGGGTGTCGGCAGTGTCGATCAGGGTGACGTTGTCACGGTTGAACGCCGGGTAGTAGAGGTCCGAGAAGGTGGGGCGCTTGCAGGCGTAGCGGTACCAGGGCTTGAGCTTCCCGGCTGTCTCCGGGTCGGTGACGCTCTGCTCGACGCGGTGGCGTAGCTCGTTCATCTTGGCGGCGTCAGCGGCCTCGTACGCCGCCTCGAACGCCTCCCGGTCGCCCTGCCGTCGGAAACTCGGCAGCAGCTTCTCCAGCAGGCCAGCCGAGGCGGTCCACCGGTCCGCCACGAGGTCCTGTTACTCCGGTTCGCCGGAGACGATGCGGAGGTAGTTCTCCCGCCGCCTGCGGGCCCAGCCCTCGCGGTCGGCGCCGACGTCCTCGGCCGTGGTGCGGCGGTGTCCAACGGAGGCTGAGGCGGCAGGCCCGTACCCGGCCGACCATCTGCGCGGGGCTCGGGCGGCGGTCCCGGCGGCGGTCGGGGCCGTACGCCTGCGTCTCCGCTCCGGCCCGGCGCTGGGTTCGGGTGGCGGTCGAGGGCGTACGTTTTCGCCTTCGCGCTTCCGCCCGGCGCCGGGCTCCGTCGGCGGTCGGGGCCGCAGGCCCGCGTCCCCGCTCAGCCGTCGAACGGCCGCACCGGCCCCACCTCGACGCCGAGCAGCCGCCATGCGGCCAGCGCCCGGCGTTGGCGATCCTCCCGGGTGGGGCCCACGACGGCGGCCGACACCATGGCGACCGCGAGTTCCAGGTCCTCCGCGCTCAGCGGATGGCCGGGCGGCAGATGGGTTCTCAGGCTGTGCTGGACCCGGTCGGAGAGGGCCGACGGGTGGGTGTGCGCGGTGGCGGAGCCGCCGCCTGTCCGGTCGGCGTGCAGAAGGCCGATGAAGGCCGCCGAGTCGGCCAGATGCCAGGTCAGTACCCCGAGGAGACCCGGAACAGCCGCGTCCCGCGCCTCGGCGGCCTGTTCCACTTGGCGGACGTTCTCCTCCAGGACGGCGCTCACCAGGCTTGCCCGGTCCGGGAAGTGCCGGTACAGGACGCCCTGCCCGACACCGGCCCGGCGGGCGATCGCGGACAGCGGGGCCTCCAGGCCCTGCTCCGCGCAGATCTCCCGGGCGGCGGCGATCAGAGCGGCCCGGTTGCGGGCGGCGGCCCTTGGCCCGTCGTTCGCGGGCCGCTGCCTCTCCCGCCCGCTCTGCTCCGTCATCCCGGCAGGGTACCGCTCCGGTCGCGCGGGGCCGGAGCGGGGAGAAGGCGGGTGGGCCCGACCGCGCGGGACCTCGCCCGGTGCGGGGCCGTGCCCCAGGGCTCCTCACCCCCGCCGCACCCGTCCCACGATCCGCCGCCCCAGGCGGCCCAGCGCGCGTGAGCGGTTCCAGTCGCGGAAGGCGTTCGCCCGGCCGCTGCTGCCGGTCCGGCCCACCGTCTCCTCCACCTCCGCCACCAGCTCGGCGGCCATGGACCGTACTGCCGGGCGGAGCACCTCCTCCAGGAGGGCGGCGGCCGTGGCGGTCCAGGCGGGGCCGGCGTGGGGGTGGGCGGTCCAGACGGTGAAGCAGTCGGCCGCGTAGGCGGGTTGGGTACGGAGCCGGGTGCGGGTGGGCTCGGTGCGGGCCGCGCGGTCGTAGGCGGCGAACAGGTCGGTGTCGTCGCTCCGGACGAAGGCGTACAGCTCCGCTCCCGGGCGGTCCGGGGCCAGCAGGCGTTCGGCCAGGGCGGTGAACGCCCGCTCCTGGACCGGCGGTTCGAGAGGGGCCGCGCGATCGCGCAGCGTACGGACCCGGTCCGCCCAGCCGGGCTCGGGGGCGCCCGTGCGCAGATCGCGGCAGAGGGCGAGGAGTTGGAGCGCGGCCCGCTCCCGGCCCCCGATCTCCTGGGGGAAGGCGCGCAGCAGGTCGTGGGCCAGGGCCTCCGCCTCCTCCGCGTCCGCCGGGGCGCCGAGCGCCGCGTCGGCCAGGCGGGCCCAGGTCCCGGCCGCCCGGTGCGCGTCCGAGGTCGCCGCCTCCAGCAGCAGCCGGGCCTCCTCCACGGTGGGCGCCCGGTCCTCCCAGACCATGCCCGCCGCCGTACGGAGCACCAGCGGCTCGGCGAAGGGGGAGAGGCCGGCGGCCCGCAGGACCCGGTGCCAGAGCGCCGTGCGGTCCCGGCCGAGCGTCGTCATCGCCCCGGGGGCCTCGGCGCACATCCGCAGATGCGGCAGCGCCTGCGTCCCCGTGAACGGCAGCGCCACCCGCTCCAGGAACCGGGCCACCGCGCCGGGATCCTCGGGCGCGATCCGGTCCAGCGCGCCGAGCAGCGCGGTCCGTACGTCGAACTGCTCGTCCAGCAGCTCCAGCAGCGCCGGGGCGAAGGCGGGGGCCGCCGGGGATCCGGCGGTTCCCGAAGGCCGGGGTGCCGCTGGGGGCTCGGCCGATCCCGAGGCCCTGGCCGCTCCCGAAGGTCCGGGCGTCCCTGGGGTCCGGGGCGCTCCCGAAGGTCCGGGCGCTCCCGGGGTCCCGGGCGCTCTCCGAGATCCGGTCAACCCCGGGGACCCGGCCGCCCTCAGAGGCCCGGCCGCCGCTTCCGTCGCCTCTTCCGGCCGTCCCGGCCCCGCGTCCTCGAGCCTCTCCGTCTCCCTCAGGAGCGCCGGAGCCAGGCGGGTCGCCACGTCCGGCAGCAGGTCGCGGGTGTTCATGCCCAGCAGCCGGGCCACCCGCAGCAGTTGGACCGTCCGGGCCACCGGGCGGTAGCCTCCCGCCCCGCTCTCCAGCTCCGTCATGATCTCCGGGCCCAGCACCCCGGCGATCGCCTCGCCCTCCGGCCCCACGAACGCTTCCCGGCGCGGCAGTTCCAGCGAACCGTTGCCGCCTCGCACCGCCTCCGTCACCAGCATCGCGGCGAGCGGCGCGGTGACCGAAGCCGGGCACCGGCCGTCCAGCGCACCGAACAGCCGCCCCACCGCGTCGAATTCGGAGCCCGTACGGTCGTCGATCCCCGGCGAGGTCAGCGCCTCCACCAACTGGCCGACCCGCTTCGCGTCCAGCGCGTACGGCCGCTCCGCCGCCCAGCCGGCCGCCGCCGCACGCTCCTCGGAGCCGAGCCCGACCCCGGCGCAGAGCGCCACCACCGCCAACGGGCCCGCCGCGAACGGGTCTCCGGGCAGCCCGCGCGCCTCCTGGAACAGCTCCGGCGCCCGGCTCCGCCACACCCGGGCCGCCGTGCGCGCCCAGACGTCCCCGGTGGCCTCCACCGGGGGGCGGTCCGCGCACACATGGACCCGCAGCCCCGCCTCGCGCGCCGCCGCCGCGTCCTCCGGCGCCACCCCGACCACCCGCAGCGCCGAACTCCCCGGCCGCCGCGTGTAGGTGGTGAACGTCAGCCGCTCCGCGCTCTCCCTCGGCAGGGCCACCGCCGCCAGCCCCAGCCACCGCGCCACATCCGCGCTCCGCCGCTCCACCAGCACCACCGGACCGCCCGCCGGGGGCGGCTCCTCGCTCGCCCGGCGCAGATCGGCGAGGACCGCCGCCAGCCAGGGGCCCCGCGAGACCGCGAAGTCGTCCAGCCCCTCCCGTACGGGCGCGGGGCCCGGCGGCAGCGCGCCGAGCGGGTCGGAGAGGGAGGCCCCGCCGGCCGGTGTCACCGTGGCCCAGTGCGGCGACCGCCACGCCTCCACCGGCAGCCGGTCGCCCGGCAGCGGCACCCCCGAGGGTATGTGCACCGCGTGCGTGTGGAACCGGACCGGCGCCGAGGATTCCCCGCGCGCCGGTGCCGTACGGCCGACGACACGGCTGCCGTCGGAGAGCACGGCGTACGTGAACGCCTGCGGGAGCGAGCGCAGTTCGGCGTCGGTGGGGCGGTGCGGGGCCCCGTCGGGGAGCACATACGCGAAGAGCGGCTCCAGCTCCGCCAGCAGCGCCGCCGTCACCCCGCGTCCCACCCCCGTGAACCGGCCCTCCGCGCTCTCGTCCCCGGCCGCGGCGGAGATGTGGTGCACCTGTGCAAGGCTCAATTGTCGGCCCTCTTCGTCCTGCCGCGACCCGTCCCCGCTCCCACCCACACGCGACCGGGTCGGGGGAGAAGTCCACAGCCGCGGGGGCGACGTTATCAAGGACGGGGACCCTTTCCCTACGCTGCGTCAGGTGCTGGCCCGAGGAGCGTTCCGGGAGATGCGCGGGCCTGTTGTGTAGAAGACTGTGAGGGTGCTCCGGCCCCGGGGCAACGGAAGGGGGGACGCGGATGCGGCATGTGCCCAATCTGCCGACATACGACAAGGATGCGACCACCAGACTGCTCTGCTCGTCGGTCCACCTGGACGACGCGTTCGCCCGCTACGCCCACCAGGAGCTGTCCGGGGACCGCCTCACCGCGACCGGCCTGCCGCTGGGCGTGAACCTGCTGGCGCTCGCCCGCCACGCGAGCCTGGCGACCGCGCGGACGGACCTCCGCGACCGCCGACTGGCCTGGCTCTGCGCGGTGTGGTGGCTCGCGGTGCTCACCGTGATCGGAGGCCTGGCCGCCGGTTCGACAGGGCCGGCGGAGCTGGCCGTTGTCGTCCTGCTGGCCGTGCTCGGCTGCTCCTGGTACCTGATGCACCGGACCGAGTCCCGCGCCCGCGCCGCCGCCCTCGATGCGCGCTACTCCACCGCCCGCCCCCAGGATCTCGCCCCCGAGGTGGCCGACGGGACCGAACAGCGGCTGCGCGGGCTGCGGCGGCCCAACATGGTGCCGTACACGCAGAGCGCGGAGCGGCAGAACCCCTTCGTCGGCAGCGGGGACAGGATCAAGGAGACGGTCTGGCAGCCGATCGACATCAGCCGCCCGGCCGACGCTCCCGGCGGCGGCAAGGAGACCCTGATCCCCTTCGACGCCGTCGACCTCCACACGTACCTGGCACGGGAGTTGGGCAACCTCGCCGGACTCGAAGGGCTCCGGGCCCAGAACCGGCTCTACGTGCTCGGCCCCCAGGTCGTCTACCTCGGCGACGACGTGCTGCCGGACCGGCTCCGCCCGCCCAACACCGAGATCCCGCCGCCGCTGGTCAAGGCCGGACTGCTGAAGCCGGGGGCGGGCATGCGCACCTATCTCAGCCTGGAACGGGTCGGCGAGGGCGGCCGGGTCATCGTCTCGATGCACCTGCGGGCCCGCCTCCAACACCCCAGCCTCTCCTGGGAGGTGGCCGCCTACTGCATCCCCCCGCTGCACGCCCGCCACTACGGGGCGGACTACCTTCCGCGCGACGGGCTCGAACGCTGGTGGAGCCTCGTCCGGTTCGCCACCTCGCACACCTGGTCCGGGCTGATCGGCGCCCCCGGCCGGATCGGGCGCCGCAACGCCGAGCGCAGGCGGCGCGCCCGCGAACTGGAGAAGGTGCGCAAGGACATCAGCAAGCGGCATCTGCTGTACGACTACGGCTCCACGGACAGCCTCCGCGAACGGGTCGCCTCCTGGGACCAGTTGGGCCACTCCGAGCGCACCGACTCGCAGGACTTCCTGCACCGGCTCCAGCAGGGCGTGCTCATCGCCACCGAGCGGTTCCTGAAGGCCCACAACGTGGACACCAGCTCCTTCGACCAGGCCCAGCAGGTCATCACCACCCAGACGTACAACATCTCCGGCGACATCACCGGCCCCGCCAACATCGGCAGCAACGGACAGATCTCCGCCTCCTTCGGCCAGGGGGCCCAGACCCCGGCGGCGGCCTCCGGCGGCGGACCCACGCCCTGACCTCCGACCCACCGACGAACCGCACCAGGAGAGACACATGAGCACCTACAACTTCCACGGCAACATCTCCGGCCCCAGCAACTTCGGCGACCACGGAAAGATCGAGGTCACCTACGGCGCGCCCCCGGCCGAGGCGCTCCAGCTCGCCGCCGACCTCGTCCAGCTCGTCCGCCGGGAGGCGGCACGGCCGGAACTTGCCGCGGAGGCGGAGTTCGTGCGCGGCGAGCTGGTCCGGGCGGGGGAGGAGGGGCGCCCCGCCGACCGGGGGCGGATCCGGCAGGCGCTGGAGACGCTGACGGTGGGGCTCGCGGCGGGCAGCGGCGGCATCGCCCTGGCCCAGGAGATCGGGCGGCTCGTCGGGCTCTGAGGGGGAGTTGGGGCCCGGAAGGCCCGGAGAGGGCAGGGGCGGGATGCCCGGTCGCAGGTCGAGCCTTCCTCGGTAGTCTGCACGGCATGATCAACTCATCCACCGCACGGTCCGGTGACGCCGCAGCCACATCCGACGTCGATGTCGCGACAGCCGCGGCGCAGGCCGGTGCGGAAGTCGTCCGCACCCTGTACGGGCAGGAGCTCGCCCGTATCGACAAGGGCGCCGGGGACTTCGCCACCGCCGCCGACGTGGCGGCGGAGAAGGCGATCCTCGACGTCCTCCGCGCTGCCCGGCCCGCCGACGCGGTGCTCGGCGAGGAGGGCGGGCAGCAGGGCGCCGGTGCCGCCGACGGGGTCCGCCAGTGGCTGGTGGACCCCCTGTGCGGCACGTTGAACTACGCCGTCGGCACCCTGCTCGTCGCCGTCAACGTGGCGCTGCGCGGCGGGGCGGCGGCGGTGGCCGACCCGTTCGGCGGCGAGGTCTTCCGTACCGACGGGGAGCGCGCCTGGGTACGGCGCGCCGGGGCCGACGACGTACCGCTGGCGCCCACGGCCGCCACCGGGCTGGTGGACGTCAACCTGGACCCGCCGTTCCCGGGCGCGCCGGGATTCCGGGCCGTGGAGCTGCTCGCCCACCCGGAGTTCGGCCGGCAATTCCGGCCGCGCGTCGGCTCCACGACCCTGGCGCTCGCCTGGGTCGCGGCCGGGAAGCGTGCCGCGTACGTCAGCGACGGCGGCGACCTCTCCGGGAGCGTGCACTTCGCCGCCGGTATCGCCCTGTGCCGGGCGGCGGGCTGTGTCGTCACCGGGATCGACGGCTCCCCGGTCGGTGAGGGCCCGGGGCGGGGCCACGGGCTGGTGGCCGCCGCCGACGAGGAGACCCACGGGCGGCTGATGTCGATGATCCGGGGCGGCTGAAGCCATCCGGGGCCGGGGCCTGGGTTCCCATGCTGGGGCTCGGGCCGTGATCCCGTGGCCGGGGCCGCGACCACCATCGTGAGACGCGGCCCCGGGGCTACCGTGGTATGCCCCCGCGCTACTTCGCGTGGACCGCCGCCTGTGCCCCGCCGAGGTCGAGCCGCAGCCCCGCCCGGAGCGGCACGGTCTGGCCCGGGGCGATCTCCTGCGAGGTGCCGTCGGAACGGGTCCCCGTCCAACTGGTCGACGAACGGTTCGCCAGCCCGAACTTGCCCGGCTTGCTGGGGTGTTCGGTGAGCACCGCCACCAGCGTGGCATCGCTGTAGTCGTGGCGGGAGGGCTCGGGCGCCAGATGGTGTTCGTGGACCCGGGCGTCCCGGCGCAGCCGGACATGGCGCTCCGAGCGGGGCAGCGGGGTGACGATGCTCAGCCGGGGCGGCAGGATCAGCGAGCTGCCGCAGGACCAGCATGTTCCGGCCGTGGTCGCGGCGGGCTGCGTCATGTTCTGCCGGCCGCAGTCGGCGCAGTCCACGATGGCGTCCAGCACGGACCGCAGCGCGTCCCGCCACTGCGACTCGCGCACCCGGGCGGTCGGCTGGTGCAGGCCCACGGTGAAGTTGTGCGTGAAGAGGTCCTGGAGGGCCGGGGGAGCCGCGGCCCAGGTGTGCAGGACGGTGGACTGCTCCACGGGGTCGGGGGCGTTCGCCTGGTCGGCCGGGTCGAAGACGAACAGCGGCTGCTTCCCGTACAGCCGCTTCTCCGCCGCCTCGTCCAGGCAGTGGATCTCCAACTCCCGCTTGCCCTTCAGCGGATGATGGTTCATCAGGAGCATGAACAGCAGCACCGAGAGCGAGTGCAGATCGGACTGGGTGCCGGGCCGGGCCCCCGGGTCGCCGCGCACCAGCTCGGGCGCCATGAACTCCATGGTCCCCGAGATGCCGGTGGCGTCTCCCTCGACCACGGCGTTGTCGTTGTCGCAGACCAGGACGTCACCGGTGGCCGGGTCGAAGAAGATGTTGCCCCAGGAGATGTCCCGGTAGGCGATCCCCCGCGAGTGGAGCGCCTGGTAGGCCTCCACCGTGTAGAGCGCGGCGGTCAGCAGCGCGCGCGGGGTGGTCCGCAGCCTGCGGCGGAAGAGGTCGGGCAGCCCCTTGAACCGGTCCGGCCGCAGATCCATCAGATAGCCGAAGGCCCCCGCCCCGGCCGGCGACGGCACGTACGCGGTGGGCCACAGGAACCGGTCGTCGTCGAAGTCCCGGTCGACCAACTCCCGTACGATGTCGGACTGCTCGGGCGTCGCACAGGATGGGTAGTACCACTTCAGGGCGCGCTCGCCCGACGCGGTCGCCACCCGGTACACCTCGCCCTGGCCGCCGGCGCCGAGCATGTCGATGACGCGGACGGACTCCCCGTCGTCAGCGGTGAGGAGCGTTCCTCCGTCGAGCATGCCGGTCATGCGTCACTCCGTGGTTCGTCTGGTGCGGGGCCGTGGTCCGCCGCGTCGGGTTCGGGCCGCCGGGCGGCGACCAGGGTCGTGTCGTCACCGGAGTAGCGGGCCGCCTCGGCCAGCCACCCGGGGAGGGCTTCGCGTACGTCGTCGGGGCCGCCGTCCTTCGCCAGCCGCTGGTCCAGCCCGGCCATGAACTGGGCGAACCCCTCGTCGGACGCGAAGCTCTTGGAGAGGCCGTCGGTGGAGAGGACGATCAGCCGCGGGGTGCGGTCGGGCGCGACGACCGGCGCCCAGTGCACCCGTACCAACTGCCAGGCGTGGCGGCTGCAGAGGGACTCCGTCTCGTCCCCGAGATCCGCCTCCACCGGGGCCAGCGGCAGCGCCACCGCCCCGTCGGCACCGATCACCGTCAGCTCACCGTCACCGAGCTGCCACGCCGCGAAGAGCTGCGGGGTGACCACCGCACCGACCAGCGTCGCCCCGTACAGCAGCAGCTTCCGGCCCTTGGGGGGCGGCTCCGCCGCCGGGTTCACCGTGTCCGGGTGGCGGTCCCAGTGGGCGAGCACGCTCTCCTGCCAGGCCGCCGCCAGCTGCCGGGGCAGCTCGTTGCGCGCGTAGTTCATCAGCCAGCTCAGGCTGTGCGTTCCGTCCGGCCCCTCGGAGCGCGCCAGTTCGGCGAACGTACGCGCCTGGGCGGCGAACAGGTCGACCGCACACCGCGCCCCGATATGGCTGCGGGCGTGCACCGCCGAACCGTGGCCGTCCGCCACCGCGAGGATCAGCGGATCGCTCGCGGACCCGGATCCCTCGGCGACGTACCAGTCCTGGTTGAGCTGCTTGTTGACCCCCTGCACGCTGTGCTCCAGCGTCTCCCAGCGGGCCTCTCGCGGCGGCTGCCGCCGCTCAGGAGCGCTCACCAGACGTCGTCATCGTCGTCGTCCAACTGCGGGGGCGCGTAGGGCGGTTGCTTTACCGTGGTGTCGGTGGGGGAGGCCACCGGCTGGGACGCGGCCTTGACCGCGGCCGTCGAGGCCCAGCGGATCGCCGCCGCCAGCTGCTTGGGGCTGTTGGCGTCCAGCGGCTGGAGCTCGGGGTTGCCCAGGAACTCCTGGAGCACGCTGCGGTCCGCGTCCGCCCCGATCGCGATGGCCACCCGCACGGCCTTCTTGCCCCAGGGGGTGGCGTCCAGCGCCCGCAGCCCCGACTTCCAGTCGTCCGTCGGCACCCCGTCGGAGACCAGGGCCAGCACCGGCTTGAGCGCGCGCTGCGGCATCGGGGGCGTCTGCAGCTCCCGGGAGACCATCTCCAGCGCCTCGCCCAGGTTGGTCATGCCGTCGACCTGGACGTCCTGCCAGGTGAAGTCGTCCACCGGCACCGGATCCTTGTGGTGCCACCGCGCCTCGGTGGAGAACGTCAGCGTCCGCAGCAGGAGTTGGGCCGCCGGGTTGTCGTGGGCCACCGACCGCATCTCGGGAACCGCCTCCCGGATCGCGTAGTTGAGCTGTCCGATCTTCTCGCCCTGCATGGAGTAGGAGCAGTCCAGCAGCCAGATGAAGTGGACCGGCCGGTTCGCCATGGGACCGCCGGGAATGTCACTCACTCGAAGCCCTCCTTGTCATGGTGTGTGCGTCGCCCCGCGGGGGACGTGCTGGGGTGGGTGCCGCCGTCACTCGCCGGGCCAGTCGGGCAGCAGGCTGACGGCGAACGCCAGCCCCCGGGCCAGGAGCCCGGCGAGGACGAGGACGGCGGCGACGACGAACAGGGTGAGGAGCAGCCGACGCCCCCGCGTGATGTTCGGTGTAACGACCGGCATAGCCGTGGACCGTCTCTCTCTTCTCGTACGTGACCGACCTTAACGATCACGTCGGGCTCCGTCATGGGGTTGAACGATCTTGTACGGGCGCCTCGCGCGGGCCCGGTACGGACGGGGACGGGGACGGCGGGCCGACCGCGGAGCCCGAGGGGGCGCCTTGAGGCTCTCGGACTCCTCGGGGAGCAGCTTGCCGACCCGTAGGCCCGTGCGGGCGAGAATCCACAACACCGCCTCCGCCGCCCGCTGTTGCTCGCTCACCAGAGGGCCCGTCCCGGTGGCCGCGTAGGCGCTGAGCGCCCAGTACCGGCGGGTGCGGAAGCGGTGCCCCAGGTCCCGTACCAGCCGGTCCAGACCGATCGTGGCCAGCCACGGACCGATGCCCGTGGCCGGGACGCGCAGCCGATCGATCCGGTCCAGCACATCCCGCTTGGTGACCACCACCGCCAGCGGCAGCCGGGTGCCCCGACGCCGGCCGGTCAGCCCCGGAAGCTCGCCGGTGAACGTCTGGTACGTCTCCCAGGGTCCCGGCTCCGACGGGTTGGCCCCGCGCGCCAGCGCCTCCTCGTCCGCCGAGAAGGACCGGCGCACCCGGGGGTCGGCCAGCACGTCGACGACCAGGATCACCCCGTCGGCGTGGGCCAGATACTCCTGGCGGCGGGTGGAGTCCACGTCGTACAGGGACTCGCCCATCGGGTCGTAGAGATAGAGGAGCCGACGGCCGCGGCGGTGGCTGATCCGCAGCATCAGCGCCCGGGGCTGGCCGCCCTGCGTCTTGCGGACCCGACCGGACTGCTTGAGCTGCCCGTCGAGGTCCACCACGTCCCGCCGGTCGTCGGCCGTCGCGAACTCGACCTTCAGCGCGCTCCGCCCGGCGCTCGCGTGCAGCCCGGCGACCGCGGCCGCCATCAGCATCGTCTTGCCCGACGACGTCCCGCCGACCACCGGGATGTGCACCGTGCGCAGCCGTCCGATCCCGGACGGGAGCGACCGGTCGCAGTGCGGGCACTCGACGGGGAGCCGGTCGCGCCCGAACAGGGAGACGGCCGTGAGCCGCCGCCCGCACGAGCAGAGGTGCCACAGCGCGCCGAACCTCCCCGGCCGCAGCTCCCGGTGGGCCGTGCGGCACCCCGGGCAGCGGTGCACGGCGAGCGGGAAGGGCCGGTAGCACCCCGGGTAGGGGCACTTCATCCGGACTCCCCGCACCAGCGCCACGCCCCGGTCCGCCCCGCGCAGCACGGCGACCCCGGCCACCGCCGCCAGCCACACCAGGCCCGCCAGCAGCCACATCACGAGGTGGACCAGCACCATGACCGCCGACGCCAGGAGCGCCCCCGTGATGGCACCGAGCGCGGTGCCCGGGGCCAGCAGCCGGACGACGGAGCGGGCGATCCAGTGGTCGAAACGGTAGCCGGTGGAGGGCTGGCGGCCGGTGAACATGCGCCGGGCGGTGACCGCCATCCACCGGCCCAGCAGCCGGTGCCGGACGGCCGACGCGGCTGTCCGGGTGGAGGTGTACGCGTCCACCCACAGCAGCTCCGACCAGTACGCGCGCCGCGCGGGCTCGGCCCCGACGGGCGGGATACGGGGGTCGGGGGTGCCGGTGGTCCGAGGGCCGATGCCCTGGGCGGAGGCGCGCAGGGCCAGGGCGAGGAACTCCCAGAACGCCCGGAACAGACACACCCCCGCCCAGACGGCCACGGTCAGCCAGAGCGCCGCCGAGATCAGCCCGCCCATCAGGAGTCACCGCCGCGACGGCGGCCCGGCGTCCGGCTGTCGCGGCTGCCGAAGCGGAGGCCGAGGCGGCTCAGGGCGCCGGGGCGGTTCCAGGCGCGGAAGTCGTCCGCGTACCGGCTGCCGCGCTCGGTGAGAGCCGCCTCCACAGCAGCCAACTCCTGGGCGCCCAGCGCCCGTGCGGCCGGTCGGAGGACCCCGTCCAGCAGCGGGCCCCGGACCTTGCCCCACGCGCCGCCCGCCTGCGGGTGGGCGTTCCAGTCGACGAAGCGGGCCGCCAGGTAGTGAGGGTCGCGCAGGAGCCGGTCGCGTACGGAGTCCTCGCGGGCGACCTGCTCGTAGGCCGCGCAGAGGTCGGCGTCGTTGCCGCGGATCAGGTCGTCCAGCTCGCGGCCCGGGCCGGGGTCGTGCAGCAACTGCCGGGCCAGGCGGCCGAAGACGTGCTCCAGCACCGGGGGGTTCACCGGTTCGGCGGCCCTCCGGAGCCCGAGGACCCGGTCCACCCAGCCGGGCTCCGCGCCACCCGCCCGCAGGTCGCGGGCGAACTCCAGCAGCAGGAGCGCCGCCCGGTCGCGGGGCGGGAGCCGGTCGGGGAACGCGGTGAGGAGTTCGTGGGCCAGCTCGTCCGTATGCGGGTCCCCCGGGAGGCCGTTGAGCGCCGCCGTGACCAGGAAGGGCCAGGTCTCCGCCGTACGGTGGAGGTCGGCGCCCTGCTCGGCGAGGACGTACCGGGCCTCCTCCGGCGTCGGCGTGGCCGCCCCCCACACCAGGCGGAAGGCGATCCGCAGCAGCGGCGGATGGGCCACGACGGAGACCCCCGCCGCTCCCAGGACGGCCCGCAGCTCCCCGGTCCGGTCCCGGGCACCGGTGCCGTCCCCGCCACCGGACGGGGAGCGGGCGATCCAGCCGCACATCCGCAGATACGGCAGGGCCTCCCGGCTCTCCAGCTCCAGCGGGGCGCGCTCCAGCAGCACGGTGACGGAGGCCGGAGCCGCCCCGGCCGCCGTGTCCAGCTCCCGCAGCAGGGCGGAGCGCAGGTCGGGCCGGTCCGCGAGTGTCCCGTCCAGCTCACCTCCGTACGCGGACGGATCGGCCAGCAGCGCGGACGCCAGCCGGTGGGCGAGCGAGGGCACGAGATCGGCGTAGTCCACACCGAGGGAACCGGCCACCCGCAGCAGCCGGAGCGGACGCCCGGTGCCGCCCGCCGCGTCCGCGATCCCGGCCCGCAGCTCCGGGCCCAGCTCGGCTGCCAGCCGCCGGGCCACCTCGTCGGTCAGGGCCCCACGGTCCGGCGGGCGGACCGGCTCGGCCGAGCGGACGGCGGCCGTGAAGAGCCGGGCGGCCAGCGGGGCGGCGATCTCCGGCCGCAGACCGGCACCGACCCGGGCGAACAGCTCGGCCAGGGCGGCGGTCTCGGCGGGTGGGGTGGACGCCGGTACGGGTGCTACGTCCGGCTGGGGCGCTGTTGGTGTCGGCCAGGGTTCCGTCGGGGTGTGCCCAGGCCCCGCCGATGTCGGCCAGGGTTCCGTCGGCGTGTGCCCAGGCCCCGCCGATGTCTGCCCGGGCTCCGTTGGCGTGTGCCAAGGCTCCACCGGCGTGTGCCGGGGCTCCGCCGGGGTGTATCCGGGCTCCGCCAGGGTCTGGACCAGCCCCTCCAGCTCCTCCTGGCTCAGCTCCGAGGGATGCTCGCACGCCCAGCGAGCCGCTGCCGTCCGGTGCGGGGACGGCAGGTCGATCCCGGCGCACAGGGCGAGCGCCGAGAGGGGGCCCGGCGTGAACGGGTCGCCCGGGAGCCGGTCGGCGTACTGGAAGAGTTCGAGGGCACCGGCCGACCAGATCCGGGCGGCGGCCACCGCCCACGGCGTCGGCTCCGGGCTGTCGGGGGAGGGCGGGACGGTGCAGTCGTGGACCCGGTGGCGGCGCCCGGAGCCGGCCAGGCCGTGGGCGTCGTCCGGCAGGACGCCGATGATCCGCTGCCCGGCGAGGTGCGGGCGCCGGGTGTAGGTGGTGAACGTCAGCCGGTGGACGGCCCGGCGCGGCAGCACCGTGCTCGCCAGGACCACCCACCGGGCCACATCGGCGCTGTCCCGCTCCACGAGGACGATCTGCGGCGCGGTCTCGTCCTCGGCCTGGCGCTGGAGGTCGGTGAAAACGGCGGCCAGCCAGGGCGCCCTGGACGCGGCGAAGGCGATCAGGCCGTCCCGGTCCAGCCCGCTGGAGGGCGGCAGCACGGACAGGGGCGGCGGCGTGCCGCCCTCGGGGGTGGCCGTGGCCCAGCCGGGGGACTCCCAGGCGCTGACGGGCAGGGCGCCGTCCGGGAGTTGCTGCCCCGGGGCCAGGTGCACGGCGTGGGCGTGGAAGTTGCCCCAGCGGCCGCTGTAGTCGGCGCCCGTGTAGACCGTACGGGCCAGCAGCCGGCTGCCGTCGGACAGCTCGCTGTAGCTGAACGCCCGGGGGAACGCGTCGAGTTCATCCGCCGACGGGCGTGCGGGCGCGTTCCGGGGCGGCTCGTAGCCGATGAGCTGCTCGGCCTCCCGGAGCACCGACTGCGGCAGCCCGGGGGTGAGCGCGGTGAAGCGGAACCCCGAGCCGTCCGGGCCGGGCGGCGCCGAGGTGTAGTGCAGCTGTCCCAGGCTCATGCGTCGGCCTTCCCCGTGAGGTCCCGGCTCTCCCGGCGGTCGCCGAGGCGGTCCTCCTCGCGGCCCTTGCGGCCCTTGCGGACCGGGATCAGCCCGCGCCGTCCCAGCAGCCAGAGCAGCGGGTCCTCCACCCGGACCGGCTGCGGGCCCGACTTCGGGGCGTCGGCCGGTGCGTCGGCGGGCGGCGGGGAGCCGAGGGCGGAGAGGCCGAAGTACGACAGCTCGGCGAAGTCGTTCTCCAGCTGGCGGCAGAGCACCCCGGAGTCCCAGTCGCTCAGCAGGGAGCGCAACTCCTCGTGCACGGCCAGCCGGTCGTCGTCATCGTGCTTGCCGCCGGTGTGGGGCGCGTTGTGCAGCAGCGGTGAGTGCGCGCCCAGCAGCGGCCTCAGCGCGTCCGTCTTCGTCACGGCGACGGCCATCGGGGTAGTGACCCGGCCCCGCGACACGCTCCGTCCGTGGGAACGGAGTTGGACGGCGAGATCGGAGGCGATCTGCTGCGGCGAGGTCTCGACCGCGGGCAGCGGCGGCCCGTCGGCGGACCCGGTGCGGTCGCGCACCGAACCGAGCTGGAGCGGGTCGACGAGCAGGATGATCCCGTCGGCCGCCGCCAGGTACTGGGTGTAACGGGCCATCGCCTCCGCGCTCTTGAGGTCCTCGCCCGCCGCGTCGAAGAAGACCAGGGTGGTGTGTCTGCTTCCCCTGGCGTACCGCCCCCGGCGCGGCACGCTCAGCCGGTAGAGCAGCGGGTCGTTGAAGCCCAGCGCCGCCGGACGCGTGGTGTCCGGGAGGCGCAGCCGCTCGTAGAGGTCCTCCTCCATCTCCCGGTCCCGGCGCTGGGTCTCGGCCCCCATCGCGGGCAGCGAGATGGTGAACTCCCGGCCCACCCGGCCCCGCAGTTCGTTGACGAGCACGGACACATAGGTGCTCTTCCCGGAGGCCTTGGCGCCGACCAGGGCGATGATGCGGCTGTCCTGGTCGCAGTACTCACCGGGGAAGTCGTTGTGGCAGCCCCGGCAGACCCGCACTGCGGTGGCCACCCCGCACCGGGGGCACGGCTGCCGGGCGGAGGTGCCGCGGAGGGCCGCCAGCGTCCGGGGCGCGGGGAAGACCGGGCCGCGCAGCCGCTGCGACGGCGGCAGGCCCGGACCCATGAAGTCCGCCCATACGTCGTCGGGTTCGGCATCGCACGGGGTGCCGCCGCGCACGCCGTTCGGCGTCATCAGACAGCGGTAGGGCAGTCGCGCGGCGGGTGCGCGGTCGAAGCAGTAGGGGCAGATGACGGTCGTCATGTCAGCGCACCACCAGGTCCGTGGGAGAGGGTTCGTCGAGGCGTACGTCGGCGGCCCCTTCGCCGAGGAGGAATCCGCGCAGGGCGTACGGGGGCCGGAGGCCGGACGGCAGGGGCAGCTCGACCGGGCTGCCGGGGCGCAACCTGCCGCCGTCCAGCCGGAGCAGGGCCGTCCCGTCCGTGGGGGTGCGCGGCCGGATCGGTGCGCGGCCCTTCTCCGTACGGCCCTTCTCGGTACGGACCACGAGCACGAACTCCGGCAGACCGGGCGGCACTTCACCCGGGCAGGAGAGGGTGACCCGCAGCAGCGCGGGACCCCGGCGCAGCGCCCGGCGGGGGCCGGGGACGATGCGGTAGCTGACGGTGATCTCCGGCGGCACCCGGGTCCCGCCGCCGGGCGGAGGGACGACCACCGCGTCCGGCGTGCGGGGCGCGGCGGAGAGGGTGAGGGAGAACGCGGACGGCGCCACGTCCACGTACAGCCCCTCCCGGACGTAGGTGCTGCGGGTCACCCGGCGCACGGTGCTCCCGCCGTCCTGCTCCACGGTGGCCGCCACCTCGCCGGCCTCGGCCGGCCAGTCGAACGTGACGCGGGCCCGGCCCCCGGCCACCCGCTCCACCCGCGCCCCGGCCACCGGCGGCGGGCACTCCACGACCAGCCCCGGCCCCGCCACCGCGCGTGGGCCGAGCACGGCCAGGGCGGACACCCGGGTGACCGAGCCCGGAGGCGGCACCAGACCGCCGCCCGCCGCGGCCTCCCAGGGCAGTGGGGCGGGCCAGGGCCGCGCCGGGTCGTACGTCAGCTCCGCCCCGGGTTCCGGCGGGTCGGCGGGCCAGGAGACCAGCCGTACGTCCGCGTCCCGGCCACCGCTCCAGGCGAACCGCACGGCCCCCTGTACGACCGTCGCGTCGAGCCGGTCCACGGGCGCGGGCCAGGGGTCGACGACGACGTGATGCTCCATGCCCGGCGACTCGACGACGGACCCGTCCGGTGACCGGTAGCGGCAGTGGACGCGCACCACATGGGCGCCGACGGCGAGCCCGGTCGCGGTGAGCGCCCCCGTACGCACCGAGACGCCGTCCACCACCGGCCCGTCCGGGCCGTACAGCCGGACCCGCACGTCCAGCGCACCCGACGGCTCGGTCCAGGTGGCGTCGATCCGGCCCCGGCCGGTGGTGGAACGCAGCCCGGAGACGTCCGCGGCCACGAGCAGCACGTCGGAGACCACGGGCGGCCCGTCGATCCGGCCGTCCCGCAGCGGGAACGCGGCATAGCGGACCTCCTGGCCGAACGGCGGATGCCGGTCCACCCAGCCGCCCGCCGGGGAGGCGTGCTCGATCTCGGTGATCCCGGTCGGGCCGTCCGGCACCCGGGTCAGCCGGAGGACCCGCCGGGCGGGTGCCCCGTCGGCGGCTGGGAGGGCGGCGGAGAGCGACACGGCCTCGGCGGCCGGGCGGACCGCCAGCGCATCGGCGGGGCCCGCACTCCCGTCCTCCGCCCGGCGCACCCGTACCAGGGCGAGCACGGCGCGGGGGCAGTCGGCGGCCAGCCGGGCGGCCCTGAGGAATCCGGCCTGCGCCGCGCGTACGTCACCCGACCGCTCGGCCTTCCGCCCCGCGTCGAGCGCCCGGTCGGCCTCCTTCGCCCGTAGGGCGATGTCCGACAACCGCCCGCGCAGCGCCGCGTCGCCCCCGCCGTCCGCCGGTAACCGGGCCGCCAGCCGGGCGGCCCGCCGCACCTTGCCGCTGCTCCAGGCGTCCTCCAACCCCTCGGCTGCTTCCCGCTGTTGCCCGTCCAGCCGGGGCCGCCCGGCGGCCGCGCGGACGAGGGCGCGCGCCTCCCGGGGGCAGACCCCCAGCGCGACGGCGGTCCCGGGCTCGGAGCCCTGCGGGTGTGCCTGGAGGAGTCCGGTGAGCTGGTACAGGAGGATGCGGCGCAGCGCGGCGGGGTCCTGGAGCTGGACTGCCTCCAGCTGGGTGAGGAGCGGCCCGTACGCCACACCCCGTACGACGGCGATCTCCTGGATCCGCCCGGCCCCGATGTGCTGCCAGCGACGGGCCGCCCGCTCCTCGAAGACCCCGTCGAGCACCCGCAGCACCCGCCCGCGCTCCACGAGCGCGTCACCGATGTGCCGTAACCCCAGGGCCTGTTGCCGGGCGACGAGGTGACCGTAACCGGGAACGAGCGGGGAGAGCGGCAGCCCCCGCACGGCACGGCGCAGCCCAAGGCTCTGCCCGAACTCCAACCCCACCTGCGCCCCCGTGCTCACTGCTCATGCTCCCGCCACGACCCATCCCAGCAGATCCGGGGCGTGCGCGGCGGCGTTTCTCCCATCATGTGTCCCGAGCGAGACCGGAGAGAGAGGAGGGCGGCGGCCCGTGGCCACCGCCCTCCTGTACAGGTCCGAGGTTCTTGTGCGCTTACGCCCTACGTCCTACGCCCTTACGTCAGCGGCTCCACCCACACGTTCCGGTAGCGGATCTTGCTGCCGTGGTCCTGGAGCCTGATGGCCCCCGCCGTCGCCGCCTCGGCCGCTCCGCCGCCGGTCGGGCCGTCGACCGCCACGTCGTCGTGGACGGTGACGCCGTTCCAGACGACGCTGATCCTGGCGTCCTCCGTCTTGTTGCCCGCCGCGTCGAAGCGGGCGGCGCGGAAGGTGATGTCATAGGTCTGCCAGGTCTCGGGCGGGGTGGCCGCGTTCACGTCCGGGGCCTTCTTCGTGTAGATCGATCCGGCCTCGTTGTCGGCCAGGGTGTCGTCACCGTACGAGTCCAGGATCTGCACCTCGTACCGCTCCTGGAGGTAGACACCGCTGTTGGCGCGGTCCTGGCCGGTGACGTCCGGCGGGAGGTTCGGCAGCCAGAACTCCACGTGGACGCGGAAGTCCGCGAACCCCTGCTTGGTGCGCAGGTCGCCGTCCTTGATCTCCATCTCCCCGTTGCTCACCGGCCATTGGGGCGACCGGCCGTCCGGGTGCTGCCAGTTGGCCTGGTCGGTGCCGTCGAAGAGCTGGATGCGGGCGCCCTGGGGGTGGACGGCGATCATGTCGAGGTTCACATGGCCGGTGTCGCCGCTGTCGTAGGAGTACGTGATGGTGTTGCGGCCCTCGCGCAGCTGAAGTTGCTCGTTCTTCGTCGCCCAGGTCTTCCAGTCGGTGGTGGAGCCGAGGCTCGTCTGCCGGACCTTCGTGCCGTTGACGTGGACGCTGATGGTCTTGGTGCCGGGGGCCGGGTGCGGGCCGTTGGAGTAGCGCAGGCCGACGTCGTACGTCCCCGCCTTCTCCGCCGTCACGTCGAAGGTGACCGCCGCGCCCTGGTTGCCGAAGTTGTCGACGAAGCCGCCGCCCGAGTAGCCCGCGTGCTCGGTGTCGACGCCCGCGCCGCCGGTGAGGGTGGCCTCCTCCGCCTCGTACAGGGTGGGCGGAGGCTGGTCTCCCGGGAGGGAGTTGAGCGTGTACCAGGCTTCCGTGGACCACAGCTCCGTGCCGCTCGCGGAGGAGAAGGGGCGCGGGGAGCGGACGTGGACGACGCGGTTCGGCTTGAGGCCGGGAAGGGCGAGCGTGACCTTCCTGCGGTCCTCGGAGAGCGTGGCCGAGCCGACCCGGAGGGTTTCCTCGTCGATCTTGGGGCCGCCGTAGGCCGGGGTGGGCGCGTAGGTCCACTGCTCGACCTGGTAACTCTGGGCCAGGTTCGCCGCCGTCTCCTCCGAGAGCGGCTCGGTGTACTCCAGCTCGAAGCCGCCGGGCTTCGCCCGCATCGCCAGGATGTCGAACGCCTTGCCGCCGCTGGGGGTGAGCTTCTGGAGCCCGTACGTCAGCTTGCCCTCCTGGCCCCAGTTGCCGCCCGCGCCGAGCCCGCCCGCGTAGATCGCGCCGTCCGGGCCCGTGCTGATCCGGTTGACGCCCGCCTCCAGGCCCTGGGTGAAGCGGAAGACCGCGCCCTGGTACTCGCCGTGGACCTTCTCCAGGTAGGCGCGCTGGATACCGCCGTACGTCACGTCCCCGAAGAGCAGCTGCCCGGCGAACCGGCCCTCGGTCAACTGGAGAGGTGTGGAGGGCGAGTTGGCTATCTCGTTCTGCGGGAGCCAGAGCACCGGTTTGGTGACGGGCTTCGCGTCGAAGGGGCCGGACGGGTTGGTGTAGTGGTTGAAGAAGCGGTCCTGCTTGATGTGGACCAGCTTGGAGGAGGGCAGCCAGCCGCCCTGGTTGTCCAGGACGAAGAGGTCGTTCTCCGGGCCCCAGCCGATGCCGTTGGGAGTCCGCAGGCCTCCGGCGAGGTAACTGACCTCGCCCGTCTCCTTGTTCACCTTGATGGTGGTGCCGCGGTTCTCGGCGGGCTGCGGGTCCGCCGTCGCGCCGCCGAGGTCGATCGCCACGGAGAGGTTGAGGTAGAAGTGGCCGTCCCGGTAGAGCAGGCCGAAGGCGAACTCGTGGAAGTTGCCGCCGTACGGCCAGGTGGCCACGGTCCGCCGCTCGTCGGTGACGTCGTCGCCGTCGGTGTCGGTCAGCTCGGTGAGTTCGTGCTTCTGCGAGACGTAGAGCTTCCCGTCGACGGCCTTGATGCCCATGGGCTCCTTGAGCCCCTCGGCCACCTTCTTCGCCTCCACCCGGTCCGGGCCGGTCTCGCCCCGCACGCCGTCGAGGAGATAGACCTCACCGGTCTCGTTGTCCGTGCCGCCCCACGTGGCCACCGCGAGTCGCCCGTCCGGCAGCCAGTCCATGGCGGAGACCTGCGGCTCGAACCCCTCGGGGCGCAGATCGGTGAGCGCGTAGTCCGGGTGGACATCGTTGAGCGGCAGCCCGTCGCCGGGGGAGTCGAGCGCGCCCTCGCACTCCTTGCGGCCCGGAGCCGTCACCCGTACGACATCGGCGTCGGTCGTCAGCACGGAGTCCGGTACGACGGTGAACCCGCCGACCCCCGGCGGCTGCCAGGCCAGCGTGACCTGCTGGCCGCCGGTGCGGTCGAAGTGGTCGATGCGCAGGGCGTGGTGGCCCGCCGCGAGGGTGACCGTACCGTCCTCCGGCTCGGCGCCGTGCAACCCGTCGTGGTCGATGACCAGCTGATCGTCGATCAGCAGCCGTGACCCGTCGTCGCTGGTGAGCCGGAACGTGTACGAACCGTCCTCGGGCACATGGATGTTGGCGGTCACCTGGGAGACGAACCGGTCCTCGAAGCCGAAGTCCTCCGGCGCGTTCCAGTCGATCCGCGGCATCAGCTTGTCGACGTTGGGCGTCTGGCCCGCCTTGATGTCGCACAACTCGTCCAGGGGCACCTGGACATCGAAGACCCGCAGGGTCACGCCCGGTTCCTGCGGGGGTAGTTCATCGGCGGCGGGGGCTGCCGTGGCCGGTACGGCGGTGAAGGCGCCGACCAGGAACGAGGCGGCCAGCAGGCCGGTGAGGTGCCTGCGGAGCGGTTGGCGCCCGAGGGGGGCTCGTCTGCGGAGGCGGTGGAACGGCCGTGGATGCATTCTTCCTCCTGGCCCCTCGCAGCGAGAGGCACGTCGCGGCGGTGGGTGGGGCCACCCGGCGCCCGGGGGTGAACGTTCGGCTCGTGCGGGTCGATCTGGTCCGGCTCGGTCGCGTACGGGTCGATCCGGTGCGGCTCGATCGCGTGCGGCTCGGCCTGGTGCGACCGAAACAGTAGGAGGCTTCTGCCGGTGGCGTCCACACTTCGTCATCACTGTGTTCAAAGTTTGCCGGTCCTCGATCAAAGGTCGAACTCCCTTTCTTTCGGGACCTGTTACTCATGTTTCGATGGCGCAACAGCCCTGACCTGTGCCGCACCGGCGTCCCTGGACCGAACCTAGGATCGGCACGGCGTCGAGGAGAGCGGGGGACGAACCGTGGGAAGTCAAGGGCCGTTAGAAGCGGATCGGGAGGGGCGGGCGGATCTGTCGGATCGGGCGGATCGGTTCGGGAGACGGGGGCGGCCGGCTTTCCTCCTCGTGGCCGTTCCCGTCCTGCTGCTGCTCGCCGGGTGCTCGGGCGGGGCGGGCGGCGACAACTCCGGTACGGAGAACCGGAAGGCGCCGAGCGCGGGTGGCGGCACCGAGGCAGGGGATGGCGCCGGGGCCAGTGACGCCCCGACCCTGCCCGAGCCCGATCCGGCCCGGCTCCCGACGACCCGGGCCGCCGCGCTCGACCTCATCGGCCGGGTCATCGCCGGCCCCGGCAGCTTCGGCCCCGGGGTGGTGAAGCGGAGCCCGTACGAGAGCGGCCCGGCCACCTGGCCCGTGCTCGGCGACGACTGCGTCTGGAAGCAGGAGAAGCCCGCCGACACCGTCCTGGCCACCCGCACCCGGTCCTTCGAGGTGCCCGCCGCCCCGGGCAAGGGACCGATCCGGCTCGCCGCCGTCGTCACCGTCCACCGGACCCGCGAGGACGCGGCCTGGGAGATGGCGGAGTCCATCGAGGAGACCATGCGCTGCCCCACCCAACAGCTCACCGCCGACGAGCAGATCGGCGGTATGGTCGCGGGCGCCCTGCTCGGCGGAGAGACCGGTCAGCGGAACGCCGAGGACGCGCTGACCGAGACCGGTGAGTACCGGTCCGCCGCGCTGGGCGGGCCCCACCACTACTCCTGGCAGCAGGCGCAGACGTACCAGGTCACCGTCGCCGTCAGCGCCAAGGGGGCGGAGGGCCGCACCGACGAGGAGATCGACGCCCTGGTCACCGAGGCCCAGGCCGCCATGCTGGTCCGGCTGGAGACCGCCGTCGGGAGGCGGGGCTGAGGCGGGGTGACGGAGAGACTGCGACCGGGCGACCCCGCGCGCATCGGCGGACACCGGCTCCTCGGCCGGCTCGGAACGGGCGGCGTGGGCACCGTCTACCTCGGGCGCACCGACGCCGGAGCGCTCGCCGCCGTGAAGGTGATCCTCCCCGAATATGCCGGGGACGAGGAGTTCCGGACCCGCTTCCGTCACGAGGCCGAGGCCGCCCGCCGGGTGGACAGCCCCTGGGCTGTACGGGTCACCGGCGCCGACACCGAGTCCGAAACCCCCTGGCTGGCCACGGAGTTCGTCCCCGGTCCGACGCTTCCGGAGGTCGTCGCCCGGTACGGGCCGCTGCCCGCCCGCAGCGTCAAGGTGCTCGGACGGCTGCTCGCCCGCGCCCTGGCCGCCGTCCACGCGGCGGGGCTGGCGCACCGGGACGTCAAACCGGGCAACGTCCTCCTGGCGGCGGACGGGCCCCGGCTCATCGACTTCGGGATCGCCCGCGCCGCCGACGCCACCGCGCTGACCGCCACCGGCCTCGTCGTCGGCACCCCCGGCTTCCTCCCGCCCGAACAGGCCACCGGCAGCGGGGCGGACGCCGGACCCGCCGGGGACGTCTTCTCGCTCGGCGCGCTCCTGGCGTACGCGGCCACCGGCAGGCCGCCCTTCGGCAGCGGGCGGAGCGGCGGGCGTGCTGTTCCGTACGGTCCACGAGGAACCGGACCTCGACGGCGTACCGCCCGCCTTGCTGCCCCTGGTCAACGCCTGCCTGACCAAGACCCCGGACACCCGGCCGACGGCGGGGGAGGCCCGGGACCGGCTGATGGGCGGGGCGGCGGTAAGCCCAGGCGCGGGTGGGGGAGCCGGGGCGGGCATAGGCGTGGGAGACGGGGGAGGGGCGGCGGGACGCCCAGGCACAGGTGGCGCGGGCGGAGGTGCGGGAGGCGGGAGAGGCGGAGGAGGGGCGCCGGGAAGCGCGGGCGCGGACGGCGGGGGAGGGCAGGCGGGAAGCGTAGGCACGGGTGGGCCGACGAGAAGCGCGGGCGCGGGTGGCGCGGGCGCTGTCGGAGGCCGGGACCCGCGCGAGGCTTTGGCCCTGGGGCCCATGCCCCCGCCCCCTGGGCGCTCCCCGGGCTCCCCGCCCTGATCGCGGAACGCTCGGCCGCCGCCCTCGCGCTCCCCGACCCCGACCCTCACGTACTCCTCCCCGACGCCACCCCGCCGGACGGCGACCCGCCCACCTCCGCCCCCACCCGCCGCAGGCTCCTCACCGCCGGGGCGGTCGGGGCCGTCCTCCTGGCGGGTGGCTCCGCGGCGGTCTGGAGCACCGCGCGGCGGAGGACCGGCCCGTCCGGCGCCCTCCCCACCCGTACCATCGGCCTCCACGCCGACCTCACCGGACCCGGCCGTGCGACGGGCCTGGCCCACCGGCGCGGCGCCGAGTTGGCCGTCGCCGACCACAACTCCCGTACCGGACAAGCCTTCCGCCTGGTGCTGCGCACCGAGGACGATGCCGGGGAGGAGGCGTGGGCCCTGCGTGTGGCCGACCAACTGGTCGCGGATCCCGGCGTGATGGCGGTCCTCGGGCCGACCGGTGACGTGCTGTCCGAGGACGTGGTCCTGCGGTACGGGAAGGGGCGGCTCACCACGATCGTCGTCGCGGCGGGTGTCACGACCGCCGACTCCCACGCGAACCTCCCGCTCTGTGTGACCCGCCCCTACGACCGCAACCTCGGCCCCGCCCTCGTCAGCTACCTGGTCCACTCCCGCCCCGCCGGGCGCATCCTGCTCGTCCAGGACGCGGCGGATCCCGAACGCGGCTGGCAGCTCGGCTCCTCCTTCCGCGACGCCGCCCTCACCGGGGTCACCCTCACCGAACACCCGCTGCCCGAGGGCGAGTCGGGGTTCGGGGCGGCGGCGCGCAGGGCCACCGCCGTCCGGGCCGACGCGGTCGTCTACGCGGGCGGCTCCCCGTCCCGCGCCGCCCGCCTGGCCGCCGCGCTCGCGGCCGAGGGGTTCACCGGCACCCGGGTCGGGGCCGGACCCGCCCTGGGGCCCGCCTTTCTCCGGGGCGCCGGGCGGGCGGCCGACGGCTGGGTCTTCGCCGAGGCGTACGCCGATGCGGCGGCGCTCCCGTCGGCCGCGGGGTTCACCGCCGCCCACCGCAGACGCTTCGGCGCACCGCCCGCCACCTGGGCCGCCGAGGCGTACGACGGCATCGGCCTGATCGCGCGGGCCGCCGCGGCCACGAGCGCGGGCGGCGAGGGGCGGGAGGGGCTGGCACAGCGGCTGGTCCGGACGGAGCACCCCGGGATCGTCCGCACCCTGGCGTTCTCCTCCTCGACCCGCAGGGTCCGCTACGAGAACGGCATCTTCCTCTACCGCGTGGAGCGGGGACGCCCCCGCTTCCTGGGCCCGTACGGCGAGGTGTAGCCGTACGGGCCCAGCCGGCCGACGCCGACGCCGACGCCGACGCCGACGCATGAGTGAGGGCCCCGGGAGCGTGGCGTTCGGGTGAGCCGCGACCACCGGAACGAAGGCCGATGCGCGGCAGCGGTCGGTGAAGCCACGGCCAGGTGTGAAGATCTCCTGCGACCGTGCTTAAGAAATCCTCGATGGACCCGGCACCCCGCCGTACGGCAGCCTTCTCGGTGACGGCCGGTGGCAGTGCGTGGAGCCGCACGGACGGGCCTGGCCCGTTCCGCGTGCTCCGTCCCGTCCGGCCGTGTCCACCCCCGTAACGGAGACCCGTAACGGAGAACGCGTGACGGGGAACCCCCAAGACCACCCCGGGCCGCAGGGCTCCTCCGACAGGCCCCCAGGCCCGGGGTATCCACCACCCGCGTACCACCCATGTGCAGGGAGCCGCAGCCGTGAAGGCACTCGTCAAGCAGAAGGCCGAACCGGGACTGTGGCTGATGGACGTGCCGGAGCCGGAGCACGGCCCCGGGGACGTCCTGATCAAGGTCCTGCGCACCGGGATCTGCGGCACCGACCTGCACATCCGCGCCTACGACGGCTGGGCCCAGCAGGCGGTCACCACGCCGCTGGTCCTCGGCCACGAGTTCGTCGGCGAGGTCGCGGCGACCGGCTCCGACGTCTCCGACATCGCGGTGGGCGACCTGGTCAGCGGCGAGGGCCACCTGGTCTGCGGCAAGTGCCGCAACTGTCTCGCCGGCCGCCGCCACCTCTGCCGCTCCACCGTCGGCCTGGGCGTCGGCCGGGACGGGGCGTTCGCGGAGTACGTGGTCCTGCCCGCCTCCAACGTGTGGGTGCACCGGGTCCCCGTCGACCTGGACATCGCGGCGATCTTCGACCCGTTCGGCAACGCCGTGCACACCGCGCTCTCCTTCCCGCTGGTCGGTGAGGACGTCCTGATCACGGGCGCCGGGCCGATCGGCATCATGGCCGCCGCCGTCGCCAGGCACGCCGGTGCCCGCAACGTCGTCATCACCGACGTCAGCGAGGCCCGCCTCGCCCTGGCCCGCAAGGTCGGCGTCAGCCTCGCCCTCAACGTCGCGGACCGCACCATCGCCGACGGCCAGCGGGAGCTGGGGCTGCGCGAGGGCTTCGACATCGGCCTGGAGATGTCCGGCCGCCCCGAGGCGATGCGCGACATGGTCGCCAACATGACGCACGGCGGCCGCATCGCGATGCTCGGCCTGCCCGCCGAGGAGTTCGCCGTCGACTGGTCCCGGATCGTCACCTCGATGATCACGATCAAGGGGATCTACGGCCGCGAGATGTTCGAGACCTGGTACGCCATGTCCGTCCTGCTGGAGGGCGGCCTCGACCTCGCCCCCGTGATCACCGGCCGGTACGGATTCCGCGACTTCGAGGCGGCCTTCGACGACGCCGCGAGCGGCCTCGGCGGCAAGGTCATCCTCGACTGGACCGCCTGACTCCGCCCCGTCGAACCTCTTCTCGCATCCCCTCGAACCTCTTCTCGCATCCCTTTTAAGGAATCCAGCATGTTCGACTCCGTACGCGACGATCTGCGCACCACCCTCGACGAGATCCGCGCCGCCGGACTGCACAAGCCCGAGCGCGTGATCGGCACCCCGCAGTCCGCGACTGTCGCCGTCACCGCGGGCGGCCGCCCGGGCGAGGTGCTGAACTTCTGCGCCAACAACTACCTGGGCCTGGCCGACCACCCGGAGGTCATCGCCGCCGCCCACGAGGCGCTGGACCGCTGGGGGTACGGGCTCGCCTCGGTCCGCTTCATCTGCGGCACCCAGGAAGTGCACAAGGAGCTGGAGCAGCGCCTCTCGGCCTTCCTCGGCCAGGAGGACACGATCCTCTACTCCTCCTGCTTCGACGCCAACGGCGGTGTCTTCGAGACGATCCTCGGCCCCGAGGACGCGGTCATCTCCGACGCCCTCAACCACGCCTCGATCATCGACGGCATCCGCCTCTCCAAGGCCCAGCGCTACCGCTACGCCAACCGCGACCTGGCCGACCTGGAGAAGCAGCTCAAGGAGGCGTCCGGCGCCCGCCGCCGGCTGATCGTCACCGACGGCGTCTTCTCCATGGACGGGTACGTGGCACCGCTCCAGGAGATCTGCGACCTGGCCGACCGCTACGACGCCATGGTCATGGTCGACGACTCCCACGCCGTCGGCTTCGTCGGCCCCGGCGGCCGCGGCACGCCCGAGCTGCACGGCGTCATGGACCGGGTCGACATCATCACCGGCACCCTCGGCAAGGCGCTCGGCGGCGCCTCCGGCGGTTACGTCGCCGCCCGCGCCGAGATCGTCGCCCTGCTCCGCCAGCGCTCGCGCCCGTACCTCTTCTCCAACTCCCTCGCCCCGGTCATCGCCGCAGCCTCCCTCAAGGTCATCGACCTGCTGGAGTCCGCCGGCGACCTGCGCGAGCAGCTGAACGCCAACACCGCGCTCTTCCGCTCCCGGATGACCGAGGAGGGCTTCGACATCCTCCCCGGCGACCACGCCATCGCCCCGGTCATGATCGGGGACGCGGCGAAGGCGGGCCGGATGGCGGAGCTGCTCCTCGAGCGCGGGGTGTACGTGATCGGGTTCTCGTACCCCGTCGTCCCGCAGGGTGCAGCGCGCATCCGCGTCCAGCTCTCCGCCGCCCACTCCACCGCCGACGTCAACCGGGCCGTGGACGCGTTCGTCGACGCGCGGGCGGCCCTGGAGGCGGAGGCGTAACCCGTTCCACCAGGTCCGGGCCGCCGCCGCGACCTGGGACAATGGGCACATGATCGATGCGCGGCGGCTGCGAATCCTCCGTGCGGTGGCCGACCACCGCACCGTGACCGCGGCCGCCGCCGCCCTGTATCTGACCCCCTCCGCCGTCTCCCAGCAGCTCGCCGCCCTGGAGCAGGAGACCGGCCACCGCCTCGTCGAACGCGGCGCGCGCGGCGCCCGGCTCACCTCCGCCGGAGAGATCCTGCTCAGCCACGCCAACGTGGTCCTGGCCCAGCTCGAGCGGGCGGAGGCGGAGCTGGCGGAGTACGGCGCGGGCGTCGCCGGTACGGTCACGGTCGCCGCGTTCGCCACCGGCATCGGCCTCGTCCTCGCCCCCGCCCTCACCGAGCTGGCCCGCACCGCGCCCGGCATTCGGGTCAAGGTCCAGGACGCGGAGGGCGACGCGAGCGTGCCGATGGTGCTGGACCGCCAGGTCGATGTGGCGGTGGCGGTCGAATACCGGGGCGCCCCCGCCGAGGACGACCGGCGCCTCACCCGGGTCCCGCTCTACTCGGAGCCGTTCGACGCGGTCCTCCCGGTGGGCCACCGCCTCGCGGACCAGGACCAGGTGGCGGTGGCGGACCTGGCGAAGGACCCGTGGATCAGTCCGTACCCGGGCAACCCCTGCCATGACGTGGTGGTCCTGGCCTGCGAGTACGCCGGTTTCGCCCCGCGCTTCGAGCACTCGTCGGACGACTTCCGGGCGGTGGTGGCGCTGGCCGGGGCGGACGCGGGGGTGGCGCTGGTGCCGCGCTCGGCGCTGCGCGGGATGGAGCTGACGGGCGTGGTCGTCCGCCCGGTGGAGGGCAGCGCCCCCACCCGCCGCGTCTTCGCGGCCGTACGCCAGGGAGCCGAGGGCCACCCACTGATCCGGCCGGTGCTGGACGCGATGGAGGCGGTGGCGGTCAGGGAAGTTGGGCTGGCGCGGGCGTGAGGGCGGGGGCGGCACGGGCGTGAGCGGTGCTCGTGGGCGTGAGCGGTGCTCACACCCTCAAACGATCCGCGCCGTACGCCGGATCCTCCCGCCCCACCCCCGCCGCCCCGACGGCGGCTTCCCCGCCCGCCCCGGGTCGTACAGGATCTGCCAGCAGACCAGGGCCACCAGGATCCAGATCGTGGCCCAGGCCGGCAGTCGCTCCCCGAGCGGGGCGAGCGTCACCGACACGGCCAGACAGGGCAGCGCCCACCCCAGCAGCCACACCCGGTCGGACCGGTTCGCCAGGGGCAGCGCCGCGACCAGGCCCGCTGCGAAGTACCCGGCCACCGCCCCGCACAGCAGCCAGTGCTGGCCCCTCGGCAGGACGTCGTCGACGTGCGTGATGGCCGAGCCCAGCGCGGTGGCCAGCGCGACCAGGAAGCCGGTCATCACGGCGTGCAGCAGCATCGCCAGCCTCGGCGCGAGGGTGCCCTTGCGCAGATGGGGGATCCCGTTGGTGCCGTAGAGCAGGCTCAGCGTGCAGATCCCGGCCAGCAGGCCGAAGGCCCCGAGCCCGGTGGCGGCGAGCGGCCCGTCCCAGTCGTCCCGTTCGGACGCGGCGCCGATGATCTGGATGACGCCCTCGCCCAGCACGATGATCACGTACAGCCCCAGCCGCTCGCCCATGTGCGCGGCGTCGATCCGGGACTCGCTGAGCCGGGGCGGTCCGGCGGCCGGGCCGTGCGCGGGGCCCGGCGGCGGGCGGCCGTCGCGCCGGCGCGCGGCCCGCTCGTGGGCCCGGCGCAGGGTGCGGTCACGGGTGGAGACCAGCAGGGTGACGATGTCCAGGGCGATGCCCAGGGCCCAGAGCCAGTACCGCAGCGGCGCGTCCACGAAGAGCGAGACGAGCCAGGGCACCGCACCCGAACCGAACTGGGCCAGCGGCCAGTCCACCACGATGCTGCCCCGCTGCCAGACACGGCCCGCCTGCCAGCGCAGCGCGACATAGGCGATCACGAAGGCGACCGCGTGGCCGGTCTGCACGGTGTGCACGGAGGCTGCCATCACGGCCATGCCGAACATCGCGACCAGCAGCGTGCGGACCCGGGTCTCGGAGGCCGCGATGTCCCCGTAGACGGCGAACCCGGCCCAGGTGGTCCAGAAGGCCAGGTAGAGGACCGCGTACAGGGCGAGGTCCGCCGGGTCCGGGCCGTCGTGCAGCAGATGCGCGAGCTGCCCCGCCCCGGCGACGACGACCAGGTCGAAGAACAGCTCGTTCCACCCGGCGTGCCGCTCGGCCGGTGCCGGTGCGGCGCTCTGCGTCGACTCCATGGCCCCATCGTCGGCGCAGGGCGTTCGGCCGCGCCTCGGCTGTGGGCCGAATGGCGACGGGTCAGGACCGGGCCGGAGCCGGCTGCAGCAGATCCCAGCGGTTGCCGTACAGGTCCTCGAAGACCGCGACCGAGCCGTACGTCTCGTGCCGGGGCTCCTCCAGGAAGCGCACCCCCGCCGCGCTCATCCGGGCGTGGTCGGCTGCGAAGTCCTCCGTGTGGAGGAAGAAGCCGACCCGCCCGCCCGTCTGCGCCCCCACGCTCGCCTCCTGCGCCCCGTCCTTCGCGCGGGCCAGCAGCAGCCCCGTACCGTCCGCCGCCCCGCGCGGGCGCACGACCACCCAGCGGGAGCCGTCGCCCCGGTCGGTGTCCTCCACCAGCTCGAAGCCGAGCGCGTCGCGGTAGAAGGCGACGGCCTCGTCGTAGTCGCGGACGACCAGGGTGACCAGGGCGATGTGGGACATGGGCCCTCCACAGGCTCGGGAAGCAGTTGTACGCAACGAAGTAGTTATACGTAACACTAACGCTTCCGGCCCCCGCCCCCGCACAATGCCCCGCATGGACTTCCTGGACCTCACCGGAGCCGCCGCCCTCACCCCCGCGACCGACCGGGCCCGCCGCCTGGCGGAGGCCGGGGCGCGCCGCGTCCTCGGCATCGTCGGGCCGCCCGGCGCCGGCAAGTCCACCCTGGCGCGACGGCTGGCCGAGGCCCTGGAGGGGCGCGCCGCCCTCGTCCCCATGGACGGCTTCCATCTCGCCGCCGCCGAGCTGGACCGCCTCGGCCGCGCCGACCGCAAGGGCGCCCCCGACACCTTCGATGCGCCGGGGTACGCGGCGCTCCTGCGGCGGCTGCGCGACCCCGACCCGGTCCACCCGGTGTACGCCCCCGCCTTCGACCGCGCCCTGGAGGAGCCGGTCGCCGGGGCCCTGCCGATCCCCCCGGGCGTCCCGCTCGTCATCACCGAGGGCAACTACCTGCTGCTCGACGAGGGGCCCTGGGCGCCGGTGCGCGGGTTGCTCGACGAGGTCTGGTACCTGGACCTCGACCCGGAGATCCGGGTGCGGCGGCTCGTCGAGCGCCATGTGCGGTACGGGAAGCCCCCGGCGTACGCGCGGGCGTGGGTGGAGCGCTCGGACGAGGCGAACGCCCGGCTGGTGGAGCGCGGCCGGGACCGGGCCGACGTGGTGGTGCGGCTACCGTCGTGACCGTACGCCCACCGGCTTGCTCGTGACTGTATGGCCACCGGCCTGATCGTGGCCGTGACCGTACGGCCAGAGGCCTGATGGCGACCGTACGGGTGCCGGTCTGATCCCGGTCCTGACCGTACGGCCACCGGCCCGACCGTACGTACGGGTGCCGACCGGAGCGCACGGGACCGCACGCGTACCGGCTTGATCATGGCTGGTCGGCGCCCCGCCCGGCGGGCAGGATGCAAGGAGCCGTGCCCCGCGCCGGTCCTCACCCCAGGAGGTCTGATGTCCAGCCCGAACGAGCCCGCGCCGCCCCCCGTCCCCTTCACTGCCGAGGATTACCGCGCCCGGATGGCGCGGGCGGCCGAGTCCGCCGCCGCGGTCGGGCTGGCCGGGGTCGTCGTCGCGCCCGGCCCCGACCTCGTCCATCTGACCGGGTACCGGCCCGTCTCCACCGAACGCCTCACCCTCCTCGTCCTGCGCCCCGGCGAGGAACCGGTCCTGGTCGTCCCGACCCTGGAGGCCCCCGACGCGGCGGCTGCCACCGGGGCGCCCGCCCTCGCGCTGCGGGACTGGACCGACGGCATGGACCCGTACGCGGTCACCGCCCCGCTCCTCGGCGACCGGGGCCGCTTCGCCGTCAGCGACAACGCCTGGGCGATGCACCTCCTCGGCCTCCAGCGGGCGCTGCCCGGCACCACGTACACCGCCCTCACCGAGGCGCTCCCGATGCTCCGGGCGGTCAAGGACGCCGCCGAGCTGGAGCGGCTGGCGGCGGCGGGGGCCGCGGCAGACGCCACGTACGAGGAGATCCTGAAGGTGCGGTTCTCGGGGCGCCGGGAGGCCGACGTGGCCGCCGATCTCGCCGCGCTGCTCCAGCACTTCGGCCACTCCCAGGTCGACTTCACCGTCGTCGGCTCCGGCCCCAACGGCGCCAACCCGCACCACGAGGCGGGTGAACGGACCATCGAGCGCGGGGACATGGTCGTCCTGGACTTCGGCGGGCTGAAGCACGGCTACGGCTCCGACACCTCCCGTACGGTCCATGTCGGTGAGCCCACCGCCGAGGAGCAGCGGGTCCACGACATCGTCCGCGAGGCCCAGCAGGCAGGGTGCGCCGCCGTGCGGCCCGGGGTCGCCTGCCAGGAGATCGACCGGGCAGCCAGGGCGGTGATCACCGAGTTCGGCTACGGCGAGCGGTTCATCCACCGCACCGGCCACGGCATCGGCGTCACCACCCATGAACCGCCGTACATGATCGAGGGCGAGGAGCAGCCGCTCGTCCCCGGCATGTGCTTCTCCGTCGAGCCGGGCATCTATCTCCCCGGCCGTTTCGGGGTCCGGATCGAGGACATCGTGACCGTCACCGAGGACGGCGGCCGCCGCCTCAACGCCACCGCACGCGAGCTGGCGATCGTGGAGTAGTGGATGGGCAAGGGGAGTTGAGCCCGCTGCCCTCTGGGCTCACTCGTCCGCCAGCACCACGCACGACTCCGGCGGCAGCCGCAGCACCCCGTCCGCCCCCGGCGCCACCACCGGCTCCCAGGCCGCCAACACCCGTCCGCCGGACCGGCGGTGGCGCCCGAGACCCAGCGGGATCGCCACCGGCCGGTCGGCCAGATTGACCGCGACCCGCACATCGCCCCTGCGATACGCGAACCAGCGGGCGTCCTCGTCGTAGGCGACCTTCACCGACGCCAGGTCCGGATCGTGGAGGTCGGGCAACGCCCGCCGCAGCGCGATGAGTTCGCGGTACCAGGCGAGCAGCCGCGCGTGCGGTTCGCGCTCCGGCTCGGTCCAGTCCAGACAGGAGCGGTCGCGGGTCGCCGGGTCCTGCGGGTCCGGGATCTCCTCCTCCGCCCACCCGTGCGCGCCGAACTCCCGCCGCCTGCCGTTGCGTACGGCCTCCGCCAGCTCCGGATCGGTGTGGTCGGTGAAGAACTGCCAGGGCGTGCGCGCCCCCCACTCCTCGCCCATGAAGAGCATCGGCGTGAACGGTCCGGTCAGCACCAGGGCCGCCGAACACGCCTGGAGGCCGGGGGCGAGGGAGGCGGCGAGGCGTTCGCCGAGGGCCCGGTTGCCGATCTGGTCGTGGGTCTGCGCGTAGCCGACGAAGCGGTGGGCGGGGGAGCGGGAGACGTCGACCGGGCGGCCGTGGCTGCGGCCCCGGAAGCTGGAGAAGGTCCCGTTGTGGAAGAAGACCGAGGTCACGGTCTTGGCCAGGGCGGCGAGCGGGGCGCGGGCGAAGTCCGCGTAGTAGCCCTGGGACTCGCCGGTGAGCGCGGTGTGCAGGGCGTGGTGGAAGTCGTCGTTCCACTGGGCGTGCAGTCCGAGGCCGCCCGCCGTACGCGGGGTGGTGGTGCGGGGGTCGCAGAGGTCGGACTCCGCGATGAGGCCGAGCGGCCGGCCCAGCTCCGCCGCCAGTGTGTCGACCGCCGTCGACAGCTCCTCCAGGAAGGTGAGCGCCCGGGTGTCGGCCAGCGCGTGCACCGCGTCGAGCCGCAGCCCGTCCAGGCGGTAGTCCCGCAGCCAGGCCAGCGCGCTGCCGATCAGGAAGGCCCGCACCTCGTCCGAGCCCGGGGCGTCCAGATTGACCGCCGCGCCCCACGGGGTGTGGTGGGTGTCGGTGAAGTACGGGCCGAAGGCGGGCAGATAGTTGCCGGACGGGCCCAGGTGGTTGTGGACCACGTCCAGGACCACCCCGAGCCCCAGCCCATGGGCCGTGTCGACAAAGCGTTTAAGCCCCTCCGGCCCGCCGTACGGCTCGTGCACCGCCCAGAGCGAGACCCCCTCGTACCCCCACCCGTTGACGCCCGGGAACGGGCAGACCGGCATCAGCGACACATGGGTGATCCCCAGCTCCGCCAGATGGCCCAGCCGCTCCGCCGCCGCGGCGAAGGTGCCCTCCGGGGTGTACGTCCCCACGTGCAGCTCGTACAGCACGGCCCGGTTCAGCCGCCGCCCCGCCCACCCGTTGCGCCAGGCGTACGCCCCCTGGTCGACCACCGCGCTCGGCCCGTCCGGCCCGTCCGGCTGGCGGCGCGAACGGGGGTCCGGCAGCAGCGGCCCGTCGTCCACCCGGAACCCGTAGCGGTCCCCGTCCACCGCCTCCGCCTCCGCGCTCCACCACCCCTCGCGCAGCGGGTGGCGCTCCATCGGGCAACGGACCTCCGCCGCCTCCAGCACGACCGTGTCCGCCTCGGGGGCCCACACCTCGAACCGCATCCACCACTCCTCGTCCGTACCGTCCGCCACGCTCGTAACAGACCGTCAGGCCACCCCCGCCGTCCGGAGGCAGGCCCCGCGCCCGGCTCACCACCATCCATGACCGCCCGCCTCTAGAACCGGCCGGTTACCGGCCATTAAGGTCTGGTCCTGATCATTGCCCGGTCGGCTCCCCGCTCATACAGGTTCCGTTCATCCGTACGGCTCATGGAGGCCGAGATGCCCGTACCGCAGTTCCCGCCCGGCTTCCTCTGGGGGGCCTCCGCCTCCGCGTTCCAGACCGAGGGGGCGGTGGACGCCGACGGGAAGGGCCCCTCGGGGTGGGACGCCTTCGCCGCGCTGCCCGGCCGGATCAAGGACGGCACCGACACCACCCGCGCCACCGGCTTCCACGACCGTTACCGCGAGGACGTGGCCCTGCTCGCCGGGCTCGGCGCCGACGCGTTCCGGTTCTCCGTCAGCTGGCCGCGCGTGGTGCCCGGCGGCAGCGGGGCCGTCAACGCGGACGGGCTCGACTTCTACGACCGGCTCGTCGACGAGCTGTGCGCCCACGGCATCACCCCCGCCCCGACCCTCTACCACTGGGACACCCCGCTCCCGCTGGAGGAGGCGGGCGGCTGGCTCGACCGGGACACCGCCTACCGCTTCGCGGAGTACGCGGGCATCGTCGCCGAACGGCTCGCGGACCGGGTCCCGATGTGGATCACCATCAACGAACCCGCCGAGGTCACCCTCCTCGGCTACGCCCTGGGCGAGCACGCCCCCGGCCGCACCCTTCTCTTCGACGCCCTGCCCGCCGCCCACCACCAGCTCCTCGCCCACGGCCTCGCCGTCCGGGCCCTGCGCGCGGCGGGCGCCGACAACATCGGCGCGGCCTTCTCCCACGCCCCGGTCTGGACGGCGGGGGACTCGGACGAGGACCGCTTCGGGGCGGAGCTGTACGACACCCTCACCAACTGGCTCTTCGCGGACCCCGTCCTCACCGGCCGCTACCCGGACGACGGCCTCGCCGCCCTGATGCCCGGGCCGGTGACGGACGACCTCAAGGTCATCTCCACCCCGCTCGACTGGTACGGCGTCAACTACTACAACCCCACCCTCGTCGGCGCCCCCCGCCCGGAGGCACTGGAGACCTTCTCCGGCTTCACGATGCCCTCCGAACTCCCCTTCGGCATCAGGGAGATCGAGGGGTACGAGAAGACCGGCTTCGGCTGGCCCGTGGTCCCCGAGGGGCTGACCGAGATCCTCACCCTGCTCCACCGCCGCTACGGCGACCGCCTCCCGCCGCTCCACATCACCGAGAACGGCTGCGCCCTGGAGGAGCCGCTCGCCGACGACCGCCGCGTCGCCTATCTGGAGAGCCACCTGACCGCCCTGCGCGCGGCGATGGACGCCGGGGTCGACGTACGCGGCTACTTCACCTGGTCGCTCACCGACAACGTGGAGTGGACGGAGGGCGCATCGCAGCGGTTCGGCCTGGTCCACATCGACTTCGAGACCCTCGCCAGGACGCCGAAGGCCTCGTACGCCTGGTACCGCGACCTGATCCGCGTCCAGAAGCAGCAGCACCGGAATCCGGCGGTCGAGGGGGCTTACGCGGCCCCCTCCGAATGATCAATACTCCCGCCATGGTCGCTTCATGGTGGTCCCGGGCCCGGCTGGGGATCTTCGTTCACTGGACACCCGCCTCCGTCCCCGGCTGGGCCCCGCCCCATGTCCCCACCGCCGAACTCCCGGCGGCGGGACGGCGGGCGCCGCTCGGCTGGACCCCGTACGCGGAGTGGTACGAGAACTCCCTCCGCTTCCCCGGCTCCCCGGCCGCCGCCCACCACCGCGCCACCTACGGCACCCGCCCCTACACCGACTTCGGCCGCGCCTTCGAGGACGGGCTCGCCACCTGGGACCCGGCCGCCTGGGCGCGCTCCTTCCGCGAGGCGGGGGCCGGTTACGCGGTCCTCGTCACCAAGCACCACGACGGCTTCTGCCTCTGGCCCTCCGAGACCGGGAACCCGCACCGCACCGGCTGGCACACCACCCGGGACGTGGTCGGGGAGTTCGCCGAAGCCGTACGGGCCAAGGGCCTGCGGTTCGGCGTCTACTACTCCGGCGGGCTCGACTGGACCTTCGACGACCGGCCCATCGGCACCGCCGCCGACATGTTCTCCGCCGTCCCGCGCGGCAGCTACCCCGCCTACGCCGATGCCCAGCTGCGCGAGCTGATCCGCCGCTACCGCCCCGACATCCTCTGGAACGACATCGCCTGGCCGGCCTCCGCCGCCGAGATCCGCTCCCTCACCGACTACTACCGCTTCACCGTCCCCCACGGCGTCGTCAACGACCGCCTGCTGCCGTACGCCCCGCACTGGCGGGCCCTCCGCCTGCCGGGCGCCCGGTCCCTCTACAACTGGTGGGACCGGCGCACGGTGGCCCAGGGCGAAGGGTTCGTCCCGCGCACGCCGCCCGCCTTCGACTTCCGTACGCCGGAGTACGCCCGCTACACCGGCTCCGACCCGTACGAGATCACCCGGGGCATCGACCACAGCTTCGGCTACAACCGCAACTCCCCGCCCGACGCCTTCATCGGCCGCGAGGCCCTCACCTCCCTGGTCCGCTCCACGGCGGCCGACGGCGGGAACCTGCTGCTGAACGTGGGCCCGCGCGGCGAGGACGCGACGATCCCGGCCGAACAGCTGCTGCGGCTGCAGTGGCTGGCGGAGGACGCGGCGGAGACGGTGGAGGGGCCACCGTCGCGGTGAGACCGGCGCGCGCCCTGGCCGGGGGCGGTCCGGCGGGCCGGACCGCCCCCGGCGCAGGTCAGAACGGGCTGGAAGCGGGACCCTTCTGGACACCCCGGCCCCCTCGGCCCGACAATCGACCCTGTGACGTCGTCCCCCGAGTTCCACACGTATCCCGCGCGGCTGTCGGACGCCCAGCGCGACCGTGTCCTCGGCGTGCTCAGAGAAGGTGCCGCACAGGGCAAGCTCTCCCACGACACCTTCATGCGGCGCATGGAGCTGGCCCTCGCCGCGCGCCGCCCCGAGGAGTTGGCGGCCCTCACCTCCGACCTGGACTCCGGCAGCCGGTTCTCGCAGGGGCTCGTCCGGGCGGTCGGCGGGATATCCGCCTTCCCGGGACGGCTGCGCCGCGCCTGGCAGACCGAGCGCCTCCCGAAGCTGCTGCTCCCCGCACCGAGCCCGTATCCGCTGCTCATCGGCCGCGACCCGGGCAACGGGCTGCGCCTCAACCACGAGACGGTCTCCCGGCTGCACGCCGAGCTGACCGTGCAGCACGGCCGCTGGGTGCTGCGCGACCTCGGCTCCACCAACGGCACCTGCGTCAACGGCCAGCGGCTCGTCGGCTCGATCCCGGTGCGCGACGGCGACCAGGTGAGCTTCGGCCGGATGAGCTTCCGCCTCACCGCCCCCGCACCGCGCCCGCCCGCCTGAGCACGGCCCTCCCGCACATCGCAAGCCGTCCGCTCCGGCCCCTCCGCCCCGGCGCACCCTCACCCGAACGGGCGTACGCCGACTGCGGTGGGCCCCCGGCGGAGGTCCACTGGGGGCAGGTGCGTCGACAGGCGACGCCACGACCGCAGGGGGCGACGAGGGATGCCGGCCGACCGCTCCGAGGCCCTGCCCACCGCCCGCCGCCCGCACCGGCTCGCGGGCGGGCAGCCGGGACTCCTGGAGCCGGGTGCCTCGACCGACCCGTACCGCCTGCGCCTCTACCGGATCCTCCGCACCGACTTCCCGCTCGGCCACGACCCGGGCCTCGGCGCCTGGCTGCTCAGCCGGTACGAGGACGTGGTGCTGGCCCTCACCGACCCCCGCTTCACCGGCTACCCGCACGACGGCGCCCCGCGCGGCCCGGTCCCGGCACCGCTGGGCCTCTGCCGGGGGAGCCTGGTCTGCACCCCGCTGCCGGAGAGCGGAACGGCCCCTGCCCGGGCAGAGACCCCGGACACCCCGGCGGACACCGCCCCCGCCCCCGCCCCTGCCTCTGCCCCGGCCGACACCGGCCCCGGCCCCGCCGTCGAGCGCGCCGCCTACGTCCTGGCCCGCCGCATAGCCGGGCGCGACCGGGCCGATCTGGTCGGGGAGTTCTGCCGCTGGCTGCCCGCCGGGGCCGTCGCCGTCGCCGCCGGGCTCTTCTCCCCGGACCCCAACGCCCCGCCCCGGCCCGGCGGCGGAGCCGACGACTGCGCCCGGCAGACCGGGCTCCGCGAACGGGCCCTCGCCTCGTTCCTCGCCAACATGCTGGACGACCCCGACCTGCTCGCCGCCGTGGCGGGCGGCGGGACCGGGGCCGGGATGCTGCTCCGCCGGGCCTGGGCCGAGACGCTGCGCCGGGATCCGCCCGTCCAGATCGTGCTGCGCCGCACCCGCACCGAGGTCCGGGTCAGCGGCGGCACGCTGCCCGCCGGGGAGGCCGTCGCCTGCCTCATCGGCGCGGCGGGCCGCGACCCGGCCCGGTTCGCCGCCCCCGACCGGTTCGACCCGCTGCGCGCCGACGCCGACCCGCTGTTCAGCGGCCCGGCCGGCTGCCCCGCCGCCCTGCTCGGCAGGCTGGAGGCCGAACACGGTCTGCGGGCCCTGCTGACGGCGATGCCCCGCATCCGCTGGGCCGAGGGATTCCGCCCGACGTCGAGCGGGGTGCTCACCCGGGGGCCGAGGACCCTGCTCGTCCGCCCCTCCTGAGCCCTTCCCGCCAGGGCGGCACTGCCCCCGGCGTCACTCCCGTACCCTCCGCAACAGCGCCACCGGCCGCTCGCCGAACAGCTCGCCCGCCGCCACCGCGCCCCCCGCCCACTCCCGTACGGGAGTAGGGGCCAGCACGTCCCGCCACGGCCCGCCGTCCGGCAGCTCCACCACCGTGTCCCGCCACCCGCCGTCCTCCGCCAGCCGCAGCGACAGCCGGGTCACCGCCACCGCCACCTCGTCCGACCGGGAGAACGCCACCACATGCCCGGCCGCCGGGCCCCGCGCCGTCAGCGGTACGTACGTCCCCGACTCCCCGAACACCTCCGGCAGTTCCCGCCGCAGCCGCAGCGCCGCCGCCGTCACCACCTGCTTCTCCTCCTCCGGGCCCTCCGGCCGCCGGAACGGGCGCCGGTTGTCCGGGTCCACCAGGGCCAGATACTCGCTCTCCGTGCCCTGGTACAGATCCGGCACCCCCGGCATCGTCAGCTGCACCAGCCCCGCCCCCAGCACCGTCGCCCGGATGTGCGGGGCCAGCGACTCCGCGAACGCGGTCACCAGCCGCCGGGCCGTCCCGGAAGCGCTGCCCGGCCCGGCCGCCACGAAGTCCGTCACCGCCCGCTCGTACGCCGCGTCCGGCTCCGTCCAGCTGGTGAAGAGCCCGGCCTCCCGCACCGCCTTCAGCAGCGCGGGCTCCAGCCGGGGGCCCAGCTCCTCGGCGGGCAGCGGCGCGCAGCCGTAACTCGACTGCCAGGCCTGCCAGGCGAGTTGCGGGTCCGGGGGAGCGACCGGTGTGGCCTCCGTCAGCTCGCCCACCAGCCGCGCCCACCGGTCCGGGCACTCCGACAGGACCGCGATCCGGGCCCGTACATCGGCGCTCCGCTTCGTGTCGTGCGTGGTGAGGACCGTCCCCGTCGCGGGCCAGTCCCGGGCGATGCGGGTGGCGAAGGCGTGGAACTCCGGCACCGTCACCGCCGGCCGCCCGGGGTCCCCGCCCACCTCCGTGGCCGAGATCAGCGGCACGTACCGGTAGAACGCCGTGTCCTCCACCGACTTGGCGTGCAGTGCGGAGGCCGTCTGCGCGAACCGGGCGCAGAAGGCCGCCTGTTCCTCCCCGCCGCCCAGCCGCCCGAGCGCCAGATCCCGTACGACATCGACCGCGGCGGCCTCCTCCGGCACGGAGAACACCGCCTTCGCGTCCCGTACGGCATCGTCCGGAAGGGTCTCCTCCGCGATCCGGGTCGGTTCCACGCCCGCCGTGACGTACGGGCGGTAGACCGGAATCCGGACGAGCAGCTCCCGGATCGCCGTGCGCAGCGCCCAGGGGGCGTGGTCGCGCAGGGCCGGGTCGGCGGCGCAGACGGAGGCCGCGAGCCGGGTCAGCCAGGCGGTCTCGGAGGCCAGTTCATGGGTTGCGACCCGGTAGGCGGCCCGGCGGACGGTCGCCTTCCAGTAGCCGCCCCGGTCGCCCGGCGGGCCCGCGAACTCCCGGTAGTGGCCGAGCAGCTCCGCCGCGCCCGAGGGGTCGGTGAAGAGTCCGTCGATCCGGTGCAGGGCGTCGTAACCGGTCGTCCCGGCCACCGCCCACCCGGCCGGAAGGTGCTCGTCGCCGGTGAGGATCTTCTCCACGACCGTCCAGCGGCCGCCTGTCTCCTCGTTCAGCCGGCTCAGGTAGGCCGCAGGGTCGGCCAGGCCGTCCGGGTGGTCGATCCGCAGGCCGTCCAGGACGCCGTCGCGGAGCAGTTCGAGGACCTTGGCGTGGGTGGCGTCGAAGACCTCGGGGTGCTCGACGCGGACGCCGATCAGCTCGGAGACGGTGAAGAAGCGGCGGTAGTTCAGCTCGGTGCGGGCGAGGCGCCACCAGGCGAGCCGGTAGTGCTGGGCGTCCAGCAGTTCCGGAAGCGGAAGCTCCGCCGTCCCCGCCCGCAGCGGGAACTCCTGCTCGCCGTAGCGCAGCACCTCCGCGTCGGCGTCCACGGCGAACGCGTCCAGCTCGCCGCCGAGCGGACCGGCCAGCACCGGCAGCAGTACCTTGTCCCCGCCCGCCGCCCAGTCGATGTCGAACCAGCGGGCGTACGGCGATGCCCGACCCTCGCGCAGCACCTCCCAGAGCTGCCGGTTGTGGCGGGGGGCCGCGGCCATGTGGTTGGGCACGATGTCGAGGACGAGCCCGAGCCCGTGCTCCCGGGCGGTGGCGGCGAGGCTCCGCAGCCCCTCCTCACCGCCCAGCTCCTCCCGTACGCGGCTGTGGTCGACCACGTCGTAGCCGTGCCGGGAGCCGGGGACCGCCTCCAGGACGGGCGAGAGGTGGAGATGGGAGACGCCGAGCGCGGCCAGGTAGGGCACCGCCTTCTCGGCCGCCGGGAAGGGGAAGTCGGGCTGGAGCTGAAGCCGGTACGTGGCGGTGGGCGTCATGGCCTTTCACGTACCCCGCCCGGGGCGGCCTCTCTCACCCCGGGCGGAACGCTCACCCCGCGGAGGGCGTGCGCGGGGCTTCAGGCGGGCCGTTTCAGCACGGTCAGACTGCGGCCGATCATCGTCACCTGTTCGCCCTCGGCCACTTTCGGCCCGGTCCCCGGAGGCACCCCTTCCGCACGTGCGGTGTCCACGACCACCTGCCACTGCTCCCCGTGGCCTACGGGGACGGCGAAGTCCAGCGTCTCGGCGCTCGCGTTGAACATCAGCAGGAACGAATCGTCGGAGATCCGCTCCCCGCGGGGCCCCGGCTCGGAGATGGCGTGGCCGTTGAGGAAGACGGTCAGCGCCTTGGCGTGCGCCGCCTGCCAGTCCTGCTGGGTCATCTCCTCGCCCTCGGGGGTGAACCAGGCGATGTCGGACAGCTCGTCGTGGGTGCCCTCCACCGGGCGCCCGTGGAAGAAGCGGCGGCGCCGGAAGACCGGGTGGTCGCGGCGGAGCCACACCATGGCCCGGGTGAACTCCAGCAGGTTCCGCCGGAACTCGTCGTCCGGCGCCTCCGGATCGGGCCAGTGGATCCAGGCCAGCTCGTTGTCCTGGCAGTAGGCGTTGTTGTTGCCCCGCTGCGTCCGGGCGAACTCGTCCCCGTGGCTCAGCATCGGCACGCCCTGCGAGAGCATCAGCGTGGCGATGAAGTTCCGCATCTGGCGGCCCCGCAGCTCCAGGACCTCCGGGTCGTCCGTCTCGCCCTCCACCCCGCAGTTCCAGGAGCGGTTGTGGCTCTCGCCGTCCCGGTTGCCCTCGCCGTTGGCGTCGTTCCGCTTCTCGTTGTACGCGACCATGTCGTGCAGCGTGAAGCCGTCGTGGCAGGTGGTGAAGTTGATGGAGGCGAGGGGGCGGCGCCCGTCGTCCTGGTAGAGGTCGGAGGAGCCCGTCAGCCGCCCGGCGAACTCCGCGAGCGTACGCGGCTCGCCCCGCCACAGATCGCGGACCGTGTCGCGGTACTTGCCGTTCCACTCGGTCCACAGCGGCGGGAAGTTGCCCACCTGGTAGCCGCCCTCGCCGACGTCCCACGGCTCGGCGATCAGCTTCACCTGGCTGACCACCGGGTCCTGCTGGACCAGGTCGAAGAAGGAGGAGAGCCGGTCGACCTCGTGGAACTGGCGGGCCAGCGTCGCCGCCAGGTCGAAGCGGAAGCCGTCCACATGCATCTCGGTCACCCAGTACCGCAGCGAGTCCATGATCATCTGGAGGACGTGCGGGGACCGCATGAGCAGGGAGTTCCCGGTGCCCGTGGTGTCCATGTAGTACCGCTGATCGTCGGTCAGCCGGTAGTACGAGGCGTTGTCGAGGCCGCGGAAGGAGAGCGTGGGGCCCAGGTGGTTGCCCTCGGCGGTGTGGTTGTAGACCACGTCGAGGATGACCTCGATGCCCGCCTGGTGGAGGGCCTTGACCGCCTGCTTGAACTCCAGCACCTGTTCGCCGCGCTCGCCCCAGGAGGCGTAGGCGTTGTGCGGGGCGAAGAAGCCGATGGTGTTGTAGCCCCAGTAGTTGGCGAGCCCCATGTCGGCCAGGCGGTGGTCCTGGACGAACTGGTGGATGGGCATCAGCTCGATCGCCGTGACGCCCAGCTCGGTGAGGTGGGCGATGATCTCCGGGTGGGCGAGCCCCGCGTACGTACCGCGCAGCTCGGGCGGCAGCCCCGGATGGAGCATCGTGAGGCCCTTGACGTGCGCCTCGTAGATCACCGTCCGGTGGTAGTCCGTACGGGGGCGGCGGTCGTCGCCCCAGTCGAAGTACGGGTTCACCACCACCGAGGTCATGGTGTGCGGCGCCGAGTCGAGGTCGTTGCGGGCGTCCGGCCGCCCGAACGGATAGCCGTACACCGCCTCGCCCCACTCGATCTGACCGGCGATCGCACGCGCGTACGGATCGAGCAGCAGTTTCGCGGAGTTGCACCGCTGCCCGTGCTGCGGCTCGTAGGGCCCGTGGACCCGGAAGCCGTACCGCTGACCGGGCATCACCCCGGGCAGATAGGCGTGGCGCACGAAGGCGTCGGTCTCGCGCAGCTCCACCGCCGTCTCCGAACCGTCGTCGTGCAGCAGGCACAACTCGATCCGGTGGGCGGCCTCGGAGAAGACCGCGAAGTTGGTACCGGCGCCGTCGTAGGTGGCGCCGAGAGGATAAGCGTGTCCCGGCCAGACCTGCATAGGCAGAACTCTTCCATTTCTGATCCGGGTGCGTCGGCCTTCCTCGGCCTGTTACCCCCTGACGGTTACCCACGAATACTCCCCGAAATGGGGGCGCGTACCTAGTACGTCACGCGGTGCGGCCCAGTCCCGTCGCCCGTCTCCGGCCACACCGGTCAACTTCGGGCACCGGGGTGCCGCCCCGGACGCGATTGCGGACGCGCCCGGCCGGCGGGCGTCCGGAACGCGGCCTTCGCCGGGTTCGCCAATCGCTATGAATCAGCTCACTCCACCCGATCTCACCGCAAAGAACAGGCCGCTGAAGCAGGGGAGTTGGGAAACCGGCCCGGCCATCGGGCTGCACCGGATCCCGCTCCCGGAGTACCCTTCCTTGATCGTTGGGTGGGGGAGTGGAAGGCGGTAGACGGGTGAGCTCGGGAGGGTTCGAGCTACCCCCAGGTGACGCAGGTCACGAGGGGGAATCGACCGATGCGCCGCCCGGGGCGGTGTCCCTTGCGCAGCCCGTGGAGATCGGCGCCGAGCTGGACTGGGGCGCCGAGGCCTGGAGCGAGGTACGCACCCGCGCACAGCGGGCCGGGCGCGCCTATATCTGGCTGAATCTGGTCGAACAGCGGTTGCGTGCGGTGGTCGCCGCGGTGCTCCGGCCGATCTACGAGCCGGTGCACGGCGAGGACTGGGTGGTGGCCGCCGCCGGGCCCGCCGGGCAGGAGTGGGTGCAGCGCGCCGTCGCCGTACGCGAGGTCTCGCGGCGCAAGGGCTATCTGCTGGACCCCGCCGACGACAACGTCCTGAGCTTCCTCACGCTCCCGCAGCTGCGGGAGCTGATGGTCCAGCACTGGCCGTGCTTCGAGCCGTACTTCGACGACCGGCGGGATGTGGAGCTGGCCCTGGACGAGCTGGAGGTGGCCCGTAACGTCGTCTCCCGCAACCGCGCGCTGAACGAGGCGGTGCTCGCCCAGGCGGAGCGGGCCTCGGCCCGGCTGCTGGACATCCTGGGCAGCGGGGCGGGGGTGGCCTCCGCGGACCGGCTGCCGGTGGACGCGGTGGAGGAGCTGGTCGGGGACCGGTACGCGGATGTGGTCTCCGTCCACCCGGACCGGGTCCGGCTCCAACGCCAGCTGCCGGCCGAGGACCTGTTCGGCGGGGCGCGCCGGCTGGACGCCATCGGCATAGGCCTCAACCTGCTCGTCCAGAACTTCTCCGGCCGCCGACTGGTCCGGCTCGCGGAGTCGGGGTGCCGGGTCCGGCTGCTCTTCATCAACCCGGCCAGCAGCGCGGTGAAGCGGCGCGAGCGGGAACTGGGCCTCAAGAAGGGCGAGCTGAGCCGGTCGGTGGAGATGAACATCCTCCATATGCGCCGGGTCCGCTCCAAGCTCCGCGACCCCGGCGCCTTCGAGATCCAGGTCTTCGACGAGACCCCGCGCTTCACCGCGTACCTGGTGGACGGCGACGGGGCGGACGCGGTGGGTGTCGTCCAGCCCTATCTGCGGCGGGCCCGGGGCATGGAGGCGCCGGTGCTGGTGCTGCGCGGCGGCGGGCGGCGGACGGTGGTGCGGGCGGGGCAGGACAGCGAGAGCGGCCTCTTCGAGACCTACCGCGAGGAGTTCGAATCGGTCTGGACGGACTCGCGCCCGGTCTCGTAGGTGCCCGCCACCCGTCCCGGTCGCTGTCAGTGCCGCATGCGAAGGTGGTCATCACTCGGGGGAGCACCACGGGGGAGCGCCACGAAGGAGGTATCGGGATGAGCTGGCATCAGGGACCACTGGTCGGCTTCGACCTGGAGACGACGGGGACCGACGTCGAGAGCGACCGGATCGTCACCGCCGCACTGGTCCGGCTGGAGCCGGACGGCACGGTCACCGAGCAGCGGACCTGGCTGCTGGACCCGGGGGTGGTGATACCCGAGCAGGCCGCCGCCATCCACGGCATCGCCACCGACCACGCCCGCAGGCACGGCGCCCGCGCCGCATCGGCCGTCGAGGAGATCGCCCAGGCGGTCGCCGAAGTGCTGCGCTCCGGGGTGCCGCTGGTGGTGATGAACGCGCGCTACGACCTCTCGCTCCTGGACCGCGAATGCGCGAGGTACGGCCTGGCCTCCGTCGAGCAGCGCATCGGTGGCGTGCCCTCGCCCGTCATCGACCCCCTGGTCATCGACAAACACGTCGACAAGTACCGCAAGGGCAAACGGGCCCTCCAGGCCCTCTGCGAGCACTACGGCGTGACCCTCTCCGACGCCCATGACGCCACGGCCGACGCGGTCGCGGCGGTCCGCGTGGTCCGGCGGATGGGCGAGCGCCACCGCCCGGTCGGCACCCTGCCCCCACCGAACTCCACGCCCTCCAGGTCCGCGCCGCCGCCGAACAGTCCGCCTCCCTCCAGGCCTACCTCCGCCGCACGGCCAACCCGGAAGCGGTGGTGGAGCAGGCCTGGCCGGTGATACCCCGGGGGCGGTGACCCCATCGGGGAGTGGGCGGGCGGCGGAGCCCTGGTGGTCCCGATGAGCCGATAGAGGTCAACAAGGGCAAAATGAGAAGAAGGTGCGGTCGAGCCGCATGTCACGGAGGTCTGTCATGAACCGTCGTGCTTCTTCCCCCTTCATCGCCGTGGCAGCGGCCATCGGGCTGGCTTTCGGCACTGCCTGTACCGCTGAGAGCGGTAGCGGTGGCGACGGCAGCGCGCCACCGACCACAGAGGCGTCCGAGGCCGCGCAGGACACCCCCAAGGCGACGCCCTCCGAGAAGGGCGAGCGTGAGGACCTGGTCAGTTTCGAGCTCGACGACCGTTCGCAGGCCGGGATCAGCAACGTCTGGGTCGTGTGGACGATCAAGAACAACAGCAGCAAGAAGTCCAACTACACCTGGGACTGGGAGGCTGTGGACGCCAACGGCACCCGGGTGGCGAACAGCACCGAGTACGTCACCGACGTGCAGCCCGGTCAGACCTCAAAGGGGGAGATGGTCACCGTCATCAAGAGCGTCGACGGGATCAAGCTGAACGTCACGTCCTTCGACCGGATGATGGCACCCTGACCACCGCGTCCGGCCGGAGGCTCTAGGGCCTGTTGCGAAAGTGGATCAAGGTTGTGCATGATCACGTGTCGTGGCGCGAGGGGACCTGACGGACCGGCAGTGGGCTCGGCTGGAGCCGTTACTGCCGGTGGGGAAGAAGCCGGGGAGGCCCCGGATGTGGGCACGTCGGCAGCTGATCGACGGGATACGGTGGCGGACCCGGGCGGGTACGCCGTGGCGGGCCGTACCTGAGCGGTACGGCCCATGGGACCGGATCTACGACCTGTTCCGCCGGTGGCAGCGCGACGGAACGTGGAAGCGGATACTGGAGCAGCTGCAGGTCCAGGCCGAGGCGCAGGGCCTGATTACCTGGGAAGTGAGTGTGGATTCGACCGTCTGCCGTGCCCACCAGCACGCCGCTGGCGCGCGTAAAGAGGGGATCTGCAGCGCGAGCCGCCCGGCGGAATCGACAACGAGCCGGACGACCACGGGCTCGGGCGCTCCCGCGGCGGTCTGACCACGAAGATCCACCTTGCGACCGAGCAGGGACAGAAGCCCCTGTCCCTGTTGATCACCGCCGGGCACCGGCACGACAGCCCGCAGTTCCAACCGGTCCTCGAACGCATTCGCGTGCCCCGCACCGGCCCCGGACGACCACGCACTACACCCGACAGGGTCCGTGCCGACAAAGCCTACGGCTCCCGCGCGAACCGCTCCTACCTGCGCAGACGCAGGATCAAGTGCACCATTCCGGAGAAAGCCGACCAGGTCCGCAATCGCAAAAGACTCGGCTCCCGAGGCGGCAGGCCACCGGCCTTCGACAAGGAGGACTACAGAGAGCGCCACGCGGTGGAGTGCGGGATCAACCGGCTGAAACGACACCGCTCGGTGGCCACCAGATACGACAAGCTGGCCGTGCGCTACGAGGCGACAGCGCTGGTCGCGGCCATCAACGAGTGGCTGTGACCAGCACTTCCACGACAGGCCCTGTGGCATCAGCGCCAGGCGGGCGAACGCGTGTTCCGGAGTAGAGGGATCATAGGGCGATGAGCGAGAATCGAACCCCGGCAGCGGTGCTGCTGCACGGCTGGCCGGTCACGTCCGACCACTGGCGGTACCTCATTCCGGCGCTCGATGCCGCCGGTATCACCGCAGTCCCGGTCACGCTTCCCGGGCTGGGCACCGCTCCCGACTCCGGCGTGACCGACTTCCGCAAGACGGCACTCGCCAACGGTGTCCGGGCACGGCTGGCGCAGGAGGGCGTCACGCGCTTCGCCGTCATCGGTCACGACTGGGGTGCGACGGTCGGATACCTCATCGCGGCCCAAGCGCCGGAATCGGTCATTGGACTCGTGGTCGAGGAAGAGATCCTTCCCGGTGTCGATGTCGAGATTCCCGAGGCTGGCCGGGGCCACTATCCATCCTGGCACGGCCCGTTCAACCGTACGCCCGGCCTCGCGGAGAAGCTCGTGCCCGGCCGGGAAGCGGCCTACTACGGCACGTTTCTGGAACAGAGCGCCGGACCAAGCGGCCTCGACCCAGACACCCTTCCGGCCTACATCGAGGCGTACAGCACTCCAGGTGTACTGAACGCCGGGCTGGCCTACTACCGCACCAGGTCAGAAGATGTCGATGACATTCAAGCCCTTGCCGCCCAGCCGATTCCAACGCCTGTCCTGGCGGTCGGAGGCAGACACGCGATGGGGACGGCAGTCGCGGATGGAATGGCCGCCCTTGCCACCGATGTCACCCCACTCGTCCTCGAGCAATCCGGCCACTACCCCGCAGAGCAGGAGCCGGACAGCGTGAACCTCGCGATCGTTCAGTTCCTTCAACGGCACTCCTGACCCTCGATACCGTGCTCCAAGAAGCGGACCTTGAGTCATCTATGCACTTTCGCAACAGGCCCTAGAACGGATACCACCGCACCTCCGCGTCCCCGTCGCGGAGCGAGGCGACCCGGCGGCGGAACTCCGTGAGGGCCTTCGGGTTGGTCGGGGCGTGCTGGGCGACCCAGGCGCAGCTGGCGGTCTCGCGGGCGCCGCGGAGGACCGCGCAGCCCTCCCACTCCCGGACGTCCCAGCCGTACGCGGTGGTGAAGGCGTCGTAGGCGGCGGCGGGCAGGCCGTAGCGGTCGCGGGAGAGGGCGAGGACGACCAGGTCGTGTTCCCGTAGATCCGCGGAGAAGGTCTCGAGGTCGACCAGGACCGGGCCTTCGGGGCCGATGTGGATGTTGCGGGGGAGCGCGTCGCCGTGGATCGGGCCCGGGGGCAGCTGCGGGGTCAGGGCGGCGGCCGCGGCCGCGAAGCCGTCGCGGCGGGCGCGGAGGTAGTCGGCGTCGGCCGGGTCGATCGTGTCGCCCGCCAGGGTCAGCCAGCGCTCCACCCCGCCGAGCAGCTCGCGGCGCGGGAGCGTGAAGTCCGCCGGGGCCGACAGTGCGTGGATCCGGGAGAGCAGGGGCGCCAGATCGCGCGGTTCGGCGGGGCGTACGGGGGCGGGCAGCCGGTGCCAGACCGTCACCGGGTGCCCCTCGACCAGCCGTACCCCGGGTTCGGCGGGCCGGACCGCGGGGACGCCCGACGCCGCGAGCCACTCCGCGACCGCCACCTCCCGCTCCGCGCGGGCCGCCAGCTCCGGGTGGCCGGTGGCGTCCCGGCCGACCTTCACCACCAGCCCGTCGGCCGCGAAGACCGCGTTCTCGCCCAGCGCCAGCAGCTCCGCCGCACCGGGGAAACCGGCCGCCGACAGCACCTCGCGCGCACGCATCTCGTCCATGGGTGCGATTTTCGCATCCGCGCAGGCCACCTTGACGAACCGACGGCCCGTCAGCACGATGACGGAGACCACCAGAGCGGCCAGAACTGGATGAACTCCTCCAAGGCGGTGAAAAGGGGTATTCGTGGCATCGGAGGTCGTGAAGGGGCGGCGCCCCCGGCCCGGGCACCCGCGCAAGGGACCGGCGGCCACGGGGCCGACGGCTATAGGACCGGCGGCGGTCCGGGACCGCGCGGCCGCCTGGTTCCTCGTCCTGCCCGCCCTCCTCCCCATCCTGATCCTCAGCGTCGGCCCGCTCCTCTACGGCATCGCCCTCGCCTTCACCGACGCCCAGTCCGGCCGCACCCGCTCCACCCAGTGGATCGGCACCCTCAACTTCCAGGACCTCTGGTACGACACCCTCTTCTGGGACTCGTTCCGGATCGGCCTCCTCTGGGCGTTCGGCGTCACCGTCCCGCAGTTCCTCCTCGCCCTCGGCCTCGCCCTCCTGCTCAACCAGCGGTTACGGCTGCGCTGGCTGGCCCGCGCGCTGGCGATCATCCCGTGGGCGATGCCCGAGGTCGTCGTCGGCATCATGTGGCGCCTCGTCTACCACCCCGACGCCGGCGTCCTCAACGAGACCCTCCGCGACCTCGGCCTCGGCGACGGCCGCGACTGGCTCACCGGCCTGGCCACCGCGCTCCCCGCCGTGATCCTCGTCGGCATCTGGGCCGGGATGCCCCAGACCACCGTCGCCCTGCTCGCCGGACTCCAGAACACCCCGCACGAACTCCACGAGGCGGCGGCCCTGGACGGAGCGGGCGCCTGGCGCCGGTTCCGTACGGTCACCTGGCCCGCGATCCGGCCCATCGCGCTCGCCATCAGCGCGCTCAACCTGATCTGGAACTTCAACGCGTTCGCCCTCGTCTACGTCCTGACCAGCGGCGGGCCCGGCGGCCGGACCCGGCTGCCGATGCTCTTCGCGTACGAAGAGGCCTTCCGCTACGGACAGTTCGGCTACGCCGCCGCGATGGGCTGTGTGATGGTCGCGGTGATCTCCGTGCTCCTCGCCTGCTTCCTCGTCGGCCGGATCAGAGGAGGAGGTGGGGAGCGATGAGCACCCTCGGGGGAGGCGTCCCCAGGAGGGGTGCGCCCAGGAGAGGCGGGACGCGATGAGCCTGCCCACCGGCCGGGCCGCCCGCGCCGGGCAGTACCTGGCGCTGCTCGCGTATCTGGTCTTCCTCGCCTTCCCGTTCCTCTGGCTGCTCTCCACCGCCTTCAAGCCCGCCCGCGAACTCGGCTCGCTCCACCCCACCTGGATCCCCGACGACCCCACCCTGGACAACTTCCGCCAGGCCTTCGACGAGCAGCCGCTGCTCCAGGCGGCGGCCAACTCGCTCATCGCCGCCGTCTCCGCCGCCCTGATCGCCGTCACCATCGCCACCCCGATGGCCTATGTGATGGCCCGCCACCGGGGCCGGCTCGCCACCGCCGCCACCGGGTGGGTCGTGGTCAGCCAGGCGTTCCCGTTCGTGCTGGTGATCATTCCGCTCTTCCTGGTGCTGAAGAACCTGCACCTGATCAACTCCCTCTGGGGACTGATCCTGGTCTACGTCGTCTGGTCGCTGCCCTTCGCGCTCTGGATGCTCGCCGGGTACGTACGGGCCGTGCCCACCGAGCTGGAGGAGGCCGCCGCCGTCGACGGGGCGGGGCGCGTACGGACGCTCGTCTCGGTCGTCGCCCCGCTGCTCGCCCCCGGGATCGTCGCCACCGCCCTCTTCGCGTTCATCACCGCGTGGAACGAGTTCTTCTTCGCGCTCGTTCTCCTCAAGACCCCGGAGAAGCAGACGTTGCCGGTCGTCCTCACCCACTTCCTCGGCGCGGAGGGCGTGGCCGACCTCGGGCCGCTGGCCGCCGCCGCGTTCCTCGCCACGCTGCCCTCCCTCGTCCTCTTCGCCTTCATCCAACGGAGGATCACCGGCGGGATGACGACCGGGGCGGTGAGGGGCTGATGCCCGCCCTGGCCCGGCGGATGGCGGCGGCCGCCACCGCCCTCGCCCTGCTGCTCACCGGCTGTTCGAGCACCGATGACGGGCGGGACGCCGACGGCACGATCCGGCTCCGGTTCCAGTCGCTCGCCTGGCAGAAGGAGTCCGTCGACGCCAACAAGCAGCTGGTGCGGGAGTGGAACGCCGCCCACCCCGACGTCCAGGTGGAGTATGTCCAGGGCAGCTGGGACAACGTCCACGACCAGCTCCTGACCTCCTTCGAGGGCGGTGAGGCGCCCGACATCATCCACGACGCCTCCGACGACCTCGCGGACTTCGCGTACGGCGGCTACCTCACCGACCTGCGCTCCCTCCTCCCCGACCGGCTGAAGGCCGACATCCCCGAACAGTCCTGGCGCACCACCACCTTCGACGGCGGGATCTACGGTGTCCCCTTCCTCCAGGAGCCGCGCGTCCTCATCGCCAACACGAAGCTGCTGAAAGCCTCGGGCGCCCGCATCCCGACGCCGGAGCGTCCCTGGAGCTGGGCGGAGTTTCGCGAGGTGTCCAAGACGCTGACCGAGAACGGCCGCTACGGGGTCGCCTGGCCGCTCAGGGAGCCCGTCTCCGTCACCCTCAACCTGGGCCTCTCCGGCGGTGGACAACTCTTCCACCGCGACCCGGACGGCAAGGCCGAGCTGCGCTTCGAGGCGGGCGACCAGGTGGTGACCGGCACCATCCGCGACCAGGTCAACTCCGACCGCAGCGCGGCCCGTACGGCCCTGGGCATGGGCGGCTCGGACACCCTGCCCGGCTTCTTCGGCGGGCGGTACGCCATGGTCCCGCTCGGCTTCGCCTACCGCCAGCAGATCGTGGAGCAGGCCCCCGAAGGATTCGCCTGGACGGTCCTGCCCGCACCGGCGGGGCCCGGCGGACCGGCCCAGGGGGTGAGCCCGCAGACCCTCTCCGTCGCGGAGGACAGTCCGTACAAGAAGGATGCCGTCGCCTTCATCGACTTCCTGCTGCGGCCGCCGAACATGGTCCGCCTCGCCCGCGGCGACTGGATGCTGCCCACCGGCACCACCGCCCTCGCCCACCCCTCCCTGCACACCGCCGAGCACGGCTGGGCCACCGGGACGGCGCTCGCGAAGCACCTCCGTCCGGCGCCCGCGCAGGCCGTACGGGGCTATCCCGAGTGGAAGGACAAGGTCGCCACCCCCGCCCTCCAGGAGTACTACAGCGGCGCGATCGACACCGCTGAGCTGCGCAGACGGCTGGTCGACGACGGCAACCGGGTCCTGGCCCGCTACCAGCGCTGAGCGGCTCGGGGCCGACGCTGACAAGCCTCGGGCAACGGCTCCGGAAGGGAACGCCAAAATAACTAGACGAGACGTTCCGTCTCGCCTATGGTGAAGCACATGACCGAATCACCGCGTGCCCACATCGCCATGTTCTCCATCGCCGCCCACGGACATGTGAACCCGAGCCTCGACGTCATCCGGGAGCTCGTCAGCCGTGGGCACCGCGTCAGTTACGCCATCCCCGCCTCGTTCGCCGGGAAGGTCGCCGCCACCGGCGCCGAGCCGGTCATCTACACCTCGACCCTGCCGACCGAGGAGGACCCCGAGGCCTGGGGCACCGAGCTGATCGACAACCTCGAACCCTTCCTCGACGACGCCGTGCAGGCGCTGCCGCAGCTCGCCGCCGCCTTCGACGGGGACGAGCCCGATCTCGTCCTGCACGACATCACCTCCTACCCCGCCCGCGTCCTCGCCCACCGCTGGGGCGTCCCCGCCGTCTCCCTCTGGCCCAACCTGGTGCCCTGGGAGGGGTACGAGAAGGAGATCGGCGAGCCGATGACCGCCGAGATGAAGCAGACCGAGCGCGGCCGGGCGTACTACGACCGCTTCGCGGCCTGGCTCACCGAGAACGGCCTCGGCCATCTCTCCAGCGACGACTTCGTGGCCCGCCCGCGCCGCGGCCTGGTCCTGATCCCCGAGGCGCTCCAGCCCAACGCGGACCGGGTGGACCACGGGATGTTCACCTTCGTCGGCGCCTGCCAGGGCGACCGGGCCGACCAGGGGGAGTGGGAGCGGCCGGCCGGGGTGGAGAAGGTGCTCCTGGTCTCGCTCGGCTCCTCGTTCACCAAGCAGCCCGCCTTCTACCGGGAGTGTGTGGCGGCCTTCGGTGGCCTGCCCGGCTGGCACGTGGTGCTCCAGATCGGCGCGCACGTCGACCCGGCCGAGCTGGGCGACGTACCGGCGAACGTGGAAGTCCATCCGTGGGTCCCGCAGTTGGCGGTGCTGAAGCAGGCCGACGCGTTCATCACCCATGCCGGGGCGGGCGGCAGTCAGGAAGGGCTCGCCACGGGAACGCCGATGGTGGCCGTGCCGCAGGCCGTCGACCAGTTCGGCAACGCCGACATGCTCCAGGCGCTCGGGGTGGCCCGGCACGTCCCGATGGAGGAGGCCGACGCGGCGACGCTGCGCGAGGCGGTCCTCGCCCTGGTCGGAGACCCGGAGGTGGCCGAGCGGTCGGCGCGGCTGCGCGAGCAGATGGCGAAGGAGGGCGGCACGCTCCGGGCCGCCGACCTCATCGAAGCCGAACTGCCTCGCTGAGGGCAGAAGCCGAGCTGCCTCGCTGAGGGCGGAGACGGAACTGCCTCGTTGAGGGGGAAGCCGAACCGCCTCGCTGAGCGGATCGGTCGGACTGATATCCGGACGTTGTCCGCCCCGTCCCGGGCCATCGCGGAACACGGTGGTCCGGGACGGGCGTCCGTATGTGCGAGGCGCATGGTCGTTGCATCTGCACGCACCCACCGGGGGGCTCCACACCTCCGGCAGGGGACTTCACCCCTCTTGCGCACTTCTTCACGCACGTTCACAGGTCTTCACGCATACCCAACTGCGCCCGGCGGCACCGGTTTCGGGTGAACGCGCCTGCGGCACGCGGTGGGAGGAGCGGCTCGGACCCGCCCGTGACCTGGTGTTTCCCCGGGTAAGAACCCTCTTCGCGGTTCGCCGTTCCGGCACTGTTGCCGGGCCGTTGCCGCTCGCTGCCCGTTGTGACACGCCATGGCCGATTCCTTGTTATGAAAGCTTGTTGAGTAAGTCACAGCTGCAAGGGGGTCTTGATCTGTGCTCGTCAATCGGTCAGGGTTTCGAGCCAACCCCCGGAGATCTTCCGGCCGGAGGTCAATCCCCCCACAGAGATTGACGAGGAGACCCCTCTTCATGGCCAAGCACCAGCGCACCGTCACTCGCCGGACCAAGCTGACCGCCGCGATCACCGCCGTGGCAGCCGCAGCCGGAGTCACCCTGTTCGGAACCTCGTTCGCCGGAGCCGCGCCGGCCCCCATGGGCACGGTCTACGGCGCGGACGCCGAGACCGCCGTCGCCGGCAGCTACATCGTCATGCTGGGCGAGAAGGCGGACAAGTCCAAGCTCGCCAAGGAGTACGGCGGCAAGCTCCAGCGCAACTACTCCTCCAGCATCAACGGCTTCTCCGCCAGCGGCCTTTCGGAGACCGAGGCCAAGCGCCTCGCCGCCGACCCGGCCGTCGCCAAGGTGGTGCAGAACAAGAAGTTCAGCATCAACGCCACGCAGGAGAACCCCCCGTCGTGGGGTCTGGACCGCATCGACCAGACCGAGACCGCGGGCGACAACGCGTACAACTACCCCGACAGCGCGGGCGAGGGCGTCACCGCGTACGTCATCGACACCGGGGTCCGCGTCACCCACGAGGACTTCGAGGGCCGTGCCACCTCCGGCTTCGACGCCGTGGACAACGACGACGACGCCGACGACGGCAACGGGCACGGCACCCACGTGGCGGGCACCATCGCCGGGGCCTCGCACGGTGTCGCCAAGAAGGCCAAGATCGTCGCCGTCCGCGTCCTGGACGACAACGGCTCGGGCACCACCGAGCAGGTCATCGCCGGTATCGACTGGGTCGCCGCCAACGCGTCCGGCCCGTCCGTCGCCAACATGAGCCTCGGCGGCGGAGCCGACCCGGCCCTCGACGCGGCCGTCCAGAAGGCCATCGCCGCGGGCGTCACCTTCGGTGTGGCCGCGGGCAACGAGTCCAGCGACGCCGGGCAGGTCTCGCCCGCCCGCGTCCCCGAGGCGATCACCGTCGCCTCGTCCACGGAGGCCGACGAGCAGTCCTCCTTCTCCAACTACGGCTCCATCGTGGACATCTACGCCCCGGGCTCGGACATCACGTCGACCTGGAACGACAGCGACACCGGCACCAACACCATCTCCGGTACGTCCATGGCGACCCCGCACGTCGTCGGTGCCGCCGCCGTCTACCTGGCGGGCAACCCGGACGCCACCCCGGAGGCGGTCGCCACGGCGCTGACCGAGGGAGCCACCCCGGACGCCATCTCCAACGCGACCGAGGGCACGGCGAACAAGCTCCTCAAGATCGTCGAGTAGTCACCACGCACCACTCCTGCCGGACGGTGGCGCCCCACCGCCACCGTCCGGCCACACCCCCCACCCACAGCCGTCGCCGCGCCCTCCCCCACGGGGCGCGGCGGCTGCGCGCCGGGCGGAAGATCGTCCTAGTGTGGGGCGCCATGACGACGAAGTACGCGGCCCTGCTGCGCGGGATCAACGTGAGCGGCCACAAGAGGGTCCCGATGGCCGAACTGCGCACCGTCCTCGCCGAACTGGGGCACACCGACATCGCCACCCACCTCCAGAGCGGCAACGCCGCCTTCCGCAGCGGGACCGAGGACGAGGACGCCTTGGCCGCCGCCCTGGAGCGGGCCGTCCACGAGCGGTTCGGCTTCCCCGTCGGCTGCGTCGTCCGCAGCGGCGCCTACCTCGCCGCCGTCGCCGAGGCCTGTCCCTACCCCGCCGCCGAGCTGGAGGGCAGGCAGCTCCACGTCACCTACTTCGACCGCCCCGTCGACGCCGACCGCTTCGCCGCACTCGACGCCGAGACGTTCCTGCCCGAGGCCTTCGCTCTCGGTGACCGCTGCCTCTATCTGTACGCCCCCGACGGACTCGGCCGCTCCAAGCTGGCCGAGGCGCTGGCGCGCCCCCGCCAGACGCAGGGCCTCACCGCCACCACCCGCAACTGGAACACCGTGGCGAAACTCGTGGAGATGACCCGTGTCTGAGCCCTCGCCCGCCGTCGCCGCGGCCATCGAAGGCGAACTCCGCCTGCTGGACCCGGTGGTACGCGCCTCCGCGGAGCTCCTCGCCGCCCTGCTGCACCCGGAGTTCCGGGAGATCGGCACCAGCGGCCGGCTCTGGAACCGGGAGACGACTATTGCGGCGCTCACCGCCGACGACGCCCCGCGCCCCGGCCCGCTCACCGCCTCCCGGATGCAGGGCGAGGAGCTCTGCTCGGACGTGGTGCACCTCACCTTCGACACCGAGTCCAAGGGGCTCCGCTCCCACCGCAGCTCCCTGTGGCGGCTGACCGGCGCGGGGTGGCGCCTCTACTTCCACCAGGCGACCCCGTTCGCCGACGACCCGTTCGCGGAGGTCTGAGCCTGCGCGTGCCGTGGGGCAGGGGGCAGGGTCGTGCGTATGGACCGGACGCGGTCGCTCACACGGGGCCGGGCGCGGTCGCGCATACGGAGCCGGAGCCGGGGGGCAGGGGACCGGAACCGGGCGCGGCCGGGTTAGCCTTGCTTTCGTTTGGCTGGAGACGGATGGCTGAAAATCGCCCCTCCTCTCTGTCCGGTACATGGTCCGGTACACGCTGGGAGGAGCAGGTGGGTGGGGGCTGACACGTCCGGGCGCGGTGTCATCCGCCGCGCCGTCGCAGGGCAGCGCCGGGACGTCGTCGTCGGTTCGCTGCTGGGCGCCGCCCACCAGACCGGCGAGGCCCTCGTCCCCGTACTCATCGGGCTCATCGTCGACCGGGCCGTGGTCCGCCCCGACGGGGGAGCGCTGGCCCTGTGGCTGGTGGTCCTCGCCGTGGTCTACGCGATGCTCTCGTACGGCTTCCGCTTCGGCGCCCGGGCCGGGGAGCGTGCCGCCGAGCAGGCCGCGCACCGGCTGCGTCTCGACGTCGTACGCCGGGTCCTCGCCCCGCACGGCGGCGCCGAGGCCGGGCGGCCGCCCGGGGCCCTGGTCAACGTGGCCACCGAGGACGCCCGGCGGGTCGGGGCCCTCAACATGGCCCTCACCCTCGGCATCGCCGCCGTCGTCGGGGTCGTCGCGGGCGCGGTCCTGCTGCTCCGGGCCTCCGTCCCGCTCGGTCTCCTCGTACTGGTCGGCGCCCCGGTCCTCATGGCGCTGGGCCACTACCTCGCCCGCCCGCTGGAGCACCGCAGCGAGGCCGAGCAGGAGCGGGCCGCCCACGCCTCCGGGGTCGCCGCCGACCTGGTCGCCGGGGTCCGGGTGCTCAAGGGGCTCCGGGCGGAGCGCGCGGCCGTCGCCCGCTACCGGGCCACCAGCCAGGCGTCCCGGGAGGCCAACGTGCGCGCCGCCCGCGCCGCCGCCCTCCAGACCGGCCTGATGCTCACCCTCACCGGGGCCTTCATCGCGCTGGTCGCCCTCGTCGGCGGCCGCCTGGTGCTCAGCGGCTCCATCGGCCTCGGGGCCCTCGTCTCCGCCGTCGGCCTCGCCCTCTTCCTGCCCGGCCCGATCGCCGTACTGGCCTGGGTCGGCGCCGAACTCGCCAAGGCCCGCGCGTCCGCCGCCCGGATCGCGGACGTGCTGGCCGCGCCGGGCGAGACGACGGGCGGCACGGTGGAACCGGACGCCGTTCCCGGCGCCGCTGCGCGGACGGCGTCCGGAACGGACACCCCCGCCTCCGCCGCCACCGGACCGGACGCCCCCACCACCGCAGCCACCCCCACCCCCGGTGAACTCCGCCTGCACCGCCTCGGGCACGGCGGACTCGACGGGATCGATCTCACCGTCCGGGCCGGTGAGCACCTCGGCATCGTTGTCACCGACACCGCCGACGCGGCCACCCTCCTCCGCTGCCTCGCCCGCCGATGCGACCCCGACCGGGGGCGCATCGAACTCGACGGCACCCCCCTCACCGAACTCGCGCCCGCCGCCCTGCGCTCCACGCTCCTGGTGGCCGAGCACGACGCCCAGCTCTTCGACGGCACCCTCCTCGACAACGTCACGGCCGCCGCCCCCGCCGGAGCCGACCCGCACCCCGCCATGGACGCCGCCGCCGTCGACGAGGTCGCCGCCACCCTGCCCGGTGGCACCGCCGGGCGGATCGGGGAGCGCGGCAGTTCCCTCTCCGGGGGCCAGCGCCAGCGCGTCGCCCTGGCCCGGGCGCTCGCCGCCGACCGGTCCGTCCTCGTCGTGCACGACCCGACCACCGCCGTCGACGCCGCCACCGAGGCCCGGATCGCCACCGGGATCCGCCGAGCCCGCACCGGCCGCACCACGGTCCTCGTCACCAGCAGCCCCGCCCTGCTCGCCGCCACCGACCGGGTCGTCCTCATCGACGGCGGCACCGTCAATGCCGAGGCCCCGCACGAGGACCTCGTACGCGACCATCCCGTCTACCGCTCGGCGGTGCTCACATGACCAGCACTCCATCGGGCGCAGCGGGCGCGGCCGCCGACAGTGCCGACCTGCTGCCCATCGCCACCGGTGCCCGCACCCGGGCCGCCCTGCGCACCCTGATCCGCCCGGACCGGGGCCGCGCGCTCCTGGGCCTCGGCGTGCTCGTCGGCGCGACGGCCGTCGGGCTCCTGGTCCAGCCGCTGCTCGGCCGCATCGTCGACATCGTGGCCGACGGCCGCCCCGCCGACGCGCTGACCCTGCCCGTCGTCCTCCTGCTGGCGGTCGCCGTCGTCCAGGGCGCCACCACCACGTACGGGCTGACCCAGGTCGCCCGGCTCGGCGAGACCGTACTCGCCCGGCTGCGCGAACAGTTCGTCGAGCGGGCCCTGCACCTCCCCGCCGACCGGCTGGAGCGCGCCGGGTCCGGCGACCTCACCGCCCGGGTCACCGGGGACGTCGCCCGGGTCGCGGAGGCCGTCCGCTCCGCGCTGCCCGAGATGGCGCGCTCGGTCCTCGCGATCGTGCTGACGCTCGGGGCGATGGCCCTGCTGGACGTACGGTTCCTGCTCGCCGCGCTCCTCGCCGTACCCGTCCAGGCGCTCACCGCCCGGTGGTACGTGCGCCGGGCCACCACCGTCTACGCCGACCAGCGGGTCGCCAACGGAGCCCAGCAGCAGCAGCTCCTGGAGACCATCGGGGGAGCGGTGACCGTACGCGGCCACCGGCTGGAGGGGCAGCACACCGAGAAGACCGCCCGGGCCTCGCGCAAGGCCGTCGAGCTGACCATGCGCAGCGTCCACCTGGTGCTCGGGTTCTACGCCCGGCTGCACATCGCGGAGTACGTGGGGCTGGCCGCCGTCCTGGTCACCGGGTTCTTCCTGGTCCGCGACGGGTCCGTCTCCATCGGCACGGCGACGGCCGCCGCCCTCTACTTCCACAGCCTCTTCGGGCCCGTCAACGCGGCCCTGGTCCTGCTCGACGAGGCCCAGTCCGCGGCGGCCGGGCTGGCGCGGCTGGTCGGGGTGACCGATCTGGAGGAGAACGCGGTACGGCTGCCGGGGCAGCGGTCCGAGCCCGGCGCGGCCGTCACCGTCGACGCCGTGAGCCATGCGTACGGGCCCGGCCGCACGGTCCTCCACGAGGTCTCCCTCACCCTCCGCGCGGGCGAACACGTGGCTCTCGTAGGCACGAGCGGCGCCGGGAAATCCACGCTGGCCCGCATCGTCGCGGGGGTCCAGCAGCCCACCGGTGGCTCGGTCTCCGCGGCGGCGGAGGAGGAGACGGGTCCCTCCGTCGTCCTGGTCACCCAGGAGGTCCATGTCTTCACGGGCACCCTCGCCGAGGACCTCCGCCTCGCCCGCCCGGACGCCACCGACGCCGACCTCCGTACCGCTCTCGCCACCGTGCACGCGCTGGAGTGGGCCGAGGCCCTGCCCGAGGGGCTCGCCACCGTCGTGGGAGAAGGCGGTCACCGCCTCGACCCCGCCCGAGCCCAGCAACTCGCCCTCGCCCGGCTCGTCCTGGCCGACCCCCCGGTCGCCGTCCTCGACGAGGCCACCGCCGAGGCGGGCAGCGCGGGCGCCCGCACCCTGGAGCGCTCCGCCGGGGTCGCCCTCGCCGGCCGGACCGCCCTGATCGTCGCCCACCGCCTCACCCAGGCCGTCGCCGCCGACCGGGTCGTGGTCCTGGAGGCCGGCCGGGTCGTCGAGAGCGGCACCCACGACGAACTGCGCACCGCGGAAGGCCCGTACGCGGCACTCTGGCGCGCCTGGTCCGGCAGCCGCGCCACGACGACCGCCCGCCCCTGAGAGCGCCCCGTGCTCCGGGGCCGACGGGCTGCCGTACGTACGCCACGTACGTACGGCAGCCCGTCGCCCCTGACCCCAGGGGCGACGGCCCTGATCAGATCCCCGCCGACGCCATCTCGATGATCGAGCGGTAGTACGCCGCCGTCGAGACCACGCAGGCCCGGTAGGTGCGGTTGTCCTTGACCACCAGGAAGTAGTCCCGCAGGTTCTTCCAGTACTGGACCAGATAGCCGAGCCCGGGCACGAAGCCCGGCGGCCGGGGCACCAGGGCGAACGCTTCGGAGCACTGGAGGATGCGCTCAGTGGCCTCCGAGAGCACCCCGGCGACCTCGGCGTTCATGTTCCAGCCCGCGGCCAGTTGCGGCGTCCAGATCGCGCCCGCGATCTCCCTCAGCCGCTCCTGCTCCTCGGGCGTCGGATCGGCCTGGACCCGGAGTGCCTGGACGGAGGCCGTGGGGCCGCCGTGCCCCGAGGCCAGGGCGGGTGAGGCCGCGCCGACGGCGAGGAGTGCTCCGGACAGCGCGAGCGCCATCGCCGGAATCGTCGCGGCCCTGCGTCTTCTCATGATCGTCCCTTCGCGGTCGCCCGCCGTGCCGGCGGAGCTGCGTACGGTCATCTCGTGAAGTGACGCTGGCACGGGGCCCGTTGCCCGTCAACGGTGCCTGATCGGCCGTTCAGCAAGCGCCACGGGGGCAACAGGAAGGCGCAGAAAGGCACAGCAGAGCACAGGCGGAATGGCCCATCACACCCGCATCCGATTGGCCCGAGGGTCCATGCCAATCACTGTCTAGGCTCGCCGTCATGAGCACCCACGACCGTACGGCCGTCGACTTCTACTTCGACCCCGCCTGCCCCTTCGCCTGGATCGCCTCCCGCTGGATGCTGGAGGTGGAGCAGCTGCGCGACATCGATCTCCGCTTCCGCCCCATGAGCCTGTACCTGCACAACGAGGGCAACGAACTGGCCGCCTGGTACCGCGAGTTGGTCGACAAGTCGATCGGCCCGGTCCGGGTCGCCGTCGCCGCGGCCGCCGCCCACGGCGACGGGGTCCTCCGGGACCTCTACACCGCCTTCGGCACCCGCATCCACCAGCACAAGGAGGAGGACTTCGACGCGGTGATCGCCGCCTCCCTCGCCGAGGTGGGACTCCCCGCCGAGCTGGCGGGGGCCGCGCACTCGACGGCGTACGACGAGGACGTGGCCCGCAGTCACGACGCGGGCAAGGAGCCGGAGCAGGACGCGTACGTGGGCACCCCGACGATCCACGTCGACGGCACGGTCTGGTTCGGCCCGGTCCTCAACGCGATCCCGCGCGGCGAGAAGGCGGCCGAACTCTTCGACAGCTTCCGCGTCCTCGCCAACCACCAGGGCTTCTTCGAACTGAAGCGCAGCCGCACGGGCGGCCTCTCCTACGACTGACGGCAGAGGGGGAACGGCGGCCTCACGCCGGCAGCGACGCCCCCACCGGCACCCGTGCCTCGTCGTACCGGTCCAGCAGCAGGCGTGCCAGCTCCGGGGCCGGGCCCAGGACATCGGCCAGGACGTCGGCTCCGGCGGCCTCCGCGCCCGCCGCGATGCGGTCCGGAAGGCGGCCGGGGGCGATGACGTACGGGGCCACCGCCACCCGGGCCACGCCCTCGGCGCGCAGGGCCCGTACCGCGTCCTCGGTACGGGGGAGAGCGGCGGAGGCGAACGCAGGCCGCACGGCGCACCAACCGGTGTGCCGCAGCTCCCGCGCGATTTCAGCGATCACTGCGATCGCCTCCGGGTCTGTGGATCCCGCCGAGGCCAGGACGAGCCCGGTCCGGGGGAGGTCGCCGGGGCGGACCCCGGCCTCCCGCAGCCGTCGGCCCAGGGTGGCGTTGAGCAGCGGGGACGGGCCGAGGACGTCGGCCTGGCGGATGTGCAGGCGGGGCAGCCGGGCGCGGGCCTCGCGCAGGACCGAGGGGATGTCGGTCTTGGCGTGGAACGCCCGGGTGAGGAGGAGGGGCAGGGCGATGACCTCGTCCGCCCCCTCCGCGGCCAGGCGCTCCAGCACCCGGGGCACGGAAGGGGCGTTGAACTCCAGGAACCCGGTCTCGACACGGAGCCCCGGCCGCTGCGCCCGCACCCGCTCGGTGAGCGCGTGCACGGTCGCGGCGTGCCGCGGGTCGCGGCTGCCGTGGGCGATGACGAGGAGGACGGGGTGGGACATGGCGTGACTCAGTTCTTGACGAGGAGGCCGCGGCTGCGCAGCACCCACCGCTCCAGCGGACTGAAGATCAGCAGGTCGATCGCGATGCCGACGAACAGGATGAGCAGGATCGAGAGGAAGACCCCGGGCATGTCGAAGTTGCTGCGGCCGTTCTCCAGCAACTGCCCGAGCCCCAGACCCAGTTCGGGGGAGGAGGCGATGATCTCGGCGGCCATCAGCGAGCGCCAGGAGAACGCCCAGCCCTGCTTGAGCCCCGCCAGATAGCCGGGCAGCGCGGCCGGGAGCACGATGTGCCAGGTGCCCCGGATGCCGGTGGCCCCCAGCGTACGGCCCGCCCGCAGGAACAGCGGCGGCACCTGGTCCACGCCCGAGACCAGCCCGTTGGCGATCGAGGGCACCGCGCCCAGCAGGATCACCGCGAACATCATGCTGTCGTTCAGCCCGAGCCAGATGACCGCCGGGGCCACCCACGCGACCGACGGCAGCGACTGGAGCCCGGAGAGGATCGGCCCGATCGCCGCCCGGACCAGCTTCACCCGGGCGACCAGCAGCCCCAGCGGCGTACCGATGGCCACCGCCAGCAGGAAGCCGAGCAGACCGCGCGAGACGCTGGTCCAGACGACCTCCAGGAGCGTGCCCTTCAGCCACATGTCGACCGCGCTGTCCCAGACCGCGGACGGCGGGGGCAGCTTGTAGACCTCGGTGACCTCGGCCCGGACCAGCAGCTCCCAGACGATCAGCACCAGCACCACCGCCACGACGGGCGGCAGCACCTTGGCCTTGAGGACCTCGCGGACCGGGGTGCGGCGGATCTGCACCGCGTCCAGGGCGTCGAGACCGGCCTCCAGGCCGGCGATGTCGTCGGGTTTGGTGTCGGTGGGGGAGGCCGGCCCGTCCGGCCGCTTCCGGTCGGACGTGATGTCAGTGCTGGCCATGTCGGCGGATCTCCCCACGCAGTTCTTCGGTGATCTCGACGGACAGCTCCGCCACGGCGGTGTCCTCGATGCGGCGCGGCTGCTCGATGTCGACCGTCCACTCCCGGGCGATCCGGCCCGGCCGGGACGAGAGCAGGACGACGCGCTGCGCGAGCCGTACGGCCTCGCGCACGTTGTGCGTGACGAAGAGGACCGAGGCGTTCGTCTCGCGCCAGATCCGGGTCAGCTCGTCGTGCAGCACATCGCGGGTGATGGCGTCCAGGGCCGCGAACGGCTCGTCCATCAGCAGCAGTTGACTGTCCTGGGCGAGTGCGCGGGCCATCGCCACCCGCTGCCGCATACCGCCGGAGAGCTCGTGCACCCGCTTGCCGTACGCGCCGCCGAGCCGGACGAGTTCGAGCAGCCGCTCGGCCTCGGTACGGCGCTCCGACTTCGCCACTCCGCGCAGCCGCAGGGCCAGTTCGATGTTCTTGCCCGCGGTGAGCCACGGGAAGAGGGCGTGCTCCTGGAACATCAGGGCCGGCCGCCCGCCGGGGGTCTCGATGGACCCCGCGGACGGGCGGTCGAGTCCGGCCACCAGATTGAGCAGCGTCGACTTACCGCACCCGGAGGCTCCCAGGAGGGTGACGAACTCACCCGGAGCGACATCGAGCGAGATGTCGTCCAGCACGAGCTGCTGCCCCGTGGGTCCGGCGAAGGACTTCGAGACATGCGAGAGACGGGCGGCGTGCTCGACCGTCGTACGGTCCTCGGCCTTGGTGAGGGTGGTGGTCGCCATGGTCGTCACCTCCTGGGAATCCTGGGTCCGGTTCGGGTGGGTTACTTGACGCCGAGACCGGCGTCGGCGACCTCGGGCTGACCCTCGGCCTTGAGGATCCTGTTCAGCGGGCCCAGGTCGTAGATGCCCTTGAGGTCCGGGTCCTTCAGCAGACCGGCCTTGACCGCGAACTCCGACTGCGTCTTGAGCGTCGTGGCCAGCGGGTCGTTGAGGATCTCGATGGACTCCCACGCCGGGTCGAGGATCTCCTGGGGCAGCGGCTTGCCGCTCAGCTTCTCCAGCGCCTTGTTGGCGGAGGCCTTGGCCTCCTCCGGGTTGTCGTTGATCCACTTGTTGGTGGAGACCGAACCCTTGATCACGGCCTCGACGACATCGGGGTGCTGGTCCAGGAACTTCTGCGACACGATGATGTGCGTGATCACGAACTTCTTGTCCGGCCACAGGTCCTTCTCGTCGAGCAGCACCTTCGCGCCCTCGGAGACCAGCTTGGACGCGGTCGGCTCGGGGACCCACGCCCCGTCCAGCGAACCGGACTTGTAGGCGTCCGGCGTCACCTTGTTGTCCGAGCGGACGATGGAGACGTCACCCTTGCCGCTCTGCGGGTCGACCTTCCACCCCTTCTCGGAGATCCAGTTGAGGAAGGCCACGTCCTGGGTGTTGCCGATCTGCGGGGTCGCGATCCGCTTGCCCTTGAGGTCGTCCAGCGTCTTGATCTTGTCCGGGTTGACGACCAGCTTCACTCCGCCGGAGGCCGAACCCGCCACGATCCGCAGCCCCTTGCCCTGGGACTTGACGTAGGCGTTGATGGCGGGGGAGGGGCCGATGAAGCCGATGTCGATCGAGCCGGCGTTCAGGGCCTCGATCTCGGTCGGTCCCGCGTTGAAGGTGGTGGACTCGACCTTGGTGCCGCCCAGTTCCTTCTGGATGGTGCCTTCCTGGATACCGACCAGGGCGGTGGCGTGCGTGAGGTTCGGGAAGTAGCCGATCTTCACGGTGTCGGCGGAGAGCTTCTTCCCGCCGCTGGATACGTTCGCCCTATCCGCACCGTCGTCCGCGCGCTCGGAACCGTAACCGCAGGCGGTGGCGGCCAGGGCGAGCAGCGGCAGGGCCGCGACGGCGGCTATGGAGCGGCGAACGGTGGAACGGGGGGCAGGCACGGGAGGCTTTCCTCTCGTTGGCCCGGTACTCGAGTCCCGCTGCTGGTCAGGGGGGCGCGGCCGGGAGATCGGCAGGTCTTCGGCGGTACGGGTGCGGGGGGTTCAGGGCGCGCGAGCGGTGCGCGTACGTCATCACGCACATCGCCCCACGCCTCCCTGGCCGCTGCCGAGGGCGCCGCTGCCCACCCGGCCGCCCTCCTTCGCGAAGGTGGAGAAGAAGTCGTCGCTCATCAGAAGTCCCACTCGGCGTCGTCGTCGGCCACGACCGGTTCCGTGGCCGCGGCGAACGCGGTGCCCGCCATGCCGGCGCTGAGCGTCGTCCCGTCCGCCGGGTCGATCAGCAGGAACGAGCCGGTGCGCCGGGAGTCGGCGTACGTGTCCAGCGCGAGCGGCTCGGCGGTCCGCACGACGACCCGCCCGATGTCGTTGGCGACCAGCTGCCCGGGGGCCGGGTGCTGGGAGAGGTCGTCCAGGGTCAGCCGGGAGGGGATGTCCTTGACGATCGCCTTGACCGTACGGGTGGTGTGCTTCAGCAGTACCCGCTGGCCCACCGAGAGCGGCTGGTCGGCCACATGGCAGACGGTCGCCTCGACGTCCCTCGTCACCGGCGGCACATCGGCGGCCGGGGCGATCAGGTCGCCGCGCGAGATGTCGATGTCGTCGGCCAGCCGCAGCGTCACCGACTGCGGCGCCCAGGCGATGTCCACGCTCTCGCCGAGCGCGTCGATGCCGGTGATCGTCGTCGTACGCCCCGAGGGGAGTACGGACACGGCCTCGCCGACCCGGAACACCCCGGCCGCGATCTGACCGGCGTACCCCCGGTAGTCGGGGTGCTCGGCGGTCTGCGGGCGGATCACGTACTGCACGGGGAAGCGCGCGTGGCAGCCGGTGAGGTCGTGGCTGACCGGGACCGTCTCCAGGTGCTCCAGGACGGTCGGCCCGCCGTACCAGTCCATGTGCGCGGAGGGCTCCACCACGTTGTCCCCGGCCAGCGCCGAGATCGGGATCGCGGTGATCTCCGGGACGCCGAGCGACGCGGCGTACGCGGTGAACTCCTCGGCTATGGCGGCGAACACGGGCTCCGCGTAGTCGACCAGGTCCATCTTGTTGACGGCCAGCACGACGTGCGGGACGCGCAGCAGGGCGGCGACGGCTGCGTGGCGGCGGGTCTGCTCGACGACCCCGTTGCGGGCGTCGACCAGGACCACGGCCAGCTCGGCGGTGGAGGCGCCGGTGACCATGTTGCGGGTGTACTGCACATGGCCCGGGGTGTCCGCGAGGATGAACCGGCGCCGGGCGGTGGCGAAGTAGCGGTAGGCGACATCGATGGTGATGCCCTGCTCGCGCTCGGCCCGCAGCCCGTCGGTGAGCAGCGCCAGGTCCGGGGCCTCCTGGCCGCGGCTCAGCGACACCTGCTCGACGGCCTCCAGCTGGTCGGTGAGGACCGACTTGGAGTCGTGCAGCAGCCGGCCCACGAGGGTGGACTTGCCGTCGTCGACGGACCCGGCGGTGGCGAAGCGCAGCAGGGTGGTGGCGCTCAACTGCTCAGCTGTGGTGGTCATTTAGAAGTACCCCTCGCGCTTGCGGTCTTCCATCGCGGCCTCGGACATCTTGTCGTCGGCGCGGGTCGCGCCCCGCTCGGTGAGCCGGGAGGCGGCGATCTCGGTGATCACGGCGTCCAGCGTGGTGGCGTCGGAGTCGACGGCCCCGGTGCAGGACATGTCCCCGACCGTGCGGTAGCGCACCAGCCGGGTCTGGACGGCCTCGTGCTCCTTGGGGCCGCCCCAGCCGCCGGCCGTCAGCCACATGCCGTTGCGGGAGAAGACCTCGCGCTCATGGGCGAAGTAGATCTCCGGCAGCTCGATCCCCTCGCGCTCGATGTACTGCCAGACGTCCAGCTCGGTCCAGTTGGAGATCGGGAAGACCCGGACGTGCTCACCGGGGGCGTGGCGGCCGTTGTACAGCTGCCACAGCTCGGGGCGCTGGCGGCGCGGGTCCCACTGGGAGAACTCGTCACGCAGCGAGAACACCCGCTCCTTGGCGCGCGCCTTCTCCTCGTCGCGCCGCCCGCCGCCGAACACCGCGTCGAAGCGGTGCTGCTGGATCGCCTCGGTGAGCGGCACGGTCTGGAGCGGGTTGCGGGTGCCGTCGGGGCGCTCGCGGAGCTTCCCGGCGTCGATGTACTCCTGCACCGAGGCCACGTGCAGCCGCAGCCCGTGCTTCTTCACCGTACGGTCGCGGTACTCCAGGACCTCCGGGAAGTTGTGCCCGGTGTCCACGTGCAGCAGCGAGAACGGCACCGGCGCGGGCGCGAACGCCTTGAGCGCCAGGTGCAGCATCACGATGGAGTCCTTGCCGCCGGAGAACAGGATCACCGGCCGCTCGAACTCCCCCGCCACCTCACGGAAGATGTGGACGGCCTCGGACTCCAGGGAGTCCAGGTGGCTGAGCGCGTACGGGTTCGCGGTGTCCTCGGACACGGTGGTGGTGACGGCACTCACGCCAGGCCCCTCTCGGTGAGCAGCGCGTGGAGCGCCGCCGCTGACTCCTGCACGGTCTGCTGGTGCGACTCGATCCGCAGGTCGGGCGATTCGGGCGCCTCGTAGGGGTCGTCGACCCCGGTGAGACCGCTGATCTCGCCGGCCGCCTGCTTGGCGTACAGCCCCTTCACATCGCGTACGGAGCACACCTCGACGGGCGTCGCGACGTGCACCTCCAGATAGGTGGTGGACTCGGCGGCGTGCCGCTTGCGGACGGCCTCGCGGCTGTCGGCGAACGGGGCGATGACGGGGACGAGCACCTTCACACCGTTGGCGGCGAGGAGTTCGGCGACGAAGCCGATCCGGGCCACGTTGGTGTGCCGGTCCTCGCGGGAGAAGCCGAGCCCCGCGGAAAGGAACTCCCGGATCTCGTCGCCGTCGAGCACCTCCACCTTGTGGCCCTCGGTACGGAGCCGGCCGGCCAGCTCGTACGCGATGGTGGTCTTGCCCGCGCTCGGCAGACCGGTCAGCCAGATCGTGGCTCCCGTCTCCGTCACGCTCATCGAACTCTCCTGATCAGTCGTCATCAGCCGTGCAGCCCGCATTCGGTCTTGCCCCGGCCGGCCCAGCGGCCGGCCCGTGCGTCCTCGCCCTCCAGCACCCGGCGGGTGCAGGGCGCGCAGCCGACGGAGGCGTAACCGTCCATCAGCAGCGGGTTGGTGAGCACCCCGTGCTCCAGGACGTACGCGTCCACGTCGTCCTGGGTCCAGCGGGCGATGGGGGAGACCTTCACCTTGCGGCGCTTGGCGTCCCAGCCCACGACCGGGGTGCTGGCCCGGGTGGGGGACTCGTCACGGCGCAGCCCCGTCGCCCAGGCGGCGTACGCGGTCAGGCCGTCCTCCAACGGCTTGACCTTGCGCAGCGCGCAGCACAGGTCGGGGTCGCGGTCGTGCAGCTTCGCGCCGTACTCCGCGTCCTGCTCGGCCACGCTCTGGCGCGGGGTGATCGTGATGACGTTGACGTCCATCACCGCGTCCACCGCGTCCCGGGTCCCGATGGTCTCCGGGAAGTGGTAGCCGGTGTCCAGGAAGACCACGTCCACGCCCGGCAGCACCCGCGAGGCCAGATGCGCGACCACGGCGTCCTCCATGGAGGAGGTGACGCAGAAGCGCGGCCCGAAGGTGTCGGTGGCCCACTGCAGGATCTCGGTGGCGGAGGCGTCCTCCAGCTCCCGGCCCGCCCGCTCGGCCAGCTCCCGGAGTTCCTCGTCCGTCAGCTCGCCGCTGATCAGAGTGCCCGTCATATCCGTTCCCCTTCACCGTCGTTGCGCTGGACGCCCCGGGCCAGCAGGCCCAGGAACTTCAGCTGGAACGCACGGTTGCAAGAGGCACATTCCCAGGCCCCGTGGCCGGTCTCGTTGGGGCGCAGGTCCTCGTCACCGCAGTACGGGCAGTGGAACGGGGCGGCTCGCTCGCTCATGACAGCGACTCCGCACTGGCGCGCGCCGCCCAGGTGGCGAAGCGCTCGCCCTCCTCGCGCTCCTCCTGGAACTTGCCGAGCACCCGCTCGACGTAGTCCGGCAGTTCGGCCGACGTGACCTTCAGACCGCGGACCTTGCGGCCGAATCCGGCGTCCAGACCGAGCGCCCCGCCCAGGTGCACCTGGTAGCCCTCCACCTGGTTGCCCTCGCCGTCCAGCATCAACTGGCCCTTGAGACCGATGTCCGCGACCTGGATCCGGGCGCAGGCGTTCGGGCAGCCATTGATGTTGATGGTGATCGGCTCGTCGAACTCCGGGATGCGGCGCTCCAGTTCGTCGATGAGCGAGGCGCCCCGCGCCTTCGTCTCGACGATCGCCAGCTTGCAGAACTCGATGCCGGTGCAGGCCATCGTGCCGCGCCGGAACGCCGACGGCGTGACCTTGAGGTCGAGCGCCTCCAGCGCGGAGACCAGGGAGTCCACCTGGTCCTCGGCCACGTCCAGCACGATCATCTTCTGCTCGGCGGTGGTCCGCACCCGTCCGGAGCCGTGCCCCTCGGCCACCTCGGCGATCTTGGTGAGCGTGGTGCCGTCGACCCGGCCCACCCGCGCGGCGAAGCCGACGTAGAAGCGGCCGTCCTTCTGCCGGTGCACGCCCAGGTGGTCGCGCCAGGTCTGGGCGGGCTGCTCGGGCGCCGGGCCGTCGACCAGCTTCCGCTTGAGGTACTCGTCCTCCAGGACCTGGCGGAACTTCTCCGCGCCCCAGTCCGCGACCAGGAACTTCAGCCGGGCGCGGGTGCGCAGCCGCCGGTAGCCGTAGTCGCGGAAGATCCCGATGACCCCGCCGTACACGTCGGGCACCTCGTCCAGCGGCACCCAGGCGCCGAGCCGCACGCCGAGCTTGGGGTTGGTGGAGAGGCCGCCGCCGACCCAGAGGTCGAAGCCGGGGCCGTGCTCGGGGTGGTTCACGCCGACGAAGGCGATGTCGTTGATCTCGTGCGCCACGTCCAGGTGCGGGGAGCCGGAGACCGCCGACTTGAACTTGCGGGGCAGGTTGGAGAAGTCGGGGTTGCCGATGAACCGGCGCTGGATCTCCTCGATGGCGGGGGTGCCGTCGATGATCTCGTTCTCCGCGATGCCCGCGACCGGCGAGCCGAGGATCACGCGGGGCGTGTCACCGCAGGCCTCGGTGGTGGAGAGGCCGACCTCCTCGAGGCGCCGCCAGATCTCCGGCACGTCCTCGATCCGGATCCAGTGGTACTGCACGTTCTGCCGGTCGGTGAGGTCGGCGGTGCCGCGCGCGAACTCCTGCGAGATCTCCCCGATCACCCGCAGCTGCTGGGTGGTCAGCCGGCCGCCGTCGATGCGCACGCGCAGCATGAAGTACTTGTCGTCCAGCTCCTCCGGCTCCAGAACCGCCGTCTTGCCGCCGTCGATGCCGGGCTTGCGCTGGGTGTAGAGCCCCCACCAACGCATCCGTCCGCGCAGGTCGTTGGGGTCGATGGAGTCGAAGCCGCGCTTGGAGTAGATCGTCTCAATACGTGTCCGTACGTTGAGACCGTCGTCGTCCTTCTTGAACTGCTCGTTCCCGTTGAGGGGGGTGTGGTGGCCCACGGCCCACTGACCCTCGCCACGGTGGCGTCCGGCCTTGCGGCGGGGCGTGGTTGTCGCAGGCTGTTCCGGGGTAGCGGCCATGACGGGTACGTCCTTCGGGACTGCAGGAGGGCGGCTCTGAGCGGCACACTCGCGCGGAGGCGCGGCGGTGCGCGGGGCAGTGTCAGAGGTAAGAGGAGTGCGGCGGTGCTGGGACTCTCAGCCCGCCGGACAGATGGCGCTGGACATGCGGCAGAGGTCGACGTGGCGTCGACTCACCAAGGCAATTCCAGTTCCGGACATGACGGAAGCGTGTCACGCGGATCTCGGGCCAGTCCACCACTATCCACGATGTGGACGGCATGGTCCCGCAGAGTGAGATGGTATGGCGCAGGTCACGTGTCACGTCGGCGGCAATGGGGACAAATTGCCCCCGGGTGGAGCCGCTGACGGCCCCGTGACGGCCCCGGCAGCGGCTCCGCGGCGGGATCAGGCGCCGTACGCTCCCGGCCACGGCCCGGGGGTCGCCACATCCGGCTCCACCTCGGTCTTCGTGTCGAAGAGCCGGAAGCCCCGGCGCAGATAGTTGTCCATCGCGTACGGGCCGTCCTTCGAGCAGGTGTGCAGCCAGACCCGCTTCGTCGCCGGCCGGTCCGGCCACCGCTCCGCCAGGTCCCAGGCGCGTGCCACCCCGTACGAGAGGAGGTGACCGCCGATCCGCCGCCCCCGGAAGGCCGGGATCAGCCCGAAATACAGGATCTCGACCGCACCGTCGTCCTGCGGGTCCAGCTGGACGTACCCGGCCGGAGTCCCGTTCGCGTACGCCACCCAGGTCTCGGCCCCGGGCCGCTCCAGCTCCTCGCGCCACTGCTCGTACGTCATCCCCAGCCGGTCGGTCCACCGGATGTCACCGCCCACGGCGGTGTAGAGGAACCGGTTGAACTCCGGCAGCGGCACCTCGGACCGGACGATCCGCAGATCACCCTCCGGGACGGCGGCGGGCCGCAGATCGGCGGGCGAGGTCTGCTCCAGCGACCAGACGGTGACCTCGGTGGTGGTCTCGATGTCGGATGCGGGGGGCTGCGTGGGGTTGCTCATGGCGGCCAGAAAACCATGCCGCCACCCTCACGCGCACAGCGCCCCCGCCCGCCGCCCCTGGTCAGGACCGAGAGCCGCCGGTCGAGCGGGAGCCCCGGCCCCGAACCGGTGCACCCCCGGTCAGCACGGTGCCGCCCCCCGCCGCGCCCCCGTCACCACCGGCGCCTTCGAGCGCGGTAACAGGTCGGCCGGGTGCTCCGGGTGGACCACCTCCACCTCCACCCCGTCCCCGAAGCGGTACGGGCGGTGGGCCAGCACCTCCGCCAGATGGCGCCGGAGCCGGGAGACCTCGGCCCGTACCGTCACCGTCCGGGTCCCGTCCCCGAAGATGTCCTGCGCCAGCTCGGAGGCCGTACGCCCCTCCCGGTGCACCGCCAGCGCGTACAGCAGCTCCGCGTGGCGCGGCGAGAGCCGCTGCGTCGAGGTCCCCAGCGGCCCCACCAGATGCACGGCCAGCGCCCGCGGCCGGCTCAGGTCCAGCACCACCCGCCGCGGCGCCCCCTCCGCCGCACCGTCCGCCACCTGCACCAGCCAGCCCCCCGGCAGCGGCTCCACCCGGCACATGCCGAGCGAGGGCAGCCACACCCGGCCCGGCCGCAGCGACTTCGGCAGCGGCAGCCGGTCCACCGGCGGCATCCCGGTCACCGCAGCCAGCCACCCATGTGAGTCCACCGCCAGCGCCCGGCCCTCCAGTCGGCACAGGATCGGCGCCGCCACCGCCCGCAGCCGCTCGATCGCCCCCAGGTGCCGGGTGCGGATCTCGGCCTCCGCGAGCCGCGCCACCGAGTCCACCAGGGCCAGGGTCGCCGGGTGGAAGGTGGTGGCCGGACCGCTGATGTCGACGATCCCCACCAGTCGCCCGTCGCGCGGATCACGGACCGGGGCCGCCGCACACGTCCAGTTGTGCAGGGCCCGGATGAAGTGCTCGGCCGAGTGGACCTGGATCGGCGCCCGGGCGGCCAGCGCCGTACCGATCGCGTTCGTCCCCGTCGCCGCCTCCGCCCAGGCCGCCCCCTCCTCCAGGCAGATGTCATGGGCCCGGTGCATCACCGCGCTGTTGCCCTGGCGCCACAGCACCCGGCCCTCCGCGTCGGTCACCACCATGATCTGCTGTGCGGCGTCCGCGATGGAGGCGAGCCCCGCCCGCAGCACCGGCATCACCTCGCCGAGCACCGTGCTGTGCCGCCGGTGCTCGATCTCCTCCGCCTGCAGCAGCTCGCTCTCCGGCGACTGCCCGGGGTCGATGCCGCTGCGCACCACCCGGTTCCAGGAGGCGTCGATCTCCGCCCGTGGCGCGACGGCGGTCCGCTCGCCCGCCAGCCGGGCCTCCCTGGCCCGGTGGAGCAGCCGGGCCGCGCGGTCCGCCTCCTGGCCGATCACCCGCACCACCCCGGCAGAACCCGTCTGACTCATCGCCCCCACCCGTTCCCCCCGCAGCACTCCATGCTCTCCGGCCCCATCCTGCCGCTGCCCCGACGGAACCACTGCGCAGTCCACACAATGGTTGCAACCCTTTGCAACTCTGGCGATGCCCCACCAGAACGTACGAGAGTGGCAGCGTGCCGTACGCCGGGCCCGTGCCCGGCGAGCGGCGCGGTTCAAGCATGGAGGGTGGTGCCGTGTCGGCGCAGCACCACCCTCCGTCGCTCACCGCCTAATCGGCCACCGGCCGGGCCCGGGCCACAACCGAGGCCAGATCCAGACTGTGCGGCAGCGTCCCGAACGCGGCGCCCCAGTCCCCGCCCAGCCGCGACGCGCAGAAGGCGTCGGAGACCTCCGGCGGCGCCCACCGCACCAGCAGCGACCCCTGGAGCACCAGCGCCATCCGCTCCACCAGCCGCCGCGCCCGCGCCTCGATCCCCTCCAGGTCCGCCAGCTCCGTCAGCAGGTCCTTGATCGCCGCGTCCAGCCGGTGATCGGCCCCGCGCGCCTTCCCGACCTCCCGCAGGAACGCGTCCAGCGCCTGCGGCTCCCGCTGGAGCGCCCGCAGCACGTCCAGCGCCTGGACGTTCCCCGAGCCCTCCCAGATCGAGTTGAGCGGCGCCTCGCGCAGCAGCCGGGGCATCCCGGACTCCTCCACGTACCCGTTGCCGCCCAGGCACTCCAGCGCCTCACCGACGACCGGGGTGCAGCGCTTCGTCACCCAGTATTTGGCGGCGGGCACCGCGATCCGTAGGAACGCCCGCTCTTCCTCGGTGTCCGTGTCGTACGCCGAGGCCAGCCGCATCGCCAGGACGGTCGCCGCCTCCGACTCCAGCGCCAGATCGGCCAGCACGTTGCGCATCAGCGGCTTCTCGATCAGCAGCCCGCCGAACGCGCTGCGGTAGGTGGCGTGGTGGATCGCCTGCGCCACCGCCTGCCGCATCAGCGCCGCCGAACCCACCACGCAGTCCAGCCGGGTGGCCGCCACCATCTCGATGATGGTGCGCACCCCGCGCCCCTCCTCACCGACCCGGCGGGCCCAGATCCCGTCGAACTCCACCTCGCTGGAGGCGTTCGACTTGTTGCCCAGCTTGTCCTTGAGCCGCTGGATCGCGAACGCGTTCCGAGAACCGTCGGGCAGCACGCGCGGCACCAGGAAACAGCTCAGCCCGCCCGGCGCCTGCGCCAGCACCAGGAACCCGTCCGACATCGGCGCCGAACAGAACCACTTGTGCCCGGTGAGCAGATACTCCCCGTCCCCGGCCAGCGGCTCCGCCCGGGTCGTGTTGGACCGTACGTCGGTGCCGCCCTGCTTCTCCGTCATGCCCATCCCGAAGAGCACCCCGGCCTTCTCCGACGCGGGCCGCAGCCCCTCCTCGTAGACGTACGAGGTCAGCCGGGGCTCCCACTCGGCCGCCAGTACCGGGTCGGTCCGCAGCGCGGGCACCGCCGCGTGCGTCATCGAGAGCGGGCAGCCGTGCCCCGCCTCGGCCTGCGTCCAGACCAGGAACCCGGCCGCGCGCCGGACATGACCGGCCGGACGGCCCCAGGCGTCGGTCAGCCCGGCGGCGACCGCGTGGCCCAGGAGCCGGTGCCAGGCCGGGTGGAACTCGACTTCGTCGATCCGGTTTCCATAACGGTCATGGGTGCGCAGAACGGGCGGATGCTCGTTCGCCTGCGCCCCCCACTCCTGGGCCTGCGCGGAGCCCGCGGACCGTCCGAGCGCCCCGAGTTCCTCCCGTGCCACGGGCAGGACGCCCGGCTCGATGTGCCGCTCGACGGCCTCGGAGAGGGCCCGGTCGGCGGCGAAGACGTCATAGCCGACCAGCGGCGGAACCTGATTGGTCACTGTGTGGGTGGTGGCTGCCATGCCGATACGGTAAGGAGGTGCAGGCAGCAAATGAAACACCCGAGCGGCCACCGGGCCGGCTCCACCGGGCCAGAGTGCTCTACCGCAACGTCTCGAAGCGCCGGATGGCGTGGCAGTTGCTCAAGGACACCGTCAACTCGTGCATCGAGTACCGGATCCTGGGGCTCGCGGCCGAGGCGGCGTTTTTCACCCTGCTCTCCCTGCCCCCGCTGCTGCTCGGTCTGATCGGGCTGCTCGGTTACGTCGACGAGTGGACGACCACGGAGACGGTCGCCTCCATCGAGCGCAACATCCTCTCCGCCTCGGAGGCCGTGCTCTCCGAGCGCGGGGTCAACGAGTTCGCCAAACCGCTGCTCGCCGACGTCACCACCGGAGCCCGGCCCGACGTCATCTCCATCGGTTTCGCCATCGCCCTGTGGTCCGGCTCCCGCGCGGTGAACGTCTTCATCGACACCATCACCGTCATGTACGGCCTCGACGGCCACCGGGGCATCGTCAAGACCCGGCTGCTCGCCTTCCTGCTGTACGTCGTCGCCCTGCTGCTGGGCGCGGTGGTGCTGCCGCTCCTCGTCGTCGGCCCGGACCGGGTGGTGGAGTTGGTGCCCTGGGGCACCGAGGTCGTCGCCGTCCTCTACTGGCCGGTGGTGATACTGCTGACGATCGCGTTCCTCACCACGCTCTACCACGTCTCCGTTCCGGTGCGTTCGCCGTGGATCGAGGACGTCCCCGGGGCGCTCGTGGCGCTCGGGATGTGGGTGCTGGGCAGCTTCCTGCTCCGGATCTACCTCACCAACACCGTCGAAGGCCCCACGATCTACGGCTCCCTGGCGGCACCGATCGCCGTCCTGCTCTGGATCGGTATCTCCGCCTTCGCCGTCCTTGTCGGGGCGGCGGTCAACGCGGCCATCGACCGGGTGTGGCCCTCGCTCGCCACCGCCGCCGCCCGCGAGGCCACCGAGCGCGCCCGGGCCGCCCAGGCCGCCGAGTTCGTCGCCCGGACCCGCCCGGCCGCGCACGGTGGGGCGGACGACGAGGAGGACGAGGACGACGGACCGGCGTACATGCCCTCGGAGTTCCCGGAACGCTGGTCGCGCTTCCTGCCGCCGGACGACGTCAAGTCACGGCTCCAGTCGACCTGGGAGTGGGAGAAGGAACCCAAGGAACCGAAGGGCTCGAAGGACGGCAAGGACGGCAAGGGCGGCAGGGAGAACGGCAAGCAGGCCGAACGCGCCGAGCACTCCGAGCGTGCTGAGCGCACCGAGCGTGGAGAGTCGGCCGAGGACGCCGGGCACCCCCGCGACAACTCCGCGCAGCCGCCCTTCTGACCCCGCGCTAGCGTGGAGACATGTCCGAGGAACGCCCGTGCTACCAGGAACGGCCCTCCCGCCTGCCCGGTGCCGTTGTCTGGACCTGGGACGCCCCCGACCGCCCGCCGCGCGAGCCCCGCTCCGTCCTGCCCGACGGCTGCATGGACCTGATCCGGACCGGCGGACGCCTCGTGGTCGCCGGACCGGACACCCGCGCCTTCCAGGTGGCCCCGCGTGACCGGGGTTCCTGCGCCGCGATCCGCTTCGCCCCCGGCACCGCGCCCGTCCTCCTCGGTGTACCGGCGCACGAGCTGCGCGATCACCGGGCCGAACTGGCGGACCTCTGGCCCGCGGCAGCCGTACGCCGTCTCACCGAGCGGCTCGACGAGGCCGCCGACCCCGCAGCGGCCCTGGAGCGGTTCGCGCTGGACCGGATCGCGGAGACCGGGCCGCCCGACCCGCGTACGGTCGCCGTCGCCGAGGCCCTGCGCCGGGGCGGGAGCGTCGCCGCGACAGCGGCGGAGACCGGACTCGGCGCCCGCCGGCTCCACCGCCTCTCCCTGGCCGCCTTCGGCTACGGGCCCAAGACCCTGGCCCGGATCCTCCGCCTCCAGCGCGCCCTGGCCCTCATCCGCACCGGCCTCCCGTACGCCGAGGCGGCCTGCGCGGCGGGCTGCACCGACCAGGCGCACCTGGCCCGCGAGATGCGCGCCCTGGCCGGTACCACGCTGGGCGCCTACTTCTCCCCGGGCGACCCGGTGGGCGTGGCGGGCGCGAACAGCGAGACCCCGCACCCGTCCGGGTCCAGCACCACCGCGTAACGCTGCCCCCACACCGCGTCCCACGGCTTCAGATGCCCGGTGTGACCGGCCCCGGTCAGCTCCGCGTACAGCGCGTCCACCTCCTCCGGACCGTCGCACAGGAACGCCAGCCCCAGCCGCTCCCCACCCGCCGGGCGCTCCCAGTCCGGGTCGAACGAGCGGATGACGTCCTCGGTGTCCCACAGGACCCGCTGCCCGCCCGGCAGGACCGCCTCCACATGCGGGGCGGACTCGGCCCCGGCCGGGATGGCGAGGCCGAGCCTGCGGTAGAAGGCGAGCGAGGCGGGGAGGTCGGCCGTGATGATGCTGATGGCGTCGAGTCGTGGAGTCATGGGACGACCGTAGGCACCCGCCGTACCGACGGTCTTGTACGAATCGGACACGGCCGCCCCGCCGCAGGACCTCTGGCCGTCCGGACCACCGGCCACCCCCACCGAGGCCCGGCGGTCACCCCCAGCAGTCGCCCACCGCCGTCCCCGCGTCCGTCAGCGCCAGTCCCAGGTCCGCCCGCTCGGTCACCCAGCGCGTCGGGCGGTGGCGGGGGTCGCCCGTCGTCGTGTGCAGGGCGCGCTGGAGCTCCAGCAGCCGGGCAGCCCCGATCCGCTCGCCCCAGGCCAGCGGCCCGGCCGGATAGCCGAGCCCGGTCGTCACCGCCAGGTCGATGTCGGCGGGGGTGGCGAGCGACCGCTCCGCGATCGAGGCGCCCACCGCCACGATCGACGACAGCAGCCGCTGCGCGACCGAGCCCGCCGTGTCCCGTACCACCGTCACGGCGTACGGCTCGTCGCCCGCCGCCCGCGCCAGCACCGCCCGGGCGTCCCGGGCCGCCGCCGGATCGGTGGCGGCCGTCACCGCGAGCACCCGCCGACGACCGGCCGCGGGCAGCACCTCCACGCCCAGGGTCCGCCCCGGCGGCAGCCCGCCCGACCGGACCGCCCCGGACACCGTGGTCCCCCAGACCGGCACCAGCACCAGCGCCTCGGCGGACGGCCCCTCACCCCGCTCGACCCGGACCCCCGCCGCCTCCAGGGCACCGGCCAGAGCGTCCACGTACGGAGCCGTCTCCGCCGACCCGCCCGGCACCAGGAACACCGGCCGGTCCCCGTCCCCGGTCACCGCCGGTTCCGGGGCGGGTCCCTCGGCGCCCTCGCCGTACCCGTACCAGCCCTGCCCGGTCTTGCGGCCGTGCAGCCCCGCCACCACCCGGTTCGGTGTGAGGTACGAGGGGCGGAGCCGGTCCTCGTACCGGAAGCCCTGCCAGATCGAGTCGATCACCGCGGCCGTGACGTCCAGCCCGGTCAGGTCCATCAGCTCGAACGGGCCCATCCGCAGCCCCAGCACGTCCCGCGCGATCCGGTCGATGTCGGCGGGCCCGGCCACCGACTCCTCCAGCAGCGCCAGCGCCTCCGTCACCAGTCCGCGCCCCGCGTGGTTGACCAGGAAGCCGGGGGTGTCCGCCACGGTCACCGCCCGGTGCCCGCACCCCTCCACCAGCTCGGTCAGCGCGACCGGGATCTCCGGGCGGGTGGCCGCTCCCGGCACCACCTCCACGATCCGCATCAGCGGCACCGGGTTGAAGAAGTGCAGCCCGGCCAGGCGCGAGGGGTCCTGGAGGGTCGCCGCGATCCGGGTCACCGACAGGGACGAGGTGTTGGTGGCGAAGACGGCGGAGGAGGGCAGCGCCCGCTCCAGCTTCCCGAACACCTCGGCCTTGGTCTCCAGATCCTCCCGTACGGCCTCGATGACCAGCTCCACGTCCGGCCCGGCCGCCCAGGGGTCGGTCAGCGGCACGAGCCGCGCGAGGGACGCGTCCCGGTCGGCGGCGGACATCCGGCCCTTGGCCACCGCCCGTTCCAGCATCGAGGCGACGAACCCCACGGCGTCCGTCACCGCCTCGGCCCGTACGTCGCCCAGCTCCACGGTGTGTCCCGCGCTCGCCGCCCACTGGGCGATGCCGCGGCCCATGGCCCCGGCTCCGACGATCCTGATACGCATGGCAGTGGGGCCCTTTCGGCGGAAGTGGACTGAGGAGAGGGAAAAGGAGGTCAAGGGGGGTGTCAGCGGAGGTAGACGCGGTGCGGGTCGACATCGTCGCGCAGCAGCCGCAGCTCCGCATCCGTGGGCGGGTCCACCGTCGCGACCGTGTCCGCCACCTTCAGCTCCCAGCCGGTCGCGGCCCGCACCTGCCGGACGGTGACCCCGGGGTGCACGGCGACCAGCCGCAGTTCGTCCCCGACGCCGTCCCGGGCGAGGACGCCCAGCTCGGTGACGACCCGGGTGACACCGGCGCCCAGCGGGCGGATGCCGTCCGCGAGCGCCCGGTCCGGGCCGGGCGTCGTACAGAAGTCGAGGGCGGCCGCGAAGGAGCGCGGGGTGTGGCGGCGCATCACCACGAAGACCTCCCGGGCGTTGGCCATCACCTCCACGGCACCCCCGGAGCCCGGCAGCCGTACGGCCGGCCGCTCCCACTCCCCGATCACCGAGGTGTTGAGGCTGCCCCACCGGTCGATCTGCGCGGCCCCCAGGAAGCCGACGTCGATACGGCCGCCCTGGAGCACCGAGCCGAAGAGCGCGGGCATCGACAGCACCGCCTCGGCGCCCGTGATCAGCACGGCGTCCGCGATGGTCTCCGGGAGGTGGGAGGGGTGCGCGCCGCAGACCCCGGACTCGTACACCACCTCGATCTCCGGTGCCACGGTCAGCCGCGCCAGCTCGGCGGCGAGCGTCGGCAGCCCGATCCCCGCGAACACGGCCCGCTGGCCGGTCAGTTCCCGCGCGGCGACGACGGAGAGCAGCTCGGAGACGGTGACGGCCCCCGCGGACTCCGTACGCTCCCGGCTCACAGCCGCCTCCCGTAGTTCACCGGCCCGCTCAGCGCCTCGCCCACCGCGAGCGACGCCCAGAACTCCTCGCCCAGCTTCGCCACGTACTCCGCGTGGTCGGCGGTCCCGTACACCCACTCCGCCAGCCACTCCCGCAGCCGCACCGGGTTCTTGCTGATCGCGGACCAGGACCGGTAGAAGGCGTTGTCCCGGTCGTAGTAGCCCTGTGCGAACGACGGGTGCGCCCCGCGCGGGCAGACGACCACCGCGTCGACCGCGTGGGCCGGGACGACGGTACGGTTCGGGTCCGCGCGGACCACCTCGTCCGCCACCAGCTCCTCCACCACCACGACCGCCTTCTCCGCTGCGTACACCGCCTCGGCCTGGATGCCGGTCAGCCCCCAGATCTGGGTGTTGCCCCGGCGGTCGGCGCGCTGGGCGTGGATGATCGTCACGTCCGGGTTGACGGGCGGTACGACGTAGATCTCCTCGGCGGTCCCGTCGGCGGCCGGGTAGGGCGAAGTGACCTTGCGGATACCGGGGTTGACGCCCGGAAGATCACTGCCTGCGTACGAGCGCAGCGGGTGGAACGGCAGCCGCTGGGCCCCGGCGATATAACGGCAGACCATCCCGTAGTGGCTGTACTCCTCGTACGCCAGCGGCTCGGGGTCGGCGTGCTCGATGCGCCGCCGCAGCTCACCGAGCGAACCGGCGGAGGAGTTGCCCACGAAGGAGGAGACCAGCCGCGTCACGCACCCGGCGGCCAGCATCTGGTCGACCACGATGTCCGCCGTCATCCGGACGACCGTGAGGTCCCGGCGGCCCTGCCGGATGATCTCGTGCCCGGCGGCGGTCGGGACGAGATGGGTGAACCCCTCCAGGCTCACGGTGTCCCCGTCGCGGACGAAGGCGGCGACGGCCTCCCTCATCGACATGACCTTGCCCGCCGTCCGGTCCACGGTTCTCCTCACCGTCCGCGGACGCCATCGTCCGCATACGCCGCCCCCACGGTGTCAGCCGCCATTGTTGGCTGTCCAATACCGAATTAGGGTCGGATCAAGACGCCAGGAGTATCAATGGTCCGTATCAATGGTCCGAGGGAGACCCCTGGATCCGAGGGAGCCCCATGGAACTGCGCCACCTGAACGCCTTCCTCGCCGTGGCCGAGGAACTGCACTTCGGCCGGGCCGCCAAACGGCTCCAGATGGCCCAGCCGCCGCTGAGCCAGCAGATCCGCCAGCTGGAGCGGGAGCTGGGTGTCCAGCTCTTCCACCGCAACACCCGCTCGGTCCGGCTCACCAGCGCGGGGGAGTCCTTCCTCGACCCCGTACGGACCGTCCTGGACGACCTCGACACCGCCGTACGGGCGGCCAGATCGGCGGGGAAGGGGGAGTACGGCCGGGTCACCATCGGCTTCGCCGGGGCCTCCAGCCACGAGACGCTGCCCCGGCTCACCCGGGCCGTGCGCGCCGCCCACCCCGGGCTCGAACTCGTCATGACCGGCCAGACGTACGCCAACACCGCGCTCTCCCGGGTCGCGGACGGCTCCCTCGACCTCGGCTTCGTCCGGCTGCCGGTGACCCGCCCCGGCGTCGCCCACCGGGTGATCGACCAGGAGGAGCTGATCTGCGCCCTGCCCTCCGACCATCCGCTCGCTCGCCGTGTCTCCGTACCGCTGGACGTCCTCGCGGGCGAGCCGTTCGTCTCCTTCCCCGCCAACTCCGGCTCCACCGTCCGCGACGCCATGACCGAGGCCTGCGAGAGCGCCGGGTTCACCCCGCGTGTGGTCCAGGAGGCCCCCGACTCGTACACGATCCTCGCCCTGGTCGCCGCCGGGGTCGGGGTCACGCTCACGGTCACCTCCGTCCAGCACATCCAGCAGAACGGTCTGGTCTACCGCCGGCTCGCCGGACCGCCCGTCCGGCTGAGCGCCGCCCTGGCCTGGCGCCCCGACAACCCGTCCGCCGCCCTGCGCGCGGTCCTCGCGGTGGCCGAGGAAGCCCTGCCGACCCCCGCGCACCGCTGCGATTGAGACGGGCAACATCTCAATGCCGTACGCATTCGATATTGGACCGACTCAGTGACGTAATGCGAAGGTCATCCCACCGCAATGCGCCCATGCCGCCCGCCCGCCACCCCCGAGGAAGGCCCCGCCGTGCCGCTCGAAGTCGTCATCTGCGAACCGCTGCGCACCCCCATCGGCCGCTTCGGCGGGGCGTTCGCGCAGCAGACCCCGGCCTCGCTCGCCGCACACGTCATCGCCGAGGTCGTCGCACGTACGGGCATCGACCCCGACCGGGTCGACGAGGTCATCCTCGGCCACGCCTACCCCTCCGGCGAGGCCCCCGCCATCGGCCGGGTCGCCGCCCTGGACGCCGGACTGCCCACCACCGTCACCGGCACCCAGATCGACCGCCGCTGCGGTTCCGGGCTCCAGGCGGTCCTGGACGCGGCCATGCAGATCCGGGCCGGGTTCAGCGAGGTCGTGATCGCGGGCGGCGTCGACGTCATGAGCGCCGCGCCCTACTTCACCCACGACGGACGCTGGGGCATCAAGGGCCCCGGCCTCCAGCTCCACGACTCCCTCGCCCGCGCCCGGGTCACGGCGGGCGGCCGCCACCACCCGGTCCCCGGCGGCATGATCGAGACGGCGGAGAACCTGCGCCGGGAGTACGGGATCAGCCGCGCCGACCAGGACGCCCTGGCCCTGCGCTCGCAGCGGCGGGCGGCCACCGCCACCGCCGAGGGCCGGTACGCGGCGGAGACCGTCCCCGTCACCGTACGCACCCGCGAGGGCGAGACCACCGTCACCGCCGACGAACACCCCCGCCCCGACACCACCGCCGAGCAACTCGCCGCCCTCCGACCGGTGATGGCGAGGACCGACCCGGAGGCCACCGTCACGGCCGGCAACGCCAGCGGCCAGAACGACGCGGCCGCCGCCTGCCTGGTCACCAGCGCCGGGACCGCCGAACGCCTCGGCCTCACCCCACTCGCCCGCCTGGTCTCCTGCGCCCGCGCCGGGGTCCCCGCGGCCACCATGGGCATCGCCCCCGTCGCCGCCACCCGCACGGCGCTCGACCGGGCCCGCCTCACCCTCGCCGACCTGGACCTGATCGAGCTGAACGAGGCGTTCGCCGCCCAGGTCCTCGCCTGCACCAGGGAGCTGGGCCTCGGCGAGAAGGACCACGAACAGCGGATCAACGTCAACGGATCGGGCATCTCCCTCGGCCACCCGGTCGGCGCCACCGGAGCCCGCATCCTCGCCACGCTCACCCGCGAACTCCGCCGCCGCGAGGGCCGCTACGGCCTGGAGACGATGTGCATCGGCGGCGGCCAGGCCCTCGCCGCGGTCTTCGAGCGGATCAGGTCCTAGGGCCGGTCCGGCCCTCCCGGCCCGACCGGCACGTCACCCGCCGGGCGCGGGCCGCGCGTACGGATAGTGCCGGGTCCCCGCCAGCACCCCGCGGAATCAGGCGTCCACCTCGCCCTGCCCCATGGCCGCCCAGTCGGGGGTCTCGTCCACCTGTGCCCGGCCCATGCGGCGTCCCAGCTCCAGCAAGTGGGCGCCCGCCGCCGTGCGTTCGTCCGCGTACCGCTCCAGCGCGGCCCCGACCGTGGGCCCCTCCCGCAGCACCCGCTCCAGCAGAGCGCGTCCTCCAGGGCCTTGACCGCACCGCTCGCCGTGTGCGGCCTGCTCACCCCGGCCGCGTCCCCGGCCACAGGCAGCGGGGACCGGGCGGCCCGGGGCACCTGGGCATCGGCCACCGGGTGACAGGCCGTCGTCGGGTGCGTCCCCCGGGCGACGATCTCCGCCCACGCGGCCGGGAAGTGCTCCCTCGCCAACTCACGTACGTACGGCCCCGGATCGGCGCCACCGCCGGAGGAAGCGGGCGGCCTGCCGTAGAGGGCGTACGCGAGCAGCCGGTCGCCCTCTCCACGGCACCGGTCCCCGCTCGGGATCAGATAGAAGATGCCGTGCCCGCCGGGGAACCCCAGCGTCACCCACGCACCGCGCAGCAACTCCAGCTCCCGGGGGTGCCCCGCCAGCGCGCTCAGCGGGATCGCCCCGCGCCAGACCGGATAGCCGGCCGGCTCCGGGGACAGCCCCGGGGCGAGCAACTGCCGGGTGCGCGAGGCATGTCCGTCGGCCCCCACGACCACGTCGTACGTCTCCTCGCCCCGCGCGGTGGTGATCACCGCCCGCCCGTCGGGGGTCTCGCGTACGGAGGTGACGGGTCGGCCCCGCAGATACCGCACCGCCCCGGCGCTCGCCCGCAACGACCGCCAGAGCAGGCCCCAGTTGCAGGGCGTCACGGGGGAGGAGTGGCGGGCCAGCTCCCGCGTCGAGCGCCCGCCCGGCTCGCAGGTCAGCCAGACCGGGTCGCCACGGGAGCCGTCTCCATTCGCGCGTCCAGATAGCCGCAGCCGACCAGCTCCCGGTGGAGCGGCGGCGGGATCACGATCCCGAACCCCCGGTCCTGGAGTTCGGCGCCGCTCCGCTCGTACACGGTGACGTCCGCCCCGGCGCGGGAGCCCGCGACGGCGGCCGCACACCCGGCGATGCTGCCGCCGATCACCCCGATACGCAACGCGGTTGCCATGCCCTACCTCTCTCGGAGTTCCCGGAGTTCTCGAGTCCCGGGTGCTTCCGGGTGTGCGAAAGGTCCGGCCGGACAGTCCCCGCTGTCCGGCCGGACCTCGTTCCTGCGGCGGTCGGGTATCAGTCCCGCGCGTCACGGGTACGGCGCATCAGCACCGTCCCGCCGAGCAGCATGGCGGCACTGGCGCCTGCCGCCAGGCCGAGACCGGCCGCACCGGTGTCGGCCAGCCCCGGGGTCTCGGAGCCGGGGGTGTGGGCACCCGGGGTGTTGGGTCCGGGGGTCTCCGACCCGGGGGTGTCGGTCGGCGGCTGCTCGGTCGGCGGCTGCTCGGTGGGCGGCTCGTCCACCGGGGGCTCCTCGGTCGGCGGCTGCTCGGTCGGCGGCTCCTCCGTCGGGGGCTGCTCGGTCGGCGGCTCTTCGGTCGGCGGCTCTTCGGTCGGGGGCTCCTCCGTGGGGGGCTCCTCGGTCGGCGGCTCCTCGGTGGGGGGCTCCTCCGTGGGCGGCTCCTCCGTCGGGGGCTCCTCGGTGGGCGGCTCCTCGACCGGCGGCTCGGTCGGCGGGTGCTCGTCCTTCGGGCCGCTGACGTTCTTGCACGTGTTGCCGAAGACCGGGTTGAGCGCACCGACGACATTCACGGTGTTGCCGCACACGTTCACCGGGACGTGGACCGGGGCCTGCACAAGGTTGCCGGAGAGCACCCCGGGGGAGCCGACCGCCGCGCCCTCGGCGCTGGAACCGCCCGTGCGGTTCCCGCCGCCGCCGTGTCCGTAGTCGTCGTCCTGACCACTGGAACTCACGTTCGCGCAGGAGTTGCCGAACGCGGGGTTCAACAGGGCGATCACATTGACGGTGTTGCCGCACGCGTTGACCGGGACGTGCACCGGAACCTGTACGGCATTGCCCGAACCGACCCCCGGCGAGCCGACGGCAGCGCCCTCGGCCGACGCGTCGGCGTGGGCGGCGCCGCCGGTCGCGGCCAGGAGGCCCGACGCGGCCGCCATGACGATCATGCTCTTGTTCAAGGCCTGTCGCATTACTTGCCCTTCCTTAGGACATTCGCGAGGACATCGCGTGGGTGCTTCGCGCGCGGAGCCGTCGGGCGGTGCCGCTGATGTGGCGGCCCCCCGGAATCACCGCGGGAAGCCATGGTGAAAGCCGTTAACACATGCGCGCTGGACGATTGCCATAACGATCGAAGGGCGTGCGGGAAACTCGGAGGGGCGTGCAAATTCTGTAATCACCCGAACGGGTGGACCTGGTGTGCACCCCCTTTCCCTCCCCGCTGCTGGAGGAAAACGATTCATCTCCAACTTTCCCTTGCATGAGCGGTGTTGACCCCTTCCGGAACACCGTCGCGGAGGGCGCGCGGAGGGCGCGGGTCCGGATTCCTTCAACCCGTTCGGGCGAGCGCCCCCGATGACGTGTCCGCGATTCCTTCACGAACAGGTGGTCGTGCGAACAGAGGGGGTGGTGCGGGGGTGCTATAGGCGCACGCGGGCGCGGGCCGGACCTGCTTCTTCCGCGCTCCGCGCCCCCGTACCCGGCATTCGGGTGAATGCACGGAACCAAACACCCGCCGCCGAGTTGATCAGGGGGCCCCGCCACGGGGCGACCGGTACGAGAAGGGTTAATCGTGATCAAGAAGGTTCTGGCTACGGGCGCTGTCGCCGCCTCCATCCTCGGGCTCGGCTCGACGCAGGCCATGGCGATCGCCAACGACGGCGGCACCACGACGGTCAACGGCAACGGCGCTTCGCAGTCGTACGGGAACTCCGAGACCCACGGCGACTGGAGCCCGCAGTTCGCGCTGATCCAGGGTTCGCTGAACAAGCCCTGCATCGCGCTGCCCGCCAAGGCCAACCTCGGTTCGCTCGTCGGCCTGGTGCCGATCACGGTCCAGGACATCAACGTCCTGTCCTCGCCGCAGAACCAGCAGTGCACCGAGAACTCCACCCAGGCCAAGGGCGACGAGGCGCTGTCGCACATCCTCAACGACATCCCGATCCTCTCCGGCAACGGTGCCGGCAACGGCTGATCCTCAGCCGCCCTGCTCGGGCCCGGACCGTCGGCGTTCCTCCACCGCACGGTCCGGGCCCTCGTCTGCCCCTGGACGCGGTCACCGGTCCGCCGTCCGCGTCCACCGCCGTACATCCCGCCGGGCATTGCGGCATTCGGGCGGATATCCGGGAATCCGCTCGTCGGACAGTTTCGAACCCGGGCGTTCATCGTTACGTAGGACAGCGCCGGAGTCCCGAGAGATCAGGACCTGGCTCGGGCGGACACGACCGTCGTGACCGCACCGGACTCCGCCGAGGAAAGGGAAAGAAAAGTGAAGTACACCAAGGTTGCCGCCGTCGCCGCCGGAACGCTCATGGCGATGGGCGTCGCCGCGCCGGCCATGGCCGACTCGGGCGCCGAGGCCATCGCCGCGGGCTCCCCGGGCGTGCTGTCCGGCAACGTCGTGCAGGTCCCGGTGCACATCCCGGTCAACATCTGCGGCAACACCGTCAACGTGATCGGCCTGCTGAACCCGGCCTTCGGCAACACCTGCATCAACCAGTAAGCAGGTGACCGGCCGGGCCCGCGCCCGGAATCGGTCGGCCCCGGGCGGCAACTGCCGCCCGGGGCCTCTGTTTTGTCCACCGGCCCTTTCGGCCTCGTCGGAGAAATTCCCGCGGGCGCAGTTTCCCGTCCGCGACCTGATCGTTATCCCGGGGGAAAGCGGCAGAAGTCACAGGCGAAGAAAGCCTGTGTGCGGCACGGAAACGTGACCGAGGCCGACGCCGCGTAGAAGGGAACCAGAAAAGTGAAGTACGCGAAGACCGCCGCCCTTGTCGTCGGTTCCGTGGCTGCCCTCGGAACGGCCGCTCCCGCCTTCGCGGCCACGACCCCCACGGCCCCCAACTTCAGCCTCGACAGCGGCCTCAACCAGGTGATGGCCAGTGCCCCGCAGGTCGTCGACCCGCTGGTGGACACGGTCGCCGAGACCACCGAGACGGTCTCCAAGGACGGCACGGTCGGCAAGCTGGCGGGCCAGGCGACCGGTGCGGCCGAGGGCGCCGCCCCGCTGCTCGGTGGGATTCCCCTCGGGCGCTGACCGCCGCGGCACGAGCCGTTCCGCTGGTCCCTTCACCGCTCCGCATCCGTATCCATATCACTTCCCGGAAGGTCTCCCCATGCTGAAGAAGATCATGGCCTCCGCGGCGGTCGCCGCCTCGGTCGTCGGCGTCTCCGCCGCCACCGCCCCCGCCGCGATGGCGATCGCCAACGACGGCGGTACCACGACGGTCAACGGCAACGGCGCCTCGCAGTCGTACGGCAACTCCGCCACCTACGGCGACTGGTCCCCGCAGTTCGCGCTGATCCAGGGCTCGCTGAACAAGCCCTGCATCGCGCTGCCGCTCAAGGGGAACCTCGGCTCCCTCGTCGGCGTCGTGCCGATCTCGGTCCAGGACATCAACGTCCTGTCCTCGCCGCAGAACCAGCAGTGCACCGAGAACTCGACCCAGACGAAGGGCGACGAGGCGCTGTCGCACCTGCTCAGCGACATCCCGATCCTCTCGGGCAACGGCGCCGGCAACAACTGAGTCCGGGCGGTACGTGGGGGCCGGTCCGTGCGGACCGGCCCTTCGCCGTGTCCCGGTGCCTCCGGCCGGGGTATCCGGTTGGGCCGGATGCCGTAGCCCCGGCTGACGGACGGCGCCCGGCCGGGTAGGGCCTCCGCATGGATCCGTACGACAGTCAGACCTCGCAGAGCAGAGAGCCATGGCCCGCACCGGCCGGCAGCACCCCGATCTACGACCGGCTCGTCGCCGAGTGGCGGGCGGCCGGGCACGAACACCCGCCGGCCGGACCGTCCCTGTCCGAACCCCCGTCGCCCGAACGCCCGCACCAGGAGCCCGCGCCCCGCGGCACCTTCGTACCGGCGGCACGCGCGCCGGAGGAGGCGCTCGGCGGCTGAACCCGTGGGGGAACTGGGCAGTGGCGTCGACCTTGCGCCGGAACGAACCCATTTGAGTGGTACTGCGCAACCGATCGGGCCCCCGGGCAGTTGATCAGTACGTTCCACAACGGGACGCTCCGAAAGGTGAAGTTGATGAAGAAGATGATGGCCGGCGCCGCAGTGGCCGTGTCCCTGCTCGGCCTGTCCGCAGTCGCGGCTCCCACGGCCATGGCGATCGGCAACGACGGTGGCACCACCACCGTCAACGGCAACGGTGCCGAGTCGGAGATCGGCAACGCCGTGACCAAGGGCGACTGGAGCCCGCAGAACCAGCTCGTCCAGGGCACCCTGAACAAGCTCTGCGTCGGCCTGCCTGCCAAGGTCAACGTCGGTTCGCTCGTCGGCCTCGTGCCGGTCACGGTCCAGGACATCAACGTCCTGTCCAACCCGCAGAACCAGCAGTGCACCGACAACTCGACCCAGGCCAAGGGCGACGAGCCGCTGTCGCACATCCTGGACGACATCCCGGTCCTCTCGGGCAACGGCGTCGGCAACAACTGACGCACCACGGCCTGACACGCAACGAGCGCGGGCGGCCCGGGGTTCTCTCCCCGGGCCGCCCGCCCGTGTTGTTGCGGCAGTGCGGGGCGCATACGGCGATGCCCACCACCCCACGGGGTGGTGGGCATCGCCGTATGCGCCGGCCGGGAAGGCGCGGATCAGCCGAGGGAGCGGACCGGGAGCAGGCAGTGGGCGGCGGTACGGACGACCTCCTCGTTCGCTGCGAAGGCCCGCAGCTGGTCCTCGCTGACCGGCTGCCCCGGAACGGCCTCCGGCCACGGGGCGGTGGCGAACATCCCGTACACCTGGCCCTGCGCCAGCGCGGCCGCCAGCCACTCCGGGGGAGCGGGGTACTGCGCCTTCAGGTGAGGCATCGTCAGGACGGCCTGGCCCGCCTGGACGAGGAGCTTCGCCTGGATGCCGGGGGCCTCGGCCGCGTCCTGGATCGGGCCGCCGACCTGGAGGCCCGCCCGCTCCAGCGCGATCCTCAGCGCCTCCCGGCCGGCCTCCGGGCCGTCCTGCCCGTCCCCGAGGGAGTAGGAGAGCAGATAGGCGGTGTCCTGGTCGGCGTCGGGCTGGCGGCTGCTCCAGCCGATCAGGATCTGGGTGCCCAACTGGGCAGGGGAGAAGGTGCCGGTGGAGGTCTGAGGTGTGGTCATGACCGGCACCCTAATGGCCCCGGACCGGTCGTTATGCACGCGTATCACCCGATCGAGGGAGATGGGCGGGATCCGGGCGGGGGCCGGAAAATCCGTTGACGCCGCCGGGAGCGGCCGGGCTAAGGTGTGCCGCGTCGGACAACCGGCGAACCGTTCGAGGAACCAGGAGGTGAGGACATTGATGACTGTCGTTGCGGTGGGCACTGCCCACAACCCGAAGAGCGTCGTTCCCACCCCCGTGGCTACCGGCTGACCCACTCACGTACACCACGTACGTCTCCTTCTCCCGCGCCGAGAGCGCGGTGCCGGGGCCACCCTGTGAAGGGTTTCCCTTGTCTTTCCCGATTCTTCCGGTTCCGTTTTCCTCCTCGCATCCGCTGGCCCCGTACGGATGGGACGACGGCTGGGCGGCCGCCTTCTCCCCCTACGCCGACCAGGGCCTCGTACCGGGGCGGGTGCTGCGCGTCGACCGCGGCCGGTGCGATGTCATCACCCCCGACGGCCCGGTCCGGGCCGACACCGCGTTCGTGGTGCCGCGCGACCCGATGCGGATCGTCTGCACCGGCGACTGGGTGGCGCTCGACACGGACGGCGACCCGCGGTTCGTCCGTACGCTGCTCCCGCGCCGGACCGCCTTCGTCCGCTCGACCTCGTCCGAGCGGTCCGAGGGGCAGGTCCTCGCCACCAACATCGACCACATCGCCATCTGCGTCTCGCTCGCCGTCGAGCTGGACCTCGGGCGGATCGAGCGCTTCCTCGCCCTCGCCCTGTCCAGCTCGGACGGGGCCGCCCTGCTGGGCGACGGCCGCGGCCCGGGGGAGCACCGGCCGGAGCCGGTCGTGCTGCTCACCAAGGCCGACCTGGTGCCCGACGCGGTCACCCTCTCCCACCTCGTCCAGGACGTCGAGGCCGTCGCCCCCGGCGTCCAGGTGCTGCCCGTCAGCTCCACCACCGGGGAAGGGCTCGACGTGTTCGGCGCGCTCGTCTCCGGCGGCACGAGCGTGCTGCTCGGCATCTCCGGGGCCGGCAAGTCCACCCTCGCCAACACCCTGCTCGGCCTGGACGTGATGGAGGTGCGGGCCGCCCGGGAGGTCGACGGCAAGGGCCGGCACACCACCACGACCCGCAACCTGCTCGTCCTGCCGCAGGGGGGCGTCCTCATCGACACCCCCGGGCTGCGCGGGGTCGGCCTCTACGACGCCGGGACCGGGGTCGGCGAGCTGTTCTCGGAGATCGAGGAACTGGCGGCCCGCTGCCGGTTCCACGACTGCGCCCACCGCAGCGAGCCCGGGTGTGCCGTGCTCGGTGCGCTGGAGGACGGTTCGCTCCCCGACCGGCGGCTGGAGAGCTACCGCAAGCTGCTGCGCGAGAACCAGCGGATCGTCGCCAAGACGGACGCCCGGGTGCGCTCGGAGATCCTCAAGGACTGGAAGCGCAAGGGCGCCGAGGGGCGTGCGGCCGGGCAGGCCAAGCGCGGCGGCCGGGTGCGGTAGCCCTCGGAGCCCGTACGGCCCGACGTCCGAAAACCGCCAGTGCGGCAGCGGCGGCTGCCGCACACTGGACGGTGTGATGGACGACCGGAGCAGGTACGAGGCGGTGAGCAGCCGTGACGCACGGTTCGACGGAGCCTTCTTCTTCGCCGTCGTGACCACCGGCATCTACTGCCGGCCGAGCTGCCCCGCCGTCACCCCCCGACGCGCCAACGTGCGCTTCTACCCCACGGCGGCGGCCGCCCAGGCGGGCGGGTTCCGGGCCTGCCGCCGCTGCCGCCCCGACGCCGTGCCCGGCTCGGCCGAGTGGAACGTCCGCGCCGATGTCGTCGGCCGCGCCATGCGGCTCATCGGTGACGGCGTGGTCGACCGCGAAGGCGTCCCCGGGCTGGCCGGGCGGCTCGGCTACAGCGCCCGGCAGGTCCAGCGCCAGCTCAATGCCGAGCTGGGCGCCGGACCCGTCGCGCTCGCCCGCGCCCAGCGCGCCCACACCGCCCGGGTGCTCCTCCAGACCACCGTGCTGCCCGTCACCGAGATCGCCTTCGCGGCCGGGTTCGCCAGTGTGCGGCAGTTCAACGACACCATCCGCCGGATCTACGCCCGTACCCCCAGCGCCCTGCGCGCGGAGGCCGGGACCGGGCTCGGCGGCGGCCGGGCCACGGGGCTGCGCGCCGGGATCCCGCTGCGACTCGCCCATCGGGGCCCGTACGCCGCCGGGGCCGTCTTCGACCTGCTCGGGGAGGGGGCCGTGGCCCGGGTCGAGGAGCTGACCGGGGAGCCGGGGCGCCGCACCTACCGGCGTACGCTGCGGCTGCCGTACGGGACCGGGATCGTCGCCGTCGACGAGGCGTCCCCCGGACCGTGGCTGGAGGCCCGGATCCACCTCACCGATCTCCGCGACCTGACCACCGCCGTACAGCGGCTGCGGCGCCTGTTCGACCTGGACGCCGATCCGTACGCCGTCGACGAGGCCCTGGCCGCCGACCCCCGGCTCGCCCCGCTGGTCGCCGCCCGCCCCGGGCTGCGCTCGCCGGGCGCCGCGGACCCGGAGGAGGAGGCCGTACGGGCGCTGGTGGGGCGGGAGCGGGCGGCGGAGTTGGTCGAGCGGTACGGGAAGGTGCTGGACGTGCCGTGCGGCGCGCTCACCCATGTGTTCCCCGAGCCGGGCGTGCTGGCCGGTGCCGCCCCCGACCCCGCCCTGCGGACCCTGGCCGCCGCGCTCGCCGACGGGCAGCTGCGGCTGGACGCCGGGGCCGACCGGGCGGAGGCGGAACGCGTGCTGGCCACCCTGCCCGGGGTTGACCGGCGGACCGCCGCGCTGGTCCGGATGCGGGCGCTGGGCGACCCGGACGTGGACCCGTACGGGACACCGGGGGCCGAGCGGTGGCGGCCCTGGCGCTCGTACGCCGTACGCCATCTGGAGACCGCCGTACGGGAGGCCGCTCCGCGCGCCGGGCGCGGTCACCCCCAGAGCAGCGCGCCCAGCCAGGCCCCCGCCACCAGCAGGCAGGCGAACAGCTCCACCAGCGTCGCGTAGCCCGTCGCCCGCATCACCGAGCGCACGGACGTCCCCGCCGCCCCGCGACTGCCCAGCCGCAGCCGCTCCGCCCCGTAGATCGCCCCCACGAACCCGGCGATCCCGCCCACCACGGGCACCACGAAGAAGCCCACGATCCCCGCGACCCCGCCGATCATCACCGTCCGGCGGGGCGCCCCCGACTCACCCGGGCGGCGGGGCGGCAGCAGCGGCTTGAGGGCCTGGTTCAACAGCATCAGGGCCGTTGCGCCGATCAGGACACCCCAGGCCGTCGGGGTCATGTCCGTCAGCGCCCACCAGAGCACCGCGGCCCAGACGATCGCCTGGCCCGGCACGCCCGGCAGCAGGACCCCGACCAGCCCCAGCAGCATGACCAGGCCCACGGCGACGAGCTGCCACACACTCATCCGACCAGCGTGCCGGAGAGAGCACCGCTCCGCCCGTCAGCGCACCCCGGCGACCTGCGCCGATGGGGGCACGGCGGGCGGGGCGGAGGGGGTGGCGGCCGTCCCGGGTGCCGCGACCGCGCCGGTGGCCGTGGCCGTCGTACCGGGCGTCATGGCCGTCCCGGCCGCCGCAGCCGTTCCCTGTGGTCCCGAGCGGGCCACCCAGCCGCGTTCGTACGCGTGCCAGCCCAGCTGGAGCCGGGTGGAGACCCCGGTCAGCTCCATCAGCCCCTTGACCCGGCGCTGCACGGTCCGCAGCCCCAGCTCCAGCTGCTTGGCCACACTGGCGTCGGTCAGTCCGGCCAGCAGCAGCGAGAGGATCTCCAGGTCCGTCGCGTCCGGGCCGACGCCCTCCTCGCGCACCCCGCACCCGCCCTCCCCGAGCCGCAGCGGCAGGGCCTCCCGCCACACCGCCTCGAAGAGGCCCATCAGCGACTCCAGCAGCCCGCTGGCGTGGACGACCAGAGCGGCGGGCTCGGCACCCCGCCCGGTCAGCGGCACCATCGCCGTGGTGCCGTCCGCGATCATCAGCTTCGTCGGCACCCGGTCGACCACCCGGCACTGCTCGTCCCGGCCCAGCGCCGCCGACAGCTCCAGGATCCCCGACGGCAGCGACAGCACCTCGCGCTCGACGACCACCCGGTAGACGACCCCGCGCGAGGCCGCCCGCTCCTCGGCCTCGTTCTCCGTACCGGTCACCGCGATCGGCTTCCCGGTGACCAGCGCGCACACCTCGGACGCGGCCCCCAGCTGCACCTGGTGGAAGCGCTGGGCGACCGCCGCCGCCCCGGTCACCACCTCCACCAGGTCGTGCACCTCGGGCTCGCTCGCCTCCGCCCGGTACTCCTCCGCCAGCAGCGCCGACGCCAGCTCCGCCCGCTCCAGCTCATGGCGCTGCTGGGTCAGCAGGGCCCCCAGCGCCACGCCCGGCGGGGCCGCCACCCAGCGGCCCGGGCGCGCCGAGGACTGCGCGGCCAGCCCCTGCTGCTCCAGCCGGCGCAGCACCCGCTCGGCCTCCGCCTCCGGGAGGGAGAGCCGGTGGGCGAGATCGGGGAGTTCCGCCGCCCCGGCCGCCACCAGTGCGCGGTACGCGGCCTCCTGCCGCTCGTCGAGACCTATGGCCCCCAGCATTCCCTCGACCTCCCCGGTGTGGTGATCGCGCGTCGCAGCGCCCGTTCCGGCCGGTCGGCGCCGTGGCGGGAAAGGGCCACGGCGTAAACCCGCCGCGAACATCATCCCCTGTACCCCTGGCCCCTCTGCCACTGTTGCGCCACCGCAGCACCAACAACCTCCGGAATACGGCCCCTTGGGCTGCTTCGTTCCGGAACGACCTGGGGAGAGCGATGCGCCCGATATCGCGTACGGCACTGGGGGCGGCGACCGCCGCCGTGCTCGCCGTCACCGCGATCGCACCGTCCGTGGCGGCGCCACCGGACGAGCGAGCCGCCGACCGACCGCTCACCGGCAGCGTGGCCGCCGGACCGGCCGCGAAGCCCGTCACCCTGACCCTCGTCACCGGCGACAGGGTGCTGGTGACCACGGACGCCTCGGGCGCCTCCGCCGCCACGGCCCTGCCCCGCCCCGACGGCACCACCCCGCTCCTCCAGACCCGGCAGTCCGGCAGCGACCTGTACGTCTACCCGGAGGCCGCCGTCGCCGCGCTCGCCCGGGGCACGGTCGACGAGGAGCTGTTCAACGTCACGGGGCTGATCCGCCAGGGGTACGACGACAGCGGCACCGATTCCGTCCCGCTGATCGCCACCTACACCGCCGACGCCGCCCGCACCGCCCCCCTCACCCCGCGCGGTGCCGAGCGCGGCCAGGCCCTCCACGCCATCGACGGCCTCGCGCTGAAGGCCGACAAGAAGCGGACCGCCGACTTCTGGGCCGACCTCACTGCACCCCGCTCCCGGTCCGGCGCCGGTCTCAAGAAGCTCTGGCTCGACCGCAAGGTCCGGGCCACTCTCGACAGGTCGACCCAGCAGGTCGGCGCCGACCGTGCCTGGGCCGCCGGCTACGACGGCACCGGCACCAAGGTCGCCGTCCTGGACACCGGGGCCGACGCCCGGCACCCGGACCTGGACGGCCGGATCACCGCCTCCGAGAACTTCACCGACTCCGCCACCACCGACGACCTCCGGGGCCACGGCACCCATGTCGCCTCCACCGTCGGCGGCTCCGGCGCGGCGAGTGGTGGGAAGAACAAGGGGGTGGCCCCGGTGCCGACCTCCTGGTGGGCAAGGTCCTGAACGACAGCGGCTCGGGCGCCGCCTCCTGGATCATCGCGGGCATGCAGTGGGCCGTCGACAACAAGGCCGACGTCGTCTCCATGAGCCTCGGCAGCGCGGAACCCACCGACTGCACCGACCCGATGAGCCTGGCCGCCGAGGAACTGTCCAGGAACAAGGGCACCCTGTTCGTGGTCGCGGCCGGAAACCTCGGCCCGTCCCTCAACACCGTCTCCTCGCCCGGCTGCGCGCCCGGCGTCCTCACCGTGGGCGCGGTCGACCGGGACGACGCGACGGCCTCCTTCTCCAGCCGGGGCCCCACGATCGCCTCGCACACCCTCAAGCCCGAGATCACCGCGCCCGGCGTCGCCATCTCGGCCGCGTCCGCCGGGGGACGCGGCTCCCAGGCGTACCGCGCCATGTCCGGTACGTCGATGGCGACCCCGCACGTCGCGGGCGCCGCCGCCGTCGTCAGGCAGCGCCACCCCGGGTGGACCGCCCAGCAGATCAAGGCGGCGCTCGTCTCCTCCGCGAGGAGCGCGGTCCCCGGTGACGTACGGGAGACCGGTGGCGGCCGTCTCGACGTCGACCGCGCCGTCCGTACGCCGGTGCTCGGCGCCCCCGCCGTCCAGGGCGGCACCTTCAACTGGCCCCAGGACAGGAGCGACCGGACGACGGTGCCGGTGCCGTACACCAACACGGGCGGCACGGCGGTGAAGCTCTCGCTGAAGGTCGCGGGCGTCACCGGCAACGACGGCTCGGCCGTCCGCTCGAAGGTCGCCTCCCTCGGGCGGGCGACCGTCACCGTGCCCGCCGGGGCCACCGTCGAGGTCCCGCTCGCCCTCGACCCCGCCGCCCGGCTGACCGCAGCCCAGTACGGGGACGTCACCGGGCGGATCCTCGCCACGGGGCCCGGGGGAGTGACGGTCTCCACCCCGTTCTCCCTCTACGTGGAGCCGGAGACCGTCACCCTGCGGGTCAAGCTCGTCGACCGCGACGGAAAGCCCGCCGGCGGGGTCTCCTCGGTCGACCTCATCGGCACCGACACCGCCTCCGGTGAACGCCGCTTCAACCAGGGCGCCACCGACCAGACGTACCGGGTCCGCCCCGGCGCGTACTTCGTCTCCAGCTTCATCGCCACCCCCGACACCACCGACGGGGCCGGCCATCTCGTGGCGTCGGTAGGTTATCTGGCGAGGCCTCAGCTGAACCTGACCAAGGACACCACCCTCGTCCTGGACGCCCGCAAGGCCCACCGCCTGCGGGTGACCACCGAGGACCGGGCGAGCGAGACCCGTGGTGCGACCCTTTCCTTTGGGCGCAGTTGGGACGGCACCTGGCTGCACTCCGGCTCCCTCGCGGGCACCGGCATCATCAAGGAGTACCTGGCGGACGTCCAAGGGGCGGCGCGTGACGGGGATTTCGAGTTCGCCTCCTTCTGGCGCGCCTACGCCCCGCAGATCGAGAAGTTCTCCCTCGTCGGCGGTCCCGCCCTGCACCCCAGGCCCGCCACCACCGGCTCGGTCAACCTGGACGGCACGGGCCGCGCCGAGGTCGTCGACGCGGGCGCGGGCACCCCTGCCGAGCTGGAAGCGGCCGGGGCGGAGGGGCGGATCGCCCTGGTGAAGGTGGCCGACGGCGCCTCCAACGTCCTCGCCCAGGCACGGGCCGCCGAGGAGGCCGGGGCCACCGCCCTCCTGGTGCACCGCCCCTCGGCCGGTGACTGGCAGCCCGGCATCGGTTACGGGGCCGCGCCCCTGCCGGTCCTCGCCCTGCGCGCCGATGAGGCCGCCGTACTGACCGGGGCGCTCGGCAAGGGGAAGGCGGAGGTCTCCTGGCGGGCCACGGCCGTCAGCCCGTACGTCTACAACCTGTCGTTCCCGGAGACGCGGCCGGTCACCTCCGACCGCACCTACAAGGTCCGCGACCGGAAGCTCGGCTCGGTCGTCTCCACCCATGAATCCATGGGCGTGGCAGCCGACTTCGTCGACACGCTCCTCGTCTCCCGGCCCTACGGCGGAACCTTCGGCGCCTCGAACCTCGATGTGGTCGCCGCACCGGGCAAGCGCACCGAGTACTACACGGCGGGCGGCACCGTCTGGCAGAAGATGCTCTCCTCCAGCTTCCCCTGGGGCGAGCTGATGACCGGCAACGCCCGTACGTACCAGGCCGGTCGGACCACCACCGAGGCGTGGTACCGGGGGCTCCTCGTCCCCGGTGCCCCGCGCGACGCGACAGGGAAGGAACTGCTGGCCGGTGAACGCCAGGACAACCTGATCGGGTTCGCCCCGGCGTTCATGACCGACTCCGAACACGTGGGCCAGCAGGGCTCGTTCGGTGACATCGGCAACGTACGGCTCACCCGGAACGGCGAGTCCGTGGGGGAGAGCGGCTACCCGTTCGGTGTCTTCACCGTGCCCGCCGAGGACGCCGCGTACGAACTCACCCTGATGACCACGAAGATCGGCTCGCCCGCCGCCGTCTGGAAGCGGTCCACGCAGACGGAGACCACCTGGAAGTTCCGCAGCGAGCGGAAGCCGGAGGTTCCGTCCCAGCCGCTTCCGCTGCTCTTCCCGCGCTACGGCGTCCCGGCCGACGGGATGAAGACCGTCCTCGCGAAGGACGGCCTGCGCATCGGCCTCGCCGCCACCGGGCACGCCGGTCACACCCCCGGCAGGATCACCGCCGCCACGGTCTCCTTCTCGTACGACGGCGGCGAGACCTGGCACGCGGCGGCCACGGCCCAGCAGGGCGGGACGTGGACGGCGACCGTCGACCACGCGGACGCGGCGGGCCGGACGGTCACCCTGCGCACCGAACTGACGGACGCCGACGGCAACTCCGTGGTGCAGACGGTGAACGACGCCTACGCCGTGCGCTGACCCGATGAGCGGCTGAGCTGGTGAGCCGCTGATCACACCGACCGGTCCGCCGGGCGTCCTTCCCGTGGGGGGTGGGGCCGCCCGGCCGACCCCATTTACGGGCCACTTTTTGGCGATGCTCCGTTTTCGGACGGGGCCCGCGGTGGACAATAAGGGCATGAGTCAGCAGGGGGAGAAGCCCGTCGCCCACGAGGACGACTGGTGGCGGAAGCTGTACGACGAGACCGCGCCGGACACGGGTCCGAGCAGCGCGCCCGACAGCCTCGACGACCGCTTCGACTCCGTGTCGGACACGGTGAGCAGAGCAGCGGCCCCGGAGCGGAGACCGGCGCCCGGACCCGCACCCGAGGCGCGGGCCGGACGGCCGCCCGAGCCACGGGCGGAGCGGAGACCGGAACCGGAGGTGGGGGCGGAAGCTCTGCCGCCGGAGCCCTGTCAGGGGGCGCGGACGGGGCCGGGACCGGAGGAACCCGGCGGACCCGGCCCCGCCTCCGCGCCCGCGCCGCGGCCCGGAAGCCTGGCGGAACCGCGGGCAGAGCGGGAATCGGAGCAGCGGGGCGCGCCTGAACCTCTGCCCGCGCCGCCCAGAAGGCCGACGGAGCCGTCGCAGGAGTCGGGCGTACCGGGGCTCGCCTCCGCGCCCGCCTCCGTGCCCGCCCCCGAGCAGCGCCCCGAACGGTCGGCCGCTCCGGCCCCCGAGCCGACCCCCGACCCTCGGTCCGCCTGGGACGCGTGTCCAGCGGCCCCCGCGACCGCCCCTGCCCCCGTTCCCGATCCCGCTCCACCCGTCCCGGCCGCCTCACCCGCACCGGCTCCCGCCGCTGTGCCCGGACCCCGTAACACCGTCTTCCCCGCTCCCTGGGAGGCCCCCGCAGGTCCGCCCGGGCCCCGCCCCCGTACCTTCGCCGCGCCGAAGCCGCCCGAGCCGGAGCCCGAGGTGGTGGCCGACGAGAGTGCCACCGTCCCGGACCCCAGCGCCTTGCACCGGCTCCCGCCGGACTGGGCCGCGAGCGACGCACCGGCCGACGGGGGTGGTGGGACCCGGCCGCTCGTCGACCATCTGGGGGACCGGCCGCCCACCTACGACGCCGACCCCGCCGCGCTGCCCGCCGCCACCTCGGAGAACCTGGACGCCCTGGTCCCCGACACCGTCCTGGACGGCGCCCGGTACGGGACGTACACCCTGCGGGCCGCCTCCGTGCGGGGGGACTCCGCGCGGTTCCGGGGTGAGCCCCGGCGGGATGCGCTGCTCACCGCACGGTTCGGGGCCGCCGAGAGCGCCCTCGTGCTCGTCGCCGTCGCCGGGGGCGTACGCGGCGGTGAGGGGGCGCACCTCGCGGCGGCCGACGCCTGCCGCTGGATCGGCGGGGCCGTGGCCCGCAGCCATGCCCGGCTCTCCGAGGACATAAGGGCGGGCCGCCGGGCCGACCTGAAGTCGGGGCTGCACCGGCTCACCGACCGTACGTACGGCAAGCTCCGCGCCCGCGCCGCCGAACTCGGCCTGGAGCCGCAGGAATACACCACCAGCCTGCGGTGCCTGCTGCTCTCCGCCGACCCCGACTGCCGTACCCGGGTCTTCTTCGGCGTCGGCAGCGGCGGCCTGTTCCGGCTCCGCGACGGGCGGTGGCAGGACCTGGAGCCGGTGATTCCGGAGCAGCAGCCCTCCGCCGCGGCCGACAGCCCCGGCGAGGAGGGGGCGGACGGCGACCGGCTGACCATGGACCTCCAGATCACCACGCCCCCGTCCCCGTACAGCGACGGCCCCGCCCCGCCGCCCGCCGAGCTGTTCCGGTTCCGGGCCTCCGTCGCCCGGCCGGGCGACACGCTGCTGCTCTGCAGCAACGGGCTGGCCGAGCCGATGCGCGGCGAACCGGAGCTGCCCGCCGAGCTGGCCGAGCGCTGGGGCCCGCCAGGGCCGCCCGGGCTGCCCGCCTTCCTCGCCGACACCCAGCTCCGGGTCAAGGGGTACGCCGACGACCGCACCTGCGCGGCCGTCTGGGAGGCGTAACCGCGCCCGCCGTGGGTTGATGGGTTCCGGAGACCGAACGGTCCGGCCGATGTTTCGGTCTCCGGAGTCCGGACAGCCGACAGGGCACGGAGCAGAGGGAGAAGGGCGCGCACCCATGGCCAAGCAGAACGTGGCGGAGCAGTTCGTCGACATCCTCGCCCGGGCGGGCGTCAAGCGTCTGTACGGGGTCGTCGGCGACAGTCTGAACCCCGTCGTGGACGCCATTCGGCGTAACTCGGCCATCGACTGGATCCATGTCCGCCACGAGGAGACCGCCGCCTTCGCCGCCGGGGCCGAGGCCCAGGTCACCGGTTCGCTGGCGGCCTGCGCCGGGTCGTGCGGCCCGGGCAATCTGCACCTGATCAACGGGCTGTACGACGCGCACCGCTCGATGGCCCCGGTCCTCGCCCTCGCCTCGCACATCCCCTCCAGCGAGATCGGGCTCGGCTACTTCCAGGAGACGCACCCCGAGCTGCTCTTCCAGGAGTGCAGCCACTACAACGAGATGATCTCCCACCCGGAGCAGATGCCGCGCCTGCTCCAGACGGCCATCCAGCACGCCATCGGGCGCGGTGGTGTCAGCGTCGTGACGATGCCGGGCGACGTCGCCTCCAAGACCGCCCCGGACAGGACCGTCGAGCACGCGCTGGTCACCTCGCGGCCGACCGTACGCCCCGGCGACGACGAGATCGACAAGCTCTGCCGGATGGTGGACCGGGCCAAACGGGTGACGCTGTTCTGCGGCAGCGGGACGGCGGGCGCGCACGCCGAGGTGATGGAGTTCGCGGAGAAGGTGAAGGCCCCGGTCGGGCACGCGCTGCGCGGCAAGGAGTGGATCCAGTACGACAACCCGTACGACGTCGGCATGAGCGGGCTGCTCGGTTACGGCGCCGCCTACGAGGCCACCCACGAGTGCGATCTGCTGATCCTGCTCGGCACGGACTTCCCGTACAACGCGTTCCTGCCGGACGACGTGAAGATCGTGCAGGTCGACGTGCGGCCCGAACACCTGGGCAGGCGATCCAAGTTGGACCTGGCCGTCTGGGGCGATGTGCGCGAGACGCTGCGCTGTCTGACGCCCCGGGTGAAGCCCAAGAGCGACCGCAAGTTCCTCGACCGGATGCTGAAGAAGCACGCCGACGCGCTGGAGGGGGTCGTCAAGGCCTACACCCGCAAGGTCGAGAAGCACACCCCGATCCACCCCGAGTACGTGGCCTCCGTCCTGGACGAGATGGCCGACGAGGACGCGGTGTTCACCGTCGACACCGGCATGAACAACGTCTGGGCCGCCCGCTATCTGACGCCCAACGGCAAGCGGCGGGTGATCGGTTCGTTCTCCCACGGTTCGATGGCCAACGCGCTGCCGCAGGCGATCGGCGCCCAGTTCGTGGACCGCGGACGGCAGGTCGTGGCGATGGCGGGCGACGGCGGATTCTCCATGCTGATGGGCGACTTCCTCACCCTCGTTCAGTACGACCTGCCGGTGAAGGTGGTCCTCTTCAACAACTCATCCCTGGGCATGGTGGAGTTGGAGATGATGGTCGGCGGGCTGCCCGCCTACGGCACCACCAACAAGAACCCCGACTTCGCCGCCGTCGCCCGCGCCTGCGGGGCGTACGGGGTGCGGGTCGAGAAGCCCAAGCAGCTGCAGGCCGCGCTGAAGGACGCCTTCAAGCACAAGGGCCCGGCACTCGTCGACGTGGTGACCGACCCCAACGCGCTCTCCATCCCGCCGAAGATCAAGGCGGACATGGTCACCGGCTTCGCCCTCTCGGCCAGCAAGGTCGTCCTGGACGGCGGAGTGGGGCGCATGCTCCAGATGGCCCGCTCCAACCTCCGTAACGTGCCCCGCCCTTGAGACCGTGAGCGACTCCCCCCGGCCCTGATGCGCTCCCTGCGCCGCCCGGAGCGCCCCTGACCGCATCCGTGGGGCGGCATTCCCCATGCGCCCCCCGCTGCCCCGGCCCGTGCTCTTCCGGCCGGATCGACAAGCGTGACCGTGCGCGTACAGGGGCATGCATCCCGTGAGGCTGTTCGACGGACGGCCGGGACAGAGGAGGTCGAATCGCTGTGCGGGCGGGGGAAACGGTGAAGCGTCAGAAGAGGGACCGGGCCGCCGAGGGGCGAGGCCCCCGGGGACGGAGACCGGGTGAGGCGCAGCAGCCGGCCCGGATGCGCCGCAGAGTGGGCCATACGGAACGGTCGGCGGTGGGGGAGGTCCGGCGCGAGCTGCGGGAGTTCCTCCGACATCGCTCCGGCGCCGAACGGATCGAGGAGGCGGAGCTGCTGCTGAGCGAGCTGGTGACCAACGCGCTGATCCACACCCGGCACGGGGCCGTGGTCACCGCGACGGCCACGCCCGCGGCGCTCCGGGTGGAGGTCCAGGACTTCGAGGCGGACCTGCCCGCGCCGTACGTACCGAACGCCGACGACGGTACGCACGGCCGGGGGCTGATCCTGGTGCGGAGCCTGGCCGACGCCTGGGGGGTCGAGGCGCGGGCCCTGGGGAAGGTGGTCTGGTTCGAGCTGCGCGGCGAAGGGGTCTGAACGCCCCTCCGCCGCACGGCGTGCGGGCCGGTGGCCCGCACGCTCAGCCGAACTGCTGCTCCAGATCCTTCAGTTTCTGCTCCAGCGAGTCGAGCCGGGGGAGTGTCTGGGTGTCGTCCTCGGCGGTGAGATCGACGGCCCCCCGGTCACTTCCCGGGGTCGAAGGGCCAAGGCTCTTCGAGTTCGAACCGTCCGCCGGCTGTGTCGGGCCGACGGCTTGCAGGGATGGCCGGGGGCGCAGAGGCAGCTGACCCGGCTCCGCTATGGCGGGCTCCGCGACGGGCGGCGCCGTGCCGCCCGTGCCCGAGGCCGCCGGGGCGAGTGCCTGGACGTCCACCTGGTGGCCGATGCGGCCGCGCCCCCAGGCCCGGTTCTGCCGGTTGAGGGCCTTGATACGGGCCCGCTCCAGCTTCGCCTGGTCGCGGCGGCGCACCCGGTCCTGTTCCCGCTCCTTGCGGTCCTCCCGCACCTCGTCCACCGCCTCGTCCAGGGTGCGGACGCCCTCCAGGAGCATCAGCGACCAGGCACCGAAGGTCTCCCGGGGGCCCGCAGCCAGCGGACGATCCGGATCTGCGGCAACGGGCGGGGCACCAGGCCCTGTTCGCGCAGCGCGGCCCGCCGGGTCTGCTTCAGCGCGCGGTCGAAGAGCACCGCGGCCGAGAGGGACATCCCCGCGAAGAAGTGCGGGGCGCCCGCGTGGTCCATGCCCCTCGGGGCGTGCACCCAGTTGAACCAGGCGGCGGCCCCGGCGAACGTCCACACCAGCAGCCGGGAGCCGAGCGCCGCGTCTCCGTGGCTCGCCTCCCGTACGGCCAGCACGGAACAGAACATCGCGGCCCCGTCCAGTCCGAACGGGACCAGGTACTCCCAGCCGCCGCTCAGGTTCAGGTTCTGCCGGCCGAAGCCGACGAGCCCGTGGAAGGAGAGCGCGGCGGCGACGGCCGCGCAGCAGAACAGCAGGACGTAACTGGCGGTGGCGTACAGCGCTTCCTTGCGTCGCCGGCGCTCCTCGCTGCGTTCCCAGGAGTCGTCGGCCGCGGCCTTGCCGGCGGCACGCCTGCCGCGAGCGACCACCGTCACCGCCGCCATGACTCCCACGAGCAGCACGGCGCCCGGAAGCAGCCAGTCAAGCGATATGTCGGTCAGTCTCATGCGCGGTCCCTTGCATCACGTAGGGCGTTTCGTGCGCCATCGTGACGGAATTCCCGTCCCGCTCCGCGGGTTTCGGGACAAGAGCACGCCATGGGGGTGGGAGAGGCTATCGATGGGTGGAATCTTCTCGAACTGCCGCGCGGTGAAAGCGAGTTGCGTTCGATTTCACGTCATCCGGAAGGGCGGTGTGGATCAGGGCCTTCCGTTTCCGTCGGGCGACCGGCCCGTCGGTCGGCCGGGCGGGAGTCAGGAAGCGGTGGCGAGCTTCCGGACCCGGTCGGCGTCACAGGTGCGCGGGCAGGTCACACAGGTGTCCTCGGGGCGCAGGGTGTAGAAGAGGCAGCAGCTCGCCCGGTCCCGGGTCGGCAGCGACTGCCCCTCGGGGCCGGTCAGCTCGCGGAAGCCCGCGGTGCCCACGTACGGCTTCGTAGTGCCGGGGAGCAGCAGCTCCAGCTCGGCCATCGCGCGGCGCTCCTCACCGAGCAGGTGCGCGATGTACCAGAGGCCCTCGACGATCTCGTCGGTCGCCATCCCCCACAGCGCCCGCTTCCCCCGCCGCATCCGCGGACCGAAACCTTCCAGCACCGGGGCCAGGTGTTCGGTGAGCGCGGCCAGCACCTCGGCCCGCAGCGCCGCCTCGTCCGGCACCACCCGGGCGCCGGGGAGGTCCGCCGCCGGGTCGTCCGGGAGGCAGGCGAACTCCCTCACCCGCACGGTCAGGTGCCCGAGCGCCCGCTGGAAGGCCACGTCCTCGACCGGGATGCGCGGCACCCGGCGGTGCAGGAACCAGGGCACGGTCACCAGCAGACAGGCGGGCCAGGCGTACCGGTGGAGGCCGAAGCTGGCCACCACGTCGGGGCGGGCCTGCTGTCCGTAGTCCCGGAGCACCTGGGCGTTGTCCCAGGCCAGGAAGGTGTCCACGGCGGCCCCGCCGGCGGCCAGCTCGGCCGCGCCGACCCAGCCGGCGCCCGTCGGGGCGCTCACGCCCTCGTCGAGCACCTCGGCGCGCAGACCGGGGAAGACCTCGGTCAGGCGGGTGTACGCGGCGGTCACGGGGGACGTCGTCGCGGCGCCGGCGAGCAGCGGGGTGAGGGTCATGCAGGGACCACCGAATCGGGATCGTGTGCAGGTAAGGTTTACCTTACCCGACGCAATCGATGTTTGAACTGCGGCCTCCTCCCTCTATCGTGCACGGGGGGCCGGGCGCACGCGACCCGGCCCGCAGGCAGGCCGAGGAGGTCCGGGTGGAGCAGGGCAGCGCGCGAGAGGGCGTACGGCCGCCGTACGCGCCCGCGGGCACCCCGGTGACCGGCCGGGTGCCCGAACAGCTGTGCGTCGGCCGTTCGCAGGACGTCGAGCGCGCCGGGGGCGCTCGCGGGGCCCGGGGCGAGCACACGCACGGCGAGCCGCCCGCCCCCCGTGTCGTCCGTCACTCCGTCCGGGGCCAGATCCTGGAGGCCCTGCGCGCCGCGCTCGTCGACGGCGAGCTGATCCCCGGCCAGGTCTACTCCGCCCCCGTGCTCGGCGCCCGCTTCGGGGTCTCCGCGACCCCGGTGCGCGAGGCGATGCAGCAGCTGGCCACCGAGGGCGCCGTCGAGGTGGTGCCGAACCGCGGCTTCCGGGTCAGCGAGCGCGGGCCCCGGGAGCTGGCGGAGCTGGCCGAGGTACGGGCCCTGATCGAGGTGCCGGTGATGCTCCGGCTGGCCCGCACCGTCCCGGCGGAGCGGTGGGCGGCGCTGCGGCCGCTGGCGGACGCCACGGTCGCGGCCGCCGCGGTGGGCGACCGGGCGAGCTACGCCGAGTGCGACCGGGCCTTCCACCGGGCGGTCCTCGCCCTGGCGGGGAACGAGCAGCTGGTGGCCATCGCCGACGAGCTGCACCGCCGCTCGCAGTGGCCGCTGGTGGCCAACCCCGCCACCCGCCGTGCCGACCTGCTGGCCGACGCCGCCGAGCACACGGCGCTGCTGGACGCCCTGACCGCCCAGGACCTGGCCGTCGTGCAGGCCCTCGTACGGGAACACTTCACGGGCGCGGACGTCTGAGGGCCCCCGGACGTCCGCGCACCCAGGCCAACGCCCCTCAGCCCGCCGCCGGTCGCGGACCCGGGACCCCGAGGTGCGGGGCCAGCCAGGTCGGCACCCCGCCCAGCAGCCGGAACAGCCGCCCCGCCTCCGCGCGCAGCCGGGCCGCCTCCGGTTCGGGCTCCGCCTCCGCCAGCGAGATCAGCGCCGGGGCCGTACCGACCAGATAGCCCAGCTCCTCCCGGATCCGCAGCGACTCCGCGAACCCGTGCCGGGCCTCGGCCAGCTCACCCTCCTGGAGCGCGAGGGCGGCGAGGTGGCGCCAGGTGAAGGAGAGCAGCAGCTCGTCGCCGCGCGCGGCCGCACCGGCGTGCGCCCGGCGGTAGGCGGCGCGGGCGGACTGCGGGGCGTCCGCGATGTTCTGCGCGATCAGCCCGCGCCGGAAGTCCAGCAGCGGCCGCCCGGGCGCGGTGGGGGCCAGCAGCGCCGCCGCCCGGCTCAGCGCCACGCTCGCCTCGTCGGCCCGGTCCCGTACGCCCAACAGGGTGGAGGCGTAGGCGAGATGGCCCCGCTCACAGGCGGCCCCGCCGCGCTCGTCGTCGGTGCGGGCCAGCGCCTCCGCGCTCCGCAGCGCGTCCTCGGCGTCGGTCCACCCCTCGCCGGTGTAGAGGCACCGTTCGGTCAGCAGGGCGGTGCGCTGGAGCGCCGCCGCCGGGTCGCTCGCCGCGTGCGGCTCCAGCAGGGCGGCCGCATCCGTCCAGCAGGCGCGGGACCGCAGCCGCCATACCGCTGTCTGGAGCGGCGGATCGTCATCTGCTGTCGTTCCGGAACCAGACATGGCGGTATCCGCCACATTGCCCTCCCCGAGCGCGCCATTGTGCTGTTGAGTACCGCCGCATCTCAGCACGGATCGGCACGCCGGGCCAAGAGGTCCGACCGATGTCAGGTGAAGGAATTCACAAACGGGGGGAGCGGACCCGCGCTCGGCGGGGCGCGCGGGTCAGCTCATACGCAGGGCGAGGAAGAAATCGAGCTTGTCCTCCAGCCGCGAGAGGTCACGGCCCGTCAACTGCTCGATGCGGCCGACGCGGTAGCGCAGTGTGTTGACGTGGAGGTGCAGCCGGGCCGCGCACCGTGTCCAGGAGCCGTCGCAGTCGAGGAAGGCCTCCAGCGTCTCGATCAGCTCCGCGCGGTGGCGCCGGTCGTAGTCGCGCAGCGGGTCCAGCAACCGGGCGGTGAAGGCGCGGCGGACGTCGTCGGGGACGAACGGCAGCAGCAGCACGTGCGAGGCCAGCTCGTGGTGGCCCGCCGCGCAGACCCGGCCCGGCCGGGCCGCCGCCACCCGGCGGGCGTGCCGGGCCTCCTCCAGCGCCCCGCGCAGCCCCTCGGCCGAGTGCACGGCAGCGCTGACACCGAGTGTCAGCCGCCCGTCGTCGGCGAGCCCCGCCGAGAGCGGTTCGCGTACGGCGGCGAGCAGCGCGTCGGCGTGGAGCGCGGGGTCCTGAGCGGCGGCCGTGGGGGCCGCGCCGGTCCCTGGTTTCGCCCCGGCCCCAGTCCCTGCCCCGGCTGCCGCCGGAGCCCCCGTCCCCGTCTCCCGTACGGCCCCGTCGCCGTCCGCCGGGAGACCGGCATCCGCGTCGGCGTCGGTGTCGGTGGCGTCACCTACCGTGTCCGGGAGGGGCGCGGGCCCGGCAGGGAGCGGTACGAGCGCGATGGCCTCCTCGCCCGTGTGGGCGACGGCGATCCGGTCGGCGGAGTCGGGGCCGCTGACCGCCGGGTCGACGAGGATCTCCTCCAGCAGCGCCTGGGCGACCGGCCCGCCCGCGATGTCTCCCGGGACCCCGCCCGGCGCGCTCGCGTCGGCGGCGGTCCAGTCGACCCGGGCCACCACGACCTGCCACTGCGGGGCCACCCCGAGGCCGGGCAGCAGGACCGGGGCGGCGACCCGGAGCCGGGCGGCGATCTCGGCCGGGGCGGCGCCCGCCTGGACCAGCTCCAGGACCTCCTGGGCGAGCCGTCGGCGTACCGTACGGGCCGCTTCGCGGCGGTCCCGCTCCACCGCGATCAGCTGGGTCACGCCCTGGAGCAGGTCCAGCCGGGCGGCCGGCCAGTCCGAGGCGTCCGCCTCCACGGCGAGCAGCCAGTCCGAGAGCACCGACTCCCGCACGTCCCGGGCGGCCGGGACCGCGCCCCGGCTGGCGTTCCGGATCGGGAAGAGGGAGTACGTCGTCCCCGCGACGGCCGCCCGGTGCGGGGCCCGGCGTCCGGTGCGGGTCGCGGCCAGGTGGTGCCCGGCGAGCGTGGCGCCCAGGGGGCCGGGCAGCGGGGTGCCCGCCCCGGCGATCTGGCGGCCGGTGGGGGAGAGGACCCAGGCCCGCAGGTCCAGGTCGGAGGTGAGCAGGTCCAGGACCACTTCGGGGCCGCCGCCCGCCGGGCCCGAGGTCATCAGCCGCCGGTGGCGGTCGACCACGGCCGCCAGATCGCCCGCCCGCTCGCCGGAGACCTGGCGTACGACATGCTCGGTGATCGTTGCGAATGCCACGGTCTCGTGCACCGCGAAGAGCGGCAGCCGGTGGTGGTCGCACGCCTCGACCAGATCGGCCGGGATGTCGCCCAGCTCCGCCTCGCCCGCCGCCAGCCCGGCCACCCCGGCCCCCGCCAGGATCCGGACGAACGGCTCGGAGTCGCTCGCGTCCCGCCGCCAGGCCAGCCCCGTCAGCACCAGCTCGCCGCCGGAGAGGTAGCGGCTGGGGTCGCGCAGGTCGGTCGTCATGACGCCCCGGACCGTGCGGTCCAGCTCGTCCTGGCCGCCGAGCAGCCGCAGGCCCAGCGCATCGGTCTCCAGCAGTGCGCGCAGCCGCATCTCGTCGCCGCCGATCATTCCGTAGGGGTGGGAGCAGGTGGGTGAAGCCGGGAAGGGGTGGGGGACCACAGGGGTGAACGGGTACCTGTGAATTACGGCGAGGTTACTGTTCCCCGCCATTCGTTCGAATCTACAAGACGAGGACGGAGACCAGCCAACTCCTTCAGTGTTTCGGTGACTGCACCCGCCGGGTCCTGGCTTGTGTACTGGGCCACACACCACGTGAACACCACATGAACGAGCCATACGAGCCAGTCGCGGGCCGGCCGTCCCCAGCCCCGGTGAACGACCCGATTGAGAAGAAGAGAGCCACTCATGGACTTCCTTCGCCCCGCCAGCTGGGAGGAGGCGCTCGCCGCCAAGGCCGAGCACCCCACGGCTGTGCCCATCGCGGGCGGTACGGATGTGATGGTCGAGATCAACTTCGACCACCGGCGGCCCGAATACCTCCTTGACCTGAACCGCATCGGTGAGCTGTCCGAGTGGGAGGTGGGCCAGGAGAGCGTACGGCTCGGCGCCTCCGTGCCGTACAGCTCCATCATGGAGCACCTGCGCACCGAGCTGCCGGGTCTGGCGCTCGCCTCGCACACCGTCGCGTCGCCGCAGATCCGCAACCGCGGCGGGGTCGGGGGCAACCTGGGCACCGCCTCGCCGGCCGGTGACGCGCACCCGGCCCTCCTCGCCGCCGACTGCGAGGTCGAGGCCGAATCCGTACGCGGTACGCGGCTGATTCCCATCGACGCTTTCTACACAGGCGTCAAGCGCAACGCCCTGGCGCCGGACGAGCTGATCCGCGCCGTGCACATCAGGAAGGCCGACGGACCGCAGCAGTACTCCAAGGTCGGCACCCGCAACGCCATGGTCATCGCCGTCTGCGCGTTCGGCATCGCCCTGCACCCCGAGACCCGCACCGTGCGCACCGGCATCGGCTCCGCCGCCCCGACGCCCATCCGGGCCAAGGAGGCCGAGGACTTCCTGAACGCCGCGCTGGAGGAGGGCGGGTTCTGGGAGAACGGAAAGATCATCACCCCCGCCATCGCCAAGCAGTTCGCCGCGCTCGCCTCCGGCGCCTGCAACCCGATCGACGACGTCCGGGGCACGGCGAAGTACCGCAGGCACGCGGTCGGCATCATGGCCCGCCGCACGCTCGGCTGGACCTGGGAGCAGTACCGCGGCGCGGGCCGCACGCTGGAAGGAGCTGCGTAACCATGCGAGTCAATTTCACGGTCAACGGCCGTCAGCAGGAAGCCGACGACGTGTGGGAGGGCGAGTCCCTTCTCTACGTGCTGCGTGAGCGTATGGGGCTGCCCGGTTCCAAGAACGCCTGCGAACAGGGCGAGTGCGGGTCCTGCACGGTCCGCCTGGACGGCGTGCCCGTCTGCGCCTGTCTGGTCGCCGCCGGTCAGGTGGAGGGCCGCGAGGTCGTCACCGTCGAGGGCCTGGCCGACTACGCCAAGCACCGCGAGGACGCCCACCCCGGCGGCGGCTGCGCCACCGGCGCCTGCGGCACCACCCTGGACTCCGCCAAGCGCTGGCAGGCCCGGCCCACCGACGGCCAGACCGGCGAGGCCGTCGAGCTGTCCCCGATCCAGCAGGCGTTCATCGACGCCGGGGCCGTCCAGTGCGGCTTCTGCACCCCCGGCCTGCTGGTCGCCGCCGACGAACTGCTGGAGAACACCCCCTCCCCGTCCGACCAGGACATCCGCGAGGCGCTCTCCGGCAACCTGTGCCGCTGCACGGGGTACGAGAAGATCCTCGACGCGGTCCGCCTCGCGGCCGCCCGCCAGGGAGAGGCGGTCCAGTCATGACGACGCACCCCGAAGCCACGGCACGCCCCGGAGCCACGGCACCCAGGGCCCAGACCGTACCGGCCGGAACGCCCACCAAGATCACCCAGGGTTCGCCCACCAAGGGCGGCATCGGCGAGTCCACGCTCCGCCCCGACGGCACCCTCAAGGTCACCGGCGAGTTCGCGTACTCCTCCGACATGTGGCACGAGGACATGCTCTGGGGCCAGACGCTGCGCTCCACCGTCGCCCACGCCGAGATCGTCTCCATCGACACCTCCGAGGCGCTGGCCACCTCCGGTGTCCACGCGGTGCTGACCTACGACGACCTCCCGGCCGAGATGAAGAACTACGGCCTGGAGATCCAGGACACCCCCGTCCTCGCCCACGGCAAGGTCCGCCACCACGGTGAGCCGGTCGCCCTCGTGGCCGCCGACCACCCGGAGACGGCCCGCCGCGCCGCCGCGAAGATCAAGATCGAGTACCGGGAGCTGCCGCTCGTCACCGACGAGGCCTCGGCCACCGCGCCCGACGCCCCGCTCATCCACGAGGGCCGCGACGACCACCACATCGGCCACGTCCCGCACCCCAACATCGTCCACCGCCAGCCGATCTTCCGGGGCGACGCCGACGAGGCCGCCAAGCGCGCCGACGTCATCGTCAAGGGCGAGTACGTCTTCGGGATGCAGGACCAGGCCTTCCTCGGCCCCGAGTCCGGTCTCGCCGTGCCCTCCGAGGACGGCGGGGTCGAGCTGTACGTCGCCACCCAGTGGCTGCACTCCGACCTCAAGCAGATCGCCCCCGTCCTCGGCCTCCCCGAGGACAAGGTCCGCATGACGCTCTCCGGCGTCGGCGGGGCCTTCGGCGGCCGCGAGGACATCTCGATGCAGATCCACGCCTGCCTGCTGGCGCTCCGCACCGGCAAGCCGGTCAAGATCGTCTACAACCGGTTCGAGTCCTTCTTCGGCCACGTCCACCGGCACCCGGCGAAGCTCACCTACGAGCACGGCGCCACCAAGGACGGCAAGCTCACGCACATGAAGTGCCGGATCGTCCTGGACGGCGGGGCCTACGCCTCCGCCTCCCCGGCCGTCGTCGGCAACGCCTCCTCGCTCTCGGTCGGCCCGTACAAGATCGAGGACGTCGACATCGAGGCGATCGCCCTCTACACCAACAACCCGCCCTGCGGCGCGATGCGCGGCTTCGGCGCGGTCCAGGCCTGCTTCGCCTACGAGGCGCAGATGGACAAGCTGGCCGCGAAGCTCGGCATGGACCCGGTGGAGTTCCGGCAGATCAACGCCATGGAGCAGGGCACCCTGCTGCCCACCGGCCAGCCCTGCGACTCCCCGGCCCCGGTCGCCGAGCTGCTGCGCCGGGTCAAGGCCCGTCCGCTGCCGCCCGAGCAGGAGTGGCTGACGGCCGGCGCCGACGGCACCTCCGTCGACGTCCGCGCCCTGCCCGGCGGGCTCTCCAACACCACCCACGGCGAAGGCGTCGTCCGGGGCATCGGCTACGCGGTCGGCCTGAAGAACGTCGGCTTCTCCGAGGGCTTCGACGACTACTCCACCGCCCGGGTCCGGATGGAGGTCATCAACGGCGAACCGGTCGCCACCGTGCACACCGCGATGGCCGAGGTCGGCCAGGGCGGCGTCACCGTCCACGCCCAGATCGCCCGGACCGAACTCGGCGTCAACCAGGTCACCATCCACCCGGCCGACACCCGCGTCGGCTCCGCCGGATCCACCTCCGCCTCCCGCCAGACGTACGTCACCGGCGGCGCGGTCAAGAACTCCTGCGAAGCCGTACGGGAGAAGGTCCTGGAACTGGGCCGCACCAAGTTCGGCACCTACCACCCGGCCTGGGCCACCGCCGAACTCCTCCTGGAGGGCGGCAAGGTCGTCACCGACGGCGGTGAGGTCCTCGCGGACCTGGCCGACGTGCTGGAGGACGAGGTCGTCGACATCGAGCTGGAGTGGCGCCACCGGCCCACCGAGGCGTTCGACCTCCGTACCGGACAGGGCAACGGCCACGTCCAGTACTCCTTCGCCGCCCACCGCGCGGTCGTCGAGGTCGACACCGAGCTGGGCCTGGTCAAGGTCATCGAACTGGCCTGCGCCCAGGACGTCGGCAAGGCGCTCAACCCGCTCTCCGTCCTCGGCCAGATCCAGGGCGGCACCCTCCAGGGCATGGGCGTCGCCGTCATGGAGGAGATCATCGTCGACCCGAAGACCGCGAAGGTGCGCAACCCCTCCTTCACGGACTACCTCCTCCCCACCATCCTCGACACGCCGACGATCCCGGTCGACGTGCTCGAACTCGCCGACGAGCACGCCCCGTACGGGCTGCGCGGCATCGGCGAGGCCCCCACCCTGTCGTCGACCCCGGCCGTCCTCGCGGCGATCCGGAACGCGACCGGGCTGGAGCTGAACAGGACACCGGTACGCCCCGAGCACCTCACCGGCACCAGTTCCTGACGGGCCGCCGGGTGATCTCCCACCGGTCGTCACCCGGCTGCCCCTGAGCGGTCCCCCCCCGGACTCTCCGGGCGGTGTGCTGAGCCGAGAACGTCACACTTTTCCGCACCCCGCACCGCCCGGAGACACCAAGCACCGCACCGCTCGCGGTTCTCCGCCGCGCACCGGCACCCACCGGCGCCCGGCAGCGCCTCACGGATCGACACGTGCCACCGGCACCTCCGTATCTGCCTCAACAGTTCGTCCCGGCCGTCCCCGGGTCGTGCAGCCGTCGCAGTCATCCCAAATCCCGCATTCAGGAATCTCCAAGCGGGTGCCCCTGTGAACCTTGGGAGTCAGGCATCATGACCCAGCAGTCAGTGGAACCGAAGACCAGCGCGGAGGCCGCGGGCCCCGGCTCGCGCGTGCCCGCCGGAAGATCATGGCTCGACCGGTACTTCCACATATCCGAACGAGGCTCCACGCTCGCGCGCGAGGTACGCGGCGGCGTCACGACCTTCATGGCCATGGCGTACATCCTCCTGCTCAACCCGCTGATCCTCGGCGGGGAGGACGTCAACGGCAACCTCCTCGGCCAGAGCGGCCTGATCACCGCGACCGCCTTCGCCGCGGCCGCGACGACCCTGCTCATGGGCTTCGTCGGCAAGGTGCCCCTCGCGCTGGCCGCCGGGCTCAGCGTCTCCGGTGTGCTCGCCTCGCAGGTCGCGCCCAACATGACCTGGCCGCAGGCCATGGGCATGTGTGTGATCTACGGTGTGGTGATCTGTCTCCTGGTGGTCACCGGCCTCCGCGAGATGATCATGAACGCGATCCCGCTCGCGCTGAAGCACGGCATCACCATGGGCATCGGGCTCTTCATCGCCCTCATCGGCCTCTACAAGGCCGGCTTCGTCCACCAGGGCACGGCCACCCCCGTCTCCCTCGGCCCGGCCGGTGAACTCGCCGGCTGGCCCGTCCTGATCTTCTGCGTGACCCTGCTCCTCATCTTCATGCTCCAGGCGCGCAACATCCCCGGCGCGATCCTGATCGGCATCATCGTCGGCACCCTGGTCGCCATCGTCGTCAACGCGATCGCCGACATCGACGCCAAGGCCTGGAGCAGCGGCCCGCCCGCCCTCGACGGCAGCGCGGTCGCCATGCCCGACTTCTCGCTCTTCGGGAACGTGGAGTTCGGCGGCTGGGGCGACGTCGGGGTGATGACCGTCGGCATGATCGTCTTCACCCTGGTGCTGGCCGGCTTCTTCGACGCCATGGCCACCATCATCGGCGTCGGCACCGAGGCCAAGCTCGCCGACGACAAGGGCCGGATGCCGGGCCTGTCGAAGGCGCTGTTCGTCGACGGCGCCGGCGGTGTCATCGGCGGTGTCGCCTCGGGCTCCGGCCAGACGGTCTTCGTCGAGTCGGCCACCGGGGTCGGTGAGGGGGCCCGGACCGGGTTCGCCTCCGTCGTCACCGGTCTCTTCTTCGCCGCCTGCCTCTTCTTCACCCCGCTCACCGCGATCGTGCCGACCGAGGTGGCCTCCGCCGCCCTCGTCGTCATCGGCGCGATGATGATGCAGAACGCCCGGCACGTCGACTGGGGCGACCGCTCCGTCGCCATCCCGGTCTTCCTGACCGTGGTCCTGATGCCCTTCACGTACACCATCACCACCGGTGTCGCCGCGGGTGTCATCGCCTACTCCGCCATCAAGCTCGCCCAGGGCCGGGCCCGCGAGGTCGGGGCCTTCATGTGGGGGCTGACGGTGATCTTCCTCGTCTTCTTCGCCCTCAACCCGATCGAGAGCTGGCTCGGCGTCCACTGACGCCGGCCGACCACCCCCTCCCTCATCCAAAGGAGAGACGCCATGCTGGACATCGCCGAGGAGCTGAACCGGTGGGTCTCGCAGGGACGCGAGTTCGCCGTCGCCACCGTGGTGGCGGTCGGCGGCAGCGCGCCCCGGCAGCCGGGAGCCGCCCTCGCCGTCGACCGTGACGGTACGGCCATCGGCTCGGTCTCCGGCGGCTGTGTGGAGGGCGCGGTCTACGAGCTGTGCCAACAGGCCCTGGAGGACGGCGCATCCGTTCGCGAGCGCTTCGGCTACAGCGACGAGGACGCCTTCGCGGTCGGCCTGACCTGCGGCGGCGTCATCGACATCCTGGTCACACCGGTCCGGGCGGAGGACCCCGCCCGCCCGGTGTTCGCCGCGGCCCTCGCGGCCGCCGCCGAGGGGGCGGCGACCGCCCTGGCCCGGGTCACGGACGGGCCCGGGGAACTGCTCGGGCTCCCGCTCTTGGTCCGCCCCGACGGGAGTTACGAGGGCGGGCTCGGCGGCCACCCGGCGCTGGACCGGACCGCCGCCGCCGAGACCCGCGCCCTCCTGGACGCGGGCCGCACCGGGCCGCTCACCATCGGCGAGCGGGGCTCCCGCTGCGGCCGCCCCATCCAGCTGCTGGTCGAGGCCAGCGTGCCCCCGCCCCGCATGATCGTCTTCGGCGCCATCGACTTCGCCGCCGCCCTGGTGCGGGCCGGGAAGTTCCTCGGCTACCGGGTCACCGTCTGCGACGCCCGCCCGGTCTTCGCCACCGCCGCCCGCTTCCCCGAGGCCGACGAGGTCGTCGTCGAGTGGCCCCACCGCTACCTCGCGGGAACCGCCACCGACGCCCGTACGGTGCTCTGCGTCCTCACCCACGACGCCAAGTTCGACGTCCCCCTACTGGAGGCCGCCCTCCGCCTCCCGGTCGCCTACGTCGGCGCGATGGGCTCCCGCCGCACCCACCTCCAGCGCAACGACCGCCTGCGCGAGGTCGGCCTCACCGACCGCGAACTGGTCCGCCTGCACTCCCCGATCGGCCTCGACCTCGGAGCCCGTACGCCGGAGGAGACCGCCCTCTCCATCGCCGCCGAGATCGTCGCGGTCCGCCGCGGCGGCAGCGGCGCCCCGCTCACCGGCGCCCACACCCCCATCCACCACGACAACAGCGGGCAGCCGCTGGCTTCGGTGGCCTGAACACGCCGCGGAATCAGCTGACCCCCGGAGCCGCGGAGGCCCCGGGGGTCGGCTGTCGTTCCTGCCGTCGATCAGCGCCCCGCCTGCAGCGCTCCCCAGGTCGCCGGGCCGACCTTGCCGTCGACGCCCAGGCCGCGGCTGCTCTGGTAGGTGCGTACGGCGGTCTCCGTGGCCGGGCCGAAGCTGCCGTCGGCGTTGACCGTGGTGCCGAGCGCGGCCGTCAGGGCGCGCTGGAGGCGCTTGACGGCGTCGCCGGAGCTGCCCCGGGAGAGGGCCGGGGTGGTGCCGGCCGAGAGGAGGGCCGTCCAGGTCTTCGGGCCCACCGCCCCGTCGGCGGTCAGCGAACGGGCGCGCTGGAACGCCTGGGTGGCGCTCTTGGTGGCCGGGCCGAAGACGCCGTCGGCGGTGCCGGCCGCGTACCCCTGGGCGTTGAGCAGCTGCTGGATCGCCTTCACCTGCGGGCCGGTGGAGCCGGACTGCTGGAGGGTGTACGAGGGGAAGGTCAGGCCGTCACCGGGGGTGCCGGGGGTCCCCCGATCAGCTGCATGTAGTAGTTCCAGTTCCAGTTGGGCCCGGGGTCGGTGTGGGTGGCGCCGGGGGCCTCGCTGTGGCCGATGATGTGCGACCGGGTCTTCGGGATGTTGTACCGCGCGGCCAGGTGCTTGGTGAGGGCGGCGGAGGAGCGGTACATCGCCTCCGTGTACCAGGCCGGGTTGTCGACGTACCCCTCGTGCTCGATCCCCACGGACGAGGAGTTGACGCTGCCCGCGTGCCAGGCGGTGTCCTTCTCCAGGACCGACTGGGTGACCTCGCCGTCCGAGGAGCGGATCGTGTAGTGCGCGCTGACCTTCGACGCCGGGTTCTGGTACCAGCTGATGGAACCGGCGTACGAGCCCTGCGTGGTGTGGATGACCACCTTGTCGATGGCGGCCTTGCGGCCGACGACGTAGTTCCCCGAGTACGCGGCGACCCAGCGGGCCGTGGGGTAGTCGGGGCTCTGCGCGTAGATTCCGGCGGACGGCACCTCGTCCTTCTCCGGGGCGACCGGGCGGGAGGGCACCCGCACCTTCTCGCCGCCGGGCGCGGTGGCGTCCAGGCCCTCCGCGAGGAACGTGAAGACCGTGTCCGCGTAGAGCGCCGCCGCCGGGCCCTCCGCCTCGCTGTACCGGGCGACCGCCGGGTACCAGGCGTTCACGTCGCTCCGCTCCGCACGGTCCAGGCCGAGGCGGTCGGCGTGGTCGCGCAGGACGGCGGCGCCGCCGAGGATGTTGGCCGCGGTGTCCCGGCGCAGCTTGTCGGCCGGCTCGCCGGTCAGCGCGGCGGCCTTCTCCAGTGAGCGGTTCTCCGGGTTGCTGGCCAGGTGCATCACGCCGTAGCCGTTCGCCTGGCTGGGCTGCCCCGCGTGGCCGTCGAGCCGGCTCTCGCCGTAGCCGACGGCGGCCAGCAAGTCGCGCGGTACGCCGTACTCCTGTGCCGCCCGGTCGAAGGCACGGTTCAGCGGGTCGGCGGCGCCCCGGTCCGGGGCGGCGGTCGCGGGCTGGCCGGTGGCCACCAGGGCGGAGACCGTGAGGGCCGCCAGGACGGACGCGCGGGCCCGGGTGCGGGCGAGGGGGCTGCTGGGCATGGGTGCTCCTGCTCTGTGGGACATCCGGGGTGGGAAGAGAGAAGCCCTCGGTCCGGGTGTGCGGGGCCGAGGGGCTGCGAGCGCCCCCAGGCTAACCAGCTGAGAGGGGCATGACAATGACGCCAGGATTGCGGCGTGTCGAACAACTCGCTTGACGGACAACGGAGTTGACGGGAAATTAGGGCCTGTCGGGTGACGGGGCGTATCACCCGACAGGGGGTGTCATGGGCTGATCGGCCCCGCCTCGGCTACCAGCGGTCGCGGTGGACGACCTCCGCCACCGGACGGCGCCGCACCGGCCCGAAGTTGCCCACCGGCAGGCCCACCGGAATGGCGGCGAACGTCGCCATGTCGTCCGGGATGCCCAGCTCCCGCTTCCACTCCTCCTCCAGGAACAGGTGCCAGATGGTGATGTTCGCCGCGAGCCCCAGGCCCCGCGCCGCGAGCAGCAGGTTCTGGACGCCCGGGTAGACGCAGGACCCCTCCGCCAGCGCCTGGAACCGGGCCTGAGAGGTCATCATCCGCTCGGTCGCCTCCGGTCCGAGCGCCTGCGCGGAGGCGATCAGCCCCTCCTCGTCGAGCCGGGGCTCCGGGAAGCGGTAGCACGGGATGACCAGGACCGGTGTTTCCGCGAAATGGTCGCGCTGGTACTCGATCGCGGCGACCATCCGGCCGTACGCCGCCTCGTCCATGCCCTTCGGCGCGTACTTCCCGGTCGTCGCCAGATACGAGTCGACGCACCGCTTCCACAGCGGCGCCAGCCGGGCCATCACCTCGCGGTCGGTGACCACGACGTACTCGTAACACTGCATGTTGCCGCCGCTGGGACCCCAGACGGCGGCCTGTACGAGCTGGTCGATCGTCTCGTCCGGGATGGCGTCCGGCTTGAGGCGGCGCATGGCGCGCATGGTGGACATGGTGTCGAAGAGCGCGGGGCCGCCGGGGGCGGAGGGCTCGTGCTGAACCGTTTCAGTGGTCATGATCGCGGATTCTAGGCAGCTTCCCCGGCCGCCGTCCCGCCGCGGTCCCGAAGAGGTACGGGCTCGGTCCGCAGAGGTACGGGCTCCGTGCCGCACGGTGTGCACCGCACCGCACGGAGCCCGGTCCTCGCTTCTTCCGGTGGCGCCCCGGTCAGGGAGCCCAGGGGGCGGCGAGGGACCAACTGCTGTCGGCGGTCAGGGTCTGCGGCCGGTCGAAGCCGACCCCCCGTCACCGGAGGCGATGTAGACCGCGGAGTCGTAGTGGCGCAGGAAGGAGCCCGGCAGGTGGATCGACTCGAAGGAGAGGCAGCGCGGGTCGGCGAGTCCGGCCACGGTGCGGTACGAGGCGTCCTGGCGGCCGAGATCGGGGGAGGCGGTGGACAGGGCGTCGGTGCGGGCCACCGAGTCGGCGTGGCGCAGATAGCGGTCGGTGTACCCGGGGGGTGGTGACCCGGAAGGAGCGGACATGGCCGAGGGTGTGGTTCGGGGTGGCGTTGAGGTTGCGGGAGGCGTCGATCAGAGCGCCGTGGGCCGCGCGCAGTTGGCCGGTGTCGACCTTCTGGACGCGCCGGTCGTAGGTGAGCAGCCCGTTGTACTCGCCCTCGACGTCGGTGATCTCGGTGTAGACGTAGGCCGAGACGCCCTTGGTGGTCATCAGCCGCTGCACATCGCGGACCATGCCGGTGTAGCGGTCGTTGAGCTGGGCGTTGCTGAACACCTGCTCGTAGGCGAAGAACCGGCCGTCGGGGCTGTACTCGTGGCCGGGCGTACGCAGTCCGATGCCGCCGAACTCACCGAGGACGGAGAAGCGGGTGGCGGAGGGGCGCGGTGCGTCCGGGCCGGTGTAGACATGCCAGTCGATCATGTCACCGTTGCCCGGATCGCCCTTGGAGACACAGCAGTTGTAGCCGCTGTGGGCGTTCATCAGCCGGGACGGGTCGTAGTTCTTCAGCTCGTCCGCGATGCGCCGGGTGGCGTTCAGGTCCCACTCGCCCCAGCCCTCGTTGAACGGGACGTAGGAGACGACCGCCGGGGAGAACCGGTGCTCGTCGATGATCTCCCGTGCCTCGGTCTCCAGTTGGGCGATCCGGGCCGGGGTGCGGTTCTGGTCGAAGGCCTGGGTGGAGGGGATGTCCTGTCACACCAGCAGCCCGAGCCGGTCGGCGTGGTAGTACCAGCGGGCCGGTTCGACCTTGATGTGCTTGCGCACCATGTTGAAGCCGAGGTCCTTGTGCTTCTGGAGGTCGAAGGCGAGGGCCGCGTCGGTGGGCGCGGTGTACAGGCCGTCGGGCCGGTAGCCCTGGTCGAGCGTGCCGATCTGGCCGATCTGGAAGACGAACTCCCCGTTCAGCGTGGGCCGCAGGACCCCGCCGACCATCTTCTTGCCGACCTCGCGCATCCCGAAGTAGCTGGTGACGGTGTCGACGGCGGCGCCGGACGCGTTACGGAGGGTGACCCGCAGGTCGTAGAGGAACGGGTCGTCCGGCGACCAGCGCCGGGCGTTCGGCACGGGTACGGAGAACTCGGTGAAGCCGCCGGTGGCCTCACCGACCACGGTGGCGCCGGAGAGCGCCTCGGTGCGGACGGTGTGGCCGCTGACGTTGCCGCGGGTGAAGACGCGGACCCGGGCGGTGTTGGTCGCCAGGTCGGGGCGGATGTCGACGGAGTAGAGGGAGGAGGCGGGCGTCGGCTCCAGCCAGACGGTCTGCCAGATAGCGGAGTTGGGCGTGTAGAAGATGCCCGTGGGGTTGTTGGTCTGCTTGCCGACGGGCTGCTTCTCGCCGCGTCCGTCGGTCGGGTCGTAGACGCGCACGATCAGTTCGTTGGAGCCGGCGCGCAGCTGTGGGGTGATGTCGACCTCGAAGCGGTCGTAGCCGCCCCGGTGCGTGGTGACCTGGGTTCCGTTGACCCGGACGGTGGCCTCGTAGTCCACCGCACCGAAGTGCAGTTGGACGCGCTGTCCGGCCCAACTCTGCGGGACGGTGAAGACGCGCTTGTAGAACATCAGGTCGCGGTTGTCGTTGCGCATGATGCCGGAGAGCGCCGACTCCACCGGGTAGGGCACGAGTATCCGCTCGGGGAGGGTCTGCCCGAAGGGCGGTGCCGCGTTGCGGTCGACGTTGCCCGCGCCGTCGGCCGGCGGGTTGAGGAACTCCCACTCGCCGTTGAGGGACTGCCAGTCCCGCCGCGTCATCTGCGGCCGCGGATAGTCCGGCAGAGGGTTGGTGGTGGACACCTGGTCGGTCCACGGGGTGGTCAGCGGTGGGGCCTTGGGCGGTACGGCGGCCGAGGCGGTGCCGGTGAGGAACGGCCCTCCGGCCATCACCAGCAGAGCCACCAGACAGGCGACGACGCGTCTCATCGATCTCCTCCGGGCAGGACGGCGCGCGGCGTCCGGCGCGCCGCCCGGGCCGGGGGAGCGGGGGCGGCGTGCGGCAGGCCGTGCGGGTCGGGACGAGCGGGTGCGAGTGCAGGGAAGAAGGCTCCATATCCCCTTCCTGGCAAGGGAGTTCGGACCGAGGCGGGGGGAACGTAGCATGAAACATTGTCGAACGGGATCGCTCAGGAATCCCCAATTTTCCAACGTTTACCATCACCGGCCGGGGCTCCGTGATGGATGGTGTGCGAAACCGGTTCCCCGCGTCGGCTCCGTACGGTCTCCGCCCCCGCCCGGCCGCACCAGGGGATTCGTACACCTGGACAGGGCTCCCTCCGCACGGGGGAACGGAGGCCGGGAACCCCTCGCCGAAGGCGTATAAAGGGTCCTTCCGGAGCAGCCGGCGTCCCCCGATGGCCCATCCCACCCTTGACCCCCCATGCGCGGCCGGCGTCACCGCGTCACTGAGCCCAGGAGCGCCAATGACCACCTCGGAAGAGATCAGCGCCCTGCTGGTAGCGAAGTTCGGAACCGACCCCGAGGCCCTCGGCCCCGACGTTCCGCTGCACCGGCTGCGGCTGGACTCCCTCGCCCTGGAGGAGCTGCGGCTGCTCATCGAGGACCGGCTCGACGTCGACCTGGAGGATGTCGTGCTCACTTCGCGCGACACCCTCGGGCGGCTGATCGAGGCCGTTCAGGTCAAGGTCGCCGCGTGAGCGCCCCAAAGGCCGCCGCGCCGGGTGCGAGCAGGCCCTACCGCCGTACGCCGCTGCCGCCCTTCGAGGCCGCCGTCACCGGGGTCGGTCTGGTCACCGCGGCCGGTACGGGTGCCCGGGCCGCCTGGAGCGGCGTCACCGAGCGGCTCGCCCCCTCCGTCGGCCCCCGGCCCGAACTCGACGGCCTGCCCTGCGACTTCTTCTACTCCGTCACCGACTGCGACCCGCGCGAACTGCTCGGGGTGGGGGCCCAGCGGCTGATGGACCGTTTCGCCCAGCTCGCCGTCATCGCCGCCCGTGAGGCCGTCGCGGACGCCGGGCTCGACCCGGCCCTCTGGGAGAGCGGCCGGGTCGGCATCGTCATCGGCTCGGCCCACGGCGGGCTCCCCTTCTACGACGAGCAGTACGCCACCCTCGCCGAGCGCGGCGCCCGCCGGGTCTCCCCGAAGCTCGCCCCCCTCAGCGTCGTCAACGGCGCCGCCAGCAGCGTCAGCCTGGACCTCGGCATCCAGGGCCCCAGCCTCGCCGTCTCCACCGCCTGCTCGTCCGGGACCGTCGCCATCGGCACCGCCCACCAGATGCTCCGCTCCGGGGCCTGCGACATCGTCATCGCGGGCGGCGCCGAATCCACCTGCACCCGCCTCCTGATCGCCAGCGCCTGCAGCCTCAAGGCCGTCTCCACCCGCCGCGAGGACCCCGCGGCCGCCTGCCGCCCCTTCGACACTCACCGGGACGGCTTCGTCGTCGGCGAGGGCGCGGGCCTCCTCGTCCTGGAGCACCCCGACCACGCCCGAGCCCGGGGCGCCACCGTCCGCGCCCGGGTGAACGGCTACGGGGCCTCCAGCGACGCCCACTCCGCCGTCGCCCCGGACCCCGAAGGGCTCGGCATCGAACGCGCCCTGCGCACCGCCCTCGCGGACGCCGGGCTCTCCCCGGCCGACGTCGGACACGTCAACGCGCACGGCACCTCCACGCTCTCCAACGACCTCATCGAGGCGACCATGCTCCGCCGCGTCCTCGGCGAGGGCCCTCTGGTCACCTCCACCAAGGCGATGACCGGTCACACCCTCGGCGCGGCGGGCGGCATCGAGACCGCGCTCACCGTCCTCGCCCTCCAGCACCAACTGGTGCCGCCCACGGTCAACCTGGACGCGCCCGACCCGGAGATCCCGCTGGAGATCGTCGCCAAGGAGGCCCGGGCCGCCTCCTTCGGCTGCGCGGTCAAGACCTCGCTCGGCTTCGGCGGCCACAACGCGGCGCTCGTCCTCACCAGGGCCTGACCGGAAGGGAGTTGGGAAGCAGTCATGCCCGAGGAGATCATCCGGACGCTCTCGGTGGACGGGGTGCGGTACGGCTACCGCGTTCTGCGCCACGACCGCGGCACGGGGGCCGGACCCGTCACCGAACCGGCGCTTGTCATCGGCGGCGCGCTCCAGGGCATGTACGGCTGGCCGCAGATGGACGACCACCTGGGCCCGGCCGCCGACGTGGTCACCGCCGACCTGCCCGGCATGGGCTCCGCCGATCCGCTGCCGCCCGGCCCCAGCGCCGGGATCCTGCGCCGCGCGGTCCTCGCCATCGCGGACGACCTCGGCGCCCCCCGGCTGAACCTCTTCGGCTTCTCCTACGGCACCGCCATCGCCTTCGGCTTCGCCCAGCGCCACCCCGAACGGGTGGCGCGGCTCGCCCTCGGCGGCGTACCCGTCCATATCGACGCTGCCCAGGTGGAGTGCTGGGAGCGGGCGGGGGAGCTGCTGGCGGACGGGGACCGCGACGGCTTCGCCGCGACGGCCGCCGACGCGCTGATGTGCCTGGACCCCGAACGCCCCGTACACCGCCGTGAGTTGGCCCGCCGCTATGTGCGGCGCTCCTTTCTGCACGCGCTCACCCACTCGCCGCACGCGACGGAGTCGCTCTACCGGGCGCTGGCCGACCGGCCGGACTTCTCCGGCGGGCTGAGCGGGGTGCCGGCGCTGGTCTTCGCCGGGGAGCACGACACGGTGACCTCGCCCGCGCTCCAGCGGGAGTTCGCGGCGACGATCGAGGGCAGCCGGTTCCTGACGCTCCCGGAGTCCGACCACTGGGTGGTCCTCGAACGGGCCGTCGAGGTGGCTGAGTTGGTGGCGCGGTTCTTCACGGAGGCGGAAGGGGCACCCGTGGGTGCCCCCGTCAGCCTGCCCCGGCAGGCGGGTGCCCCGGTGGGCCGGAGCTGAGCGTCCGGCCCACCGGGGTCCGGCCTCAGAACCAGAAGCCGCCGGTCCGCACCCGCACCACCTGCGGGTCGTGGTCGCTCGCCTGGTCGGCGAACTCCGCGTTGATGTGCACCACGTCGTAGTCGAAGCGCCGGATCGCCGGGCTCGTCAGGATGTGGTCCAGGGTCTGCGAGTTGCCGTCGAAGACATAGCTGTACCGCTCCGAGGCGGGCAGCGTCGTGATCAGCGGCTTGAGCACCTTGCCCTTGGTCAGCGCCGTGAACGTCGGGGAGAACTCGAAGTCGTTGAAGTCCCCGAGCGCCACCACCCGCGCCGACTTGTCGGCCTTGAGCAGCGAGGTGACGAAGGCGTTCACCTCGGTGGCCTGCTGGATGCGCTTGACCTCCGAGGAGCGGTTGGGCTCCTGGAAGCGGCCGTGCAGCGGCTGGTCACCGCCCTTGGAGCCGAAGTGGTTGCCGATGACGAAGACCGGCTTGCCCCGGAAGGTGAACTCGCCCACCAGCGGCTTGCGGCTGGCCTCCCACGCCGGGCTCGTCGGGTTGATCCGGCCGGGCGACGCGGAGAGCTTCACGCCCTTCCAGGTCTTCACCGCCTGCACCGGGGTGGTGGCGTCGCCGCCCGGCCGGTCCGCGAAGGAGACCCGCTGGGGGTTGAAGAGGAAGACGTTACGGATGTTGCCGCCGGGCTCGCCGCCGTCCTTGTTGTTCTCCGGGGCGATGTAGCGCCAGGCGTAGCGCGGGCCGCCCTGGGCGACGATCGCGTCGGTGAACCGCTTCAGCGTCGCCTCGGAGCCCACCGTGCCGTCATTGACCGGCCCGTTGTCGTCCTGGATCTCCTCCAGCGAGACGATGTCGGGGGAGGAGAGGTTCTTCGCGATGCCCTCGGCCAGCGTGTCGAACTTGGCCTGGTCGTCGGCCGCGTCCAGGTTCTCCACGTTGTACGTGGCGATCGCCAGCTCGTCCCTCTTCTGCTTGCGCGTCACCTCGCGCCGCAGCTTCTTGTCGACGTGCGTGCCCAGCTCGGTGGCCTGGAGGTTGTAGCCGCCGTACGAGGCGTAGTCGAGGACGCCGGTGGTGCGGCCCTTCAGCACGTCACCCACGTTCGCCGTGGGAATCGGCCGCGCCGGGTCCAGCGACATCACCTTGAGGCGGCCGGTGTTCTGGTCCTGGTACGAGGCGTAGAGCGTGCCGCCGCGCCGGGTCGGGTTCTCCTTGGGCTTGACCGTCACCCAGATCTCGTCGTACGCCGTCGTCGCCCCGGTCACCCGGGTGTCGGCGATCTGGACCCGGACGCTCTCCAGCGACTCGTACAGGTCCAGGGCGTACCGCTTCGGCTCCAGCGGCAGCGGGTCGATCGAGCCGCCGCCCGCCGAGGGCGCGTAACGCCCGGGCACCGAGCGGGCGTCGAGGACGACCGGGGCGGGCAGCGCGTTGCCGGAGGAGAGGACCGTGATCCGGGGCGAGGTGATCTGCGTGATCGACTGGGTGGCGGTGCCCGGGTAGTACTCGGCCACCTTCCCGCTCACCAGGACGGAGTCCCCGGCCTTCACGGTGGGCGCGGCGGAGCCGGTGTAGACGAAGAGGCCCTCGCTGGTGCGCGGGTCGTCGTCGGGCGCGGTCTCCTGGATCCAGAAGCCGCGCGAACCCGTGGCCCGTACGCCGGTGACGACGCCCGGCACGCCGGTGACCGCCGTGCCGTCGAGCGGGGAGACGCGGGTGGTGCCCTGGATGTCGTGGATGCGCACCGGACCGGGCTCGGTCGGGCCGGGCTCCTCCGGTCCCTGGCCGCCGCCGGACGTCTCGCCCGCCGCGTTGACGGGGGTGGGGGCACCGGCGGAGAAGTCGGCCGCGTTGTCGTCGGTGTCCGCCAGCGAGGCGGCCCGGTGGACGGAGGCGGTGGCCGAGGCGGTGGGGGCCGGGCCGCTGCCCTCCCGGACGACCGCGGAACCGTAGCCGACCAGGTCCACGATCCGGGGCTCGGCCGCACAGTCCGCCGCCGACTTGCAGGTGAGCGGCGTGGTGCCGGAGACCAGCGCCACGGTGCCGCTCCCGGCCGCCATGGCGATGGTGCCGGCGGCGTCCGGCGTGGGCAGGGCCACCGTGCCGCCGGTGCCCGCCGCTTGGGCGACGAGGTAGCGGCCGCCGGGGGCGATCGACCCGGTGAGCGCGGAGACCTGCCACTGCGAACCGGCCGACGGGGCGCCCGGGAGGTACTGGACGCTGAAGCCGCCGACCTCGAACGGGGTGGAGCCGGCGTTGGCCAGCTCCACGAAGTCCCGGGTCAGCGTCGCGCCGGAGTTGCCCCCGCCGCCGTACACCTCGGAGATCACCGCGGTGGCGGACGGGGCCGCCTGGGCGGCGGGCAGGGCGGTCACCGCGAGCGCGACGGCGACGGCGCCGGTCAGCAGGACGGAACCGGATCTGGATATCTGCACGGGAGGTGCCCCCAACGTAGGTCTGAGGGCCAAAAGCTATGCGCGTAGACGATCCATGACAAGGCGTCGGAGGTTAAATCCCCGCATCGCCCGGGTGAGCGCCCGGTGCGGCATGGCGGGGTGAGCCGCACCGGGCGCGTTCAGGGGGCGCTCCGTCCTCGTCGGAGCCGGGCGGCGGCCCCGGTCACTGGCGGATGCGCTCGCGGATCCAGACCCCGGCCTCCTTCAGGACCCCGGTCCCGGTCCAGTTGGTGCCGCTGCACGTGCCGGTCTTGAAGACGGCACCGGAGCGGTGGTCGTCGGAGTAGTTCCAGTTGGTCCAGGAGATCTTCTTGCGCTTCATCAGGTCGAGGTAACGCTGCGACATCGCGAAGTCGTTGGCGCCCTCGCCCGCGTAGTTCTGCGTCCCGAACTCGGTGACGAAGACGGGGAGCCGGTCCGAGGCCCGGTCCAGCGTCGCGAGATACGCCTCGCGGTGCGAGGCCGCGTAGAAGTGGAAGGTGTACATGATGTTCGAGGCGCGGACCGGGTTGTTGACGACCTCGGACTCGTTCGATCCCTCCGACACCCCGAACGAGGACCAGGCCCGCGTCCCGACCAGGACCACCGCGTCCGGGTCCTGCGCCCGGATCACCGGGATGATCTGCTCGGAGTAGGACTTGATGGCCGACCAGCTCACCCCCGAGGGCTCGTTGGCGATCTCGTAGAGCACGCCCGGGTGGTCCTTGTACCTCTTCGCCATCGCGGTGAAGAACGTCTTCGCCCGGTCGAGGTTGGCGTTCGGATCGCCCGGCGTGAGCATGTGCCAGTCGATGACCGCGTACATCCCGCGCGCGTGCGCCGCGTCGATGAACTTCTGCGCCCGCGCGGTGAATCCGGCCGGGTCGGTCTCGTACCCTCCCTCCTGTACGTAGGTGGAGACACGCAGCACGTCGGCGCGCCAGTCCTGGGCGAGGGCGTTCAGGGACCCGTCGGTGACGCACTGGGCGTACCACTGGGTGCCGTGGGTGCTCATGCCGTTGAGGGCGATCGCCTGGCCCGAGGCGTTACAGAGCTGGAGACCGCAGACGCGGAGCTGGCCGTTGGCCGCGAGCGGGGTGGCGGCCCTGGCCGTGGCGGGCTCGGCGGGAGCGGGGGCGGCTCCGGCCTGGACGGGGGTCAGGAGCGCGGTGACCACGCCGAGCGCGGAAGCGGCGAGCAGGGCCTTACGGGTGAAGCGGCGCCGGCCGGTCGTGGGGGCGGCCGTGGGTTCGGTGGGGGACGTGGGGGGAGTGGGGCGCTGGTGCATGGTGGTGCTCCCTTCGGATGGGGGTGGGAGACGCCATCGCGGCAGAACTGAAAGTAAAGCTTCCTTCCAATTGGCGTCAACAGTGTTGGGAAAGTTTCCTGTCTATTAGCTCCCGGGGCGTACGGACATGAGTGAGGGGCCCCGAAAGGCCCCTGACTCCCCGCCCGCTCCCTCAGTTCCCTGGTTCCCTCCTCCCTCGTTCCCTCAGCAGGTCACTCCGTCGGCAGCGGATACACCGCCAGCGAGAACGAGTGGCCCGCCGGATCCCCGTACACCCGGACATCGCGCGGACCGCTGTTGCTGTCACCGGTGTCGACGGGCCTGGCCCCCAGCGATATCGCCTCGCGCTCGGCCTCGTCGATGTCCTCGCGGCTCACCAGGATCCGCAGATGGGCCTGTTGGGAGTCCTCCGGGCGGGGCCAGCTCGGCGGCGCGTAGCCGTGGTCCCGGCGGATCGCCAGCCGGACGCCGTCGTTGCCGACGACCTCCACGAAGTCGGGGTCGGAGCCGATCCGGGTCTCCGCACCGAGCAGACCGGCGTAGAACTCGGCCAGCTCCATGGGTTCGGCACAGTCCAGGACGAGAACGCTCGTTTTCTCCACAGTCATGCGGGAACTGGTACCCCCGGCCGCCCCGGACACGCCGTGCCGGGCCCCGCCACACCGCCCACGTCCCGGACGAGCCCGCCCCGGACGTCCAGGATGAGGAAACCCCCGGCCCGACCTAAGGTGCGAACCATGGCAGAGAGCGCGGCCCGACCCGGCCCGGCCGGACGCGACGCCCCCACCGACGGCCCCGACCCCCGGCGCTGGAAGGCGCTGGCGGTCTGCCTGGTGGCGGGCTTCATGACCCTGCTCGACGTCTCCATCGTCAATGTGGCCCTCCCCTCCATCCGCGAGGGCCTGAACACCCCCGAGTCCGACCTCCAATGGGTGGTCTCCGGCTACGCCCTCGCCTTCGGCCTCTTCCTGATCCCCTCGGGCCGCCTCGGCGACGCGCGCGGCCGACGGGCCGTCTTCATGGCCGGGCTCGCCCTCTTCACTCTGGCCTCCGCCGCCTGCGGAGCCGCCCAGTCCAGCCTGTGGCTGGTGATCGCCCGACTGGTCCAGGGCATCGCGGGCGGACTGATCTCCCCGCAGATCTCCGCCCTCATCCAGCAGCTGTTCTCCGGGCGCGAGCGCGGCCGGGCCTTCGGCATGTTCGGCACGGTCGTCGGCATCTCCACCGCCGTCGGCCCGCTCCTCGGCGGACTGCTCATCCAGGCGGCGGGCCCCGACCACGGCTGGCGCTGGGTGTTCTACGTCAACCTCCCGCTCGGTGCCCTCTGCCTCCTGCTCGCCCACCGCCTCCTCCCCGACACCCCCTCCGCGGGCCGGGTCCGCCCGCGCGACCTGGACCCGTTCGGCGTGCTGCTCCTGGGCGCCGGGGTGCTGGCCCTGCTGCTCCCGTTCGTCCAGGCCCAGCAGTGGCCCGGCAACGGCAAGTGGCTGCTGGTCCTGCTCGCCGCCGCCCTGCTCACCGCCTTCGTCGCCTGGGAGGCCCGCTGCACGGGCGGCCGCACACAGCCGGTCCTGGACCTCTCCCTCTTCCGGCTGCGCTCCTACTGGCTGGGCTGCCTGCTGATCCTGCTCTACTTCGCCGGGTTCACCTCGATCTTCTTCGTCACCACCCTCTACCTCCAGTCCGGCCTGGACTACTCCGCCCTCCAGGCCGGACTGGCCATCACCCCCTTCGCCCTCGGCTCCGGTGCCGCCGCGTCCCTCGGCGGCCGGCTCGTGGGCCGGTTCGGCCGCCCGCTGGTGGTGGCCGGACTCCTGATGGTCGCCCTCGGCCTCGCGGGCACCGCCCTCGCCGTCCACTGGGTGCCCGGCAGCGGCGCGGGCTGGGCGATGGCCGCGCCCCTGCTCATCGCCGGGCTCGGCAGCGGTCTGGTGATCGCCCCGAACCAGACGCTGACCCTCGCCGAGGTCCCCGTACACCGGGCCGGGAGCGCCGGGGGCACCCTCCAGACCGGGCAGCGCGTCGGCTCGGCGGTCGGGATCGCCGCCGTGGGCGCGGTGTTCTTCGCCCAGGTCGGCCCGGGGAACTGGGCGGACGCGTACGACCACGGGCTGATCGTCTCCGTCGCCTTCGTGCTGGCCGCGCTGATCGTGGCCCTGGCCGATGTGGGGGCCGACCGGCGGGGCAGACGACGTGAACGCAAGGAATCCCCCGATCCATCGAGGAGCACGGCATGAGCGACACCGGCACGGACAGCGACAGCCACACCGGCACTGGCACTGGCACCGGTACGGAGACCACAAGGGGCAGCGCCGGGAGCGACGGCAACACCTCCTACGGCCACAAGCCCTTCAAGCGGTCCCGCAGCCACTTCGCCGACCGCATCACCGCCGACAGCCGCGACGGCTGGCCGGTCGAGGCGGGCCGCTACCGGCTGGTCGTCAGCCGGGCCTGCCCCTGGGCCAGCCGCGCCCTGGTCTCCCGGCGCCTCCTCGGCCTGGAGGACGCGCTCTCCCTCGCCGTCACCGACCCCATCCAGGACGACCGGAGCTGGCGCTTCACCCTGGACCCGGACGGCAGGGACCCGGTGCTCGGCATCCGCTATCTGAGCGAGGCGTACGACGCCCGGGAGCGCGACTACCCCGGCGGGGTCAGTGTCCCGGCGATCGTCGACGTACCGAGCGGAAAGCTGGTCACCAACGACTACCAGCAGATCACCCTGGACCTCGCCACCGAGTGGACCGCCCTGCACCGCCCCGGCGCCCCCGACCTCTACCCGGAGCCGCTGCGCGCGGAGATCGACGAGGTCATGGAAGGCATCTACCAGGACATCAACAACGGCGTCTACAAAGCCGGTTTCGCCAGCACCCAAGAGGACTACGCGAAGGCCTACACGGCCCTCTTCGCCCGCCTGGACCAGGTCTCCGCCCGCCTCGCGGACCGCCGCTATCTGGTCGGGGACACCATCACCGAGGCCGACATCCGCCTCTTCACCACCCTGGTCCGCTTCGACGCGGTCTACCACGGCCACTTCAAGTGCAACCGGAACAAGCTGACCGAGGACCCGGTCCTCTGGGCGTACGTCCGCGACCTCTACCAGACCCCCGGGTTCGGGGACACGGTCGACTTCGACCACATCAAGCGCCACTACTACCAGGTGCATACGGGCATCAACCCGACCGGCATCGTCCCGCTCGGCCCCGACCTCTCCGGCTGGACCACCCCGCACCACCGCGAACAGCTCGGCGGCCGCCCCTTCGGCGACGGCACCCCGCCGGGTCCGGTGCAAGAGGACGAGCGGGTCACCCCGATCGACCAGGTCTGAACTCCGGTCGACCGGACCCGAACCCCGATCCACCGGGTCCGGCCCGCTCCCCCCAGCAGGACCGGCGCCTCAGCTCACCCGGGGCGGAGGCGGCGGCTGCGGCCCGAGCGTGTCGGTGGCGAGCGAGGAGCGGGCCAGCACCACGCACCCCACCGCGATCAGCCCCACCCCGGCCAGCTCGGGCAGCAGCCACCACCCGGTGCGCAGCTCCTCCGCGAAGAGCGTCACCCCGTACAGGATGCTGATCAGCGCGTCCCCGAGCGTCAGCACCGGCTGCACCGCCACCAGGCTCCCCGCGTGCAGGGCGTTCTGGAGCAGATACAGCGCCCCCACCCCGGCCGCCGCCGACGCGTACAGCTGCCAGGAGGACAGCAGCGCGAGCGCCCCGCCGTCCGGGCCCAGGCGCGCCATCGCGTCCTTCATCAGCGCGGCCGTCAGCGAGTAGCCGCAGGCGGAGGCGAGCCCCAGCAGCGCCGCCCGGGTGTCGCCGCGCGTCCGCAGCGCGGCGACGATCACGGCCGCCTCGAACGCCCCGGTCAGCAGCAGCGTCGGGATCCAGTCCGCGCCCCGCACGGAGTCGGTGCCGTCGACCGGCGCGGCCGCCGCGAGCCCGATCGCCAGCCCGGCGGTCACCGCGACGACGCCGTACCAGACCGTACGCGGCGCCCGGACGCCCATCGCCCAGCCGGCCACCAGCAGGGTCGCCGGCAGCTCGATGACGAAGATCGGCTGCACCACCGAGATGGGCCCGGTCGCCAGCGCCACCGCCTGGCAGACGGCCGCCACGATCACCAGGCCGATCCCGGCCAGCCACACCCGCTGGCGCAGCAGCCGGCCGATGAGGGAGAGACGCATCGCCTCGCTCTGCGGCACCCTCATCGCCGCCCGGCGCTGGAGCACCGTGCCGGATCCGTTGCTCAGGGCGGTCAGGACGGCGAAGAGGACACTGATCACCGGTTCATCATGGGGCGGGCGCGGGAGGAGCGCGCGGGACAGGGCGCCGGTGGGCGTAACCCCGTACTCCGGCGCTTCGCCGTTTCCCGGCCGTCATGCCGTCATGCCGTCGTCCACGGCGTCATGCCGTCGTCCGCACACTCATGCGGTCGTGCTGTCGTCCGCGTCGTCGCTACGGCAGCAGCCCCGCCCGCCGGGCCGCCACCACCGCCTCCAGCCGGGTGTGCGCCCCCAGCTTGCGCATGGCCGAGCGGAGGTAGCCCTTCACCGTTTCGGGGCGCAGCCCCAGTTGACGGGCGGCCGCCGCGTTCGTCGCGCCCGCCGCCACACACGCCACCACGTCCACCTCGCGCGGGGCGAGCCGCACCTGGGGGGCGGCCGCCGGGGTCCGCGCGCCGGAGGCCGAGGCGAGGCGGCCGCAGACGGCCAGCAGTTCGTCGCGGAGCACCGGGTCGGCCACCCTCGGGGCCAGCGCGCGCAGCTCCCGGTGGGCCTCGCGTACGTCCTCCCAGACGCCCGGAGCCGCGCCGGGGCCGGGCGCCGCCACCTGGTCCCGGGTCAGGGCCAGCAGCTCCCGGACCTCGTCGCGGACCGCGAGGGCCTGCTCCACGTCACGGGCCGCCGCCACCGCCGCGTCGAAGGTCCGGTCCCCGAGGGTCACCGGCGTGCGCAGCGCCCCGTACAGCACGCCCCGTACCGACCGGCGTACGACCACGGGCACCGCGACCACCGAGCGCAGCCCCTCCGCCGCGACCGCCGTGTCGTACTCGTGGCTGATGTGGCGCGAGACGGGATAGTCCGTCACCGCGCAGGGCCGGGCGAGGGCGATCGCCTTGCCGCCCAGGCCGCTCCCGGCCGAGACGACCAGCCCCCGCAGCGCGCTGGTCTGCGCCCCGTTCAGCTCCCCGATCCGGGCGTGGCGGGCGTCCGCGAGCAGCCCGCCGAAGACGACCGGCAGCCCACTGGTGCGGCGCAGCCCCGCCAGGGCCGTACGCATCTCGACCGCATCGGCCGCATCGACCGGTTCCGGCACTCCGACGCCTCCCCATCCGCGCGAACCGTCCCCCGGGTGAGGGGCGGCACCACCCCCGTCCGGGGGTGGTGAGACCTGGGTCACTGTTTGCATGATGTCAGGCGACCGGTCGGGTCCGTAACAAGGAGTGCACATGCCGGCAACGAGCGCGACGGAGACGTTCCGGGCCGCCCGGGACTTCCTGCTGGACCACCGCGAGGAGTACGAGCGGGCCTACGCGGGCTTCCGCTGGCCCCGGCCCGACCACTTCAACTGGGCGCTGGACTGGTTCGACGTCATCGCGGAGGGCAACGACCGGACCGCCCTGCACATCGTGGAGGAGGACGGCCGGCGCACCGAGGTCTCCTTCGCCGCCATGTCCGAACGGTCCGCCCGGGCCGCCAACTGGCTGCGGAAGCAGGGCGTACGGGAGGGCGACCGCATCCTCGTCATGCTCGGCAACCAGGTCGACCTGTGGGAGACCGCCCTCGCCGCGATGAAGCTGCGCGCCGTCGTCATCCCCGCCACCCCGCTGCTCGGCCCCGCCGATCTGCGCGACCGGGTGGAGCGCGGCCGGGTGAGCCATGTGCTGGTCCGGGACGCGGACACCGGGAAGTTCGACGAGGTGCCGGGGAAGTACACCCGGATCGCGGTGGGCGAGGAGGTGGCGGGATGGCGGCCGTACGCCGAAGTGGCCGACGCCCCGGCCGACTTCACCCCCGACCGGCCGACGGAGGCCGACGAGCCGCTGATGCTCTACTTCACCTCCGGCACCACCGCCCGCCCCAAACTGGTCGAGCACACCCATGTCTCGTACCCCGTGGGCCACTTGGCGACGATGTACTGGATCGGGCTGCGCCCCGGCGACGTCCACCTCAACATCTCGTCCCCCGGCTGGGCCAAGCACGCCTGGTCCAATCTCTTCGCCCCGTGGACCGCCGAGGCCACCGTCTTCATCGTCAACTACACCCGCTTCGACGCCTCCCGGCTGATGGCCGAGATGGACCGCTCGGGCGTCACCAGCTTCTGCGCCCCGCCCACCGTCTGGCGGATGCTCATCCAGGCCGACCTGTCCCGGCTGAGGACTCCGCCGCGCGAGGTCGTGGCGGCGGGGGAGCCGCTGAACCCGGAGGTCATCGAGACGGTCCGGCGGGAGTGGGGCGTCACCATCCGGGACGGCTTCGGCCAGACGGAGACCGCCGTCCAGGTCGCCAACAGCCCCGGCCAGCCCCTCAGGACCGGCTCCATGGGCCGCCCGAGCCCGGGCTTCACCGTGGAGCTGCTCGACCCGGTCACCGGCCGGCCGGGCGTGGCCGAGGGCGAGATCGCGCTCGACCTCTCCCAGCACCCGGTGGGCCTGATGACCGGCTACCACGGCGACCCGGAGCGTACGGCCGAGGCGATGGCGGGCGGCTACTACCGCACGGGCGACATCGGGGCGCGCGACGAGGACGGCTACATCACCTACGTGGGCCGCAGCGACGACGTCTTCAAGTCCTCGGACTACAAGATCTCGCCCTTCGAGCTGGAGAGCGCCCTCCTGGAGCACGAGGCGGTGGCCGAGGCCGCCGTCGTGCCCGCCCCCGACCCGCTGCGGCTCTCCGTCCCGAAGGCGTACGTCGTGCTGGCGGCGGGATGGGAGCCGGGGCCGGAGACGGCGAAGGCCCTCTTCGAGCACTCGCGGGCGGTCCTCGCCCCGTACAAACGCCTTCGCAAGCTGGAGTTCGCGGAGCTGCCCAAGACCGTCTCCGGCAAGATCCGCCGCATCGAGCTGCGCGAACGCACCGCCCGAGGCGCCGGAGCGGGAACCGAGTTCGACGAGGGGGACCTGAAATGACCAGGAGTCCGTCGTACGCGCACGGCACCGGCACCACCGCTCTGCTGGGTGACACCATCGGCCGCAACCTGGACCGGACGATCGCCGCCCACGGGGAGCGCGAGGCCCTGGTCGACGTGGTCTCCGGGCGCCGCTGGACGTACACGGAGTTCGGCGCCGACGTCGACGAGCTGGCCCGGGCCCTGATGGCGTCGGGGGTGGAGAAGGGCGACCGGGTCGGCATCTGGGCGGTCAACTGCCCCGAGTGGGTGCTCCTCCAGTACGCCACCGCCCGCATCGGTGCCGTCATGGTGACCATCAACCCCGCCTACCGGGCGCACGAGCTGGAGTTCGTCCTCAAGCAGGCGGGCATCTCCCTGCTGGTCGCCTCCCTCGCCCACCGCACCAGCGACTACCGGGCCCTCGTCGGGGAGGTGCGCGCCGACTGCCCCGCCCTGCGGGCCGTGCACTACATCGGCGACCCGTCCTGGTCCGAGCTGACGGCCACCGCACCGGCTGTCACCCCGGACCAACTGGCGGCGCGCGAGGCCACGCTGTCCTGCGACGACCCCATCAACATCCAGTACACCTCGGGCACCACCGGCTTCCCCAAGGGGGCCACGCTCTCCCACCACAACATCCTCAACAACGGTTACTTCGTGGGGGAGATGATCGCCTACACGGAGGCGGACCGGATCTGTCTGCCGGTTCCCTTCTACCACTGCTTCGGCATGGTGATGGGCAATCTCGCCGCCACCTCGCACGGCGCCTGCATGGTCATCCCGGGCCCCTCCTTCGAGCCCGCCGCCGTGCTCGCCGCCGTCCAGCAGGAGCGGTGCACCTCGCTCTACGGCGTCCCCACGATGTTCATCGCGGAGCTGAACCTGCCGGACTTCGCCCGTTACGACCTCTCCTCGCTCCGTACCGGGATCATGGCCGGATCCCCCTGCCCGGTCGAGGTGATGAAGCGGGTGGTCGCGGAGATGCACATGGAGGAGGTGTCCATCTGCTACGGCATGACGGAGACCTCGCCCGTCTCCACCCAGACCCGCCGCGACGACGACCTGGAGCGCCGCACCGGCACGGTGGGCCGGGTGCTGCCCCACATCGAGGTCAAGATCGTCGACCCGGCGACCGGCACCACCGTGGAGCGCGGCATACCGGGCGAACTCTGCACCCGGGGCTACAGCGTGATGCTCGGCTACTGGGACCAGCCCGACCGCACCGCCGAGGTGATCGACGCGGGCCGCTGGATGCACACCGGGGACCTGGCGGTGATGCGCGAGGACGGCTATGTCCAGGTCGTCGGCCGGATCAAGGACATGATCATCCGGGGCGGCGAGAACGTGTACCCGAGGGAGATCGAGGAGTTCCTGCACGGCCACCCGAAGATCGCGGACGTCCAGGTGGTCGGGGTGCCGGACGAGCGGTACGGGGAGGAGATCCTGGCCTGCGTCATCCCCCGCGACCCGGCCGACCCGCCGGTGCTGGAGGAGATCACCGCGTACTGCCGGGAGCGGCTGGCCCACTACAAGATCCCGCGCAGGCTGCGGGTGCTGGACGCCTTCCCGATGACGGTCAGCGGGAAGGTCCGGAAGATCGAGCTGCGGGAGACGTACGCCGACTGAGGTCGCCGCCCGTCTCCCGCTGAGGGTGGTGCGGCCCGTCCCCCGTCGAGGGGCGGTGCCGGTCGCCTCCCGCCGTGGGGTGATGCCCGGAGCCCCCGGCCGTGGGTCGCGCCGTACGGCGTAGACCGGTTGCCGTACGCGCCGGGGCCGGGCCCGCCGTACGCCGGTCGCCGGGACCGAGCACGGTCCCGGCGACCGGTCGGGTCAGGCGGCTTCGATGATGTCGGACCCGGCCGGCCGGGTCGCCGCCGCCCACTCGACGAGCAGCACCTCGTACGTCGCGGACTCCACGGCGGACCAGTCCTGGCCCGCACGCGAGTCCACGAGCGCGCGGATGGCCTCGTTCGCCCGGGCGGCGGAGACGACGGCGGGCTCCAGGGCATGACGGGGAGTTAAATCCATGCCCTTAGTTTACGGGGCGCCACTGACAGCGACCGCCGCCGCTCCCGCCGACGCGGAAGAAGGGGAGGGAGACGCGGCGCAGGAGGCGGAAGAGGGCGCGGACGGAGCTGCGGACGCCGACGCCGGGGTCGGCACCGAGGGCGCCGCCCCCGGGCCGCTGGGCAGCAGGTCGCGGCGCATGCAGACCCGTGGCCAGCGGTCCAGACCGTGCTGGGCCTCCTCGCCCCGGATCGCGCGCAGTCCATCCGTGAGTTCGCCCTCGGCCAGCACACGGAAACCGATGCGTGCGTAGTACGGGGCGTTCCACGGGACATCGCTGAAGGTGGTCAGGGTCAGGGCGGTGAGGCCCTGCCCGGGGGCGAGCCCGGCGAGGTGGTCGATGAGCGCGCGGCCGATGCCCCGGCGGGCGGCGGCCGGGTCCACCGAGATCTGCTCGATGTGCAGGGCCCCGTCGACGGGGTCGGCGATCACATAGGCGAGCGGCCGGTCGCCGGTGGTGGAGAGGGGGTCGGTGGCCACCCAGCACCGCCCGGCCCGCCGGTAGTTCTCCAGCAGGTCGAGCGGGGGCGGATCGTCGTCGGCCACGGAGGTCATGCCGAGGGTGCGGAAGGGTTCCCCTGCGGCGCGCTCGATGTCCTGGAGCAGGCGGAGATCGGAGCGTCTGGCGGAGCGGATACGCATGTACTCAGTGTGCCGCGCCGGGCGGGGCGCCGGTACGGGGTGGCCCGAAAACATCCCCCGGGAACCGGCCCGGCCCTCACGCCCCCGTGCTGACCAGCTCGTCCGCCGGGCTGTTCACCGGCTGGGGCGTCCCGTCGAGGTCCATGACGAAGAGCGGGAGGCCGATCCCGTCCGCCCGGGCCCGCGCCTCGGCCGCGTACCCCGCGAGGGAGAAGAACACCCCGGCCGCCGATGCGCCCAGGGCGTTCAGCCAGAGGCACTCCACGGCGCGCAGCTCCACCGGCCGGGTCGTGGCGTCGACCTGGGCGACGAGCCCGGTGGCCCGCAGGTCGATCCCGCCCGCGGGCCGCGTCCGGGGCCGGGCCACCTCCCGGTAGCCGAGCCAGGTCAGATAGAGGGCGGCCGCGCTCACCGCGTCATGGCCGGTACGGATCGTCCGCGGCCGGAACGCGGGGCGCGGGTGGGCGGCGGTGCGCGGCAGCGGGATGTGGGCCGGGGCGACGGGGCCCGGCGGGGCAGCGGGCTCGTCCACCGGGCGCACCGGTATCCGCAGCAGGGTCCCGCACGGGCAGCACAGCTCCGGCTGCGGCCACTGGTCGCGCCGGTCGCAGGCGGTGCAGCGGACGGTGACCCAGTCCTCGTCCCAGGTGCGCCGGACGACCTGGACCGCCGGGGCGCCGGGCAGCAGCGGCGGCGCGGTGGGCGCTCCGCACGGGCACGGGTAGGCCGGTGCGACATAGGCGTGGTCCCGGCTGCAGACCGGACACCGGACCGGCACGGATTTCACGTTGCTCTCCCTCCGGCACGGCTCCGCGCAGCCGCGTCCTCGTCCGGCGCGGGCGTGCGGAACGGCCTCCTCCACCGGCATGCCCCGCGCGACGGCTGCGCTCCGTGCCTCCCTCGTCACCCCATCGTCCACCAGGAGCGAGGTTCTGGGGAGGGAATCGGCGTACTTGACGGCGATGCCCCCGCGTTTTAGATTGCTTCCGTATAGCAGAACTAATTTTCCGCAATACGGAATTGGTGCTCTCAGGTGGCGCGACAGAGCCCGACTCCACCGATCCCGAGCAGGAGCACTCAATGCCTCGTATGACCGCTGCCCGTGCGGCAGTTGAGATCCTCAAGCGCGAAGGCGTCAGCAACGCCTTCGGCGTGCCGGGAGCGGCGATCAACCCCTTCTACGCGGCTCTCAAGGCGGCCGGCGGGGTGCACCACACCCTGGCCCGCCATGTCGAGGGCGCCTCCCACATGGCGGAGGGCTACACCCGGGCCAAGGCGGGCAACATCGGCGTCTGCATCGGCACCTCGGGCCCGGCGGGCACCGACATGATCACCGGCCTCTACTCCGCCATCGCCGACTCCATCCCGATCCTCTGCATCACCGGCCAGGCCCCCACGGCCGTCCTGCACAAGGAGGACTTCCAGGCCGTCGACATCGCCTCGATCGCGAAGCCGGTCACCAAGGCGGCGACCACCGTCCTGGAGGCCGCCCAGGTCCCCGGCGTCTTCCAGCAGGCCTTCCACCTGATGCGCACCGGCCGCCCCGGCCCGGTCCTCATCGACCTGCCCATCGATGTCCAGCTCACCGAGATCGAGTTCGACCCCGAGCTGTACGAGCCCCTGCCGGTGCAGAAGCCCGCCGCCTCCCGCAAGCAGATCGAGCGGGCCGTGGAGCTGCTGAACGCCTCCGAGCGCCCCCTGCTCGTCGCGGGCGGCGGCATCATCAACGCCGACGCCTCCGCGCTGCTGGTGGAGTTCGCGGAGCTGACCGGCGTCCCCGTCATCCCCACCCTGATGGGCTGGGGCATCCTCCCCGACGACCACGAGCTGAACGCGGGCATGGTCGGCCTCCAGACCTCCCACCGCTACGGCAACGCCAACTTCCTGGAGTCCGACTTCGTCCTCGGTATCGGCAACCGCTGGGCCAACCGCCACACCGGCAAGCTGGACGTCTACACCCAGGGCCGCACCTTCGTCCACGTCGACATCGAGCCCACCCAGCTCGGCAAGATCTTCGCCCCCGACCTCGGCATCGCCTCCGATGCCAAGGCCGCGCTGGAGCTCTTCGTCGAGGTGGCGCGCGAGCTGAAGGCGGCCGGCAGGCTCAAGGACCGCTCGGCCTGGGCCGCCTCCACCCAGGAGCGCAAGGCCACCCTCCAGCGCCGCACCCACTTCGACAACGTGCCGCTCAAGCCGCAGCGCGTCTACGAGGAGATGAACCGGGCGTTCGGCCCCGAGACCCGTTACGTCACCACCATCGGGCTCTCCCAGATCGCCGGCGCCCAGATGCTGCACGTCTACAAGCCGCGCCACTGGATCAACTGCGGCCAGGCGGGCCCCCTCGGCTGGACCATCCCGGCCGCGCTCGGCGTCGCCACCGCCGACCCGGAGGGCACGGTCGTCGCCCTCTCCGGCGACTACGACTTCCAGTTCATGCTGGAGGAGCTGGCCGTCGGCGCCCAGCACCGCATCCCCTACGTCCACGTCCTGGTGAACAACTCCTACCTGGGCCTCATCCGCCAGGCGCAGCGCAACTTCGACATCGACTTCCAGGTCAACCTGGAGTTCGAGAACCTCAACTCCCCGGAGCTGGGCGTCTACGGCGTCGACCACGTCAAGGTCGTCGAGGGCCTGGGATGCAAGGCCATCCGGGTCACCGAGCCGGACCAGCTGCTGCCCGCCTTCGAGGAGGCCAAGAAGCTGGCCGCCGAGTTCCGGGTCCCGGTCGTCGTCGAGGCGATCCTGGAGCGGGTCACCAACATCGCGATGAGCGGCACCGACATCGCCTCGGTCAACGAGTTCGAGGACATCGCCACGGACCCGTCGCACGCGCCCACCGCGATCCGTCCGCTGACGGTCTCCTGACGCACCGTCACCCCCAGACAGGCCCCCGCACCGGATTCCTCTCCGGGGCGGGGGCCTTCCCTCTGCCGTACGGGAGCCACGGGAGTACAGTCGCCCCACCGGGCCGCAGGGCGAAGGGCGGGAGCGACCATGGCCGACTACCACCACGGCGAACTCGCCGTGCAGCACCGGGCCGGACTGCGCGACCCGGCGGCCGGTTCGCTCCGGGCCATCCGGGACGCGGTGCCCGAGGCCGCCGCGCTCTTCCTCGCCCGCCAGCCGATGATCGTCATCGGCGCCGCCGACGCCTCCGGGCGGCTCTGGAGCACCCTGCTCACCGGCGCCCCCGGCCTCCTCGCCGTGCCGGACCCCCGCACCCTGACCATTGCCGCCCGGCCCGCCGCCGACGACCCGCTCGGCGCGGTGCTCCGGGAGAGCGGCACCCGGGTCGGCATGATCGCCATCGAACCGGCGACCCGCCGCCGTATCCGCCTCAACGGGGTCGCGCGGCCCGAGGGCGACGGCGTACGGATCGCCCTCGACCAGGTGATCGGCAACTGCCCCAAATACCTCCAGAAACGGGAGTACGCCCTGCTCCCGCCGGACCGGGGCGGCCGCCGTACGGCCGTCCGCAGGGGCGAGGCGCTGACCACCGTCCAGCAGCTCACCCTCGCCACCGCCGACAGCTTCTTCATCGCCACCGCCTCCCCGGACGGCGACGCCGACGCCTCGCACCGGGGCGGCAACCCCGGCTTCCTCCAGGTGCTCTCACCCACCCGGCTGCGCTGGCCCGACTACGCGGGCAACGCCATGTTCCTCACCCTGGGTAACCTCGAACTGGGCCCGGGGGCGGGGCTGTTGGTGCCCGACTGGGAGACCGGCGACCTCCTCCAGCTCTCCGGCACCGCCCACACCGTCTGGGACGGCGCCGAGGCGGCCGCCGTACCGGGGGCGCAGCGCCTGGTGGAGTTCCGTGTCGAGGCCGTCCAGCAGACGCAGGACGCGGTACGGCTCCGCTGGAGCGACCCGGACTTCTCGCGCTTCAACCCACCGGTGGCGCACGGGTAGTCGGGCCGTCGCCCACCGGTCGCACAGGCGTGGTTCAGCAGCACGGACAGCCCTGTACGGCCTCCGCCCCGGCCCCCGCCACCGCCGCCCTCTCCCCGGCCCCGCTCCCCGCCTTCTGCTCCAGCAGCCCGGCCACCACCGCCTCCAGGCCCTTGCGGTGGTCGTCCCGGGCGGTCAGCCCGGCCCACCGTCTGCCGACCGCGTTGAGCCGGGGGAAGTCCACCGAGTCCAGGAATTCCAGGGCGTGTTCGCGGTGCTCCGGGCGCTCGGCCCGCGCCTGGACGCGCTCCCTGCCGGCCCGGATGGCGAGGACCCCCGCGGTGTAGTGCCAGATCACGCGGTACGCGTACACGGCGTCCTCCAGGGCCATCCCGCACTCGACCGCCGCGTCCACGATGTTCTCCACGATCCACAGCGCGGACTCGCTGACGAAGTCGTCGAAGGAGAGCACCTCCGCGATCCACGGGCAGTCCGCGAGCAGATCGTGCAGCACCTGGGCGGAGGCGAGGAGCCGTGTGCGCGGGTCGCTCGGCAGCACGGGGCGGGGGTAGCGCCGGGCGTGCGCGTCGAGCAGGAGCAGCAGCAGCTCGTCCTTGTCCTGCACATGGTGGTAGAGGGCCATGGCCGTACTGGACATCTCCCGGGCCAGTCGGCGCATGGAGAGCCGCTCCGGACCCTCCGTGTCGAGAATGCGCTGTGCGGCGACGAGGATCGCCTCCTGGGAGAGGCGGGGCGGGCGGCCGGTCCGGCCGGAGCGTTGTCCGCGGGGCTCCATACATCCATCTTTCTTCGCGAGGCAACCTGCGAACCGGCCGGATCGGGCCGAATCTTCCGGCCATGGAGGCGAATCCGTGTCCTGGGCAGGGAAGGCGGGGGGCATATGCCGTTCGGGCGAAATAGCTGGAGGGGAAAGCTTGACAGAAGCGTGCTGCACATAAACTGGACGGCCGGGGAATATTCGGCCACCCCCGATGAAGTGCGCGAACGCGTCGGGATCACCTCGCGAATCGCCACGGAGCCGCCCCCCAGGGCGAGTTGGGCCCTTGAGGCGGCGCGGAAAAGGCGTCAGTGACAACCCACTATCGCCCCGCTACTGTTACCTTACGCGTACGTTTCAGGGATACAGGAATGGCCGGAAGAGAGGCGCCTGAAGTGGTCATCGACGGCGAGGCCGTGTTGATCTTCGGGGCGGGTGCGGATCGGAAGAGGAATTGTGCCGCCCGGAATCCCGTCGGGTGTCTGCATTCCGCCCGATGTCCTTCGACCCGCCGGGAAACCGCCGGGGAGACGCCCACGCGGATCGTGATCCCGCGGGCGTGTCCGGCCCACCGGCCCTGAGCCGTGCGTGCCCGGATGCCGGGCACGACCACCCGGAGCCGCCCATGGGTCCGGGGCTCCGTCGCGGCGCCTCCCGGGGCGCCCCACCGGGACCTGGCGCGAGCCGCCCCCCGGACACCAGCTGCCGGCCACCGTACCGAGGCGGTGCCGTGCGCACGCAACACGATCACAGGAGGCGACCGAGTGTTGGCCACGTCGGGGGAACCGTTGCGCATACAGCTCTTGGGGCCGGTACGTGTCTGGCGGGACGGCCAGGAGGTGCCTCTCGGCCCTCCCAAGCAGCGCGCGGTGCTCGCCCTGCTCGCCAGCCGGGCGGGCGAGGTGGTCGGGGTCGACCACATCATCGACGCGCTCTGGGACGGTGACATCCCCCAGACCGCGACGAACGGCGTCCACACCTATGTGGCCGGGCTGCGCCGCGCCCTGGAGCCCGGGCGCGGGAGGCGGGCGGCGGGGTCCATCCTCACCTCGGTCTCCGGCGGCTACTGCCTGCGGATGGACCCCGAGCAGGTGGACGCCACGCTCTTCGCCCGGCGCCACGCGCGGGCCCGCAGAGCCCGGACCGGGGGAAGCCCGGACGAGGCCGTACGGCGGTACGAGGAGGCCCTCGCGCTCTGGCACGGCGACGCGTACTCGGGGGTGCCGGGCCCCTTCGCCGCCGTGGAGCGCACCCGGCTGCGGGACCTGCGGCTGACCGCCGTCGAGGAGTGGGCCGCCGACATGCTGGAGGCCGGGCGCCACGCGGAGGCGGTCACCGAACTCTCCGCCGCCGTGGGCGAGGAGCCGCTGCGCGAGAAGCTGCGCTGGCTGCTGATGCTCACCCTCTACCGCAGCGGCCGCCAGGCGCACGCGCTGGCCGTCTACACCGAGACGCGGCGGCTGCTCAACCGGGAGCTGGGCATCGAGCCCGGCGCCGAACTGCGCAGCCTCCACCAGCAGATCCTGGCCGGACACCCCCGGCTCGGACGGGGCGGCGGACCGACCGTGCCACCCCGCCCCTTACGCCCCGCGAGCACCGCCCCCGATCTCTCCCGGCCCATCCAACTCCCGCCGCTGGCGCGCGGATTCGTGGGCCGGACGGAGGAACTCGGGCAACTGGCGGAGCTGTTGGACGACGAGCGGGGCGGTTACGGTGCCAGCACCCCCATCGCCGTCGTCGACGGGCCCCCGGGCGTGGGCAAGACGGCGTTCGTGCTGGAGCTGGCCCACCGGCTGCTGGACCGCTTCCCGGACGGACAGCTCTACGTGGACCTGTGCGGCACGGGCCGCCAGGGGAGGCCGCTGACCGCCTCGGACGCCCTGGAACAGCTCCTGGCCAGCCTCGGCGTCGAGCGCTCCCGGATGCCCGCCGACGTGGCGGGCCGCACCACGCTCTACCGCAGCCTGCTGCACGGCCGCCGGATGCTCGTGGTGCTCGACGAGGCGCTCGGAGCCGACCAGTTGAGGCCGCTCATACCGCGCGGCTCGTCCTGCGTCCTGGCCACCAGCCGACAGCGGTTCAGCGGACTGGCCGCCCGCGACGGCGCCCATGTCCTCACGATGGGCCCGCTCGCCGACCACGACGCGGCGACCCTGCTCACCAGCCTCTGCGGCGGCAGGCTCCGGGGTCAGGAGACGGCCGCGGTACGGCTGGTACGGCTCTGCGGCGGACTGCCCCTGGCCCTGCGCATCGCCGCAGAGGAGCTGGCCGCCAACCCCGCCGTCCCGCTCTCCGCCCTCGTCGAGGGGTTCGCCGCCGCCTGCGCGGAGCGCGAGTCGCCCCGGCACCGCGAGGCGGCCCTGATCCGGCTGGTCGAGTGGGAGGCCGGAACCGGGCGGGAGGCCCCGGCGCCGCCGACCCGGGAGCAGACGGACCTCCGTACGGCAGTCCTGCGCTAGGGGGTGTCTGCGGCAGCCGAAGACCGGTGGGGCGGACCCGGAGAACCGCGTCCGCCCCACCGGCACCTCCGCCACGGTCAGGCCGGCAGCTCCTCCGGACCCGTCGGCATCGTGCGCAGCTTCCCGACCGGCGACAGAATGATCGGCACGAGCATCGCCGCCGAGAGCACCCCCGCCACCCAGAGCGCCGCGTGCAGCCCCAGCACCCCGGCCAGCACCCCGCCGACCGGCCCGCCGAGCGCCCCGCCGCCGTACAGCAGCATCCGCATCGCGGCCGTCATCCGGCCCATCAGCGGCTGCGGGGTGATGCTCTGCCGCAGACTCACGATGATCACGTTGGAGATGCTGGAGCCGAAGTACTCCAGGAAGAACGAGGCCACGAAGAGCCCCACCAGCAGCCACGAGGGGCCGCCCGCCGCCGGGATCAGCAGCGGGCCCAGGAAGATGATCGAGACCGAGACCCGGTAGGCCGTCCCCACCGAGAGCCGGCGCACCACCATCCCGGAGATCAGCGCCCCGAGCAGCCCGCCCACCGCCGCCGCGCCCATCACGAAGCCGATGGTCGCCGCCGACAGCTCCTTGTCCCGCACCGCGTACAGCAGGAACAGCGACTGCACCATGGTCAGGAAGAAGTTGCAGGAGCAGCCGACCAGCCCGATCGCCCGCAGCCACCGGTTGCCGAAGACCCAGCGCAGCCCCTCCGCCAGCTCGGCGCGGAGCCGCCGCTTCTCGGTGCGGGGCGGCGGGTCCGGCTCGGGTGCCCGCACCAGCAGCAGCGAGATCACCGACAGGGCGTACGAGAACGCGTTGGCGGCCATCGCGGCGGGCGCCGAGAAGGCGGTGACCAGCGTTCCCGCGATCCCGGGCCCGGCCACATCGGCCGACGACAGGGTGGCGTTGAGCTTGGTGTTGGCCTCCAGCAGACTGCGCTTGTCCTTCACCAGCACCGGTACGTAACTCATCCAGCTGACGTCGAAGAGCACCGCCGCCGTGCCGACCCCGAACGCCAGCGCGTACAGCATCGGCAGGGTGAGCAGCTCCGCGTAGTACAGCAGCGGCACCAGGCCGATGAGGACCATCCGGACGACGTTGGCCCAGAGCATCACCGGGCGTTTGCGCACCCGGTCCACCCAGACCCCGAAGACCAGGGCGAGCGCCAGGAACGGCACCAGCTGGGCGAAGCGGAGCAGCCCCAGCTCCTCGGGCCCGACCTGGAAGACCAGGACCGCGGTGAGCGGCAGGGCGAGATTGGCTATCTGGGTGCCGTACAGCGAGAGCCCCTCGCCCACCCAGAAGACCATGAAGTCCCGGTTGTGCCAGAGGCTGCGCGGTGGCGGGGGCTCGGCCCCCTTGGCCGTCGCGGTGCCGGATTCCGTCCGGCCGCTGTCCTCGCTCACGCCGAAGTCCCCTCGCGCAGAGCCTGGTTGACGATGTCCGCGATGGCCACGAGCCCCGGCTCCCGCCAGATGGAGTGGTGGTCGCCCGGCACGGTGTGCTGGTCGAGCCGGGTCGCGTACGGCTCCCAGAGCAGCAGATGCGGCTCGGACTCCTCGGCCCTGACCAGGGTGGTCGGCCCGTCGTGGACCCCGTCGATCACATGGTCCACCATCGCGTGGGCATGGGCCCGGAAGAGGGTGAACCGCTCCAGCAGGAACTCCGCGTCGAACTCCTCCGGTACGGTCCCCGACTCCGCGATGGCCTCCAGCCGCTCCTGCGGGCCCGCCTCCGGGGCGAGCTTCGCGAGCGCCCGGTCCAGCTCGGGGGCCCCGCCGCTCACCAGCCCCAGGAAGTCGTGGAGGAAGTACCGCACGAGCGCGGGACCCGGCGGGAACGGCTGGGTGCCGGGCAGCGCCGCGTCGATCACCACCAGCAGCGGCACCTCCTCGCCCTCGGCGGCCAGCAGCCGGGCCATCTCGAAGGCCACCACCCCGCCCAGGGACCAGCCGAGCAGCCGGTAGGGCCCGTGCGGGCGGGCGGCCCGGAGCGTGGCCGTGTGCACCTCGGCCAGCTCCCTGATCGACCCGGCCGGTTCGTCGAACCCGTCGAAGCCGGGCGCCTCGAAGCCGAACACGGGGGTGCCGGCATCGAGCCGTGAGGCCAGGTCGGTGTAGCAGTACGGCGAGCCGGAGACCGGGTGGACGCAGTACACAGGCGGGCCGTCGCCGCCCGCGCGGAGCGGGACCAGGCTGTCGGTGGATGGGGCGGTCACCGTGTGCGGCCTCCGTCGTTCAGGGGTGCGGTGTTCAGGAGCTGGTCGATGGCGGCGGCGACACCGCCGACGGTGTCCCCGCCGTGGAGCAGACGTACGTTCACCTTGATCCCGAAGTGTTTGCTGAGCCGGCTGACCGCCCGCATGGACTGGAGCGAATCGCCGCCGGCCGCGAGGAAGGAGGTGTTCGCCCCGATCTTCGGGTTCGGCAGCACGGTGGCGAAGATATCCGCAACGGCCTTCTCCGTGGGGGTGTTCGGCGCGATGAACGCCGCCTCCCCGTCCTCCGGCGGCGGGTCCGGCAGCGCCTTGCGGTCGGTCTTGCCGTTGGGGGAGAGCGGCAGCCGGTCCAGGACGAGGACGACCCCCGGCACCATGAACTTCGGGAGCGCGCCCGCGAGATGGGCGCTGATCACCCGGGGCCGGACCGTGCGGCCCGGCCGCGGCACCACATAGGCGACCAGCCGCAGCTCACCGGCCGCGTCACCGCGGGTGGCGACGACCGCGTCCTTCACTGCGTCGTGAGACCGCAACACCGCCTCGATCTCGCCCAGTTCGATGCGGTGGCCGTGCACCTTGACCTGGAAGTCGGACCGGCCCAGCAGCTCGATCAGCCCGTCGGGGCCGTACCGGGCCACATCGCCCGTCCGGTAGAGCCGCTCCCTGATGACCTCGCCGCAGGACCAGTCGAAGAACCGCTCCCCGGTCAGCTCGGGCCGGTCGAGATAGCCGGTGGCCAGGCCGATCCCCGCCAGATGGAGTTCGCCCGCGACCCCGGGCGGCACCGGCTGGAGGGCGGCGTCCAGGATGTACGTCCGCTGGTTGGCCATCGGCCGCCCGTACGGGATGCTCGTCCACCCCGGGTCGACCTCGCCCACCTCGTACACCGTCGAGTGGATCGAGGATTCGGTGGCCCCGCCCAGCGCGACGAACCGCAGCCCGGGGGCCACCTTCCGTGTCCGGCCGGGCAGCGAGAGCGGCACCCAGTCCCCGCCCAGCAGCGCCAGCCGCAGATCGTCGAGCGGCGGTGCCCCGCCCGACTCCAGCTGCTCCACGACCAGTTCGAGGAGGGCGGGCGCCGAGTTCCACACCGTGATCCGGTGCGTGGTCAGCAACTCCGCCCAGTGCTGCGGGTCCTTGGCGAGCGAGGGCTCCGGCAGGACGACGGTGCCCCCGGCCGTGGTCAGCCCCAGGAACTCGTAGACCGACATGTCGAAGCTGGGCGAGGAGAGCGCGAGCACCCGGTCCCCGGGGCCCACGGAGTAGCGGGAGTTGAGGTCCGCGATGTTGTTCATCACCCCGCGGTGGCGCAGCGCGATCGGCTTGGGGGCGCCGGTCGACCCCGAGGTGTGGATCACGTACGCGAGATCCCCGGGCGCCACCCCGCTGGACACGTTCCCGGGCGGTGCGTCCGCCCACTGCTCCGCGTCCCGGTCCAGCTCCACGATCCGCGGCCCCACCTCCGCCAGGTGCGCGGCGAGGTCGCTCCGGGAGACGATCACCGCACACGAGGTGCCGGTGACCATCGCCGCGATCCGCTGCTGCGGATAGTCCGGGTCCAACGGCACATAGGAGGAACCGGACTTGAGGACACCGAGCGCCGCCACCAGCAGCTCGGGCGAGCGGTCCAGGCAGATCCCCACCCGGCCGCCGACGCCCGCGCCGAGCCCGCGCAGATGACGCGCCAGCCGGTTCGCCGCCGCGTTGACCTCGCCGTACGTCCACTGCTCCGCGCCCCGGACCAGCGCCACGGCCTCCGGGTCGGCGGACGCCCGCGCCTCGAAGGCCTCGTGCAGGCAGCGTTCATAGGGGAGTTCGGCCGCCGTGTCGTTCCACTCCAGCAGCGTGCGGCGCAACTCGCCGTCGGTGAGGAGCCGCAGCCGGGCCACGGGGACCTCGGGGCGGGCGAGGGCGTCCTCCACCACCGTACGGAAGTGGGTGAGCAGCCGCAGCACGGTCTCCTGGTCGAACAGGGTCCCGTCGTAGCGGAGTTGGACGGTGCGATGAGGGTAGGAGCCGCCGCTGCGCTCCAGCAGCACCAGTTCGAAGTCGGTCGGCTCCTCGCCGTCCGCCACCGGCTCGCGGCGCTCCCGGCCGGACCGGGCGAGGCCGGCGGGGGTCGTGTCCGCACCGATCGCGCAGCTCAGCCGGAAGGAGCCCGCACCGGGCGTGCGCGCGCGGAAGGCGAACTCCTCCTGGCCGGTGTACCGGTGGAGCAGCGCGGCGAACGCGGCGAGCAGCAGCTCCTCCGACGCCGCCCCGGCCGCCTTGTCGAGCACCACCCGCTGCCGGGCGGTGCACCCGGCACCCTCGCTCTGCCGCGGCCGGTCGGTGGGCAGCAGCGCGAGGGGCGCCGGGACGCCCCGCTCGTGAAGCGTCACGCCGCCCCTCCCGCCCGCGCTCCGGAGACCGCCGCCGCGGCCGTGCCGCCGGAGCCCGCCGGGGAGAGCCCGGGGAGCACCCCGTCACCGAGCACGCCTGCCACCGTGCCCAGCGGCAGAGGATGGCGCTCGCACAGCTCCGCCACCGCCGCCCGCACCGCGTCCCGCTCCCCGGCGTCGAGCACGTACTCCCGCTCGCCCCGGACCGTGGTGGCCTCCAGCACCCGGTGCAGCAGAGCGGCACAGCTGCGCATCCCGGCCGGGCCCATGCCGCGCTGGGCCAGGATGTTGGTGCCCAGCCGCAGCCCGCTGGTGACGAGCGGCGGCCGGGTGTCGTCCGGGACCCGGTTCCGGTTGGCGAGGATGCCGCACTCCTCCAGGGCCCGTTCCGCGACCACACCGGTCATGGGGCGGCCCGTGAGGTCGATGAGCACCATGTGGTTGTCGGTGCCGCCGGTCAGGACCCGGTGGCCCAGCGCCGACAGGGCGTCCGCGAGCGCCGCCGCGTTGTCGACGACCAGACGCATCGTCTCCTTGAACGCGGGCTCCGCGACCAGCGCGAGCGCCCGCGCCTTCGCCGCGATGGCCGCCGGGTTCGGGGTGCCCTGCGAGAGTGGGAAGACCGCCCGCTGCATCAGCCGCGACAGCGGGGTGCGGCCGTCCGGGCCGGGCGTCGCGTGCTCGCGCCCGATCAGGATCAGCCCACCGCGCGGCCCGCCCAGCTGCTTGTACGTACTGGTGGTCGTCGCGTGCGCCAGATCCACCGGCGTCGGGTGCTCCCCGGCCGCCACCAGCCCCGCGATGTGCGAGATGTCCGCGACCAGATAGGCCCCCACCGAGTCCGCGATCGCCCGGAAGCGCGCGAAGTCGAGCGTACGGGGGTGGGCGCTGGCCCCCGCGATGAGCACGCTCGGCCGGTGGCGCCCGGCCAGCGCCGCCACCTGCGCGTAGTCGATCCGCCCCTCACCGTCCAGCCCGTAGTGCACGGCCCGGTAGTGCATCCCGGTCACCGAGGCCGGGGAGCCGTGGGTGAGGTGCCCCCCGGAGTCCAGGTCCAGGGCGAGGATCGTCCCGCCGGGGCGGACCAGCGCGGCCAGCACCGCCTGGTTGGCCGAGGAGCAGGAGTGCGGCTGCACATTGGCGTACACCGCGCCGAAGGCGTGTCTGGCCCGCTCCACCGCCAGCCGCTCCACCAGGTCGAACTGCGCGGCCCCCGGGTGGTAGCGGGCCCCCGGATACCCCTCGGCCGTCACATTGGACAGCGCCGATCCGGCGGCCGCCAGCACCGAGGGGTCCGCGATGCTGGTCGACGCCACCATGGCCAGCGTCGCCCGCTGCTGCACCACCTCGGTGTCCAGCAGCCGCGCCAGCTCCGGGTCGGCCGCCCGCAGCGCGGCCGACCCCCGCTGCGCCAACTCCGCCTGCGGCGGAACGGGTTCAGGCACGGGAGGCCGCCTTCCCGGCCTTGGCCACCAGCTCGTCGATCGCCGTCGCCAGCGCGCCGACCGTGGCACCGCCGTACAGCAGCCGGACGTTGACCTTCACCTTGAAGTGCTTGTTCAGCCGGCTCACCGCCCGCATCGCCTGGAGCGAGTTGCCGCCCAGCTCGAAGAAGCTGGCCCCGGTGCCGACCCGCTCCTGGGCGAGGACGGTCCCGAAGACCTCGACGACCTTCTCCTCGGTCGGGGTGACCGGCGCGATGTACGAGTCCGCCGCACCGCCCGCGCCGACCGGGGCCGGCAGTGCCGCCCGGTTGATCTTGCGCGCCGGGGTGAGCGGGAACTCCTCCAGCTCCACCCACGCCGTCGGCACCATGTACTCGGGCATGGTCCGCCCCAGATGGTCCCGCAGCTCCGCCACCGTCGGGGAGGTGTCCCCGAGGACCGTGTAGTAGCCGACGAGCTGCTTCTCCCCGTCGTCCTCGCGGAGCAGCACCAGCGCCATCCGCACCTTGGGGTGGGTCAGCAGCCCCGACTCGATCTCGCCCAGCTCGATGCGCAGACCGCGCAGCTTCACCTGGTTGTCGAGCCGCCCGATGAAGTCGATCTGGAGGTCGGGTGTCCAGCGCACCAGGTCGCCCGTGCGGTAGACACGCCCCTCACCGAGGAACGGGTCGGGCACGAACTTCTCGTCCGTCAGCTCCGGCAGGTTGAGATAGCCGCGCGAGAGCCCCTCGTCCCCGCCGATCAGCAGCTCGCCCGGGACACCCACCGGCACCAGGTTGAACTCCTTGTCGACCACATAGTGCAGCCTGCTGAACTCCGGGCGCCCGATCGGCGGCGAGGACTTCCACTCCCGGTGCTCACAGAGGTACTCGGTGGTCGCGATCGACGCCTCGGTCGGCCCGTACAGGTTCACGAACATCCGGCCCGGCAGGTTCCACTTGTTGACCAGCTCGGCCGGAAGGGCCTCCGCCCCGCCCATGATGTATTTGAGGTCCGGGTACGGCTCCGCCTCCACCAGCGACAGGATCGCCGGGGAGAGCCCCGCGTACGTCACCCGCTGCTCGCGCATCAGCACCCCCAGCGACTCCGGCGATGACGCGTCCTCGGGCGCCACCAGCACCATCGCGGAGCCGCTGATCAGCCCGGCGAAGATCTCGCCCTGCGACATGTCGAAGGTGAGCGCGGGCAGTTGGAGCAGCCGGTCCGTGTGGCCCCACTCCCCGAAGGTGCGCCGGTAGGCCTCGACGAACATGCGCAGCCCGCGCTGCTCGATCATCACGCCCTTGGGCTTGCCGGTCGACCCGGAGGTGTAGAGGACGTAGACGAGCGAGGTCGGCTCGGTCCACTCCTCCAGCGGTACGTCGGTGGGCTCGGCCTCGACCGTCTCCCACTCGGTGTCGATCCGCAGCACCTCCCACCCGCTGGACGGCGGCAGATCACCGACGTTCGCGTCCCGGGTGATGACGAGCGGGGCGGCGGTGTCCCGCAGCATGTGGTCCAGGCGCGCGTTCGGGTGCGAGGGGTCGATGATCGTGTACGCGGCCCCGGAGATCATCACCCCGACGATCGCCACCAGCGCGTCGAGGTCCCGGTCCATGGCGATGGCCACGACCTGCTCCTGCTTGAGCCCCCGCGAGCGGATGTGGCGCGCCAGCTTGTCGGCCCGCCGGATCAGTTCCGCGTACGTCATCTCCTTGCCCCGGCAGACGGCGGCGACCAGCTCCGGGTGCTCCCGCGCGATCCGGGCGATGGTGGCGTGCACCGGCTCGGTCGGGTAGTCGAAGTCGGCCCCGCGCCCGACCGCCAGCAGCTCCTGCCTCTCCTCCTCGGTCAGCAGCGGCAGCTTCGAGACGGGGGTGTCGGGGTCGGCGGCGGCCGCGCCCAGCACGGTCCGGAAGTGCTGGACCATCGCCTCCACCCGGCGGCGGTCGTACAGATCGGTGGCGTACTCCACGATCAGCCGCAGCCGGTCCACGCCCTCGATGAAGCTGAAGGAGAGGTCGAAGCGGGAGCGGCCCCCGGAGACCAGGATCGATTCGGTCTCCAGCCCGTCCAGCTGGAGCGCGTCCCCGGTCGTCGTCTCACCCAGCAGCTGCACGGCGATCTGGAAGAGCGGGTTGCGGCCCGCGTCCCGCACCGGCTGCACCCGGTCGACGACATGGTCGAAGGGCACGTCCTGGTTGTCGTACACATCCAGGTTGTTGTCCGCGATCCGCTCGATCAGCTCCGCGAACGAGATCCCGCCCGAGAGGTCCGAGCGCAGGACCGTCATGTTGATGAACAGGCCGACGACGTCCTCCAGTTCGGGATCGGTACGGCCGAGCATCGGCACCCCGATCGCGATGTCGTCCTGCCCGCTGTACCGGGCCAGCACCACCTTCAGCGCGGCGGCCACCACCATGTAGAGCGAGGCGCCCTGCTCCTGGGCGAGCGCACGCGCCTGCTCCAGCAGCTCGGTGGGGAAGGTGACGGTGAACGTCTCCCCGTTACGGGTCGGCTCCGCCGGGCGGACCCGGTCGGCAGGCAGCTCCAGCGCCTCCAGACCGGCCAGCCGCTCCTGCCAGAAGTCCAGCTCGCTCTCCCACTGCCCCGAGGCGCGCTGCTCCCGCTGGCGCTCCACATGGTCGGCGTATGTGGCGGCCGGGGCGGGCAGCTCCGGGACGCGCCCTGCGCGCAGCTGCCGGTAGGCCTCGGTGATGTCCCGGCTGATCACCCCACCGGACCAGCCGTCGGTGACGATGTGGTGGTAGTTGAGGGAGAGGACGTGCTCCTCGTCGGCCAGCCGGAACAGCTGGAACCGGCGCACCGGCCCCGCCGCCAGGTCGAACGGGGTGTCCGCCTCGGCCTTCAGCGCCGCGTCGAGCGCCTGCTCCCGCTCCTCGGGGGAGAGCCCGGAGAGATCGGTGACCGGCAGCGGGGTGTCCTCGACGGGGGCGACGACCTGGTACGGCACGCCGTCCGCCGCGTGCAGGGTCACCCGCAGCTGGTCGTGGCGGGCGACCAGCAGATTGAGCGCCCCCTCCAGTGCGGGCAGGTCCAGCGGGCCGCGCAGCCGGTAGGCGGTGGGGACGTTGTAGGTGGTCTCCCCGGGGTTCATCTGGTCCAGGAACCACAACTGCTCCTGCCCGAAGGAGAGTTGCATACGGGACTCGACAGCGTCCGACGCGCTCATGGTCACAGGACTCCGTTCGGCAGATTGCTGGTCCGGCCACCGTGCGGTCCGGCGGACGGGGGAACTTGGGGGGCGGGGCGGAGCAGCGGTTCGAGCCGTCGCAGCCCCTCGGCCACGGCCCCGGGGTCGCGGGCGAAGCAGATCCGGAAGCCGTCGAAGGCGCCGAGGGTCTCGCCGGGCATCAGCAGCACCCCGGCGTCCAGCACCCGGCGGCAGAGCGCGAGCGGCCGCTCCCCGGTGGTCAGCCGGAGCCAGGCGAACGGGGTGTCCTCGGGCTCCACCAGCTCCACGGCGTCCGCGTTGCGCCGCGCGAACTCCCGTACGAGATCAAGGCCTTGGCGGGTGATCTCGGTGTACCGGCGCAGATAGCGGTCGCGGTGGTCCAGCACATCGCAGGCCAGCGTCTCGCAGAGCACCGAATTGGCGATGGTGGAGAGGAACTTGCGGCGCGCGCACCCCTCGACCACCTCCGGCGGCCCGTACAGCCAGCCGACCCGCAGGCCGGGGAAGCCGTACACCTTGGAGAGGCTGGAGACCGAGATCACCCGGTCGCTGCCGACGGCTGGGGAGTCCCTGAGGTCGAGCGCGTACTCCTCGTCGAGCAGCAGATAGGCGTCGTGCCGCTCGGCCAGCGCCAGCAGCCCCTTGAGGTCGCTGTCCGCGATCCGCCGACCGGTCGGGTTGCAGGGCGTGTTGGCGACGATCAGCCGCAGCCCCGGACCGGCGAGCGCGGCGGCGGCCTCCACGTCGAAGGTGAGGTCGTCGCGGTAGGGGGCGCAGTCGACCCGGCAGCCCAGGTCGGCGGTGATGTCCCAGGACTGCTGCCACCCCGGCCGGTAGACGATCACCTGGGCGCCGGGGGAGAGCAGGGAGGTGTAGACGAGGTAGAGGGCCTGCTGGGCCCCCTGGGTGATGAGGACGGAGGCACAGTCGCCGCCGTAGAGGTCCGCGACCCGGTCGCGCAGCGCGCCGATGCCCCGGTCGTGCCCGTAGTCCAGCTCCAGGCCCGGGGGGACGGAGAGCTGGTCGAGCCGGCCCGGGATCATGTTGCTGTCCCCGAGGTCGATGTCGAAGCGTCCGGCGGCGTCCTCGAAGACCCAGCGCTGCATGGGGTATTCGCCGGTGGTGGTGGTCATCGGGCGGCCTCCGGGGTGGGGTCGAGCAGGGCGCGCAGGGCCGGGGCGAAGTCACCGGTCGCCACCTGCCGGACCTCGCCGGTCAGGGTCACCGCTCCGTCCGCCGCGAGGGTCACGGTCACACTGCCGCCGGGCATCCGGACCTCCACCCGGTCGTCGCAGAGCCCGAGTCGGCGGGCGGCCGATGCGGCGGCGCAGGCGCTGCTGCCCGAGGCCAGCGCGTAACCGGCGCCGCGCTCGTACACCTCGATCGCCAGCACGCCCCGGCTCACCACCCGCAGGAACTGCACATTGGTGCGGTGCGGGAAGCGGGCGTGCCCGGCGATCCCGGGGCCCAGGTCGCGCGCGAGTTCCGGGGTCGGCTCGTCGACGGGGACCACGGTGTGCGGGTTGCCGTTGTCGAGGGCGGTCACCGTGAGCTTGTGCTCTCCGACCGTGAGCGGCACGGAGAGCGTGGAGCCCTCGGCGGGGGTGCCGTCCTCGTTCAGCAGCGGCAGGGCGGCGGCGTCGAATACCGGTATGCCTAGCCCCACTTGGACGGTTCCGGCCGCCCGGTCCAGGATCCGTACGGGGCTGTCGCCCGCGGTCGTCCGGAGCGTGAACGGATCGCCCGTCGCCCAGCTCCCCGCATCCCGGTCGGCCAGGTGCAGGGCGAACATGCGCAGCCCGTTGCCGCTGCGCCCGCAGACCGAGCCGTCGGAGTTGAAGAGGGCCAGCGGGACCGGGACCCCGGGGCGGGGCTCCTCCAGCGGGCCGTGCACCACCCCGTCCGCGCCGATGCCGAAGTGCCGGTCGCAGACGAGCCGTACGGTCTCCGGGGTGACGGGGAAGCCGGTGGAGCGGGGGTCGATCACCACGTAGTCGTTGCCCAGTGCCTGATACTTGAAGAAGTCGGTCATGACTCGTCTCAGGTAGGTGGCGGGGGACAGGGCCGCCCCCGGCCGCGCGGTGCGGCCGGGAACGACCCCGTACATCAGGCCTCTTGCTCTTCGAGGGCCGCCGCGTCGTGCTCGTCGCCGTACCACTTCTCCGCCCAGCGGGAGAAGGCGATGATCACGATGTCGCGGTGGCCCGGACCGCCGTCGGCGGAGAGGACGTCCGTGACGTCGTGGGCGAGCCCCCGGTCGTCGAGCAGGACCGCCTGACCGGCTTCGAGCGTCCCCGACCAGAAGGGCGCGTCCGCCCCCGGCTTCCAGAGCCGGGTGGTGCCGCCCGCCACGTTCACCTTGTTCAGGATGGCGATCATGACGAACTCGTGGCCGTCGTGGTGCACCCCTTCCGGGGTGAGCGGGCCGGGCCTGCCGCCGTCGGCGCGGGTGCGGTTCTGGTGGACGTTGATCTGCCACGGCTCGGACCGGTCCAGGCCCAGTTCGCGGATGCCCTCGGAGATCAGGGGGGTGAAGTCCACCTCGATCGGCTCGTAGACGCGGCGGATGCCGCCGCCGACCGGGTTGAACTTCTTGTACGTGGTGTAGTCGCGGTGCGGCAGCCGCTTGAACGACCAGGCGTCGTCCTCGGCCGGAGTGAGCTTGTACTGCGAGAACCGCTTGAAGCGGGTGCCGTTGCCCATGTAGTCGTCGACCGGGCAGCGGTCGTAGCTGGGCAGGATGTCGGGCGCGACCTCGGGCAGGTCGATGACGGTGAATCCTTCGGTGCCGAGCGGCATGTGCTCTCCCCTCCTGACGGGTGGTGGCTCCTGGTGGGCGGTGGCGGGGCCTCAGCCGGTGACCGACGGCATGCGCTCGTCCAGATAGGTCGCCGAGGCGTTGAGCCGCCAGAGGATGCCGCGGGCGATGGCCCGGCGCATCCGCGGGGACTCGGCGGCGGGCAGCACCACGTTGTGGAACCAGCCCTGGGCGTGCTGGGAGTCGATGGTGATGTGGAGCCGGTGGTAGACGATGCCGACCTCGGGCAGGCCGAGCCGCTCCCAGGCGTGCACGACCTGGACGAACCGGTCCGGCGCCATCCACTCGGTCATCCCGAGGAAACCGACGGCCTCCGGGTACAGCGAGCGGTAACGGCACAGCAGGACCGCGAGGTTGCCGTTGAGGAGCGAGTTGGCGGTGAGCGAGCGCTCCAGCTCCTCGTCCGGGATCTGGAAGACCTCGAAGATCTTGTTGAAGAGGGTGGTGTGGACCTGGGCGTGGTCGCCGTTGCCCATCTCGTCCCAGAAGTTGGCGGCGATCTCCATCTTCGCCGCACCCGCCGTACCGACCTGCATCATCGCCAGCAGATCGTCGAAGCGGCCGTCGACCACGGACTCCTGCATCACGTAGTTGCGCAGGTCGGCCTCGGTGGCCCGGTTGCGGATGAACTCGTGGTAGTACGGGTGCTTGTAGACCCGGTGCTCACGGGCGGTCTTCTTCAGCCAGGAGAGGTAGGCGCGCGGTTCGGTGGGCGCCTCCTCCAGCAGCCCCGGCTCGATCAGCCGGTCCTGCGCCTCGGCGGTGGCGGTCTCCAGCAGCCGGCCGATCTCGTGCGCGACGACCGAGCCCTCGGCGGTCTCCCGGTCCGTCAGCTTGGTGTGCAGCCGGTAGATCCGGTCGAGCAGGTACTGCTGGACGTACAGGGCCTGCTGGTCGCCCGCGTCGGCGGCCTTGTTGATCTCGGCCACCCGGCCGAGCAGGGCGGTCCGCGCGTCGCCGGAGTACTGGGAGTCGGCCTTGTCGGCCGCCGTCCCCAGCAGCACGGTGACCTCGTCGACCGTGGTCAGAAAGCGGCTGGCGGGCTCGGTACCGGCCCGGGAAGTACCAACTTCGAGCATCTGCTTCCCCTTGTATTCACCTGATGACTGTGACGTGCCGTACGTGTCGTGCGGGTAGCCGTCTGTCGCGCTGCGGAGGAAGGGAGCGGGGGGAGGAGGAAGGGGGATCGCACCGCACACGGCCCTTGAGCGAGCGGGCAGGGTGTGTGCCAGAACGGCAGAGGCGGTCAATGCGCCGCCCATACTGCACGCAGGCCTCTGGGCAGACTCTGTACGCGGTCTATATGGATTCAAGCCACCGGGTGGGAGGCGCGGGGAGGGCGCCGGGACCCGGGGGAAGGCATGGCAAAGAGGGCGCGCAGTACGGGACCGTATCCGTACTCCGCGCCCTCGTTCAGGGGTGTTGCGAAGGTGGTGCTGGGGGGTGAGCCCCGGGTGACAGGGACCGCGACGGCGGCGATCGGACCCGGGTGAGGGCGTCTCCTTCAGGTCAGAAGACGGTCCCCGGGACCTTCACCACCGCACTGGCATCGCACAGCCGCCGCGGCCTCGTCGTCCTGCCCGTCCCGCGCGGCACCCCTCATCCGGGTGCGCGGTACGGGCAGGGGTCTGTGAGAGGCTCAGTCCTCGCGCAAGGCGCGGACGGCCTCCTCCACGCGCTTGCCGTAGTCGGCGTCGGCGGCGTGGAAGTGGGCGAGGTTCTTCTCGATCACGTCGTCGCGGGTGACCTGCGAGAGGCCTCCGGCGATGTTGGCGACCAGCCGGCCCTTCTCGTCCTCGGACATCAGCCGGTACAGCTCGCCCGCCTGGAAGAAGTCGTCGTCCTTGACGTGGGCGGCCGTCTCGTAGGTGCCCGTCCAGCCGTGGATGGCGAGCGGGGCGCCGAGCGCGGCGTCGGTCTGGGTCGGACCGGCGTACGAGTTGGGCTCGTAGTTCTTGTCGTGGCGCGAGCCGTAGCGGGTGGCGTGCAGCCCGTCCCGGCCGTAGTTGTCGGCCTGCGTCGCCTTCGGGGCGTTGACCGGCAGCTGGGTGTGGTTGACGCCCAGGCGGTAGCGGTGTGCGTCGGCGTAGGCGAACAGCCGGCCCTGGAGCATCTTGTCCGGGGACGGGCCGATGCCGGGCACGAAGTTGTTCGGCGAGAACGCGGCCTGCTCGACCTCGGCGAAGACGTTGTCCGGGTTCCGGTCCAGCACCAGCCGGCCGACCCGCTGGAGCGGGTAGTCCGCGTGCGGCCACACCTTGGTGAGGTCGAACGGGTTGAACCGGTAGTCGGCGGCCTCGGCGGCCGGCATCACCTGGACGTACAGCGTCCAGGACGGGTTGACGCCCCGCTCGATGGCCTGGAGCAGGTCCGTCTGGTGCGAGTTGGCGTCCTTGCCGACCAGCTCGGCGGCCTGCTCGGCGGAGAGGGAGCGCACGCCCTGGTTGGTCTTGAAGTGGTACTTGACGAAGAAGGCCTCGCCCTCGGCGTTCGTCCACTGGTAGGTGTGCGAGCCGTAGCCGTTCATGTGGCGGTACGAGGCGGGGATGCCCCGGTCGCCCATCAGCCAGGTGACCTGGTGCGTCGCCTCGGGGGCGTGCGCCCAGAAGTCCCAGACGTTGTCCGGCTCCTGACGGCCCGTGAAGGGGTCGCGCTTCTGCGAGTGGATGAAGTCGGGGAACTTGATCGGGTCCTTGATGAAGAACACCGGGGTGTTGTTCCCGACGAGGTCGTAATTGCCCTCGTTCGTATAGAACTTGAGGGCGAAGCCGCGCGGGTCGCGGACCGCGTCCGCGCCGCCGAGGGAGTCCGCCACGGTGGAGAAGCGGAGGAACGTCTCGGTGCGTTTGCCCACCTCGGAGAGGAAGTCGGCGCGGGTGAAGCCGGTGACGTCGTCGGTCACCTCGAAGTAGCCGTACGCGCCGGAGCCGCGGGCGTGGACCACGCGCTCCGGGATGCGCTCACGGTTGAAGCGGGCGAGCTTCTCCAGGAGGTGCTGGTCCTGGAGGAGGATCGGTCCACCGACACCGGCGGTGGCGGAGTTCTGGTTGTCGGCGACCGGGGCGCCTGACTCGGTCGTGAGCACACGCTTAGCCATGTGGCGGGATGACCTTTCGTACGAGCTGCTGACGGCTTGAGGAGCGTAGGTTCGCCGCGGAGAGAACGTCAACAGTTTGTTGAAATCGAAGTGTGTGGTTCCGGGCCGCGGCAGCGCCTGGGCGCGACAGGACAGGTGTCAGCGCCACCGCGGCCCGGAGATCAGGGGGCCCGCCGTGCGGGCCGTGGCCCCGTACGAGGCCAGGGGCTCCTTGCGGAGCCGGAGGGGTCAGACCTGGGAGCCGGAGAGCCGCTCGACCGAGCGCAGCAGCGCCGAGTGGTCCAGCCCGCCGTCGCCCTGGGCGCGCAGCGAGGCGACCAGCTGGGCGACCACGGCGCCGACCGGCAGGGCCGCGCCGACGTTGCGGGCGGCGTCGGTCACGATGCCCATGTCCTTGTGGTGCAGGTCGATCCGGAAGCCGGGGGCGAAGTCCCGCTTCAGGAAGTTGTCCTTCTTGCGGGTCAGCACGGTGGAGCCGGCGAGCCCGCCGTTGAGGACGTCCAGCGCGGCGGTGAGGTCCACCCCGGACTTCTCCAGGAAGACCACGGCCTCGGCGCAGGCCTGGATGTTGACCGCGACGATCAGCTGGTTGGCGGCCTTCACCGTCTGGCCGGAGCCGTGCGGGCCGCAGAGCACGATCGTCTTGCCGAGCGCCTCCAGGAGCGGCTTCGCGGCGTCGAAGTCCGCCTGCTCACCGCCGACCATGATGGAGAGCACCGCCTCGACGGCCCCGGCCTCGCCGCCGGAGACCGGCGCGTCCAGGACCCGGATGCCCTTCTCGGCCGCGTTCTTCGCGAGGTCCACGGAGGTCTGCGGGGTGATGGAGGACATGTCCACCAGCAGCGCCCCGCGCTTCGCGTTCTCCAGGATGCCGTCGGGGCCGTACGCGATGGCCTCGACCTGCGGCGATGCGGGCACCATCGTGATGACGACATCCGCGTCCGCGACCGCGTCCGCGATCGAGGAGGCGCCGGTGCCGCCGGCCGCGACCAGCCGGTCGATCTTGTCCTGCTCCAGGGTGTATCCGGTGACGGAGTAACCGGCCTTGATCAGGTTCTCCGACATGGGGGAGCCCATGATGCCGAGACCGATCCAGGCGACCTTGGGGAGGTTGTTGCTCATGAGGGTGCCTTCCTGAAAAACGTGTGTACGTAGGGGGGTTGGGCTCACCCCGTGGTGGTTCCGGCCGGTCAGCGGGCCGCTCGGGCCGAGACCGGGAGCCAGTCGAAGGCCTCCGCGCTCGGCCGGTCGCCCGGCTTGTACTCCAGGCCGACCCAGCCCGCGTAACCGGCGTCCTTCAGCTCGTCGAGCAGTCGCTCCAGCGGGAGGGTGCCGGTGCCCGGCGCGCCGCGCCCCGGGTTGTCGGCGATCTGGACGTGGCCGGTCCTGGCGGCGTACGCCTTGATGACCTGGCTCAGGTCCTCGCCGTTCATCGACAGGTGGTAGAGGTCCAGCAGGAACTTGGCGTTCCCCAGGCCCGTCGCCGCGTTGACCTTGTCGACGACCTCGATCGCGGCCGGTGCGCTCACCAGCGGATAGAGCGGCGACTCCGGCTTGTTGAGGGTCTCGACCAGGAGGATCGCGCCGACGCGGTCCGCCGCGCGGGCGGCCAGCACCAGGTTCTCCAGGGCGAGCGCGTCCTGCACCTGCGGGTCCACGCCCTCGACACGGTTGCCGTACAGCGCGTTGAGCGCCGTGCAGCCGACCGAGGCGGCGAAGTCGGCCGCCACCTCGATGTTCTCGCGGAAGCGGTCGGACTCCTCACCGGGCACGGAGAGCGCGCCGCGGTCGGGGCCGGGCAGCTGTCCGGCGTAGAAGTTCAGTCCCACCAGCTGGGTGCCGGCGTCGTCGAGCGCCTTCTCGAGGGCGTCGAGCTCCGCCCGGATGGGGGTGGGGGTCTCGATCCAGGGCCACCACAGCTCGACCGCCGTGAAGCCCGCCGCGGCGGCTGCCGCGGGACGCTCCAGGAGCGGGAGTTCCGTGAAGAGGATCGAAAGGTTCACATCGAAGCGCTGGTCCGGGTATCCCATGAGGGTTTCGGCGCTCCTTCCGTATTGCGGAAGTTAGTTTCTGCTTAACGGAAGATTGCCTGGGGGGTGGCGGGGCTGTCAAGGGGGCACCGCAAAATTCGCCCCGGTCAGCGGCGTACGGGGGCGATGGAGGGGGCGGATCCGGACACACGGAAGCGGGGCGGCGGCCGCCCTCGGCCCCCGCCCCGCCCGTACCGCTCCTAGTAGGGCTTTGTTAGGTGGTGTCGTAGGGCTGCCATGGGGTGGGTTGTCGGCAGGTGGGGCAGGTTCCGGTCCAGGTGGCTAGCAGATGTTGGAGGAGGGCCAGGGCTTGGTAGAGGGTCAGGCCCTGGCAGGGACTTTTGGGCATGACCGCTGCTCGGTCAGGAAGAGGTGGGCGGCGGTGACGAGGGTGACGTGGCGGTGCCAGCCGGTGAACGAGCGGCCCTCGAAGTGGTCCAGGCCCAGAGCTGTCTTCAGCTCGCGGTAGTCGTGCTCGATCCGCCACCGGGCCTTCGCCAGCCGGACCAGATCCTTCGTCGGGATGTCGGCGGGCAGGTTCGAGATCCAGTACTTCACCGGTTCCGCCTCGCCTTCGGGCCATTGCGCGATCAACCAGACCAGAGGGATCGTGCCGTCAGCTGCCGGTTTCGGGCGGCGCCCGGCGAGACGGACCCGCAGGAGTACGAAGTGCGCGTTCATCGCGGCCTTCGAGCCCATGCGCCAGGTCACAGCCCGGCCGCTGCTGCGTCCAGCAGCCAGCACATGCTCGCGCAGGGCTGCCGGGCGGATGCGGTAGCGGGGAAGCGGACGGGGGCCGAGACCGCCGTAGTCGGGCGTATGCGGCACCGCGTCCTGACCGTGCGCGGTCATCTCGCCCTTCACCTGGAGCACCCAGGCATGACCGCGTTCGTCCAGACCGCGGCGGAAGTCGGCGTTCGCGCCGTAGCCGGCGTCCGCGACGAGGACCGCGGGCCGCAGACCGGTGGCGGCGAGGTCGTCGAGCATGGCCAGCGCCAGTTGCCACTTGGGGCGGTGGCGCTCGGTCTCGGGAATCCGGCAGGCCCGCCGACGGGCCTCGGCTTCGGGCTCGTCCCAGGCGGTGGGCAGGAACAGCCGCCAGGACAAGGGACATGAAGCCGTGTCGGAGGCAGCGTGGATGCTGACACCGATCTGGCAGTTGCCGACCTTGCCCAGAGTGCCGGAGTACTGCCGGGCCACGCCCGGCGAGAAGACACCGTCCTTCGGGAAGCCGGTGTCGTCCACCACCCACGCCTGCGGTCGCACCGCTGCCACCGCCCGCCACGCCAGACGGGTCCGGACGTCCTCGACCGGCCAGGTCGAGGACGTCATGAACTGCTGCAACTGTTGGTGATCGACCCCGAGCCGTTCCGCCATCGGCTGCATCGACTTCCTCCGACCCTCCAGCAGCAGGCCCCGCAGATACAGAGCACCCTTCTGCCGCTGGTCCCGCCGCACCAACGGCGCGAACACCTCCGAAGCGAACTCCTCCAACCGACCCCGCACCACGGCAAGCTCCCCAGCCCTCATACAGCCAGCGAACTACCACACACCCAAAGTGACAAGACCACCTAACAAAGCCCTACTAGGGCGTCTCCAGCGGATCTTGACCGGGTCCACGACGCCTGGCACGGCACCTCGCGGCGTTGCCGAAACGCCCGAATCGCTCCGCGATGAGGACGTTCCAGCGCCTTGCGATGCACCGCACCAGACGCCGCGGCCTATCCGGTCCTGATCCGCCGGACACGCCCTAACTGCCCGGCACCGTGTCCTCGAAGGTCTTGCCCGCACTCCGGTACGAGCTGACCATCGCGTTCACCTGCGCCGGGGTGAGCACCTGGTCCTTCACGTGCAGGACGTAGTCCACCTGCTGGTCATAGGCGCGGGGCGTGGTGCTCGGCTGCCCCTCCAGGTCGATCAGCCACTGGTTGAAGTTGATCGACATCGGCCGCTCGGGCAGATAGGCCGCCCCGTGCGTCCCGAAGTGCTGACCGTCGACGTAGTACGTGATCTGGTTGTCGTCGATCGTCACCACCAGGTCGTGCCACCCGGCGTACGACCGCGCGTCGGAGGTGTGCTGGTTGACCGCCTCCCACGGGTCGGGCCGGTAGGTCTCCCAGGAGGTGGTGTAGAGGATGTTGGCCGGTTCGCCCCAGCCGCCGTTCGGCAGATACTCGAAGTCGTACTCCGCGTAGTCGTCCGCCATCGGCGCCTTGAGGTCGTTGATCGTGAAGAAGGTCTGCACGATCCGGTCGCCGTCCGGCCCCGAGCGCGGCGCGTCGCTGAACCCCACCCGCGACGCGTACGTCCCGTTCTTGAACTTCATCGACCGCGTCAGGATCTCGGTGTGCCTGGTCGACGCACCCGTCCCGGCCGTCGAAGTCTCCAGGTTCATCACCGAGTTGCCGCTCTGCGAGACGAAGGTGACGTTCTCCGGCGCCCAGGTCGCCCCCGGCACGCCCGGCCCGCCGGAGTTGGACCGTACGCTCCAGCCGTTCGTGTTGATCCTCTGGTCGGTGTGCGAGCTGTAGTTGAAGTCGTCGAAGAGCGTCGGCGCGTCCCCGGGCGGGTCCGTGGGGTCCGGCGGGTCGGTCGGCGCGTTGCCGCCGGGCGCCTGGCCCCACGCCGTCGCGCCGTTCAGGTGGGCCGTCACCTTCGACCAGTCGCCGTACGCGGACTGCTGCGGGCCGAAGGAGTAGTCGTCGGACTGGTTCAGCGAGGCCCAGGACGCCTGGTGGAACCGGAGCTGCAGGTCCCCGGTGTCCGCGCCCGGGGCCAGCGAGCCCGCGCCCGGCGTGAAGCCGATCTCCAGGTAACGGTCGGCGGTGGCCGTCGGGTTGGCGAGCGTCCCGAACGTACCGGTGATGTTCGCGCACCCCTTCACGGCCCAGGAACAGGCGAACCGGTAGGCGGCGGAGGCCGAGTCGGCCTTGAAGTAGTAGCGCACCTTGACGCTGCTCAGCGGTACGGAGGCGGAGCCGGCGTTCCGCACCTTCAGCCACGGCTCGCTCTGGTCGGCGCTCGCGCCGGACGCGCTCGTCCGGTACTGGACGACGAGCCCGTCCGCCGCCGCGACCGCCGAGGACGGCAGGGCGGCGAGACCGGTGGCGGCCAGGGCCACGGCGGCGGCGGAGGCCAGTGCGGCGCGGAGCCCGGTCCGGCGCCTCCGGGTGCTCTCGGCTGGTGTGTTCATGGGCGTGTTCCTCTCCGGAACGGTGGTGGGGAAAGGACGGGGCGCGCTGTTCCTCAGGGGGTGGGCGCGGTCGCGGGGTACCGCGCGTCCAGCGGGCGGTAGGGGACGCCGAGGGCGTCCAGCCGGGCGGTGTGGTGGCGCAGCCGCTCGACGAACCCCGGCCAGCCGTCGCGCCCGCCGGACCAGGAACGGTCGGCCAGCGCGCAGAGCCGCGGGTAGCTCAGGTACTCGATCTCCTCGGGCGTGCGGACGTACTCCGTCCACAGCTGTCCCTGCGTCCCGAGGACCCGCGCCCGCTCCTCCGGCGGCCACTCCGCGGGCGCGGGCTGGTAGCCGTGGACCGTGCGCAGGGTCACCGGGTCACCGGGCTGGGCGACCGGTTCGTACGGGTCGCCGGACTGGGCGTAGTCGAGATAGGTCCTCCGGTGGTAGGCGGCGATCACCCGGTGCCCGCGCCGCCCCGCCGCCCGGGCGTGCGAGGCGTCGCGCCACGCCATCACCGTGAATTCCAGGGGCAGTTCGGTCCCCGATACGGCCCAGCCGATCGGGATCCGCCCCCGCTCCACGAGGAACGCCCCGATCCGGCCCATGAACCAGCCGTGCAGCGCCGCCGGGCCCGCGAGCCCCTCGGCCGCCGCGCGCTCCCGGGCGGCCGGGCTGTTCTCCCACTCGGTGGTCGGGCACTCCTCGCCCCCGATGTGGATGTACGGCGACGGGAAGAGGTCCATCACCTCCTCCAGCACCGTCCGGCAGAAGGCGAAGACCTCCTCGTGGACCCCGAGGATCGTGTCGCAGACGCCCCAGCGGTCCCACACCTCCAGTTGCCGCTCCGGACGGTTGCCCAGCTCCGGATAGGCGGCGAGCGCGGCGCGCACATGGCCGGGCATCTCGATCTCCGGCACGACGGTGACCCCGCGCTCCGCCGCGTACCGCACGAGCCCCCGCAACTCCGCCTTGGTGTACGCCCCTTCATGCGGTACGGAGTCGAACTCGGCCCCCTCCGGACCACCCGGGCCCCGCTGCGACCTGGCCCGCCGGGCGCCGACCGCGGTGAGCCGGGGGTAGGCGTCGACCGGCATCCGCCAGCCCTGGTCGTCGGTGAGGTGGAGGTGCAGGACGTTCAGTTTGTGCAGCGCGAGCAGGTCCACGTACCGGTGCAGATAGCCGATCGGCAGGAAGTGGCGCGCCACGTCCAGCAGCGCCCCGCGCCAGGGCAGGTCCGGCACATCGGTGATCTCGACGCACGGCAGCTCCCAGGGGCCGGGGCCCGGCGCCCCGCCCGACAGCGCCTCGGCGGGCAGGAGCTGACGGATCGTCTGGATCCCCCGGAGCAGCCCGGCCGGACGGGCGGCGCGCAGCCGCAGGGCCTGCGGGCCGACCGTCAGCCCGTACCCCTCCTCGCCCAGGCCACCGAGCCCGTCGTCGAGCACCAGGACGATCCGGCCCTCCGGCGACGGGGCCAGCGGCAGCCCGGTGGGCGGGCCGACCAGCGAGCGCAGCAGGCCGGCCGCCGGTTCGGCGCCGGGCAGGGCCCGCACGGTGGTGGAGCGGTCGAGGGTGAGCCGGCCGCCCAGCGAGGAGATCCTGCTCGGCCGGGGGAGGAGGGCGAGGTCGGGGCGCGATGCGGGCAACGGGGTCTCCGGGTTCGGGTTTCGCGGGCGTACGGGGACGGGCGCGGGCGGCCCCGGCCGCTCAGCCCTTGACGGCACCGGCGGCGAAGCCGGAGGTGACATGGCGCTGGAGCAGCAGGAAGATCACCAGGGCGGGCAGGGCGAAGAGCGTGGAGGCGGCCATCGTGGCGCCCCAGTCGGTGCCGAAGGTGTTCTGGAAGGAGGACAGCCAGACCGGCAGGGTCCGGTTGTCCTGCTGTTTGATGATCAGGAAGTTGGCGTAGGCGAACTCGTTCCAGGCGGTGATGAAACCGAAGAGCGAGGTGGCCATCAGCCCCGGTGCCAGCAGCGGCATCGCCACCCGCCGGAACGCCCCGGTCCGCGTACAGCCGTCGACCTGCGCCGCCTCCTCCAGCTCCGGCGGGATGGTGGCGATGAAGCCGCGCAGCACCACGACGGTGAACGGCAGCGTCATCATGAAGTAGATCAGTGTCAGGGTCGGCAGCCGGTCGAGCATGTCCGTGTCCCGGGAGATGATGTAGACCGGGATGATCAGCGACTCCCACGGCGCCATCTGCGCGACGAAGACCATCAGCATGAACTGCCGCCGGCCCCTCCACCGCAGCCGCGCCACCGCGAACGAGGCGCCCAGGGCCACCAGCAGCGCCAGGAGCACCGCGCCCAGCGTGACCAGGATGCTGTTGCGCCAGAAGAGCACGAACCCGTCGGCGGCCACGGCCCGCTGGAAGTGGTCCAGGGTCCAGGTGCGCGGGAGGAGAAGCGGGTCGGCCGACTGGATGTCGGCGGACGGCTTGAAGGCCGTCGAGATCATCCAGTACACCGGGAAGAGGCAGACCACCACGGTCACGGCGGCGGCGAGGTGGAGCGGCAGGCGCCGGAGCCGGGAGCGTACGGGTACGCGGGGACGTACGGCAGGCATGGTCATCGGCTCTCGTCCTCCTGGCGGAACATCTGGCGGAAGTAGAGGACGAGCACCCCGGACATCAGGACCACGGTGATCATCGAGGCGGCCGAGCCGAGGTCGTACCGCTGGCCGGAGAGCGCCGTCTGCACCGCGTAGACCGGCAGGATCGTCGTGGCGTCGCCCGGACCGCCCCGGGTCATCACCCAGATCTGGACGAACGCCTTGAACGTCCAGATCACCTCCAGCGAGAAGACCAGCAGGAAGATCGGCCGGAGCATCGGGAAGGTCACCGAGCGGAAGATCCGCCCCGCGCCCGCCCCGTCCAGCCGCGCCGACTCGTACAGCTCCTGCGGCACGGTGGTGAGCGCGGAGTACAGCGTGATCGCGGCGAACGGCACCGATTGCCAGACGATCAGCGTCACCAGGATGGCGAAGGCCGCCGTCCCGTTCGCGAACCACGGATAGCGCTCGAACGATGCGAGGCCGAGCGAGGCCAGCGACTGGTTGACGATGCCGAACTCCGAGTGGAACAGCCACTGGAAGACCGTGGTCGCCGCCACCACCACCCCGGCATCCCGCCCGGCGACTTCGCCCACGGCGACACGATCACCTCCTCCACCAGGGGTGACATCCAGACGGGCGGCTGACCTCCGACCGCGGTTACAGTCGTGGCCGAGCCGCGCGCCCGCACCCGCGGCGAGGACATCAGGGAGGCACAGTGCGCTTGAGGGTGGAACTCACCACCGAGCCCTTCGATCTCGACGAGGCGCCCGCCCACGCGGTGGTGGCCCGCGAGGTCATCCAGAGCGCCGAGCTCGACGCCGTGGACGTCGGCCCGTTCGGCAATACGGCGGAAGGGGGCGCGGACCAGGTGCTCACTGCCGTGGACTCCCTGCTGCGCCGGGCCCTGGCCTCGGGCGCCACCCGGGTCTCGCTCCAGGTCAACGTGATCGGGGAGGAGGCCCGGTGACCGCGTCCGCCGACCGCCCCGCGGTCGACTCCTCCTCCGGCGGCGCCCCGGCCGCCTCCTCCGGGAACCCCCGGCCGTGGCCGGCCGGTCCCCGGCCTCCGGCGATCACCCTCCGCTCACCACCGACCACCCCTTCGTGTCGGCGGTCAAGCCGCTCGTCGACGCGATGGGCGCCGAGCTGCTCGGCCCCGAGCAGGCCCAGCCCGACGACGTCGTGCTCGCCTGGGAGGGCCGGGACGTCATAGCCGTACGGCTGCCCCAGCTCTCCGACTCGCTGGACCACATCCTCGCCGCGCTGGAGAGACGGCACGGGATGCCGCTGGCCGAGCTGGACCGGAAGGCCAAGCAGTCCGTCGTCCGGACCCTGGAGGCACGCGGTGCCTTCTCCGTACGACACGGGGTGGAGACCGTGGCCGGTGCCCTGGGGGTCTCGCGGTTCACCGTGTACAACTACCTGAACCGGGAACATTCGGCCAAGGGTGAGTAGTTGGCCGAACACGCAGGAAAGCCGCTGTCCGTATGTCGGGACGGCGGCTTTCTTCGTTCGCGAGATTTCAACAAAGTGTTGACGTCGTGTTGCGGAGGGCGTTAGCTATCCGCAGCCCGAACAACGCACAGCGAAAAACAGCCACGGAGGCTCCCGTGACTTCGAGCTTCACACCGGGCCTCACCCGGTTCAACACCCTGGCGGACGGCGAGGCCGCCCCCGCACTGCACGAGGTCTGTGCCAGTGCGGCCTGGGGGGAGACCGTCCTCGCCGGTCGTCCGTACGCCACCGAGGAAGCCCTGCTCGCCGCGAGCGACGCCGCCATGGCGGAGCTGACCGCGGCGGACCTGGCCGAGGCGATGGCGGGACACCCGCCGATCGGGCGCCCGAAGCCCGGTGACCCGACCTCCGCCCGCGAGCAGCGGGGGATGGCCGGTGCCTCCGAGGAGCTCAAGACCGAGATGCTCGAACTGAACCTGGCCTACCAGGAGCGGTTCGGACATGTCTTCCTGATCTGCGCCACCGGGGCCACCGGTGAACAGATGCGCGACGCGGTGAAGTCCCGCATCGGGAACTCGCCCGAGCAGGAGCGGGAGATCGTGCGCACCGAACTGGGCAAGATCAACCGCATCCGGCTGACCCGTCTCGTACGGGAGACCCTCGCAGAGGAAGCTCCCGCACAGGACTCTTGAGAGCAAGGAGAGTGACGGTCTTGAGTACCGACACGACCGCATCGGTGTCCACGCACATCCTGGACACCAGCATCGGCCGCCCGGCCGCGTCCGTCACCGTCTCGCTCGCCGCCCGCAGCGGCGGCGACGCGCCGTACGTGACGATCGGGGCCTCCGTGACCGATGCGGACGGGCGCTGCAAGGACCTGCCGGCGCTGCCGGAAGGGACAAGCCATGTGCGTCTCGCCTTCGACACCGAGACGTACTTTTCCAAGAAGCAAGCCGAGGCGCAGCAGGACGCCCCCCGCGTAAGGGACAGCGGCGCGTTCTTCCCGGAAGTGACGATCGCCTTCGCGGTCGTGCCGGGCGAGCACTATCACGTACCGCTGCTGCTCAACCCGTTCGGCTACTCCGTTTACCGAGGGAGCTAGCACCGACATGCCCACGATTCTCGGCCAGAACCAGTACGGCAAAGCAGAGAACCGCGTCGTAAAGATCACGCGGGACGGCGACACCCACCACATCAAGGACCTCAACGTCTCGGTCGCCCTCTCCGGCGACATGGACGACGTCCACTACTCCGGCTCCAACGCCAACGTCCTGCCGACCGACACCACCAAGAACACGGTGTTCGCGTTCGCCAAGGAGCACGGGATCGAGTCCGCCGAGCAGTTCGGCATCCACCTCGCCCGCCACTTCGTCTCCTCGCAGGAGCCGATCCACCGGGCCCGGATCCGGATCGAGGAGTACGCCTGGGAGCGCATCGCGACCTCCGACGGCAACTCCAGGTTCATCGGCGCCGACGAGGTCAAGCACTCCTTCGCCCGCAAGGGCCAGGAGACCCGCGTCTCCCAGATCACCTACGACGGTGAGAACTGGGAGGTCATCTCGGGCCTCAAGGACCTGACGGTGATGAACTCGACCAACTCCGAGTTCTGGGGCTACGTCAAGGACAAGTACACGACGCTGAAGGAGGCGTACGACCGCATCCTGGCGACCGACGTCTCCGCCCGCTGGCGGTACAACTGGACCAGCGACGAGCAGCGCATGCCGAACTGGGAGAAGTCCTACGAGCAGGCGCGCAAGCACATGCTCCAGGCCTTCGCCGAGACCTACTCGCTCTCCCTCCAGCAGACCCTGTACCAGATGGGTTCGCGCATCATCAACAGCCGCAGCGAGATCGACGAGATCCGCTTCTCGCTGCCGAACAACCACCACTTCCTGGTGGACCTCGAACCGTTCGGCCTCAAGAACGACAACGAGGTCTACTTCGCGGCGGACCGTCCCTACGGTCTGATCGAGGCCACCGTGCTCCGGGACGGCGTCGAGCCGAAGATCCCGGTCGACATGACCAACCTCTGACGCGGAACTGAACCGGCCCCCGTCCGCCCACCGTCGGGCGGGGCCGGTCATCCCGGAGGAAACACCCATGGCACAGCCTGCAACGGGGCCGGCCGAAGCCCCGAAACCCGTCACCACAACGGCAGTTCACCCGGTCGACGAGAAGCTCCCCGCCGCGCGGCTCGTCCCCGCGGCCCTCCAGCACATCGCTGCCATGTACGCGGGCGTCGTCACCCCTCCGCTGATCATCGGCCAGGCCGTCGGCCTGGACACCGCCGGAATGACCCGGCTCATCGCCGCGAGTCTCCTGATCGCCGGACTCGCCACCCTCCTCCAGACCATCGGCGTCGGCGCGTTCGCCGGGAACCGGCTCCCCTTCGTCAACGCCGCCTCCTCCGCCGGGATCGCCCCGATGCTCGCCATCGCCGAGACCAGCGCCCCCGGCCACCAACTCCCCGCGATCTACGGGGCGGTGCTCGTCGCCGGAGCCTTCTGCCTGACCGTCGGACCGTTCTTCGGCCGGCTGCTGCGCTTCTTCCCGCCGCTGGTCACCGGGGTGGTCATCACCCTCATCGGCGTCACCCTCATGCCCGTGCCGGTCGCCTGGGCGCAGGGCGGCGACGCCACCGCCGCCGACTTCGGCGCCATGAAGTACCTGGCGCTGGCCGCCTTCACGCTCGTCGTCATCCTGCTCATCCAGCGGTTCGGCCGCGGCTTCCTCAAGCAAGTCGCCCTGCTGGTCGGCATGTTCGTCGGCACGCTGGCCGCGATCCCGTTCGGACTCGCCGACTTCTCCGCGCTGAAGTCCGCGCCCCTCGCCGCCCTGCCGACCCCCTTCGCCTTCGGCGCACCGGAGTTCCACCCGGCCGCGATCCTCTCCCTCTGCATCGTCATGCTCGTCCTGATGACCGAGTCCTCGGCCGGGATGCTGGCCCTGGGTGAGATCTGCGACCGCCGCACCGACGGCCGTACGATCACCCGTGGTCTCCGTACGGACGGCATCGCCACGCTCGTCGGCCCGGTCTTCGGAGGCTTCCCCACCAGCGCCTTCGCGCAGAACGTGGGCGTCGTCTCGCTGACCCGGGTGCGCAGCCGGTACGTCGTCGCGGCGGCGGGCGGCGCCCTGCTGATCCTCGGTGCCTTTCCGGTGCTCGGCGCGGTCGTCTCGCTCGTGCCCATGCCCGTCCTCGGCGGCGCCGGGATCGTCCTCTTCGGCTCGATCGCGGTGAGCGGCATCCGTACGCTCTCCGAGGCCGGGCTCGACGACAGCTCCAACATCATCCTGGTCGCCGTCGCACTCGGCGCGGGCATCATCCCGCTCGCCGCGCCCACCTTCTACGCCGGATTCCCGGCCTGGGCGCAGACCGTCCTCGGCTCCGGAATCAGCGCGGGAGCACTGGTCGCGGTCGTGCTCAACCTGTTCTTCCACCATCTCGGCACCCACAGCCGCCCCGCTGTGGCACTCAAATCCTCCTAGGGTCCTGCCGTGCCCACATCGCCACAGAGAGAAGAAGGAAGCGCCATGGCAGCTTCGGCAGACCCTCAGCGCATCGTCATCGAGAACTGTTCGATCGCCACCGTCGACGCCCACGACACGGAGTACGCCTCCGGGTACATCGTCGTGGCGGACAACCGCATCGAGTCCGTCGGCGCGGGCAAGGCCCCGGAGGGCCTGACCGGTGTCGTGCGGCGGATCGACGGCACCGGGCACCTCGCCACACCGGGCCTGGTCAACACCCACCACCACTTCTACCAGTGGATCACCCGGGGCCTGGCCACCGACCACAACCTCTTCAACTGGCTGGTCGCCCTCTACCCGACCTGGGCGCGCATCGACGAGCCGATGGCCCGCGCCGCCGCGCAGGGCTCGCTCGCCATGATGGCCCGCGGCGGCGTCACCACCGCCATGGACCACCACTACGTCTTCCCGAAGGACTCCGGCGACCTCTCCGGGGCCATCATCGGGGCCGCCCGCGAGATGGGCGTACGGTTCACCCTCGCCCGGGGCTCCATGGACCGCAGCGAGAAGGACGGCGGCCTGCCCCCGGACTTCGCCGTCGAGACCCTCGAAGGCGCGCTCGCCGCCACCGAGGCCACCATCGACGCCCACCACGACGCCTCCTTCGACGCCATGACCCAGGTCGCCGTCGCCCCCTGCTCGCCGTTCTCGGTCTCCACCGAGCTGATGCGTCAGGGAGCCGAGTTGGCCCGACGCAAGGGCGTACGGCTGCACACCCACGGCTCGGAGACCGTCGAGGAGGAGCAGTTCTGCAAGGAGCTGTTCGGGATGGGCCCGACCGACTACTTCGAGTCCACCGGCTGGCTCGGCAGCGATGTGTGGATGGCCCACTGCGTCCACATGAACGACTCCGACATCGCCGCCTTCGCCCGTACGGGAACCGGCGTCGCCCACTGCCCCTCCTCCAACGCCCGCCTGGCGGCAGGCATCGCCCGGGTCCCCGACATGCTCGCCGCCGGAGTCCCGGTCGGCCTCGGCGTGGACGGCACCGCCTCCAACGAGTCCGGCGAACTCCACACCGAGCTGCGCAACGCGCTCCTCATCAACCGCCTCGGCGCGCACCGCGAGGCCGCCCTGAACGCCCGTCAGGCCCTGCGCCTCGGGACCTTCGGCGGGGCCCAGGTCCTGGGCCGCGCCGACCAGATCGGCTCCCTGGAGGCCGGCAAGCTCGCCGACCTCGTCCTCTGGAAGCTGGACACCCTGGCCCACTCCTCGATCGCCGACCCGGTGACCGCGCTCATCTTCGGCGCGGCCGCCCCGGTGACCCTCTCCCTCGTCGACGGCAAGCCGGTCGTCGAGGGCAACCACCTCACCACGGTGGACGAGGACGCCATCGCCCGTACCACCCGCGACGAGGCCCGCCGCCTCGCGCAGATCGCCGCCGGGGCCTGACCCCGGAGGCACCCCGTCCGCCGGTCAGCCACTGACCCGGCGGAATCCCCGACCGGCCGGTCGAGGGGGACGGCCCGAGACCGGCCGCCGTGGGCCCGAGCGGGGTCCACGGCAGCCGGTCCGGCGGACGCGCACCCGATGGTGGGCGTCCGCCGGACCGGTGACGAACCCTGCCCGCACACGCCACCGTGCGCGCGCCCCCCGCACCCCCCTCTGCACGACCTGCACCACCTGAGAGAGCCGCAAGCACCACCGCACCACTTACGCATCACCTCCCTGACACCCGCGTCGCCGACGACGTGTAACCGACCGGAGGAACCGCCGTGGCCGCTAAGCCCAGGTTTCGCAAAGACGCAGACCCAGCCGCCCCCGGGACGACGGACGACACCGTCGCCGAGAACGCGGCAGAGGACCGGAAACATCCGGTCGACGAGACCCTCCCCCCACTGAAGATGTTCACCAGCGGCCTCCAGCACGTGGCCGCCATGTATGCGGGCGTGGTGGCCCCGCCGCTCATCGTGGGGCCGGCCGTCGGCCTCACCGCCAAGGAGACCGCCTTCCTGATGGGGGCGAGCCTCTTCACCGCGGGCATCGCCACCCTGCTCCAGACCATCGGCTTCTGGAAGGTCGGCGCCCGGCTGCCCTTCGTCAACGGCGTCTCCTTCGCCGGTGTCGCCCCGATGATCGCGATCGGCAAGGACCGGGGACACGACGGGATAGCCGTGATCTTCGGCGCGATCATCGTCGCGAGCCTCCTGGGCTTCGTCCTCGCCCCGTACTTCTGCAAGCTGGTCCGCTTCTTCCCACCCGTCGTCACCGGCACCGTGATCACCCTGATCGGCGCCTCGCTCCTGCCGGTCGCCTTCAACTGGTCCCAGGGCGGCAACGCGGCGGCGGACGACTACGGTTCGATGACCAACATCACCATGGCCGCCGTGACCCTGGTGATCGTGCTGGCGCTGCGCAAGCTGCTGCGCGGCTTCCTCCAGCAGATCGCGATCCTGCTCGGCCTGGTGATCGGCACCCTGATCGCCATCCCGGCGGGCATCACCGACTTCAGCGCCATCAAGAACGCCGACGTGGTCGGCTTCCCCACCCCGTTCGCCTTCGGCGGCCCGCAGTTCGAGATCGCCGCGATCATCTCCATGTGCATCGTGATGCTCGTCTGCATGACCGAGTCCACCGCCGACATGCTGGCCCTCGGGAAGATCGTCGGCCGCCCGGCCGACGAGAAGATCATCGAGGGCGGGCTGCGCGCCGACACCCTGGGCAGCGCCATCAGCCCGATCTTCAACGGGTTCATGTGCAGCGCCTTCGCCCAGAACGTCGGCCTGGTCGCCATGACGAAGATCCGCAGCCGCTTCGTCGTCGCGGCGGGCGGGGGCATCCTCATCGTGCTCGGCCTGGTCCCCGTGGCCGCCTCCGTCATCGCCCTCGTACCGCTGCCGGTGCTCGGCGGCGCGGGCATCGTCCTCTTCGGCACGGTCGCGGCCAGCGGCATCCAGACCCTGGCCACCGCCGCCCTGGAGAAGGGGGAGAACGCGCTGATCGTGGCGGCGGCCCTCGGCATCGGCCTGATCCCGATCGCGGCGCCGCAGTTCTACCACGCCTTCCCGGAGAGCCTGCTGGTCGTCCTCGACTCCGGCATCTCGACCGGCTGTGTCGTGGCCATCGTGCTGAACCTCGCCTTCAACCACATCGGCCGCGGGCCGGACGCGGAGGACGAGGAGCGGCGGGACGGCGAACACGTGGTGCCGGCGGCCGCCGGGGTGGGCGTGCACTGATCCCCGCTCCTTCCGGAGTGCACTGACCCCGCTCCTTCTGCGGCCCGGTGGGACCCCGCACGGTCCCGCCGGGCCGGCGCGCGTTCAGGAGCTCTCCGGGGGAGGGGGCTGTGGCGCGGGACGCCGTCGGGCGGCTGTAGCGTCAGGGGTATGGAAGATCGGTCGGTTGTGGATGTCGGAGATGTGCGCCTCGCGTACCGGGCCTGGGGCGATGCGTTCGGCTCCCCTGTCGTGCTGCTGCACGGCCTCGGCGGGTCCGCCGGGGACTGGGAGGCGGCCGGCGCCCTGCTGGGCCAGGAGTGGCGGGTCTACGCCCTGGACCTGCGCGGCCACGGCGAGAGCGACTGGCCCGACGAGTACGACCTTGCGCTGATGGCCGAGGATGTCCTGGGCTTCCTCGACGAACTGGAGCTGGACCGGGTGGGCCTCGTCGGCCACGGCATGGGCGGGGCCGCCGCCCGGCTGCTGGCCCAGGAGCACTCCGACCGGGTGGAGCGGCTGGTCCTGGTGGAGACCCCGGCCCCGTTCCCCGGCGACCCGGGACCGGCCGGGGCGCCCGAAGGCCCGGTGGACTACGACGAGCACGCGGTACCCGCCGTACGGGACCAGCTCGCCGACCCCGCGCCGGAAGTGGCCGACGGCCTGGGTGAGATCGTCGCCCCGACGCTGATCATCACCGGCGGCCCGGAGAGCGCGATGGAGCAGCACCGCCAGGCCGACATGGCGGCCCTGATCCCGGACTGCCGGCTGATCACGGTCCCGGGCGGCCACCGCCCGCACGAGACCCGGGCCGACCAGGTGGCCGGGCACATCACGGAGTTCTTCACCAGCTGACGGGCCTCTCCCCGAACGGGACTCGGGCGTTGTCAGTGGTGGCTGCCATGATCGGGAGCATGGACTTCGACCACGCCCTGTTCCACGCCGATCTGGACGCCCTGCCCTGGGCGTCCTACGGCCACGCCTACGGCAGCGCCGAGGACGTCCCCGGCTGCCTGCGTGCCCTCGCCGGGGACGACGACGCGGCGGCCGACGAGGCGCAGAGCGAGCTGTACGGGAGCATCCTGCACCAGGGCTCGGTGTACGAGGCGTCCGCGAAGGCCGTGCCCTTCCTGGCCCGGATCGCCGCGGCGGACATCCGCACGGCGGACGTGCTCCTGCTGATCGGCGGCATAGCCGAGGGCGGCGAGGACCCGTCCCCGGAAGCGGGCGACGGGCCTCCGGCGGAGGCGGGCGATGGGCTTCCGGCGAGGGAGAGCGACGAAGTCGCCTGCCGCCGGGCCGTCGTCGCCCAACTGCCGGTGCTCCTCGGGGCACTGGACCACCAGGACCGTGCGGTCCGCCAGGCCGCGGCCTGGGCGGCGGGGTGGACGGGAGCGGCCGGGGCGGCCGCCGCCGTCCCCGCGCTCCGCGACCGGGCGGCCGTCGAGACGGACCCGCTCGTCCGCGCCGAACTGCTCTCGGCCCTGGCCCAGTTGGACCCCGAGGGCACGGCACGGGCGGTGACGGAGGCCATCGGCCCGGACGGCAGCCCGCCGGAGCTGCGGATCGCGGCCCTGCTCGCCTCCGCGGACATCGGGCTGCCCTGGACCCCGGCCCACCATGAGGCGGCGCTCGCCCTGCTGCCCCTGGACCGCCTGGTCGCCGACCGGTTCGACCACGTCCGCAACGAGCCCCTGCACCACCTCACCGTCACCCTCCTGCTCCGGGACACCGATCCGGACCGCGAGGCGGTGTTCGCGCTGCTCGACGGAGCGCTGCGCCACCCGGACCCCGAGGCCCGGACCGAGGCGGTGTGGGCAGCCCTGACGGCGTGCGAGCTGTCGCGGGGCGCGCCCGCCCGGCTGGTCGGTGCGCTGACGGCGGCGGCGGAGGCGGACGGTGGGGGTGCCGGTGCGGATTCGGGCTCGGGTGCTGGTCATGCGGCCTCCGGTGATGTGTCCGGTGCGTTGTCGGCGCTCGGGAGGCTCGGTGCGTACGGGGAGCCCGCCGCCGAGCTGCTGGCGACCCGCGCGGCGGGGGAGGGTGACGTGGCGGACCGGGCCCTCGAAGCGCTGGTGACCGTCGACCCGGTGCGGGCGGCACCGCTGCTCGCCCGGGACCTGGAGAACCGGCCGAGAGCCTTCGCGGCGGCGTGCGGCGGGCCCGTCGGATCGCTCCCGCCCCTGCCGTACGACCCCGCGTTGCTGGCGGCGGTCCGGCGGCGGCTCGGCGCCATGGAACCGGGCTCCATGGCGTTGCCCCGACTGGCGGCGCTGCTCCTGTCGTGGGGCCCGGACGCGGGGTCCGCCGTGCCCGAACTGCTCGCCGCGCTGCCCGCTTACCCCCGGCAGCTGCCAAAGGTGCTGGCCGCCGTCTGCCGGCCCGAGCAGCGCGGCGAGGTGGCGGAGGCGCTCCGCTCCCTGGCCCGGACCGCACCGGCGGACGACCGGTTCGAGGCCGCCCGCGCTCTCCACCAACTGACCGGCGACCACCGCCCGTTGCTGTCCCTGCTGGCCGAGCGGCTCGCTGCGGGCGCCGGGGGATGGGACGGCGTGCTACGGGAGACGGCGACGGCCGCCGCCGCCCTCGGCCCCGCCGCCGCACCGCTCGTACCCGCCCTGCGCGCCGCGCTCAACGCCCCCGACGCCGACCGGAACAACCCCCAGATGGACGCCGACATCGCGATCGCCGTCGCCCTGCACCGCATCACCGGCGAAGCGGCGGAAGCCGTGCCGGTGCTGGCCGGGGTGCTCGGTGACGGCGACGGGCTCTGGCGGCGCTGGACGTTCGTACGGGCTGCCGAGGCGGCGGCGGGCCTGGGCCCGGCGGGGCGCCCGCTCGTCCCCGTATTGAAGGCGCTGCTGACCGATCCCGAGCAGGTCCCGTCAGCGGTCCTCGCCCTGCGGGCCGTCGCCCCCGACGCGCTGGACACCGACCGGGCGGCCGGGCTCCTGCTGGACGCGGCGGAGGCGGGTGCCGCCCCCGCCGAGGCCGTGGAGGCGCTGGTGGCGCTCGGTGTGGACACGCTCGCCGACGAGCACCGGGACCGGCTGACGGAGCTGGGGGAGCGGGACCTGAGAGTGGTGCGGTTCGGGCTGAGCGGCACGATCGAGGCCGCCGACGACCGGCTGCGCGCCCGGATCCGCACGGCGGTGGTCGGCCGGGCTCGTACGGCGGTGGTCAGCCGGGGATGATCCTGCGGACCAGCTCCGGGGTCCACTCGACGTACTCGATCTCCGCCCCGCCGGCGTGGCGGGCGTAGAGGAACCGTCCCGTGGGGCCGCCGGTCGTGGGCGTGGTGACGGTGGCCCCGGCGGAGGTCAGCGTGGCGAGGAGGGCGTCGAGGTCGTCGACGACCACGGTGGCCGAGGCGTGGCTGTAGCGTGCGCGCTCCTCGGCCGGTCCCGCGATGACCGGGAAGTTCCCGATGGCCGCGAGCGCGACCTGCTCGAACGCCAGCCGCAGATGGGGCTGCTCCCCGGTCAGCTCCTCCAGCAGGGGCAGCGCCTGGTCGAGATCGTCGGTCCAGAGGCGTGCGTAGGTCTTGAGGACGGCCATGACGGTGCTCCCGTGGTCTCTCCTGGATACGGGAAGAACCGTAGGCGGGCAGGGCGCCGACGGGGAAGAACGCACTTTTCGGTGAGAAAGGCACCGCGACGGAACCGAGCGGCACGCAGGGCGTTCTCAGCGGTCCGGCCGCCGGTCCGGATGCGCGCCCGACCGCCGTTCGGCTGCGCGCCGCTGGAGACCGGCTGCGCGTCGCCTCCGGCCCGGCTGCCGCCCGGTGCTCTCAGTCCTCCGGCCGCCCTGCTGCCCGCCGTGTCTCAGCCCTCCGGCCGCCAGTCCGGGCGGCGGCCGCTGAGGCCGATCACGCGGTCCAGCAGCGGGGCGCCGTCCTTCACCGGGACGGGCGGGCCGAAGATGCCCCCGCGGTCCGGATCGTCCTCGTCCGGGGCGAGCAGGGCCGCGCAGGCGCGCAGCTCGTCCTCCCCGGCCGCATACGGCTGCCCGGTCGAGCGGGCCAGGTCCCAGCCGTGGACGACGAGTTCGTCCAGGGCGACGGCCCCCGCCACCTCGCCGGGCAGCTCCACCCCGCCCGCCCGCGTCATCCCGGTCCAGGCGTCGGGGGAGCGCCAGGCCCCCGTCAGCTCCTCCAGCCGCCGGGGCAGCGTCTCGCGCCAGCCGTCGTCCAGGACGGGCAGGGCGGCGTCCGGGGCGGTGGCCGTGCCCGGCCCGAGGTCCTTGCGGGCCGCGTCGCGGAAGGCGGCGGCGAGCATGGCGAGATGGCCGAGCAGCTCCCGTACGGCGTAGTCGGGGCAGGGGGTGGGGCCGCCCAGACGGGCATCGTCGACCCCGTCGAGCAGCACCGCGATCCGCCGCGCGGCCGGCTCCAGATCGAGGGCGGGAGCGGCGGCAGGGGTGGGCGTGGCATCGGTGTCCATACAGGGCAGACTGCCCGTCCGCCGAGAACTCATCGGCCGAGGCACGCCCTCTTCCCACCCTCGGTCCGGCGCACACACCGCCACATAGCGGAAGGTTCCCCGCCGTCCTCTTGTCGGCAACCCCCACGCCATGTCATACAGGTCTGGACCAATGCTGTCCGGATGGAAGGCACCACCGTGCAACGCCCCCACATATCTGCCGCGTTGACCTGTTCCGCCGCCCTGCTCCTCGCCCCCCTCCTCGTCGGCTGCGGCGGCACGGCCGAGGCCGACACCCAGCCCCCCAGCGTCCCCGCCGGGGTGACCGCCCAGGCCAGCAGCTCCACCTCGGTGCACGTCATGTGGGAGGCGGCCTCCGACAACAAGACGATCGCCGGCTACGAGGTCTACCGGGGGAAGGAGAAGGTCAAGAGCGTCCCGGCGACCAAGACCATGATCGACGTCGACGGGCTGACCGCCTCGACGGACTACACCTTCACCGTCCGCTCCAAGGACGCGGCCGGGAACCTCTCCGGGCCCAGCAAGGCCGTCCCCGTCACCACCCAGGCCACCCCGGCCAAGGACGACAAGCCCCCCACCGCCCCCGCCAAGCTCACGGGCACCGCCGACGGCAGCCGGGCCGCCACCCTCAGCTGGGGCAAGTCCACGGACGACGTCGGCGTGACCTCGTACGACATCTACCAGGAGGGCTCCCGGATCCACAGCGTCCCCGCCTCCGAGACCACGGCGAAGCTCACCGGCCTGCGCCCGGGGACCGTCTACACCTTCACCGTCCGGGCCCGGGACGCCTCCGACAAGTCCTCGCCCGACAGCAACGCCCTCGACCTCACCACCGCGTCCGCCCCCGGCGCCCCCGCGAGCACCGCCCCGACCGGGCTGCGCTCCGAGATCGGCAAGGAGGGCGGCGAGTTCACCGTCGACCTCTCCTGGGACCAGCCTGACACGGGCGGCGAGATCCCCGCGTACGAGCTGTACCTCAACGGCAAGCTGACCACCACCATCGTCTGGGGCGGCACACCGCCCAAGGGCCGGGCCACCTACCGGCTGCACCTCTCCGACCCGGCCGGGACCCGTTATTCGGTCAAGCTCAGGGCCAAGCTCCCGGACGGCAAGTGGGGTGACTTCTCGGCCCAGCCCACGATCGTCCTGGCGGGCTGAGCCGATCCCCTGACGCGGGCGCCGCCGTACGCCATCCTTGCGTACGGGCTACCGGCCACGGTCCACCGGCTACAGGCACCAGGCCACAGGCACGGACTTACGCGTACGGGGGTGCGGCACCGCGATGGTTCCGGGGACGGTGGAGCAGCTGACCATCCTGCTGATCCTCGTGCTGCCCGGCGTCTTCTACCAGGCGGTACGGGAGCGGCTGCGCGGCGCCCTCGCCAGCGAGCAGGAGCCGCAGAACCGGCTCGTGCGGGCCGTCGCCGCGGGTGCCCTGCTCGACACCCTGTACGCGGTGGTCGCCGGACCGTGGCTGGTGCGGCTGCTGGCCGGGGGAGGGGAGGGGCCCGTGGCCGGTGTGCTGCGCCAGCCGCGCCAGGCGGGCCTGGCCGCGCTGCTGCTGATCGTCGCCGTGCCGTCCTCGCTGGCCTGGGCGGAGGCGGCGTGGGGCAGGCGGCGGGCCCGGGCGCGGTACGAGCCGACGCCGACCGCCTGGGACGCCCTCTTCAGGGACCGGGGTTCCTGCTTCGTCCGGGTGCGGCTCAAGAGCGGTCTGTGGGTGGGAGGCTGGCTCGGTTCCCGGTCGGCCGTCTCGGCGTACCCGCAGCCGGGCGACCTCTACTTGCAGGCCCAGTACCGGATGGGGCCCGACGGCGCGTTCCTCGGCCGGGTGCCGGGCACCGCGGGGGTGTACATACGGGCCGAGGACATGGACGTACTGGAGGTGCTGCTGCCGCCGTCCGCGGGAGCGGCCGGAGGGAGTGACGGATGACGAGGAAGCCGGGCACGGGCGGGAGCGGGGACCAAGGGGTCGCCGATGACGCCGAGTTGGCGGCCCTGGTCGCGGAGTTCTCCTTCCGCAAGACCTACCGGCCCACCGACGAGCTGGCCGAGCCGGACGAGGTGCCGCACGGCCCGTCGGGCACGGCGATGGGCGACGGCCCGTCCCCGGTCCACGGGTCGACGGACCCGGACGCCCCCTGAGCCCGCGAAGAGAGGCTGACCCGAGCCCGCGAGGAGGCCGACCTGAACCCGTGAGGAGGACGCCTCCTGAGACCGCCCGGATCCCGAACTCCCTTACGGGCCCGTGTGGATGTGGGCGGCCCACAGGTGCGGCGCCCGTGCGTAGCGGTCGCGCAGAGATCTGACCGGGAGGTGCAGGGCCATCGCGGGATCGATGGGGCGGCCCCGGGCGATGTCCTTCGCGAGCGCCCGGTAGAACTCCTCGGTGAGATGGGTCGCCAGCTTGTCCGCCACCGGCCACAGGGTGCCGATCACATGGGGGTATCCGGCCAGTTGGAGGGAGGAGACGAGCTGGACCGCCTCGTCCGACAGCGTGGTGCCGCCCTGGGCCGTGGAGCAGGCGGAGACCACGGCGAGCTGCGGGCTCCTGGGGCGCCGGGTCGCCGCGTCGGAGGCGGTGAGCCGGCCGTCGTAGAGGATCAGCCCGCTCCGTGACGGGTTCAGCGGCTCGCTGACGCCGTGGCAGCTGAAGTGGATCCAGGGGTGGTCCTCCAGCGCCCGGCCGACCGCCACCACCGTGGCATCGGGCCCGCCCAGCAGCCGCCTCTCCGGGAACAGCTCCGCGATCACCTCCGCCTCCCGGGAGACCCCGGCCAGCGGCGCGGCCCCCGGCGTCTCGGCGAGGGCGACGACCAGCGGGGCGGGCCGGACGGTGGAGCCGGTAGCCAGGCCGTTCCGGGCCCGTACCAGCGCCCGCAGGGTCGGGGTGTACGAGGAGACGGCACGGTCGACGACCCAGGTGCCGGAATCCGCCGCCCCGCGCCCGGCCGCGTGGAGCGGCAGGAACGACAGCCGCCCGGTGGGGCACCACCACAGCCGGGGCCAGGCACCGCCCGCACCCGGTACGGGGTCCACCGGACCACCGTCACGCGCCACGGAATCCACCCGGCCACCGTCACGCGCTACGGCGTCCGCCGGGCCACCGTCACACGCCTCGGAGTCCACCCGGCCACCGTCACCCGATACCGAACCCACGCCACCACCGTCCCCCGGTACGGCGTCCAGCCCCAGGCGCTCCAGTACGGGCGCGGCCACCGTGTCCCAGAGCCAGGCCAGCGTGCCGGAGAGCGTCCGCATCATGGCCACGGCGTCGTCGACCCCGCTCTCCCCGTACGCCGTGTCCACGCCCTCGACGAACTCCGCCGCCCGCGACACCGTGTCGTCCAGAGTGAGACCGGGCAGCGGGACCACGTCGATCCCGGCCCCGGCCGTCACGACGAGCGCGTCACAGCGGTAGGGGCTCACGTTGACGACCACGACCGGGCCCCCGGCCGCGGCGGCCGTCAGCTCCGGCACGGAGGGCGGGCGCAGGAACCCCTCAAGACCGGGCAACACCCGGATCTCGTCCAGGAGTTCGCCCCAGCGCCGGGCGAGGGCGAGCCGTTCCTCCGCGACCGCCGCCGCCTCATGGGCACCCCGGAACGCCGCCCCCGGGCCGCCCAGGGCGACGTCCGGTGCAGGGGAGGGGCCGGGCGGTTCGTCCAGCCGGTCGCGTATCCGCTCGAACTCCGCGGCGAGGCCCGGGGCGAGGGCGTGCAGCCGTGACACATCGGTGCGGTTCTCCACGCCTTGGGCCAGCAGGACGCCCCGGCCCTGTTCGAGGAGGGCCAGGGCGCGGTCGACCTCCCCCCGGCCGATCGCCAGCGCGGCGGCGTCGCTCGCCAGGCCCTCGCTGACCAGCAGCCGCGCCTCCTGGTCGGCGCGGGCGAGGCTGCGCGGTGCGATGCGCGGCAACAGGCCGACGGCGTACGCGTATCCCTCCAGGGCCTCGGCGTCACGCCCCGCCCGCGCCGAGGCCATCCCCCAGGCTCGGGCGGCCCGGATCCGGGCGCCGATGTGGGCGACCGGATTGTGTGCGCAGTCGCGGGCGATACGGGCCGTCGCCGGCAGATCGACCGGCTCGCCCAGCCTGGCGCGGTCCAACTTCGCGTTGGCCAGGATCACTTGGGAGGGGCCGTACAGGGCGTGCCCGGTGGGCATGGCCGCGAGGGAGTCCCGGGCGGCGCTCTCCGCCCGGTGCAGCGCCTGCCGGGCGGTGGCTCCGGCGGCCTCCTCCGCCGTGCGGGCGACGATCAGGCAGGCGGTCGCGAGCTTCTGCAGGGCGTAGGGGCGCGACGGATGGTGGTCCCCGAACCCGGCGACCACCTGCTCCAGGACCCGCCGGGACTCGTCGGCCAGTCGCGGATCCTGTTCGCCCTGGGCCCGGTTGAGCAGCAGGGACCCCAGGCCGACGGCCGCCAGGTCGGCGCCCGCGCGGTCGCCGTGCTCCATGGCCATCGCCTCGCGCAGCAGCCCGGCCGCCTCGTCGGCGGCGGCCGGGTCGCCGACCGTCTCGTACCAGCAACGCAGCGACTCGGCCAGGTTGTTGAGATGCAGGGACCGCTCCATCGCCGTCGGCGGGCTGCCCTCCAGTGCGCGGCGCAGGACCGTCACGGCCTCGGCCAGCCAGACGCGGTTGCCGGTGGCCAGGCCGCGGTTCATCAGGGCGCTGCCCAGGTTGGTGAGCGCCATACCGCGCCGCAGTGAGGGCAGTTGGCCCACGGCCTCGCGCAGTGTGGCGACGGCCCGGTCCGTGAGCGTCTCGTCGCCGCTCTCCATGGCCCGGGTCCACTGGAGGTAGCCGAGACCGGTGAGGAGCGAGCCGCGCAGGCCGGGCCGGGCGGGTTGCGGGGAGGCCAGGGCCGCCTCGTAAAGGCGTATGGCCTCGTCGCTCTGTGTCACGTCACGGGTGTGCTGGTAGAGGGCGCCCAGACTGTTGGCCAGGCCGAGCAGAGCGGCCGGCGGGGGCGGCCCGGCCGCCATGGCGACCGCCTCCCGGTGCCACCGTACGGACTCCTCCAGCGGGGCGGGGTCGGCGGTGAGCCGGGCGAGGTTGCGCAGGGCGTCCCCCAGGGCCGTACGGCAGTCGGCACCGCTGTACGTGGACGCGTCGGACGCGGCCACCGCCGTACGCAGCACCTCGATGCCCTCCGCGGGCGCCGCGCGGTCCGCGCCGAACTCGGCCAGGGACATCAGGCCTTCACCGAGCCCCAGGAGCAGATGGGCGGTGAAGGGGGCTCCCGGTCCCGCCAGAGCGACGGCCTCCCGGTGGACGGCCACGGCCTCGGTCAGGGTTTCGGTGCGGCCGGAGTGCAGGGCGACGCCCATCAGGCCGAAGCCGATGTTCGAGCGGCGTACGGCGCTCTCGGCGCGGGAGAGCGGAGCCCGCCGCACCTCCTCGCGCAGCAGCCTCACCGCCTCCCCGAACAGGGCGATGTCGTCGGTCGCGTCGGCCCGGTCCATGACGGCATGCGCGTACTCCGCATGGCACTCCCAGTACTCCGGGTCATCGGCCCGGAACATCGCGAGCGCCCGGACCATCTCGTCGGCACCCTCCCGCCAGCCCGCTCCGTCCGCCCCGGCGCGGTGGGCCAGCGCCGCCCCGAGGGCGAAGCGCGCGGTCGCGGCGAAGCCGGCGGTGGGAGCGGGCAGGGCGAGGCACTTGTGGAAGCAGTCGACGGCCTCTTCGATCCGCTCGGCGTCCCCCGGGACGCGCAGGCAGCGCCCGAGCGCGAGCAGGACCCGGGCGCGCCGCCCGGAGCGGGCCGGGAGTTCGGACGCGAGATCCCGCAACAGGGCGATGGGGGCGTCGAGTTCGCCGGGGTCCCCGGGCTCTCCGGTGGTCGGAGCCCGACGGGAGGCACGTTTCCACAGCAGCTCCGCGAGGGAGGTGGCGTACAGCACGCGCCGGGCCACGTCGTGGGGCGGTATGCACTCCGCCGCCCGGTGGGCCTGGGCGACCGCCTCGTCCAGGTCGGCCGGGGAGACCGTCGCCGTGTGCCGCGCCTTCAGCACCTGGGCGAGGGTGAAGTGGGCCTGGGCGCGCACCGGATGTCCGGGCGGGGCACAGCCGAGGGCTTCGGTGACCGCCTCGTGCGCGTCGTCGAGGGCCTCCGTGCGGCCGGTGCGGGCAGCGGAACCGGCGAGCAGCAGCCCGAAGTTGGCGAGGTACGCGGCGCGCTCGAAGTCGTTCGGGGCCAGGTCGGCGGCAGCGCGGCAGGCGGCGGTGGCTTCCTCGGTGAGTTCGTCGCCGCCCCCCTGTGTACCGGCTTCCGCGAAGAGGGCGACCCCCAGGTCGGAGAGGAGCGAGGCGCGGCCGGGCAGGATGGCGTCCGGATCCGAGAGTGCCGCCCGCAGCAGGGCGATGCCCTCGGAGCGCAGCGCGGGTTCCTCCAGATGCTCGGCGGCGAGGCAGAGCGCGGAACCGAGGGTGGCGCTGTGCTGGGCGCGGCGCGGATCGGCGTCCGTGGCGAGTTCCACCGCCGTACGCAGCGCGGTGACCGCCTCCCGCAGCGCGCCCGGGTCCTCGGCCGCCTCGGCCCAGTTCCGGAGCGTGTGCCCGAAGTTGCCGTGCCTGCGGGCCTGTTCGTCCGGTGCACCGGGTGCGCAGGCCACGGCCGCACGCCCCGTGGCGACGGCTTCGGAGAGCGCCGGGAGCCCGGCCCCGTCCTGGAACCCGTGGAAGAGGACGAGCCCGAGGTCCGACAGGCAGATGCCCTGCTCGGCGCTGCCCTCGCCGACGGCCGTCACGGCGTGCCGCAGCAGGATCTCGGCCATGCGCAGGACCCCGGGGGCGCGGCTCTGCTGGAAGACGATCGTCATCCCGACGGCGGCGTCGTACGCGAGCGCGGGCGGGGTCCCGGCGCCCTCCGGCGCGCCCGCCAGCGTGGCGTAGAGCGGGTGCAGTACGGGCGGCACCTGCCCGGGGTCCTCCTCGTGGAGCGCGCCGAACCGGAGTACGGCCCCGGCGATCGCGCCCCGGTCGGCCGGGCCCCGGGCGGCGTAACGGAACAGGTCGGCGTAGCCGAGGGCCAGCACGCCGAGGCGCCAGGAGCTGCCGTCGGGCAGGGCGACGGAGCCGAGCACCTCGTCCACCGCCCGTGCGGCCTCCGGTCCGGCGAACCACTCCACGGCGTCCCGCTCCAGGGTGTCCTGCTCCGCTGTCGCGCGTTCGACCTGCCGGAGGATGCGGTGCGCCGCCTCCTCGGCCCCCACCTGCGTCATCGCTTCCCCGTCGTGTCGGCCGCCGGTATCGGGATCACCCCATTGACGCACAGTTGATCTGCCGCCCTGTCAATTTTCGGCCAGGGGCGGTGGATTGGCGCGCCCGCCACGTCGGGGAACGCGACCGCCCCGCCCCCGGTGCTGTGCGGTACCGGGGGCGGGGCGGGCTGGCGTTCACACGGTTCGGGTCAGCGGAGCTGCTCGTACGCGGGCAGGGTCAGGAAGTCCGCGTAGTCCTGGTCCAGGGAGACCTGGAGCAGCAGGTCGTGGGCCTGCTGCCACCTGCCGGCGGCGAAGGCCTCCTCGCCGATCTCCGCGCGGATCGCGGCCAGTTCCTCGGCGGCGACCTTGCGGGCCAGCTCGGCGGTGGCGTGCTCGCCGTTCTCGAAGACGACGTCCGCGTTGATCCACTGCCAGATCTGGGAGCGGGAGATCTCGGCGGTGGCCGCGTCCTCCATCAGGTTGAAGATGGCGACCGCGCCCAGGCCGCGCAGCCAGGCCTCGATGTAGCGGATGCCGACCGCGACGGCGTTGCGCAGACCCTCGTACGTGGGCTTGGCGTCGAGCGTGTCGATGGCGATCAGGTCGCCGGCCGCCACCGAGACGTCCTCGCGCAGCCGGTCCTTCTGGTTGGGCTTCTCGCCGAGGACCGCGTCGAAGGAGGCCAGGGCGATCGGGACCAGGTCGGGGTGGGCGACCCAGGAGCCGTCGAAGCCGTCGTTCGCCTCGCGGTCCTTGTCGGCCTTGACCTTCTCGAAGGCCACCTTGTTGACCTCGGCGTCACGGCGCGAGGGGATGAAGGCGGCCATACCGCCGATCGCGTGCGCGCCGCGCTTGTGGCAGGTGCGGACCAGGAGTTCGGTGTACGCGCGCATGAACGGGGCGGTCATCGTCACCGCGTTGCGGTCCGGCAGGACGAACTTGGCGCCGCCGTCACGGAAGTTCTTGACGATGGAGAAGAGGTAGTCCCAGCGGCCCGCGTTCAGCCCGGCGGCGTGGTCGCGCAGCTCGTAGAGGATCTCCTCCATCTCGTACGCGGCGGTGATCGTCTCGATCAGGACGGTCGCGCGGACCGTGCCCTGCGGGATGCCGACGTACTCCTGGGCGAAGACGAAGATGTCGTTCCAGAGGCGGGCCTCCAGGTGCGACTCCGTCTTCGGGAGGTAGAAGTACGGGCCCTTGCCGAGGTCGATCAGACGCTGGGCGTTGTGGAAGAAGTAGAGGCCGAAGTCGACCAGCGCGCCGGGGACGGAGACGCCGTCGAGCTGGAGGTGGCGCTCCTCCAGGTGCCAGCCGCGCGGGCGCATGACGACGGTGGCCAGCTCGTCGGCGGGCTTCAGCGCGTACGACTTGCCGGACCTCGGGTCGGTGAAGTCGATGCGGCGCTCGTAGGCGTCGGTCAGGTTGAGCTGGCCGAGGACGACGTTCTCCCAGGTGGGGGCGGAGGCGTCCTCGAAGTCGGCGAGCCAGACCTTCGCGCCCGAGTTCAGCGCGTTGATGGTCATCTTGCGGTCGGTCGGACCGGTGATCTCCACCCGGCGGTCGTTGAGCGCGGCCGGGGCCGGGGCGACCTTCCAGGAGTCGTCCGCGCGGACCGCCGCCGTCTCCGGCAGGAAGTCCAGCGTGGAGGTGCGGGCGATCTCGGCGCGGCGCTCACCGCGCCGGACGAGCAGCTCATTGCGGCGCGGGGTGAACTGCCGGTGCAGCTCGGCCACGAACGCGAGGGCCGCGTCGGTCAGGACCTCTTCCTGCCGGGGCAGGGGCTCGGCATCGACGATGGCCAGCGTGGACGGCGCTGGTGCGGACATGAGCTGTCACTCCTTCAGCGGGCGGCGGCCTCTCCGGGCCGCCGGGTCGCCTGAGACGGCACGGCGTGCCATGGCTCCGAGATACGGCCGTGGATGCCGTCTGAGGTTCAGAGGGCTTCTGACCAGTGGATAGTAGTTTCCTCATAGTGGAAGTTCAATGGTTTGTTGATGTCGAGATTCTCCGGGTCGACAGAAACGGGCCGGTGGCGGCGCACCGTGCCAGGGCGGCCACGGAGGGTTCACGAAGGCGCGCGGGGGTCCGCCGGGATCACTCCAGATGGCCCAGATCCTGCGCCGTGTCGATGTCGTACGCCTGCGCCACATCCGCACACTCCACCAGCGTGATCGCATCGCTGTGCTCCCGCAGATACGCCCGGGCCCCCTGGTCGCCCACCGCCCCCGCCGCGATGTCCGCCCACAGCTCCGCCCCGAACAGCACCGGATGGCCGCGCTCCCCGTCGTACGAGGCCGCCGCCAGGCTCGTCCGCGACCGGTACGCGCCCCGCACCCGCGCCACCGCCTCAGCCCCGATCCCCGGCTGGTCCACCAGCAGGACGAGCGCCGCGTCCGCCCCCGTACCGCTCAGGGCGGCCAGACCCAGCCGGAGCGAGGAGCCCATGCCCTCCTCCCACCCCGGATTGACGGTCACCGCCGCCCCCGAGAGATCGGCCCGGATGCGCACCTCGCCGGCCGCCGCGCCCAGCACCACATGGAGCGGGCCGCAGCCACCGTTGCGCAGCGCCCGCAGGGCGTGCTCGACCAAGGGGCGGCCACGGTGCTCCAGCAGGGCCTTGGGGCGGCCACCGAGCCGCCGGCCGCCGCCCGCGGCGAGCAGCACCCCCGCCACCTTGGGATTCTTCGCATGAGAAGCCATGAGCCCTGGATACCACCGAGCCGTTCGCACACGCGACACGCATGTCACTCTCAGGGGTCACCCTGATTTCTGTCCGTGGAGTGGCGCGCACTGCCTGTCATGGCGTTAACTTGCGGACGAACCCAGGTACTTGGCCACGGCCCGGGGTTCGGGGGTCACACCGGCACAAGGACGTGCGAGGGGGAGTGCTGTGTTGCGAAGCGTCGGGCAGAAGCGGATCACCGGCAGCGGCGAGGACCCACGGGTCGAGGAACTGCGTACGGCCGTCTCCCGGCTCCGTCGCGAACTGGCCTCCCTCTCCTACGAGTTCTCCGACCGCCCCATCGCCGAGGAAGAGCTCGCGGCACTCGATGCCATGGCCATCGGCGGGGACGTGGAGATCCCCCGTATGCGCAGCTCGTTACTGCTGATCGCGGGGTCGATCGGCTCGGTCAGCGCCCTCGCCGCCGCCCTGCGCGACGTACGCAACGCGGTGGACCTCTTCGGGGAGCCGCCACGCGGGTGAGCGTGGGCCCGGGCCGTTGACGGCCCGGGGCTCACGGCACCGGAGACTCGCGGCTCGGCAGCGGGACGGCCGGACTCAGCGGGTCGGCGGGACCCAGCGGGTCGGCGGGACCCAGCGGGTCGGGTCGGCTCAGCGGCGGATCAGCCTGCGGGCCGTCGCCGCCGCGACCGCGGCCGTACGAGAGTCGACGCCCAGCTTCGCGTAGATGTGCACCAGGTGGGACTTGACCGTGGCCTGGCTCAGGAACAGCTCCTTGCTGATGCGCAGGTTCGACAGCCCCTCCCCGACCAGGTGCAGCACCTCCAGCTCCCGCCGCGTCAGCGCCTCGGCGGGCGTCCGCATCCGGTCCATCAGCCGGTGCGCCACCGAGGGCGCCAGCGCCGAGCGGCCCGCCGCGGCCGTCCGTACAGCAGACGCCAGCTCCTGCGGGGGCGCGTCCTTCAGCAGATAGCCGCTCGCCCCCGCCTCCACCGCCGCCAGGATGTCCGCGTCGGAGTCGTACGTGGTGAGGATCAGGACCCGGGGGCCGCCGGGGACGGCGGTGATCGCCGCCGTGGCCTCGGAGCCGTGCATTCCGGGGCCCGGACCGAACTGGAGGTCCATCAGGACGACGTCGAAGCCGCCTGCCGCCGCCAGCGCCACGGCCTCCTCGGCGGTGGCCGCCTCGCCCGCGACCCGGAAGTCCGGCTCGGTGTCCAGGACCGCGCGCAGCCCCGCCCGTACGACGGGGTGGTCGTCCGCCAGCAGCAGCCGGATGGCGTCGCTCACGCGGCACGCTCCTCTCCGAGGACGGGTCCCCCCACCGGCAGCGTGACCGCCAGCGCCGTGCCCTGGCCCGGCGCCGACTCCACGCTCAGCGTGCCGCCCAGCGTGGCGGCGCGCGACCGCATCGCGGGCAGTCCGAAACCGCCGTCGCCCCGCTCGTCCACCGGCACCGCCGCCGGGTCGAACCCCCGGCCGTCGTCCACGACGTCCAGCGCCACGGAGGTGTCCATGAAACTCAGCGTGATCTCCGCCCGGCCCGCTCCCGCATGGCGCACGGTGTTGGCCAGCGCCGACTGGGCGGTCCGCAGCAGCGCCACCTCGTACGGCGTCGGCAGCTCCACCGGCGTACCGCTGACCGCGAACCGTACGGTGAGCCCCGGCCCGGTCGTCCGGGCGCAGAGCCGCTCCAGTGCGGCCGCCAGCGAACCGTGCTCCAGGTCCGGCGGCGTCAGCGCCCGTACGAAGGAACGCGCCTCGGCCAGATTGGCCTGGGCGGCCTCCCGGGCGGCGCGGACGTGGGCGGTGGCCGGGGCGTCCCCGGGCAGCGTGCGCTCGGCCGCGCGCAGGAGCAGCTGGATGCTGGACAGCCCCTGGGCGAGGGTGTCGTGGATCTCCCGCGCGAGGCGTTCCCGCTCGGCGAGGGTGCCCGCCGTCCGCTCCGCCTCGGCCAGCTCCGCCCGGGTGGCGACCAGCTCCACGATCAGCTCCCGGCGCCGCTCGCTCTCGCGGAACAGGGCGTCGTACCCGAGGACGGTGGCGATGGCGACGGCCGCGCCGAGCAGCGGGCCGATGAACGCGCCGGGGGCGATCTCCTGCCGGTGCGCGACGAAGCTGGTGATCGCGGCCGCGGCGGTGGCGAGAACGGCGGTCACACCCCAGCGGGTGGGCAGCAGATGCAACTGGAGGAAGTAGAGCGGGAAGGCCACCCAGAGGGCGTCGGGGGAGAGCACGAGCAGCACGATCCAGAGCGCACAGAGCCCGCCCAGCCAGACGGCGACGGCCCGGGTCCCGGGGCGCAGGGACGGGGAGAACGCCCGGCCCCGTGGCCGTACGGTCTCCATCTCCGTCTCCGTCTCCGTTTCCGCCCCCGCCCAAGCCTCCGCCCCGCCTTCCGGCCGTACGGCGGCGGTACGCGTCCCCGAGCGCGCGGGCGCACCCCCGCGCGTCCCCGCCACCGCCCCCGCCCCGTACACCGCCGCCATCACCACCACCAGCGCCGCCACCGCCCCGGCGTGCGGTGCGCCCTCGCCCGCCGCACGTACCGCCACCAGGGCCAGCAGGCCCGTCAGCAGGGCGTGCAGGCAGAGCCGCAGGGCAGCGGTGACGGGGGTGTGCGAACGCGAATCCATGGTCCGTCCAGCGTAGCCGCGGTCCCCGCGGCCGCGGTCAATCGAAAGTTTGATCCGACTACCGTCCCCCGCGCGATGTCCGCCCGCCCCGGACAGCCGACGATGGAGGCATGTTCGTCGCATGGAGAGACCTCCGGTTCGCCAAGGGCCGGTTCGCGCTCATGGGGTCGGTCGTGGTCCTGATCACGCTGCTCGTGGGCCTGTTGTCCGGGCTGACCGCCGGTCTGGCCCGGGAGAACATCTCGGCCGTCACCGGGCTCGACGCCGACCACCTCGCGTTCGCCGCCCCGCGCGGGGACCAGGAGGTGTCCTTCACCAACTCCACCGTCCGCGAGGACGACTGGCGGGCCTGGGCCGACCGCCCCGGGATCGAGGCCGCCCAGCCGCTGGGCATCCGGACCCTGAACGCCACCGCCGCCGGTGAGCGTACGGCCCCGGTCTCCGTCTTCGGCGCCGAACCGGACGGCACGCTCGCACCGGAGGGCATCGCCCCGGGGCGCGTCGTGCTCTCCGAGAAGGCGGCCGAGGAGCTGGGCGCGGCGCCCGGCGACAAGATCGCGCTCGGCCGGGTGGAGCGTGAGGTCGCCGCCGTGGCGGGAGACGCCTCGTACAGCCACACGCCCGTCGTCTGGACGACGCTCGACGACTGGCAGCAGATCGGCCACGACGGCGCCGGACCCGCCGAGCAGGCCACCGTGATCGCCCTGACCACCACGGCCGGAGCCGATCTGGCGGCCGGGGACGAGGCGGCGGAGACCCGTACGCTCTCCCTCGACGACTCGCTCACCGCGATCGGCTCCTACCAGGCCGAGAACGGCTCGCTGCAGCTCATGCGCGGCTTCCTCTTCGCCATCTCCGCCCTCGTCATCGGCGCGTTCTTCACCGTCTGGACCATCCAGCGCAGCGGTGACGTGGCCGTACTGAAGGCGCTCGGCGCGTCGACCCCGTACCTCCTGCGGGACGCGCTCGGGCAGGCCGTGGTGATGCTCGTGATCGGTACGGGGCTCGGCACCGCGCTCGCCGCCGGGGCCGGGGTCCTGATCGACGGGGGCCCGGTGCCGTTCGTGCTGGAGCCGGCCACCGTCCTGGTCCCGGCCGTGATCATGATCGCCCTGGGTGCCCTGGGCGCCGCCCTGTCCATCCGGCGGATCACCGCCGTCGACCCGCTCACCGCACTCGGGAGTGCCCGATGACGCTCACCCTCACCGACGTGACCCTCACCTACCCGGACGGCGAGGGCCGGCTCACCGCCCTGGACCGGGTCTCGCTGGAGGTCCCGGCGGGCACGCTCACCGCCGTCGTCGGACCGTCGGGCTCGGGCAAGTCCAGCCTGCTGGCCGCCGCCGCGACCCTGGTCACCCCGGACTCCGGCGAGGTCGTCGTGGCCGGTACGCGGACGGGCCCGCTCACCCCGGCGGCGCGGGCGGCCCTGCGCCGGGAGCACATAGGGATCGTGTTCCAGCAGCCCAACCTGCTGCCCTCGCTCACCGCCGCCGAGCAGCTCCAGGTGATGGCCCACCTGGCGGGCGGCCGGACCCGGGAGGCCCGCCGCCGGGCGCTGGAGCTGCTGGACGCGGTGGGCCTGGCCGACCGGGCGGACCGGCGGCCGCACCAGCTCTCGGGCGGTCAGCGCCAGCGGATCAACATCGCCCGCGCCCTGATGAACGAGCCCGAGGTGCTCCTCGTCGACGAGCCGACCAGCGCCCTCGACCACGAGCGCGGGGCCGCCGTGCTGGACCTGCTGGTCACCCTGACCCGGGAGCGCGCCACCGCCACGGTGCTGGTCACGCACGACCTGGCGCACCTGGACCGGATGGACCGCACGGTGACGATGGACGACGGACGGCTGACGGTACCGGCGGAGGCCCTCTAGGGATCAGCCGTCCGCCGACCGTACGGGAGCGGCGCTCAGCCCGCCGTCCCGTTGCTCGCCAGCGCGTCCGACAGCTCCTTGGCGACCTGCTGGAGGATCGGCACGATCCGCTCCGTCGCCTGCTCCGTGACCCGGCCCGCCGGGCCCGAGATGGAGAGCGCGGCCGAGGTGGGGGAGTTGGGCACGGAGACCGCCAGGCAGCGGACGCCGATCTCCTGCTCGTTGTCGTCCACCGCGTACCCCGCCCGGCGCACCTGCTCCAGGGCGTCCAGGAAGCCTTCCGGGGTGGTGATCGTCTTCTCGGTGGCGGCCGGCATCCCGGTCCGGGCGAGGAGCGCGCGGACCTCGTCGGCCGGGGTGTCGGCCAGGAGCGCCTTGCCCACACCCGTGGAGTGCGGGAGGACCCGGCGGCCGACCTCGGTGAACATCCGCATCGAGTGCTTGGACGGTACCTGGGCGACGTACACGATCTCGTCGCCGTCCAGCAGCGCCATGTTGGCGGTTTCACCGGTCTCCTCGACCAGCCGCTGGAGGTAGGGGCGGGCCCAGGTGCCGAGCAGCCGGGAGGCGGACTCGCCCAGCCGGATCAGGCGGGGGCCGAGGGCGTAGCGGCGGTTGGGCTGCTGGCGTACGTAACCGCAGACGACGAGCGTGCGCATCAGCCGGTGGATGGTCGGCAGGGGCAGACCGCTGCTGGCGGACAGCTCGCTCAGCCCGACCTCGCCCCCGGCGTCGGCCATCCGCTCCAGGAGGTCGAAGGCGCGCTCGAGCGACTGCACCCCGCCGCTGGCACCGGAGGGCTTGGAGTCGGCTGTGCTGGCGTGGGACGGCGGCACGTCAACGGTCCTTTCGAAGCGGAAGGCAAGGCAGCAGCCTACCGGGCGCCGCCCGATCGGCCCACAGCTGTCCGCCCGGCGTCCGTGCCGGTCAGGGGCTGTTTTGTCCCGGTGCCGACGGTGTGGCGGCGGTCGGTGCGGCGGTGCGGTGCGGCCTCTCCTGGCCCATGCTACGTTCCGCGCTCCGAAATTCGACTTTTACTTTGTGGAAACCTCCAGTCGATCCACTGCGGCTGCCTGCCCGCCCTCCGTGGAGGAGGGTGGGGTCTTGACGAGGGTGGTTCCCGAGTGAAGACTCCTGGGCAGATTCAACAGTTCGTTGAATTCCTGGAGTGATTCCTGGAACGAAGGAGCATTGGGTGTCCGGTCCGGACGTGAACCTGGTACTGCGCTCGACGCGCGTCGTCACCCCCGAGGGCACCCGCCCCGCGACGGTCGCCGTCGCGGGCGGCACCATCGACGCGGTCCTGCCGTACGACACCGAGGTGCCCGCGGGCGCCCGCCTGGAGGACCTGGGCGACGACGTCCTGCTCCCGGGCCTGGTCGACACCCACGTCCATGTGAACGACCCCGGCCGCACCGAGTGGGAGGGCTTCTGGACCGCCACCCGCGCCGCGGCGGCCGGCGGGATCACCACGCTCCTGGACATGCCGCTCAACTCCCTCCCGCCGACCACCACCGTCGAACACCTGCGGATCAAGCAGCAGGTCGCCGCCCCCAAGGCGCATGTGGACACGGGCTTCTGGGGCGGGGCGATCCCCTCCAACGTCAAGGATCTGCGCCCGCTGTACGAGGCCGGGGTCTTCGGCTTCAAGTGCTTCCTCTCGCCCTCCGGGGTGGAGGAGTTCCCCGAGCTGGACCAGGAGCAACTGGCCCGCTCCATGGCGGAGATCGCCGGATTCGGCGGACTGCTCATCGTCCACGCCGAGGACCCGCACCATCTGGCCGACGCCCCGCAGCGTCCCGGCCCCGCCTACGCCGACTTCCTCGCCTCCCGCCCGCGCGACGCCGAGAACACCGCGATCGAAGGGCTCATCGCCCATGCCAAACGGCTGAACGCCCGCGTCCACGTCCTGCATCTGTCGTCCTCCGATGCCCTGCCGCTGATCGCCGCAGCGAAGCGCGAGGGTGTCCGCGTCACCGTCGAGTCCTGCCCGCACTTCCTCACCCTCACCGCCGAGGAAGTCCCGGACGGGGCCACGGAGTTCAAGTGCTGCCCGCCCATCCGCGAGGCCGCCAACCAGGACGTCCTGTGGGCCGGGCTCGCGGACGGCACGATCGACTGCATCGTCAGCGACCACTCGCCGTGCACCACGGACCTCAAGACCCCGGACTTCGCCTCGGCCTGGGGCGGGATCTCCTCCCTCCAGCTAGGCCTGCCCGCCATCTGGACCGAGGCCCGCAGGCGCGGCCACTCCCTGGACGACGTCGCCCGCTGGATGTCCGCCGCCCCGGCGGAGCTGGCCGGGCTGAGCCGCAAGGGCGCCATCGAGGCCGGACGCGACGCGGACTTCGCGGTGCTCGCCCCCGAGGCGACGTTCACGGTCGACCCCGCCGAACTGTTCCACCGCAACCAGGTCACCGCCTACGCCGGAAAGACCCTGCACGGCGTGGTGCGCTCCAGCTGGCTGCGGGGGGTCCGCATCGCCGCCGACGGCGAACTCGCCGAGCCCACCGGCCGCCTCCTGGAGCGGGACCGCTGACCGCGTCATCCGGCCGCCCGCCCTCGTACGCGGCCACCGACCGTCCCCGAAAGGACCCCTCACCCATGACGGACGCCGAGATACCCCGCTTCACCGGTGACGCCCTCCCGTACGCGGGCGGCGACCCGTACGCCGACCACCGCACCGCCGACTTCCCCTTCACCCACCTCGTCGACCTGGCCGACCGGCGCCTCGGCGCCGGGGTCATCGCCGCCAACGACGAGTTCTTCGCGGAGCGCGAGAACCTGCTGAAGCCCGAGCCCGCCGTCTTCGACCCGGAGCACTTCGGCCACAAGGGCAAGATCATGGACGGCTGGGAGACCCGCCGTCGACGCGGGGTGAGCGCCGCCGAACCGCACCCCACCCCCGACGACCACGACTGGGCCCTCGTCCGCCTCGGCGCCCCCGGGGTCATCCGGGGCATCGTCCTGGACACCGCCCACTTCCGGGGCAACTACCCGCAGGCCGTCTCCGTGGAGGGCGCGTCCCTCCCCGGCTCCCCGTCCCCGAGGACCTCCTCGCCCCCGACGTGAAGTGGATGGTCCTCGTCCCGCGCACCCCGGTCGGCGGCCACGCGGCCAACGGGTTCGCCGTCGACGCCGAGCAGCGCTTCACCCACCTGCGGATCAACCAGCACCCGGACGGCGGGATCGCCCGGCTGCGCGTGTACGGGGAGGTCGCCCCGGACCCCGCCTGGCTCGCCGCCCTCGGCACGTTCGACCTCGCCGCCCTGGAGAACGGCGGCCAGGTCGAGGACGCCTCCGACCGCTTCTACTCCCCGGCCACCAACACCATCCAGCCCGGCCGCTCCCGCAAGATGGACGACGGCTGGGAGACCCGCCGCCGGCGCGACCGGGGCAACGACTGGATCCGCTACCGCCTCGCCGCGCAGTCCGAGACCCGGGCCGTCGAGATCGACACCGCCTACCTCAAGGGCAACTCGGCGGGCTGGGCGAGCCTCTCGGTACGGGACGGGGAGGACGGCGACTGGTCGGAGATCCTGCCCCGGACCCGGCTCCAGCCCGACACCAACCACCGCTTCGTACTGGACGGCCCGGTGCGCGCCACCCACGTACGGATCGACATCTTCCCGGACGGCGGGATCTCCCGGCTGCGGCTGTACGGCTCCCTCACCGAGGCCGGCGCCGACACCCTGGCGGCCCGCCACCGGGAGCTGGGCGGCTGACAGCGGACGACGACCGGTGGGCCGCCGCGATCACTGGGGGATCGCGGTGGCCCACGGGCCCGTAACGGCGGCGGCTCGGCACACAACAGCCCCGTCCGCCGCCCGCAATACCACAGGCCACAGGCCTGCCGGAACACCACAGGCCCGCCCGCAACACCACAGGCCCGTACGTCCGCCGCTCAGAATTCCTCGTGGGTGTCCGGGTCGCCGCCGAAGCGCCGTTGCCGCCCCGATGCGATCGTGGTCAGCTCCTGGGCCGTCAGCTCGAAGCCGAACAGGTCCAGGTTCTCCCGCTGCCGCCCCGGATCGGCCGACTTGGGGATCGGCACCGCCCCGAGCTGCGTGTGCCACCGCAGCACCACCTGCCCCGGTGTCACCCCGTGGTCCTCGGCGATCGCCACCGTGGACGGGTCCTCCAGCACCTCCCGGCCCCGGGCCAGCGGGCTCCAGGCCTCCGTGACGATGCCCTTCGCCGCGTGCACCGCCCGCAACTCCTCCTGCGGGAGCAGCGGATGCATCTCGATCTGGTTGACCGACGGCAGCACGCCCGTCTCGCGCTCCAGCCGCTCCAGATGGGCGGCGGTGAAGTTGGAGACGCCGATGGACCGGACGAGACCGTCCTCGCGCAGCCGGATCATCGCCTTCCAGGTCTCGACGTACTTGTCGACATGGGGGAGCGGCCAGTGGATCAGATACAGGTCGACGTACTCGACGCCGAGGCGGGCCCGCGACTCCTCGAACGAGGCGAGCGTCTCCGCGTACCCCTGGTGCCGCCCCGGCACCTTCGTGGTCAGCCGGATCTCCTCGCGCGGGACACCGCTGCGGGCGATGGCCCGGCCGGTGCCGGTCTCGTTGCCGTAGTTGAGGGCGGTGTCGATGAGCCGGTAGCCGAGGTCCAGGGCTCCCGCGACGGCCTCCTCCGCCTCCGTGTCGTCCAGCGGATAGGTACCGAGGCCCACCGCCGGGAGAGTGGTGGAGTCGTTGAGCGTATGAACGGGTACGTCGCCCATGGTCCGCGCTGTCCTTCCGGTCGGCCCTGCCTCGGTCACGTCTGCCCCGCCCCGGCCAGCGTAGGCGCGCGACCGGAACGGGGCAGCTCGACGGAACCGCAGCCTCCGGGCTCCGTGCTCCGGGCGCCCGACGGCTCAGGCCGCGTGGCCGCCGTCCACCACGATCTCCGTACCGGTGATGAAGCCCGCCTCCGCGCTCGCCAGGTACGCCACCAGGGAGGCCACCTCCTCCGCCGTACCGAAACGGCCCAGCGCGGTGGCCGCCCGCTGCCCCTCGGCGAGCGGCCCGCCCGCCGGGTTGAGGTCGGTGTCCACCGGGCCGGGCTGGACCAGGTTGACCGTGATGCCACGCGGCCCCAGCTCCCGGGCGAGCGGCTTGGTCAGCCCGACGAGGGCCGACTTGCTCATCCCGTAGAGCGTCGAGCCGGGCCCGCCCACGTACCGGCTCAGGGCGCTGCCCACCGAGACGATGCGCCCGCCGTCGGCCAGCCGGTCCGCCGCCGCCCGGCAGGCGAGGAAGACCGCCCGGACGTTCACCGCGAGGAGCCGCTCGACCTCGGCGTCCGGCAGCTCCGCGATCGGGCCGAGGACCCCGATGCCCGCGTTGTTGACCAGGACGTCGAGCCGCCCGAGCACGTCCGCCGCCTCGTGCACCGCCCGCCCCGCAGCCCCGGCGTCCGCCGCGTCGACGCGCAGGGCCACCCCGCGCCGGCCCGTCCCCTCGATCTTCGCCACGATCGCACGCGCTGCCTCCTCGTCCCGTACGTAGGTGATGGCGACGTCCACCCCCGCCTCCGCAAGCCGCAGGGCGACGGCCGCGCCGATACCCCGGCTGCCCCCGGTGACCAGGGCGGCCCGGGGAGCTGGGGCGGTGATGCTGATGGTGCTGGACATGATGGGGTTCCTTGCCTTCGGGGAGCGCCGCCGATCCGGCGACGGGTTCCAGCAAAGTCGCTCGGAGGCCCGGAGACCGGCGGGAATCGGACGCCATGTGATCCGTGAGTCGGTCGCGGACACGGCCGCCCGCAACTGTCGTCGTACGCTGCCTGAACCGCACCACTTCAGCCGCCAACTGGGAGTCCCCGCGTGAGCGATCAGTCCGGGCACGGGGCGGGCAAGCCGTTTCTGTACGTCGTCGTCTGTGCGGCAGGCATCGCCGGTGATGTGGGACAGCTGATCACGGCGGCCCAGCAACGCAGTTGGGACGTCGGGGTCGTTGCCACCCCTCAGGGTCTGGGCTTCATCGACGCGCCGTTCATCGAAGCGCAGACCGGCTACCCGATCCGCTCGGCCTGGCGGGCCCCCGCCGACCCGCGCCCTCTCCCGCCCCCGGACGCCATTGCTGTCGTACCGGCGACGTTCAACACGATCAACAAGTGGGCGGCCGGGATCTCGGACACGCTGGCGCTGGGCATCCTGTGCGAGTCGTACGGCCTCGGTGTCCCCACCGCCGTCCTGCCGTACGTGAACGCCGCCCAGGCGGCCCACCCCGCGTACGCCGAAAGCCTTCAGAGGCTGCGGGACATGGGTGTCCTGATCGGTTCCTACGAGCCCCACCGCCCCAAGTCCGGCGGCGGGGCGGACCGATTTCGGTGGGAGGAAGCGCTGGACCTACTGGCACCCAGGCTGTCTCCAAAGGCGTGACCACCTGTACCGGAACTTCGGCGCAGAGGCGATGCACGGGTCTTGACGAGGTCCAGACGACAGGAAAGGCCCCGGTCACTGACCAGGGCCTTCACCGAAGAGCGGGTAACGAGGATCGAACTCGCGCTCTGGGCCTGGAAAGCTCAGAGCACCGGCAGCGTCGCGCTCTCCGTCGCCGCCGTCCGCAGCCGGGCCAGGATCGCCCGGGCCGCCTTGGCGTAGCCGAGGCTGTTGTTCTGGAGCACCGATTCCGCGTTGGCCAGTTCCAGGAAGGCGATCACCTCGAAAGCGAGCTGGCGTACGTCGGTGTCGTCGGCCAGTTCGCCCGCCGCCCGTGCCTCCTCGATCGTCTCCTCCACGAAGGTGACCCAGCCGGTCTGCGCCGCGGCCAGGGCGTCGTGCACCTTGCCGCCGCGGGCGTCGAACTCGGCGGTGGCCGCGTAGAAGAAGCAGCCGCCCCGGAAGACCCGGTCCCGGGAGTACGCGATCCACGCCTCGCACATCCGCCAGACCCGGCCGACCCCGGCGGGACAGCACGGGCCGGGCGCAGCACATGGTCGACGTAGACCGCGACCGCGGCGCGCACGGTGGCGAGCTGCAGCTCCTCCTTCGACCCGAAGAGGGCGAACACCCCGCTCTTGCTGAGCTTCAGCTCGGTCGCCAGCCGCCCCAGCGAGAGGCCCTCCAGGCCCTCCACCGAGGCGATCTGCACCGCGCGCCCCAGGACCAGCTGCCGGGTCTGGTTGCCCCGCTCGACCCGCCCGTCCAGCCGTACTGTCGCCATGTGACCACTCCGTGCCTCAGAGTTATCGAGGCGTCATTCTAGGGACGGCCACGGGCGCTGCCGGACCACCGGCCGCTTGCGCCGCCGCCCCTCCTACCGGCGCGCCCTGCCCCTGACCACGGGCGATACCGGCGGGCAGGCCGGGCGGGATCCGGCCCGTGAGACAGGTGTTCCCTTCCGCCGCGCCCGGCGCGTAGCGTGATCGTTCCGCGTGTGAGCCGGCGAGGTCTCCACCATCTGTCCCCCCGTGGAGAACCAGGAGCATCGAAGGTGTCCGCTGCCGTCGCGCCCGCCCTCGTCCCGTCCCGCCGGGCCTGGCTCACCGATCTGCCCGTGCTGGCGGTCGCCGCCGTCTGGGGCGCCAGTTACCTCGCGGCCAAGGGCATCACCACCACCCACACCGTGATCGCCGTCCTCGTCCTGCGCTTCTCGATCGTGCTGCCCGTCCTGGTGGTGGCCGGGTGGCGCAGGCTGCGGGCGCTGACCGGGGCGCAGTGGCGCGGGGCCGGGCTGCTGGGGCTGGTGCTGAGCGGGATCTTCCTGCTGGAGACGTACGGGGTGGTCCACACCTCGGCCACCAACGCCGGGCTGATCATCAGCCTCACCATGATCTTCACGCCGCTCGCCGAGGCCGCCGTGACCCGCGTCCGGCCCCCGGCCTCCTTCGTCGCCGCCGCCGGGCTCTCCGTCGCCGGGGTGGTCCTCCTGACCCAGGGCGGCGGCTTCACCAGCCCCTCGGCCGGTGACCTGCTGATGCTGCTCGCCGCCCTCGCCCGTACGGTCCACGTCCTGGCGATGGCCCGGATCAAGGCGGTCCGGTCGGCCGACTCGCTCTCCCTGACCACCGTCCAGCTCGGCAGCGCGGTCGCCGTCTTCGCCGTGCTGGTGGCTCTCCCGGGGACGGGCGCGTCCCCGTGGAGCGTGGCGGCGGACTTCGGGCCCCGGGAGTGGGCCGGGCTGGTTTTCCTCTCCGTGTTCTGCACGCTCTTCGCGTTCTTCGTGCAGATGTGGTCCGTACGCCGCACCTCGCCGTCCCGGGTCAGCCTGCTGCTCGGTACGGAACCGCTCTGGGCCGCCGCCGTCGGGATCGGCCTCGGCGGCGAACGGCTCGGCGTCCTGGGGGTGGCCGGTGCCGTCCTCGTCCTGGCGGGCACGGCGTGGGGGCGGCGCAGCGTGGACGGCGGGGACCGGTCCGGGGCCCGAGCCCGGGGCGGAAGCCCCGCTCCTTCCTGACCGCGTGTGTCGCATGTGCTAGGAGCAGGGCTCTTTTCTGACCACGTGTGTTGCGGTCAGGACTTCTTCCGGACCGCGTCCGGCGCGATCATGATCGCGAACCCCGTCACGATCAGCACGATGCTGACGAACAGCGCCCGGTCACCGAAGAAGTCCATGTGCCGGGCCAGCGTCCACAGCCGCAGCCACCCCGTCCACTCGTAGACCAGCCCTCCGATGCCCTGCAGCAGGATGATGAACCCGACCGCCTCGATGAGTTTCTTCATGCGCCGAGCCTCCCGCCCGCCCCGCCCCCGCCGCGTCGGCCGCCCGGCCCCTTCGCCGCGACGAAAGTAGCGGGCCGTACGACTTTGGTCGCTCCCTCGCCGCGCGGGACGCGTTCCGGCCACCGGGCTGCGTAACTTTGTCGATATGACGCGCACCGAGTACCGCTGGCTGCTCCCCTCGGCGATGGCCGATCCCGAGCTGCCCGGCGACCGGGCCCGCAGGCGGCGGACCGTACGCGACTGGGTCGTCGACATCGCGGCCTTCCTCTGCGCGGCCTTCATCGGCATGGTCGCCGTCTCCGTGATCGACGCCGACGAGTCCACGGCCGACGTGGTGGTGTTCGTGGACTCCGTGGTCGGCGCGGCGGCCTGCTGCGCGCTCTGGCTGCGGCGGCGCTGGCCCGTCGGGCTGGCCGTGGCCCTGACCGCGGTCGCCGTCGTCGAGCCCGTCGCCGTCGGCGCCCTGCTGGTCGCTCTGTTCAGCCTGGCCGTCCACCGCCCGCTCAAGCCGACGGCGATCGTCGGCGCGGCGGCGCTGGTCACGGTGCCCGTCCAGCCGCTCGTGCGCCCCGACCCGCAGACCGGTTACGTGGCCTCCGTCCTCTTCGGGGTGCTGCTGGTGCTGCTGGCGCTGAGCTGGGGCCTGGGCGTACGGTCCCGGCGCCAGCTCGTCCTCTCGCTCCGCGAACGGGCCCGCCGGGCGGAGACGGAGGCGGAACTCCGCGCCGAACAGGCCCAGCGGCTGGCCCGGGAGGCCATCGCCCGCGAGATGCACGACGTCCTCGCCCACCGGCTCACCCTCCTCAGCGTCCACGCCGGAGCCCTCGAATTCCGGCCCGACGCCCCCACCGCCGAGATCGCCCGGGCCGCCGGGGTCATCCGGGACAGCTCCCACGAGGCGCTCCAGGACCTGCGGGAGATCATCGGCGTGCTGCGCGGCCCCGGGGACACCGGCGAGGGCGAGCGGCCGCAGCCCACCCTCACCACCCTGGACGCGCTGATCGAGGAGTCCCGGCAGGCGGGCATGAGGGTCACCCTCGACCAGCGCGTCGCCGCCCCCGAAGCCGCCCCCGCCGCCACCGGCCGCACGGTGTACCGCATCGCCCAGGAGTGCCTGACCAACGCCCGTAAACACGCCCCGGGCGCCGAGGTCACCGTCACCGTGACCGGCGGCCCGGGCGACGGGCTCACCGTCGAGGTGGCGAACCCGGCCCCCAACGAACCCTTCGAACGGGTCCCCGGCTCCGGCCAGGGCCTCATCGGCCTCACCGAACGTGCCACCCTCGCCGGGGGCAGCCTGGAGCACGGCCCCACACCGGACGGCGGCTTCCTGGTCCGAGCCCGACTGCCGTGGCCTGCGGCGTGAGGTGTGCCACGGCTGCCACGGTCGCCTGGGCCGGTGGGGAGGCGGCGGGCACTGGCGCGCGGACTGCCGGCCCCGGGTGCTCCCGTACGGTCCCCATCGCGCGACCCTCCGGGGGAGCCGGCCCCGGGCGCTCCCGTACGACCCCCGCCGGGGCCGTCGGCGTCTCCGGTGCCTCCGGAGGCACCGGGCCCTCCAGGCCCCCGCCCCCGACCGCACGGCCCCAGGCCGCCGGTGGCGTACGGCCCGCTGGCTACGGTGGCCGTCATGAACACCCCGGCACCGCCACCCCTCCCGCACCCCCTCCCGCCTCCGCGACCCCTCCCGGTACCCCGCCCGTCCGGCTGCTCGTCGTCGACGACGACCCGCTCGTGCGGGCCGGGCTCACCCTGATGCTCGGCGGGGCCGAGGGCATCGACATCGTGGGGGAGGGCGCGGACGGCAGCGAGGTCGCCGCCCTCGTCGGACGGCTGCGACCCGACGTCGTCCTGATGGACATCCGGATGCCCGGCATGGACGGGCTCGCCGCAACCGAGGAGCTGCGCCGCCGCCCCGACGCGCCCGAGGTCGTCGTTCTGACCACCTTCCACGCCGACGAACAGGTCCTGCGGGCCATCCGCGCCGGAGCGGCGGGTTTTGTCCTGAAAGACACCCCGCCCGCCCAGATCGTCGACTCCGTCCGCCGGGTCGCCGCCGGAGACCCGGTGCTCTCGCCCACCGTCACCCGGCAGCTCATGGACCGGGCGGCGGGCGGTGCGCAGGACGAGCGTGCACCCCGGAGGGAGCGGGCGCGCAGGCGGTTCGCGGAACTTGCCGAGCGGGAGCGGGAGGTGGCGGTCGCCGTCGGACGGGGACATTCCAACGCCGAGATCGCGCGCGGGCTTTATCTCAGCGTCGCCACCGTCAAGACCCAGGTTTCACGAATTCTCGCCAAACTCGACCTCAACAACCGTGTCCAGATTGCCCTGTTGGTCCACGATGCCGGACTGCTCGACAGCGACGGCGAGGAGGACGGCGGCCTACGCTGAGGGAACCGAGAGGTGCCGGGCGGACCGGACCGGAAGAGGGGGCTGACCGACGATGGCCATGCTCGATCTGCGGGAACTGCCGGATTTCACGGCGAACCCCTACCCGTACTACGCGAAGCTGCGCGCCGAGGGGCCGGTGCACACGGTGCGCACCGAGCAGATGGAGCGGATCTGGCTCATCGTCGGTTACGAGGAGGCCCGCGCGGCCCTCGCCGACCAGCGGTTCGGCAAGGACTGGCGCGCCACCGGGCGGTGGGCCGACGAGGTCAACCCGATCAGCTCCAACATGCTGGAGCTGGACGCCCCGCACCACACACGGCTACGGCGGCTCGTCGCGCGGGAGTTCACGCCCCGCCGCATCGAGGCGCTGCGCCCCCGGGTCACCGAGATCACCACCGAACTGCTCGACGCGATGGTCCCGGCCGGCTCCGCCGACCTGGTCGACGCGCTCGCCTTCCCGCTGCCGATGACCGTCATCTGCGAACTGCTCGGCGTCCCCGACATCGACCGGGACGCCTTCCGTGCGCTGTCCAGCGCCATCGTCACCCCCACCCCGGCCCAGCGCGAGGCGGCCGACCCGGTCGGCGCGATGAGCGACTACCTCGTCCAACTCATCGAGGAGAAACGGAGTTCGCCCGGCGACGACCTGATGAGCGCCCTGATCAGGACCCGCGACGAGGGCGGCGACGGACTGTCCGGCGAGGAACTGGTCGGCATGGCCTTCGTGTTGCTCGTCGCCGGTCATGAGACCACCGTCAACCTGATCTCCAACGGGGTACGGGCCCTGCTCGACCACCCGGACCAACTCGCCCTGCTCCGCGCCGAACCCGGGCTGCTGGAGGGGGCGGTGGAGGAGATGCTGCGGTACGACGGCCCGGTGGAGACCGCCACCTTCCGCTTCACCCGCGAGGAGATCACCGTCGGCTCCACCGTGATCCCGTACGACGAACCCGTGCTCGTCGCCCTCGCCTCGGGCGGCCGGGACCCGGAGAAGTTCACGGACCCGGACACCTTCGACATCCGCCGCGCACCCCAGGGCCATCTGGCCTTCGGCCACGGGGCGCACTACTGCCTGGGCGCCCCGCTCGCCCGCATGGAGGCCCGGATCGCCATCGGGGCGCTGCTGGAGCGCTGCCCGGAGCTGGCCCGCGACCCGGCGGGCGGCGAGCCGGAGTGGCTGCCCGGTCTGCTGATGCGCGGGGTCCGGCGGCTGCCGGTGCGCTGGTAGGGCGACGACTCCACAACTCCCACGGAAGGAGAACCCGTTGACCGCCGAAGCAACCACGGAGGCCGGGGGCCTGGTCGATCTGGCCGCGCTCGGTGACGACTTCACCCGCGACCCGTATCCGGTCTACGCCGCGTTACGGGCCAGGGGCCCGGTCCACCGGGTCCGTATCCCCGAAGGCAGCCACGCCTGGCTCGTCGTCGGGTACGAGGCCGGGCGGGCGCTCCTCGCCGACCGGCGGCTCTCCAAACAGTGGGCCAACGCCTCACCGGCGCTCGGTGTCACCAAGGTCTCCGCGGGCACCTCGATGCTCACCAGCGACACCCCCGACCACACCCGGCTGCGCCGACTCGTCGCCCGCGAGTTCACCCCGCGCCGGATGGAGCAACTCACCCCGCGCATCCAGGAGATGACCGACGAGCTGCTGGACCGGATGCTCGCCGCGCCGGACCGGCGGGCCGACCTCGTCGAGGCGCTCTCCTACCCGCTGCCGATGAACGTCATCTGCGAGCTGCTCGGCGTGCCGTTCCTGGACCGCACGGCCTTCCGCGAGTGGTCGGACCACGCGGTCTCCGCCGTCGACGTCACGAAGCGCGCCTCCTCCACCAAGGCGATGGCCGCCTATCTGACCGGGCTGCTCCGGGACAAACGGGCGCGGCCGGGCGACGACCTGCTGAGCGCGCTGATCCACACCGCCGACGAGGACGGCGACCGGCTCTCCGCCGACGAACTGATGGGCATGGCCTGGCTGTTGCTCGTCGCCGGCCATGAGACCACCGTCAACCTCATCACCAACGGCGTACTCAACCTGCTCACGCACCCGGACCAACTGGCGCTCCTCCGCGCGGACTTCGGGCTCATCGATGGCGCGGTGGAGGAGATCCTGCGCTTCGAGGGGCCCGTCGAGACACCGACGTACCGCTTCACGACCGAACCGATCGACGTCGGCGGCACGGTGATCCCCGGCGGCGGGGAACTGGTCCTCGTCGCGATGTCGGACGCCAACCGGGACCCGGCCCGCTACCCGGACGCCGCCCGCTTCGACATCACCCGGGACGCCCGGGGCCATATCGCCTTCGGGCACGGCATCCACTACTGCCTGGGCGCCCCGCTGGCCCGGATCGAGGCGAAGGCCGCCCTCCGCTCGCTGCTGGAGCGCTGCCCGGAGCTACGGCTCGCCGCCGACCCGGCCGCGCTCAGCTGGCGCACCGGCATCCTGATGCGCGGCCCGCTGAGCCTGCCGGTGACCTGGTAGGGGCCAAGAGACCTCACCCGCCCGGGATCTCCGCCATCGCCACCGGGCGGCGTTCGCGGCGGGAGACCTCGCAGGCCTCGGCGATCCGCAGCGCGTGCAGGGCCTCCCGCCCGTCGCACGGGTTGGCCAGCTCGCCCCGGACCACCCGGAGGAAGGCGTCCAGCTCCGCCTCGTACGCCGGGGCGAACCGCTCCAGGAACCCCGGCCACGGCTTCGGCGGAGCGCCCGGGCCGTCCGGCTCGGCCGAGGTCAGCGGCGTACGGTCGTCGAGGCCGACGGCCAGCTGGTCCAGCTCCCCGGCCAGCTCCATGCGGACGTCGTAGCCGGCCCCGTTGCAGCGGGTCGCGGTGGCGGTGGCGAGGGTGCCGTCGTCCAGGGTGAGCAGGACGGCGGCGGTGTCCACGTCCCCCGCCTCCCGGAACATCGCGGGCCCGGCGTCCGACCCGGTGGCGTACACCTCGCGCACCTCGCGGCCCGTCACCCACCGCAGGATGTCGAAGTCGTGGACCAGGCAGTCCCGGTAGAGCCCGCCGGAGAGCGGGAGGTAGGCGGCGGGCGGGGGAGCGGGGTCGGAGGTGGTGGCCCGCACGGTGTGCAGCCGCCCGAGCCGCCCCTCCCGTACCGCGACCCTCGCCGCCGCGTACCCCGCGTCGAAGCGGCGCATGAACCCCAGTTGGAGGACGCTGCCCGCCGCCTCGACCTCCGCGATGGCGCCGAGCGTGCCGGGCAGGTCCAGGGCGATCGGCTTCTCGCAGAACGCGGGCAGCCCGGCCCGGGCGGCGCGGGCGATGAGGGGGGCGTGGGCGGCGGTCGCCGAACAGATCACCAGCGCGTCGGGGAGGCCTCCGCCGGTGAACATCGCGTCCCCCGTGACGGCGGTGGCCCCGGTCCGGGTGGCCACAGCGGCGGCGCGCTCCGGATCCGCGTCCGTCACCAGGAGGGAGCCCACGGCCGGATGACGGCTCAGCACCTCCGCGTGGAAGGTGCCGATACGTCCCGTTCCGATGAGTCCGATGCGCATGGCCCCAAGGTGACGGCGGTCCGGTCATCATGTCAAGCATTTGTCCGGACAAATGCTCGACCATGGCTTTGTCCGGACAATCGAACTAGGCTCGGCCCGTGACCGTACAAGGAGCCGATCAGCCGCAGCCCCTGCCGCTGAGCGTGGACCGCACCAGCCCGGTGCCGCTCTACTTCCAGCTCGCGCAGCAACTGGAGGCCGCCGTCGAACAGGGCCGGCTGGCCCCCGGCACCCTGCTCGGCAACGAGATCGACCTCGCTCACCGCCTCGGCCTCTCCCGCCCCACGGTCCGCCAGGCCATCCAGTCGCTCGTCGACAAAGGGCTGATGGTCCGCCGTCGGGGTGTCGGCACCCAGGTCGTGCACAGCCAGGTCCGCCGCCCGCTGGAGCTGAGCTCGCTCTACGACGACCTGGAGGCGGCCGGCCAGCGCCCCGCCACCAAGGTCCTGCGCGCCACGACGGAACCGGCCACCGCCGAGATCGCCGCCGCGCTCGGCCTCCCCGAGGGCACGGAGGTCCACCTCGTCGAGCGGCTGCGCTACGCCCACGACGAGCCGATGGCCCTCCTGCGCAACCACCTCCCCCCGGACCTGCTCGACCTCCGGGCCCCGGAGCTGGAGACCACCGGCCTCTACCGGCTGATGCGGGCCTCGGGCATCACCCTGCACAGCGCCCGCCAGTCGGTGGGCGCCCGGGCCGCGACGGCGGGGGAGGCCCGGGCCCTGGCGGAGGAGCCGGGGGCGCCGCTGCTGACGATGGAGCGCACGACGTACGACGACACGGGCCGCGCGGTGGAGTTCGCGTCCCACGTCTACCGGGCCTCGCGCTACACGTTCACTTTCCAGCTCCTGTCGCGCTGATTCAGCCCGCTCGACGTCGACTCATCCCGTCCCGGGGGGCAAATCCAGCCCGTCCGGCGTTTGAGGACGGAACCCTTGCGCCGGTGGGCCCGCAGGCCATAGAACCCTAGGGCACGGGCCCCCGAGGGCGACCGCCCCCCACGGCGGCGGTTCCGTCCACAAAAGCCGGACGGGCTGGGGTGGGCGAACCCCGCACGGGCTGGGGCGCCGGGCGCGCCCGGCAGCCGCTCGGGGATACTGGGCAGCCGGCCCGGGGCCGTACGCTCCCCGGCCCGGTCAAGCGCACAGCGACGAGCAGCGGAAGAAAAAGAAGAAGGGCACGGCGTGGCAAGGGTTCGGACAGGGGTACGCGCGCTGGGCGCCGTCCTGGCAGTGGCGCTGGCAGCCGCGGGATGCAGCAGCACCGGCGGCAAGCGGGCGGAAGAGCGCGCCGCCGCGGCCGCCGAGGGGCGGGCCGCAGTGAACACGCCCCGCTGGACCTTCGCCATGGTCACCCACTCGGGCGACGGCGACACCTTCTGGGACATCGTCCAGAAGGGCGCCGAGCAGGCGGCCGTCAAGGACAACATCAACTTCCTCTACTCGCACAACGACGAGGGCAACCAGCAGGCCCAGCTCGTCCAGACCGCGATCGACAAGAAGGTCGACGGGCTGATCGTCTCGCTGGCCAAGCCGGACGCGATGAAGGCCGTGGTCGCCAAGGCCGTCAAGGCGGGCATCCCGGTCGTCACCGTGAACTCCGGCTCCGCCGAGTCCAAGGAGTTCGGGGCGCTCACCCACATCGGCCAGGACGAGGCGATCGCCGGTGAGGCCGTCGGCGACGAGCTGAACGAACGCGGCCGCAAGAAGGCGCTCTGCGTCCTGCACGAGCAGGGCAACGTGGGCCACGAGCAGCGCTGCGCCGGGGCGAAGAAGACCTTCGACGGCACGCTGCAGAACCTGTACGTCGACGGCACCAACATGCCCGACGTCACCGCGTCCATCGAGGCCAAGCTCCAGTCCGACAAGAGCATCGACGCGGTCGTCACCCTCGGCGCCCCCTTCGCGGACGCCGCCGTGCAGGCCAAGCAGACGGCGGGCAGCAAGGCCGAGATCAACACCTTCGACCTGAACGCCAAGGTCGCCACCGGCCTCCAGACCGAGAAGCTCGGCTTCGCCGTCGACCAGCAGCCCTACCTCCAGGGGTACCAGGCCGTCGACCTGCTCTGGCTCTACCGCTACAACCGCAACGTCCTCGGCGGCGGCCAGCCCGTCCTCACCGGCCCGCAGATCATCACGGCCGCCGACGCCGACGCCCTGGCCGACTACACCAAGCGGGGCACCCGATGAGCGGCTCCACCGCCGCCCCCGGAAAGCCCGCGGATGCCGACGAGCGCCTCGTGCACACCTCGCCGCTGCGCAAGCTGCTCGGCCGCCCCGAGCTGGGTTCGGTCGTCGGCGCGGTGGCCGTCTTCGTCTTCTTCGCGATCGTCGCGGACAGCTTCCTCCAGGCCTCCAGCCTCGGCACCGTGCTGTACGCGGCCTCGGTCCTCGGCATCATGGCCGCCCCGGTCGCGCTGCTGATGATCGGCGGCGAGTTCGACCTCTCCGCCGGGGTCCTGGTGACCAGCTCCGCGCTGATCTCGTCGATGTTCAGCTACCAGATGACGGCCAACGTCTGGGTCGGCGTCCTCGTGTCGCTGCTGGTCACGCTCGCCATCGGCGCGTTCAACGGGTTCATGCTGACCCGCACCAAGCTGCCCAGCTTCATCATCACGCTCGGCACGTTCCTGATGCTCACCGGCCTCAACCTCGGCTTCACCAAGCTGATCAGCGGCACGGTCTCCACCAAGGCCATCGGGGACATGGAGGGCTTCGACTCCGCCCACGCCCTGTTCGCCTCCACGCTGACCATCGGCGGCGTCGAGTTCAAGGTGACGATCCTGTGGTGGATCGCGCTCGTCGCGCTCGCCACCTGGATCCTGCTCCGGACCCGCTTCGGCAACTGGATCTTCGCCGTCGGCGGCGAGGCCGACGCCGCCCGCGCGGTCGGCGTCCCCGTCATCCGTACGAAGATCGGGCTCTACCTCGGCGTCGCCTTCGCCGCCTGGATCTCCGGACAGCACCTGCTCTTCAGCTACGACGTCGTCCAGTCCGGCGAAGGCGTCGGCAACGAGCTGACGTACATCATCGCGGCCGTCATCGGCGGCTGCCTGATCACCGGAGGCTACGGCTCCGCGATCGGCTCGGCGGTCGGTGCCTTCATCTTCGGCATGACCAGCAAGGGCATCGTGTACGCCGAGTGGAACCCGGACTGGTTCAAGTTCTTCCTGGGAGCGATGCTGCTCCTGGCCACCCTGCTCAACGCGTGGGTGCGCAAGCGCGCGGAGGCGACAACATGACGGCCACGTCCGAGAAGAGCGCGGGCCCCCTGGTCGAGCTGGACGACGTGTCCAAGTTCTACGGCAACATCAAGGCCCTGGAACACGTCTCGCTGGAGGTCCACGCGGGCGAGATCACCTGTGTGCTCGGGGACAACGGCGCCGGGAAGTCCACCCTCATCAAGATCATCGCGGGGCTGCACCGGCACGACGCCGGACGGTTCCTGATCGATGGCGAGGAGACCACGCTCGCCAACCCGCGCGACGCCCTGGACCGGGGCATCGCCACCGTCTACCAGGACCTCGCCGTCGTCCCGCTCATGCCGGTCTGGCGGAACTTCTTCCTCGGCTCCGAGCCCACCACCGGCGTCGGCCCCTTCAAGGGCCTCGACGTCCGGAAGATGCGCGAGACGACCCGTACGGAACTGCTCCGCATGGGCATCGACCTGCGCGACGTCGACCAGCCCATCGGCACGCTCTCCGGCGGGGAGCGCCAGTGCGTGGCCATCGCCCGCGCCGTCTACTTCGGCGCCAAGGTCCTCGTCCTCGACGAGCCGACCGCCGCCCTCGGCGTCAAGCAGTCCGGCGTCGTCCTCAAGTACGTCGCCGCCGCCCGGGACGCCGGGCTCGGCGTGGTCCTCATCACGCACAACCCGCACCACGCCCACCTCGTCGGCGACCGGTTCGTCCTCCTCAAGCGCGGGGCGATGTCCGGCAGCCACACCAAGGACGACGTCACGCTCGACGAGCTGACCCGGCAGATGGCGGGCGGCAGCGAGCTGGAGGAGCTGAGCCACGAACTGGAGCGGACCCCGGCCCCCACCCTGCCGGGCACCTCCGTCGCCACCGAGGAAGGATCCTGACCGGCGACCCGCCCCGGCGCGGCCGACCCCGGGCGACGGGTCCCGGGGTCCGGCAGTGGCAGAATCGAGCCCGGCGGGCGCCGTCCGCCGCCGGGCGCGAGAGCCGGCCGGCCCCCAGACCCCGCAGGGACGATGAGCACGTACCGCGACTTCGCACACCGCGGCTCCGCCCGCGCCACCGTCCTCAAGACCGTCGGCACCAAGGAACGCCGCTCGCACCTCTCCGCTCCCCGTGTCCCCACGGTCGGGATCGACATCGGCGGTACGAAGGTGATGGCGGGCGTCGTCGACGCCGACGGCAACATCCTGGAGAAGGTCCGCACCGAGACCCCCGACAAGTCCAAGAGCCCCAAGGTCGTCGAGGACACCATCGTCGAACTGGTCCTGGACCTCTCCGACCGCCACGACGTCCACGCGGTCGGCATCGGCGCGGCGGGCTGGGTGGACGCGGACCGCTCGAAGGTCCTCTTCGCCCCCCACCTCGCCTGGCGCGACGAGCCCCTGCGCGACGCCATCGCCTCCCGTCTCGTCGTCCCCGTCATGGTCGACAACGACGCGAACACGGCCGCCTGGGCGGAGTGGCGCTTCGGCGCCGGGCGCGGGGAGGACCACCTCGTCATGATCACGCTCGGTACGGGGATCGGCGGCGCGATCCTGGAGGACGGCCAGGTCAAGCGCGGCAAGTACGGGGTCGCCGGTGAGTTCGGCCACATGCAGGTCGTGCCCTCGGGCCACCGCTGCCCCTGCGGCAACCGGGGCTGCTGGGAGCAGTACAGCTCCGGCAACGCCCTGGTCCGCGAGGCCAGGGAGCTGGCCGCCGCCGACTCCCCGGTCGCGCACTATCTGCTGGACCGGGTGAAGGGGAACGTCTCCGACATCACCGGCCCCCTCATCACCGAACTGGCCCGCGAGGGCGATGCGATGTGCATCGAACTCCTCCAGGACATCGGCCAGTGGCTCGGCGTCGGCATCGCCAACCTGGCCGCCGCGCTCGACCCGTCCTGCTTCGTCATCGGAGGCGGGGTCAGCGCCGCCGACGACCTCCTGATCAACCCCGCCCGGGACGCCTTCAAACGCCACCTCACCGGCCGCGGCTACCGCCCCGAGGCGAAGATCGCCAAGGCCCAGCTGGGCCCCGAAGCCGGTATGGTCGGCGCCGCGGACCTGGCCCGGCTGGTCGCCCGCCGCTTCCGCCGGGCCAACCGGCGGCGCGTCGAGCGGTACGAGCGGTACGCCCAGATCTACGACCAGGCGGCGAGCACCATCCGCAACACCCGGTCGACCCGGACGGTCGACTGAACCGCCACCCCCGGCCATGACGACAGCGGCCACCGCAGAACCGCGGCCGCGCGCCCGGCGTCTCCGCCTCCGTACCCCACCGTTACGGGGAGCGGCCCCCGATTCCGTACGCTCGAAGTCGCCCGGTAAAGAAGTCGCCCGTAAAGAAGACACCCCCCGACGTACGGGAAACAGCCCCCGACCCCGACCCGTACGCGAACCCCGCTCCGCAGCACGAGGGACCACTTGATCATGATCGCAGCCGACCACCCCGTGGTGCCGTCGCCCCTGTCCGACGGGCCGGGCGACGGTGAAGGAAAGCCGCCCGAGAGCCGTCGGCGGGTCTTCCGGCGGCGGTTCATCACCGCCACGATCATCGTGCTGCTGATCGGCATCCCGGCCGGCTACCTGCTGATCTCCGCGGGCCAGAGCCGCCGCTCCGGCAAGGACAAGGAAGCCGCGGCCGCCGCGGTCGGGCTCCGCGACGGCTGGCCCTCCAAGATGCAGCGCAGGATCTTCGAGATCCCTATCCCCGGCAACGCGGTCGGCGTCCAGTACTACGAGACCAACAACTGGAAAGCCAGCCGGATGTACGTGAAGTTCCGGACCACCTCCGGCGGGCTCGACCGGTTCCTGACCGGAATCGGCACCGGCCGCGCGGCGCTGGAGCCCGGTGCCGTCAACATCAACGCCCGGGACATCAACATCACCGGCTGGTACTTCAGTCCGAACGAGAACTGGGCGAGCACCACGCACCGCAACCAGAGGCCGCGCCCCACCCAGACCATCACGGTCAATATGACCGACCCGGCCAGCCCTGTCGTCTATGTCGTCTCGGCGGCGACGCCCTGACGTCGCACCCCTGACGTCGGCCTGCACCGGCGTCGGCTTCCCCCGGCGACCGGAGCCCCCGCCGGATATGGGAGCGTGGACAGGGTGAGTGAGATGGCGACTGAGACCCTGCAATACCGCTTCGACGGACCGGAAGACGCTCCCGTACTGGTGATCGGGCCCTCCCTCGGGACGACCTGGCACATGTGGGACCGCCAGATACCCGAGCTGGCCCAGCACTGGAGAGTCTTCCGCTACGACCTGCCCGGCCACGGCGGCGCCCCCGCCCGGCCGGCGTCCTCCGTGGCCGAGCTGGCGGACCGGCTGATCGCGACCCTGGACGGGCTGGGCGTGCAGCGGTTCGGCTACCTGGGCTGCTCGATCGCCGGGGCCGTCGGGACGGATCTGGCCCTGCGCCACCCGCACCGGGTGGCCTCGCTGGCGCTGGTCGCCTCGTCGCCCCGGTTCGGCACGGCCGACGAGTTCCGCCAGCGCGGGGTGATCGTGCGCACCAACGGCCTGGAGCCGATGGCCCGTACCGCCCCGGAACGCTGGTTCACCCCCGGCTTCGCCGCCTCGCAGCCCGCCATCGTCGAGTGGGCCGTACAGATGGTCCGTACCACCGACCCCGGCTGCTACATCGCGGCCTGCGAGGCGCTGGCCGCCTTCGACATCCGCGACCACCTGGGCCGGATCGGCGTCCCGACCCTCGTACTGGTCGGCGCGGAGGACCAGGTCACCGGACCCGCCGAGGCGCGCACCCTGGTCGCCGGGATACCCGACGCCCGCCTCGCGCTGGTCCCCGCCGCCTCCCACCTGGCCCCGGTCGAGCAGCCCGCCGCCGTGAGCGACCTGCTGCTGACCCACTTCTCCACCGCTTGGCAGGACGCGCCCACCACCGCCTCCGTACCGTCGCTCGTCCCCGGCCCGGCCACGCCCGCCCCCCTCGTGCCCGTGGCGCCCGTCGCCGAGATCGCCCCGGCGACCGACGCGCCCGAGGCCGCGGGCCCGCAGCCGGACAGCCGCCACGAACGCGGCACCAGGATGCGCCGCGAGGTCCTGGGGGACGCCCACGTCGACGCCGTGACCGCCGCCACCGACGCGTTCACCGAGGACTTCCAGGAGCTGGTCACCCGGTACGAGTGGGGCGAGGCATGGAGCCGGGACGGGCTCGACCGCCGTACCCGCAGCTGCGTCACGCTCACCGCGCTCGTCGCCTCCGGCCACCTGGAGGGCCTGGCCGCGCACACCCGCGCCGCCCTGCGCAACGGTCTGACACCCGCCGAGATCAAGGAAGTTCTGCTCCAGACCGCCGTCTACTGCGGCATCCCGGCAGCGGGCGCGGCCTTCGCGATCGCGCAGTCCGTCATCCAGGAGGAAACCACCCCGCCCGCGTAGCAGGATGGACCCATGAACGCATCGCCTCAGCCACTCACGCTCACCAAGAAGACCCACTCCTGCGTGCGGATCGAGAAGGAGGGGCGCGTCCTGGTCATCGACCCGGGCGGCTTCTCGGAGGACGACGCGGCCCTCGGCGCCGACGTCCTGCTCGTCACGCACGAGCACCCGGACCACTTCAACGAGGCCCGGCTGCGGGCGGGCCTGGAGGCGAACCCGGCGGCCGAGATCTGGACCCTGCGCAGCGTCGCCGACCAGCTCTCGGCAGCCTTCCCGGGCCGGGTGCACACGGTGGGCGACGGCGACGCGTTCGCGGCGGCCGGGTTCGACGTCACCGTGCACGGGGAGCTGCACGCGGTGATCCACCCGGACATCCCGCGGATCACCAACATCGGCTTCCTGGTGGACGGTTCGGTCTTCCACCCCGGTGACGCGCTGACCGTCCCGGACCGCGCCGTGGACACCCTGCTGCTCCCGGTGATGGCCCCCTGGAGCAAGATCTCCGAGGTCATCGACTACGTACGCGAGGTGAAGCCGCGCCGCGCGATCGACGTCCACGACGCCCTGCTCACCGATCTGGCACGGCCGATCTACGACAACCAGATCGGCGCCCTGGGCGGCGCGGACCACGGCCGGCTGGCCCCGGGCGGCGTCACGGAGCTGTGAGGGCCGGGCAGCGGTAGCCCCCCGGCCTTCCCTTCCCTTCCTTCTTGCCTCCCTCCCCGCCGTCCGTCGCCGGGCGGCGGGTTTTCGTCGGCTGTCAGTGGGAGCCGCTAGGTTGGGGGTCATGCGCATCGCCACCTGGAACGTCAATTCGATCACCGCCCGGCTGCCGAGGCTGCTGGCCTGGCTGGAGAGCAGCGGCACCGATGTGCTGTGCATCCAGGAGACCAAGTGCACGGCCGAGCAGTTCCCCGCCGAAGCCCTGCGCGAGGCGGGGTACGAGTCCGCCGTCAACGCCAACGGCCGGTGGAACGGGGTCGCGCTGCTCTCCCGGGTCGGCCTCACCGACGTCGTCACCGGACTGCCCGGCGGCCCGGACTACGACGGGGTCCAGGAGCCCCGCGCGATCTCCGCGACCTGCGGCCCGGTCCGCCTCTGGTCGGTCTACGTCCCCAACGGCCGGGAGGTGGAGCACGACCACTACACGTACAAGCTGGCCTGGCTGGAAGCCCTCCGCAAGGCCGTCGCACCCGAGGTGACGGGCCCGCTGCCCTTCGCCGTCCTGGGCGACTTCAACGTGGCCCCGACCGACGAGGACGTCTGGGACCCGGCGCTCTTCGAGGGCGCCACCCACGTCACCCCCGCCGAGCGCGCGGCCCTCGCCGCCCTGGAGGGGGAGGGCCTGGGCGAGGTGGTGCCCCGCCCCCTCAAGTACGACCGCGCGTACACCTTCTGGGACTACCGGGAGCTGCGCTTCCCCAAGAACAAGGGCATGCGGATCGACCTGACGTACGGCAACCCCGCCTTCACGGCCGCCGTCAAGGACAGCTACGTGGACCGCGAGGAGCGGAAGGGCAAGGGCGCGTCCGACCACGCGCCGGTGGTGGTGGACCTGGACCTCTGACGGAGCGGTCGAGCCGGAGCCTCGTGCGCAACCCAAGGTTGACGCTCCTGCAGGTGTCAACTTAGGGTTGACGCATGACGCAGCCACTTCCCGCGACGCCGTCCGTGCGCCTCGACGACTTGATCGAGGCCATCAAGAAGTCCAACCCCGACGCGTTGGAGCAGCTCTCCGGCGCGGTCATCGCCGCCGACCATCTCGGAGACGTGGCCGACCACCTCATCGGCCACTTCGTGGACCAGGCGCGCCGCTCGGGCGCGTCCTGGACCGACATCGGCCGCAGCATGGGGGTCACCCGTCAGGCCGCCCAGAAGCGCTTCGTCACGAAGAAGGGCGACGAAGCGTCCGACCTGGACCCGAGCCAGGGCTTCGGCCGCTTCACCCAGCGGGCCCGGAACGTCGTCATGGCCTCCCACAACGAGGCCAAGGCCGCCGGCCACGCCGAAATCGTCCCGGCCCACCTGACCATGGGACTCCTGGCCGAACCGGAAGCCATCGCGCTCCGCGTCATCACGGCCCGGGGCGTGACGCCCGAGGCTCTGCGCGCAGCTGCGGAAGCGGCCCTGCCGCCCGCCGCCGACGAGGTCCCCGAGCTGATCCCGTACGACGCGGACGCGCGCAAGGTCCTGGAGCTGACGTTCCGCGAGGCGCTGCGGCTCGGCCACAACTACGTGGGCACGGAGCACATCCTGCTGGCCCTGCTGGAGTTCGAGGCCGGCACCGGCGTCCTGACCGGCCTCGGCCTCACGAAGGAGGCGACATCGGCGGCGGTCGCGTCGGCGGTGGAGGAAGCGGCGGCAGCGCTCTGGCAGCAGAGTTCCTGAGGGCCGCTCCGGGGGAGGGGCGGCGGGCTTCCGGCCAACACGGAGCCCGCCGCCCGGCCGCTGTCGCGGACCTCGGCCGCTATCGCTCGGACTTCGGCGAACAGAGAACTCCCCGGCCCCAGTGACCAGGGAGAACTGCCGGGCCTCAGCCTCAGTGCGACGAGAACCCACCGTCCACGAACAACGCCTGCCCGGTGACGTACGAGGAGGAGGGCCCGGCCAGGAACACGGCGGCCCCCGCAAAGTCCTCCGCGAGCCCGTTGCGCCCGACGAAGGTACGGGCGGCGAGCGAGGCGACCTTCTCCGGATCGGAGGCGAGGTGCGCGTTGAGCGGGGTCAGCACGAACCCCGGCACCAGCGTGTTAACGGTGACGCCGTACGGGGACCATGCCTCGGCCTGCGACCGGGCCAGCGACTCCAGCCCACCCTTGGACACCCCGTACGCCCCGCTGTTCACGAAGGCACGGTGGGCCTGCTGCGAGCTGACATGGATGATCCGCCCGTACCCCCGCTCAGCCATCCCGGGCCCGAACCGCTGCCCGAGCAGGAAAGGTGCCTTGAGGTTCACCGCCATGGTGGTGTCCCACACGTCCTCACCGAGGTCGTCCATGGGCGGCCGCAGGTTGATCCCGGCACAGTTGACAAGAATGTCCGGCTCCCCAAAGGCGTCGACAGCCCCGTGGGCCGCGGTCCGCACACCTTCGGCGGTCCCGAGATCGGCACTGACCCAGGCGGCCCGGCACCCGTCCGCCTCCAGCTCTCCGACGGTGGCCATCAACTCGGCCTCCCGCCGAGCCACCACCACAACCTCGGCTCCGGCTCGGGCCAGCGCCCCGGCGATAGCCCGCCCGATCCCGGAACTGCCCCCGGTCACGACGGCGACCTTGCCGGCCAGCGAAAACAGCTCCGACACATACGTCTGCGCACTCATGCCCCAACCCTATTGACCCGCGCGGGTTTGGGTTCCGGACTCGTCGGCCTTGTGCGAACGATCTGGTGGGAACGCGCGGACATGGCAGCCGGACAAGTAGGGGGCTTAGCGGGTCCACTCCAGAGGTGGACGGAAGTTGGAAGGGGATCCCGGCGCTGTTCCGTCTACCGCCTATTGACATGTGGGCCGAAGATCCGGGTGGCCACTGTCTCGGCCAAGAGGCCGCCGAACGGGCGAGTAGCGGGCGCTGTCCGAGGTCTGTGCGCCCTGAGCTGTCCAAATCCGGACCGAGGGCAAGAGCGTGAATCTCTCACCGTGTCCGACAGCCTCTGGCCAGACGGGCCAAAGCCAAGCGGGTCGTGTCATGCTTTTCTCAGCATGACACGACCCGCTTCGTGACTCTTTCGGCGTGCCCTTGCGCGCTAGAGATCCGGAGGTTTGGTTCAGTCCGTCCTTCTCAGGGGGCCGAAGCGCGATGGGGTCATCGCGGTACCTTCATCCTCGTGCCACTCGCAATGGGTGGCAAAGAGGTATCCGCTCCCTGAATTGATGGTGTACCACTGACCGCGAGTCCCGGCGGGAATTTCCACCCCTGATGGGGTGAACTCTCCTCCGGTACTGATTTCAAGTCGTGGACATGTCGTGGGCATCTGGAGAAAAGAGACGTTCGAGAAGAGAACGTCCACTCGGGCGGGGGAAGGGGTGTCGCGGAGACTGCGAAGCAGTAGCGAGTTGAAACTCACCGAGAAGTGCCACATCCGAAACGGTCTTTCCCATGACGCGACCAAGGTCACTGTGAACCTCCCAGATACTTGGATCCCTTGAGGACCGTCGAAGTGATGTCTGTACCTCCCAGGTAGAACCTGAGCCGACTGCTGTCGAGGTTCCCGACTCGGAAGGCGCGTTCGAGGAACGCCATCTCGCGTTGCGTTGTGAACCAGTTGTCGCCTTGCCCCTGCTGCACGGCGTGGTCGAAGACCTCTGCCGGTCCGCCCGACCTTCTGTTCTCCAGGGTGAACCCGTCGAGGCGGACGTGGATGGTTGCGCCAGGATGGTTATTCATCGCATCCGCAGCACTTGAGATGGAACCATCGCGTGTCTCCCCCATGAAGTGGGTGTAGCCCTTATCGTTGGCCCACTTCTCCAGCCCGTTGTCCGATGTTCCGAGGGCAACGTCGGTGAGCTGCTTGCTGCAGTTGTGAACGAGGACCGGTGTGGCCGCCGCAACCACATAATACGTGTGCGTGTTGCCGACCGTGAGGTTGTGAACCGTCGCGCCCGCGCTGGTCCAGCGCTCCACCGCAGTGATCTGAACCTGCGTGCCGGCCCCGGTGTGGAGCCACTGGCCCGACTTGAGATCGGTGGCGTCGATCCACTCGCCCAGTTCGGGCACCCAGAACGGGTGGCCGTCGGTCGCCGTGATCTCGGCGGTCTTCGTGCCGCGGTCGCCGTCGGTGTCGATGGTGACCTTGACCAGGTGCTTCAGGCCTTCGCCCTTGATCTCGGCGGTGACCGTCTCGATCCGGGTCTCGCCCGTCTTGGGGTCGGTGGCCTTGACCTTGTCGCCGACCTTCACGTCCTCGATCGGCTTCGTCGAGCCGTCGGCCATGAGGACCTTGGTGCCGGGGGTGAAGCTGTTGTTGATCGGGCAGGAACCGCCGGTGCCTTCACCGGTCTTGCCGGATCCACCGCTTCCACTCGAGCCGCCGTTGGAGCGGGCCGAGCCGCCGGAGGAGCCGCCGGGCTTGGACGTCTTGGCGCCGCCGCCCGAGCTCTTGCTGACGTTGGCGGCAGAGGACGCCTTCGGGGCCGCCTTCGCCTGGGCCTGCTTCTGGACCGGGTTGCCGGTCTTCTTCGTCTGGTTGACCGCCTTGTTGCTGATCGTGTTGGCCTTTTCGGCAGCCTTCTTCTTGGCTGCCTGCGCGGCCTTCTTGGCCTTCTCGATCGCCGCCTTCTTGGCGTCGAGCGCTCTCTTCTCCGCCGCCTTCGCCGCAGCGAGGACGGCCTGGGCCGCCTTCTTCGCCTTGTGGAAGGCCTGGATGGCGGAGATCGTGCGGTTGACCGCCTTCAGGACGGATGGGATCTTGCCCAGCTTGGTCCAGGGGATCGCCCCGATGATGAGGCTTCCGCAGGCCCACATGTCACCGCCGAAGCAGTTCATGGCATCGGTGATGCCGATGAAGTCCTTCAGCGCACCCCAGGCCGCGGAGAGGATCACCGAGGTCAGGGACTTGCCCATCGTCGCCTGGGCCGCTGAGACCTGGGCGGCGCTCAGGCCGGCGCCCGCGAGGGCCGCGGCCTTCTCCGACGCGGTGAGCGTCACTGCGAGGCCCGTGGGGTCGGAGAGGGTGACCGGGTTGTTGTGGGCGTAGGCGTAGCCGTTGGACTGCAACGGGTCGGCCAGGTCCAGGACCGGGTCGGCGGAGAGGAAGCGGCCGACGACCGGGTCGTACAGACGGGCTCCGAGCGGTGTGTAGCCGGAGGCGTCGTCACGTGTCGCACCCAGGAACCCGGTGTGGTTCCGCATGGTGTTCGTGGGCGCGCCGCGCTGGTTGCCGAAGGGGTCCTGCTTGCGGACCCGCACCGACATCGCGTCGTTGAGGGTGATCTCCGCGTACGGGCTGCCCTGGTGGTCCGAGGCGATGGCGACCAGGCTGTCGGAGCCGGTGCCGTAGCTGAAGCGCAGGACCGAGCCGCCGGGGGAGGCGTAGGAACGGTGGCTGCTGACCAGCGTGCCGCCCTTCTGGACGGTGACCTCGGACTCGCCCAGGTGCAGGGTCGCCTGCTTCCCCTGGACGGTCAGCAGACGGGAGCCGTCGGGACCGTAGATGTGGCGGGTCTCGTTCTGCGCCTCCCACTGCTGCGCGGCCGAGCCGGCCGAGCAGGTCGCCAGCACGACCGGCGTGCTGTTGGCCGTGGCTCCGTCCTTGACGGCGAGGCACAGACCCGACGCCGGGTGGGTGAGCTGCCCTGCCGCGGTGCGCTTCAGCTGCTGGGCGGCCGAACCGTCACACTTCTGCACCTGCAGCGCCGAACCGGCCGTGTTGCCCGCCGGCTTCACACACCACTCCACGTGGGTGTTCAGCGTGCCCAGGTCGCCGTCGCTCTGGTTGGGCGTGGCGGCGAAGTTCCACTTCTGGGCGGTCGACCCGTTGCAGGAGTAGAGCTGCACCGCCTGGCCCGGAGAGGCCGCGGCGGAGTTCAGGTCGAGGCACTTGTCCGCGAGACCGACGTACTCGGTCTTGCCGCCGCTGCCCTGGCCGACGATCCGCTCGACCTGGCCGTCGTAGGTCCAGGTGAGCTCCTGCTTGTCACCCGTCGCCGTGGAGGTGACGGTCTTGGTCTCGCCGGTCAGTTCGTACAGGCGCTGCGCCTCGGCGGTGACCTGGGCGCCCTGCGGGGTGACGTACTTCTTCGTCACCTTGGTGAGGGTGCGCGGCTGGCTGCCGTCGGTCTTGCCGTACGCGTACTCGGTGACGGCGTCCTTCGCCGTGTCGCCGGTCAGGTCCTTCTCGGTGAGCTTCTTGCGGTTGCCGAGCAGGTCGTACTCGTACTCCTGCCAGTAGCCGGAACCGTCCGTGCCCGCCGTCGCGTTGGACGTGCCGTCAGGACCGGCCGGGCCCGCGGCGCAGGAGTTCTGGTCCTTGGCGGTCCAGGCCTTCGTCAGCTGGCCGAGCGGGTCGTACGTGAAGCACTGCCGCTCCTCGATGCCGAGGGAGCGCTCGCGGATGGAGGTGACGCTGCCCGCGTTGTTGTACCAGTAGGAGCGGTGCGAGACGAGGTTGCCTCCGACGACGGAGGTGTCCCCCTTCTTCTCCCGGTAGACCTGCTGGTCGATGAGTTCGCCGCTGGCCTCGTCGTAATTGGCCTGCGTCCACACCCGGTTGGGCTGTGCGCCGAGCGTGGCGCGCAGCAACTGGCCGTAGGAGGAGTAGACCGCCTCGGCGCCGTACCAGTCCTTGCCGGAGACCGAGAGCGGCAGGCCGTCCTTGTCGTAGCGGACGACCAGCTTCTCCGCGGCGAGCTTGCCCGCGGCGGGCAGCGACGCCTCCTTCAGCTGACCGGTGTCCGTGTACGTGTAGTCGTACCGGTAGGAGGCGCTGACCCCCCACGTGCTCGCGATGGACGGCGGCAGCGACAGGGTGGTGGAGGTGGGCTGGTAGTCGGAGGTGAAGCCGCCGACCTTCAGCTCGTACGGCAGGCCGTCGGTGTAGCGCTTGACGGAGGAGGGCAGGCCCTTGCCGCCGGTGGCGTCGTCGTAGGCGTACTCGCTGAGAAGGGTGCCGTTCTTGTCGTTGAGCCGCTGCTGCGTGGGCCGGGACAGTTCGTCGTACCCGGTCCAGGTCTTGATGCCCCGGGCGTTGGTGACCGTTTCCGGGCGGTCACGGCTGTCGTACTTGGTGGTCGTGGCGCCCGAGTCCGGGTCGGTGGCCGTGTCCAGCCGGCCCCGGCGGTCGTAGGTCCAGGTCCAGGGACGGGAGCGGTCGGCGGAGTGGTCCGCCTTCGCCAACTGGCCCCGGGCGTCGTACGCGTAGCGCATCGAGGTGTACTCGTCGCGCGCCGTGTTGGTGAACGTGTCGACCCGGGCGGTACGGCCCAGCGCGTCCGAGTAGACGCGGTAGGAGGCCGAGCCCGACGGGTTGATCACCGTGGAGTGGTCGGCGGCGTACGTGTACTTGGTCGCCCTGGCCGGCATCTCCACGCCGCGCAGCAGGGGCATTTCCTGGAGCACGCGGCCGAGACCGTCGTACGTGTAGCGGGTGGCGTTGGGTACGGCCGTGTCGGCGAGCGGGGTGAACAGCTCACCGGCGGGCTTGCCCTCGGCGAAGTAGGCGTTGTTGGTCTGCCACACCTCGCCCGAGGTGTTGTACAGCGTGTCCGTGATCAGTCGGCCGCCACCGGTGGCCTGCTCCTGGCTCTGGCGCTCGCGGCCGAGGCCGTCGAAGAGCGTGACCGAGGTCTCCACGCGGTTCTCGTGGCCGCGCGAGGAGGTCGTGATGTACGGGGGTTTGCCCGCCGGGGTGGTGTACGTCGCCGCGAAGTCGGGCACCGCCGATGCGGAGGGGGTGCGGCCGGGGCCCCACGCCTCCTTGAGCCGACCCAGCGGGTCGTACGACGAGTGGCTGACGTGGCCGTTGGCGTCGGTCGACTTGATGGTGGTCGCGCGACCCGGCTCCAGCTCGTCGATCTGCTGGTGCCCCAGGGAGTTCTCGGTGGTGACCTTGAACGCCTGCCCGGAGGGCGGGTCGTAGGTCATCTTCGAGACCTTCCCGTCCGGGTCGGTCTGGCGGACGACACGGCTGATGTCGTCGAAGCCGGTGGTGCCCTCGTTCTGGAAGCCGGTGCCGTCCGCCTTCAGCGACCAGACCTGGGTGGCGAGGCCACGGGCGGACTCGCCGAGAGCGGCTCCGTAGGCCTGGTTGTCGTAGGCGGTGCGGCCGGCGGAGCTGAGCGTGGCCAGGTTGTCGAAGTCGGCGTCGGCGCAGGCGGTGGCGGACGACTTGACCTGCTTGGTCAGGCCGATGATGTGCTTTGTCTTCTGGTGGAGGTACTCCATCACCGAGCAGGACTCGTCGCCGGTCTTGCCGGTGTCACCGAGGAACTCGACCTGCGTGGGCAGGCCGTACTCCGCGTCGTACGAGGTCTTCGTCTCGATGACGCGCTCGGTGCGCTTGTCGTCGCCGGTGCCGGAGGACTTGGTGTACGAGAGCTGCTTGGGCTCGGTGACGCGCCAGGCGCGCAGGGCGGTGAGGCCGTCGTCCCTGTCCCGCTTGGCGAGTTCGGTGGCCTTCGGGTAAGTGACCGAGCGTGTCAGCCAGTTGGTGTCGGCGTCCGTGGCGTTGCTGTAGGTCAGTTCCTCCGCGATACGGCCGGCGAAGGGCTCCTGGTCCTTGGCTATCTCGGTGCCGGCGATGTCCTTCACGGACACGGAGTCGCCCATGCCGCGGAAGTACCGGACGACCGCCTTGGACCGCTTGCTGCCGATCTCGGGGTCGTCGGCGCCCGTGACGGTGGTGACCTGCTCGAAGCCCGCGAACTGGGAGTAGGTGCGGGTGGACTTCTTGGTGAACTCCTGCTCGGCCAGGCGCCATGCGGCGTTCTTGTACGCGTAGGAGGTCAGCGTGGAGAACGCGCCGTCGACGTTGGGGAGTTCCTCGACGTCGGCGACCACGTACTTGTGGAACCAGTCGATGTCCTCCTTCGCCGGGTCCGGGTGCCAGAAGGAGGGGTAGCAGAGGCGGGTGTTGGACTTCAGCTCGGCGGTCTCGCTCTTGCCGGGCAGCCCGGTGCCCGTGGCACACGCGCCTTCGGGCTGCTTGTAGTTGACGACGGTCTCGCCGCCGTACTCGCTGATGACCCGGGCGATACGCAGCCGGGAGAAGCGGGGGCGGACGTCGTCGGGCCGCATGACGCGGCTGGGCATGTCCTCGGCGTTGGACTCGAAGCGCACCGGGTTGAGGGTGACCTTCTCGTCGGTCGTGCCCTTGCGCCCGTAGCCGGTACGGGTGATCGACTCCAGCCAGAGGGCCGGGTTGGAACCGGCCTTCAGCGTCGGGAAGTTCTGCTTGAGCTGATACTCGTCCACCACCTGGCGGGCGGTGGTGTCCGTGCGCCGCTGCGCCGACGTGGTGATCTTGTCGAGGCGCTTGCGGGTGAAGAAGGCGGGGTTGGCGTTCCAGCACATCTTGCCGGAGGCGCAGCGGAGGTCGGCCGGGGTGTCGTACCAGATGCGGTACTTGCCCGGGTCCTTGGAGGTGAAGTTCTCCTCGGTGCAGTCGAGGGAACCCTCCTTGAAGCACCGCTCCGCGACCGTGAAGTTGACGCGGGCCGGGGCCGGTTCGGAGAAGATCCTGTTGGCGCGCTGCCCGTAGTCGATGCGGGTCAGGTAGCCGCCGCGGTGGTAGGAGACCGGGGCCTTGAAGTTGAAGTTCTTGGCGTAGTAGTTGGTCTCGCGCGCCCACCACAGGGACATGGCGTTGCCGTGGACGTCCTCGACGTAGTCGAGGGACCAGCGCCAGGCCTGGGTACAGGAGGAGCCCGCGAAGTTGCCCGCCTTGTAGCAGTCCTCACCGGGGTGGTTGCCGAACACCGGGACCGTCAGGACGGAGTTGGTGACCGGATCGTCGTCCTCGGTGGTGGAGGTGCCCTTGTCGGACCAGTTGGGCAGCCGGTGGCGCCCGAAGTAGTGGCGGGTGCCGTCGCGGGTGGTGACCACCCAGTGCTCGCCGTCCTTGGCGCCGTTCTTGAGGCTGGGGTCCTTGATCAGCTCGACCTTGGAGCCGTCACCGTTGGCGGTGGTCCAGGTCTCCTTGGTCTTGTCCCAGACGAGTTCGGTGGTCATGCCGCCGAGGGACAGCGTGGCGTTGTCGGAGCCCCAGCACATGTCACCGGTGCGGTGGGTGGCGTTGTTGGACCCCGGCTTCTTGGAGTCCTGGGTGCAGCCCGCGAAGGTCCGGGTGATCGCACCGGCGCTGTACTCCCAGCCGTCACCGATCCACGACGCCTGGTTGTTGGTGGCGGAGGTGCGGCCGTCCGCGGACTGCGAGGAGTAGGAGAGGTTGATCTTGGGCGTCAGGCCGCCACCGGTCTCCGGGGTCTGGATCTGGTACCCGTAGGTGAAGGCACCCGACGAGGAACCCGCGGACCAGGAGCCCGAGGAGAGCAGCGGCGTGGCCGTGTAGTCACCGGCCGCCGAGGCGCCGGTGTCGAGCGCGCCGACGACACGCGAGCCGGACGAGGCCGCGGCGCGCAGGGCGGCCGGGCGCACGGAGGAGCCGGACGCGTCGGCGCGCGAGCGGGCGGAAGCGCCGTCCGCCTCGGTGGCGGGGGTCCGCTCCTCGCCGAGCAGCTGTCCCACGGGCACGCTGCCCGTGAGGACACGGCGGGTCTGGACGTTCTTGGCGGCGGTGGTGCGGGTGGGCGCGTCCTTTGCGGACAGCAGCTCCACCTCGCTGGGCAGCGACTCGAAGGTGTCCGAGCCGGCGCCGGCGGACATCGTCTCCGTGCCGCCTTCGCCCTCCTCCGGGGCGCAGTCGCCGGTTCCGGAGGCGGTGTACACGCACTCGGGCAGCAGCATGAGGCCGAAGCGGTCGGCGGCCTGCGGGCCGTAGAGGTCCGCGAAGGCGGTGGTGTCGACGCTGAGCGCGACCTCGGCCTCCGGGTCCGCGGTGGCGGGCGGGGTGACCTGCATGATCAGCCCGGCGACGCCCGCGTCCTGGGAGGCCTCGGGGGCGGCGAGGGCCACGTTCCACTGTCCGGCCAAGGCGGCCGGGTCGCCGCCCTCCGGGACACCGAGGGCGACCGGCAGGTCCGCGACGGGCACGGTGGCACCGGGCTCCAGGCCGGTCAGGTCGGCGGTGCCGCTGTCCTCCTGCCACGGGGTGATGGCCTGCGGCTCGTACGGCGCGACCGGGACCTCGTCGGCGGTGGTGAGGTTGGACTCGGCGGTCTCGTCCTGGCCGATCGGGTCGGTCCCCGGGATGTCCGGCAGTTCGAGCTGCGTCTCCTCCCGGTTCATGCCGGGGCCGGGGACGGCCCAGGCCTCGGCGGAGAGGCTCGTGACCATCAAGGTCGACGACATCAAGAGAACGACTGATATGCGGGCACGACGCCGCCGAGCACGCCCTGACGATGTCAGGGCCAATCGGCCACGTCCCCGCCAGGACAGCGGACCTGCAGCACGCATACGCGTCGACTCCCACCCGGGCGTGAAGAAACAGAGGAAACGGAACAGAGGTGCGTGAGCACCGGAAAGCACACGCCCGGCCAAGGGCGCATGGGTCGGCACTCTCCGTCAGGGGTGGTCCACCGAGCAAGATCACGGATGGTGACGACGGGGGCACGAAAGTGAGTTGGCCCACAGGGCAAGATCCACTAGATCTCCGCACAGGCTGCCACTTCGGGCATATGCCCCCGCTTCCGCTCCTGTGAGTCCATAGCCACCCGTCAAGAGATGTCAAAAACGGAGATATCCGGTATCACTCTCCTCACTTTCCACACACGAGTAACGAATTAATGAACTTCTCATGGTGGACACTCCTTCCGGTCCCTGTGTGATCGTTCGGCGCTCTCCGCCCTCCGGTCCATGAGCGGGACCCCCTTTGTCGTCCCCTTTTCCGTCCGGCCCCACGGGAGTAGCCCGCAGTGTCCGCGCCACGCCTCCTCAGCCCCTTCGTGCGTACGCGCACCAGGCTGACGTGCACCCTCGGCCTCCTGCTGGCCGCACTCACCGCCGCGTTGCTGCCCTGGTGGCAGCCCGGCGCCGACAGCCCGTCACCCGGCGGGGACGGCCCGGCCGTCGCCAAGCCGGCCAAGCCCGTCTCCACGGGTCTCCGCGACGAGAGCGCCGCCATGGCCGAGGCGCTCCGCCGCGGCAAGAAGGTCCTCGTCGACACCGCCACCACGGCCACCTCCCGCACCTGGGCGCTGCCCGACGGGCAGTGGCGCGCCGAGTTCCACGCGCTGCCGCAGCGGGTGAAGAACGCGGAGGGGCGCTGGGCGGACATCGACACCACCCTGAAGCGGACCGGCAAGGCCGACGACGGGCTGAGCATCCGCCCCGTCAACGCCCCGGTCCCGGTGCGCTTCTCCGACGGCAGCGCCGACGGCGCCCGCAGGGGCGGGGACCGGGCCGAGCGTTCGTACGCCCGGCTGCCGCTGCTCACCCCGGCCGACCGCGCCCCTGCCGGTGAGACCGTCCTCGCGGAGTCGGAGTTCGACGGCCACACCATCGCGTACACCTGGCCCGGGCCGCTGCCCGAGCCTGTGCTCGACGGACCCCGTGCCCTGTACTCCGAGGTGCTGCCCGGAGTGGACCTGCTGCTCGTCGCCCGTGACGAGGGCGGCTTCGGCCAGCTGCTGATCGTGAAGACCAGGGAGGCTGCGGCCCAGGCCGCCGTCAAGTCCCTGACGTACGGGCTCCGTTCCGAGACGGCCGTGTTCCGCCACGACAAGACCACCGACGGCGTGCTGGTCGTGGACCGGGCCACCGGTGACGAGATCACCTCGATCCCGACCCCCTTCGGCTGGGACTCCGCCGGGATGGACCCCGAGGCCCCGGAGGCCGAGCCCCGTACCACCGTGGCCACCCCCGAGGACGTGCTGAACCTCTCCGGCCTGGTCGGCATTGAGCCGGGCGCCCGCCAGAGCCCGCTGGCGACCCGCCTGGACGGCGAGGGCTCCGGTGACGCCCGGCTGAGCCTGGACGTGTCCGGCAGCGGACTGTTCAGCGACGAGGACGTCCTGTTCCCCGTCTTCCTGGACCCGACGATCAGTCCCGGCTGGAAGGCGTGGACGACCGCCTACAAGCCGTACCCCAACACCAGCTTCTACAACGGCACCAACTTCAACTCCGGTACGGCCGACGCCCGCGTCGGGTACGAGAAGGACACCGGGGGCACCGCCCGCGCCTTCTGGCGGATGGGCTACGACACCAAGCTCAAGGGCGCGGGCATCACCAGCGCCGAGTTCAAGGTCATCAACAACTACGCCTGGTCCTGCACGAAGCGTGAGTACGAGCTGTCGCTGACCGGGGCCATCTCCTCGGGCACCACCTGGAACAAGCAGCCGAGGTGGGACACCTCCCAGGGCAAGCAGTCCTTCGCCTACGGCTACAACTCCTCCTGCTCCGACGAGTACGTCAAGTACAACGTGAAGAACGCGGCCCAGCAGGCCGCCGACAACGGCTGGGCGACGCTCACCCTCGGCATGCGCTCCCCGGACGAGTCGACGAAGGACTCCTACACCTGGCGCAAGTTCTCGGCGAAGTCCGCGGTGCTGGAAGTCACCTACAACCGCAAGCCCAACGAGCCGAAGAGCGGTACGACGTCACCGGGTGGCGCCTGCGTGGCCGGTCCGGGCGCCGGGCGGACCATCGCGAGGACCAATTTGGTCCTCTCGGCGACCGCCACCGACCCCGACGGCAACCTGAAGGGCCTGCGCTTCCGCTTCTGGAAGACCGGCGGCACGGTGCCCGCGGGCACCCTCGTCACCAGCCTGAGCAGCGGCAAGGGCTCGGTGACGATCCCCTCCAGCAGCCTGGCCGACAAGACCACCTACTCGTGGGACGTACGGGCCGAGGACTCCGCGGGTGCGGTCTCCAGCTACTTCCCGCCGGGCTCGGAGCCCTGCCGGGTGACGGTGGACGCCTCCGCCCCGCCGGCCCCCGACGTCTCCAGCGACGTGTTCCTGGAGGCCACCCCCGACGGCGCCACCTGGGCCACGGTCAAGTTCGGCGGCACCGGTTCCGCCACCTTCAAGGCCAGCGGCGCGACCAAGTTCAGCTACGCCTTCAACGGGCTGAACGCCAAGGAGGTGACGGCCACCTCCGGGAGCGCCACCGTCACCAACCTCAAGCCGCCGCACGCCGGCCCGACCTATCTGCACGTATACGCGTTCGACGCGGTGGGCAACCGCAGTGAGCGCACCGATTACGTCTTCTACGTGCCGCCCCGGGACACCGCCGACGGACCCGGCGACACGGGGGGCGACGGCCGGCCCGACCTGCTGGTCATCAACTCCTCCGGCAACCTGCGGACGTACGTCGGTGACGTGGACGGCGAGCTGTTCGGCTCCCTGGCCGCCTCGTACACCACCGACGGCAAGCTCAACCCGCCGGGCCACTGGTACGACCCCGCCACCGGCGAGGCGGCCCTGATCAGCAAGCACTCCGACGTCTACCCCGGTGACGGCGTCACCGACCTCTTCGCCCGCACCCCCGACGGAGGCTTCTGGCTCTACCCGGGCGACGGCTACGGCAGCTTCAACGTCGACAAGCGGCTGCGGGTGCGGCTGCCGTCCAACGCGCCGGACCCGGCCACCTGGACCCAGATCAAGGCGGTCGGGGACGTCACCGGCGACGCGCTGCCGGACCTCTTCATCCGGGCGGGGGCGTCCTTCTGGGCGCTGACCGGATACACCGGCGCCGGCTTCCAGCAGGCGACCCGTATGAACGCCGACGCCTGGGCCGCCCGCGAGATCATCAACGTCGCCGACATCGACCTGGACGGCACGCCCGACCTGGTGTGGCGCAACCCGGTCAACGGCAACATGTACGTCCGCCACGGCAAGCCGGGCACGGTCGCGGGCAGCGTGGACCTGGTCTCGCTCACCCTGGCCGCCAACTCCCGCGACGGGGACGTCCCGTACGGGACCAGCTGGACCGAGGCCAACATCTCGGCCGTCGTCGGTGTCCCGGACCTGAACGGCGACCGGATCCCCGACATGTGGGTGCGCTTCAAGGCGGACGGGCAGACCCGCGTCTACCACCCGTCGAAGACGAACACCAACGGTCCGGCGAAGCTCGTGATCTCCGCGGACTGGTCGGCCTTCAAGGCCTTCGGCTGAGCCACCTGATCGCCTCGTGAGGGCGCCGTCCACCAGGGCGGCGCCCTTTCGGCTTTCGGCGAGGCGCCTCGGCTTCCCCCGGGCCCCCGCGCGCCCTGTGGTGCGGAACCTGGCCAGGATGGGACCCTAGTGGTATGAACATCCCTTTCTTGGACAACTGGCGTAAGCGTCAGGGTGGTACGCAGGGCCACGGGCTCGCGTCCGCCGTCGAGGCTGATCCCGGCGGTGTGGCCGAACTGCTCGCCGAATGCGAACTGCTGCGTTCCCGGGCGGGGCGGCAAGGGCTCGAACTCGACGACACCCCGGCCTCGTTGGCCGCGCTCGACCAGCTCCAGCCCCGCTGGCGCGACGACCCCGAGGAGCTGCCCTGGCTGGGCAACGACGCCGGCCTCTACCTGGGCACCGTACTCGTGCGCACCGTTCCCGGCGCCGCGTGGGACGTCTGGCCGAACGGGCAGCCCGTGGTGCGGCTGGAGTCCGGGCGGGAGATCGACGTCGTCGCCGCCGGGCTGGACTGGGCCATGTCGGGCAGCCCCGAACTCTCGCAGGTCTACGCGGAGTCGGCCGAGAACTGACCCCGACGGAGGACGAGAACCGACCCTCCGTGGCGAGAACCGGACCCCCGGAGTGCGCCCCGCCCCCGGAAACTCATCTTCAAGAGAGATAAACAGCCTTATGCGCCATTGGCGCGTGTCGGGTGCGAAGTCCCTTTTCGGGATGGATAGTTTGCGCTGACCTCGACACAGCGACAAGTGGGTAGGGCAGCGCATGGCCGTCGATCCGTTGATCGAACTGAGGGACGTCAACAAACACTTCGGAGAGTTGCACGTACTTCAGGACATCAATCTCACCGTCGGCCGCGGGGAGGTGGTGGTGGTCATCGGCCCCTCCGGCTCCGGGAAGTCCACCCTCTGCCGGGCGGTCAACCGGCTGGAGGCCATCGAGTCCGGCGCCATCCTGATCGACGGCAGGCCCCTCCCCGAGGAGGGCAAGGGCCTCGCCCAGCTCCGTGCCGAAGTCGGCATGGTCTTCCAGGCGTTCAACCTCTTCGCCCACAAGACCGTGCTGGCCAACGTCTCCCTGGCCCAGATCAAGGTCCGCAAGCGCAAGAAGGAGGAGGCCGACCGGCGCTCCCGGGAGCTGCTGGAGCGGGTCGGCCTCGCCGCCCACGCCGACAAGTTCCCCGCCCAGCTCTCCGGCGGTCAGCAGCAGCGCGTGGCCATCGCCCGCGCCCTGGCCATGGACCCCAAGGCGCTCCTCTTCGACGAGCCCACCTCCGCGCTCGACCCGGAGATGATCAACGAGGTCCTCGAGGTCATGCAGCAGCTGGCCCGGGACGGGATGACCATGGTCGTGGTCACCCACGAGATGGGCTTCGCCCGGTCCGCCGCCAACCGCGTCGTCTTCATGGCCGACGGGCGCGTCGTCGAGGACCGCACCCCGGAGGACTTCTTCACCGCGCCGGAGAGCGATCGCGCCAAGGACTTCCTGTCCAAGATCCTCAAGCACTGACGGGGGGTTTCTCGTGTCGCGTACCAACAGTCTGCGCACCGGCCGCGGGCGTCGCACCGCCCTCGCCCTCGGCCTCCTGCTCACCGTCCTCGCCGCCGCCTGCGGCAAGGAGGGCAGCCCGCCCGTCAAGGGCCCCAAGTCCGAGGCGCTCCCCGTCTACCAGGTGGACCAGGGGTTCCAGCTGCCGGAATCGGCCACCTGGCGGAAGGCACAGCGCCGCGGCTATCTGATCGTCGGCGCCAAGGAGGACCAGCCCTACCTGGGCGAGAAGGACCCGGCCAGCGGGGTCTACTCCGGCTTCGACATCGAGATCGCCCGGATGATGGCGGCCTCGCTCGGCTTCGAGCCGAAGACCATCCGCTTCCGGACCATCGCCTCCGCCAACCGCGAGACGGCGCTCCAGAACGGCCAGATCGACTACTACGTCGGCACCTACACCATCAACGACATGCGCAAGAAGCTCGTGGGCTTCGCCGGGCCCTACTACATGGCCGGTCAGGGCCTGCTGGTGCGGACCGACGAGGACGACATCAACGGCCCCGAGGACCTGGCGGGCAAGACCGTCTGCTCGGCCGCCGGCACCACCCCCTACCAGCGCATCGCCGAGGAGTACCCCAAGGCGGTCCTGGTCGCGTACGACACGTACTCGGTCTGTGTCGACAACCTGCTGACCTACCAGGTCGATGCCGTCACCACCGACGACGCCATCCTCCTCGGCTTCGCCGCCAAGGCGCCGGACGAGATGAAGGTGGTCGGCAAGTCCTTCTCCGAGGAGCCGTACGGCATCGGCGTGGCGCGCTCCGACAACGCGCTGCGGTTCGCCCTCGACGACGCGCTGGAGGCGAACGAGAAGAACGGCAACTGGAAGAAGGCGTTCGAAGCGACGCTGGGCCTCTCCGGAGTGCCCGCGCCGACCCCGCCGCCCATCGACCGCTACCCGGCGAACTGAGGGGACGGCCCACCCATGGACGTACTGACAGAGAACTTCTCCCTCTACGGCAAGGGCTTCCTCGGCACCGTCGAGCTGACCGTCTACTCCTCGGCCCTGGCCCTCGCCCTCGGCTTCGTCATGGCCTCCTTCCGGGTCGCGCCCGTCGGCTCGCTGCGGGTGCTCGGCACGGTCTGGGTGACCGTGCTGCGCAACACCCCGCTGACGCTGCTCTTCTTCGCGGTCCTCCTCGGCCTGCCCCGCTTCGGGCTCGTCCTGCCGTTCCAGCTCTTCGCCGTCCTGGCGCTCGGCTGCTACACCTCGGCCTTCATCTGCGAGGTGCTGCGCTCCGGCATCAACACCGTGCCCACCGGACAGGGCGAGGCCGCCCGCAGCCTCGGGATGACCTTCGGCCAGACCCTGGGCACCGTCGTCCTGCCGCAGGCCTTCCGCTCGGTGATCCCGCCCGTCGGCTCGACCCTGATCGCGCTGGCCAAGAACTCGGCGATCGCCGGGGCGTTCAGCGTCACCGAGCTGCTCGGCACCTACCGGACGCTCAACGAGCTGGGCTACAGCATCATCTGGACGTTCATCTGGATCGCCGTCGGCTATCTGATCATCACCCTCACCATCAGTGCGCTCTTCAACGTGATGGAGAAGCGCTGGGGAGTCGCACGATGACCCACTCCGCCCCGACCGCCACCGCGCTCTACGACATCCCGGGGCCGCAGGCCCGCAGACGCCACCTGCTCTACGGGGTCGCCTCGACGGCCGTGATCCTCGCCCTCGTCGGCTGGATCATCTATCTCCTCTTCGACACCGACCAGTTCACCGCCGAGAAGTGGCGCCCCTTCCAGTACAAGGGCATCCAGGAACTGCTGCTGCGCGGACTCGGCAACACGCTCAAGGCGTTCGCGTACGCCGCCGTCCTCTCCCTCGCGCTCGGCGCGGTCCTCGCGGTCGGCCGGCTCTCCGTGCACCGCCCGGTGCGCTGGCTCTGCACCCTGCTGGTCGAGTTCTTCCGGGCCATGCCGGTGCTGGTGATGATCTTCTTCATCTTCGTGGCGCTGAAGGTGCACGCGCTGCCCGCCCTGGTCGCCGGACTGACCCTCTACAACGGCTCGGTCCTCGCGGAGGTCTTCCGGACCGGGATCAACGCGGTGGACCGGGGCCAGCGGGAGGCCGCGTACGCCCTCGGGATGCGCAAGACGCAGGTCATGACGTTCGTCCTCGCCCCGCAGGCGGTACGGGCGATGCTGCCGACCATCATCAGTCAGCTGGTGGTCGCGCTCAAGGACACCTCACTGGGATATCTGATCACCTACGAGGAATTCCTCCACGCGGGAAAGCTGATCGCGTCGAATCTCGACTACGATCTTCCCTTCATCCCTGTCGTGATGGTGATCTCTCCGATCTACATCGGCATGTGCATGTTGCTCTCGTGGTTCGCCACCTGGGTGGCGCGAAGGCAGCGGCGCAATCCGAGGACGGAGGCGGTGGGGGTGGCCCCGGCCGAGCCGGGGAAGCTGCTGCCGGGAGGCCAGTAGCCGAGCATGTCCCGCCCGGCAGCAGTCGGTGATCACTTCTCGCGCAGCGGGACCGAGAGATGACTCGGGTCCGAGGCGGGCGAGGAGAAGGTCAGCTGCGCGCCGGTCGGGTTGTGCTCGATGTACAGCGGATCGACGGTGTCGATCACCAGGGCGAGCCGGTGACCGGCCGGGACGTCGTAGGCCGTGGAGAACAGCTCCAGGTCGACGGCGAACGGCCGGCCCGGCGTCTGCCCGTGGAACGTGTACGGGGCGTTGCTGACCAGCTTCCCGATCCCGAGCGGCCCCACGTCGTACAGATACGCGACGAAGGTGCCGCTCGACTTGGTGCTGGTGACCGTGGTGTGCAGCTCGGCCGTGCCCCGGACGCGCTGCTCGGAGCCGTATCTCTCCGACTGCCAGACGCTTGCGAAGGTGCGCGGCAGAAGGGGTACGGAGACGGTGGGCGGCAGCTTCAGGAACTGGTCCAGCGCGTTGGAGAGCAGCGTGACGCCGCCGTTGGCGCCCGAATCGACGTTGGCCCACACCTTCTTCGTCCCGTCGAGCGCGATGCGGTTCTTCGCCGCGCCGACCGACTTCCAGTCGGCGTACCCCTCGTACCCCTTGTCCGTACGGGACTTGAGCTGGACCGGCGGTTCGGTGTCGATGCCGTTGCGCTCGTCCTTGAGGTAACGGTCGAACCAGCGGCGGGTGTTGGTCCAGGTGTCGTTGGGCAGCCCGAAGAGGCCGGTCAGTTCGGCGGTGGCGTGGTCGCCGGGGCGGAACTCCAGCCGCTTGGGGCCGGTGAGCTTCTCGTAGAACGAGGCGTACTGGTTGGGCGGGAAGATCGTGTCGCCCCAGGCGTTGCCCATGAGAATGGCCGCGCCGTTCGCGTTGATCCCGTCCAGGTGGGTGGCGGGGGAGCGCTTGGCGCCCCACGCGATCATCTCCGGCTCCTTGTCCAGCTTGGAGCCGAGGAAGTCCTTGAGCGTCTGCGAGAGTTCGTCGCTGGGACGGCCGGTGATCAGCCCGGCGCCGCCGAGCAGGGCGGCGGCCTGGAGGTGCTGGGTCCGGCCGCTGTAGATCGACTCGATGAGGTCGGCCCAGCCGCTCAGCGCGGCGACCGCCTTGATCCGGGGATCGTGCCCGGCGGCGAGCAGGCTGATGCCCGCCCCGTAACTCACCCCGCCCATGCCGATCCGGTCCGGGTCGGCCGAGGTGTTGGCGAGCGCCCAGTCGATGACGGCGGAGGCGTCCGCGATGTCCGGGGGACCGGCCACCTCGATCTTCCCGCCGGAGAGCCAGAAGCCGCGCGAGGTGTAACTCACCACCACGTAACCGGAGTCGGCGAGCTTCTGGGCCTGCGCCAGATACTCGATCTGCGGCATGGCCCAGCTGGTGGGGAAGACGATCAGCGGGTGCTTGGCCCCGGCCGGACCAGTGGCGGGCCGGAACACATTGCCCTTGAGCGTGATGCCGCCGGAGCCGGGGATGTCGTGGAACGTCAGCCCCGGCGCGGAGGCGCTCGCCTGGGCGGGGGCGGGCGCGGCCGCTGCCGCCGGAGCCGCGCCCAGGGCGGCTCCGGTCAGCAGGACGGCGGCGGTGGTGATCGAGGCGGTGGTGCGCAGAGCGGGTTTCGGACGTACCACGGGTCACTCCTCACGCGTGTCAGTGCAAAGTGACCCGACGGTAACCCCGGTTGTTTACCGCTGGTAACTACCGGGTGTGTTGCGTGAAGGTAACGATTGTTGGACGTGCCGTCAGTAGCCCCGCGGTGGTACGGAGGCGCCCGGCCCGCAGTGGTACGGAGACGCGTGCGCGGCCCGCGCGTCAGCGCAGCGCGCTCTTCGCCTGCCAGTCGGTCCACGACACGTTCCACGCCCCATAGCCGTTGCCCTCGGCGACCGTGCCCTTGGCATCGGCGCCGGTGATCTCGAACGGGTCGCCCACCCGCACCTGTCCGTAGAGCGCGGAGGCGTTGGCGTCGCTCATGCCGAGACAGCCCGAGCTGCGGTTGGCGTTGCCGAAGTAGGCCGCGTTCCACGGGGCCGCGTGGGCGTACATCCCCGACCAGGTCAGCCGCATCGAGAAGTCGACCATCTTGTCGTAGGCGTCCCCGAGCCCCACCGTCTCGGAGTTCATGTTGATCGTGCCCTCCTTCGACATCAGGACGGCCGTGCCCCGCCAGGAGGCCTTCTTACCGCCCGGGGTACCGGCCGACATCGGGATGTCCATGACCTGCTTGCCGTCGCGGTGCAGGGCGAGGCGGTGTCCGTCGAGGTCGACCTTGACCACCTGGGCCGCGCCGATGGTGAACGTCGTGAGGTAGTCACGGACGAACCAGCCACCGTCCGCGCCCGTGTCGATGCCGTTCAGCTCCGCCTTGAGCGTGACCTTCGTGCCGGGCTTCCAGTACTCCTTGGGCCGCCAGTCGACGCGGTCCTTGCCCGAGTGGTCCTGCAGCCAGCCCCAGGAGCCTTCGGTGTCGTTCGAGGTGGACACCTTCAGCCCCTTCTCCACCGCCGCCTTGTTCTTCACCGGGTGGTCGAAGACGATCGACAGCGGCTGGGCGATGCCGACCGTGGTGTTCTTGCCCGGCGCGAGCGTCAGCTTGTTCACCTTCTCCGCCTCGGCGGTCGTGAACGTCGCCCGGTCGCTGCCGCCGTCCGCGTCCTCGGCCTCGACCGTGTACGCGGTGCCCGGAGCGGCGACCCGCTCGGATATCCAGGTCCGCCCGTCGGCGGATATCTTCCCGGCCAGCGCCCCGTCCTTGCCCGCCGTCACCGACACCGTCTTCAGCTTCCCGTGCGCCAGCGTGACCTTCACGGGCTCACCCGGAGCCGCCGCCTCGCCGGTGAGGTTCACCGAGATGCTGGTCTCCGGGGCCTTGGCGTCCCCACCGGCCTGCGCGGCGGAACCGGCCGCTCCACCGCCCGAACAGGCCGTGAGCGAGGCGGCGAGCAGCGCCGCGGGGACGGCGGCCAGGGCGGTACGACGGCGGATGCGCGGGCGTGCGGAACTCAACGGAACAACCTCCAGGGCAGCAGGACTCGACAGATGAGAGGCGATTTCACCCCTGTGAGGTTCCGTCTCCTCCCCGCCGGGTTCCGCCGACGCCCCGCCCGACCGGCGCCGGGCCACGCGGAGTACCCTCCACCGTCGGCCAGAACTCGGACGTGGGAGAGACCTGTGGGCGTGACCGCCGAGCCCGAGGAGGCCGGAACACCGGACGGGGCGCGGATACCGGACGGATCCGGAAAGCCTGACGGGGGCGGTGTACGGGACGGATCCGGGAAGCCCAGGGAGACCGGTATACGGGACGGAGCCGGGAACCCCGACGGAACCGGCCGGTCCGAGGCGAGCGGTGTACGGGACGGGCCCGGGAAGCCCCGACCCGAAGAGGCGGCGACCACGGAGTCCGGCGCATCCGAAGAACCCCAGTCCCAAGCAGCGGCGCCCCTCTCCGCCTCCGTCCTGCGCAGCGGGGCGGTCATGGCGGCCGGGTCCGTCGTCTCCCGGGCCACCGGCTTCGTCCGCTCGGCGGTCGTCGTCGCCGCGCTCGGCACGGCGATGACAGCCGACGGCTACACGGTCGCCAACACCGTTCCCAACATCCTCTACATCCTCCTCATCGGCGGCGCGCTCAACGCGGTCTTCGTCCCCGAACTGGTCCGCGCCGCCAAGGAGCACGCCGACGGGGGAGTCGCGTACACCGACCGGCTGCTGACCCTGTGCACGGTCGGCCTGCTCGCCCTCACCGCGCTCGCCGTGGCGGCGGCGCCCCTGATCGTCGGCCTCTACACCGACTACGACGGCCGCCAGGCGGAGCTGACGATCGCGCTGGCCCGCTACTGCCTGCCGCAGATCCTCTTCTACGGGCTCTTCACCCTGCTCGGCCAGGTCCTCAACGCCCGTGGCCGGTTCGGCGCGATGATGTGGACCCCGGTCCTCAACAACGTCGTGATCATCGGGGTGTTCGGCCTCTACATCGCCGTCGCCGCGGACTCCGACGGCACCCTCTCCGACGCGCACGCCCACCTCCTCGGCTGGGGCACCACCGCCGGGATCGCCGTGCAGACGCTCGCCCTGATCCCCGCGCTGCGCGGTGCGGGGTTCCGCTGGCGGCCCCGGTTCGACTGGCGCGGCAGCGGGCTGACCCGCCCGATGCGCTCGGCCGGCTGGCTCGTCCTGCTGGTCCTCACCAACCAGCTGGCGTACTGGGTCGTCACCCGGCTCTCCACCACCACCCAGCAGCTCGCGCACGAGCAGGGCGTGGCGGGCGGCGCCGGCTACACCGCCTACAGCTACGCCTACCAGCTCTGGGTCGTCCCGCAGGGCATCATCACGGTCTCGCTGGTCACGGCGCTGATGCCCCGGATGAGCCGGGCGGCAGCCGACGGGGACCTCGCCGGGGTGCGGCGCGATGTCGGGTACGCCCTGCGGACCAGCGCCGCCGTCATCGTGCCCGCCGCCACCGCGTTCCTGGTCCTCGCACCCTGGGTGATCGGCTCGGTCTACGGGTACGGGCGCGCCACCGACGCCGACATCACGGTGATGGCCGGGATCATGATGGCCTTCGCCCCCGGGCTCATCGCCTTCTCCGGGCAGTACGTCCTCTCGCGCGGCTTCTACGCGATGAGCGACACCCGCACCCCCTTCCTGCTCAACCTGGTGGTCGCCGCCGTCAACGCGGGCCTCTCGGCCGCCGCCTTCTGGGTGCTGCCCGCCCGCTGGGCGGTGACGGGGATGGCCGCGGCGAGCACGGTGGCCTTCTGCACCGGCTTCGCCGTCACCGCGTACGTCCTCTCCCGCCGGGTCTCCGCCACCGGCCCGGGCCGCCTGCTGCGCTCACCCACCCTCGGCGCCCACCTCCGGCTGATCGCCGCCTGCCTGCCCGCCGGGGCGCTCGCCCACGCGGCGGCCCGCGCGGCCGAGGGCGCCGGGGACGTGGCGGCCGCCGGGGCGGGGACGCTCGTACTCCTGCTCACCGTGGTGCTGCTGGCCCGGCCGCTGAGGATCGCCGAGCTCACCGCGATGGTGGACGCGGGGCGGGCGCGGCTGCGGCGCTGAGCGTGGCCGCTGCCAGGAAGCGCATCGGCGGGTGCGGGGTGCGGCCCACGCTTGTTCCGGCGGCGTATGTTCCGACGGCGTAACGCTGTTGATCCTCTCGGCGGAGCCTGCCCCGCCGCCGAAGGAGGGCGCGGCGGACCGCCGAAAGTACCACCGTGCGCTGCGACGAAGGAACAATTGATCAGTACTCCCGGGCGCCCCCACCATGGAACGGCCGCAGCACGATGAGTCGATTGTCGGGAGTCTCCCTGTATGGACGCCTTACGCTATCCGCCTGCGCCGGAAGCACCGGCTGCCGAGGTACGGGCCGGTGCATGCCGTGAAGCGACCTTGCACGACCTTGTCGGCAGGCAGGCCGCAGCGACACCGGGGGCGACGGCCGTCGTCCATGACGGCAGGGAGCTGACCTTCGCCGAGCTGGACGAGCGCAGCACCCGGCTGGCGCACGAGTTGCGTGCCCTCGGGGTGCGGACGGAGACGCCCGTCGGAGTGATGCTGGAGCGAGATCTCGAACTGGTCGTCGCCCTGCTCGCTGTTCTCAAGGCCGGCGGGGCGTTCGTCCCGGTCGACCCGGCCTATCCGGCCGCGCGTATCCAGCACATGCTGGACGACTCCGGCGCACGGGCCGTCCTGTTGCGCGAACGCCTGCGGGACCGGTTGCCAGACGGCATGCGGGCGGGGGAGAGCCGGGTCGCGGTCGTCCCGGTCGACGGGGACGGGGCGCGGTTCGCACACCATCCGCTCACACCGGCCGGGGGCACGGCACGACCCGAGCACCTCGCCTACATCGTGTACACCTCGGGTTCGACCGGCCTGCCCAAGGGCGTGATGGTCGAGCACCGCGGGATCGTCAGCTACCTGCTGGGCATGCTGGAGCACTTTCCGATGGGACCGCAGGACCGGATGCTCCAGGCGACCTCGCTCTCCTTCGACGTGTCCGTGTACGAGATCTTCCTGCCGCTCCTCACCGGAGGCGCCACGGTGCTCCCCCTCGCCGGCAGCCACACGGACCCCCGCCATCTGAGCGCCCTCATCGCCGGACACGGCGTCACCTCCTTCCATCTGGTGCCCTCCCTGCTGCGGACGTTCGTGGACGGGGCCGACCCCCGGCGCTGTGCCGGGCTCCGCCGCATCTTCGTCAGCGGGGAGGCACTGGATCCCGCCCTGGTGGCCGATGTGCGCGAGCGTCTCGCGTGCGACCTGGTGAACCTCTACGGAGCAACCGAGGTCTCCGTCGACTCCACCTGGTGGACGGCTCCGCGCGACCGGCCGGACGCGCCGGTGCTGGTCGGGCGCCCGATGGCCCGTGCGACGTGCCATGTGCTGGACGAGGAGATGCGCCGGCTGACCGGCGGCGAGGTGGGTGAGATCTACCTGGGCGGGGCCAGCGTGACGCGTGGGTACCACGGGCGGGCGGCTCTGACCGCGCAGCGGTTCCTGCCCGACCCGTACGGGCCGCCGGGAAGCAGGCTCTACCGCACCGGTGACCTGGGCCGCTGGGAGGACGACGGCGAACTGCGGCTGCTGGGGCGCATCGATCACCAGGTGAAGCTGCACGGCCGCCGGATCGAACCTGCCGAGATCGAGGCGGCCATGACCGCCCATCCGCACGTCACCACGGCCGCCGTCATCGCCTCGGGCAGCGGCGAGCAGGCGGCCCTGACCGGATTCTTCACCGGCGCCGCGGTCGGCCCCGAGGAACTCCGTACGTTTCTGGGGCAGCGGCTTCCCGCAGGTCTCGTCCCGGCCCGGCTCGTCGTACTGGACACGTTGCCGCTCTCTCCCAACGGCAAGCTCGACCGGGCCGCACTGACCGAACGCGCTCGTCGGCACGGTGAACCCGAGGAGACAACGGCAGCCGCGCCCACCGATCCCCTCCTGCGCACCGTCCTGGGCGCCATGGCCGATGTGCTGGGCGGTACCCGTATCGCCCCGGACGAGAACTTCTTCGGCAAGGGCGGCAACTCCCTGCACGCGACCCGGCTCGTGGCCAAACTGCGTGCGGCGCTGGACTCCGAGATCGGTGTGCGTCTGGTCTTCGAGCACCAGTCCCCGGCCCAGCTCGCCGATGCGCTGCGCCCGCTCCTCGCGGCCGCCGGCGCCGACGCCGACGGTGGCACCGGGAGTACGGCGACGAGCGAACTGTCCTCCGCCCAGCACCGCATGTGGCTGTTGGCCCAGTCCTCGGAGACCCCCGCCGAGTACGCGGTGACCCTGGCCCTCCATCTGCGGGGTGCCCTGGACACCGAGGCGCTGGACCGGGCCGTGGACGCGGTCGTCCGGCGGCACGACTCGCTGCGCTCGTGCTTCCCCGAGAGGGACGGCGTCCCGGCTCGCGCACAGGCCCCGGCCGAGGGGCTGCGACTGAGGCACGCCGCGCCGGAGCCGGGCGGAGACCCGGACGAGGTGCTGCGGCGCGTGGTCCGTGAGCAGATACCCGGTCTCGACCTCGCGGCAGGGCCGCTCTTCCGACCGGTGCTGGTGCCGCTCGGAGCGGAAGAACACCTGCTCGTCGTCGTCCTGCACCACATCGTGGCGGACGGCTGGTCCGCCGAGCTGCTGCTGGAGGACATCGCGGCGCACTACAGGGCCAGGACGGCGGGAGAGCCCGGCCCGGTACACCCTGCCGTCAGCTACCAGCGCTATGTCGACATCGAGCGGCGCAACGAGCGCGACGGCGTCACCGACCGGCACCTGGAGTACTTCACCGCCGAGCTGCGCGGCATCCCCGACGAGGTGACCCTGCCGCTGGACCGCCCCCGGCCGCCTCAGCGCACCGGCCGAGGGGCCACTCTGCGGCTGGGGTTCGGGCCGCGCGGGGCCGACGCGGTGCGCCGGCTCGCCGCCACCCACCGCACCACCCCGTTCGTCATCCTGCTCGCCGGGCTGAGTGCCCTGCTCCACCGGGCCGGCGGCCACGAGGACGTGGTCATCGGCAGCGCGGTCGCCGGACGCTTCGACGCCGAGGTGGACGACCTCGTGGGCCTGTGCCTGAACTCGGTGGCGCTGCGCTGGCCGGTCGGCCCGGACACCCCCTTCGCCACGGTCGTGGAGCGGGCGGAGAACAGCCTGCTCGGCGCCATGGACCACTCCGCCGCGCCTTTCGCGCGGGTCGTCGAGAAGCTGGGAGTACGGCGCGACCCACGGCGCACCCCCGCCTTCCAGGTCATCGCGCTGTACGACGACGTGCCCGACGCCGTCGAACTGCCGGGCCTGGCCGCGCGCGTGCTGGAGACGGACGACGGCTCCGCACAGTGCGACGCGCTCTTCACCTTCCGCCCGCCGACGGAACACGGCATGCCGCTGAGCATCGAATTCAGCACGGACATCTTCGAGGACACGACCGTCCACTGCTGGGCGGAGCAGTTGGAGACCCTGCTCGTCGCGGCCGCCCACGCGCCCGGGACCGCCGTGGCCCGGCTGCCGCTGCTGACCGACGCCGCGCTGAACGCCCTGCTGGAGTCGGGGGAAGGGCCGGTACGGGATCTGCCGGCCGATCCCACGCTGACCGGCATGTTCGCCCGCCAGGTGGCCCTCACACCGGAGCGCACCGCCCTCACCTGGCGGACCGCCACGGGGGAGAGCAACCGCATGAGTTACGCGGAGCTCGACGAGCGCTCCTCGCGCCTCGCCCATGCCCTGCGCGAACACGGGGCAGGCGGGGCGCGCCGATTTCCAGGTCCAGTTGCGCGGGCACCGCATCGAACCCGGCGAGATCGAGAGCGTGCTGTGCGAGCAGCCGGGGGTGAGCGTCGCGGCGGTTCTGGTCCGCAGGGCGGAGAGTCCGGAGGCCGCGCACCTCGTCGCCTACGCGGTGCGGTCCGAACCGCCGTACGGTACGGACCCGCGGCTGCGGGCCAAGCTGGCCGAGCGGCTGCCGGCCTATATGGTTCCCACCGCCGTCGTCACGCTCGACGCGCTGCCGCTGACGCCCAATGGCAAGCTGGACCGTGCGGCGCTGCCCGCAACAGCGGGCGCGGAGGCCGCCGGGCCGCCGGCACACGGAGGGGAAGGCGCGCCGTCGCTCGACGGAGACCGGGAGCCGGCCCTCGCGGGCATCTGGCGAGAACTGCTGGATGTGGCCGAGGTGGGCCCCGGGGACAACTTCTTCAGCCTGGGGGGACACTCGCTGCTGGTGGCCACCCTGGCCGCGCGGGTCCGTGCCGAACTCGGTGTCAGAGCGCCCCTGACGCTGTTCCTGCGCCATCCGGTGCTGCGAGAGCTGGCCGCCGCCCTGCCCGGGCCGGAGAACGCCGGGTCCCCTGACGCCGACGGTCTGCGGCCACGCGGCACCGGCAGGGCGCCGCTGTCCGCCGCGCAGCGCCGGATCTGGCTCGAGGAACAGATGTGGCCCGGCACCGCCGCGTGCACCGTCCCGGAGGCGTTCCTGCTGCGCGGTCCGCTGGACGAGGCGGCCTTCGAAGCCGCGCTGGACGAGCTGCTGAGCCGCCACGACTCCCTGCGAGGCCGGGTGGAGGGAGCCGAGCACCCCGAGCTGGTGGTGGAGCCCCGGTCCTCGGTGGGGCTCCTGCGGTCCGATCTGCGGGGAGCCGGCGAAGCGGCGGTACGTGGCCTTCTGGAGCAGGCGGGGCGCCGGGTCTTCGATCTCTCGGGTCCCTTGGTCGAGACCACGCTGGCCCGGACCGGCGACGAGGAGTGGGTGTTCCTGTTCACCGCACACCACTTGATCGTCGACGGCTGGTCCTTCGACATCCTGTGGCGGGACCTGGAGGCCCTCTACCGTCTGCATGCCGGGGGGAGCGGCCCACGCCCGGCTCCACCACAGCTCGCCTACACCGACTTCGCGCGGTGGGAGAACGAACGCGTCGCCGCCGATGCCCATCGGCCGCACCTCGACTTCTGGCGGCAGGAACTGGCCGGCCTCCCGCCCGGCACCGGGCCCTCGGCCGCCGACGGTGCCGCACGGGAGGGAGAGCGTGTGACCGTACGGCTGGGGGCGAGCTCTCGCAGCAACTGCGTCTGTGCGCAGCCGGCCTGGGCGTCACGCCCTTCGTCCTCACCCTGACGGCGTTCGCGCTCGCCGTGACCTCCGAGGACCCCGCCGAGCGGGTGATCGGCATCGAGGTCGCGGGCCGGGCCGACCACCGCCTCGCCGATGTCGTGGGGGTGGACAAGCAGCGGCTGCGGTTGCGCCCGGCGGACCGGCAGGAGGCGATCCTCGGACACCTCCGTCGTACCCCCGGCGTCCGTGACGTGGTGGTCTCCGGCGGAGACGTGGCCAACGTGCCCTGGCCGCGCCTGGAGTCGTTCCTCATGCGGCTGCTGGAGATCGACTCCGTCCGCGACATCCGGCTGGCCAGCAAGGCCCTGGTGGGACTGCCCCAGCACTGGCTCCAGCCGAAGGTCGTGGCCGGCCTCCAGAGGGTCGCCGGGGTCGCCGCGGAGCGGGGCGTCCACCTGGCCGTCCACACCCACGCCAACCACGCCCGGTCGGTGACGCCTTCGGTGGCCGAGGCCACCCGGGCGCTGCTCGGCGCCGGGGTTCGTGACGTCCGCAATCAGGGCGTGCTGATGCGGGGGGTGAACGACAGCGCGGCCGCCCTGCTGGACCTCTGCTTCGCCCTTCAGGACGAGGCGGGCATCCTGCCGTACTACTTCTACATGTGTGACATGGTGCCCGGCGCCGAGCACTGGAGGACCTCGCTCACCGAAGCACAGGAACTCCAGCACGCCATCATGGGCTATCTGCCCGGCTACGCGACTCCGCGCATCGTCTGCGACGTGCCGTACGTCGGCAAGAGGTGGGTGCACCAGGCCGTCGAGTACGACCGGGAGCGCGGTATCTCCTACTGGACGAAGAACTACCGGACCCGCGTCGAGTCCGACGACCCCGAGGCGCTGACCCGCCGCTACCCCTTCTACGACCCGCTGTCCACGCTGCCCGAGAAGGGGTGGCGCTGGTGGGAGAAGCAAGCCACCGCCCAGGAGCGGCGGGAATGCGCCCAGTCCCGCCGGCTCCCGGTGCGCCGGGCCTACCGATAGCCGGTGAGGCCGTCGGCCAACTCCTCCTCATCACCGTCGCGCTGAGCGTAGAGGGCCTGCTGGAGGGCGAAGGTGCCGCGGATCGCGGTGATCCGCCCGGCTGTTGCCTCGTCGTCCCAGCCGCCGAGCGTGAGCACCCGCTTCAGCAGCGTGTCGCCGTAGCTGGCCCCGACGGCGGCCAGGTCCTCGGCCGGGTCGCCGATCGTGACGTCGTCCCAGTCGATGACGCCGCTCAGCCGCGGTACACCGTCAGAGGTCTCCCACAGGACGTTCTCACCGCCGAGATCCCCGTGGACCACCGCGGAGGCGAGAGGAGGGAGGCCGTCGAGCGCGGCCAGCTCGCCCTCGGCGCGCTTGCGGCCACTGTCGGACATCAGCGGGAACAACTCGGCGCGCACACCCGCCGCGAACTCCTGCCACTGGGTCTCGGGGGCCCGGGGGAGCGCGGCCCGCACCCCCTCGTCCCCGCCCGCGGCGGCGAGCCCGGACAGGAGCGCGGCGAACTGGGCCGCGGCCGCTTCGGCAACCTCGGGGCTGTCGAGCGCCTCGCCCTCCAACGGAGCCCCGGGGATCCGGCTCAGCACCAGGTAGGGCGGTTCGTCCGTACCCGGAGCGCCGCCCTCGGCGAGCGGGCGCGGGGTGAGGAAGCCGAGGTCGAGTCCGGCGAGGGCGCGCAGTACGGCTGCCCGCGCGGGCAGCCGTTCCGAGGCGGCCTCGGTACGGGCGAAGCAGACCACCTGCTCCGAGCCGATCACCACGTGATGGAACTGCCCCTGGAGGAGGCTGAGTTCGCTTTCCTTGTCGTCGGGGAGGAGGCGGTTCAGCAGGTGGCGATGCGTCTCAATGATTCCCATGGCGGATGAAATCTCCACTTCTCAGGCCTTCGCAAGCTCTCTATCGATGAGCGTTGACGTGCTGAATCATCTGAAGCAGGGGTATGACGATGGATCCGGTCGAGTACGAAATGCTGCGGCACATGTGGTTCCCGGTCGCCCGGGTCGCCGACCTCGCGAACGGCGTCGCGAGCGGCAGCATTCTCGGTGAAGAACTCGTGGTGTACGGAGACGGGGGCTCCGTCACGGTCGCGGAGGGCTTCTGCCCGCACCGCGGTGTGGTACTGCGACTGGGACGGCTGCATGAAGGCGCTCTGGAATGCCCTTACCACGGCTGGCTCTTCGAAGCGGGGAGCGGGCGGTGCACGAGCGTTCTCTCGTTGCCGCCGGGCAGGAGCAGGCCGCACGCCGTGCTGCGCACCTATCCCGCCGAGATCGCCTACGGCTTGGTGTGGAGCTGCCTCGACGACCCCTTCCTTCCGCTGCCGCGGCTGCCCGAGTACGTCGACGAGACCTGGCAGCTCGGCGCGGGTGAGCCGTACACCTTGAGCTGCGGTATGCGGCAACTGACCGAGAACTTCCGGGACAAGGCCCACTTCCCCTTCGTGCACGCGGACACGATGGGGGAGGTGGACAAGGTGGTGGAGTCCTACCGCATCGCGCGGGACGGCTGGCGTCTCGGCTGGTCCTCCCGGCTGGGCTCCGAAGGGCTTCCCGAGGAACTCGCCGAGGAGTTCAGCCACCGGCTGGACTACCGGATCACCCTTCCGATGTGCGCGTCCATCTGTGTCTCCTCCCCGTCCGGCGGGCGTCGGCTGGTCGCACAGCTGGCCACGCCGGTGTCGGCGGACGGGCTGCGCGTACGGCAGTTCTGGCTGGCGGGCACGGACGCGGTGTCCTGCCCGCTTCCGGAGAGGCCGTTTACCGGCCCGTCGGGCGTTACTTCCCGGGGTGTTTCCAGGCTGCTATACGAGACACTTCGGGTCAGATTTGAGGGTGGCCGAGATGGGTGCTTGACATTGCGTGCAAGGAGGTGGCTCATTCGCGGTTCTTTTCTCGCTCCAATTCAGGAAACGGCAAGGGTGGATATAGCTCATCGCTATTATTTCGTCAATGGAGGTTTAGTGTGAAGAAATACGCGGTACGCGGGAGCGCCCCTTAGACTCGGGGGGTGTTCGGGGCCGCGCTGCTCACGGCGGCGATGGCCGGGCTTGCTGCCGCGGCGGCCGGAACCGGCGCGGGTGCTCCGCCATCGGCGGCCGCCGCCGATACGCCCGCGGCGCGCAACGTGATCCTGCTCGTCGGTGACGGAATGGGGGACTCCGAGATCACCCTCGCCCGCAACTACACGGTGGGCGCGGGCGGCAGGCTCCACATGGACCGGTTCCCGATGACGGGGACGTACACCACCTACTCCGTCGACAAGGAGGGGCAGCCCACCTACGTCACCGACTCGGCGGCGAGCGCCACCGCTTGGGCCACCGGCCGCAAGACGGTCAACGACCGGTTGTCCAAGACGCCGGGCAGCGACCGTGCCGTCCCGACGATCCTGGAGCTCGCCCAGCGCGGCGGGTTCGCCACCGGCAGTGTCACGACCGCCGCACTCACCGACGCCACGCCTGCCGCCCTGGCCGCACATGTCATGGACCGCAGTTGTCAGGGCCCCGCCGACATGGCGCTGTGCCCGGCGGACACCCGGGGCGAGGGAGGTCCCGGATCCATCGCGGAGCAGACGGTAGCCCGCCGTGTCGACGTCCTGCTCGGCGGCGGCAGGGAGCGCTTCGAACAGACCATCACGGAAGGCCCCGAGCGTGGTGCCACCGTGCTGCACCGCGCCCGACAGCGCGGCTACCAGGTGATCACGGAGGCCGAGGGCCTCGACGCCGTACGCCCCGGGCGGCCGGTGCTCGGCCTGTTCGCGGCGGAGGCCCTGCCGGTCGAGTGGACCGGCAAGCCCGCCGCGCCGGCCGGTACGGCGCCTCAGCGCTGCGTTCCCGCCGACCCCGGACGCGGCCCGCGGATTCCGAGCCTCGAAGCGCAGACCCGCAAGGCGATCGAACTGCTGGAGGCCGGGGCGAGGCAGAAGGGGCAGGGCAAGGGCTTCTTCCTCCAGGTCGAGGGAGCCTCCATCGACAAGCAGAACCACGACGCCGACCCCTGTGGTCAGATCGGTGAGACGGTTGCCTTCGACCGCGCCGTCAAGGCCGCCAGGGAGTACGCAGTGCGGCACCCCGACACCCTGGTCATCACCACCGCCGACCACGGGCACAGCAGTCAGATCGTGCCGCTCGCGGCCAGGCCCGCCGGGCTGTCCGCGACGCTGATCACGGACGAGGGCGCCTTGATGAAAGTCAGCTACGCGACGCACGCGGGGGAGGAGGGCCAGGAACACAGCGGTGTCCAGGTGCGTGTCGCCGCCGAGGGCCCGCACGCCCACCGGGTGCTCGGTAGTGGGGACCAGACCGAACTCTTCACCACGCTCCGGCTGGCGCTCGGCCTGCGCTGACCGGCACTGCCGAGATCCAGGCCTCATTCCCGGTCGGCTCCGGTGTCCCAGGGCGTCACCCCTGACCCCATGAAGTGCACCCCGTGGACAGGGAATGGGGCAGCCGGAGCCGGTCGCGTGACGAACTGCGCACGTCGTCCGTCACGGCCGGGCATGTTATCGGTCATTCGGGTAACCGTTCGAGGCGGTCCTGACGATCCGGGTGCCCGCGGGCTAGCCTGCGCGGAGATCCGTTGACTGGAGGTTCGTATGCGCCGTTCCGTCGGCCGGAACACATCGATAGTGGCCGCCCTGGCCGTGGTCGCCTCGCTCGGGGCCGCCGCTCCCGCGGGCTCCGCGACCCCCGCCCACCGGGCTCCCGTCCCGCCCAAGTCCCCGGTGGCTGTGGGGTACGGGGGAGCGGTGGCCAGTGTCGACCGGGACGCCTCGGCGGCCGGGATCGAGGTGCTGCGCAAGGGCGGCAACGCGGTGGACGCGGCCGTGGCGACCGCCGCCGCGCTCGGGGTGACCGAGCCGTACTCGGCGGGCATCGGCGGCGGGGGCTACTTCGTCCACTACGACGCGGAGAAGCGCACCGTCCGGACCATCGACGGCCGCGAGACCGCACCCCGCAGCGCGGACGCCTCCCTCTTCCTGGAGGACGGCAAGCCCATCCCGTTCGAGGAGGGCGTCACGAGCGGCCTCTCCGTCGGCACCCCGGGCACCCCCGCCACCTGGGAGCGGGCGCTCGACGCCTGGGGCACCAAGTCCCTTCGGACGCTGCTGAAACCGGCCGAGCGCCTGGCGCGGGACGGCTTCGTGGTGGACGAGACCTTCCGCTCGCAGACGGCCGCCAACCAGGCCCGCTTCGCCGACTTCCCGGCCTCCGCGAAGCTGTTCCTCCCCGGCGGCCAACTCCCGGCCGTCGGCTCGGTGTTCAAGAACCCCGACCTGGCCCGTACGTACGAGAAGCTCGGCCGCAAGGGTGTGGGCGAGCTGTACCGGGGCGAGTTGGCCGACGACATCGTCCGTACGGTCCGCAAGCCGCCGGTCGACCCGAAGGCCACCCGGACCGTCCGCCCCGGCGACCTCACCCGGGGCGACCTCGCCGCCTATCGCACCCTCCAGCAGCCCCCGACCAAGGCCGGCTACCGGGGCCTGGACGTCTACGGCATGGCGCCCTCCTCGTCCGGCGGCACGACCGTGGGCCAGGCGCTCAACATGCTGGAGCCCACCGACCTCTCCCGGGCGAGCGAGACCCGATACCTCCACCGGCTCATCGAGGCGAGCCGCATCGCCTTCGCCGACCGGGGACGCTGGGTGGGCGACCCGGCCTTCGAGGACGTCCCCACCAAGGAGCTGCTGAGCCAGCGGTACGCCGCCTCGCGCTCCTGCCTGATCAAGGACGACGCGGTGCTGACCAGCCCGGTCGCGCCCGGCGACCCGCGCAACCCGGGCCGCTGCGGCGGTGGTGGTACGGCGGCGCCGACGACGTACGAGGGGGAGAGCACCACCCACCTGACGACGGCCGACAAGTGGGGCAACGTCGTCTCCTACACCCTCACCATCGAGCAGACCGGCGGCAGCGGCATCACCGTCCCCGGGCGCGGCTTCCTCCTCAACAACGAGCTGACCGACTTCTCCTTCGCCCCGGCCAACCCGGCCGTCCACGACCCCAACCTGCCGGGCCCGGGCAAGCGCCCCCGCTCGTCGATGTCCCCGACCATCGTGCTCGAGGACGGCAGGCCGGTCCTCGCCCTCGGCTCGCCGGGCGGCGCCACGATCATCACGACCGTGCTCCAGTCCCTGACCGGCCACCTCGACCGCGGGCTGCCGCTCGTCGAGGCGCTCGCCGCCCCGCGCGCCAGCCAGCGGAACGCGGCCACCACCGAGATCGAGCCGGGGCTCTGGAACAGCCCGGTCCGCGGCCGGCTCGAAGCGCTCGGTCACGCCTTCCGGCAGAACCCGGAGATCGGCGCCGCCACCGCCGTACAGCGGCTGCCCGACGGGCGCTGGCTCGCGGCGGCGGAAAAGGTGCGGCGGGGCGGAGGCTCGGCCATGGTGGTCCAGCCGGGCGGCATGAGCTGACCCGGCCTCGTGGGGCCGCCGTGCGAGGCGGTCCCACGAGGCAGCTTCCCCGAGTTCCCTGAGTTCCTGATGTTCTCGGAGTTCTCGGAGTTCTCGAAGGTTTCGCAGAAGGGGCGGCCGGGCGGGCCGTACGCGGAGACGCCGCGTACGGCCCGCCCGGCCGCCGGGGGAGGGAGCGCCGGCGAACCCGTGCCGGCAGAGGAGGGGCCCGGACGGGTCTCTCCGGTCGACTGGAAGGGCCGTCCCCACGATGCGCACCCGAACGTTCGCTCTGACCGCCGTCTCCTCCGCCGTGTGCGGCGCCGCCCTGCTCGGGCCCGCGGCACTGCCCGCCACCGCCACGCCCCACAGGCCCGCACCGGACACCTCGCCGGGGGAGCGCGCCGGCCTCCTGCCGGACGCGTGGGCGGGCGACGGCCTCGCGGACCCGGCTCCGGGCGTCCCGGCCGACGCGACGGTGGATGCCCCGGCCGAGGTCACGGCGGACGCCCGAACCGATGCCACGGCGGACGCCCGGGCCGATGTTCCGGCCGACGACGCCCCCGTGACCGCCGAGGAGCTGCTCGCGGAGGTCCGCTCCTGCCGGCAGATCTCCCAGGGCAAGTACCGTACGGACGCCAACATCGCCAAGGCCACCGTTCCCGTCTGCGCCACCAGCGATGCCGTCTTCTGGAAGGCGGACATGGACATCGACTGCGACGGGCGGCGGACGAAGGTCTGCAACAAGAAGACCGACCCCTACTTCCAGCCGCAGACCGCCTTCACCAGCTCGCGCGGCAAACCCCTGGACTCGGCCGCGCTGCCGTTCGTGGTGGTACCGGCGCCGAGCCGTACCTGGGACTACCGGAAGTCCGGGCTGACCGGCGGCAGCGTCGTCGCCGTGATCTACGAGGGCAGGGTGCGGTACGCCGTCATCGGTGACACCGGGCCCGCCGGGATCATCGGGGAGGGCTCGTATGCCCTGGCCGAGGAGCTGTCCATCGACCCCCACCCGACGACGGGCGGGGCCGCGTCCGGCGTCACGTACATCGCGTTCAAGGACTCCCGGATCTCCCCGATCGAGAGCCGCGCCACGGCGGAGAGCAGGGGCGAGGAGCTGGCGAGGGCGTTCGTCGGGCGCTGAGCGGCCCGGGGCCTCTGCGAACCCCGGGGCCTCTGCGGGATCCGGGGGTTCCGAGCGACCTGAGCGCGGATCAGAGTGCGGTGAGCACGCGGGGGCCGTCGTCCGTGATGGCCACCGTGTGCTCGGCGTGCGCGGCCCGGCTGCCGTCGGTCGTCCGCAGGGTCCAGCCGTCCGGGTCGTGGCGGAACTCGTCCAGGCCGCCCGCGAGCAGCATCGGCTCGATGGCGAGGACCATCCCGTGGCGCAGCGGCATACCGCGTCCCGGGCGGCCCTCGTTCGGCACGGACGGGTCCTCGTGCATCGAACGGCCGATGCCGTGGCCGCCGTGGCCGTCGAGGATGCCGTAGCCCGCCGCCCGGCAGACCTTGCCGATGGCGTGGGCGATGTCCCCGATCCGGTTGCCGACGACGGCCGCGCCGATGCCCGCCGCCAGGGCGGCCTCCGCCGTGGCGATCAGCCGGGTGTCGGCGGGGCGGGGCTCGCCCACGGTGAAGCTGACCGCCGCGTCGCCCGCCCAGCCGTCGAGCAGGGCGCCCGCGTCCACGCTGACCAGGTCGCCGTCGCGCAGGGGTTCGGCGGAGGGGATGCCGTGGACGACGGCGTCGTTGACGGAGACGCAGATGACGGCGGGGAAGGGGGTGGGCGCGAAGTGCGGCTTGTAGTCGAGGAAGGGGGAGGCGGCCCCCGCCTCGCGCAGCACCTCGCGGGCCGCCTCGTCCAGCTCGCGGGGGGTCACGCCGACCGCCGCGACCTCCCGGGCGCGGGTCAGGATCTGGGCGACGACCCGGCCGGAGTCGCGCATGGCCTCGATGGATGTGTCGGTCTTGATGTGCACCATGCCCATTACTATACCGGTCGAAGCGGTATAGTAATGACGGTATAAGAATGGTGGGGCGTAGTAGAGTGGGGCCATGGTCCGCACCCCTCTCACCCCCGAAGAGCGCCTCCGCGGCGAACGTCTCGGGCGCCTCCTGCGTGAGGCGCGCGGGGAGCGCAGCATGGTCGCCGTCGCGGCGAGCGCGGGAATCTCCGCCGAGACCCTCCGCAAGATCGAGACCGGCCGCGCCCCCACCCCCGCCTTCTTCACGGTCGCCGCGCTGGCCGGGGCCCTCGGCCTCTCCCTGGACGAGCTGCTCGGCCGCTGCGGACCGGAGGGCACGGCGGCCTCCGGGCCTGCCCGGTCCGCCGGATCCGTCGGTTCGGCCCGATCCGCCGGACCGGTCGAACCCGCCGTCGTCCCCCTGATCGCGTAACGGCCGTGCGGTGCGTAGGGTCGCGTCCGTGACTCTCCAGGACTTCGAGCGCAGCGAATACGTCAGCCTGACCACGTACCGGAAGGACGGCACGCCCGTCGCCACGCCCGTCTGGGCCGCTGTCGACGGCGAGGTGCTGTACGTCTGGACCCGCTCCGACTCGTGGAAGGTCAAACGGCTCCGGAACAACACCGCCGTCACCGTCACCGTCTGCGATGTGCGCGGCCGGATCGCGGAGGGCGCCCCGAGCGCCGTGGGCACCGCGCGCCTCCTCGACGCTGCGGAGACGCGCGCGGTACGCAAGCTGCTCGCCCGCAAGTACACCTGGAAGTTCTGGCTCGTCGACTGGCCCGCCACCGTCGCCCGCCTCGGCAAGCGCCCGCACACCGGGATCGCCGTCACCTTCTGAGCCCGGCTCCGTCCCCGGCCGCCCTCGCGTGCGGAGGGGGGCGCACGGCGCCGGTGCCGTGCGCCCGCCGCAGCGCGGACGAAAGCCGCGCGTAGCCGCCCCGTAACACACCTGCGGTCGAATGCCTGCGGACTGGAAGGCTCCAGTCGAAGTCCACAGTCGGCGAGAGCGGCGATGACGGTGCGTCAACAAGCGGTGGATGTAGGCACGTTCGCGCAGTATCTACGAGAACTGACGGCACGGCTCGACCCCGGAAGCGGGTGGTACGGGGTCTTCACCCGGCGCGACCCGCAAGGGATGCGGTCCTGCCTCGACGGGGTGGAGATACCGCCCTGGGACGTCGTGGAGTCACTGCTCGCGGACCTGGCCGCACTGCACGGTACGCACGTGGCCGAGCGGGTCTCGGTGCGGACCGCCGCGCTCTACTCCGCCTCCGCCGCGGCCCATGACCGGCGGCTCGGCGGACGCCAGGAGCTGGTCCACCGGCTGGAGTTGATGATCCGCGAGCAGGGCCGGGCGGCGGAGCGGCTGCGTACGGCGGGGGCGGCGGGAGCCGCCGGGCCGACGGGGGCGGCCGGGGCGGCCGGGGCGGCCGGACCGGTGGGCGTGGACCCGGCCGCGGCGGAGGCGCTGGCCTGGGCGCAGGACGACCACCGGCGCGCGGCGGCCCGATGCGCGGAGCTGCGGGGGCGGCTGGCGGCGGTCACGGTTCCCCGGTCGAGGACGGGGGAGGGGGCCGAGGCCTGGACGGGGCGCGGCCGGGCGAGTTGGGGCGGGGAGGCGCCGGAGCCCGTTCCGGGGGCGGCACCGGAGCCCGTACCGATGGCGGAGCCCGTACCGGAATCCGTACGGGGAGGTGAACCGGCCCCCGAACATGAACCGGCCACTGAACCCTCGGCGCGCTCCCGGTCGTCCCGCAGGTCCGGGTCCGGGACCGGTTCCGCCGCCGGTCCCGGACCCGCCCCCGCCCCCGCGCCCAGGCGCAAGAAGCCGCGGGGCGCACGGTTCGCCGGGCTCGATGTGGACGACGAGGGGGAGGGGACCGCGTACGCGCCCTCGCCCGTTCCCGTGCTGCCCGCGCCCCCGGCGGAGGGCGGCTCCGCCCCGCGCGGCGCCCGGTTCGGCGGCGGCGCGGCGGGGGAGCCGGAAGCACGCGTCCGCGTCGCCGCGCCGGAGCCGGACCCGGCGGCGGGTGCGGCCGTGGTCGCCGCCGTCGAACGGCTGGTCCGCCTCCGTACGGCGGGGCGCAGCGGCGAGGCCCATGTCGTGCTCTGCGAGGTGGCGGCCTGGCCCGCGCCCCGGCTGCCGGTGCTGGCGGTCGCCCTGCACCGGGCCGGGCTCGCCGCCGACTGGACGACCCTGCTCTGGGAGGCGTCCTCGCTGCCGCCCGCCGGGTTCGCCGCGGCGGCGGGCGCGCTGGCCTCGGCGGGCCGGGACGACGACTGCGGGCTGCTGCTCCGGCAGGGCGTGGCGAGACCCGCCGCCGAGGTGGCCGAAGCGGTACTGGCCCTGGACGGGGCGGGCCACGGGGCCGAGGCACGGGCGCTGCTCGGCGCCTTCGTCCGCGTACGTACGCCCCAGGAGGCGGCCGGGATCGCGGGCGGCGACGGGGGCCACCGCATCCTGCCGCAGCTGCTGGCGGCGGCCCGCGAGGTGTCGGTGGAGCGGGAGTGGGACCTGGTCCACGCACTGCGGGTGGCGGGCGTGCCGGGGGTGTGAGGCGGGCAGGGGGACGAGCGCCCCCGGGCAGCAGCCCTCGGGAGACCGCAGCCCCCATCCGGCTCACGGCCGACGGCCCCGCCCGCCTCACCGGCGCGGCGGTGCGGAGAACCTCGGAGCGCCCCCGAGAGCCTCAGATCGCCCCGAAGACCGTACGGCGATGGGCCGAGCGCCGGTCCTCGATGGCCGTCCAGCGGTCCCCGTACACCGTCTTGCGTACCTCGTCCTCGCGCAGGAAGTCGTGCGGGAAGCCCAGCGGCACCCGGCTCACCGTGTCGAGCCGGCCCATGGCGTCCACGTCCAGCCGCACCTCCAGGCAGCCGAGGGCCTCGGTGAGGTGGTCCGGCCTGGACGGGCCGAGGATCGGGACGATGTTCCCCGGGCGGCCGCGCAGCCAGGCGAGGGCCACGGCCGCCGGGCTCCAGCCACCCTCCCGGGCGATCTCGACGACGGCCCGCACGGTCTCCCGGGCGCGCCGCTCCGCCTCGTCGTCCCAGGCGTCCGGCGCGGTCTCCTCCCGGCGGCCCGTGAGGCGGCCCCGGGCGAGCGGGCTCCACGCGAAGACGGCCTGGTCGAAGGCGCGGGCCTGCGGGAGCAGTTCGCGCTCCGGGGTCCGCTCCAGCAGGCTGTAGCGGAGTTGCGAACCGGTGAAGGGGGTCCAGCCGCGCAGCTCGGCCACCGTACTGGCCTGGGCGATCTCCCAGGCGGCCCAGTCCGACACGCCCACGTACAGCACCTTGCCGCTCCGGACCAGGTCGTCGAGCGCGCGCATGACCTCCTCCACCGGGGTGAAGTGGTCCCGGGCGTGCACCCAGAGGACGTCCAGCCGGTCGGTGCGCAGCCGCCGGAGGCTGGCCTCCACGGACTGCACCAGGTTCTTGCGGTGGTTGCCGCCGGAGTTGACGTCGCCGGGCCGGGTGGCGCAGGTGTACTTGCTGGCCAGGACGAGCGTGTCCCGGCGGTCCTCGTCCAGCAGCTCCCCGAGCACGGTCTCGGAGGCGCCGGCCGCGTAGACGTCGGCCGTGTCCACGAAGTTCCCGCCCGCCTCCAGGTAGGCGTCGAGAATCCGCCCGGAGGTCTCCCGTACGGCCGTGTGGCCGGATTCGTGGCGGCCCAGGGTCATGGCGCCCAGCGCCAGCTCGCTGACGCGCAGCCCGGTCCTGCCGAAGAGTGTGTACCGCATGAAGGTCCTTTCGCTCGGCCGCCGCCCCGCGGCGACGGTCCCGCCCCTGGTGACGCCCGCGGTGCCCTGACGCCCCGGAGGCTACGAGCTGGAGCGCACTTCAGGGCAACTACCACCCCGATCGGCCGGAGACACCACCGGGTGCGGGGAATGATGCGTACCGTGGCCGTTGTGGACCGCTCGGGTGCGAAACATGATCGACTCAGCCGGTTCACGGCGATGGTCTTGCCCCGCCGCACGGAGGGGCTTACGTTCTCCATCCATGCACCGATCTACGTGCGTAGAAATCGCGTAGAGGCTCTCTGACGCCGCGTCGAAGGAGCAGCTCATGTCCCACGTCGTACGCGCCGCACTCGTCCAGGCGACCTGGACCGGCGACACCGAATCCATGATCGCCAAGCATGAGGAGCATGCGCGCGAGGCCGCCCGGCAGGGGGCGAAGGTCATCGGGTTCCAGGAGGTGTTCAACGCCCCCTACTTCTGCCAGGTCCAGGAGCCCGAGCACTACCGCTGGGCCGAGCCGGTCCCGGACGGGCCGACCGTCCGCCGGATGCAGGACCTCGCCCGGGAGACCGGCATGGTCATCGTGGTCCCGGTCTTCGAGGTCGAGCAGTCCGGCTTCTACTACAACACCGCCGCCGTGATCGACGCCGACGGCTCCTACCTCGGCAAGTACCGCAAGCACCACATCCCGCAGGTGAAGGGGTTCTGGGAGAAGTACTACTTCAAGCCCGGGAACGCCGGCTGGCCGGTCTTCGACACGGCCGTCGGCAAGGTCGGCGTCTACATCTGCTACGACCGGCACTTCCCCGAGGGGTGGCGTCAACTCGGACTCAACGGAGCCCAGTTGGTCTACAACCCGTCCGCCACCTCGCGCGGTCTCTCCGCCTACCTCTGGCAGCTGGAACAGCCCGCGTCCGCCGTCGCCAACGAGTACTTCGTCGCCGCGATCAACCGCGTCGGCCAGGAGGAGTACGGCGACAACGACTTCTACGGCACCAGCTACTTCGTCGACCCGCGCGGTCAGTTCGTCGGGGACGTCGCCAGCGACAAAGAGGAGGAACTCCTCGTCCGGGACCTGGACTTCGGTCTGATCGAGGAGGTCCGCCGGCAGTGGGCCTTCTACCGTGACCGACGGCCCGACGCCTACGACGGGCTGGTGGAGCCGTGAGCGGACTGTACGAACGCCACCTCGCCGTCAGCCCCGAGTGGCTGGCCCTCTACTACCGCCACCCCATCGAACTCACCCACGGCGAGGGCCGGTACGTCTGGGACGCCGACGGCAACCGCTACCTGGACTTCTTCGGCGGCATCCTCACCACCATGACCGCCCACGCCCTGCCCGAGGTCACCAAGGCGGTCGCCGAACAGGCCGGGCGGATCATCCACTCCTCCACCCTCTACCTCAACCGCCCGATGGTGGAGCTGGCCGAGCGCATCGCCCACCTCTCCGGCATCCCCGACGCCCGGGTCTTCTTCACCACGTCGGGGACCGAGGCCAACGACACGGCCCTCCTGCTCGCCACCGCGTACCGCCGCTCCAACCAGATCCTGGCGATGCGCAACAGCTACCACGGCCGCTCGTTCTCGGCCGTCTCCATCACCGGCAACCACGCCTGGTCGCCCACGAGTCTGTCCCCCTTGCAGACGCTGTACGTCCACGGGGGCGTCCGCACCCGGGGCCCGTACGCCGAGTTGAGCGACGCGCAGTTCATCCGGGCGTGCGTCGCCGATCTGGAGGACCTCCTCGGCCACACCCGGGAGGCCGCGGCCCTCATCGCGGAACCGATCCAGGGCGTCGGGGGCTTCACCTCACCGCCCGACGGGCTGTTCGCCGCGTTCCGCGAAGTCCTGGACCGGCACGGGGTGTTGTGGATCTCCGACGAGGTGCAGACCGGCTGGGGCCGCACCGGCGAACACTTCTGGGGGTGGCAGGCGCACGCCGAGAACGGGCCGCCGGACATCCTCACCTTCGCCAAGGGCATCGGCAACGGCATGTCCATCGGCGGAGTCGTCGCCCGGGCAGAGGTGATGAACTGCCTGGACGCCAACTCCATCTCCACGTTCGGCGGTTCACCCGTCACCATGGCGGCCGGTCTCGCCAACCTCGCGTACCACCTGGAGCACGACCTCCAGGGCAACGCCCGGCGCGTGGGCGGTCTGCTCATCGAGCGGCTGCGGTCGGTCGCCGCCGCCTCCGACGCCGTACGCGAGGTGCGCGGCCGGGGTCTGATGATCGGTATCGAGCTGGTGAAGCCCGGCACCGACGAGGCGGACCCGGAGGCGGCCGCGGCCGTCCTGGAGGCGGCGCGCGCGGGCGGCCTGCTCATCGGCAAGGGCGGCGGCCACAACACCAGCGTGCTGCGGATCGCCCCGCCCCTGACCCTGACCGTCGCCGAGGCGGAGGAGGGCGCGTCGATCCTGGCCGACGCCCTGCGCGCCGCGGGCTGAACACCGTACGACGAGAGTCCGAGCCGTACGACCGCGGTCCGAGTACCGAGCACCGTACGAGCGCCGACCGGGCAGCGTACGGGGGGCCGTTCGCCCACGCGACCGGACCCCCGTGCCGCCCCAGCGAGGAGGTACCCATGAGCCGCACCGTCATCCACGGTGGCCTGGTCATCACCGCGTCCGACGAGATCCACGCCGACGTCCTCGTCGAGGGCGGGCGCATCGCCGCGCTCGCCGCCCACGGCACGGACGCGGCCGGATCCTGGACCGCCGACCGCCGGATCGACGCCACCGGCAAGTACGTCATCCCGGGGGGCGTCGACGCGCACACCCACATGGAGATGCCGTTCGGCGGGACCTACGCCGCCGACACCTTCGAGACCGGCACCCGGGCCGCCGCCTGGGGCGGGACCACCACCATCGTGGACTTCGCGATCCAGAGCGTGGGCAGGTCCCTGCGCGAGGGGCTCGACGCCTGGTACGCCAAGGCGGACGGCAACTGCGCCGTCGACTACGGCTTCCACATGATCCTCGCGGACGTGAACCCCTCCTCGCTCAAGGAGATGGACCGCCTGGTCGCGGAGGGCGTCACCTCCTTCAAGCTCTTCATGGCGTATCCGGGCGTCTTCTACTCCGACGACGGCCAGATCCTGCGCGCCATGCAACAGGCCTCCGGCAACGGCGGGTTGATCATGATGCATGCCGAGAACGGCATCGCCATCGACGTGCTGGTCGAACAGGCCCTCGCCGCCGGCCGCACCGACCCCCGCTACCACGGAGACGTCCGCAAGGTCGCCCTGGAGGCCGAAGCCACCCACCGCGCCGTCCAGTTGGCCCGGGTCGCGGGCTCACCCCTCTACGTCGTCCACGTCTCCGCCGACGAGGCGGTGGCCGAGATCGCCGCCGCCCGCCACAAGGGCCTCCCGGTCTTCGGCGAGACCTGTCCCCAGTACCTCTTCCTCTCCACCGACAATCTGGCCGAGCCCGACTTCGAGGGCGCCAAGTACGTCTGCTCCACCCCGCTGCGCCCCAAGGAGCACCAGGAGGCGCTCTGGCGGGGCCTGCGGAACAACGAACTCCAGGTCGTCTCCACCGACCACTGCCCCTTCTGCTTCTCCGGCCAGAAGGAGATGGGCCGCGGCGACTTCTCCAAGATCCCCAACGGTATGCCGGGCGTCGAACACCGCATGGACCTGCTCCACCAGGCGGTCGTGGACGGCCACATCACCCGCCGCCGCTGGATCGAGATCGCCTGCGCCTCCCCGGCCCGCATGTTCGGCCTCTACCCGAAGAAGGGCACCATCGCCCCGGGCGCCGACGCGGACATCGTCATCTACGACCCGGCCGCCGAGCAGACCCTCTCCGCCGAGACGCACCACATGAACGTCGACTACTCGGCGTACGAGGGCAAACGGATCACCGGCCAGGTCGAGACCGTACTCTCGCGCGGCGAACCCGTCATCGAGCACCGCAAGTTCACCGGCCGCACCGGTCACGGCACCTACCTCCCGCGAGGCACCTGCCAGTACGCGGGCTGACCCGCGCACGGCTCACACACGCGTCAGGGCCGGCCCCGCCCGAGGACGGAACCGGCCCTGCCCGACGTGGAACGGCTACGAGACCTTGCTGATCCTGTATCCGTATCCCTTGTCGCTGTTCGTCGAGAAGTAGAGCGCCGGATTCTTCCCGCTTTCGGCGATGGCTATCTCGCCCGATTCGACGTACGAGAACGAACCGCCCTTCTCGTACGTCACCTCGATGCTTCGCCGATTCTCCAGCTCCCACGTTCCGGAACCGGACAAGGGACCCTCACCCGGCGGAGGCTCGCTGAAGCTGAAGACCACTGCACTTCGCGCGATTCCGGACATCTCGAACCGGCCGTCGGAGGCGAACTCGATCTGCCCGCCGTCGTCGGCTTTCCACACGCCGACGACCTGCGCCCGTTCGATCGTGCGGTCCGGTCCGGTGCTGCATCCGGTCGCGCTGCCCACGATGAGCAGGGCGGCCAGTCCGGCCTTGGCCATGCGTGCTCTACTTCGATTCACGACGATCACATCCGTCTACTTGTACATGGTTTCGGACCATCTGATATCCACTCGGTATCCCGCGAAGTATCCGCCCATCTTCTGCGGAAGGTAGTTGAATATCTTCTGGCCCGGGCTGTGGCCCGGCACGAAAGACTCGTTGTCGATGTCTGTTCTCACGCGGTACTCGACGGTGAATTCATTGCCCTTGCTTTTCACGATGTCGTACGTGACGTCGTAGGAGCCCAGGACTCCCTGGGCCTCACGGCTCTCCTTGCCGATGAGGAGTCCGCCGAAGTCGGCCACGTAGGATTGGGCCATCTGGGCCTTGCTCTTTTCGGACCCGTCCCGGTTCTTGGTGACGCTGTACTTGTCTTTTCCGCTCTTTTTCCCCGTCTCGGTGAATTGCTTCACGACCTGCTCGCGGACGTCCTTCATGCCGGAGCTCTTCCTGACGAGTTCCGTCATCTTGTCGTCACCGTCGAACTTCGCGTCCGAGATGGTGTTGGTCGGATTGCTGAAATCGCTCCCCCACATCCAACGATACGCAAGGCTCCAGGGCCCGTCGCTCTTGACCTTCCCGTCCCCGCCGTGGTCGTTGTGGACCAGCGAGCCGGACTGTACGGGAATGCTGTCCAGATACCGCTTGAGCGCCTGCATCTTCTGTGCCGGGCTCATCGGCCCCGTGTACTGCAGCTCGATGGGGTCGGGCCCCATGAGCAGCGGCGGCGGGGACGGCAGCAGGGGAGAGGCGGAGCTGCCCGTGAAGCCGAGGGGGGAGTTCCACGCGGTGCCCGAGTGGCCCGTGCTGCTGGCGCCGTAGAGCGGCGGCGACACGGTGGACTCGACCTTTACCACCGCGGCGCTGCAGTCCACCCCCATGGTGCAGGAGAAGGAGCCCAGCCCCGATGGGTCGGACAGGGTCGCTGGATTGTTCTCGGCGTATCCGTATCCGTTGAGCGACTGGTGCTTGCCCGGCTCCAGCAGCGGGTCGACGCTGATGAAACGGCCGAGCGCCGCATCGTACTCACGAGCGTCGACATGCGTCAGCCCGGTGGACCTGTCGTGCGTCTTGCCCAGGAAACCCCGGTCTCCCGGCCAGAGGCCGATGGCTCCCGCGCGTTCCGCACCGAAGACGGTCATGTATCGCTTGGTGAACGCCTGGGTGTCGGAGGCGATGGCGAGGGAGGAGGTTCCGTGGCGGTCACCGGCCAGGTACTGGAGCTTGTTGGTGCCCGACTCGTTGGAGCGGATGGCGACGGTCAGCTGCTGCGTCCCGTAGAAGCGCTGGGCCCAGAACTTTCCATCGGACTTGAGATGCAGCTCTGTCCCGCCGGCGTACAGAACGCGCTCGCCGTTCTTCTCGCTGCGGATCAGCAGGTTGCCGTCGGCGTCGTAGACGTAGTCGGTGCTCCTGGCCCCCTCCGAAAGGCTTTCCAGCCTGCCTTCCTTGTCCCACTTGAGGTCCTGAGTCCCGGACGCACCCGGCCGGCTGCGCGTGTTGCCCGTCTCGTCGTACGTGTACGAGCGCTGCGGAGCCGCGCAGTTGTTCTGCGTGCTGGTCCCGGTCAGCAGATGCGGGCGGGCGTCGGTGTAGCAGTAGGTGGTCGTGACATCACCGGTGGTCCGGTGCTGGGTCTCCGTCCGGCGCTGACCGGCGTCGTCGTAGGTATAGCCGGTCCAGTACGGAGCGGGACCGGAGAGGCTGTCGGCCTTCCGGGTATCGCCGCACTTCTGTGAGGCGGGGGTCCATGCCTCCGTGAGACGTCGGAAACCGTCGTAGGCGAAGCACTGGGTCTCGGCCTTGCCGGCTCCGCCCAGCGTCGTCGGGTCGGATATGGCCGTCACGTTGCCGGCGTCGTTGAAGGTGTAGTTGAGATCCTGGAGCATGTACGGATGCGTCTGGTCCGTGACATGGCTCCGGGTCAGCCGGCCGGTTCCCTCCTCGTAGGTGTTGGTCACGTAGGCCTTCTTGTGGGCCTCGGTGTTCGCGGTGCCGAGCACGAGCTGCTGCACCTGGCCGAGGGCCGAGTAGTCGGCGGAGAGCAGATACCCGGTGGAGCCGACGATCGACTTGATCTCGCCGAGGGGCGTGTGGCCGTAGGTGAGAACCTCGGAGGGAAGGCCGCCCAACCCCGGTTCTGTGGAGTTCGCCTTCGAGCCGTCGATGTTGAAGGCGGTCGAGAAGTCGATCGTGGCCGGTGCCCCGGCCACGACCAGCGGGTCGCTCGCGGGAAGCTTCAGCCGGGTGCCCGTGGCGCGGCCCAGACTGTCGTAGGCGACGACCTCGCGGACGTACGCCTTTCCGGCTTTGCCACCGACGTAGCGGGTGGACGAAGACGGACTGCCCTTGAGCACGTCGTCGTACCGGTGCGCGGTCAACTGGTTGGCATCCGTCTTGCTGCCCGCCCAGGTGGCGGTGATCCGGCCGATCTCGTCGTACTCGGTGAGGACCGCCGCCTTCCTGCTGTCGGTGATCCTGGTGAGCTGGTCGAGCGCGTTGTACTCGCTGTCCGCGTCCTTCTTGTCCGGGTCGTTCACCGTGGTGCGGCGGCCGAAGAGGTCGTAGCCGTAGGTCCACACGGAGTTGTCCGGCCCGGTGAACGTGGTCTCCTTGCCGTCGAGCGTGTAGCCCGTCCTCGCGGATGTGTACGCGGCACCGGTGGCGCTGCCGTACTGGACGTCGTTGGGGGAGGAACCGGCGTACGAGCGTGTCTCCACCGTCAGCCCGCGGGCATCGACGACCGCCCGGGTCGCGTTGCCGCCCGCTAGGGACGAGGTGGCCGTGGAATCGCCGGTGTGCTGGGTGGATGTGGTCCAGCGCTTGACCCCGAAGAAGTACACCGAACGCGATGTCTCGCGGCCGGCGCCGTCGAAGACGACTTCGGTCTGGGTGGGCGACTCGCCGTACTCGGCCCGGGTGTAGGTGCCGTTGGGCAGGTTCTTGCTGTCGAAGATGTCCGCATGCGTCTCGTAAGCCAGGCCCCGAGAGTCGTAACGGGTGTCGGTGAGCAGTCGGCCCCCCTGCGGAGTGGGCGACTGCTTCTGGAGCGGACGCAGCAGGGAGTCGTAGATCGCGTACGTGGTCTGGTAAGTGGTGCCGTCCTTGTTGAGCACCGAGGTGGAGACCGCCGACGCGTCGGTCCTGCTCAGGCGGTAGCCGAACTTCTGGTTCGGGCTGTAGCCAGCAGCACGGTTGCGGTTCGGCAGCCAGACCTCGGTCATGCGGCCCACGGCGTCGTAGGCGACCTCCGTCTTCTTGGCGTTGGGGTCGAACGTCCGCAACGGCAGATTGCGCCGGGTGTCGAAGAAAGTGATGGTCTTGTGGCCCTTGGCGTTGGTGACATCGGTGCGCGTCACCGGACCGCCCTGCGCCGGAACGTAATCCGTCCTCGTCGTGTGCTGGGCCGCGTCGGTGGAGGAGGTGGCCCGGCCGAGCGCGTCGTAGCCCGTGGTGGAGACGGTCTGCCACGAGGGCTGGTCCGCCGCGTTGTACGAGGCCGCGCGGCCGCTCCAGGTGGTGAGGCCCACGGTGGGCTTCTGGGTGGCGGACCAGGTGGCGCCGTCGTAGGCGAGCGCGGTGTCCGAGAGGACATCACCGCGCTGTGCCGAGGTGGCCGGCAGATTCAGCGCGGCATCGGTCACCGAGCAGGTCCTGCCGACGGTCCTGACCCGGGACGGCAGAGTGGTGATACCGGCGTCCGCGTTCCGCGCGTACCAGGTACGGGTGCAGGTCTCGTCGCCGGATCTGGCGTCGTCACCGCTGTCCTGGACCTGGTACGGCATCCCGTGGTCGTCATGATCGGTCGTGACCGTACGGGAGCGCCAGGACTTCGGCACGGTCAGGTACGTGTGGGTGGTGGTCTTCCGGGTCCGCACATAACGTGCGACATGGTCCCCGGCGCCCGGCACCTTCTGCCGGGCCGTCTCCTGCGCCCAGGGCTCGTTGACCACGGCCCCGATCGCCGTGGCACCGGAGTACGTGATCTGCTGGCGGAGCTGGCCTCCGTAGTCGGCGTCGTCGGTGATGGAGGGGACCGTGAGGCCCGGGACCGGCAGACCGGGCACGCTGACGGACCTGGGGGGCCCGGACCGCGTGGCGTCGCCGTTCATGCCTTGGAGGTAGAGGGAGACGGTCCGGGAACGGGTGGTGTCCTTGGCTCCCTTGTAGACGGTCACCTGGCGGTAGCCGCGCCAGTCGGACCAGGTCCGTTCCTCCTTGGGCGTCAGGGGCGAGTCGTTGTAGTGCCAGGCTGCGCCGCTGTACGCGAACTCCTGCTCCAGGACGTCGTTGTGCCCGGACGGGTCGGAGGTGACCACGGCGAGTACCCGGTACTTGTGGAACCAGTCCACGGAGGCGGTGGAGGAACCGTTGATGTTCCAGAACTGCGGGAAGCAGCTACGGGTGTTGGTGTCCTCGGCGGCTCCGGTCACCTCGCTCCGCACACACTCGGGAGCGGACATCGTGACGGTGGAGATGGCACCGGTCTCCGACGTGATCGTCGATATCCGGGGCCGGGTCAGCGGCAGGATGTCGTCCGTACCGTCCACCCGGTTGGGGCGCATGTGGTAGGTGAAGGTGATGGGGTCCATGACGACGGGGGTGGAACCGGCCTTGGCGGTCCGCCGGAGTGACTGGAGCGTCAGCACATGGTCGGTCGTATCACCGATGTCGCCCCCGTCGAGATACTTCTGGGTCAGCGCCCAGGAGTCGACGGGATCGTACGAGGACGTCGCCGCCGACCAGGTGAAGGTGTTGACGGAGGTCAGGCGCTTGCGGGTGAAGAAGGCCGGCGCCAGCGCGTCACAGTCGCCGGAGCCGTTCGAGCAGATGGCGTAGAAGGGGACATCCGGCCATCTCTCCGCGGTTTCCTTCTTCAGCTCGGAGCAGTCGGAGACCGTGCAGCGCTCTGCGTAGCCGAAGGTGACCTTGGCGTCGGCGTTGCCGGTGAACAGCGCCCCCTTGCGGAGGCCGTACTGGATCTCCCTGAGGTACCCGCCGCGGACGTAGGAAGCATCGGACTTGGCCGACTTGTTCTTCCGGTAGTGGTTCTCCTCGGCCGCGTACCAGTAGGTGGACGCGTTGCCACGGGTGTCGTGGACGTAGTCGAGGTTCCACCGCCACGCCTGCGTCAGTGAACGACCGGCGAACGAGTTGCCCTCGTCGTATCCGGGCTCGCCCGAGTCGTCGCCGAAGACGGGTGCGGTCCACACGGAGTGGGTGCGCTGGGCAGCCGCACCCGGCAGCTTGTTCAGGCCGAAGACATACGTGGAACCGTCACCGGTGACCACGGTCCAGTATTCGCCGTCGTCGTCCCCGTTGTCGGCCCCGGTGGACCGGGTGACCTTCGATGCGTCGTCGCCCTGGAGCCGCCACTTGCCCGATGTGGTGTCCTTGACCAGAGTGGAGGACTTGCCGTTCAGGACGAGCCGGGCGTTGTCGTACTTCCAGCAGAGGTCGAAGACGTCGTCCTGCCCGTCTTTGTCGCAGCTCCCGTAGGAGCGCTCCACATACGATTCGGTGCTGCTGAATCCTTCGCCGACCGTGCTGCCCTGATTGTTCGTGGAGGCGGTGCGGCCGTCGACACTGCCCGAGTCATAGCCGAGGGACAGAGTCGGCGCCGGTCCGGCGGCGGGCGTGGGAAGGGGGAAGTCGTGCGACCAGGTGAAGGACCCCGAACTGCTGCCGGCCGACCACGACGAGGACTCGGAGAGGTCGGTGGCCGAGTAGTCACCACTGCCCGAGGGAGATTCCCCGGTGCCGGCCCCAGGGGCTGCCAGGGCCAGAACGGTGGGGCCGGGGGCGGAGGAGGCAGACCGCGGCGAGCCGCCATCGGAGGGGGCACTCAGCGGTACGACGGCGGACACGGTCTGCTCGCGCGTGTCGTTGGCCGATGGAAGGGGCGTACGCGTACGACAGACGGACTTCTCCGGAGTCGTCAGCGCGCAGGCGGGGAGCGTCGCGAGTTCCAGTCGTCCGGCCCAGCCGCCGCCCACCGCGGAGGCGAAGTCGCCGTAGTCGACCGCTATCTCGCCCTTGCCCGCCGTCTCGGCCTCGGCGGTCATGACCACACCGGTGATGCCGAGACGGTCGGCGGTCCTCTGGTCCAGGACGTTCACGGTGGCTGTGCCGACGTCGGCCGAGCTCTTCCTGCTCGGGGCCGAACGCAGGGTCAACGGCAGACTCCCCGCGGCCCGTTTGACGGCACCCGGGGTGAGCTTCGCGCTGCCGGGCTCGGGCCATACGGCCTTTCGCTGTTCGGCCTCGGCCCTGCGGGCCTGCACCGAATTGGCCGCCAGATCGGCGGCCACCTGTGCCCGCGCTTTCTGCGCGCCCGGGCCGTCGACCGGTCGCACCTTGCTGACCCGCTGCTCCTGGACCTCGGGGCGGCCCAGACCCCCCGGCCGGGCATCGGCGGTCGGCGCGTAGACGATGGGAACGGCCACGAACATGGCCAGAACGCTCGCCAGAAGGCTCCGGCCTGGCCGGCCGACCTTCCGTGGTCGTGATTTCACTGTGCCGAACAACATGCGGTTATCCCCCACGGGTCTCACCAACGGTGTGGTGTTTCGCTTGCGGCTCCATGGCCGCTCAAAGGTGGGGCGGCGCCATGTCTCGCATGACGCCGCCCCACGGGTGGTGCCTCGGTCAGTCGCCGACGTGCTCGTCGATCTGCGCCGAACTCGCCATAGCCCCCGCCCACAGGCGGGTTTCGAAGATGCGGGCCGGCAGATGGTGCTTCCAGGCGCCGCCGGTGAAACCCGCCCCCAGAGCGAACTCACCGCTGCTCAGCCGGGCGGTGTACGCCTTGGAATCGCCGTTCTGGTTGTGGCCCAGATACAGGCTGATCGTGCCCTCCTGGGCGTCGAATGTCCCGGTCAGCCGCACCTCGCTGTCGAGGGAGGCGACTTCGTCGGAGACGACGGAGCTGAACGAGCCGTCGTTGTTGAGCCGCCCGAAGTGCCACTTGCCGACGGGCACCGTCGTCTCGAGCCCGGTCTCCATGTCCAGCACCGTGTCCTTGCCCGACAGCTGGTACCAGAAGCCCCAGGCCGAACCGTCGGAGGTCCGCTGGCCGAGGACCTGGCCGGTGTAGCCGATGCTCTTGGTCAGCAGCTTCTCCGGGTCGAGTTTCACCAGGGTCGAGGCGGTGAAGGACCCCAGGTCGTCCACGACGGGGCCCGCCGTGGTCGTGGCCCGGTCGTCCACACCGTCCAGCACGATGGCCTCGTCGGCCAGGGCCGCGCCGCCTTGCAGCGCCAGGCTCCTGCCGTAGCCGGACGTGGTGTCGGGGACGGTGGTGCCGCTGCCCGCCGTGGGGTTCCAGTCGGCCATGAGCTCGACGCCCGCGAAGCCGCCCGAGGTCAGCAGCCTCGCCTCGTCCTTGATCTCCTCCTCACTGAGGGCCCTCTGCCATACGGCGGGCTCGTCCACCGAGCCGTGGAGGTAGTCCTTGTTCACGTCGGCGTGCATGACCCGTCCGACCTGCAGCGGACCGTCCGAGGCCCAAGCGGTCCCGGCTGCGGCGGTCTCCTGGAGGAGTCCGTTGACGTAGAGGCCGATCGTGCTCTCCTCGGCGTCATAGACGCCGGCCACGTGTGTCCAGACCCCGCGTGAGGCCGTGTGCTTGGCCTTGACGGTGCTGAACTGGCCTTCCTTGGACAGGGTCCGCAGACTCCATGTCCCGTCGCCCCCGGCCCCGTAGGAGAGGTAGAAGGGGCTGTACTTCTGGGTGAAGGGACTGGCGGTCGACGGTGTCTGACTCAGGACGGTCATGGTGCGGTTGGCGCCGGGGTCGAGCCGCACCCAGGCGGTGACGGTGTAGGACTTGTCGGTCTCCAGGACCCGGGCGGACGACGACGCGTGGCCGTCCGTCCCGTTCAGGGCCAGGCCCCGGTCGGTAACCGGCTGAGACAGTGGCACCCCCTGGGCGTCGTGCGTGAGCAGCCCCCGGCGGCCGCGATCATCGCGTACCGCGCCACCGCCGAGCGTCAGATCGTCGCGGCCGTCGGTTGCTTCGGAGTCAACCGCGACCCCGTCGGCCTCGGACAGATGCCAGCGCCCCTCCGGGGCCTCTCCGGTCGCGATCGCGAAGTCCAGCGTGCTCTGCGCACCCCAGCGTCCGAGACTGTCCTTGGCGCGGACGTAGATGCGGTACGTTCCGGACTTCGCCGGTTTGACCGTCGCCTTCCCTCCCTTGATCAACACGCTGTGTTCCGGTGCCCCTGCGCACACCCAGCTCGACCCGGTGCTGCAGACCTTCTGGGCGTTGACCCAAGCCTCTTGCGACGTCAGCCTGTACTGGTACGACAGGGTGGGCGGGTCTCCGTCGGCTGCGGCGAAGGCGAAGTTCACCGGAGCCCCCGGCCGCCCGCGAGGTACGCAGGAATTGGGCAGGCACGGAGTGTGCGGGCTCTCCAGCGTCACCTTCGGCGCCTTGGGGGCGGTGGCGTCGACCATGAAGTAGCACGGTGTCGTGTAACCCGTGTTGAGCCGGTTGGCTCCCTTCTCGTCGAACGAGAGAGTGAGGGCGAGGAGTCGGTAGCGCACTCCTTCGGACAACTTGGGCAGGCTCTTGGACTGGGTCACGAGGTTGCCGACGTAGCCGGACGTGGGGCTGTCCACATCGGTGTGCGCGGTCACCCACGTACCGCTGTCCAGGCGTTGCGTCCGCCACCGGATCCGCAGACTGGCACCGGACTCCCCGCCCGACGCGGTCTTGGGCTTGCCGGTGACCAGCGGAGTCGGGTCGCTGATGATGTCGGGGTCGGCCGCCTGCGTCGAGCACACCGTGCCGTTGCCGGACACCAGGCCCACACCCGTCGGCAGCGCGGGGAGGGCGACGAACTTCACCGAAAGGACCGCGTCGTTGCGGAACCGCTTCCAGGCTGAAGTGTCCGACTCGTCATGGGCACGGAGTTGCAGGGTGAGCCTGGAGAACTTGCCCGCGGCGAAGTCACGGACGGTCGGCGTCAGGTTCTCGTTGGTCTCCTCGGGGTTGTCCCGGAACTCGATGGCCGCGTCCGGGGAGTCGGGGTCGCAGAGCGAGCCACGGCCCGCGGACACGTTCCGGTCGACCATCAGGTCCAGCTCCTTGGGACGGGAGGCCCAGGTGGTGGACGACGAGATGTTGTTGGTGCGGACCAGGTCGACCCAGCGTGGACTGCACTGGAACGCCCAGGGCTCGGTTACCCGGAAGGTGGCGTCGAGCACCTGCTTGCCCTTGAGCTCTGCCGGCGAGAACTCGTAGTAGAGCCGCTGCACATAGCCGGGGCCGCAGTAGTAGCCGTTCCAGGTACCGCACTTGCCGACGCCCTTGCCCAGGTTGTCGTCGCCGTTGCCCCAGCCGTACGACTCGTAGCCGTCCGAGCGCAGGAGCGTACGCTCCGACTCGCCCCAGGTGACGTTCGGATCGATGAAGAGCGGGAAGTCCGTCCCCTTCGCCTCGGTCAGCATGGACGTGTCCGGCGTCACGGCGAGCGCGTCCTTCGTGACCTGTACGTCCATCCGGACGACCCGGTCGCCCTGTCCGGGCTCCACACCCTTGCCGGAAGGAGTGTTCTCCGCCGTGTCACCGGGGATCTCCGGGGCGGTGGGAGGGGCCGTGGTTGCGTAGGCGGATCCGGCCGGAGCCCCCTGAGGAGCAGTCTTCCGCCCCTTGGCGGCAGCTGCCTTGCCGGCCGAGTTCCACATCTGAGGAGGCGGCGCGCGGAAGACCGTGGCTCCGTTCGCGTCCACGGCGGCGAGGTTGCCCGCCGCTCCCTGGCGGACCGTCAGCCCCTCGGTACTCAGCCCGAACGACACCTTCTTCAGCCGCGGATCCTCGGCAGCCTCGGGCGTCTTCACCACCAAGAGGTGTTGGAAGCTTTCCACCGTCGCGTTGACCTGCAGGTCGACACCGGGCAGTACGTCCGGGTAGAGGGCGGTGGTCCCGCTGAGTTCGGGCTTCGGCAGAGTGCCGGGCCAGGAGAGGCTGAGGGAACGTCCCTCGTCCGCGATCGTGGCGAGCGGGGATGCGTCCCCACCCCCGGAGAACCTTACGTCGGCCGCGGCAGCCCTGGGCCCTACGGTGCCGTCACCCCACCGTACGAGAGTTGCGTCGGGGGCCTGCCAGCCGCCACCCTCCTTCGCCACACGGACCGGAACGGTCGACTGCTCCGCTGTGAAAGAGACCCCGTCCGGGTTGGCGAAAACCGTTGCGCGCTCGGAGCGTTCCGCCACAAGTTCCACGGGCTTCCCCGTGCGCTTGGCTTCAGCCAGGGCGCTCGTGGCGGCGTCGTCCGCGGTGCCGGAGGCTCTCTCGGCCGCGCTCACCGCCTTCGGTGCCGACTGCGTGGCGAGCGCCCCTGGGGCCGACACCCCCACTATGGCCACGCTCAAGAGGCCGGCCAAGGCCCCTCGGCTGCTGCGCGAAAGCGCATGCCTCCACATACTCCACCCCGTCTACACGCAAAGATGAGAATTCTCTGAGAAGAGAAAGCTGTTGTGCACGCTATGCGGAGCAGAGGTGAAGATCCATGCGGATTAATGGGGGCCAAGGCTGCAAATCCTTCCTTTCCCTGCGTGCCGTGCGTCACGGCTCAAGCAGAGTCCGGGGGAGATGCAGGTAGACGGCGGCATTTCGGTCAACTGTTGATTGGCGTGATTGCGTCGTTCTCCTTTTCTCTGCAAAGCTCCAGGATCGGCTTCCCCCGGAGGGGAAGAACCGGTCCCCGGCTGGCTCTCTCCTCCGGCGGCTGGATGCAACGCGTCGCATAGTGTTCGGCCGGTTCCGATGTGGAAGGATCCCGGGGCATGGGCGATCGCGGCGTCGCGCAGCTCGAGGGCGTGCTCCTGTGCCGCGAACCCGCTGTCGACAGAGGGAGGTTCACCGGCCGAGCCAGGCACGACCCCGACACTCCCGCGACACCTGCCGCACCCGGACCAGGAGATCCCGCATGGACTTCGGACTCGTCCTCCAGACCGACCCGCCCGCCTCCGCCGTCGTCGGCCTGATGCGCCGCGCCGAGCGCAACGGTTTCCGCTACGGCTGGACCTTCGACTCGGCGGTGCTCTGGCAGGAGCCGTTCGTCATCTACAGCCGCATCCTGGAGCACACGGACCGCATGATCGTCGGCCCGATGGTCACCAACCCGGGCACCCGCACCTGGGAGGTGACCGCCTCCACCTTCGCCACCCTCAACGACATGTACGGCAACCGGACGGTGTGCGGGATCGGGCGCGGGGACTCCGCCATGCGGGTCGCGGGCCGGCGGCCCAACACGCTGGCCCGGCTGGGGGAGGCCATCGACGCCATCCGGGACCTCGCCGAGGGGCGGGAGGCCACGGTCGACGGGCAGCCGGTGCAGATCCCGTGGGTGAAGGACGGGCGGCTGCCGGTCTGGATGGCGGCGTACGGGCCCAAGGCCCTCGCCCTGGCAGGGCAGAAGGCGGACGGGTTCATCCTCCAGCTGGCGGACCCGTTCCTCACCGAGTGGATGATCAAGGCGGTACGGGACGCGGCGTCCGACGCCGGACGGGACCCGGACTCCGTCACCATCTGCGTCGCCGCCCCCGCCTATGTGGGCGACGACCTCGACCACGCCCGCGAGCAGTGCCGCTGGTTCGGCGGGATGGTCGGCAACCACGTGGCCGACCTGGTCGCCCGCTACGGCGAGCACTCCGGTCTGGTCCCGGAGGCGCTGACCGCGTACATCGCCGGACGCTCCGGCTACGACTACAGCCACCACGGGCGCACCGGCAACCCGGACACCGCCTTCGTCCCCGACGAGATCGTCGACCGGTTCTGCCTGCTGGGCCCCGCCGAGGCCCACATCGAGAAGCTCCAGGCGCTGCGGGACATGGGCGTGGACCAGTTCGCCGTCTACGACATGCACGACGCCCGCGAGGCGACCATCGACGCGTACGGAGCCCGGATCATCCCGGCCCTGACCGGCTGACGCCCCCGGGGAGAGCCCGCCGGAGCCGGGCGGGCGGAGGCGTCAGCCCTGGACGAGGTCCAGGGCGTGTTCGAGCACCTCGCACGCCTGGAGGTGGTTGCCGGACTCCTGGAGCAGACCGGCGAGCCGACGGCAGACCAGCACGGCTTCCGGGCCGCGTGTCTTGTGCGTCTGGTGGAACGCCTGTTCCAGCACCTCGATCGCCTCCCTGAGCTGACCCGCGTCGGCCAGGGCCTCGGCCAGCTCGAGCTGTACGGCGAAGGCGTGGCTCTCCCCGCCCGGGGACTGTTCGCCCAGGGCGAGCCGGAGGATCGGCAGGGCGTCGCGGTTGCGCCCCTCGGTACGCAGCAGACGCGCCAGGTTCAGTCCGGCGGCGACCAGCGCCGCGCGGACGTCGGCGTCCACGACCGGGCCCGCCGGGACATGGCGCCCGGCGCGTGCGCGGTTGCGGATCAGGGGGAGACGCCCGATGTCGTTCTCCTGCGAACGCTGCGGTCTCGGCCGGCTCTTCGCCCGCAACCGCTCGTCCAGCACCCGGTAGATGGTGTTGAGGTCGATGAGTTCCTGCCCGTCGGCCACCCCCGTCCGCATCAGATGGAGCAGCTCGCCCGTGAAAGCGGTGTGGACCTCGCCCTCCGGGGCCAGGGCCAGTCTGTCCTTCGGAGAGGCCGTCAGCACGTAGGCCCCGTCGACCGCCACCCGGCCGGCCAGCGTGTCCGCGTCGCCCGCGAGGGTGCGGGCGGCGCGCCCGCTGAAGCAGCAGTCCAGCACGATCACCCGTCGCCGGGCCCTGGACGAACGGATGGCGGCCCGCAGATGCTCGAAGGCCACCGCCGTGTAACCGGTGTTCTCGCGCGACCCCGTCAGGGCCAGATAGAGGTCCGCGGTGTCCGCGTCGCGCAACCCGTGCCCCGCGTAGTACACGAAGAGGGTGTCGGTGGCCTCCTCCGCCGCGTTGTGCACCGGATCGAGCATGGCCGAACCGTCCTCGGGATCCAGTACGACCGTGCAGTGCGGTTCCGGGAGGCCCCAGAGCATCGCGTCCCGCAACGCTTCGGACAGGTCACGCACGTTGGCCCGGACCGCGGGCAGTTGTTCGAGGCTCCGGTAGGAGTGCGTGCCGATGAGCACGGCCCGGGACGCGGCCGGGTCAGGAAGCCTGTTCATCGTCGGAGCTGCCGTCCGCTTCCCGGTCGAGCAGCGTGACGATGCGCTCCACCATGTCGGCCGAGACACCGTTCGCCGGAATCTCCACCTCGACCGCGCCCCTCCGCAGCGTGATCGCGGGCCGGTTGCGTCGCGATTCGCGCCACTGGGCCACGGACACGACCAGGGCTCCGGTGGACAGCCCGGAGCCGATGAGGAGTTCCAGGACATCGAACCCCGTACCCATGGAGCCGGGCGGCGCCGTCGTGCCGCTCGCGAGCCTGCCTCTCACCTCGTGCCGCAGCGACTCCTCGGCATCCACCCAGCGCAGCAGCGAGCGGAGATCCGCCTCGCCGCCCTCGGCGTGTTCGTTCCCGACGACACGTACCTCAACCTTGGTCACCTGATGGGTCCTTTCTCCGTTCCGCCCGGGCGCCGACCCCCGAGAACAGTGCGAGCGCCACCTCACGGGCACCGAGTCTCGCCAGGCACACGGCCTGCCAGTACTGGGAGGTGAGCGTCGTGGGGTGGGAGGCGCCGAGTGTCCTCGTGCAGACCTGCACCACCGAGGCGAGCATGTGAGCGGCTTCCTGCAGCTCTCCCCGCAGCACGAGATTGACGGCCTCCCGCTGGCGCGACAGCGCGTTCTCCGCCGTCATGCTGCCCAGGACGGTCTGACGGGTCACCTCGCTGAGGGACAGCGGCAGTACGCGATCGGGCCGCAGTTCCACCACGGGACCCTGGGGGAGGGCGGCGTCCAGATACTCCGGATACGAGGTCTCGGCCTCGGGAGGACGGTGAACCTGCCGGACGGCGTCCTCACGGACGGACCGCCGCACCAGCTCACCGAGGAGCCGGGCGGTGTCCGGCTCCGTCCGCAGCGCGAGCAGATCGGAGAGCGCCGCGGCAGCACTCTGCGGCCGCTCGAACGGTTCCCGGGCGGAGAGCGCATCGACGAACTCCGCCAGCGGCGGCGGAACACGGTGACGGCTCCGGGCCAGCCGGGGCGCGCCCTCGTCGACAGCACGTTCCACGACGGCCCCGACGTCGTCGACTTCCGCGAGCGGCGGCTCACCCGTCAGCATCAGATACATGCACAGGCCCAGGCCGTAGAGGTCGCTCGTCGGTCCGGGCCGCTCGCCCCGCATGATCTCCGGAGCCATGTACCGGGGGGTGCCGACCAGCGCGCCCACCTTGGTGATCGCCGAGTCCTCGGTCAGGCGGACCAGCCCGAAGTCCTGCAGGACGACCCGTCCCTGAGAGGTGATCCGTACATTCGACGGCTTGACATCGCGATGGAGCACACCCGCTTCGTGGGCGGCCGCCAGACAGGCACAGACCCCGATCCCGATGCCGACGGCGGCCGCGTCCGGTAATCGCGCCCGCTGGGCCACCAGTGTCTGCAGGTCGACGCCGTCGAGGTACTCCATCACGAGGTACGGAGAGCCGTCGAGTATGCCGAAGTCGTACAGCGCCGGTGTGCCGTCGCCGGCGATCCGTGCCAGGGCCCGGGCCTCCCGGTGGAACCGCTCGGACAGCCGCTCGGTGTCCGTCGACGAGGCCGCCACGGAGAGGATCTTCACGGCGACCCTGCGGTCGAGCACCAGGTCCAGGGCCTCGTGGACCACACCCATGCCTCCCGCGCCGATCAGCCGGTGCAGGCGATAGCGCCCGCCGATCACTTCCCTGCCCGACACGTGCACCCCCGGTGATGGCTCCCCCGGACGATCCTGTCCCAGCAACGGGGAGCAAGGCAACCGGATCCGGGCACCCGGCATGTCGGCCGGACCGGTGGGCAGTTGCTGGGTCGGTGGTCGGTGGTCGGTGGTCGGTGGTCGGTGGTCGGTGGTCGGCGGACCGGCGGGCTTGCCCCTCGGCGCTCACCGGGGCGGCAGACGGTCACCGGGTCGGCTCTCACCGGGCCCGCACCGAACTCGACGTGACGCTCACACCGGTTTGACGCTGCGTCCCAGCAGCGTCGTCACATCCACCGTCTCGTCCGCCGACGGCGTTCCGGAGGGCACCGGCCGGTCGAAGCCGGAGAAGGTCACCGTCCCCTTCTCCTTCGGCCCCTCCACGGTGATCCGCACCGGGTACGGCTCGCCCTCGGTGGCCACGTCGACCGTCACCCGCTCGTCGCCCTGCGCGCGGGTCACCGGGATGACCGGCGCGCCGTTCACCTCGGTCTCGCGCCCCTTCGTCAGCGTGCCCCGGTCGGCGGCGTCGCGGTTGTCCTTGATCAGCTCGCGGAAGGTGTCGAGATCGCAGACCTCGGTCACCGACAGCAGCCGGGGGTCGTCCGCCTTCGCCTTCATGTAGCGGCCGTCGAGGATCGCGTCGAAGGTGGAGCCGCCGATCGGGACGTGGGTCTCCCAGAACGCCCTGTCCGGTTTGAGCCAGACGTCGTCGGCGCGCTTCACGATCTCCACGGAACCGTCCTCGCCCATGTCGATCCCGCCCGCGCAGTTGCCGTCCTGGTCCAGGGCGAGGTCGACGCTCATCGAGTCGCCGCTCCCGTCGACACTCCCCCGCGCACTCAGGTGCAGGGAGGAGACCTTGAGCAGGGCGTCGCGCGAGCGGTCCGCGATCTGCTCCGCGCCGAGCGAGGCGATGTCGTCGTCAGCCTGCGCGACCGCGCCACCCGTCACGGTGAGCGCCACGGCCGCCGCTCCCGCGGCCGCCCGTGCGGCCCATCGGTGTCCGCTCACGTCGCCTCCTCGGAAAGGTGCCGGTCAGGGAGGGCCGAGCAGGGTGACCGGCACATTCGAGCGTACGCCGGGAGCGGGGGCGCCGCCCGGCGCGTGTACGGAGCGTCAAGCATGGCGGTGTTTTCGGCCACGGAGCGTGGGGAGAGCCGTACGTGATCCCGCCCGGGGTCACGTCGGACGAACCCATGAAGGAGAACCATGAAGCTGTTCACGGGGAAGCGGACCCGGTCCGCCCTGCGGGCGTTCGGCACGGTGTCGGTGGTCGCCGCGCTGGCGGTCCCGGTCACCGCGCCGACGGCGGCCGCCGCCCCGGCCGCGATTCCGCCCGGCCTCTCCTGCCACACCGGCAAGCACGCCGTCGACGAGTACACGGGCTACGCGCTCTGCCGCAACAACGGGAGCCGGACGCAGACCTTCTGGGTCCACCTGGTCTGCGGCTGGGCCCCGGACGTCGACGGCAACCGCGTCACCCTGCGGCCCGGCGAATCCGGCCAGTCCACCGCCCACTGCGGGAAGATCGGCACGGGCATCGGGGAGATCCATGTCCGGCCGTGATGCCGCGAGGGTGCGGCGGCCGCGGCGGTCGTAACGGTTGAGCGTGCCGCCTCCTCTCGTTACCCTCCAGTAAGTACGTGTGGGAGCAGCCGGGACGACCGGCCGGCCCCGCGGCCACGAGGGAGGCGGCACGCCCATGTCCTCAGCGGAGCCCACCACCGAGCGCACAGAGCCGGACGTACGAGCCCTTCCGAGCCGGGACGACCGGGCGCCGCACGACCAGGCGCCGGACAGCCGGGCGCCGCGCCCCGACGGCCGCGCGCCCGCCCCGGAGGCCGTCTCCATCCAGGAGCCCGTGCCTGCGCCCGCCCCGGCAGCCGTCCCCGCCCCCCTGCCCGGACTCGCCGAGAGCGCCCGCCTCCTCGCCGCGTCCGCCACCACCTCCACCGCCCTCGTCGCCGACGCCCTCGCCCGGATCGAGGCCACCCGGACCAGCCTCAACGCCTTCCGTCATCTGCGGGCCGAAGCCGCCCTCGCGGAGGCCGCCGAGGCCGACCGCAGGCTCGCGGCGGGGGAGCGGCTGCCGTTGCTCGGTGTGCCGGTCGCGGTCAAGGACGACACCGATGTGGCGGGCCTGCCCACGCACTTCGGCTGCGACGGGGAGCGGCCCCCGGCCACCGCCGACAGCGAGGCGGTCCGTAGGCTGCGTGCCGCCGGGGCCGTCATCGTCGGCAAGACCAACTCCTGCGAACTGGGGCAGTGGCCGTTCACCGAAGGGCCCGCCTTCGGCGCCACCCGCAACCCCTGGAACACCGACCACACCCCCGGCGGCTCCTCCGGCGGATCGGCCGCCGCCGTCGCCGCGGGCCTGGTCCCCGCCGCACTCGGGTCGGACGGCGCCGGGTCCGTCCGCATCCCCGCCGCCTGGACGCACCTCGTCGGCATCAAGCCCCAGCGCGGCCGGGTCTCCGTCCACCCGCACCACGACGCCTTCCAGGGCCTCACGGTCAACGGCCCGCTCGCCCGTACGGTGGCCGACGCCGCGCTCCTGCTGGACGCGGCCGCCGGCGCGCACCCCGGGGACCTCCACCGCCCGCCCGCCGTCCGCGCCTGTGACGCCGCCCGCCGGGACCCCGGCCGCCTCCGGATCGCCCTCGCCTGGCGACCTCCGCTCACCCTCACCGGCGCCGGACCCGACCCCGAGGTGCGCCGGGCCGTCGCCGCACTGGCCGAGACGCTGGCCAGGCTCGGCCACCACGTCGAGGAGGCCCGCCCCCGGTACGGGCTGATCGGCCTCTCCTTCGTCCCCCGCGCCACGACCGGCATAGCCGAGTTCGCCGCCCGCCACCCCGAACCGGCCCTCCTCGATCCGCGCACCCGCAGCGCCCTGCGGACCGGGACGCGGCTCGGCGGCCGGGTGGTCCGGGCGGCCCGCGCCCGCGAAGTGCGCCAGCACCGGCGGATCGGGGCGCTCTTCGACACGTACGACGTCCTCCTCACCCCGACGACCGCCGCGCCCCCGCCCCGTATCGGCACCTTCGACCGGCTCAGCGCCTGGCGCACCGACGTCACCATGGCCGCCGCCTGCCCCTACGCCTGGCCGTGGAACGTCCTCGGCTGGCCCGGCATCAGCGTCCCGGCCGGCTTCACCTGCTCCGGCCTCCCCGTCGGCGCCCAGCTCCTCGGGCCCTCCCGCAGTGAGGAGCGGCTGATCGCGCTCGCCGCCCAGCTGGAGGACGACCTGCGGTGGTACGAGCGGCGGCCCCCGGCCCCGTAACCCGGAGTGAGGGCAGGGTCACCAGGACCCGTGCGGACCGTGAAGCCGTACGGGGGCCTTGTGGAGCCGCGGGCTGCGACGAGATATCTTGATGTCAAGCAATGTTGCAGACGTGGAGCGGAGCACCCGGTGACTGACTCGACCATCATCTATACGCACACCGACGAGGCCCCTGCCCTGGCGACCTATTCCCTCCTGCCCGTGATCGAGGCCTACGCCTCGACCGCCGGGGTCACGGTGGAGCGCCGTGACATCTCCCTCGCGGGGCGGATCATCGCCAGTTTCCCGGAGCACCTCAAGGCCGAGCAGCGTATCGATGACGCACTCGCCGAGCTGGGCGAGCTGGCCAGGACTCCCGGCGCGAACATCATCAAGCTGCCGAACATCTCGGCGTCGATCCCGCAGCTCAAGGCCGCCATCGCCGAGCTCCAGGGACAGGGCTACGCGCTTCCGGACTACCCGGACGACCCGCAGACCGACGCGGAGAAGGACATCCGCGCCCGGTACGACAAGGTCAAGGGCAGCGCCGTGAACCCGGTGCTGCGCGAGGGCAACTCCGACCGCCGCGCCCCCGCCTCCGTCAAGAACTACGCCAAGGCCCACCCGCACCGCATGGGCGCCTGGACGGCCGACTCGAAGACGAACGTCGCCACCATGGGCGTCGACGACTTCCGCTCCACCGAGAAGTCCGCGGTCATCGCCGAGGACGGCTCGCTCCGCATCGAGCTGCACGGCGACGACGGCACCACCACCGTGCTCCGTGAGTCCGTACCCGTCCTCAAGGGCGAGGTCGTGGACGCGGCCGTCATGCGCGTCGCCGCGCTGCGCGAGTTCTTCACCGCGCAGGTCGCCCGCGCCAAGGCCGAGGGCGTGCTCTTCTCCGTGCACCTCAAGGCCACCATGATGAAGGTCTCCGACCCGATCATCTTCGGCCACGCGGTCCGCGCCTTCTTCCCGAACACCTTCGCCAAGTACGGTGACCAGCTCGCCGCCGCCGGTCTCACCCCCAACGACGGCCTGGGCGGCATCCTCAAGGGCCTCGACTCGCTGCCGGGCGTCGGCGCCGAGATCCAGGCGTCCTTCGAGGCCGAGCTGGCCGAGGGCCCCGCCCTCGCGATGGTCGACTCGGACAAGGGCATCACCAACCTCCACGTCCCCAGCGACGTCATCGTCGACGCCTCCATGCCGGCCATGATCCGCACCTCCGGCCACATGTGGGGCCCGGACGGCAACGAGGCCGACACCATCGCCGTCCTCCCGGACAGCAGCTACGCCGGTGTCTACCAGGTCGTCATCGACGACTGCCGCGCCAACGGCGCCTTCGACCCGGCCACCATGGGCTCCGTGCCCAACGTCGGTCTGATGGCGCAGAAGGCCGAGGAGTACGGCAGCCACGACAAGACCTTCGAGATCGCCGCCACCGGCACCGTCCGCGTCGTCGACACGGACGGCACCGTCGTGCTGGAGCAGGCCGTCGGCGCCGGTGACATCTTCCGGATGTGCCAGACCAAGGACGCGCCGATCCAGGACTGGGTCAAGCTCGCCGTCACCCGCGCCCGCGCCACCGGCACCCCGGCCGTCTTCTGGCTGGACGAGGGCCGCGCCCACGACGCCAACCTGATCGCCAAGGTCACCACGTACCTGGCCGACCACGACACGGACGGCCTGGACATCTCGATCAAGTCGCCGGAGGAGGCCACCGCCTTCTCCCTGGAGCGCATCCGCCGCGGCGAGGACACCATCTCCGTCACCGGCAACGTGCTCCGTGACTACCTGACGGACCTCTTCCCGATCCTGGAGCTGGGCACCAGCGCCAAGATGCTCTCCGTCGTCCCGCTGATGAACGGCGGCGGCCTCTTCGAGACCGGCGCCGGCGGCTCGGCCCCCAAGCACGTCCAGCAGCTCGTCAAGGAGAACTACCTCCGCTGGGACAGCCTGGGCGAGTTCCTGGCCCTCGCGGTCAGCTTCGAGCACCTGGCCACCACCACGGACAACGCGCGGGCCCAGGTCCTCGCGGACACCCTGGACCGGGCCACGGGCACCTTCCTCAACGAGGACAAGTCCCCGAGCCGTCGCCTCGGTGGCATCGACAACCGCGGCAGCCACTTCTACCTGGCCCTCTACTGGGCCCAGGAGCTGGCGCAGCAGACCGACGACGCCAAGCTCGCGGAGGCCTTCGCCCCGCTCGCCAAGACCCTGGCCGAGCAGGAGGAGACCATTGTCGCCGAGCTGATCGCGGTGCAGGGCTCCCCGGCCGAGATCGGTGGCTACTACCAGCCCGACCCGGCCAAGGCCGCCGCCGTCATGCGCCCGTCCGCCACGTTCAACCAGGCGATCGCGAGCCTCGCCTGAGGTGAGACAGGGGGGTGACCCCTCCTGCTGTCCGTTCCGCCCCGGCGGGCCCCGTGCCCGCCGGGGCGGTTCGCGTACCGGCGCCCGTGCCGTTCGGGTGAACGGGCAATCCGGGCGGCCCACGGCTCCGAATGACGTCCGTGAGGATCACACGCACAGCCCTGACCCGCGGCGCGCTCGCCGCCCTGAGCGGCCTGCTCGCCGGATTCGCCGCCCTGACCGTGGCCGAACTCGTCTCGGCCGCCGTCAGACCCGAGGCGAGCCCCGTCACGGTGGTCGGCGGGGCTGCCGTCGACCGGACCCCCGCCGGGGTGAAGGACTGGGCGATCCGCACCTTCGGCGAGAGCGACAAGCTCGTACTCCAACTCGGCATCGTCGCCACGCTCGCCCTCTTCGCCGTCGCCGTCGGCCTCCTCGCGCTGCGCCACCGCCGTACGGGCTCCGCCGCCGTCCTGGCCTTCGGAGCCGTCGGCGCGGCGGCCGCCCTGAGCCGCCCGGACTCCACCGGATTCACCGACGCGCTGCCCTCCCTGACCGGCGCGGTGGCCGGGGCGGTCCTGCTGTACGTCCTCGTCGGCCGGCTCACCGCCCCGCGCGCGGACCCGCAGGGCGAGGGCGGCTGGGACCGGCGCGGCTTCCTGGTCGCCGCCGCGGCCGCGGCCGCCGCCTCCACCGCTGCCGGAGCCCTCGGCCGTACGCTCAACAGCCGCGGCGCCCAGGACGCCATCGCCTCCCGTGACGCCGTCCGCCTCCCCGCCCCGGCCTCGCCCGCGCAGCCGATCCCGGCGGGGGCGCGGCTCCGGGTCCCCGGACTCTCCTCCTTCACCACCCCCAACGACCGCTTCTACCGGGTCGACACCGCCCTGGTGGTCCCCAAGGTCGACGCGAACACCTGGCGGCTGCGCCTCCACGGCCTGGGCGTACGGAAGGAGTTGGAGTTCACCTACCGGGAGCTGCTGGAGCGGCCCCTCATCGAACGCGAGATCACCCTCTGCTGCGTCTCCAACGAGGTCGGCGGCCCCTACATCGGCCACGCCCGGTGGATCGGCGTCCGCCTGGCCGACCTGCTCAAGGAGGCGGGCGTCAAGTCGCCGTCCCGGGGCGGAAAGGCCGACCAGATCATCGCCCGCTCGGTGGACGGCATGACGCTCGGCACCCCCGTCGAGGACGTCATGGACGGCCGGGACGCGATGCTCGCCGTCGGCATGAACGGCGAACCGCTCCCCTTCACCCACGGGTTCCCCGTCCGCATGCTCGTCCCCGGCCTGTACGGCTATGTCTCGGCCTGCAAGTGGATCGAGGACATCGAGCTGACCACGTTCGACGCCTATGACGCGTACTGGGTGAAGCGGAAGTGGGCCCGGGAGGCCCCGATCAAGACCCAGTCCCGGATCGACACCCCCAAGCCCTTCGGGCGGCCCGAGGCGGGCACCGTGATGGTCGCCGGGGTGGCCTGGGCCCAGCACCGGGGGATCGAGAAGGTCGAGATCCGTGTCGACGACGGCCCGTGGCGCCCGGCCCAGCTGGCCGAGCAGACCACCGTCGACACCTGGCGCCAGTGGTCCTACCCCTGGCGGGCCACCCCGGGCGGCCACACCCTCACCGTCCGCGCCACCGACGGCACGGGCGAGACGCAGACCGAGCAGCGCACCGGGACCGTTCCGGACGGGGCGAGCGGCTGGCACTCGGTCGTGGTCACCGTGGAATGACGGTGACGGCAGCCCTCATGGAGCGAAGACCTTTCCCAGTGCCTCCTTCAACGCCCCTACCGTGGGCGGCTGGAGACATGCCGTCAGATGGCCGTCCGGGCGTACGGCGAAGGCCGCGCCCTCCCCGGGCCCGTACTGGCGCGCGAACTCGCCCCGGCTGTCGAGGTGATGGGGTGCTCCCGTCCGGTCCGGCGAGGCTCCGTCGGCGGGCAGGACGCGGTACGTGACCATCCGGCCGCCCGAAAACTCCCGTGCCGCCGACGCGAGATCGGCCGCCGAGTCGCCCGCCGGATGGTCCCCGTACACCAGCAGGACGTGCTCGCGCCCGCGCAGCAGCTCGAAGAGGCGCACCGGGTAGGCGGCGATGGCCCCGGTGAGCCCGCCGCAGTCCGGGGCCCGGTCGCCCGGCCGGAGCGGGGCCCCGTCGTTCCGGGCGAGGGGCGTCACCAGCGGGCTCTCCCGGTAATCGACCAGGAGTTGGGCCTGCCGGAGCATCAGCGTCTCCGGGTCCGACCGGTCGGCCTGGATGCCCTCGGCGGCATGGCGGACGGTCCGGCCCACCACCTCCTCGCCCACCGGGCGCCGTTCGGCGTCGTAACTCGGCAGCAGCCGCGGGTGCGCCGCGTCCCCGAGGGCCAGCGCCAGCTTCCACGCCAGGTTGCAGGCGTCCTGGACGCCGGTGTTCATGCCCTGGGCCCCGGTCGGCGGATGGATGTGCGCCGCGTCCCCGGCGACGAACACCCGCCCCTCCCCGTACCGGTCCACCAGCCGGTGGCTGATCCGGAACACCGACGACCAGCGCAGCGCGGACGCGGTGACCGGCTCCGGGGAGAGCCGGTCCAGCACCTTCTGGATGTCCGAGAGGGCGGGTGCCGTGCCGCCCTCCAGCCCGTGGGCCACCCCGTCACCGGCCGACGGCCCGGACTCCCGGGCGGCCGACAGCTCAGGCGGCACCAGCATCGACATCCGGTAGCGGCCCTTCCCCGGCAGCGGGATGCAGACCAGCAGGTCGTCGACCGTGCCGTCCTCGGCGCGGTGCATCGACCGCACCCCGTACCCGGGCTCCAGCCCCCACCCCACCTCGACGTCCGCGAGCATGTACTCCTCCGGGAACGCGCCGCCCTCGAAGGTGAGCCCGAGCGCCTTGCGGACCAGGCTGTGCGCCCCGTCGCACCCCACCAGGAACCGCGACCGGACCTCCTCCTCGGCCCCGGACGCCGTCCTCACCCGGCTCGTCACCCCGGCCGGGTCCTGGGCGAACGCCAGAAGCTCCGTCGAGCGCTCGATCCCCGTGCCGTACCGCCCGAGGTGCTCCTCCAGGACGCGTTCCGTCTCGTACTGCGGCAGCGCGGCGAAGCCGTACGGCACCTCGGGCGGCAGGACCAGGTCGATCCGGCCCAGCGCCACCCCGTTCTCGTACGTCAGCTGTCCGCGCATCGGGACCGCCGAGTCCAGCACGTCCCGCACCAGCCCCATCCGGTCGAACAGCTCCAGCGTGCGCGGCTGGACGCCCACCGCCTTGGCGTACGGGAGCCGGGCCGGGAGGCGGTCCACGATCCGGCAGGAGACACCCGCGCGGCGCAGTTCGGCGGCGAGCATCAGCCCGACGGGCCCCGCGCCCACGACGAGCACATCGGTCGATCCGCTGCGTGCCACCGGGGCCTCCCGTCATGGCCCCCCTGCGTACGGTCCCCTCCATCGTCCTGCCACCGGCCGTCCCCGGCACCCGGACGGCCGGGGACTCGGGGCACCTCCCGGTGCGTACCGCTCAGCTTCCGGCCGGTGGGGGCGGCGGGTTCATCGCCCACCGGATCGTCCTGGTCAGCGCCTTCCCGGCAGGCCGTACGCAGACCTCCTCGACCCCCGGCACCCGGGGCAGCCGCAACGGCTCCCGGGCCCACGGCGGCAGCGCGGCCACGGCGTTGGCGGCGAGTACGGCGTACGGGGGACGGGCGGGCCAGGGGAGCGGCGGGTGGAGAAGGATGAAGCGGGCCGCGTCCAGGGCCTCCTGGGTGGCCCGCAGCTCCGGGCGGTAGGCGGCGATGCGCGCGGCCAGCTCCGCCCGGTCGTGCGGCGGGTCGGGGACGCCGAGGGCGCGGGCCACCGTCGCCATGTCGTGGATGTACCCGTCGCACCCGGCACCGTCCAACGGCCGTGCCCCGTACCGCTGATGGGCCCGGAGGAAGCTGTCCACCTCCGCGATGTGCACCCAGCACAGGAGGTGCGGATCGGCCGCGTGGTACGGCTCACCTGAGGGTGCCCTCCCGCGCACCCGCTCGTGCACGGAACGTACGCGGTCCACCGCCTCCTGCGCGTGCTCGGCCGTGCCGAACGTGGTCACCGCGAGGAACGTGCTCGTCCGCTGGAGCCGCCCCCACGGGTCGCCCCGGAACCCGGAGTGGCCCGCGACGGCGGCCATGGCGAGGGGGTGCAGCGACTGGAGGAGCAGGGCGCGGAGCCCGCCGATGAACATGGACGCGTCGCCGTGCACCCGGCGGACCGGCCGCTCCGGGCCGAACCAGCGGGGGCCGGGGGTGCCGTGGATCCGGGCCCGGTTCTCCGGCCCGGACGGCCCCGCCACCCGGGCGAACAGCTCCCTGCCCAGACGGTCCCGCACCCCGGAGCCTGATCGCGCTCTGTCCATGCCTCCCAGTATGCGGGCCCGTGCGGCACGCTCCAGGGCGCCCGGGACCCTTACGGCACCCGGGCCGTCCACTCCTCCGTCGCGAACTTCGTCCGTACCAGCTCCTCGGCGCGCGCCAGCTCGGCGGCCGTCACGCTGCCGGCGGTCAGCCCGTGGCGCTTGCGGAACGAGTCGATCATCCGCTCGATCACCACCTGGCGCGGCAGACCGGTCTGCCGCCGCAGCGGGTCGACGCGCTTCTTCGCCGAGCGGGTGCCCTTGTCCGACAGCTTCTCCTTGCCGATGCGGAGCACCTCCAGCATCTTGTCGGCGTCGATGTCGTACGCCATCGTCACGTGGTGCAGTACGGCCCCGGGCCCGCCGTCCGGCCCGACCACCCGCTTCTGCGCCGCTCCCGCGATCTTGCCGACCTCGGTGGCGATGTCGTTGAGCGGCTGGTACCAGGCCTTGATGCCCATGTCCGCCAGGGCTTCGAGGACCCAGTCGTCCAGATAGGCGTAGCTGTCGGCGAAGGAGAGCCCGGAGACCAGCGCCTGCGGGACGGCCAGCGAGTACGTGATGGTCGAGCTGGGCTCCGCGAACATCGCGCCCCCGCCGGAGATCCGGCGCACGACGTTCACACCGTGCCGCTCCACGCCCGCCGGGTCCACCTCGTTGCGCAGCGACTGGAAGCTGCCGATGATCACGGCGGGGGAGTCCCACTCCCAGACCCGCAGCGTCGGCGGACGCACCCCCGCCGCCACCTCGGCGGTGATCACCTCGTCCAGCGCCATGTGCAGCGCGGGCGACTGGGGCGCGTCGTGGATCAGCTGCCAGTCGTAGTCGCTCCACTCCGTGGCCTGCGCCAGCGCCCGGCGTACGGCGGTGGCGACGCCCTCCGCGCTCAGTCCGAGCATCACCGTGGAGTCGGGCAGCGCCGCCTCGATCCGGGCCGCGAGCCCGGCGGTGTCGGTGTTGGCCGGGGCGCCCTCCAGCGCCGCGTCGATCGCGAGGATCGCCTCGTCCGGTTCGAGGAAGAAGTCCCCGGAGACGCGGACGTTCCGCAGCGCCCCGCCCGCCACGTCCAGATCCACCACGACCAGCTTGCCGCCGGGAACCTTGTACTCACCGTGCACAGCGCCGCCTCCAGCTCCGTCTGTCTCGTCCACGAAGGTCCGGCTCGACGCGTGAACCGGACACGACGGGATACAACGCGCATCGCGGTGTGGATCATCCCGCGCGCGGCCGGGGCCTGTGCGCCGGGTGCCGCGTGCCAAGGTCCACGCACCCGAGCTCTGGGCCCTGAGCACGCGGCGGCCTGCGTTCCCAGGTCCGTGCTCCGAGGCCCGCGTGCCCGGGCCCGGACCTCCGAGGCCCGCGCGCCCGGGGCCCCGGCCCACGGTGCTCGGGTGCGGTCAGCCCGCCGCCGTCACCAGGCCCGGCAGCGCCCCCAGCGTCTCCGCCAGCCGGCCCGCCGGTGTCCCGCCGCCCTGGGCCACCTCGGCGGAGCCGCCGCCCCGGCCGTCCAGGAGCCGCTTGACCAGCTTCGCCGCGTGCAGCCCGCGCTGCCGCGCGGCGTCGTTGGTCGCCACCACGACCGCCGCGCCGCTGCCGGTGGCCGCGCCCACCGCCACGGTGCCGGGGCGGCCGACCGGGAGCCGGTCCCGTACGGCCAGGGCGAGGGTGCGGGCCGCGTCCGCCCCGCCCTCGGCGGTCGCCGTCACCACGAGCACCCCGGCCGCGTCCACCGCACCGGCGGCCAGCTCGGCGGCCCGGGCGGTGGTGGCCTGCTGCCGGAGCTGCTTGTTCTCCCGCTCGGCGGCCTTGAGCCGCTGGAGGAGGCCGCCGATCCGCTCGGGCAGCTCGGTGCGCGGGGCCTGGACCTGCTCGGCGATCCGGGCCACCAGGTCCCGTTCCCGGGCGAGATAGCCGAACCCCTCGACGCCCACGGCGGCCTCCAGGCGGCGGGTGCCCGCGCCGACCGAGGACTCCGCCGTCAGCGCGATCACCCCGACCTGCGAGGCGTGCTCCACATGGGTGCCGCCGCACAGCTCCCGTGACCAGGCCCCGCCGATCTCGACGACCCGGACCTTCTCCCCGTACGTCTCGTCGAAGAGCGCCAGCGCCCCCAGCTCCTTCGCCTCCGGCAGGGTCATCCACCGCACCCCCACCGGCAGGTCCCGGCGCAGCGCCCGGTTGGCGACCTCCTCCACCTCGCTGCGGGCCCCGGCGGAGAGCGCCCCGCGCCACGGGAAGTCCAGGCGGAGGTGGCCGGGGCGGTTGTAGGAGCCGGACTGCAACGCGTTCGGGCCCAGCACCTCGCGCAGGGCGGCGTGCAGGACGTGCGTGCCGGAGTGCGCCTGGCGCGCCCCGAGCCGCCACTCCGGGTCCACAGCCGCCCGTACGGAGTCCCCGGCGGCCAGCTCGCCCGCCGTGACCCGCACCTGGTGGGCGATGAGGCCGGGCAGCGGGCGCTGGACGTCCAGCACCTCGGCGGTGAGGGAGGCGCCGGTGAGCTGCCCGGCGTCGCTCTCCTGGCCGCCGGACTCGGCGTAGAACGGCGAGCGGTCCAGCACGACGGTGACGATCTCCCCGGCCGACGCCACCGGCACCGGACCCCGTGGACCGAGCACCGCCAGCACCCGGGAGTCGGTCGTCAGGGTCTCCCATGCCCGCCAGTCGGTCGGCCCCTCGGTGTCCAGGACCGTACGCAGGGCGGCGGTGTCCGCGCCGCCGCCCGCCTTGTTGGCCCGGGCATCGGCGCGCGCCCGCTCGCGCTGGGCGGTCATCAGCGCGGTGAACCCCTCCCGGTCCACCTCCACGCCCTGCTCGGCGGCCATCTCCAGGGTGAGGTCGATGGGGAAGCCGTACGTGTCGTGGAGCAGGAACGCCTGCGCCCCGGGCAGCGAACGGCCCCCGCTCTTCTTCACCTCGGCCACCGCCGTGTCCAGGACGGTCGTCCCCTGGCGCAGCGTGGCCCGGAACGCGTCCTCCTCGCCGCCCGCCCGGTCCAGGATGCGGGGATAGGCCTCGGCAACCTCCGGATAGCTCGGCGCCATGCAGTCCCGGGCGACCGGCAGCAGCTCCGGGAGCGCCGGGTCGTGGAAGCCCAGCTGCCGCATCGAGCGGACCGCCCGGCGCAGGATCCGGCGCAGCACATAGCCGCCGCCCTCGTTGCCCGGGACCGTGCCGTCGGCCAGCAGCATCAGAGCCGTACGGACGTGGTCCGCGACGACCCGCAGCCGTACGTCGGACTCGTGGTCGGCCCCGTACCGTACGCCGGCCAGCTCGGCGGCCCGGTCCAGTACGGGCCGGGTCTCGTCGATCTCGTACAGGTTGTCCACGCTCTGGAGGAGGGTGGCCATGCGCTCCAGGCCCATGCCGGTGTCGATGTTGCGGCGGGGCAGCTCACCGAGGATCGGGTAGCCGGTCTTGCCGGGGCCCTCGCCGCGCTCGTACTGCATGAAGACGAGGTTCCAGAACTCCATGTACCGGTCCTCGTCGACCTCAGGGCCGCCCTCGGCCCCCAGCGCCGGACCCCGGTCGTAGTACAGCTCCGAGCACGGGCCGCACGGTCCCGGCACCCCCATCGACCAGAAGTTGTCCGCGTCGCCCCGGTCCACGATCCGGCTCTCCGGCAGCCCGGAGACCCGCCGCCAGACGGCCCGTGCCTCGGCGTCCGTGTGGTGGACGGTGACCCAGATCCTCCCCGGGTCGAGCCCGAAGCCACCGTCCGCGAGGGAGGAGGTCGACAGCTCCCAGGCGTCCGCGATGGCCTCCTCCTTGAAGTAGTCCCCGAAGGAGAAGTTGCCGTTCATCTGGAAGAACGAGCCGTGCCGGGTGGTGCGGCCGACCTCCTCGATGTCCAGCGTCCGCACGCACTTCTGGACGCTGGCCGCCCGGGGCCAGGGCGCGGCCAGCTCGCCGGTCAGATACGGCTTGAACGGCACCATGCCCGCGTTGACGAAGAGCAGCGTCGGGTCGGGGGTGGGCAGCGGGGCGCTGGGCACGACCGTGTGGCCGCGTGCGGCGAAGTGGTCCAGGAACCGGCTGCGGATGTCGGCGGTGCGCACAGGGCTGCTCCGATGGGGTGAGAGGTCGGCGGGCGGGGCGCACTCTCACCGAGCATCCATGCCCACCATATGCAACTGCACATCATAGGCAATAAGGAGGGTGGGTGGGCGGATGAGCGCCCTCTGCCCTCCCCGTTGCGGGGTGGGCAGAGGGCGCCGGGGTGTGCGGGTCTCAGCGGTGGGTGAACTCCGCGGGCCGCTTCTCGGTGAAGGCCTTCATGCCCTCCTTCTGGTCGGCCGTCGCGAACACCGCGTGGAACAGGCGGCGTTCGAAGCGGACGCCCTCCGCGAGCGTGGTCTCGAAGGCACGGTTCACCGCCTCCTTCGCCATCATCGCGACCGGCGCCGACATCCCGGCGACCGTCTCCGCGACCGCCAGCGCCTCCGTCAGCAGCTCCGCGTCCGGGACGATCCGGGAGACCAGCCCGGCCCGTTCCGCCTCCTGGACGTCCATGTTCCGGCCGGTGAGACAGAGGTCCATCGCCTTGGCCTTGCCGACCGCCCGGGTCAGCCGCTGGGAGCCGCCGATGCCGGGGATCACCCCGAGGCGGATCTCCGGCTGCCCGAAGACGGCCGACTCCGAGGCGATCACCAGATCGCAGAGCATCGCCAGCTCGCACCCCCCGCCCAGGGCGTAGCCCCGTACGGCGGCGATCGTCGGGGTCCGGAGCTGGCCGAGCCGGTCCCAGGCGGTGAACCAGTCGCTGAGGTACATGTCCATGTAGCTCTGCGGCTGCATCTCCTTGATGTCCGCCCCCGCCGCGAACGCCTTCTCACCGCTGCCGGTGATGACGATGCAGCCGACATCCGGGTCCCGGTCCAGCGCCTCGGCCGCCTCCACCGTCTCCCGCATGACCTCCAGGCTCAGCGCGTTGAGCGCCTTGGGGCGGTTCAGGGTGAGCAGGGCCGTACGGCCCCGGCGCTCGACCAGGATCGTCCCGTACGGACCCGGGGTGGCGGGGGTGTCGTCGTGCTCGCTCATGCGGGGGTGCCTTCCTGCGTTTCGGTGGTCTGCGACGAAGCGGCCCGGATCGCGCGGACGATCCCGGAGAAGTCCTGGTCCGCCCCGGCCCCTTCCGCGAACCGGGCGTACAACTCGGCTGCCTTGAGCCCCAGTTCGGCGTCGATGCCGCCCGCGCGCAGGGCGTTGGCGGCCAGCCCGAGATCCTTCGCCATCAGGGGGCGGCGAAGCCGGGGCGGTAGTCGCGGTTGGCCGGGCTGGTCGGGACCGGGCCGGGGACGGGGCAGTTGACGGTGAGGGCCCAGCACTGGCCGGAGGCCGCCGAGGCCACGTCGTACAGCGCCTGGTCGGAGAGGCCGAGGCTCTCGGCGAGGACGAACGCCTCGCTGACGGCGATCATCGAGACGCCGAGGATCATGTTGTTGCAGATCTTCGCCGCCTGCCCGGCACCGGCCCCGCCGCAGTGCACCGCCTTCTTCCCCATCACGGAGAGCAGTGGCTCGGCCGCCGCGAACGCGGTCTCCTCGCCCCCGGCCATGAAGGTGAGCGTGCCCGCCTCGGCGCCCACCACCCCGCCGGAGACGGGGGCGTCCAGCGAGCGGTGACCGGTCGCCGCCGCTGCCGCGTGGGCGGCGCGGGAGTCGGCCACGTCGATGGTGGAGCAGTCGACGAACAGCGTGCCGGGGCGGGCCGCTTCGAGCAGCCCTTCCTGCCCGTAGAGGGAGAGGACATGGCGGCCGGCGGGCAGCATGGTGATCACCACGTCGGCCACCGCGGCCGCCTCCGTGGCGGACTTCGCCCGCTCCACCCCGCTCTCCTCGGCGGCGGCCAGACAGCTCTCCACCAGGTCGTGGCCGAGCACCCGGTATCCGGCCCGGACGAGGTTGGCGGCCATCGGGCCGCCCATGTGGCCGAGGCCGATGAACGCGACGGTCGTGGTGGTGGTCACCAGGGCACCTCCTGCGGTGAGTCGGCTGCGGCGAGGACCAGTTCCCCGTCGCCGGTCGGTGCGAAGTACCGGGCCACGTCCGCCTCCGTGACCTCCACGAGGGTCCCCGGGGTCCAGCGGGGGGTACGGTCCTTGTCGATCACCTGGGCCCGGATGCCCTCCACCAGATCGGCGGAGGAGAGCGCCGCGTACGAGACGCGGTACTCCTGCTCCAGCACCCGCTCCAGCGGCCCGAGTTCACGGGCCCGGCGCAGCGCGGCGAGGGTGACCTTGAGCGCGACGGGCGAACGGCCCAGGACCGTCTTCGCCGCCTCACCGGCCGCCGGGGCGTCGGAGGCGAGCAGCCGCTCCACGATCTCCTCGACCGTGTCGGCGGCGTAACAGTGGTCGATCCAGGCCCGGTCGGCCTCCAGCGTCCCGGGGGGCGCCTCCCGGACGTGGCGGCCCAGCACCTCGGGGACCTCCTCCGTCCGCAGCGCGGCGAGGAACGCGGGCAGCTCGTCCGCCGGTACGAAGTGGTCGGCCAGCCCGCACAGCAGCGCGTCCCGGGCCCCCACCACCGCCCCGGTCAGGGCGAGATGGGTGCCCAGCTCCCCGGGGGCCAGGGCCAGCAGATACGTACCCCCGACGTCCGGCACGAAGCCGATCCCGGTCTCCGGCATGGCCACCTTCGACCGCTCGGTGACGATCCGGACGCTGCCGTGCGCCGAGACACCTACCCCGCCGCCCATCACGATGCCGTCCATGACGGCCACGTACGGCTTCGGATAGCGGGCGATCCGGGCGTTCAGCCGGTACTCGTCGCGCCAGAACGCCGCCGACGCCTTGCCGCCCGCGCGGGCGTCCTCGTAGATGGACCGGATGTCGCCGCCCGCGCACAGGCCGCGCTCCCCGGCCCCGGTGATGACGACCGTGGCCACCTCCGGGTCGTGCTCCCACCGGTCCAGGGCCGCCGCGACCGTCCCGACCATGTCGTGGGTCAGGGCGTTGAGCGCCTTGGGCCGGTTCAGGGTCACCACCCCCGTACGCCCCTCGGTGCGGACGACGACGTGCTCCTCGGTCATCGCAGGGCTCCCGTCAGACTCCGGGCCACAATGACGCGCATGATCTCGTTGGCCCCTTCCAGGATCTGGTGGACCCGCAGGTCCCGGACGATCTTCTCGATGCCGTACTCGGAGAGATAGCCGTAGCCACCGTGGAGTTGGAGCGCCCGGTCCGCGACCGCGTACCCGGTGTCGGTGGCGAACCGCTTGGCCATCGCGCACAACTCCGGTGCCCCCGGCGACTTCCGGTCCAGCGCCTCGGCGGCCTGCCGCACCAGTGCCCGGGCGGCGGCCAGTTCGGTCGCCATGTCGGCCAGCCGGAACTGCAGCGCCTGCGCCTCCAGCAGCCGGGCCCCGAACGCCTCCCGGTCCGCGAGATGGGCCAGGGACCGGTCCAGCGCGCTCTGCGCACCGCCCAACGAGCAGGCGGCGATGCCGAGTCGGCCGCCGTTGAGGCCGTTCATCGCGATCCGGAAGCCCTCGCCCTCGGCGCCCAGCATCCGGTCGGCCGGGATGCGCACGCCGTCGAGCATGACCTGCCGGGTGGGCTGCGCGTTCCACCCCATCTTCTTCTCGTTGGCCCCGAACGAGAGCCCCGCGTCGTCCCGTTCGACGAGGAGCGCGGAGATCCCGCCGGGACCGCTGTCGCCCGTGCGGGCCAGCACGATGTAGAGGTGCGTGGCGCCCGCCCCGGAGATGAACTGCTTCGTCCCCGTCAGGACGTAGTGGTCGCCGTCGCGCTCGGCGCGGGTGCGCAGCGCCGCCGCGTCGGAGCCCGCGCCCGGCTCGGTCAGGCAGTAACTGCCCAGCTGCTCCATGGTGCACAGCTCCGGCAGATACCGGGCGCGCTGGGCGTCGGTGCCGTACTGGTCGACCATCCAGGCGACCATGTTGTGGATCGAGAGGTACCCGGCGACCGACGGGCAGCCGGTGGCCAGGGCCTCGAAGACGAGGACCCCGTCGGAGCGGGACAGCCCGGAGCCGCCCACCTCCTCCCGTACGTACACACCTCCGAGACCGAGGTCCGCCGCCTTCCGCAGGACGTCGACGGGGAAGTGCTTCTCCTGGTCCCAGGCCACCGCGTGCGGGGCCAGGTGCTCCTGGGCGAAGTCGAGTGTGGTCTCGACGACCGCGAGCTGGTCGTCGCTGAGCAGGGTGGTCACAGCGGTCATCCCATGGTCGGAATCGTGAAGCTCGCACCGTCCCGGATCCCGGAGGCGGGCCAGCGCGAAGTGACGGTCTTGGTACGGGTGTAGAAGCGGATGGCGTCCGGTCCGTGCTGGTTCAGGTCCCCGAAGCCGGAGCGCTTCCAGCCGCCGAACGTGTGGTACGCCACCGGCACCGGGATCGGCACGTTCACGCCGACCATCCCGGTGTCGACGCGGCGGGTGAAGTCGCGGGCGATGTCGCCGTCACGGGTGAAGAGGGCGACGCCGTTGCCGTACGCGTGCTCCGAGGGCAGCCGCAGCGCCTCCTCGTAGTCCGCCGCACGGACCACGGAGAGCACGGGCCCGAAGATCTCCTCCTGGTAGATCCGCATGTCCGGGGTGACCCGGTCGAAGAGCGAGGCGCCCGCGAAGAACCCGTCCTCATGGCCTTCGAGGGTGAAGTCCCGCCCGTCCACGACGAGTTCGGCGCCCTCCTCGACACCGAGGTCGACATAGCCGCGCACCCGGTCCACCGCGTCCCGGCCCACCAGCGGCCCGAAGTCGGCGTCCGGGTCGTCCGAGCGGCCGATCCGCAGCTCACCGATCCGCTCGGTGAGCCTGGCGACCAGTGCGTCGGCGGTTGCCTCACCGACCGGCACGGCCACCGAGATCGCCATGCACCGCTCGCCCGCCGAGCCGTACCCGGCCCCGATCAGCGCGTCCACCGCCTGGTCGAGATCGGCGTCCGGCATCACGATCATGTGGTTCTTGGCCCCGCCGAAACACTGCGCCCGCTTGCCGTGGGCGGCGGCCGTCGCGTAGATGTGCGCGGCGATCGGCGTCGAGCCGACGAAGCCGAGCGCCTTGACGCGCGGGTCCTCCAGCAGGGTGTCCACGGGCTCCTTGCCGCCGTTGACGACGTTCAGGACCCCCGGCGGAAGCCCGGCCTCCAGGAAGAGTTCGGCCAGCCGCAGCGGCACCGACGGGTCGCGCTCCGAGGGCTTGAGGATGAAGGCGTTACCGCAGGCCAGAGCGGGCGCGGCCTTCCAGAGCGGGATCATCGCCGGGAAGTTGAACGGGGTGATGCCCGCGACCACGCCCAGCGGCCGGCGCAGCGAGTGGACATCGATCCCGGCGCCCGCGTTGTCGGTGAACTCGCCCTTCAGCAGATGCGGGACACCGGCCGCGAACTCCACCACGTCCAGGCCGCGCGCGATGTCGCCGTGCGCGTCGGCCACGGTCTTGCCGTGCTCGGAGGAGAGCAGCCGGGCCAGGGAGTCCTTCTCCTTCTCCACCAGCTGGAGGAAGCGCAGCAGCACCCGGGCGCGGCGCTGCGGGTTCCACTCGCCCCACTCCCGCTGCGCCTCGGCGGCATCGGCGATGGCCGCCTCGGTCTCGGACCGGCCGGCCAGCGGCACCCGGGCCTGGACCTGTCCGGTGTTGGGGTCGTAGACATCGCCGTACGTGCCCGAGGCGCCGGGCGTGTGCTTGCCGCCGATGAAATGGGTGAGTTCGCGGACCATGGAAACCTGCTCTCGTCGGTGAGATCGTCAGGAGAGATCCGGGGATGGCGCACGGCTGCCACCGGCCCACGCACCGGTCGGGTGCACGGGGGCGCGGAAGGGCTGCCGCCAGGGGGGACGCGAAGGGCGGGGGCCGTCAGGGGGCGGGGAGAACCGCTCGCCGGGACGGGCCTGCGGGGCCGTGGGTGCGCACCGGTGCCATGCGTGTCTGCTCCATCCTCGTGGAAACACGGAACAATCCCCGTGGCCGGTATCCTGACTCCCGGATCAGCGCACGCCCTCTTGCCTTCCCGACGGCTGGTTCGTCGTCAGTGGCGTGTCCTGCGAGGACGGACTCCCCGGTCACAGTGGCGGGACCGCGCCGGAATCGCACCGGCTTCCCTGACACCACGGGCCTTCGAGGCGCCTGGCACCATGCCGGTCGCCCCTCTGCTCACGAACATATAGTTGGACGTCCTAGTAAGTCCACCCCGCCTCGCTCCGACATGCGCGCCCTTGCCCCTTGCCCCGGCCGGGGGCCTGCCTGTGCTGGTCGGTGCGGTGGCCGCCTCGCCCCCTGCCCGGCCCGGCCGGCCCGTCCTGGCATGATCGGCCGACATGAGCGACGCACCACCACGCCACATCCTCGTCATCGGCATGGGCGCCGGCGACCCCGACCACCTGACCCTCGCCGCGATCAAGGCGATGCGCCGGGCGCAGGTCTTCTTCGTGCTCGGCAAGGGCCGTGAGAAGGAGTCCCTCACCCGGCTGCGACGGGACATCCTGGCCGAACACCTCACCGGCCCCTACCGGGTCGTCGAGGCCGAGGACCCCTGGCGGGACCGCACCCAGGACGACCGGGGGCGCTACACCTCGGCGGTCCACGACTGGCGCCACCGCCGCGCCGACATCTGCGAACGCCTGATCATCGAGGAGCTGGCACCGGGGGAGTGCGGGGCGTTCCTGGTCTGGGGCGACCCGTCCCTGTACGACAGCACCCTGGCGATCCTGGAGGACATCCAGGACCGGGGAACGGTGGAATTCGGCCATGAGGTGATTCCCGGCATCAGCAGCGTCTCCGCCCTCGCCGCCCGCCACCGTACGTCCCTGAACCAGGTCGGCCGCCCGATCCACATCACCCCCGGCCGACGGCTCGCGGAGGGGTTCCCGGACGACGACGGCGACATCGTGGTGATGCTCGACGGCCACGAGAGCTTCACCCATCTGACGGGCCGGGGGCTCTGGATCTACTGGGGCGCCTACATCGGCACCCCGGACGAACTCCTGGTCTCCGGCCCGCTCGACGAGGTCGCGGACCGGATCAGCCGGGTCCGCGCCGAGGCCCGCGAACGGCACGGCTGGATCATGGACACGTACCTGCTGCGGCAGGGGCCGGGGACGCCGGGCGGCGCGAGGGGCTGAGGGGCGCCTCGGCATCCCGGAGGCGTCGGGTGGTGCGGCGCCGCTGATGGGCCCCGGCCCGTGGGCGGGGGCCCGGACAAGGGGTGGCGGGCCGGGCGAGGCGCGGGCGGCGGCGCCGCACCTCGTCGTCGGGCCCTGCCGGGGTCAGCTCCGGGACTCGTGCGCCCGGATCAGGCCGAGCCCATGGCCGAGGCTCGGGCACTCGGCGCTCAGGTCGTTGCCCCGCACCAGATAGTTGTCCACGCGCCCGTCGGTGGCGCGCTCCACGGCCCGGTACTGCGTGCCGTTCACCGTGATCGTCCAGCCGTCGCCGTCCTGGGCCCAGCCGACTGTCTTCTTCATACAGCGCTCCCCTTCTCTCCTCGCCGCCGCGGGTCGGCGGCCGTGTATTGGCAAGAAGAACGGCCTGTGACGCTCTGTGGTTCCGCCTCGCCTACGCCATTCGGTTACATCTGTGTCACCGTGCCACCACGAGCTGACCGGAAGTCAGCGAACGGGCGAAGAGGAGCGGAATCCGGGCCGTCCGAAGCCGCCGGGCGCCCTCCGTACGGAGTCCGTGTCTCATATCACCGTCCGAAGTGTGAACAACGGTGTGCGCCCGGCGGTCGTCCGCTTAGGGTGACCGGTGCAGCTGGTTCGCCCCGTCAGCCGGACGGGAGCGTCGTAAGAGGGAACCCGGTGGGAATCCGGGACTGCCCCGCAGCGGTGAGCGGGAACGACCGCCGTCATACGCACTGGACCCGGACGGGTCTGGGAAGCGACGGCCACTAGGTGTCTGCCCCCGGCAGACGTGCCCGCGAGTCCGAAGACCTGCCCGTTGCCCGCACGCGACCGTTCGTGTGCGGAGTTCCCGGTGACCTCGTGGGCGGGTCGGCGTAACCGTCGGGTGGACGGACACGGTCAGCGTGTCGTGTTTCCGCCCGATCCGTCACTCCTTCGCGTCCGCGTTCCGTTCCGGGAACAGCTGGAGACATGCTCGCGAAGGAGAGTCACGTGACAGCGAAGCCCGCAGCCGCGGCAGCACGGGCCACCGTGTACGGCTACCCCCGCCAGGGTCAGAACCGTGAACTGAAGAAGGCCATCGAGGGCTACTGGAAGGGCCGCGTCGACGCGGACACCCTCCGGCAGACCGCCGCCGAACTGCGCCGGGGCACCTGGCAGCAGCTCGCCGAGGCCGGCGTCCACGAAGTGCCGACCGGTGATTTCTCGTACTACGACCACGTCCTGGACACCAGTGTCATGGTCGGCGCTGTCCCCGAGCGGCACCGCGCGGCGGTCGACGCGGACGCCCTCGACGGCTACTTCGCCATGGCCCGCGGCACCCAGGACGTGGCGCCGCTGGAGATGACCAAGTGGTTCGACACCAACTACCACTACCTGGTACCCGAGTTGGGCCCGGACACGGTGTTCACCGCCGACTCCGCCAAGCAGGTCGAGGAGTTCAAGGAGGCCCTGGCGCTCGGCCACACCCCGCGCCCGGTCCTGGTCGGCCCCGTCACCTACCTCCTGCTCGCCAAGGCGGCCCCCGGCGTCGCCGCCGACTTCGAGCCGCTGACCCTGCTGGACCGGGTGCTGCCCGTGTACGCCGAGGTCCTCGCGGACCTGCGGGCCGCGGGCGCCGAGTGGGTGCAGCTGGACGAGCCCGCCCTCGTCCAGGACCGCACCCCGGCCGAGCTGAACGCCACCGCCCGCGCCTACCGCGAGCTGGGCTCCCTGGCCGACCGGCCGAAGCTGCTGGTCGCCTCCTACTTCGGGCGGCTCGGGGAGGCCCTGCCCGTCCTGGCCAAGTCCCCGGTCGAGGGGATCGCGCTGGACTTCACCGAGTCCGGCGCCGCCAACCTCGACGACCTCGCGGCGGCCGGCGGACTGCCCGGCAAGCGGCTGGTCGCGGGCGTCGTCAACGGCCGCAACATCTGGATCAACGACTACGAGAAGTCGCTCGCCACCCTCGGCACGCTCCTCGGCCTCGCGGACCACGTCGACGTCTCGGCCTCCTCCTCCCTCCTGCACGTCCCGCTGGACGCCACGGCCGAGCAGGACATCGACCCGCAGGTGCTGCGCTGGCTGGCCTTCGCCCGGCAGAAGACCACCGAGATCGTCACCCTGGCCAAGGGGCTCTCCCAGGGCACCGAGGCCATCGCCGCCGAACTCGCCGCCAACCGGGCCGACCTGGCCTCCCGCGCCGACGCCCCCATCACCCGCGACCCGGCCGTCCGGGCCCGTACGGCGGCCATCACCGACGCCGACGGCCGCCGCTCCCAGCCGTACGCCGAGCGGACCGTCGCCCAGCGCGCCCACCTGGGGCTGCCGCTGCTGCCGACCACCACCATCGGCTCGTTCCCGCAGACCACCGAACTCCGCACCGCCCGCGCCGACCTGCGGGCCGGCCGGATCGACGGGGCCGGGTACGAGGAGCGCATCAAGGACGAGATCCGCGAGGTCCTCTCCTTCCAGGAGAAGGCCGGGATCGACGTCCTGGTCCACGGCGAGCCCGAACGCAACGACATGGTGCAGTACTTCGCGGAGCAGCTCACCGGCTACCTCGCCACCCAGCACGGCTGGGTCCAGTCGTACGGCACCCGCTACGTCCGCCCGCCGGTCCTCGCCGGGGACATCTCGCGCCCCGAGCCGATGACCGTGCGCTGGACGGCGTACGCGCAGTCGCTCACCGAGCGCCCGGTCAAGGGCATGCTCACCGGGCCGGTCACCATGCTCGCCTGGTCCTTCGTCCGCGACGACCAGCCGCTCGGCGAGACCGCCCGCCAGGTCGCCCTCGCCCTGCGCGACGAGGTCAACGACCTGGAGACGAACGGTACTTCGGTGATCCAGGTCGACGAGCCCGCACTGCGCGAGACGCTGCCCCTGCGCGCCGCCGGGCACGCCGCGTACCTGGAGTGGGCGACCGAGTCCTTCCGCCTCGCCACCTCCGGGGTGCGGCCGGACACCCAGATCCACACCCACATGTGCTACGCCGAGTTCGGTGACATCGTCCAGGCCATCGACGACCTCGACGCCGACGTCATCAGCCTGGAGGCCGCCCGCTCCCACATGCAGGTCGCCCGCGAACTGGCCGCCCATGGCTACCCGCGCGAGGCCGGACCCGGCGTCTACGACATCCACTCCCCGCGCATCCCGAGCACCGAGGAAGCGGCGGCCCTGCTGCGCAAGGGGCTTGAGGCCATCCCGGCTGAGCGGCTGTGGGTGAACCCCGACTGCGGCCTGAAGACCCGCGGCTGGCCCGAGACCCGGGCCTCCCTGGAGAACCTGGTCGCCGCCGCGCGGGAGATCCGCGCGGAGCTGCCCACCGACGCGGCATGATCCGCCCCGGTGCGGGAGCGGCCACCGCCGTTTCCGTACCGGGTCACCGCACTTGAGACCCGCTGCCCCCGACTTCGGTCGGGGGCACGCTCGTTCGGAAGCCCGGCCGGTCGGGGCGGGTGGCCGGAGTGCATTCTTCCCCGACGGGGGAGTTAGGTTAGCCTAACCAGCGAATCCCGGTTGTGGATCTTGCACTCCGATCGAAGGGCTTCGCCATGGAGCGTGCTCAGGGCCCCGCCCAATTCCCCCTGGAGCGCGGCGGTACGGGAGACCTCCTCGCAGGCGGCGCCGACGGGCCCGGCCGGCTGCGCGCCCTGACCTCGGTCGTCCTGGACACGCTGGAGACCGCCGCCCGCGCCCGGGGCGGGCCCCTGCCCGCCGGAGGTCCGGATGCCGTGGCCCGGCGGACCGCCGCCCTGTGCGACCCGGTGCTGCCGGAGGAGGGCGTCGGCGCCGAGGCGGCCCTCGCGGATCTCGTACGGGCGGTGGCCGAGGGCGCCGCCGACCCGGCCGACCCCGCCTGCGTCGCCCATCTGCACTGCCCGCCCCTCGCCGTGGCGGTCGCGGCGGAGGTGGCCGGGGCAGCCCTCAACCCCTCGATGGACTCCTGGGACCAGGCGCCCGCCGCCGGGGTGATCGAGGAGCTGACCACCGCCGCCCTGGCCCGGCTCGTCCACCCGGACGCCCCCGCCCCCGACGCCCTCATCACCAGCGGCGGCACCGAATCCAACCTGGTCGCCCTGCTCCTCGCCCGCGAACGGGCCGCGCCCGGCCCCCTCCGCGTGATGACCGGCGCCAACGCCCACCACAGCGTCCACCGGGCCGCCTGGATGCTCGGCCTCCCCGCCCCGGTCGTCGTCCCCTGCACCGACGGCCGCATCGACCCCGCTGCCCTCGACCGCACCCTGGCCGCACTCGACGGCGCGCCGGCCCTGGTCGTCGCCACCGCCGGGACCACCGACGAAGGCCGGATCGACCCGCTCCCCGAGATCGCGGACATCGCGGAGCGGTACGGAGCCGAACTCCACGTCGACGCGGCATACGGCGGGCCTCTCCTCTTCAGCGAGCGCCTGGCGCCCCTGCTCAAGGGGCTCGACCGCGCCGTCTCCGTAACGTTCGACCTGCACAAGCTCGGCTGGCAGCCGGTCGCCGCCGGAGTGCTGGCCGTCGCGGACACCGCCCTGCTCGCCCCGCTCTCCCTGCGCACCGACTACCTCAACGCCGACGACGACACCGAGGCCGGGCTGCCCGACCTGCTCGGCCGCTCGATCCGCACGACCCGGCGCCCCGACGCGCTGAAGATCGCGGCCACTTTCCGGGCGCTCGGCCGCCGTGGACTGAGCGAACTGGTCGAGCACTGCGTACGTACGGCGGAGGAGTTCGGCCGGGCCGTCGACGCCCGGCCCGCACTGCGCCGTCGGCCGGGCCCGATCGGGATCAGCACCGTGCTGTTCCGGCCGGTCGTGGCCGACGCACTGGGACCGGAGGCCGGGGACGCCGTCGTCGCGGAGGTCCGTCGCACCCTGCTCCTGGACGGCCGGGCAGTCCTGGGGCGGGCGGTGGCCGAGGACGGTGACGGACACCACCGGCTCTGGCTCAAGGCCACGCTCCTGCACCCCGTCGCGGCGACGGCCGACCTGCTGCCGCTGCTCGATCTCGTGGCGGAGGCGGCGGAACGGGCGGCGAGCGGAGAAGGAGACGGCGGCGATGACCACAGCGAAGGCGGTGGAGGCGATACCGCCGCCCCCGCCGAGGAAAGGCTGTCGCCATGACGTTGCCGACGCGCACGAAATCCGTTGGAGGAACCGCATGACGCCCGCACCGCGAACACCGCCTCTCGACCTGCTGGGGGTGGGTGCAGGCCCCTTCAACCTCTCGCTCGCCGCCCTCGCCGACGGCGTACCCGGCCTGCGCACCGCCTTCCACGAGCAGCGCACCGCCTTCCACTGGCACCCCGGACTGCTCATCGAGGGAGCGACTCTTCAAGTCCCCTTCCTGGCGGACCTGGTGAGCCTGGTGGAGCCCACAAGCCCCTGGTGCTACCTGAATTACCTCAAGACCCGGCGCAGGCTCTTCCCGTTCTACTTCGCGGAGCGCTTCCACATCCACCGCTCCGAGTTCGACAACTACCTGCGCTGGGTGAGCACCGAACTGCCCTCCACCCACTTCGGCCACCGCGTCGACACCATCGCCTGGGACGCGGGGGAGGACGCGTTCGCCGTCGACTTCACCCGGCTCGGCCCGGACGGCGAGACGCTGGGAGGCGGGCTCGCCCAGGCCCGGCACCTCGCCCTCGGGGTCGGCACCGCGCCGTACGTCCCCGAGCCGCTGAGGGCCCTGGCCGCCGACCCCGTACCCCTCGTCCTGCACTCCGCCGACTACCTCGCCCAGCGGGACCGGCTGCTCGCCGCCCGCCACATCACCGTCGTCGGGTCGGGGCAGTCGGGCGCCGAAGTCCTGCTGGATCTGCTGAGGTTGCGGCCCGAGGGCGCGGAGGGGCTCACCTGGCTCGCCCGTACCCCGGCCTTCGCACCGATGGAGTACAGCAAGATCGGCCTCGAGCAGTTCACCCCGGACTACACCCGCTACTTCCACGGCCTCCCGCAGGCCACCCGGGACCGGCTGCTGCCCAGCCAGTGGCAGCTCTACAAGGGCGTCAGCGGGGACACGCTCGGGGACATCCACGACGAGCTGTACCGCCGCAGCCTCGGCGGCGACTGGCCCGACGTCACGCTCACCCCCGGCATCGAGGTCACCGGCGCCTCCCTCACGGACGGCGGCCGCATACGACTCGCCGTCGAACACGGCCAGCAGGAGGCCCGGGGCAGCCTCACCACGGACGCCGTGGTCCTGGCCACCGGGTACCGGGAACGCCCGCTCGACACCCTGCTCGCCTCCCTGGACCCGTACATCGTCCGCGACAGTGCCGGACGTCCACAGGTCGACGAGAGCCAACGGCTCGTCCTCGCACCGGAGATCGAGGGATCGGTCTTCGTGCAGAACGCCGAACGGCACACGCACGGGGTCGGCACCCCCGACCTGGGCCTGGCCGCCTGGCGCTCCGCCGTCATCATCAACACGCTGACGGGCAAGGAGACTTACCCACTGCCGGACCGGACCGCCTTCACCACGTTCGGACTCGGCGCGGCCGGGGACCGTGGCGGGGTGCCGGGCCGTCCGGCGAAGGAGCGCGGCTGATACGGCTCCGGGCCGCATGGTGGGGTTCACCGTGCGGCCCGGAGGGGTGGAGCGGGAGGGAAGGGGGTCAGCTCTTGCGGTTGTTGATCTCTTCGGTGAGCTGGGGCACGACGGTGAAGAGGTCGCCGACGACGCCGTAGTCGACGAGGTCGAAGATCGGGGCCTCGGGGTCCTTGTTGACCGCGACGATCGTCTTCGAGGTCTGCATCCCCGCCCGGTGCTGGATCGCCCCCGAGATACCGGAGGCGATGTACAGCTGCGGGGAGACGGACTTACCCGTCTGGCCGACCTGGGAGGTGTGCGGGTACCAGCCCGCGTCCACCGCAGCACGCGACGCCCCCACCGCAGCCCCCAGGCTGTCCGCGAGGGCCTCGATCAGGGGGAAGTTCTCCGCCCCGTTCACCCCGCGACCGCCCGAGACCACGATCGCGGCCTCGGTCAGCTCCGGACGCCCGGTCGACTCACGCGGCGTCCGCGCAACCACCTTCGTCCCCGTCGCCGCCGCACCGAACGACACGTTCAGCGCCTCCACCGCACCCGCAGCAGCAGCCGGCTCGACCGGAGCCGAGTTCGGCTTCACCGTGATGACCGGAACACCCTTCGACACCCGGGACTTCGTGGTGAAAGAAGCGGCGAAGGCCGCCTGAGTGGCGACGGGACCCTGGGAACCGGCCTCCAGATCGGTGGCGTCGGTGATGATCCCCGACCCGATCCGCAGCGCCAGACGCGCCGCGATCTCCTTGCCCTCCGCGGAGGACACCACCAGCACCGCCACCGGGGAGACCGCATCGAACGCGGCCTGCAGGGCATCCACCTTCGGCACCACGAGGTACTCCGCGAACTCGGAGGCATCCGCCGTCAGGACCCGCACGGCACCGTGCTCGCCCAGCACCCCGGCGGTCGCTTCGGCACCCGCACCCAGGGCGACGGCGACGGGGTCACCGATACGGCGGGCCAGCGTCAGCAGCTCCAGGGTGGGCTTGCGGACCGCACCGTCCACGTGATCGACCAGAACAAGAACATCAGCCATGACAACGCACTCCAGACACAGAGACAGAAGAGACAGAAGAGAGGGAGGGAATCACCCGGGGGCGGGGCTCAGATGAACTTCTGGCCCGCGAGGAACTCGGCCAGCTGCCTGCCGCCCTCACCCTCGTCCTTCACGATCGTGCCCGCCGTCCGCGCCGGCCGCTCCGCCGCCTCGTCCACAGCCGTCCACGCACCCTCCAGACCGACCTCGTCCGCCTCGATCCCCAGATCATCCAGATCCAGCGACTGAACCGGCTTCTTCTTCGCCGCCATGATCCCCTTGAACGAGGGGTAACGCGCCTCACCGGACTGGTCGGTCACCGACACCACCGCCGGCAGCGACGCCTCGAGCTGCTCCGATGCCGTGTCACCGTCACGCCGCCCGCTCACCACACCGCCGTTCACCGCGACCTCGGACAGCAGCGTCACCTGCGGCACACCCAGACGCTCCGCCAGCAGGGCCGGGAGGACGCCCATGACACCGTCGGTCGAGGCCATCCCGCAGATCACCAGGTCGTAACCGGTCTTCTCGACCGCCTTCGCCAGCACCAGCGACGTCCCCATCACATCCGTGCCGTGCAGATCGTCGTCCTCGACATGGACCGCCTTGTCCGCACCCATCGACAGAGCCTTGCGCAGCGCGTCCTTCGCGTCCTCCGGACCCACCGTCACCACAGTGATCTCCGCGCCGTCCGCCCCGTCCGCGATCTGCAACGCCTGCTCGACCGCGTACTCGTCCAGCTCCGACAACAGACCGTCCACATCCTCACGGTCCACCGTCAGGTCATCGGCGAAACGCCGGTCACCGGTCGCGTCGGGCACATACTTCACACAGACAACGATCCTCAAGCTCACGCCGGCTCTCCTGCCTACCTCGGTGTGGTCCCTGCCGATCAGGCCCGGTTCCACCTGGGTGTGGTTTCGTAAGGGTAACCTTATGGTACTCAGTACCCTCTGTAAAGGTACCCAGTGCCAAAACCCTCCCTCCGATGCTACGTTTCGCCGCATGAGCGAGGCGCGCGGACCCGAGAAGAAGGCACCCATGCGGGAGGTGCTGGCGCAGGCGGCCTTCCAGCTCTTCCTGGAGCGGGGCTTCGAGCGGACGACGGTCGACGACATCGTGGCGCGGGCCGGGGTGGGGCGGCGGTCCTTCTTCCGGTACTTCCCCTCCAAGGAGGACGTGGTCTTCCCGGACCATGAGCGCTGTCTCGCGGAGATGACGGAGTTCCTCGCCGCCGTGGGCGACGAGGATCCGGTGGGCGCGGTGTGCGACGCGGCGCGGATCGTGCTGCGGATGTACGCGGCCGACCCCGAGTTCTCCGTACAGCGCTACCGGCTCACCCGGGAGGTGCCGGGGCTGCGGACGTACGAACTCTCCGTGGTGCGCCGCTACGAGCAGACGCTCGCCGGTCACCTCCGGGGGCGCTTCGGCACGGACCGGGACGGGGAGCTGCGGGCCGAGGTGATCGCCGCCTCCGTGGTCGCCGCGCACAACAACGGGCTGCGGCTGTGGCTGCGTTCGGGCGGGGCGGGCGACCCCGAGGCGGCCGTGGACCATGCGCTCGATCTCGTACGGGGAGTGTGGGAGCAGCCCGCCGGGCCCTCGCCCGCCCGGGAGAAACAGGCCCTGCCGGCGACGGCCGGGGCGTCCGGTGTCACCGCCGGGTCCGGGGGCAGCGAGGTCATCGTCATGGTCGCGGCCAAAGGGACTCCGATGTGGCGGGTCGTGCAGCAGATCGAGGCGGCCGTCGGGGAGGGCTGAGCGCCCGCCCCCCGCGAAAACTCGGTAATAATCGGCACTCAGTGCCTTTACGTGTCGGCACTCAGTGCCATATGGTGCGGACGCGCCGTCAGCCAGGTGCGGCGCGTCCGAGTCGAGCGCAGGGGGTCGATCCGTGTCTCAGGCAGGAATGGGCACCGTCCAGAAGGCGCACGAGGAGTGCGGCCTCTCCTACAACCGCTGCCGCTGGTGCGGCACCGCCTCCTTCCGGCGGCTGCTGTGCCCGGTGTGCGCGTCGAGCGAACTGGAGCCGGAACGCACCACCGGCCACGGCGTGGTCGTACGGACCGCCGTGGTCCACCGCTACACCGAGGCGGCCCGGAACGAGTCCCTGGTCCGCTTCCCCGAGGGTTTCGTCTTCCGCTGCCAGGTCGTCGGGGCCGCGCCGCAGATGGTCACGGTCGGCGCCCGCGTGAAGCCCCTGGCCGGTGAGGAGCCGGAGTCGTCGGGGGCGGTCGTCCTGGAACTCTGCGAGCCGCCCGTCCAGCGGGACTGGGTCTGACCCGACACGGAGAACGCCCGCGCTCCCGCCCGCGTACGGAGACGGCCCGTCCACCGGACCGGTCGGGGCGGGCGGGAGCGGTACGGCGCCTCGCTCAGCCGATCCGCCTGAGCAGCTCCTCCGCCAGCGGGGCGGCGGAGGCCGGGTTCTGGCCGGTCACCAGGTTCCGGTCGGTGATCACGAACGGCGCCCAGGGCTCGCCCTCCTGGAAGTCCGTGCCCAGCGCCACCAGCCGGTCCTGGAGCAGCCACTTCGCCTTGTCCGCGAAGCCCGCCCGGTCCTCCTCGGTGTTGGTGAAGCCGGTGAGGCGGTAGCCCGCGAACGCGTTGACGCCGTCGGGGCCCGTGGCGGCCAGCAGCGCTGCCGGGGCGTGGCAGACCACGCCGAGCGGCCTGCCCGAGGCCAGGGTCTCGGTGAGCAGCCGCCCGGAGGCCGGGTCCGCCGACAGGTCCTCCATCGGGCCGTGGCCGCCCGGGTAGAAGACCGCGTCGTACGCCTCCGGGTCCACGTCCTCCAGCGCGACCGGCCGCCGCAGCTCCTCGAACGCCTCCAGCCCGGCCGCCACCTTGTCCGCGCCCTCCTGGCCGCCGTTGACATCGGGGGCCAGACTGGCGCGGTCCACGGTGGGGACGACGCCGCCGGGCGTCGCGACGACCACCTCGTGTCCGGCGCCGGTGAAGATCTGGTACGGGGTCACGGCCTCCTCGGCCCAGAAGCCCGTCGGGTGGGCCGTGCCGTCGGCCAGGGTCCAGTGGTCCGCGCCGGTCACTACGAAAAGGATCTTTGCCATGTCGTACGTCTCCGTCGGTCGGGGGTGGCTTACCCGGCCGACGGTAGGCCCGCCTCAGCCCCGGTGCGGCCCCGCCGCGCGGGCCATCAGGGCCTCCGCGTTGCCCGAGAGCCAGGCGGTGGTCACCTCGGCGGGCAGGGCGAGCCCGGCCAGTTCGTCGGCCAGGGAGGCGGTCGGGGCCGGGTTGACCCAGGTCGAGGTGCCGAACAGGACCCGGTCGCGGGCCAGGCCCCGGGCGTGGTGCAGCAGCGGCTCCCACCCCGAGCCGGGCTTCGCCATGTGCCGGGGCCGGTGCGAGGAGAACTCCAGATAGACCCCCGGGTGCCGGGCGGCGGTGAGCAGGGTCTCCTGCACATCCGGCCAGCCCGCATGGCCCGCGACGAGCAGCAGCTCGCGGTGGCGGGCCGCCAGGGTCTCGACCGTACGCCAGCTGCCCAGGCCGCTGGGGTGGCTGCGGGCGAAGTGGTGGCCGGTGTGCAGCCAGACCGGCAGCCGGGCCCCGGCCGCCGCGTCCCAGACCGGGGCGAAGCGCGGATCGGCCGGGTCGGTGCCGTCCAGGAAGGGGATCACGCACAGCCCGGTCGCGCCCGCCGCGAGGGAACGTTCCAGCTCGTCGAGGGCGGCGGCCGGGTCGCGCAGTGAGAGCCCGGCCCAGACGTGGACCCGGTCGCGGACGTCCCGGGTGGTCTCCAGCAGCCACTCGTTGACGGTACGGCCGTCCGGCAGCCGCTCCGCCGACCCCATCGCGAACTCGCCCGTCACCCCCTGCCGTCGCCGGTCCGCGAGGTACGCGTCCAGGTCGAAGGGCGGTCGGCCGGGCGGCAGGAGCACATCGACCGCGTCCTGCCAGCGGACGGCCAGCGCGTCGCGGTACGTGGCGTGGTCGGCGCCGAAGTAGCGGCAGAAGGAGGCGGAGAAGACGTCCAGGTACTCGGGCGCGTTCTCGCCCAGCCGGTGCAGATAGACCCGCCAGCCCGCGTCGTCGTACAGCAGTGCGCAGGCGTCCACGACCGGCGGACGGACCGGGAGATCGGGGGCGATGGCGGACGGCGTTCTCACGGGCACGTTCACGGTCACTCCGTCGGAAGAGGTACGGCCGGGGCGTCGCGAACCGACCGCGTAGGGCGCCGGGTTGTCGAGCGGTTCGGACCGGGCCCAGAGGTGGGGTCCGGGCCTGGGGCTTCGGGCGGTTCAGGAGGCGGCGCGCCGGGCCTCCCAGTCGGCCACCAGCGCCTCGGTCTGCTCCACGAACCCGCTGAACAGGTCGGCGAGCGAGGCCAGCCGGTCCCGGGCCTCGCCGCGCGCCACCGGGATGCCCGAGCTGAGCGTCTGGGTGAACTTGCGCATATGGGCGTTGTTCACCAGCAGCAGGTGCTGGAGGTCGCCCACCGCCTCGTAGTCGATCCGCCGGCTGCCGGGCCTGGTGGAGCGCCGTACGAGGGTCCACGACTCCAACTGCCGTGCCGCCACGCTGAGTCCGCTCTTCGCCTGGCCCAGCTCGCGGGTCATGGTGTCCAGGTCCACCGGCTTGTTGCGCAGCAGGAGGTAGCCGAAGAGGCGCCCGGTGGCCTGCGGCAGCCCCCAGCGCTCCATCAGGGAACCCATCTCGCTGATGAAGGCGGCCTCCGCGTCGCTGAACCCGTCGGGGCCGGGGACCGGGGAGAGGTCGGCGCCGGAGGAAGCGTCGGTGGCCGGGGAGGACTCGGCGGCCGGGGAGGCGTCGGCGTCGGCTTCGGGGGTGATCTCGTGGTCAGTCATGGTCTCGCTGGGTTCTCAGGCCTTCAGGAAGGCGACGGTCAGCCGGTTGACCTCGTCGGGACGGTCGAGATTGGCGACGTGTCCGGCGCCGGGGATGACATGGAACTCGCTGTTCGGATCGCGTTCGCTCCACCGTTCCATGGCGGAGCGGATGTTACCCGTGCCGTCGCGTTCACCGCAGATCAGAAGCTCGCGCTGCTCGACACGGTAGCCGGGTGAGGGGGCGGCCGTGCGGGTCATGCCGTCCCAGGTGGTGAGGAAGGAGCGCCGCCCGTTGGCCACGAAGGCCTCACGCAGATACTCCTGGGCCGCCGGGTCCTCCGCCGAGGACCGGGCCATCCACCGGCTCAGCCGCCGGTAGGGCATCAGCCGCATGAGGGTGCGCGAGAGCGCCAGCCGCCGCCGCTCGCCCCGCGTGATGGGCAGGGTGTTGGAGGTGGAGCCGATCACGACGAGCGCGGCGACCTCGTCGGGCCTCCGGCGCAGATACTCCTGCGCGATGTTGCCGCCCATCGACTGGCCCAGCAGCACCACGGGTCTGCGCACCTCGGCCGCGTCCAGCAGCGCCGCCAGGTCCTCGGCCGCGTAGCCGGTCCGGAAGCGGCCCGTGGTGGAGGCGGACGCGCCGTGGTAGCGCACGTCCCAGCGCAGGGTGCGGTAGCCCGCGCCGACCAGCGCCGGGATCTGCGGGTCGAACATGCGGTGGTCGGCCCCGGCGCCATGGGTGAGCGCGACGGCCGGGCGGTCGGCGGCCCCGGCGGTCCAGTAGTGCAGCCGGGCGCCGGAGACATCGAGGCTGTGGGCGCTCTCCTCGACCGGGGCGGGGGAGGAGGCGGACGGGGGACGGGGCGGCGGGGCCGCCGGAGGTCGCTGCCGCGGTGCTTCGTTCATCAGAATCAGAATACTCTTTTCATCGCGACGGCGAAGGGAGCGCGCCGGTCCCTCCGGTGCCGGTGAGTAGGTCCCCCGCCCCCGGTGAGCCGGTTGCTCACACCCCCCGTGAGCCGGTCGCTCAGCCCCCGGTGAACCGCGGCGGACGCTTCTCCGCGAACGCCGCCATCCCCTCCCGGGCGTCGGCCACCGTGGCGTGCGTCTTCAGGTGGTACGCGTCTTGAAGGCGCAGCCCGTACTCCGCGGGCTGCCCCCAGCTCCGCTCCCGCAGCTCCTTGAACAACCCCACCGAAGCGGTCGGCAGCGCGGCGAACCGGCCCGCCAGCTCGGCCAGTTCGCGGTCGAACTCCTCCGGTTCGCAGAGCCGGTCGAAGAGGCCGAGCCGCACCGCCTCGTCCCCCGACACCATCCGCCCGGTCAGATAGATTTCCGTGGCCCGCGCAGGACCGGTCAGCCGGGACATCAGGACCACGTTCCCCACATGCCCCACCCCGGCCAGGCAGCTGCCGATCGAGGCCCGGGTGGAGGCCAGCCGGAAGTCGGCCGCGCAGGCGATCTCCGCGCCCGCACCCGCCGCCGCCCCGGTCAGCCCCGCGATCACCGGCTTCGGCAGATGCAGGATCGCCTCGCAGACCCGCAGATAGTGGGCGTCCGAGGTGATCGGGTCGAAGGGGGTGTCCACCCGGTCGCCCAGCCGCCACCGCCGTACGCTCTCGACGTCGTCCCCCGCGCAGAACGCCCCGCCGCTCCCGGTGATCACGACCGTACGGACCCCGGGGTCGTCGCCCGCGCTCATCAGGCCGAGCAGCAGATGGCGGGAGAGCGTCAGATCGAGGCTGTTGCGGCGGCGGGGCCGGTCCAACGTCAGCGTGGCGACCCCGCCGTCCAGCGAGGCACGGAGCGGTACGTCCTCCTTGCCGTCCACCCGGTCCGCGAAGTCCGCGAACGACTCCGTGGCCGCCCCCGCCCACTCGTGCCCGGGACCTCGGCCCGGGGCCGCCGGATCCGCTTCCTGGTTGCTCATACGATCTTCTCCCTGCGTATCCGGATGCCTGCCGCCTCGCGGTCCCATGTCCCCGCCACCACACCCTCGGCGCGCAGCGTGTGCTTGGTCGGCTTTCCGGTCGGTGTCTTCGGCAGCTCGGGCAGCACCCTGATGTAGCGCGGCAGCATGAAGTGGGCCAGCCGCCCCCGCAGGAACTCCAGCAGCTCCGCCGGGTCGACCGGTGCGCCCGGATCGCGGTCCGCCACCACGAGCAGCACCTCGTCCTCGCCCTCGTCGCCGGGGACGGCCACCGCGGCCGCCTCCAGCACCCCGGGATGGGCCAACGCCTGGGCCTCCACCTCGAACGAGGAGATGTTCTCGCCGCGCCTGCGGATGGCGTCCTTCTTCCGGTCCACGAAGACCAGCCCGCCGTCCGGGGCCCGCCGGAACGTGTCCCCGGTGTGGAACCAGCCGTTGCGCCAGACGGCGGCGGTCTCGGCGGGCCGCCCGAGGTAGCCGCTGAGGAACGACCACGGCCGCTCGGCCCGCAGCACCAGCTCGCCCGCCTCGCCGTCCGGCACCTCCCGGTCGTGATCGTCCACGATCCGGGCGGCGATGCCCGGCCTCGGCTCCCCGCAGTGCATCGGGACGCCCGGGTGGTGGTCGGGGGCCGAGAGCACCGGGCAGGAGACCTCGGTCATGTTGAACAGCGCCCGGGCCGACACCCCGAACCGCTTGGCGAACTCCGTCGCCCCCTCGGTGAACGGGATGACATAGGCCGCCCGCAGCGGATGCCCGGTGTCCTGCGGCAGCGGCGGCTGCTTGAGCAGATAGGTCGCCATCACCCCGAGCAGCGTGCACAGGGTCGTCCCCGTGCGCCGGATCAGCGGCCAGAACTCGCTGGTGGTGAAGGCCGGGACGACCGTCACCGAACCGCCGTGCACGAGCATCCCGTACGCGCCGATCGTGCCGCCCGCGTGGAACAGCGGCAGTTGCAGCAGATAGCGGTCCTCGGGTCCGGCCATCCCGTGGAAGGCGGCGGTGCAGCTGCTGTAGAGGTGGGCGTAGGAGGAGACAACGCCCTTGGACGGACCGGTCGTTCCCGAGGTGTAGATGACGGTCTGCGGGTCCCACGGCTGCGGAGCCGGTACGGGCTCCGTGAACTCCGCCTGTCCACCGCGCAGTCCGGTCTCCACCCGGAAGCGTACGGAGAGCCGTGCGGCCAGCGCCTCGACCTCGTCGGCCGTGTCCTCGGGGCCCGCGAGCAGCACCACCGTACGTACGGCCCCGACCTCGTCCGGACCGTACGGCTCCTCCAGGCGGGCCGCCAGCGAGGGCCGGCAGACCAGCACCTCGGCCCCGCTGTCCGCGATCACCTGGCGCAGGATCGCGCCCCGGTAGGCGATGTTGAGGGGGACGAGCACGGCCCCGGCCGCGTTGACCCCGTACCAGACGCGCAGCGCGTCCGGCCCGTTCGGCAGCCAGCTCAGCACGAGCTGCCCCGGCGTGACCCCGAGCGACTGGAGCGCGGCGGCGGTCTCCTCGGTCTCCCGGAGGGTCCGCTCGTACGTCCAGAGTTCACCGTCCGGCATCAGCGCGTACGGCGCCCGGGGCGTGGCGGCGGCCCGCCGTCTGAGCAGGGGGCCCAGGACGCACTGCTCGGCGGTCGGTACGGCGGCGGAGGCCGGGTCGAGTATGTCCAGGTCCAGGCCGTCGCTCACCGGGCCTCCCCGGCGTCCGGCGCGGGCAGGGTCTGGAGGCGGAGCACGCTCGCGTACGGGCCGCCGTACCAGACCGACTGCCGTGCGGGGCAGCAGCGGTCCGCCTCTCCGATCGGCCCCGGAACGTTGGGATGACGGTCCAGATGCGGGAAGTTGCTGCTGGTGACGTGGACCCGCAGCCGGTGGCCGGGGGCGAAGCGCCACGCGGTGTCCCCGAGCAGCAGATCGGCATCGAACGGCTCGTCCGCCGGGCCGTCCCCCTCCGCCTCCAGCCGCAGGCTCGCCTCGGCCACCAGCAGGGAACGCCCGTCCGGATGGACGTCGGTGAGCTTGGCGACCACGGCGGTGGCGGGCGCGTCCGAACCGAAGCGGAGCCGCAGCCGCTGTCGGCCGACCACGTCCAGCGGCGCGGTGAGCGGCTCGGAGGTGTAGCAGAGCACGTCCGGCCTGGCCTCCAGATGCGACTGGTCGTGCGGACCCGCCACCAGTCGGCCGAGCTGGAGCACCCGGCCGCCGTGCGAGGGCACCGGGTCCTCGGGGTCGTACGTGAACGTGTCCTGCGAAGCCGGGAGTTGGGGCGCCTCGGGCAGCAGGCGGCCGTCCCCGTCCCCTCCCGCCAGATACCAGGACGCGTCGACGGCCTCGGGCGGCGGCCAGGTGGCGGCCCGGTGCCAGGTGTCGTCGCCGAAGAGGAAGTACCGTACGTCCCCGCCCAGTTCCTGGTCCGCGCCCTCCCCGGCCGGTCGCAGGTGGCGGTCGAAGAAGTCCAGGTGCAGATCGGCCAGCCGGGCGCCCTGCGCCGAGCCGTACAGACCCGTGTTCACCTCGCCCTGCACCTGCGGCAGTTGGCCGGAGTGCACCCACGGCCCCATCACCAGCTCGTGCCGTCCGGCCACCGGGTCCTGGGCGCGCATCGCCCGGTGCAGCTCGATCGTGCCGTACGAGAACACGTCGTACCACCCGCCCACCGAGAACGTCGGCACCCCCACCTCGCCCAGGTGGTAGTCGGCCACCGTCGCGACCCGGCCCGCGAAGATGTCCCGCAGCCGCCCCGGGAACCCCTCGAAGTCGAGGATCGACGACAACGGCCAGCGGCGCAGCGGCACTTCAGGGGTCGTGAGCAGCTGGACGACTTCCGCCACGACCGCCCCGTCCACCGGATCGCCCGCCGCAGCCCGGCGCTGCACCCACTCCAGCGCCGTCAGACCGAGCCAGCTCGTGAGGTGGTCCAGCCGCAGCGAACCGCCCAACTGCTCGGTGTCGAACGGGGCCGAGGTGGACATGGTGGGTGCGATGGCCCGCAGGTGCGGTGGCTTCTCCATGGCGGCCAGCCACTGCACGATGGCCTGGTAGGAGGTGCCCGCCATGGCCACGTTCCCGTCGCACCAAGGCTGTTCGGCGGTCCACTCGACGGTGTCGTACCCGTCCGGTCCCTCCCGCGACCAGTCCAGCGGCGCCCACGCGCCCTCCGAGGAGAACCGGCCCCGGGTGTCCTGCACCACCGCCGCGTACCCCCGGTCCACGCACTGCGCCGGGGTCAACGTGGCAAGACCCAGGGCGGACTTGCCGTACGGGGTGCGGAAGAGCACGGCCGGTGCGGGCGGCCCGTCGGCGGGGCGCCAGACATCGGCCCGCAGGACCGTCCCGTCGCGCATCTCCACCGGCACGTCGTGCTCGATGAGGGTGGTCCTGCCCATCAGCGGCTCTCCTTGGCGATCGGTCCGGCGCTCCCGGCGCGGGCCCGGGTCAGATGGCGGGTCATGGCGTCACCGGCGGCGGCCCGGCTCGCCGTGGGCTCGACGCGGACCAGCGGGCCCACGCTCATCCGGGCCGGACGGTCCAGCAGCCACGCGACGGTGTCCGCGATGTCCTCCGCGTCCAGCACCTCGTCCTCGGGGACACCGAGATCGGCGGGGCGGGCCGCGAGCCGGGTGGCGACCCAGCCCGGGGCGACGGTCGCCGCGCGGATGCCCAGGTCCCGGTTCTCCTCGTGCACCAGCTCGGTCAGCCGCTCCACGGCGTGCTTGCTGACGCCGTAGCCACCGCTGCCCGGCACCACCTCCGAGCCCACGCCCGAACCGATGTTCACGATCCAGCCATGGCGCCGCTCCCGCATCCCGGGCAGCACCTCGCGCGCCAGCAGGAACGGCACGGTGAGGTTCACCCGCACCTGCCGCTCCCAGTGCCGCTCCTCGGTCTCATGGATCGCGGCCAGCCGGATGGCGCCGGCGCTGCACACCAGCACCCCGACCGGGCCCAGCGCGGCGGCGGTGGCGGCCACCGCCTCGGCGGGGGCGCCCGGCTCCGCCAGGTCCAGGGCCAGTGGGAGCGCTGTCCCCCCGCCCGTACGGATCGACTCCGCGACCTCCTTCAGCTCCGCCTCCCGCCGCCCGACCAGCGACACGGCGTGTCCGCGTGCGGCCAGCCGGCGGGCGACGGCGGCACCGATCCCGGAGGAGGCCCCGGCGACGAGGGCGGCGGCCGGGAGGCCGGTGGTCTCCGCGGCCGAGTTCACTGGGCTGCCCCCTCGAACGGCTCCGGGAACCCCGGCCGCAGCGGCGCCACGTCCCCCAGTCCGAAGCCGCCGTCCACGCGCAGCACCGCCCCCGTCACCCGGGCGGCCGAGCCGCTCAGCAGATGGCCGAGGACCGACGCCACCTCGGGCGGCCGTCCGACCCGCCCGGCGGGGATCCGGCTGATCCAGCCGCGCCGGTGCTCGGGTCCGGCCGCGTCGCCCATCGGGGTCTCGATGATGCCGGGGGCCACGCAGTTGGCGCGGATGCCGTGGCGGGCCACCGAGACCGCGAGGCAGCGGATGTACTGGGCCATCGCGGCCTTGCTCGCCCCGTAGTACTCCAGCCCCGCCACCGGGCTGAGCGTTGAGCTGACCGAGGAGACACCGACCACCGCGCCCGGGATCCTCTCCTCCCGCCAGCGTGCCGTCAGATACTCGGTGACGGCGACGAAACTGTGCAGGTTCACCGCGAAGGTCCGGGCGGCCGACGCCGGGTCGCCGCCCACCGCGCTGAAGCCCAGGTGCCCGGCCGCGTACAGCAGCGTCGTGACCCCGTCGGCCGCCTTCCAGGCGCGTTCGCCCAGCGTCGCGGCGTCCTCGGGGTCCGAGAGGTCGCAGCGCAGGGTCCAGGCCTGCCGGCCCAGCGCCTCGATCTCGGCAGCGACCTCCTCCAGCGCCTGCGTCCGCCGGGCGGCCAGGACCACATCGGCCCCGCGCCCGGCCAGGTGCAGGGCGGCGGACCGGCCGATGCCGCTGCTGGCCCCCGCCACCAGGACGGTGTGGCCCAGCAGGTCCTGGCCGGTGACCGGCTCAAACTGCTGTGGTTCCTGAGGGGCGTTGGGGCGCGGGGCGGCGGCAGGCGGCGGCCCGGCGGGCAGGGAGGGGATCTGGCCGAGCCCCGCGCCCCCGTCCACCGGGACCGTCTCGCCGACGAGGTACGAGCACCCTTCGGAGACCAGGAACGCGACCGTGGCCGCCACATCGGCCGCCGTGGTGGGACGGCGCTGCACGAGATAGCGGAGCAGCCCCGCCTCGGCCGCCTCGGGGAGGCGGTGGCCCAGGTCGGGGGAGTAGCCGGTGACCACGGTGTTGCCGGTGACCCCGTACGCGGCGACCTCGGTGACCAGGTGCTGCCACCAGGCCCGGTCGGCGGCGAGCCGGGCGTGCCGGTCGGGGTCGGTCCCGGTGTGCGTCTCGCCCGTCGCGTCGGTGACCAGGACGAGCCGGCCCCGGCCCGCTGCCGCCATCGCCAGGGCGGCTTCCCGGATCCGCTCGCGGTCCAGGCCCGCCGTGGGCTCGGCCCCGTACGCCTCGTTGCCGAGCAGCAGGGCGCAGTACGCGACGGGGGCGGCGGCGCCGGTGCCCGGGGCCTCCGGCGTGAGGCCGAGTGCGCCGAGCGCCTCCGAGAGGGCGGCGCCCCCGGACCCCGGTGCGTCGACCGTGACGCGGGTGCTGATCGGTGCCCGCAGCGGGTCCCGCTCCCCGGCCGTCCCGGGCCGGGGAGCGGTGCTGTGAACGTGGGTCATGGCAAGTCGCCGCCTTCGTATTCGATGACCATGCTCGTCGCGTCGCCGCCCGCCCCGGAGGCGAGCACCAGCGCACTGTCGCCGCCGGTCGCCGTGCCGCCCGCGAGCACCGGGTCGCCCGGCAGACCGGCGTACGGGACAAGGGTGTTGGCGCTCGGCGCGATATGGCCGTGGCGCAGCATGAGGAGGCTGCCGAGGAGTTTGACCAGGCCGCCGGTCCCGGCGACATGACCGAAGACCGCCTCCTGGTTGGTGAGTTGCAGCTCGCCGTCGTACGAGGCCGCCTCCCGTACACCCGCCAGCGCCTGGCAGAGGTGGTCCTCGACGAACCGGTTGCCGTCCGCGTAGTCGTTGACGAACGCCAGGTCCCCGAGGCCGCGCCCGGCCGACGCGAGGGTGGCCAGGACGTCGCCCACCACGTTGGAGGGCGGGCCGGTGGCCACGGTGGAGGGGCCGTTGGAGCGCGAGGTGCGGAAGTGGGCCCGGTGCAGCAGACCCGGGCGCTCCCCGGTGGCCGCCGGGTCCTCCAGGACGACGGCGAGCGCGCCCTCTCCGGTGGCGTTGCCGGTCTGGATCTCGTCGTGCGGCCGGATGTCGGTGGGGTTGTCGGAGAGCGAGGAGGCCCGGTAGCCGCTGCGCCCGGTGTGGCTGGTGCCCGCGATGAAGACCGGGTCGACGGTGGTGTCGACGCCGACGACGATCGCCCGGTCGATGTCCCCGCACCGGAACATCTGCTGGACGAGGTGGAGCGTGCGCAGCGCCACGTTGCAGGAGCCCGCCACGCTCAGGGTCTGGCAGGGGAGTTGGAGGCCGGAGGCGACGGTGCCCACCACGCTGGGCGGGGTGCCGTTGAGCCAGTACTCCATGCCGAGGGCGGCCATTCCCTTGTCCCGGGCCAGGGCGTAGTAGCGCTCGGTCTCCGGGAAGGCGAACTGGAGCGAGCAGGCGACCAGCGCGGTCCGCTCCGGATCGAGGTCGGCGGCGGTCAGCCCCGCCTGCACCAGGGCCCGGTGCACCGCCCCGGTGGCCATCAGCCCGGCCCGCGAGGAGCGGCGGATCTGCCGCTCGGACAGGGGCAGTTCGGTCTCCGGGTCCCAGCCGTCGACCGTTCCGGCCAGCCGGAGGGGGAGTTCGGGGTGGGCGTACGGGGAGAGGCAGCTCGCCCCGTCGCGGACCACCCGCCAGAAGGTGTCCAGGTCGGTGCAGGCGCGGCGGTCCGGGCCGGGCAGGACGAACCCGGCACCGGAGAGCCGCAGCAGGGGGATCTCAGCGGGCATCACGACCGCCCCTCACGGAGAGAGGGCGGACGGTGGCCGCCGTCGGTTCAGCAGACATCGCCACCGCCCAGCAGCAGCGCGCTGTTGACCCCGCCCACCTGGTAGTTGAAGCTCAGCGCCCGATCGAAGTCCAGCGCCCGGGTCTTGGTGCCCGGCACGGGGTCGAACGTGCAGACGGGGGAAGGGGTTTCGCAGTTGGCGGTGGGGCAGACCTCGCCCTCGCGCATCATCATCAGCGTCAGCGCCGTGCCCAGATTGCCGAGCGGCGCCCCGCTGTGGCCGAAGCAGGCCTCCTGCGAACTCACCAGCACCTGCTCCGACTTCTCGCCCCACAGGGCCCGTACGGCGTTGGACTCGATCCGGGTGAAGAGCGCGTCGCCCTCGCCGCCCCCGTTGACGTACGGGATCCGCTCCAGCGTGGTGTGACCGCCCAGCGCCCGGCGGGCCGCCTCGGCGAGGCCCGTACCGCCGGTGTCGATGGCGACCGCGCTGTTGAGCCCGCCCCGGGTGGTGGCCTGGCCGAGGATCGCGCCGTGGACGCGGGCGCCGCGCGCGGAGGCGTGGGCGCGGCTCTCCAGGACGAGGGTCACCGAGCCGTCGCCGTAGTTCATGCAGTCGCCCGCCGCGTCGTACGGGCGCATCGGCCGGTCGTGCCGGGGTGCGGCCGGCGGGTCGTCGTTGTGCCGTACGGTCACGCCCTCGCGCTCCACGACCTCCCGCAACCGGTGGCCGTGCAGCACGCGTTCGGTGTCGAAGCGGTCCACCCCGGTGACCACGACCAGGTCGCTCTGGCCGGAGGCGATCATCATGCGGGCGATGCCGAGCAGCACCGAGGAGGAGGCGCAGCCGCAGCTCACCGTGTAGTTGGCACCGGTCGAGCCGAGCAACGCGGCTTGGACCGGGCCGACATCGCTCGACGTGCCCGCCACCAGCAGCCGTACGAAAAGGGACTTGGCGTCCGCCGGGCTGATCGTCGCCGGGTCGGCGTCGTGCCAGGCGCGGTAGCTGTCGTAGTTGCTGTCCACCCCCGCACGGGCGGTCAGCACGTCCGCCCCTCTCAACTCGCCCGCCCGGTGGTCGAGTCCGGCGTCCGCGCAGGCCTCGGCCAGCGAGATCAGCCCATAGAGGTGGACATCGGCGTAGCTGCGCAGATAGCGCGCCGGCATCTCCGGCAGCAGCTCCGCGAACGCCTCCCGGGCCCCGCGTACGGTCCCGTGGTGGAAGCCGTCCCGCCCCACGTGGCTGGTCCCGGTGGCGGCGGTCGCCCAGACCTCATCGGCCCGGCGTACCGGCTCGTCGCCCGCGCCGGGCAGGCAGAAGCCCATCCCGGTGACCAGGGCGTCCCGGGGACCGGGGGCCCACGCACCGTACTGCCCGCCCGCAGGGCTCCCGTACTCCCCGCTCACAGAGCCCCCGCGTCCACGTTGACGGCCTGGCCGGTCATCCCGCCGGAGAGATCGGAGAGCAGGAAGAGCACCTGGGCGGCGATCTCCTCGGGGCGGACCAGCCGGCGCAGGATCGTCGAGTTGACCGCGCGCTTGAGGTACCGCTCCCAGGTGAGGTCCGGGGGGCCGTGGTGCTTGGCGATGGCGGCCATGAACGGGTCGCCGTACCGTTCGCCGTCCGTGGCCGCCGGGGAGTCGGTGAGCCCGGGGCAGACCGCGTTGACCCGCACACCGAACGCGCCCAGCTCCGACGCGAGCGCCTGCGTCATCCCGTTGAGACCGAACTTCGAGGCGCAGTAGGAGGTGTTGGCGGGCAGACCGCGCTTCCCGGCGATGGAGGAGACCATCACGATGTTGCCCTCGCGGCGCTCCATCATCCCCGGCACGATCGCCCGGGCCACCCGGAAGGCGCCCAGCAGATTGATGTCGAGGGTGGCCATCCACTGGTCCTCGTCCTGGTCGCACAGGAACGCCTGGTTGCGGGCCTCGCCCGCGCAGTGGACCAGCCGGTCGATCGGGCCGAGCAGCTCCTCGGCCTCGCGGACGGAGGCACGTACGCTCTCGGCGTCGGTGAGGTCGCCGGGGACCGCGACCGCCCGTCCGCCGTCCGCCTCGATCCGCTCGGCCAGCAGCCGCAGCTCCTTCTCGCTGCGGGCCATCAGCGCCACGCGTGAGCCGTGGGCGGCGAGCATCGTCGCCAGGACGGCCCCGATCCCGCTGCTGGCGCCGGTCAGAAAAGTGGTCCTGCCTTCGAGCAGGGTGGGGGCGAAGCCGCTGGTCATGCTGTGTTCTCCGCTTTCTCGGGGAGGTCCGCGCTCGCGGCTGTCGTACGGGCTCCGGGAGCCCGGTCGTCCCGGGGCAGGACGCGGGCGGGCAGTCCGCCCGCGTCGACCTCCAGCACGGTGCCGGTCACCGAGGGGTTGTCGGCGGCGAAGGCGACCGCCTGCGCCACATCGCTCTCGTCGCACCAGCGGCGCAGCGGCACATGACGCCGCAGGTCGGTCATGTACGCGGCGTGCCGTTCGCTCGCCGCTGACCGGCGGCGCAGTGCCTCGCCGTCGATGACCCCGGGCGCCACCGCGCTCACCCGGATGCCGTACTCGCCCAGCTCCACCGCCCAGGTGCGGGTCAGCGCCTCCACCCCGGACTTGGCCGCGCAGTACGCCGACTGCCCGTACGCGCCGTGGCGGACGGTGGAGGAGATGTTGACGATGGCCCCGGGCGTCCCGGCGGCCAGCATCGCCTGGGCGGCGTGGCGGCCGACCAGGAAGGTGCCGGTGAGCAGGGAGGACACCACCCGCTGGAAGTCCTCCAGCGGGTGCGGGGAGAGCAGCGGCGGCCCGCCGGGCTGCTCCTTGACGCTCACCAGGCGGCGGGAGAAGTTGTTGCCCGCGTTGTTGACGCAGAGCCCGAGCGGCGGGGCGTCCTCGGCCAGCCGCTCGAACAGGGCGGCCACCGAACCCTCGTCGGTGACGTCCGCCCGTACGGCGTGGAGCACCAGCCCGTCGTCGGCCGCCGCCTTCACGGCCGCGTCCAGGCTCTCCGTGTCGCGTCCGCAGATCACGGTGTGCCAGCCGACGGCGGCGAGATGGCGGGCGATGGCCGTGCCGAGGCCCCGGCTGCCGCCGGTGACCAGAGCGGTGCCACGAACAGATGGGTAGGGAAGGGCATGTGACGACTGATCAGACACGGAAGAGCAGCCCCCCGTAGTACCAGCCCGAGCCGACCGTCGGTGTGTAGCAGAGGTCCCCGGTCTTGAGCCGGCCGTCGCGCGACATCTCGGAGAGCACGATCGGCACCGAGGCGCTGCCGGTGTTGGCCACCGTCTCGTAGTTGGTGATGAAGCGCTCCTCCGGGATGGAGAGGCGTTCCCGTACGGCCGTGTGGAGCTGGCCCGTGCCGGGGTGCGGGACCACCCAGTCGATCTCGTCCATCTTGGTGCCCGAGCGGGCCAGCATCCGCCGGGCCAGGTCGGCGTGCGAGTCGGCCGCGATGGAGACCAGCTCACGACTGCTCTTGATCCAGCCGTTGGGCGGGTACACGGTGACCGTCTCCCGGCCCGAGCCGTCGCTGATCAGCAGCGAGTCCCACAGCCCCGCGTCCGGCTCGGCCCCGCGCGACAGCACCGCCGCACCGGCCGCGTCGCCCACGATCAGCTCGCCCTTGCTGCCGGGCCGCACCCGGCGCGAGAACCGCTCGCTGGAGACGACCAGCGCGTGGCGCCAGGTGGTGTGCGCCCCGAAGAGCGCCGCCGCCGTCTGCACCCCGTGCACGAACCCCGTACAGGCACCGCACACATCGAAGGCGAGCGCCCGGTCCGCGCCCAGCAGATGCGCCGCGTGCGGGCCCCACTCGGGGACGAACTGGCGGTCCGTCCAGTTGCTGAAGACCAGCAGGTCCACCTCGTCGGCGCCCACACCCGCCTGTTCCAGCGCCGCCCGGGCGGCGCGGACCCCCATGTACGCGGGGGTCTCCTCCTCGTCCGCCACATGCCGGCTGCGGACGTCCAGCCGCCCGATGACGGCCTCGTCCACCGCGTTGCCCGCGGGGTCGTCGGCGGTCTCGTTCTCGACCAGGAGGCGTGGGTAGTAGTGCCCGAATCCGGACAGGCGCAGTCCGCTCTCGCGCCACAGGGAGGTCTCGTCGTGCATCTCTCGTCTTCCCGTACTCGACGGTGGTCGCCGGGGGCCGCCCGGCACATCAGGACTGGCCGGGCTCACGGAATCCGCAGGAGCATCGCGCCCCAGCTGAAGCCGCGGCCGATGCCGATCGTGGCGACGAGATCGCCCGAGCGGATCTTCCCGGCTCGGATGTTCTCGGAGAGGCAGCTGGGGATGGAGACGCTGGAGGTGTTGCCGCGCTCCTGGATGTTGGTGAGGAGCTTCTCGCGGGGGATCGCCAGCGTTGCGCACACCTGGTTGATCATGTTCAGGTTGCCCTGGTGCGGCACGAACCAGTCGATGTCGTCCACCGTCAGCCCGTTGCGCTCCAGGATCTCCCGGCCCACGTGAGAGAGCAGCTTCGGGCCGACCGCGCCCACCTCCCGGCCGCGCATCAGCATCTTGTCGTTGTCGTCGATGTCGAACGCGTCGAAGTACGAGCCGTCCGCGTGCAGCGCCACGTCCAGCAGCCCGCGCTCCTCGGTCTCCGCCGACCAGACGGCCGCCGCCGCGCCCGCGCCGAAGAGCGCCGAGTAGCGGTAGTCGAAGTTCAGGATCGGCCGCGGGTTCTCCGCGCAGACCACCAGCGCGTTGCGCATCCCGAGCGCCGGGAGCATCGCGGCCGCGGTGGCGGTGCCGTACATGAACCCGGCGCAGGCCACCGAGGTGACGTCGAAGCAGGTCGCGTGGCGCAGCCCCACCTGCTTCTGGAGCGGCAGCGAGATGTCCATGTAGTTGTTGGTCGCGCTGGAGGGGTTGGTACGCGGCCGGGTGGTGGAGGTGGTCCCGATCACGAGGTCGATGTCGTCCGGGCCCAGCCCGGCGGCTTCCAGGGCCTGGTCCACCGCCTTGGCCGCCATCTCCACCGCGCGCTCCTTCTCGTCGGCCGGCCAGTGGCGGCTGACGATCCCGGTGTTCTCGCGGATCCAGGCGTCGTCGATGCCGAGCGCCTCGATCTGCTCGAAGTGGGCGTTGGTGACCGGGGCACCCGGGAAGTAGTGGCCGATCCCGGCGAGCCGCACGGGGGCGATCGCGGTGGGCGGCAGCGGGCGGAGGTGGGCGGTGGCCGGGTCGGGGACCGTGCCAGTGGTGGTGCTCGTCATCGGTAGCAGCCTTCCGGGTCCATGGTGCGCAGCAGGGCCAGTTCTTCGGTGGTGACGGCCTTCTCGTCGGTCAGGAACCGGTCGACGCCCACGTCCCAGCCGGTCAGTTCGCGTACGGCGGCCTCCGGCCCGTCGGGGAGGTCCTCCGGGGTACGGCCCCGGCCCGCCACCGGCGGGAGCCAGCTCGTCAGCTCGAAGGCCGCACCCGGCCCCGTACGGGCGAAGCGCCCGAACTGGCTGACTACGTCCCGGACATGGAGTCCCGGGCTGGTCAGGTGGGTGAGCCGGGGGACGTACCGGCGGGGCGAGGCGACCGCGATCACCACACAGTCCACGGAGGAGGCGATGTCGTTGGCCCCGCCGGAGCCGGTGATCCAGCGGCCGTCGGGCAGCAGCGTGGTGTTGATGTTGGCGTCCGGGTCGATCTCGGCCGCCGACAGCACCCCCAGGCAGCGGGGGTTGGCGGCGACCGCCCCGCCCAGCGTCTCCGCGACCCCGGTGAGCATCTGCGAACGCTCGGCGTGCCGCTGGCTGAAGAGGAAGACGTCACCGGCCTCGGGGTCCATCGACTGGAGCCCCAGCTCGGCGGCGACCTGCACCTGGATGCCGTCGCGGGCCAGCAGCCGGGCCGCCAGCCACGCCGACATGTGCGAGGTGCCGATCCCGGCGAGCAGCGTGTCGTAGCCGCGCTCCCGGACCAGCTCCGCGACCGTCCGGGCGCCGAGCACGATCAGCTGCTCCTGCTCGGTGGGGGCGGTGGAGACGTCGGCGGGGGCCTGCGGAGCGCGGGGGGTGTCCGAGGGGAACACCAGCGAGGCCCGCCGCCGCTCGCCCAGCCGCTCCAGATACTCGGCGTGGCTTCCCACCCCGCCGACCCACTCCTCGTACCAGGCGGCGGCCGTCCGCGGGTCCTTGCAGGCGGACACGATGTCGGTGAGGAACGCGTAGTCGTCCACGTAGCCGTCGATCCCGGCCAGTTGGCCGGTGCGCAGGGACTGCGGGTGGGCGCCGAGCGGGGCCTCGCAGAGGCCGAGGACCCGGGCGGCGGGGATGACCACCCGGTCCGGCATGGCCGCGATCACCTCGTCGTCGACGATCGCCTCCACCGAGGCCAGCACGCCCTCGGTCGCCGCGTACGCGGCCCAGGCGCCCTCGCCCAGCGGCGGGACGGCCACCACATTGCCGCGCCGGTCGGCGCAGACACCGTGGAAGAGGGTGAAGCGCGGGCGCAGCGGGGCGAGGAGGGTGACCGACCGCCCGGGCTCCTCGGGGTGGGCCACCAGATGGAGGCTGCCCTCCTTGCCGTGGCGCAGATCGGTCTCCGCGAGCATCGACCCGGTGGTGGCGAAGGGCTGGCCGAGGGCGGCCGCCATCAGCCGCTGGGTGTAGCTGAGCAGCGACCACATCTCGATCTCGAACGGCTTCCCGTCGGCGAGTTCGCGGTAGAGGCGGTTGGGGCGCGGCGAGGGGAAGGTGTCCCCGACGAAGCCGGTGATCACCTTGCGTACGGCCCCGGAGAGGGCGAGCGCGTGGGCGCTGGAGTGCACGGCGGTGGTGCTCACGGTGAGGCTCTGACTCCCGGCGAAGGCCCGGCACACCGCGTTGAGCAGGGCGTTGGGCCGGGACATCGTGGCCGCCGCGTGCACATGGTCGCCCTCGCGGACGAAGCGGCGCACCAACTCGTCGGGTCCGGCGGCCAGATGAGGGGTTGAGGGGCGTACGGGGGCTGTGGTCATGCGTGCTCCAGGGCCATGACGGAGGTCTGCGAGCCGAAGGCGAAGGACAGCGAGACCGCGAGGTCGAACTCGGCGTTGCGCGGCCCCTCGGCCACGTGGTCGTAGTCGCACTCGGGGTCCGGCGTACGGTGGTTGGCGGTCGGGGCCAGCCGCTGGTGGTGGAGCATCAGCGAGGTGGCGGCGACGTTGATGATCCCGGCCATGCCGAACGTGTGGCCGTAGATCGGCTTGTTGGAGCCGTGCGGCGGCAGGTCGGCGTCGTCGTGGCGCGGCAGCAGCCGGCGCAGGGCCCGGCTCTCCGCGATGTCGTTGTACCGGGTGGCGGTGCCGTGGCCGCAGACGTAACCGATCTCCTCGGGCTTGCGCCCGGCGTCGTCGAGCACCCCGGCGACGACCGATGCTGTGACGTCTCCGACCAGGTCCATGCTGGTGGCGTGGTGGGCCTCGTTGAGGGCGCGGTGGCCCAGGATCCGCGCGTAGATCCGCGCACCGCGCTCCCGGGCGTGGGACTCCCGCTCCAAGCAGAGCGTCATGGCGCCCTCGCCCAGGGCGAAGCCGCGCCGGTCCCGGTCGTAGGGGCGTACGGCGGTGGCCGGATCATCGCTCTCCGGCGAGAGCACCCCGTCACCGAGCGCCAGATAGCAGCGGGCGACCTCGGGGACGACCGGGAACTCGTGGCCCCCGGCGAGGACCACGTCGGCGCTGCCGGAGCGCAGCTCGCGCAGGGCGAGACCGATCGCGTGGTGGCCGCCGACACAGGCGCTGCTGATCGTCGTGACCAGGCCCTTCGCGCCGACGTCGATGGCGGACAGGGTGGCCGGGCAGCCCGCGAGCCCCCGGAACATGGCCGTCGCCTTGCCTCCGTACGGGTTCGACTCCGGGGCCGCCGTGATGGTCTCGGTCCACCAGGAGAGCGGGCCGCGGGAGGAGGACTGGACGATGCTCAGCCGCTCCGGCGCGATGTCGCTCCGCTCGATTCCGGCGTCCGCGAGCGCGTCGCGGACGGCGGACATGGTCGCCAGGATGTCGCGGCTGTACTTCTCGGCGTGCGCCGGGAGGAGGTCCGGCAGCCGGGCCGCGGTGTCGAACCCGCCGAGCTGCGCGGCCGCGTGGACGGGCAGGCCTGCGGCGGCGAAGGCGGGCTTCTCCAACCGGCTCACCTGTGAGGTTCCGGTGGAGACATGGCTCCAGAAGGTCTGGACATCGGGAGTACCGGGCAGTACACACCCGATGCCGGTCAGCACGATGGGGTCGGAAGGGTCCGGGGGATGGGCTCGGCTGCTGTCCATGGACCGAAGCTAGCGGCCTCTACATGAGCCTCGATATGGCCGTCAAGTACTCATGCAAGCCCTATTTGGTGACCGTTGGTACTCGATTTTCGGCCGTGTACGTCAACATTGCGCCGCCGCAACAGAAAGCGGCCCGGTACCTCCGAAGGAAGGTGCCGGGCCGCCTTTTGATGGACAATCAATAGAAAGTGATGGCGCGTCAGGCGTTCTTGATGTCCCGTCGGTCCACGGCGTACGTACCGGCCGCGACCACCACGACGGAGACGGCCACCAGCAGCGCGACCCCGCCCCACGGCACACCGTTGAGGAGCGGGTCGCTGCCGAGCGCCCACTCCCACGGCGAGATGTTCGCCAGCGGCTCCAGGGCGTCGGACATCGGCGCGATGCCGTGCAGCAGATAGCCGACGACGAGCACGCCCGCCGCCACGCCCAGGGCCGGGCCGCGCCCGAGGCCGAAGCCGACGATGGCGTACGCGATCCCCGCGTGCAGCACGGCCAGCAGGGCGACGGTCAGCGTCACCGCCGCCACCCCGCCGCCGGAGACGTCCATGTCGAAGGAGACGACCGAGCCGTACACCGTCAGCCAGACGAGCACGCTGGTGAGTGCGAGACCGAAGGTCACGCAGAGGAAGCGGATCAGGAAGACCTGGCGGCGGGCGACCGGCAGGGCGAGCAGCAGCTCAAGCCGTCCGGCCTCCTCGTCGCCGCCGGTCAGCGCGGCGGTGGCGGTCACGGCCATCAGGCCGAGGAGGAGGGGGAGGAGGACCGCGTAGAGGTTGCCCTTCAGATAGCCGGTCGCGCTGGCGATCTGGTCGACGCCGAGCGCCGAGGCCAGCTCCGGCGAGAGGCCGGTGGAGAAGTCCTCCAGGGCGCCGGAGCTCTCCATCGAGGGCCAGGCGCCGACGACGGAGAGGGCGAGCAGGACCAGCGCGGCCGACCAGGCGACGAGGGTGCGCTTCTGGATCTGTACTCCGCGCCGGAAGATCTCCGAGCTGGGCGATGACATGTGTTTCCCTTCCGGCCGGCCCCTGGGGCGGCCTTGATCACTGAGGCCCGTCGCGGGCCGGGGCGGGGCGGCGGATCGGGGCCGTACGCCCCCGGCCTGCGCTCGTCACCGCACGGGGTCGGCGGTCGTCACCGCACCGGGTCGGCGGCCGGGGAGGGCTCTTCGGCCGCGGCGCTCCGGCTGCCGGGGACGTCCTGCTGGTAGTACTCCAGGAACGCCTCCTCCAGGTCCGGTTCGGGCGCGGTGAGCGTCGTGATCCGGTGGCCCGCCAGGAACTTGACCAGCGCGTCGGGCGAACCGGCCCAGGCGAGGGAGACCTCCTGGCCCTCCGGCAGCCGCTGCTCCACCTTCGACGCGCCCTCCAGGGCGGCCAGCGCGGCGAGCGGGACCTCCTCGCCCTCCGCGAAGGTGATGTGGAAGCGCTGCGCGGCCTGCCGGCGCAGCTCCTGCGTCGGCCCGGAGGCGGCGAGCCTGCCGCCCTGGAGCACCGCCACCAGGTCGGCGACCCGCTCCACCTCGGAGAGGATGTGCGAGGAGAGCAGCACGCTCTGCCCGTTGGCGCGGGCCTCCTCGGTGGTGGAGAGGAACACCTGCTGCATCAACGGGTCGAGCCCGTTGGTCGGTTCGTCCAGGATCAGCAGCTCCGGCCGGGCCATGAAGGCGCCGACCAGACCGACCTTGCGGCGGTTGCCGGTGGAGAGGCCGCGCACCTTGCGGGACGGGTCGACGCCGAACCGCTGGACCAGCTCGTCCCGGTAGGCGGTGTCGGTCAGCCCGCGCAGCCGGCCCCAGGAGTCCAGGGTCTGCCCGATGGTGAGGCGCTCGTCCAGCCGGAGTTCGCCGGGGAGATAGCCGATGCGGCGGCGGACCTCGGGGTCGGTCGGGTCCTGGCCCAGCACCCGCACCTGGCCGGAGGTGGGCCGGGAGAGGCCCACGAGCATCCGGATCGTGGTGCTCTTGCCCGCTCCGTTGGGGCCCAGGTATCCGTAGATCACGCCCGGGGGACCGTCAGGTTCAGCCGGCTCAGCGCGGTGAAGTCACCGAACTTCTTGGTGACATCAGTACATTCGATGAGAGGGGTCACGTCTCTTCTGCTCTCTCTCCTCTGCGCCGGCGTCTGCCGTACGGCGCGCCCAGCATGTTCCCTGCGTGCATGTTCACTGATTACTGAATCTGATCAACAACCCTAGCGGCAGCAGCTCACCTGCTGCAACGAACCGCTCACCTCCCGTGGCCCGAAACGCCCCGGTCGCCGGGGTGTGAAGTCCCCTGGTCCGTGGGTGCGGAGGGGCCCCGGCTCGCGGCGGAGGCGGCCTGCCACCAGTAGCCGTTCTCCACGCCGAGCGCCGCCGTGCGGTCCAGGTGGCCGGAGTCCCGCAGCAGCCGCACCCCCGCCGCCAGCAGCGCCGGATCGCCCTCCGCCACCGCCGTCGCCAGCGCCCGGGCCTCGGTGAGCGCCCCGCCGTCCGGAACCGTACGCTCCACCGCGCCCAGCCGGGCCAGCTCGTCCGCCCGCACCCGCTCGCCGGGGATCAGCAGCATCCGCGCGGCCACCCCGCGCCCCGCCCGCCGCACCAGCGAGTGGACCGCCCCGCCGCCCGGCACGGCCCCCACGCCCAGCTCCGGAAGGCCGAAGAGCGCCCCCTCGCCGGCCACCACCAGGTCGCAGGCCAGGGCCAGTTCGAGCCCGCCGCCCAGCGCGTACCCCTCCACGGCCGCCACCACGGGGAAGGGTGCCTCGTGCAACGCCGCGAACACGGTGCGGAAATGGCCCCGCCGCACCGCCCGGCGCGACAGATCCCGCCAGTCGGGCTCCCGGGTGTCCGCGCCGCTGGAGAAGGTCCCACCGGCCCCGGTGACCACCAGCGCCCCCGGCGACTCCTTGCCAGGATCCGTCAACTGCCTTAATTGATTGGCAAGTTGCTCCAACATCGCGGTGGACATCGCATTGCGGCGATGTGGCCGGTCCAGGGTGAGGGTGACCACCCGCCCCTCACGCTCCACCAGCAAAGGACTTTCCGCCATTCCGGCCACCGTCTCCTCCCGCGTCGCACGGTTCATCCGCAGGGCCTCGGTCATCCGCAGGGCCTCAGCATCCGGAACAGCTCCTTGCGCCCGGACACGCCCACCTTGTGGAAGACCCGGCTCGCGTAGTTCTTCACGGTCTGCTGGGTGAGGCAGAGTTCCTGGGCGATCTCCTCGTTGGAGCGGCGGCGGAGCAGCAGGCCGAGAATCTCCTCCTCGCGCCCGCTCAGCTTCCACTGCCCGCCCGCGTCGGCACGCGGCGCGACGGGTGTGCGCTCGGGCTCGTCGGCCCCCAGATGCCAGAAGCTGCGCCCGCTCAGCACGTCGTGCAGCCCCTTGACGATGGACTCCGGCGGACACGACTCGTGCACGAACCCGGCGGCCCCGCCCCGGATGCAGTCCACCACGCTGCGCGGGGTGTTGTCCCTGCTGTAGAGGATGACCCGGGTGCCGCTCCAGTGCGCCAGGTTGCCGCGCACCCCCTGCCACTGCTCGTACTCCACCAACGCGACGTCCGGCCGGCGCCCGGGGAGGCTGCCGAGGGCGGTCGGGTGCGGGGACCCGCCCAGGACGGTGACGCCCGGATCGCCCCGGAACAGGTCGAGAATCGCCTTGCGTATCAAAGGTGACGAGTGCAGGACCAGCAGTCCGCATCTCCCCTTCTCTGCCATACCAGAACCCCTCGTGCTCCAACGGCGGCGGCCGACACCGCAGTACTGTTCGGCATGTTGTGAATATGGTGAATCGCGTGGTCGGGGCGCGCCTTCCCCGCCGGGCGGATTCCACTCCCGGTGTGGGGCCGGGAAGACGGAAAGCGGAGTCGCACACCTTTCGACGCGTGACGGCATTACTGTCCGGTCGCCGCCGTATATTCAAGCGTCATGCATTTTCCGTGCGGCAGGCACTACTGCCGCACGGATACCCCCTGCGATAATCCCTGTGGGAATGGGATTACTTGTTCTGGACGCTTCCGTTCCGTGGTCGGTTCCACTGTCGCGGCCCTCTGATGCCAGGTATCGGTGCGCACGTTAAGACTCTGTGACATCCGTGGGAACAGTGGGCCCGGGCTGGGTGCACGACCGCACGGCGGTCGGTACCGGCCCGGATCGCGGTGGCGCGGTCGGGAAGTCCGCAGGGCCGCGTCGGCGCTGCCGTGGTGCTGTAACCCCGAGAGGTCAGCTGGCTGCGGCACGGTTTCCCCCCTGGTTGCGCGTTCCAGCCTGACGGCCGCTCGGGCCGTGCGGGGTGGACCATTGCGCGAGCTACGGCCCCGAATCCAGGCCCACACTAACCGGAGGTCCTCCACTTGTCACGCTGCGGATTTCGCCGGTGCCAGGAATATGCGGAGGGAATTGACGCAGCATTTGTTCCTGGTCGTATTTTGCGGGCTCTGTCGGGCATCCGACCGTGCGCCGGAGATGTCCGGTTCACCCCGGGGGCCGGGGCACCGGGGGTGCGTGCTTAGCTGGAGCCATGATCGATGACTTCCTGTACGGGACCGCCGGGCACACCGGACCGACGGCCGAGGTCGAGGCGGCCGTACGCGCCGCCGCGGCGGCCGAGATCCTGCCCCGCCACCGGAAGCTCGCCGCCCACGAGATCATCGAGAAGAGCGGCCCGCACGACCTGGTCACCGCCGCGGACCGGCTCGCCGAGGAACACCTCACCGCCGCCCTCACCAAGCTGCTGCCCGGCTCGGTCGTCGTCGGCGAGGAGTCCGTCCACGCGGACCCCGGGCTCTACGACGCGCTCGGCGGCGACGCCCCCGTCTGGATCGTCGACCCGGTCGACGGCACCCGCCAGTTCGTCCGCGGCGAGGCCGGGTTCTGCACCCTGGTCGCCCTCGCCCACCACGGCGAGGTCCACGCCTCCTGGACCTACGCACCGGTCCTGGGCGAGATGGCCGTCGCCGTACGCGGCCGGGGCGCCACCCTGAACGGCACGCCGATACGCTCCGGCGCACCCGCCCCCGGCGCCGTGCTGAACGTGGCCATGTCGCACCCCGACTACACCACCGAGGACCAGAAGCGGGCCCTGCTCGGCCTGCGCACCGAGGGCATCGCGGCCCGCCCCTGCGGCTCGGCCGGGCTCGAATACCTCGCCGTCGCCCGTGGCGCCCAGGACGCCACCGCCTTCAACTGGGAGTACGCCTGGGACCACGCGGCCGGACTGCTCCTGGTCACCGAGGCGGGCGGCGCCCAGTCGACCCTGTCCGGCGCCCCGTTCCGGATCGCGGGCGGCAACGACCTGCCGTTCACGGCGGGCCGCGACGAGCCCACCGTCCAGCGCGTCCTGGCCGCACTGCGCGCGGGCGGCTGACGGGGCGGCGGGGACGACGGCTGGGGCCATGCCCCGTCCGCACCCGATGGGCTCGCACCCGTCCGCACCCGTCCGTACCCGGGCAGGCTCGCCCCCGTCCGCACCCGGTTGGTCCGGGCCCCGGCAGCCCCGCCCGCCGTCGGAGCGGTCCCGGGGAAGGCGTCCGGGCACCCGTGCGCACCCGCTGTCGGTGCGCCCGAATATCCTGGGGCTCCGCCTGCAGGCCGACGAAGGAGTCCCAAGGTGCCGATGCTCGACGCGGTCGTCGTGGGGGCCGGGCCCAACGGGCTGACCGCCGCGGCCGAACTGGCCCGCAGGGGCTTCGCCGTGGAGGTCCACGAGGCCCACGACACCATCGGCGGCGGCGCCCGCACCGAGGAGCTGACGCTGCCGGGGTTCCGGCACGACCCCTGCTCCGCCGTGCATCCGCTCGGCATCGGCTCGCCCGCCTTCCGGGCCATGCCCCTGGACCGGCACGGCCTGGAGTGGCTGCACCCCGAGGTCGACCTCGCCCACCCCTTCCCCGACGGCACCGCCGCCGCCCTCACCCGGTCCGTCGGCGAGAGCGCCATGACGCTCGGGCCCGCCGACGCCGGGGCCTACCGCCGCCTTCTCGCCCCCTTCCTCGGCCGCTGGGACACCCTGGCCGCCGACTTCCTGCGCACCCCCTGGCTCGGCCTGCCCCACGACCCGTACCGGCTGGCCCGCTTCGGGCTGCTCGGCCTCCAGCCCGCCACCTGGGTCGCCCGGCGCTTCCGGGGCGAGAAGGCCCGCGGCCTCTTCGCCGGGCTCGCCGCCCACGCCATAGCGCCCACCAGCGGCTTCGCCACCTCGGCCATCGCCCTCGTCTTCGCGCTCGCCGCCCACGAGAACGGCTGGCCCGTCCCGCGCGGCGGCTCCCAGGCCATCGCGGACGCCCTCGCCTCCTACCTCCGCGAACAGGGCGGCACCATCCGCACCGGCAGCGAGGTCAAGCGGCTCGACGAACTCCCGCCCGCCCGCGCCTACATCTTCGACACCTCGCCCTCCGCCCTCGCCCGCATCGCCGGACTCGGCTCCGCCTACAGCCACTACCGCTACGGCGCCTCCGCCTTCAAGATCGACTACGCGCTCTCCGGCCCCGTCCCCTGGACCGCCGAGGCCGCCCGCCGCGCGGGCACCGTCCACATCGGCCCCACCGCCACCGCCATCGACGCCGCGCTCACCGCCGCGGTGGAGGGCCGCGACCCCAGCGTCCCCTTCCTCATCACCGCCCAGCCCAGCCTCACCGACCCCTCGCGGGCCCCCGAAGGACGCCAGGTCTTCTGGGTGTACGGGCACGTCCCGGCCGGGTGGGAGGGCGACGCCACGGACGTCATCGAGCGCCAACTGGAGCGCTTCGCCCCCGGCTTCCGTGACCTGGTGCTCGCCCGCGCCCTCTCCGGCCCGCCCCAACTGGCCGAGCGCAACGCCAATTACGTCGGCGGCGACATCGCGTGCGGGGCCTTCTCCGGCCTCCAGACCCTGATCCGTCCCAAGCTCGCCCGTGTCCCGTACGCCACCGCCCACCCGGCGGTCTTCCTCTGCTCCTCGGCCACCCCGCCCGGCCCCGGGGTGCACGGCATGTCCGGCCACCACGCCGCCAAGGCCGTATGGCGGCACCTGCGCGCCACGCACTGAACCCCCGGGCCGCGCGGGGTCCGCGTCGTCCTCGCCCCGATCACCCGGGGCGCGCGGCCGACGAACCGCGCGAGGCCGGGGCCCAGCGCCGCTGCGCCGCCCCGCCGAGGTGGTTGCCCAGCACGGTGCCCACGCCGATGGCCGCCGTGGTGACGAACGCCAGCACCGCGTAACCGCCCGCCCCCGGCACCTGCAGCCCGTACTGGAGCAGGCTGCGGTAGACGTCCGGCCCCGGCAGCAGCGCGCCCGCGATACCGGGCACCACCAGGGAGCGCGACGGGATCCGCAGCACCGGCGCCACGGCCCCCGCCGCCGCACCGAGCACCGCCGCCGCCCCCAGCACCGCCAGCGGGGTCGCCAGGCCCAGCTCCTGGTGCAGGAGGCCGTTGACCAGCCCGGCCAGCATCCCCGCCCCCATCGCCCACGGCAGCAGCCGGGGCGGACCGCCCATGAAAACGGCGTTGCCGAGCGCCCCGACCGCCGAGGTCACCAGGGACAGCACCAACGGCAGGGCGCGGAACGCCGTGTTGCGGGCGTCCGCATCGGCGTCCCGCAGCAGGAACCCGACCAGGGAGACCCCGCCGACCATCGCCGCCAGGAACATCCCCACGGTGATCAGCCGCCCGGCCGCCATCGCCCGGAACCCCGAGATCGAGTCCTCCGCGAAGCTCACCACCGACAGGATCGGCAGCAGCAGCACCATGTTGGCCGCCGCCACACTCGCCGCCTCACCCCCGGTCAGCGCGTGCGCGTCCGCCAGGACCATCGTCAGCCCGATCACCGCGGCGGTCTGGAGCCCGGTCACGTAGAACGAGGGCAGCCCGCTCGTGGAGAGCGCCCAGCCGAACCGGTTGCCCACCAGGAACACCACCGGCGCGACGACCGCCGCCTTCGGCGTCCCCGACGCCAGCACACAGAGCATCGCCGCCAGCAGCGCCCCGCCCAGCACCTTGGTCCACCACGGCCAGTACCCCTTCAGCGAGATGATGCGGGTCAGCTCGCGGTCGGCGTCCAGCGGCCGCAGCCCCTCGTCCAGCACCCGATGGGTCAGCGCGCTCAGATCGTCCAGCTGCCGCAGATCGCGGCTGTCCTCCGACCCTGTCTCCATCATCATCGTCAGCGGCCGTTCGCCCGGAGGCGCGTACTGCGCCTGGACGGTCCGCGCGGTGACGTCGACCGTCATGTGGTCCATCCCCCAGCGCGCGGTGACCGCCACGATCGCCGACTCGATCGCCCGCGTCTCCGCCCCCGCGAGGAACAACTCCCGCCCGTGGCGCAGCGCGAACCGCATACAGGCGACGGCCGTACGCTCGTCCACGTCGCGTGGCGGGGGGAAGGAGTACCCCTCGAACTCCGTTCCGTACAACCGGTCCAGCAGCGTCGACTCGTTGTCCCGCAACCGGGCGAGCTGCTCCCGCCGCGCCCGGCGCCGGGCGCGGAGCGCGGAGACGGAGAGCCGGCCGCCGGTGGACCCATCGTCTGGGGACACGGACGCGCCCCTCCCTCCGCAACCACCGTCGACGTGTGCGCATCGACGTATCCACGTCGACGTGTTCACCGTCGACACCACCACGCCGAACGGTGATGGACCGGCACGTTCTGCCTCTCGGGCGTCCGGTCGTACGGGAGCGGGGCGCGCGCGTCACCGCCCGGTGACGCCCGCACGGGCCGGTCCGCCCGGACCGTGCGGCGCGGGGGCGCGGGGCGCGGCATGATGTCCGCATGAGCACCTCCGTCACCCCCGCGGTCCGCCTGGTCCGCGGGGACATCACCGACCAGTCCGTCGACGTCATCGTCAACGCCGCCAACTCCTCGCTCCTCGGCGGCGGCGGGGTCGACGGCGCCATCCACCGGCGCGGGGGCCCCGAGATCCTCGCGGCCTGCCGGGAGCTGCGCGCCTCGCAGTACGGCAAGGGCCTCGCCACCGGCCGGGCCGTCGCCACCACCGCCGGCCGGCTGGCCGCCCGCTGGGTGATCCACACGGTCGGCCCGGTCTTCTCCGGCGCCCAGGACCGCTCCGCGCTGCTCGCCTCCTGCTACCGCGAATCACTGGCCCTGGCAGCCGAGTTGGGGGCCAGGAGCGTGGCGTTCCCGGCGATCTCGACGGGCATCTACGGTTGGCCGATGGACGACGGGGCGCGGATCGCGGTGCGCACGGTGCTCGCGGAGACGGTGGCGCCGGTGGAGGAGGTGCGGTTCGTGCTCTTCGACGCGCACGCGTACGTGGAGTTCGAGGAGGTCCTCGCGATGCGCGGCTGAGCCCCGGGACTCCGAGGGCTCCGGAACCCCGAAGGCTCCGGGACCCGCGGCCCGACGTGCGTGTCGGATTTCCGCCAGCCAGCCCCCTGACCGGTGGCCCATCCTGGAGCCATGCACACCGACACCGAGGCTTGCGTGCGGGCCGTCCAGTCCAAGGACGCCCGCTTCGACGGCTGGTTCTTCACCGCGGTCCTCACCACCCGGATCTACTGCCGCCCCAGCTGCCCCGTCGTGCCGCCCAAGGCCCGCAACATGACCTTCTACCCCAGCGCCGCCGCCTGCCAGCAGGCCGGCTTCCGGGCCTGCAAGCGGTGCCGCCCCGACACCAGCCCCGGTTCCCCCGAGTGGAACGCCCGCGCCGACTCGGTGGCCCGCGCCATGCGGCTCATCCAGGACGGTGTCGTCGACCGCGAGGGCGTCCCCGGTCTCGCCGCCCGCCTCGGCTACTCCGCCCGCCAGATCGAGCGCCAGCTCCTGGCCGAACTCGGCGCCGGACCGCTGGCCCTGGCCCGCGCCCAACGGGCCCAGACCGCCCGGCTCCTCATCGAGACCACCGCCCTGCCGCTGGCCGAGGTGGCGTTCGCCGCCGGGTTCTCCTCCGTGCGGACCTTCAACGAGACCGTCCGCGAGGTCTTCGCCCTCACCCCCGGCGAACTCCGCACCCGGGCCGCCCGCGGCCCCCTGGCCCCCGCCACCCCCGGCGTGATCGCGCTCCGCCTCCCGTACCGCACCCCGCTCACCCCCGGCAACCTCTTCGGCCACCTCGCCGCGACGGCCGTCCCCGGCGTCGAGGAGTGGCGGGACGGCGCCTACCGCCGCACGCTCACCCTCCCGTACGGCCACGGCACCGTCGCCCTCACCCCGCAGCCCGGCCACATCGCGGCCCGGCTCTCCCTCACCGACCCCCGCGACCTCACGCAGGCGATCAGCCGGTGCCGCTGGCTCCTGGACCTGGACGCGGACCCGGTCGCCGTCGACGACCGGCTGCGCACCGACCCGCTGCTGGCCCCGTTGGTCGACGCGGGACCCGGCCGCCGGGTGCCGCGTACGGTGGACGGCGCCGAGTTCGCCGTACGCGCGGTGCTCGGCCAGCAGGTCTCCACCGCCGCCGCCCGCACCCACGCGGCCCGCCTGGTCACCGCCCACGGGGTGGAGGTCGACGACCCCGAGGGCGGGCTCACCCATCTCTTCCCGGCCCCCGAGGCGCTGGCCGGGCTGGACCCGGAGAAGCTGGCCCTGCCCCGGACCCGCCGCACCACGCTCACCACCCTGGTCGCCGCCCTCGCCGGGGGCGCACTACGCCTGGACCACGACACGGACTGGGCCCGGGCCCGCGCCGAACTCTCCGCACTCCCCGGCTTCGGCCCCTGGACCGTGGAGTCCGTTGCCATGCGGGCCCTGGGCGACCCCGACGCCTTCCTCCCCACCGACCTCGGCATCCGCCGGGCCGCCGAACGCCTCGGCCTACCGGCCACCCCCGCCGCCCTCACCGCCCGGGCCGCCGACTGGCGCCCCTGGCGCGCGTACGCCGTCCAGTACCTCTGGACCGTGGACGACCACCCCATCAACCACCTGCCCGCCTGACGGAGGAAGCCCGCCATGACTGCGAAGCAGCACACGGTCGTCGACAGCCCCTACGGCCCGCTGACGCTCGTCGCCACCGACGGCGTCCTCTCGGCCCTCTACATGACCGACCAGCGCCACCGCCCGTCCGAGGAGACCTTCGGCACCCCCGACCCGGAACCCTTCCCGGAGGTCATCCGCCAGCTCGCGGCGTACTTCGCGGGCGACCTCACCACCTTCGACGTGCCGCTCGCCCTGCACGGCACCCCGTTCCAGCGGAGCGTCTGGGCGGAGCTGCTGAAGATCCCGTACGGGGAGACGCGTACGTACGGCGAACTGGCCGAGGAACTCGGCAAACCGGCCGCCTCCCGGGCGGTCGGCCTGGCCAACGGCAAGAACCCGGTCTCCATCATCGTCCCGTGCCACCGGGTGATCGGGGCATCCGGCAGCCTCACCGGCTACGGCGGCGGCCTGGACCGCAAGCAGCGGCTGCTGGCGTTCGAGAGCGGGGGCGTACGGGAGGACGGGGTGCAGGCGCTGTTCTGAACTCCGGACGCGGGAAGGGGCGCACCGGCCCGGTACGCCCCTTCCCGCCCGTGAGCGCCCATCTCAGCCGGTGAAGATCTCCACGGCCGTCCAGATCGCGAGCCCCAGCATGCAGATCCCGCCGATGCGCTGCACGGTCTTCAGCGGCACGCGGCTGGCGATGAACTTCCCCGCGAGCAGCGCCAGTGCGGAGACGGACATCAGGGCGGCGGCCGAACCGATCGCGGTGGACCAGGTGCCGTTGGAGGCGGCCAGGTTGGCGGTGGTGATCTGGGTCAGGTCGCCCCACTCGCTGATGAAGACGGCCATGAACGCGGTCGAGTAGACCGGCCAGAAGCCGGTCACGGTCTTCACCTCGGTGTCGTCATCGTCGTCCCCGCCGCTGCCCCGCAGCAGGATGAACGCGCCGAACGCGAAGAGCGAGGCCGAGACGAGCTTGACGGTCCAGTCGGGCAGCAGCCCGATCAGGCTGCCCGCGCCGACGGCGATGGCGACATGCACGATGAACGCGGACGACGTGCCGAACCACACGTAGAGCGGGCGCATCCGCGTGCCCATGGCCAGCGACGCGAACATCGTCTTGTCGGGGAGCTCCGCGAGGAAGATCAGCCCGAAGGCGGTGATGATCGCCAGGGGGTCGAGGTGCATTCCGGGTGGCTTTCTGTGCGAGCCGGGCCCCGGATCTTCGCGAAGTGCCGTGCGGGCTTTTCGGAGGACCACTCGGCCCGGCATGACGGGGGCGCCCACGGAGGACGTGGACGTGTCATACAGGACCGAAGGTCTCGCCCACCCGCGAGAAACCCTGTCCGGGTCTCACGAGCCCGGTCACCGGGAACCCGAGGGCTCCAGTGTGTCGACGACCGGTTTGCGGGGCTACTCCCCTTCGCAGCCACCAAGACTACCTCACCGGCCGGACCCCGCCGGGCGGACCCATCGGGCAGGGGAGGGGTGCGGATGTTCGAACCGGCGGAGCCTGGGTAGAGTCGCGGTGACCACGCTGACCAGCGTCGATGGTCCTGACGGGACCTGCTGGCCCCTCGCCGTCCACCACTCCGCCGACCGGAAGTACGCGCATGAGCCGCCGCCCCCGCAAGGACGTGCCCGCCCAGGGCGCCGCCCGGCCCACCGTGAGCGTCTGCCGGGGCTGCTGCTGCGGCACGGAGAAGATCCCGGGCGTCGACCACGCCGCCCAGCTCGCCCGCCTCCGCTCCGGCCTGGAGGGCACCGCCACCGTACGGGCCGTGGAGTGCCTGGACGCCTGCGAACAGGGCAACGTGATCGTCGTCCAGCCGTCCGCCGAGGGCCGCCGCGCGGGCGGCCGCCCGGTCTGGCTCGGCCTGGTCAACGACGAGCACGCCGAGCAGGACGTGATCACCTGGGCAACGGCCGGCGGCCCGGGGATCGCGGACGCCCCCGACATCCTCGACCTGTACGTGTTCCAGCCCTCGCGCCGGGTCCGGGCGGGGCTGGAGACCCCGTAAAAGGGCGGGATCTCAGGCCCGGGCACCGCCCAGCGCACGCAGCAGCCTCGGCAGGGCGGTCCCGATCGGCTCCCGGACGACCTCCTCGGCGAGCGCGTCGTACGGGGTCGGCTCCGCGTTCACCACGATCAGCCGCGCCCCGTGCTCGGCCGCGATCCCGGCGAGCGAGGCGGCGGGCTGCACCTGGAGCGTCGAGCCGACCGCCACGAAGACCTCGCACGCCTTGGCGATCGTCATCGCGTCCGCCAGCACCCGCGGGTCCAGCCGCTCACCGAACATCACCGTCGCCGCCTTCAGGACCCCGCCGCAGACCGTGCACGCAGGATCCGGCTCGCCCGCGTCCACCCGCGCCAGGGCCTCGGCCATCGAGGACCGGGCGTGGCAGCGCGTACAGACCACCCGGCGTGCGGTGCCGTGGAGTTCGAGGACCTTGCGGTCGGGCAGCCCGGCCAGCTGGTGGAGCCCGTCGACGTTCTGCGTGATCACCCGGACCGGGGTGCCGGACCGCTCCAGCTCCACCACCGCCCGGTGGGCCGCGTTCGGCTCGGGGTCCGCGGCGTGGGTGGAGCGGCGCAGCAGCCAGGAGCGGCGGCGGATCTCCGGGTCGGCCATGTAGAAGTCGTACGTGACGAGCTTCTCGGCCTCCGGGTCCTTCCGCCACACCCCGTTCGGCCCCCGGTAGTCGGGGATGCCGGAGTCCGTGGAGATGCCTGCACCGCTGAGGATCGCGACAAGGGTCATACGGCGAGAGTACGGAGCGGGTACGCCTCCCACGAGCGGGTTTCGCCGGTGTAGGATCCGGCCATGGCCAAGGTGAGTGTCAGTCTGGACGCCGAACTCGTCGTCGAAGTCATGGTGCTCGCGGGCGTCGGAAACCCGCAGGACGCGGTGGAGTTGGTGGTGCGCGACTACATCGCGCGCGGCCACCGCACCGAGGCGCGGGTCGCCGAGCGCGAGGAGTCGGCGCGGGACGTGGAGATCAAGCCCGAGGCCCAGCAGGGCTGACGCCGAAGCTCCCTGACAGCGCGCGGACTACGCGACCGGCCGGCCGTCCTCCAGCTCCACCGTTCCGCCGCCGGACGCCAGCACCTCCAGCGCCGCCCGCACCCGGTGTCCGAGCGAGCCCAGCAGATGGGTGCCCAGCTCGGCCGGGGCCACCAGCTTCCAGGAGAGCAACTCCGCCTCCTGGAGCCGGATCGCCGCGAACTGCTCCGGTGTGAGCACCCCGCCGTCGTACACGTACGCCACGATCGGCGGCCGTCCCGGGCCGCGCACCCAGTCCACGGCGAGCAGCCGGCCCGGCGCCAGATCGAGCCCGATCTCCTCCGCCGTCTCGCGGCGGGCGGCCTGCCGGGGGCCCTCGCCCGTCTCGGACTCGACCGTTCCGCCGGGCAGCGCCCAGCCCTCGCGGTAGTTCGGCTCGACGAGCAGCGCCCGGCCCTCCGCGTCACGGAAGAGGCAGGCGGCCCCGGCGAGGACCCGGGGGAGCCCGGCGATGTACGTGGCGTAGGCGGCGGCATCAGTGGTGGTCACGGCCGCCAGCGTAGTGGGGGCCCGGGGGCGGTCGGAGGCGGTTGTGGACGCCCATGGCAGATCAGGGGGTGTGCGGATAGGGTCGGGGCGGCGCGACTGCCTGTTCGAAAGCAAGGGATGCAAGGTGACGGACGGAGCAGATGTGGAGACCGCCCGCGTGCTCGTCGCGGCGGACAAGTTCAAGGGCTCGCTCACGGCCGTACAGGTCGCGGAGCGGGTGACGGCCGGGCTGCGGCGAGTCGTCCCCGGCCTGGAGGTGGAGACCCTCCCCGTCGCGGACGGCGGCGACGGCACGGTCGCGGCGGCGGTGGCCGCCGGGTTCGAGCGCCGCGAGGCGCGGGTGACCGGGCCCGTCGGGGACCCGGTGACGGCGGCGTACGCGCTGCGCGGCTCCACCGCCGTGGTGGAGATGGCCGAGGCCTCGGGCCTCCAGCACCTGCCCGACGGGGTGTTCGCCCCGCTCACGGCCACCACGTACGGCTCGGGCGAGCTGCTGGCGGCCGCGCTGGACGCCGGGGCGACGACCATCGTGTTCGGGGTCGGCGGCAGCGCCACCACGGACGGCGGCGCGGGCATGCTCGCCGCGCTCGGGGCCCGCTTCCTGGACGCGGACGGCAAGCCCGTCGGCCCCGGCGGCGGGGGACTGGCCGCGCTGGCCGAGGCCGATCTCTCCGGGCTCGACCCGCGCCTGAAGGACGTCGACCTGATCCTGGCCAGCGATGTGGACAACCCGCTGACCGGGCCCAAGGGGGCGCCCGAGGTCTACGGGCGGCAGAAGGGCGCGAGCGAGGAGGACATCGCGGTCCTCGACGCGGCCCTGGCGCACTACGCCTCGATCCTGGGGCCGGAGAAGGCCGCCCTGCCGGGCGCCGGTGCGGCCGGCGGCATCGGCTACGGGGCGCTCGTCGCCCTCGGCGCCCGCTTCCGCCCCGGCATCGAGGTCATGCTCGACGTGCTGGGCTTCGCCCCCGCGCTCGCCCGCGCCACGCTGGTCATCACCGGCGAGGGCTCGCTCGACGAGCAGACCCTCCACGGCAAGGCCCCGGCGGGCGTCGCGGCGGCCGCCCGGGAGGCCGGGATCGAGGTCATCGCCGTCTGCGGCCGCCTCGCCCTGGAGCCCGAGGCCCTGGAACGGGCGGGCATCGCCCGCGCCTACGCCCTGGCCGACCTGGAACCGGACCCGGCCGTCTCGATGGCCCAGGCCGGACCGCTGCTGGAGCGCGCGGCCGAGTCGATCGCCCGGGACTTCCTGAGCTGACGGCAGCCGACGACGGAACGGGCCGGTCGTACGGGGACGTACGCCCGGCCCTTTTCCGTGTCCTCCCGCCCGCCGCCGGTACGGAGGCGGGCGGGAGGACACCCGACGCAAGGCCCCGACGGCTCACCCCCGCCCCGCCGACCACCTCAGCGCCTCCAGCGCGAGCACCGTCTCCACCAGCTCGCACGGGTGCGACAACGACCGTGAGGTCAGCCGTTCCAGGCGGCGCAGCCGGTTGAACACCGTGTTCCGGTGACACCGCAGCCGTACCGCCGCCCGCCCCACCGAACCCCCGCACTCCAGCCACGCGTCCAACGTCCCCACCAGCAGCGCCCGTTCCGCCGGGGCCAGGGCCAGCAGCGGGCCGAACACCTCCGCGAGCAGCCGCACGGAGACCTCCGGCGCGCCCGCCACCAGGGCCGCCGTCCACCGGTCGTCCCGCGCCACGTCGTCCGGCTCCAAGGTCTCCCGCGCGCCCAGGCCCTCAGCCCCCGGGCCCCCGGCGCTCCCGGAGTACGAGTCCCTGGCGCTTCCGGTGTGCGGGCCTCCGGCCCCCGTCTCCCTCCGCATCCCCGCCTCCGCCCGCCGGACCAGCGTGACCGGCGCCCCGCGCCCGCCGCCGGGGCAGCCGGCGGGACACCGCCGCGGAGGCGGCCACCGGGGCCGGTCTCCCGGTGACCGATGAGGATGCCACCGGTCGCGCGGGGCGGGAGCCCGTCCGGTACCGGCTCTGTGCACGTGCACAACGAGGCCCTTCGATCGCTGGTCACCCGCATCGAGTCCGCCCCGGGCCGTGGACGCGCGCCCCCGCCGGTGCTGGTCTGTGGCACCACACCAAGCCACATCCCCACAGATGACCACGACACGAGAAGGCGGAAGGAGGAGGACGCATGGCAACGCTGGAGATCCGCGGACTGTCCGTGGGATACGGACCGGTCCGGGCCCTGCGCGACATCTCCGTCGATGTGCCGGACGGCGCGATCACCGCCGTACTGGGCGGCAACGGCGCGGGCAAGACCACGCTGCTGCGGGCCGTGTCGCGGACCCTCGGCTTCCACCGGGGTACCGGCACCGGCAGCATCCGGTTCGACGGCCGTCCCCTGGAGGGGCTGCGGCCCGCCCAGGTGGTGGCCGCCGGAGTGGTCCAGGTCCCGGAGGGCCGGCAGGTCTTCGCCCGGATGACGGTGGCCGACAACCTGCGCGCGGGCGCACTCGGGGCGCGCGGCGGGCGCACGGAGACGCGGGCCGCCCTGGCCCGGGTGCACGAACTCTTCCCGGTGCTGGCCGACCGCGCCCACCAGCGGGCCGGGCTCCTCTCCGGCGGCGAGCAGCAGATGCTGGCGATGGGGCGCGCCCTGATGGCCGGGCCCCGGCTGCTCCTGCTGGACGAGCCCTCGCTCGGCCTGGCCCCGCTGATGGCGGCCCGGATCGCGGAGACCGTGCAGGAGATCAACGCGGGCGGCACCTCCGTCATGCTCGTCGAGCAGAACGCGGCCATCGCGCTGCGCCTGGCCTCGACGGCGTACGTCCTCGATGTCGGGGAGGTCGCCCTGCACGGGCCCGCCGCCGAACTGGCCGCCTCCGACGAGGTGCGCCGACGCTATCTCGGCGTGGTCGACGAGGAGGCCGCGGCCGACGCCGAGGCGGCCTCCCACCACCGGCGCACCCTGAGCAGGTGGTCCGCGTGAAGAACGCACCGGCCGCCGCACCCGCCCCCGTGGACAGTGCCCCGGCCCCGCTGACCGTCACCGACGTGACCGTCCGCTTCGCCGGGCTCACCGCCCTCGACGGCGTCTCCTTCACCGTCGAGCCCGGCAGCGTCCACGCCGTCATCGGCCCCAACGGCGCGGGCAAGTCCACCTGCTTCAACGTCCTCTCCGGCGTCTACCGGGCCGCCGCCGGCACCGTCCACCTCGGTGCCACCGAGCTGACCGGGCTCGCGCCGCACGCCATCGCCGCCCTCGGAGTCGCCCGCACCTTCCAGAACCTGGCGCTCCCGCCCCACGCCACCGTCGCCGAGAGCCTGCTCCTGGGCCGCCACCGGCTCACCCGCTCCGGCTTCCTCGCCACCGGACTGCGGCTTCCCTCCGCCGCCCGCGAGGAGCGGCGCCACCTGGAACGGGTCCGGGAGATCGCCCGATTCATCGGCCTGGAAGGGTCGTTGGAACGTCCGGCGGGCTCGCTCCCGTACGGGCAGCAGAAGCTCGTCGAGCTGGGCCGTGCCCTCTGCATGGAGCCGAAGGTCCTGCTCCTGGACGAGCCGATCGCGGGCATGACCGCCGACGAGCGCCGCCGTACCGCCGCCGTCGTGGCCGACGTACGCGACAGCCTCGGCATCTCCATCGTGATGGTCGAGCACGACATGGGGGTGGTGATGAAGCTCGCGGACGCGGTGACCGTACTCGACTTCGGACGCAGGATCGCGGGCGGCTCGCCCGCCGAGGTCCAGAACGATCCGGCCGTCGTCCAGGCCTACTTGGGAGCACCCGAATGACCACGTTCATCGAACTTCTCCTCGGCGGCCTGTCGATCGGTTCGGTCTACGCGCTGATCGCCCTCGGCTTCGTCGTCATCTTCAAGGCCACCGAGGTCGTCAACTTCGCCCACGCCTCCCTGCTGCTGGCGGGCGGCTATGTCACCGCCGTCCTCCACGACGACATCGGGTTCTGGCCCGCGCTGCTCGTCGGGATCGCCGGGGCCGCGACCGTCGGGGCGGCCATCGAGTTCTTCGTGATGCGCCGCTACCGGGGCAGCGACCACAGCGTCCTGGCCATCGTCACCATCGGCGTCGACATCCTCCTCATCACCGAACTCACCCGCCGCATGGGCACGGACGTCCTCGCGCTCGGTGACCCGTGGGGGAACGAGGTGGTCCACATCGGCGGGATCACCCTCGCCCAGACCCGGATCGCCGCGTTCCTGGCGGCCGGGCTCCTCATCACCGTGTTCCTGCTGGCCTTCCGCTACACCTCCTGGGGCGTGTCCATGCGGGCCGCCGCCGAGAACCCGCAGACCGCCGCGCTCATGGGCATCAAGCTGGGCCGGGTCTCCCTCGCCGCCTGGGCCGTCGCCGGGGCGCTGGCCGCCGTCGCCGCGCTCTTCCTCACCGTCTTCCCGACCCCCGGACTGGAACGGGCCACCTCGCTCGCCGCGCTCAAGGCGTTCCCGGCCGCGATCCTCGGCGGTCTCGACTCCACGACCGGGGCGCTGGCCGGCGGGCTCATCGTCGGCGTCACCGAGGCGCTCGCCACCGGCTACCAGAGCGATCTCTCCTTCCTCGGCCGGGGCATCGGGGATCTGGCGCCCTATCTGGTGATGGTCGCGGTCCTGCTGATCCGGCCGGCCGGACTCTTCGGCACGAAGGAGCTGGCCCGTGTCTGACACCGCCGTCACCGCCTCCGGACCAGCAACTCCTGCCGCTCCCGCGCCTGTTGGCGCGCCGGGCTTCACCGAACGGCTGCGCCGACCGCGTACGTACGCCGTCCTCCTCGGCTCCCTCCTGCTCCTCGTCCTCCCCTTCTACCTGGACCGCTTCTGGCTCCAGGCCGGGCTGTTCGCGATGGCGGCGGCGATCGGTGCCATCGGGCTCAACATGCTCACCGGAGCCACCGGCCAGCTCTCCATGGGCCATGCCTTCTTCCTCGCCGTCGGCGCGTACGGCTACTGCGTCCTGGCGGGGGAGTCCTCCACCGAGAACGGCCACGCCCTGACCGGACTCGGGCTGCCCACCTGGCTGGCCGCCGTCCTCGCCGTTCTCCTCGCGGGCCTCGCCGGAGGGGTGTTCAGCCCGATCGCCGGGCGGCTGCGCGGGGCCTACCTCGGTATCGCCACCCTCGCGCTGATCTTCATCGGGCAGCACGTCCTGTTCAACGCGGGCTCCCTGACCGGGGGCTACAACGGGCGGGCCGTACCGCCGCTCTCCCTCTTCGGGTTCACCTTCGACGACACCGAACTCCTCGTCGCCACCGTCCCGTTCGGCTCGTCGGAGAAGCTCTGGTACCTGGGGCTCGTCGCTCTGCTGCTCAGCGCCCTGTTCGCCCGGGGCGTGCTGCGGGGCAGGCCCGGCCGGGCGATGAACGCCATCCGCGACCACCGGATCGCGGCAGGGGTCATGGGCGTGCCGGTGGCCCGCTACCGGGCCGGGGTCTTCGTCCTCTCCTCCATGTACGCCGGTCTCGCGGGCGTCCTGCTCGCCCTGGTCTTCCAGCGGACCGTGCCCGAGTACTTCGGCATGATCCTGTCCCTCGAATACCTCGCCATGATCGTCATCGGCGGGCTCGGCAGCGTCTCGGGAGCCGTGATCGGCGCCGCCTTCGTCTCGCTGCTCCCGCAGGTGCTCACCCACTACAGCGACTCCCTCCCGCTGGTCTCCGCCCCCGGCACGGGCGGTCTGGCACCCGGTGAGGCGTCCCGCTATCTGTACGGCGCCGCGGTGGTCGCGGTGGTCCTGTTCCTGCCCGGCGGCCTCGCCCGCCTCGGCCTCGCCCGCCCGCGCCTCGGCACCGGGCGCCTGCGCCGCACCACGCGTCCGAAGAAATCAGGGGAGAAGAAATGAAACTCAGAGCGCTCACGGCCGTGGTCGCGGCCCTCACCGTCACCCTCGTCGGGTGCAGCGGCAAGGCGACCGGAGGGAAGGGCGACGGACAGGACGAGGCCGGGATCAAGACCGGCCCCGGGGTCACCTCGTCGACGATCTCGCTCGGTGTTCTCACCGACATGACCGGGGTGTACGCCTCGCTCGGCAAGAGCGTCACCCAGGCCCAGCAGCTCTGGGCGGAGCAGATCAACGCCAAGGGCGGCATCTGCGACCGGAAGATCGAGCTGACCGTACGGGACCACGGCTACGACCCGCAGAAGGCGATCTCGGGCTACACCGAGCTGGAGCCGAAGGTCCTCGGCTTCGCCCAGTTCATCGGCTCCCCGTTCGTCGCCGCCGTCGAGCAGCGGATCGACGGCAAGGACAAGGGACTCGTGCTGCCGCAGGCCTGGTCTGCCAGCCTGGTGGGCTCCCCGTACATCCGCGTCATCGGCGCCACGTACGACGTCGAGACCATCAACCTGATCGACCATCTGCTCAAGGAGAAGCGGATCGCCCAGGGCGACCGGATCGGGCACGTCTACTTCGAGGGCGACTACGGCGAGAACGCGCTCGCCGGCTCCAAGTACGCCGCGGAGGAAGCGGGGTTGACCGTCGTCGAGCAGAAGATCAAGCCGACCGACAACGACATGACGGCCCAGGTCGCCGCGCTCAAGCAGGCCGGGGTGAAGGCCGTCGTCGTCAGTGCCGGTCCGCGCCAGGCGGCCTCGCTCGTCGGTGTCGCCGCGGCCACCGGCTTCGATGTCCCTGTCGTCGGCAACAACTCCGCCTACGCGCCGCAGCTGTTGAAGACCCAGGCGGGCCCGGCCCTGCTGAAGGACTACTACATCGCCTCCTCCACCCTCCCCATCGGTGACCCCGGCGACGGACCGTCCCTGCTGGCGAAGCAGTACGCCTCGAAGTACCCGAACGACGTCCTCGACAACGGCGTCGTCGCGGGGTGGACGGCCGCCTCCGTCTTCGGCGAGGCGCTCGACAAGGCCTGCGACGAGAAGGACCTCACCCGCGAGGGCATCGGCAAGGCGCTCCTCACGATCAAGGGGTACGGAACCGAGTTCGGGGTCACCCACGACTTCTCCGACCCCGAGGCGCCCTCCACCCGGGAGAGCGTCATCATGAAGCCCGACGCCACGGCGCCCGGCGGGCTGAAGGTCATCAGCCCGGCGTCGGTCTCCCCGGCGGCGAAGTCGTACACGCTGAAGTGACGCGGGCACGCTGAAGCGACGTGGACACGGGGGCCGGTCCCGCCGACGAAGGCGGGCCGGCCCCCGTGGCCCGTGCCCGGCCTCAGACCTCCCGGCCGTCCATCCCGACGTACCGGAACTTCCCCCGCTCCACGCGGTAGATGAACACCCCGGTCCCCGCGTACATCCCGTTGGCGGGCTCGAACGCATAGCTCTTGGACACGCCCTTGTACCGGGTCGTGCGCAGCACGGGCAGCATGTCCTGCCGGGTCACCGACGTCCGGCCCGTCCCCTCCGCGCAGGCGGCGATCAGCCCGACCGCGTCGTACGCCTCGGCGGCCAGCAGCGGCGGCGCACCGTCGAACCGCTTGCGGTAGGCCGCCGCGAAAGCCTCCACCGAGGGTACGGAGGCGGGGTCGGCGGCCGTCGACACCACCAGCCACCCCGCCGCGTCCTCGCCCGCCTCCGCCAGGAACCGGGGATCGTGCACGGCCTGGGTGCCGAGCCTCGCCCCCCGGAACCCGGCCTTCGTCAGCGCCCGCGCGAACCGGGCCGCATCCCGCCACCCGCCCCCGTACACCACCGCGCCCGGCTTCTTCGCGACGATCCGCCCCGCCTCCGCGTCCAGATCGGCGGTGCCCTCCCGTACGGTCTCCGCGAAGACCGTACGGCCGTTGCCTCGAAGCCCCGCGTCCAGGAACCGGGTGGTCTGGCGGCCGTACTCGGTCCCGTCGTCCACCAGCGCCACGGTGTGGAGCCCCTTCGCCCCCAGGTACTGAGCCACCGGCAGCATCTGCATGTCGTTGCGCGGCCGGGCGGAGAGGAAGATCCGGTTCAGGTTCCGGGTGTCCCCGTCGACCACGCTCAGCAGCGGCAGCGCCACCTCGTCGTAGGCGACCAGCGCCTCGCGCGCCGCGTCCGCACCGGTCGCCCCGATGGCCGCGATCACCAGCGGGTCCTCCGCGAACCGCCGCACCGCTGCCTTCGCCTTCTCCTCGTCACCGCCGTCGTCGGCCACCACCAGGCGCAGCGTGAACGGCGCGTCCTCGCGGGCGTTGTGCTCCTCGACCGCCAGGAGGGCCGCCCGCTCCTGGCCCTTGCCGGTCGCGGCGGACGGGCCGGTGAGGTCTGCCTGGAGCCCGATGCGCAGCTCGGGCCGGGCGGCGGTCGTCTCGCCGCGCTCCTTGCCGTCCCCGCCCGGGTCCTTCTCGCCGCCGAACGCCGTGGCCAGCCAGGCGGTGGTGCCACCCGCCGCCGCGAGGACCGCGCCGCCGGTGACGTACGCGAGGAACTTCCGGCGGCCGGGGGAGCGCGGCACGGCGGTGGTGTCCCGGCCCCCGGCCCCGATCGCCGGCGTGGCACCGGGCTGGGCCGGGAAGCCGGGCTGTGGCGTGGCCCCGGGGTGTGGGGGGAAGCCCGTCCCACCCGTGGAGCCCGCGTCCAGACTGGTCGCCTCGATGTCGGGCAGCGCCAGCATCCGGGCCGAGCGCTCCGCGATCAGATGGGTCACCGGCCCCGGCAGCCAGCTGCCCCCCGACGCGTCCTCCGCGAAGGCCCGCCGGACGTCCCCGGCCGTCGGCCGTCCCGCCGGGTCCTTCGACAGCGACGCCTCCACCACCGGCCGCAGCCCCGGCGGCAGCGCGCCCAGCTCCGCCGGGTCGTGCACCGTACGGAAGAGCATCGCCTCCACCGGGCCGCTGCCGAACGGCCGCCCGCCGGTCGCCGCGTACACCAGCACACAGCCCAGCGAGAAGACGTCGCTCGGCGGGCCGATCCGCCGCCCCTGCGCCTGCTCCGGGGAGAGGAAGCCGGGGGAGCCGACGATCGCGTCCGTCGCCGTCAGGACCGTGTCGTCCAGGGCGCGGGCGATCCCGAAGTCGATCAGCCGGGGGCCGTCGAGCCCCAGCAGTACGTTGCCGGGCTTGACGTCCCGGTGGACGAGTCCCGCCCCGTGGACGGCCTCCAGCGCCTCCGCCAGCATCGAGCCGAGCGCCCGCACACTGCGCTCGGGCAGCGGCCCCCCGCTCCCCACCGCCTCGCTCAGCGGCGGCCCCGGCACGAACTCGGTGGCCAGCCACGGTGCGGGCGCCTCGGTGTCGGCGTCGACCACCGGCACCGCCCACCGGTTGCGCACCTGCCGGGCGATCGCCACCTCGCGCCGGAACCGGGTGCGGAACCCGGCGTCGTCCGCGTACTCGGCCCGGATCAGCTTGATGGCCACCAGCGCGCCACCGGGCGACCGGCCCAGCAGGACCACGCCCATGCCCCCGGCGCCGAGCCGGCCGAGGATGCGGTACCCGGCGATCCGCGCCGGATCGGTGGAGCGGAGCGGTTCCATCAGCGGTTACGTCCCTGCGTCGTGATCGTGTCGTACGCCCGGAGTCGCCCTGGGCCTATTTGAGTTCCAGCTCGACCCGGTAGAGCACCTTGGCCCCGCCCTCGGCGGCGATCCGCAGCAGGTCGGTGGTCTCGTACCCCTTGGCGCCCTTGACCGAGACGGCCGTGGTGACCGAACCGATCCGGGACTTGGACCAGACGTAGTCCTGCGTGCCGTCCGACCCGGGTCCGGTGAACTTCCCGGCCTCGAAGAGCGAGGCGTCCGCGTTGCGCACGTCCTTCTGGTCGAACTGGAGCGACATCAGCCCGCTCAGCCGCTGTCCGCCGCCCAGCTCCTGGGACGGGCAGCGGAAGCTCTCCTGGACGGTGTCCTTGATCTCCCGGTCGGCGCCCTCGACGCTCTTGTGCACCGTCACGGTCACCGAGCCCCGGACCCGCCCTTTGCCGTCCTGGGCCGGGACGTCGAGCCGCCGCGTGAAGGAGTCCAGCACCCCGTCGGGCAGGGCGCTCCGGCTCCAGACACAGGAATCGGCCAGCACGGTCCAGGTCCCGGCGGTCTCGTACGGCGTCCCCCGCACCATGCCCGCCGTCCAGTCGGCCTCCCCGAGGATGGCGTTACGCGTCAGCCTGCGGGCCTCGGCCGCCGTCTTCGGGACCCGGTCCGGGCTGGGCGTGAAGTCGTACGCGCTGGGCAGCGCCCCCGGCTCCTTGGACTCCCCCGGCTCCTTGGACTCCGCCGGCTTCTTGGGGTCCGGCGATCCGGAGGGCTCCGTGGACTCCCCGGCCTGCCGCGCCGAGGCGGACGGCTTCGGCTCCGGGTCCTCCCCGGCCTTCGACCCCGCGCTTCCGCAGCCCGCGAGCAGGACGCCCGCCGCCGCGACCGCCACCGCACGCCCCGCTCCGAACCTGTGCTGCGTCATCATCGGACCCCCGTCGTCCGCCAGCTCCGCGTCCCCGCCCGAGTCGTCGGGGTGTCGGATGCGAGGTGATTCTAGAAGCCCGGCGCGCCGGGTTGACGGGATCCCCGTACTCAGTCCGCTGCCGGAACTTCTCAGCCACCGGGAGGGCTTCGCCTCTGGTGCGGGGGAGCAGGCCGTGGTAGGCGGCGCCGACCGCGGGGTCCCGGTGGCGGAAACCCGGCCCCGGCGGGTGGGGCCGCCGCCCGGAGCCTGCGGCGCGGGCGGCCAGGTGGAATGGTGGATTCCGGTAAGCCCGACGGTTCGGCGACAGGGGGCCTCATGGCCGACGGATTCCCGCTCCCCTCGCGACGGGTCCCCTGGGCGCTGGCCGTGCTGGCGCTGGTCGGCGGCCTCCTGCTGAACCTCCTCGCCCCCCGCCCCTACATGGGCCTCCCACTGCTGGCCGCGGCCGGTCTGGTGGCCGGGGCGATGCTCTCGTTCCGGGCCGCGGCCGTCGTCGCGGGCACCGCCTGCGCGTTGACCCTGGCGCTCGACCTGCACCACGGGCGGCCCGCCGACGCCACCTACGTCGACCTGGCGGTGGTGGGGCTGATCGGCGCGCTGGCCCTCGTGGTGAACCGGCTCCTGGCCCGCCAGGTGGAGGAGCTGGCCCGGGCCCGGGGCGTCGCGGAGGCCGTCCAGCTGGCCGTGCTGCCGGACCCGCCCACCGCCGCCGGCCCGCTGGCGGTGGCCGCGAGCTACACGGCGGCCCAGACCGAGGCCAGGATCGGCGGGGACCTCTACGCCGTCCAGGACACCCCCTTCGGGCCCCGGCTGCTGATCGGGGACGTCCGGGGCAAGGGGCTCCAGGCCATCGCCGCGGTCGCCGTCGCCATCGGCGCCTTCCGCCAGGAGGCCGAGTACGCCCCCACCCTGCCCGAGCTGGCCCGGCGGCTCGACGAGGCGCTGGCCCGGGAGGCGGCCCGGGCGGGCGGGCCGACGTCCGACGAGGACTTCACCACGGCCCTGCTGGCGGAGGTCTCCGCCGACGGGGCGGCCGTACGCCTGCTCAACCGGGGCCACCCGGCCCCGTACCTGGTCCACGGGGGAGAAGTGGTCCGGCTCGACGCCCGCGTGCCCCGGCTGCCCCTCGGCATGGGGCTCGGCCCGGCCGGCCAGGACCAGGGGGAGGCCGACACCGTCGCCCTGCCTCCGGGCGCATCGCTGCTCCTGGTCACCGACGGCGTCACCGAGGCCAGGAACGCCCGGGGGACCTTCTACGACCCCTGCCGCTCGTCCCGGCTGCGCGGGGCCCCGTACGCCGCTCCAGGGCCCCTGGTGGCCGATCTGGTGGCGGACGTCGGGCGGTGGACCGGGGACGGCCACCAGGACGACATGGCGATCCTGGCGGTCACCCGCCGGGCCGTGTGAGCGGCCGACACCGCCGGGAAACGCGCGAGGGCCCGGATGCCGGGGAGCATCCGGGCCCTCGCCCTGTTCCGTGTACTCCGTGTACGTGCCCGCTACGGGAGCTGTGCCGCCCGCGCCTCGCGGCGGTTGTCACGGAACGTGTTGACCCGTCGCGCCGTGGCGAAGAGCGGGATCACCGCGCCCAGCACCACCTGGAGCGCACAGCCGGTCTGGAGCAGCAGCTGACCGCCCGGGGCGTCGAACGCCCATGCGGCGAGCAGCCCCATCGCGCTCACGATCCAGCTGAGCATCGCCACCGCGAGGATGCCCCGCGGCTTGGGGTACTCGACCCGGCTCACCATCAGCCACGCCACCCCGACGATCGCCAGCAGCGTCGGGATGAACGGCAGCTCCAGGAGCACGATCGAGACGACCGTCAGCGCTCCGAAGGGGCTCGGCATGCCCTGGAACATGCCGTCCTTCAAGGTCACACAGGAGAATCTGGCCAGCCGGAGCACCACGGCCAGGAGCACCACGATCGCCGCCAGCGCCGACACCCGCTGGTGGGCGTCGTCCGCGACCATCCCGTACACGAGGACGAAGTACGCCGGGGCGAGCCCGAAGCTGATGAGGTCGGACAGGTTGTCCAGCTCGGCCCCCATCGGCGAGGAGCGCAGCTTGCGCGCCACGAGCCCGTCGAAGAGGTCGAAGATCGCCGCCATCAGCATGAGGATCACGGCGGTGGCCGCCGAGTGACGGGCCATGCCCGTCTCCTCGCTGCCCGTGAGGTGCGGGATGAGGATCCCCGTGGTGGTGAAGTACACCGCCATGAAACCGCACGTGGCGTTACCGAGAGTGAGCGTGTCCGCTATCGACAGCCGCAGCGAGAGCGGCATGTCCTCCGCGCCGTCGGCGTCGCTCTCCTGCTCGGCCTCGGGCACCCAGCCGACCTTGGTATCCGGATCAACTACGGTCAATTCGAGTCACCCCCGCGGTGGTGGCCTGGCCGACCTCGACCGCGACATCGATACCTTCCGGAAGGTAGATGTCGACCCGGGAGCCGAAGCGGATCAGGCCGATGCGCTCGCCCTGCTCCACCTTCGTCCCCTGCGGGATGTACGGCACGATGCGACGGGCGACCGCTCCCGCGATCTGCACCATCTCGATGTCGCCCAGTTCGGTGTCGAAGTGCCAGACAACGCGCTCGTTGTTCTCGCTCTCCTTGTTGAACGCCGGAACGAACCCGCCCGGCACGTGCTCGACCGACGTCACGGTGCCCGCCAGCGGCGCGCGGTTGACGTGGACGTTGAGCGGGCTCATGAAGATGGCGACCCGGGTCCGCCCGTCCTTCCACGGCATGATGCTCTGCACCACACCGTCGGCCGGGGAGATGACCCGGCCCTCGGCGATCTCGCGCTCGGGGTCACGGAAGAACCACAGCATGCCCGCAGCGAGCGCGGTGGTGGGCACGGCCGCAGCCGCCCAGCGCCCGGACTTGCGGGCGCGGACCAGGCTGAGGGCCGCGGTGGCGACGGTCGGGAGGAGCCACGGCGATGCTCCGCGGGCGATGCGGACCCCGCCGCGGTTTGCGGAGGTAGGGCTGTCGGGCATGAATGACCTTCGTAGCGGATGATGCCGCGCTGGCAACGGGGGACGGCGGCTTTCCGAAGATGCTATCGGTTGCCGGGCGCAACTGGGCAAGCCAGCAGCCGAGTCGGACTGTCGAACGCCGCCCGTCGAGGGTGACCCGGTGTGATGTTCTTCGCCACCAAATCACCCCAGAACGGACAATCAGCCCTGGAATCGGTACTCCTCCAGGAGTCGCCGGCCAATGATCATTTTCTGGATCTCGGCGGTACCTTCACCGATCAGCAGCATCGGGGCCTCGCGGTAGAGGCGCTCGATCTCGTACTCCTTGGAGAAGCCGTAGCCGCCGTGGATACGGAAGGCGTCCTCGACGACTTCCTTGCAGTACTCGGAGGCGAGGTACTTCGCCATCCCTGCCTCCAGGTCGTTACGTTCCCCGGAGTCCTTTTTGCGTGCCGCGTTCACCATCATCGCATGAGCGGCCTCGACCTTGGTGGCCATTTCGGCCAATTTGAACTGGATCGCCTGGTGCTGTGCGATCGGTTTGCCGAAGGTGTGGCGCTGCTGGGCGTACGAAACGCCCAGCTCGAACGCACGCTGAGCGACACCGCAGCCACGGGCGGCCACATTGACCCGCCCGACCTCGACACCGTCCATCATTTGGTAAAACCCTCGGCCGGTGGTGCCCCCCAGGACCCGATTGGCCGGAATGCGCAGGTTGTCCATGATGAGCTCGGTCGTGTCGACGCCCTTGTACCCCATCTTGTCGATCTTTCCGGGGATGGTCAGGCCGGGCCGGACCTCTCCGAAGCCGGCCTCCTTCTCCACGAGGAAGGTCGTCATCGACTTGTGGGGCGCGGTGCCCTCGGGGTGGCCTTCGTCACTTCGGCAGAGAACGGCCACCAGCGTCGACGTGCCGCCGTTCGTCAGCCACATCTTCTGGCCGTTGAGAACGTACTCGTCGCCATCCCTGACGCCCTTCGACGTGATCGCCGAGACATCGGAGCCGAGCGCCGGCTCCGACATCGAGAAGGCCCCCCGCACCTCACCGAGGGCCATCCGCGGCAGGAAGGTGTCCTTCTGCTCCTGGGTGCCGTGCTGCTTGAGCATGTAGGCCACGATGAAGTGCGTGTTGATGATCCCCGACACGCTCATCCAGCCGCGCGCGATCTCCTCCACGCAGAGCGCGTAGGTGAGCAGCGACTCGCCCAGGCCCCCGTACTCCTCGGGGATCATCAGCCCGAACAGGCCGAGTTCCTTGAGCCCTTCCACGATCTCGGTGGGGTACTCGTCGCGGTGCTCCAGCTGGGTCGCGACCGGAATGATCTCCTTGTCGACGAAATCCCGGACCGTGGAAAGGATTTCCCGCTGGACGTCGTTCAGACCGGCTGTCTGGGCGAGTCGCGTCATGGCTGCTTCTCCTGTGGCTTCACGCGGATGGCCTCACGGCCCTGCACGGCTGGCTAGTTGGCGGGCGTCGGGCGGCCGGGCTGCTCGCCGCCCCGCTCCTTGATGTACGTCTCGGTGGGGACCATCACCTTGCGGCGGAACACGCAGACCACCGTGCCGTCCTGCTTGAACCCCCTGGTCTCGACGTACACGATTCCGCGGTCGTTCTTGGACTTCGACGGGGTCTTGTCCAGGACGGTGGTCTCGCCGTAGATGGTGTCGCCGTGGAAGGTCGGCGCGATGTGCTTGAGCGATTCGACCTCCAGATTGGCGATGGCCTTTCCGGAGACGTCCGGCACCGACATGCCGAGCAGCAGCGAGTAGATGTAGTTGCCGACGACGACGTTCTTCCCGAAGTCGGTCGTCCTCTCCGCGTAGTTGCTGTCCATGTGGAGCGGGTGGTGATTCATGGTCAGCAGGCAGAAGAGGTGGTCGTCGTATTCCGTGACCGTCTTTCCGGGCCAGTGCTTGTAGACGGCACCGACCTCGAACTCCTCAAAAGTGCGTCCGAACTGCATGATCAGGCCTCCGGGGCTTCGAACTTGGACGTGCGCTGCATTCCGGCGGCCCGGCCCTTGCCCGCGATGACGAGCGCCATCTTGCGGCTGGCCTCGTCGATCATCTCGTCGCCGAGCATCGCGGAGCCCTTCTTGCCACCCTCCTCGGAGGTGCACCACTCGTAGGCGTCGAGGATCAGCTCGGCGTGGTCGTAGTCCTCCTGCGAGGGCGAGAACACCTCGTTGGCCGCGTCGACCTGGCCCGGGTGGAGCACCCACTTGCCGTCGAAACCGAGGGCGGCGGCGCGGCCGGCCACCTCGCGGTAGGCGTCCACGTCGCGGATCTGGAGGAACGGGCCGTCGATCGCCTGGAGGTCGTGGCTGCGGGCCGCCATCAGGATGCGCATCAGGATGTAGTGGTACGCGTCCGCCGGGTAGCCGGGCGGCTGCTGGCCGACGACCAGGGTCTTCATGTTGATCGAGGCCATGAAGTCGGCCGGGCCGAAGATCAGCGTCTCCAGGCGCGGCGAGGCGGCGGCGATCTCGTCGATGTTCACCAGGCCCTTGGCGTTCTCGATCTGCGCCTCGATGCCGATCTTCCCGACCTCGAAGCCCATCGTCTTCTCGATCTGGGTCAGCAGCAGGTCCAGCGCCACGACCTGCTGGGCGTCCTGGACCTTCGGGAGCATGATGCAGTCGAGGTTGGGGCCCGCGCCCTCGACGACCGTGATGACGTCCCGGTACGTCCAGTGGGTCGTCCAGTCGTTGACCCGCACGACCCGGGTCTTGCCGCTCCAGTCACCGTTGTTCAGCGCGTCCACGATGGTGTGGCGGGCGCCCTCCTTGGCGAGCGGCGCGCAGGCGTCCTCCAGGTCCAGGAAGACCTGGTCCGCCGGGAGGCCCTGGGCCTTCTCCAGGAAGCGCGGGTTGGAGCCCGGCACGGCCAGACACGAGCGGCGCGGGCGCAGACGGTTGACCGAGGGGGTGGGCGTGGTCATGCGGAGACCTCCAGAGGGTCGAGCTTGTTCGCTTTCCGGATCTCGTCGACGATACGGCCGATGATCTCCGTGATGCCGAAGTCCTTCGGGGTGAAGACGGCGGCCACACCGGCCTCGATGAGCGCCGCCGCGTCGGCCGGCGGGATGATGCCGCCGGCGATCACCGGGATGTCCGGCGCCCCGGCCTCCCGCAGCCGGTGCAGCACGTCGGGCACCAGCTCCGCGTGCGAGCCGGAGAGGATGGAGAGCCCCACGCAGTGCACGTCCTCGGCCAGCGCCGCGTCCGTGATCTGCTCCGGGGTCAGCCGGATCCCCTGGTAGACCACCTCGAACCCGGCGTCACGGGCCCGTACGGCGATCTGCTCGGCCCCGTTGGAGTGCCCGTCCAGCCCCGGCTTGCCGACCAGCAGGCGCAGCCGTCCCACGCCCAGGTCGGCGGCGGTCCGGGTGACCTTCTCGCGGACCAGGGCGAGCGTGCTGCCCGGCTCGGCGGTGACCGCCACCGGGGCCGAGGAGACCCCGGTCGGCGCGCGGAACTCCCCGAAGACGTCCCGCAGCGCCCAGGACCACTCGCCGGTGGTGACGCCCGCGCGGGCGCACTCGACGGTGGCTTCCATCATGTTCTCGGTGCCCGCGGCGGCCTTCTTCAGCGCGGCCAGCGCCTCCGTCGCCCGGGCCTCGTCGCGGTTGTCCCGCCACTCGTGCAGGGCGGCGACCACCCGGGCCTCGTTCGCCGGGTCGACGGTCATGATCGCGCCGTCCAGGTCGGAGGTGAGCGGGTTGGGCTCGGTCGTCTCGTAGATGTTGACGCCGACGATCTTCTCCTCGCCGCCCTCGATCCGGGCCCGCCGGGCCGCGTGCGAGGAGACCAGCTCCGACTTGAGGTAGCCGGACTCGACGGCCGCCATCGCGCCGCCCATCTGCTGGATGCGGTCGATCTCCGCCAGCGACTCCTCGACCAGGGCGTCCACCTTGGCCTCGATGACGTGCGAACCGGCGAAGATGTCCTCGTACTCCAGCAGATCGCTCTCGTGCGCCAGCACCTGCTGGATCCGCAGCGACCACTGCTGGTCCCAGGGCCGGGGCAGCCCCAGCGCCTCGTTCCAGGCCGGGAGCTGCACCGCGCGGGCGCGGGCGTCCTTGGAGAGGGTGACGGCCAGCATCTCCAGGACGATGCGCTGGACGTTGTTCTCCGGCTGCGCCTCGGTCAGGCCGAGGGAGTTGACCTGGACGCCGTAGCGGAAGCGCCGCTGCTTGGCGTTGGTGATGCCGTACCGCTCCCGGGTGACGCGGTCCCAGATACGGCCGAAGGCGCGCATCTTGCACATCTCCTCGATGAAGCGGACGCCCGCGTTCACGAAGAACGAGATCCGGGCGACCACGTCACCGAACTTCTCCTCCGGGACCTGGCCCGAGTCGCGGACCGCGTCGAGCACCGCGATGGCGGTCGACATGGCGTACGCGATCTCCTGGACCGGGGTCGCCCCCGCCTCCTGGAGGTGGTAGCTGCAGATGTTGATCGGGTTCCACTTGGGGATGCGGTTGACCGTGTACGTGATCATGTCGGTGGTCAGCCGCAGCGAGGGCACCGGCGGGAAGACGTGCGTCCCGCGCGAGAGGTACTCCTTCACGATGTCGTTCTGCGTGGTCCCCTGGAGCTTGGCGGGGTCGGCCCCCTGCTCCTCCGCGACCACCTGGTAGAGCGCCAGCAGCCACATGGCGGTCGCGTTGATCGTCATCGAGGTGTTCATCTGCTCCAGGGGGATGTCCTGGAACAGCCGGCGCATGTCACCGAGGTGCGAGACGGGCACACCGACACGGCCCACCTCGCCGCGGGCGAGAATGTGGTCCGGGTCGTATCCGGTCTGCGTGGGCAGATCGAAGGCGACCGAGAGACCCGTCTGGCCCTTGGCGAGGTTGCGGCGGTACAGCTCGTTGGACGCCTCGGCGGTCGAGTGACCGGCGTACGTCCGCATGAGCCAGGGCCGGTCCTTCTGACGTTCGGTCATGGGAGAACCTCAGACGTTGCGGAAACGGTTGATGGCGTCGATGTGCTTCTCGCGCAGCTCCTGGTCGCGCACGCCCAGGCCCTCGCGGGGGGCGAGCGCCAGGACGCCGACCTTGCCCTGGTGGACGTTGCGGTGGACGTCGTGGGCGGCCTGGCCGGTCTCCTCCAGGGAGTAGACCTTGGAGAGCGTCGGGTGGATCTTGCCCTTGGCGATCAGGCGGTTGGCCTCCCACGCCTCGCGGTAGTTGGCGAAGTGGGAGCCGATGATGCGCTTGAGGGACATCCACAGGTAGCGGTTGTCGTACTCGTGCATGTAGCCCGAGGTGGAGGCGCAGGTGGTGATCGTGCCGCCCTTGCGGGTGACGTAGACCGAGGCGCCGAAGGTCTCGCGGCCCGGGTGCTCGAAGACGATGTCGATGTCCTCGCCGCCGGTGAACTCGCGGATGCGCTTGCCGAAGCGCTTCCACTCCTTGGGGTCCTGGGTGGTCTCGTCCTTCCAGAACTTGTAGCCGTCCGCGTTGCGGTCGATGACCGCCTCCGCACCCATCGCCCGGCAGATGTCGGCCTTCTCCGGGGAGGAGACGACACAGATCGGGTTGGCGCCGCCGGCCAGCGCGAACTGGGTGGCGTAGGAGCCGAGTCCACCGCTGGCGCCCCAGATCAGGACGTTGTCGCCCTGCTTCATGCCGGCGCCGTTGCGGGAGACGAGCTGGCGGTACGCGGTCGAGTTGACCAGGCCCGGGGCCGCCGCCTCCTCCCAGCTGAGGTGCTTGGGCTTGGGCATCAGCTGGTTGGACTTGACGAGCGCGATCTCCGCCAGGCCGCCGAAGTTGGTCTCGAAGCCCCAGATGCGCTGCTCGGGGTCGAGCATCGTGTCGTTGTGGCCGTCGGAGGACTCCAGCTCGACCGAGAGGCAGTGCGCCACGACCTCGTCGCCCGGGTTCCAGGCGTTCACGCCGGGGCCGGTGCGCAGGACGACGCCCGCCAGGTCGGAGCCGATGACGTGGTACGGCAGGTCGTGGCGCTTGGTCAGCTCACTGACCTTTCCGTACCGCTCCAGGAAGCCGAAGGTGGAGAGCGGCTCGAAGATCGAGGTCCAGACGGAGTTGTAGTTCACCGAGCTGGCCATGACGGCGACGAGGGCCTCGCCGGGGCCGAGTTCGGGGACCGGGACCTCGTCCAGGTGGAGCGACTTGCGCGGGTCCTTGTCGCGGGTCGCGAGCCCGGCGAACATCTCCGTCTCGTCCTTGTGCACGGTGATCGCGCGGTAGGACTCGGGGATGGACAGGGCCGCGAAGTCCGCGGCCGTGCTGTCCTGGGACTGGATGGCGTCCAGGATTTCCTTCACGGTGTTGCCTCCGGTGATGCGGCGTCGAGGGAACGCTTGAGGGGCCCTGCTGGCAGGGGAGCGGTGCGGTGTGGAGGTGTATTGCCGTCGGTTCGGCGAGTGGAGCTTCGGCTTTGCTCGGGTGGAGCAGAAGGGTGCCTGTGACGCAGGCGTCCGGGCGCGCAGCACGGTGGTTGCGGGGACAGCCGGCGTACGGGAGATCCCCAGCACGCCGGCCGCCCGGACACCTTCAACGTATGGCACTCCGTGACACCTGACAAGGCACCCAGTGCCAACAATTTCTCTCACTTGTCATCTCGTAGGCACGCATGAGTAACACGATGGGTGTTACGACCCGTTCTGTCCTGCTGGCGTGCGGTTACCGCGCCGGTCGGTACACATACGGCGTCGTCGCCCCCAGCTCCGTGAAGCCCAGCCGGCGCAGGATCGGGGCCGACATGCCGGTGGCGTCGACCTGGAGATACCGGTAGCCGCGCTCGGCGGCGATCCGCGCCCGGTACGCCACCAGCGCCCGGTAGATCCCCTTCCCCCGCCAGGCGGCCACCGTCCCACCGCCCCACAGCCCGGCGAAGCCCGTACCCGGGTACAGCTCCATCCGCCCGGAGCAGACCGGCTCCCCGTCGCCGTCCACCGCCATCACCGCCACGAAGTCCTCCGGCGCCTCCTCCAGCCGCTTCACCACCTGGTGGAGCAGGCGCCGCCCGTCGGTGGAGAACGCCCGCTCATGGGCCCGGGCCATCAGCTCCGCCCCCGCCGCATCGGTCACCGGCCGCAGGCTCACCCCCTCGGGCAGCTCGACCGGCCCGGCCAGCGGCTCCGCGTGCGCCACGAGCAGCGTCTCCGGCTCCTCCGCCACGAACCCGGCGGCCCGCAGCCGTTCCCCCAGGTCGGCGGGGGAGTCGTGGTCGTACAGCTTCCACTCGAAATCCGGCAGGCCGAGCGCCGTGCAGTGCTCGATCTGCGCGGCGATGGCGGCGTCGGCCCCGGCCGCGTCCAGCCCCGGGGCCGACCACACCACCCCGTTCCAGTCGTCCGGGCCGCCCACCTGGCGTACGACGGGACCGGCGCGCTCGACGCGTACGCCGGGCCCGTCGGGGCGGGCGTGCTCCCGCCTCTCGCGGTCGAAGAGGTCACGTGTCTCTGCATCTGTATGCGGCATCCGCGCACCTCAGCACAGCGGTGCCCGGCGGACCAGTGGTTTTCGGCCGACGCGCGCGCCGAACGGCTCGGTCCGCATGCGTCGAACGGCCGGCTCGGGGCAGGCGGTCGACATCGGATGATCTTGGAATACCGCAGCGGGGAACAACTGCGGTGGAGAACAGGGGTGGGAGACCGATGGCGATACCGATCCGCAGACACGGCGTCCGGGGCGGGCGCGCCCCCTTCGACCTCCGGCGCACCACCTTCGGCTTCGTCCTGGTCGCGCTGGTCCTCGCGGGCGGCGGCATGGCCCTGCGGGCCGCCTGGCGGAGCGCCGGACGCCACCCGGTCGCCGCCGTGCTCGTGGTCGGCCTGCTCCTGGCCGCCGCCCTGCTTGTGCTGCGCCGCCGCCGTCGGGCCCGGCGGGTCGCGGAGGCCGTCACGGAGGCCGCGTACGGGATCGTGGACGCGGGGATCGCGGAGCTGGACGCCGCCGGGGAGGCCCGCGCCCAGGCCCGCCCCGCGCCCCCGGAGGCCGCCCGCCCGGTCGACTACGCGGAGCTGGACCCGTACGCCTTCGAGGAGGCCGTCGCCGAGCTGTGCCGGCGCGACGGGTGCGCGGACGCCGAGGTCGTGGGCGGCGCGGGAGACCTGGGCGCCGATGTGCTGGCCACCACCCCGGACGGCCGCCGCCTGGTCGTCCAGTGCAAGCGGTACGGGCCCGGGAACCGGGCCGGATCGCAGGACCTCCAGCGGTTCGGCGGCACCTGCTACGCCGTGCACGGGGCGGACATCGCGCTCGTCGTCTCCACCGGCGGTTTCACCGAACCCGCGCTCGAGTACGCCGAGCAGTGCGGCATCCTCTGTTACGGCCCCGAGGAGCTGGCCGCCTGGAGCGAGGGCGGCGCACCGCCGCCGTGGGACGCCACCGAGGAGCCGGCGGAGCCGGCCCCCGGGCTCAGCGCTCCTTGAGCGCCTGCTGGATCGTCCGCATGACCTCGTCCAGCGGGGCGTCCGTACGGGCCACCGCGACCAGCACCTCGCCCTCGGTCGCCACCGTCGCCGCCGGGGCCCTGGTGGTATCGGCCGGGGCGGTCCGGCCCGCTCCGATCCCGGTGCCGAAGGTGTCGCGCACGATGGCGAAGGCCCGGTCGAGCTGGGCCTCCACATCGCCCTGGCCGCCCGCCCGCAGCCAGCGGCGCAGTACGTGGTTGTGCGCGGTGACCACGGCGGACGCGGCCACCTCCGCCAGCAGCGGGTCGTCGTTGCCCACGTGGTGGTCGCGCTCGTCGAAGTGGCCCAGCAGATAGCGGGTGAACAGCCGCTCGTAGCGGGCCACCGACGCGATCTCGGCCTCCCGGAGGGTGGGTACCTCACGGGTCAGTTTGTAACGGGCCACGGAGACGGCGGGCTTGGCCGCGTACATCTTCATGACTTCCTTGATGCCGCGGCAGACCGTGTCGAGGGGGTGCTCGTGCGCGGGGGCGGCGTTCAGGACGGCCTCGGCCCTGACGAGGGTGTCGTCGTGGTCCGGGAAGATGGCCTCTTCCTTGGAGCGGAAGTGGCGGAAGAAGGTCCGCCGGGCGACGCCCGCGGCGCCCGCGATCTCGTCGACGGTCGTCGCCTCGTACCCCTTCGTGGCGAAGAGTTCCATCGCGGCAGCGGCCAGTTCGCGGCGCATCTTGAGCCGTTGGGCCGCGGCGCGCGACCCCGCGGCGGTCTCCGAGGCGTCGGGCGCGGCGGTGGCACGGGGTGACTTGGCGGGCTGGGACATGGCATGAACGTAACGCATCGGTGCAGGAGAGCGCGCCTTCGGGGGCGGGGAGCCGGAGGGTCCCAGCAGCCCGCCCCACCCGGCTCCCGGGTCAGCGACGGGCATATTCGCGGAAGCCCCGGCCCGTCTTGCGGCCGAGGCAGCCCGCGGCCACCAGGTGCTCCAGCAGCGGCGCCGGGGCGAGCCCCGGGTCACGGAACTCCTTGTGCAGCACCTTCTCGATGGCGAGGGAGACATCGAGCCCGACGACGTCCAGCAGTTCGAACGGGCCCATCGGGTAGCCGCCGCCCAGCTTCATGGCCGCGTCGATGTCGTCCAGCGAGGCGTAGTGCTCCTCGACCATCTTGATCGCGTTGTTGAGGTACGGGAACAGCAGTGCGTTGACGATGAACCCGGCCCGGTCCCCGCAGTCCACCGGGTGCTTGCGGATCTTCGCGCAGACCGCGCGGACCGTGGCGTGGACGTCGTCGGCGGTCAGGACCGTACGGACGACCTCCACCAGCTTCATCGCGGGCGCCGGGTTGAAGAAGTGCATCCCGATGACGTCCTCGGGCCGGGCGGTCGCCCGGGCGATGGCGACGACCGGCAGGGACGAGGTGGTGGTGGCGAGGACCGCGCCCGGCCGGCAGACCTTGTCCAGGGCCGCGAAGAGCTGCTGCTTGATCTCCAGGTCCTCCGCGACCGCCTCCACGGCGAGGTCGACCTCCGCGAAGGCGTCCAGCGAACCGGCCGCCGTGATCCGCCCCAGCGTCTCGTCCCGCGCCTCGGCCGTCAGCCGCCCCTTGCCGACCGAACGCTCCAGCGACTTGGCGATCCGGCCCTTGGCGACGTCCGCCTTCTCCTGGCTGCGGGCGGCCAGGACCACGGTGTACCCGGCCTTGGCGAAGACCTCCGCGATCCCGGAGGCCATGGTCCCGGAGCCCGCGACCCCGACGGAGGCGACGGGGCGCCCGTCACCGGCCGCCGTCTCCGGGGACGGGGTCAGCGCGTCGGGCACGACGGTCTGGCTGCCCGGAGCCTCGTACGTGTAGAAGCCGCGCCCGGCCTTGCGCCCGGTCAGCCCGGCCTCGCTGAGCTGGCCGAGGACGGGGGCGGGGGCGTGGAGCCGGTCGTGGGAGGCGGAGTACATGGCCTCCAGGACCGTGCGGGCGGTGTCGATGCCGATCAGGTCCAGCAGGGCGAGCGGGCCCATGGGCAGCCCGCAGCCCAGCTTCATCGCCGCGTCGATGTCCTCGCGGGAGGCGTAGTTGGCCTCGTACATCGCGGCGGCCTGGTTGAGGTAGCCGAAGAGCAGCCCGTCCGCGACGAACCCGGGCCGGTCCCCGACCGCGACCGGCTCCTTGCCCAGCTCCCGGGCCAGCCTGGTGACGGCCTCGACGGCGGGCGGCGCGGTGAGCACGGAGGAGACGACCTCGACCAGCTTCATCGCGGGCGCCGGGTTGAAGAAGTGCAGGCCGAGCACGCGCTCGGGGCGCTGCGACTCGGCGGCGAGCCGGGTGACGGACAGGGCGTTCGTGCCGGTGGCGAGGATCGCGGTGGGCGAGACGACCGCGTCCAGCTCCCGGAACACCTGCTGCTTGAGCTCGTACGACTCCGGCACGACCTCGATCACCAGCTCGGCGTCGGCGGCGGCCGCGAGGGCGTCGGAGGTACGGAACCGGGCGAGCGCCTCGGCCCGCTCCTGCTCGGTGATCCGCCCGCGCCCGACGGCCCGTGCGGTGGAGGCTTCGAGGGAGGTGACGGCCTGCCGGGCGGCCGCCTCGCTGGTGTCGATGCCGATGACCTCGCGGCCGGCGAGGGCCAGGACCTCGGCGATGCCGGTGCCCATGGTGCCGAGACCGACGACGGCAATGGTGGAGAGCGGGGTGTCCATCACGGGACTCCAGGGTGAGTGACGACTGTGGGAGCAGGCGCGCGCGGCGATGAGGGAGCGGCGCGTGGCATGCGTGATGCGTGTCGTGAAGCGCGGGGCCGGGGGCGCTGGAGCACACCCGGCCGGGAGGGGTGACGGACTCTGTCCCGGAGTCGCGTCGCACTGGTACTGCCGAACCGACAAGCACTCCGGGTGGCTGCGTCACCAGGCCACCGGAGCTTGCGGGGGAGTGTGTCCCCGCTCAGATGAGATTAACCGGCGAGTAACGAGCGCGCCACCCCTGAGTCTTTGTGCGCTGGACCACATCGGCTCAACTGCCGTGTTCTGTACGGAGCGTGTGCATGGATACGCTGAGCGTCATGGATGAGGAGCTGCGCTCGCTGCTGGACCGGTTACAGGACGAGGCGGCGGCCGGACCGCCGGGCCCCGCCGCGGACCACCCGACCGCGCCGGACCCGGCCGTGTACGGCCCCGCCGCGTACGACCTGCTGGTGGCCACTGACGACCACGAGGCGCTGGCCCGGGTCCTGGTCGAGCCCGGGCGGCCGCTCTGGGCCCGGGAGATCGCCGCCTTCCGGCTCGGCTGCGCGGGCGACCGCAGGGCCTTCGAGGCGCTGGTGCTCCTGCTCAACCACCGCGACCCCGAACGCTGCGTCTCCGCCGCCCACGCCCTGGCCCGCCTGAACGACCCCCGCACCCCCGGGCCGCCGCCGCACTCGCCACCAACACCCTGCGCACCGCGTACGCCGTGCACCCGGTGCGCCTGCTCACCACCCTGCGCGCCCCCGAGGCGGTCCCCGCCCTGGTCGCCACCCTCCAGCGCCTCCTGGCCCCCGGCGACCCGCACTGGCACGTGGCCCTGGCCTGCGTGGAGGGCCTCGGCCACCTGGGCGACCCCCGCGCCCGCCCGGTCCTCACGGCGGCCCTTCCGCACCCGCGCCTGGGCAGGGCAGCGGAGGAGGCGCTCAGCCGGTTGCCGGGGGCGTGAGCGGGCGCACGTAGCGCACCTCGGTCACGAGGACCCCGCCCGCCTCGAACCGGTCCTCGGTCCCGTCCGGCCGGAACCCGGCCCGCTCGTAGAACCGCCGCGCCGCCGCGTTCTCCCGGAGCACCCACAGAGCCACGTACGGGTACCCCGCCGCCCGGGCCCGGGCCGTCAGCTCGGCCAGCAGCGCGCGGCCGGTTCCGGTCCCGATGCGGTCGGGCCGTACGAAGAGGGCGTACAGCTCGCAACCGGGCAGCGGGCGGTCCTCCACGCGGTCCGGGCCGCTGGAGGCCCACCCGGTCACCGTGCCGTCCGGCCGTTCGGCCACCACATCGTCGGCCTCGCCGCCCGCGGTGAAGTGGCTGCGCCGCAGCGCGGTCTCCTCGGCGATGTCCATCCGGTCCAGATACGGCTGCGGCAGCAGGCCACGGTAGGCGTGCCGCCAGCCGCGCACCCGGATCGTGGCGACCGCCTCGCAGTCCTCGATCCGCATGGCACGGATCGTGGCGACGGGGGGTGCGGGGGAGTGGTGGAGTGGCTCATGCCGGGCCGTCCTCGTCCACTCCCTCGCGCCCCGCCCGTGGGTTTCCGCGTGGCGGCCGGGGCTCAGTGGCGCGGCCCCAGCAGTCCGTGCAGGCGGCTGCCCGTGCTGTTGTCCACGGACTGGGCCGCCGCCTTCGCGGCCGGCAGGGGCTTCGGGTCCGGGAGCGCCGCGCAGACCGCGTCCGCCTCGCCCGCGCCCCGGCGGCGCGGGACGGTCCCGTCGGTCAGATAGGCCGTCAGATGCTTGTCCAGGCAGGCGTTGCCGCTCAGCGTGATGCCGTGGTTGCCGCCGCCTTCCTCCACCACGAAGCTGGACCCCTTGAGCTTGCGGTGCATGGAGACCGCGCCCGCGTACGGGGTCGCCGCGTCGCCCGTCGCCTGGAGGATCAGGGCCGCCGGGAGGCGGTGGTTGGTGACCTCGACTGGCGTGAGCGGCGCCACCGGCCAGGAGGCGCACGGCGCGTTGTACCAGGTGTTGTTCCAGGTCATGAAGGGCGCCTTGTCATGGATCCGGCGTGCGTCGTGGCGCCAGGCCGACCAGTGCCGGGGCCAGCCCGCGTCGCGGCACTGGACGGCGGTGTAGACGGAGTAGCTGTTGTCGCCGCCGGGGCCGGTGGCGCCGAAGTTGTCGTACGCCGTCACCAGCGCCTCGGTGTCCCGGTCGTTGACGTACGCGGCGAACGCCTCGGCCAGGTAGGGCCAGTAGCCGTTGTAGTAGCCGCCGGGCAGGAAGGTGTCCTCCAGCTCGCTCGCCCCGACCTTGCCGCCCGCCGGCTCGGCGGCCACGGCCGCCCGCATCCGGTACCAGGCGGCCTCGACCCCGGCCGGGTCCGTGCCGAGCCCGTATGTCGCGTCGTGCTTCGCCACCCAGGCCGCGAACGCCTTGTGGCGGTCGTCGAACGCGTGGTTCTGGTTCAGGTTGCCCTGGTACCAGACGTCGTCCGGGCCGACCACCGAGTCCAGGACCAGCCGCCGCACCCGCTCCGGGTGCAGCTTCGCGTAGACGGCACCCAGATACGTACCGTACGAGTAGCCGAAGTAGTTGATCTTCTCCGAGCCCAGCGCCCGCCGGATCACATCGAGGTCCTTCGCCGCGCTGACGGTGTCCATGTACGGCAGCACGTCGCCGTGCTTCTCCCCGCAGGCGCGGGCGAACGCGGCGGCCCGGTCGCGGTTGATCCGCTCGTCCCGCAGGGAGGCGGGCACCGAGTCCGGGCGTACGGGATCGGCGTGGCCCGGCAGACAGTCCAGCCGCGGGCTGCTCTTGCCGACCCCGCGCGGGTCGAAGCCGATCACGTCGTACTGCGAGGCCACCTTCTTCGGCAGCGCCGACGCCACGAACCCGGCCATCGACAGCCCGCTGCCGCCGGGTCCGCCCGGGTTGACCAGCAGCGGACCCTGGAAGGTCTTCGCGGTGTGCGGGACGCGGGAGAGGGCGAGGGTGATCTTCCGGCCCGACGGGTTCGCGTGGTCCAGCGGGGTGGTGACCTTCGCGCACTGGAGCGTCGGATGGTTCTCCGTCGGACAGTCGGTCCAGGTGAGCCCCGGGGCGGGCGGTGTGCTCGCCGGGGAAGCGGCGGCCGGGGCCGGAGCGGCGGCCAGCAGACCGGCGACCGTCGCGCCGGCGGCGACCAGAATTCCTGCACGTTTCGTCATGGGGCCTCCCGAGGTGGAGGGGACACGGCGGCCGACGGCCGGTCCCCGGCCGCATGCTCCCCGAGATCATCCGGCCGGGGGTCGATTCCGCGCGGAATCGACCCGTACGGTCACGCCATCGGCCCTGCGGGAGGTGCCCTGCGGGAGCCGCCCCGTCACAGGAGGGTGAGCTGTGTCGGCCCCTGCTCGCCCGACGCCTCCGCCCTCCGCGCGGGCGCGATCCGCCGTGCCCCGCCCCGGTGCGCCGGGCCGATCCCGAACTCGTCCGCCAGCTCGTGGACCTGACGGGTGATCCGGCGCTGGTACCAGGTGGGCGCGTACGCCCCGTCCCCGTACATCCGCTCGTACCGCTCCACCAGGTGCGGGTGGTGCAGGCCCAGCCAGCGCAGGTACCACTCGCGGGCGCCGGGGCGCAGATGCAGGACGAGCGGGGTCACCGAGACCGCCCCGGCCGCCGCGATCGCGGAGACCGTGGCCCGCAGCTGCTCCGGGCTGTCGCCGAGGAAGGGGATGACGGGCGCCATCAGGACCGAGCAGCCGATCCCGGCCTCCGTGAGCGTGTGGACGGCGTCGAGGCGGCGGCCGGGGGAGGGGGTGCCGGGTTCGACCGTGCGCCAGAGCTCGCGGTCGGTGAAGCCGACGGAGACCGAGGCACCGACCTCGGTGACCTCGGCGGCCTGCCGCAGCAGCTCCAGGTCCCGCAGGATCAGCGTGCCCTTCGTCAGGATCGAGAAGGGGTTCGCCCGGTCGCGCAGGGCGGAGATGATGCCCGGCATGAGCCGGTAGCGGCCCTCCGCCCGCTGGTAGCAGTCGACGTTGGTGCCCATCGCGATGTGCTCGCCCTGCCAGTGCCGGGAGGCCAGCTCGCGCCGGAGCAGTTCGGGCGCGTTGGTCTTGACGACGATCTGGGAGTCGAAGCCGATACCGGTGTCGAGGTCCAGATAGCTGTGGGTCTTGCGGGCGAAGCAGTACACGCAGGCGTGCGAGCAGCCCCGGTAGGGGTTCACCGTCCATTCGAACGGCATCCGCGAGGCCCCGGGCACCCGGTTCAGGATCGAACGGGCCCGGATCTCGTGGAACGTGATGCCCCGGAATTCCGGGGTGTCGAAGGTGCGCGTGGTCACCGCGTCCGCGGCGAAGAGCGCGCTGTTGCCGGTCATGGGGCGGTTTTCGACCAGATTGTCCCAGCGCATGGACGCCTCCTCGGTAGCACTGGCGACAGAATAGAACACCTGTTCCCATGATCGTGCGAACCGGCCCTCCGACCCCGATTTTGAGCGGCCGTACCCGAGGTGGTTGGCTCAGCTCACCCCCCGAACTACGGACTGCTGGAGGAACAGCCATGGCGCAGGTCGAGGCCACCACGGAGCGGATCATCTCGGCGGACGCGGAGACGGTGTTCGACGCGCTGGCCGACTACAAGGACGTCCGCGGCAAGGTGCTGACCGCGCACTTCAGCGAGTACGAGGTCCGCGAGGGCGGCGACGGAGAGGGCACCCTCGTCCACTGGAAGCTCCAGGCCACCAGCAAGCGGGTCCGCGACTGCCTGCTGGAGGTCACCGAGCCGACCGACGGTCAGCTCGTCGAGAAGGACCGCAACTCCTCGATGGTCACCACCTGGACCGTCACCCCGGCCGGTGAGGGGAGGTCCAAGGCCGTCGTCACCACCGTCTGGGACGGCGCGGGCGGCATCGGCGGCTTCTTCGAGCGGACCTTCGCCCCCAAGGGCCTCGGCCGGATCTACGACGAGCTGCTCCAGAAACTCGCCACCGAGGTCGAGAAGTAGGACGTACGCGTGGGGGCCGGGCCGTCGAACGGCCTGGCCCCCGTCGCTCGGCCGCCCTCACCGGAACGAGTGGTTTTCCGGGGCGGCCGGTAGTGCGCCGTAGCGGCTCCGACCGGCGCATAAGCCCTCCGTACGCGCCCTGCGCGCCCCTGGTCACGTTTGCCCCGCCTTGCCGCGCGATGCGACAAATGGGCGGCGCGAATGCGTGCGACAGACGCCGGGTGCGTGCGACGGAGGGGAGCGTTACGTGGTGGGCGGTATCACGCTGCTGAAGGACGGGCCGGACGGTACGGCAGCATCCGCCGGGGAGCCGCCCCCCTCACCGCCGGCCCCGCCCGCGCCCCCGGCCGCCGACGCGATCAGCCCCCGCCGGGTCCGCATGGTCTTCCTCGGGCTGATGCTCACCCTGCTCCTCGCGGCGCTCGACCAGATGATCGTCGCCACCGCCCTGCCGAAGATCGTCGGTGAGCTGCACGGCCTGGAGAAGATGTCCTGGGCGGTCACCGCCTACCTCCTCGCCTCCACCATCGTCCTGCCGCTCTACGGCAAGCTCGGCGACCTCTTCGGCCGCAAGGGCGTCTTCCAGTTCGCCATCGTCGTCTTCGTCATCGGCTCCGCGCTGGCCGGCTGGTCGCGGACCATGGACGAGCTGATCGCCTTCCGCGCCCTCCAGGGCGTCGGCGGCGGCGGGCTCATGATCGGCGTCCAGGCGATCATCGCGGACATCGTGCCGCCCCGGGAGCGCGGCCGCTACATGGGCCTCATCGGCGCGGTCTTCGGCCTCGCCTCGGTGGCCGGACCGCTGCTCGGCGGCTTCTTCACCGACCACGCCTCCTGGCGCTGGTGCTTCTACATCAACGTGCCGTTCGGGCTGGTCACGTTCGCCGTGATCGCCGTCGTGCTGAAGCTCCCGAAGCCCGCCGTGCGGCCCCGACTCGACGTGCTGGGCGCGGTGTTGCTCGCCGCCGCCTCCACCTGCCTGGTCCTGGTGACCAGTTGGGGCGGTACGGAGTACGCCTGGGGCTCGCGCACGATCCTCGGCCTCACCGCGGGGGCCGTCGTCACGACGCTGCTCTTCGTCGCCGTCGAGCACCGCGCGGCCGAACCCATCATCCCGCTCCGGCTGTTCCGCGACTCGATCTTCAACATCACCGGTCTGATCGGCGCGGTCATCGGCATCGCGCTCTTCGGCGCCGCCAGCTATCTGCCCACCTACCTCCAGATGGTCGACGGGGCCAGCGCCACCGAGTCCGGGCTCCTGATGCTCCCGATGATGCTCGGCATCGTGGGCGGCTCCATCGTCTCCGGCCAGCTCATCACCCGTACCGGCCGCTACCGGATCTACCCCATCGTCGGCGGCGCCGTCTCCGTCGTCGGCATGTGGCTGCTCTCGGGCCTGGAGGCGGGCACCTCCCGGCTGGAGTACAGCCTCTGGCAGGCCGTCCTCGGCACCGGCATCGGACTGGTCATGTCGGTGCTCGTGCTCGCCGTGCAGAACTCCGTACGCCCCGCCGACCTCGGCACCGCCACCAGCGCCAACAACTACTTCCGGCAGATCGGCGGCAGCGTCGGCGCCGCCGTCTTCGGGACCCTGTTCGCCGGACGCCTCTCCGACGCCCTCGGCGTCCGCCTGCCCACCGGCGTCGAACTGCCCCCGCCCGAGTCGATCACCCCGCAGCTCGTCCACGCGATGGAGCCCGCGCTCCGCGACGCCTACATCCAGGCGTACGTCGACGCGATGCCGCGCATCTTCCTCTACCTCGTGCCGGTGCTCGTCCTCGGCCTGATCCTCGCCTTCTTCCTCAAGGAGAAACCGCTGGTGTCCCACCACAGCCCCGAAGCGGCCACCGAGCCCGCGCCGATTCCCGCCGCCCGCGCCAACCCGCCGCAGCCGACGGTCGGTTACCTCTCCGGCGTACCCGTCCAGGGCACCGTCCGGCACCCCGACGGCACCTCAGTGGAGGGTGCCGCCCTCACCCTCATCGACGTCCAGGGGCAGCAGGCGGGCCGCGGGACCGGCGGCGAGGACGGGCGGTACGCGCTCAGCGTCCCGGGCGCCGGGAACTACGTCCTCATCGCCGCGGCCGGCGGCCACCAGCCCCAGGCCGTCAGCGTCACCGTGGGCGACCGCCCCGTGGAGCTGGACGTGGTCCTCGGCGGCGCCGGACGGCTCGCCGGGTCCGTCCTCGCCGCCGACGGGGAGCCCGTCCCGGACGCGGCCGTCACCCTCACCGACGTACGCGGCGAGGTCGTCGCCTCCACCCGCACCGGCCGCGAGGGCGGCTACGTCCTCACCGAACTGGTCGCGGGCGAGTACACCCTGGCCGCCGGTGCCCCGGCCTTCCGCCCCGCCGCGCTCCCGGTCAGCGTCCAGGCGGCCCGCGAGACCCGGCAGGACATCGAGCTGGCGGGCGGGGCCGTACTGCGGGGCATCGTCCGGGCCCCCGACGGCCGGCCCGTGGAGGACGCCCGGGTCACCCTGCTCGACGCGGCGGGCAACGCGGTGCGCACCCTCACCACCGGCCCCGACGGGGCGTTCCGCTTCGTGGACCTCTCCTCCGGCGAGTACACGGTGATCGCCGCGGGCTACCCGCCCGTCGCCACCGTGCTCCAGGTCGCGGGCGGCGGCCGCACGGAACGCGACCTCCAGCTGGGCCACGAGGACTGAGCTGTACGGGGGCGGTACGGAGACGGTACGGGGGCGAGGTGCGGCGGGATCGCGTCGTACGGGGGCGGGCCGGGCCCGCGAGTCCGGCCCCGGCTCCGAACGGCGAGCGCGCGTCCGGCGCGGACTCCGGACGCCGAGCGCGTCGGCCCGGGCTCTGGACGGTCAGCCCGCCTGGGCCCCCTCCCGTACCGCGTCCTCCCGAACCAGCCGCATCAGCGCCCGCGCCCCCGGGCTCAGGCTCCCCGCCGACGGAAGCACCACCACGCTCTCGTACATCGCTCGCCGCCCGCCCGCGGGGGCAACCCCCACGGCCACCAGCCGGGCGGCCTCCGGCTCGCGGGAGAAGTGGTGCGGCACCACCGCGATCCCCAGCCCCTCCTGCACCAGCTCCAGCAGGCTGTGCACATCGCTGACCTCCAGGCCCACCGTCCGCCGGACCCCCGCCGCCGCGAACGCCCCGTCCGCCGCCCGCCTCGGCCCCCAGTCCGGGTGGAAGTCGATGAACGACTCGCCCGGCAACTCCTCCCACCCCACCTCGGCCCGCCCGGCGAACCGGTGCCCCGCCGCGCACAGCACCACCATCGGCTCCCGTGCCAGCTCCATCAGCTCTCCGCGCCACTCCGCCGGGTCCACCGTCGCCGCGAACGCCAGGTCGAGCCGCCCCCCGGCCACCCCGTCCAGCAGGCTGCTCGTCCCCTCCTGGCGCAGCCGCAGCTCCAGCTGCGGGTGGGCCCGGTGGAACGCGGCCAGCAGCCGGGCCGGGCTCACCCCCGCCACGCACTGCTCGACCCCCACCGTCAGCGTCCCGCGCAGCAGCCCCCGTACGGCGTCGACCGCGTCCCGCGCCGCCCGCGCACCCGCCAGCGTGCGCTCCGCCTCCACCAGCAGCGCCCGCCCCGCCTCGGTGAGCCGCACCGTCCGCGTGGTGCGGCTGAACAGCGGCGTCCGCAACTCCTGCTCCAGCGCCCGTACGGAGGCGGAGAGCCCGGACTGCGAAACGGCGAGGCGCTCGGCGGCACGGGTGAAGTGCTGCTCCTCGGCGACGGCGACGAAGTGCTCCAGCTGACGCAGTTCCATGATTGAGCAATGTAGGCGATGAATCCGAGCGGAATCTCCTGTTGGACTGCTGGATCGATCTGCGGAAGCCTGGACTCCGTCCTCCCGTACGCCCCGGATCTCTCCAGCGGAGCCTGCCCATGTACCTGCCGTCCGCCGACCGCTACTCCGCCATGCCCTACCGGCGCACCGGCCGCAGCGGCCTGATGCTGCCCGCGCTCTCCCTCGGCCTCTGGCACAACTTCGGAGGCGACCGCACCCCCGAGACGCAGGGCGCCATCCTGCGCCGCGCCTTCGACCTCGGCATCACCCACTTCGACCTGGCCAACAACTACGGCCCGCCGCCCGGCTCCGCCGAACTCACCCTGGGCCGCGCCCTGGCCACCGACTTCGCCCGCCTCCGCGACGAGCTGGTCATCTCCACCAAGGCGGGTTACCACATGTGGGACGGGCCGTACGGGGAGTGGGGCTCGCGGAAGTATCTGCGGGCCTCCCTGGACCAGAGTCTGAAGCGCCTGGGCGTGGAGTACGTCGACATCTTCTACTCCCACCGGCCCGACCCCGGCACCCCGCTCGAAGAGACCATGGGCGCGCTCGACACCGCCGTACGCCAGGGCAAGGCCCTCTACGCCGGCCTCTCCAACTACAGCGCCGAGGAGACCCGCGAGGCGGCCGCGATCCTGAAGGACCTCGGTACGCCCCTCCTCATCCACCAGCCCCGCTACTCGATGCTCGACCGCCGCCCCGAGGACGGGTTGCTCACCGCGCTCGACGAGCTGGGCGTCGGCTCCATCGCGTACTCCCCGCTGGAACAGGGCATCCTCACCGACCGCTATCTGAACGGCATCCCGGCCGGCTCCCGCGCGGCGGGCGAGAGCCCGTTCCTGACGGCCGACGCGGTCACGCCCGCCCTGGTGGAGCGGCTGCGTGCCCTCGACGCCCTGGCCAAGGAGCGCGGCCAGTCCCTCGCCCAGCTGGCCCTGGCGTGGGTGCTGCGCGGCGGCCGCCTCACCTCGGCCGTGGTCGGGGCGAGCAGCGTCGCCCAGCTGGAGAACAGCGTCCGGGCCGTCGGGAACCTGGAGTTCACGGCGGACGAGCTGGAACGGATCGAGAAGCTGCTGCCCTGAGGGAGTTCAGGGTGCGATGCCCACCCCGTCGATCCGGCTCCACGCCCGCTCCTGCCCGGCGGTCAGGGCGGGCCAGTGGTGCCCGCCCGGCCGGGGCAGCACCCGGGAGGCGTACGGGGCCGGGGTGAAGGCCGGGTCGTAGAAGCAGCCCGTGCCGTACGCCCGGTCGACGGCCGGGCACGCGGCGGCCAGCGAGCGCGGGGTGGGCCGGTGCCCGGTGCGCGCCCAGCGGTCCAGGGCGGCGATGGAGGTGGCGTACTCGGCGTCGCTGAGCCCGCTGTGCTCGCTCTCGCGCGTGAAGCTCTGGACGAGGAGGTGCGCCCGGCCCGCGCCCCGGAGCGTGGACCGGTAGGCGGACTCGTGCTCCACGAAGGCCGTCGGGTCGTCGATCGCGTGCAGGGTGAGGACGGGCAGGGCGACCTTGCCGGTGAGGTCGCTGTCGAAGGAGAGGTCCCGGCGCGCGGAGGGGTCGGCCGCGAACCGCTCCACGCCCGCGTTCAACGCCCGGTCGTCGTGCGAACCCGCGTACCGTACGCCCCGGTTGGAGAAGGGGTTGCGGCCGCCCAGCCGGGTCGACACGATGTCGCGGAAGGTGAAGGTCGCGAACCGCAGATGCGACTCCAGGGCGCGTTCCGGGATGCCGGTGACGGCGAGGATGTCGTCGAGGTTGCGTTGCTGGAGCGGGGTCCTGGCGGCGGGCTCGGTGTCGAACCCGGTGCACTCCCGCAGCCGCGAGCGCAGCCCGGCGACCGTCATCGTGGAGTCCGGCCGCAGCCCCTGCCAGAGCGGGTACCGCGGCTCGGTGGGGCGCGGGTGGTTGCCGCAGTAGTACTGGTAGACCACGCGCAGGTCGACCCGGTAGTCGTAGCCGCGCGACCCGCCGCCCAGCACCCCGTTGGTCAGCAGCACCCCGTCGTACGCGCCCGGTGCCCGGCCGTACGTCTCCGCCACCTTCGCGGCCACGTTGCCGCCCCAGGACTGGCCGTGCAGATAGGTCCGCCCCGGCGTCCCGAACCGGTCGGCGAAGACCCGGCGCACGCTCTCGGTGTCGGCCGCCGCCATCCGCGTACCGTAGCCGCCGCGCCGGTAGGAGGAACCGGCCCAGGCGTACCCCTCCTTCACCATGACGGCCCAGCGCTCCAGGTCACCGGTGGAGCGGGCCGGATCGGAGGCCTCGCCCAGGTCGGGGCCGCCGTGGGCGTGGACGACCAGGGAGCCGTTCCAGCGGGCGGGGACGGCGATCGCGTAGTGCGCCCCCTGCGTGTCCCGGCCGGTGTAGCACCGTGCCTTTCCGGCCAGAGCCGAGGGGCAGTCGGCCGCCGTGGGGGCGGCGGGGGCGTCGGCCCGGACCGCGGGGGCGTGGGCCGCCGTGGTGAGGAGGGCCGTGGCCAGGAGGGCCGCCACCAGGGCGGAGCGGCGCCGGCCGCGACGGTAGAGCGGGGCGGTGGTGCGGGCGGGGACGCGGGGGGTGGGGTGCTGCTGCACGGGTGTCGCTCCTGGCTCTCCGTACGGCGCCGGTACGCGCCGCGATGCGGGGATGCTAGGAAGCGGGCCGCCCGGGGCAGAACCCTCGTGCGCTTTGCGTTCATAGTGTTCGCCGGACACCCGGTGGGGGAGCTTCGGCCGACCGGACCCGCCCCGGGCCGACCCTCCCTGGCCCCCACCGCTCGCGGGGCGTACGGTGTGGCGGCATGAAGATCCTCATCAGCGCCGACATGGAGGGCGCCACCGGAGTGACCTGGCCGGCCGACGTGCTGCCGGGCACCCCGCAGTGGGAGCGCTGCCGGCCGATGTTCACCTCCGACGTGAACGCGGCCGCCCTCGGGTTCTTCGACGGCGGCGCCGACGAGGTGCTCGTCAACGAGGCCCACTGGTCGATGCGGAACCTCCTGCTGGAGCAGTTGGACGACCGGGTGCAGATGCTCACCGGACGCCACAAGTCGCTCTCCATGGTGGAGGGCATCCAGCACGGGGACGTGGACGCGGTCGCCTTCGTCGGCTACCACACGGGAGCCGGTACGGAGGGGGTCCTCGCCCACACCTACCTCGCCAACTCCATCACCGGCGTCTGGCTCGACGGGACCAGGGCGAGCGAGGGACTGCTCAACGCGCAGGTGGCCGCCGAGTACGGCGTGCCCGTCGTCCTCGTCACCGGCGACGACCTGACCTGCGTGGACGCGGCGGGGTACGCCCCCGGCGCCCGCAAGGTGGCCGTCAAGGACTATGTGTCGCGGTACGCGGCCGTCTGCCGCACCCCCGCCCGTACCGCCGCCGACATCCGCGCCGCCGCCCGGGAGGCCACCGCGCTCGCCGGACCGCGGGCGCCCGTGACCGGCGGGACGTTCACCGTGGAGCTGGAGTTCGACGCCGAGCACTTGGCCGCCGCCGCGACCGTGGTGCCCGGGGTGGCGCCCAGCGGCGAGAGGCGCGTCGCCTACACCAGCGCGACGATGTACGAAGGTATTCGCACGTTCAAGGCGGTGACGACGATCGTGTCGGCCGCCGTGGAGGAACAGTATGGCTGAGGCCACCGACCCGCTCGGCCCCGTGGACCGGCAGGCGCTCGACGAGGTGGTGACCTTCACCTCCGAGCTGATCCGGATCGACACCACCAACCGGGGCGGCGGGGACTGCCGGGAGCGCCCGGCCGCCGAGTACGTCGCCGAGCGGCTCGCGGACGCCGGGATCGAGCCGACGCTGCTGGAGCGCACCCCCGGCCGGACCAACGTCGTCGCCCGGATCCCCGGCACCGACCCGTCCGCCGACGCGCTGCTGGTCCACGGCCACCTGGACGTGGTGCCCGCCGAACCCGCCGACTGGTCCGTCCACCCGTTCTCCGGCGAGGTCCGCGACGGGGTGGTGTGGGGGCGCGGGGCCGTCGACATGAAGAACATGGACGCGATGATCCTCGCTGTCGTACGGGGGTGGGCCCGCGAAGGGTTCCGGCCGCCGCGCGACATCGTCATCGCCTACACCGCCGACGAGGAGGACAGCGCCGTCGACGGCTCCGGCTTCCTCGCCGACCGGCACGCCGGGCTCTTCGAGGGGTGCACGGAAGGGATCAGCGAGTCCGGGGCGTTCACCTTCCACGCCGGACACGGCCTCTCCCTCTACCCGATCGCGGCGGGGGAGCGCGGCACCGGCTGGCTGAAGCTGACCGCCGAGGGCCGGGCGGGACACGGCTCCAAGGTCAACCGGGAGAACGCGGTGACCGCCGTCGCCGCCGCCGTCGCCCGGATCGGTGAGCACGAGTGGCCCGTCCGCCTCACCCCGACCGTCCGCGCCGCCATCACCGAGATCGCCGCCCTGCACGGCATCACCGTCGACCTGGACGACCCCGGCTTCGACGTCCCCCAGCTCCTCGCCAAGCTCGGCCCGGCCGCCACGCTCGTCCAGAACACCATCCGCAACAGCAGCAACCCGACGATGCTCGGCGCCGGTTACAAGGTCAACGTCATCCCCGGCCACGCCACCGCCTTCATCGACGGGCGCACGGTCCCCGGCGGCGACGACGAGTTCCACGAGACCCTGGACCGGCTCACCGGCCCCCTCGTCTCCTGGGAGTTCTACCACCGGGAGCAGGCCCTCCTGGCCCCGGTCGACACACCGACGTACGCCAAACTCCGCGCCGCCGTGGAGAAGTTCGACCCGGGCGCGCACACCGTGCCGTACTGCATGTCCGGTGGCACCGACGCCAAGCAGTTCGCCAAGCTCGGCATCACCGGCTACGGCTTCACGCCGCTCAAGCTGCCCCCGGGGATCGACTACCAGGCGCTCTTCCACGGCGTCGACGAGCGCGTCCCCGTCGACGCCCTCCACTTCGGCGTCCGCGTCCTCGACCACTATCTGCGCACCGCCTGACCAGCACCGCACCGATACCCGCGCACCGTCCGACCGCTCCCAGGGGGGACCTCCACTGTGAACACCGTGCCCGCAGCCCCGTACGGTTCCTGGCCGTCACCGATCGACGCGGCCCTCGCCGCCTCGCACGACGGCCGCCCCGACCACCTCTCCACCGTCGGGGAAGAGGTGTGGTGGACCGAACCGCGCCCGGCCGAGGGCGGCCGCCGCGCACTGGTGCGCCGCCGCCCGGACGGCACCACCGAGCCCGTGCTGCCCGCCCCGTGGAACCCGCGCAGCCGGGTCATCGAGTACGGCGGACAGCCATGGGCGGGCGCGGTGCGCGAGGAGGGCGGGCCGCTCGTGGTGTTCGTCGACTTCGCGGACCAGCGGCTGTACGCGTACGCCCCCGACGGCCCGGACGCGCCCCGGCCTCTCACGCCGGTCTCGGACATCGGCGGCGGGCTGCGCTGGGTCGACCCGCAGGTGCGCCTGGACCGGGGCGGGCAGGGCGAAGTCTGGTGCGTGCTGGAGGAGTTCACCGGCCCCGGGCCCACCGACGTACGCCGCGTCATCGCCGCCGTACCGCTGGACGGCTCGGCCGCCGACGACCGCTCCGCCGTACGCGAACTCTCCGACGGGCGGGACCGGTTCGTCACCGGGCCCCGGGTCTCGCACGACGGGCGACGTGCCGCCTGGATCGCCTGGGACCACCCGCGGATGCCGTGGGACGGCACGGTGGTGATGCTCGCGGAGATCACGGACAGCGGTGAATTCACCGGCGTACGGCCCCTGGTGGGCGATGACGACGAGTCGGTCTGCCAGATCGAGTGGGACCGCGACGGCAGCCTCCTCTTCGTCTCCGACCTGGCCGACTGGTGGGAGCTCCAGCGCATCCGGCCCGACGCCGTGGCCGGGGGCGTGGTGCCCAGCAGCCGTCTTCTGCCGCCCCGGGGCGAGGAGTTCGGCGGTCCGCTGTGGAAGATCGGGCTGCGCTGGTTCCACCCGCTGGAGAACGGGCTGATCGCCGTCCTGCACGGCCGGGGCTCCCAGCGGCTCGGCATCCTCGACCCGGAGACCGGCGAACTCGCGGACGTGCCCGGCCACTGGACCACCTGGGCCGACACCCTCGCCGTGCACGGCAGCCGGGTCGTCGGCGTCGCGGCGAGCCCGCGCACCGGCTACGAGGTCGTCGAACTGGACACCGCGACCGGGCGCACCCGGGTCATCGGCTCCGCCCATCAGGACGCGGTCGACCCGGCCTACCTCCCCGTGCCGGAGGACCGGACGTTCACCGGCTCCGACGGCCGCGAGATCCACGCCCACATCTACCCGCCGCACCACCCCGAACTGACCGGCCCCGAGGGCGAACTGCCCCCGTACCTCGTGGCGGCGCACGGCGGCCCCACCGGTCACGCACCGCTCGTCCTCGACCTGGAGATCGCCTACTTCACCTCGCGCGGCATCGGCGTCGCCGTCGTCAACTACGGCGGCTCCACCGGCTACGGCCGCCGCTACCGCGAACGGCTCCGCGAACAGTGGGGAGTCGTCGACGTGGCGGACTGCGAGGCCGTCGCCGACGCCCTGGTCGCGGAGGGTGCCGCCGACCCCCGGCGGCTCGCGGTCCGGGGCGGCAGCGCGGGCGGCTGGACGGCCGCCGCCTCGCTCGTCAACACCGACCGCTACGCCTGCGCCACGATCCTCTTCCCGGTCCTGGACCTGGACGGCTGGTCCACCGAGGGCACCCACGACTTCGAGTCGCAGTACCTGGAGTCGCTGATCGGACCGGCCGCCGAGGTGCCCGAGCGCTACCGGGAACGCGCGCCGATCAACGGCACCGACCGGCTCACCGCCCCGTTCCTGCTGCTCCAGGGGCTGGACGACCTGGTCTGCCCACCCGCCCAGTGCGACCGGTTCCTCGCCGCGATCGAAGGGCGGGGCGTGCCGCACGCCTACATCGCCTTCGAGGGGGAGGGGCACGGATTCCGGCGGGCGGAGACCCTCATCAGGGCGCTGGAGGCCGAACTCTCCCTCTACGTACAGACGTTCGGTATCGACCGGAGCGATGTACCGCCGCTGGAGCTGAGGAAGTGACGGCACATCCCTCCCCGGCGGCCCCCTTGGCCCGGCCGCCCCGGCTGCGGCCCGGGGCGCGGGTCGCCGTCGTCGCCCCCAGCGGCCCCGTCCCCGCCGCCCGGCTGGAGGCGGGGCTCGGGGTGCTGCGCGACTGGGGCCTGGAGCCCGTCGTGATGCCCCATGTCCACGATGTCCACCCGGAGTTGGACCATCTCGCCGGGACCGACGCGGACCGGGCGGCCGATCTCCAGGCCGCCTGGTGCGACCCGTCCGTGGACGCCGTCTTCTGCGCCCGGGGCGGATACGGCGCCCACCGGATGGTGGACCTGCTCGACTGGGCGGCGATCCGGGCGGCCGGACCCAAGGTGTTCGTCGGCTACAGCGACATCACCGCACTGCACGAGGCGTTCGCGCTGCGCGCCGGCTACGCCACCCTGCACGGCCCGATGGTCGCCACCGAGGGGTTCCTCGAGGCCGCGCCGACCCGCGAGCACCTGCGCGCCACGCTCTTCGAGCCGGAGCAGGTCCGCACCCTCGGCCTGGACACGGCCGCCGCCCTCGTCCCCGGGCGGGCCCGGGGCATCCTGTACGGCGGCTGCGTCAGCCTCCTCGCCGCGGCCATCGGCACCCCGCACGCCCGGCCCGACGCCCAAGGCGGGCTGCTGGCGATCGAGGACACCGGCGAGGAGCCCTACCGGCTCGACGGCATCCTCACCCGGCTGCTGCGCTCCGGCGCCCTGGCGGGGCTGTCCGGCGTGATCTGCGGCTCCTGGCAGGAGTGCGGCCCGTACGAGAAGGTCCGCGCGGTGCTCGCCGAACGGCTCGGGCCGCTCGGGATACCGGTGATCGAGGAGCTGGGGTTCGGCCACGGGCCGACCGCCCTGACGGTTCCGCTGGGCGTGCCGGCCGTGCTCGACGCCCCCGCGGACGGTGGCCGTTGCACGCTGACCGTCGAGGTCCCCGCGCTCCTCTAGACACGTGCGGGGCCCGTCCCGAGCACCTTCGGCGGGCGGCCCTCTGGATGTGAAGGTCCGTCAACAGCCGCTGTCCTGAGCGTTGACACGGCTATGACACGTGTCACAGCATGAGCGCGGTCCAGTACTAACCGGTCGGTAGGGTGTCCTCGGTGTGGAGGTCTACGTGTCAGGTGCTGTTCCCGGCGTGCGCAACCCGCTCGTCGCCCTCGCGGCGGCCGCCCTCGCCGCCCCCTCGTCCTCGCCGGCCCGGCCCGCGCCGAGCCCGCCCCGTACACCGTCACCCCGCTGAAGTTCACCGTCCAGGCGGGCGGCCGCTCCTGCACGGTCGACGCCGATCTCTACCGCCCGGCGGGCGTCGACGCGGACCGCCCCGCCCCCGCCGTCCTCGCCACCAACGGCTTCGGCGGCTCCAAGTCCGACGGCTCCACCGACGCCATCGGCAGGGCCGTCGCCACCCGGGGCTATGTCGGGCTCGTCTACTCCGGCCTCGGCTTCGGCAAGTCCGGCTGCCTGATCACCCTGGACGACCCCGCCATCGACGGAAAGGCCGCGAGCGGACTCCTCGACTTCCTCGGCGGCACCCGCGCGGCGGACGACGGCACCCGCGCGGACTACGTCGTGCGGGACGGCGAGGGCGACCCGCGCGTCGGCATGATCGGCGGCTCCTACGGCGGCGCCATCCAGCTGGCGACCGCATCCGTCGACCCCCGTCTCGACGCCCTCGTCCCGCTCATCACCTGGAACGACCTCGGCTACGCGCTCGCCCCCAACAACACCGGGGCGCGCACCGGCGTCACCTCCGACACCCCCGGCGTCTTCAAGTGGCAGTGGACCAACGGGTTCTATCTGATCGGCGAGGGCCAGCCGCTCCTCAACCCGAGCCTGGACCCCTCCCGCTTCAACCGACTGGACTGCCTGCACTTCGCCGCCCAGGCCTGCGAGACCATCCGCCTCCTCAACTCCGGCCGCTACCCCGCCGACAAGGCGGACGCGATGCTCGCCTACGCCCGCAGCGTCTCACCCGTCTCCTATCTCGACCGGGTCAAGGCGCCCACCCTCATCGTCCAGGGCCAGGCCGACAGCCTCTTCAACCTCAACGAGGCCACCGCCACCTACGAGACCCTCAAGGCACAGGGCACCCCGGCCAAGATGATCTGGCAGTCCTGGGGCCACAGCGGCGGCCTGGTCCCCGGCGAACTCGACCTGAGTGAAGGCAACTTGGAGAGCAGTTACGTGGGGCAGCGGGTGCTCGCCTGGTTCGACCGGTACCTCCGGAAGAAGACGGACACCGACACCGGACCCGAGTTCGCCTACTACCGTTCCTGGCAGAGCGGTTACGGCACCGCCGACCGGTTGCCCGCCCTCTCCCAGCAGCTGTACCTCTCCGGCGACGGCAAGCTCGTCGACAACCGCTCCAAGGTCGTCCGGGGCAGCCGCCAGTACACCAACTGGCTGGTTCCCACGAGCCATTCGGAGAGTTCGATCGCCCCGCTGATCGGACTGCCCGACCCGAAGCCGTACGACACCAAGGGCACCTACCTCGGCTGGCGCAGCGCCCCGCTCACCGCACCCCTCGATGTGGTCGGCGCCCCGAAGGCCACCCTCAAGGTCGTCTCCCCGAAGGCGGAGCGGGTCCAGAACAGCGGGGACGCCTCCGACAAGCTCGTCCTCTTCGCCAAGGTGTACGACGTCGCCCCCGACGGCACCAGGACCCTGGTGAACCGGCTCGTCTCGCCGGTCCGGGTCCCCGATGTGACCCGCCCCTTCACGGTGGAGCTGCCCGGCATCGTCCACCGGTACGAGAAGGGGCACCGGCTGGAGTTCGTGATCGCCGCCAGCGACACGGCGTACTTCGGCAACCGGGGCATCAAGCCCGTCACCGTGATCAGCGCTCCCGAGGACACCGGCGTCCTGGAACTCCCGGTGGTCCCGGCCGGCTGACGGCCGTCCCGCTGCCGCGCCCATCTGTCCGTGTTCACCCAGTCCGTGTTCACCCGAACGGGCGAACATCACCGCCCTCCGGGCCCGGCACCGGGTCATGCTGGGGACCCCGGGGGGCGGCGGCGGAAGGACCGGACCATGAGTCCCAAGGACGTGACGAGCGACGGCAGGAGCGGCACCGGGCTGTGGACCCCGGGGCGCATCGCCGTCGCGGTGCTGGTCGCCCTGGTCATCGTGTTCATCTGCGTGAACACCCAGAGTGTCACCATCCGGGTGATCATCCCGCAGGTGACCATGCCCCTCTGGCTCGCCCTGCTCGCCATGTTCCTCATCGGACTGGTCTGCGGCGGCTACCTGTTCCGCCGCAAGGGCAGGTGACACGGCGTACGGGCGTGTGACGGGACGGGCGGTCGCCGGGCCGGCCGGGTCGGCCCCGCGCCCGTACCCGTCGTACGCTGGGACGATGCCCGAACCGAACGGCCGCCGGACCCCGGCCGGCACCGGCCCGTACCTCGCCGAAGGCCCCCGGACCGCCCTGCGCCGCTTCACCGAGGCCGACGCGGCGGAGTTCACGGCCCGGGCCCGGGAGAGCCGCGCCCACCACCACCCGTGGCTCTTCCCGCCCGAGCGGCCCGATACCTACGCCGCGTACACCGAGGCCCTCGCCCGGGACCCGGCCCGTGAGGGCTTTCTCGTCTGCGAGCGGGGAGACGGGGGCGAGGGCGGTGCGCACGGGTCGCCGGACGGGGCCATCGCCGGGTTCATCAACATCAACAACATCGTCCTCGGCGGCTTCCGCTGCGGCGCCCTCGGCTACGGGGCCTTCGCCCACGCGGCCGGGCGCGGACTGATGGGCGAGGCGCTCGGCCTCGTCATGGACCTCGCCTTCGGACCGCTCGGCCTGCACCGCCTGGAGGCCAACATCCAGCCCGGCAACGCGGCCTCCATCGCCCTGGTGCAGCGGGCCGGATTCCGCCTGGAGGGCTTCTCGCCCGACTTCCTCCACATCGACGGCGCCTGGCGCGACCATGAACGCTGGGCGATCACCGCACCCGTGCCCTGAGCCCCGCAAGCCGTTACGCGGCCCGCCGAAAGCGCTTGAGCCTCCCGGGGGCGGCGGCGGCGGATGGGCCGCATGCGCACCCTCGTGGTCCTCGACGCCCCCCTCCAATCTGGGGCTGCGGCCCCCGGCCCCCGGGACCGTCCCCGGCTGCTACAAGCTGGCGGGTGCCCTGCGCGAGCAGCGGATCGTGCAGCGGCTCGGCGCGCTGGAGGGCGGCGTCGTGGTGCCGCCCCGCTACGACCGCGGGGAGTGGCAGCCGGGCGACGGGGTCTTCAACGCCGCCGCCATCGCCCGCTACACCCGCACCCTCGCGGACCGGATCGAAGGGCACGTACGGGCCGGGGAGTTCGCCGTCGTCCTCGGCGGCGACTGCTCCATCCAGCTCGGCGCGGCCCTCGCACTGCGCCGCCTCGGCCGGTACGGGCTGGCCGCCGTCGACGGGTCCGCCGACTTCCGGCACGTGGGCAACAGCGACCACGTCGGGGCCGCGGGCGGGGAGGAGCTGGCCATCGCCACGGGGCGCGGTCAGGCGGACCTCAGCGACCTCGAAGGGCTGCGCCCCTACCTCAAGGACGAGGACGTCCGCCTCTTCGGGATGCGCGACGGGGACGAGGACCAGGCGGAGCTGGCTGCCCTGAAGATCCCCAACGTGACGGTGGGCCAGCTCCGGGAGTGGGGCGCCGCCGAGCTGGCCCGGGCCGCCGTGGAGAGCCTGGAGACACCCGCCCTGGACGGCTACTGGGTCCACCTCGACGCCGATGTCCTCGACCCGAGCGTCATGCCCGCCGTCGACAGCCCGGACGACGGCGGCCCGATGCCGGACGAACTCGCCCCGCTGCTGCGGACGTTGGTCTCCTCGCCGCGCTGTGTCGGCCTCAACGTCACCATCTACGATCCGGATCTGGACCCGGACGGCACTGCGGGCGCGCTCCTCGCGGACCTCGTCGTCGGAGCGCTCGCACCGGCCTGACGCGCCTGCCTCCGGTCCGGACGGATGGCTCAGACCGTGACCTTGCGGTCCACGTACTCGAAGACCGAGCCGTCCGGGTGGAGCGCGATCAGATTGCGGCCCGCCGGGGTCGGCACCGGCCCCGCGACGATCCGCGCCCCCGCCCGGGTCAGCGCCGCGTTCGCCTCGTCGACGTCCTTGACGGCGATGGTCGCCCCCACCTTGCGCAGCACCTCCAGCTCGGATGCGGGACCGCTCATCAGCAGGAAGCACCCGATGGCGGCGACCGACACCCCGCCGCGCTCGAACCGCTGGGCCGGGGTGCCCGTCAGCCCCTCGTAGAAGGCCACCGCGGCCTCCAGGTCGTCGACGCAGATACGCAGCGTGGTTCCGAGAATCTCCATGCGTACGAGGGTAATTGGACCGCGCCGCGGGTGTGATCGATTCGGGCCCGCTCCGGCCCGCCGTAATTCGGTTGCCGAGGCGCGGGCCCGGTGCGAGGGTCGCGCCATGGAACGACGTACGCCACCGAAGGTCACCGTCCGGCCCTACCGGCCGGAGGACTGGGACGCCATCGCCCGCATCCACGACATCGCGCGCCTGGACGAACTGCGGTGCTCCGTCGGCGTGGAGGCCTTCCTGACGCTGGCCGAGACCCATGAGGAGGAGGGGCTCTTCGACGGCGACCTCTGGGTGGCGGAGGCGGACGACGGCGCGGGGGAGGGGCCGCAGGTGGCTGGGTTCGCCGCGTTCGCGGACGCCGAACTGACCTGGCTGTACGTCGATCCCGCCCGCTACCGCCAGGGCATCGGGCGGATCCTGCTCGGCCATGTGCTGAGCGCCGACGACTCCGCCCGGATCGAGTGCACGGTCCTGGCCGGGAACGACCACGCCCGCGCCCTCTACGAGAGCGCGGGGTTCACGGTCGTCGAGACGAAGACCGGGAAGCTCGCCGGGAACGAACGGTTCGCGGCGACCGGACACGTCATGGAGTGGCACCGCCCCTGAGGCCCGCCCTGCCCGGGGCCCGAGTCCGCGCGTCACCTCGGGCAGGGCACGGGCACCGGCCCCGGGTTCGCGAGCGACCCAGGTGTCACCCCCGGCAGAGCACCTCACCGTGCGGGACCAGGAACCAACCGCCGTCCTCCGCACCCCAGTTGCGCCAGGTGTCCGCGATGGCCGTCAGCTCCTCGGTGCTCGCATGGCCGCCCCGTACCGCCAGTTCGGCGTAGACGGAGTCCGTCGTACGGTCCGCCCACAGCCCGCTCCACCAGGCGCGGGTCTCCGGGGTGGCGAAGCACCAGGCGGCGGCGGTCGGGGTGATGTCGGTGAACCCGGCCTGCCGCGCCCAGGAGAGCAGCTTCCGCCCGGCGTCCGGGTCGCCGCCGTTGGCGCGGGCCACCCGGCGGTACACCTCCTGCCACGCCGCCAGCCCGGGTGTCTCCGGATACCAGGCCATCGCCGCGTAGTCGCTGTCCCGCGCGGCGACCACTCCGCCGGGGCGACAGACCCGCCGCATCTCGCGCAGCGCCTGCACCGGGTCGCCCACATGCTGGAGCACCTGGTGGGCGTGGACGACGTCGAAGGAACCGTCGGGGAAGTCCAGCGCGTGCACGTCGGCCACGGCGAACTCGACGTTCTCCAGGCCTCGTTCGGCGGCCACCGCCGCTGCCTGCTCCAGGATGCCGGTGCCGGTGTCGACCGCCGTCACCCGGCCGGGTGCGACCAGGGCGGCCAGGTCGGCGGTGATGGTGCCGGGACCGCAGCCGACATCCAGCACCGCCATGCCGGGCCGGAGTTCACCGAGCAGATAGCCCGCCGAGTTGGCGGCGGTCCGCCAGCGGTGCGAGCGCAGCACCGACTCGTGGTGGCCGTGGGTGTAGACGGCGGTCTCTTTCGGCGGGGCAGCATCCGGCATGGCGGCGTCCTCTCTCGGTACGGCGGTTGCGCGCTGCCGCCACCGTACGCCGCCATGCCGGATGGTGAGATGGGTGTCTTGAATTCTGGACGGTCGGGGCGGGGTGTCAGACGGGCATCGGGCAGTAGACCGTCAGTGCCTCCGGCAGCTTGTCGATCAGCAACTCCTTCCCGGAGTGGGCCACTTCACCGTCGTATGCGTACGGAGTCCCCGGCGCCAGACCGGCGATCCGCACCCGGCGCCGCCGCACCGCCGCATGGGCGGGGGAGCGGGTCAGCGGACCGGCCACCGCCGCCGCCAGCAGCCGCAGCGCGGGCGTCCGGCCGCCGTGCACCACCCGCACGTCCAGCAGCCCGTCCGCCAGGTTGTGGCGCCGGCCGGGCGCCGGGCCGACCCGCTGGAAGAGGCCGTTGCCGACGAAGAGCAGCCACAACGGGCGCCTGCGGCCCTGGAATTCGGCCTCCAGGGGCTGCCGTCCGCGCAGCACGTGGAAGGCGGCGAGCACCCCGGCGGGCCAGCCGCCGATCCGGGGCGACCAGTGCTCCCGGGTCCGTACCAGCTCCGGATAGACGCCCAGGCTGAACGCGTTGAGGAAGTAGCCGTCCGCCCCCTCGGGCCCCTTCGGGCCGGGGCGGAAGCGGCCCAGGTCGACCTGTATGGCGTCGCCCGCCGTGAGCGCCGCCGCGGCTTCCTGGACCGTCTCGATGCCCAGGTCGTAGGCGAAGTGGTTCAGCGTCCCGCCCGGGAAGACGGCCAGTGGCATGCTGTGCGTCGCCGCGACGGAGGCCGCCAGGTTGACCGTGCCGTCGCCGCCGCAGACCCCCAGCGCCCTGCCCCGGCCCGCAGCCTTCTCCATGGCGGTGGAGAGGTCCTCGGGCGCGCACTCGACGACCTCGGCCTGCGGCAGCGCCTCACGCACCAGCGACGCGGTCGCGGTGGCCGTGCCCGACGCCTGGTTCACCACGACCACGAGCCCCTTCCCGCCGGGCAGCGCGGGCGCCTCACCGGGCGGGCGGCCGGGCGCCGGGAGCTGCCCCCGGGTGGGGACGACCCCGCGCAGGGCGAACGCGGCCCCTATGCCGAGCGCGGCCCCGGCCAGGACGTCGCTCGGATAGTGGACGCCCGTGTAGACGCGGGAGGCGGCCACCGCCGCAGCGACGGGCGCGACCACCGCGCCCCAGCCCTTCGACTCGAGCGCCACCCCGGTGGCGAAGGCGGCGGCCGACGCCGCGTGCCCGGAGGGGAACGACGTGGTCACGGGCTGCCGCTTCAGCTGCCGCATCACCGGCACCTGGTCGAGTATCGGCCGCTGCCTGCGGACCGCGCCCTTGCCCACCGTGTTGATCGCCGCCGAGGCCACGGCCAGCGAGGCGACCCCGCGCAGCGCGGCGCGCCGGGACCGGGCGCTGGAGCCGAGGGCCGCGATGCCGAGGGCCGTCCCGAACCAGAGCAGCCCGTGGTTGGCGCTCCGGCTCAGCTTGGGCAGCAGCGGATCGGCGCCCGGCCAGTGCCGACCGGCGACGCCGTGGAAGACGGCGAGATCCCGTCCTTGGAGCCAGTGCCGGACCCGGTCGGCGGCGGGGGCGGCGGACGATGGGCGCGATGACGACATGGGCGACATGGCTCAGCGAATACCCGGCCGCCCGCCGATGAACCAGCAGGCGCGCTGAGAGCCTCACCACGCTCCACCGACTACCGGCACAACGGCCCAGGCCCGCCCCCCCGGGGGCCCGTCACCCGGCTCGCCCGGCAACGGCCCACGCCCGCCCCGGCGCGCCCGGGTGCGCAGGTGAACGGGCGCCCCGGCCCGAACCTCCGTATAAAGGGCCCAGAGAGCCGGAGGGCCCGCAGCGCCCCGTTACCGCAGACGGCCGGAGAGCGCCCCGGAACCGCGGACGGCCGTACGGGGAGCGAGGAGGCCGGAGATGCACGAGGACCACGGGCCCGTCCGCTACGGGCCGCCCGCCCCCGACCCCGGCCTCCCCGTCCTCCCCGAACTGGCCGCCGTCCTCGCCGCCGCCGCGGACCGCACCCGCGCCGAGCCGCTCGGCGGCGGCCGCGCCCTCTGCGAGGCGGCCCGGGGCTACTGGGACCGGCGCGGGCTGCACGGCCCCCCGGAGAACATCGTGGCGGCCCCCGGCGACCAGCCGCTCCTCCTCGCCCTGATCGCCGCCCACGGCGGAGACGTCCTGATGCCCCGCCCCTGCCCGGCCACCTGGATGCCCCAGGCCCGGCTGCTCGGCAGGCCCGCCTACCAGGTGCCGACGCCCGCGGAGTGCGGGGGCGTCCCCGACCCGTACGCCCTGCTGGAGACCGTGCGCCGGGTGCGCGCCGAGGGCGGCCGGCCGAAGCTGCTGGTGCTCTCCGCCGCCGACGACCCCACCGCCACCGTCGCCCCGCCCGAGCTGGTGCGGGAGGCCTGCGAGGCGGCGGTCGGGGAGGGGCTGCACATCATCAGCGACGAGACCTGGCGCGACACCGTGCACGGGCCCCGCGACACGGTCCTGCTCAGCCCCGCCGAGATGTGCCCCGACGACGTCACGGTGATCAGCGACCTCTCCGGCGCCCTCACCCCCGCCGCCTGGCCCCTCGCCGTCGCCCGCTTCCCCGGGACCGGCCGGGGAGCGGTGCTCCGGGCCCGTACGCTCGACGTCCTCACCGCCCTCGGCGCCCTGGTCGCCGGGCCCCTCGCCCCCGCCGCCGCCCACGCCCTGGGCGAACCGGAGGCCGTACGGGAACGGGTCCGGCAGGCCGCGCGGCTCCACGGCCGGGTGGCCGCCGCCGTCCACCGCACGGTGCTCGGCGTGGGCGCGCTGGCCCGGCCCCCGCAGGCGGGCCGCCACCTCTACGCGGACCTCGGCCCGCTCCGGCCCCGGCTGGCGGCGCTCGGGGTCACGGACTCCATGGAGCTGGAGGAGTACCTCACCGACCGGCTGGGCGCCCCCACCCCGGGCGGCCACCGCTTCGGGGACGAACTGGGCGCCCTGCGCGTACGGCTCTCCACCGGCCCCCTGCTGGGCGCCACGCCCGAGGAGCGGCGGGAGTCCCTGACGGCGGCGGAGCCGCTGGAGCTGCCGCATGTGGAGCGGGCGCTGAGCCGGTTCGCGGCGGCCTTCGACGAGCTGCGCTGAGCCGAGCCCGGCGGAGGCCCGGGCGCTCTCGGGCACCCCAGCCCGTCCCGGGCCCCTAGGGCCTGTGTCCTCAGTCCGGGCACGGCCCTCCGGCCGCCACGGGCCCCCAGGCCGTCCCGAGCGGCTCCGGCCGTGCCGCGTCCTCAGGCCGTCCCGTGGCCGAACCGCGCCCGCAGGCTCCGCCACACCGCCGGTGCCCCGCTGATCACCACGGTCAGCGCCACCGCCGCGACCACGCCCTGCCACGGCTCCGGGAAGAGCGAGCCGCCGAGTATCCCGATCAGCTGGTACGTCGCCGCCCAGGCCAGACACGCCGGGACATCGCCCCGGGCGAACGTCTTGAGCGGCATCTTCCCCAGCAGACACGCCAGCATCACCGGAATCCGCCCCGCCGGTACCAGCCGGGAGAGCACCAGCACCGTCCCGCCGTGCTCGGCCAGCTTCTCCTGCGCCTGGGCGAGCCGCTCCGGCGCGGCGCGGCGGGTGAGCGTCTCCAGCCACTTCGACCCGTTCTTCGACCGCACCCCCCGCTGCCCCAGCCAGTACAGGCACACATCGCCCAGGAACGCCGCCGCCGAGGCCACGATGAAGACGAAGACCAGCGAGAACGGTGACGACTGGTGGAGCGCCACCACCGCCGCCGAACTCACCAGTGCCCCCGTCGGGATCACCGGCACCAACGAGCCCAGCGCCACCAGCAGGAACAGCGTCGGGTAGCCCACGGCCTGCTGGGCGGACTCGGTGGGCAGCTCCCGCACCACCGACTGGAACTCCTGGATCACCGCTCGGCCTCCGGCCGCACCCGCTCGCCGTGGGAGAGCAGATGCACCGCCACCTCCGGTGCCCGGAGGCCCGCCTGCCGGACGAACTCGTCACCCGGCCCGTGGAACTCGTGCGGCCGCACCCCGTCGAGACCGATCGGCCAGTACGTGCCGAAGTGCACCGGCACCGCCGAGCGCGGCTCCAGCAGCCGCAGCGCCTGGGCGGCCCGGGAGGCGTCCAGGTGGCCGTGCCCCAGATACGGGCCCCAGCCGCCCACCGGCAGCAGCGCCACGTCCACCGCGCCCACCGCCTCGCCCATCTCGTCGTAGAGCCCGGTGTCCCCGGCGAAGTACGTACGGGCCTCGCCCTCGACCACGTAACCCAGCGCGGGCACCCGGCGCGGGCCGACCGGCAGCCGGCGGCCGTCGTGCAGCGCCGGGACCGCCCGCACCCGCACCTCGCCCACCCGGACCTCGTCGCCCGCCCGTACCTCGGTGATCCGGAGGTCCAGCTTCCGGTGCAGCGACCGCAGCCCGGGAACGGCCGCGACCGCGCCGCTCGGCACGATCAGCCGGGTGCCGGGGGACAGCCGGGCGAGCGAGGGGAGGTGGAGATGGTCGGAGTGCAGATGCGAGACGAGCACCACCTCCGCGAGGGCTGCCTGCGGCGGCGGCACCTCGCCCCGGCGCCGCCGCAGATGCGCGAAGCGCCGTACGAACAGGGGATCGGTCAACACCCGTACGCCGGAGTCCTCGATCGTGCAGGTGGCATGACCCCACCAGGTGACCTCCACCGGTACGTCCCGCCTCCTCGCTCGGCCCGTGACCTCATGTGCCCACCTCCGTGAGGCAGGCGCCGGTGGTACGAGCCTAAGCGCCCCCGGACCTCCCCACGACGGCCGCTGACCGGCACCGGCGCTGTGAAAGGCTGGGGAGCGGGCCTCGGACGGACACGGGCCCGCAGGTGGAGAAGGGCATCGGGGTGGACCGGGAAGGCCAGGAGAGGGACCGGCGTGGTTGAGCGGAGACCGGCCTCGCCGGAGCGGCGTACGACGGGGCCGCGTACGGCGGGATCGCGTGCGGCGGGGTGGCGCAGGGCCGGGGGCGCGCTGATGCGGATCGTCGCGGTCTGGGCGGTCTCCACCCTCACCATGCTCGCGCTCGCCGGGGTCCTGCCCGACTTCCGGCTCCAGTCCGACGACGGCGACACCATCACCCGCACCGCGTTCACGGCGGCCTGGGGAGCGGGCGCCTTCGGCCTGCTCTCCGCGCTGGTGTGGCCCGTCCTCGTCCGCGCCCTGCTCATCGTGCCCGCCCTCGTGCTCGGCGCGCTGGTCTTCTTCCTCAACGGTTCGCTGCTGCTGATCGCGCTGAGCCTGATCCCGGACGGGCGCGGCGACGCCGCCCCCGAGACCGCCGTCGTGGTCGCCGCCGTGATGTCCGCCGTCGCCTCCGCCACCTCCACCGCGCTCGCCGTCCGCGACGACGAGGCCTACCGCCGCAGGCTCTCCCGCCTGGCCGACCGGCGCCGCAGACGGGGCTCCCCGAACACCGTGGAACCCGACCGCGACGGGCCGCCCGGCACCGTCTTCCTCCAGCTCGACGGCGTCGGCCACGACGTCCTGGTCAAGGCGGCGGCCGACGGGCTGATGCCGACCGTCGCGGGCTGGCTCGCCGACTCCTCCGGCCACCGCCTCACCCCCTGGCGCACCGACTGGTCCAGCCAGACCGGCGCCAGCCAGCTCGCCCTGCTGCACGGCTCCAACCACGACATCCCCGCCTTCCGCTGGTACGAGAAGGAGACCGGCACGGTCATGGTCTCCAGTCGCCCCGCCAGCGCCCTTGAGATGCAGCGCCGCGCCATCGCACGCACCGGGGACGGCGGCCTCCTCACCATCGACGGGGCGAGCCGCGGCAACCTCTTCAGCGGCGGCGCGGGACAGCTCGCCCTGGTCCTTTCCATGGCCGCCCGGCGTGGCAAGGGCCGCAGCTCCCGCTCCGGGTACTTCGCCTACTTCTCCGACCCGGCCAACGCCGTCCGCACCGCCCTCTCCTTCGCCGCCGAGGTCGGCCGCGAGATCGGCCAGTCGACCCGGGCCCGCGCCCGGAAGGTCACCCCCCGGGTCAAGCGCGGCGGCCTCTACCCCTTCATCCGGGCCTTCGCCACCGTCGTCGAGCGCGATGTGGTCGTCGCCGCCGTGATCGGGGACATGTTCGCCGGACGCACCGCCGTCTACGCCGACCTGGTCGCCTACGACGAGGTCGCCCACCACTCCGGACCGCACAGCCGCGACGCCGAGAAGGTCCTCCAACGGCTCGACCGCTCGCTCGCCCTGATCGCCAAGATCGCGGACCACACCCCGCGCACCTACCGGATCGTGCTCCTCTCCGACCACGGCCAGAGCTCCGGCGAGACCTTCGCCGGACGGTACGGGCTGACGCTCAAGGACCTCGTACGGGCGGGGTGCGGGCTGCCCGTACGGCGCCGGGCCCGGGGCACCCACAGCGCCTCCGAGGCCCGCGACGCCGTCCGGATCGCCCTGCACCGGCCGCCCGAGGCGGAGGAACCGGAGGCCGAGCATCCGGCCAAGCGCTCCGACCCGATCGTGCTGGCCTCCGGCAACCTCGGCCTGATCTCCTTCCCCGACATCGAGGGGCGCGCCTCCCGCGAGGAGATCGACCGCCGCAACCCGGCCCTGCTCTCCACCCTCGCCAACCACCCGGGGATCGGCTTCCTCCTCGTACGGAGCGAGGAGCACGGCTCCGTGGTGCTCGGGCCGGGCGGCGCCGAGGTCCCGGTGGACCGGCTGGCCGACGGGGAGGGCCCGATCGCCGTCTTCGGCACCGGCGCGGCCGCCGCCGTACGGCGTACCGACACCTTCCCGCACGTGGCCGACATCATGGTCAACTCCATGTACGACCCCGGGACCGGCACCGTGCATGCCTTCGAGGAGCAGATCGGCTCGCACGGCGGTCTGGGCGGCGAGCAGTCCCGGCCGTTCCTGCTCTGGCCGCGCGGGATGACCGACCCGCTCGACATCGTGGCCGCCGAGACCGCCGACGGCGCGCCCCCGCCGCCGGGCGGCGGGCTGGTGGGCGCGGAGGCGGTGCACCGGGTGCTGAACCGCTGGCTGCTGGAGTTCTCCGGCCCCCAGGTGCCGGTGCGGGCGGAGGGGTTCACGGGCACCCCGCACGCGGACGAGCCGTTCCCGGAGCGGGGGACGGCGGTGTGAGGGGGCTTGGGGGAGTCCTCTTGGGCCAGGTGCACCCGGATCAGGCCGACTGACGCCGTACCAGCGTCGGCGGGAAGACCACGGACGGCGACGGACCGCCGGGCCCGCCGATCTGCTTGAGCAGCAGCCGGGCCATCTCGGCCGCCATCTCCTCCACCGGCTGCCGCACGGTCGTCAGCGGCGGGTCGCAGGCGGCGGCCGCGCTGCTGTCGTCGAAACCGACCACCGCCACATCCGACGGCACGTCGCGCCCGGCCCGCAGCAGCACCGGCAGCGCGCCCAGCGCCATCAGGTCCGAGGCGATGAACACCCCGTCCAGCTCCGGCTGTTCGGCCAGCAGCCGACGCATCGCCGCCGCGCCGCCCACGTGCGTGAAGTCGCCCTCGGCACAGGCCACGTCCTCGATGCCGTGCGCGGCCAGGGCCTCCAGGAAGCCCGAGAGGCGGACCTGACCGGCGGGCCTGTCCTGCGGACCGGAGATCGTCCCGATACGGCGCCGCCCCAGCGCGGCCAGATGGTCGGCGGCGAGCCGCGCCCCGGCCTGCTGGTCGACCTCCACATAGGCGAGCGACGAGGGGCGCGGCGGGCGGCCCGCGAGGACGGCGGGCAGCCGGGTGTCCTGGAGCAGACCGGGCAGCGGGTCGTCCGCGTGCGAGGTGACCAGGACGACGCCGTCGACATGGCCGTGGCGCAGATAGGAGAGCAGCTGGGTCCGCGACGCCTCGTCGTCCGCCAGCATCAGCACCATCTGGATGCCCGCCGGACGCAGCACTTCGAGGAGACCGCTGACGACCCGGCCGAAGTAGGGGTCGGAGAACATCCGCCCGACGAACGGCTCGGAGGCCGGCTGCCGTTCACGCTCCGAGATGACCAGCGCCACGGAGTCGGTGCGCCGGGTCACCAGCGAACGGGCCGCCCGGTTGGGCACGTACCCGGTGGTCGCCACCGCCTCCTCGACCACCGTGCGCAGCGCCGGGTCCACCGTGGTGGCACCGTTGATCACCCGGGACACGGTGGCCCGCGAGACACCGGCCACGGCCGCCACATCCTCCAAGGTCGGGCGTACGGGCGGGTCCACATCGGCTGTCATGCAGCCTTTATACCCGCAGCCCGGAACGCTGGGTCAGCCGAGGGCCCGCGCTGCCCCCGGGAGCCCCGCCAGCTCGGTGAGCGCGGCCTCGCGCGCCGTGACGAGGGCGGCGGCCAGCTCCTTGGCGTCGGCCCGCGCGCCCGCCGTGATCTCGGACCGCGACACCTGGGCGGAGTGGCGCAGATGGTCGCGGAGCTGGGTGAGGAAGAGCCGGTCGAAGGCTGCTCCTTCGGCCGCCCGGGCCGCCGCGAGGTCCTTCTCCGTCACCATGCCGGGCATGTCGTGGCCCGCGTGCACATCGGTGTCGGGGAGCCCCATCCGGGCCAGCAGGGGCCGGAGGCGGCCGAGTTCGGCTTCCTGGGCGCTGCGCAGCCGGGTCGCGAAGGCCCGCAGCGGGGGAGTGGTGGCCCGGTCGGCGGCGAGGGCGAGGAGGGCCACCGCCTTCTCGTTCATCGGGGTCATCAGCTGGACCCAGGCGGCGTCGGTGGGGGTGGCGTCGGTGGTCGTGGGGGCCGATGCGGCGGGTGGGGGAGCGGGTGCGGGCTCCGGCGCCGGGGAGCAGCCGGCCGTGGCGGCGAGGCCCAGCAGGGCGAGGAGGACGAGCAGGGCGGGCAGGAGGGGTGCCGGGAGGGGCCTGGCGGCGGTGGGGCGGTTCATGGCGGTCCTGGGGGCCTGGGCCGCGTGGCGGGCGCCGCCCCGGAGCGTGGGCCCCGGGGCGGACACCGGCGAACGGTCGGGCTGACAGTTGGTCAGGGACGGCCGTCGAAGCCGCACTTCACGATGGCGTTGATGCAGTCACGTACGCGCTGCGCCAGCTCCTCCTCCGGCCATACGTTGAAGAAGTCGCCGTGCATCGTGAAACCGGGGCCCGACGCCAGCCGGAAGCGGGCCGGGTCGCCGTTGACCGGATAGCGCAGCACCTGGCGGAGCTTGGGCACCGGCACCGGGTGGGTCGAGGGGCACTCGCCCGCGACCGGGTAGGCCATGTGGCTCTTGTGGTCGGCCGAGTCGAGGTCCGTACCGTTCCAGCACTGCGGGAAGTCCAGGTAGGACTCCAGCATCGTGCCGGCCGGGCAGTTGACGAAGTCCTGCGAGGGGTCGACATGACCGGCGTGCAGACACGACCAGCGGGCGATGGTGTTGTCCTGCGGCCCGGTCGCCTTCGCGTTGCCCGCCACGATGCGCAGGCCCTTGGGGAAGGGCTGGATCTGCCGGATGACGTCGTCGAGGACCCCTTCGCCCAGGTAGTAGAAGGTGGTCCCGGTGGGCTCCACCTCCCGGTCGCCGTCGTACAGGGTGGGCACCCAGTACGAGGAGAGGTCGGTGTCGGGGGAGCAGGAGGTGCGGCCCTTCTCCAGCGAGGCCAGGTCGGAGTGGGCGTTCGTGGTGTCGTTGCCGAAGAAGCTGTGCATGTGGGAGGCGCCCGGCAGGCCCGGGAAGATGATCGGGTCGTCGGGGGCCCGGTGGGTGTACGGGCACTCGGCCAGGAACTCGGCCACCCGCACCACATCGGCGGCGGCCCTGGGCGCGACCTCGGCGGCGCCGCGGTCGGCCGCGGCGTTGCCGACGTTGGCCTGGACGAGGGAGAGGGCGAGGGCCGCGGCGGCGAGTCCGGCGACTCGGGTGCGCCAGGACCGGGGGGATCGTGTGCGGCGGCGTTCGGGGCTGCGTCGGTTTCGGAAGAGCACGGCACTCCTGTTCGGAAGTGGGGGGAGGTTCCTCGGTGAGATGAGAGAGCGCTCTCTGATGGGGAACGTAAGAGTGTCGCCTGTGGCTGTCAAGAGACGACGCAAGCACTGCAACAAGACGGTAAATGGTGGTGGTTGAGGAGTAAGTGCATGGGAGAGCGCTCTCCCTCTGCTCCTTTCCGGGATCATGGAACGCTCGCTTCAGAGTTCACGGAAGGGGGCGTTCCGCGTGGGGCGGGACGGTGGTGGAGGGGCGTTGTCAGTGGTGGGCGGCAGGATGGTCACCATGACGAACTCAGCCGCTGTGCTCGCCGATGCCGCCGCCTATGCCGCCGCGGTCGAAGAGGCCTCCCGGGCCGCCGCCGCGTACTACGCCACGGGCGAGAGCACCCTCGACGACGACGCCTACGACCGGCTGGCGCGCGGGATCGCCGCGTACGAGGCGGCGCATCCCGACGAGATACACGAGTCATCACCGACCGGGAAGGTGGCGGGCGGGGCCGCCGTCGGGGACGTTCCGCACACCGTGCCGATGCTCTCGCTGGACAACGTGTTCTCGGCCGAGCAGTTCGTGAGCTGGACCGCCTCGCTGGAGCGGCGCATCGGCAGACCGGTCGCGGCCTGGAGCGTGGAGCCGAAGCTCGACGGCCTCGCGGTCGCCGCCCGCTATCGGGCCGGCCGCCTGGAGCAGCTGATCACCCGGGGCGACGGCACGGCGGGCGAGGACGTCTCGCACGCCGCCGCAGCGGTAGTCGGCCTGCCCGAGCGGCTGGACGCACCGGTCACGCTGGAGGTGCGCGGCGAGATCCTCATGACGAACGAGCAGTTCGAGCAGGGCAACGCGATCCGCACGGAGCACGGCGGCGCCCCCTTCGCCAACCCGCGCAACGGAGCTGCGGGCACCCTGCGCGCCAAGGACCGGGCCTACCGGGTGGAGACGACGTTCTTCGCGTACGGGGCCCTGCCGCTCGCCGGTTCGGGGGAGATCACCGAGACCCTCACCGAGCTGCCCCACAGCGAACTCCTCGCGTACGTCGCGGGGCTCGGCGTGCACACGGCCGCGGCCACGGAGGTGGCGCCGGTCCGGGTGTCCACCGTGGAGGAGGTGCAGGCGCGGGTGGAGGAGATAGCCGCCCTGCGGGCCGCGCTGCCGTTCGGCATCGACGGCATCGTGATCAAGGCGGACCTCGCGGCCGACCAGCGCGAGGCCGGCTCCGGCACCCGGGCGCCGCGCTGGGCCATCGCCCACAAGCTGCCCGCCGTGGAGAAGATCACCCGTCTCCTCTCCGTCGAGTGGAACGTGGGCCGCACGGGCATCATCGCGCCGCGCGCCGTGCTGGAGCCCGTCGAGATCGACGGATCGACCGTCGGGTACGCCACCCTGCACAACCCGGCCGACATCACCCGCCGCGATCTGCGCCTGGGCGACCAGGTCATGGTCTACAAGGCGGGCGACATCATCCCGCGCATCGAGGCCCCCGTCGCCCATCTGCGCACCGGGGACGAGACGCCGATCGCCTTCCCCGAGAGCTGCCCGCAGTGCGGCTCCGAGATCGACATGAGCGAGCAGCGCTGGCGCTGTACCCGGGGCCGCAACTGCCGCCTGGTCGCCTCCGTCTCGTACGCGGCGGGCCGCGACCAGCTCGACATCGAGGGCCTCGGGGCAACCCGGGTCGTCCAGCTCGTCGACGCGGGCCTGGTCACGGACTTCGCCGACCTGTTCACCCTGGAGCGGGACCAGCTCCTCGCCCTGGACCGGATGGGCGAGACCTCCACCGACAATCTCCTCGCCGCCATCGAGACCGCCCGCTCCCGTCCGCTCTCGCGGGTCTTCTGCGCCCTGGGCGTACGGGGGACGGGGCGCTCCATGTCCCGCCGGATCGCGCGGTACTTCGCGACCATGGACCACATCGTCGCCGCCGACGCCGAGTCCCTCCAGCGGGTCGACGGCATCGGCAAGGAGAAGGCCGCGGCGGTCGTCGAGGAGCTGGCGGAGCTGGCCCCGCTGATCGGGAAGCTCGTCCGGGCCGGGGTGACGATGACGGAGCCGGGGGCCACCCCGCCGCCGGAGCCCGGCACGGAGGAGCAGGAGGGCGCGGGGGCCGGTGCGGAACTGCCGTTGGCGGGGATGAAGGTGGTGGTCACGGGCGCCATGACCGGGGCGCTGGAGAAGCTGTCGCGCGATCAGATGAACGAGCTGATCGAGCGGGCGGGCGGGAAGTCGTCCTCCAGCGTCTCCGCGCGCACCAGCCTGCTGGTAGCGGGGGAGAAGGCCGGTTCGAAGCGGACCAAGGCGGAGGGGCTGGGGATCCGGATCGCGGACCCGGAGGAGTTCGCGGAGCTGCTGGCGGACTTCCTGACGGGGGAGGGCACGGCGGTCACGGAGACCGGGGAGGCCGGGCCGGCCGGCGAGGCCGCGGCGGCTGTTGCGGTGGCGGAGGCTGTGGTGGAGGTGGCCGCTGTGGCGGAGGCGGTGAGCGAGGCCGAGGTGGTGGCCGTGGCAGAGGCTGTGGCGGAGGCCGAGGCTGGGCGGGACGCCGGGGAGACGGAGGTCGTGCAGGCCGTACAGGCGTAGGCGGCCGGGCAGGCCGTGTGGACCGTGCAGATCAAGGGGGTGGTCGGGACCGTGGAGGGGAGCGAGGCCCGAGCTGCCGGGAGCGCCTTCGAATCGGTGAGGAAGTGGCTTTCCCTCACCCGGTATTGCATAGTGAGGGCTTGGCCATGCCTCGCTATCAGCGGGCCGATGGGTGCGTGGACGGCTGTGGACGGCCGACCGGGGGTGAGGGGCGATGCGTTCTCCGTACGACGGACAGCGACGCGGCCGTGCCGTCCCCCAGCCGGGCCGCCCCGGCGAGGTGCACGGGCCGCTCGGCGCCGCCCCCGGCCGGTTCGGTGAGGGGGCCGGGTGGCTCGGGGCTCCCGGGCCGCTCGGGAATGCCGGGCAGCTCCGTGGTTCCGGGGCGAGCGATGATCGACCTGGGACCGGACATGGCCCCGGACATGGGCTCGGGCCCGGCCTCGGATCCGGATCCGGGCACGGACCTGGGCCGCTCGGCGCCGTACCCGCCCGGTTCGGTGAGGCGGCCGGGCCGCTCGGGGAAAGGCCCGGGTCGCTCGGGGAAGGTTCCGGACCGCTTCGTGACGGGAGCGGGGTCGGGGGGTCCGGGGCCGGGCGTGAGCCCGGGGCGCTCCGGGTGCGTCACGGACACCGCCGGCTCGGCGGCAGGACCGTGGCCGCCCGGGGACTCGCCCTGGACCTCGGCAGCTCCCGCACCCGGGCCTGGGTGCCCGGCCACGGCCTGGTCGCGGACCCGTTCCTCGGCAGTGGCCCCGACGGGGACGGAGAGCGGCCGGTCCGGCGCGGGCGCATCGTCGACCCCGAGTCCTGCGGGCGGCTCCTCGGCCGGATCGCGGACGCCGCCCTCGGGCCCGACCGGACGGACAGCGTGATCGTCCTCAGCCACCCCGTCCTCGCCGGAGCCGTCCACCGCAACGCCGCGCGCGAGCTGCTCGCCGGGCTGGGGCCCACCCACGTCCTGGCCCTCAGCAGCGCTCGCGCCGCCGCCGCGTACGCCGGACCGCACGACGCCGGTCCGCTGCTCGTCGTCGACATGGGCGCCGAGCTGACCGAGGTGACGCTCCTCGTCGGCGGCCGGATCGCGGATGCCCGGCAGGCCGAGACAGGGCTCAGCGACCTGGACCCGGCGACGCTGCCCGCCACCCTGGTCGGTACGGTCCTGGACATGGTGAAGTCCATGTGGCGCCAGGACCGGCACGGCGCGATCCGCGGTGCCCTGCGCAAGGGCCCGGTGCTCGCCGGTGGCGGGGCGCTGCGCCCCGAGGTCACCGACCGGATCGCCCGGTGCCTCGGCACCCCCGTGCGGCTGGCGGACGACCCGTCGACCACCGTCGTCCGGGGCGCCGGACAGATCCTCAGCTCCGTGCTCCGCCACGGGGTGACGCCCGCCGCCTCTCTGCCCGGCCGAACGAGGTGACCCCGCACCCGGGGACGCCCCGGGGGAACGCGCTCCCGGTGCGGCCGGGCCCGGCGCAGGGGACACGGCGCGTGCTGGCCGCGCTGGTCCTCGCCGTGCTCACCCTGGTCGGCGGCGCCCCCGCCGCGGGGGCCGCGCTGCCCGTCGGCGCCCTGGGCAGCCTCGCCTCGGCGGTCGCGTACACACCGAGCGCCCCGGCCCCCGCCCCGCAGACCGACCGCACCACCCACCCCGGCGGCCCGCACCACGACCTCCGGCGTACGCGTCCGGCCCCGAGCCCCGCAGGCGCCGGAGCCGGTGGCCGCAACGCCCGCGACCACCAGCCCGGCCCCCAGCACCTCAACGTCCGGCCCGGCCCCGCCCGCCTGCAGATCCAGGGCCAGCCCCAGAAGCCTCCGCAGCCTCAGCCCCACAAGCAGCATCCGCAGGCCCAGAGCCTCCACGAGCGATCACTGGCCGCCGCCGAGCCGACCACCCCGAACCCCCGGGCCGGGATCGGCCGCGCCCACCTCACGGGTCACGCGCCCCCACCCTCGTACGAAGGGCTGCTGCCCGCCCCGGCCGGCCCGGTCCCGCCCTGCGGCCGTACGGCACAGCCCACCCCGGACTCCTCCTCGACACCCTCCGGCCGCCGGGGCGCCCAGCCCGGTGTGCGGGGTCCTCCGAACAGCACGGCCGCCGGTCACCCGGCCGGTCATCCGTCCCGCTGTTCTGCCGATCCGGCGTCGCGTCCTCGCTGAGGTGAGGGCGGCCGACGCCCCACCGGAGGATTTCCATGACTCGCGCCACCACGGTGCGAGCGGTCCTGGCTGCCGCCGTGCTGCTCGTCTCCGTCTTCATCTCGCTGACCATGTCACCCAGACTCGGCCTGGATCTCCAGGGCGGCACCCGTATGGTGCTCCAGGCCAAGGACTCCGCCACCGTCGAGGCGGACCGGGAGACCACCGACCGCACCCTGGAGGTCCTGCGCCAGCGCATCGACTCCCTCGGGGTCGCCGAACCCGTCCTCACCCGCTCCGGCGAGGACCGCATCATCGTCGAACTGCCCGACGTCCAGGACCCGCGCCAGGCCGCGGCCGTCATCGGCCGCACCGCCCAGCTCAGCTTCCACGAGGTCCTCGGCGCCGCGCCCCCCGGCACCGACCCCGCTCCCAAGCCCGAGACGGGGGAGAAACGGCTGATCCTCCCCGACGAGCAGGGCACGCAGCTCGACCTCGGCCCCTCTCGGCTCTCCGGCGCGGGCGTCAAGGACGCCTCCGCCTCCTTCGAGGCACAGCAGGCCGCAGGCTGGACGGTGAAGCTCGACTTCCACAAGGACGCTGGCAAGGACTGGACGAAGCTCACCGGTGAGGCCGCCTGCCACCCCGCCGGGGACGAGCGCCGGCGCGTCGCGATCGTCCTCGACGAGAAGGTCATCTCCTCGCCCCAGGTCGACCCCTCGGTCGGCTGCCAGGCCGGACTGCCCTCCGGCGGCACCCAGATCACCGGCTCCTTCAGCGCCAAGGAGGCCCGCGACCTTGCCCTGCTGATCAAGGGCGGCGCCCTGCCCGTCCCCGTCGAGATCGTCGAACAGCGGACCGTCGGCCCGACGCTCGGCGCCCAGGCCATCGACGCCAGCACGCAGGCGGCGCTCATCGGCGCCGCCGCCACCGCGCTCTTCATCACCATCGTCTACCGCGTCTTCGGCGCCCTGGCCGCCGTCGCCCTCGCCGCGTACGGAGTGATCTCGTACGCCGCACTCGTCGGCCTCGGCGTCACGCTCACGCTCCCCGGGCTCGCCGGGTTCGTCCTGGCGATCGGGATGGCGGTCGACGCGAACGTCCTTGTCTTCGAACGGGCCAGAGAGGAGTGTCAGGCCCAGCCGACACGTTCTCTGCGCTCGGCGCTGACCACCGGCTTCCAGAAGGCGTTCAGCGCCGTGGCCGACTCGAACATCACCACGCTCCTCGCCGCCGGGCTGCTCTTCTTCCTCGGCTCGGGCCCGGTCAAGGGCTTCGGTGTCACCCTCGCCATCGGTGTCATCGCCTCGATGTTCTCCGCGCTGGTCATCGCCCGCGCGCTCACCGAGATCGCGGCGGGCTCCCGCTTCGTCAGCGACTACCGGGGCGTCAACGGCATCGCGCGCCCCGGCAGCGTACGGACCTGGCTCACCCGCAAGGACCCGCAGCTCTTCCGCAGGCCGGTCCGCTGGCTCGCCGTCTCCACCGCCCTGGTCGCCGTCGCGGTGGCGGGGATCGTGGTGCGCGGGATCGACCTGGGCGTCGAGTTCACCGGGGGCCGGCTCGTGGAGTACTCCACCAGCCGCCCGGTCGACGTCGAGACCGCCCGCTCCACGCTCGCCGCCGCCGGCTTCGGTGACGCCGAGATCACCACGGCGGGCGACGGCGACATCTCCGTACGCACCGGAAAGCTCGACAACGACGGGGAACACGCCCTGCGGGAGGCGCTGGCCACCGAGGGCGGTGAGACGACGAAGGTACGGGACGAGCTGATCGGCCCGAGCCTCGGCGACGAGCTGCGGCGCAACGCGCTGATCGCCCTGGGCGTCGCCGTGCTCGTGCAGTTGGCCTATCTGGCGGTCCGGTTCCGCTGGACGTTCGCCGTGGGGGCGGTGGCCGGGATGGCGCACGACGTGATCATCGTGGTAGGGGCCTTCGCCTGGCTGGGGCGGCCCGTGGACGGCATCTTCCTGGCCGCCCTGCTCACCGTCATCGGCTACTCGGTCAACGACTCGGTGGTGGTCTTCGACCGGGTGCGGGAGCTGTGGGGCAGAAACCGCAAGACACCCCTGGCCACCATCTCCGACCGGGCGGTCCTCCAGACCGTTCCCCGGACGGTCAACACCGGCATGGGCGCCCTCATGATCCTGGTCGCCCTCGCGGTGCTGGGCGGCGACTCGCTGACCGACTTCGCGCTGGCCCTGCTCATCGGCATCGTCGTGGGCACCTGGTCCTCGGTCTTCACCGCCGTACCGGCCGCGCTCGTCCTGGAACGCACCACCAGCGCACCCCCGCCCATCCCGGGGAAGTCCTCCAAGTCGGGGCGCGCCCGCGCACCCCGCCGCGATCCGGCGGACAACGGGGCCCGCGTCTGACCCCGTAGGCCTCCGTTCGCCCGTACGTCCCCTGCCGTGACAGCCGCGGCAGGGGACGTACGGGTCTGTCGCGTACGGCTACGCGAGCCGCTCGCGCAGATAGGCCCCGGTCTCCCGGTCCGCGGGCAGGAACGTCTCGATGGCCAGCTCTGCCACGGTCACGTCCATCGGCGTGTTGAACGTGGCGATCGAGGCGATGAACGACAGCACCCGGCCCTCGTGCTCGATCACCAGAGGCAGGGCGAACGACGGCGTACGCTCCCGGTCCCGGCCCTCGCTCCCCGCGTCGGCCCCGGTTCCAAGACCGTCCCCGGCTCCCCGGCTCTCCACCGGATACGCGGCCACCTCCTCGTACAGCGTCCGCAGCTCGGGCGACCGTACGAGCGCGATCTGCCGTTCCATCTGCGCCAGCAGATCCGCCCGCCACTCCGGCAGATTCAGGATGCGCGGTGCGAGCCCCGCCGGGTGGAGGGTGATCCGCATGGCGTTGAGCGGCGGGACGAGCAGTTCCTCGGAGATCCCCTCCATGAGCAGGGCGATGCCCCGGTTGGCCGCCACCACGTCGTACGTGCCGTCGACGACGAGCGCCGGATACGGCTCGTACCCCGCGAGCAGCCGGACCAGCCCCTCGCGCACCGACGCCATCGCGGGGTCGTCGAGCGGGGTGTGCGGATAGCGGGGCGCGTAACCGGCGACCACCAGCAGGGCGTTGCGTTCCCGTACGGGGATGTCCAGGTGGTCGGCCAGCCGCAGGATCATCTCCTCGCTCGGGCGCGAGCGGCCCGTCTCGACGAAGGAGATGTGGCGGGCCGAGGAGTCCGCGCGGAGCGCCAGTTCCAGCTGGCTGATCCGCCGCAGCTCCCGCCAGCCGCGCAGCAGTGGCCCCACGCCCGTGTCGGGGGAGACAGTGGTCATGGGAAGACCGTAGCGTCGGACGACCGGTCGCATACCGGCATCCGGGACCGCCGACATCCGAGACCCGTGGGAGCCGCTCCATGTCCGCCGAACCGCTGTCGAGGACCGAGACCGAACACCGGCTGGAATCGCTGCCCGGCTGGGCGCTGGAGGGCGACCGGATCACCCGGACCTACCGGCTGCCCTCGCATCTCGCCGCCGCCGCGCTGACCATGCACATCGCGCGGATCCAGGAGGAGCTGAACCACCACTCCGAGCTGACGCTCGGCTACAACACGGTCGCTCTGTCCGTCCATACGCACGACGCGGGCGGCGCGGTCACCGAGAAGGACCTCGGGCTGGCCACCCGGGTCGCGGCGGCCGCACCGGACCACGGAGCGGTGTGACGCGCAGGCGTACGGGGACGGGGCGGGGACAGGGAGGCTTACGTGTTCGTCGGAGCCCGGCGTTCCCGGACCTCAGCTGACCAGCCCGAAGCGCGGGTTCTCCGCCAGCCACTGCGCGTAGCTGGGGCTGCGCGACACGGCTTCCGCGTACGCCGTGCGGGTCTGGCCCGCCACCGCCGCCGCCGCGGCGTCCGCGGCGGGGGAGTGCGGGTGCCAGCCCAGCAGATGGCGCCAGCTGAGCGGCGCACCGGCGAGCGGCCGGGTCACCAGGCCGGGGACCGGCGGGAACGTGGCCCGGCAGAGCCCGATCGCCCGCCCGACCTGCACCAGATGGACGACGGACGAGGTGTCCGTCTCGTAGACCGACACCGGGGTGAACCCCGCCCGGGCGCAGGCCGTGGCGAAACAGTCCGCGAAACAGCCGTCGCCGGGAACGTCCGCCCAGCACTGGTCCGCCAGCGCGGCGAGTTCCAGCTCCTTCTCCCCGGCCAGCGGGTGGTCCTCCGGCAGCATCACGAAGACCGGGTCCACCCCCACCACCTCCCAGACCAGCCGCTCGGCCAGCGGAGGCGGGCTCTCGCCGCACGTGCCGATCAGCGCGAAGTCCAGGCGCCCGTCGATGGTCAGGGCGGCGATCTCGTCCACCGACCACGAGGTGTACGTCGAGACCGGCGCGGCCGGGTTCGCCGTGGCGATCCGGTCGACCAGGCCACCGAGCAGCGGGCCGTGCGTACCGCCGAGCCGGAACCGCTCCAGCGGCCCGGTGGCGTTGGCGAACCGCACCGCCTCCGCCTGGAGTTCGCTCACCGCGGGCAGCACCACACGGGCCCGCTCCAGCACCAGTTCGCCGAGCGGAGTGGCGCGGGCCCCCGTGTGGTCACGCTCGAAGAGCGTGCCGCCCAGGGCCTTCTCGATCCGCCGCAACTGGGCGCTGAGAGCGGGCTGGGCGAGGCCCAGCGTGGCGGCCGCCTTGGTGAGGCTGCCGGTGTCGGCGATGGCACGGACGGTTCTGAGATGGCGCAACTCCAGCTCCATAATGGCAAGTTATGGCCACCGGCCCGCCCCGGCAATATGTCGGTCATGCTTCTGTCGAAGCAATGTTTCCGGGGTGTACCGACGGTGTACCCCCCGACCCGCAGGTGCCGGAGGGCGTGCCGGAGGGCTCCGCTCCAGTTCAGCCGCGCGCGGCCCGGTGCACAGGGGCGTGCCAGGCGCCGCCCCGGGCGGCCTCACGGGCGAACGCGGTGAAGTCCTTCGCCTCCCGCCCCAGCACCCGCCGCACACCGTCGGTGGTGGCGGAGTTGTGGCCGTCGAGCAGCGTCGCGAACAACTCGGCCAGGAACCCCGCCTCGGGGCCGGACACCCCGAACCCCTCCAGCACCTCCGCGTACGCCGCCGCGCTCACCGGCACGTACCGCACCGGCCGCCCGGCCGCCCGCCCCAACTCCTCCGCCGCCTCCCGGAACGTCAGGCTCCGGGGCCCCGTCAGCTCGTAGACCGCCCCCGCGTGCCCCTCCCCGGTCAGCGCGGCCACCACCACATCGGCCACATCGTCCAGGTCCACGAACGGCTCCGCCGCCGACCCGGCCGGGAAGACCAGCTCACCCCCGAGCACGCTGTCCAGCAGGGCCCCCTCGCTGAAGTTCTGCGCGAAGAACGCCGACCGCACGACGGTCGGCCCGACGCCCCCGGCCGCACCCCGCAGCGCCTCCTCCGCGAGGGCCGCCCGCGCCTCGCCGCGCCCCGACAGGAGCACCACCCGGCGCACCCCGGCCTGTGCCGCGAGCCGCCCGAACTCCGCCATCGCCTCCGCCGCGCCGGGCACCGCCAGATCCGGGGGGTACGCCACATAGGCGGCCTCCGTACCGTCCAGCGCGACCGCCCACCCCGACGGGTCCGCCCAGTCGAAGCGCACCCCACCGCTCTTGCCGCCCGCCGCCACGCCCGTCGGCGACGCGTTCCGTGAACCGGCCCGGACCGGCACCCCCTGTTCCGTCAGCCGCTCCGCCACCCGGCGGCCGGTCTTGCCGGTGCCGCTCGTCACCAGAACCGTTCCCATGGCCTCCACCCCTCTCCGCGCGTCCTCGGACCGCTTCGTATACGACGTTCTCCTCGCGTTCTCCGTCATGGCTCCAGGCTTCCGGGCGGCGGGCGCCGGGGACATGGCCGAGACGCTCAGCTCCCTCCGTCCGCGTCTACGCTGTCGGCCATGGACCCTCTCGCCGGACTCCTGGACGGACCACGGGCCCGGGGCGCCTTTCTCCTGCGCATGGTGATGGAGCCGCCCTGGGCGGTGCGGGTCGCGGACCACGCCCCGATCTGCCTGATGTCGGTGACCCGGGGCGCGGCGTGGATCGTCCCCTCCGAGGGGGCCGGGCCGGTGCGGCTGGAGCCCGGTGAGGTCGCGGTGGTACGGGGCCCCCACCCGTACACCGTCGCGGACGCGGCCACCACCGAGCCGCACGCGCTGGTCGGCCCCGGCGGTCACTGCACAACTCTGCACGGGGAGCCGCTCTCCCAGGAGATGGTGCTGGGGGTACGGACCTGGGGCAACGCGGCCCAGGGGTCGACGGCGGTCCTCGTCGGCACCTATCTGATGGACGGCGAGATCAGCCGCCGACTGCTCGACGCCCTGCCTCCGCTGCTCCGGCTTCCCGCCGCCGACCGGACCGGCCCGCTGCTGCGGCTGCTCGACACGGAGATCGCGAGGGACGAACCGGGGCAGCACGTGGTGCTGGACCGGCTGCTCGACCTGCTGCTCATCGCCGTGCTGCGCGGCTGGTTCGCCCGGCCGGGAGCGGAGGCCCCCGCCTGGTACCGGGCGATGGGCGACCCCGTCGTCGGGGTGGCCCTCCGGCTGCTCCAGGACGACCCGGCGCACCCCTGGACCGTCGCCTCGCTCGCTGCCCGGGCCGGGGTGTCGCGGGCCGGGCTCGCCCGCCGGTTCACCGAGCTGGTGGGCGAGCCTCCGATGGCGTACCTCACCGGCTGGCGGCTCGCGCTCGCCGCCGATCTGCTCCGGGAGAGCGATGCGACGGTCGAGGCCGTGGGCCGGAAGGTGGGCTACAGCGCCCCGTTCGCGTTCAGTACGGCGTTCAAGCGCGTCCGGGGAGTGAGTCCGCAGGAGTACCGCGGTAACTTGCCGGAGCGGCAACAGAACTTGCCCGGGCGCTGACCTCCGGTGAGGGTGGCGCCATGAGCAGCAGCCACGCCGGAGACGGCCACCAGGACCCGCACACCCACTCCCACAGCCCCGGTCTTTCCCACAGCCCCGGCCACTCCCACGCCCATGCGCACGGCTCCGGTGCCGCGGGCGCCGGTACGGAGTTCGACTGGGACGTCATGGGCCCGATGCTGGAGCAGGAGGCCGAGCTGAACAGCGGCCCGTACGAGGAGGCCGCCCGCTGGATCGCCGCCCTGCCGACCGCGCCGAAGGTGCGCCGGGTGCTGGACATCGGCAGCGGTCCGGGTGTCGTCACCTGCCTGCTGGCCGAGGTGTTCCCCGAGGCCGAGGTCGTCGCCGTGGACCCCACGCCCGCCCTGCTGGAGCGGACGGAGGACCGCGCCCGGCGGCTCGGCGTGAGCGACCGGGTCCGTACGGTGGAGGCCGAACTCCCGCAGTACGCGGGCCGGTTGGGCGCGGCCGACCTCATCTGGGCCGGCAACTCCCTGCACCACATGGGCGACCAGCGCGCCGCCCTCGCCGGATTCGCGGAACTCCTGCGCCCCGGCGGGACCGTGGCCCTCCTGGAGGGCGGGCTGCCCACCCGGCGGCTGCCCCGGGACATCGGCATCGGACGGCCCGGCCTGGAGGCCCGGCTGGACGCGGCCTCCGCCGCCCGGTTCGACCGGATGCGGACCGAACTCCCGGACAGCAAGCGGGAGACGGAGGACTGGGGCGCCCTGATCGCGGCGGTCGGGCTGACCCCGCAGGGCACCCGCAGCTTCCTGCTCGACCTCCCGGCCCCGCTCTCCGCGCCCGCCCGTGAGCATGTGATCACCAAGCTGACCCGGGAGTACGAGGTCTTCGGCGAACTCCTCGACGCCGAGGACCGCGCCGTACTGGAACGGCTGCTGGACCCCGAGGACCCGGCAGGCGTCCACCAGCGGCCGGACGTCTATCTGCTCACCGCCCGTACGGTCCACCTCGGCCGCCGCGACTGAGCTCCTCGCGGGGGCCGGTCAGGACGACACCGGCTCCAGCCGCCACCACTGGAAGGGGGAGTCGGTGTCCTCCCACTGCTGGACCGTCCCGCCCTCCTCGGTGGAGCCGTCCGCTACCTCCATGACGAGCCCGCTGATGAAGCTCACCAGCGTCACCGTCCCCGGAGCCTCCGGATGCTGCTCGATCAGCCACTCCTGGGCGCCGAAGTTGTTGGCCTTCCACTGCTGGATGCGGACACCGTTCTCCGTGTCGGCGTTCGCGACGTCCAGCCGCTTGCCGCTGTGCGCGTTGACCAGGTGGTAGAGGGACGCGCCCTCGTGGACCGGGGACAGCTGCCACCGCTGGTGGGCCGCGGCCCCGTCCTCCTCCCGGCCCTGCTGCACCCGGGCACCGCTGCCCTTGGCCGCGCCGTACACCTCCAGCACCAGGCCGCTGCCGACATTGCGCAGGCGGTACGTGCCCGCCTCGACGACAGGCGCCGGATCGCTGCTCATGCTCTGTTCACTCCCGGGAGGTGGGGCCGATGCGGGGCCGACGGTGGGGCTGTGGACCGACGACGGCGCCCCCACCGCCGCAACGGTGGGGGCGCCGGGGGCACCTGGTGCTCAGGCGCCGGCGTTGAACTCCGCCGGGTCCGGGCCGAGGCGCTTGCCCTCGTCCAGGGCCGCGAAGGCGGCGAGGTCGTCGGCGTCCAGCTCGAAGCCGAACACGTCGATGTTCTCCTCGATCCGCGACGGGGTCACGGACTTCGGGATCACGATGTTCCCGGTCTGCAGATGCCAGCGCAGGACGACCTGGGCCGGCGTACGGCCGTGCTTCCGGGCGATGGCGACGACCGTCGGCACCTCCAGGAGGCCCTTGCCCTGGCCCAGCGGCGACCACGCCTCGGTGGCGATGGAGTGCTCGGCGTGGAAGGCGCGCGCCTCGGCCTGCTGGAACTGCGGGTGCAGCTCGATCTGGTTGAGGACGGGGACCACGGAGGTCTCGTCCAGCAGCCGCTTGAGGTGCTCGGGCTGGAAGTTCGACACACCGATGGCCTTGGCGCGGCCGTCGGCGTAGATCTTCTCGAACGCGCGGTACGTGTCGGTGTAGGCGTCCTTGGCCGGGACCGGCCAGTGGATCAGATACAGGTCGACGTAGTCCAGGCCGAGCTTGTCGAGCGAGGCGTCGAAGGCGCGCAGCGTGCTGTCGTAACCCTGCTCGCTGTTCCACAGCTTCGTGGTGATGAACAGCTCGTCGCGGGCGACACCGGAGGCGGCGACGGCCTTGCCGGTGCCCGTCTCGTTCTCGTAGATCGCGGCGGTGTCGATGGACCGGTACCCGGACTCGATGGCCTTCGCGACCGCCTTCGCCGCCTCGTCGTCCGGCACCTGCCAGACACCGAAACCGAGCTGCGGCATGTCGAGGCCGTTGTTGAGGGTGATGGAGGGGACCTGGCTCACGAGCGGTCGATCCTTACGTCGGCGGTTTGGGTACTCCGTACGACAACGAGCGGGTGCGCCGAGGCATTCCCGTTCCATGATCCGGAATGGTCCGGAACGGTTCTGGAAGGGGCGCGCCGTCGGTGGTGGAGCGCGTCCGCCGACAGTGGTGGAGCGTGCCTGCCATCAGTGGTAGAGCGCGTCGACCTCGACCGCGTACGCCGCCTCGATCGCTTTGCGCTTCAGCTTGAGCGAGGGGGTCAGCAGCCCCAGCTCCTCGGTGAACGGATGGGCCAGGATCCGGAACGTACGGATGGACTCGGCCTGCGACACCGCCGTGTTGGCGGCCACCACCGCCCGGCGGACCTCCATCTCCAGGTCCGGGTCGCGCACCAGGTCGGCGGGCGGGAGCGGGGGGCGGCCCTGCATGGCGAGCCAGTGGTCCACGGCCTCCTGGTCGAGGGTGACGAGGGCCGCGATGTACGGGCGGTCGTTGCCGACGACGATGCACTGGGCGACCAGGGGGTGCGCCCGTACGCGCTCCTCCAGGCCGGCCGGGGAGACGCTCTTGCCGCCCGACGTCACCAGGATCTCCTTCTTCCGCCCGGTGATCGTGAGGTAGCCGTCCTCGTCCAGCGACCCCAGGTCCCCGGTGGCCAGCCAGCCGTCCTGGAGCGTGGCCCGGGTCGCCGCCGGACTGTTCAGATAGCCGGAGAAGACGTTCGGGCCGTGCAGCCACACCTCGCCGTCGTCCGCGATGTGCACCGACGTGCCCGGGATGGGCTGCCCGACCGTGCCGTACCGGGTGCGCTCGGGCGGGTTGGCGGTGGCGGCCGCGGTCGACTCGGTCAGCCCGTACCCCTCGAAGACGGTCACCCCGGCGCCCGCGAAGAACAGGCCGAGCCGGCGGTTCATGCCCGAGCCGCCCGACATCGCGTGCCGCACCCGGCCGCCCATCGCGTCGCGGACCTTCTTGTAGACGACCTTGTCGAAGAACTGGTGCTGCACCCGCAGCCCGGCCGACGGCCCGGGACCGAGGCCGAACGCCTTCAGCTCCAGCGCCTCCGCGTACTTCACCGCGATGTCCACGGCCTTGTCGAACGGCCCGGCCCTGCCCTCCGCCTCGGCCTTGCGCCGGGCACCGTTGAAGACCTTCTCGAAGATGTACGGCACCGCCAGGATGAAGGTGGGCCGGAACGTCATCAGGTCCGGCATCAGCGCGTTCGCCGACAGCTCCGGCTGGTGGCCGAGCCGGACCCGTCCGCGTACCGCAGCGACCTCCACCATCCGGCCGAAGACGTGCGCCAGCGGGAGGAAGAGCAGTGTGGCGGCCTCGTCGCCGGGCCGGGAGTGGAAGACCGGCTCCCAGCGGGCGGCCATCGTGTCGCTCTCGAACATGAAGCCCGCGTGCGTGATCACGCACCCCTTGGGGCGGCCCGTCGTGCCCGAGGTGTAGATCACCGTCGCCACGGACTCGGGCGTCACCGCCCGCCGGTGCCGGTGCACCACCTCGTCGTCGACCGCCGCGCCCGCGTCGAACAGCTCGTCCACAGCACCCGCGTCGAGCTGCCACAGCCGCTTCAGCCGCGGCAGCCGGTCGATCACCGAGCCCACGGTCATCGCGTGGTCCTCGTGCTCGACCATCACCGCCACCACTTCGGCGTCGTGCAGCATCCAGAGGACCTGCTCGGCGGAGGAGGTCGGGTATACCGGCACCGACTGGGCGCCCACCGACCAGAGCGCGAAGTCGAAGAGCGTCCACTCGTAGCGGGTACGGGACATGAGCGCGACCCGGTCACCGAACCGGACCCCATGGGCGATCAGCCCCTTGGCCAGGGCCAGCACCTCGTCGCGGAACGCCTCCGACGTCACGTCCCGCCACTGTCCGCCCGCGTCCTTGCGACCGAACGCGACCCGCTGCGGATCGTCCTCCGCGTGGTCGAAGACCGCATCGGCCAGACCGCCTACCAGAGGCGCGGCGGCCAGGGGTGGGACCGTGAATGCACGCAATGACCTGCTCCTCCGGGCGCTCCGCACAGCGCCGCGACGCTACCCCAAGCGGGGGCCCGGCGGGAGTGGCCGAACCCCGTGTAAAACGTGGCATTCACCGAGGTCAACCGTCGAAATCCGGCCAGATGGGCAAGGCTCGGGCGCACTTCTGACGGCGGCGTAAGCGGCTGGCGGCCAAATCTCCACCGAATCCGACTCCCGGCGGCACTCCGTCCGTGCCCCTGGGCGTCACTCCCGGCCGGTCCTTGCCCCCGGATGTCACTCCCGGCCTGTCCTTGCCTGCGGATATCATTCCCGGCCGCCGAGCCCCCGGTGCAGCCGGTCACCGCCCGCCAGGATCGCCCCGGCCAGCGCGTCCGCCGCCTCCTGGGCCGCGCCCCGCCGGTCCCCGTGGAGCAGGACGAAGTCCACGCCGCCCGGCTCCGGCAGCCCCGCCCTGGCCGGAACCGGTACGAGTCCCGGCGGGATCAGCCCCGCGAGTGCACCATCACGCCGAGCCCTGCCCGCGCCGCCGCGACCAGGGCGCTCAGGCTCGTGCTCGTACAGGCGATCCGCCAGGACCGCCCGTGCTCCTCCAGCACCTCCAGGGCCCGGGCCCGGGTGATGCCGGGCGGCGGGAAGACGATGAGCGGTACCGGGCGTTCCGGGTCGATCCGCAGCTGCGGGGCGCCGATCCAGTCCAGCGCGTCCTGCCAGACCAGCTCGCCATGGCTGTCCCCGGTCCTCCGCTTGGCCAGCACCAGGTCGAGCCGGCCCGCCTCCAGCTGCCGGTGCAGGGTTCCGGACAGCTCCACGGTGAGTTCCAGTTCGACTTCCGGGTGGTCGCGCCGGAAGGACTCCAGGATCTCCGGCAGCCGGGTCAGCACGAAGTCCTCGGAGGCCCCGAAGCGGAGTCGGCCGCGCAGCCGGGTGCCCGCGAAGAAGGCCGCGGCGCGCTCGTGCGCCCGCAGGATCGTCCGCGCGAAGCCGAGCATGGCCTCGCCGTCCTCGGTCAGGTCGACCCGGTGGGTGTCCCGGGCGAACAGCTGCCGCCCGGCCGCCTCCTCCAGCCGCCGCACATGCTGGCTGACCGTGGACTGCCGGATCGCGAGTCGGCGGGCGGCCTGGGTGAAGCTCAGGGTCTGGGCGACGGCGAGGAAGGTACGGAGCTGGGCGGGGTCGTACGAGGTGTCCACGGGCCCACGCTAGCGGCGCCGTCGCCGTTTATCGCGTTACGTGATGACAGTCAGAGCGGTATGAGGGATTCCCGATCGCCGGGAGCGGGGCAGGATGGTGGGCGCGACAGGTGGTCCGAAGTCGCCGCCGGACTCGAGAAGCCCCAGCGGCCGACGAGCTACCGCGGCTGGCCGAGCCCAGCGGTCGGCCGAGCCAGGGCGGCCGACGGAGCCACCGGTCGCTGACGCCCCCGAGAAGTCCCAGTCGTTGATCACCCGCAGATACCCGCAGACACCGCAAAGAAGCCGCAGGAGCCCATGACCCGCCGCCGCGCCCTCACCCTGCCGTCCTGGCTGCCGGTCGACGCGTACATCCTGGCGCTCGTCGGCACGGTCGTCCTCGCCGCCCTGCTGCCCGCGCGCGGCACCGCGGCCGAGGTGGCGGGCGGGGCCTCCACCGGGGCGGTCGCCCTGCTCTTCTTTCTCTACGGGGCCAGGCTCTCCACGGCCGAGGCGCTCGACGGGCTGAAGCACTGGCGGCTCCACCTCGCCGTCCTGGCCTGCACGTTCCTGGTCTTCCCGGTGCTGGGCCTGGCCAGCAAGGGACTGGTGCCGTACGTGCTGACGCCCGAACTCCAGGCGGGCTTCCTCTTCCTCTGTCTCGTACCGTCGACGATCCAGTCCTCGATCGCCTTCACCTCGATCGCCCGGGGCAATGTGCCCGCCGCGATCTGCGCCGGGTCCTTCTCCAGCCTCACCGGGATCTTTCTCACCCCGCTGCTCGCCGCGCTCCTGCTCGGCTCCACGGGCGGCGGGTTCTCGGCCGACTCGCTGCTGAAGATCCTGGTCCAGCTGCTCGTGCCGTTCCTCGCGGGGCAGTTCCTGCGCCGCTGGGTCGGAGGTTCCCTCACCCGGCACAAGAAGGTGCTGGGGCTGGTGGACCGCGGCTCGATCCTGCTGGTCGTCTACACCGCGTTCAGCGAGGGCATGGCCGCCGGCATCTGGAGCCGGATCACCCCCGCCCGGCTCGGCGCCCTGCTCGCGGCCGAGGCGGTCCTGCTGGCCGTGATGCTCGCCCTGACCTGGTACGGGGCGCGGCGGCTCGGCTTCGGCCGGGAGGACCGGATCGCCATCCAGTTCGCCGGGTCGAAGAAGAGCCTGGCGGCGGGGCTGCCGATGGCGAGCGTGCTCTTCGGGGCGCACGCGAGCCTCGCCGTCCTGCCGCTGATGCTCTTCCACCAGATGCAGCTGATGGTCTGCGCGGTCATCGCCAAACGCCGTGCGCGCGACCCGGAGCCGGTGCGTGACCGCGAGGAGAGCGACGGTAAGCGTGGGGAGGGCGAGAGCGGTGCCGGGCCGGTGTCGGACCCGGCGGCTACGGTGACGTCATAGCCGCTGACCGCCGCCGACACGGAGGACCACCATGGCCGACCCGCCCGCCGGACCCGAGGACGACTTCCCGCACGGCGCGGGCAACCCGGCCCGCAGCGCTCTGCGGCACGCGGGTTACACCCGGCTCGCGCAGCTCACCGAGGTGACGGCGGCGGAGGTGTTGGCACTGCACGGGGTCGGCCCGAAGGCGATCGGGGTGCTCCGCGAGGCGCTGGCGGCCGAAGGGCGGTCGTTCGCGGGGGAGTGAGCCCGGTGCGCCCGACCGTCGGCGGATTCCGCCCCGGGCGCGGCCCCTCAGCCCCGCCCGACCTCCGCCTCCAGCGCGATCCGGTGCTCGCCCGCGTACACGTTCATCGACCCGCCCCGCAGGAACCCCACCAGCGTCAGCCCGCTCTCCGCCGCCAGGTCCACCGCCAGCGAGGAGGGCGCCGAGACCGCCGCGAGCACCGGGATCCCGGCCATCACCGCCTTCTGGGCCAGCTCGAACGAGGCCCGCCCCGAGACCAGCAGCACCGCCCGCGACAGCGGCAGCCGGCCGTCCGTCAGCGCCCGGCCCACCAGCTTGTCGACCGCGTTGTGCCGCCCCACGTCCTCCCGTACGTCGAGCAGCTCGCCCGCCTCGGAGAAGAGGGCCGCCGCGTGCAGTCCCCCGGTCCGGTCGAACACCTTCTGCGCGGCCCGCAGCCGGTCCGGGAGGGCGGCGAGCAGTTCGGGGGTGAGGCGGACCGGGGGAGCGTCGGCGACCGGGTGGCGGGTGCTCGTCCGGACCGCGTCCAGGCTGGCCTTGCCGCAGAGGCCGCACGAGGAGGTGGTGTAGACGTTCCGCTCCAGCGTGATGTCGGGCACGACGACACCGGGGGCGAGCTTCACGTCCACCACGTTGTAGGTGTTCACCCCGTCGGCGGTCGCCCCGGCGCAGTAGACGATCGACTGCAACTCGTCCCCGTGGGCGATCACGCCCTCGCTGACCAGGAACCCGGCGGCCAGCGCGAAGTCGTCGCCGGGGGTGCGCATGGTGATGGCCAGCGGCTTCCCGTTCAGCCGGATCTCCAGGGGCTCCTCCGCCACGAGCGTGTCGGCGCGGGAGGAGACGGCACCGTCCCGGATGCGGAGGGTGCGGCGGCGCTCGGTGACCCGTCCCATGAGGCTGAACCCGATTCTGTCGGTGACCATGCGGTGCGCGGGGCTCCCGCCGTGGGTGGAGGCGAGCCCGGCCCCGCCATTGTCCTGCACACGCACCACCCTGTCGCAGGACGGGGGCGGGATCCCGCCGTGGCCGGAACGCGAACCTTCCCGTGGCCGGGGCGCGCCCCTCCCGTAACAGGGGAAAGTCTCCCAGCACGGGCGCGGGACTGTTGTCAATGCTCCAACACGCGGGCCGGATTCCTGTGGGATCACGTGCCCCCGTACCGGGCGGTAGCCACCAAGACTGGGTGATTCCTGCCCTACGCAACGATGGGAACCCGTATGACCGGCTCACGTGTCGTGGCGCTCGGCCACTACCAGCCCGCCAAGGTGCTCACCAACGACGACCTGGCGGCCATGGTCGACACGAGCGACGAGTGGATCACGAGCCGGGTCGGGATCAAGACCCGGCACGTGGGCGGCCCCGACGAGCCGGTCGACGAACTGGCCGCGCACGCCGGTGCCAAGGCGCTGGCCTCGGCAGGTCTCCAGCCCTCCGACATCGATCTGGTCCTGGTGGCCACCTCCACCGCGATCGACCGCTCGCCGAGCATGGCGGCCCGGGTCGCGGCCCGGCTCTCCATGGGGTCACCGGCCGTGCTGGACATCAACGTCGTCTGTTCGGGTTTCACCCATGCCCTGGCCATGGCCGACCACACGATCCGGGCCGGGGCGGCGACCCGCGCACTGGTCATCGGTGCCGACAAGATGGGCGACATCGCGGACTGGACCGACCGCTCCACCTGCGTCCTGCTCGGTGACGGCGCGGGCGCCGCCGTCGTCACCGCCGACCCGTCCGCCCCCGACACGCCCGGCGGCCCCGGGATCGGGCCGGTGCTGTGGGGGTCGGTGCCGGAGATGGGCAACGCCGTACGGATCGAGGGGACGCCGCCGCGCTTCGCGCAGGAGGGCCAGTCCGTCTACCGCTGGGCCACCACCCAGCTGCCCCCCATCGCCCGCCAGGTCTGCGAGAAGGCGGGGGTGGCCCCGGAGGAGCTGGCCGCCGTCGTCCTGCACCAGGCCAACCTGCGGATCATCGAGCCGGTGGCCCGGAAGATCGGCGCGGTCAACGCGGTCGTCGCGCGGGACGTGGTCGACTCCGGCAACACCTCCGCCGCCTCCATCCCGATGGCGCTCTCCAAGCTCGTCGAGCGTGGCGAGGTCGCCGCCGGGGCGCCGGTGCTGCTCTTCGGCTTCGGCGGGAACCTCTCGTACGCCGGACAGGTCATCCGCTGCCCCTGAGCGCTCCGGCGCCTGCCCCTGATTGCTCCCGACGCATGTCCCTGACCCCTCCCGGCGCGCATCCCTGAGCGCTCTCCCCGTCCCTGAGCGTTCCGCCTCGCGTGTCCCCGGCCGCCCCCCGCCCCAGCTTTGTCCTGAGTGTGGAGAAAGTTGGGGCGGATTCCTGCGCAACTTCTTCCCACTCCGGGAAAGCGCTGCTACGTTCCCCTCGAAAGCCCGACGGACTGGCCGGATGTGGCGGGGAGGGACGCGTGAGACGCATGACGGCACGACCCGCGAACGCGCATCAGGCGCGGCTGCTCCGACTGCTGCGCGACGGGGGCCCCAACTCCCGTGCCCAGCTGGGCGATCAGGTCGACCTCTCGCGCTCCAAGCTCGCCGTCGAGGTGGACCGGCTGCTGGAGACCGGTCTCGTGGTGGCCGACGGACTCGCCGCATCCCGTGGCGGGCGCCGCTCGCACAACATCCGGCTCGCCCCCGAGCTGCGGTTCCTCGGGGTCGACATCGGGGCCACCTCCATCGATGTCGCCGTCACCAACGCGGAGTTGGAGGTCCTGGGGCATCTCAACCAGCCGATGGACGTACGCGAGGGGCCCGTCGCCGTCTTCGAGCAGGTCCTGGCGATGGCGGCCAAGCTCCGCGCCTCCGGCCTCGCCGAGGGGTTCGACGGCGCGGGCATCGGGGTCCCCGGCCCCGTCCGCTTCCCCGAGGGCGTGCCGGTCGCACCGCCGATCATGCCCGGCTGGGACGGGTTCCCGGTCCGTGAGGCGCTCAGCCAGGATCTGGGCTGCCCGGTCATGGTCGACAACGACGTGAACCTCATGGCGATGGGGGAGCAGCACGCGGGCGTCGCCCGTTCCGTGGGCGACTTCCTCTGCGTCAAGATCGGTACGGGGATCGGCTGCGGGATCGTCGTCGGCGGTGAGGTCTACCGGGGGACGACGGGCAGCGCCGGGGACATCGGGCACATCCAGGTGGACCCGGACGGCCGTCCCTGCGCCTGCGGAAACAAGGGCTGCCTGGAAGCCCACTTCAGCGGTGCCGCCCTGGCCCGCGACGCGGAGGACGCCGCCCGTGAGGGCCGCTCGCCCGAGCTGGCCGCCCGGCTGGAGGCGGCAGGCCGCCTCACCGCCGCCGATGTGGCCGCCGCCGCGGCGGCCGGGGACGCGGCGGCGCTCGACCTGATCCGCGAAGGCGGCAACCGGCTCGGCCAGGTCATCGCGAGCCTGGTCAGCTTCTTCAATCCCGGTCTGGTGGTGATCGGCGGCGGGGTCACCGGCCTCGGTCACAACCTCCTCGCCAGTGTCCGCACCCAGGTCTACCGGCAGTCCCTGCCCCTGGCCACCGGCAACCTCCCCATCGTGCTGGGTGAGTTGGGCCCCACCGCCGGAGTGATCGGCGCGGCCCGCCTCATCAGCGACCACCTCTTCTCCCCGGCCTGACCACACCAGGCACCGCCCCACCCGAGCGCCCCACGTCGGCATGACACCAGGCACCGACCCACCGAGCACTCCACGCCCAGCACCACACCAGGCACCACCCCGGCGCCCCGCGCCACCCCCAGCACCCCGCACCCAGCACCCAGCACCGTACGCACCACCGCACTGGTCAGGTACGCGTCACGTACCCCGTCAGCAGCAGCCGCTCGCAGTGCCGCCGATTCCACGGCACCGCCTGCCCTGCGCGCCCCGCCCGCTCACCGGCCCCTCCCCGCCCGCCCGGCACCAGCCGGGGTGCGGGGGAGACCCCATCCGCCGAGGGGATTCGTCATGGCACCAGAACCACCCCTGCTCACCATGTCCGGCATCACCAAGTCCTTCCCCGGCGTACGCGCTCTGGACGGCGTCGACCTGGAGGTCCAGGCCGGCGAGGTCCACTGTCTCCTCGGTCAGAACGGCGCGGGCAAGTCCACCCTGATCAAGGTGCTCGCCGGGGCCCACCAGCCCGACGGCGGTGAGATCACCTGGCGCGGCGAAGCCGTCCGGTTCAAGTCCCCGATCGCCGCCATGCGCCTGGGAATCGCCACGATCTACCAGGAACTCGACCTGGTGGAGGGGTTGTCGGTCGCGGAGAACGTCTTCCTCGGCCACGAACCGACCAGCGCGGGCTTCATCGTCCGTACGGGGGAGGGGCGCCTCGCCGCCAAGGCGCTGCTGGCCCGGCTCGGCCACCCGGAGATCGACCCCGCCCGTCCCGTCGGGCAGCTCTCCGCCGCCCAGCAGCAGATCGTCTCCATGGCGCGGGCGCTCTCCCACGACGTCCGCCTCATCGTGATGGACGAGCCCTCCGCCGCGCTCGACCCCGACGAGGTCGACAACCTCTTCCGGATCGTCGACGGCCTCACCGCCGACGGGGTCGCCGTTGTCTACATCTCGCACCGGCTGGAGGAGATCCGCCGCATCGGCGACCGGGTCACCGTGCTGAAGGACGGCCGGGCGGTCGCGGTCGGGCTCCCCGCCGCCGAGACGCCGACGCGCGACATCGTTGCCATGATGACCGGCCGCGATGTCGAGTACGTCTTCCCGCCGCGCCGGGACGAGGCGGCCGCGCCCACCGCCGAACCCGTCCTCCGAGTCCAAGGGCTCTCCCGTGCAGGGGAGTTCGCGCCCGTCGACCTCGAACTGCGGCCCGGCGAGATCGTCGGCCTCGCCGGTCTCGTCGGCTCCGGCCGCTCCGAGATCCTGGAGACGATCTACGGTGCCCGCAGGGCGACCACCGGCACCGTCACCGTCGCGGGCAGGCAACTGCGCACCGGCAGCGTCCGGGCCGCCGTCGCCGCCGGGATCGGGCTCGCCCCCGAGGAGCGCAAGGCCCAGGCCCTGCTGATGACCGAGTCCGTCACCCGCAACGTCTCCGTCTCCTCCCTCTCCCGGTTCGCCCGGCTGGGCTGGATCGACCGGGGCGGCGAGCGGCGGTCCGCGCGGGAGGCCACCCGTGAACTCTCCCTGCGCCCGGACATCCCGGACGCCCTGATCCGCACCCTCTCCGGCGGCAACCAGCAGAAAGCCGTCCTCGCCCGCTGGCTGCTGCGCGGCTGCCGGGTGCTGCTGCTCGACGAACCCACCCGGGGCGTCGACGTCGGCGCCCGCGCCGAGCTGTACGCCGTGATCCGCCGGCTGGCCGACGAAGGCCTCGCCGTCCTGCTCGTCTCCAGCGAAGTGCCCGAAGTCCTGGGCCTCGCCGACCGGGTGCTGGTGCTCCGGGAGGGCCAGGTCGTGCACACGGCCCCCGCCCAGGAGCTGGACGAGCACCGCGTACTCGACCTCGTGATGGAAGGGAGCCCGACGCCATGACACAGCCCGCCCCGTCGGCGCAGCACAACGGGCCGGAGAAGGGGGCCCTCACCGGCCCCTCCGACCCGCCCTCGGCGAAGACCGGTGGCGCAAGGCCCGGCCTCGGACTGCGGCTCGACGTCCGGATCCTGTCCCTGCTCGGCGTCCTCGCCGCCCTGGTCCTGGTCGGCGGCATCACCGAGCCCGACGCGTTCCTGGACACTGGCAACCTCCAGCTGATCCTGACGCAGGCCTCGGTCATCGGGGTCGTCACCGTCGGCATGACCTTCGTCATCACCAGCGGCGGCATCGACCTCTCCGTCGGCGCGATGGTCGCCCTCGCCTCGGTCTGGGCGACCACCCTGGCCACCCAGGAGTACGGCTTCGCGGGCATCGCCTTCACCGCCGTGATCGTCGGCGTCGCCGCCGGACTGGTGAACGGCGTCCTCATCGCGTACGGCGGGATGGTCCCGTTCATCGCGACGCTCGCCATGCTCGCCTCGGCGCGCGGCCTCGCTCTCATGATCACCGACGGCAAGACCCAGATCGTCACCGTCGATTCGGTCCTGAGCCTGGGACTGCCGGACTCCTACATCCTGGGCGTCCCGCCGCTGGTCATCATGTTCGCCGCCGTCACCGTCATCGGCTGGCTGATCCTCAACCGCACCACCTTCGGCCGCCGCACGGTCGCCGTCGGCGGCAACGCCGAGGCGGCCCGGCTCGCCGGGATCGACGTCCGCCGCCAGCGCCTCTACCTCTACGTCCTCTCCGGGCTCTGCTGCGGCATCGCCGCCTTCATGCTGATCGTGCTCTCCGGCTCCGGCCAGAACACCAACGGCAACCTGTACGAACTCGACGCCATCGCCGCCGCCATCATCGGCGGCACCCTGCTCAGCGGCGGGCGCGGCACCATCGTCGGCTCGGTCCTCGGCGTCCTGATCTTCACCACCATCACCAACATCTTCGCGCTCAACAACCTCCAGAGCGACGTCCAGCAGATCGCCAAGGGCGCCATCATCGTCGCCGCCGTCCTGGTCCAGCGCCGCACGCTGCGCGGCGCCGACACCTGACCGACCGCCTTACCGAGAGCCGCACTTCGTACGTCACCCACCGGATGAAGGGTTCCACCGCCATGCCAGAGACCAGCCGCAGAGGGCTGCTGTTCGGAGCCACCGCCCTCTCCGCGGGCGCGCTCCTGACCGCCTGCACCAGCAACGAGCCCAAGAGCGCCCAGCCCGCCGGCAACAGCCAGCCCGCCGCCGACGACAAGCCGGGCAAGCCCGTCACCATCGGCTTCGCCGGACCGCAGGCCGACCACGGCTGGCTCAACGCCATCAATGTCAACGCCAAGTCCCGGGCGGAGAAGTACTCCGAGGTGACGCTGGAGATCACCGAGGGCTCCAACGACACCGCCGCCCAGATCGGCCAGGTCAAGACCCTCATCAACAAGAAGGTCGACGTCCTGGTCATCCTCCCCGCCGACGGCAAGGCGCTCACCCAGGTCGGCCTGGAGGCGATGAAGGCGGGCATCCCCGTCGTCAACCTGGACCGGATCTTCGCCTCCCCGCAGGCGTACCGCTGCTGGGTCGGCGGCGACAACTACGGCATGGGGCTCAACGCAGGTCACTACATCGGCGAACAGCTCAAGGACAAGGCGGACGCCAAGGTCGTCGAGCTGGCCGGGATCGACAACCTGGAGCTGACCAAGCAGCGCAGCCAGGGGTTCAAGGACGCGCTGAAGAACTACCCCAACATCAAGCTGGTGGCCCGTCAGGCGGCCGACTTCACCGTGGAGTCGGGCCAGGCGAAGATGGCCCAGCTCCTCCAGGCGCAGAAGCAGTTCGACGCCCTGTGGAACCACGACGACGACCAGGGCGTGGGCGCGCTCCGCGCCATCCAGCAGGCGGGCCGCGACGAGTTCATCATGGTCGGCGGCGCCGGTGCCAAGTCCGCGATGGACGCCATCAAGGCCGACAACTCGGTCCTCAAGGCGACCGTCCTCTACCCGCCGACGATGGCCGCGTCCGCCATCGACCTGGCCCGGGCGCTCGGCCAGGGCAAGGGCATCGGCGGCCTCTCCGAGATGGAGATCCCGACCTCCCTGACCCTGTACTCGGCGGTGGTGACGAAGGACAACATCGACCAGTACCTGCCGACGGGCTTCAACTGACCGGGACTCCGGGGGGCGTGGCGAGCGCGTCCCCCGGCCCGTTACCGCACACCGACGAGGAGGAAGTCCGCATGGCCCGTAGTCAAGAGCAGGGGACGGAAGCGCAGACCGGGACACCGGCGCCGCCACCGGAGCAGGCGCGCGGGACGCTCGGGGTCGGCATGGTCGGCTACGCGTTCATGGGCGCCGCCCACTCCCAGGGGTGGCGCACCGCCGGACACGTCTTCGACCTGCCGGTGCGCCCCGCTCTCGCCGCGATCTGCGGGCGCGACCGGGCGAGGGTCGACGCCGCGGCCGCCCGGCACGGCTGGGCGGCCGCCGAGACCGACTGGCGGGCGCTGATCGCCCGGGACGATGTGCAGCTGGTCGACATCTGCACCCCGGGCGACAGCCATGCGGAGATCGCCATCGCCGCCCTGGAGGCGGGCAAGCACGTGCTGTGCGAGAAGCCGCTCGCCAACACGGTGGCCGAGGCGGAAGCCATGGTCCGGGCCGCCGAGGCGGCGAGGGCCCGGGGCCAGGTGGCGATGGTGGGCTTCAACTACCGCAAGGTGCCCGCCATCACGTACGCCCGGCAGCTCATCGCGGAGGGCCGCCTCGGCACCCTGCGCCACGTACGCGCAAGCTACCTGCAGGACTGGCTGGTCGACCCGGCCTCCCCGCTCACCTGGCGGCTCAAGCGCGAGCACGCGGGCTCGGGCGCGCTGGGAGACCTGGGGGCGCACATCGTCGACCTCGCCCAGTACCTGGCGGGGGAGCTGCTGACGGGGGTCTCCGCCGTGTCCGAGACCTTCGTACGGGAGCGGCCCCTGCTCGCCGGAGCGTCGGCGGGGCTCTCCGGTAGCGCGGACACGGCTGGGCTGGGCGAAGTGACCGTGGACGACGCCGCGTTGTTCACCGGTCGCCTCGCCTCCGGGGCGCTCGCTTCCTTCGAGGCGACCCGGATGGCGGCCGGCCGCAAGAACGCGCTGCGGCTGGAGATCAACGGGGAGCTGGGCTCGCTCGCCTTCGACCTGGAGCGGCTCAACGAGCTGTCCTTCCACGACCACACCGAGCCCGCCGCCACCTCCGGCTTCCGCCGCATCCTGGTCACCGAGCCCGAACACCCCTACCTGGAGGCCTGGTGGCCGCCGGGCCACGGCCTCGGCTACGAGCACACCTTCGTCCACCAGGCCCGTGACGTGATCCGCACGATCGCCGAAGGCACCGAGCCCCGGCCCTCGTTCGCGGACGGCCTCCAGGTGCAGCGGGTGCTCGCCGCCGTCGAGGAGAGCGCCGCCAAGAACTCCGTACACACCGCCGTCCCCTCCTAGGAGGTTCCCGCCCATGCCCCGCCCCTTCACCCTCTTCACCGGCCAGTGGGCCGACCTCCCGCTGGAGGAGGTCTGCAAGCACGCCCGCGACTTCGGTTACGACGGGCTCGAACTCGCCTGCTGGGGCGATCACTTCGAGGTCGACAAGGCGCTCGCGGACCCCGGCTATCTGAAGAGCAGGCACCAACTGCTCGACAGGTACGGCCTGAAGTGCTTCGCCATCTCCAACCACCTGGTGGGCCAGGCCGTCTGCGACCATCCGATCGACGAACGCCACCAGGGCATCCTGCCCGCCCGCATCTGGGGCGACGGGGAGGCCGAAGGCGTACGGCAGCGTGCCGCCGCCGAGATCGCGGACACCGCGCGGGCGGCCGCCGCCTTCGGGCTCGACACCGTCGTCGGGTTCACCGGCTCCTCGATCTGGCACCTGGTCGCGATGTTCCCGCCGGTCCCGCCGCACATGATCGAGCGCGGCTACGAGGACTTCGCGGAGCGCTGGAACCCGGTCCTGGACGTCTTCGACGCGGAGGGGGTGCGCTTCGCCCACGAGGTGCACCCGAGCGAGATCGCGTACGACTACTGGACCACCAAGCGCGCCCTCGAAGCGGTCGACCACCGGCCCGCGTTCGGGCTGAACTTCGACCCGAGCCACTTCGTCTGGCAGGACCTGGACCCGGTGGGCTTCCTCTACGACTTCCGGGACCGGATCTACCACGTGGACTGCAAGGAGGCCCGCAAGCGGCTCGACGGCCGCAACGGGCGCCTCGGCTCGCATCTGCCGTGGGGCGACCCCCGGCGCGGCTGGGACTTCGTCTCCGCCGGGCACGGCGACGTGCCCTGGGAGGACGTGTTCCGGATGCTCCGGTCCATCGGCTACGAGGGGCCCGTCTCGGTCGAGTGGGAGGACGCGGGCATGGACCGGCTGACCGGCGCCCCGGAAGCGCTGGCCAGCCTGAAGCGGTACGACTTCGACCCGCCCACGGCCTCCTTCGACGCGGCCTTCGGCGGCGGCGAGTAGGCCCGCGACAGAGCGGCCCCGGGGCGCCACGAGGTGCCCCGGGGCTGCCCCGCCCTGCCCGGAATCCCCTTTGTCCTGACGGAAGCAGAAGTTCGGCCCAACCCTTGCACAAGGGCTTTCCGTCCCGGACGAACAGGTCTACCGTCCTCAGCGTGTACACGACATGACTCGCGTCACCGGGGTCACTCCCGTCCCCGGTGACGCACGCGCGGCAGTCCCCGCGCGGCACGGCACGGCTACATCCGCCCGTACAACCGGCACTCTCCGGAGGACCACGTGCACAGAACCAGAAAGCGGCTCCTGGCCCGGACCCGCGTCCGCAAAACGCTCGCGCTCTTCACCGGCGGCCTGCTCGCCGCCGCGACCCTGACCCTCGGCTCCGCCCCCGGCGCCACCGCCCACCCCGGCCACCCGGGCCACGACGCGCCCGTGGCGGAGGACTTCCAGCAGGTCACCCTCGCCAAGGGCGTGGAGGAGACCGGCGAGCCCATGTCGCTCGCCGTCCTCCCCGACCGCAGCGTCCTCCACACCTCGCGCGGCGGCGAGCTGCGGATCACCGACAGCGCCGGCAACACCAGGATCTCCGGCACCCTCCCCGTGTACACGCACGACGAGGAAGGCCTGCAAGGCGTCGGCGTCGACCCCGACTTCGCCGAGAACCGGGCCATCTACCTCTTCTACGCACCTCCGTTGGACACCCCGCCCGGCGACGCACCGGAGACCGGCACCGCCGCCGACTTCGCGAAATTCGAAGGCGTCAACCGGCTCTCCCGCTTCGTGCTCGACGAGGACGGCACGCTCGACACCGCCAGCGAGAAGAAGGTCCTCGACGTCCCCACCTCGCGCGGCATCTGCTGCCACGTCGGCGGTGACATCGACTTCGACAAGGACGGCAACCTCTACCTCTCGACCGGCGACGACACCAATCCCTTCGCCTCCGACGGCTTCACCCCGATCGACGAACGCCCCGACCGCAACCCGGCGTTCGACGCCCAGCGCACCTCCGGCAACACCAACGACCTGCGCGGCAAGATCCTGCGCATCAAGGTGGCCGAGGACGGCTCGTACACCATCCCCGAGGGCAACCTCTTCGAGCCCGGCACGGAGAAGACCCGCCCCGAGATCTACGCGATGGGCTTCCGCAACCCGTTCCGCTTCTCCGTCGACCAGGCCACCGGCGTCCTGTACGTCGGTGACTACGGCCCCGACGCGGGCGCCGCCGACGCCAAGCGCGGCCCGTCCGGCAAGGTCGAGTTCGCCCGGGTGACGAAGGCCGGCAACTTCGGCTGGCCGTACTGCGTCGGTGACAACGAGCCGTACATCGACTACGACTTCGCCACCAAGGTCTCCGGCGCCGCCTTCGACTGCGCCAACCTCAAGAACGAGTCGCCGCACAACACCGGCCTCGTCGACCTGCCGCCCGCCGAGGCCGCCTGGATCCCGTACGACGGCGGTTCGCTGCCCGAGTTCGGCTCCGGCTCCGAGTCCCCGATGGGCGGACCGGTCTACCGCTACGACGCCGACCTCGACTCGCCGGTCAAGTTCCCCGAGGCGTACGACGGCGACTTCTTCGCCGGAGAGTTCGGCCGCCGCTGGATCAAGCGCATCGAGCAGGACGCCGACGGTACGGTCCAGTCGATCAACGACGTGCCGTGGTCCGGCACCCAGATCATGGACATGGCCTTCGGCCCCGACGGGGCGCTGTACGTCCTGGACTACGGACTCGCCTGGTTCGGCGGCGACGAGAACTCCGCGCTCTACCGCATCGAGAACGCCACCGGAGGCCGCTCGCCCATCGCGGAGGCCTCGGCGAACAAGACCTCCGGCACCGCGCCCCTGAAGGTGAAGTTCTCCTCCGCCGGCACCTCCGACGGCGACGGCGACCCGCTCACGTACTCCTGGGACTTCGGTGACGGCGGCACCTCCACGGCCGCCGACCCCACGTACACGTACAAGAAGAACGGTACGTACGTGGCGACCGTCACCGCCGAGGACCCGACCGGCCGCACCGGCTCGGCCAGCGTCCACATCACCGTCGGCAACACCGCCCCGACCGTGGAGCTGGTGCTCCCCGAGGACGGCCAGCTCTTCGAGTTCGGTGACTCCGTCCCCTTCAAGGTGAACGTCAGCGACCCCGAGGACGGGACCATCGACTGCACGAAGGTCGAGGTCAAGTTCACCCTGGGCCACGACAGCCACGGCCACGACATCACCACCGAGCACGGCTGCGAAGGCACCATCAAGACCGCCATGGAAGGCGGCCACGACCCCAACGCCAATATCTACGGCGGCATTTCGGCCACCTACACCGACAACGGCGGTGGCGGCCAGGCCAAGCTGACCGGCAGGGACCAGGCGCGCCTCCAGCCCCGGCACCGGCAGGCCGAGCACTTCGACAACTCCTCCGGCGTCACCACACCGAGCAAGGCGAGCGCCCACGGCGGCAAGACCGTCGGGGACATCCACAACGACGACTGGATCTCCTTCAAGACCTACGTCCTGGCGGGCACCACCAAGCTCACCGCCCGTATCTCGTCGGCCGGTTCGGGCGGCTTCCTCGAAGTCCGCACCGGATCGCCCACCGGCAAGATCCTCGGCTCCGGCCCGGTCCCGGTGACCGGCAGCTGGGACACCTTCCAGGACATCGACATCCCGCTGCGCGGAGCACCGAAGAAGCAGACCGAACTCTTCCTCGTCTTCAAGGGCGGCGACGGAGCCCTCTACGACATCGACGACTTCGAACTCTCCAACACCCCGGTCGACAAGACCGCCAAGCGCGTCCTGGTCTTCTCCAAGACCGCCGGATTCCGCCATGACTCCATCCCGGCCGGCATCGCCGCGCTGAAGGAGATCGGCAAGGACACCAACATCACGGTCGACTCCACCGAGTCCGCCGCCCAGTTCACCACCAGCAACCTCGCCCGCTACGACGCCGTCGCCTTCCTCTCCACCACCGGTGACGTTCTCAACGCCGATCAGCAGAAGGCCTTCGAGAACTACGTGGCCACCGGCGGCGGTTACGTCGGCATCCACGCGGCCGCCGACACCGAGTACGACTGGGAGTTCTACGGCGGCCTCGTCGGCGCCTACTTCGACTCCCACCCGCAGATCCAGTCCGCCACCGTCCGCGTCGAGGACCACGACCATCCGGCCACCGCGCACCTGGACGAGGAGTGGGAGCGCACCGACGAGTGGTACAACTACCGCACCAACCCCCGTGGCCAGGCAAAGGTGTTGGCGACCCTCGACGAGACCACCTACACCGGCGGCAACATGAAGGGGGACCACCCGATCTCCTGGTGCCAGACCTACCAGGGCGGCCGCTCCTTCTACACCGGCCTCGGCCACACCAAGGAGTCCTACGCCGAACCGGCCTTCCGCCAGCACCTGTCGGGCGGACTGCGCTACGCCACCGGCCAGGTGAAGGCCGACTGCAAGCCCGGCAAGGACTACCGGCCCCTCTTCAACGGCAAGACGCTGGAAGGCTGGAAGCAGGCGGGCCCCGGCAAGTTCACCGTCAGTGACGGCGCCCTGCACTCCGAGGGCGGCATGGGCCTCCTCTACTACCAGGCCAAGGAGCTGAAGGCGTACTCGCTCAAGCTCGACTGGAAGATGGCCGGCGACGACAACTCCGGTGTCTTCGTGGGCTTCCCGGAGTCCGACGACCCCTGGTCGGCGGTGAACAACGGCTACGAGATCCAGATCGACGCCACCGATGCCGCCGACCGCACCACAGGAGCCGTCTACGGCTTCAAGTCCGCGAACATCAAGGCCCGTGACCGCGTCCTGCGGCCCCCGGGCCAGTGGAACAGCTACGAGATCAAGGTCCAGGGCGAACGTCTGCAGATCTTCCTCAACGGAGCGAAGATCAACGACTTCACCAACACCGACCCGGCCCGCAGCCTGAAGGACGGCTACATCGGCCTCCAGAACCACGGAGCCGACGACCAGGTGTCCTTCCGCAACATCCAACTGAAGGAGCTGCCCTCGACGTAGGGCGGCCGCCTCTGCCGACGACGGGCGGGGGAGCACCCCGACCTTCCCCCGCCCGCCGTCTTCCACCCCCTCATCCCCCAGGGAGGCAGCCCGTGACCGCACACGCCGCTCGTGAAGGCCTTACGCCCACGGAGAGTTCACACCGTGGAGCCGACAGCCCGGGCCACCGGACGGGCGTCTGGTTCATCGGAGCACGCGGCTCCGTCGCCACGACCGCCACCGCGGGGTGCGCGGCCATCGCGGCGGGCCTCCACCCGCCCACCGGCATGGTCACCGAGACGCCCCCCTTCGCCGACACCGGGCTGCCGCCCCTGACCTCCCTGGTCTTCGGCGGCCACGACACCCTGGACTGCCCCCTCACCAAACGGGCCGAGGCGCTGGCCGAAGCCGGCGTACTGCCCCACCGCCTCCCCACCGCCGTACGGTCCGAACTCGACGCCGCCGACGCCGAGATCCGCCCCGGCGGACCGCTCCCCGGCGACACCCGCACCGACCAGCAGCTCATCGCCGCGTTCGCCGCCGACCTCACCGACTTCGCCCACCGCCACGACCTGGCCCGCACCGTCGTCGTCAACGTCGCCTCCACCGAACCCGCCCCCGGACCCGACGACCCCGGGCTCCCCGCCAGCTCCCTCTACGCGGCCGCCGCCCTCCGGGCCGGCTGCTCCTACGTCAACTTCACCCCCTCCACGGGCCTGCGCGCCCCCGAGCTGGCCGACGATGTCGCCGCCTGCGGACTTCCCCACGCGGGACGCGACGGCAAGACCGGCCAGACGCTGCTCCGCTCCGTGCTCGCCCCGATGTTCCTCCAGCGCGCCCTGCCCGTACGGGCCTGGTCCGGGTCGAACCTGCTGGGCGGCGGGGACGGGGCAGCCCTGGCCGACCCGGCCGCGGCCGCCGCCAAGAACGCGGGAAAGGAGCGCGTCCTCACCGACACCTTCGGCACCGCCCCCGAGGGCGAGGTCCACATCGACGACGTCCCCGCGATGGGCGAGTGGAAGACGGCCTGGGACCACATCGCCTTCGACGGCTTCCTCGGCTCCCGGATGATCCTCCAGACCATCTGGCAGGGGTGCGACTCGGCCCTGGCCGCCCCGCTCGTCCTGGACCTGGCCCGGCTGCTGGCCCGCGCGCACGAGGCGGGACTCAGCGGCCCCCGCCCGGAGCTGGGCTTCTACTTCAAGGACCCGGACGGCGGCACCTCGGCCGCGCTCGCGGAGCAGTACGCCACCCTGCTGGCCTTCGCCGAGCGGCTGCGGGGCATGGCGTGAGGCGGCTGCTGCGGGCCCTGCCGCTGCTCGGGGCCGGCCTGCGGGTGCCCCCAGGGGCTCCGGGCCGCACCCCCGAAGACGGCCTGTCCGGTACGGGTGGGACTGCGCCCGCACCGGACAGGCTCAGGCCGTCCCCCGGACGCGGGAGAGGGGACACGGTGCGGGCCTGGAGCGAACTGTTCCGGGTCTCCGCACTGTTCTCCGTGCCGGGTGACGCCCTGGCCGGGGCCGCGGCGGTGGGCCGTGGCCCCGGCCGGGGTACGGCACTCGCGGTCGGCGCCTCGCTCTGCCTGTACGAGGCGGGGATGGCGCTCAACGACTGGGCGGACCGCGAGGAGGACGCCGTCGACCGCCCGCACCGGCCGATCCCCTCGGGCCGCGTCAGCCCGGCCGCCGCCCTGGGCGCGGCCGGGGTCCTGACGGCGGCGGGCCTGGCCCTCGCGGCGCGGGCCGGCCGCCCGGCGCTCGCGGTCGCCACCGGCCTGGCCGCCACGGTCTGGGCCTACGACCTCCGCCTGAAGCACACGAAGGCGGGCCCGGCGGCGATGGCCGCGGCCCGCTCCCTGGACCTGCTGCTGGGAGCGACGGCGACGGCAGCGGGAAGCGGGACGGCCGCGACCGCGCGAGGCGGGGGCGACAACGTTGCCGCGCGGATCGCCTTCGTACGCGGCCCCCTCCCCGCCGCCCTCGCGCTCGGGGCGCACACCTACGGCGTCACCGCCGTCTCCCGCCACGAGGCACAGGGAGGCTCCACCGCCGTACCGCTCGCGGTCCTGGCTACGACGGCGGCGCTCGGCACGGCCGTGCTCACGGCGGGCCGGGCAGGCCGGACCTCGATACCGGCTCACCGGGCAGCCCGGACCGGGGGACCGGGGGAGCACCGGGCGGCCCGGACGAACAGCCCGGGGGAGCACCGGCTCGCAGGGGCAGGAGGGCCGGGGGCACACCGGCCGGTACTGACCCAAGGGCCCTGGGAGCACGGGTCCGTACGGGCAGGAGGCCCAGGGGCACACCGGCCCACCCGCCCCCACCACCTCACCCCCGCCGACCTCCTGCTCACCGCGTTCACCGGCGCCTACCTCCGTACCGCTGGGCCACCCCTCCTGCACGCAGCCCTCAACCCGTCCCCGCCCCTGATCCAGCGGGCGGTCGGTGGCGGCATCCGGGCCATGATCCCGCTCCAGGCGGCGCTCGCCGCCCGTAACGGAGCGCCCGGCTCCGGCCTCGCCGTGATGGCACTCGTCCCTCTTGCCCGCGCCCTCGCCCGGAAGGTGAGCCCCACATGACCCTCCACTTCGGCTACGGCACCAACGGGCTCACCGACCTCCGCCTCGACGACGCCCTCGGCCTCCTCGCGGACCTCGGCTACGCGGGCGTCGGGCTGACGCTCGACCATATGCACCTGGACCCGCTGGCTCCGGACCTCACCGAGCGGACCCGCCGCGTCGGCCACCGGCTCACCTCCCTCGGGCTCCGCGTCACCGTCGAGACCGGGGCCCGCTATGTCCTGGACCCGCGCCGCAAGCACGGCCCCTCCCTCCTCGACCCGGACCCCGAGGCCCGGGCCGCCCGTACCGCGCTGCTCGTCCGGGCGGTGGACGTGGCCGCCGAACTCGGCGCGCACGCCGTCCACTGCTTCAGCGGCATCACCCCGCCCGGCACCGCGCCGGACACCGCCTGGAAACGGCTGACCGAAGCGATCACCCCCGTACTCGACGCCGCCGACCGGACCGGCATCCCCCTCGCCATCGAGCCCGAACCCGGTCACCTCCTCGCCACCCTCGCGGACTTCCACCACCTCCGGGGCCTCCTGGGCGATCCGTCGTCCCTCGGCCTCACCCTCGACATCGGCCACTGCCAGTGCCTGGAGGAGGCCACCCCCGCGCAGTGCGTGCGGGACTCCGCCCCCTGGCTCCGGCACGTCCAGATCGAGGACATGGGGCGCGGCGTCCACGAGCACCTCCCCTTCGGTGACGGCGAGATCGACTTCCCGCCCGTGCTCGCCGCCCTCGCCGCCACCGGCTACCAGGGCCTCACCGTCGTCGAGCTGCCCCGCCACTCCCACGCGGGCCCCGAACTCGCCCGCACCTCCATCGACTTCCTGCGCAACGCCATGACCAGGGGCGCCATCGGCACGAGTAAGGGCGGCGCACCGTGCTGAAGCCCCGCAAGGAACTCGACGCCGAACTCGATGCCCCCGCCCGCGCCTGGCTCGACACGGCCTTGACCGAGGCCGCACACCACGCCACGGCCGACGAAGCGGCCACCGACGGGACCGTCACCCCCGCGTGGGAACTGCGCTTCGCCGCCGCAGGCCGGCACTGCGGTCAGCAGCACGCCGACTCCGTACGCTCCCTCCTCCTCATCGAGGCCCGCGCCCCGCTGCCCTCCGTCACCCGGCTCTACGAACAGGGCACCGCCGCCGAACGCCGGGCCGTCCTCCTCACCCTGGACCGCCTCGCCCTCGGCGCCACCGCCCTGCCGCTCGTCGAGGACGCCCTGCGCACCAACGACACCCGGCTGGTCGCCGCCGCCGTCGGCCCGTACGCGGCGGCCCACCTGCCCCCGCACGCCTGGCGCCACGCCGTGCTGAAGTGCCTCTTCACCGGGGTGCCGGTGGACGCCGTCGCCCGGCTCGGGGAACGGGCCCAGGGGGATGCCGAACTCGCCCGCATGCTGGCCGACTTCGCCGCCGAACGCACCGCCGCAGGCCGTGAGGTCCCGCCCGGCCTGCGCACGGTCCTCGCCCTCACCGATCCGGCACCCGAGCACACCCCGGCACCCGAACGGGCCACCCCTGCCGCCCCCACGGAGGAGTCCTGATGCGCATCTTCGACCCCCACATCCATATGACGTCCAGGACCACGGACGACTATCAGGCGATGTACGACGCGGGCGTCCGCGCCCTCGTCGAACCCTCCTTCTGGCTCGGCCAGCCCCGCACCTCGCCCGCCAGCTTCTACGACTACTTCGACGCCCTCCTGGGCTGGGAGCCCTTCCGCGCTTCCCAGTACGGCATCGCCCACCACTGCACGCTCGCCCTCAACCCCAAGGAGGCGAACGACCCCCGCTGCACCCCCGTCCTGGACGCCCTGCCGCGCTATCTGGTCAAGGACTCCGTCGTCGCCGTCGGGGAGATCGGCTACGACTCCATGACCCCGGCCGAGGACCACGCGCTGGCCGCTCAGCTCCAACTCGCCGCCGACCACGGGCTGCCCGCCCTCGTCCACACCCCGCACCGCGACAAGCTCGCCGGTCTCCACCGCACCATCGACGTCATCCGCGAATCGAGCCTCCCCCCGGAGTTCGTCCTGCTCGACCACCTCAACGAGACAACCGTAAAGGCCGCCACTGACAGCGGCTGCTGGGCCGGGTTCTCCATCTACCCGGACACCAAGATGGACGAGGACCGGATGGTCGCCATCCTCAAGAACCACGGCACCGAGAAGATGCTCGTCAACTCGGCCGCCGACTGGGGGAAGAGCGACCCGCTGAAGACCCGCAAGGTCGCCGACGCCATGCTGAAGGCCGGATTCACCGAGGACGACGTCGACCAGGTCCTCTGGCGCAACCCCGTCGCCTTCTACGGCCAGAGCGGCCGCCTCCAGCTGGACACCCCCGCCCCCGACGCGCTCCACGAAGGCAACTCCATCCGGCGCGGCGGGGAGTGAGGCCATGCGCTTCCGCCACCCGGACGGGTCCGTCGTCCACCTCTCGTACTGCACCAACGTCCACCCAGCCGAGACCCTGGACGGCGTCCGCGCCCAGCTCCGCGACCACTGCGAACCCGTACGCCGCCGACTCGGCCGGGACCGGCTCGGCATCGGCCTCTGGCTCGCCCGGGACGCCGCCCGCGCCCTGACCAACGACCCCGCCGAACTCCGCGCCCTCCGCGCCGAACTCGACAGCCGGGGCCTCGAAGTGGTCACCCTCAACGGCTTCCCGTACGAGGGGTTCGGCGCCGACGAGGTCAAGTACCGGGTCTACCGGCCGGACTGGACCGAACCCGACCGCCTCGCCCACACCACCGACCTGGCCCGCCTCCTGGCCGCCCTCCTCCCCGACGACGTCACCGAGGGCACCATCTCCACCCTCCCGCTCGCCTGGCGCACCCCCTACGCCACCGACCCCGGCGCCCCCCGCACCGCACGCACCGCCCTCACCACGCTCGCCCAGCGCCTGGACGCCCTCGCCGAACTCACCGGCAAGTCCATCCGCGTCGGCCTCGAACCGGAGCCGGGCTGCACCGTGGAGACCACCGCCGACGCCATCGCCCCGCTCACCGACGTCGGCCACGAACGCATCGGCATCTGCGTCGACACCTGCCACCTGGCGACCTCCTTCGAGGACCCCGACACCGCGCTCGACGCCCTGACCGCGGCGGGCATCCCGGTCGTCAAGTCCCAGCTCTCCGCCGCCCTGCACGCCGAACACCCCCACCTGCCCGAGGTCCGCACCGCGCTCGCCGCCTTCGCCGAACCGCGCTTCCTCCACCAGACCCGCACGCGCACCGCCGCCGGGCTGCGCGGCACCGACGACCTGGACGAGGCGATCGCCGGCGGGGCGCTCCCCGACTCCACCCCCTGGCGCGCCCACTTCCACGTACCGCTGCACGCCCCGCCCGCGCCCCCGCTCACCTCCACGCTCCCCGTGCTCCGCACGGCACTGACCCGGCTCGTCGGGGGAGCCGTGCCGCTGACCCGGCACCTGGAGGTGGAGACGTACACCTGGCAGGCGCTCCCCGCCGAACTGCGCCCCCGCACCCGCACCCAGCTCGCGGACGGGATCGCCGCCGAACTCACCCTCGCCCGCGACCTCCTCGTCGACCTCGGCCTCAAGGAGCTGCCATGAGCAACGACGCCCCCGGAACCACCCCGGGCACGGCAGACCACCAGGGCCCCACCCCCCTCCTCGTCCTCGACGTCGTCGGCCTCACCCCGCAGCTGCTCGCCCACATGCCCAACCTCACGGCGCTCGGGAAGCAGGGCGCGCAGGCTCCGCTCTCCACCGTCCTGCCCGCCGTCACCTGCGCCGCCCAGTCCACCTTCCTCACCGGGGCCATGCCCGCCGAACACGGCATCGTCGCCAACGGCTGGTACTTCCGCGAACTGGGCGACGTCCTGCTCTGGCGCCAGCACAACGGGCTCGTCGAGGGCGACAAGCTCTGGGACGCCGCCCGCCGCGCCCACCCCGGCTACACCGTCGCCAACATCTGCTGGTGGTACGCGATGGGCGCCGACACCGACTGGACCGTCACCCCACGCCCCGTCTACTACGCCGACGGCCGCAAGGAACCCGACTGCTACACCCGGCCCCCCGCCCTGCACGACGAACTGACCGAGAAACTCGGCACGTTCCCCCTCTTCCACTTCTGGGGCCCCGGCGCCGACCTGGTCTCCTCCCAATGGATCATCGACGCCACCCGCCACATCATCACCACCCGCACCCCCGACCTCGCCCTCTGCTACCTGCCGCACCTGGACTACGACCTCCAGCGCTACGGCCCCGACGACCCCCGCTCCCACCGGGCCGCCGCCGACCTGGACCGGGCCATCGCCCCGCTGCTGGCCGACGCCCGCGCCGAAGGCCGTACCGTCGTCGCGCTCTCCGAATACGGCATCACCCGCGTCAGCCGCCCCGTCGACATCAACCGGGCGCTGCGCCGGGCGGGCCTGCTGGAGGTGCACACGCAGGACGGCATGGAGTACCTGGACCCGATGGCCTCCCGGGCCTTCGCCGTCGCGGACCACCAGCTCGCCCACGTCTACGTACGCCGCCCCGAGGACCTGGAGGAGGTCCGGGCGGCCCTCGCGGACCTGCCCGGCATCGACCAGCTCCTCGACGACGAGGGCAAGAAGGCGCACCACCTGGACCACCCCCGCTCCGGCGAGCTGGTCGCCGTGGCGGAGAAGGACGCCTGGTTCACGTACTACTACTGGCTCGACGACGCACGCGCCCCCGACTTCGCCCAGCTCGTCGAGATCCACCGCAAGCCCGGCTACGACCCCGTCGAGCTGTTCATGGACCCCGAGGACCCCTACGTACGGCTGAAGGCCGTCTCGGCGGTCGCCCGCAAGAAGCTCGGCCTGCGCTACCGCATGGCGGTCGTCCCCCTGGACCCCTCACCTATTCGCGGCAGCCACGGCCGCCTCCCCGAGAGCGACGACGAAGGTCCGCTCATCCTCTGCTCCACCCCCCACGCGTTCACCGACCGGGTCAGGGCCACCGAAGTGAAGTCCCTGCTCCTCCAGCTTGCCGGACTGCACTGACAATCCCCGTCACGCACCCGGCACCGCACCGCTCACCCCACGTCCCGTCACGTCATCCAAGGGAGCCACGCGAACATGAGCCGCACCTCCAAGGACACCGAACTCGCCCGCAGACTGAGCCGCCGCAACATCCTCGGCGTCGCCGCCGGAGCCACCGCCGCCACGATCATCGGCACGGCGACCGCCCAGGCCGCCGCCCAGGGACCCGCCAAGGGCCCCGGTCACGGGCCGGACCACGGCCACGGGCACGGGCACGGCAAGGGGAAGCCCGTCCTGCCCCCCGGCCGCCTCGGCATCCAGCTCTACAGCCTGCGCGACAAGATCTCCACGCTCGGCTTCGCCCCCGTCTTCGCCGAGCTGGAGAAGTACGGCTACGACGAGATCGAACTGGCCGGCTACACCCAGGGCTCGGCCGGCCCCATCACCCTCGCCCAGCTCAAGCGGCTGGCCAAGGACCACGGCCTCAACCCGATCGGCAGCCACGTCGGCTACTACGACGACGACAACCCCGGCGCCTACACCTTCGCCCAGAACCTGGAGAAGGTCCTGGACGACGCCCAGGCCCTCGGCCTCAAGCACATCGGCACGGCCTCCGGCCCGTTCCGCTACGGCTCCACGGTCGACGGCTGGAAGCGGGCGGCCGACGACTTCAACAAGTACGGCGCCGCCGCCCGTAAGCGGGGGATGAAGTTCTACCAGCACAACCACGCCGAGGAGTTCTCCTTCGCCACCGACAAGCCCGACGTGCGCCTCTACGACGTGCTGCTCGCCGAGACCGATCCCGACCTGGTCTATCTGGAGATGGACATCTACTGGGCCTACTGCGCACAGTTCCGGTTCAGCAAGCGCGTGGACGGCACCCGGGCCCCGCTCGACCCGCTGAAGTACGTCCTCAAGTACCCGAACCGGTACCCCCTGTTCCACGTCAAGGACGGCATACGCGACGAGACGACACGTGACGGCTACCGCATGACGGACGTGGGCGACGGGGACATCGACTACAAGACGTTCCTCTCCAAGGTGACCAGCCGGACCCACCACGGCCGGACCTACCACCACTGGCAGGCCGAGCACGACAACCCGGTCGAGTCGCTCGCCTTCGCCCGGAAGTCCAGTGAGCACCTGCACTCCCTGAGGACGGGCCGCTGCGGCGACTGACTCGCGGGGGCGCATGTGGGCCCGGCGGGGGACCGCCGGGCCCACCGGCCAGAGGCCTACCCGATGCCCTGCCGGTCCGGCAGCAGCGCGAACTCCCGGTCGGCGGCGACGGGAACACTCCGTTCCACGGCCTCGACGAGCAGCGCCCGATGCCGTACCAACGGCTGCTTCCGCTCCTCCGGCGCCAGCAGCAGCAGATCGTCCAGCCCCGCGAGGAGCCGCCGCGACACCTGCGGACTTCCGGCCACACACCACCGGATCTCCTCGAAGGCGAGGTCCACCAGGTCCTCCCACTCCGGCCCCTCCTGCACCAGCCGTACCCGCCCCGCCCGGTCCCGGTGGTGGACCGTGCCGAGCGGCAGCCGCACCACGACCGCGAGGAACTGCACGATCCGGTCCAGGCACTGGACGGCGGTGGTCGGGTCGTTCACGGACGTCGACAGGGCCCGCAGCGCGATGTCGGTGAGCTGACGCAGCCCGAACGCCAGGTCCTGGTGCAGGGTGCGCTCCACCGAGACGGAGACCGCCGACCGCAGCCGGTGCCGTGGGGGTACGGCTCCGCCGTGGACGGCGAACATCGGGGTCCCCGGCACCACGAAGTCCCCGATCCGGGGGATCAGCCGCAGGACGACGCCCTGCCGCCGGGCCACCCGGACCAGCCGCGCCGTGTTCACGTCCCGCAGCACCCCGGCCCGCCCCTCGTACATCACCTGCCCGGTCCGCGCCCCCAGCCCCTCGGACCCGCCCGGCCCCCGGGGCATCCGGCCGAGCACCCGGAACGAGTCCCGTGCGATCCGGTCGACGACCGGCCCGACCTGCATGAGCCGCAGCGTCGAGCTGACGTAGACGACGAACAGCAGCAGGCTCAGCCCGACCAGCACCAGCGTGAGCAGGCTCTGCAACAGCGGGACCGAGACCACCCGGCGCGGGTCGGTCTCGCTCTCGTACGAGGCCAGGACCAGCAGCGAGAACAGGAACGTCGCCAGGAACACCGTCAGCGTGGCCTTGCTGATCCGGCTGCGGACGAAGATCCGCACCACCCGGGGGGTGAGCTGCCCGCTGGCCATCTGCACGGCGACCAGCGAGATGCTGAACACCACACCGATGAAGGTCATCATCGCCGAGCTGATCTGGGTGACGATCGTCTTCGCGTCCTGGGCGAAGGAGATCAGGGTCTCCAGCTCGTCGTAGGCCTTCTCCCGCCGGAGAAACGCGACGATCTCGTCATCGACCTCGGAAGCGACCAGCCACAGCACGAACACAGACACGAACCCCATGGTCGGGGCGAACCAGAACGTGTCGCGCAGATGCTCGCGCAGCGGAGACAGCGGGCGGGGCCGGCGGTAGCCGCGATCACTCATGGACGCGAAGGTAGCCCCGAGACCTCCCCGGACCACGGAGGCCGCTCACACCGGCACGCCGCACCTCACTGACCACCGGGTATGCCCCCGATACGCAGGTGAAACGCACTCCGAACCCCTGGTATTGTTTTCCATGTCGCCGCGGGGAACACACCGCGAACGACAGACACCTTGTCCGGGTGGCGGAATGGCAGACGCGCTAGCTTGAGGTGCTAGTGCCCTTTATCGGGCGTGGGGGTTCAAGTCCCCCCTCGGACACCAGGGTCAACCGACCAAATAGAGCCGGTCAAAGCGACACTTTGTCGCTTTGACCGGCTTTGTTGAGCTGTACTGAGATTTGTGGAGTCCCTGATGCCAGGGTTACGGTCCTGGCGAAGGAGATCCACCAGCACCATGGCAGCACCCCGTAAATATCCGGACGAACTGCGCGAGCGCGCGATTCGCGAGGTCCGCACCACCGGCCGCCCGATCGCGCACGTCGCGAAGGACCTGGGCATCCACAAGGAGGCCTTGCGCGGCTGGGTCCGCCAGGCCGAGGCCGACCGCGGCGAGCGGGACGACCGGCTCACCACCGCAGAGCTCGACGAGCTCAAGCAACTCCGTAAAGAAGTAGCGGAGCTGCGGCGGGCGAACGAGATCCTGAAAGCCGCCTCGGTGTTTTTTGCCCAGGAGATCGACCGTCCCCGGACGAGGCCGAGCAGGTGATCGACCACCTGCGTGGACACGGCCTCGGGGTCGATCCCGTCTGCCGGGTGCTGGACCTGTCTCCGTCGACGTACTTCGCCCGCAAGAAGCGGCCGAAGTCGGCCCGTCGGCTCCGCGACGAGCAGCTCATGCCTCTGATCGAGGAGGTCCACGCGGACTCGGGCGGCACCTATGGCGCCCGCCGGATCACGCGGGCCCTGGGCCGCCGGGGCGTCGAGGTGGCCCGCTGCACGGTCGAGCGGCTGATGGCCGAGCTGGGCCTGGAGGGCGTCATCCGTGGCCGGCGCCGCCGCACCACGGTCCCGGAGCCGTCGGCGCCGCGTCCGCCGGACCTGGTCGACCGCGACTTCACCGCCTCGCGGCCCGATCAGCTGTGGGTCGCGGACATGACCTATGTCCGCACCTGGTCGGGATGGATGTATGTGGCATTCGTCCTGGACGTGTACTCGCGGATGATCGTCGGCTGGCAGGTCGCGAACCACATGCGGACCGAACTCCCTCTGGACGCCCTGGAGATGGCGCTCTGGCGGCGTCGGATCAAGAAGGACTCCGGACTGATCCACCACAGCGATCGCGGGTCGCAATACGTGTCAATTCGGTATACCGACCGGCTCGCGGACATCGGCGCCTCCGCCTCCGTCGGGTCGGTCGCGGACTCGTATGACAACGCGATGGCCGAGGCGCTGAACGGGACCTTCAAGGCCGAGCTGATCGAGATGCAGGGTCCTTGGAAGGACGTCGAGCAGGTCGAGCGGGCGATCTTCCAGTGGGTCACCTGGTACAACGAGGAACGTCTGCACTCCGCGCTCGACTACGTGCCGCCGGCCGAGCACGAGGAAGCCTTCTGGCGCAGCCAGGAGCAAACCCCGCAGTCCGCCTGAACCAATCAAGATCGGACTCTACGAAACTCGGGGCAGCTCATTGTTGTTGTGGTGGACGTGATCTGGCCCTCTCCGGGTTCGCAGAAGGCCAGATGTGTTTGTGCTGATCAGGTGGAGTGCGGGGGGTGGGGTGGATCAGTTCTCGGAGGTGGTGCCAGAGAGGTAGCCGCCCGGGGTCCAGTCACGCGGGTTCTTGAGTTTGTGGCGGTTGGAGGGGCGGCGGGCGGGGAGGCCGTCTGTCTGGAGGGTGTCGAGCCAGCTGGCGCGTTTGCGGTGGTTGGCGTGGGTGATCTGGAAGGAGAGGAGGAGGGACTGGGCGGCGATTCCGCGGATGCGGCGGGTGCGGCTGCGTTCGATGGCTTCGTGGTTTTTGGCGTAGCCGTTGAAGTGCTCCACACGGTTGCGCAGGCGGAAGTGGTGGTGGACCCAGGGGGCGAGGCCGTGGTCGAGTTCCTGCCAGTGACGGATGCCGATGTCCCGGGTGAAGGTGAGGGACTCACGGCGGCAGACTGCGGGGGTTCCTGCCGGGGTGGGGGTGACGTCGATGAGGGGAAGACGGGGGGTGCGGCCGAGGCTGCGGCGCTTGACGGGGCAGGCGACGGTGGGGTGTGTGCCTGCTGCGGGGCAGAGCATCCTTCGTGCGCCTCGGTGGTCGGGGGCGGCTTTGGGACGCAGGCGGTAGGAGGTGCGGGCGTCGACCCGGGCGCGCCAGGTGTGTTTGCCGATCTTCCTTGGTGGGCAGGTCGGCGGTGGCGGTGGTCAGGGGCTGGGGGAGGTTGGGGCAGTACCAGGGGCGTTCCTCCTCACTCTGGCGAGCGTGCTCGGCCTGGTGCTGTTCCTTTCTCACCTGGCACGCGAGATCCGGGTGGAGACGATGATGCACAGCGTCCGCGCGGCCGCCGACCGCACCATCCACTGCCTTCCCTCCGAAAGGGCCCCCGCCGCCGGGGGCCCGGGCGCGCCACCGCAACCACCCGCCGACGCAGTGCTCCTGCCCGTCCTGAAGCCCGGCTTCCCGACCGCCGTGGACGAGGATGCACTCCTGGAGGCAGCCGTCGAGGCCGACGTGGTCCTGCTCATCGTCGGCGACCCCGGCAGCTCCCTGATCACCGGCACACCCATGGGAGCCGCCTGGCCGCGTGCGGGCAGCCCTTCTCCCACGAGACCCGGACAGGTCTGGTCCGCAAAGCCGCGGAGGCGGTTTCCACCGGCGCGGAACGCACCGAGGCCAAGGACGTCGCCTTCGGACTCCGCCGGCTCACCGACATCACCGCCAAAGCGCTCTCACCCGGGGTCAACGACCCCACTACCGCTGTCCATGCCCTCACCCACGCCTCCGCTCTGCTGTGCGAGTTGGCCCGCCGCGACCTCGACCCCCGGGTACTGCACGACGGCCGCCACCGGGTGAGGGTCGTGCTGCGGCGCCCGGACCTGGCAGATCTCCTCGATCTCGCGCCAGCACAGCCGCTGCGCTACGGCGCCGCCGAGCCCGCGGTTCTGATCCGCGTCGCGATGCTCCTGCGCGAACTGGCATGGAACAGCGCGCCCGACCAGCTCCCGCCCATCGCCGCCGCCCTCGACCGACTGCGCTCCACCACCGCAGGCCAGGGCTTCCACGCCACCGAGCACGACCTGCTCACCGAACTCCTCCAACTGGTCGAGCAAGCACTGGCCGGACGCCGGACGTACGACCGGACGCACTGACCGGCCGGCCCCGGCCACCACCGGCAGCCCCCGGACCGGTCCGGGCGACCGGGCAGCACCGTGACTCAGGAACACCGCCTCCCTCCGCGAGGAGAGGCCGGGCGAGAGTCCGCCGACCTGCCTGCCCGGGACGCCGTCAGCGCGATGGCCAGGGGGAGGGCCGACAGGACGACCAGCACGCAGCCCACCGTGATGTCGTTGACACGTGCGGCGTCGGCCGCGGCGGTATCGCCGTAACTCACCACGAACGGCGCGACGAACAGCCACACCCCGCCCGCCAGGACGAGCACATCGCTCACCCATCCTCGCGGCCGGATCAGCCGGGCCAGAGCCACGCAGAACACGACGACGCCGACGAGAATCTCGATGAGATGGGCGTCGACGGCCGGCTCCGTGAACGGATAGCCGATGATCCACGCTCCGACGAACAGCCAGAGCGAGGACAGGAGCATGAGGCCACTGATGGGTTCGTTCCTCAGGCCGCGGGCCAGCTTCCTGGGCGAGGGGCCGGTCTCCGGCGGCGAGGACTGTCCAGGAGTCACGGCGGTCTCCTTTCCGGCCCTGGTACTCGACCGTTGCCGCAGACGTACGTTGCAGATGCGGCCCCCCTTGGGTGCCCGGATGACCGGGTTCCACACAGCCCACCGACGCGGGAGTCGCTGGCCCTGGATCGCGGCGGACTCGCCCGCGGCGAGGCCGCCGCCCTGCTGTGCGGATCACTCTCCGGGCGAGGGCGGCGTGAGCCCCGGGGTGTCGGTGGCGTCCTCGCCGACGTAGGTGGGCAGCTGCGCGTGCATCTGCAGCGCCACCTCACCCGCACGTTCGAAGCGCAGGGTCACCCAAGCGTAGTCGCCGCCCCTCATCTCCTCCTTCAGCCCTCGCAGCAGCAGGTGCGGCCGGTCCTCCTCCAGCTCCACCAGCTTCTCGGGCGGCACCTCCACCGGCCCCCGCTCGTCGCCGTCCCCGGTGACGATGTCGACCGACCGTGCGATCGTCGTCTCAGCGCCGAGTAACCGGTCCGCGGTGGCTCCCTCGTTGTAGAGCCACACGTACAACGGGGCGTCGTGCCCGATCTCCCACGGACCGTTCGGCGGCTCGGAGATATGGGCGTAACGGATCAGCATGTTCCCGACCCGGGCGTTCGCGCCGGGCGGGTTGTACTCCCCTTCGTGGGTACTGCAACCAGCCAGCATCGTGGCGGCGAGGCAGCAACTGACCAGAGCGTAGGCAGTCCGGCGCACGGAACGGCCGAGGCGTGGAAAGCTGTTCATCGAGGTCCCCATCATCGTCGTGGCCTGCGGGTTCATCCGCAGGTATGCCCATGCGCGACCTCGTACGTCGACGGGTTGAGTCGGATGGCGGGCCGAAGCACACCGCCACGGGTGCGGACGCGGGCGACGGACCTACGCGATGGAGTCGGCCTCCGCCTGTCCCGGGCGCCGTGAGCCCGTGGGTCGCCTTCTCCCGACGGGGCGTCCCTGGCGGAGAGGGCTGACCGGTCCGACACCGACTCGGCAAGATCGGCGACCACGTCAGGCGAGACCTCAGGTTCGTCACCGACCTCCGCGACCTGTCGCAGGTCCTCCGACGTCTCCCCGCGGTTGCGGTAGCGGTGGGCCATCGGCAGCCAGGCGCAGACGATCTCCCCACGAAGCCGCTCCCGGGCCAACCCGAGGAGGCAGTGGCGCGAGACGGCGAAAGCCTGCCGCTGGCCCGGCGCGCTGGAAGGCCTGGCTTCGAGCTCGTCACACGATCATGGTCGGGCCTTCTTGCTGACGCGGTCGGGCCCGACCGCGTCAGCGCGCCTCACTCGCTCGGAGTTCCGCTGCGAAGCTGCACGCATCGCACCGTTCGGAGAGCCGGACGGCGACGGCTCGGTCGGCACGGAACGGGCCGGGGGCAGCAGGGACGGCATGTGGATGCGGCGGGCCGTGGAAGGAGTGCACAGTGCGCAGTCCCCCTCGACGGCCGTGGGACCGCGTCACGACGCTCTCTCAGGCGATCACCACAAAAGCCCAGCTCAGACGCGCTGCCTCAATGCGCCAGCGGTTCAGTACCGCACGGCGGGTACCGCATGCAGAAGCGCCCCCGAGAACGCGTTCCCCCAGGTCAGAACGACTCTACCTGGGGACGCTCGGTGGGGCAGGTGGTACTCGAACTCATGAGCGAGACGCCTCTCACCTGCGATGATGTCGAAACAACGGACATAGCGCCACCCGTTTCCATCCGGCTGCGTCCCCCCCCGATACCGCTCGGATGGGGATCGGTTAGGCGTTCGCCACACCCGTGTCGTTCCGCTCGGAACCACTTCTGCAGCGAGAGGCCTGACCGCATGCGCGAAAGCCCTCCGCAGAGCCGACCTGGGCGGTTTCCTACGATGCTCGTATGAAGCATGGAACCCGGCTGGGCCGATGGGAGCAGCGCACGCGGACGCCTCTTCTGCTGCTGGCGGTGGTGTTCGGCGTCGCGTACGCCTTCCCTGTCCTTACTCCGGATGCACCGGCGTGGGTGCACGCGGCGTGCCGTGCGGCCGAGTGGACCGTATGGGCGGCTTTCGCAGCCGACTACGCGGTACGGCTGGCACTGGCCTCCGGTAAGTGGGCGTTCGTCCGGAGCCATCCGCTGGACCTGCTGGCCGTCGTCCTGCCGCTGGTCCAGCCGCTGCGTCTGCTGCGACTGGTCTCCACTCTGCTCCTGGTGGGGCGACGGGCCAGGCACGCGCCGCAGATCACGATGACGGTCTACGTCGCCGGCTCCGTCGTCGGGCTCATGATGTTCGGCTCCCTCGCGGTGCTCCAGGTGGAGCGGGACGCGCCCAGTGGCAACATTCGCACACTGGGTGACGCGGTGTGGTGGTCCTTCACCACCATGACGACGGTGGGATACGGAGACCTGGCGCCCACCACCGGGCTCGGCCGACTGCTCGCCGTGGGGCTGATGCTCTCCGGCATCGCGCTGCTCGGTGTCGTGACGGCGAACATCGCCGCCTGGTTCATCTCCCGCTTCGAACGGGACAACGCCGAGGAGCGGAGGCAGGCAGCCCTCCTGGAGGCCCTGACCGCAGAAGTCACCGCCCTACGGGCCGAGATCGCACAGCTCACAGTCGTACCAGGGCCCGAAGCGGCCAAAGTGCCCGGCCCTACCTCTCCCGGGGCCGTGAACATCTGACGGGCGCCCGACAGACGAACCTGGCCTCCGTGTACGAAGCCTTCGGCATGGAACTCCAGCGCGTCAACGGTGGTCACGCGCACACGCTGCCCCTCCCGGCGACGTACGTCATCGACTACACCACGCGCGCCGCCCGGCCACCTCCCGGCAGGAGAACCGCCCCGGGCCTCATGACCATGTCCGCCCCCCGGGTAGTAGGTCTGCCCGGTTCGCACCGGCATGGCGGTCCTGGGGGGTGCCGGAGTGGCGTTCTGGAACTGGGAGAAGGCTCGAACTGCCCGATGGACAGAAACGCCGGGGTCCCGGACGTGGTACTCAGCGCCTTCGGCTACCTCCCGGCCGTGAAGGCCGGAGCGCATGTACGGCAGGCGCCTTCAAAGCCGTCGACACACCTGTCACGCTCCGTGAAAGTCAGTACAGAGCCACGAGGCCACACTGATTAACGCCTTGGTGCTCCAGCACCTGACGTGCAGCATCAGCCGATACATCGTGAGGTATCGACACGGGGGCCGGTAGCGCGTAAAGCCGGAAGATATAGGGCCGTGGTTCACCGTCTGACGCGCCGGGACCGCCCCAGCCCACCTCACCGTAACTGTTTCTGTGCACGTGACTGCCAGGGTCGTCGGTGCCTGTGTCCAATCCTGTACGGCGTGGATCGATGCCGGTCACGAGCCAGAGCAGAAAGCCGTCGCTGGAAAGTGCGTCGAGGCTCTCACAGAGCAGGGCCAGCTCCGACGCCTCCTGGGGCACTCCGGTCCACGACAGAGGTGGTGAGGTGTTGTCACCGGCCCGTGCGCATTGAGGAGGAAGACGCCCTTGACCACGGAACGCTGGACTGCTCAACTCCATCTGCGTCATAAAGACCAGCTACCCCGCAACGACAGCTGCACGCCATCGTGTTACACGCACCAAACCCGCGATGGACCTTTCAGTGCACGGCGGAACAACTCCCCGCACACCACGTACAGGCGTGTTGCAGACCAGTCGGACCAGAGGAGACGTCCCTCCCAGGCCGGGGACCAGCGAAAGATCAGCGCCCCCGCCTACAGCAGTCGGGGGAGGCGAAGGGCTACCCGCCTATCGAGTTCGGCATGCCGCGGACACGGCTGCAAAGCCGGACCGCCGGTTCCCGCCGCCGGTCCGGACGAGAGCTGGAAGGACTCTTCTTGGGGCTGCCGGCCCGTAGCAGTCCTCGCGGGAGTTCACCAACGATTGCTCTTGGTCCGGGCGGTCCGCGTCACGGGTCTGCAAGTCGATTCGGGTGGCGCACCGAACCCTTCGTGCCTGCTCGGAGCAGCCTCTTTTCTACGTCCCGACGGGTTACGCGTAACCGGGCCAAAGTCGGGCACTCAGGGAGGAGCGCCCGAACGGGCGCTGCGAGACAGACCAGGAGGACTTCATGGGTACCGACCCCATCCCCGTTCTGACCAAGCTCTCCGATTCACCCCACGTCATCGCCTCTCCTGACGAGGACGTTCTCGGCAGGAAAGTGACCGACCGGTCTGGCACCGAGATCGGCAAGGTAGGTGACCTCGTCATTGACGAGAACGAGCAGAGGGTCCGCTTCCTCATCCTGGAACACGGCGGCTTTCTGGGCATCGGGGGGAAGGAGACCTATATCCCGGTCGACGCGGTGTCAGAAGTGACCGACGACCGTGTGCACATCGACCGCACAAGGGGCGACGTTGCCCAGGCACCTGGCTACGACCCCGAACTGCTGGACCAGAACGAGTACTACGGCAGCCTCTACAGCCACTACGGCTACACCCCCTTCTGGGGAGCCGGCTACGTCTACCCCCGCTTCCATCCCTGAGCCCGGCACCGGGTCACAGCACTGGACTCCGGGTCCTACGGTCCCGTACCCCTCACAAGTGCGCGACAGGTAAAATGCCGCTTTAGCCGGGTTGGAAGGTGCGGGGCGGGTGGACCTTTCGGCCCCGTCGGCGAAACGGTAACGCCGGGTACGAGGGGCCACGGACAGGGTTCGCCATCGATGCTGCCTCCTAGCCGCTCTGCTGCCTAGCAGACGGTGCACAGCATGCGGCGGGCGGGCAGATTATGTGTGCGCTTCCCCAGACCGGCCTGCTGATGCAGCTCCTGCATTTCGACCCGTACGTGATCAGCGCACACCCCCGCCCCGCAGTGCTGGCACACGGCCTCTGCTGAAGCGGCTACGCGACCCTCTCTGCGGCATTCGTAGCAGTTCACGAAGTCCTCCAATCCGGATCTTCTGTCCCATCGCCGCTGCTCCGCGACGGATCGATCGACAACTGGCATGTGTGGCGCATCAGCTGCTGTATCCAAGTTGCCATGATCGCGACCGGATCGTGTGATGGAGGCGAGTCCATATCGGCCCAGAGCTTTTCAGCGCTGCGCTACGGGAAGCCGGACGAACAGCGGGAGAGAAGATGATGAGCTGCCCCGAGTTTCGTAGAGTCCGATCTTGATTGGTTCAGGCGGACTGCGGGGTTTGCTCCTGGCTGCGCCAGAAGGCTTCCTCGTGCTCGGCCGGCGGCACGTAGTCGAGCGCGGAGTGCAGACGTTCCTCGTTGTACCAGGTGACCCACTGGAAGATCGCCCGCTCGACCTGCTCGACGTCCTTCCAAGGACCCTGCATCTCGATCAGCTCGGCCTTGAAGGTCCCGTTCAGCGCCTCGGCCATCGCGTTGTCATACGAGTCCGCGACCGACCCGACGGAGGCGGAGGCGCCGATGTCCGCGAGCCGGTCGGTATACCGAATTGACACGTATTGCGACCCGCGATCGCTGTGGTGGATCAGTCCGGAGTCCTTCTTGATCCGACGCCGCCAGAGCGCCATCTCCAGGGCGTCCAGAGGGAGTTCGGTCCGCATGTGGTTCGCGACCTGCCAGCCGACGATCATCCGCGAGTACACGTCCAGGACGAATGCCACATACATCCATCCCGACCAGGTGCGGACATAGGTCATGTCCGCGACCCACAGCTGATCGGGCCGCGAGGCGGTGAAGTCGCGGTCGACCAGGTCCGGCGGACGCGGCGCCGACGGCTCCGGGACCGTGGTGCGGCGGCGCCGGCCACGGATGACGCCCTCCAGGCCCAGCTCGGCCATCAGCCGCTCGACCGTGCAGCGGGCCACCTCGACGCCCCGGCGGCCCAGGGCCCGCGTGATCCGGCGGGCGCCATAGGTGCCGCCCGAGTCCGCGTGGACCTCCTCGATCAGAGGCATGAGCTGCTCGTCGCGGAGCCGACGGGCCGACTTCGGCCGCTTCTTGCGGGCGAAGTACGTCGACGGAGACAGGTCCAGCACCCGGCAGACGGGATCGACCCCGAGGCCGTGTCCACGCAGGTGGTCGATCACCTGCTCGGCCTCGTCCGGGGACGGTCGATCTCCTGGGCAAAAAACACCGAGGCGGCTTTCAGGATCTCGTTCGCCCGCCGCAGCTCCGCTACTTCTTTACGGAGTTGCTTGAGCTCGTCGAGCTCTGCGGTGGTGAGCCGGTCGTCCCGCTCGCCGCGGTCGGCCTCGGCCTGGCGGACCCAGCCGCGCAAGGCCTCCTTGTGGATGCCCAGGTCCTTCGCGACGTGCGCGATCGGGCGGCCGGTGGTGCGGACCTCGCGAATCGCGCGCTCGCGCAGTTCGTCCGGATATTTACGGGGTGCTGCCATGGTGCTGGTGGATCTCCTTCGCCAGGACCGTAACCCTGGCATCAGGGACTCCACAAATCTCAGTACAGCTCAATGACCATGGACGATCAGCTCATGACCGGATCAGTGGTGGTGGGGGTGGTGGACACTGCGGAGCAGAGCCTGGTCGTCCGCGATGCCGCCGAGGAGGCGCTTCGGCGCGGGGCAGTCCTGCGCATTTTGCATGCGGTCGAGTGGCCTGCCCCCCCGGGGTCGGCTGAATCGACCGGCCGGGGGGCGACTGCACAAGAGGCGGAACACGTGATCGCCTCGTTCGCCGAGTCGGTGGGGCAGCAATACCCGCAACTGGCGGTCGTACCCGACGTAGTGTCCGGACCGCCCGCGCAAGCACTTCTCGACCGATCCTCGGCCGCGTCCTTGATCGTCGTCGGCCACCGGGGCGCCGGTGGGTTTCCCCGGTTGCCTCTTGGCTCGGTAAGCCTTCAGGTCGCCACGCACTCGGAGTGTCCGGTGCTCGTGGTGAGGCCGGGAGAGCGTGAGGAGCCGAGGGAGAACCGTGTGGTGGTAGGCGTCGATGTGGACGATCTTCCGTCCGGTCTGATGGAGTTCGCGCTGGAGGCGGCGCAGGCCCGTGGCGCTGCCCTTGAGGTGGTTTATGTGGCCACCCGGCCAGAGCTTTTGGGTACCGGTCCCACTGGACCTGCGCTCATGGACGACGAGGCGGTTTCCAGCAGTGCGCAGGAGGGGCTGGAGAACGTTCTGGCCCCGTACCGGTCTCACTACCCCGGCCTGGACCTACAAGGGCGTGTCAAGCGGCATCAGCCCGCACAGGCCCTGGTGGATGCCTCCCGGCAAGCCGGCCTGCTGGTGGTCGGCTCCCACGGCCGCACCGGGTTGAAAAGGCTGCTGCTCGGCTCGGTGAGCGGCAAGGTGCTGCATACCGCCCTGTGCCCGGTAGCCGTGGTCCCGGCCGCGCATACAGACCGTGCAGAGAGTTGAGACGATGCTGGACTTCACCCGCACCCACGCGCTGGAGACTCTCCCCGCTGCGTCAACGGCCCGGCCTCCGGCGAGGGCGGACATGCGTCGTCGTGAAGTCAGTCAGCGACACAGTGGGCGATGGATGCTTCGTTTTCGAGGTGCCGGCGACTGGCCGAGGCCAGTGGCGGCAGGGATGGGAACCGTGATGCGTCCGCGCCTCTCCGCGGGGCACGACCGCGCCCCGTGGAGAGGTGTTTTCAGGTCCCTGGTAGCGGCCCAGAATCGCTGGCCGGCGCCGGTACGACAAGAACATTGTGCGAGCACGCGCCCGGGCTCGGTGATGAGAGATGTCCTAGTCTTCTGAGTCGGGAATTCTGTTCAGATGTATAAGCTTGGTCTGTGGCGCGTACTGGGCGGCCGAAGGCCGAGTCGATTCCGTCCGATGAGGAACGGGCTGCGCTCGGGGGATGGGTGCAGCGTCGCTCCACGCCGCAGGCGTGGGCTCTGAGGTGCCGGATCATCCTGGCTTGCGCGGAGGGTGCTTCGAACAAGGACGTCGCGGCCCGGCTCGACTCGACTCCGCATGCGGTGGGCCGCTGGCGGGCGAGGTTCGTCGAGCACCGGATCGCCGGCTTGGGCGACTTTCCCAGCTCGGGCGGTCCCAGGTCGGTCACCGGCGAACAGGTGGCCGCGCTGGTCGCCAAGACCCTGGAGTCCGCCCCGAAGAACGCGACGCACTGGTCGACACGGTCGATGGCGAAGCAGACGGGTCTGTCGCAGTCGACGGTGTCACGGGTCTGGCGGGCGTTCGGTCTGCAGCCGCACCGCCCGGAGACCTTCAAGCTGTCGACGGCTCCGTACTGCGTCGACAAGGTTCACGATGTCGTCGGCCTCTATCTGGACCCGCCCGAGCGGGCCCTGGTCTTCTGCGTGGACGAAAAGTCGCAGATCCAGGCCCTGGACCGGTCTCAGCCGGTGCTGCCGATGATGCCCGGAGTGCCGCAACGCGTCACGCACGACTACGTCCGTGCTGGCACCACCACCCTGTTCGCCGCCCTGGAGGTCGCCACCGGCAAGGTGATCGGTTCCCTGCACCGCCGCCACCGGGCCGAGGAGTTCAAGAAGTTCCTCATCAAGCTCGACCGGGAAGTGCCCGATGGTCTCGAGGTCCACTTGGTGCTGGACAACTACGCCACCCACAAGACCCCGGCCATCAAGACCTGGCTGCTGGCCCACCCCCGGTTCCACCTGCACTTCACATCGACCGGGTCGTCCTGGCTCAACCTCGTGGAGCGATGCTTTGCCGAGCTGACGAACAAACGGATACGGCGAGGCGTCCACAAGACAGTCCAGGCCCTGGAGCAGGACATCCGGACCTGGATCGCAGCCTGGAACACCGACCCCAAGCCCTACGTCTGGACCAAGACCGCGGACGAGATCCTCGAACGCCTCGCCTCATATCTGAACAGAATTCCTGACTCAGGAGACTAGCTCCCTAGCTCGCCAGATGGCGTCCCGCTTATGGGCCGGGGCCGCTGCGGTGTAGGGGTAGCAGGTCTCGTAATGGTCGGCGGAAGGTTTCTTCGGCGATCACGGGTCGCATGGATTTTTGCCTTTGTCGCCATGCGGCCGCCTCAGCCCAGTGGGTGCAGTTCGGCGCTCTCGTCCAGCAGCGGTGCCGGTGGCTCGCCGCCTGCTTCGTTGAAGTCGTTGAGGGCGTGGATGAGCGCCGTTCGCTGGTGCGGGGCGAGCCGCTGGACGATCGAGGTGATTTCTTCGCGTCGGCGTGCGGTGACGTTTTCGACGGTGCGGTGTCCTTCGTCGGTGAGCCGGAGAAGTGTCTCGCGGCGGTTGTGCGGGTTGGTCTTCCGGTCGGCGAGCCCTGCTGTGATCAGCCGGTCGAGCATGCGCATCGCAGTCGAGGGTGCCACGTGCAGTAGTTCTGCGAGCGTGACGAGTTTGGTGGTTCCGCGCGTGGAGAGCACCACCAGCATCCGGAACTGCGGCAGGGTGACGCGGTCTTCGACGTGTGCCAGCGAGCGCGCTGATACCGCGACCAGCAGCCGAGAGGCGGTCAGCACTGCCTGGGTCACCGCGTCCACATCATCCATGCTCTCCGGCGGAGCTATCTCCCTGGCCATGCCACCCTTTCTACCTTGCTCCGGGTCACTCTCGTCCTTCTCTCCTCATACTCACGTTCACCCGCGTCGGTAGCGCAGCAGAAGCATGGCCGCATCGTCGTGCGGGCCGCTGGCGTGCAGGACGATGTCCCTGCGCAGCACTTCGAGTGCGGCGTTGGCGTCGAAGAGGTCGAGGAGCCCGGCTCGCTCCTCCAGAGGGTAGAAGGTTCCCTCTGCGTTCCGTGCTTCGGTGACGCCGTCGGTGTAGAGGAGGAGTTGTTCGCCGGGGCCGAAGTCGGCGCGGTAGGGGTGGGGCGGGTCTCCTCCGAGTTCTCCCATCCCGATGGGCAGTGCGTAGGCGGGTGGGAGGGGGAAGTCGACGGAGCGGTCGGGGCGGATGATCATCGGGGCTGGATGGCCGCAGTTCAGGAACGCAATGGACTCTTCGTCGGTGTGAATCTCGGCGAGGATGGCGGTCACGAACTTCTCTCCGTTCGCCTCGCGGGCCACCGTGCGCTCCAGCCGCGCGGCGACGGCGGCCAGGTCGGGCTCGTCGTGCGCCGCTTCACGGAAGACACCCAGCACCAGGGCGGCCGTCTCCACGGCAGCGAGCCCTTTGCCCTGGACATCCCCGACGATGACGCGAACTCCGTACGGCGAAACCACGACCTCGTACAAGTCACCGCCGATACGTGAATCGGCAACCGCCGAGGTGTAGGAGGCCGCCACCTCAAGAGGGCCGACCTGGCGCGGTACGGGACGCTGCAGCACGCGCTGCGCCACCTCCGCGATGGAACGCACGCTGGCAAGCTCCGCCTCGCGCCGCATGCGTGTGCCCGCCGCCAGGGCACCGGCCAGTGTCACTCCGGCGACCGAAGCCATGGCCGTGTAACCACGCCGGGTGTCGAAAAGCCCGTCATACACCCCCAGACCGGCGCACAGCAGCAGCGCCGCGCAGCCGATGAGCACAGTGCGCCGCCAGGTGCCGATCAGCCCGGCGAACGCAGGACCGAGAGAGACGAGGGGCAGGAAACCTGCCTGCGGGCCTGCAGTGATGTCCATGGCAGCCACCAACGCCATCACCACGATCGGAAGCCAGGAAAGCACCGCCGGATCGCCTCGACGCTTCGCAGTGATCATGACGCTCCCAGCAGTCTGACGGCTTCGGCCCGGCGCAGCCGGTAGCCCCTAAGCTTTAGATTATGCAAAGATTTCCTAGGCTAAGACCGTGTCCTACGTGGTGAGGCGGATGAGTCGCTTGTAGCAGCAGAGGGCGGCGGCGAGGCCGAGAAAGGCCAGGTAGTTTCGGGTGTTTCGTTCGTAGCGGTGGTTGAGCCGACGGTAGCCCGTGAGCCAGGACATGGTGCGCTCGATGACCCATCTGCGTCGGCCGAGTCGTTCGCTGGACTCGATGCCCTTGCGTGCGATGCGGACGCCGATGCGCTTGCCGCGTAGCCATTTGCGCAGGTGAGGAACGTCGTACGCCTTGTCGGCGTGAAGACGCTGAGGCTTGAAGTACCGGCCGCGGTGTGGGTCGTGTCTCGTTTGGTGACCGGCGACCATGGGCTTCAGCGCGAGGCTGTCGTGGACGTTGGCCGCGGAGACGCCGACGACCAGGGGCAGTCCGTTCGCGTCCGACAGGACGTGCATCTCGGAGCCCGGCTTGCCCCGGTCCACGGGGCTCGGACCTGTGTGTTCGCCCCCTTTTTAGCGCGCACGTGGGCGGAGTCGAGGACTGCACGCGACAGGTCGAGCAGGCTGGCGTCGTAGAGCCGGTGCACGATCTCCTCGTGCAGTCGGCCCCACACGCCGGCCCGCGACCAGATCACGAACCTGCGATGGGCCGTCGACTTCGATATCCCGAAGCATGGCGGCAGCGCACGCCAGGCACAGCCGCTGACCAGCACGTAGACGATGGCCGCGAACACCGTCTCATCAGGCGTGTCCTGCGTCCCGCCACCCTGCGGCCGCACCTTCGACGGCGGGATCAACGGCTCCGCGATCTCCCACAGTCCGTCCGGAACAACCCAACTCCACGTACCCCGCCCCATGATGAGCCCAACGACCACCTCACCACGTAGGACACGGTTTTAGGCCTCGCGGGCGCCCTCATACATTCCGTCGATGACTTGGGCGTACTCGCGCTCCACGACGGGCCGTTTGACCTTGAGGCTCGGGGTGAGTTCGCCGTGCTCGATATCGAGGTCGCGCGGGAGCACGGCGAATTTCTTGATCGTCTGCCATCGTTGCAGGTCGCCGTTGACCCGCTGGACGAAGCCGTTGATCAGCTCGTGGACCTGCGGCGAGGAGACGATCTCGGCATACGTGCGGTCGCCGAGTTCCTGGGACGCCGCCCATGACGTGATCGTGGTCTCGTCCAGGGCGATCAGGGCGGAGCAGAAGTTGCGTCCGTCGCCGATGACCAGGATGTTGCTGACGAACGGACAGATCGCCTTGAACCGGCCCTCGATCTCGGTGGGTGCCACGTACTTGCCGCCCGAGGTCTTGAACACGTCCTTCTTGCGGTCGGTGATACGGACGTAGCCGTCCTTGTCCACTTCCCCGATGTCGCCGGTGCGGAACCAGCCGTCGCTCTCCAGCACCTCCGCGGTCTTCTCCGGAAGGTTGTGGTAGCCGCGCATGACGCCGGGGCCTCGCAACAGGATCTCGCCGTCCTCGGCGATGCGGACCTCGGTGCCGGGCAGCGGTTTGCCGACCGTGCCGACCCGGTAGTCGTCGGCGGGGTTGACGGTGCAGGCCGCGCTGGTCTCGGTGAGGCCATAGCCCTCAAGGACGTGCACACCTGTGCCGGCGAAGAAGTAGCCGATGTCGGGAGCGAGGGCCGCACTGCCCGAGACGCTGCCGCGCAGATTGCCCCCGAAGGCCGCGCGGATCTTGCCGTACACCAGTCGGTCGGCGACGGCGTGCTGCACGGCGAGCGGTAGGGGCACCTTGCGCCGTCCGGTCGCCGCCCTGCTCTCCTGCTCTGTCCGGGCGTAGTCGCGGGCGACCTTTGCCGCCCAGAGGAAGATCTTGTACTTGGCACCTCCATCGGCTCGCGCCCGGCCCGCGATGCCGTTGTAGACCTTCTCGAAGATCCGCGGCGCCGACGCCATCAGGGTGGGCCGGACGGCCGGCAGGTTGGTGATGATCCGGTCGATCCTCCCATCCACCGCCATCACATGGCCGGTCCTGACCTGACCGGCGATCAGGGCCTTGCCGAACACGTGGGACAGCGGCAGCCACAGGAACTGCACGTCGTCCGAGCGCAGCAGCCCGCTGGCCTCTTGAGCGACCCCCTGGTACGACCAGCAGTCGTGCACCAGGCGCACACCCTTCGGGCGGCCCGTCGTGCCCGAGGTGTAGACCAGGGTGGCGAGCTGTTCCCGCTCGATGGCCCCAACCGTCTCCTCGACCGCGTCCGGATGCTCATCCAGGTACGCCGTACCCCGCTTCTCCAGCTCGGCGAGGGAGAGCACCTCCAGCCCCTCCACCCGAGGGAGGTCCGCCCCGGGATCGAAGAGGATCGCGTGGCCGAGCCCTGGCAGTCGTTCGATGGCGGAGGCGACCTTGTCCAGCTGGACCGCGTTCTCGACGAAGATCGCCCGGCTGCCGGAGTCGGAGAGAATGTAGACCGTCTCCTCGGCATGGGTGCTGGGGTAGACGGCGGTGGCGGCGGCGCCCGCGCACATCGCGCCCAGATCGGCCAGGATCCACTCCACCCGGGTGGAGGAGGAGATCGCCACCCGCTCCTCGGGCCGCACCCCCAGGGCCAGCAGCCCGGCCGCGATCGCATGGACGCGTTCGGCGGTCTGCGCCCAGGTCAGCGAGTGCCACCGCTCGGCACCGGCAGCGCCGCCGACGGCCGGCACGGGATAGCGGTAGGCTTCCCGGCCGGGCGTGGCTTCGACCCGTGAGAGGAAGAGGTGCGCCACGGAAACCGGGCGGTTGTCGACAAGGGACTGCGCGGAACTCACATTGACCTCCGGGCCCGGGGGCGCCCATCTTCGAGTGGCTTACTGATCGGTAACTCACAAGCGTCGGTCAGACTATGGGGAAGTCCGCCTCCGCGTAAGGGGCTGGGAGCCGGCCCGATCGGCCGGGGCCGCCACACCCCCGGGTCAGAGGCTGAGCACGAGCTTGCCGCGGACCGGGCCGGTCCTGCTGATCAGCTGCGCTTCGGCCGCCTTCTCCAGGGGCAGGACGTCCTGGACCTCGACGCGGACCGCTCCCGAGTCGATGAGCTCCCCGATGCGGCGCAGCGCCTCGCCGTCCGGGGCGACGATGACGCGCCGCCCCGTGATACCCGGAACGCGGTACGTCTCGTCGATCGGTTCCGGCAGGGTGATGAGCACGCCGCCCGGACGCAGCAGTCGCCACGACTCCTGCTGTGTCCGGCCGCCGACGGTGTCGATGACGACGTCGACCGGTTCGATGGCGTACGGGTGGTCTTCCGTGCGGTCCAGAGGCTCGTCGACGCCGATCCGGCGCAGGAAGCCGAGGTTGCGCGGTGAGGCGGTGGCCGCGACACGTGCCCCGCGGGCTTTGGCGAGCTGAACGGCGAAGTGGCCGACCCCGCCCGCGCCACCGTGGACCAGGACGCGCTGACCTGCGGTCACCCGCGCGGCGTCGAGCGACTGCCAGGCGGTCAGGGCCGCCAGAGGGACGGCCGCCGCCTGAGCGAACGACAGGTCGACGGGCTTGGTGGCCACGGCTGAGACCGACAGGACGGCGAACTCCTGATAGGCCCCGGCATACGGCAGGGGGAGCATGCCGTACACCTCGTCACCGACAGCCGGGCCATCGGGCGTCGCCGTCGCTACAACCGTGCCCGCCACATCCCAGCCCATCCCCAGGGGAAAGCGGCGGTCCGTGCCGACCGCTCCCTCACGGAACTTCCAGTCGACGGGGTTCACCCCGGCGGCCCGCACCTGAATCAGGAGCTGCCCCTCGGCGGGCACCGGCATCGGTTGCTCGGTCAATTCCAGGACGCTTTCGTCGCCGTGGCGGGAGAAGGTTACTGCTCGCATGACCGGTGCTCCAAGGGGGGCGGGAACGAGCCGGCACCGCTGGCGGCGACGGCCGTGCGCGATGCGCACTGAGCTCGACTGTGGACCCGTGGCGCCCGGCCGACCAGTACCCCGTCAGTACCCCCATGTGCGGTGAGGAAGGGGGTACTGACGGGGTACAGGGCAGCGCGACCCAGGAAGGGCATACTGACGACGGAGGCGCGGGGGCAGACGGCGTCCCGCTGTGCCAAGAGGATCCGGAGGAGCCGTGAAGCAGGCGCTTGAGCTGGGCAGGTTCCTTCGTTCACGGCGCTCGCACGTGACCCCTGAGTCCGCAGGCGTTCCTGCGCTGGGCCGGCGGCGGGTGCCGGGACTCCGCCGCGAGGAGGTGGCGGGACTCGCCGGAGTAAGCACCGTCTACTACACGCGCCTGGAGCAGGGGCGGGCGACCAACCCTTCAGACGCGGTGCTGGATGCCTTGGCCCGTGTGCTGCGGCTGGATGCGACCGAGCGGGCTCACCTGCACGATCTGGCGCACCCTCCGCAGCGTCGGCCGACCGAGTTGCCGCACCCCGGGGCCCAACGGGTCCGTGCGAACGTCCGTCGGCTGCTGGACGCGGTGGGCGCCGTGCCCGCCTACGTCCTCGACCCTGGCATGGACGTTCTCGCCGCCAACGAACTCGCTCTGGCCCTGGTACCCGGCCTGACCGGTGCGCCGACAGGCGGACCGAACCTCGCCCGTCACATCTTTCTGGACACCTCGGCACGCAGCCTGTACCCGCAGTGGGATCAGCTCGCCCGTCAGACCATCGGCTACCTGCGCTTCTCCGCCGCACGTCACGCCCACCACTCCCGTCTGGGGCACCTCGTCGCCGAGCTCAGTGCGCACAGCCCCGAGTTCCGGAGCCTGTGGGCCGCCCAGAACGTCCGGGAGAAGACGTACGGCACCAAGAGCTTCGACCACCCTCTGGCCGGGAGATTCGACGTCGCGTACGAAACCCTCTCCCTCCCCGGCGACGAGGGCCAGTCGCTGGTCGTCTTCACGGCTGTCGACGGCACCGCGGAGAGCGCGTTGAAGCGGCTGAGGGGTTCGCCGATCGCATGCCCCCAGCTGTAGGGAGCCCTACGGACAGGAGCAAGCTGCGTCGGACCTCGAACTCTGAACATCTCAGTGTGCCCCGTCGCGCCTCTCTGCTGCGCAGTGGGCGAGCGCCGCACCGTCGTGCACACCATGCTCCAGCGGAATCCTGGGAAGTCATCTTGGTCGGGCCGGGATCGACCACGTGCGGCGGGGTCCATCAGTGCAGGCCAGGGGATAGTGTCGGTTGGCCACCAGCAGGAGCAGAGACCCCGGTTCGTCCGGGGTTTTCTGTTTTCCGGGCTGCGGCGTGACCAGACGCCTGCCCCGCGGTCCGGGGCATCCCCGGGGCGGGCCGGGAAAGCGGCCGGCCGAGTCGGCCCCCCGGGACCGCCGATCGTGCATCGGCCGCCTGCACCCGTGCCGTGGCGATGCCGAGGATGCGGCCCTGCTCCGTATGCCGCTCCGCTCCCGCCCGCTCGCCGCGGGAAGGAGCGTTGCCGCACGACCGTGTCGGGGCGGTCGCCGAGCTACCTCGGGTCGCGGTCGAAGAGCGCCTTCGACCAGAAGTGGCCGAGGGCGGACAGAGCCAGACACCACGCGATCGCGAGCCAGCCGTTGTGGCCGATCTCGCTGCCGAGAAGCAGGCCGCGGAGGGTTTCGATGGCCGGGGTGAAAGGCTGGTACTCGGCGAACGGCCGGAACCAGCCGGGCATGGTGTCGGCGGGGATGAAGGCACTGGAGACGAGGGGGAGAAGGATCAGCGGCATGGCCATGTTGCTGGCCGCCTCGGCGTTCGGGCTTGCCAGGCCCATCGCCACGGCGATCCAGGTGAGGGCCAGGGCGAACAGCGCGAGCAGTCCGAACGCGGCCAGCCACTCCAGGGCGGTGGCATCGGAGGAGCGGAAGCCGATGGCGACACCGACCGCGCCGACGAGAACGAGGCTGGCGAGTACCTGGAGGACGCTGCCGGCCACGTGCCCGACCAGCACGGAGCCGCGGTGGATCGCCATGGTCCGGAAGCGGGCGATGATGCCTTCGTTCATGTCGGTGGCGACGGACACCGCGGCTCCGATGACGGTGGAGCCGATGGTCATGAGCAGGATGCCGGGGACGATGTAGGCGACGTAGTCGGAGCGGTCCGCGCCACCGCTCCCGATACCCGCGCTCATGACGTCGCCGAAGACGTAGACGAAGAGCAGCAGCATCATGACCGGGGTGAGCAGCAGGTTCAGAGTGAGGGACGGGTAGCGCCGTACGTGCAGCAGGTTGCGGCGCAACATCGTGTTCGAGTCACGGGCCAGAAGGGTGAGGGCGCTCATCGGCCGGTCTCCTTGGACGTGTGGGACCTGTGGGGTTCGCCCCTGTCGGTGAGGGCGAAGAAGACGTCGTCGAGGTCGGGGGTGTGGACGGTGAGTTCGTCGGCCTCGATGCCGACGGTGTCGAGCCGGTCGAGGATGGAGCGCAGCTCGCGCTGGCTGCCGTCGCTGGGAAGCCGCAGAGTCAGCGCCTCGTCGTCGGGGGCGGCGTCGCGCAGAGCGGCGGCGGCGGACCGGTAGGCGGTCGGCGCGGCGAAGCGGAGGCGGACGTGGCCGCCCGGGACGAGCCGCTTGAGTTCCTCCGCGGTGCCCTCCGCGGCGATCCGGCCGTCGTCGAGTACCGCGATGCGGTCGGCGAGTTCGTCGGCCTCCTCCAGGTACTGCGTGGTGAGGAAGACGGTGGCGCCCTCGGCGACGAGTCCGCGGATGACCTGCCACATGTTGTGGCGGGAGCGTGGGTCGAGGCCGGTCGTCGGTTCGTCGAGGAAGATGATCTGCGGGGCGCCGACCAACGTCATCGCGAGATCGAGCCGCCGCTTCATGCCGCCGGAGTAGCTCTGGGCGGGCTTCTTCGCGGCCTCGGTCAGGTCGAAGCGCTCCAACAGCTCGGCGGTCACCCGTCGGCCCTCGCGCCGGGGGAGACGGCACAGGTCGGCCATGAGGAGCATGTTCTCCTCGCCGGTGATCAGCCCGTCCACCGCGGAGAACTGGCCGGTGACGCCGATCGTCCCGCGTGCGGCCTGTGAAGCGACCGCCAGGTCGTGGCCGCCGACGCGCAGGTCGCCGGCGTCGGCGGTGATGAGGGTGGACAGGATCTTCACGGCGGTGGTCTTGCCCGCCCCGTTCGGCCCGAGCAGGGCGAACACGGACCCGGCCGGGACGCGCAGATCGATCCCGTCGAGCGCGACCTCGGCGCCGTACGCCTTACGCAGACCGATCGCGGAGATGGCGGTCGGCCGCAGCGTGTCGTCGCGCCATTTAGACGTGGGCATGACAGAAGAAGGCATGAGTTCCCTCCTGATTGCGGGAGCGGGTTCGGGAGCGGGAGTGGCGGCTGCTCGGAGCTACGGCGCTCAGGCCCTGGCTCGGAACACGTCGACGTTGCCCCAGTTCGTCCGCGCCCGGACTTCGGCGGTCTCCTCGTTCCGCTCGGGCGCTTCGGAGGGAGCGAGCGTGTTGCGTACCTGCCCGCGGGTGGAGCTGATGTCCAGCCAGGCGGCCGTGCCCTCGCGGATGCCGATCTCCATGGAGCCGTTGGAGGTCTCCAGGCGGACGGTGCCACGAGCGACCTCGGCGACGCGGATGTGCCCGTGGGTGGTGGTCCCGGTGACCGACGACCGGGCGTGGGTGATGTCGACGCCACCGTGGGAGCTGCTCACCCGCAGCTCACCGGTCACGGTGCCGACGGTCGTGGTCCCGTGCGCGTTCTTGAGGGTGGCGGGGCCGTTCACGACGCCGACGCGCAGATTCCCGGTGCTGGTGGTGATCTCGGCCGACCCGTCGACCCGCTCCACGGTGGTCAGTCCGTGCTGGGCGGTCACGTGGAGGGGCCCGGTCGCATCGAGGCGGACGTCGCCCGCCGAGGACTTCACCCGGACCTCCCCGAGGAGGCCCTCGCCCAGCACCTGGACCCCGGCGCCGCTCGTGTCGACGTGTGAGCCCGCGGGCAGCCCCACCGTCACGTCGACGTTGCCGGAGCGGCCGACGAGATTCGCCTTGGGCGTCCTCACGGTCAGCACGCCCGATGCGAAGGCGACCTCGGTCTGGTCGGCGGCTCGTACGTCCTGGTCCCGCTTCGGGTCCCGGGGTGTCACGTCGACGACGGTGTCGCTGCGGTCGCCCGCCGTGAACCTGATGGAGCCGCTGTACACGTAGGCGGTGACCGTGATCGGGTCGGGGGTGTCGAAAGAAGGCATGGCTGTACCGTCCTCACGGGTCGTATGGCTGCCCCGCCCGCAGGCGGGGGGAAGGGGGAAGTGGCGCGGGTGCGGTCAGCGGACCCAGCCGGTGAGGCGCTGTCCGGCGCCGCGGGTGGTGTCTGCCGGCCGCGGCGCCGGCCGGGCGGCGCCGTCGGCCGCGGCCGAAACTGCCCGCACCAGCCAGGCGTTGACCGACAGGCCCTCGCGGCTCGCGGCCTCCTCGGCTCGCGCCTTCAGGTGAGCGGGCAGGCGGAGGTTGATGCGGGCCGGCGCCTCGGTCTCGCCCTCCGCCGCCGGGACGGGTGGGCGGGCCGGGAGTGATTCGGCGGGCCCGGCCGGCGCCGTGGCCCGGTCTGCGGGTGGCGGGGTCACCACGAAGTCGGGATCCAGGCCCCGCAGCCGGACGTCGACGGAGCCGGGGGCGAGCTCGCGGGTGACCTCGTCCATCGCCGCGGAGAGCACGTTCAGCAGAGTCAGGCGGGTCGCCGCCTCCAGGGGGGCGGTGAGTCTGTCGGCCAGCTCGCGGGCATCGTCGCCGCCCGCTTCGGCGGCGACTGCCAGTTCGCGGCGAATGGTGTCCACAAAGGGCGTCAGGTCCATGGCCTCATAGTGGCACCATTTTGGCGCCACAGCAAGTCGTGGTGGCGCCGAGCGTCCGCCGTGTGGAGGTCGTTGCCTCCAGTGGCGGGCCGGATGGGACTGAATCGGGGCGGTGGCCCCATCCGATCGGCCCTGTCGCGGCGGAGGTATGGGTGTGGATCTGGTGCCATGTGGCGCCACATGGCACCATTGGTGGTTCCGGCGTTCTGCAGGGCCGACTTCCCACACGTTCACGGATCCATGGACTCGACGGGGCGATCAGCCCCGTCCCGGGCGTGTCCCCGGCACCGATCCGTCCCGGCGGCCCCACGCCACGTTGGCCTCCACGCCACGTTGGCCCCACGCCACGTTGGCCGGCACCGGTCGTCCTCCGCGGGCAGGCGGGAGCACCGCGTCGAGGTGTGCGCAGCCTGACCGTGCGCCCAGGGCGGCGAAGCCGCCCGGACGTTGAGGCTCGCGGTCCGGACCGCACGCCGCCCGTGGGAAGGACCCGTCGTGAGGGCGTCGGGCTGTCGCCGCTCGGCGTGGCAGGCGAGGGGCCCTCCCCGGCCGGAACGGTGGCGCGGGAGCCCCTCCAACGGCTCGGTGTCGGCGAGTGCCCGCCACTAGGGCCGACGGCTGGTCCTGATGCCGCTTGTGGTTCGAGATTGTCATATCTTCTACCGGTGCGAACATTTCTGGTGGCCCCCCACGAGGCGAAGGGGCTGACGTGGTGAGGCCCCGCCTCCGGCATCCGGCGCAGGTGGTCGTGTCCGGCTTCGCCTCAGCGGTCGCGGTCGGCACCGGCCTGTTGATGCTTCCGGTGGCCAAGGCGGGGCCGGGCGGAGCCGGCCTGGTGGAAGCTCTGTTCACCTCCACCTCCGCGGTGTGTGTGACCGGTCTGGTCGTGGTCGACACTCCCGGGTACTGGACCGGGTTCGGCCAGGCGGTCATTCTGGGGCTCATCCAGGTGGGCGGCTTCGGCATCATGACCTTCGCCTCCCTCCTGGTTCTGCTGGTCTCCCACCGTATGGGCCTCAAAGCGCGCATGACGGCAGCCGCGGAGACGAAGACCCTGGGGCTCGGAGACGTCCGTTCGGTGGTGACCGGAGTGGTCAAGGTCAGCCTCCTGCTGGAGGCCGTGACCGCGCTGGTGCTGACGCTCAGGTTCGGTACCGCGTACGACGAGTCCTGGCCCCGGGCGGTGTGGCTCGGGGTCTTCCATGCCGTCTCCGCCTTCAACAACGCGGGCTTCGCCCTCTACTCCGACAGCCTGATGGGCTTCGTCACCGACCCCTGGATCTGCCTGCCCATCGCCGCGGCCGTCATCGCCGGGGGCCTGGGCTTCCCGGTCCTGTTCGAGCTGCGCCGCCGCTTCCGCAAGCCCCGGGGATGGTCGCTGCACACCAAGATCGTGCTGTGGGCCACGGGCGTCTTCCTGCTCGGCGGCAGCGTCTTCATCACCGTGATCGAGTGGTCCAACCCGGCCACCCTGGGCCGCCTGGACGCTCCGGGGAAGCTCTTGGCCGGATTCTTCCAGGGCGTCATGCCGCGTACGGCCGGATTCAACAGCATCGACACCTCGCAGATGAATCCGGCGAGCTGGCTGGGTACGGACGTGCTGATGTTCATCGGCGGTGCGAGCGCGGGCACCGCCGGCGGCATCAAGGTCACCACGTTCGCCGTGCTGTTCTTCGTCATATACGCCGAGATCCGCGGCGAGGGTGCGGTCAACATCTTCCACCGGCGTCTCCACGGCGACCTGCAGCGCCAGGCCCTCACGGTCGTCCTGCTGTCGGTCGCCGCCGTGGCCGTCACCACCGTGACCTTCATGGTCTTCTCCGACCACACGCTGGACGAGTCCCTGTTCGAGGTCACCTCCGCGTTCGCCACCGTCGGCCTGTCCACCGGCATCACCGCCGATCTGGCTCCCGGGCTGCAACTGCTGCTGATCGCGCTGATGTTCATCGGTCGGCTCGGCCCCATCACCGTAGCGTCCGCGCTTGCCCTGCGCAGCCGCCACCGCCTGTACGATCTGCCCGAGGAGAGACCCATCATTGGCTAGGAAACCCACCTCCAAGAAGCGCCGCACGGGATCGCGGGGGTCCGTGGTCGTCATCGGACTGGGCCGCTTCGGTCGCGCGCTGGCCCTGGAGCTGGTCGACGAGGACACCGAGGTGCTCGGTATCGACGAGAGCGCGGAAGCGGTTCAGGCCCTCTCCGGTGCCCTCACCCATGTCGTGCGTGCGGACTCCACCAAGGAGGACGCCCTGCGGCAGCTGGGCGTCCACGAGTTCGACCGTGCCGTCGTCGCCATCGGCACCGACCTCGAAGCGAGTATCCTCACCGCCTCGCTGCTTGTCTCCTTCGGTATCCAGAACGTCTGGGCCAAGGCCATCAGCGAGGCCCACGGCCGCATCCTCACACAGCTCGGGGTCCATCACGTCGTCTATCCCGAGCACGACATGGGCCAGCGAGTCGCCCACCTCGTCCGCGGACGCATGCTCGACTACATCGAGTTCGAGGACGACTTCGCCATGGTCAAGACCAGCGCGCCGACGGACATCATCGGGCTCCCGCTCTCCAACAGCGCCGTGCGCTCCCGCTTCGGCGTCACGGTCGTCGCCATCAAGCGCCCCGGCGAGGGCTTCACCTACGCCACCGCCGAGACCGTCGTCGCGGCGGACGACACCATCATCGTGGCCGGACGGACCCGAGCGACCGAACGGTTCAGCGAACTCCTGTAGGGCCACCGGGCGGGATCCGTCCGGTCCGACGGGGTGGCGTCGGACCGTCCGGTCAACGGTCCGACGCACGGGTCCTGCGCGCCTCCCAACGGTCCATCAGCAAGGCGAACTCCTTCTCGAGGAACTGGAAGAACTCCAGGGTGTCGTTGATCCTGCGTCCCTGAGGGGTCTGCAGCCCGAAGTGGTCCACGCCCTCCCGCAGGGTCGCCTGCCACCCCCTCAGCACCGCTTCGCGCTCCATCAGGGCGCTGTGCCACTGATCCCCCTGGACGCGGTAGCGCTCGCGCCGCGATCCGGGCTCCCTCTCCCGGCTGACCATGTTGACCTGGGCGAGGTGGCGGACGGCCCCCGATACGGCCGCCGGACTGACCTTCAGCCGCTCTCCCAGCTCGGCTGAGGTCAGGGCGCCCTCGTCCGACGAGAGCAGCGCCGCGAAGACCCGGGCGGGCATACGCGCCATACCGGCCTCGACGAGCTGGGCGGCGAAGCGCTCGACGAACTGGGAAGTGGCGGCCCCGTTGTCGGTGGTCCGCCTGCCGTCGTCATCCGCTCGGCCGTGGTGCTGCCGCTCGTCCATCGTGTGGCTCCCGTTCCCGTGTCCCCGGCGTTCCGATGCCCGCCCCCTCCCACCGAGCCTACCGAACCATTCATACGCTTCCTTAACTTCACAACTTTGTGAAGTAAGCGTACGTTCGGCGTCATGACCAAAGCGATCGCCGTGGCCGGACTGCGCAAGTCGTTCGGCCCCACCCAGGCACTCGACGGCCTCGACCTCGACGTCGACGAAGGCGAGGTCCATGGCTTCCTCGGCCCCAACGGGGCGGGCAAGTCCACCACGATCCGCATCCTGCTCGGACTGCTGCGCGGAGACTCGGGCACCGCTCGGCTCCTGGGCGGGGATCCATGGCGGGAGGCGGTCGCCCTGCACCGGAGGCTCGCCTATGTGCCAGGTGACGTGGAGCTGTGGCCCAACCTCACCGGAGGGGAGGCGATCGACCTCCTGTCGAAGCTCCGCGGGGACCTCGACCGACGGCGCCGCGATGAGCTGGTGGAGCGTTTCGACCTGGATCCGACCAAGAAGGGCCGCGCCTACTCCAAGGGGAACCGGCAGAAGGTCGCCATCGTCGCGGCGCTCGCCTCCGACGCCGAACTCCTGCTCCTGGACGAACCGACCGCGGGCCTCGACCCGCTCATGGAGGCCGTATTCCAGGACGTCATCCTCCAGGCGAAGGCGGCCGGCCGGACTGTGCTGCTGTCCAGCCACATCCTGGCCCAGGTGGAGAAGCTCTGCGACCGCGTGAGCATCATCCGGCAGGGGCGGAACGTCCAGTCGGGCACCCTGGCCGAGATGCGTCATCTGACCCGCACGACGGTGGAGGCCGAGACCGAGCGGACGGCCGTCGGACTCGACGCCCTGCCCGGTGTCCACGATGTTCTGGTTCGCGGTGGTCAGGTCAGCTTCGCCGCCGACGGCGTACACCTCGGGGCCGCGCTCCGTGAGCTCGGCGCGTTCGGCATCCGCAGCCTGGTCAGCCATCCGCCGACACTGGAGGAGCTGATGCTCCGTCACTACGGGGGCGAGCGCGCTGTCGGCGGTGACGCCGTACGCGCCGCTGGTGCCGAGAGCCACGGCGCCCCGGAGACCGCACCGGCCCCCGACGGCGGGGGCCCCCGATGACCGCCACCGTCAACGGGGTCCGTACCGCCGGCCCGCCCGGCTCCGGCGGGTTCGTCGGCACCGCGGCCCTCGTCCGGTTCGCCCTGCGCAGGGACCGCGTGAGGCTCTCCGTCTGGCTGACGGCCCTCACCCTCGGCACACTCGCGACCGCGGCCCAGTACGAGGCCCTTTACCCCACCGCCGAGGACCGGGCCGGGGTCGCCGCCCTCATGGACGGTCCCGCGGCGGTCGTGATGACCGGTCCGCGCCACTACCTGTCGAACTACGACGTCGGCGCGATGCTCGGGCACCAGCTGCTCGGCTTCGCGGTCGTGCTGGTCGGCCTGATGAGCGTGCTGATCGTCGTCCGGCACACACGGACCGAGGAGGAGACCGGCCGGGCCGAGCTGGTGCGTTCCACCGTCGTGGGGCGCCACGCCCAACTGGCCTCCGCCCTGGCAGTAGCGGCCGTCGCCAACATCGCTCTCGCCGCCCTGGTGGCGCTGGCCCTGATCGCGGCGGGCATCGACCGCATCAGCCCCGGTGAGGCCCTGCTGTACGGGCTGGCCCATGCGGCGGCCGGTCTCGTCTTCGCCGGTGTGGCGGCCGCCACCGCGCAGCTCACCGCCCACTCCCGCGGGGCGTCAGGTGCGGCGCTGGCACTGATCGGTGTCTCCTACGTGCTGCGAGCCGCCGGTGACGTCGGCAACGAGGCCCTGTCCTGGCTGACGCCGATCGGCTGGGTGCAGCGCACCTACGTCTTCGTCGACGACCGCTGGTGGCCGCTGCTTCTCTGCCTGGCGTCGGCGGTACTGGCCGCCGCCGGAGGCTTCGCGCTGAGTACCCGGCGCGACGTGGGCGCGGGCCTCCGGCCCGCACGGCTCGGACGCCGTCATGCGTCCGATGCCCTGACCAGGCCCTTCGGGTTCGCCTTGCGGCTGCATCGGGCGACCCTGCTGGGCTTCGGGGCAGGGCTGTTCGTGATGGGCGCCATGTACGGTTCCATCCTCGGTGACGCCGCTGACATGGTGGAGGGCGTCGAGCAGCTCCAGGAGGCTCTGGCGCGGATCGGTGGGAGTTCCGTCGCGGAGTCGTTCGCCTCCATGGTGATGGTCGTCATCGCCGTCGTCGGCGCCGTCCACGTGGTGATGGCGTCGCTGCGGCCGAGGGCCGAGGAGACCGCCGGCCGGGCGGAGCCGCTTCTGGCCACCGGCCTCTCGCGGGACCGGTGGCTGGGCGCACATGTCGGCGTTGCCCTCGTCGGCGGCACGGCACTGCTCCTGGCCGCCGGGCTCGGTTTCGGCCTCGCCGGTGCCGCGTCCACCGGCGACGGCGGCCTCGTGGGTGAGCTGGTGGTGTCCGCCGCGGTACATGCTCCCGCGCTGTGGGTGACGGCGGGGGTGAGCGTCGCGCTCTTCGGCTGGTTCCCCCGGGCCGGCGCCGCGGCCTGGACCGTGCCGGCGTACGCGTTCCTCGTCGGATACCTCGGTCCGATGCTGGGGCTCCCCGAGTGGATGAACGGGGTGTCGCCCTTCGGTCATGTGCCCGCACTCCCGGCCGTGTCGATGAGCTGGACCCCCCTCATCGCCCTCACCGCGGTCGCGGCCGGACTGATCATGCTGGGCATGGCCGGCTTCCGGCGCCGAGACCTGGAAGCCAAGTGAGAATCGCGCCGGGCCGAAGCGGCTGAAGCCGACGGCGGGCGATCGCCGCTGCCGGCCCCGTCGGACGAACGAGCGGCGGGGCCGGACACCTGGGCGAGCATCCCGGCACGGCGAGGCCGCGGGAGAGGTCACGGGTCCGCCCGCGGGAACGTGCCGACCCGCGCCCGCGCACCCGCGTCGGCCGGCGGAGGCCGCCCGGCGCAGGTCGGCGTCCTCCGCGTTCCCGTACGGCACACCCCGGCCTCGCGATCGGGGCCGGACCTGCCTCCTGTCACGATCCGGTCTCGGACACGGAGGAGGGGCTTGTTTTCAGCCGTGTAATCGATTCCAATCATCGCTGTAATCGATTCCACGGCGTCGTGCGAGCGCACCACCCCCTGGTTTCGAGGTGTACGGAAACCACAAGGAGGTGGTCCGGACATGGCGAGCATCAAGGATGTCGCGGCCCAGGCGGGGGTCTCCGTCGCCACGGTCTCGCGGGTGCTGAACAGCCATCCGTCCGTCAGCGCGGAGGCGCGCACGCGCGTTCTCGCCGCCGTCGACGCCCTCGGCTACCGGCCCAACGCCGTGGCCCGCTCCCTGCGCACCGCGCAGACCCGGACGCTTGGCCTGGTCATCAGTGACGTACTGAACCCGTACTTCACCGAGCTGGCCCGGTTCGTCGAGGAGGAGGCGCGGGCCCTCGGCTACAGCGTCATCATCGGCAACGCCGACGAGCGGCCCGAGCTCCAGGACCACCACATCCGCACGCTCATCGACCGCAGGATCGACGGACTGCTCGTCTCGCCCGCCGACGGGGGCTCCCCGCTGATGCGGGAGGTGTCCCTGAGCGGTACGCCGATGGTCTTCGTGGACCGCTGGATCCCGGGCATCGACGTGCCCGTCGTCCGGGCCGACGGCACGGGGGCGGTCAGGGACCTGGTGGCGCATCTGCACGGGCTCGGCCACCGCAGGCTCGCGATCATCGCCGGGCCCGCGGCCACCACCACCGGCAACGAGCGCGTCGAGGCGTTCCGGGAGGCCCTGCGGGAGCTGGGGCTCGCGCTGCCCGGTGCCTACATCGGGCAGGGCGACTTCCAGGCCGCCAGCGGGCGGCGGGCCACCGAGCGGTTCCTCGCCCTGGCCGAGCCGCCCGAGGTCGTGTTCGCCGCCGACAACCTGATGGCGCTCGGCGCGCTGGACGCGATCCGGGCCCGGGGGCTGCGGGTCCCCGACGACATCGCGCTCGCCGCCTTCGACGACATCCCGTGGTTCGTCCACACGGACCCGCCGATCACCGCCGTCGCCCAGCCGACCGCGGACCTCGCCCGGGCCGCCGTCCGCGCGCTGGCCGACCTGATCGAAGGACGGACCCCGCAGTCCGTCACCCTGCCCGCCCGTCTCGTCGTACGCCGCTCGTGCGGCCAGGACGCGACCGACCAGAGGAGCACCCGGTGACCGCATCGGAGGAACGGCCGGAGCGGCCGGAGCCGGAGGAACGACCCGAGCCGGCGGCGACCACGCCGGACGAGCGGCCGGTTACCCGCCCGGACGGACAACCGGCGGCCCACCCCGATGAGTTGCTGCGCATCGAAGGGCTGCGCAAGACCTTCCCCGGTGTGGTGGCGCTCGACAACGTCGACTTCGACCTGCGCCGCGGTGAGGTCCACGTCCTGCTGGGCGAGAACGGCGCCGGAAAGAGCACCCTCATCAAGATGCTCTCCGGCGCCTACCGCCCCGACCGGGGCCGCATCCTCGCCGAGGGGCGCGAGGTGCGCATCGACGACGCCCAGGCCGCCGAACGGCTCGGGATCGCCACCATCTACCAGGAGTTCAACCTCGTCCCCGATCTGACGGTGGCCGAGAACATCTACCTCGGCCGACAGCCGCGCCGCTTCGGGCTCGTCGACCACCGGCGGATGCGGGCCGACGCGGAGAAGCTGCTGCGCCGGGTCGGTGTCGATGTGCGGCCCGACGCCAAGGTCCGCGAACTGGGCATCGCCCGGCTCCAGATGGTCGAGATCGCCAAGGCGCTGAGCCTGGAGGCCCGCGTCCTCATCATGGACGAGCCGACCGCCGTGCTCACCTCGGAAGAGGTCGACAAACTCTTCGCCATCGTCCGGCAGTTGCGTGCCGACGGCGTCGGAATCGTCTTCATCACCCACCACTTGGAGGAGATCGCCGCACTCGGTGACCGCGTCACCGTCCTGCGCGACGGCCGCAGCATCGACCAGGTGCCCGCCTCAACGCCCGAGGACCGGCTCGTCCAGCTCATGGTGGGCCGCAGCATCGAGCAGCAGTACCCACGCGAACGCCCCGACGCCGGTGAGGTGTTGCTCTCCGTGCGCGGACTGACCCGGGACGGTGTCTTCCACGACATCAGCTTCGACGTGCACGCCGGGGAAGTGGTCGGCCTCGCCGGTCTCGTCGGCGCCGGTCGTACGGAGGTGGCGCGCGCGGTCTTCGGCGCGGACCCCTACGACACGGGCACCGTCGACGTGCGGGGGCAGCGCCTCGCCCGGCACGACGTGCCCGCCGCGATGGGCGCCGGGATAGGCCTCGTGCCGGAGGACCGCAAGGGGCAGGGCCTGGTCCTGGACGCCTCCGTACAGGAGAACCTGGGCCTGGTCACCCTGCGTACCGCCACCCGCTCCGGGCTGGTGGACCTCAAGGCGCAGCGTACGGCGGCCGCACGCATCGCGAAGCAGCTCGGCGTCCGCATGTCCGGCCTCGGCCAGCACGTCCGTACGCTCTCCGGCGGCAACCAGCAGAAGGTCGTCATCGGCAAGTGGCTGCTGGCCGACACCCGGGTGCTGATCCTGGACGAACCGACCCGGGGCATCGACGTCGGCGCCAAGGTCGAGATCTACCAGCTCATCAACGAACTCACCGCGTCCGGCCACGCCGTCCTGATGATCTCCAGCGATCTGCCCGAGGTCCTCGGTATGAGCGACCGGGTGCTGGTCATGGCCCAGGGCCGGATCGCCGGTGAACTCCCCGCCGAACAGGCCACCCAGGACGCCGTCATGGCCCTCGCGGTCTCCACCGAGGCGTCCGACGAACACCCCGCACCGAAGAACGCAGAGGAGGGCCCCCGTGGCCACTGAGACACTCAAGAGTGACACGGGCGCGGGGGGCACGTCCGTGATACGCCGCGTCCTGCTCGACAACGGGGCGCTGAGCGCCCTGGTCGTCCTGCTGGTGGCGATGTCGCTGCTCTCCGGCGACTTCCTGACCACCCAGAACCTGCTGAACGTCGGCGTGCAGGCGGCCGTCACCGCGATCCTCGCGTTCGGCGTCACCTTCGTCATCGTCTCGGCGGGCATCGACCTCTCCGTCGGCTCGGTGGCGGCCCTCTCGGCGACGGTCCTCGCCTGGTCGGCCACGTCCGCCGGGGTGCCGGTCGTCCTCGCGGTGATCCTCGCGATCGTCACCGGCATCGCCTGCGGCTTCGTGAACGGCGCCCTCGTCTCGTACGGCAAACTCCCGCCGTTCATCGCGACGTTGGCCATGCTGTCGATCGCCCGCGGTCTCTCGCTGGTCATCTCGCAGGGCAGCCCGATCGCGTTCCCGGACTCCGTCGCACGGCTCGGTGACACGCTCGGCGGCTGGCTCCCCGTGCCGGTCCTCGTGATGATCGCGATGGGGCTGCTCACCGCGCTGATCCTGGGCCGCACCTTCATCGGCCGTTCGATGTACGCGATCGGCGGCAACGAGGAGGCGGCCCGGCTCTCCGGTCTCCGCGTCAAGCGCCAGAAGATCGTCATCTACGCGCTCTCCGGCCTCTTCGCCGCCGTCGCGGGCATCGTCCTGGCCTCGCGCCTGGTCTCCGCGCAGCCGCAGGCCGCCCAGGGGTACGAACTCGACGCCATCGCCGCGGTCGTCATCGGCGGCGCCAGCCTGGCCGGCGGGGTCGGCAAGGCGTCCGGCACCCTGATCGGCGCGCTCATCCTCGCCGTCCTCCGCAACGGCCTCAACCTCCTCTCGGTCTCGGCGTTCTGGCAGCAGGTCGTCATCGGCGTCGTCATCGCGCTGGCGGTCCTCCTCGACACCCTGCGCCGCAAGGCCGGTTCGGGCGCCGCCTCCTCGGCGGGCACCGCACCCGGCGCGCCCGGGTCCGGGCGCAGGGGAGCGCTCAAGTTCGCCGGGGCCGCGCTCGCCGTGGCGGTCGTCGTCGGCGGTGTCTCCTACTTCAACTCCGGTTCGTCCGGGGGCGCGAAGAAGGTCGGCATGTCCCTCTCGACGCTGAACAACCCCTTCTTCGTGCAGATGAAGGAGGGCGCACAGGCCGAGGCGGAGAAGGCAGGCATCGACCTCACCGTCACCGACGCCCAGAACGACGCCTCGCAGCAGGCTAACCAGCTTCAGAACTTCACCAGTTCGGGCGTCTCGTCCATCATCGTCAACCCGGTGGACTCCGATGCCGTGGGGCCGGGCGTGCGCAGCGCCAACCAGGCCGACATCCCCGTGATCGCCGCCGACCGCGGTGTGAACAAGGCCGACACCGCCACCCTCGTCGCCTCCGACAACGTGGCGGGCGGCAAGCTCGCGGCCGACGCGCTGGCCGACCGGCTCGGCGGCAAGGGCAGCATCGTCATCCTCCAGGGCACGGCGGGCACCTCCGCCAGCCGTGAGCGCGGGGCGGGCTTCGCCGAAGGGCTCAAGGCCCACCCGGGCATCAAGGTGGTCGCCAAGCAGCCCGCCGACTTCGACCGCACCAAGGGCCTGGACGTCATGACCAACCTGATCCAGTCCCACCCGGACATCACCGGGGTCTTCGCGGAGAACGACGAGATGGCGCTCGGCGCGGTCAAGGCGCTCGGCGGCAAGGCGGGCAAGTCCGTGTCGGTCGTCGGCTTCGACGGCACCCCGGACGGTCTGAAGGCGGTCGAGGCCGGGACGCTCTACGCCTCGGTGGCCCAGCAGCCCGGCGAACTCGGCCGGATCGCCGTGCAGAACGCCGTCAAGGCGGCGAAGGGCGACACGGTGGAGAAGACGGTGAAGGTGCCGGTCAAGGTGGTCACCCGCGAGAACGTGGCCGACTTCTCCTGACGCCCGCCTCACCCCACCTCGCCCCGCCCCGTTCCGACCGACGAAAGCAGGGAGCACGCCCATGCACGACAGCGCCCCCGACGACCGGTACGACCTGCTGGTCGTCGGCTCGGCCAACGCCGACCTGGTGATCGGCGTCGAACGCCGCCCCGCCCCCGGCGAGACGGTCCTCGGCTCCGACCTGGCCGTCCACCCGGGCGGCAAGGGCGCCAACCAGGCTGTCGCGGCAGCCCGGTTGGGAGCCCGTACGGCGCTGCTCGCCCGGGTTGGTGACGACGACCACGGCCGGCTGCTGCTGGAGAGCCAGCGCGCGGCGGGCGTGGACACGGACGGTGTGCTGGTCGGCGGGGCCCCGACCGGGGTCGCCCTGATCACCGTGGACCCCTCGGGCGACAACAGCATCGTGGTCTCCCCGGGCGCCAACGGCCGGCTCACCCCCGAGGACGTACGGGCGGCGGCCCCGCTGCTCGCCGCCGCCCGGGTCGTCTCCGTACAGCTGGAAATCCCCCTGGAGACGGTCGCGGAGACAGCGCGGTGCCTGGCACCCGGGGCCCGTCTCGTCCTCAACCCGTCCCCTCCCGCCCCGCTCCCCGGGGAGGTGCTGGCCGCCTGCGATCCGCTGGTGGTCAACGAGCACGAGGCGCGGTTCATCCTGGGCGAGGGGGCGGGGGAGACCCCGCAGGACTGGGCCCCGGCCCTGCTCTCCCTGGGCCCGCGCTCGGTCGTGATCACGCTGGGCGCGGAAGGCGCGCTGGTGGCCGACAGCCGGACGGACTCGCTGGACCGTCTGGTCAGCCCGAGGGTCGAGGCCGTCGACACCACGGGGGCCGGGGACGCGTTCACGGCGGCCCTGGCCTGGCGGCTGGGCCGGGGCGACGACCTGCGCGAGGCGGCGGCCTTCGCCGTACGGGTGGGCGCGGCGGCGGTCACGTCACAGGGGGCTCAGGTGTCGTTCCCGACGCTGGACGAGGTCGACGCGCTGTGAAGAAGTCGGGCATCCTCAACCGTCATCTGGCGGGAGCCATCGCGGAACTCGGCCATGGTGACGGGGTGTTGGTCTGCGACGCGGGTATGCCGATCCCGTCCGGCCCGCGCGTCGTCGACCTCGCCTTCCGCGCCGGGACCCCGTCGTTCGCGGAGGTGGTGGACGGGCTGCTCGACGAGTTGGTGGTGGAGGGCGCGACGGCCGCCGAGGAGATCCGCGACGCCAACCCGGCGGCCGCGGCGCTCCTGGCCGGTCACTTCCCCGGGCTGGAACTGGTCCCGCACGACGAGCTGAAGGCCCGTACGGCAGCGGCGCGCCTGGTCGTACGGACGGGGGAGGCCCGGCCGTACGCCAACGTGCTGCTGCGGTGCGGGGTGTTCTTCTGAGCGGTCGAGCGAGGGCCTCCTCGCGGCGATCGTGCAGCCCGCGGAGGCAGGCCGTGAGCGTGAGGCTGTCCGTGTCCTGCTGCGCCGGGGCGTCGACGTCCTGCCGCCCACCCAACGAGACCAGCGGCCCTCCGGGTTGATCCTCGCCTTCACCCTGACCGGCCTGGAGGCGGAGTGGAGGCGGCTGCGCTCCGAGGGCGTCGAGATCGCCATGCCGCTGCGCGAAGAACCGTGGGGTCGGAAAATATTCCTGGCGGATCTTGTCGCGGCGGGCTACGCTGCCCGCGATGAATCACTCCACGAGCAGAATGGGGGACCCGATCGCGCAAGGTGAGTGCTGATGCTCACTTCTGTCGCGCAACGGGATTCCCGCCCTTCCCTCCTCTCTTCCCCTTCCTCACCTTCCTTCTGGCCACGCGTGCGCGAGTTCGCCGTGCCGGCCTCCATGATCGAGACCGCGACCGCCCGCCGCCTGGCCGGTGACTGGGCCGGAGCGTGTGCGGCGGCAGGCGTCGACGTCGATCTCCGGCTGCGTTCCGTGTTCCGCACCCATGGCCGGGAGTCGGCCGACCGGATCCGGGCCGATCTGCGCCGGCTGGCCCCCGACCTGTTGCGCTGGCACCTGCCGAGGATCGCTCCGAACGGGCTGCTGCGCCCGGGGCTGACGATCGCGCTGGCCCGCTACGACACCCCCGAGCGCGACGGGCCCGGCGGCCCCCTGCACCTGGTGGTCCGGACCCCGCCCGCCTGGGCGGACGCCGGGCAGCGGGTCAGCCTCGCCCTCTGGGACGGCTCGCACGCCGAGCCCGGGGCCCGCCGCCATCCCCACCCCCACCCGAACCGGCGCTTCCGCCTCGATCTGCACCGCCATCTCTGGGACGCCACCGGGGCGGACGAACTGCGGAGCCGCTCCGGAGCCGACCGCCCGGCCGCCGCCGAGGGGGCCGTGGGGCCCGTGGGGGTCGACCCGGGTGTGCTCGCGGCGCTGCCTCCAGGCCGTCCCTACGCCGTCGACCGGTGGGCGGAGGAGGCGGCGATCCTGCTCCGGGCCGAGGGGCCGGGGGAGGGTGGTGCGGTGAGCGTACGGCTCGGAGGCCGGCGCCGACTGCTCCTCTATGTGATCGGGGGCGGAGGCGAGGGGCCGAATTCCGCTGCGGACGCCGGGCCGTTGTCGGTCGGGCCTCATCCCCGTACGTCCGCTGTACGGGTCGTGGTGGCGGAACCCGGGTGCGGCCCGGGTCCGGCAGCCGTGCCGCCGGTCCTGCCCGATGCGGCGACCTGGGTGCTCCCCGACCTGGAGCTGATCCGCACCGGCGCGATCGGCGCCGAACAGCTCCACCCGCTGGTCGCGCGGGCCCTCGTACCGGACGGCCTGTCGGCCGGTCCAGGAGCGCGGCTGTCGCGGGCCACGGAACGGGCGGGGCAGCCACGTTTCGTGGAGTGCCGGGGGGCCCGGCACCGGATCGGGCTGGTCGACGGGGTGCTGTCCCCGCTCGACCACGACCCCGCCGAGATCCGCCGGGAAGAACTCCTGGTCGCCCTCACCGGTACGCCTCTGCCCTGCCTCCAGGCCATCGACGCGGCGCACCGGCGTCCCGACTGTCTGGCCGGGGTCCGGGAACGCCTGGACCACGGGGACATCGCCGGAGCGCTGGCCGTCGTCGAAGGGCTGCTCGGGCCCGAGGCGGTGCTGCGCGGCGGTCCGTTGCGGGACGAGCTGGAATCGGCCGCCCAACGCCGCATCACCTACGGGCTGTTCCGGGCGGACCTGCTCGACCCCGGCCCGGGAAGCTACCTCCTCGACCATCGTCGCCCGGGCGATCGCCGTCCGGGCGACCGTCGGCCGCGCCCTAACACCGTGCGCTGAACCGGCGTCCGCGCCGCCATGGCGTGCGCTGAGCCGGTGCCTGTTGTCCATTGCCTGTTGCCCGTTGATCGGTGCCTGGTGCTCGCGTCCGCGCCGTAACACCGCCCCCCGAACTATCTCCCCGCGCCGAACCTCCGTCCACCGGAGCGGAGTTCGTCCCCACCTCCGTACGCCCACTCATCGGCCTTCTCACACCCTCAGGTGATCACCCATGCCCACGACTGCCAAGTCCTCCCAACTCGCCGTCGCCGACGCCCTGACGGCTCTCCTCCGCGACACCGCCACCGAACCGCGCCCCGACATTCAGCTGGAGGCTCTGGCGCTGGCGGTCGCCGCCGATCTGCCCGTCCTGCTGTGGGGCGAGCCGGGCATCGGCAAGACCGCCGCGCTCACCCAGCTCGCCGCCTCCCTGGACCTGCCGTTGACCACCGTGATCGCCAGCGTCCACGAGCCGTCCGACTTCTCCGGGCTGCCCGTCGTGGGTGACGATCCCGCCGAGCACGGGATCCCGATGGCTCCGCCGGACTGGGCGGTCCGCCTCGTGCGGGCCGGGCGCGGGCTGCTCTTCCTGGACGAGCTGTCCACCGCGCCGCCCGCCGTCCAGGCCGCACTGCTCCGTCTCGTCCTCGAGCGGCGGATCGGCTCCCTCCGACTCCCGCCCGGTGTGAGGATCGTGGCCGCCGCCAACCCGCGCTCCTCGGCGGCCGACGGCTGGGAGCTGAGCCCGCCGCTCGCCAACCGGTTCGTCCACCTCCAGTGGGCCCATGACCACGAGGTCGTCGTCCGGGGGCTCGGCGGGATCTGGCCGCGCACCACGCTGCCCCGGCTCGACCCCGACAGGCTGCCCGAGGCCGTGGAGTTCGCCCGGCGAGCGGTGTGCGGACTGCTCGCGGCCCGCCCCACGCTCGTCCACCGGCTGCCCACCACCGAGACGCGCCGGGGCGGTGCCTGGCCCTCGCCGCGCAGCTGGGACATGACGCTGAACCTGGTCGCCTTCTCGGTCGCCGCCGGGTCCTCCCGCGATGTGCTGTCCCTGCTGGTCCGGGGCACGGTGGGGGACGGGCCCGGGCTGGAGCTGCTGGCGAGCCTGGACCGGATGGACCTGCCGGACCCCGAGGAACTGCTCGCCGATCCGGCGGGGGCCGTCCTGCCCGAGCGCGGCGACCTCCGGCAGGCCACGCTGGACGGGGTGGTCGCGGCGGTCCGTGCCCGCCCGGACCAGGAGCGTTGGGACGCCGCATGGGCACTGCTCGTCCGGGCGCTGGAGACCGGGGCCCCGGATCTGGTGGTCGTCCCCGCCACCACTCTCGCCGCGCTGCGCCGGGAGGACTGGGACGTACCGGCGGCCGTCGAGCACCTCGCCGGTGTGGTCTCCCTGTCCCGGCGGGCGGACCGCGCGTCGGAGCGGGTGGTCCGCGCCGAGGCGAAGGCGGGCCGATGACCACGACCGGGGCGCCGACGACGGGCGCGCCGACGACAGGGGCTCCGACGGACACGCTCGACCGGGACAAGCTCTTCGCCGCCCGGCTGCAGGCGGCCAGGGCCCGCCCCTATCTGGCGACGGCCCTCTTCGCCCTGCACACCGTGGAGTCGCGGCGGGTCCCGACCATGGGCGTCGACCGGTACTGGCGGTGCTACGTCTCACCGGCCTTCGTCGCCCGCACCCCGGTGGAGGAGCTGGCCGGGGTCTGGGTCCACGAGGTGTCGCACCTGCTCCGCGACCACCACGGCCGCAGCGACCGGGTGGCCCGGCAGCGCGGGCTGACCGGGCCGGGGGACCGGCTGCGGATGAACATCGCCGCCGACTGCGAGATCAACGACGATGTGTACGGGGACGGCCTGGTCCGGCCGAAGGGCGTCGTGCAGCCGTCGACCCTGGGGCTCCAGCCGGGCGAGCTCATGGAGGACTACCTGCGCCGGTTCGGGCTCGGCTCGATCACCCAGTACCTCGCCTGGCTGGACTGCGGCAGCGGCGCCGACGGGCTGGACCGGGACTGGGAGTTGGGGCCCGAAGGGGCCCACGGGCTCAGCGCGCGGGAACAGGACGCGGTCCGTTTCCGGGTGGCGCAGGGCATCAACGGGCGCCCGGGGAACGTCCCGAAGGGGTGGCAGCGGTGGGCGGAGGAGGCGTTCCATCCCCCGCAGCCCTGGCGGGAGTTGCTGGGGGCGGCCGTCCGCTCGGCCGCCTCGGGAGCAGGCGCGGGGGAGGACTACACCTACGGCCGCCCGTCCCGGCGCTCCGCCGGGTTGCCCGGCGTCGTGCTGCCGAGTCTGCGCCGGACCCCGCCCCGGGTCTCCGTCGTCATCGACACCTCCGGCTCGGTCAGCGACGCCGAACTGGGCAGCGCCCTCCTGGAGGTCGCCGCCATCTCCCGTGCCGTGGGCGGCCGTCGCGACCTGGTCACCGTCCTCGCGTGCGACGCGGCGACCCGGGTCGTCCATCCGCTCTGCAGCGCCGAGGGCATCCCGCTGCTGGGCGGTGGCGGTACGGATCTGCGTACGGGCTTCGCCAAGGCGCTCCGGACCCGGCCGCGCCCCGATGTCGTCGTCGTACTGACGGACGGTCAGACGCCGTGGCCCAAGGCGCAGCCGGCGTGCCGGACCGTGGTCGGCCTCTTCACCCGGGAGCGCGGGCGCCGCACCTGGCGGGAGGACAACCCCGAGTACACCCCGTCCGGGCCGCCCGCCTGGGCACGGGTCGTGGAGATCGGCTAGCCGTACGGGATTTGCCCGCCCGGGGCCTCAGAGCCGGGACACCAGCTCCGCCAGGGCCCCGGCGAGTGCGTCGAGTCCCGGGCCTGCGGGCCCGCCCGGCTCGGTCATGTAGGTGTCGCGGCGGATCTCGATCATCAGGGCCGTGACGCGGCGGTCCGTGCCGTAGTGCTTCAGCGGGACGTACGTACCGGCGAACGGGCTGTCGACACCCGTGGACCCGAAGCCGGCGAACGCCTCCTCCGCGAGCGCGCGCAGCTCCGGCGGGGTGTGGAACGGGTCGGTGCCCAGGCAGATCGCCGGGCGGGGGCCGGTGCCGTGGAGTTCGTACGGGAGCGGCGCGGTCGGGTACGAGTGGACGTCGACGACCACCGCGCGGCCCGTGGCGGCGGTCCGGGCGTCGACCGCCTCCGTCATCGCCTGCGCGTACGGGTGGAAGTACCGCTCCAGCAGCGGGACTTGGTCGATGTGCGGGGCGCGCAGCGGTGCGCGGTGGGTGGTGTGGGTGTAGACCGCGCCCATGCCCACGGCGCGCATCTCCTCGCGGTCGTCGGGGAAGCGCTCGGGGTCGACGACCAGGCGGGAGAGGGAGTTGACGAAGCGCCAGGGGCGGGCGGCGGCGCACACGGCCGAATCGGCTGCCCGGGCCGCCAGTTCGGCCGTGTGCGCGTCGGTGATGTGGTCGAGCTCCCGCTCCAGAGCGCTGTCGTCCAGCACGATTCCGCCGCGTACGTCGTCCGGGACGGTCCGCGACCCGTGCGGTACGTGCAGCAGTACCGGTGAGTCGGGGCTTCCGGGGTGGATGCGGAACGACGGCTGGGAGGCAGGGCTCATGGAGCGGGTCCTTCACGGGCGGGTCGGGGAGGATCCCGATTGTCCCACCCTGAGGGTCGCCCGGTGGATCAGCCGGTGGATCAGTCAGTTGATCGGTCTGCTGATCAGGGGGCGGTTCAGTTGGCGGCGCCGATCACCGGGTAGTGGTCGGAGAGGTTGGTGTACGTGTAGCTCTTGCCCCAGCTGGAGACCGTCCACGGGGCGCTCTGCTCCTTGATCACGTCGTTGTTCCAGCCCGCGGGCTTCGCGTGACCGGCGCGGTGGAGGACGTGGTCCAGGTCCTCGCGGGGGTCGTTCGGGTAGCGCTCGGAGGCGATGGAGTTGTCCCGGGTGTCGAAGGAGTAGCGGTGGCCCGTCTTGGTCTCCGGCGCGACCAGGTCCGCGTCCTTGAGGAAGGAGGCGTACTCGGCGGAGTGGCCGTCCACGTTGAAGTCGCCCGCCACGACGACCTGTTCGGCGGCGGGTATCTTCTTGGCGTCCAGGAAGGCGTCCAGCGCCCTGAACTGGCGGCTGCGCATGGTGGCGGCCTCGCCCGCCGAACAGCCCGGGTCGGTGGACTGGGCGTGGGTGCCCACGACATGGACGCGGGCGCCGTTGACGTTCAGCACCACATAGGCGAAGCCCTTGTTGGACCACCAGTCGGCGCCGCAGGCGTCCTTGTAGACGTACTGCTCCTTGCGGACGATCGGCCACTTGCTCAGGATCGTGACGCCGCCGTCCTCCGGGGTCGTCGCCGAGTACGAGCCGCCGGTGGCGTCCCAGCCGCTCTTGCTCCGGCCGACCACCGGGGTCTGGTACGGGTACTGGGCGGCGGAGTTCCGCAGCAGGGCGTCGGAGGCCCCGTTGTCGAACGCCTCCTGGATCACCACCACGTCGTTGCCCCGGAAGAAGGACGTCTTCGGGATCTCGGCCGCCCGGTGGTCCTGGCCCCAGTTGGGGTACAGGCTCTTGCTGAACAGGAACGCGTTGTACGAGAGCACCCGCAGCGACGGGGTGTCGGCGGTGGTGGCCGCCGTGGCCGAGGGTGCGTTCACGGCCATCGGGACGGCGGCGAGCGCGGCGGTGAGGGCCATGGCGGAAAGGCGGCGGAAAGCGGAGTGCGGCACGAGGTCTCCTGCTGAAGTGAGTGGGGGCGTACCGGGGTGCACCCATCAAAGCAGCGGCAGTTACCCACGGGTAGACATCGGATGCCAGGAGTCTGTCCGGCTCGCTGCCATCTGGATTCGGCCAAAGATCGACTCGGCCCGATTCGACTCGACCCGACCCGGTTCGCCCCGGCTCAGCTCGGCTCGGCGTAGACGATCAGGTTGTCCACCGGGTGTCCCTCGTCGTCGAACGCGCCGTCGCAGGTGATCAGCCGCAGCGTGCTGCCCGCGGTGGCGCCGTAGACGCGCTCGGTGGGGAACGCCTTCTTGTTCACCGTCTCCTTGCCCGTCACGGTGAAGCTCCGCGACGTGCCGTCGCCGCCCCGGACGAGCACCTCGGCGCCCTTGGCGATGTCCTTGAGGTCGTGGAAGACGGCCCGGCCGAAGCGGGTGTCGTTGTGGCCGATCAGGACGGCGGGGCCCGGGCGGCCGGGAACGGCCCCGCCCGTGTACCAGCCCGCCGTCATGCCCTGCTCGGCGGGCGGGACCTCGACCGTGCCGTCCGGGTTGAGCCCCAGGCGCATGAGGGAGCTGCGGATCTTGAGGGAGGGGATGGAGACCTGGGTGGGGGCCGCGTCCGAGGCCGGTTCGGAGGCCGTGTCGTCGCCGACCGCGTTGTCGGGGTGGCGGCGTCGGAGGTGGCGGTTCCGCTGGAGGACGCCGGGCCGGGGGGCGCGGTGGTCTGCGGCGCCGCGGACGTGGCGGGTGAAGGCACCGGTCCCGCGCAGGCCGTCAGGGCGGCGCAGGTCACCAGCGCCGCCACCAGTGCGGCCGAAGCGGGACGGTGGCGGCGGAGGAGGGAGGGGCGAGCGTGCATCAGGAGGCTCCAGGGGCACCACCGGGTGTGGCGCCGCCCCGGTGCGGGACGGCGCCACACCCGGTGTCAGGGGTGGACGGTGGCGACGGGTCAGCCGTTGCGGCGGCGCACCACGAGGGTGCCCGCGCCCGCGAGCAGCGCGAGCCCGGCCGCCGTGCCCGCGAGGGCCGTGGTGCCGGTGGAGTCGTTGCCGGCCGGGCGTTCACCGGCCGCCACGCCACCGCGCGGCGCGGCCTCCGGCTTGGCGGCGGCCTCCTTGGCCGCCCTCTCCTTGGCCGCCGTGTCCTGGTCGGAGGCGGGGGCCGGGCGGTCGCCCGCCGCGACGCCGCCACGGGGCACGGCGGAGGGACGGGCCTCCTTCGGCGCGTCCTTGGCCGCCTCCGCGGCCTTGGCGGCTTCGGCCGCCTTCTGCCGCTCCGGCGACACCTCGGGGGCGCTCTCGGCGGGCGCCGACGGCTTCGGGGTCGCGTCGGCGAGGGCGGCGGTGGACGGGACCAGCACCGCACCGGCCGCCACGGCGGCGAGCACGGCCGTGCGCAGGGTGAGGCGAGCGGTGGTCACAGCTGTCATACGGATGGCTCCATTTCCTACGTCGCCCCGCGGCGGGCCCGGGTGCGGGTGTGCACCGGGTGCGGGGCTGGGAGCCAGGCTGTCGGGGAGATATGAGGAAGCTGTCAGGACGCTGTGGTCATCCGATCAGGGCGCCCGCCCGGGCTCCTGTGAGGGGCACCCGCTCGGCCCCCGTCAGGGCACCTGTCCGGTCCCTGCCAGGGGCACCCGCCCCGGCCGCGTCAGGACATCCACCCGGACCCTGTCAGAGGCGCCTGCCCCGGCCCGTCTGGGCATCTGCCCGGACCCTGTCGGGGGGCGCCTGCCCGGACCCGTCAGGGCGTCGGCGCAGGGCCCGGGAGGCGGATGGAGAACACCGAACCCTCGCCCTCCGTGCTCGCCGCGCCCGCCGTCCCGCCATGGGCCTCCGCCAGCTTCCGGACGATGGCGAGCCCGAGCCCGCTGCCTCCCGTACGGCGGCTGCGGGACTTCTCCGCACGCCAGAAGCGGTCGAAGACGTACGGGAGATCCTCGGCCGGAATGCCGGTCCCGGTGTCCGCCACCTCGATCACCACGTCACCGGGCGGGAAACCGGACCCGCCCCTGGGCCCGGACCCACCCTCGGACCCGTGCCCGCCCCTGGACCCGGACCCGCCCTCGGACCCGTGCCCGGTCGGGGAATCGGACCCGGACCCGTCCTCGGACCCGTGCCCGGTCGGGGAATCGGACCCGGACCCGTCCTCGGACCCGTGCCCGGTCGGGGAATCGGACCCGGACCCGTCCTCGGACCGGGACCCGGCACCGCCCCCCGCCGCCCCGCCCCCGTACGCGCGCAGCGTCACCGTCCCGCCCGGCGGAGTGTGCCGTACGGCGTTGGAGACCAGGTTCCCCACCGCCTGCCGCAGCCGCACCGGGTCCGCCGCCACCTCCGGCACCCGCCCGTCCGCCGACTCCACCCTCAGCGTGACCTCCGCCGTGTCCGCGCGGGCCTGGTGGGCAGCGGCGACCTGGCCCAACAGCTCCCCGACGCGCACCGGTTCGGGGTGCAGCCGGAGTACGCCCGCGTCGGCGGCGGCCAGGTCCTGGAGGTCGTCGATGATGTGCTGGAGCTGCACCGCCTCCTCCAGCAGCGAGGAGACGAACGCCGGATCCGGGTCCGCCAGGCCGTCCTGGGCCGCCTCCAGCCAGCCCCGGATGTTGCTCAGCGGGGTCCGCAGCTCATGGGCCACATCGCTGACCATGGCCCGGCGCTGCTCCTCCAGGCGGGCCCGGTGCGCGGACATGTCGTTGAACGCGGCGGCCAGCCGGGCGATCTCGTCGTCCCCCGAGACCGGGACGGAGGCGGACTCCTCGCCGTCCCGCATCCGCTGGGCGGCTCCGGTCAGCGCGTGCAGCGGGCGGACCAGTCGGGCGCCCGCGAGCACCGACGCGCCCACGGTCAGCGCCAGGACCAGCGCCGCCGCCCCGGCGATCTTCGCGGTGTTGGCGGGGGAGAGGTCGAAGCCGGGCACCGTCGCGCCGCCCTCGTCACCGATGAACAGGAGTGCGGGCGATGCGACGTACGAACCGAGCTGTTCGCTGCGGGCCGTCCCCACGCACGAGGCGATGGCCCGGTCGTCCTCCCCGGTGAACTCCCGGGGCGGTTCCGCGACCGGGGCGGGACGGGCCGCCCGCGCGTCGCTCGGTACGGGATAGGGGAGCTGACCCGGCCGGGTCACGGCGACGTCCTCGCCCCAGAACAGGTTCTGGTCCAGCCGCACCCCCTCCCTTCCCTGGCGCTTCAGGCAGGCGTCGGCCAGACCGTTGAGCGCGTCGAGCGCCTTGCGTTCGGTCCGGGTGGGCGCGTTCAGGCCGATGGATTCGCACTTGGTGCTGAGCGCGCGTTCGGGGACGCTGCCCACCATCTGGATCCGGGGCCGTCCGCTCGGTCCGACGACCACGTCGGCGGCGATCCCCGACCGGTTCAGGCAGGCCGCGTGCCGTTCTGCGAGCTGCCGCAGCTCCGTTCGCTCGGCCGCCGGCAGCAGGAACGGCCCCACCGCGCGCGGGTCGATCCGGTCGGCGGCCGTGCCCTGCCCCTCGGTGGACCGGGCGGCCAGGACGGTGTCCACGGAGAGCGGGTCGACCACCGCCGAGGCCTGCGGCGGCAGCGGCGGCGGGACCTCGGCGGTGGCGGAGTCCGCGAGCGGCTGTCTGCTCTGCGTGGTGAGCGCGATGCGGCGGCCCGACTCCTCGGCCAGTTTCCGTACGGTCGCGTCCACCCCGTTCCACGTGGGGTTCTGCGCGGCATAGCCGAGCAGGGTGTCGTAGATCCGGGCGTCGGCGGTGAGGTTGCGACCCTGCTCCTGCCGGATCGCGCCCGAGGTGGTCTGGACGGCGAGCCAGGCGGTGGCGGCCACCGAACACGCGGCGACCAGCGCCGACACGCCCAGCAGCCGCCCCAGCAGACTCCGCCGCAACGGCACCCGGGAGCGGGAGCGGGCCCGGCCTCCCTCGCGGCCTTTACGCACGCGGTGCGGACCGGCCTCGCGGCCCTTACGTACGCTGTCCGTACCGGCCTCCCGGCCCCTACGCATGCCGTGCGGCCTTCGTCCCGGCCCGGTCCGGGTCGGTCAGCTTGTAGCCGACGCCGAAGACGGTGAGCAGGCGCACCGGCCGCCGGGGAGCGGGCTCGATCTTCTTGCGCAGGTTCATGATGTGCACATCGACCGTCCGGTTGCTGATGTAGCGGTCGAAGCCGTGCAGCTCCTCCAGCAGCCGCTGCCTGCTGAACACCCGGTCGGGACCGGCCGCCAGCGCGGCCAGGATCCGGAACTCGCCCCGGGTGCACTCCACCGGCTCGCCGTCCACCGTCACCTCGTGCCGCTCCGGATCGACCACCAGGCCGCCCACCCGCAGGACGGGGTCCTCGGCCACCGGTGCCGCACCGCCCGGACGGCGGGCGCGGCGCAACAGCGTACGCACCCGGGCCATCAGCTCACGCGGGCTGTACGGCTTGGTCATGTAGTCGTCGGCGCCGAGGTCGAGCCCCAGCAGCAGGTCGTCCTCGGTGGTCCGGGCGGTCAGCATCAGCACCGGCAGCTCCCGGGCCTCGGCCCGCAGCACCCGCACCACGTCGAGACCGTCCGCCCGAGGCATCATCACATCGAGAACCAGCAGGTCGGGTTCCCGGTGCCGGACGGCGTCGAGCGCGGCGAGCCCGTCGCCCACGATCCGTACGGCGTGTCCTTCCCGTTCCAGATAGCGGCGTATGAGTTCGGCCTGCTTCTCGTCGTCCTCGGCGACTATGACGTCTGCGCACACGCCTCCGATCGTAGAGCGGGGCTACAGTGCGAGGCCGGGGCGGGTTCCGGAACGCGGAAGCCGGGAAGGGAACCGGCGCGTTCACCTCGGTGGGGCGGCGCACCGGCGGAAGGAGACGGGTTGAACGGCCTCGGTACGGACGGCGGCGGATCGACGCACGACACGGTGTCATCGACGCACAACACGGTGTCGGGGGACGCCGTGATCGTCGGGCCCCTGCTGATGGCCCAGCACATCGAGGGCATCCAGTTGCCCCCGCCCCCGCCGGACGTCCCGCCGAGCCAGGGACCCATGCCCAGCCGGGTGTTCGTCAACCGGACGAAGGAGCTGGCCGATCTGCGGGACGCGGCCCTGTCCCTGGCCGCCGGACCGGAGCCGGGGGTCGTGCTGGTGGTCGGGGTCGGCGGGGTCGGCAAGACGCAGCTCGTCGCCCAGGCCGTCCGGCGCGAGCTGCACCGGCTCTTCCCCGACGGTCAGCTCTACGTCGACCTGGCGGACCACCGCCGGGACGGCGCGGTCGACCTCGCCGCGGTGCTCGGGGAGTTCCTGCGCGCCCTCAGGGTCCACAAGGACTACGTGCCCGGCGGACTCGCGGAACGGACGGCGCTCTTCCGCAGCGTCGCCGCCACGCTCCGCCTCCTGGTGAAGGTCGACAACGTCCAGCACGCCCCGGAGGTCAGGGCGCTCGTCCCGCCGCAGGGGCTGCTCGTGGCCACCGGGCGCCGGGTCCTGCCGTCGCTGCTGATGGACGGGGCCGTGCTCATCGATGTCGCTCCGCTGGACGGGGCGGCGGGGACGGAGCTGGTACGCCGTTGGCACGCCGACGCGGACGAGGGGAAGGCCGCCGATGTCGTACGGCTCTGCGCGGGGCACCCGTTGGCGCTGCGGGCCGCGCTGGAGTGGCTGGCGGCCCGGCCGCAGCTGACCCTCGACGACGTGGTGCGCGATCTGACGGCCGGGCGGTACGGAACGGGTGACGACGGTGTACGTGAGGCGACGGGCATGGCCATGGGCGCGGGCGGCGGGACCGAGGAGGGCGGGGTGGGCGAGGCCGTCGACACGGTGCTGGACTCGGTGGTGGCGGGAGTCTCCGGCCACACCCGGCACCTCTACGACCTCCTGGGCGTCCTGCCCGGCACGACGGCCACGGCCGACCTGCTGACGGCCACCGGCGCCACCCAGGTCGACGAGGGCCTCGGTGAGCTGCTCTCCTGCCGGCTCGCGGTCCTGGTGGAGTCGTCGGACCGGCCCCGCCGCTACCGACTGCACGACGTGGTGCGGGCCCATGCCCGGCTGCGCGCACGGGCGTTGCCCGAGGAGCGGCGGCGCGCCGTCCTGCGGCTCGTCGTGGACTTCTACGCCGACGCGGCGGCCCACGGCGACGCGCTGGTGCTGGGCGACCGGTTCAGGATCCAGCCGCCGCCGGTCCGCCCGCTCTCCGAACTCGCCGCGCGGGGCACGCTGTTCACCGGCAGGCCCGATGCCCTGGAGTGGCTCGACGCCGAACGCGCCAACTTCCGGGCCGCCGTCCGGGCGGCCGCCGACGAAGGCTGGTACGAGGACGTGTGGCGGCTCTGCGAGTCGCTGTGGGCGCTCTACCACAGCCGGAAACACCTCGCGGACTGCGTCGAGTCGGGGCTCCTCGGTATCGAGGCCGCCCAGCACGAGGCGCGCCCCGACGTCGAGATCCGGATGCGGAACCAGGTCGCCCGGGCCGCCTACGAGCTGGGCGACCTCGACCGGGCGGAGTCCCAGCTCGACGCCGCAGCGGACCTCCTGGGGCTGGCCGGTGACCCGCGGCTGAGCGGGGTCGTCCAGGAGAGCCGTGGGCTGATCGCCCTGGCGCGCGGCCGGTCGGAGGAGTCGCCCGGGGCCGCGCGGGAGCGGGCCGAGGAGGCGCGAGAGCTGTTCGAACGCGCGCTGGCGGCCAACCGGGCCGTCCCCGACCCGCACGGCATCGTCGTGCAGAGCTACAACGTGGCCCAGGCGCTGGTGGCGGGGGAGCGGTGGGCCGACGCCCTCGACGTACTGGACGAGGCGGCGGAGACCGCCCGGACCACCGGCGACGAACCCATGCTGCCCCGGATCGACCTCGTACGGGCCCACGCCTTCGCCGGGCTCGGCTCGCTGGACCGGGCGGTCGCCGCGGCGGGTGCCGCGGCCGACGCGGCGGCCGGGCTCAAGCAGTTCGCCAAGCTCGACCAGGCGCTCGAACTGCTCACCGCGCTCGCGGACCGGGCCGAGGACCGGCCGCTGCGGGTCGCCTGCGAGGAGAAGCTCGGCGCGTTGCGGCGGACCATGGGACTGAGGCCACCGGCCGCGCCGACGGCCTGAGCCTCCGCCTACCCTTCTCCTTGTCCCCACCTTCCCCCGGAGCCACGCGTTGTCCTCGGTGCCGTCGCTGCTCAGCCGTACGTCCGCCCGGTTCCGGTCGCGCCGTGGAACCCGGCCCGGCCACGACCGGTGGAACACCTGGGACCCGCCGAAGGCGGAGGTGCTCGGGGTGGCCCGGACGCTCACCTCCGCGACCCGGGTGCTGGACGTCATGCACCTGCTGCGCCCCGAGGACGGGATCGAGAAGTACTACACGGTCAACCCCGGCTCGGCGTTCGCGGACGGGCTCGACGCCTATCTGGCCGGGCTCGGCGTCCAGGTGCTGAGCTGGAAGGAGGCCACCCGCCGCTCCTTCGACCTGGCGGTCAGCTGCTCGGTCCACCCGACCATGCGTCGGCTGAACGCGCCGCTGATGGTGCTGCCGCACGGCGCCGGGTACAACCGGCTCGTGACCGAGTCGACGGGCGACACGTTCTCTCCGGTGGGGCTCTCGCGCCGGGAGCTGATGTGGCGGGGGAAGGTCGTCCCGGAGGCGATCGGGGTCTCGCACCAGGATCAGATCGACCGGCTGGCCGAGACCTGCCCCGAGGCCGCTCCGTACGCCCTGGCCGTCGGTGACTGGTGCTTCCAGCGGATCACCGCGAGCATGAAGCACCGAGACCGTTACCGGGCGCGGCTCGGCGCGGTCGACGGACGGCGGCTGGTGGTGATCCACTCGACCTGGAGCCGGCACTCGCTGCTCGGCCGCCATCCGGAGCTGCCGCTGCGGCTGATGACCTCGCTCCCGGTGGACGAGTTCGCCGTGGCGGCCGTCTTCCACCCCAACGTCTGGGCCCGGCACAGCCGTCCGGGCGTGCTGGAGCGGCTGGGCGCCGCGATGGACGCGGGGCTCATGATCATCCCGCCGGAGGAGGGGTGGCGCGCGGCGGTGGTGGCCAGCGACTGGGTGGTCGGTGACCACGGCAGTACGACCTTCTACTCGGCCGCCGCCGACCGGGTCACCCTCCTCGCCGCCACCGGTCTCGACGAGCTGGACCCCCGGTCGCCCGCCGCCGCGTTCGGGCAGGGGGCGCCGCGGCTGGATCCCGACGGTGATGTGTACGCGCAGTTGCTGGCGGCGGCCCGCGGGCACGACCCGGCGGGGCTGCGGGCCGTCGTGGACCGGCAGCTCGCCTCGGTCGACACCTCGGGCGAGGTGACCCGGGCGCGGATGTACGCGTTCCTCGCCCGGCGCGGGGTCGTGGTGCCGGACGTGGCACCCCTGCCCCTGCCCGTACCGGCCCCCGAGCCGGTGCGCCGGACGGCCGCCACGGCGTACGACGTGACCGGGGCCCATGACGCCGGGGGCACCGTCGACCTCCAGCGCCGCCCCCTGGTGGCCGGGCACCACACCGAGGCCCTCGGCTTCTACGCCGTCACCACCGAGGAGAACCACCCGCACTGGCCCGACGCGGCCGAGGTGCTGGCGCGGACGGCGGCGGACGCCGAGGTGGCCGCCCTGGACTGGGTGGCCGAGGCCGCCGTCCGGTACGAGAACCTGAACGTGCTGGTGGCCCGGCTGGACGAGAGCCGCTGCCTGGTCCGGCTGCGCGGCGGGCGCCTGCTGGAGGCTCGTACGGAACGGTCCTGGGGTGCCCGGCGCTCCCCGCTCGACCCCATCCTGCTCGGCTCGGCCGTCAACCTCTGGCTGACCGACGCGGACCGGGCGAAGGACCTCACGGACGGTCTGACCCTGTGCACCGGGCAGTGGCGGATCGAGGTGGCGTTCACCGAGCAGGGCGCCCCCGGCAGCCGTCCCTGAACAAGAAGCAGCCGTTTCAGGGCCGGAAGCTGACGCCCCCGAGCCCGGAAGTAGCCGCCCCCGAACCGGAGTCGGCGGCTCCGATGTCGATCTTGTGATCAAACCTGCGCAGATGTCGTACGGAAGCGATCGGCGCGGCGAAGCAACCTGGCCGGGAGCGGGCGGAAAAGGTCTCGATTCCGCCCCGCCGATTCACAGAAGCTCCTTATAGTGGTGCCGCGTTGATCGTATGGTCGCAACGCGCGAAGCCGTCGCCACTGGAGTCCGTACGATGACGAACCCCTCGCCCGCCACGCCCGCGCCCTCGGCCGGTGGGGGCGGTGGCTGCCCCATGAACTTCGGCACCGGAGCCGTCCCGCTCAGCGGACCCGGCTTCCACACCGAACCGCACGCGCTCTACCGCTCCATGCGGCGCGACCACGGCCCCGTCGTCCCCGTCGAGCTGCCCGGCGGCTTCCCCGCCTGGCTGGTCATCGGCTACCGCGAACTCCACCAGGTCACCAGCGACGGGGAGTTGTTCCCCCGGGACGTCTCCCTGTGGAACCAGTGGGAGAACATCCCCGCCGACTGGCCGCTGCTCCCCATGGTGGGTACCCCCATGCCCTCCATCTACTTCACCGCCGGGGCCGAGCACCGCCGCCATGCCGACATGGTCGTCCCCGCGCTCGAAGAGGCCGACCCCTTCGAGATCCGGCAGCACTGCGAGCAGTTGGCGGACCGGCTCATCGACGCCGTGTGCAGCCGGGGCACCGCCGACCTGGTCGCGGAGTTCGCGGAGCCGCTCCCCGTCCTCGTCCTCGCCCGGCTCGTCGGCTTCCCCGACGACGAGGGCGCCGACATCGCCCGGGTGCTCAAGGACCTGGCCGACGGTGGCCCCGACGCCCAGAAGGCGCACCTGCGCTTCGGCGAGCACATGCACCGGCTCGTCGCCACCAAGCGGGCGCACCCCGGCAACGACGTGACCTCGCGGATGCTGGCCCACCCCGAGCCGTTCACCGACGAGGAGTACGCCCTCGACCTCATGGCTGTCACGGCCGCCGGGCACCTGCCCACCGCCGACTGGATCAGCAACTCCACCCGGCTGATGCTCACCGAGGACCAGTTCGCGGACGCCCTCTCCGGCGGCCGGCACAGCGTCGCGGAGGCCATGAACGAGGTGCTCTGGGAGGACGCCCCCACCCAGATCCTGGCCGGACGGTGGGCCGCGCGCGACGCCCGGCTCGGCGGACAGAACATCGTCCGCGGCGACATGCTGCTCCTCGGCCTCGGTGCCGCCAACGGCGATCCCCACATCCGCCAGCAGGTCACGGACCTGCTGGTCCGCTCCGGGCAGGGCGGCAACAACGCCCACATGGCGTTCAGCCACGGCGAGTACCGCTGCCCCTTCCCCGCCCAGGAGATCGCGGAGATCATCGCCCGTACCGGCATCGAAGTCCTCCTCGACCGGCTCCCCGACCTCGAACTGGCCGTACCGGCGACGGAGCTGGTGCGCAGGCCCTCCGCCTTCCTGCGCGGGACGACCTCGCTGCCCGTCCGCTTCACCCCCGTACGCACGACAGGAGACGCGCTGTGAACTGCCCGCACGCCGCGGCCGACCGGGCCGCAGAAGCCGACCGGAGCGCCGGGGCCATCACCATCGACCCCATGGTCCAGGACCTGGACGGGGAGACCGCGCGGCTGCGCGAGGCCGGGGTGCTCGCCCGGATCGAGCTGCTCGGCGTCCCCGCCTGGACCGTCACCCGGCACGCCGAGGCGCGTCAACTCCTCGTCGACCAGCGGCTGGTGAAGGACATCGAGGCCTGGGAACTCTGGCGTACCGGAGTGGTGACACGTGCATGGCCGCTCATCGGCATGATCGACGCCGGGCGTTCCATGTTCACCGTGGACGGCGCCGAGCACCGGCGGCTGCGCACCAAGACCTCCCAGGCGCTCACCCCGCGCCGACTGGAAGCGATCCGCCCGGCCATCGAGAAGTTCACCGATGAGCTGCTGGACAACCTGGAGGCGGCCCGGGACGCGGACGGCGTCGTCGACCTGAAGGCGGTCTTCGCCCAGCCGCTGCCGATGAAGGTCGTCGGGATGCTGATGGGCGTCGACGAGGCCCAGCACCCGATGCTCACCCGGCAGTACAAAGCGTTCTTCTCCATGCTCACCCCGCAGGAGGAACGCCTCAAACTCCTCGCGGACCTGGACGTCTTCTACACCGAGCTCGTCCGGGAGAAGACCGCCCACCCCACGGACGACCTCACCAGCGCGCTGATCCTGGCCGAGGAGGGCGGCGAGCCGCTCACCGAGGAGGAGGTGGTCGGCAATCTGAAGGCGATGGTCGCCGCCGGGCACGAGACGACGATCGGCCTCATCCTCAACGCCGTACGCGCCCTGCTCGCCCACCCCGATCAGCTGGCCGAGGTGCTGGCCGGCGAGGTCGGCTGGGACGCGGTGGTGGAGGAGACCCTGCGATGGGACACGCCCACCACGCATCTGCTGATGCGGTTCGCCACCGAGGACATCACCGTGGGCGACACCGTGATCAGGAAGGGCGAAGGGGTCGTCATCTCCTACCGGGCCATCGGCCGCGACACCGGGCAGCACGGCGAGGACGCCGACGCCTTCGACATCACCCGCCCCACCCGCAACCGCCACATGACCTTCGGCCACGGCCCGCACATCTGCCCCGGCGCCGCGCTCTCCCGCGTCGAGGCGGGCATCGCGCTGCCCGCGCTCTTCGGCCGCTTCCCCGGACTGCGGCTCGCCGTCCCGGACGCGGAGATCACCAAGCTGCCGGTGATGACCCAGAACGACATGGCCGCCTTCCCGGTCCTGCTGGGCTGAGCCCGTCCCCGTACGCGTACGCATGCTGTCCCCGCGGCCGGGTCTGCTCGCCCTCGCCCCGCACCGCTCCACCACCGCCGCCCTCCTGGCCGACGCGGCGCGGGGGCGTGGGATGGAGGTGACCGTCCTGCCCGTGGGCGGGGTGCCGGAGCCGTACGCGGGACGGGGTGACGCGCACTACTACGGCGGCCCGCACTTCGCCGCGCGGGTGGCCCGGCCGCTCGGGGTGGCGCTGCTGGAGCCGGACGACGGGTGGCTGGACGGGCTGCCGTACGCGTTCACCGGGCGGCACGTCCGCCGCCTGCCGCTTTCCGGGGCCCGCCGCCTCCCGGGCCCGCTCTTCGCGAAGCCGCCGACCGACAAGAGCTTCCCGGCCGCGGTGTACGGGAGCGGGGCCGAGCTGCCGGACGTGGTGGGGGACCCTCTGGTCCAGGTCAGCTCGGTCGTGACGTGGGCGGAGGAGTTCCGGCTCTTCCTGCTCGACGGGGAGATCCGAACCGGTTCGCGGTACGCCGTCCATGGGCTGCTGGACGCGGCGCCCCTGGCGGGACACCCGCAGGAGCCCGCCGTACGCGCCTTCGCCCGGCGGCTCGTCGAGGCGTGCGGGGCCACCCTGCCCGGCGCCGTCGTCCTGGACGTCGGCCGCACGGTCCCGCCCGCCGGGCCCGGGAGCTGGGCCGTGGTGGAGGCCAACATGGCGTGGTTCAGCAACGTGTACGCCGCCGACCCCTGCCGCGCCCTCGACGTGGTGCTCCGGTCGGCAGGGCCCGAGGGCCTGCTCCGCGACCGGGACCGGGCCTTCCGGCGGGCCGCGCCCACCGTGCCCGGGGCATCGCGAGGCGTCGTGCCCGAGTGAGGTGCATCACGCAGAGTTAAATTCTTGGCATACATTCCGGCGGACGGGGGAGGGGCCCCGTCCGCTGGTGTGGCCGTACCCCGGTCCACCGCGCAGGACGCCCCCGGCCGAACCGGCGGGGGCATTTCGGGTACGGAAGGCTAAACACGACATGTCGGCGCTCAGCACCATCCACATCGACGGCACCTGGCGGGCCGCCGCCTCAGGCGCGACCCGCGAGATCCTCGACCCTGCCGACGCCACCGTCCTGGCCGTTGTCGCGGAGGGCGGTACCGAGGACACCGACGCGGCGATCGCGGCCGCCCGGCGCGCCTTCGACGACGGCCCCTGGCCGCACCGGCCCGTCGCGGAGCGGGCCGCCCTGCTGCGCCGGGTCGCCGACCTGCTCCAGCGGGACCGCGAGGAGATCGCGATCACCGAGAGCCGCGACACCGGCAAGACCCTCGAAGAGGGCCGGGTCGACGTGGACGACGTGACAGGCGCCTTCCGCTACTTCGCGGACCTGGTGATGAACGAGAGCGGCGGCCGGGTCGTCGACGCGGGCGACCCCGACGTCCACAGCATCGTCGTCCACGAGCCCGTCGGCGTCTGCGCCCTGATCGCCCCCTGGAACTACCCCCTCCTCCAGGCCAGCTGGAAGATCGCCCCGGCCCTCGCCGCGGGCAACACCTTCGTGCTCAAGCCCAGCGAGGTCACCCCGCTCTCCACCGTCCACCTGATCAGGCTCCTCGCCGAGGCCGGGCTGCCCGACGGCGCCGCCAACCTCGTCACCGGCGCGGGCGACCCGGTCGGCGCCCGGCTCTCCGAGCACCCGGACGTGGACCTGGTCTCCTTCACCGGCGGCCTCGCCAGCGGGACGAAGGTGGCCCAGGCCGCCGCGCCCACCGTGAAGAAGGTCGCCCTGGAGCTGGGCGGCAAGAACCCCAACGTGGTCTTCGCGGACGCCTGCGCCACCGACGAGGGCTTCGACACCGCCGTCGACCAGGCGCTGAACGCCGCCTTCTTCCACAGCGGCCAGGTCTGCTCCGCCGGGGCCCGCCTGATCATCGAGGAGAGCGTCCGCGAGCGGTTCGTCACCGAGCTGGCCCGCCGCGCCGACGCCATCCGCCTCGGCCGGGGCACCCTGGACGGCGTCGAGTGCGGCCCCCTCGTCTCCGCCCAGCAGCTCGCCAAGGTCGAGGCGTACGTCGCCTCCGCCCGCGAGGAGGGCGCGATCGTCCGGGCCGGCGGCGAGCGCCCGAAGCCGAACGACGTACGCCCCGAAGGCGGTTACTTCTACCGGCCGACCGTCCTGGACGGCTGCCACCGGGAGATGAAGGTGGTCCGCGAGGAGACCTTCGGCCCGATTCTCACCGTCGAGACCTTCCGTACCGAGGAAGAGGCCGTCACCCTGGCCAACGACACCGACTACGGTCTCGCGGGCGCCGTCTGGACCACGGACGCCGGCCGGGCCCGCCGGGTCGCCGGACGGCTGCGCCACGGCACCGTCTGGATCAACGACTACCACCCCTACCTCCCGCAGGCCGAGTGGGGCGGCTTCGGCAAGTCCGGTACCGGCCGTGAGCTGGGCCCCACCGGCCTCGCCGAGTACCGCGAGTCCAAGCACATCTACCAGAACCTCAACCCGCGCCCCCAGCGCTGGTTCGCCGGCTGACGCCTGCGGGGGCCGGGCCGCCCTTCCGCAACCGCCCGGCCCCGCCCGGCTGTTCGCAGCACCACGCACACGCACGAACCTTGCAGAAGGAGCAGAGACCGATGCCCCCCACTCCCCGCAGCACCGCCGTCCCCGACCCCGAGGGCCCCGTGGCCGACTACGTGATCGTCGGCGGCGGCACCGCCGGATCGGTCATCGCCTCCCGGCTCACCGAGGACCCGGACGTCACCGTCACCGTCATCGAGGGCGGCCCCACCGACATCGACCGCGACGACGTCCTCACCCTCCGCCGCTGGCTCGGCCTCCTCGGCGGCGACCTCGACTACGACTACCCCACCACCGAACAGCCGCGCGGCAACTCCCACATCCGGCACAGCCGCGCCCGGGTCCTCGGCGGCTGCTCCTCGCACAACACCCTCATCAGCTTCAAGCCGCTCCCCGGCGACTGGGACGAGTGGGCCGAGGCGGGCGCCGAGGGCTGGGACGCGGCCGCGATGGACCCGTACTTCACCAGGCTGCGCAACAACATCGTCCCGGTGGACGAGAAGGACCGCAACGCCATCGCCCGCGACTTCGTCGACGCCGCCCAGCAGGCCGCCGGGGTCCCGCGCGTGGAGAGCTTCAACAGCAAGCCGTTCCACGAGGGCGTCGGCTTCTTCGACCTCGCCTACCACCCCGAGAACAACAAGCGCTCCTCCGCCTCGGTCGCCTACCTCCACCCGCACATCGAGGCCGGTGACCGGCCCAACCTCCGTATCCTGCTGGAGACCTGGGCCTACCGCCTGGAGTTCGACGGCACCCGCGCCACCGGCGTCCACGTCCGGACGAAGGACGGCGAGGAGATCCTGCTGCGCGCCGCCCGTGAAGTCATCGTCTGCGCGGGCGCGGTGGACACGCCCCGGCTGCTGCTGCACTCCGGGATCGGCCCGCGCGAGGACCTGGAAGCACTCGGCATCGAGGTGCGCCACGACCTGCCGGGCGTGGGGGAGAACCTGCTCGACCACCCCGAGTCCGTCATCGTCTGGGAGACCGACGGGCCCATCCCGGAGAACTCCGCGATGGACTCCGACGCGGGACTCTTCGTCCGGCGCGACCCCGGATCCCGGGGCCCGGACCTGATGTTCCACTTCTACCAGATCCCCTTCACCGACAACCCCGAGCGCCTCGGCTACGAGAAGCCCGAGCACGGGGTGTCGATGACCCCGAACATCCCCAAGCCGCGCAGCCGGGGCCGCCTCTACCTCACCAGCGCCGACCCCGAGGTCAAGCCCGCCCTGGACTTCCGGTACTTCACCGACGAGGACGACCACGACGGCCGCACCCTGGTCGACGGCATCAAGCTCGCCCGGGAGATCGCCGCCACCGAACCGCTCGCCCACTGGCTGAAGCGCGAGGTCTGCCCCGGCCCCGAGGTCACCTCGGACGAGGACATCAGCGAGTACGCCCGCAAGGTCGCCCACACCGTCTACCACCCGGCGGGCACCTGCAGGATGGGCGCCACCGACGACCAAGAGGCCGTCGTGGACCCGCAGTTGCGCATCCGGGGGCTCGAAGGCATCCGGATCGCGGACGCGTCGGTCTTCCCGACCATGCCCGCCGTCAACCCGATGATCGGCGTCCTCATGGTGGGCGAGAAGTGCGCCGAAATCCTCGCACAGGGGGCGGGCACCACCGACGCCGCGCCGACCACTGGTACCAGCACCGGAGATGATGCCCGATGACCGCGACCCAGGCCCCCGAGGCCCCTGTCGAGACGGCCGAGGAGGCCGTGTTCTCCGTACGCGGCCTCTGGAAGGTCTTCGGCCCCAAGGCCGACCGCATCCCCGGCAGCGAGTACGCCGCCCTCCCGCCCGCCGAACTGCGCGAGGCCACCGGCTGCACCGCCGCCGTCCGCGATGTCTCCTTCGACGTCCGCAAGGGTGAGGTCTTCGTCGTGATGGGCCTGTCGGGCTCCGGCAAGTCCACGCTCGTACGCTGTCTGACCCGGCTGATCGAACCCACCAGCGGCACCCTCGCCATCGACGGCGAGGACGTCCTCGCGATGGACCGCGCCCGGCTGCGCGAACTGCGCCGCCACCGCACCGCGATGGTCTTCCAGCACTTCGGACTGCTGCCGCACCGCACGGTGCTGGACAACGTCGCCTACGGCCTGGAGATCCAGGGCCTGAGCAAGGCCGAACGCCGCTCCAAGGCTGCCGAGTTGGTGGAGAAGGTCGGCCTCGCCGGACTGGAGGACCGCCGCCCCTCGCAGCTCTCCGGCGGCCAGCAGCAGCGTGTCGGCCTCGCCCGCGCGCTCGCCGTCGACCCCTCCGTCCTCCTCTTCGACGAGCCGTTCAGCGCGCTGGATCCGCTGATCCGCCGCGAGATGCAGGACGAGGTGGTCCGGCTGCACCGCGAGGAGGGCCGCACCATGGTCTTCATCACCCACGACCTGAGCGAGGCGCTGCGGCTGGGCACCCGGATCGCGCTCATGCGCGACGGCGGGATCGTCCAGCTCGGCACCCCCGAGGAGATCGTGGGCTCGCCCGCCGACGACTACGTCACCGAGTTCGTCCGGGACGTGCCGCGCGAGCAGGTCCTCACCGTGGCCACCGCCATGCGCCCCGCGCTCGCCGGGGAGAGCGAGCGCGGCCCGGCCGTGCGCCCCGACGCCACGGTCTCCGAGGCCATCGAGGCGGTCTCCCGCTCCGGCGACCCCGCCGCCCGGGTGATGGACGGCGGCCGGCTCGTCGGCGTCGTCGACCACGCGTGCCTGCTGGACGTGGTGGCCGGAACATCCTCAGCCGACGGCCCCACCGCCCCCGACGCACCCGACGGCCCCCGCGAGGTGACCGTCTGATGGCCACCGCCCAGGCCACCCCGGTCCGCCCCGCCCGGTCGGGCACGGGCCGGGGGCCGCTCGCCGCCCTCCGCGAACGCCCGGCGGCCGGGAAGCTGCTGCTCCTCGCGCTCGCCGCCGCCGTCCTCGTCCCCCTCGTCCACGGCCGCTGGGGCGGCGGGGCCTGGCCCGACGCGCTCACCGCCGACCTCTCCGGGCCGCTCGGCAGCGTCACCGACTGGATCGTCTCCAACCGGGACAGCCACCCGCTCTTCCTCTACTTCTTCGGCCATATCAGCAACGCCGTCGTGCTCTCCGTACGCGGCGTCTACCTGGTCCTCCTGGCCCTCGGCTGGGCCGGGGTCACCGTCCTTGCCGCCGCCGTCGCCTGGCGGGTCGCAGGCATCAGGCTCGCGCTCACCGCCGCCGCCTCCTTCCTGGCCTGCGGGCTGCTCGGCATGTGGGTGCCGACCATGCAGACGCTCGCGCTGATGGTCGTCGCCGTCCTCGCCTCCGTCGTCCTCGGCCTCCTCCTCGGACTGGCCGCCGGACTCTCCGACCGGGTCTTCCGCATCCTGCGCCCGGTGCTCGACACCATGCAGGTGCTGCCCGCCTTCGCCTATCTGCTCCCCGTGGTGCTGGTCTTCGGCATCGGCGTGCCCGGAGCGGTCCTCGCCACCGTCGTCTACGCGGCTCCGCCGATGGCCCGGCTCACCGCGCTCGGCCTGCGCGGCGCGGACGGCGGGGTCATGGAGGCCGTCACCTCGCTCGGCGCGACCGGCAGGCAGCGGCTGCTCACCGCCCGCCTCCCGCTGGCCCGCAAGGAGCTGCTGCTCGGCCTCAACCAGACCATCATGATGGCGCTCTCCATGGCCGTCATCGCCTCCGTGATCGGCGCGGGCGGCCTCGGTGACCGGGTCTACCAGGCGCTCTCCGCCGTCGACGTGGGCGCCGCCCTCGCCGCCGGCATCCCGATCGTGCTCCTCGCCGTCGTCCTGGACCGTACGACGGAGGCGGCCGGCCGCCGCATCGGCGCCGAGCCCACCGGCCCGGCCCTCCTGCGCGGTTGGCGCGGCTGGGGCCTCGCCGCCCTGGTCACCGCCGCCGTCGCCCTCGTGGGACGGCTCACCGACGGCCGGGTCTGGCCCGACGACGTCACCGTGGCGATCGCCGGACCGGTCAACACCGCCAAGGACTGGATGGTCGACCACCTCTACACCGGGGTCCCCGTCGTCGGCGGCACCGCCGACCTCGCCTCCCACTTCACCAGCGGCGTCCTCAACCCGCTGCGCAGCGGACTCACCTCCCTGCCCTGGTGGTCGGTGCTCCTCGTCGTCGCCGCCCTCGCCTGGACCATCGGCACCTGGCGCACCGCCGCCACCGCCGTCCTCGCCATGGCCGCGATCGGCGTCCTCGGTGTGTGGGAACCGTCGATGGACACCCTCAGCCAGGTGATCGCCGCCGTGGCCGTCACCCTGGTCCTCGGCTTCTCCATCGCGATCGGCGCGGCCCGCAGCGCACGGCTGGAGAAGCTGCTGCGCCCGGTCCTGGACGTCTTCCAGACCATGCCGCAGTTCGTCTACCTCATCCCCGTCGTCGCCCTCTTCGGCGTCGGCCGGGCCCCCGCCGCCGCGGCGGCCGTCGTCTACGCGCTGCCCGCCGTCGTCCGCATCACCACCCAGGGGCTGCGGGGCGTCGACCCGGCCGCGATGGAGGGCGCCCGCTCGCTCGGCGCCACCCCCGGCCAGCAGCTGCGCCAGGTCCAACTGCCGCTGGCCCGGCCCTCCCTGCTGCTCGCCGTCAACCAGGCGGTCGTGCTCGTCCTCGCCGTCGTCATCATCGGCGGACTGGTCGGATCGGGCGCCCTCGGTTACGACGTCGTCTTCGGCCTCGCCCAGGGCGACCTGGCCACCGGGCTGGTCGCCGGAGCGGCCATCGTCTGCCTGGGCCTGATGCTCGACCGGGTCACCCAGCCCACCGCCCGCCGCCAGCGACAGGAGAGCTGAGATGAACCGCTCCCGCACCCGCCCGCTCGTGGCGCTCGCCTCGGCCACCGCCCTGCTCACCACGGCAGGCTGTGGCGCCGCCGACATGACGAAGCAGGCCTCCCCGTTCGCCGCCCCCGCCGGGGTCAAGACGGTCACCCTCTCCGTCCAGTCCTGGGTCGGTGCCCAGGCCAACGTCGCCGTGGCCGAGCAGCTCCTCAAGGAGAAGCTGGGCTACCGCGTCGACCTCGTCCAGACCGACGAGGTCCCGGCCTGGGACGCCCTCAGCCAGGGCCGGGTCGACGCGATCCTGGAGGACTGGGGCCACCCCGACCAGGAGAAGCTGTACGTCGACGAGAAGAAGACCATCGTCCGCGGCGGCGACCTCGGGGTCACCGGCCACATCGGCTGGTACGTCCCCAAGTACTTCGCCGACCAGCACCCCGACGTCACCGACTGGAAGAACCTCAACAAGTACGCGGACCAGCTGAAGACGGCCGAGAGCGGCGGCAAGGGCCAGCTGATGGACGGCTCGCCCTCCTACGTCACCAACGACGTGGCGCTGGTGAAGAACCTGGACCTGGACTACAAGGTGGTCTTCGCCGGCTCCGAGGCGGCCCAGATCACCCAGATCCAGCAGTTCGCCAAGGAGAAGAAGCCCTTCCTCAGCTACTGGTACCAGCCGCAGTGGCTGTTCAACGAGGTGCCCATGGTCGAGGTGAAGCTCCCGGAGTACACCGAGGAGTGCGCGGCCAAGGACCCCAAGGACATCGACTGCGCCTACCCGACCACGCCGCTGCAGAAGTTCCTCAACGCCGACTTCGTCGAGCGCGGCGGGGACGCGGCCGACTTCCTCAAGAAGTTCCACTGGTCGGAGCAGCACCAGAACGAGGTCTCCGAGATGATCGCCTCCCAGCGGCTCACCCCCGAGGAGGCGGCGAAGCGCTGGATCGAGCGCCACCCGGAGGTCTGGAGGAAGTGGCTGCCGCAGGAGTGAGGCGGCAGGGGGCGCCCGGTCCCGTCTCGCGGACCGGGCACCCCCGTACCCCTACCGCGCCCGTACGGTGGCCAGCACATCCCGGTCCGGCTGGAGCGTCAGACTCGGTACGGGCTCCACGGTCCCCGGATCGACGTCCAGCGAGAAGCGCCGGGCCAGCACGGCGAGGATCAGGACCGCCTCCACCATCGCGAACCGGGTCCCCAGGCAGACCCGGGGCCCACCGCCGAACGGGAACCACGCGTACTCCGCGATCTCGTCACCCTCCTCCGCGTCCCAGCGCTCCGGCCGGAACTCCTCCGGCTCGGGGAACCACCGCGGATCCCGGTGTGTGGACCACTGGCTGCTCCACACCCGGGTCCCCTCCTCGACCGGCATACCGCCGAGCCGCGCCCCCTCCCTCGCGACGCCCGTGATCAGCCAGATCGTCGGATACAGCCGCAGGGTCTCCTTCACCACGGCCTGGGTGTAGGGAAGTTGGGCGTAGTCGTCGATCCCCGGCTCCCGGTCACCGAGCACCCGGTCCAGCTCCTCGGTGAGCGCGGCCCGCACCCGGGGGTTGCGGGAGAGCAGGTACCACGCCCACACCAGGGTCGAACTCGTCGTCTCGTGGCCGCCGATGTACAGGGTCACCGTCTCGTCGCGGATCTCCTCGTCACTCAGCCGCTCACCGCTCTCGTCGACCGCGGTGAGCAACCGGCTGAGCAGATCGGGCCGTTCGGTCTCGCCGTCCCGGTGCCGGGCCACCACCCGCGCCACCTCGGCGTCGATGACGGCGGCCGCCTTCCTGATCCGCGCCCGGCCGGGGGTCGGCACCCAGTCGGGCAGCAGCGCCCCGATCCCGGCGAACTCCTTGCCGATCTCCGCCTGGGCCACATCCATCGCCCGGCCCATCGCCTCCGAGTCCGCCGGGGTGTCCACACCGAAGATGGTGCGCACCGCGATCCTCTGCGTCAGCGCCGCCATCTCCCGCTTGATGTCGACGCGTTCACCGTCGGACCAGCGGTCGGCCAGCTCCACGGCGGAGGCCGCCATGGTGGCCGCGTACGACTTCACCTGCTTGGGCCGCACCGACGGCTGCACCAGCGACCGTTTACGGCGCCACTCCCGGCCCCGCGCCACGATGATGCCATCGCCCATCACCGTGCGGAACGCGATCCCGAGCCTCGGCTGGTCGAAGGTGCGCTCCGTCTCGGTGAGCAACTCGCCTATGTGGTCCGGGTCCGAGACGAACAGGCACCGGTTGCGCCCGAACCGCCAGCGCACCAAGTCCCCGTGTCCCCGCAAGAGTTCGAAGAAGGCGAGGGGGTTCTTCCCGAACTGCGGCAGGTTCCCGAGCAGCGGCAGCCCCCTGGGGCCCGGTACGGGCACGGGGCCGGGAGAGGTGGTGCCGAGCGCCGGGCCGGTCTGCGTGGACATCGAAAGGACTCCGCTCCCTGGAATGCGCCATGGGTGGCGCGCCATCGTTCGAACCTCATCGAACGTGATGAGGGCGCCACTCCGCCAGGGTGGCGGACCGGCGTGGCCGGAAATCCGCCATCGGCCGTGCGGAGCAAGCGAGTTGACGAGGTAGCCGCAACGGCCACCGGATTGGAACGGTCAGAGCCCCACGATCAGCTGGATGCAGACGATCTTGACCAGAATGGCCAGCGCGAAGAGCGTCGAGTACCCGTTGTTGATCCGGCTGTCGCTCGCCCGGCTGTTGGCGTACGCCACGATCGCCGGGTTGCCCACATAGCCCGACAGCAGCCCCATCGTCCGCTCCCGGCTCTGCCCCAGCCCCTTGGCGACCAGCACCATCAGGGAGTAGCTGACCACCGCGCCGATCGCCAGCACGGCCGCCAGCTTCAGGCCGAAGAGGGAGAAGGCGTTCTCGCGGAACGAGTAGCCGGAGGTGAGGCCCACCACGGCGAGGAAGAGGAGCAGCCCGATCTGGCGCAGGGTCAGGTTGGCGCGGGTGGGGAGGGCCCAGACGAGGGGGCCGGTGCGGCGGCGCCAGCCGAGGATCATGCCCATCACCAGGGGACCGGCCCCGGTGCCGAGGGCGAGGGTGGTGGAGCCGAGGGTGAGGGAGGGGATGCCGATGAGGAAGCCCAGGGTCAGCCCGAGCCCCAGGCTGACCGCGCTCACCTCGCTGACCTTCGCCTCCGTGTCGCCCAGATACGCGGTGACCTCGCCCGTCCGCTCGCGCGGCATCACCACCCGCACCCGGTCGTCGAGCTGGAGCAGCAGGCCGTCGTGGGCGAGCATGTCGAAGTCGCCGCGCCGCACCCGGCTGACCACGGCCCCGTACTTCTCGCCCAGGCCCAGTTCGGCGACCGTGTGCCCGGCGAGGTCCGGGTTGGTGAGCAGCACCCGCCGGTAGTCCACCGCGCTGCGGTCGTCCAGCAGATGGCGGGGCGCCAGGGCCCCCAGCGCCTGAGTCGCCGCCCGTACGTCGTCCTCGCCGCCCACCAGGACCACCTGGTCACCTGGGGAGAGCCGGTCCACCTGCAGGGCGACCCGGGCGGCTCCGCCGGAGGGGCGGTACTCGCTGGCCAGCACCCGGTGGGACGCCACCCCGGGGACGTCGGCCCAGCGGGTCTCCCGGGATACCTGGACCGTGCGGGTGACGAGGGTGGCGGGCAGCCCCGAGTCGGGGTCGCGGCGGGCGGTCCAGGTGCGGCGGGCCGCGACGGCCGCGACGAACATGATGGTGATGACGACGGCGAGCGGGTAGCCGATGGCATACCCGACGGCGGGCTGCGTGGGGTCGGCGGAGGCGTCCTGGGCGGCGGCCAGACCCGGGGTGGTCGTCCCGATGCCCGCGTACCCGCCCGCGAGGAACGGGCCGCTGATCCCGAACCAGCCGTGCCCGACCAGGCCGACCACCACCGCCGTGACGGCGAGCGCCACCACGGCCCCGGCCATCACCGCGAGCTGGCCGCGCAGTTCACGGAAGAAGGCCGGACCCGACTCCAGGCCGACCGTGTAGACGTACAGGGCCAGCCCCAGCGCCGAGATCCCGGCCGGTACGGCGGCGGCGATGTCCTCGTCCAGCGCCCCCACGAGGAGGCCGACGAAGAGGACACCGGCCGCCCCCAGCCGTACCGGGCCGAAGCGCACCATGCCGAGCAGCGCGCCGAGCGTGATCACCGCGAACACGGTCACCCACGGGTTGTCCGCGAAGAACTGCCACACCGGCCGTGCCTCCCCGTCTCGAAGCGGTCCAGGTCAGGATCTTCGAGGAGCAGGGAGGCCGCCACCCGGCCGTATGGCCCTCAGGCCCCGTGCGGTACGTGCGCCGGGCGGCCCCGGCCCCGCGTCAGCGAGTAGCCGAACACGCCCGCGAGCGCGGCGAGGACCCCGCCGCCGATGGTCCAGAGCCAGCGGCTCGTCCACCAGCCTGAGGCCCAGCCGTCCTCCGGCCCACCGGCGGCCCGGGCCTGGGAGGTGCCGGACGCGCCGGTCACCGAGATGCCCGGGACCAGCGGCTCCGCGAGCGCGCCGTCCACGTGGTGGGCGCCGCCCGCGTCCACCACGTCGGCCCGCACCTCGGCCTCGAACGGCAGGCCCAGCTCGTCGGCCGGGAGGTTCACGACCGTCAGGCGTACGTAGTAGCTGCCCGGCAGCGGGTCGTTGGCCCACGGCTCGGACCAGGACCGTACGGTGCGCAGCACACAGGACAGCTCCACCGCCGTCGCGTCGGCCGCCGCCTTGCGGGTCTGGTGGCCGTACTGGCACGCCTGGCGGCGGCGCAGCCCGTCGTACACGTCGATCTGCCAGGTGGAGGCCGAGCGCTTCGCCTCGTCCTGCGGCAGCCTGACCGTCGCCCGCACGGTGGCGCGCTGGCCGGTGTCGGCCGGGAACACCCAGTACAGGTAGTCGCCCGCTGACGCCTGCGCGGTGCCGGTCTGCCCCTGCTGGAGCACGGTCGCCGTACGGAACGTGGTGCCGGCCTCGGTGGGGCCGGGGCCCTCGTCACCGGGGCTCGCGCTGGGCGTCGGGTCGTCGGCCACCGCCGCACCCGCCGAGGTGAACAGGGTCAGCCCGGCCAGCAGCGCTCCGGCGAACGCGCGCCGCGCGCCACGGGTGCGGGCGCGGCGGGAAGTCGTCGTCACCATCAGTTGGTCCTCCATACGGCGATGCGCCAGCGCGAGATCCAGCCGAAGAGCAGCCCCGCGACCAGTCCGGTCAGCACGAGGGCGCCCAGCAGCCACCAGCCGCGGCCGAGGCCGAAGGCCGCCACGTCGGACGCGTGGTCCGCTCCGTCCACCACGTCCACGGTCAGCTCGACCGGCAGACCCGGGGTGCGCTTCACCGAGGCGGGGGCGGAGAAGGCGTTGGAGAGCTGGAGGCAGACGGTCTCGGCGGCGGGCTTGCCGCTGCCGTCGTCACCGCCCTCCACTTCCGCCTTGGGATAGCGGAGACCGGACGAGATCACATCCGTACGTCCGGTGCCGGACGCCTCGCCCCGGACGATCTCGCGTCCGGAGGCCGTCACCGCGCGCAGCAGGACGCCGTAGTCGTCGTCGACGGCCCGGTCGGCCGCCACGCTCACCGAGGCGCGCAGCTCCTGGCCGGGCAGCACGTCGACCCGGTACCAGCGGTGTTCACCGATCACCTGGCGGTCGGTGTATAGGCCCGGCTTCAGCTCGGGCGCGGCGGAGCAGTTCCCCGCCCCCTCGGTGGCGACCGGGGTGACGACCGGCTCGGCCGCCCGGTCCACCAGCTGCTTCACCCGGCGCGAGAGGTCTTCCTTGTGCTGGACGGCGGTGTACGTGCCGCCGGTCGCGTCCGCGATGCAGGTGAGCTGCTGGCGGATCTTGGCGTTGGGCACCAGGCCCAGGGTGTCGATGACCAGGTGCGTTCCGCGCGCGGCGATCTCGCGGGCCACCTCGCACGGGTCGAGCGGGCCGCAGGTGTCCTCGCCGTCCGTGATGAGGACGATCCGGCGGGTGCCGTCCCCGCCTTCGAGGTCGTCGGCCGCGCCGAGCAGCGCGGGGCCGATCGGGGTCCAGCCGGTGGGGGCGAGGGTGGCGACGGCGGTCTTGGCCTCGGTGCGGTCCAGCGGGCCGACCGGGTAGAGCTGCTTGGTGTCCTTGCAGCCGACCTTGCGGTCCTCGCCCGGATAGTCGGCGCCGAGGGTGCGGATGCCGAGGTGGACCCCTTCGGGCACCGCGTCCAGGACGTCGTTGAACGCCTGCTTCGCGGCGGTCATCCGGGACTGGCCGTCGATGTCGCGGGTGCGCATGGAGCCGCTGACGTCGAGGACGAGTTCGACCTTGGGGGCGGGGGTGGCGGGTGGTCCGTCGGCGGCCGCGGGGATCGCGGTGCCGAGCCCGGCGGCCAGGGTGGCCAGCGCTATGCACACCCCGGCCGTCAGCCGATTTCTTGTGATCATCGCCGGATCTTATGGAAAATCAGTTGGTATTCCCAACCGAGGCCTTCGGGCCCCCGGGCCCGCCCGCCCGTCAGCCGCCGAGCAGCGGCTCCGCGGCCCGGTCCAGCACCGAGGTGACCCGCTGCCAGGTCGCCAAGTCCCGCTCCTGCGGGTCGAGTTGACGGCCCGTGTCACCCGCTCCCCACGTGGTCGCCAGCGCCACCGGATCCCCGCCGCCCGCCGCCGACGCGGCGAGCGCCGCCGCGCCGAGGGCGACCAGTTCGCCGCCCGCCGGAAGGACGATCGGGCGGCCGGAGAGCCGGCGCACCGTCTCCACCCAGGCCAGCCCCTGCGCCCCGCCGCCGATCAGCCGCAGCGGGCGTGCGGCCACCTCCGGGGCGTCCGGGTCGAGACCGCAGGCCCGCAACAGCGTGTCCAGCGCCCGCAGTACGGTGACGGCCGCGCCCTCGTAGGCGGCGCCCAGCAACTGCTGCGGGGTGGTGTCGTGGCGCAGTCCGGTGAGCAGCCCGGAGGCGGTGGGCAGGTCCGGGGTGCGTTCGCCGTCGAGGTACGGGAGCAGTACGGCTTCGCCTCCGGGGGCGGTGTCCTCGCGGTGCAGGCCGAGCAGGGAGGCGACCTTGTCCACGGCGAGCGTGCAGTTGAGGGTGCAGGCCAGCGGGAGGAACGTACCGTCGGCGGCGGCGAACCCGGAGAGCGCCGGGTCGGTGGAGCGCGTACGGGAGGCGGCGAAGACCACCCCCGACGTGCCGAGGGAGAGGACCGGGTGGTCCAGCAGTCCGGCGCCGCCGAGCCCCAGCCCCACGGCCGCGCTCATGTTGTCGCCGGTCCCCGCCGCGACCGCGATCCCCGCCGGGAGCCCCAGCGCCTCGGCCGCCTCGTCGGTGAGCGAGCCGATCCGGGTGGCCCCGGTGGGCGCGACCTCGGGGAGGAGGGCCGGGTCCAGGCCGAGGAGGTCCAGCAGCCCGGGGTCGTACGCGCCGGTCGCGGTGGCGTACCAGCCGGTGCCCGAGGCGTCCCCGGGGTCGGTCGCCGCCACACCCGCGAGCCGCTCGGTGAGGAAGTCGTGCGGCAGCCGGACGCCCGCGGCTCCCTTCGCCGCCTCCGGGTCGTGCTCGCGGAGCCAGCGCCACTTGGACGCGGTGATCGAGGCCACCGGCACGGACCCTGTCCGCCCGGTCCAGGCGGTGGCCCCGCCCAGCTCGGCGGTGAGCGCGGCGGCCTGCGGGGCCGAGCGGGTGTCGTTCCAGAGCAGCGCGGGCCGCAGCGGACGGCCCGAGCGGTCCAGCACGACGAGCCCGTGCTGCTGGCCCGCCACCGCGATCCCGGTCACCGAGCGGGCGGGCAGGCCCGACTCCTTCAGCCCGGCCGCCACCGCGTCGCCCAGCGCCCGCCACCACACCTCCGGGTCGCTCTCCCGCGCCCCGGACTCGCCGGTGACGGTGTGCGGGGCGCGCCCCACCGCGAGCTGCTCGCCGGTCACGGCGTCGATCACGGCGGCCTTGGTGGACTGGGTGGAGCTGTCCACGCCGATGACGACGGTACGTGACGACATGGGCGGCCTCTTTCGGGTGATGAGGTGGGGCTCATTCGGCTGTGCCGCGAACAAATTACGTGATCCCGGCCCGGGGGAACAGGGCACGGGAGAACTCGCCACGACCGCGGGGGTTACGTCGGCCGGGAACCCCGTGCATGATTAGTCATGACAGTGAACAAATAGGGGTGCCGGGCGCGTGGCCCCGGCCCCGACGGCAGGCGAAGGCGGTCGGACGACGATGACGGAACGCTTCACCCCCACCCCCGAGGACAAGTTCAGCTTCGGCCTGTGGACCGTGGGCTGGCAGGGCCGGGACCCCTTCGGCGACGCCACCCGCGCGGCCATCGACCCTGTCGACTCCGTGCAGCGCCTGGCCGAACTGGGCGCCTGGGGCGTGACCTTCCATGACGACGACCTGATCCCCTTCGGCTCGTCGGAGACCGAGCGCGAGGCGATCGTCAAGCGGTTCCGGCAGGCGGTCGACGCGAGCGGCCTGGTCGTGCCCATGGTGACGACGAACCTCTTCACCCACCCGGTCTTCAAGGACGGCGGGTTCACCGCCAACGACCGTGACGTACGCCGGTACGCGCTCCGCAAGACCCTGCGCAACATCGACCTCGCCGTCGAACTCGGCGCCACCACCTTCGTCGCCTGGGGCGGCCGCGAGGGCGCGGAGTCCGGCGCCGCCAAGGACGTACGCCTCGCCCTGCACCGGATGAAGGAGGCCTTCGACCTGCTGGGCGAGTACGTCACCGAGCAGGGGTACGACCTCCGCTTCGCCATCGAGCCCAAGCCGAACGAGCCGCGCGGCGACATCCTGCTCCCCACCGTCGGCCACGCCCTGGCCTTCATCGAACGCCTGGAGCGCCCCGAACTGGTCGGGGTCAACCCCGAGACCGGGCACGAGCAGATGGCCGGGCTCAACTTCCCGCACGGCATCGCCCAGGCCATGTGGGCGGGCAAGCTCTTCCACATCGACCTCAACGGCCAGTCCGGCATCAAGTACGACCAGGACCTCCGCTTCGGCGCGGGCGACCTGCGCCAGGCGTTCTGGCTCGTCGACCTGCTGGAGAGCGGCTACGAGGGCCCGCGCCACTTCGACTTCAAGCCCCCGCGCACCGAGGACTACGACGGCGTCTGGGCCTCGGCCGCCGGGTGCATGCGCAACTACCTGATCCTCAAGGAGCGCGCGGCGGCCTTCCGCGCCGACCCCGAGGTACGGGCCGCCCTGCGCGCCTCCCGCCTGGACCAGCTGGCGCGCCCGACGGCGGGGGACGGCCTGGCCGCGCTGCTCGCGGACCGCACGGCGTACGAGGAGTTCGACGCGGACGCGGCGGCGGAACGCGGCATGGCCTTCGAGGCGCTGGACCAGCTGGCCATGGACCACTTGCTGGGCGTGCGCTGAGGGTTGGGGGCGGGCCCGGCCCCGCCGGAAGGCAACCGGCCCGCAGGGATGGGTCCCGGGCCCGCCGCGAAGTCACCGCGCCTGCTGGGAAGTCACCGCGCTCGCCGCGAACGTACCGGGCCGGCCGGGAACGCACAGGGCCCAGCCCCTCCGGATGGCACCGGGCCCTCCCTGACGGTGCCCGTCCCTCGGACGGCATCGGCACGCCGGAAGGGCCCCGGGCCCACCGGAAGGGCGCCGGCCCCTCGGGGCGGGCACCGGGCCCTCGCAGGGCGCCGGGCCCCGGGAGGCCCCGGCCCCACCCCCGTACGCCCCCGCCTCACACCCCCTACGGCTCCGCGTACGCCACCGGGTCGGCCAGTACGTCCTGCACCACCAGCGCCGCCGCCCCCCGGGCCGCGTCGCCCGCCACCGATGACGCGCGGAGGCGGCCGCTGCCGGGGGACCAGAGCCCCGACACCACCCGGCCGGTCAGCTCCTCGTCGGCGGGCGGCGAGAGCCACGGCATCAGGCCCCGGTAGATCCCGCCGAGCACCACCGCGTCCGGGTCGACCAGGTTCACCGCCCCCGACACCACCCGGCCCAGCATCCGGCCCGCCTCCGTGAGCGCCGCCACCGCCCGCCCGTCCCCGGCCCGGGCGCGCCGCTCCAGCTCCACGACCCCGGCGCCGCCCCCGGACCCGTCGATCCCGGCCGCCCGCAGGAGCGCCGTCTGCCCGGCGTACTGCTCCAGGCACCCCCGGGACCCGCACCGGCACTCCGGCCCGTCCGGGTCCACCACGACATGGCCGATCTCCCCGGCGAACCCGTGCGCGCCCCGCAGCAGTTCGCCGCCGAGCACCAGCGCGCCGCCGACCCCGATCTCACCGGTCAGATAGAGGAAGCTCCGTACGTCACCGAGGCCGCCGAACCACAGCTCGGCCAGGGCCGCGAGGTTGGCCTCGTTCTCCGAGGCGACCGGCAGCACCGGGTGGCCCGGCCGGAGGGCGGCCAGCGCCTCGGCGAAGAGATCCTCCGCCGGGACCTCGTTCCAGCCGAGGTTGGGGGCCTGCCGCACCGAGCCGCCGGAGACCAGGCCGGGCAGGGCCAGCGTGGCACCCACCGGGCGCAGTTCCTGCTCGCGCGCCGAGTCCAGGGTCCGCGCGGCGATCCGGGCCGCGCGGGCGAGGACCTCCCCGGCGGGTGCGCCCCGGTTGTCGAGGTGTTCGGTCTGGCGGACCCGGCCGGTGCCCGCGAGGTCGACGACGCAGACCGACACGTAATCGATGTTGATCTCCACGCCGAGCCCGGCGGGGCCGGTGCGGGCCACCTTGAGCGCGGTGCCGGGGCGCCCGGCCTGGCCGCTGAACGTCTTCCCCGACTCGGTCAGGAACCCGCTCTCCATGAGCTGCTCGACGAGCGAGGAGACCGCCGCCCGGGTCAGCCCGACCCGGGCGGAGACCCCGGCGCGGGTCGCCTCCCCGCTCTCGCCCTCGTCCCGGACGGCGCGCAGCACCAGGCTCAGATTGTGCCGTCGCACGGTGTCCTTGTCGGCCTTGGGCCCCAGCGGAGTGAGGATGCTCTTCATATCGTCGCCGAGCCTATGTGATGCCGGCGACGACCGGCCGTTCCGCCGACGCGGACGGGTCCCCTTCCCCGCGGGGTGATCCGTGGGGAAGGGGACCCGTCCAGCGGCTCACGGCTGGGCGCCGCGCGCCTTCAGCATGGTCGCCATCAGCCCGATCTCGGACTCCTGGCCGTTGACCATGCCCTTCGCCAGATTGCGGATGACATCGGTGCCGGCCTTCTCGGCCCCGGCCTGTGCCATGTCCACCCCGGCCCGGTGGTGCACGGTCATCAGCTGGAGGAACAGCACCTCGGCCGCCTTGCCCTCGGCCGCCTTCAGCTCCTTCAGCTCGGCGGTCGTGGCCATGCCCGGCATCAGCGAACCGTCGCCGGTCGGCTTCATGGTGTGGCCCATCCACGTCATCGGCGGCTCCGCCGAACTCTTGGGCAGGCCCCACTGCTCCAGCCAGCCCAGCATCATGCCGCGCTGGTTTGCCTGGGTGTTGATGATGTCGTACGCCAGGCGCCGCACGTCCTCGTCCTCGGTGCGGTCACGCACGATGAACGACATCTCCACCGCCTGCTGATGGTGGATCGCCATGTCCCGGGCGAACCCCGCGTCCGCCGACCCCTCCGCAGCGGACTGCGCCGCCCTCGCGGACGAGGACGCCGACGACGGCCGTCCGACCATCAGCGCCACCAGGCCCACCGCCAGCAGCAGCACGACGGCGCCCGCGAGCACCATCCGCCGGGCGGAGGAGAACGGGCTGGTCACGGCGGTCACCTGCCGAGCCCGCCCGTGCAGGCGGCACCCGGCTCAGGGGTCTGCGGGCCCTGGACGTACTTGGTGAAGAACTGGTTGACGCGCGCGTCCGACGCGCTGTCCACCGTCACCTGCTTGCCCCACGCACTGAGCATCAGCGGGTCCTTCTGGTCCTTGACCGGGCTCATCAGGGAGTACGGAGTCGACTTGACCTTCTCCGTCAGCGCCTTGACGTCCGCCTCCGACGCCTTGTCGTTGTACGTCACCCAGACCGCGCCGTGCTCCAGGGAGTGGACGGCGTTCTCCTTCGGTATCTCCTCGGTGTAGACGTCCGCGTTGCAGTTCATCCAGACCTGGCTGTGGTCACCGCCGACCGGCGGGGTCATCGGGTAGTCGACCTTCGTCTCCACGTGGCCCTGCTTCAGGTCCTTCCAGGTGCGCTCACCGGTGACGGGCGAGTTCCGGGCCTGCTCCTCCTTCTTGTCCTTCTCGTTCGCCTGGTAGACCAGGTAGCCGCCTCCGGCGACCAGCGCCAGCACCACGGCGACGGACGCGCCGATGGTGATGAGGCGGCCCCGCCGCTCACGGGCCCGCTCCTTGCGGCGGGCCTCCTCGAGCTTGGCACGGCGGGCGGCGGCGGGGGAGTTCGGGTTCTTGGCGGAAGCCATGGGAGATCCTCGTCGTTCAGCGGATGCGGCGGATGCATCCGGGTCGATACAGGGAGGGGGAGGGGAAACAGGGCATACGGGCAGCCGCTCCCACCACTCCGGCACGGGGGCGCGGAGAAGAGAGGAGCGGACCCGGCTCTAGATCCGTTGAACCTGAAGACGCAGCTGATCGACGGAGGGGACACCGTCGTGGGAGGGCCCCCGGATGGCGGCCGCCCCGGTCAGCGGGGCGGTGGGCACGACGGCCACGGGGGAGCAGGGGAGCGCGAGGGGCGCGGACGCCACCGGCAGTACCACGGCCGCCGAGTGGGTCGAGCCGCCGTGGCACGAGGTCCCGAGCCCCCGGTCGACGGGGACGGCCATGGCGACCGGCTCGATGTACAGACCGGTCACCGGTGTCAGCGTCCGTACGGAGGACGGGCCCGCGGCCTCCATCGCCACCGGAACGGCAGCGGCGGCCGGAGTGGTGACCGAGCAGCAGAAGAGCAGGGACAGCAGGGCGAAGACCCAGACCGGCGAGCCGGGCACACGGGAGCGGCACCGCTGCCGGTCGGTCCGCGCGCTCACCCTGGTCATGGCCCGTCATCGTAGTAGCTGTATGAAGATTCAAAGAATATGGGTCACCGATTACGCGGGACAGTGTGCCTCAGGGGCCACGCGGTCGAACAGAGGCCCAGGGGTCCATTCCCGGACCGGTGTCGGGAGGCATCCGCGCCCATATCTTTTACACGTGTAATACCTGTTAACGTATATGGGTGAGTGATGCATCCATCCGGCCCCGGCACCCCCGGGCCCGCAGCCTCCCCCTCGTCGCCCCGCTCCGGCTCGGCCGTCCGTCGGACACCTGGTTCAAGCCCGCACTGAGCATGGTGGCCGCCTCCGCCGTACCGCAGCTGACGCTGCTCGCCCTCGGCCGGCTGGACCTCGTGATCTACACGATGGCCGGTTCGCTCTGCGCGCTGTACGGGCACGGCCTGCCGTACGCGCGACGGGCCAGGACCCTGACCGGCGTCGTGCTCGCCATGACCGCCGGGCTCGGGGCCGCGCTGGTCACCGCCTCGCTCACCCACTCCACCGCCGTGCTCGTCGCGGTCGGCGCGCTGCTCGCCGCCGTCCAGAAGGCGGCGTGCGACGCGACCCGCATCGGCCCGCCCGGCCACGTCATCCTCACCTTCGTCAGCTCCGCCGCCCTGTTCGCCCCGCAGCGCCTCGGCCAGGTCCCGGCGCATCTGGCGCTGACCCTGGCGGCGGGGGCGGTGGCCTGGCTGGTCTGTGTCGGGCCCGCCCTGATCCGCCGCGAGGGGCCCGAACGGCGGGCCGTCGCCCGCGCCCTGGCGGCCGCCGCCGACCGCGTGGCCGACCCCGGGCCCCGTACGCACCGGGCCGCGGCCGCCGCCGTGCACGCCGCCTGGCAGTGCCTGCTCGCCTCCGGCCGCCCCACCCCCGTACGACGCTCCCTGGAACGGCTGGTGGCGCACGCGGAGGCGGCCGTCACCCCGTCGGCCACAGGCCCGGACGTGGAGGCGGAGGCGGACCGGCTGCGGGGCCTGGCCGCCCTGACCCGGGGGCGCGGACCCGTCCCCGTACCGCCTCCGCCGGGCCCTCAAGAGGAGTGCGGCACCGAGCACACCGAGCTGTACGGCATCGAGGCCGAGCGGGCCGCCCTGCGGGACCCCGGCCGCCGCCGTGCCGCCCGCCGGACCCTCCTGCGGAGCCTCGGCCCGGGATCGCCGCTGCTCCCCGTCGCCGTCCGTACCCTCATCGGCTGCGCGCTCGCCGGCTACCTCTGCGCGGCCCTCGGCGTCGGCCGCCCCTACTGGGCGATCGTCACCGCCGCCTCCCTCTACCAGGCCAACATCACCCTCACCTGGAACCGGACCCTCCAGCGCACCCTGGGCAACCTCCTGGGCGTCCTGGTCTTCGCCGCCGTCCTGCCGCTCTCCCGCACCACCCCGCTCGCGCTCGTCCTGTGCTGCCTCTTCTTCGGCTTCGCCGCCGAGGCCCTGATCACCCGGAACTACTGGCTCGGCTCCGTCGCCGTCACCCCGATGGCCCTCCTGGTCCTGGAGTTCGGCGCGCCGCACCCGGCCGGTGAGCTGATCGGCGACCGGGTCCTGGACACCGTCCTCGGCGCGCTCGCCGGGTTCCTCGCGGCGGCGCTCGTCACCAACCGGAGGGCGGCGGGCCGCGTCGAGCGCGCACTTCACGCCACCGCGAAGGCCCGTACGGAGGCGGAACGGGCGGCCGGGCAGCCCCCTGCCGAGCGGGCCCGGGCGCGCCGCGCGCTGACCGCGAGCCTCGTCGAACTGCGCGAGGCCGCCGACACCGCGGCGGGGGAGTGGTGGCAGCGCGCCCTGCCCGAGCAGGAGGTTCTCGCGGCCGAGCAGGCCGGACACCGTACGCTCACCGCGACAGCACAACGGCTGGGTCCGGCCGCCCGCGCCCCGAAGGCGCGGCGCGGCACAACGGTCCCTGCCCCTGCGAACGGAGCGGAGTGACCGACGACATCGTTGCCTCGGTGGTACGGCAGTGGCATGCCGTCAACCCCGGGCTGGACACCGGCCCGATGGAGCTGATCGGCCGCATCAACCGCTGCGCCGCCCTGCTCCAGCAGGCGGAGGACGCCCCGCTGCGCTCCGCCGGACTGACCCGCGCCGAGTTCGACCTCCTCGGCGCCGTACGCCGTACCGACCGGGAACTCACCCCTGGCGAGCTGGCCCGGGAGACCTTCTCCTCCGGCGCCGCCGTCACCAAGCGGCTGCGAGCCCTCCAGGAACGCGGCCTGGTGGACCGCCGGGGCGACGAGCGTGACCGCCGGGTCGCCCATGTCCGCCTCACCGAGGAGGGCCGCGCCCTGGTCGACCGGCTGCTGCCCGAACAGCTCGCGTACGAACGGGCGGTGCTCTCGGGGCTCGACGAGCGGAGCCGGGCCGAACTCAGCGCGGGGCTGAGCGAGTTGCTGGTCCAGCTGGAGGGCCGCCTCGGCGGGACGCGCCGCTGATCCCGGCGTACCGGGCGCATACGGTGCCGCCCGCCCCTCTTCTTCGCCCGCCCCCTCTCCGTCCGGTCCTTTGCCGTCCGGTCCTTCTCCGTCCGGCCGTCACTCCGGGTATCGCTCCCGGGGCCATCGGGGGGCGGCCCGGCCGCCGTGATCCCCGCCGCGGCACGGTACGCGCGGGGTGCCCGGCGGGCCCCGGGGAGGGGCGGTCGTATACGCGTCAGCACGGCGCTTTCTCCGTTCACCCGGTGAGTGATCGGGAATCTGTTCCTTTCGATCCGGTTCGATCGTCTGTGCCTCTGTCCCACTCCGCGATACACATCGGCTGCTCTGCCGGTGATTTGATGGCATATCAGCCGATTTGACACCTCGGTGTGTCCCGCCTGTCGGGACCCGAGAGGTCGGCGCCAGGCCCTTTCCGGCCTTCGTCACTCCCCGCGCACGCTCCACAGCGGTGAGTGCGAAAACTGGCGAGTGTATTCCTCTTCGCGGGCTCCCGCAGGGGGTTGGGTGAATATGCCGATCCCCTGTTCTGATCTGGCTAAGCTCACGCGCAGTGAAGTCGAGTTGATGCGAATTCGAGCACTTGTTCATGAGTCTCCGCTCACGTGCGTATACATCCCGGTACACCCCGGAATCAACCGCCAGAGGGTTTTAGATGGTCCGTGTTGAATCACCGCCGACCGACAGAGAAGTCCCCGTCGTCCGCGTAGTCCTGCCCCCCGTGGTCCTGCTGGCCGCGGCCACCGTCGCCGGGGCGGCCCTGGTGGTCCCGGCCGCGCGGATACCAGTCGCCGTGTGCGGCGCGATCACCACGCTCGTGGTCGCCGTGCTCACCGTGGCGCTGCACCGCCGCAAGCGGGCCATGGCCGCCCAGCGCGCGGAGTACGAACAGCGCATCGCCTACCTGGAACACCGCATCCTCAGCCATGACTCCGAGACCGTGCGGCTCACCAAGGAAGTCATGCCCGCCGCCATCCGGCGGCTGCGGGTGGGCAATTCGCCCGAGGAGGTCATGCGCGACATCGTCGACGCGGACGCCGCCAACCGACATCTGCCCAAGGCGCTGCGCGAGCAGATCTACCAGGTCCTCGAGGTCATCGACAACGAGGAGGCCCGGCGTGACTCCGCCCAGCGCGCCTTCGTCAGCGTCGCCCGCCGGGTCCAGGCGATCGTGCACCGCCAGGCCAGTGAGCTGCGGGAGATGGAGGACCACTACGGGCGCAACCCCGAGGTCTTCGACGACCTGCTGCGCATCGACCACGGCACCGCGCTGATCGGCCGGCTCGCCGACTCCATCGCCGTCCTCGGCGGGGCCCGGCCCAGCCGCCAGTGGCCCAAGCCCGTACCCCTGTTCAGCGTCCTGCGCGGTGCGATGTCCCGCATCCTGGAGTACCAGCGCGTCGATCTGCACTCGATCGCCAAGGTCGCCATCGTCGGCACTTCGGTCGAGCCGCTCATCCACGCCTGCGCCGAGCTGCTCGACAACGCGACCCGCTACTCGCCGCCGCAGACCCGGGTGCACGTCACCGCGGTCGAGGTGCAGACCGGCATCGCCATCGAGATCGAGGACGGCGGCGTCAGCCTCAGCGAGGAGGCCCGCGCCCGGGCCGAGAACATGCTCGCCCAGGCCCAGGCCGGCATCAACATGAACGACCTCGGGGAGTCCCCCCGGCTCGGCATGGCCGTCGTCGGCCGCCTCTCGCGGATGTACCAACTCCAGGTCTCGCTGCGCCAGTCGGCGTACGGCGGGGTCCGCGCGGTCCTCATCGTGCCGCGCGACATGATCACCACCGGCCCGGCCCCGGGCATCGCCCACGGCATCGGCGCCACCTCGCGGCCCACCAGCTCGCTGGACATGTCGCAGCTCCAGCACGTGGTGCCGCCCCCCGGCAAGCGCAAGCCCAAGCCCGCCGCCACCGGCCCGGTCCCCTCCGTGGTCGCCCCGGCCCCCACCGGCGCCCCGGCCGCCGCGGCGCGTCCGGCCGGGCCCGTCCCGGCCATGGAGGACGACGTCCCGGTGGTCACCGAGTGGACCGAGAACGGTCTGCCGCAGCGCCGCAGCCGGGGCCGCGCCCCGCTCGGCTCGCACAACCTGCCGCAGCAGCCCCCGCCGTCCGCCGCCCCCGTCAACGGAGGGCTGCCGCACCGGGGCGGGCACCAGGGCGCCGGAGGCGCCGCACCCGGCGGACCCGGTGGGCAGGGCGGCGAGAAGCCCCCCGGCCTCTGGCTGGAGGCCTTCACCAAGGCCGTCAACGGCGTACCGCAGGAACCGAAGCACGGCGAAGACTCCGATGACGCGTGGGACAAGGGAGACCTGAAGTGATCCAGCAGCGCGGAAACATGGACTGGATGCTCAAGGAACTGGCCGACGACGTGCCGAGCATCCATCAGATCGTGGTGCTCTCCTCGGACGGGCTGCGCATCGCCATGCACGGCGGTGACCCGGACGTCGCCGACCGGCTGGCGGCCGCCTGCGCAGGACTGCAGAGCCTGGCCGCCGCGGTGGCCACCGAGATCCCTTACAGCGACGGCATGATGAAGCTCGTGGTCATCGAGGTCACGGGTGGCTTCTTCTACCTGATGGCGGCCGGGACCGGCGCGTATCTCGCCGTGCTGGCGGGCGAGACCGTGGACGCCGGGCTGGTCGGCGCCAGGATGCGGGACATGGTCGTGCGGATCGGTGCCCACCTGACCAGTCCGCCCCGCCACGGCGGGCAGTCCGGATGAGCGGACCCCGACGAGAACGCCGCACGACCGATCCGGCGCTCATCGACCCGGAACGGCTGTATGTGATCACGGGTGATCTCGACGACAGCGAGCGGGCCGCACTCGACCTGGTCACGATGGTCGTCGCGCAGGCCGAGCCCTCGCCGACGTTCCAGCCGGAGCAGGCCGCGATCCTGCGGCTCTGTCAGGCGCCTTTATCGGTCGCGGAGATCTCCGCCTACCTCAGCCTGCCGTTCAGCGTGGTCACCTCGCTCCTGAGCGATCTCCTCGCGACCGAACTCATCGAGTCGCGTGCGCCGATCGTCCGCGCCACACTCCCCGACAGGTCCCTTCTCGAAGCGGTGATGCATGGACTTCAGAAGCTCTGACACGATCACCGGACCCCGCAGCGAGGACGTCCTCCCCACCACGGCCACCGCCGCGGTGAAGGTCGTGATCGTCGGCGGGTTCGGGGTCGGCAAGACGACCATGGTCGGCTCGGTCAGCGAGATCCGGCCCCTGACGACCGAAGAGACCATGACCCAGGCCGGTGTCGGCGTGGACGACAACGCCGGGGTGGAGACGAAGACCGCCACCACCGTCGCCATGGACTTCGGCCGGATCAGCCTCAGCGAGGAGCTGATCCTCTACCTGTTCGGCACCCCCGGCCAGGAGCGCTTCTGGTTCCTGTGGAACGGCCTCTTCGAGGGGGCCCTCGGCGCCGTCGTCCTCATCGACACCCGGCGGCTGGAGGTCAGCTTCGACGTGATCGGCCGGCTGGAGGAGCGCGGGGTGCCCTTCGTGGTGGCCGTCAACACCTTTCCCGACGCACCGCACCACCCGGTCGAGGCCCTGCGCAGAGCGCTCGACCTGCCGGACGAGGTCCCGATGATCGACTGCGACGCCCGGCTGCGGGCCTCCAGCCGCGATGTGCTGATGACCCTCATGCGCTACCTGCACAGCCTGGCGGTCCCGCTGGCCTGACGGCCGGAGCCGATGCCCCGCCCCGGGCCGTCGGCTTCCGGCCCCTCGTCCGACGCCCCCGCCCCACCGGCCTCGGGACGGTTCCCGGCCGTTCCGACGCCGGGGCGCGCGCCGTTCCCCCGACGCGCGCCCCCGTACCAACCGCTCGCCCACCCCCACGCTCGATCCCCGGCCGTCCTGATCCCTGGAGCCACCGTGACAACCCCCTTCCACCACGAACCCGGCGCCGTCCCGCCGCCCCAGTGCCCCGCGCACAACCTCGGCATCGGCCCCGGCGGCCTGCGCCGGCTGTACGGCCCCGAGGCGGAGAACGACCCCGCCGGCCTCTACGACAAGCTCCGCGCCGAACACGGCACGGTCGCCCCGGTCCTGCTCCACGGCGACGTACCCGCCTGGCTCGTCCTCGGCCACAGCGAGAACCTCCACCTCACCCGTACGCCCTCCCAGTTCTCCCGGGACTCCCGCCGCTGGCGGGCCCTCCAGGACGGCAGTGTCGCCCCGGACCACCCGCTCGCCCCGATCTTCACCTGGCAGCCCGTCTGCGTCTTCGCCGACGGCGCCAAGCACGAGCGGCAGCGCGGCGCGGTCACCGACAGCATGGAGCGCATCGACACCCGGGGCGTCCGCCGCCACATCAACCGGTTCAGCAACCGCCTGGTCAACGACTTCTGCGAGAAGGGCAGCGCCGACCTGGTCGGCCAGTTCGCGGAGCATCTGCCGATGATGGTGATGTGCGCGATCTTCGGGATGCCCGAGGAGTACGACGAGCGCCTCGTCCAGGCCGCCCGTGACATGACCCGGGGCACCGAGACCGCCGTCGCCAGCAACGCCCATGTCGTCGCCGTGCTGACCCGCCTCGTGGAGCGCCGCCGCGCCGAACCGGCCCACGACTTCGCCTCCTGGCTCGTCGAACACCCGGCGACGATGACCGACATCGAGGTCGTCGAACACCTGCGCCTCATCCTCATCGCCGCGTACGAGTCCACCGCCAACCTCATCGCCAACGTGCTCCGCATGGTCCTCACCGACCCGCGCTTCCGCGCCCGGCTCAGCGGCGGCCACATGACCGTGCCCGAGGCGGTGGAGCAGACCCTGTGGGACGAGCCGCCGTTCACCGCCGTCTTCGGCCGCTGGGCAGTCGGGGACACCGAGCTGGGCGGCCAGCAGATCAAGGCCGGTGACGCGCTGCTCGTCGGGATCGCCCCCGCCAACACCGACCCCACGGTCCGCCCCGACCTCACCGCAGACATGGGCGGCAACCGCGCCCACCTCGCCTTCAGCGGCGGCCCGCACGAGTGCCCCGGCCAGGACATCGGCCGGGCCATCGCGGACGTGGGCGTCGACGCGCTCCTGATGCGGCTGCCCGACCTCCAGCTCGGCGTCGAGGAGAACGAGCTGCGCTGGGTCGGCAACATCATGTCCCGCCACCTGGTCGAGCTGCCGGTGAAGTTCGCCCCCAGCCCGCAGCAGAAGCTGGACGCCGACCCCCTCTCCGTGATGGCCCGCCCGACCCGTCCCGCGGGGGACTGGGAGATCTCCTCCCCGGCCCGCCCCGTCCCCGAGCCCGCGCACTCCCTCGCCGGGACGCAGCCCGCCCACGCCCCGGGCGCGGCGCCGCTGCCCCGGCCCGCCGCACCGCCCGCGGAGGGACCGGCTCCGACGGGCGGTCAGCCGGCCCCCGGCACCGCCGTGGTCCCCGCGCAGCGCCGCCCCGCCGCGCCCGCCCGGCTCTGGCAGGCCGTCGCCCGCTGGTGGAAGGGGTACTGACCCCGCCGCCGGACATGCCCTGAGCCCCGGCCCCGTGACCGACGGCCCCGGAACCCGCAGCGAGGGATCCGGGGCCGTTCCGTCGTACGCCGGGGCCGCCCCCGTACCATCGAGCAGCGTGAAGCTGACAATTCTTGGCGGTGGCGGATTCCGGGTGCCTCTCGTGTACGGGGCCCTGCTCGGCGATCACGCCGAGGGCCGGGTCTCCCGGGTCACCCTGTACGACACCGATGCCGACCGGCTCACCGCCGTCGCCCGGGTCCTCGACGAACAGGCGCGGGACATCCCGGACGCGCCCGCCGTCGTCGCCACCACCGAGCTGGACGAGGCGCTGCGCGGCGCCGATTTCGTCTTCTCCGCGATCCGCGTGGGCGGCCTCGCCGGACGGGCCGCCGACGAACGCGTCGCCCTGGACCTGGGCGTGCTCGGCCAGGAAACGGTCGGTGCCGGAGGCATCGCGTACGGACTGCGCACCGTCCCCGTCGCCGTCGAGCTGGCCCGGCGCATCGCCCGGCTCGCCCCGCACGCCTGGACCATCAACTTCACCAACCCGGCCGGGCTGGTCACCGAGGCCATGTCCCGCCACCTCGGGGACCGGGTCATCGGCATCTGCGACTCCCCGGTCGGGCTCGGGCGGCGCATCGCCCGCACCCTGGGCGCCGACCCGGACCGGGCCTGGATCGACTACGCGGGCCTCAACCACCTGGGCTGGGTGCGGGGTCTGTACGTCGACGGGCGGGACGAACTGCCCCGACTGCTCGCGGACCCGGCGCTGCTCTCCTCCTTCGAGGAGGGCCGCCTCTTCGGCGCCGGCCTGCTCGCCTCGCTCGGCGCGGTCCCCAACGAGTACCTGCACTACTACTACTTCAACCGCGAGGCCGTCCGCGCCTACCAGGAGGCCGAGCAGACCCGCGGCGCCTTCCTCCGCGAGCAGCAGGAGGGGTTCTACGCCCGGATGCGGCAGCCCGGCACCCCGGCCCTGGCCACCTGGGACCGGACCCGCGCCGAGCGCGAGGCCACGTACATGGCGGAGAACCGGGAGGTCGCCGGGGCGGGGGAGCGCGCGGAGAGCGACCTCGAATCGGGCGGCTACGAGCAGGTGGCCCTCGCCCTCATGCGGGCCATCGCCCGTAACGAGCGCACCTCGCTCATCCTCAACGTCCGCAACCGCACGGCCCTTTCGTGTCTGGACGCCGAGGCCGTCGTGGAGGTGCCCTGCCTGGTCGATGCCAACGGCGCCCACCCGGTGGCCGTTTCGCCGCTCCCGTACGACGCGGTCGGTCTCGTCACCGCCGTGAAGGCCGTGGAGCGTACGGTGCTGGAGGCGGCGGAGAGCCGGTCGCGGGCGGCGGCGGTGCGGGCCTTCGCCCTCCACCCGCTGGTCGACTCCGTGGCGGTGGCGGGGAAGCTGGTGGACGGCTACATCACGGCCCACCCGCAACTCGCCTACCTCGACCGGCCGTAGAGGGCAGGCTCAAGGGGCCGGGACGGCGCTCCTGGCCCAGGTCGGCGCCACCCCGGCGACCTGGCACACCATCAGGAACAGCGGGATGGGCGGGGTGTAGGGGGTGAGGCTGTCCGGCGAGTGGATCAGCTTGGGGCGCACGGCGGGGACGTCGGCGCCCCGTGCGTACATCACCTGCTCGGGCCAGTCGAGATCCAGGTCCGAGCCGGCCGGGACGATCCACCACCAGCGGTCCGCGTCGGCGAACACACAGCCGGTGCGCGGGAGATGGGACATCAGCCGGAAGCCGTGCCGGGCGGGCACGCCGACCGCGTCGCACCCCAGGGTGGCGGACATCGAGGGCGGCAGCGACAGCTGCACCCGGCCCCCGCGGGGCTCCTCGGAGGGGTGCCGGCGGTCCGAACCGCGCAGCTTGGACAGCGCGTTCCTCAGCATGGCCGCTCCGCGCCGCCGTGCGGGAGCTCCGCCCACACGATCCGGCCGGAGTCGTCACCGGCGTCATGGGAACCCCACGAACTGCTCATCGTGTCGACCAGCAGCAGTCCGCGCCCGTGCTCGTCGTCGGAGCAGCGGCGCAGCCGGGGACCGCCCGGCTGGTGCCCCTGGTCCTGCACGGCTATCCGCAGCCGTCTGCCCAGACAGCGCAGCTCGCAGACCACCCGGGTGCTCGCGGTGTGCACGACCGCGTTGGTGACCAGCTCGGACACGATGAGCACGGCCGCGTCGTAGACGTCACCGCCCAGCCGCCAGCTCTCCAGCCGGGCCCGGGTCAGCTGCCGGGCCCCGGCCACCGACTCCGGGCGCGCGGGCAGCGCGAAGCAGTATCGGAGCGCTTCCGTCCCGGGGGTGAGATCCATGAGCCGGGGGATGAGCGCACTGCCAGGTGCCACGACCGATTCCTCACAGTGGGGGCTGCGTCACGCTTCGTTCCCCGGTGTCGGAGGAGCGGTCATGACTGAGCGAACTGGTTCGGTGACCAACTCTCCCCCTGTCGAGGACACTTGGCAAGGGGCACTCTGAAATTTTCAGAGTGACTGTGTCGTTGGGGGCGCACGCGTGGCACACTGCTCGCAAAACAGCGCATGGGGAGGTCTGAAGTGAGCGAACCACGGTCCGCCCCGACCGTGGGTCAGGTCGTGCTCGGCAAGCGCCTGCAGGATCTGCGGGAGCGCGTCGGACTGACCCGTGACCAGGCGGCGAAGGTGCTCAGGGTCGCTCCCGCGACGATACGCCGGATGGAGACGGCCGAGGTCGGGCTCAAGATCCCCTATGTCCAGCTGCTGCTGAAGGCGTACGGCATCGCCGACGACGAGGCCGAGGCCTTCGTCGAGCTGGCCGAGGAGGCCAACAAGCCCGGCTGGTGGCAGCGGTTCCACGATGTGCTGCCCGACTGGTTCAGCATGTACGTCAGCCTGGAGGGCGCCGCGAGCCTCCTGCGCATGTACGAACCGCACTTCGTCCCCGGCCTGCTCCAGACCGAGGAGTACGCCCGCTCCGTGATGCGCACCGGAGCCGTCGGCCAGACCCGGCCCGAGGACATCGAACGCCATGTGGCCCTGCGCATGGAGCGTCAGTCCCTGCTCACCAAGGACGACGCCCCACGGCTCTGGGTGATCATGGACGAGACGGTCCTGCGGCGGCCGGTGGGCGGCCCGCAGGTGATGCGCGCCCAGATCGACAAGCTGCTCGAATCCACCGAGCTGCCCCATGTCACCGTGCAGATAGCGGAGTTCGCGAGCGGCCACCACCCGGGCACCTACGGGCCGTTCGTCCTCTTCCGCTTCGCTGTTCCCGAACTTCCCGACATGGTCTTCAGCGAGTACCTCACCGGAGCGGTCTACTTCGACGCCCGCCCCGAGGTCGCCTCGTACCTGGAGGTCATGGACCGGATGGCGGCCCAGGCCGCAACTGCACTACGCACGAAGGAAATCCTCCGGGACTTCCGCAAGGAGCTGTGATGAACCACATATACAACGGCATGCCGGCCGCCGACCTCGGCTCCGAAGGCTGGTACAAGCCCTGGAGCGGCGGCAACGGGGGCAACTGCATCGAGGCCATGAAGCTCGCGGACGGCCGGGTCGCGGTGCGCCAGTCCGCCGACCCGGACGGCCCCGCGCTCATCTACTCCAACGGTGAGATCGCCGCGTTCATCCAGGGCGCCAAGGCCGGCCAGGCGGATTTCCTTCTCACCTGACGCACCACCACCCATCCTGTCCGACCCCTATCCCATGGAGTGCGCCATGACCGGGCGAGACCCCCTGGCCATCGAGATCGACACGAGCAAGCCGCATCCCGCCCGGATGTACGACTGGTTCCTCGGCGGCAAGGACAACTACCCGGTCGACGAGCAGATGGCGCGCCAGCTGCTGAAGCTGGACGCCCGGGGCCGGGACATGGCCCGGGTCAACCGGGCGTTCATGCACCGGGCCACCCGCTGGCTCGCGGAGCGGGGCGTACGCCAGTTCCTGGACATCGGCACCGGCATCCCCACCGAGCCGAACCTCCACCAGATCGCCCAGCGGACCGCCCCCGACGCCCGGGTCGTCTACTGCGACAACGACCCGATCGTCCTGGCCCACGCGGCGGCGCTGCTGCGCTCCACCCCCGAGGGCGCCACCGAGTACATCCAGGCCGACGCCCGCAAACCGGAGACGATCCTCGCCGAGGCCGGCCAGGTGCTGGACTTCGGACAGCCGATCGCCCTCTCCCTGCTGGCGCTCCTGCACTTCATCGACGACGAGGACGGCGCGGCCGAACTGGTCGGGAAGCTGGTCGGCCAGCTCCCCTCCGGCAGCTATCTGGTGCTCTCGCACACCACCGGCGACTTCGACCCGGAGGGCGCGGCCCGGGCCCGCGCCCTGTACAAGGAGCGCGGGATGACCCTGCGCCCCCGCTCACGCGCCGAACTCACCGCCTTCTTCGACGGCCTGGAACTGGTCGAGCCCGGCGTCTCGCTCTCCGCCGACTGGCACCCGGAGCTGGGCGAGGTCATCGACGTCCCGGGCGACGAGCCGATCCCCGGCTACGCGGGAGTCGCCCGCAAGCCCTGAGCCCGCAAGCCCTGAGCCCGCACCGCCTCACCGGGTGAGCGCATGGCCCGTCGTCGCGTCCACATGGTCCGGTACGGGGTCGTGGGCGTCGCCCACCGTCGACGTACCGGAGGGCTCGAAGAGCAGCAGCGAGGCACCGTCCGCCGAACGCGGCCGGTGCCAGATGCCACGCTCCACGACGAAGACCGCGCCCCGGGGGAGCGTCACCGTCCGCTCGTCCCGGCCGGTGGGCCCGGAGCGCAGATCGATGTCCAGCGATCCGTCCACCACCAGGAAGAACTCGTCCGTGTTCTCGTGCACATGCCAGACGTGCTCGCCGTGGACCTTGGCGACGCGGACGTCGTAGTCGTTGACGCGGGTCAGGATGCGCGGGCTCCACAGCGCGTCGAAGGAGCCCAGGGCGTCGGTGAGCGATATCGGTTCCGTGGTGGCGGGTCGCGCCAGGTCGTCCGTGGTCATGGGTCCATGGTGGGCGGTGGACCGCCGCACCCGTGAGTGCTACGAATCGCATATGGCGAAAGAATCCTCGCACCGGACCGCGCGCGGGACCGAGCACCGGAGGACCGACCGGACCGCGAACCGGACTACCGACCGGGCCGCGCACCGGGAGACCGGCCGAACCGAGAACCCGGCCCCGCACCGGGTCGTCATGATCGTCTCGGCCGGGTCGAACCCCTTCGAGATGGGGGTGGCGACCGAACTCTTCGGCCTGCGCCGCCCCGAGCTGCCCGTCGGCTGGTACGACTTCACCCTCTGCTCGCCCACCCCCACGGTCCGGATGCACGCGGGCTTCTTCCACCTCTCCGACGTGCCCGGCCTCGACGCCGTGGACCGCGCGGACACCGTCATCGTCCCCAACCGGCCCGACCCGCTGGAGGACCCCGGCCCGGAGGTCCTGGCGGCGATCCGGCGCGCCGCCGCCCGGGGCGCCCGGCTGGTCAGCTTCTGCACGGGCACGTTCACGCTGGCCGCCGCAGGTGTCCTGGACGGCCGGCGCGCCACCACCCACTGGCGCTGGACGGCGGAGTTCACCGCCCGGTACCCGCGGGTCGACCTCCGGCCGGACGTCCTCTTCACCGACGACGGGCAGGTCATCACCGCGGCGGGCAGCGCCGCCGCCCTGGACACCGCCCTCCACATCGTCCGTACCGACCACGGCGCCGAGATCGCGGCGGCCGTCAGCCGGAGGCTGGTCCACCCGGCGCACCGGGACGGCGGCCAGCGCCAGTTCATCGAGCACCCCCTGCCGGAGACCGCCGACGCCTCGCTCGCCCCGCTCCTCGCCTGGGCCACCGAGCGCCTGACCGAGGGGCTGGACGTGCCCGCGCTCGCCGCCCGCGCGGCCGTCAGCCCGGCCACGCTCCACCGCCGCTTCCGGGCCCAGCTCTCCACCACCCCGCTGGCCTGGCTCACCGAGCAGCGGATCACCCTGGCCTGCCGCCTGATGGAGCGCGGCGAGGACCGCCTCGACGTGGTCGCCCGCACCAGCGGCCTGGGCACGGCGACCAACCTGCGCACCCAGCTCCGCCGCCGCACGGGGCTGACGCCCACGGAGTACCGGCGCCGGTTCGCGGCGGGGCGGTGACGGCGGGGGGCATCGGGGCGCCCGGGCGTGCGGCCCAGGACCGCCGAACCACTCGTCGTCCCCGGCGGCACAATGGACCCATGTCACGACGCACCTCCCGCCCCCGGCAGCAGCCCGCCGCCCCGCGCATCACCGCCGCCTCGTCCTGCCCCTGCGGGCTGCCCGCGACGTACGGGGAGTGCTGCGGGCGCTTCCACTCCGGCAGCGCCGCCGCCCCGACCTGCGAGGCGCTGATGCGTTCCCGGTACGCGGCCTTCGTCGTCCAGGACGCCCCGTACCTCCTGCGCACCTGGCACCCCGAGACCCGGCCGCCCGGCGTGGACTTCGACCCCGCGATGCGCTGGACCGGGCTGGAGATCCTCGGCACCACCGAGGGCAGCGCGTTCCACACCACCGGGACCGTCACCTTCCGCGCCCACTACACCGACGACGGCCGGCCCGACTCCCTCCACGAGCAGAGCCGCTTCGTCCGCCACGAGGGCGCCTGGGTCTACGCGTCGGCGGTCTTCGTCGACTGAAAACCCTTGCCCACCAAGGCGGCAGGCCTCGTACGATCCGCGCATGAACGAGGACGAAGCGGCAGCCCCGCACGCCACGCGGCAACGGTTCTGGCGCGGTGAGCGCGTGGCCTTCACCCCTGTCGAGCCGGACGACGCCGCGCTGATCCAGCGCTGGCGCGCCGACCCGGTCGCCGCCCACGAGATCGGGTCCTGGCCCGGCCCCCTCCACGAACTGAGCGAACGGCTCGTGGCCTACGCCGAGGACCGCACCCGGGACGACTTCCTCGTCCTGCTCCCGGACGACACGCCCATCGGCCACATAGCCCTCCACGAGGAGGCCTTCGTCGACGGCACCGCCGAGGCCTACCTCCTGCTCGCCCCCGAGCACCGCGGCAAGGGGTACGGCGTCGACGCCCTGGCCGCCCTCACCGACCTGGCCTTCGGCGAACTGCCCCTGCACCGCGTGGAAGCCGTCACCCACACCGCCAACGCCGGCGCCCTCGCCACCCTGAAGAAGGCGGGCTTCACCCAGGAGGGCGTGCGCCGGTCGTCCTGTCTGCACCGGGGCCGCCGCCACGACAACGCCCTCCTCGCCCTGCTCCGCGAGGAGTGGGAGGCGCAGACCCGCCCCAGGGCCTGGGACCACGGCTGACCGGGGGAGCCGGGCCCGCGCCCTGGCCCGGAGAGCCGCGCCCTGCCTCCGGGGCTCGGGCCCATGCCCTGTCCCGGAGAGCCAGGCCTGCGCCCTTACCTGGGGAGATCAAGCCCACGTTCTCTGGCCCGCAGACTCTCAGGCCGGCGCTCCCACCCGGGTGGACCCGCCCGGGTGCGGCTCCGGTGACAGTTCCTGGGCTAGGTCCTCGGCCAGCAGCCGTTTCGCGATCACGTTCACGGCGGCCCGCAGCTGTCCGTCGTCGGGCCGGGCCCCGTCCTCCGCGAGCCGTTCGTTGAGCCACTGGCCCCAGGCCTTCGAGATGACCCGGGCCTCGCGCGCGCCCGCCGCCGTATGCGAGAAGATCCGGCCGTCACCGGTGAGGTAGCCCTCCTCGATCATCCGGTCGAAGACGGGCACCAGGACCTCCGGGGGCAGCCGGTGCCGGGTCGCGATGAGCCGGAGCCCCGCGTGGCCGACCATCCGGGTGAAGAGGTCGACCTGCATCACCGCCCAGGCGCCCGCCATGTCCAGCCGGGTGTCGGACTCCCGGATGATCCGCCGGGCGGTGTCCGGACCGGCGCTGTGCAGGATCGAGGCCACCGAGATCTCCAGCAGCTTCTCCGAGTCGCCGCTGCCCGGCTGGGCGAAGCCCTCGCCCATGTCCGTCGAGGCGAGCCGGGCCGAGTCCCGCAGCTTCACCTCCTTGAGGAAGAGCGCGACGACGAAGCCGATCAGCGCCACCGGCACGGTCCACAGGAACACGGTGTGCAGGGTCTGCGCGTACGCCTGGGAGAGCGGCTCCACCTGGGCGGCGGGCAGTGCGTGCAGGGCCTGCGGGCTCTCTGCGGCCCGGGCCAGGGCGGCCGGATCGCCGCCCGCCGCCACCGCCTGGGCGATCCCGTCCCGGAGGTTGGGCGTCAGGGCGTTGGCGTAGATCGTCCCGAAGACGGCCGTGCCGAAGGCGCTGCCGAGCGTACGGAAGAACGTCACGCCCGAGGTGGCCGTCCCCAGGTCCGCGTAGTCCACGGTGTTCTGCACCGCGATCGTCAGCACCTGCATGGCGAGACCGATCCCGAGCCCCAGCACCACCATGTAGAGCGACTCCAGCCACACCCCGGTCTCCGGCCCCATCCGGGAGAGCAGGAAGAGCCCGGCCGCCATGACCAGCGTTCCGGCGATGGGGAAGAGCCGGTAGCGGCCGGTCCTGCTGACCACCGTGCCGCTGAAGATCGAGGCGACCAGCAGCGCGGCGACCAGGGGCAGGGTCCGTACGCCGGAGAGGGTGGCCGAGTCCCCGTCCACGTACTGGAGATAGGTCGGCAGGAAGATCATCGAGCCGAGCATCGCGAAGCCCACGATGAAGCTGAGCACCGAGCAGACGGTGAAGACCGGGTTCCGGAACAGCCGCATCGGCAGCATCGGTTCCTTCGCCCGGGTCTCGATCAGGCAGAACAGCGTCAGGGCGATGATCCCGCCGACGAACAGCCCGATGATCACCGGCGAGCCCCAGGCGTACTCGTTCCCGCCCCAGCTCGTCGCGAGGATCAGCGCGCTCGCCCCGACGGCGACGAACGCGATCCCGGCGTAGTCGATGACCGGCCGCCCCGCCGCCTTCACCGCGGGGATGTTCCGGGCGGCGGCGATCACGACGACGATCGCGATGGGGACGTTGACGTAGAACGCCCAGCGCCAGGTGAGATGGTCGGTGAAGAGCCCGCCGAGCAGCGGCCCGATCACCGTCGAGATGCCGAAGACGGCCCCGATCGCCCCCTGGTACTTGCCGCGCTCGCGCAGCGGGATCACGTCCGCGATCAGCGCCATCGACGTGACCATGAGACCGCCGGCGCCGATGCCCTGCATTCCGCGCCAGATGATCAGCAGCAGCATGTCGGAGGCGAGCCCGCAGAGGAACGAACCGGTGATGAAGACGATCGCCGAGACCTGGAAGACCAGCTTCCGCCCGAACAGGTCACCGAACTTGCCGACCAGCACGGTGGCGATCGTCTCGGTGAGCAGATACGCGGTGACCACCCAGGACATGTGCGCGGCGCCGCCCAGGTCCGAGACGATCGTCGGCAGGGCCGTGCCCACGATCGTCTGGTCGAGCGCCGCCAGCAGCATCCCGAGCACGATGGTGGCGAAGACGATGTTGCGCCGCCGCCGGTCGAGGACGGGCGGCGGTGCGGCGGCACTCTGCGCGGCGGGGGCTTGCTCGCTGGCAGTGGTCACGTCTGCACCCTCACACCGGCCCCAGCCGCCCGCATGCGGGAGCGGGCCGGACGGGGGTCAGCCGGCCATCGAGGCGAGCGACGCCGTCAGCCGGGCCACGAACGCCTCCCGGACCTCCTCGCCCACCCGGTCTAGCGAGAGATACGGATTGAGGTCCTCCAGCTCCACGAGCAGCAGCTCCCCCTCCGCCGTACGGCAGGCGTCGACCCGCTGGATGCCGTACGGGAGGGAGTTCCAGGCGATGAACCGGCGGGCGAAGTCCAGATCCTCCGCGCTCGCCGCGTACGGCTCCAGCACCCACCGCCGCTCCGGGTCCGGTGCGTACAGGGCGTACTGGAAGTCCTGGTCGACGAAGTAGAAGGAGACCTCGTAACGGAAGTCGATCCGGGGCTGCACGAGCAGCACCCCGTCGGCCTCCCCGGCCAGCTCGGCCCCGACGCCCGCCCCCGCGACGAACCGCAGCCCCTCCGAATCGGCCCCCAGCTTCGGCTTGACCGCGTACTCCCCGGCCTCCGGCAGCAGCCCCAGATCGGCCGCCCGGTCCACCGTGGGGATCACCGGGAACCCGGCCCGGCTCAGCTCCACCAGATACTCCTTGCCCGCCATGTCCCCCCGCCCGGTCAGCGGGTTGTACACCGGCACCCGCAGCTCGACGGCCCGGGCCCGGAACGCCTCGTACGCCTCCGGGTAGTGCAGGACGGGCCCGCTGTTCCGTACGAGGACGGCGTCGAACCGGTCCAGCAGCGCGGCCGCCTCCCGGGGGTGGCAGAGCGCCACGTCGAACGTCTCGCGCAGCCGGGATGAGAGGAAGATGTCCTCGTCGCAGTAGCGGCGGCCCCGCGCCTGGTAGCCGAGATCGGTGACGAGGAGCAGGGAGGGGCGGCGGACACCGTGGCGCGTCGTCATGGGTTCTCCGGGGAAGCGGACGGCTGGGCGGCCACTATCCCCGACGGCCCCGCCCGCCCCGGCGGAGGGGTGCCCTCCGGCCCGCGGCCGCGCACCGCCCGGTCAGGCGAACGACCCCGGTCCCACCGCCAGCCGGGGGTGGTGGGCGGAGAGGATCTTGTTGGCACGGGCCAGCTCGGCGAGCGCCTGTTCGCGGTCGGCCTGGTCCTCCAGGGCCAGCCGGGGGCCCCGGAACCGGCGGACCTCGCGGGCCGCGCAGTCGGCCTCGAACTCCGCCTCCAGGATGTGCGGCGGGATGCACGAGCCGATCAGCGCGGCGACCCGGTCCGGGATCGGCACGGGTACGAGGAGGTGCGAGGCGGTCATCGGGTGTTCCCTCTCGGATGGTTGGCCAGGAGGCGGTACGTGAGTGCTGCCGCCGGATGAGCGGCAGACTCCTCCCTGTGTACGGGAAGCGGTTCCGCGTTTCTCGTCGGAAACGTCTCCGTGTCGCAACCGTTTGGGACTGACCGTCTATTTCGCCTTACGCGCGGGTAAGTTGACCTGCCGCGCCGGACATGATCCGGATCGCGGGGGTGCGCCGGATCGAGGGTGTGCGCCGGATCGGGAGGCTCCGGATCAGGGGGACGCTCCGGCCGAGCGGGCGCGCAGCCGTAACGCGCGCAGGACGGCCTCGGTGGCGAAACGGCTTTCCGGGTCGACGAGTTGATCACCGAAGATGGTCTCCAGGCTGCGCATGCGGTAGCGCACGGTCTGCGGGTGCACATCGAGCAGTTCGCCCATCTGGGCCGCCGTGCCCCGGGTGTCGAGCCAGATCCGCAGCGTCTCGATCAGCCGCTCGCGGCGGGTGGCGCTGATCCCGGCCACGGCGGCCAGCTCCCGCTGGGCGAGCTGGTCGAGCAGGGCGGGATCGGAGAGCAGCCACAGGGTGATGAGGTGGTCCTCGCAGCGGATCAGCGGGGCGTCGTCGATCACTCCGGCGTCGACCAGCTCCAGCACCCGGCGGGCCCAGCGGATGGAGTCGCAGGCCAGGGCCGTGGGGACGGTCAGCCCGATCGCGGCGTGGCAGCCGGGCAGGGCCTGGGCCAGCATGGATCTTCGGGCCTCGTCCAGCGGGCCGGGGATCAGCAGATGCGGCTGCGGGTCGCTGAGGTCGAAGAGGAGGTCCCGGTCCGCGCCGAGCCGGTCCAGCGCGGCCGGGGCGCGGACGGCGACCAGGGTGACCTCGGCGGGCAGCGTCCAGCCGGTCTGCTCGCACAGGTCCGCGATGGCGCTGCGGGGCGCGGGCCGCCCGGCGAGGATCAGATGGAGCAGCCGTCTGCGCAGCGCCTCGCCCTGCTCCCCGGACTGCGACTGGACCTCCAGGAAGCCTTCCCGGGAGAGCGATTCCAGCTCGTCGACATAGGCGAAGAGCGCGTCGGCGAAGCTGAGCATCAGGGTGGGGGAGAGGTGGTAGCTCTGCCCCACCTTCTTGGCCCGCCGCAGCGCCACCCGCGCCCCGAGCCGGTAGGCGCCCTGGAGGGTGTCCATGGTCCGGCCCTCGTACGCCTCGAACCGCCCGAAGCGCCGGCACATGTCGTCCCGCAGGGTGGTGGAGGCGGTGGGCTCGGCCACCAGGTCGACGAAGGAGGCGAGGCTCTGCTCCACGCCCACCCGGATGGCCTGCCCGTTCGGGCCGTCGAGCAGCCGGGCGTATTCCGGATAGGCGCGGGTGACCTCCACACCGATTTCCTTGATGAGGCTGGGGAGCTCGGGCCGCATGATCGCGGCGAATTCCTGGGGGAGCGGCCCCAGGGGGTCATCGGTGTCCAACGGCTGTATGAGGTGTGCCATGCCACGTCCCCTCTACTCTCGGCGCCCGGTGGTGGGGTGAGGCGGTGGGGGAAAGCGCTCCCACGAACCGACAGGTGCGTACCAAGTCCGCGACGAAGATAGACCACGGAACAGGCACTGCACACCACTTGGACAAGATCGGGGTGCAGGGGCCACGCATCCTGTCCGCGCAGTGGTACTTCCGCGCAGGTCGGACGGTACTGCGCGCTTTCGGACAATGAATTTCGGCCGCCTGCTCCGGTGGTGACAAGGCGTCCTGACGTCGGCCGAGGGTCGTTCCGGGCGGGCCGGGGGCGGCCGGGACCCGCCGGTCGGCCGGCATTCCGGGGCCGCGTATGCGCATTCCCTGACAAGGGGGTGACCCGCGGTTACTCATTTACGGATCAAAAACGGGGCCGCGTAAAAATTCTTGGCCGAACGGATTGTGTCGCTGTGTTTCCCGCGAGTAACATCACGCTTCGTTCAATTCGGCCATGAAATCTGCCCGAAATTTGACGCTCAGATCTTCTCTCCCCCGGGTCCACCCCGCGGCTCCACCAGTGCCGACGTCTGCGTCGCGGTGCGGGCATGCGTCGGAGAACCGGTCAACTTCGCGCACGAGGCCGCAAATGTGGCTGCTCACAAGAGGGGACGACATGAGATCCGTTTCCAACCGCACCCGCATAGGGGTGCTCGCGGCATTCACGGCGTTCAGCGCCGTGCTCTCCACCGGTTCGGCCGCCGCGAAGACTCAGCTCAACGGCGACTGGGCCCCCTTCGACCGCTGCCCGGTCGACGCACCCGCCATGCTCGCGGCGGACGGCATCGAGACCATCGCCACCTGTATCGCCTCCAGTTCGGTCACCGGCTCCATCACGCTCGGCAAGAGCCAGGTGCCCACCGGCAACAGCGATCTGCAGCTCGGCGTCGTCCAGCGCAGCGACGGCACCAACACCCTGGTGGCCCCGCCCGGCGGGGCGCTCACCGCCGACCCGGCCGAGATCCCCGGCGGGCTGCTCGGGCTGATGTGCCCCAGCGGCATCCCGCTCGTCTCCGCGATCTGCCGCCAGCTGACGGACAACAACCTCAACCGGGTCACCGCCACCATCGAACCGGCGGGCGCCCCACGGGACTTCAACATGGTGGCGGCCTTCTCCACCGGTGAGCCCATTCTCACCATCCCGGTCCGCATCCACCTGAAGAACCCGTTCCTCGGTGACAAGTGCTACATCGGCACCACCGCCGACCCGGTGCTGCTCAAGCCGCAGAACCTCAACGCGCCGAGCCTCTCGCTCCAGCGGTTCGCCGCCGACGGCACCCGCGACGACGAGGGCGAGATGGGCCGCTACACCTTCTCGGGCGCCGACCAGGGCGACGCCACGTTCGCCGTCCCCGGCGCCAGCGGCTGCGGGGTGGCCGGGCTCCTCGACTGGGCCGTCAACCTCAAGACCGGGCTGCCGTCCGCCTCCGGGAAGAACAGCGTGAAGCTCGACAACACCTCGACCTACTTCGGCAGCCCCTACGACCCGGCCGGCCTGGCACCGAACGAGGGCCGGAAGCTGTCGGAATTCTGGCACTCCGCGGTGCGGTAGCGGCCTACGCCCTCCATTCCCCGGCGCCCTCCATTCCCCCGAGGGCGCCGCACCACCCGAAGAAGGAGGTGTTCCGGTCCAGTTCGAAGCGTGCCGCCGAATTCCTCGTGCGGACGTCCACTCGTATCCCCAGCGGGACAAGAAAAAAATGAGGAGCAATTCCATGATCAAGCGATCCGGCGTCCTGACCGCGATCGGTGCCGCCGTGGCATCCGTCGCCCTGGCCGTCCCCTCGGCCATCGCCGCGCCGAGCAGCTGGACCATCACGCCGACCGGCAACTTCACCGGCAGCGCCGGCGTGACCGTGCTGACCGACAACAACGGCAACAAGATCCAGTGCGCCAGCTCGGCGGCGTCGGGCTCCGCCCCCACGTCTCCGGTCTCCGGCTCCCCGGCGCAGCTCGCCTCCATCTCGGCGATCTCGTTCAACTCGCCCTGCACCGGCCCGTTCAGCTCCACGTGGACGGTCTCCACCACGCCCCCGTGGCAGATCTGGGGCCTCAACTACGCGGCGGGCGCGGGCACCAACTCCACCGGCCAGACGACCGGTGAGATCAGAGCGATCAAGGCGAAGGTGACCGGTAGCAGCCTGCTGGGCCCCTGCACCTTCGACGTCACCGGCAAGGTGGCGGCCAAGTACAACAACCCGAGCACCGGCGGAAGCAACGGCACGCTCAACACCGCGGGCGGCGGTCTCACCCTGACCATCGCCAACAAGGTCGGCGGCGGCTGCGGCATCGTCGGCACCACCGCCAGCTTCCAGGGCCTCTACACCATCGTGAACACGGCCACCGGCAAGTCCCCGGTCATCAGCGGCTGACGCGGCTGATCCCCCCGCCGCCGATGCGCGGCTCGTGAGCATGGTGCCCGGCCGTGCGGTCCCGGCGGCCGGGCATCCATGCTTCTCCACTCACTCGCCGATAATTCCCCGGAACGGAATTGTCATCGGCTGACAAGAACCGGACTCCCGTGAAACGGCCGAATTCCCGGCTCTTCCCAGGCGCCCGGAAGGGTGCGTAGCGTACCCGTCGGTAAGGACCATTCCGAGCCGCCCGAAAGGCCGTTGCCGAGAAGTGGACCCCATTTCGCAGCCATCGCACCGATGGGCCCGCGCGCGCCGGAAGGACACCATCCGTATGACCCTCGATGCACGCGCCGCGGCGAGACGCCCCCTCCACCTCGCCCTGGGCGGAGCGCTCGTCGTCGCCACCGCGCTCATCCCGAGCGCCGAATCGGTGGCGGCCGACCAGACGTCCGAGGTCACCGTCCCCTACACCTGCCCGTTCCCCTCCGGCACGGAACAGGTGGACGTCGAGGTGAAGGCGGTCCTCCCCGTCACGGCCCGGACCGGGGAGACGATCCGCCCGCAGGACGTCTCCGTCGCGGTGCCCCTGCCCCGGTCGGCGCTCACCCAGTTCACCGCCCTGGAGGCGGCCACCCTGTCGGCCACCGCCGAACTGACCGTACGCAACACCAACGGCGACCACACCGCCGACGCCTCCTGGCAGCAGCTCGAAGCCCCCGAGGTCGCCTTACCTCCGCAGGACGAAGACGAGAAGGGCGAGGGCAAGGACACGGACGGCGTGGTGCTCACCGCCACCGGAGAGGTCCCCACCGTCGCCTTCGGCACCCCCGGCCCCGCGACCCTCGCCCCGGCCGGACTCACCCTCACCCTCTCCTCCTTCACCGAGGACGGCGCCCCCACCACACCCCCGCACCTCACCGTCGTCTGCGCCCCCGCCGACGACGAGGAGCGCCCCCTCGCCCGGATCGCCGTCCGCGACGGCGCCGGTCCGGCCACCCCCGCACCGGATCCCAGCACCCCCGGCGAGGACCCGGCCGAACCCACCCCGCCGCCCGTCCGCCCGGCCCCCGGCCTGGACCCGGACGCCCACCGCAAGATCGAGGACCTCACCGAGGCGCGGCTCGAAGCCCTCGACGACGAGAACCCCGGCAGCTGCCCCATCGAGATCCCGCCCGAGTGGATCATGACCACGGCGGAGACGTACGCCGCCGGGTACGCCAACGCCGTCAAGCTCGACGGGGCCGCCGCCCTGGGGCCCGCCTTCATGAAGGTGGTCCTCAACAAGCGGTACATCAACGACTCCTGCGCCTCCACCGTCGACGTCACCTCAGAGGTGGAGTTCGAGTACGAGGGCAAGCGCCAACTTCCCCCGACGAAGGCCACCTTCCTCTCCTACGGCTTCATGCCGACCACCGCCACCATGGTCCTCGAACAGGTCGGCCCCCCGGCCGTCGTCCAGACCCACACGGTCACCAACACCCCGACCTACCCCGAGGAATCCACGGTCACCGCCCAGCTCTCCATGCGCCTGTACGACGTGGAGGTGAACGGCGTCCCCCTGGACGTCGGGCCGAACTGCCGTACGGAGCGGCCCTTCGAGCAGGTGCTGCGGGGATACGGCCAGAGCTATCCGCCGGCCGGCTATCTCGTGGCGACCGGCGGAAACCTCACCGGTTACGCGCACATCCCGCCGTTCAAGGGATGCGGCGTCGGGGAGAATCTCGACCCGCTCTTCACCTCGGCCATCTCCAGCGTCGGCAAGAAGGCCGACAACTACACCAAGATGACCCAGGCCCCGCTCTGTGTGGCGACCAACCCGGACGGCCCCGACTGCCCTCCGAAGGTGCCGAAGCCCCAGAAGTGACGCCGGAAGTGGTCGCAGCCGTCACCGGGCGACCCCGTAATTCCGCATCCCCCTCCACGCCACACCCCCTCCCGCCGATTTCCGACCGCCGGAGCGCTGACAGATGACGATGGCCACCACCCCTTCGAAGGAGGACCGATGGGAATCGAAGTAGTCGTCGAGGGCCTGACGAAGTCCTTCGGCAAGCAGAACATCTGGCAGGACGTCAGCCTCACCCTGCCCGCCGGTGAGGTGAGCGTCATGCTCGGCCCTTCCGGCACCGGAAAGACCGTCTTCCTGAAATCCATCATCGGGCTCCTCAAACCCGAACAGGGCCGTGTCCTCATCAACGGCGTCGACATGGTCAACAGCTCCGAACGCGACATCATGGAGACCCGGAAGCTCTTCGGCCTGATGTTCCAGGACGGCGCCCTCTTCGGCTCGATGTCCCTCTTCGACAACATCGCCTTCCCCTTGCGCGAACACACCCGCAAGAAGGAATCCGAGATCCGCCGCATCGTCATGGAGCGCATCGAGATCGTCGGACTGCTCGGCGCCGAGGGAAAGCTCCCCGGCGAGATATCCGGCGGAATGCGCAAACGAGCCGGACTCGCCCGGGCGCTCGTCCTGGACCCGCAGATCATCCTCTGCGACGAACCGGACTCCGGACTCGACCCCGTGCGCACCGCGTACCTCTCGCAGCTCCTCATCGACCTCAACGCGCAGATCGACGCGACGATGCTGATCGTCACCCACAACCTCGACATCGCGGCGACCGTCCCCGACAACATGGGGATGCTCTTCCGCCGCAACCTCGTCACCTTCGGGCCGCGCGAGGTGCTGCTCACCAGCGACACCCCGGTCGTCGCCCAGTTCCTCGCCGGACGCCGCGAAGGGCCCATCGGGATGTCCGAGGAGAAGGACGCCGCCACCCTCGCCGCCGAGCAGCAGCGCAGCGACGCCCTCGGCCGGGCCGACACGATCGCCCTGCCGAGAACCGTCGTCCCGCAGCTGGAGCCCTCGCCCGGGATGCCCGTACGCCAGGGAGCGCTGCGCCGCCGGGAGCGGGTCATGGCGATGATGGGCCAGCTGCCGGAGGCCGCCCGTACGGCCATCCTCAACAGCTACGCCCCGGCCGCGGGAGGTGCGAGAGCGTGACCGCCCCGCTGCCGGTGCGGCCGCCCGACCCGCCCGGGGAACCCGCACCCACCCTGTCCAAGGCCCCCGCCGAAGCCGCCTCGGGAATCTCCTCCGGAGCCCCCGGGCAGCGGCGCCCCAGCCGGCTGCTCGCCCCCCTCCGGGAGACCGGCAAGCTCTTCGCGCTCGGGCTCGCCGTGGCCCGGGCCATCTTCCGCAGGCCCTTCCAACTGCGCGAGTTCATCGAGCAGTTCTGGTTCGTCGCCAGCGTGACGATCCTGCCCGCCGCCCTTGTCTCCATCCCGTTCGGCGCGGTCATCGCCCTCCAGGTCGGCTCGCTCACCCAGCAGCTCGGCGCCCAGTCCTTCACCGGCGGCGCCAGCGTCCTCGCGGTGATCCAGCAGGCCAGCCCCATCATCGTGGCGCTGCTCATCTCCGGCGCCGCGGGATCCGCGATCTGCGCCGACCTCGGCTCCCGCAAGATCCGCGAGGAGCTGGACGCGATGGAGGTGATGGGCGTCTCGCCCATCCAGCGCCTCGTCGTCCCCCGGGTGCTGGCCACCATGCTCGTCGCCGTCCTGCTCAACGGGCTGATCTCGGTGGTCGGCACGCTCGGCGGCTACTTCTTCAACGTCATCATGCAGAACGGCACCCCGGGCGCCTATCTCGCCAGCTTCTCCGCCCTGGCCCAGCTGCCCGACCTGTACGTCAGCGAACTCAAGGCCCTCATCTTCGGGTTCATCGCGGGCATCGTCGCCGCCCACCGCGGCCTCAACCCGCGCGGCGGCCCCAAGGGCGTCGGTGACGCGGTCAACCAGTCCGTCGTCATCACGTTCATGCTGCTGTTCTTCGTGAACATGGTCCTCACGGCGATCTACCTCCAGATCGTCCCCGCGAAGGGGGGCTGAGCCATGGCGATGCTCAGCTGGCTCGACCGATCGGGCGACCAACTCACCTTCTACGTCAAGGCCCTGCTCTGGGTCCCGCGCACCCTGCGCCGCTACCTCAAGGAGGTGCAGCGGCTGCTGGCCGAGGTCGCCTTCGGCAGCGGCGGCCTCGGGGTCATCGGCGGCACCATCGGCGTGATGGTCGCCATGACCCTCTTCACCGGCACGGTCGTGGGCCTCCAGGGGTACGCGGCGCTCGACCAGATCGGCACCTCGGCCTTCACCGGGTTCATCTCCGCCTACTTCAACACCCGGGAGATCGCGCCCCTGGTCGCCGGGCTCGCCCTCTCCGCCACCGTCGGCGCCGGCTTCACCGCCCAGCTCGGCGCGATGCGGATCAACGAGGAGGTCGACGCCCTGGAGGCGATGGGCGTGCGGTCGATGCCGTACCTCGTCACCACCCGGATCATCGCCGGGGTCGTCGCGATCATCCCGCTGTACGCGATCGGGCTGCTCTCCTCGTACCTCGCCTCCCGCTACATCACCATCCTCTTCAACGGCCAGTCGGCGGGCACCTACGACCACTACTTCAACCTCTTCCTCTCCCCGGAGGACGTGCTGCTGTCGGTGCTCAAAGTGCTGATCTTCAGCGTCCTGGTGATCCTCGCCCACTGCTACTACGGCTTCCACGCCACCGGCGGCCCCGCCGGGGTGGGTGTGGCCGTGGGCCGGTCGGTGCGGAACGCGATCGTCCTGATCAGCGTCACCGACTTCTTCCTCTCCCTCGCCATCTGGGGCGCCACGACGACGGTGAAGGTGGCCGGCTGATGAGTCCACGTGGAGCACGAACCGTCCGCCGCAGAACCGCCGGGGTCGCCTTCCTCCTGGTCCCCGCCCTCCTCATATGGGTGTCGGTCGCCGTGTACGACAAGGAGTTCACCGACGACGCCACCGTCACCGTCCGCACCGGACCCGTCGGCAACGAGATGCACGACAACGCCGATGTGAAGCTGCGCGGGGTCGTCATCGGACAGGTCAGATCCATCGCCACCGACGCCGAGGGGGCCCGGCTCACCCTGGCCATCGACCGCGACAAGCTGGAGCGGGTCCCCGCCGACGTCACCGCCCAGATGCTCCCCACCACCCTCTTCGGCCAGCGGTTCGTCGCCCTCGTGCCGCCCCGCGTCCCCTCCGGGCGGACCCTGAGCGCCGGAGCCGTGATCCCGCAGGACCGCTCCAGCAACGCCATCGAGCTGGAAGAGGTGCTGGACAACGTCCTGCCGCTGCTGACCGCGGTGAAGCCCGAGAAGCTCTCCGCCACCCTGAGCGCCGTCTCCCAGGCGCTCGAAGGGCGCGGCGAGAAGCTGGGGGAGACCCTGGCCACGCTGGACGGGCACCTGAAGAAGTTCAACCCCCAACTCCCCACCCTCAACGAGGACATCAAGCAGCTCGTCAAGGTCAGCACGCTCTACGCGGACGCCGCCCCCGACGTGCTGGACGCCCTCACCGACGCCACCACCACGAGCGGCACCATCGCCGAACAGGAGGCGCGGCTGGCCGAGTTGTACGGCACCACCACCGCCTCCGCGCGGGACGTCACCTCCTTCCTGCGGGAGAACAAGGAGAACCTGATCCGGCTCTCCTCCTCGGGCCGCCCCACGCTCGAACTCCTCGCGCAGTACGCCGACGCGTTCCCCTGCACGCTCCGTACGGTCGCCGGCTTCGTGCCCGCCATGGACAAGGCGCTCGGCAAGGGGACGAACGAGCCCGGACTGCATGTGACGGTCAAGTCCGTTCCCTCGCAGGGGAAGTACGTCCGCGGCAAGGACACCCCGGTCTACAACGCGACCGGTGGACCGCGCTGTTACTCGGTGCCGTACGTCGGCAAGGCTGTCCCCACCGCCGACAACCGCCGGTCGGCCGATGTCACCGCCCCACCCCCGGCCGCGCGGGACAGCGCGCTCGGCCTGCCCAACTCGCCCCAGGAGTCCCGGCTCGTCAACGAGCTGGTCGCCCCCTCGCTGAACGTGCAGCCGCAGACCCTGCCCGACTGGAGCAGTGTGCTCATCGGTCCGGCTTTCCGCGGTGCGGAGGTGAAGCTCAAGTGAAACGCCGCTCGCTCGCGGGACCGCTGACCAAGTCCCTCGTCTTCGTCCTGGTGACCGTCCTCGCCACCACTGTCCTCGGCCTCTCCATCGCCAACACGGGGGTGGGCGACACCACCACGTACAAGGCGCGGTTCACCGACGCCACCGGCCTCATCCCCGGCGACAGCGTCCGCATCGCCGGGGTGAAGGTCGGCCAGGTCGAGTCCGTCCGGGTGGCCGACCGCCGGGAGGCCGAGGTCACCTTCGGCGTACGGAAGGGGCGTACGCTCCCCGCCTCGGTGACGGCCTCCATCAAGTACCTCAACATGGTCGGCCAGCGCTATGTCGACCTGGACCGGGGCGCGGGCCCGGTCGGCCGGACCTTCGCCCCCGGGGCCACCATCCCGCTCGACCGCACCACCCCGGCGCTCGACCTGACTCAGCTCTTCAACGGCTTCCAGCCCCTCTTCGAAGGCCTCTCCCCGCCGGACGTCAACCAGCTCGCCGGCTCCATCGTCCAGGTCCTCCAGGGCGAGGGCGGCACCGTCGACTCCATCCTGCGCCACGTCGGCTCGCTCACCACCACCGTCGCCGCCAAGGACAAGGTGATCGGAGAGGTGATCAAGAACCTCAACACGGTCCTGAAGACGGTCAACGACCGGGAGGCCGGGTTCGACGACCTCGTGGTCACCCTGGAGAAGCTGGTCTCCGGCTTCTCCGGCGACCGCAAACCGCTAGGTGAGGCCGTCACCGCCATGGGCGCACTGACCACCGTCACCGCGGACCTCTTCCAGGACGGCCGGGCGCCCCTCAAAGAGAACATCCGCCAACTCGGGAAGCTAAGCGGCGAGTTGGAGAAGGGCACGCCGCAGATCGAGAACTTCCTGAACAAGACCCCGGCCAAGATGGAGGCGATCAGCCGCCTCACCTCCTACGGCTCGTGGCTCAACCTCTACCTCTGCGAGGCCAAGGTCGGCGGGGTGGCCACCGACGACGGCTCCACGCCCCCCACCGGCATCGCCATCACCCAGCCGAGGTGCCTGGCATGACCCTCACCCCCATCCGGGAACGCAACCCGGTCGCCGTCGCCGTCGTGGGACTCCTCGTCCTCACCCTCCTCGCCCTCACCGCCTGGCGCGCCGACTCCCTGCCCTTCATCGGCGGCGGCACGACGTACAGCGCCGACTTCACCGAATCCGCCGGCCTCTCCGAGGGCGACGAGGTGCGGATCGCCGGAGTGAAGGTCGGGGAGGTCACCAGGGTCTCCCTCGACGGGCCCCGCGTGAAGGTCGACTTCAAGGTCAAGGACGCCTGGATAGGCAACGCCTCCACCGTGGGCATCGCCATCAAGACCCTCCTGGGCGAGAAGTACCTCGCCGTCGACCCCCTCGGCAACGCCCCCCAGGACCCCGGCTCCCGGATCGCCGCGAGCCGCACCACCTCCCCGTACGACGTCACCCAGGCGTTCAACGGGCTGGGGGAGACCATCGAGGAGATCGACACCGAGCAGCTCGCCAAGAGCTTCGAGACGATCTCCGCCACCTTCAAGGACTCCCCGCCCCACGTCCGCAGCGCCGCCGAAGGGCTCTCCGCCCTCTCCCGTACGGTCTCCACGCGGGACGCCCAGCTCGCCACGCTCCTCCGGAGCAGCAAGCAGCTCACCAAGACGCTCGCGGGCAAGAAGAGCAGCTTCGAAACCCTCCTGGAGGACGGGAACCTGCTCCTCGGGGAGCTCCAGGCCCGCCGCGACGCGATCCACCTGCTGCTCACCGGCACCCGCAGCCTCGGCACCCAGCTCACCGCACTCGTCGAGGAGAACGACAAGCAGCTCGGGCCGACCCTCGCCTCCCTCGGCCGGGTCACCGCCGTCCTGGCCAAGAACCGCAAGAGCCTGGACCGGGTGCTCGCCATGACCGGCACCTACAGCCGGCTCGTCGGCAACACCCTCGGCAACGGCCGCTGGTTCGACACGTACGCCTGCGGAGTCGTCCCCCCGAACTACCTCCCCGCCGGCACACCCCCGGCTACCGGATGCATGCCACCGAAGCAAGGCGGCCGCTGACATGAGACGTACACGCATCATCGGGATCGGCGCCGGACTCGCGGTCGTCGCCGTGGCCGCCACCACCGGGGTCAGCGCCCTGGAGCAGGACTCCCGGCCCACCGTCACCGCCTACTTCGAACGGGCGACGGGCGTCTACGCCGGGTCCGACCTGCGCGTCCTCGGGGTCCGGGTCGGCACGGTCGAGTCCGTCACGCCCCAGGGCGAGGAGGTGAAGGTCGTCCTCCGGCTGGACAAGGGCGTCAAGGTGCCCAAGGACGCCCACGCGGTCGTCGTCGCGCCCAGCCTCGTCGCCGACCGGTACGTCCAGCTCGCCCCCGCCTACGACGGCGGACCGCTCCTCGCGGACGGCGCCGAACTCCCCGCCGCCCGCAACGCGACCCCCGTCGAGGTCGACCAGCTCTACGCCTCCATCACCGAGATCACCACGGCGCTCGGACCGAACGGGGCCAACGCCGACGGGGCGCTCGCCCGGCTCCTGGAGACGGGGGCGAAGAACCTGGACGGCAACGGCAAGGCCATCGGGGACTCCGTCGAACAGTTCGGCAAGGCCGCCAAGACGCTCGACAAGAGCAGCGGCGACCTGTTCGACACCCTCTCCTACCTCCAGTCCTTCACCACCATGCTCAAGGAGAACGACAGCGAGGTCCGTACCGCCGAGCAGCAGCTCAACTCGGTCACCTCGTTCCTCGCGGACGACAAGAAGAACCTCAGCGCCGCGCTGAAGGAGCTGGGGGCGGCCCTCGGCCAGGTGAAGACGTTCATCGCCAAGAACCGGGGCGCGCTGAAGAAGAACGTCGACGCCCTGGTCCCCATCACCCAGGCCCTGGTCGACCAGCGTGCCTCGCTGGCCGAGGCGATGGACACGCTGCCGCTGGCGGCGGGCAACGTCCTGAACGCGTACGACCCCGCCAACCGGACCCTGAACGGGCGGGCCAACCTCAACGAACTCTCCATGGGCGGCCCGCTCACCGACCCGGCCGCCGCCTCCGGCCCGCCGCCCGGCCTCGCCCCCGTCGACGCGAACCGCCGCAAGGCCCTGCCCGTGCTGCCGCTGCCGGAGGTCGGCACGGTCTTCGGCACGCCCGAGAAACAGCCGACGGAGAAGAAACCGGACCAGCAGAACCCGGAGCAGCGGAAGAAGGGAGCGGAACGATGAGCGGCACCCCGCACAGCACGAACGGCTCCCCGGACGCCACGGCCGAACCACCGCAGACCGCCGACGCCCGCACCGGCCCCCGTACCGGCGTCCGGCTGGCCGTCGGAGCCGTCGCCCTGCTGGCCACCGGAGCCCTGATCGCCCTGGTCGCCGTACGCGCCGACGGCCCCGTCTTCACCGGCATCGAACAGATCCCGCTGCCCGGCGGCGCCGACCTGGGGGACAGTCCGTACGAGATCACCGCCGAGTTCGGTGACGTCCTCAGCCTGGCCCCGCAGTCGTCGGTGAAGGTCAACGACGTCTCCGTCGGGCGCGTCACCCGGATCGACCTCGCCCCGGACGGCTGGAGCGCCCGGGTCACCATGCGGGTCAACGGGGACATCGCCCTCCCCGCCAACGCCTACGCCCGCCTCGAACAGTCCAGCCTTCTCGGCGAGAAGTACATCCAGCTCACTCCGCCCGCGCAGGGCACCGCCCGCGGCTCCCTGGCGGAGAGCGGCCGCATCCCGCTCGCCCGCACGAACCGCAACCCCGAGGTCGAAGAGGTCTTCGGCGCGCTGTCCATGCTTCTCAACGGCGGCGGGATCAACCAGCTCAAGACCATCACCACCGAGCTGAACAAGGCGCTCACCGGCCAGGAACCACAGATCCGCTCGATGCTCAACCGGGTCGACACCCTGGTCACCAACCTGGACGAGAACAAGGGCGACATCACTCGGGCCCTGGACGGCGTCAACCGGCTCTCCGCCACCCTCGCCACCCGGAAACAGGACGTCGGAACGGTCCTCACCGGGCTCAGCCCCGGGCTCAAGGTCCTGGAGAAGCAGCGCGGCTCCCTGCTCACCATGCTGCGCTCGCTCGACGCCCTCTCCACCGTGGCCGTCGACACCGTCAACCGGAGCAAGGCCGACATGATCGCGGACCTCAAGGCGCTCGCCCCGACGCTGAAGGCCCTCGCGGACTCCGGCCAGGATCTTCCCGACTCCCTGCAGGCCTCGCTCACCTACCCGTTCACGGACGAGGTGCTGCGCGGGGTGAAGGGCGACTACCTGAACGTCTACCTGGACGTCACGGCCGCACCCGGTACGCGGATCATCCCGGCGCTCACCCCGGACGACCCGGCCCTGCCCCCGCCCCCGCATGAACCGGGCGGCGACGGCGGGGACGGTACGGAGGGTGCGGCGGCGGCTCCCCGGGGCGTGCTGCCGCTCCCGCTGCCGGCCGTGTCGGGGACCGCGCAGCCCGAAGCCTCCCGGACCCCGGGGACCGAGCAGGGGAGCACCCCGTGATCACACCCGCCATCCGGCTCAAGAACATCGCCTTCCTCGTCATCGCCGTACTGGTCCTCGGCTATCTGGGCGTCCGGTACGCCGGGCTCGGCCACTACGTCGGGCTGCGCAGCTACTACACCGTCACGGTCCAGCTCCCGCAGACCGGCGGCCTCTACACCCACTCCAACGTCACCTACCGGGGCGTCTCGGTGGGCCGCGTCGGTCCCATCGAGCTGACCGACGACGGCGTGGAGGCCGAACTGCGGATCGAGAAGGACGCCCCGCCCATCCCGGACAGCCTGCGGGCCGTCGTCGCCAACCTATCGGCGGTCGGTGAGCAGTACGTCGACCTGCGCCCCACCCGCTCCGACGGCCCCTACCTGGGTCACGGTTCGGTGATCGACGCGGCCGACACCACGCTCCCCGCCCCGCCCACCGAAGTCCTCACCAGCGTCAACGACTTCGCGGGCTCGGTGGACCTGGAGCATCTGCGCACGGTCGTCGAGGAGTTCGGCACCGCCTTCGAGGGGCGCGGCGACGACCTCCAGGTGCTGCTGGACAGCGGGAGCGAGTTCATCGACGCGGCCGACAAGGCGCTGCCGGTCACCACCCGGCTGATGGCCGACGGCGAGACCGTGCTGCGTACCCAGGCCGAACAGGGCGCGGCGCTCAAGGGGTTCGCCTCGGGCGCCAAGGAGCTGGCCGCCGAACTCAAGTCGTCCGACGGCGACCTGCGGCGGCTGATCGCGACGACCCCGGACGCCGCCGTACAGATCAGCGGCCTCCTGCGCGACCTCGACCCCGCCTTCGGAGTCGTCGTCGCCAACCTGCTCACCACCTCGGAGGTAGCCGTCACCCGCCAACGCGGCCTGGAAGAGCTGCTGGTGAAGCTCCCGGCGGTGGTCGCGGCCGGAGCGAGCGCGGTCGACGGGGACGGTGCCCGGTTCGGGATGTCGGTCACCTTCTTCGAACCGCTGCCCTGCACCGCCGGATACGGGGCGACGAAGTACCGCAACGGGCTGGACACCTCACCCGCGCCCGCCCTCAACGCCCAGGCGCGGTGCGCCTCCTCGCCCGGCACCGGCATCAACGTCCGGGGCAGCGCCAACGCCCCGAAGGGCGGCCCGGTCCCGGCCCCCGCCAAGCCCGGCTCGATGCTGCTGGGCGACGGTGGCGGTACGGGGGCGAAGGACCGGCTGCCCGGAGCGCTCGGCACCGAGCCGCGGACCGCGCCGCCCGCCCCGGGGATGGCCGGGCTGCTCGGCCTGGGAGGCGGCTCATGAGGCTCCGTACGAAAACGGGTACGCGCCCCCGGCTGCTCGGTGGCTGGGCCGTCCTGCTGGCCGCCGCCCTCGTCTGCGGGCTCGGCACCTGGTCGTACGCCCAGGCGCGCGGCGACCGCACCCTCGCCTACGCCAAGGCCCGCGACGCGGCCCTGGCCGAGGGCAGACGGCACATGGCCACGCTGAACAGCCTGGACGGCAAGGACGCGGCCGGGGTCTCCACCGGCCTGCGGGCCTGGCGCGAGGCCTCCACCGGACCGCTCCACGACCAGCTGAAGCGGAGTTCGGACGCCGACGCCAAGACGCTCACGGCGGCGGGCGACACCGCCGAGGCCAAGGTCACCTCGGCCGCGCTCACCGCCCTGGACGACCGCACCGGCACGGCGGAGCTGATCGCCACCGTGGACGTCGAGGTCACCCCGCGCACGGGCGCCCCCGGCACCCAGCGCAAGCGCTTCACCGCCACGCTCGCCCGTACCGGCGACGGCTGGAAGGTCAAGGCGCTCACGGCGATGGCGGCGGGAGAGGGCGGATGAGCGAGCGAACCATGCTGGAGAGCAAGGCGGTTGAAGACCGCGTCGACAACGACAGTGAGTGGGACCGCCCCGACGACCCGGAGAGCAACCCTGATTGCTCGGACGGCACCGCCGAAGGGCCCGGCCGCCGCCCCCGGTGGCCGCGCCTCCTCGGCGCCGTCGTCGCGCTCGCCCTCCTCGCCACCGGCGGCTACCTCTTCGCGGCGGGGCAGCAGCTGCGCGACACCCCGGCCACCGCCAACCTCGCCCTCACGGACACCGAGGCCACCACCCGGGTCACCGGCGACGTCAGCAACGCGCTCGGCCGGATCTTCTCGTACGGCCCCGACGCCACCGGCCTCGCCAAGGAGGCAGCCCAACAGGTTCTGGCGGGCAAGGCACTACAGCAGTACGCCGCACTCTTCGGTCAGGTCGAGAAGCAGGCGACCGACCAGAAGCTGACGCTCACCACCCATGTCGTACGGGCCGGGGTCACCCGGCTCTCCGGCACCGGTGCCCACCTCCTGGTCTTCCTCGACCAGGTCTACGAACGCCGGGGCCGGCCGGCCACCACCGCATCCGCCCAGCTCTCCGTCACCGCCGAACTGCGGGACGGGCACTGGCGGATCGTCGAGATCAGCTCCATATGAGGGCAGGGGAGAGACAGCGCATGGCACGGGCAGTAACGACGAGGAACCCCCTCGTGATCGCGGCGACGGCCCTCGTGGTCGTCGCGGCAGCGGCGGCGGGCTGGGGCGGCTGGGAGCGGTACGACGCCGCCCACGACGACGCGGCCTCCTACGCGCAGGCGCGCGACGCGGCGCTGGCGGCGGGCGAGCAGGCGGTCCAGAACATGAACACCCTGGACCATCGCACCCTGGAGAAGGGGCTCGACAGCTGGGAGGAGTCGACCACCGGCGATCTCCACCGCCAACTCGTCGAAGGGCGGGACGCGTTCGCGAAGCAGATCGAGGCGGCGAAGACGGTCAGCACCGCGAAGGTGCTCTCCGGCGCGGTGACCGAACTCGACGAACGGGCGGGCCGGGCCGGGGTGATGGTGGCGCTCCGGGTCACCGTCACCGCGCCCAAGGGCGACCCGGCGGTGAAGGAGAGCCGGATGCTCGGCACCCTCACCCGGACCCCGGAGGGGTGGAAGCTCAGCGCGCTCGGCCAGGCGCCCGTCGGCTCCACGGCCGGCTGACCCCCGCGCCTCGCCTCGCCCGTAACCGCTCGCCGCCCCACCTCCGTACCCGAGAGGACCACCCATGTCGACGACCCGTCACCTCGTCAACCGCCGCCGCAGACTGGCGACTTCGCCGACGCGCACCGGCCCGGCAACCGAACTCCTCACGAAACCCACCGAGGAGACGGCGGCAGAACCGGAACCGGAGACAGAGGCGGACGCGAAGGCACAGCCCGAGCCCGAGCCCGAACCAGAGACAGAGACGGAGGCAGGGACAGAGGCCGAGGCCGAGGCGGAGCCCGCCCCGCCCCGCCGCACCACCCGCCGCCCCCGCACCACCACCCTCCCCGCCCTCCTCTGCGCCCTCACCGTCCTCCTCGGAGCCTTCGCCGCCTGGGCCTTCGGCTCGGCCGCCGCCCTGCGCGACGAGCCCGCGCGGCAGAACACCGCGCTCACCGACATCGCCCGCACCAGCGAGGTGAAGGGCCGGATCGGGGAGGCGGTCGGGGCCGTGTTCTCGTACGACTACGCCTCGCCCGCCCGCGCGGACCGGGCGGCCGAGACCCACCTCACCGGCCGGGCGGTGCAGCAGCACAAGGACATGCTGGCCGAGGTCCGGGAGCAGGGGGAGAAGCAGAAGCTGGTCCTCACCACCACCGTCACCGCGAGCGGCGTGGAGTACCTGGACGGCGACCGCGCCCGGCTGCTGATCTTCGCGGACCAGAGCAACACCCGTACCGGCAAGGACGAGGAGACCACCTACGCGGCGGCCATGTTCGCCGTGGACGCCGTCCGCCGGGGCGACACCTGGCGGATCGCCGCCATCGACACGTTCACCCGCTGAACCGCTGGACCACCAGGCCCGGACAGCCGCCACGCCCGGGCAACCGCGAGAGCCCGGAGAGCCGGGAGAGAGCCCGGATCACCGGGGAGAGGGGACCCGTCATGAGGTTCAACGGCACGGTACGCCGTCAGCTCACCGGCACGGTCACGGCGGTGGCCGCCATGGCCGCGCTCACCGCGTCCCAGGCGCCCGACTTCGTGGACGCTGTGGCGGCCTCGCGCGAGGGGCGGGCCGCCCCGGGCACGGACGACGTGGTGTGGAGCGAGGTGCCGGGCGACGACTCGTACCACACCGAGCTGCCACCGCTGGTGAGTCCGGAGCCCCCGGCCCCGCTCAAGCCGCCCAAGGCCGGGGAGACACCGTCGCCGCCGATCGTGGCGCCCTTCCGCTCCGAGGCCGGAATCCCCGCGACCGTACTCGCCGCCTACCGCAAGGCCGAGCGGTCCCTGCTCCGCACCGCCCCCGGCTGCGGGCTGCCGTGGCAACTGCTCGCGGCGATCGGCAAGGTCGAGTCCGGGCAGGCGTCGGGCGGCAGGGTCGACGCGCACGGCACCACCCTGACCCCGATCCTGGGGCCCGCGCTCGACGGGGTGGGCTTCGCGCTGATCCGGGACACCGACAACGGGGTGTACGACGGCGACCGGACGTACGACCGGGCCGTCGGGCCCATGCAGTTCATCCCGTCCACCTGGGTCAACTGGGCCAAGGACGGCAACGGCGACGGCCGCAAGGACCCGAACAACATCTACGACGCGGCCCTCGCCGCCGGGCACTACCTCTGTGCGGGCGGCCGTGACCTGACGGTCCGGGCCGACCTGGACCGGGCGATCCTCAGCTACAACCGCTCCGGCGCCTATCTCCGTACGGTGCTGTCCTGGCTGGAGTTCTACCGCGAGGGCGCCCACCCGGTCGCGGACGGCCAGGGGGTGCTGCCCGTCAGCCCGGGGCCGGGCGGGGTGAACCGCCCCAAGGCGCCGGTCGGCTCCGGCACCCCGGCCGGTCCGCCGGGCACGGGCGGCGGCGGAGGCATCGTCATCGGCCCGCAGCCGACCCGCCCGCCGACGCCCAAGCCCACCCCCACGCCCACCGGTCCCGGCTCACCGAGCCCGACCCCCACCCCGACCGACCCGACCCCCGGCCCCGACCCGACGGACCCGGGCCCCACGCCGACCCCCACGGACCCGACCCCCGGTCCCACCGACCCCGGCCCGACCCCCACCCCCACCGACCCCGGTCCCACCGACCCGGGCCCCGACCCCACCCCGACGCCCACGCCCACCCCCACGGACCCGGACCCGGACCCCGGCCCGAACACCGACCCCAGCCCCACCGGTCCCACGGCTCCCACCACCCCCGACTGTCCCAGCGCCGACCCCGGGAGCGGGACCGGAGGAGACGGCGCCACCACCCCGCCCTGTGAGAGCCCCGCCCCCTGAGGACCTCGCCATGTGAAGACCTCGAAAAGGCCTCGAAAGGGTGAAGTGACCGTCCTGTGCCACAGGTGACCCGCACGGTGGACGCGTGCGGGATCGGGTTGCTATTTCGGGCACCCTTCGAGATGTTTGCCCTAGGGAAACAATTCGTCCGACCGGAAGGTGGTGCGACTCGCCGCAGGCGGGTCCCCCCTCATGGCTTCACCCAAGGCAGAGACCGGCACGACCGCGAAGGGCGGCACCCCCACGAAGGAGCGGTTCGCTCCGGCCGACTGGGGCTGCCCTCCGTGCGCGATGATCACCGTCGATCCGACCGGCACGGCCGTCCGGACCGACGGGGACATGGAGCTGCTCCCGGGCGTGGCGGAGGGTGCCCCGCTGCCCGACGGCCTCTCCTGGCTGGCCGGGGCCACGGCGAAGGTGGCCGCCGACGCGGTCCACCAGGGCGGTACGCGGCGGCCCGCCGTCGCGGGGGAGTACCGGGGCCGCCGCTTCGAGGCCCATCCGACCCGGCGCGCGAACGGTGAGGTGGTGTGGTGGCTGGTCGACCAGACCGCCCGGTACGCCGCCGAGGAGGCCCTGACCGCCGAACGCGAGCGCACCGCCTTCCTCGCCGAGGCGTCCAGCACGCTGCTCTCCTCGCTCAACGCCGAGCGGTGCATGGCCGCGACCGCCAAGCTGGCCGCCGGGTTCTTCGCGGACGCGGCCGTCGTCGTGGCTCCGGCGTCGGGCCGCCGGCTGCCCGTCACCCGGGCGGTCGCGGGCGGGGAGGTCACCCAGGGGCAGGTCACGGTCGACCCCGCCACCGTGCCCGGCCTGGCCGAGGCGCTGAAGGGGTTCCCGCCCGTTCCGTCCCGGTGGATCGACCCGATGTCCCTGCCCGACTGGGTCGTCCCCGACGGTCTCCCCACGACGGTCGGCTCGGTGGTCGTCACCCCGCTGCCCGGCCACGGGGTGCCCGCCGGGGCCCTGATCCTGCTCCGTACGGACACGCGCGGGGAGTTCAGCGAGACCGAGGAGACGTTCGCCCGGCTCTTCGCGGCCCGCGCCGGGGCCGCCCTGTCGGCCGCCCGCCTCTACGCGGAGCAGCACAGCATCACCCGTACGCTGATGCGCGATCTGCTGCCGCCCCGGCTCCACCGGGTGCACGGCGTGGAGTTCGCGGGCGGCTACCGTCCCTCCAACGCCCACGAGCGGGTGGGCGGCGACTTCTACGACGTCCACCCCGGGCCCACGGCCGCCGACCCGTCCCTGGTGGTGCTGGGGGACGTCTGCGGCAAGGGGCTGGAGGCCGCCGTCCTCACCGGCAAGATCCGCAACACGCTCCAGGCCCTGACGCCGATGGCCGACGACCACGAGCGGGTGCTGCGACTCCTCAACGGGGCCCTGCTGAACTCCGACAACACCCGCTTCGCGACCCTGGTCCTCGCCTCCGTCCTGCGCGCCGGGAACCAGGTGCGCCTGCGCCTCACCTCGGCCGGCCACCCGGCGCCCCTCGTGGTGCGCAACGACGGCCGGGTGGAGGAGATCCCCACCCACGGCAGCCTGGTCGGGGCGCTGGACCAGGTGACGGCCCGTACGGTCGAGGCCGTCCTGCTGCCCGGCGAGACGTGCCTGCTCTACACCGACGGCATCACCGAGGCGCGCGGCGGCCCGCTCGGCGGTGAACTCTTCGGCGACGAACGGCTGAAGCGCGCCCTGGCCGAGTGCGCGGGCATGCCCGGCGAGGCCGTGGTGGAGCACATCCGGATGCTGGCGGCCCAGTGGCTGGGGGACGGCGGCCACGACGATCTGGCGGTGGTCGCGATCACCGCACCGCCGACCACCCATCTCACCGCGGTGGACGGCCACACACGGGGCAGGTACACCGCATGACCACCACAGTCGACGCCACCGGTCTCGACACGCTCCGCGGCGATCTCTGGGCCGCGGTGACCGGCCGGGACGAATACCGCGCCGCCGACCTCGTGCTGACCGCCCTGGACACCGGGATCTCCGCCGAGACGGTCCTGCTCGACGTGATCGCCCCCGTGCAGGCCCGGGTCGGCCGCGCCTGGCAGGCCGACCGGCTCACCGTCGCCCAGGAGCACGCCGCGACCGCCATCGCGGAGCGGGTGATCGCCGCGCTCGCCCACCACCCCGCCCACCGCCCGGCCCCCTACGGCGGGCGGATCACCGTCGCCTGCGTCGACCAGGAGTGGCACGCCCTGCCCGCCCGGCTGCTGGCGGAGGTCCTCACCCTGCGCGGCTGGCGGGTCGACTTCCTGGGCGCCCAGGTGCCCACCCCGCACCTGGTGACCCATCTCCACAACACCGGGGCGGACGCGGTCGCCCTCTCCTCCTCCCTCGCCACCCGGCTGCCCACCGCCCACTCCGCGATCACCGCCTGCCAGGCGGTGGGGGTGCCGGTGCTGGCGGGCGGCGCCGCGTTCGGCCCCGACGGGCGGTACGCCCGGCTGCTCGGTGCCGACGCCTGGGCCCCCGACGCGCGCGCCGCGGCCCGCCGGCTGGCCGACGGCATCCCGTCCCCCGACCTGGCTGCGGGCCGCCCGGAGAGCGACGGCCTGGCCCATCTCACCGACCAGGAGTACACCCTCGTCGTACGGGCCAGGGCCCGGCTGGTCCGGGTGGTGCTGGCCCAGCTGGAGCGGGACTTCCCCGCGATGGCCGACTACTCCGCCCCGCAGCGCGAGCGCACGGCCGAGGACGTCGCCCACGTCGTGGAGTTCCTCGGCGTCGCCCTCTACACCGACAGCGACGACCTCTTCACCGGCTTCATCCGGTGGACCGCCGCCGTCCTGACCGCCCGCCGGGTCCCTGCCCGGTCCCTCCACCCCGCCCTGGACGCCCTCGCCGCCGAGCTGAAGGACTTCCCGCGCGCCACCCGCATGCTCGACCGGGCCCGCCGCCATCTGGACGAGGCCGTGGCCGCCACCGATCAGTCCTCCGGAGCCCCCGCATGACCGCCCTGCCGAGCCCCCTCCTCACCGTCACCGCCGAGGAGGGCCGGGGCTGGGTGCGGCTGCGTCTCACCGGGGACCTGGACTACGACACCAGCGGCGAACTGGTCGCGCGTGCGGCGGAACGGCTGGCCGCCCGGCCGGAGTTCGACGATCTGCACCTGGACTGCGCGGGGCTGGAGATGTGCGACTCCATGGGCGTCTCCGCCCTGCTCCAGGTCCACCGCGACACGGCGGCCCGCCGGGTGCGCCTGCACGTCGAGGAGGCCCCGCCCTTCCTGGACCGGATCATGCGGATCACCGGCATCGACCACCTCTTCGCCCGCCAGGAGCAGAAGGACCGACGGCCGGCCAGGGGAGCGGGGGAGGAGGGGCCGTCCGACCCGCACCCCTCGCCCGCCCCCTGACCGCAGTTCACGGCCCCGGGCTCAGGCCAGGGCGACCACGGCGGCGATGCGCTTGCCGCCCCCGTGCGGGGTGACGGAGAGCCGCGCGGTCAGCCGGTGGACCAGCGACCAGCCGTAACCGCCCTCCCCGACCGACCCGGGGGCCGGCTCCTGGAGGACCGGATGGCGGGGGTCCGCGTCGTCGACCACCAGGTGGAGGTTGCCGCCGATGATCCGCGCCGAGAAGCCGGTGACCCCGTCGGCGTGCCGCAGCGCGTTGGTGACGATCTCCGAGGTCACCAGCAGGGCGTCCGCCACGACCACGTTCGCGAGCGTCTCGTCCGTCAGCCCGCCGAACTCCTCCGTCAGCAGCCGGGTCACGGCATCGCGCGCCTCGGCCGCGCTGCGGGGCACACCGAGGGGTACGGCATCGGCGTGACGTACGGGAGGGGTGTGCGGGGTAGGGTGCACGCCCGTACCTCCTTTCCACGCCGTCGGTGAAGGGCGCTCGGTGAATGCGGAACTTCCCGTGGAAACCACCGCATTCCCCCTCTCGCCGTCCCCACACCTCCCAGGTCTCCCCGCCGGGTCAGCCGCCCGCCAGCACCTGCGCCAGGTCGTAGGAGACGACCTCCTCCAACTGCGCGTACGTACAGCTCGCCGGGGTCCGGTCCGGGCGCCACCGCCGGAACTGCGTCGTATGGCGGAACCGGTCGCCCTCCATGTGGTCGTACGCGACCTCGCAGACCCGCTCCGGCCGCAGTGGCACCCACGACTGGTCCTTCTTCCCCGTCCAGCGGTTCTGCGTCCCCGGCAGCCGGGAGGCCTCGTGCGCCGCCGCGTCCGCCCACGCGCCCCACGGATGGCCGGTGAACGCGCAGCGCAGCGGGGCCAGTTCCTCGGCCAGCTCGGCGCGGCGCTTCATCGGGAAGGCCGCGCAGACCCCGACGTGCTGGAGCACGCCCCCGGTGTCGTACAAACCGAGCAGCAGCGAGCCGACGACCGGGCCGCTCTTGTGCTCGCGGTATCCCGCCACCACGACATCGGCGGTCCGCTCGTGCTTGATCTTGTACATCACCCGGGTGTCGGGCCGGTACGGCAGATCCTGCGGCTTCGCCACGATCCCGTCCAGCCCCGCGCCCTCGTACCGGTCGAACCACTCCCGGGCCAGCTCGATGTCCGTGGTGGACGGGGCGAGGAGTACGGGCGCGGAGGCGCCGGAGAGGGCCGCCACCAGCACCGCCCGCCGGTCGGTCTGCGGGGTGCTCAGCAGGGAGGTGTCGTCCACCGCAAGGACGTCGAAGGCGATGAAGCTCGCCGGGGTCCGCTCGGCGAGCATCCGCACCCGGGAGTCCGCCGGATGGATGCGCTCGCTGAGCCGGTCGAAATCGAGCCGCCCCTCATGGGCGATGACGATTTCCCCGTCGAGCACACAGCGCGGCGGCAGGTTCTCCCGTACGGCGTCGACCAGATCCGGGAAGTAGCGGGTCAGTGACTTGCCCGTACGGCTGCCGATCTCCACCTCGTCACCGTCGCGGTAGACGATCGCCCGGAAGCCGTCCCACTTCGCCTCGTAGCTCATGCCCGGCGGGATCTTGGCCACCGACTTGGCGAGCATCGGCTTCACGGGCGGCATCACCGGCAGGTCCATGACTCGATTCTGGCGCCCCGGCACACCCATGTCTCCCGATGTGCGGCATATGTGCGACCGGCCTACGGTGGCCGACATGGGAGCAGCGGTGGAGCTGGACGCGGGCGGACGAGCGGTGAGGCTCTCCAACCCGGACAAGGTGTACTTCCCGGCGAAGGGCTACACCAAGAGGGACGTGGCCGAATACTTCCTGGCCGTGGGCCCCGGGATCACCCGCGCCCTCAACCACCGGCCCACCACGCTCCAGCGGTTCGTGGACGGGGTGGAGGGCGACTTCTTCTACCAGAAGCGCGCCCCGAAGAACCTCCCCGACTGGATCCCCACCGCCCGCATCGCCTTCCCCAGCGGCCGCCCCGCCGACGAGCTGTGCCCCACCGAACTCGCCGCCGTGATCTGGGCCGCCAACCTCGGCACCCTCACCTTCCACCCCTGGCCGGTCCGGGCCGGGGACACCGACCACCCGGACGAGCTGCGCATCGACCTGGACCCGCAGCCCGGCACCGACTACGCCGACGCGGTCGCCGCCGCCCACGAGCTGCGCTCGGTCCTGGAGGACCACGGCGTACGGGGGTGGCCCAAGACCTCCGGCGGGCGCGGGATGCACGTCTTCGTCCCCATCGAGCCCGCCTGGACCTTCACCGAGGTCCGGCGCGCCGCCATCGCCGCCGGGCGCGAGCTGGAGCGGCGGATGCCCGAGCGGGTGACGACCGCCTGGTGGAAGGAGGAGCGCGGGGAGCGGATCTTCGTCGACTTCAACCAGACCGCCCGCGACCGCACGATCGCCTCCGCCTACTCCGTACGCCCCTTCCCGCACGCCCCGGTCTCGGCGCCGCTGCGCTGGGAGGAGATCGACGACGCCGAACCGCGCGACTTCGACATCCGTACGATGCCGGGCCGGTACGCCGAACTCGGGGACGTGCACGCGGACATGGACCAGGAGGCGTTCCGGCTGGACGGGCTGCTGGAGCTGGCGGACCGGGACGAGAAGGAGCGCGGGCTCGGGGACATGCCGTACCCGCCGGAGTACCCGAAGATGCCCGGCGAACCGAAGCGGGTCCAGCCCAGCCGCGCCCGCCATGACGACGGCGGTACCGCGTGAGCGGAAGCAGCGAGAAGCACGGCGCCCACGGCCGCCCCCTGACGCTCCGCGAGCGCTGGGAGGCGTACAAGAACAGCCCGTTCCTCCCCGCGACCGTTCTGGTCCTCATCGTCGCCGCCGCGGCCGGACTCTTCGCCGGCTCCTACACGTACGCGATGGCCAAGCCCACCCCGCACCGCATTCCGGCGGCCCTGGTCACCCAGCCCGCCGTGCAGCGCGGCGAGGCGTTCGTCACCGGGATGGAGAAGGCCCTCGACGCCTCGCTCGAACTCCACGACTACCGGGACCTCGCGGACGCCCGGCGCGCCCTGGACGAGCAGAAGGTCTTCGCGATCGTGCGCGCCTCGGACGACGGGGTGGCGCTCGACGTGGCCGGGGCGTCCGGCGCCTCCGTGGCCGAACTGCTCGGCAAGGCGGGGATCGAGGTCGGGGACGCCACCGGGGCGCCGGTCACCGTCCGGGACGTCAAGCCGCTCCAGGCCGGTGATCCGCGCGGGCTCGCGCTCTTCTACATCTCGCTGGCCGCCGTCATCATGGGGTTCCTCGGCGCGATCCAGCTCAGCATCCACGCCCGCGGCCTCAACCCGGCGGAGCGCATCGTGTTCACCGCCGCGTACGCCCTGCTCGGCGGGTTCGCCATCGCCGCGGCCGTGGACTGGTGGCTGGGGGCGGTGGACCTGCCGTTCGTCCAGTCGTGGCTGATCCTGGCGTTCACCATGTTCACCTCGGGCATGGTCTTCACCATGTTCAACACCCTGATGGGCCGGTGGGCGATGATCCCCACCTGGGGCGTCATGGTGCTGCTCGGCAACCCGTCCTCCGGCGGCGCGGTCTCCTGGCCGCTGCTGCCCTCCGCCCTCGGGCACATCGGCCGCTGGCTGCCGCCGGGTGCCTCCGTCAACGCCCAGCACACGGCCGTCTACTACCAGGGGCACCAGTTCGTCTTCCCCTATCTGGTGCTCGCGGCCTGGGCGCTGGTCTCCTGCACGGTCTTCTGGGTGTGGCGCCACCGGCACCCAGGAGGCCGCGCCCGCACGCCCGAGCATGCGGCCACGGCCTCCTGAGACCTGTTTCTCTGGGCTACAGCTCCTTGATCCGGATGTCGCGGTACGAGATGACGTCCGTGACCCCGTGGACCTGGAGCCCGATGTAGCCGGAGGCGAACCGCCGGCCGTCGGTGCCCGGGTCGTCACCGCGCGGCGGCTCGAAGAGCTGGCCGCCGGTGTTGTCGAACTCGTTGATCAGGACACCGTTGCGGTAGATCTCGTAGTGCTGGTCGACGACCTTGATCTCGTAGTCGTTCCAGGTGCCCTTGGGGGTGACCCCGGCGCCGCCGAGCCCCACCCGGTCGAAGCCGTAGACCGAACCGGTCTTGTACATGTCGCCGTCCGGCCGGTCGTTGACCTGGATCTCATGGCCGTACTTGATGGCGACCCACTCCGGACGCGACTCCTCCGGGTGGTCGTGGACCTTCGGGAAGCGGACGAAGACCCCGCCGTTGGCGTTGCCGGAGCCCGGGGCGTCGTCGCGCCACTGGAGCTTCAGCGAGAAGTCGCCGTACGCCCGGGTCGGGAACCAGAGCATGCCCATGCCGCCCACCGTGGTGGAGCTGGTGATGGAGCCCTCCTCCTCGTTCAGCCCGAACGCGCCGCCGCCCACGTGCTGCCACTTGGCGAGCGAGGCCGCCGTGCCGTCGAAGAGCTTGGTGTACCCCTCGGACTGGCCCGGCTTCCCGATGCCCGACTGCTTGGCGGCCTGGTTGATCGCCTTGCGCTCGCGCTGGTCGATCACGCCGTCGGTCTTCAGCTTGTCGAGGACCGCCGTCACGTGCTTGAGGAACAGCGCGTGCGAGGACCAGTCCTTCTCGTCCTCGATCAGCTCGTTGATCGTGCAGCGGTTACGGGTGATCCGGTTCGGGACGCCCGTGTCGACCGTACCGACGAAGACGGTGTGCCGCTCGTCGAACTCCGCGCAGTTGGGCGCCGGGACCCCGCCGCCCTGGGCGACGGTGAAGGACACCCGCTCGGCCTCGGAGGTGTTCCCCGCCTTGTCCGTCGCCCGGTGCGCGACGGTGTGGTGGCCGACCCGGTCGACCAGGACGGGGGCGGTGTACGCGAGGTAGGGGCCGCCGTCGAGGGAGTACTCGACCTTGTCCACGCCCGAGTCGTCGTCGGTCGCGGTGAGGGTGACCTTGGCGCTGGTGATGAACGCGCCGTCGGAGTTCTTGCTCCCCTCGACCTTCACCGAGGTCTCCGGGGCCGTCTTGTCCTGCGACGGCGGCTCGACGACGGTGAACGCGACGGACTTCTCCTCCGCCACGTTCCCCGACCGGTCGGTGGCCCGGTAGCGGACGGTGTGCTCGCCCACCTCGTGGACCATCACCGGGGCGGTGTACGCCTTCCACTCACCGTCGGCGCCGAGCGCGTACTCGATGGTGTTGACACCGGACCCGGTGTCGGACGCGGTCACGGTGACCGTGGCCATGCCCAAGTAGGCTCCGTCGTCGCCCTGTTCGCCCGATACGGTCGCCGAGGTCTCCGGCGGCGTCTTGTCGTCGGTGGGCGGGGCGGCGACCGCGAAGTCGACGGACTTCTCCTCGGCCGTGTTGCCCGCCTTGTCGGTGGCCCGGTAGCGGACGGTGTGGTCACCTACCTCGCTCACGACCACGGGCGCGGTGTACGGCTGCCACGCGCCGTCGGCACCGAGCGCGTACTCGACGGTGTCGACGCCCGAGCCCGCGTCGGTCGCCTCGACGGTGACGGTGGCCTGGCCGATGTACGCGCCGTCACCGTTCCGGTCGCCGTCGACCTTGGCCGAGGTCGCGGGGGCCTCGGTGTCCTCACCGCCGCCGCCCTCGGTGACGGTGAGCACGCCCTTCATCTCGCCGTGGCCGGGGATCGTGCAGTGGTAGAAGTACTTGCCGGGCGTCAGCGTGACCTCCACGCTGTGCTTGCCGCCCTCGGAGTCACCGGGGTTGGCCAGGATGTTCACCTGGACGTCGTTGTTGTACTCCGGGTCCGAGACGCTGAACGTCAGCGTGTGCGGCATGCTCGTGGTGTTGCCGGTCGCCGTGCTGTTCTCGAAGACGATGGTCGCCTTGCCGGCCACCGCCGTCTCCGGCGCGGTCAGATAGCGGTCGATCGGGTCACCGGCCGTCCAGGTCAGCACCTGGTCGGCGGCGGCCTGCGCCCCGGAGCGGTCGTCGCCGCCCGCGCCGCCCTTGCCGTACGCGGCCGTGGAGGTGAGCCCGAGGACCATGACGAGCGAGGCCAGCAGGGCCACCCAGAAGCGGGGCGGCCGATGGCGGCGCCGTGGAGGGGTGTACGCGGGGTGTCTCACTGGGCTGCCGCCTTTCCGACCAGATCACCGGCGGCCGGGGTGGCCCCGCCGCCCTTGTACGTGACGCGCCACAGCGCGGACTTGGAGTCGGAGGTGAAGAAGCCGCGCCCGTAGTCCAGGACGTAAAGCGAACCGTCCGGCGCGAACTTCCAGTCCATCAGATTGCGGATGCCGTCGTTGCCGACCGGGATGATCTTCTTCAACGACTCGGCGTGCACGGGCAGCCCGCCCTTGCCGACCGTCTTCGGGTCGGTGAGCACCGCGTGGCGCGGCTGGGTGTCGTCGTAGAAGTCACCGACGAACCACTTGCCGTCCCAGTACGCGGGCCACTTCGCCGTCGACTCGCTCTGCGCGTCGTAGCGGTAGACCGGGCCGTTCATGGTCGCCTGGCCGCCGCCCTTGAGCCAGGGCAGCAACTCCTTCTGCTCCTCGGCCTTGTAGCTGGGGACGCCGTTGGCGTCACGCGGGTAGTCGACCCCGCCGCCCTGCGGCGAGTACCAGATGGTGTTGGGCGTCACCGGCGGCAGCTTGACCAGACCGTCGTTGTGGGGCGACTCGTTCTTCGGGGCGTTGCAGTCGTACCAGCCGAGCGGTTTGCTCGGATCGGGCAGATTGCGGTCCCGGTAGGGCTGGTTGTTGCCCATGCAGTACGGCCAGCCGTGGTTGCCCGCCTTGGTGATCGCGGCGAACGTGTCGTACTTGGCGGGGCCCCAGGTGGTGGAGGCCGAGCCCGCGTCGGGGCCGACCCAGCCCGCGTACAGCGTGTCGGTGGCGGGGTCGATCGAGATCCGGGCCGGGTTCCGTACGCCCATCACATAGATCTCGCCCCGGGTCTTCCCGCCGCCCTCGTCCGGCTCCTTGCCGGTGAAGAGGTTGTTGGAGGGGAGGGTGTAGGTGCCGTCGTCCTCGGGGTGGATGCGCAGGATCTTGCCGTTGAGGTTGTTGGTGTTGCCCGAGGTGCGGCGGGCGTCCGCGAAGGAGACGCCCTTGAAGTTCGGCTCCGGGTTGTTGCCGGAGTAACCGCTGCTGAAACCGGAGGAGTTGGTGTCACCGGTCGCGATGTACAGGTTGCCCTTCGAGTCCCACGCCATGCCGCCGCCCGCGTGGCAGCAGCTGTGGATCTGCACCGGCCAGCCGAGCAGCACCTTCTCCGAGGCGAGGTCCAGCTTCCCCGAGGCCGGGTCGTAGGTGAAACGCGAGACCTGACGGGTCGCCATGTGCTTGTCCCGGTCGATCTTCGCGTGCGGGGTGTAGTGCAGATAGACCCAGCCGTTGGAGGCGAAGTCCGGGTCCAGCTCGATGCCCAGCAACCCCTCCTCGTTCTTGGTCAGTTCGTCGCCGCCGCCCTTGTTGCCGAAGACCTCCAGGGCCCCGGCGAGGGTGACCTTCTTCGTCTGCGGGTCGTAGACGTGGATCTCGCCCTTGCCCTTGCCGATGTTCGGGTTGTTCCAGTCCGTGACGACCGGCTGGGAGCTGTCGGCCCCGCCGCGCCCGATGTAGAAGACCTTGCCGTCCGGCGCGGTGACCAGGCCGTGCGGCTCGCCGATCTGGTCGTTCTGGCCCGGCTGGTTGGGCTGGGTGAGGCGCTCGGCGGTGTAGTTGGACGTGATGGTGGCCTTGCAGTCGGCCTGCGAGGTGCGGTTGGTCCAGGCGAGGGCGCCGCGCAGATGGTCGCGGAAGTCGGTCTCGGCGAAGCTGTCCGCCGTACCGCCCATCGCCGTGTAGAAGGAGCGCCCGCCGTCGTAGTCGCGGCACCAGGAGACCGGGTGGTCCCAGCCGTTGGCGCTTGTGCCCGGCTGATACGTCAGCTCCCGGACGCGCGCCACGGTGTGCACGTCACCGGACGGGTTCTTCGTCCAGTTCAGCCACTTGTCGGGGCGCTTCCACTCCAGCGGCAGGTTCTTGGTCGCCGGGTGGATCCGGTCCCCGACCTCGACGGTCGCACGCTGCACGGCGGTCGGGCTGTTCCCGGCCGGGCGGGCGCCGATCAGACCGGTGAACCAGTCCGAGTACGGCTCGGTGCGCGCCGCGTCATGGATGCCGAGGAAGCCGCCGCCCGCCTCCATGTACGCCTCGAGGCCCGCCTCCTGCTCGGGGTCCAGGACGTCCCCGCCGCCGGTCAGGAAGACCACCGCGTGGAAGGAGCCGAGCCGTTTGCCGTTGGTGAAGACGTTCGGGTTGGCGGTGGCCACGGTGGTGAACCGGCCGGCCTCCGGACCGGTCTGCCCGATCTTCTCGATCGCCGCGATACCGGCGTCCGTGTACGGTGCCTCGTCACCGGCCGACGCATGGAAGACCAGCACCTTGACCTGGTTCTTCGCGCCCGGCGGGGACGGCAGGGACAACGTTGTCGCCGTCTTCTCCACCAGGTCCCGGTCCGGCGAGGTGCCCGCGTTGGCGGGGCCTCCGGCGCTCAGCAGGGACACGGTCAGTGCGCCGGCCGCCACGACCGCCGCGAGGCCGCGTCGATGGCGTGATCTCGACCGGTGAGGCGATGCGCCGTGCATGTGGGTCACCCAACCCTTCTGTGCTCACTGCAGCGTTGACTGTGACAGCGCACGAAGCTAGACCTCTTTTCGCGGCCCGCCAATAGCTAAGGCAGCAATCGCACAAACTTTGTCCTGAGTGTGGATAAACGCTCGGCCCCCGGCTACGGTGTGGCCCGTTCCGGGGAGCGTCCGACCCCTCCCGTCTCCGCCAGTTTCCTTATCCCAGTGGGGAGTTCGATATGGACCGAAGGACCTTCAGCCGGCGGATGCTGATCGGCGGCGCGGCTGCGGCGGCCACCGGGGTGACATCGTTGTCGCTCGGTGCCGTGGAGGCAAGCTCCGCGGAGAGCGGACCGCGCACGGCCCCGGCCGGGGGCGCGGTGCGCCGCATCAAGATGTACGCCGAGAAGCTGCCCAACGGCGAGCTGGGGTACGGCTTCGAGAAGGGCAAGGCGTCGATCCCCGGCCCCCTCATCGAGCTGAACGAGGGCGACACGCTCCACATCGACTTCGAGAACCTCACCGACGGCGACGTCAGCCTCCATGTCCACGGCGTCGACTATGACATCGCCAACGACGGCACCCGGATGAACAAGAGCCACGTCGAGGCCGGCGGCACCCGCACGTACACCTGGCGCACCCACAAGCCGGGCACGCGCAAGGACGGTACGTACGAGCCGGGCAGCGCGGGCTACTGGCACTACCACGACCACGTCGTCGGCACCGACCACGGCACCGGCGGCATCCGCAAGGGGCTGTACGGGCCGCTCGTGGTGCGCAGGAAGGGCGACCTGCTGCCGGACCAGACGTGCACGGTCGTCTTCAACGACATGATGATCAACAACAAGGCGGCCCACAACAGCGTCAACTTCGAGGCCACGGTGGGGGACCGGCTCGAATTCGTGATGATCACGCACGGCGAGTACTACCACACCTTCCATATCCACGGTCACCGCTGGGCGGACAACCGGACCGGCATCCTCACCGGCCCCGACGACCCCAGCCGGGTCATCGACAACAAGATCTGCGGCCCCGCCGACTCCTTCGGCCTCCAGATCATCGCGGGCGAACGGGTGGGCGCGGGCGCCTGGATGTACCACTGCCATGTGCAGAGCCACTCCGACATGGGGATGGCCGGACTGCTGCTGATCAAGAAGCCGGACGGCACGATCCCGGGGTACGAACCGCACCACCATGGGGCGGGCGGGGCCGAGAAGAAGACCGCCCAGGACAAGGACAACGACAAGGACAAGGGCGAGGACAAGGGAGCGGCGGAGCACCAGCACTGACCGGGCGCCCGGGGCGCCGCGAGGGGGCGGGGCGGTTGCCGAGCCGCTCGACGGCGGCCCGCTGTGCTGCCCGGCCATGGGCCCGGCGTCCGGTCGCGCGGGGCGAGACGGCCGCTCCGGCCGCTCCGGTTACGCCAGCCATTCCTGCCGTTCCGGGCGGGCCGGTCACTCCGAGCGGGCCGGGCGGACCAGCCGCTGCTGCTCCTCCTCCACGATCCGCCGCGCCAGATCGCCGTCCGACACGTCCACGGCGTCCGGCGCGGCCTCCGCGAGGTCGCTGCGCCGGGCGTACGCGTCGAAGAGCCGGTCCTTGCGGGCCAGCAGCTCCACCATCCGCTGATCCACGCTGTCCGCCACCAGCAGCCGGTGCACCTGGACCGTGCGGACCTGGCCCATCCGGTGGGCGCGGGCGACCGCCTGGTGCTCCAGCGTCGGCTTGATCTGCGGCTCGCAGAGGATGACCACGGACGCGGCCTGCATGTTGAGCCCGGTGCCCCCGGCCTGGATCTGGCTCAGCAGCACCGCGTGCCCGTCGGCGGCGGAGAAGGTGTCGACCAGCTTCTGCCGCCGGGCGGCCGGAAGGCTCCCGGAGATCGGCCCGAGGGCGTCCGGCCCCAGCGCCTCCCCGACGGCGGCCAGCACCTCCCGGAAGTAGGAGAAGACCACCACCTTCAGCCCGTTGTCCCGCGCCTCGTCGACCAGTTCGCGCAGCCGCTCCAGCTTGGCGGAGGTCGCGGGCGTGGCGTACGCGGCCCGGCGCATCCGCATGAACTGCCCCGACGCCACCGCGTCCCGGTACGCCACCAGGTCCTCGGGGCTGAACTCCTCCCACTCGTCCACGTGCACCAGCGCGGGGAGTTCGGCGAGGACGTCCACCTGGTTGCGGCGGAGGTAGGCGGGGGACACGGCCCGGCGGAAGGCCTCCGAACCGGCGGCGCCGTGCGTCGTACTCACCACATCCGCCAGCTCCGGGCGGAGTTGGCGGACGAGACTGCGGAACTCCTCCACCCGGTTCTCCATCGGCGTCCCGGTGAGGAAGAGCACGTGCTCGGCCTGCTCCGCCCGCGCGGCGACCGCCTGGGCCCGCCGGGTGGCGGGATTCTTCACGAAGTGGGCCTCGTCGACCACCAGCATCGAGAGAGCGACGCCCTCCTCGGGCAGGGTCCGCAGCGCGTCGAACGTGGTGAGGGCGACCCCACCCTTCGCCGCCCACTCCGCGAACACCTCCCGCCGCTCCGGCCCGTGCACCGGCAGCGGGCGCAGGGTGGAGCGGGCGCGGATCTCCCGGTCCCAGTTGATCAGCACGCTGGCCGGGCACACCACCAGGAAGTGACGCTCGCCCCGGGCCGCGAGATGGGCGAGCGCGGCGATGGCCTGCACGGTCTTGCCGAGCCCCATCTCGTCCCCGAGGATCACCCGCTTCTGCGCCAGCGCGAACCGCGCCCCGAACGACTGGTAGCCACGCAGGGAGACCCGCAGCCGCGTGTCGTCGAGCCGCAGCGCCCGTACCCGGTCCGCGATCCCTGCGGGCAGGAACCCCTCGGCGGCGTCCCGGTCCGGCCCGCTGCCGGACAGCTCCGCGAGCAGGCTGTAGTACTCGGCGGACCGCAGCTCGAAGTCCACCCACGCCCCGGGCGCCGTCTCCGGCGCCCGCAGCAGATCCACCGAGACCTGTCCGAAGAGCAGCGGCAGCTCCTGCCCGTCCGCCTCCGCGAGCGCCGCCCGCACCCCGGCCACGGCGTCGAGCGCCCGCCGCCGCGCCTCCTTGCCGCTGAACAGCATCCGCAGCCGGCTCCCGGCCGGTGCGGCGGCGGCCACCAGGGGCCGGAGCCCCTCGTCCAGCCGCCGGCCCGCCTCCACCGCCCGCCGCGCGTCCGGACCGGCCTCGACCAGCCGGTGCAGGGCGACGACCAGGGCGGTCGTGGTGTCGTCGGGGGCGTCCATGTCGATCCGTACGGAGACGGTCTCGCGCACCGCGTCCGCGATCTGCCCGGCCGCCGCCAGCGCCTGGTCGGCGGTGTGCGCCCCGACGCCGGGGATCAGCCGCAGCTCGTAGCGCGCGGTGCCGTGGACCTGGCCGACGGTGGTGAACCCGGCCTGTTCGAGGGCGGTGAGGCGCAGCCGCCCCTCCGTGACGTCCTTGAGCCGGGTGACCGGGATGGCGGTCAGCTCCTGGTCGACCAGGGCCGAGAGCAGCGGGTCGAGAACACCCCGTACGGCATCGACGGCCCGGGCATGGTCCTCCCGTACGGCGGCCGCCCTGCCGAGCAGCGCCTCGGCCTCGGCCAGCAGCTCCCGGACGACCCGGCCCGTCGCCCCCGGGCGGACGGTCTGCGCCCCCGTCTCCGTCATCGTCCGCTCTCGCCGCCATCGGGAAGTGATCTTCTAGCTGTACGTCGCTATCGTCCCACGCCCCACTGACACACCCCGGCCCTCGGCCCGGCCTGCCCCCTCCCTGGCGGCGCGCGCATGGGGGCGTGGGGGCGTCTATCCGAGATGCGCGGTCGGTACGTCCCAGGAGTCGCCGTCCGGAGACCGGTGCCAGAGCGTGTGCCGGCCGTCCGGATTTACGGTGAGACCGAACTGGTCCCAGGAAGGCTTCGCGTGCGCGACCCACCAGGCCCACGTCTCCTCGACGACCGCCCAGAGACCCTGGTCCTGGTAGCTTCCTGCGGCTCCATGCCCAGCGCGGTAGGTCCCTTCGCCCCACCGGCCGTCGGGCAGGAGCAGGCGGCGGACCGGCCGACCCTGCCGTACTGGAGGTCGAGGCCGGGCAGCCTCGCGGAGAGCAGGAACTTCAGGTGATAGTTGTCGAAGTCCTCGACGGGGATGCCCGAGGTTCCCCCGGAGCGTTCACCGGGCTCCGCCCGTACGGCCCCGGCCCCCCGTCTGGCGGGCATGAAGGCCCCGCCGTCCTCCGTGAAGCGGCCGGAGAGGGTTCCGTCGGACCGGGCTTCCAGAAGTACGAGACCGGCGCTCATCGGGCCGAACACCTTGGCGATGAGCCTGCCGCCCGGGGCGAGCGCCGTACGGATGGAGTCGGTGACGTACGGCAGCCCGAAGGAAAAGATGATCTTGTCGAACTGTCGCTGCCACCGCCACGAGGTGGCATCGGCCTCGATGATCCGGGGGTGGTGGCCCAGTGCCTCCAAGCGATCCCTTGCGGCGTCCGTACCGCTGATGTCGCACGCGGTGAGCCGGTCAGGCCCGGCCACCAGCTTCAGGATCAGCGCGGCCTGGTAGCCGGTGCCCAGCCCCGCGTCCAGAACGTCGTCCTCGGGTTCGATGCCGAGATCTTCGAGCATCCGGGCCGTGAGGCTCGGCTGCGTACTGGACGAGACGGGCACACGGTGCCAACCGGCGTCCACAGCCTCGGCCGACCCCAACTCCGTGACCAGCGAGGTGTTCGAGTAGATCGGCTCCAGTCACCGCACACCCTCCTCTTCCGTACGCCGCTGCCACAGCGTCGGCACGCCACCCGAGTTGTCGAAATGAGTGGGTACGGAAGCGTGCCGTGGAGTCGAGGCCACGGCCTCGTACACGGAGCGCGAGGAGATGTCTCCGGACGCCCGCAGCCCGTCCGCCAAGGAGCGCGCGGCAGAGACCCAGTTCAGAGTTCGCACCATTCCTCCAGAACGGTGGCGATGGCCTTTGCCACCGGCAGGTCGGGGGAGTTGGTCCAGGCCCACTGCCCGGACGGGTCGGCCTCCAGGAACAGCCACCTTCCCGAGGGCTGCACGATGAAGTCCGCCGCGAAACAGGCCAGATCCATCACGGCCGCGTACCGCCGCAACGACTGGAGCACCTCCTTCGGTGTCTCGATGGGGGTAGAGCTCGATGGAGTTGCAGTCCGAGCGCCAGTCGATACGGTCCTGATCGCTCGCTGCGTCTGTGTCGAGGGGAAGGTCATGGACGCGAACCTTCCTGGTGTGGTCCGTGCCCGCGACAGCAAGGACATCGGCCTCCCCGAGGTACGGGTCCCCGCCGCCGCGTGGGGCGCGTTCGTCGCGTACGTCGGCCGCCCCGAGGTCTGACCCGCAGAGCACAGCACCGAAACCTCTCCCCGGCCCGAGCCAGGGGGAGGTTTCCTCGTTTCTCGGCCACGGAGCAAGCCCCCGCGATCCGCGTAGGCGGCGCACACCCCTGCGCTACGGCCGCGAACCCCGGACGGCCTCGTGCGGACTGCGGTTGTCAGTGGCCGGTGCGAGACTCGACGGGACAGGGAACAGCCCTCGCGCTGCCGTGTGCGCGTGCGGGGCCGAGTGATCCGCCGAAGGAGCACGTCATGCTCAACCCCGTCTTTCCCGACGGAGCGCCCAACTGGGTCGACCTGGGCACGCCCGATCTCGACGGGGCCCTCACGTTCTACGGCGGCCTCTTCGGCTGGGAGCTGGTCCCGGGCGGCCCCGAGGTCGGGGGATACGGGATGTTCACCCTGGACGGGCACACCGTCGCCGGGGTCATGACGGTCCCGGAGGAGCAGTCCTCCAGCGCCTGGTCCGTCTACTTCCAGTCGTCCGACGTCAGCTCCACCGCCCAGTTGGTGAACCAGGCCGGCGGCCGCCTGGCCTTCGAGCCGATGGAGGTCCTCGACTACGGGCGCATGGGCGGCTTCCTGGACCCGGGCGGGGCCTATTTCGGCGTCTGGCAGCCCCGGCAGAACCCCGGTGTGGGCATGATCCAGCAGCCGGGATCGCTTCTCTGGGTCGAGTTGTACACCCCGGACGTCCCGGCGGCGTCCCGGTTCTTCGGCGATGTCTTCCGGTGGAAGACCGAGCCGCTGAAGGTGGAGGGCACCGAGTACGTCTACACCACGGTTCATCCCGCGGGCACCGGCCCCGAGCTGTCGTTCGGCGGCCTGGTGACGATGAGCGACGTCCCGGCCGAGGCCGCGCGCGGCCCGCACTGGCTGCCGTACTTCGAGGTCGAGGACGTGGAGGGCGCGGTGGCCGCGGCGAAGCGGCTCGGCGGGGCGGAGGCGCTGCCGCCCATGGAGGTCCCGGGCGTCGGCACGATGGCCAACGTCACCGATCCGTACGGGGCGGTGTTCGCGCTCATGAAGCCCCAGCCGAGGCAGGGAGGGGAAGGCGGCGCGCCGAGGGATTGATGAATCGTTGATCGGTCGTTTATCGGGGCCGTGCACCGTAGCTCCCATGCTGATCAACATGGTGACCGACGACGCGCTCGACTGGCAGGAGAGCGCGCTGTGTGCGCAGGCCGGACCCGAGTTCTTCTTTCCGGCCCCGGGCAGTTCGACGCGCGAGGCCAAGCAGCTGTGCGGCGTCTGCGAGGGGCGCGTGGCCTGCCTGGAGTACGCCCTCGCCAATGACGAGCGGTTCGGCGTCTGGGGCGGGCTCTCCGAGAAGGAGCGCGAGCGGCTGCGCCGGAAAGAACGCGAACAGGGCTGAACAGCGCCCCGTACATGCCACAATCCCGCTGTCATCCACATCCGGGCAGGGGAGTCGCGATGAGCAGCAGCACCAGCTACGACTACATCGTCGTCGGCGCCGGATCGGCGGGCTGTGTCCTGGCCGCCCGGCTCACCGAGGACCCGACGGTCCGCGTCGCGCTGGTGGAGTCCGGCGGGCCCGACCGGAAGCCGGAGATCCGCATCCCGGCGGCCTTTCCGAAGCTGTTCAAGACCCCGTACGACTGGGACCTGCACACCGTCCCCCAACCGGGTCTCGGCGGGCGCGAGTTGTACTGGCCGCGTGGTCACGGTCTCGGCGGGTCCTCGTCCATCAACGCGATGATGTGGGTGCGCGGCCACCGGGACGACTACGACACCTGGGCGCGGAGTGCGGGGGAGGAGTGGTCCCACGACGCGTTCGTACGGTACTTCCGCCGCGCGGAAACCTGGACCGGCCCCACCGCCGCGGACCAGAGCCCCACTGGCGCGGACGCGGGTCCCGCCGTCGGCGCCGGATCCGCCGCGCGCCCCACGTACGGCCACGACGGGCCGCTCTTCATCTCGCCGCCCCGTGACCCGAGCCCCCTCAGCGCCGCGTTCCTCGCCGCCTGCCTGTCCGACGGTCTGCCGGAGCTTGCCGAGCTCAACGTGCCCGACCACAGCGGCTGCTCCCTCACCGCGCTCAACCAGCGCCGGGGCCGCCGCTGGAGCGCGGCCGACGGCTGCCTGAAACGGGCGGCCCGCCGCCCCAACCTGGATGTGCTGACCGGCGCCCGGGTGACCGGCCTGGCCTTCGACGGCACCCGCGTCACCGGCGTCACCACGCAGTCCACCGACCGGCGTGCCCCCGGACACCTCACCGCCCGCCGCGAGGTGATCCTCAGCGCGGGCGCCATCGGCTCGCCCCAGCTTCTGCTGCGCTCCGGCATCGGTGAGCCGGAGGCGCTCCGCGCGGCGGGGATCGAGGTGCGGGCCGCCTCCCCGGACGTCGGGCGGAACCTTCAGGACCACCTGTCCTTCGCCGTCACCGTGCGCTGCCCGCAGCCGGTGACACTGACCGGCGCCGACACCCCCGCCAACCTCGCGCGCTACCTCCTCGCCCGACGGGGACCGCTGACCTCCAACGTCGGGGAGGCCGTGGCGTTCGTCCGCTCCAGCCCCGAACAGGCCGCCCCCGACCTGGAGTTGATCTTCGCTCCGGCGCCCTTCATCAACCACGGACTGACCGCCCCCACCGAGCACGGCATCACCCTCGGCGTCATCCTGCTCCAGCCGGAGAGCACCGGCCGGATCACCCTCGCCCCCGACGGCACCGAGGTGCGCATCGACCCGGGGTACCTCACCGACGAATCGGACCTGCGCCGCATCATCGCGGGCGTCCGCCGCGCCGAGCGGCTGCTCGCCTCCCCGCCCCTCGCAGCGCACGCCGGCGCACCCATGGGCCCCTACCCGGGTGTGGTCGACGACGCCGAGCTGGGCCGGGCGGTCCGGGGCGCGGCCGAAACCCTCTACCACCCGGTCGGCACCTGCCGCATGGGCCAGGACGAGGGGTCCGTGACCGATCCCCGCCTCCGGGTGCGCGGGGTGAGCGGGCTGCGGGTCGTCGACGCGTCGGTCATGCCACGGATCACCCGGGGCCACACCCACGCCCCGACCGTCGCCCTGGCCGAGCGCGCCGCCGAGCTCATCCGCGCCGACGCCCGGGTGGCGGCGGTCCGGTAGCCCGCCGGGCCGTAGACCCCGGAACTCCTCTGGGCGTAAAGCCCCAGGGCCGCCCGTAAGGTCCCGAGCCGCGCCCCGAAACCCCCGAGCCGCGCCCCGTAACCCCCGGTCCGCCCCGGAAATCCCCTGGGGCGGACCTCACCCGCACGGCACAATCCCCCCATGACCGACGCACAGCCCCTCGTCCTCGCCGCCGCCCTCCTGGACGCGCTCGACCCGCTGCCCCATCCGCAGCGCATGGCGGAACTCGCCTCACGCGCACGGCGGTTGGCGGACCAGGGGGTGCTGCGTCCGGTGCTGGAGGAGCTGGCGGACGGTGATCCGTACGAGCGGCGCATCGCCGTGGTCGCGGCGGCCGTCGGCCGGGACACCGAGTGGATCGGGGTGCACCTCACCGATGAGGACCGGGTCGTACGCGGTCATGCCCTGCGGGCGGCCCGGAGCCTCGGGGTGCCGGACGAGGTGTACGAGGAGGCCTTCACCGACGCGCCCGCCGCCGTACGGCGACAACTCGTCCGGGCCATCGCCCGGGACGGGCGCACCGCGCTCGCGGACCGGCTGCTCCCCGCCCTGCGGGCGGTCTGGGGGGACGCCGAGGCGGCCCGGCTGCTGCCCGGGTGCTCGGCCGCCGTGGTGGCGGACCTCCTGCCCGGCCTGCTGCGTTCGGTGGACGGCTGGTCCTCGCTCGGCCACCACCACCCCGGCCCGCTGCTCGACGCCGTGACGGCCGAGCTGGCCGCCCTCCCCGCCGCCGAACGCGACGGCTGGTGGCACTGGTACGGCTACGACCGGGGCATCGCCGCAGCGGCGAGGACCCTCCCGCACCGGGTGCTCGACCTCCTGGAGCAGTACGGCCCCGCGCGCCTCCCCGGCTCGCTCCACCGCAGCCTCGGGCATCTCGCCGCCGCCGACCCCACCCGCTTCGCCCGGCTGCTCCTGACCCCCGGCGGCTGCGCGATACCGGAGCGGGCGCTGAGCCGCACCCTGCTGCACCGGCTGGTGGCCGGGCTGCCCGACGGCCTCGTCGCCGAACTGGGGCGTGTCATAACGGGGTTGCTGCCCCGCCTCCTCCGCGTCCTGGCGCCCTCCCGCCGCGCCGCCGTCCATGAAGCGGCCGTCGCGGGCCGGGGCGAGGGCGCCGAAGTCACCGTCGACACCGCCTTGCTGGACGCCCTGCCCCGTACGTACGCGGCGACCGTCGCACGGCGGCTGGCCGAACGTGCCCGGTCCCGGGGCGGCGACCGCGCCATTGTCCTGCGCGCCGAGTCGTATCTGCCCTTCGACGAGGTACGGGAACGGCTCCTGGCCGCCACCCGCGAGCCCGCCGCCGACGACCGGGCGACCGCCTGGTCGCTGCTCGTGCACAGCGCCGGGCGCTCCGGTGAACAAAGCGCCGTGGCGGCGGTGTTGGCGGAGATGGGGCGGCTGCGCAACGAGCAGGACCCGGTCCGCTCCGTCGCCCTGCGCGCACTCATCGCCGTCCGGCCCGCCCTCTTCACCGACACCGTCGAGCCCCTCCTCGACCGCATCGCCACCGACGCGGTGGAGGCCCGCGACTCCTCCGCCGCGACCCGCTCCGCTCTCACCGCGCTCGCCGTCGCCGTCCTGCGCGAACACGCGGTCACCGGCGAACGCGCCCTGCTCAACTGGGCGTTGCGCACGCTGGTCCGGATCTCCGGCAACAGCGGCAGCGCCGACCTCGGCCGACTGGACCGCACCCTGCGCCGGGGCCAGGAGCAGGTCGTCCTCGAAGCGCTGCGGCCCTGGCTGGAGGCGGGCGCCGAACGCTCCGACTACGGTCTGGTCCTCGCCCTCGCCCGGTCCCTCGGCCGCCGCGCCGCCACCCTGCCCGGCCTCCAAGAGCTGCTCCGGCAGGCCGTGGACTACGGGTCCGCCGCCACCGCGCGCAGCGCCGTCGGCCTCTGGCTCCAGGGCGCGGCGGACCGGGACGTCCGGGTCGAGCGGCTGCTCACCCGCGACCCGTCCGCCGCCACGCTCCCCGCCGTGGAACGGGTCCTGACCACCCGGCGCACCGACCTCCTCGACGCCTACCTCGACGGCACCCCGCCCCGGGGCCGCTTCCTCACCTCCGGCACGGTGTGGACCATCGCCGCCGAGTCCGCCGGAACCCGCTGGACGCCCCGTCAGCAGCGGGCGGTCTGCCGGGAGTTGGAACGTACCGTCGCGGACGGAAAGCTCCCGCTGTACACGCGCGCGGCGGCGCTCGCCCGGCTCGCCGCACTCCCCGGGCAGGGCGCCGATGCCGTACGGGCCTGGGTGGACGCCCCGGACGTGGTGCTCGCGGAAGCGGCGCTGGCCGCCCTCGCCCGCACCGACCGGCCCGCCGACACCCTGCCCGACCTGCTGGCCCACGCCGGGGACGACCGGGCCCGGGTCGCGCTCTACGCGGCAGGCCGGGCCGCCGCCCACGCCCGCCCGTCCCGGCTGCGGGCCCTGCTCGCCGCCCGTACCGCACCCGGCACCGGCAAGGTGACCGCCCGCAAGGAGGCGGTCCGGCTGGCCGCCACCCTGCTGCCCCTGCCCGACGCGGCCGCCGTCCTGGCCGACGCGTACGCCGAGCCCTGCCAGCACCCCGACGTGCGGGCCGCCTGTGTGGCCTCGGGCGCGGCGCTGCTCGGTGACGAGCGGATGGGGGAGGTGATGGCGGACGCGGCGACGGGCGACCGCGCCCTGCGCACCGCCGTCCTGCGGACCCACCCGAACGAGCTGGACCCCGGCCACCGGCCCCGCTACGCGAAGCTGGTCCGGAGCGTCTGCGCGTCGGACGACGACGAAGTGGCCTCCCTCGGCCACCGCGCACTGGTCCGGTGGCTGCCCTGGGCGCCCGGAGCCGCCACCGTCCTGGTCGACGCGCTCACCGACATGGACCGGCGCGGAACCTGGAGTTCCGCCGCCGTCGCCCTGGCCGAGGCCGCCCCGGCCGGTGAGCAGGCCGCCACCGCGCTGAACCGCGCGCTGACCCTGCTGGCCACGGGGGAGACGGCGGACGACGCGGGAGCCGAGCGGGACCGGCCCGCCCGGCAGCGCCTCCACGCGCTCACCGACGCGCTGACGCGCTGGTCCGGTCCGCCCGACCGCTCGCGCAGGGCCGTCCTCGCGGAGGCCGGGCGGACCCTCGCCGGCCACCGCGAACTCGTACCGCAGGCGGTCTCCCTGCTCGTGGAGTCACTGGAGCCCGCGAGCATGGGGGCCGACGAGCTGCACGCCGCCCTGGTGGAGCTGGCCGCCCTGCACGCGGACCACCCCGCGCTCGCCGGCCGGACCGCCCGCACCGTCGGGAAGGGGGTCCAGTTCGCCCGTGGGGGCGAGACCAGTGATCCGGAGACCCTGCTCGACGTCGTCGCGCGGCTGGCGGGGACCGGTGATCTCACGGAGGGCCTGTTCGCCGCCGAGCTGACGGTGGCCTGCGGCCGGCGCACCGAGTGGACCGGGCCGTGGCGCACCCAGCTGCGGATGCTCCGCCGGCACCCCTGCGGCGATGTGCGCGACGTGGCGTACGCGCAGTTCACCGCGGCGGAGTGACGGGGCCCGGCGCCGGAGCAGCGGCAGCGGCGGGGCGGCCGGGCGGACCGGATGGTCAGGCGGCTCGGTGGCCCGGTGGTCCTGCGGCTCGGCGGTTGTCTCAGGCGCGGCCGCGGGCCGCCATCCGGGCCTTGCGGGCGGCGAGCTTCTCGTCGAACTTCGCGGCCTCGCTGTCCAGGCCGCCCATGTACAGCCCCAGCTCCTCCTGGGCCTTCATGCCCTCGGGGCCGAGCCCGTCGATGTTCATGACCTTCAGGTGGCGTAGCACCGGCTGGATCACGTCGTCGTGGTGGATGCGCATGTTGTAGATCTCGCCGATCGCCATCTGCGCGGCGGCCCGCTCGAAGCCGGGCATGCCGTGGCCGGGCATCCGGAAGTTGACGACGACATCGCGCACGGCCTGCATGGTCAGGTCCGGGGCCAGCTCGAAGGCGGCGCCCAGGAGGTTGCGGTAGAAGACCATGTGCAGGTTCTCGTCGGTCGCGATCCGGGCCAGCATCCGGTCGCAGACCGGGTCCCCGGACTGGTGGCCGGTGTTGCGGTGGGAGACGCGGGTGGCCAGCTCCTGGAAGGCGACGTACGCGACGGAGTGCAGCATCGAGTGCCGGTTGTCCGACTCGAACCCCTCCGCCATGTGCGCCATGCGGAACTGCTCCAGCTGGTCCGGGTCGACGGCGCGCGAGGTGAGCAGGTAGTCGCGCATCACGATCCCGTGGCGGCCCTCCTCGGCGGTCCAGCGGTGCACCCAGGTGCCCCAGGCGCCGTCGCGGCCGAAGAGGGAGGCGATCTCGTGGTGGTAGCTGGGGAGGTTGTCCTCGGTGAGGAGGTTCACCACGAGCGCGATCTTGCCGACGTCGGTGACCTTGGACTGGTCCGCCGCCCACGCCTCGCCGTCCTCGAAGACGCCCGGGAAGTTCCGGCCGTCGGAGAAGGGGACGTACTCGTGCGGCATCCAGTCCTTGGCGACCTTGAGATGGCGGTTGAGCTCCTTCTCGACCACCTCTTCGAGCGCGTACAGCAGCTGGGCGTCGGTCCACGCCTTCGAACTGCCGAGGTGGGGAGAGGTGATCGTCACGGGTGGCTCCTGGGGACGGGATAATTACCTACGGCTTCGTAGGTTACGAGACCGTAGGTTAAGGCGACCGTAAGGGCAAAGCCAAGCCCGTCCCCGCTGGCACCCGACTACGTACCGTCATGTGCGCAGCTCATGGCGGTGATGTGAGAGTCTTCGCAGGTCAGCGGGGCTCTGCGGGAAGCCCCAGATCCCGCCGCAGATACTCGGCGGTAACCGAGGTGCGGTCCGCCAGCAGCCCCTCCGGCGTGCCCGCGAAGACCAGCTCGCCGCCCTTCTTCCCGCCGTCCGGACCCAGATCGATCACCCAGTCCGCCCGCTTCACGACCTCCAGGTTGTGCTCCACGCACACCACCGTGTTCCCCGCGTCCACCAGCCGGTCCAGCAGATCCACCAGCGCCCCCGTGTCGGCCAGGTGCAGCCCGGTCGTCGGCTCGTCCAGGACGTACACGCTGGAGGTGCGGTGGAGCTGGGTGGCCAGCTTGATCCGCTGGCGCTCGCCGCCGGAGAGCGTGCTGAGCGGCTGGCCGAGCGTGAGGTAGGTGAGCCCGACCTCGTCGAGCGTCCGCAGTTTCCGCAGCAGCGCCCGGTCCTCGAAGAGGTCGACCGCCTGCGCCGCCGTCATCTCCAGCACGTCGACGATGGACCGGCCGCCGACCCGGTGCTTCAGCACGTCGTCGTGGAACCGGCGCCCCTCGCACTCCCGGCAGGTCGTGGTGACCGGGTCCATGAACGCCAGGTCGGTGGAGATCTCCCCGCGCCCCGCACAACCCGGGCACGCCCCGGCGGAGTTGAAGCTGAACAGCCCGGCGTCGACACCGTTCTCGCGGGCGAAGACCTTGCGGATGGTGTCCAGTGCGCCGATGTACGAGGCCGGGGTCGAGCGGGACGAGGCGGTGATCGCGCTCTGGTCGATGACCACCGCCTCGGGGTGGGCCGCCGTGAACACCTCCGACACCAGCGTCGACTTGCCCGAACCCGCGACCCCGGTCACCACGGTCAGCACCCCGGCCGGGAACGACACGTCCAGCCCCTTGAGGTTGTGCAGATCGGCACCCCGGACCGGGAGCTGGCCGGTGGGGGAGCGGAACTCGCTCTTGAGCGGGGTGCGTCGGCGCAGCGACCGGCCGGTGAGCGTGTCCGACGCGCGCAGCCGGTCGAACGGCCCCTCGAAGACGACGTGTCCGCCCTCCGAACCCGCCCGCGGACCCATGTCGACGATGTGGTCCGCCACCGCCATCACATCAGGGTCGTGCTCGACCACCAGCACGGTGTTGCCCTTGTCGCGCAGCCGCACCAGCAGATCACCGAGCCGCCCGACGTCCCGGGGGTGCAGCCCCACGCTCGGCTCGTCGAAGACGAAGGTCAGCCCGGTCAGCGAACTCCCCAGGTGGCGGACCATCTTGAGGCGCTGGCCCTCACCGCCCGACAGGGTGCTTGTCTGCCGGTCCAGGCTGAGATAGCCGAGCCCGATCCCCACGAGCCGCTCCAGCCGCTCACGGGCCGCCGCCGCGATCGGACCGCCCACCGGATCGTCGATCCGCGCCAGCACGCCGACCAGCTCGGAGACCTCCATCCGCCCGTAGTCGGCCGGCGAGAGCCCGTCGACCCGGGTGGCGAGCGCCGCCGCGTTCAGCCGCGCCCCGTCGCAGGAGCCGCAGACCCGCTCGACGGTGAACCGGTCGGCCGCCGCGCGCCGCTTCTCCGACAGCGATGCCGTGTCCCGCTTGAGGTAGAGCCGCTCGAACCGGGTCACCACCCCCTCGAACCGCATCTCCGCCGAACCCGTCCGCATGTCGACCTGGACGGTGAACCCTGAGCCGTACAGCAGGAGTTGCCGTTCCTCCTCGCCGAACTCCCGCAGCGGCAGGTCGTTGTCGAACCGACCCGACCCGCCGTACAGGCTCCACTCCCAGCTGCCGACCCCCAGCCCCGGCAGCAGCAGCGCCCCCTCGTTCAGCGACTTCGACCAGTCCACCGCCCGGTCCAGATCGAGCCGGACCACCTGGCCCACCCCGTCGCACTCCGGGCACATCCCCGCCGGGTCGTTGAAGGAGTACGCGGTGGCCCCGCCCGCGCTCGGGGTGCCGTAGCGGGAGAACAGCACCCGGAGCACCGACCAGATGTCCGTCGCCGTGCCCACGGTCGAGCGGACGTTGCCGCCCAGCGGCTTCTGGTCGATGACGACGGCCACGGACAGGTTCTCCATGGACTCCGCCCGTGGCCGCTCGTACTTCGGCAGCCGGTTGCGCAGGAACGAGGTGAAGGTCTCGTTCAGCTGCCGCTGGGACTCCACGGCGATCGTGTCGAAGACGACCGACGACTTCCCCGAGCCGGACACCCCCGTGAAGACGGTGATCCGGCCCTTGGGCAGGGTGAGGGAGACATCGCGCAGATTGTTCTCGTGCGCTCCGGTGAGGGTGATGGAGCGGTCGGTGCTGTGATCCATGCGGGCGACGCTAGGCGGGATACCCGACAGCTTCTGTCGCCTTTTCCCATGGATCCCGCCGATCCCGCCGATCCCGCGAGGCCGCTCACCGGGCCGCCCGCACCTCCTCCGGCGAGGTGTCCCGCAGCTCCCCGTCCAGCGACAGCCAGCGGGTGATGCCGATCGACTCCAGGAACGGCACGTCGTGGCTCGCCACGATCAGCGCCCCCTCGTACGCCGCCAGGGCCTCGGTCAGCCGCCGTACGCTCGCCAGGTCCAGGCTGTTCGTCGGCTCGTCGAGGAGCAGCAGCCGGGGCGCCGGGTCCGCCAGCAGCAGCATCGCCAGCGCCGCCCGGAACCGCTCCCCGCCCGACAGCGTCCCGGCCGGGAGATCGGCGGCCCCGCCCTTGATCAGGAACCGCGCGAGCCGGGCCCGTACCCCGTTGTCGCTCAGGCCCGGGGCCGACCGCTTCACGTTCTCCGCCACCGACAGGGCGTCGTCCAGCGAGTCCAGTCGCTGCGGCAGGAACCCCAGCGGCAGCAGCGCGGTGGCCTCGCCGGAGAGCGGGGCCAGTTCGCCCGCGATGGTCCGCAACAGGGCCGTCTTTCCGGCCCCGTTGCGCCCGGTCAGCGCGATCCGCTCGGGGCCTCGCACCACCAACTCGCCGTGCAGCGGCGGACCGTAGGGCGGTACGGGGTCGCGCAGGAGCAGTACCTCGCTCCCCGGGTGCACCCGCGTCGCCGGCAGCTCGATGCGGATCTCCTCGTCCGCGCGGACCGCCGACTCCGCCTCGTCCAGCCGCTCCCGGGCCTCCGCCAGCCGCTCGGTGTGCAGGATGCGGTGCTTGCCGGCCGACTCCTGGGCGGACCGCTTGCGCTGACCCATCACCACCTTGGGCTCCCGCTTGGTGTCCCACATCTTCTGCCCGTACCGCCTGCGCCGGGCCAACTTCATATGGGCCTCGGCCAGTTCGCGCTTCTGCCGTTGGACGTCGGACTCCGCGGCCCGCACCATCCGCTGCGCCGCCTCCTGCTCGACCGCGAGCGCCTCCTCGTACGCCGACAGATTGCCCCCGTACCAGGTGACCGAGCCGTCCCGCAGATCCGCGATCCGGTCGACCCGCTCCAGCAGCTCCCGGTCATGGCTCACCACGAGCAGCGCCCCGGTCCAGGCGTCGACCGCGGCGTACAGCCGTCCGCGCGCCACCGCGTCCAGATTGTTCGTCGGCTCGTCCAGCAGCAGCACCCCGGGCCGGGCCAGCAGCAGGGCCGCCAGCCGCAGCAGTACGCACTCGCCGCCGGACATCTCCCCGACGGTCCGGTCCAGCCCGAAATGGCCGAGGCCGAGCCCGTCCAGCGTGGCGTGGGCCCGCTGCTCCACGTCCCAGTCCTCACCGATCACGGCGAAGAGTTCCTCGCGTACGTCACCGGCCTCGACGGCGTCGATCGCCGCTCGCCGCTCCGCGATGCCCAGCACCTCATCGACCCGGAGCGCGGTGTCCAGGGTGGCGGTCTGCGGCAGATGACCGAGCCCGCCCCGGACCTTGATCTCGCCCTCCAGCGGGGTGAGTTCACCGGCGATCAGCCGCAACAGGGTCGATTTGCCGCACCCGTTGACGCCGATGAGCCCGGTGCGGCCGGGGCCCACGGCGAAGTCGAAACCGGAGAGCACCTCGGTGCCGTCGGGCCAGGAGAAGGAGAGGGAGGTGCAGCTGACATGGATGTCGGAGGATGACATACGGACTCCCGTGTACGTCGAGGAGAGCGGAAGGATCGGCTGATGCGCTGAGATCGCACACGGGCGCGCCTGCGGCCACGGCAAGACGTGGCGGCGCCGCACGGTGCAGGGGACCTCAGATCAGCAACGTCCTTCTCCGATCGACGACAACAGGGACATCACGAAGGTAGAACCGGGACACTCGGCCCGGCAACGGGTTTTCCACGGCGCGGGAGCCCGCGCCGCCGTCGGGGCATCGGCGCGAGCGCGCCGTGCCGGGGTCTCAGCAGGCGCCACCGAGCAGATCGGTCAGATTCCGGTCCAGATCGAGGTGGCGGTGCTCGTCACCCACCGGCACCAGCTCCTGCGCCCGCTCCAGGAAGCGGCGCAGCTCCGCCGTGCGTACGTGGACCATGGCGATGCCCTCCGCCGCGTGGAACTCCAGCACCGTCCGCTCGTACCCGAACGGCCGGACCCGGACGTCCCCCTCCCCGGCGGGTGCGTCGACCCCGGCCGTCAGCAGCTCGCGGGAGAACTCCCAGGACACCTCGGTCCCCTCCAGGGTCGCCGGGGCCGGGAACGCCATCCGCACGGCGAAGGGGTCCTTGACGTCGTAACTCAGAGTGGCGGGCAGGGTTTCCATCCGCGGTGCGGACGCGACCATGCGGGCCTGCACGGACTGCTCGATAACGCTGGACAAGACCTGCTCCCTCTCGCGGCTGGGTGAACGGTTCCCGGCATTGGAGTAGACGACGGAACTCGACGATCCGTGCACCGGCGGGTGGCGTGAGCTGCGTCACCGCCCGGGCGTCACCGCCCGGCCCTCCACGCGCCCCGCTCACGCCCCGCGCCTCCTCCACGCTCTCCCGCACCCCCGCCCTCCTGCCCACTTCCCGGCCGCGCACCCCGGAGGGCGGCGGCCCGGCGGAGGGGAAGGAGCGGCCGCCCGGCCTACTGACCGGGCAACTCCTCCTTGAAGGAGGCGAGTTCGGCTGAGGTCTTCGTCGCGGTGAACTCCGTGATCCGGTAGGCGCAGACGCCGTGCGCGGCGAAGGGGTCGGCCGCGGCGATCTCCTCGATCCGCGCCCGGTCCGCCCCGACGGCGAGGATCACCCCGCCGTCCCGGGGGTTCTTGCGGCCGGAGGCGATGAAGACCCCTGCTGCGTACTGCTCGTCGAGCCACGCGATGTGCTCCCGCATCAGCGCGTCCGCGCGCTCGACCGGGGCGGTGTAGGTCAATTCGAGTACGAACATGATCGCCAGGCTACGGGACCGGGCGTACCCCAGCACCGCATAAGCTGCTGGTCATGACGACACAGCCCCCTCCCGCCCATCAGACCCCCAAGGACGAAGCCGAGGGCCGGGCGATCCAGGACCGCCTGCGCGGCCTGGTGGTGCTGGACGAGCCGGGCCCGGCGCCCGGGACCGGGCTGGTGACCGGGGTCGACGTGGCGTACGACGACGAGAAGGACGTGGTCGTCGCGGCGGCCGTCGTCCTGGACGCCGAGACCCTGGAGACCGTGGACGAGGCCACCGCCGTCGGCACGATCACCTTCCCCTATGTCCCCGGGCTGCTGGCCTTCCGCGAGATCCCCACCGTGCTGGAGGCCCTGGAGTCGCTGACCGTCGACCCCGGCGTCGTCATCTGCGACGGCTACGGCCTTGCCCACCCCCGACGCTTCGGCCTCGCCAGCCACCTGGGCGTGCTCACCGGACTGCCCGTGATCGGCGTCGGCAAGAACCCGTTCACCTTCTCGTACGAAGCCCCCGGCCCCCGCCGCGGCGACTTCTCCCCGCTGCTGGACGGCGACGAGGTGGTGGGCCGCGCCCTGCGCACCCAGGAGAACACCAACCCGATCTTCGTCTCCGTGGGCCACCGGATCGACCTCGACAACGCCTGCGCCCACACCCTCCGCCTGGCCTGCCGCTTCCGCCAGCCCGAGAGCACCCGCCGCGCGGACGCCCTGTGCCGCCAGACCCTGCGGGAGGCCACGGCCTGAGGGGTCATCCCTTCCGGCGGGTCCTCACCACCCGAACTGCACCTCGCCGAGGACCTCGCTGCCGATGTGCGCGGCGAGCTTCCGGGCCCGGGACACGTCGCCCCACTTGTCCACATGGACGAAGACCGTGTGGTCCTCGGCCCGTCGCCCCCACTGGGCCTGGTCCCCGTGGAAGACGATCTGCACCCCGTCGTACTTGGCCATGCCGGACAGCTCCGCCGCCGGATCGTCCGGCCACAGGCCGTGCCAGTCGACCGAGGCCGTGCCCCGGCCGAGAGCGGCCACGAAGCGTTCCTCCACGCTTCCCACGGGGGCGTGCACCATGAGGTCCAGCGGCAGATGCGGCTCCAGCGCGGTGTCGTCCGCCGTCGCCACGTCCAGGTCGAACCAGACGTCCTCACCCGCCGGACCGGTCCGCGCCTCCGCGTACTCGAACGTCGCCGAGGGCAGGACCGCGGCCATCCGGCGCACCTCCGCGACCGTCCCCAGCTCGGCGAAGAGCCCGACCTCGTCGTCGCGCGCCTCCAGCAGCGCGCACAGCCGCTCGGCCCGCGCATAAGCGGCCGACGCGTCGGTGGTCCGGAAGACGGGATATGCCCGGGAGTTGCCCATGGGACGAACCGTCACACGCCTCCGACGGTCCGGGCCACCGGAATTCGCCGGCGGTCGGCAGTGTATCCGGCCGACTGAGTATCCGTACGGATGGCGTAAACCGATCTTGCTGGGCAGGCTGAACGTATGAACACCTCTCGTACGGCTATCCGGACCGCCCGGCCCATCGACCCCGCCCAGCGCCGCGTCGCGCTCGGCATGGCCCTCGGCGGGGTCGTCGGTCTCGTCTGGCTGGGCGCGATGCTCTACACGCTGGTGAGCTGGATCTTCTAGCGGAGTCTCACTGCACGGCCGCTACCCGGAAGCGGAGCCTCACCGCACCGCTGCCACCCGGAAGCGGATCCCCGCCGCCGTCAGCCGGTCCAGCAGCGCATCGCCCATCGCGGTCGCCGTGGTGACCTGGCCGGAGGTCTCCGGGAGCTTGTCCAGGGCGAGGCTGAGCGCCGACTCGGCCAGCATCTTGGCCGTCTCGCCGTAGCCGGGATCGCCGCCGGACACCTCGGTGAAGACCTGCCGGCCCCCGCCCTCCCCGACGAAGCGGACGGTGAACCAGCTCCGCCCGCGGCGCTCCGCGTCCGGGCCCTGCCCCGCCTCGTACCGCCCCATCAGCCACTCCCGTACGGGCTTCACCTGCGCGGCGGCGACCAGCGTGCCCACGGCCGCCGGGCCGCCGAGGGCCATCGGCAGGGTCTTGACCGAGGCGAAGTGGCGGTAGCGGAAGTCGGGGCCGTACCGCTCCAGCGCCCGCGCCGAGCGGCCCACGATCGCCGGGTCCACGGTCGGCAGCGGGAGCGCCCAGGTGCCGACGGCCCCGTTGAAGTGCGGGGAACCGGCCGGGGTGCGGATCCGGCGGCCCACCTGGCGGGGCTCGTGCAGGCGCCGCTCCCGGGCGGCGAGCAGCATCTGCGGTCCGCGGCCCATCGCGGTGAGCGCCGAGGCGAACGTGCCGCCGGAGAAGACGGCGTTGCTGCGGACGAACCCGTCGACGCTCAGCGGCACCCCTTCCGGCAACTGCTTGACCGTGAAGTACGCCCCCAGGTCGTGCGGTACGGAGTCGAAGCCGCAGGCGTGCACGATCCGGGCGCCCGTCTCCCGGGCCCGCGCGTCGTGGCGCACATACGTCCGGTCGATGAACTCGGCCTCGCCGGTGAGGTCGAGGTAGTCCGTGCCGGCCTCGGCACAGGCGGCGACCAGCTTCTCGCCGTACAGGACGTACGGCCCCACGGTCGTGGCCACCACCCGTGCGGAGTGCGCGAGTTTGCGCAGCGCGTCCTCGTCGTCCGCATCGGTCTCCAGCAACGGCAGCTCGGCGCAGGAGGGGTGGAGAGCGGCCAGCCGGTCGCGCAGCCGCTCCAGCTTGGCGCGGCTGCGACCGGCCAGCCCCCAGCGCAGCCCCTCGGGGGCGTGCGCCGCCAGATGCTCGGCCGTGAGCACCCCCACGAAGCCGGTGGCGCCGAAAAGGACGACGTCCAGGGGGCGTGGTGCCTCGTTCTGCCTGTTCACGACTGCCTCCGGGGGCGAGGGGCGGCGGAGATGTGGCAGGCAGGCTAGCGGAGGGGGACGGCGGGCGTGCGGCCGGGCGGGGGTGCGGGGCGGACGGAGGGCGGGCCACGGCCTTGGGCGTGGCCGCGTGGAAGGTCCGGCGGGGATGCGGCAGGATCGCGGTCGCGGGAAGAACTAAGCGCTTGCTCGGCCCAGGGGGTTGTGTCGAGCCGGGCGCGTTCTTAGCATCGTTGATGTTACATCAGTTGTGTCACACCCCTGGGGGCTCACGGATGGCAAGCACCGGGCAGCACGGCCCGCTGGCAGGAGTCCGTGTCGTCGAGCTGGCGGGGATCGGCCCCGGACCGTTCGCGGCGATGCTGCTCGCGGACCTCGGCGCCGATGTCGTACGCGTCGACCGGCCCGGTGGCCCGGCCCTCGGCATCGACCCGGCGTACGACATCACCAACCGCAGCAAGCGCTCCGTCCTCGTCGACCTCAAGGACGAGGACGGCGCCGGACGCGTCCTGGACCTGGTCGAACGCGCGGACATCCTGATCGAGGGGTACCGCCCCGGCGTCGCGGAACGGCTCGGCGTCGGGCCCGAGGCCTGCCTCGCCCGGAACCCGAAGCTCGTCTACGGGCGGATGACCGGGTGGGGCCAGGACGGGCCGCTGGCCGAGCGGGCCGGGCACGACATCGCGTACCTCGCTCTCACCGGCACCCTCTCCATGATCGGCAGGCCCGACGAGCCGCCCGTGGTCCCCGCCAACCTGGTCGGGGACTACGCGGGCGGCTCGCTCTACCTCGTCGTCGGGGTGCTCGCCGCCCTCCAGCACGCCCGCACCCCGGGCGGCGCGGGCCAGGTGGTGGACGCGGCGATCGTCGACGGCGCCGCCCACCTCGCCTCGATGATCCACGGGATGCTGGCCGCCGGGAGCTGGCAGGACCGGCGCGGCACCAACCTGCTGGACGGCGGCTGCCCCTTCTACGGCACCTACGCCACCTCCGACGGCGGCCACATGGCGGTCGGCCCGCTGGAGGGGCAGTTCTACGCCGAGTTCGTCCGCCTCCTCGGCCTGGCGGACGCCTTCCCCGACCGGTGGGAGTTCGCCCGCTGGGACGAGCTGCGCGCCGCCGTCACCGAGCGCTTCCTGACCCGTACGCGTGCGGAGTGGACCGAGGTCTTCGAGGGCACCGACGCCTGCGTCGCCCCCGTCCTCTCCCTCCGCGAGGCACCGCACCACCCGCACCTGGCCGCCCGCTCCACCTACGTCGAGCACAGCGGCATCACCCAGCCCGCCCCCGCCCCGCGCTTCTCCGCCACCCCCACCTCCGTCCGCGGCGGCCCCGCGCGGCCGGGCGCCGACACGGACGCCGTCGCCGCCGACTGGGACGTACCGGGGCTCCGGCCCACCCCCCGAGACTAGGAGACCCCGTGCAACGCCAGATCTTCACCGAGGAGCACGACGCGTTCCGCGAGACCGTCCGGGCCTTCCTGGCCAAGGAGGTGCTCCCGTACTACGAGCAGTGGGAGCAGGACGGCATCGTCTCCCGTGACGCCTGGCTCGCCGCCGGGCGCGCCGGGCTGCTCGGCCTCGCCGTCCCCGAGGAGTACGGCGGCGGTGGCTCGACCGACTTCCGCTACAGCGCCGTCCTGGCCGAGGAGTTCACCCGGGCCGGGGCACCGGGCCTCGCGATCGGACTGCACAACGACATCATCGGCCCGTACCTCACCGGCCTCGCCACCGACGAGCAGAAGCGCCGCTGGCTGCCGGGCTTCTGCTCCGGCGAGACCATCACCGCCATCGCCATGACCGAACCGGGCGCAGGCTCCGACCTCCAGGCGATCCGTACGACGGCGGAGGACAAGGGCGACCACTGGCTGCTCAACGGCTCCAAGACCTTCATCTCCAACGGCATCCTGGCCGACCTGGTGATCGTCGTCGCCAAGACCACCCCCGACGGCGGCGCCAAGGGGCTCTCGCTGATCGTCGTCGAGCGCGGGGCCGAAGGGTTCGAGCGGGGCCGCAACCTCGACAAGATCGGCCAGAAGTCGCAGGACACCGCCGAGCTGTTCTTCAACGACGTCCGCGTCCCCAAGGAGAACCTCCTCGGTGAACTCGACGGCGCCTTCATCCACTTGATGACCAACCTGGCCCAGGAGCGCATGGGCATAGCGGTCGCCGCCATCGCCGCCGCCGAACACCTGCTGGAGATCACCACCCAGTACGTCAAGGAGCGCGAGGCCTTCGGACGGCCGCTGGCCAAGCTCCAGCACATCCGCTTCGAGATCGCGGAGATGGCCACCGAGTGCGCCGTCACCCGCACCTTCCTGGACCGGTGCATCGTCGACCACTCGGACGGGACGCTGGACGCCGTCCACGCCTCGATGGCCAAGTGGTGGGCCACCGAACTCCAGAAGCGCACCGCCGACCGCTGCCTCCAACTCCACGGCGGCTACGGCTACATGAGCGAGTACAAGGTCGCCAAGGCGTTCACCGACGGCCGTATCCAGACCATCTATGGCGGCACCACCGAGATCATGAAGGAGATCATCGGCCGCTCGCTGCTCGCCTGAGCCCCTGCCCCCTCCCTCTCCATCACCCTCGAAAGGCAGCTGTCTTGAGTACCGAAGCATTCGTCTACGACGCGATCCGCACCCCGCGCGGCCGCGGCAAGGCCAACGGCGCCTTGCACGGCACCAAGCCGATCGACCTGGTCGTCGGCCTCATCCACGAGATCCAGGGCCGCTTCCCGGACCTGGACCCGGCCGCCATCGACGACATCGTCCTCGGCGTGGTCAGCCCGCTCGGGGACCAGGGTTCCGACATCGCCCGGATCGCCGCCATCGCGGCCGGGCTGCCCGACTCCGTCGCGGGCGTGCAGGAGAACCGCTTCTGTGCCTCGGGCCTGGAGGCCGTCAACCTGGCGGCGGCCAAGGTCCGTTCGGGCTGGGAGGACCTGGTCCTCGCCGGGGGCGTCGAGTCGATGTCCCGGGTGCCGATGGGCTCCGACGGCGGGGCCTGGGCGATGGACCCGATGACCAGCTTCGAGACCGGCTTCGCCCCGCAGGGCATCGGCGCCGACCTCATCGCCACCGTCGAGGGCTTCAGCCGCCGCGACGTCGACGAGTACGCCGCCCTCTCCCAGGAACGCGCCGCCGCGGCCTGGAAGGACGGGCGCTTCGCCCGCTCCGTCGTCCCCGTCAAGGACCGCAACGGCCTCCTCGTCCTCGACCACGACGAGCACATGCGCCCCGGCACCACCGCCGACTCCCTCGCCGCCCTGAAGCCCTCCTTCGCCGCCATCGGTGACATGGGCGGCTTCGACGCGGTGGCGCTGCAGAAGTACCACTGGATCGAGAAGATCGACCACGTCCACCACGCGGGCAACTCCTCCGGCATCGTCGACGGCGCCGCCCTCGTCGCTATCGGCTCCAAGGAGGTCGGCGAGCGTTACGGCCTCACCCCGCGTGCCCGGATCGTCTCCGCGGCCGTCTCCGGCTCCGAGCCCACCATCATGCTCACCGGCCCCGCCCCCGCCACCCGCAAGGCGCTCGCCAAGGCCGGGCTCACCATCGACGACATCGACCTGGTCGAGATCAACGAGGCCTTCGCCGGGGTCGTCCTGCGCTTCGTCAAGGACATGGGCCTGAGCCTGGACAAGGTCAACGTCAACGGCGGCGCCATCGCGCTCGGCCACCCGCTCGGCGCGACCGGCGCGATGATCCTCGGCACCGTCATCGACGAACTGGAGCGCCGCGACCAGCGGTTCGGGCTGGTCACCCTCTGCGTCGGCGGCGGCATGGGCGTCGCGACGATCGTCGAACGCATCTGACCGTTCCCAGCCGCCCCCTTCGCTTACGGAGAAGACACCGACATGACCGAGAGCACCACCATCCGCTGGGAACAGGACGAGACCGGCGTCGTCACCCTCGTCCTCGACGACCCCAATCAGTCCGCGAACACGATGAACCAGGCCTTCAAGGACTCCATCGAGGCCATCGCGGACCGCGCCGAGGCCGAGAAGGACTCCATCCGCGGCATCATCTACACCTCCGCCAAGAAGACCTTCTTCGCGGGCGGCGACCTCAAGGACATGATCAAGGTCGGCCCCGAGAACGCCCAGGCCGCCTTCGACACCGGCACCGCCATCAAGCGCTCGCTCCGCCGCATCGAGACCCTCGGCAAGCCGATCGTCGCCGCCATCAACGGAGCCGCCCTCGGGGGCGGTTACGAGATCGCGCTCGCCTCCCACCACCGCGTCGCCCTCGACGCCCCCGGCTCCCGCATCGGCCTCCCCGAGGTCACCCTCGGCCTGCTCCCGGCGGGCGGCGGCGTCACCCGTACCGTACGCCTCATGGGCATCGCGGACGCCCTGCTCAAGGTGCTCCTCCAGGGCACCCAGTACACCCCGCAGCGCGCCCTGGAGAACGGCCTCGTCCACGAAGTCGCCGCCACCCGCGAGGAGATGACCGAGAAGGCCCGCGCCTTCATCGACGCCAACCCCGAGTCCCGGCAGCCCTGGGACGTCAAGGGCTACAAGATCCCCGGCGGCACCCCGTCCAACCCCAAGTTCGCCGCCAACCTCCCCGCGTTCCCGGCCAACTTGAAGAAGCAGCTCGCGGGCGCGCCCATGCCCGCGCCGCGCAACATCCTCGCGGCGGCCGTCGAGGGCTCCCAGGTCGACTTCGAGACCGCCCTGACCATCGAGGCCCGGTACTTCACCGAGTTGGTCACCGGCCAGGTCTCCAAGAACATGATCCAGGCGTTCTTCTTCGACCTCCAGGCCGTCAACTCCGGTGCCAGCCGCCCCAAGGACATCCCCGAGCGCCCGGTCCGCAAGGTCGCCGTGCTCGGCGCCGGGATGATGGGCGCGGGCATCGCCTACTCCTGCGCCAGGGCCGGGATCGAGGTCGTCCTCAAGGACGTCTCCACCGAGGCGGCCGCCAAGGGCAAGGCGTACAGCGAGAAGCTGCTCGCCAAGGCGCTCTCCCGGGGCCGTACGACGGAGGCCAAGCGCGACGAACTGCTCGCCCGGATCACCCCGACCGGCGACGTGGCCGACCTCGCGGGCTGCGACGCCGTGATCGAGGCCGTCTTCGAGGACACCGGCCTCAAGCACAAGGTGTTCCAGGAGATCCAGGACGTCATCGAGCCGGACGCGCTGCTCTGCTCCAACACGTCGACTCTTCCCATCACGGTCCTCGCCGAGGGAGTGTCCCGCCCGGCCGACTTCATCGGCCTGCACTTCTTCTCCCCGGTCGACAAGATGCCGCTGGTCGAGATCATCAAGGGCGAGCGCACCGGCGACGAGGCGCTGGCCCGCGCCTTCGACCTCGTACGGCGCATCAAGAAGACGCCCATCGTCGTCAACGACTCGCGCGGCTTCTTCACCTCGCGCGTCATCGGCCAGTTCATCAACGAGGGCGTGGCGATGGTCGGGGAGGGCGTCGAGCCCGCCTCGATCGAGCAGGCCGCCGCCCAGTCCGGCTACCCGGCCAAGGTGCTCTCCCTGATGGACGAGCTGACCCTGACCCTGCCCCGCAAGATCCGCAACGAGACCAAGCGGGCGGTCGAGGGGGCCGGAGGCACCTGGCCCGGCCACCCCTCCGACGAGGTCATCGACCGCATGGTCGACGAGTTCGGCCGCCCGGGCCGCAGCGGGGGAGCGGGCTTCTACGACTACGACGAGGACGGCAGGCGCACCGGCCTCTGGCCCGGTCTGCGCGAGCACTTCACGAAGGCCGACGCGGACGTCCCCTTCGAGGACATGAAGGAGCGGATGCTCTTCTCCGAGGCCCTGGACAGCGTCCGCTGCCTGGAGGAGAACGTCCTCATCTCCGTCGCGGACGCCAACATCGGCTCCATCATGGGGATCGGCTTCCCGCCGTGGACCGGCGGTGTGCTCCAGTACATCAACGGGTACGAGGGCGGCCTGCCCGGATTCGTCGCCCGCGCCCGGGAGCTGGCCGACCGCTACGGCGACCGGTTCCTGCCGCCCGCGCTGCTCGTGGAGAAGGCGGAGAAGGGCGAGACCTTCCACGACTGAGCCGTCAACGGGCTTCTGCCCGGGCCGCGTTCACCGTCACTCGGCAGTGAACGCGGCCCGCAGCTCCTCCTTCAGCGACCGCTGAAAGGCCGTCACCAGGGCCTGGACGACGATCGGTTGCATATGGGCCGAGAGCGACTTCATCGCCGCCACATGCTCCGGATCGCCCTCGCGTTCCCGGTACGGATTCCACACCTCGTCCCGGAAGAGCCGGGTCATCTCCTGGGCGGCGGAACGGGTGTGCTCCAGCAGCACGGTCCGGGCCGCGAGGATCGTCTCGTGGGCGATCGGCACATCCAGCAGCTCGACCCCGAGCCGCAGCAGCCCGAGATCCACCCGGTACGGTCCGCCGTCCCCCTCGGGCTCGGGCCGGACCAGCACCCCCATCGCCGCCAGCCGGTCCACATCCGGTTCGGTGAGCGCCCGCCCCGCCCGCTTCTCCAGCTCGGCCCGGGTCATGTCCTCGGCCCTGTCCGGCGCCCAGGAGGCCACCAGCGCCCGGTGGATCGCCAGATCGTGGGCGCTGAGGTCGGGCGGCAGCTGCTCCAGATACCGTTCGATCGCGGCGAGCGTCATGCCCTGGTGCTGGAGCTCCTCGATCAGCGCGAGCCGCGAGAGGTGGTCGGCCCCGTAGTGCCCGACCCGGCGCGGCCCGATGACCGGGGGCGGCAGCAGGCCCCGGGTGCTGTAGAACCGCACGGTACGTACGGTGACCCCGGCGCGCGCCGCCAGCTCGTCCACCGTGAGCGTGGGCTCGTCGGTCCCCGTCGCCATCTCTGCTCCCCGCACTTCGGACCCTCGTATCGGACAGTGCCGCTGTCTCACCACTACTGTGAAAGTCTCCGGCACCGGGGCCCCGCCGTCCACCCCGGCCCCGTTCCGTGCCCGCCCCGCTCTCCGGCCCCGTTGTCAGTGCCGGGCCGTACGGTGAAGCCATGTCGGGGATCACGTATGTACGGGGGGACGCCACGGTCCCGCAGGGCAAGGGCGTCAAGGTGATAGCGCACGTCTGCAACGACCTGGGCGGCTGGGGCAAGGGGTTCGTCCTCGCCCTCTCCCGCCGCTGGCCCGAGCCGGAGGCGGCCTACCGCCGCTGGCACCGGGAGCGCGCGGGCAACGACTTCGGCCTGGGCGCGGTGCAGTTCGTCCAGGTCGGGATGTATCTGTGGGTGGCCAACATGGTGGGCCAGCGAGGGATGCGCAGGGGCAGCAAGGGCGTGCCCGTGCGGTACGAGGCGATCGACGCGGCCCTTGGCGCGGTGGCCGTCCGGGCGGGCGAGCTGGGGGCCTCCGTCCATATGCCGCGCATCGGCTGCGGGCTCGCGGGCGGCACCTGGGCCCGGGTCGAGCCGCTGATAGAGCGGCGCCTGATATCCGCCGGCCTGCCGGTGACGGTGTACGACCACGACTGACCACGACTGACGGGGGCGTCGGCCGGGGCGGTCCTGGAAGCGGCCACGAGGCCCCGGCCTCACGCGTCCGGCACGGGCGAGAGATCATGGAGGGATGAGGAAAGGCCAGCACACGGCAGGCCCGCCGGAGCCGCGGGAGCACGGGACGAGCAGCGCGGACGACCCCCTGCCGCCCCCGCCCGGCGGGGTGCTCTGGAGCCTCTCCGGCGACGTCCGGGCCCTGCTGATGCTGCCCGCCGCCCTCACCCTCCAGGTTGCCCACCCGGCCGTCGGCGCGGGCGTCGACGAGCACTCCGTCTTCCGCACCGACCCCTGGGGGCGCGGCGAACGCTCCCTGCGCTCGCTCCAGCTCTGGGTGTACGGCGGCGACGGGGCCGCCGAGGAGGGGCGCAGGCTGCGTCGGCTCCACCGCACCATCAGGGGCACCGACACCCGGGGCCGCGCCTACCACGCGCTGACGCCCGCCAACTACGCCTGGGTGCACGCCACCGGTTTCCCCGTCTACCGGCACGCGGCGCGCTATCTGATCCGGCCGATGACCCCGGCGCAGGAGCGGGCCCTGTACGCGGAGTGGCTCCAGGTCGGCCGGATCCTCGGCATCCACGACCGGGACATGCCGCAGACCATCGAGGAGTTCTGGCCGTACTGGGAGAAGATGCTCGCCGGGGAGATCGAGGCGACGACCGTGGTGCGCGAACTGGTCGACGTCGACCAGCCCGTGCCCGCACCGGATCGTGGCCCGTGGCCGCTGCGGATGATCCTGCGCGCCCTGTGGCCGGTGCTCCTGCCGCCGCTCGCCCGCTTCCGGCGGTTCGTCACCGTCGGGCTGATGCCGCCGGACGCCCGCGCGGCGATCGGCCTGCCGTGGACGGCGGCCCAGGAGAAGCGGCTGCGGCGGTTCTGCGCGGTGGTGCGGGCGGTGGTCCCCGTACTCCCCGAGCGGCTGCGGTATCTGCCGAGGGCGCGGGCGGCCCGTGCCGCGCACGCGGCCGCCGGGGGCCGCCGGAACGGCTGAACGCCACCGCTCCGACGGCCCCCGACCCAGCACGTGCCGCGCGTATCAGCGGTGGCCGTGACCCCCGTGACCGTCGCCGCCGTGGCTGCCCCGACCGTGGTCGTGACTGCCGTGACCGTGGTCCCCGTGGTCGTGGATCGTGTTCGTCGCCGCGATCTTCTTCCACGACGCCGGCCGCTCCGGCTTGACCGCCGCCCGGGACGACAGCGCGTTCTTCGCGATCCCCGCCGAGGCCGCCGCCGGGACCGCCGGCCGCCTCGGCTGGTACAGCCAGGTGTCGAACAGCGTCGCCAGCGGCTTGCCGGAGACCCGCTCCGCGTACCGCAGGAAGTCGCCCACGGTCGCGTTGGAGTGTGCCTTCTCCGTCGGCCACCCCTTCAGCAGGGCGAAGAACGTCTCGTCACCGACCTCGTTGCGCAGCGCCTGGAGCGCCAGCGCGCCCCGGTCGTAGACGGCGATGTCGAACTGCTTGTCCGGACCGGGGTCGCCCGGCTTCACCTTCCAGAACGGGTCGTCCGCCGGGTGTTGGGCGTAGACGTAGTCCGCCAGCTCCTGCGCGGTGCCCTCGCCCTCCTTCTCCGACCAGAGCCACTGGCTGTAGCGGGCGAACCCCTCGTTGATCCAGATGTCCTTCCAGCCGCCCACCGACACGCTGTTGCCGTACCACTGGTGCGCGATCTCGTGGACGACGACCGAGACGTTGGCCCCGTTCGCGAACTGCCGGGGGCTGTAGAACGGACGCGTCTGGGTCTCCAGCGCGAAGCCGCTGGTCACATTGGGCACATAGCCGCCGAGCGCGTTGAACGGATACGGGCCGAAGACCTCGGTCAGCCACTCCGCGACCTCGGTGGTCCGCTCGATGCTGGCGCGGGCGGCACCGGCGTTGGGGCCGAGGTCCTTGCTGTAGGCGTTGAGCACCGGCAGGCCGTCGGCGGTCCTGTCCGTCGTGATGTCGAACTTGCCGACCGCGAGCGTCGAGAGGTACGTGGCCTGCGGCTTGTCGGAGCGCCAGTTGAAGCGCGTCCAGCCGAGCCTCGAACTCTGCGACACGAGAACGCCGTTGCTGATCGCCTGCGTGCCGTCCGGCACGGAGACCGAGATGTCGTACGTGGCCTTGTCGAGCGGGTGGTCGTTGCTCGGGTACCACCAGACCGCCGACTCCGGCTCCTGCGCGGCGACACCGCCGTCCGGGGTGCGGGCCCAGGCGGTCCAGCCGTCGATCTTCAGCTCGGAGGGCTTCCCGGCGTACCGGACGACCACCGAGACGTCCTTGCCTTTCGTCAGGCGGTCCGCCGGGGTGATCTCCAGCTCCTGGTCACCGCTCTTCGCGAAGGCGGCCTTCTTGCCGTTGACCCGTACCTCGGAGACGGCGAGCCCGAAGTCGAGGTTGAAGCGGGTCAGCTCCTGCGTAGTGGTGGCGAGGATCGTCGCCGTGCCCTCCAGCAGGTCGGTCGCCGGCTGGTACTTCAGCCGCAGGTCGTAGTGGGAGACGTCGTAGCCGCCGTTTCCGCTGGCCGGGTAGTAGGGGTCGCCGATACCCGGGGCGCCCACGGTGCCGGTGGCGGCCGATGCCGGGATCGCCAGCACGAGGGTGGCCGCCAGAGCGCTGGGGACGATGAATCTGCGGTGCACGCATACTCCAAATCGTCGGACGGTCGGCCGGGCGTGGGATGTCGCGGCCCGGCCGTGCGACCGGTCGGAGTGTGGTTCCGACCGGTCAGGAAAGAGGCTAAGCAGCCCGCGGGGCAGGCCGGTCGATTCCGGGCATCCCTGTCACACGATCGCCATGCCCTCGTCACGGTCGGCAGTGATCGCCCCCTGTTGCACGGGAGTTCACCCGGGTAACCTCCGCTGCACCGACAGACCGGCGTGCCACGCGGTGTCCGCCGCGCGCACTCCGGCCGTACCCCGAGCCGTACTCCGGGAGGCAGCCGCTGATGACCCCTCGCCTCACCCGCGCGCTCCGCATGCTCAGCCCGCACCCGTGGCTGGGGCCGGTCGCGGGGGTGGCCCACCCGCCGTCCGGCTTACCGCGCCGCGGCCCGGGGGTCCGGCGGCGGAGTGCGGTCGTGGCCGGGGTGCTGGCGGCGCTGGCCGTCCCCTTCGCGATCGCACCGGCGGAGGCCGCGCCCCGCCCGCCGCGCACCGCGTTCGAGACGAGCGACGGGGCGCGCTGGACCGGGCTCGGGGAGGAGCAGGCGTTCCTGGGGGCGGTGGACCGGGCGAGCGACCGGGTCACCGTCGACCGGATCGGCACCACCAAGGAGGGCCGCCCCCTCCAACTCGTACGCATCGGGCAGCCACGCCCTGCCGCGACCACGGTCCTGCTGATCTGCAGTCAGCACGGCGACGAGCCCGCCGGACGCGAGGCCTGTCTGACCACCCTGCGCGACCTGGCCTTCGCCGAGGACCGGACCACCCGTGCCTTCCTCTCCCGTACGACGGTCCTGGTGCTGCCCACCGCCAACCCCGACGGCCGCGCAGCCGACACCCGGGGCAACGCGGACGGTGTCGACATCAACCGGGACCACATCGCCCTGGCGACCGCGGAGGGCCGGACCATCGCCGCCGTCGTCCGCGACGAACGGCCGGATGTCATCTACGACTTGCACGAGTACGGGGCCACGCCCCCGTACTACGACAAGGACCTCTTCGTCCTCTGGCCCCGCAACCTGAACGTCGCGGACGGGGTCCACGGCCTCTCGAAGACCCTCGCGGAGCGGTACGTACGGCCCGCCGCGACCCGGGCGGGCTACAGCAGCGGCCACTACGGGATCTGGACCGATCCCGCCACCGGCGACCCCGTCAAGCAGACCGCGGGTGACGGGCAGGAACGCATCCTGCGCAACGCCTCCGGCCTCAAGCACGCCGCCGGCCTCCTCATCGAGTCACGGATCGACGCGCTGAGCGCGGAGGAAAAGGACGACCCCGCCCTCAACCAGCGGCGCCGGGTCCACTCCCAGCGGACGGCCCTCCGCGGCCTCTTCGACTTCACCGACGAGCAGGGGACCCGCCTCCGCACGGCGACCGGGCTCTCCCGACTGGCGGGGTTCGCGGACCGCGGCCCCGTACACCTGGGCGGTGCCGACAACGAACCGGCCCGGCCCGATCAGATCCTCACCGACCCGCCGTGCGGCTACCGGCTGGACGCGGCCCAGTATGCCGGGGTGAAGGACGCCCTCGCCCTGCACGGCGTCCGCTCCGGCCAGGACGGGGATGGCGTGTTCGTGCCCCTCCGTCAGTCGGCCAGGAAGCTGATTCCGCTCCTTCTCGACCAGCGGGCGACATATCCCCTCACATATGGTCAAGCCAACACCACTTGTTGATCCTTCTAGAACGTGGGCAGGTGTGGTACTGCCTACGAAGCGTGTTTTTCGGACTCGGTGAAAGGTGCCATCAGTGCCCCAGGACGACCAGCCGGCGGAGGGACGGGAGCAGCTGTCGGTCACGGCGGACCTTCCTCCTGAGCCCGTCAACACCCGGAACCCGACCACCGACCGTGTGGTGTTCGGTATCACGGCGGTCCTCACCCTCGCCTTCGTCATCTGGGGCGCGACCGCCACCTCATCGCTGGAGACCGCGTCCGGCAAGCTGCTCGAGGGGCTCATCCACAACGGCGGCTGGGCCTTCATGCTCGCCGCCTCGGGCTTCGTCATCTTCGCCCTGTGGCTGGCGATCAGCCGGTACGGGAAGATCACGCTCGGCCAGGAGAACGAGGAGCCGGAGTTCCGGACCATCTCCTGGATCGCGATGATGTTCAGCGCCGGCATGGGCATCGGGCTGATGTTCTGGGGTGTGAGCGAGCCCCTCGCCCACTTCCGTACCCCGCCGCCCGGCACCGACCCGGCCGACTCCGCCGAGGCGATGCAGACGGCGATGGCCACCACCCTCTTCCACTGGACGCTCCACCCCTGGGCGATCTACGCGGTGGTCGGCCTCGCCATCGCCTACAGCGCGTACCGGATGCGCAGGCGGCAGACGATCAGCGCGGTCTTCGAGCCGCTGATCGGCAGGCGCCGGGCGCGCGGCGGGTTCGGGCGCTTCATCGACATCCTGGCCATCTTCGCGACCCTCTTCGGCTCGGCGGCCTCGCTGGGTCTCGGCGCGCTCCAGATCGGCAGCGGGATCCAGGAGCTCGACTGGCTGGAGAAGGCGGGCACCGGGCTTCTGGTCGCCGTCATCGCCGTGCTGACGGCCTGCTTCGTCGCCTCCGCGGTCTCCGGTGTGGAGAGGGGCATCCAGTGGCTCTCCAACATCAACATGGTGCTGGCCCTCCTGCTGGTCGTCTTCGTCTTCATCGCCGGTCCCACGATCTTCGTGCTCGACCTGATCCCCACCTCGCTGGGCGCCTACATCAGTGACCTCGGGCAGCTCGTCGGCCGGACGGAGGCCACCGGCGGCGGTGACGTGGCCGACTGGCTCGGAAGCTGGACGGTCTTCTACTGGGCCTGGTGGATCTCCTGGACACCGTTCGTCGGCATGTTCATCGCCCGGATCAGCCGGGGCCGCACGATCCGCCAGTTCGTCGGCGGCGTCATCCTGGTACCCAGTACCGTCAGCCTGATCTGGTTCGCCGTCTTCGGCGGTACGGCGATGAAGCTGGACGAGGCGGGCAAACTCACCGGCGCCGACACGCCCGAGGCGCAGCTCTTCGGCGTCCTCCAGGAGTTCCCGATCGCCACCGTGACGAGCATCCTGGTGATGGTCCTCGTCGGCATCTTCTTCGTCTCCGGTGCGGACGCCGCCTCGATCGTCATGGGCACGCTCTCGCAGAAGGGCGTCCTGGAGCCGGGCAGATGGGTCGTCATCTTCTGGGGTGTCGTCACCGGGGCTGTGGCCGCGATCATGCTGCTCATCGGTGACGGCAAGGAGAACGCGCTCGAAGGGCTCCAGAACCTCACCATCCTGGTCGCCGCCCCCTTCGTCGTCGTGATGATCGGCATGTGCGTGGCCCTGATGCGGGACCTGCGCCGGGACCCGCAGATCGTCCGCCAGGAGTTCGGTGTGGAGGCCGTCGAGTCGGCGGTCATCGAGGGGCACGCCAAGTACGACGGCGACTTCGAGATCCGTATCGGCCCCGGGACGACGGTGACCTCGGACGAGCGCCACAAGGAGGTACGGATGGAGAAGCGCCCCGAGGAGTGATGCCGGGGGACGCGCCGGGCGGTACCTCGCGCGCGGCGGCGGGCCTGACGGCACCGCCGCCGCGCGCTGGTGTTCCACGGGGCGGTGTCGCGTACGGGGGTGATGCGTAAGCGGTGTCGCGTAGGGCGGTGCTGCGTACGGCGGTGGCTCGCCCGGAGGCACCGAGCGCGTTGGCACCTCGTACGGTGGTGGCCCGCCCGGCGGCACCGAGCGCGGCAGCACCCCCGTACGGCGCACCTCGTACGGCGCAGTACCCCGCGCGGCAGCAGCGGACGCGGCGGCGGCTCAGCCCACCAGGGCGGCCGCCGCCCGCGCGCAGCCCCAGGCCACGGTGACTCCCGCGCCCCCGTGCCCGTAGTTGTGCACCAGCAGCCCGCCGCCCGGCAGCACCCCGGCCTCGATCCGCACCCCGCCCTCCCGGACCGGCCGCAGCCCCACCCGGTGCCCCAGCACCCGGGCGTCCGCGATCTCCGGCCGGACCCGCGCGCACCGCGCCACGATCTCCCGCGCCACCGCCGCGTCGGGCTCCGGGCGCTCGTCGTCCGCCCGGGCCGTACCGCCCAGCACCAGCCGGCCCGGCTGCGGGAAGAAGTACGTCGTCGCCTCCGAGGCCGGGTCCGCCTCGGTGAACCACTCCTCGATCCCCGGGTTCTCCACCAGCACCAGCTGCCCCCGCACCGCCCGCATCCCCGGGTCCGGCACCAGCTCGCGGGCCCCGAGCCCCGTGCAGTTCACCACCACCGGGCTCCGCTCCGCCGCCTCCGCGAACCCGCTCACCGCCCGCCGCTCCACCGCACCGCCCGCCGCCACGAGCCGCCGCTCCAGCCAGACCAGGTGCACCGGCATGTCCAGCAGCGGCAGCACCACCCGCAGCCCCTCGGCCACCTCCACGGCGCCCTTCAGCTCCGCCGCCCAGGGCCCCAGCGCCGCGAACCGCTCCCCGCCGTGCAGCCCCGGCACCAGCCGTACGCCGGTCTCCCCGGGGGCGGCGGCCAACTCCTCGTACACCGCGAGCGTCTCCAGCGACCAGGCGCCGACCCGCTCGGCGGGCTCGATCCGGTAGGGCCACCACAGCGCGCCCGCCACCGCCGAGGTCGTCGCCCCGGCCGGATCGCGCGACCAGATCCGCACCCGCAGCCCGCGCTCCGCCAGGGTCACGGCGGTGGTGAGGCCGATGACCCCGCCGCCCACCACGATCACATCCGCTTCCGTGGCCACTCCTGTCACTGTGCCGACCGTCCTCTCGGTGCGCGTCCGCCGCTTCCGTACGCGGCTTCGCTGCTCGGACGCTAACGGAAACCGGAATCCCGAGGCCAGGGTGAGGGGGGCAGAGCGCGGGACCACGGCCCGGCGACTACGGCGGGGCGAGTTCGACGAGTTGAGGCACGCTCGTTGACAGTTGTTGGCGCCGACGGGATTCTGAGAGCGCTCTCATGCTCCAGGTGATGTACCCCCCGTTCCACCCCCACGGATTCGCCCGATGAGGAGGACGAGCATGCCCGTTCCATGGAGAGGCCTCGCTTCGCTGACCGCCGCGCTGGCCCTGGCCCTGGGTCTGGCCACCGGCGTCGCCGAGCAGCCCGCCGAGGCGGCGGTGCCCGCCACCATCCCGTTGACCATCAAGAACGACTCGGGACGCGCGGACCAGATCTACATCTACAACCTCGGAACCCAGCTCTCCACCGGCCGCCAGGGCTGGGCGGACGCGAACGGCACCTTCCACCCCTGGCCCGCCGGAGGCAACCCGCCCACCCCGGCGCCGGACGCCTCGATCGCCGGGCCGCGCAACGGCCAGTCGGTGACGATCCGCATGCCGAAGTTCTCCGGCCGCGTCTACTTCTCGTACGGCCAGAAGCTCGACTTCAGGCTCACCACCGGCGGCCTCGTCCAGCCCGCGGTCCAGAACCCGAGCGACCCGAACAGGAACATCCTGTTCAACTGGACCGAGTACACGCTCAACGACGCGGGCCTGTGGATCAACAGCACCCAGGTCGACATGTTCTCCGCCCCCTACGCCGTCGGGGTCAAGGCGCCCAACGGCACCGTCAAGAACACCGGGCGGCTCAAGGCGGGCGGCTACAACGCCGTCCTCAACGGGCTCCGCAACCAGTCCGGCGGGTGGGCGGGCCTCATCCAGACCCGGTCCGACGGAACGGTCGTGCGCGCCCTGTCCCCGGGGCACGGCGTCGGCTCCGGAGCCCTGCCGGCCGGCATCATGAACGACTACATCAACCGGGTCTGGAGCCGTTACAGCAGCTCCGTCCTGACGGTGACCCCGTTCGCGCACGAGCCGAACACCAAGTACTACGGCCGGGTCTCCGGGAACGTCATGAACTTCACCAACAGCGCGGGCGCCGTGGTGACCTCGTTCCAGAAGCCGGACTCCGACAGCGTCTTCGGCTGCTACAAGCACCTGGACGCCCCCAACGACCTGGTGCGCGGCCCGATCTCCCGCACCCTGTGCGCGGGCTTCAACCGCTCCACCCTGCTGAACGGCACGAACCACCCCGACAACAACCCGGCGAACTTCTACAAGGACTCCGTGACCAACCACTACTCCCGCCTCATCCACGCGCAGATGGTGGACGGCAAGGCGTACGGCTTCGCCTTCGACGACGTGGGCGCCCATGAGTCGCTCGTCCACGACGGCAACCCGCAGGAGGCGTTCATCACGCTCGACCGGTTCAGCTGATCATCTGTGTTCTCGGGCGGGTGGTGTGACACGGCCAGGCGTGTCACACCACCCGCCCAAGAGATGGTCAAGGTGTGGCCAAGGCACGCCAGGTGCCAACTCGCGCCACCAGTACGGGGTTAGCGTCCGCTCGTGAAAATCACCCGAGCTGCCCGGGCGGCGCCGACCACGCGCCGCACCCTCCTCCGTGCCTCCGCCGCCACCGCGGCGGCCGGCGTCCTCGCCGCCGGTTCCTCGCCCGTGGGCGCCACCCCGCGGACCCCGGCCGCACCCCTGGCGCGCCCCACGAACCCCGCCGCGGCGCTCAAGGAACTCGCCGCCGGGAACCGCCGCTGGCGCACGCTGCGCCAGCGCCACCCCCACGAGGCCGTCGCGGTGCGCAACTCACTGGTGTCCGGCCAGGCGCCCTTCGCGCTGATACTGGGCTGCATCGATTCCCGCGTCCCGCCGGAGCTGGTCTTCGACCAGGGGCTCGGTGACCTCATGACCGTCCGCTCGGCCGGTGAGGTGCTGGACGAGGCGGTGCTCGGCAGCATCGCCTACGGCGTCCTCGAACTGGGCATCCCGCTGGTCGTGGTCCTGGGCCACCAGTCGTGCGGCGCGGTCGCCGCCGCCGTACACGCGGAGGAGACGGGGGAGCACCTGCCCGCGCACATCCAGTACGTCGCCGACCAGATCCGGCCCGCGATCGACCACGCGCACCACGGTCCCGCGCGGGTGGACGCCACGGTCAGCGCCCAGGTCCGGCTGGTCCGGGACCGGCTGGCGCGCGAGGCCGACCTCGCGGCGCAGGTGGCCGCCGGAAAGCTGACGGTGGTGGGCGCGCGCTACGAACTCAACACCCAGCTGGTCCACCGCATCGACTGACGGGCAGCGCGGCCGGGTCCCGGAGCCGGACCCGGGCCGTGGCCGGGACTGGGACCGAAACCGGACCCGGACCCGGATCGAAACCGGACCCGGACCCGGACCGAAACCGGACCCGGACCCGGACCGAAACCGGGACCGGGACCGGACCGGGACCGAAACCGGACCGGGACCGACGCCGCCCCGACACCGCCCGGCACGGCCACCGGGACGCGGCCATTAGGATCGGCACCCTGATGACTGCCACCCTCGTCGCCAAGGACCTCGCCGCCGGACACGGCGACCGCACGCTCTTCGCCGGACTCGACCTCGTCGTCGCGCCCGGGGACGTGATCGGTCTCGTCGGAGTCAACGGCGCCGGTAAATCGTCCCTGCTCCGCCTGCTCGCCGGTCTCGACCGCCCCGAGGAGGGCGAGCTGCGGCTCTCCCCGCCCACCGCCACCGTCGGCCACCTCCCGCAGGAGCCCGAGCGGCGCGAGGACGAGACCGTGGCCGCGTTCCTGGCCCGCCGCACCGGGGTCGCGGATGCCCAGCGGGCCATGGACGAGGCGACGGAGGGCCTGGTCGCCGGGGCGCCGGGCGCGGACGACGCGCACTCCGAGACCCTGGAGCGGTGGCTCGCCCTCGGCGGCGCGGACCTGGAGGAGCGGGCCGCGCAGGTCGCCGCCGAGCTGGGGCTCACCGTCAGCCTGGACCTGCCGATGACGGCCCTCTCCGGCGGCCAGGCGGCGCGCGCCGGACTCGCCTCGCTCCTCCTCTCCCGCTACGACGTCTTCCTGCTGGACGAGCCCACCAACGACCTGGACCTCGACGGCCTGGAGCGCCTGGAGCGCTTCGTCTCGGGACTCCGGGCCGGGACCGTCGTCATCAGCCACGACCGCGAGTTCCTGATGCGCACCGTCACCAAGGTGCTCGAACTCGACCTCGCCCAGCAGCAGATCAACCTGTACGGCGGTGGGTACGCGGCCTATCTGGAGGAGCGCGAGACCGCGCGCCGGCACGCCCGCGAGGAGTACGAGGAGTACGCCGACAGGAAGGCATCCCTCGAAGCGCGCGGCCATATGCAGCGCTCCTGGATGGACAAGGGCGTCAAGAACGCCCGCCGCAAGGCCACCGACGGCGACAAGCTCGGCCGCAACGCCCGCAGCGAGGCGAGCGAGAAGCAGGCGGCGAAGGCCCGGCAGACCCAGCGCATGATCGAGCGCCTCGATGTCGTCGAAGAGCCGCGCAAGGAGTGGGAGCTGCGGATGGAGATCGCCGCCGCCCCGCGCTCCGGCTCGGTCGTGGCGACCCTGCGCGAAGCCCGGCTGGTGCGCGGCGACTTCACCTTCGGCCCCGCCTCGCTCCAGATCGACTGGGCCGACCGGGTCGCCATCACCGGCGCCAACGGAGCGGGCAAGTCCACACTGCTCGCCGCCCTGTTGGAGCGGCTGCCGCTCGACTCCGGCCATGCCGCGCTCGGTTCGGGCGTCGTGGTCGGGGAAGTGGACCAGGCCCGGAAGCTCTTCCTCGGCTCCCAGACGCTGCTGGAAGCCTTCTGCGCGGCCGTCCCCGACACCGAACCAGCCGAAGTCCGCACGCTGCTCGCCAAGTTCGGGCTCAGGGCCGACCATGTGATGCGCCCGGCCACCAGCCTCTCGCCGGGCGAGCGCACCCGGGCCGCCCTCGCCCTGCTCCAGGGCCGGGGCGTCAACCTCCTGGTGCTCGACGAGCCGACGAACCATCTGGACCTGCCCGCCATCGAGCAGTTGGAGTCGGCCCTGGAGAGCTACACCGGCACCCTGCTGCTGGTCACCCACGACCGCCGGATGCTCGAAGCGGTCCGCACCACGCGTCGCATCGAGGTGACGGACGGCCAGGTCAAGGAAGTCTGAGCGCGCTGACGACGACGAGGGGGCGGGCCGCACATGCGGCCCGCCCCCTCGTCGGATCGGCCGGGGCTCAGCGCCCCCGGCCACCGCCCTGCTTCGGGTCGGACGTCAGACCGGCCCGCCGCAGCGCGTCCGCCATCGCGCTGTTCGCCGGAGCCGGAGCACCCTGCGCCTGCCGGCCGCCGCCACCGCCACCGCGCCGGTCGCGGCCGCCGCCCTGACGGCCCTGACCGCCACCGGAGCCCTGGCCGCCCTGCCCCTGCCGCTGCTTCGGCGGCCGGGAGCCGCGCTCACCGCGACCTTGACCGCCGCCGCCCGCGCCCGGCTCGTCGTCCAGTCGCAGCGAGAGCGAGATCCGCTTGCGCTGCACATCGACGTCCATGACCTTGACCTTCACGATGTCCCCGGGCTTCACGACATCGCGCGGGTCCTTCACGAACGTCTTCGACAGCGCCGACACATGGACCAGGCCGTCCTGATGGACGCCGACGTCGACGAACGCGCCGAAGGCGGCCACGTTCGTCACGACGCCCTCCAGCACCATGCCGGGCTCCAGGTCACCGATCTTCTCGACGCCCTCCTTGAAGGTGGCCGTGCGGAAGGCGGGCCGGGGGTCGCGCCCCGGCTTCTCCAGCTCCTTGAGGATGTCCGTCACGGTCGGCAGACCGAACACGTCGTCCACGAAGTCCGCCGCGCGCAGCGACCGCAGGGTGTCCGTGCTGCCGATCAGCGCGGCGACCTCGCCGCCCGTCGTCTTCGCCATCCGCCGCACCACCGGGTAGGCCTCGGGGTGCACGCTGGAACCGTCCAGCGGGTCGTCGCCGCCCCGGATGCGGAGGAAGCCCGCGCACTGCTCGTACGCCTTCGGGCCGAGCCGGGCCACGTCCTTGAGCGCCTTGCGGGAGCGGAAGGGGCCGTTGGTGTCGCGGTGCGCGACGATGTTCTCCGCGAGCCCCGAGCTGATCCCGGAGACCCGTGAAAGCAGCGGCGCGGAGGCGGTGTTGACGTCTACACCCACCCCGTTCACACAGTCCTCGACGACCGCGTCCAGCGAGCGCGAGAGCTTCACCTCGGACAGGTCGTGCTGGTACTGCCCGACGCCGATCGACTTCGGGTCGATCTTCACCAGCTCGGCCAGCGGGTCCTGGAGCCGCCGCGCGATCGAGACCGCGCCGCGCAACGACACGTCCATGTCGGGCAGTTCCTGCGAGGCGAAGGCGGAGGCGGAGTACACCGAGGCGCCCGCCTCCGAGACCATCACCTTGGTGAGCTTCAACTCCGGGTGCTTGTCGATCAGTTCACCGGCGAGCTTGTCCGTCTCCCGGGACGCCGTGCCGTTGCCGATCGCGATCAGGTCGACCGCGTGCTCCTTGGCGAGGTGCGCGAGCTTCGCCAGCGCCTGGTCCCACTTGTTGGCGGGCACGTGCGGGTGGATCACATCGGTGGCCACCACCTTGCCGGTGGCGTCGACGACCGCGACCTTCACCCCCGTACGGAATCCGGGGTCCAGGCCCAGCGTGGCGCGCGTCCCGGCCGGGGCGGCCAGCAGCAGATCGCGCAGGTTCGAGGCGAAGACCCGTACGGCCTCGTCCTCCGCCGCCGTGCGCAGCCGCAGCCGCAGGTCGATGCCCAGGTGCACCTGGATCCGGGTCCGCCAGGCCCAACGCACCGTGTCGCCCAGCCACTTGTCGGCCGGGCGGCCCCGGTCCGCGACGCCGAAGCGGCGGGCGATCATGCTCTCGTACGCGGACGGGCCCGGCTGCTCGGCCGCCTCGGGCCCGTCCGGCTCCAGCACCAGGTCGAGCACGTTCTCCTTCTCGCCGCGCAGCATCGCGAGCACCCGGTGCGAGGGCAGCGCGGTGAACGGCTCCGCGAAGTCGAAGTAGTCCGCGAACTTGGCGCCCGCCTCCTCCTGCCCCTCGCGCACCTTCGCCGCCAGCCGGCCACGGGTCCACATGCGCTCGCGCAGCTCACCCGTCAGGTCGGCGTCCTCGGAGAACCGCTCGGTGAGGATCGCCCGCGCGCCCTCCAGGGCCGCCGCCGCGTCCGCCACGCCCTTGTCGCCGTCCACGAAGGCGGCGGCAGCGGCGAGCGGGTCGACCGACGGGTCCCCGAGCAGGCCGTCCGCCAGCGGTTCGAGCCCCGCCTCCCGGGCGATCTGGGCCTTCGTCCGCCGCTTGGGCTTGAACGGCAGGTAGATGTCCTCCAGGCGCGCCTTGGTCTCGGCTCCCCGGATCGCGGCCTCCAGCGCGGCGTCGAGCTTGCCCTGCTCGCGTACGGATTCGAGGATCGCCGTACGCCGCTCCTCCAGCTCCCGCAGATAGCGCAGCCGCTCCTCCAGCGTGCGCAGCTGCGCGTCGTCGAGCGATTCGGTCGCTTCCTTGCGGTAGCGAGCGATGAACGGCACGGTGGACCCGCCGTCGAGCAGCTCGACGGCCGCCCTGACCTGTCGCTCCCGTACGCCGAGTTCCTCGGCGATCCTGCCTTCGATGGACGTCGTCACGGTTCTACCGACTCGCCTTCTCGTACTGGCTGTGCAGTGACAGGGCCCTCTCGTTCGGATCCGGGCCCCCGGCTGCATTCTGCCGGGTGGCCGGGGCCCCTGTCGCGTGACCTGGTCGAACACGCCCGGAGGCCCGGCCGCCGGAGCCCGGCACGACAGGCCGGAACCCCGGTCCCGGGGGTCAGCGCCCGGTCGCCTCGGACGGGAACGCGCCCGCCGCGGCGGCGGTGAAGAGGAAGCCGCGCCCCAGCTCCGTGAGCCGCTCCACCCCCTCCGCGCCGAGGTGTTCGTACGGGGCCCGGTCCATCCGGTCCGTCGCCTCCTCCACCTCCGCGCGCAGCGCCGTCCCCGCGTCGGTCAGCGCCAACTCCTCGCCCGCCGCCAGCAGTCCGCGCTCCCGCAGCCGCTCGGACCCGGCCTCCCAGTCGGTGCGGCGCCAGCCCCGGGAGGCGAGGATCCAGCCGATCGCCATGCCCTTGCCGGTCGCGGTGTGGCTGACCAGCGACTCCAGCGGGTCCAGCCCGGCCGCGAGCAGCGCGGCGAGGTGGGCGTCGCCCCGGTGTTCGCGCAGCAGGGTCGCGGCGTGCCAGAACGCCAGGTGCGGCTCATCGGGCACCGGCAGCTCGGCGTGGGCCGCGTAGAGCGGCCGGGCGTACGGGGTGCAGGCCTCGGTGGCCCGCAGGGCGAGCCGGGCCGCCTCCGCCATCTCCGCCGAGGCGATGGCCTCCTCGCCGAGCACCCGCCGCAGCGTGGCGTCCGCCGCCCGCCACCGGGCCTCGATCACCTGCTCGGGCGTGGCCACGGACCAGACGGCGGGCACGTGCCGGGCCACCAGAACGGGGTTGAAGTTGTAGAACGTGGCGGTGACGGTGCCCGCCCCCACCGCCCCGAAGGCGGCGGCACGCGTGGCGAAGTAGACGGCGCTCGGGTCGTCGAGGCCGAGCTTGCCCATCTCGGCGCCCAGGTCGGGGGAGAAGAAGAGGCACGAGTGCAGCGGGTTGACGGCGTTGTGACAGCGGCGTTCCGCGCGGGCCGGAAGAGTACTCATACCCGCACGCTACCGACTGGTCGGTACGGCACGTAACCCCGGGGAGCGGTCCGAGCACGCGGAACGGCCTGATGGCAGAAAGGGAACGCCGCGATGGCAGAAAAGGTGGGGAACTCGTCATTGCGGCCATCACCGCCCGCCGCCCAGGATGACAGCCGTGACCCAGCGAACCGTGCTCGTCGTCCTCTTCGACGGCGTCCAGAGCCTCGACGCCACCGGCCCGATGGAGGTCTTCGCCGGAGCCTCCCACGCTCCGGGCGTCTCCTACGAGCTGCGCACCGCCTCCCTCGACGGCGACCCCGTCCGGACGACCGCCGGGCTGACCCTGTTGCCCGACAGCAGCCTGGCCGAGGCACCCGTACCGCACACGCTGCTGGTCCCCGGCGGCCGGGGCACCCGGGACGCCCACCCGGAGCTGACCGAGTGGCTGCGGGCCCACGCGCCACGGGCCGAGCGGCTGGTCTCCGTCTGCACCGGGGCCCTGCTCCTGGCCCGGGCGGGCCTCCTGGACGGCCACCGGGTCACCACCCACTGGAACTACTGCGAACAGCTCGCCCGCGACTTCCCGCGGGTCCACGTCGACCCCGACCCCATCTTCGTACGGGACGGGAAGCTGGCCACCTCGGCCGGGGTCACCGCGGGCATCGACCTGGCGCTCGCACTCGTGGAGGAGGACCACGGACGGGAACTCGCGCTGACCGTCGCCCGCCACCTCGTCGTCTTTCTCCGCCGCCCCGGCAACCAGGCCCAGTTCAGCGCCCAGCTCAGCGCCCAGGTGGCCCGCAGCGAGCCGCTCCGGGAGGTCCAGCACTGGATCACCGAGCACCCGGACGCCGATCTCGGCGTCGAGGTCCTCGCGGCCCGCGCCCGGCTCTCGCCGCGCCACTTCGCCCGCGCGTTCCGGGCGGAGACCGGGACGCCCCCGGGGCGGTACGTCGACCGCGTACGCCTGGAGCACGCCCGCAGGCTCCTGGAGGACACCTCCGACTCCGTGGAACGGATCGCCCGCGCCAGCGGCTACGGCACCCCGGAGGCCATGCGCCGCGCCTTCGTGAAGGTCCTGGCTACGGCACCTGCGGAGTACCGCCGCCGCTTCCGCACGCCGATGTTCACCACCTGACCACCTGAACCCCTGACCACTCGGCCCGCGATCACGACCCGACCCGCCCCACCGACCGGAAGGCACCCCGTGCAGATCGCCATCACGCTCTTCGACCGCTTCACCGCCCTGGACGCGGTGGGACCCTACGAGATCCTCAGCCGAGCCCCCGCCGCCGAGGTCGTCTTCGTCGCCGAACGGACCGGCCCCGTCGCCAACGACACCGGCAGCCTCCACCTCGTCGCCCACAGGACCCTCGCGGAGGTGCCCTCCCCGGACCTGGTGATCGTGCCGGGCGGCCCCGGGCAGAGCGACCAGATGGAGAACGGGACCCTGCTCGGCTGGCTACGTACCGCCGACACCGCCACCACGTGGACGACCTCCGTCTGCACCGGGTCCCTGCTGCTAGCGGCGGCCGGACTGCTGGAGGGCCGCCGGGCCACCTCCCACTGGCTGGCGCTGGAGGCTCTGAAGCAGTTCGGCGCGGAGCCGACGGGGGAGCGGGTGGTCTTCGACGGCAAGTACGTCACCGCCGCCGGGGTCTCCTCCGGTATCGACATGGGGCTCGCCCTGCTCGGCCGGATCGCGGGCGACGACACGGCCCGCTCGGTGCAACTGCTCACCGAGTACGACCCGCAGCCGCCCTACGACTGCGGATCCCCGGAGAAGGCCCCGGCGGCGCTGGTGGAGCAGTGGCGCGAGAAGAGCCGGCACACGCCCCGGTAGGGCCCGCCGCGAACCGGGGCGTGGACCCCGTAGGACCCGATCGGCCGCGTGACCCAGTGGGCCCTGCATCACCCAGTAGGCTCCACGCTTCCCGTCGTGTACGTGAACTTCGGCTCCCGCCGCTCCAGGAAGGCGGCGACCCCCTCCGCGGTGTCGCCGCTGGAGCATGCCTCACCGGTCCAGTACGCGTCCCGGTCCCGCCGCCCCGCCGCGAACTCCTTGGCCGACGCCTGCGTGAGCTGGGAGCGTGAGGCCAGCACACCGGCGTACGCCGCCACCCGCCGGCCCAGGCCGCCGCCGTCCGGCAGCACTTCGTCCACCAGGCCGGTGCGCAGGGCCCGCTCCGTGTCGATCAGCTCGCCGGAGAAGAGCAGGTGCTTCGCCGTGGCCGGGCCGACCAGGGAGACCAGCCGCCGGGTGGAGGAGGACGCGTAGACGATGCCGAGCTTGGCGGGCGTCACGCCGAACAGGGCGCCCTCCTGCGCGAACCGCAGATCGCAGGCGGCCGCGAGCTGGCTGCCGCCGCCCACGCAGAAGCCGCGCACGGCGGCGAGCGTCGGCCGGGGGAAGGCGGCGAGCGCCTCCTCGGCCGCCACCGCGAGCGCCTGGGCCTCCCTGGCGCTCTCCCGCAGCGTGGAGATGTCGGCCCCGGCGCAGAAGGTGTCCCCGGCGCCCGCCAGCACCAGCACCCGGACCGCCGGGTCGGCGGCCAGCCGCTCCAGCAGCTCCGGCAGGCTGCGCCACATCGCGGCGGTCATGGCGTTGCGCTTGGCGGGGTGGCTGATCACGACGGTGGCGACACCGCCGTCGACGGAGCAGAGCAGCTGGGGTTCCGTACGGTCCATGCGCCGGATGCTATCCGTACGGTTCGAACCTATGATCAAGAAGGGGTCGCGAAGCGGACACGCACCGTGAGGAGCTGTCGATGAACGGACCGACCGCCGAAGGCCGTAAGCGCGGAGCCGCCAAGAGGGCCGGAAACGGCCCCGCCGCCGAGGGCAGAAAGCTCAGCCGCAGTTTCGGCTGGCTCGCTTTCCTCGGCACCCTGCTGGTGATCGCCGGCATCGTCGGCCTGATCTACACCGGGGTCGCCACCCTCACCTCGATGCTGCTCTTCGGCTGGTTGCTGCTGATCGGCGGTCTCGTCGCCCTGGCGCACGCGATCGAGTCGCGCGGCACCAACTACTTCTGGCTCGGTGTCGTGGTCGCCGCCCTCAACCTCGCCGCGGGCGTCGTGGTCATCCGCCACCCCGAGGGCACCGCCGAGGCGCTGACCATGTTCGCCGCGCTGCTCTTCCTGACCGGCGGGGTGTTCCGGCTGGTCGGCAGCGTGGTCGTCCGGGGCCCGCAGATGGGATGGACCCTGCTGCAAGGGGCCTTCGGGCTGCTGCTGGGTCTGCTGGTCCTGTTCGACTGGCCGCACAGCAGCCTGTACGTCCTCGGGGTCTTCTTCTCGCTGGCCCTGCTCTTCGACGGCCTCGGGCTCATCGCCATCGGGATCGGCGGCCGGCGCATCGTCAGCATGGTCTCGGACCGGCTCGAGGACCGGGGCGGCGACCGGCTCGGCGACCGGGGGGCCGGACGGGGAGCCGAACGGCTCGATGCACCCGCCCCGGCTACGGACAGTCCGCCCAAGGCCCCGGGAGACGGTCAGAAGTAGTCACCTACTCGGCAACTCCGCGCACCCTCGGTCGAATGGCGCCGATACGCAGCTACTTCCGATCAGTGGCACGGTACGGACCAAGCCATTCCCAACACTCTTTACTCGACGGTCAGTGCAATGCGAGTGAGAGCTGGTGCCGGACGATGGAGAGCCTAGGGAGCCCCCCTGCCGATCCCGTGTCGTACGAGGGGGTGTGGCGTTTCACCGCCCCCGCCGTCGATGTGTCCGTGCCTCGGGCCCGGCACGCCGTGCGCGACCTCCTCGGCCGCCAGGGCGTGCCGATCGAGGACGACATCCTGCAGGGGCTGCTGCTGATCGTCTCGGAGCTGGTCACCAACGCCGTCAAGCACGCGGCGCTCCTCTCGCCGGAGCTGGCGGTCGAGGTGGCCATCGGCGCCGACTGGGTCAGGGTCTCGGTCGAGGACAGCCACCCCTACCGCCCGACCGCGCTGGAGACGGACTACGCGCAGACGGGCGGTCGCGGGCTGCTGCTGGTCAAGGAGGTCACCGCCGAGGCGGGCGGCAGCTGCGACGTGGAGCACACCGCGAGCGGCGGCAAGATCATCTGGGCGGCGCTGCCGTTGAAGACGCAGCTCTGACCGCCCCGTACGGACACCGCCGACGGACTGTCCCCGCTGGGACACCGCCGACGCCCGGGTCACCAGCCCGCGGACGGCCCCGTCAGCTCACGGATCGCCGGGCGCGCCGCGTCCAGCACCGTCATGAACCAGGCCGAGAACGGCGCCTCGGCGTGCCGGTCCGCCAGCTCCGCCGCCGTCACGAAGGCCGTCTCCCCGACCTCCTCCGGGTCCGGAGCCGGCTCCTTCTGGGCCATCCCCACGAACAGGTGGTTGAACTCCTGCTCCACCAGGCCCGATGCCGGGTCCGGGTGGTTGTAGCGGACCGTGCCCGCCTCCGCGAGCAGCGAGGGCGCGATCCCCAGCTCCTCGTACGTACGCCGGGCGGCCGCCGCGAAGGGGGCCTCGCCCGGGTAGGGGTGCCCGCAGCAGGTGTTGGACCAGACACCGGGGGAGTGGTACTTGCCGAGCGCCCTGCGCTGGAGCAGCAGCCGTCCCTGCTCGTCGAAGAGGAAGACGGAGAAGGCGCGGTGCAGCTGCCCGGGGGCCTGGTGGGCCGCCAGCTTCTCCGCGGTGCCGATGGTGGTGCCGTTCTCGTCGACCAGTTCGAGCATGATCGCTTCTGCGGTGCCGTTCGACGAGCTGTGCGTCGCGGTGGCTGGTGTGGTCGGCATACCCATCCTTCGCTTTGGTCCCCGGCCTCGTGCGCCGGACCCCTCGAGTCCGGTCAAGTCTGCCGTACAAAAGCCGCTTGTCCGTACTTCGGGTCCGGGCATGTCCGCCCCGCCGCACAGGGTGCGCGCGGCGGGGCGGACGGTGTTTCAGACCCCGAAGGCGGCCGGATAACGGATCATGCCGGTCGGAACCGGGACGGAATCGTCCAGCACCAGAGCCATCATCGCCTCGTCCGGCACCTCGAAACCTGGCCGGATCCTGTAGGTGGAAGCGGGTACGCAACCGAAGCGCGCGTAGTACTGGGGATCACCGAGCACCACCACCAGCGCTTCCCCGCGCACCCGGGCCGCATCGAGCGCCGCCCGCACCACCGCCTGTCCGGCCCCCTGCCGCTGGTGGGCGGGCGAGGTGGCCACCGGGGCCAGCGCGAGCGCCGGGGCGTCCCCGATCCGGCACCGGGTCAGCAGCGCGTACGCCGCCACGGACCCGTCCGGTGCCTCCGCGACGTACGACAGCTCCGGCAGCCAGGCCCCGGCGTCGGCCCGCAGGGCGTCCACGAGGTCGGCCTCGTCCCGGGTCGGGAACGCGGCGGCGTTGACCGCGTGCACCGCCTCCCGGTCCGCGGCCGTCTCCGGCCGGGTGGTCCAGCGGGGGTCGGCCGGGCGGAGCACGTACGCGGCATAGCCGTACTCCGCGCCGCACGCACGCCGTACCGCCAGCTCCTCACGGGTGGCCGCGAGCGCCCACTCCATGCCGGGAGCCGCCGGACCGGCGCCCGCCACCCGCTCGGCGAGCGGTCCGTAGTACTCGTCCCAGTCGCTGTCGGGCTGGAGCAGCACCGCGTGGACCGTGCAGCCCGCCGCGACGGCCGCCGCCGTGGTCCCGGGCAGGGTGCGCAGGGAGCCGTTGCGGTCCCAGAAGGCGCGCGCCCCGGCCGAGGGCGCGTCGGTGGTCCAGACGCACTCGGAGATCACCATCGCGCCGCCGGGGGCCAGCAGCCGCTGCCAGTCGCGTACGGCGGTGGCGAAGCCGATGCAGTACGCCGACCCTTCGGCCCAGATCAGGTCGAAGGAGCCCGCAGGGAAGGCGGGGCCGGTGAGGTCGCCCATGTCGGCCCGGACCGTACGGATGCGGTCGCCCAGGCCGCGCGCGTCGGCCGCCTCACGCAGCTCGTCCAGGAACGGCTGGTGCAGGTCGACCGCGGTCACCTCGGCGCCTGCCTCGGCGGCGAGCAACAGGGAGGCACGGCCCGGACCGCAGCCCAGATCGAGGACGTGCGGACGGTCGGGGAGCGGACCGGCCAGGGCGAGCAGCCGACGCGTGGTGGCGTCGGAGCCGGGGCTCTGCCGGGGGAGACGGTGGTGCAGGGTGAAGAACGCCTCGGTACGCGAGGCGTCGGTGTTCTCGGTCAACGTGGGAAACCCTTGAGGTGTGAGGGTCCCGACTCGATCCGGAAGAGAGGTGAAGAAAGGCGGACCTAGCCGGAAACCCGGGAGATGAGGGAAGAACGATTGCTGCGCCGGGAAGGCGTCGTCGCGACCGTCATCAACCTCAGCTCCTCTCGAAAGGCCCCGTCGAAAAGGGTCTCGGCCCGTCCGGGATGTCCGCGTGAGAGTCGAACGTCTCAGCGAAATCACCATAGCACCGCCGCCGCACCCCCCCTCGGCCCTCAGCGGCAGCTCGGCCCTCCGGCCCTCAGTGGCAGAGACGCGCCTCGTGCTCCGCGTGACCGCTCGGCTCCAGCTGGAAGGTGCAGTGCTCCACGTCGAAGTGGTCCCCGAGGCAGCCCTGCAGCTCGTGGAGCACCTTCTCGTGCCCTATCGAGTCCAGCATCTCCTGGCGCACCACCACATGGGCCGAGAGCACCGGCATCCCCGAGGTGATCGTCCAGGCGTGCAGGTCGTGGACGCCGAGGACGCCGGGGAGCGCCATGATGTGGGCCCGTACCTCCGCCATGTCCACACCCTTGGGCGCCGCCTCCAGCAGCACGTTCAGGGTCTCCCGCAGCAGCTTCACCGTGCGGGGGACGATCATCAGGCCGATCACCAGGGAGGCGATCGGGTCGGCGGCCTGCCAGCCGGTCGCCATGATGATGCCCGCCGAGACGATCACCGCGACCGAGCCCAGGGTGTCCGCCATCACCTCCAGATAGGCGCCGCGCACGTTCAGGCTCTCCTTCTGCCCCCGCATCAGCAGGGAGAGGGAGACGATGTTGGCCACCAGACCGACGACGGCGAACATGATCGCCAGGCCGCCCTTCGTCTCGGCCGGCGTGATGAACCGGTCGACCGCCTCGAAGATCAGGAAGGCGCCCACGCCGAGCAGCAGCAGACAGTTGGCGAGCGCCGCCAGGATCTCGGCGCGGGCGAAGCCGAAGGTGCGGTTCGGCCCGGCCGGGCGGTTGGCGAAGTGGATGGCGAGCAGCGCCATCCCGAGCCCCAGGGCGTCGGTGGCCATGTGGGCGGCGTCCGCGATCAGGGCCAGCGAGTCGGAGAGCACCCCGCCGACGATCTCCATGACCATCACGCTCAGCGTGATCGTCAGGGCGACGCGCAGCCTGCCCCGGTAGGCGGCGGCCGCCGTTCCGGTCGGGGGCGGTCCGCCGTGCGTATGCCCGTGGTCGTGGCCAGCCCCCATGCGAAACGCCTCCAGGTCCCTGCGACAGCGCCGGGGCGAAACCGCCCGACGCGGCCCAGTGAACTACGGGTGGGGGGTATCGGGCAACACGGTACTGAACACCGTTGTCATATGCTCTGACCTGCGGAAACGTTCCGCAGGTCAGAGCGGTGGCGTGATCATTTACGGGTGCCGGGGCGGGCCTCCGGGTGACGCAGGCGCCACCCCTCCCACGCCGACTCCACCATCGAGCGGACGTCCCGGCGGGCCGTCCACCCCAGCTCCCGGACCATCAGCGCGTCCGACGCCACCGCCTTCGGCGCGTCGCCCGCCCGGCGCGGCTCCACCACCGGCTCCACCGGGTGTCCGGTCACCTCGCGGATCACGTCGATCAGCTCCCGTACCGAGACGCCCTCGCCCCGGCCGACGTTCAGCGTCAGATCGCCGCCGTCACGCCCGGCCAGCTTCCGCGCCACGGCGAGATGGGCCTCGGCCAGGTCCGCCACATGGATGTAGTCGCGGATGCAGGTGCCGTCGGGCGTCGGGTAGTCGGCGCCGAAGATCCGGGGGGCCTCGCCGCGCGTCAGCCGGTCGAAGACCATCGGAACGATGTTGAAGACCCCGGTGTCCGCCAGCTCGGGCCCGGCGGCGCCCGCCACGTTGAAGTACCGCAGACAGGCGGTGGAGATTCCGTGCGCCTTCCCGGCCGCCCGCACCAGCCACTCACCCGCGAGCTTGGTCTCCCCGTACGGGTTGATCGGCAGGCACGGCGTCTCCTCCGTGATCAGATCCACATCCGGTACGCCGTAGACGGCCGCCGACGACGAGAAGAGGAAGCGTCGCACACCCGCCGCGACCACGGCCTCCAGGAGCACGCCCAGCCCGGCGACGTTCTCCCGGTAGTAGAGCAGCGGCTGCTCCACCGACTCACCGACCTGCTTCTTCGCCGCGAGGTGCACCACGCCGCTCACCGCGTGCTCGGCGAGCACCCGGTCCAGCAGCGCCCGGTCCGCGATCCGGCCCTCCACCAGCGTGACGGCGTCCGGCAGCCGCTCCACGATCCCCGAGGAGCGGTCGTCGAGCGCCACGACCCGCTCTCCCGCCGCGACCATGGCCCGCGCCACGTGTGCCCCGATGTATCCCGCCCCGCCTGTGATCAGCCATGTCATGTCGGCCAGCCTAAGCGTCCCGCTCACCCCGTCCGTCAGCGTCCCGCCCATCCCATCCATCGCGCGGTTTGTGGGGCGGGGTACCGATCGTCGATGATGATCGCGGACGGAGCCGGGCCGATCATGGCCACCCGAACGGCGCACAAACGGGTGGTGAACTCGGCCTTCCGTACATCCGATAACCTCAGCCGACATGCCGCCGGCCCGCCTCGTGGCCGTGCTGCCGTGTGTCGTCCACCCCGTCAGTGCCAAGGAGTGAGTTCGTCTGTCGACCGCCATCCTCACCGGTACGCCGGTACCCGGCTCGTCGCTCGCGGACGACCTGCGGTCCCTGGGCTTCGACGTGCTCACCGCCGCCGACGCCGGTGACGCCGCAGCACTCCTCGCCGCCGTCCCGGCCGGCCGCCGGGTCGCCCTCGTCGACCCGCGCTTCGTGGGCCACGTCCACGCGCTGCGGCTCGGGCTGACCGACCCGCGCTTCCCCGCCGCCACTGTCCCCGGCGCGCTCACCGCCCAGGCGGAGGCCCGCCCGGCCCTGGTAGGCGCGCTCCAGCGCACCACCGCGGCGGTCGGTGCGGGCGCTCCCGCCGCCGAACCGGAAGCTGGGGCGGACGCCGCCCCGCAGACCGGCGCAGAGCCGATGACAGGCCAGACAGTCGGCCAGGCGACCGGTCAGTCGGCCGCCCCGGCGGCCGACCCGGCAGCCGAGGACCCCACCCTCCCCGGCCGCATCGCCGCAGCGCTGGAGGCCGAGGGCACCCCCGTCCACCGCCCCGCGCTCGGCTCCCTGGTCGCGGCCGTCCCCGCCGACGCCGAGCAGGAGGCCGCCGCCGTGGCCGGGCTCACCTCGGTCGACGACGAGGCGGTACGGCTGCGCAGCGCGGTCAAGGCCCACGACGGGTTCTTCACCACCTTCTGCATCAGCCCCTACTCCCGCTACATCGCCCGCTGGTGCGCCCGCCGGGGCCTCACCCCCAACCAGGTCACCACCGCATCGCTGGTCACCGCGCTCGTCGCGGCGGGCGCGGCGGCCACCGGAACCCGCGGCGGCTACATCGCGGCCGGGCTCCTGCTCCTGGTCTCCTTCGTGCTCGACTGCACCGACGGGCAGCTCGCCCGCTACTCGCTGCAGTACTCCACGATGGGCGCCTGGCTGGACGCCACCTTCGACCGGGCCAAGGAGTACGCGTTCTACGCGGGCCTCGCCATCGGCGCCGTACGCGGCGGTGACGACGTCTGGACCCTGGCGCTCGGCGCGATGGTCCTCCAGTCCTGCCGCCACGTCGTGGACTTCTCGTTCAACGAGGCCAACCACGACGCGGTCGCCAACACCAGCCCCACCGCCGCCCTCTCCAACAAGCTCGACAGCGTCGGCTGGACGGTCTGGGCGCGCCGGATGATCGTGCTGCCGATCGGTGAGCGCTGGGCCATGATCGCCGTGCTCACGGCCCTGACCACTCCGCGCATCGTCTTCTACGCCCTGCTCGTCGGCTGCTCCCTCGCCGCCTGCTACACCACGGCGGGCCGCCTGCTGCGCTCGCTGACCCGCAAGGCCCGGCGCACCGACCGGGCCGCGCAGGCCCTGGCGGACCTGGCCGACTCGGGACCGCTCGCCCAGGCCGTCGCCGCCGTCGCCCCCGGCCTCCGGGGCGCGTTCACGGTCCCCGCCGCGGCCCTGCTCGGGGCGCTCGTGATGGTCGGCTCGGCGCTCTTCCTCCGGTACGGCAGCTGGCTCACCGTCGCCGCCGCCGGGGTGTACGTGCTCCTCTCCGGCCTCGCCGTCGCCCGCCCGCTCAAGGGCGCGCTGGACTGGCTGGTGCCGCCGGTCTTCCGGGCCGCCGAGTACGTCACGATCCTGGTGCTGGCCGCGCGCAGTGACGTCCCCCACGCCGTTCCCGCGGCATTCGGGCTGGTTTCGGCCGTCGCCTACCATCACTACGACACGGTGTACCGCATCCGCGGAGGCACCGGCGCGCCGCCCGGGTGGCTGGTGCGGACGATCGGTGGACACGAGGGCCGCACCGCGCTGGTGGCCGTCCTCGCCGCCGTACTCACCCACGCCTCAGGTTTCACCACCGCGCTCACCGCCCTCGCGGTGGCCGTGGCTCTGGTGGTGCTCGTGGAGTCCATCCGCTTCTGGGTGTCCTCCTCGGCCCCCGCCGTACACGACGAAGGAGAACTCGCATGATCGGCCTCGTACTGGCAGCCGGTGCAGGACGACGTCTGCGCCCCTACACGGACACGCTCCCCAAGGCGCTCGTCCCTGTCGACGGCGACAAGACGGTCCTCGACCTCACCCTCGCCAACTTCGCGGCGGTCGGACTGACCGAGGTCGCGATCGTCGTCGGCTACCGCAAGGAAGCCGTCTACGCGCGCAAGGCCGAGCTGGAGGCCACCTACGGCCTCACCCTCACGCTCATCGACAACGACAAGGCCGAGGAGTGGAACAACGCCTACTCCCTGTGGTGCGCCCGTGACGTCATCAAGCGCGGCGTGATCCTCGCCAACGGCGACACCGTCCACCCGGTCTCCGTCGAGAAGACCCTCCTGGAGGCCCGCGGCCAGGGCCGGAAGATCATCCTCGCCCTCGACACCGAGAAGACCCTCGCGGACGAGGAGATGAAGGTCATAGTCGAGGAGGGCAAGGGCGTCCAGCGCATCACCAAGCTGATGGACCCGGCCTCCGCCACCGGCGAGTACATCGGCGTCACCCTCATCGAGGGCGAGGCCGCCGAGGAGCTGGCGGACGCGCTGAAGACCACCTTCGAGCGCGACCCCGACCTCTACTACGAGGACGGTTACCAGGAGCTGGCCAACCGCGGCTTCACCGTCGACGTGGCCCCCATAGGGACCGTGACCTGGGTCGAGATCGACAACCACGACGACCTGAAGAAGGGCCGTGAAATCGCGTGCCAGTACTGACCCGGCTCATTCCGTCCCCGGTCGTCGTCGACATCCGGCGCGGCGCCATGGACGATCTGGCGGGTCTCCTGGCCGATCAGCGGATCTCCTCCTCCGGCCGGCTGGCCGTCGCGATCAGTGACGGCTCCGGGCGCGCCCTCAAGGAGCGGCTCGCCCCGGACCTGCCGGGCGCCGACTGGTACCCCGTCTCCGACGGGACGATCGACTCCGCGGTGAAGCTCGCGGACGGCATCAAGGGCAACCGTTACGACGCCGTGGTGGGCCTCGGCGGCGGCAAGATCATCGACGTGGCGAAGTACGCCGCGGCGCGGGTCGGGCTGCCCATGGTCGCCGTCGCGACGAACCTCTCGCACGACGGCCTCTGCTCGCCGGTCGCCACGCTGGACAACGACAACGGGCGCGGCTCCTACGGGGTGCCCACCCCGATCGCCGTGGTCATCGACCTCGACGTGATCCGTGAGGCGCCCGTCCGGTTCGTCCGCTCCGGCATCGGGGACGCGATCTCCAACATCTCCTGTGTCGCCGACTGGGAGCTGGCCCACGAGGTCAACGGCGAGGAGATCGACGGTCTCGCGGCCGCGATGGCCCGCCAGGCCGGCGAGGCCGTGCTGCGCCACCCGGGCGGGGTCGGTGACGACTCCTTCCTCAAGGTGCTGGCCGAGGGGCTCGTGCTGACCGGCATCTCGATGTCGGTCGCGGGTGACTCGCGTCCGGCGTCCGGCGCCTGCCACGAGATCAACCACGCCTTCGACCTGCTCTTCCCCCAGCGCGCGGCCAGCCACGGCGAACAGGTCGGCCTCGGCGCCTGCTTCGCCATGCATCTGCGCGGTGCCCACCAGGAGTCCCTCCTGATGGCGTCGATACTGCGCCGCCACGGCCTGCCGGTCCTGCCCGAGGAGATCGGGTTCACCGTGGACGAGTTCGTCCGGGCCGTCGACTACGCGCCGCAGACGCGCCCCGGGCGCTTCACGGTCCTGGAGCACCTCAACCTGTCCACCGACCAGATCAGGGACGCGTACGCCGACTATGCCAAGACCATCAGTAGCTGAACTCCGCCCGGTCGTGCACCCGGCCGGGGTGAAGGACCGGCGCAGCGGCGAGCACTGGGCCGGGCGGCTGTACATGCGCGAGGTCTCCCTGCGGGTGGACCGCTACCTGGTGAACACCCGGGTGACGCCGAACCAGGTCACGTACGTCATGACCCTGGCCGCCGTCCTCGCCGCCCCGGCCCTCCTGGTGCCGGGCATCCCGGGCGCCCTGCTCGGTGTGCTGATGGTCCAGCTCTACCTGCTGTTCGACTGTGTGGACGGCGAGCTGGCCCGCTGGAAGAAGCAGTACTCGCTCAGTGGGATCTACCTGGACCGGGTCGCCGCCTACCTCTGCGACGCGGCGGTCCTCGTCGGCCTCGGCCTGCGCGCCGCGGACATCTGGGGCGAGGGCCGGACCGACTGGCTCTGGGCGTTCCTCGGCACCCTGGCCGCCCTCGGCGCGATCCTGATCAAGGCCGAGACGGACCTGGTCGGGGTGGCCCGGCACCAGGGCGGGCTGCCGCCGGTCAAGGAGTCGGCCTCCGAGCCGCGCTCCTCCGGCATGGCGCTGGCCCGCCGGGCGGCCGGGGCGCTCAAGTTCCACCGGCTGATCCTCGGGATCGAGGCCTCGCTGCTGATCCTGCTGGTGGCGATCGTCGACACCATCGGCGGCGACCTCTTCTACACCCGCCTGGCCACGGCCGTCCTGGCCGGGATCGCGCTGCTGCAGACCCTGCTGCACCTGGTCTCCGTCCTGGCGTCCAGCAGGCTGAAGTGACCCCAGCCATGAAACTGGGCGCGGTGATCATCACCATGGGCAACCGCCCGGACGAACTCCGCGCCCTCCTCGATTCGGTCGCCGCCCAGGACGGGGACCGGATCGAGGTCGTGGTGGTCGGCAACGGCGCCCCGGTCCCGGATCTCCCGCCCGGGGTGCGGACCGTGGAGCTGCCCGAGAACCTGGGCATCCCCGGCGGCCGCAACGCCGGCATCGAGGCGTTCGGCCCCTCCGGCGCCGAGGTGGACGCCCTGCTCTTCCTCGACGACGACGGGCTGCTCCCCAACCGTGACACCGCCGAACTGTGCCGTCGGGCGTTCGAGGCGGACCCGGGGCTCGGCATCCTCACCTTCCGGATCACCGACCCCGACACGGGCACCACCCAGCGCCGGCACGTGCCCCGGCTCCGGGCGGCCGACCCGCTGCGCTCCTCGCGGGTCACGACCTTCCTCGGCGGCGCCAACGCCGTACGCACCAAGGTCCTCGCCGAGGTCGGCCCGCTGCCCGAGGAGTTCTTCTACGCCCACGAGGAGACCGACCTCGCCTGGCGGGCGCTGGACGCGGGCTGGATGATCGACTACCGCGCGGACCTGGTGCTGCACCACCCCACCACGGCCCCCTCCCGGCACACGGTCTACCACCGCATGGTGGCCCGGAACCGGGTCTGGCTGGCCCGCCGTAATCTGCCCGCCCCGCTGATCCCGCTCTACCTGGGGGTCTGGCTGCTGCTCACCCTGGTCAGGCGCCCGTCGCCGCCCGCGCTGAAGGCCTGGTTCGGCGGTTTCCGGGAGGGCTGGTCGACGCCCTGCGGGCCCCGCCGCCCGATGAAGTGGCGTACGGTGTGGCGGCTGACGAGGCTGGGCCGACCTCCGGTCATCTGAGACTCTGTCCTCTGAGACCATGAGGCGTATTTTCTTTCCGGAACCTGTCCGCCTGAGCCGCGCCCGCGACTGGCTGCGCGTGAAGACGAGAGTTTCAACTTGTGAGTGACACGACCCACGACGGTGGGGTAGCCCTCGGGACCCCGCCGTCCGCCGACGAGGGCCTCGGCCCGGCTCAGCTGGCCGCCAAGTACGGCCTGACCGTGAGCGGTGCCCGGCCCGGGCTGTTCGAGTACATGCGACAGCTCTGGGGCCGGCGCCATTTCATCCTGGCCTTCTCCAGGGCGAAGCTGACCGCTCAGTACAGCCAGGCCAAACTGGGCCAGCTGTGGCAGGTGGTCACCCCTCTCCTGAACGCCTGTGTCTATTACCTGATCTTCGGACTGATCCTGGGGACCAGGGAGGGGATTCCCCACGACGTCTTCGTGCCGTTCCTCGTCACCGGCGTCTTCGTCTTCACCTTCACCCAGAGCTCCGTGATGGCGGGCGTCCGGTCGATCTCCGGCAACCTCGGACTGGTCCGGGCCCTCCACTTCCCCCGGGCCTCGCTCCCCATCTCGTTCTCGCTCCAGCAGCTCCAGCAGCTGCTGTTCTCGATGATCGTGCTGGTCGCGGTCGCCATCATCTTCGGCAGCTACCCCTCGCTGTCGTGGCTCCTGGTGATCCCCGCCCTGATCCTCCAGTTCGTCTTCAACACCGGCCTGGCCCTCATCATGGCGCGGCTCGGCTCCAAGACCCCCGACCTCGCGCAGCTGATGCCGTTCATCATGCGCACCTGGATGTACGCCTCGGGCGTCATGTTCTCCATCCCGGTGATGCTCAAGGACAAGCCGCAGTGGATCGCCGACGTACTGCAGTACAACCCGGCGGCCGTCTACATGGACCTGGTCCGCTTCGCCCTGATCGACGGGTACGGCTCCGAGAACCTGCCGGACCACGTCTGGGCCGTCGGTCTCGGCTGGGCCCTGCTGCTGGGCGTCGTGGGATTCGTGTATTTCTGGAAGGCAGAGGAACGGTACGGCCGTGGCTGAGGACAACACGCAGGGACGGACTCCCACGGTCATCGCCGATGACGTCCACATCGTCTACCGGGTCAACGGCGGTGGCGGCGGCCGGGGCAGCGCCACCGCGGCGCTGAGCCGGATGCTGCGCCGCGGCAAGGGCGAGCAGCGCGGGGTCAGGAAGGTGCACGCCGTGCGCGGCGTCTCCTTCACCGCCTACCGGGGCGAGGCCATCGGCCTCATCGGCACCAACGGCTCCGGCAAGTCGACGCTGCTACGGGCCATCGCCGGTCTGCTGCCGACCGAGTCCGGCCGGGTCTACACCGACGGCCAGCCCTCGCTGCTCGGTGTGAACGCGGCGCTGATGAGCGACCTGACCGGCGAGCGCAACGTGGTGCTGGGCGGCCTGGCCATGGGCATGTCCCAGGCCGAGATCCGCTCCCGCTACCAGGAGATCGTGGACTTCTCCGGTATCAACGAGAAGGGTGACTTCATCACCCTGCCGATGCGCACGTACTCCTCCGGCATGGCGGCGCGGCTGCGCTTCTCCATCGCCGCCGCCAAGAACCACGACGTCCTCATGATCGACGAGGCGCTGGCCACCGGTGACCACAAGTTCCGCATCCGCTCCGAGGAACGGATCCGTGAACTCCGCAAGGAGGCGGGCACCGTCTTCCTGGTCAGCCACAACAACAAGTCGATCAGGGACACCTGTGACCGCGCGCTCTGGCTGGAGAAGGGCGAGCTGCTGATGGACGGCCCCACCGAGGAAGTCCTCAAGGCGTACGAACGCGAGACGGGCAAGTAGTTTCCCAGCCACTGTGGCCTCCGCCGGACCGTTCCGGTGGGGGCCACAGCGATGTGCGGGGCGGCGCAGGGCGCGGTGAAGGCCACCCGCAGTACGCCTCCGGGGGTGATCTCCTCCCGGCGGATGACGTCAACCCGCCGACGTACGGAGAAGGTTGACGTGCGGCACCATGCCGCCGCCGCGGGCCGCTCCACCCCGCCGCACCCCTGTGAGCTGCACAACGTAGGCTGTAGCGGTGCTGATTCATGGCAAGTGGGGCGATACGCCCCCGGCGCTCCGCCCGCTGTGCCGCAGTGCACTCGGAAGAACGAGCGGCGTGTCCGAAAAGGGATGTTTTGGGTCAGCAGTGTAGAACGGGAGATGTGACGGCAATGACGGAAGATCTCCAGCTCCGACGTGGTTCCGCCGTCCCCGCGCCGGGCGGTCCGCAGTGACCTCCACCCCGCAGGCGCGCACCGGCGACGCCACCCTCGGCAAGGCCGCGGACGAGAACTTCCCCGTGGCCCCCTTCTTCCTGCCCCGCGCCTGGCGCGACGACCTGATGGCGGTCTACGGCTTCGCCCGGCTCGTCGACGACATCGGTGACGGCGACCTCGCCCCCGGCGGCGCCGACGCCCGCCACCTGGGCCTGGAGCCCGAGCAGAGCGACGACCGGCTCGCCATGCTCGACGCCCTCGAGGCCGACCTCCACCGGGTCTTCGCCACCACGGGCCAGGAGCCGCACCACCCCCTGATGAGCGCCCTGCGCCCCACCGTGCGGCGCCGCGCGCTCACCCCCGAACCCTTCCTCGGGCTGATCGAGGCCAACCGGCAGGACCAGAAGGTCCGCCGCTACGCCACCTACGAGGAGCTGGCCGCCTACTGCGAGCTCTCCGCCAACCCGGTCGGCCGCCTGGTCCTCGCCCTCACCGGCACCACCAGCCCGGAGCGGGTCCGCCGCTCCGACGCGGTCTGCACGGCGCTCCAGATCGTCGAGCACCTCCAGGACGTGGCCGAGGACCTCGCCCGTGACCGGATCTATCTGCCCGCCGAGGACATGGACCGCTTCCGTGTCACCGAGGCCGACCTGGCCCGGCCCACCGCCGGTGCCTCGGTCCGCGCCCTGATCGCGTACGAATCCGAACGTGCGAGCGGGCTGCTGAATGAAGGCACCCCGCTCGTGGGTAGCGTCGACGGCAGGCTCAGGATCCTGCTCGCCGGCTTCGTCGGCGGCGGACGCTCCGCCCTCACCGCGATCTCGACCGCCGGGTTCGACGTACTGCCGGGGCCGCCCAAGCCCACCAAGCCGAGCATGCTGCGCGAAGTCGCAGTCGTCCTGCGAAGAGCGCGTAGAGAGAGGTGAGCTTGACCGTGGAGGGACAGACGACGCACATGTCGCCGCCGGTCCAGGCCGCATACAGTTACTGCGAGGCCGTCACCGGGCAGCAGGCCCGCAACTTCGCCTACGGCATCCGACTGCTGCCGTACGAGAAGCGGCAGGCCATGTCGGCGCTGTACGCCTTCTCCCGGCGGGTCGACGACATCGGTGACGGCGAGCTGGACCCGGCGACCAAGCGGACCCGGCTGGAGAGCACCCGTGAGCTGCTCGACCGGATCCGGCACGGCAAGGTCGAGGAGGACGACACCGACCCGGTGGCCGTCGCCCTCGCGGACGCCGCCCGCCGCTTCCCGCTGCCGCTGGAAGGCCTCGACGAACTGATCGACGGCGTCCTGATGGACGTCCGCGGCGCCACGTACGAGACCTGGGACGACCTGAAGACCTACTGCCGCTGCGTCGCCGGTGCCATCGGCCGCCTCAGCCTCGGCGTCTTCGGTACGGAACCGGGGGCACCCGGCGCCGAGCGGGCCTCCGAGTACGCCGACACCCTCGGCCTCGCCCTCCAGCTCACCAACATCCTGCGCGACGTCCGCGAGGACGCCGGCAACGGGCGGACCTACCTCCCCGCCGACGACCTGGCCAAATTCGGCTGCTCCGCCGGTTTCCACCGCACCACCCCGCCGCCCGGCTCCGACTTCGCGGGCCTGATCCACTTCGAGGTCCGCCGGGCCCGGACCCTCTTCGCCGAGGGATACCGCCTGCTGCCCATGCTGGACCGTCGCAGCGGCGCCTGCGTCGCCGCCATGGCCGGGATCTACCGCCGTCTGCTGGACCGGATCGAGCGCGACCCGGAGGCCGTGCTGCGCGGCCGGGTCTCGCTGCCCGGCCACGAGAAGGCGTACGTCGCGGTGCGCGGCCTCTCCGGCCTGGACGCCCGCCATGTCTCCCGGCTGACCTCCCGGGGGCGAGCCTGATGCGTTCCGGCGGTTCCGGCGCCCGGTCAACCCTCGGGTGGCCGCACGCGTCCACGACTGCGACGATCTCTACCGGGACGCCCCGGCGACCGGTGACGGCCCGGCGAGAGGGGCAGACATGAGCGACGAGACACCGCGCCCCGTCGCGGTCGTCGTCGGCGGCGGGCTGGCCGGCATCACGGCGGCGCTCCGGCTGGCCGACGCCGGACTCGACGTGACCCTGCTGGAGGGGCGGCCCCGCCTCGGCGGACTCGCCTTCTCCTTCCAGCGCGGCGACCTCACCGTCGACAACGGCCAGCACGTCTACCTGCGCTGCTGCACCGGCTACCGCTGGTTCCTCGACCGCATCGACGGCTCCCACCTCGCCCCCCTCCAGGACCGCCTGGACGTCCCCGTCCTGGACGTCGGCCGCGCCGCCGGACCCCGCCTGGGCCGGATCCGCCGCACCGGCCTGCCCGTACCGCTGCACCTCGCCGGGGGGCTCGCCGCCTATCCGCACCTCTCCCTCGCGGAGAAGGCGAACGTCGGCCGCGCCGCCCTCGCGCTCGGCCGCCTCGACCCCGCCGACCCGGAGCTCGACCGCATCGACTTCGCCACCTGGCTGAAGCGGCACGGCCAGTCCGAGCGCACCGTAGAGGCCCTCTGGGACCTCGTCGGCGTCGCCACCCTCAACGCCACCGCGCCGAACGCCTCCATGGCGCTTGCCGCGAAGGTCTTCAAGACCGGCCTGCTCTCCGAGCCCGGCGCGGCCGACATCGGCTGGGCCGCCGTGCCCCTGGGCGAGCTGCATGACACCCTCGCCCGCAAGGCCCTGGACACCGCAGGCGTCCGCACCGAGCTGCGCGCCAAGGTGGGGTCCCTGACCCGCACCGAGGACGGCCGCTGGAGCGTCGAGACGGCGGGGGAGCGGCTCACCGCCGACACCGTCGTCCTCGCCGTGCCGCAGCACGAGACCCACGGCCTGCTCCCCGCGGGCGCGCTGGACGAGCCGGACCTGCTGCTCGACATCGACAACGCGCCCATCCTCAACGTGCACGTGATCTACGACCGCAAGGTGCTGCGCCGCCCGTTCTTCGCCGCCATCGGCTCCCCGGTCCAGTGGGTCTTCGACCGTACGCACTCCTCGGGGCTGAAGGGCCCCGGCCAGTATCTGGCGGTCTCCCAGTCCGCCGCCCAGGACGAGATCGACCTGCCCGTCGCCGAGCTGCGGGAGCGCTACCTCCCCGAGCTGGAGCGGCTGCTGCCCGCCGCACGCGGCGCGGGCATCCGGGACTTCTTCGTCACCCGCGAGCGCACCGCCACCTTCGCGCCCGCCCCGGGCGTCGGCCGGCTGCGCCCCGGACCCCGCACGCGCGCGGCCGGGCTGCACCTGTCGGGCGCCTGGACCGACACCGGCTGGCCCGCGACGATGGAGGGTGCCGTGCGCAGCGGCTTCCAGGCCGCCGACGCGGCCCTCCACGACCTCGGCCGCCCCCAAGGACATCCGCTGCAGGAGGCGGCATGAGCAGTACCACCGGAACAAGAGGAGAGTCAGTGACCCCGGCGAATCCGGCTTCCGACACCGTGGACCAGACCACGGACGTCACCGCGCTTCTGGAGCGCGGACGAGCCCTGTCAGCGCCGGTGCTGCGGGCCGCCGTGGACCGGCTGGCGCCGCCCATGGACACCGTCGCGGCCTACCACTTCGGCTGGATCGACGCCGAAGGGCGGCCCGCCGACGGCGACGGCGGCAAGGCCGTGCGCCCCGCGCTCGCCCTGCTGTCGGCCGAGGCGGCCGGCGCCCCCGCCGAGGCGGGCGTCCCCGGCGCCGTCGCCGTCGAACTCGTGCACAACTTCTCGCTGCTGCACGACGACCTGATGGACGGCGACGAGCAGCGCCGCCACCGGGACACCGTATGGAAGGTGCACGGCCCAGCCCAGGCGATCCTGGTCGGCGACGCGCTCTTCGCCCTCGCCTACGACCTGTTGCTGGAGCTGGGCACGGTCGAGGCGGGCCGCGCGGCCCGCCGGCTGACCTCGGCCACCCGCAAGCTCATCGACGGGCAGGCCCAGGACATCTCCTACGAGCACCGCGAGCGGGTCACCGTCGAGGAGTGCCTGGAGATGGAGGGCAACAAGACCGGCGCCCTGCTGGCCTGCGCGGTCTCCATCGGCGCGGTGCTCGGCGGCGCCGACGACCGCACCGCCGACACCTTGGAGGCGTACGGCTACCACCTGGGCCTCGCCTTCCAGGCCGTCGACGACCTGCTCGGTATCTGGGGCGACCCGGAGGCCACCGGCAAGCAGACCTGGAGCGACCTGCGCCAGCGCAAGAAGTCCCTCCCGGTCGTCGCCGCGCTCGCCGCGGGCGGCCCGGCCTCCGAGCGGCTCGGGGAGCTGCTCGCCGCCGACGCCAAGAGCAGCGACTTCGACAGCTTCTCCGAGGAGGAGTTCGCCGCCCGCGCGGCGCTCATCGAGGAGGCGGGCGGCCGCGAGTGGACCGCCCAGGAAGCCCGTCGGCAGCACGCGGTCGCCATCGAGGCGCTGCACGGTGTCGACATGCCGCACCAGGTACGGGCGCAGCTCACCGCGCTCGCGGACTTCGTGGTGGTGCGGAAGAGATGACCAGCACCCGTATATGACGCGCAGTCGCCGGCCGACGCCCCGACAGGGGCGTCGGCCGACGGAGACCCCAGCACAGCAGAGAAACCACTGCACGTAAGGGGAAGCTCATGACAGCGACGACCGACGGACCCGCCGGGGCCGCGAAACTCTCCGCGACCACGGCAGGACATCCCGACCGCACGACCCTCGCCCCGGACGAGGTGCTCGCCGCCGCCCGGCGGGCCGCCGAACGCTCCGTGGAGCACCTTCTCGGCAGACAGGACGAGCAGGGCTGGTGGAAGGGGGACCTCGCCACCAACGTCACGATGGACGCCGAGGACCTGCTCCTGCGCCAGTTCCTCGGGATCCAGGACCCGGAGACCACCCGGGCCGCCGCCCTCTTCATCCGGGGCGAGCAACTGGGTGACGGCACCTGGAACACCTTCTACGGCGGACCGAGCGACCTCTCCGCCACCATCGAGGCCTATGTGGCCCTGCGGCTGGCCGGGGACGCCCCGGACGAACCGCACATGGCCCGCGCCGCCTCCTGGATCAGGGAACAGGGCGGCATCGCGGCCGCCCGGGTCTTCACCCGGATCTGGCTGGCGCTCTTCGGCTGGTGGAAGTGGGACGACCTCCCCGAACTCCCGCCCGAGCTGATGTTCCTGCCCTCCTGGGTCCCCCTCAACATCTATGACTTCGGCTGCTGGGCCCGGCAGACCATCGTCCCCCTGACCATCGTCTCCGCGAAGCGCCCCGTGCGGCCCGCGCCCTTCGCCCTGGACGAGCTGCACACCGACCCGGCCCGCCCCAACCCGCCCAGGAAGCTTGCCCCGGCGGCCAGTTGGGACGGCCTCTTCCAGCGCCTGGACAAGGGGCTGCACCTCTACCACAAGGTCGCCCCGCGCCCGCTGCGCCGCATCGCCATGAACGTGGCGGCCCGCTGGATCGTCGAACGCCAGGAGAACGACGGCTGCTGGGGCGGCATCCAGCCCCCGGCCGTCTACTCCCTCATCGCCCTGCATCTCCTCGGCTACGACCTGGACCACCCGGTGATGAAGGCGGGCCTCGCCTCGCTGGACCGGTTCGCCGTGCACCGCGAGGACGGCGCCCGGATGGTCGAGGCCTGCCAGTCGCCCGTCTGGGACACCTGCCTGGCCACCATCGCCCTGGTCGACGGCGGACTCAGACCCGACCACCCGGCGCTGGTGAAGGCCGCCGATTGGATGCTGGCCGAGGAGATCACCCGGCCCGGCGACTGGTCCGTACGCAAACCCGAACTCGCCCCCGGAGGCTGGGCGTTCGAGTTCCACAACGACAACTACCCGGACATCGACGACACCGCCGAAGTCGTCCTGGCGCTACGCCGGGTCCGCCACCCCGACCCCGCCCGGGTGGAGGCCGCCATCGAGCGCGGGGTCCGTTGGAACCTCGGGATGCAGTCCCGCAACGGGGCCTGGGGCGCCTTCGACGCCGACAACACCAGCTCCTTCCCCAACCGCCTGCCGTTCTGCGACTTCGGTGAGGTCATCGACCCGCCGTCGGCCGACGTCACCGGCCATGTGGTGGAGATGCTCGCCGTCGAGGGGCGCGCCCAACACCCCCGTACGCAACGGGGCATCGAGTGGCTGCTCGCCGAACAGGAGGCGTGCGGCGCCTGGTTCGGGCGCTGGGGCGTCAACTATGTCTACGGGACGGGGTCGGTGGTCCCTGCGCTGGTCGCCGCCGGACTGCCCGCCGCCCACCCCTCGATCCGCCGGGCGGTGGAGTGGCTGGAGTCCGTGCAGAACGACGACGGCGGCTGGGGCGAGGACCTGCGCTCGTACCGGGAGGAGAAGTGGATCGGGCACGGTGAGTCCACCGCCTCCCAGACCGCCTGGGCCCTGCTCGCCCTGCTGGCGGCCGGCCGCCGCGACAGCGTCGCCGTCACCCGCGGGGTCACCTGGCTGACCGAGGCCCAGCAGGCAGACGGCTCCTGGGACGAGCCGTATTTCACCGGCACCGGCTTCCCCTGGGACTTCTCCATCAACTACCACCTCTACCGTCAGGTCTTCCCCCTCACGGCACTCGGGCGCTACGTGTACGGCGACCCGTTCGCCGACCGTACGGGCGCCGCCCAGGGCGTCTGATGGTGGGCGCACCGGGGCCCGCGAGCCCCCAAGCGCCGCTGCTGGTCGCCTGCGCGCTGGGCATCGAGCAGGTGGCCCTGCGCAGCGGCAGGCGTCCCGCGGGCCCGGTGCGGGTCCTGCGGACCGGAATGGGCCCCCGGGCGGCGGAGGCGGCCGTGGCGGCCGCTCTCGCCCCCGGTGGCGCACCGGAGGCCGCCGTCATCGCCTCCGGCTTCTGCGCGGGCCTCGCCCCCGGGATGCACCCCGGGGACCTGGTCGTCGCGGAGGAGACCCGGGACGCGGACGGCGTCACCCCCTGCACCGGCACCGGGCTGCTGGTCGCAGCCCTGGCCCGGGCCGTCCCCGGCGCCACTGTCCACACCGGCCCCCTGACCGGCTCCGACCACGTCGTACGCGGCCCCGAGCGGGCCGCGCTGCGGGCCACCGGGGCCGTCGCCGTGGACATGGAGTCCGCCGCCACACTGCGTACCGCCCTGTGCCACGGCCCGCGCCCGGTTGCGGCCGTCCGGGTGGTCGTGGACGCTCCAGAGCATGAGCTCGTCCGTATCGGCACGGTCCGCGGTGGAATATCGGCCTTCCGTGTTCTCCGTGCCGTCCTTCCCGCTTTCTACGAATGGCACCGATCTTTACTGCTCCCCAGGAGGTGAGCCAGATGGCCATGCCGCTCCGTCAGTCCATCAAGGTCGCGACGTATCTGTTCGAACAGAAGCTCCGCAAGCGTGAGAAGTTCCCGCTCATCGTCGAACTGGAGCCGTTGTTCGCCTGCAACCTCGCCTGCGAGGGGTGCGGGAAGATCCAGCACCCGGCCGGTGTCCTGAAGCAGCGCATGCCGGTCGCCCAGGCCGTGGGCGCGGTGCTCGAATCCGGTGCCCCCATGGTCTCCATCGCCGGGGGCGAGCCGCTGATGCACCCGCAGATCGACGAGATCGTGCGCCAGCTCGTCGCGCGGAAGAAATACGTCTTCCTCTGCACCAACGCGATGCTCATGCGGAAGAAGCTCGACAAGTTCACCCCCTCGCCCTACTTCGCCTTCGCCGTGCACATCGACGGACTGCGGGAGCGGCACGACGAGTCGGTCGCCAAGGAGGGCGTCTTCGACGAGGCGGTGGAGGCGATGAAGGAGGCCAAGCGGCGCGGCTTCCGGGTCACCACCAACTCCACCTTCTTCAACACCGACACCCCGCAGACCATCATCGAGGTCCTCAACTACCTCAACGACGACCTGCAGGTTGACGAGATGATGATCTCGCCCGCCTACGCCTACGAGAAGGCGCCCGACCAGGAGCACTTCCTCGGCGTCGACCAGACCCGCGAACTCTTCAAGAAGGCCTTCGCCGGCGGCAACCGGGCCCGCTGGCGGCTCAACCACTCGCCGCTCTTCCTGGACTTCCTGGAGGGCAAGGCGGACTTCCCGTGCACCGCCTGGGCCATCCCCAACTACTCGCTCTTCGGCTGGCAGCGCCCCTGCTACCTGATGAGTGACGGCTACGTACCGACGTACCGTCAGCTCATCGAGGAGACCGACTGGGACAAGTACGGCCGGGGCAAGGACCCGCGCTGCGCCAACTGCATGGCCCACTGCGGCTACGAACCCACCGCCGTCCTCGCGACCATGGGGTCGCTCAAGGAGTCGCTGCGCGCGGCCCGGGAGAGCGTCGGCGGCAACCGGTGACGGACGGCGGGCCGAAGGGCTTCGACCTCGGGCGGCTGCTGGCGGAGCGCGGGGGCGAGCGGTACGAGCTGCACGCGCGCCATCTCAACCACCAACTGCCGCGCATGCTGCACACCATCGGCTTCGACAAGGTCTACGAGCGGGCCGAGGGCGCGTACTTCTGGGACGCCGAGGGCCGGGACTATCTGGACATGCTGGCCGGGTTCGGCGTCATGGGGCTCGGCCGGCACCACCCGGTCGTCCGCCGGGCCCTGCACGACGTGCTCGACGCCCAGCTCGCCGACCTCACCCGCTTCGACTGCCAGCCCCTGCCCGGGCTGCTCGCGGAGAAGCTGCTCGGCCACAGCCCGCACCTGGACCGGGTCTTCTTCGGGAACAGCGGTACGGAAGCGGTCGAGACCGCGCTGAAGTTCGCCCGGTACGCCACCGGGAAGCCCCGGGTCCTCTACTGCGACCACGCCTTCCACGGGCTGACCACCGGCTCCCTCTCGGTCAACGGCGAGCGCGGCTTCCGGGACGGCTTCGCCCCGCTGCTGCCCGACACCCCGATCGCCCTGGGCGACCTGGACGGGCTGCGCCGGGAGCTGAAGCGCGGGGACGTGGCCGCCCTGGTCGTCGAGCCCATCCAGGGCAAGGGCGTGCACGCCGCGTCGCCGGGCTTCCTGTACGAGGCGCAGGAGCTGCTCCACCGGCACAAGGCGCTCCTGATCGCCGACGAGGTGCAGACGGGTCTCGGGCGGACCGGTGACTTCTACGCCTACCAGCACGAGGAGGGGGTGGAGCCCGATCTCGTCTGCGTGGCCAAGGCGCTCTCCGGCGGCTATGTCCCGGTCGGCGCCACGCTCGGCAAGGAGTGGATCTTCCGCAAGGTCTACTCCTCGATGGACCGGGTCCTCGTCCACTCCGCGAGCTTCGGCTCCAACGCCCAGGCCATGGCGGCGGGGCTCGCGGTGCTCACGGTGATGGAGGACGAGGAGATCGTCGCGGGCGCCCGGCGCACCGGGGACCTGCTGCGTGAGCGGCTGGCGGCGCTGGTGGACCGCTACGAGCTGCTGCACGAGGTGCGGGGGCGCGGGCTGATGATCGGCATCGAGTTCGGCCGCCCGTCCTCGCTGAAGCTCCGCAGCCGCTGGACCATGCTCCAGGCGGCCCGGAAGGGACTCTTCGCCCAGATGGTCGTGGTGCCGCTGCTCCAGAAGCACCGCATCCTCACCCAGGTCTCCGGCGACCACTTGGAAGTGATCAAGCTGATCCCGCCGCTGATCATCGGGGAGCCGGAGGTGGACCGCTTCGTGACGGCGTTCACCGAGGTCATGGACGACGCCCACAGCGGGGGCGGGCTGATGTGGGACTTCGGCCGGACCCTGGTCAAGCAGGCCGTGGCCAACCGCTGAGACCGGTGGATTTGCCTCCCGGGCAATTTATTTGCCCGGGAGGAAAGTTCCTGGCCCAATGGAACCATGAACCCTCCGGACGAGGGGGCGGCCGACGAGCTTCCCGGCGTCGCCCCCCGACTGCGCGAACTGCGCCGCGGGCGCGGCCTCACCCTGGAGACCGCAGCCCAGCGGGCCGGACTCTCCCCGGCCCACCTCTCCCGGCTGGAGACCGGCCGCCGCCAGCCCTCGCTGCCGATGCTGCTGGGCCTGGCCCGCATCTACGGTACGACGGTCTCCGAGCTGCTCGGCGAGAAGCCCCCCGAGCGCGACGCGATCATCCGGGGCGGCGCCTTCGAGGGCGCCGAGGCCGACGGCTGGATGTACCGCCGGGCCGGCAGCCCCGGCCGCGCCATGCAGGCGCTGCGGGTCCGTGTCCCGTACGGCGCCCAGGGCGATCTGGTCCGGGTGCACCCCGGTGAGGAGTGGCTGTACGTCGTCGGCGGACGACTGCGGGTCGCACTGGGGGAGACGGTGCACGACCTGGACCCGGGCGACAGCGCCCACTTCGACTCGCTCACCCCCCACCGGATCGCGGCCCTGGACCGCGGCGGGGCGGAGCTGCTCTTCGTCCACTCCCTGCTCCAGAGCCCCGCGGCCGAGCTGTGCCTCGGCAACGCCCTCCACGCGCGCTGACCACGTGCACCTCCGGGGCCCCGCGTACCACCGGGGTCCCCGCGCTCCTCCGGACCTCCGTACCTCCGGACCCTTCGTACCCACCGGCCGCGAGGCCGGCAGAGAGGACCGTCATGTCCGATTCCGAACACTACGACCCGCTGAGTCCCCGGCGGCCGAGGGCCACGAAGGACGCGCAGGAGCGCCGGATGCCGCGCGGTCTGGTGATCCGCCTCATCGCCTACCTGGTGGTCGGCCACGTGATCGCGGCCTTCCTCTACCTGCTCTTCATGGTGGCGGGCGCGGAGTAGCCGCTCAGCCCTGGTCGAGCAGGCGCTCGCGCAGCCGCTCCCGGGTGGCGGGGGAGATGTTCAGCCCCTCCGACAGATAGCGGTCCGTCGAGCCCCAGGTCTCGTCGATGGCCGTGAACGCCGCCGCGAGGTAGGAGGACTGGGCCCCGAAGAGCGGGTTGAGCAGCTCCATCACCTCGGGGGACATCCCGGTCTCGGACATGTCCGTGCGCTTCACCTTGTACCGGCGGTGCGGGTCGTTGGACTTGAGGTAGTCCGCCTCGATCGCCTCGCGCTCGACGCCGACCGCGAGCAGCGAGACCGCGATCGACAGCCCCGCCCGGTCCTTGCCCGCCGCGCAGTGCATCAGGGCCGGAACACTGTCCTCCGCCAGCGCGTGCAGGACGCGGCTGTGCTCGGCGGTGCGGTCCACGATGGTCGCGCGGTACATGTGGAGCATCCGCTCGGTGCCCTTGCCGTTGGCCAGGATCGAGCGCAGCTGCTCGATGTTCCCGTCGCGCACCAGCCGCCAGAACTCGGCTCCGTCGGCCGGGTCCGAGAGCGGAATGCTGACATTACGGACACCGGTCAACTCGATGTCGTATCCGTCGAGCCGGTGGTCGGCGGAGTTCCGGAAGTCGAAGACGGTGTGCAGCCCGAGCCCGGAGAGGAAGGCCGCGTCCTCGGCCGTGGCGTGCGCCAGGTGGCCGCTGCGGTAGAGCCGGCCGAAGGCGGTGCGCCGCCCGTCCGTGGTGGGGAGCCCGCCCACGTCGCGGAAGTTGCGGACTCCGGTCAGTGCGGTCTCGGTCGGCGGGACCTGCGGCACCTGCTGCGTCACGGTGGCTCCTGAAGTCTCTGGCGTCGGCGCGGCTCTCCGGCGAGGGCGCTCCTGTGACGATACGACATCGATTCGGCCGAAAATCAGGGGCCGGATGACGGGATGTCAGGAGTGGCGCCGACGGCATGTCCGTATTGGTGCATTTCATAGAACATGCCCCGCTAATGGGGGAGATGGGATTCCGCAGGTGAGCGGGATCATATCCGTGACGGACCGTGGCGACGGAGCCCGGTCGTTTTCCCGGGATCCGTACGGAAAGCCAAGATCCGTAATCCACGGAGTGTGACGGGAAATCCGGAACGGAATTGAATCGATGATTCCGGCAGGCAACCGACGGCTTGTTCCCGTCGTCCTGACTCGTTTACGGTCACCGTCAATCCGGACGGACCGCCTAATCCTGCCGCCGCCCGGAATTCGCACCCACCCACTCACGTGTGGCAGGAGCGGGGGAACCAGGTAAGCCGCCGGCCCGGAGCGATCCGGACCGGCTAGGGGTGAAGTCGCCATCCGGCGGCCGGGCATCTCCAGCCCGAACCCGACAGCTCACCTCGCAGGCGCCGGAGAGGAACTTCGCCATGCCCGCAAAGGGTAAGCACCGCCGTCCCAAGTCCGGCCCGATCACCCGCGGCGTCCTCGCCGCGGGCACCGGCGGCGCCGTACTCGCCCTCCCGCTGATCGGCGCCACCGGCGCCCACGCCGCGGAGAAGGCCGCCCCCGCCACCAAGCCCGCCGCTGCCACGGCCGCCGCCGCGCAGACCGCTGCCCCGCAGGCCGCGCCCGCCAAGGCGAAGACCGCCCCGAAGACGTACTCCGTCGTCTCCGGCGACTACCTCGCGAAGATCGCCGCCGAGCACCAGGTCAAGGGCGGCTGGCAGAAGCTGTACCAGGACAACCGGTCCACCGTCGGCGAGAACCCCAGCCTGATCTTCCCGGGCATGAAGCTCACCCTCGGCGCCAAGGCGACCGGCTCCGCCGCGCCTTCCGAGGCCAAGAAGTCCGCCCCGGCGCCCAAGTCCGCACCGAAGGCCGAGAAGAAGGCCGCCCCCAAGGCCGCGCCGAAGAAGGCCGAGCAGGCTCCCAAGGGCGACACCATCTCGGCCGACGAGTCGGACGCCGCGCAGAAGCAGAGCGGTGCCACCACCCAGACCGGCTCCTCGCAGTCCACCGGCTCCGGCTGGACCGCCCCGCTGGACAGCGCCCAGGTCACCACCCAGTACCGCGCCTCCGGCTCCAGCTGGTCCAGCGGCTACCACACCGGCGCCGACTTCCGCGCCGCCTCCGGCACCCCCGTCCGCGCCATCGGCCCGGGCACCGTGGTCTCGGCCGGCTGGAGCGGTTCGTACGGCAACGAGGTCGTCATCCGCCACGCGGACGGCATGTACTCCCAGTACGCCCACCAGTCCTCGCTGAACGTCTCCACCGGCCAGACCGTCACCGGCGGCCAGCAGATCGGCCTCTCCGGCTCCACCGGCAACTCCACCGGCCCGCACCTCCACTTCGAGGTCCGCACCGGCCCGAGCTACGGCTCGGACGTCGACCCGGTCGCCTACCTGCGCCAGCACGGCGTCTCCCTCTGACCCGAGGGCGGCCCGCGCGGGGCGTGAAGTGATCGAGGGCGGTGTGCTGTGGCACACCGCCCTCTACTTATTCCGGCTTTACCCAAATCTGACCGGGTGGTCTATGTCACCACCCGTCAACCCCGTATTACGGTCGCGTAGGTCACATTGAACGGTGCAGGATATGTGCTTGTGGCAGACGATTCGAGAACCCAGAAGCAGCACACCATCGGGTCGTACGCGGCGATCGGGGACAGTTTCACCGAAGGCGTCGGAGACCCCGGCCCCGACGGCACCTTTGTCGGCTGGGCGGACCGGTTCGCGGTTCTCCTCGCCGACCGGCTCCCGGCCCCCGACGCGTCGACGAACCCGGACGAGACCCGGCACGGGAATTTCCGCTACGCCAATCTCGCCGTACGCGGACGCCTCCTCGACCAGATCGTCGAGGAGCAGATCCCCCGCGCCAAGGAGCTGGCCCCCGACCTGGTCAGCTTCTGCGCGGGCGGCAACGACATCATCCGGCCCGGCACCGACCCCGACGACCTGGCCGATCGGTACGAGAAGGCCGTCGCGGAGCTGACCGAGGCCGTCGGCACCGTCATGATCACCACCGGCTTCGACACCCGGGGCGTTCCGGTGCTGCGCCATATGCGCGGCAAGATCGCCACGTACAACGTCCACCTCCGGGCCATCGCGGACCGCTACCGCTGCCCGGTGCTCGACCTGTGGTCGCTCCGCTCGGTGCAGGACCGGCGCGCCTGGGACGCCGACCGGCTCCACCTCTCGCCCGAGGGGCACACCCGGGTCGCGCTGCGCGCCGCCCAGGTCCTCGGCCACGACGTCCCGACCGACCCGGACCAGCCGTGGCCCCCGCAGGCCCAGCGCAGCACCTTCGACGAGGGGCGCGACAACATCCAGTGGGCGCGGGAGTACCTCGTGCCGTGGATCGGGCGGCGGCTGCGCGGCGAGTCGTCCGGCGACCACGTCGAGGCCAAGCGCCCGGACCTGCTGCCGCTGTAACAGCAGGTTCTGAAGGGCTCAGGGGTTCAGCAGAGGGAGCGTACGCCGCGTCGGGCCCGGGACCAGGGGTCCGTCCGGCGTCGGGCCCGCGCCCGGCCCGGCCGGTATCCGCTCCAGCACACCGCCCGCGAACACGTCGTACAGCGGCAGCGTCTCCAGGTGCACATAGCCGATGTGGCAGTCGCAGACGGCGAGCGGACAGGCCCGCGGACCGAGCGCCCGGCGGTAGCTGCCGTCGTACAGGTTGCCCAGCTCGGCCCTGACGAAGTGGCAGCGCCGCACGGTCCCCTCGCCGTCCACCGAGATCACCGACTCGCCTGTCCGGCAGGGCAGCCCGGCCGAGCGGTGCGGATGCCTGCTGTACGGGAAGAGCGGGTCCAGCTCCGTCCACCGGGCCGCCTCCTCGTCGGTGTACGTCCGTCCCTCGGCGGCGTTCACCCAGAGGTAGACCTCCGGGGGCAGCGCCGCCCGCAGCCGTTGGGCCTCTTCGAGGTGGGCCTCGAACCCCACCACGCCCACGCTGAACCGGATGCCCTGGGCCGACAGCTCACGGCACTTGCCGAGGAACCGCTCGTACGGCGTCTGCCCTGGGTGGTACGTGCACCAGAGCGCGATCCGCTCCGGATCGGCGTCCGCGAGCCAGGCGGTGCGGCCGCTCAGATTGGTCTGGATGGCGACCCGGCCTATGTGCGGGAGGTGCGACAGCTCGGTCAGCGCCCGCCGGTACCAGGACCGCACCAGACCCTCGCCCCACGGGGTGAACAGCACCGAGAGCCGGTCGCCGGTCTGCGCCGCCGCCCACGCCGTGAACCGCTCCAGCGCGTCCCGGTCGGAGGTCAACTGCGCCCGGCTGTCCCGCCGTTTGGCGAACGGGCAGTACGGACAGTCGTAGTCGCACGAGGCCAGCGGGCCCCGGTAGAGGATGGTCAGGTCCACGGTCCGCTCACTTCCGCTCGTACGCGGCCATCGCCGCCCGCACCCCGGGCGAGAACAGCGCGGGCCCCAGGGCGTCCGAGTGCGCCAGGCCCAGCGGCGAGAGCCGCAGCAGCCCCTCCGGCGCCCCCTCGTCCAGCCAGCCCCGCGCCGCGAACTCCGCCAGCTCGGCGGGGAAGTCCGCCCACGGGTCCGTACCGAAGCGGGCGCGGTAGTCGGCCACGGGAAGACCGGCCGCCTGGAGGACGGACTGGAGGAGGTGGCGCCTGCGGGCCTCTTCCTCGTCGACGTACCGCCCGACCTCGGCCCGGGAGAAGTCCTGGGTGGCGGTGAAGGAGTCGATGATGGAACGGATCTCCCGCATGTCGACCGCGTAGTCGAAGGAGTAGTGCAGGGCGGAGGTGTAGGAGCGGGCCCCGCAGCCGAGTCCGATCATGCCGTCGGTCTGGCAGGCGTAGTCCTCGGGGCCGTCCGCCGATTCGCGGGGCGCGTCCGCGCGGCGGAACATCCGCATCGACACCTGCTCGTAGCCGTGGGCCAGCAGATGGTCGCGGCCCACCGCGTAGAGCCGCAGCCGCTGCTCGTCCCAGGCGGCCTGCTCCAGGGCCTCCGCCTCCGGGCCGGTCACGCCCGCGCCGAGCCGGTGCAGACCGGTCAGCGGGCGCACGTACAGCGGGTAGAGATACAGCTCCTCCGGCCGCCACGCCAGCGCGGCGTCCAGCGAGGTGAGCCAGGTGCGCTCGGTCTGGCCGTCGATGCCGTAGATCAGGTCGATGTTCAGCACGGGTATCCGGGCGTCCCGGATCCGGCCGAGAGCACCCTCCACCTCGGCCCGGCGCTGCGGGCGGACGGCCGCCTTCGCCTCGGCGTCCACGAAGCTCTGCACCCCGATGCTGATCCGGGTCGTGCCCCGGTCGGCCAGCACCGCCAGCCGGTCGGCGGTCGCGGTGGACGGCGAGGTCTCCACCGACAGCGGCACCGCGCGTAGATCGGCGCCCATCCGCTTCTCCGCGATGTCGCAGAGCCGCTCCAGCTCGCCCGCCGTCAGGAAGGTCGGCGTTCCGCCGCCGAAGGCCGCCGCCGCGAACCGCACCGGCTCTCCGTCGCCGAGTGCGTCCCGTACGGCCACGGCCTGCCGGTCCAGGGCGTCGAGATAGCGGGTCGTCAGCTCCTCGGGCGCGCCGATCCGGGTGAAGAGGTTGCAGAAGCCGCAGCGGACCTCGCAGAACGGTATGTGGAGGTAGAGCGAGAGGGCGTCCTTCCGCTCGGCCGCCCACAGCTCGCGCAGCACGGGCCGCTCCGGCAGGGGACGGTAGGCCGTCTTGTGCGGATAGGCGTAGACGTAACTCTCGTACGGCCTGACGGCGGGGATGTCGGTCGCCTTGGCGGTGCTGGTGGTCATCAGGAGGCCCCCGGTTCCAGGAAGAAGTGGGCGTACGGCACGGTCCAGACGGCCTCGTGGCCGAGCCGGTGGCCGGTGTAGCCGTCGTCCCCGTACGTCGTGCCGTGGTCGGAGCAGACGATGGCGAAGCACCGGCGGCGGCTGCTCGCGGCGGCGAAGAGCCGGCCGATGTGCCGGTCGACGTACTCCAGGGCGGCCGCGTGCGTGGCCCGGGAGTCACCGGCCTCGCGGGTCGCGCCCGGGGTGTGGAACCAGTTCGGCTGGTGCAGGGCGGAGACATTGACGAAGAGGAAGAGCCGCTGCTCCGGTGGCAGCTCCGCGACGACCTTCTCGGCCCGGGCCACCTGCTCCTCGAACGAGGTCGGGCAGGCGACCCCGAACTCCGGCTCCCAGTGGCTCTCCTGGAACATCCCGGGCAGCACCGACCCCAGGGCGCCCTGCCGGTTGAAGAACCCGACCCCGCCGATGCACACCGTGCGGTACCCCTCGGCGGCGAGCCCCGACACCAGGTCCGGGGTGTCGTAGACGAACGTGCCGTCCGCCGTCGTCTCGCTGCCCGCGAACCGGGCCGCGAAGAGCCGAGGGTGGGGGCCGGGGGCGGCGGGCGTCGGCAGGAACCCGGCGAACATCGCCTGGTGCGAGGCGTAGGTGAAGCTGCCCGGCGCGTGCCGCTTCTCCCACACACCGCCGGGGAGGTGGGCAGCGAGGTTGGGGATGCGCCCGGCGGCGGCCAGCTCGACGGCGACATCGTGGCGCAGGGTGTCCAGGGTGACCAGCAGCAGGTCGTGACTGCCCACGACCTCGGCCATGTCGGGGCGGTGGGGGTCAGGGAGACGTGACGGCATGGTCGTTCCTCGTTCGGTCCAGTACGGCGGCGACCTGCGCCGCATAGGTGTCCAGCCCCTCGGCGCCGCTGCCGGGCAGACCGGTCAGTCCGGGCAGCAGATCACCGAAGGCGTTGACCTCACCGACGGCGAAGCGCCGCCAGCCGGCCGCGGGCAGCAGATCGACGCCCACGCACAGCGTCCCCGGGAAGCAGGCGGCGGCCCGCTCGCACATCGCCAGCGCCTCGCGCCAGCAGCCGCCCACCGCCGACACGGCGGCCCGGACCTCGTCGAGATCGCCGCGGGCGCCCCCGAGATGGAGGTTGGTCATGGGGGAGAGGCTGGTGCGGACGACGGCGTGGGTCGCCCGGCCGCCCACCACCACGATCCGCAGATCGGCGGCCCGTCCCCGCTGGGACGCCTTCGGCAGCCAGCGCTCGATGTGGAGCCCGTCCGGGGCGAGTGCGTCCACGAGGGCGCCCACCTCCCGCTCCGTGGTGTACCGGCGCACCCGCAGCGAGTTGAAGAGCCGCCCCTCGCCGTCCCGCTCCACCGAGGTGCTGGCCCGGACCCGGCCGGGGCCCGCGGTCTCGACCGCCAGCACCCCCGAGGCGGAGGAGCCGTGCGCGAGCTTCACGAACGCCCGGGGCATCCGGTGCTCCCGCATCAGCGCCCGTACGTCGGACCAGCTCCGCACCTCCGCACCGCGCGGCCCGGAGGTGGGCGAGGCGGGCACGGCCACCCCCGCCGCCTCCAGGCGGGCGTGGCAGAGCCGCTTGTCGAAGAGCGCGGCGAGGTCACCGGAGGAGGTGAGCGTCCCGGCACCGGCGGCCGAGGCGGCCCGCGCCACCTCGCCCACCGCCGTGCGGAACGCGGCGTACCACCGGGCCGACCCCTCCACCCGGGTCGGGTCGTCGACCCCGCGCAGCAGCCGCTCCACCGCCGCGTTCTCACCGGGCGAGTCGATCCGTACGGTCTCGCCCGGCTCGAACACCGCCCCGCCGCCCAGCACCTGGAGCCAGGGGACCACCCGGGCCGGGGGCAGCCCGGCGGCCCGCACGGCCTCCTCGAAGAAGGCGACCCGGCGGTTCTCCGGATTGCCGACCACGGCGAAGCGCGGGGCGGCCGCACTCCCGGGGGCGCCCGCTCCGTTGACGTCTGTCCTGGGGCCGCTTGCCCCGGGGGCGTTCGCCCTCGGGCTACTCGCTGACGGCGACATAGCGCTCCGGCTCCCCGTCGTCGTCCTCGTCCCAGTAGTCCTCCTCCGCCTCGTCGGCCTCGACCACGGCCGGGGCACAGGCCTTCCTGAGCCGGTCGAGCACCGGGCCGGTGAGGTAGTGGTGGCGCAGGTCGAGCGTGGTGAGGTGGTTCAGCGGCTGCCCGTTCAGCAGCGCCTCCCCGCCCGTGTCGCTGAGGGTGCCCATGGACAGGGCGAGAGTCTCCAGCTGGGCGACGACGGGCGCCGAGGCCACGGCCGCCGCGATCTCGTCCTGGAGTTCGCTGTTCTGCAGGCCCAGGTGGCGCAGCCGGGGGAAGGTGCCGCCCGCCAGGACCGGTCCGATGTCCTCGACCGTGGCGTCGGCTCCGTACCACGAGCTGCCGAACCAGAGGTCCAGCCGCTCCAGCGCGGGCAGTTCGCTCGCGGCGACGGCCCGCACCAGGTCACCGGGGAGCCCGCCGGACTCGAAGCGCAGCGTCCTCAGCGCCGCCTGACGGACCGGCCGCAGCGCCAGCCCCTCCTGGCCGCAGCCGCGTACGGTGAACTCCTCCAGCAGCGGAAACGCTTCGAGCACCGGCGTGACGTCGCACATCTGCAGCCAGGACACCTCGCACTCCTCGCCCACCACATCGGCGAGGAAGAGACCGCGCAGGGCCGGGAAGCGGTCGGCGTGCGTGACGAGCAGGTCCCGGACCGGGGCGAAGGGCGTGTAGTCCTCACGCCACCAGGGGCCGATGAGGAGCGCCCTGACCTGGGTGGTGTCCACGGTGTCCAGGAACTGCTGCCACAGGTCGGTGAAGTCCGTCTCCTCCCCGTAGTCGCACTCCAGCCGCCAGGCCACCGTGTCGGCGGCGGGCAGGGGGACGGAGGCCGCCGGGGTGTGGACCGGCAGACCGTGGAAGTGCCCGGGGTGGCGAATGCCGATGCAGGTCGTCATGTCTTACTCCGATACGGCGGTGTAGCGGCCCTCGACGCCGCGGTTGCCCCACGGCTCGTTCCGCTCGGACAGGTCGACGCGCACCCCGTGCGGCTCCAGCGACGCGCGGACCCGCTGCTCCATCGCCTCGGTGAGGAAGTGGTGGTGCAGGTCGAGCACCTCGAGATGGGTGAGCGGCTGCCCCTCCAGGAGCGCGGCCGCGCCCTCGTCGCCCAGCGTCCCGTTCGACAGGTCGAGCGTCCGGAGCTGCGCGACGACCGGCGCCGAGGCCACGGCCGCCGCGATCTCGTTCTGCACCTCGCTGTTGCGCAGCCCCAGGTGGTGCAGGCGCGGGAAGCGGGTGCCCGACAGCAGCGGCGCCAGGTCCGTGACCTCGGTGTCACCGCCGTACGCCGACACGCCGAGCCACAGGTCCAGCTGCTCCAGCGCGGGCAGTTCGCTGTCGATCACCCCTCGGACCACCTGCGCGGGCAGGCCGCCCGCCTGGATCGTCAGCGACCGCAACCGCTCGTGCTTGACCGGCGGGAACACCAGGTCGGTGCCGCCCCGCACCCCGAACTCGGTCAGCCCGGGGAAGGCGGTCAGCAGAGCCGTGACGTCCGACTGCTCGATCCAGGTGATCTCGGCCTGTTCCGCCTCCAGGTCCCCGACGAACACCGCCTCCAGCGAGGTCAGCCGGTCGGCGGCGGCGATCACCAGGTCGATCGGGACCGAGGAGTTCTCCTCGTACGCCTCGCCCCACTGGCCGATGATCAGGGCCTTGACCCCGGCCGGGTCGACCGCGCCCAGGAAGTCCGCGAACTCGTCCGCCCACGGCCGGTCCCGGTCGTCGTCGCCGTACGGTTCGACGGAGACGCGCCAGGCGGCGGCGTCGGCGGCGGGCCGGGAGCCCCCGGCGCCCGTGTGCTGGAAGTCGACGGCGGGGAGGCCGCCGAACTCGTGCAGATGCTGCGCACCGTACATGGCCCTGAGCTCCTGATCCTGGGGACTGCTGATGTCCGCAAGGTTTATCAAGCCGCACTGACAATGCCGCGACCGGGACCGCTGAGGACCGGCCGGCGGACCGCTCCGAGCCTGCTGCGAGGGCCCGTTGTCAGACCCTGCCCGTAGCGTTTTTCCCGTGGCCGGCACAGCGGGTGCCGCGACTGAGGGGAGACTTCTGTGTACCGGCAGGGCGATGTACTGATCATGGCGGTGGAGGAGTCGGCGGTGCCCGCCCCCTTCCTCAAGGCGTCGGGCGAACTGCGCGACGGGCGGGGGCGGCTGGTGCTCGCGCTGGGCGAGGTGACGGGGCACGCCCACGCCGTGCAGGGGCCCGGCCGGCTGATCCGGGAGGCGGGGCCGTTCGGCCCGATGCTGCTCCATCTCCCGGAGGGCGGCCGGGTGGTGCACGAGGAGCACGCCACGATCGCGCTGCCGCAGGGCTGGTTCCGGGTGGTGCGCCAGCGGGAGTACGCGCCGGGCGCGATCCGCATCGTCGCGGACTGACGCCCGTACGGACGACACCGGCGACGGACCGGGCACGACGACCGGGCGCGACCGCCGCACACGAACAGAGTACGACAAACCGAGCACGACATCCGAGTACGACGAGCACACAGCGAACTGGGGACGGGGACAACCGATGCAGCACGTGAATTCCTGGCGGGACGTGGCGGCGGCGACCGGCGCGGCGGACCGGGCGGCCGCCGAGGAGGGCGTGCGGTCCGCCTACCGCCTGGCGGGACTGGCCGAGCCCGAGCGGATCGTCTGGGCCGAGTCGCCCCGGGCGGCCGTCGAGGCCGTGGAGAAGCTCACCGACGCCGGACGGTCGGTGCGCGAGGAGGTCCGCACCCGGCCGTGGGCCGAGGAGCGCCGCCGGATGTACGACGAGCTGGGTCCGGCGGGCTGGTCCGCCCTCTGGTCCGCGACCGGGGCCCAGCTCTGGGAGACCACGGCCGCGCTCGCCGAGCGGATACGGGCCGGGGTCGTCGCCGATCTGGCGCCCCGGCCCACGGAGGAGGGCGCCGTGCGGCTGGTGCTGCTCGACGCGGTGCTCGGCCAGCACGACGCCGCCTGGCTCGCGGCCTTCGACGGGCGCGGCGACCGGCTGACCGGTCTGGCCGAGGTCGCCCGGAACGCCGGCTGGTGGTGGCCCTACGAGCGGGCCGTGGTGATCAGCGAGCGGCCGGAGGTCCTGCACCGCGACGAGGCGGGGAGGCTCGACCACGGGGAAGGACCGGCCCTCGCCTACCGGGACGGGTTCGCCCTGTACGCCTGGCGGGGGATGCCGGTGCCCGCCGCGTTCCTGGCGGAGCTGGCCTCGCTCACCCCGCAGCGCATCCGCGAGGAGGAGAACGCGGAGCTGCGCCGCGTGATGCTGGAGTACTACGGCTACGACCGCTATCTCACGGAGTCCGGCGCCGAGCCCGTCCACCGCGACGAGACGGGCATCCTCTGGCGCATCGCCCTCGACGGGGACGAGGACGTGGTGATGGTCGAGATGGTCAACTCCACCCCGGAGCCGGACGGCACCCACCGTACGTACTGGCTGCGGGTGCCGCCCGGGACGCGGACCGCCAAGGACGGGGTCGCCTGGACGTTCGGGCTGGAGGGCGCGGCCTACGCCCCGGTCCGCCAGACCTGAGGTGATGGAGGGCGCGCGGGCGAGGCGCCGGGAGAGAGGGGCAGGCAGCCGAGGCGCCGGGGCGGGCCGGCCACATGCCTGGGCGTGCGGGCGGGCCGGTGGGGCCTGGATGGGGCCGGGTGGGCCGGTGGGGCGCCTCGGCTCCGGCGGGCCGGATGCCTCGGGCCCGGCGGACGGGTGCCGGGCCCGGCGGGTGCGTCGGCTCCGGCGGACCGGGCGCCTCAGGCCTGGCGGAAGGTCCGGCGGACCACCGGACGCGGGCGTCAGGCGGTCAGCGCGGACTCGTCGATGCCCAGCTCGCGGGCGAGCGCCTCGTCGGTCCAGCGCAGCATCGTGGCCCGGGGGAGCGGACCCTCGTACGAGGTCATCTGCACGGCCAGACCGTCCAGCAGGGCGGTCAGCCGCCAGGCCGCCGACTCCGGGTCCGCGCACCGGAACTCGCCGGCGGCGGCGCCCTCCTCGATGACCTCGGCCAGCTCCGTCTTCCACCGCCGGTCGAGGTCGCCCGCCACCTCACGCAGGGCGGGCTCCCGCAGCGAGGCGGCCCACCCCTCGATCCAGAGCCGCCACCCCTTGGCCTGCCCGGTCGGCGCATACCAGCGCACGGCTGAGCGGAGACGGCGTACGGCGGTGGTGCGGCGGGCCAGCAGCTTCCGCAGATGGGCGAGGTCGGCCTCGGCCGCGTACGCGAAGGCGGCGGCGACCAGCTTCTCCTTGGTCGAGAAGTGGTAGAGCACCAGCGCGTTGCTCACCCCCAGCGCGGACGCCACATCGGCGATGCGCACGGAGGAGGCCCCGCGGATCTCGATCTGCTCGACCGTCGCCCGCAGCAGCTCCTCGCGCCGCTCCGCCACGTTCAACCGGACTCTAGCCACCCGACCACCCTAGTCAATGTCCCGGTCACTGCCGGTCACCGGAGATCATGCCGTCACCGGGATGACGCGACGGCGCCGCCCGGATGTGACACCCCCCGCGGAAGCGGCCGGGCCGGAATCCTGGCGGTGGCAGGCACGTTGGACCGTTCATGACGTCATTCGAACCGGCACAGGAAGCGCTGCTCCCGCTCATCGGTGAGCAGGACGGGGGAGTGCTGGTCACTCTCAAGCGGGACGGGCGGCCCCAGCTGTCCAACGTGAGCCACGCCTACTACCCCGACGAGCGGGCGATCCGGGTGTCGGTCACCGAGGGCCGGGCGAAGACCCGCAACCTGCGGCGCGACCCCCGCGCGAGCTACCACGTCACCAGCGACGACCGCTGGGCCTGGACCGTCGCGGAGGGCACCGCCGAGCTGACCCCGCCCGCCGCCGAGCGGGACGACGCCACGGTGGAGGCCCTGATCGCGCTCTACCGCGACGTGCGGGGCGAGCACCCGGACTGGGAGGACTACCGGCGCGCCATGGTCGAGGACCGAAGGGTGGTGCTCACGCTGCGCATCGAGCATGTGTACGGACAGCCGCGTGGCTGAGCGGGTCACCCGGTCGCTGCTCCGTTCACGGTTCTCTTCTCGCCCCGTCGGACAGTCCGACGATAATGAGACGACACCGACTCCCCCTGGAGATGTTGTGACCGGCGCCGACTACTTTGTCCCCTTCCGTACGAAGCTGCGTTCGATGCGCTCCGAGCCCTTCGGGGCCGATCCCGCGGGAGCGCGGCTGCAGCGCATCCTGAACTCGCCGAACTTCGCCGACGGGGTGTTCCAGAACCCGCTGGGCGCCCGGACCAGGCCGTCGGGCTCCACGCTGGAGTTCGCGAAGGTCTACTTCCAGAAGGAGCAGCGGGTCCGCAGGGCGCCGGCCGGCACCGTGCCGGTCCATGCCACCACTCTCGCGGATCTGGCCGCACCGCCCGCCACCGGGCTGAGGCTGACCTGGATGGGCCACTCCAGCGTCCTCGCGGAGATCGACGGCCGCCGGGTGCTGTTCGACCCGGTCTGGGGCGAGCGGTGTTCCCCGTTCCCGTTCGTGGGGCCCAAGCGGCTGCACCCGGTGCCCGTGCCGCTCACCACGCTCGGTGACGTCGACGTGGTGGTGATCTCCCACGATCACTACGACCACCTCGACCTGCCGACGATCCGCGCCCTGGCGGGCACCGGTACCGTCTTCGCCGTGCCGCTCGGGGTCGGCGCCCATCTGGAGCGCTGGGGAGTGGCTCCGGACCGGCTGCGCGAACTCGACTGGAACGAGACCGCGAAGGTCAACGGGATCAGCCTCACCGCCACCCCCGCGCGCCACTTCTGCGGCCGTGGCCTGCGGAACAACCAGCACACCCTGTGGGCCTCCTGGTCCGTCAGGGGCCCGGAGCACCGCATCTACCACAGCGGCGATACGGGCTACTTCCCCGGCTTCCGGGACATCGGCGCCGAGCACGGCCCCTTCGACGCCACGATGATCCAGATCGGCGCCTATTCGGAGTACTGGCCGGACATCCACATGACCCCCGCCGAGGGGATGCGCGCCCACCTGGACCTCCAGGGTGGACGCCCGCACGGGGTGCTCCTGCCGATCCACTGGGGCACCTTCAACCTCGCCCCGCACGCCTGGGCCGAGCCCGCGGAGTGGACGAAGGATGCCGCCGAGGAGGCCGAGCAGGCGGCGGCGTTCCCCCGGCCGGGCGAACCCTTCGAGCCGGCCGGAGCCCTTCCGGTGGACCCGTGGTGGCGCCCCGTCTCCGCCCCGATGGCGCCGCCCCGCTGGCGTACGGCGACAGCGGAGACGGTCCCGGGCGGTGCCGCCCCGGTGGCACGCCGGGATCTGGACGTGGCCGGGGAGCGGTGATCGCCGGGGCCGGGGCGCGCATCCGCCCCGGTTCCCCACGCCGTCCCGCAACGGTCGACCGCACACGGCCGGACACGAGCGGGCCGGCACCCCGGACGGAAGGGGTGCCGGCCCGCGAGGCCGTGCCGCGGCAATGCCGCCGTCCTCCTCGCGAGAGGACGGCGTACGGGGTCAGGCCGCCGGGGCCGGGTACGTCGGGTACTCCACGCCGGAGACGTGCTGGACGACCCGGATGACCTGGCACGAGTAGCCGAACTCGTTGTCGTACCAGAGGTAGAGGATCGCGTTGTCGCCGTCGACCTTGGTGGCGCCCGCGTCGACGATCGAGGCGTGGCGCGAGCCGATGAAGTCGCTGGAGACCGCGTCGGGGGCGCTGATGAAGTCGATCTGGCGCTTCAGCGGGGAGGCCAGCGACACGTTGCGGAGGTAGTCGAGGACCTCCTCGCGGCTCGCCTCACGGCCCAGGCGCAGGCTCAGGATCGCGATCGAGACGTCCGGCACCGGGACGCGGATGGAGCTGCCGGTGATCGGCGCGTCCAGCTCGGGCAGCGCCTTGGCCACGGCGGAGGCTGCACCGGTCTCGGTGATGACCATGTTGAGCGCCGCCGAACGGCCACGGCGGTCGGAGCTGTGGTAGTTGTCCAGCAGGTTCTGGTCGTTGGTGTACGAGTGGACGGTCTCCACGTGGCCGCGCAGCACGCCGTACTCGTCCGCCATCGCCTTGAGCGGCGGGACGATCGCGTTGGTGGTGCAGGACGCGCAGGAGAGGATCTGCTCGTCGTCCTTGATCGTGTCGTGGTTGACCCCGTGGACGATGTTGGGGACGTCGCCCTTGCCCGGAGCGGTCAGGACCACCTTGGCGATGCCGGGGCGCAGGTGCTTCGAGAGCCCCTCACGGTCCCGCCACCGGCCGGTGTTGTCGATCAGGATCGCGTCCTTGATCCCGTACTCGGTGTAGTCCACCGTCGTCGGGTCGTCCGAGTAGATCACCTTGATCTCGTTGCCGTTGGCGACGATCTTGCTGTTCGCCTCGTCGACGGTGATCGTGCCGGAGAACTGGCCGTGGATCGAGTCGCGCCGCAGCAGTGAGGCGCGCTTGACGATGTCCTGGCCGGAGCCCTTGCGTACGACGATGGCGCGCAGCCGCAGTCCGTTGCCGGAACCGGCCTTCTCGATGAGGAGCCGGGCGATGAGGCGGCCGATGCGGCCGAAGCCGTAGAGGACGACGTCCCGGGAGTCGCGGCGCTCGATCTTGTTGGCGCCGGTCGCCCCCGCGACGGCCTCGGCGGTGAACTCCTCGACCGACAGGCCGCGGTCGTCGGCCCGGTAGGTCGCGGCCAGCATGCCGATGTCGATCTGGGAGGGGCCGAGATCCAGCGTCGTCAGCGCCTTGAGGAACGGCATCGTCTCGGTGACGGACAGCTCCTCACCGGCGATCTGCCGGGCGAAGCGGTGGGTCTTGAGGATGCTGACCACCGACTTGTTCACCAGGGAGCGGCTGTGCAGCAGGACATTCACGTCCTGCTCACGGTGCAGCTTCCCGATGATCGGGATCATCGACTCCGCGATCTCCTCGCGGTGCATCCAGTTGGTGAACGAGTCGTCATTGACAGTCACGTGTTTATCTTTCGAGCTAGGCGGCGCTCATATGGTAGCCGCACCGGTCCGATCATCCTTCAGGTGGTCCCCCTCGGTGGATCGGCCGGGTGGGCGCACCGGTGTCAATCCGGCGTAATCGGGCGCCCGTGCGAGGGCTCATACCAGAGCGGGACGGATGGCGGGCAAGTTCTCCAACTGCCCGTCGCACACAGGTTGCTGGCGACTACCGTGTGTGCTCGGTGATCAACGGGGGGCTCCTGTACCCCGGGCCGGCCGACCGCCGGTCCGAACGGGAACCACCACCGTGGGTGCCACCGCATGAACGCCGTATGAACGCCGACAGGGGCGCCGGGAACGCCGATTTCCGGTGCCCCCTGTACCGAGGACGCTGATGTCTCAACTTCGCGCACCCGCCGCGCGACCGGACCGCCGTGAGGGCGGGCGGCACGGCCGCCCCGGCGCTCGCGCCCACTCGGCCACCAGCAGGCCGCGCGCCGCACAGCCCTCCGCCGAGTCCCGCATACGCCCACAGTTGCTGCGGACCGCACTGCTCCCCACCGTCGCCGCCCTGCTCAGCGGCGCGGCAGCCGTCATCTTCACCATCCGCGACGGCGCCGTCGACCCGTCCCCGAGCCTCTGGGCCGCGCTCGGCGGATCGGCCGCCCTGGCCGTCGCCGCCGTGGCCGCCGCCTACCTCGGCGCCCACCGGGTGGCCGGTGCCGTGCTCGACCGGGCGCTGACGCTCCGCCGCACCAGCGCCCAGGGCCAGGCCGAGATCCAGCGGGTGGTCGAGCAGCTCCGGGCCGGGGAGCCCGTCGGACCACGGCGGCCCGCGCCCCCGCCCGCCACCGCCGACGGCGACGCCTTCGACCTGCTCGCCCAGGAGATGGGCCGGGCCCAGGACGCCGCGGTCACCGCCGTCGTCCAGGCCTCCCAGCTCTTCAGCTCGGCGGGCAACGAACAGAAGGTCGAGGTCTTCGTCAACCTCGCCCGCCGGCTCCAGTCCCTGGTCCACCGCGAGATCCAGATCCTGGACGAGCTCGAGCACGAGGTCGAGGACCCCGACCTGCTCAAGGGCCTCTTCCACGTTGACCACCTCGCCACCCGCATCCGCCGCCACGCGGAGAACCTCGCCGTCCTCGGCGGGGCCGTCTCCCGGCGCCAGTGGAGCAACCCGGTCACCATGACCGAGGTGCTGCGCTCGACCATCGCGGAGGTCGAGCAGTACCCCCGGGTCAAGCTCGTCCCGCCGATGGACGGCACCCTGCGCGGCCACGCCGTCGCCGACGTGATCCACCTGCTGGCCGAACTGGTCGAGAACGCCACGGTGTTCTCCGCCCCGCACACCCAGGTCCTGCTCCGCGTCCAGCGCGTCACCGCCGGAATCGCGCTGGAGGTGGAGGACCGAGGCCTCGGGATGCCCGATCACGAGCAGAACCGGATGAACGCGCTCCTCTCCGACCCCGACCGGGTCAACGTCGCCCATCTGCTCCAGGACGGCCGGATCGGTCTCTTCGTCGTCTCGGCCCTGGCCCGCCGCCACGGCATCGCCGTCCGCCTGCAGAGCAACATCTACGGCGGCACCCAGGCGGTCCTGGTCCTGCCGCAGACCCTCCTCGGGGCCGACCCCGAGACCCCGGCCGCCCCGGGCACCGTCCCCGTACCGCCCCCCGGAGCCGTGCACCGGCCGCCCGCGGACGACGGGACCCCGGCCCCGCCCGCGCCCCCGCAGGTCCAGGGCGCACCACCGCAGGCCGCCGCCCCCGCAGCCCAGCCGCCCCCCGGTCATCCGCGCGACGCCCAGGCCCCGGGTTCGCACGCCCACGCCGCACCGGAGAGCCGCCCGTCGGCACCGCGCGGCGAGGCCCCGCCCCTGCCCCTCCGCGCCGAGCGGGCCGACCAGCCCGTACCGCCCGCGACCACCCCCGACCGGACCGCGACACCGGCAGCCACCCCCGACGGGTCCGCGCGACCGACACCCGACCGGACCGCGCCCCCCGCAACCGCCCCCGACCGGCCCGCCCCGGCCCCCTTCACCCCCCAGCGGGTCGACCGGCCCGTACCGCCCGCCGCCCGCCCCGAGCTGCCGAAGCGCTCCAACCAGGAACACATCGTTCCGCAGCTCCGCGAAGCGCCCGCCCCCCGGGTCGAGGACGAACACGCCCTGCACGACCCGGGCCTCATGGCCGCCTTCCGGCGCGGCGTCGACCTCGCCGAGGCGCAGAACGCGCAGGAGGAGGAGACCACCACCGGCTACGGCGACCCGGCCGCGCCCACCGCGCTCGACGCCCCCCTGGAGACCCTCGCCCCCTCCCCGTACGAGGAGCCGCCGGAGCGCCCACGTCCCCCGGACGCCCGCAGACCGGGCACGACCCCTTCCTGCCGGGCCACACCGTGCCGGAACCCCGTAAAGACACGACCTTCAAGGAGTAGACACGATGGCGAGCGACATGGCGTCCGGTCAGGTCTCGGACCTGGACTGGCTGCTGAGCGGACTGGTCCAGCGCGTGCCCTACACGCGCAGCGCGGTGCTTCTCTCCGCCGACGGACTGGTGAAATCCGTCCACGGCATGGACCCCGACAGCGCCGACCACATGGCCGCCCTGGCCGCCGGCCTGTACTCCCTGGGCCGCAGCGCCGGGGCCCGCTTCGGGGACAACGGCGACGTCCGGCAGGTGGTCGTCGAACTCGACTCCACCCTGCTGTTCGTCTCCACGGCCGGCTCCGGCACCTGTCTTGCCGTCCTCGCCGGACGCGAGGCGGACGCCGCCGTGCTCGGCTACGAGATGGCGATGCTCGTCAAGAGCGTCCGGCCCTATCTGATGACCCCGCTCCGCCAGCCGGCCGGGGCCCCGTTCACCCCGGGGCTGTGAGGATGCCGGCCCCGCAGGACGGGCCCCTGCTCGACGACGCGGCCGGCCGGCTGATCCGCCCGTACACCGTCAGCAACGGCCGCACCCGGCCGTCCACCGGCTTCGATCTGCTCTCCCTGGTCATGGCCACGGGCATCGAACCGGACATCCACCTCGGCCCCGAGCACACCGTGGCCCTCGGACTGTGCGAGGGGCCCATGTCCGTCGCCGAGATCGCCGCGCACCTCCGGCTGCCCGCGGTCGTCACCAAGGTGCTCCTCTCCGACCTGGTCGACTGCGGCGCGGTCACCGCGCACGCCCCCGCTTTCCACGACACACCCACCGACCGATCCCTGCTGGAGGCAGTGCTCGATGGTTTACGACGACAGCTCTGACCGCACCGGAACCGCCGAGTTCTTCCCCGTGGCCCTCAAGGTCCTGGTCGCGGGCGGCTTCGGTGTCGGCAAGACGACCTTCGTCGGCGCGGTCAGCGAAATCGCTCCGCTGAGCACGGAGGAGCTGCTCACCCAGGTCAGCGTGGGCACCGACAACCTGGAGGGCGTCGAGTCCAAGACGGCCACCACCGTCGCCATGGACTTCGGCCGCATCACGCTCTCCGAACAGCATGTGCTGTACCTGTTCGGCACCCCGGGGCAGGAGCGGTTCTGGTTCATGTGGGACGAACTCTCCCAGGGCGCGCTCGGCGCCGTGGTGCTCGCCGACACCCGGCGGCTGGCCGAGTGCTTCGCCGCCGTGGACTTCTTCGAGCGGCGCGGCATCGGCTTCATCGTCGCCGTCAACGAGTTCGACGGCGCCTACCGCTACGAACCCGAGGAGATCCGGGCCGCACTCGACCTCGGACCCGCGGTCCCCGTCGTCCTGTGCGACGCACGGATCGCCAGCTCCGGTACGGGGGCGCTGGTCACCCTCGTACAGCATCTGATCAACGCCACCTCCGCGCCCGCGCCGCTCCAGGCCTTCGGAGCCCACCAGTGACGTCCTTCGCCACCGGCCGGATGCTGCTGACCCCCGCCGACCGGGACGGCCCGGCCCGCGCGGAGCGGCTGCGGCGGCTGGACCTCGGTGAACGGTCCGACGCCTCGTTCGACAACTTCGACGCCTTCGCCGACAAGGTCGCCGAAGTGACCGAATCGCCCTTCTCGATGGTCAACTTCATCGACGAGAACCGGCAGTTCTTCGCGGGACTGCACACCCCGGCGGGCAACAGCGGCGGACGGGACCTGGGGGCCACCGCGGCGAGCAGCAGCCGCACCGCGCGCTACATGGCCCGCGACCGCGGCTACTGCCCGCACGTCGTCGTACGGCGCAAGGCCCTGGTCCTGGACGATGTCTGCGACTACCCGCGCTTCGCCGGCAATCCGGTCGTCGACGACATAGGCGTGCGCTCCTATCTCGGCGCACCCCTCATCGACCGTACGGGCATCGCCCTGGGCACCGTCTGCGCCGTGGACACCGTGCCCCGCCCCTGGGGCCGCGCCGGGCTCGACACCATCAAGTCACTCGCCCAGGAACTCGTCCGCCAGATCGACCACCGGGAGGGCTACCGGCACCCCTGAACACCCGGGCCGCGCGCCTCAACTCCCGGGCGGGGCACCCGTGCTGCCCCGCAGTACCACCTCCCCGTCGACCCGCACCACCCGCGACCGCCCGGCCCCCGACGGGGTGCGCAGGGCCAGGGCGATCACGCGCTCACCCATCACGGCGAGCGGCAGCGCGACCGTGGACAGCGGAGGCGACAGCTCCCGTACGAGAGGGATGTCGTCGAACCCCGCCAGCGACATGTCCTCCGGCACCCGCACCCCCGCCTCGCGCAGCGCGGCCAGCGCGCCGACCGCCATCACGTCGGTCACCGCGAAGAGACAGGTCGGCCGGGGGCCACCGGCGGCCAGCAACCGCCGGGCCGCGTCATGCCCGCCCTCCCGGGTGAACGCCCCGCGCACCACCCGGCCGAGCCCGATCCCCGCCTCCGCCAGCCCGTCCCGGAATCCGGCCAACCGGTCGGCCACCGTGGTCAGTTCGGGCGGACCGGTGAGCGCGGCGAACTCCCGGTGGCCGAGCGCCACCAGCGCCTTCGCCAGCTTCGCGGCCCCGGCCCGGTTCTCCGGCAGCACGGCGTCCACCCGCAGCGACCGGTGCCGGCTGACCACCGCGACCCGCCCGCCCGCGCGCAGATACGGACCCAGCTCCGCGTCCATCGCCCGCTCCCAGGCCCGGTCCTGGAACCCGGAGCCGATCAGCAGGATGGCCCGCGCCCGCTGGGCCCGCAGCATCGAGACGTACGCGATCTCCCGGGCCGGCTCACGGAAGGTGGAGGCGAGCATCACCAGCAGGTCCCGCTCCGCCGCCGTCCGCATCACCCCGCCGGCGATGCCCGCGAAGTAGGGATCGCCGACGTCGTGGCAGATCAGTCCCACCGTACGGTTCCCGTCGGTGCCGGCCAGGGCCTGGGCATGGGCGTTGGGGATGTAGCCGAGGAGATCGGCCGCCGCGCGCACCCGGCCGCGCAGCTCGTGGCGGACCCGGGTGGTGCCGTTGAGCGCCCGGGAGGCGGTGGCCGGTGACACGCCCGCCTCGCGGGCCACGGCGGCGAGCGTCACATGAGGGGCCGGGGCACGGCGGCGTGAGGTGAAGTGGGGCGGTGGTTCCCGTTCACTCAACTCGGCCCCCAGGGTGCGGTGGTGGCAGGTCCCGAAACTTACGGACGGCCTCTTGACCGTGTGCGCGGCGAGTCATTAGCGTGGCGGCACCTTATCAGAAAGCGCTTTCTGAAAGCGCGTTCAGCTCACCGGCACAGCATCGCAGCATGGTACAGCTCGTCACAACTACCCTCTTCCTCAAGGGAGTTCACCGTGAGTGGGAGTGTGTTGGCCAAGAGGACCGCCGAGGTGGCAGGGGTCGCCCACCGGGCGGGCCCCACGGCGGGCGAGCGGCTGGCCCGGGCGGCGGAGCGGAGCTGGCGGCCGGTGGCGCTGCTGCTCGCCTGCTTCGCGCTCTGGTGGGCCGTCGCGGCCGCCGAAGTGGTCGAGCCCTATCTCGTACCGTCGCCCGGCGCGACCCTCGACGTCCTGACGGGCAAGGCGGGTTACCTCTGGCAGCACAGCTGGGTGACGACGTACGAGACGCTCCTCGGCTTCGTCATCGCGGTCGCCGTCGGGGTGCTCGCCGCGGTGGTGATGGTGTACTCCTCCACCGTCGAGCGCACGCTCTACCCGATCCTCCTCTTCGCCCAGGTCGTGCCGAAGATCGCCATCGCCCCGCTCTTCGTGGTGTGGCTCGGCTTCGGTATCGCCCCCAAGATCCTGATCGCCGTCCTGATCGCCTTCTTCCCGGTGGTGATCTCGATGGTCACCGGCCTCAAGGCCGTCGACCCGGAGATGCTCCAACTCTCCGCCACCATGGGGGCGAAGCCCTGGCAGACCTTCGTGAAGATCCGCTTCCCGGCCTCGCTCCCGCATCTGTTCTCGGGGCTCAAGGTCGCCGTCACCCTCGCGGTGACCGGGGCCGTCGTCGGGGAGTTCGTCGGGGCGAACGAGGGCCTCGGCTATGTGATCCTCCAGGCCAACGGCAACCTCGACACCCCGATGCTCTTCGCGGGACTGCTGGTGATGTCGCTGATCGGCGTCGTCCTCTTCGTCGTCGTCGAGATCGCGGAGAAGCTCCTGCTCCCGTGGCACGCGAGCCGCCGGGACACCTCGGCCACCACCACGTACTGACGCCAGCACGACGATTCCGGGTCGCCTCCCGTACCGACCCGTCGCGAGAAGGGCCAGCCCATGCACGCGCGCAGACTCCTCATCGGTGCCGTACCCCTCGTCCTGGTCGCGACCGCCTGCGGCGGCGGGGACGCGTCGACCACCACCAGCGACTCCGGCAAGAAGCTGGACCGGGTCACGCTGACGCTCAACTGGTATCCGTACGGCGAACACGCCCCGTTCTACTACGGAAAGCAGCAGAAGATCTTCGAGAAGCACGGCATCGACCTCGAAGTCCGCGCGGGCCAGGGCTCGCAGAAGACGGTCCAGGCAACTGCCGCCGGACAGACGGACTTCGGCTGGGCGGACACCCCGGCGCTGCTCTCCGGGGTGGACCAGGGCGTCAAGGTGAAGAGCCTCGGCGTCTTCCTCCAGACCACGCCCGCCTCCGTGCAGTCCTTCGACGCGGAAGGCATCACCGCACCCGCCGACCTGAAGGGCCGCACCATCGCCGGAACGGCCGGGGACGCGCTCTCCAAGACCTTCCCGATCTTCCTGAAGAAGAACGGCATCGGCGAGTCGGACGTCAAGGTCCAGAACACCGACCCGGCGGGCAAGATCGCCGCCGTGATCTCGGGGAAGACGGACGGGCTGCTCGGTTACGCCAGCGACCAGGGGCCCACCATGCAGGACAAGGCCAAGAAGCCGGTCTCGTACCTCCGATTCTCCGAGCACGGGCTGAACTTCTACTCCAACGGGCTGCTCGCCGGGCAGAAGATCCTCGCCGTGAAGCCGGAGTTGGCCCGGCGGATGGTGCAGGCGGTGAGCGAGGCGTGGACGGTGGCGGCGAAGGCGCCGGGGCCCGCGGTCGCCGCGATGCAGGGCGCGTCCGAGCAACTGCCGCCCGAGGCCGTCCTGTCGGAGCAGTTCGCCACGACGCTCACCCTGCTGCACACCGAGGCCACGGAGGGGCAGGCGCCGGGCGTCAATACCGAGGCCGACTGGCAGCAGACCATCGACGTGTTCGCGGAGGCGGGCATGGTGGCCTCGCCGGAGGCCGTGACCGAGTACTGGGACACGAAGACGGCGTTGAAGGGATGACGACGATGCCGAAGGGGCGGGCGACAAGCGAGCGGGCTTTGGCTGAGGAGGCTTTGGCTGGGGAGGCTTTGGTCGAGCGGGCACCTTCCGCCGGTGCCGGTGCCGGTGCCGGTACGGGGGCGGGCGTCGGAGCCGCGTCGGTCCAACTGGCCGATGTGGAGGTCCGGTTCCGCAGCAAGAAGCGCGATGTGACGGCGCTGAGCGACATCTCGCTGGACGTCGCGCCGGGGGAGTTCGTCGCCATCGTCGGCCCGTCGGGGTGCGGCAAGTCCACGCTCCTCAAACTGGTCGCCGGACTGCTCACGGCCTCCTCGGGCGACGTGCTGCTCGGCGGCGAACGGGTCAAGGGCCCGCGCCACGACATCGGTTACGTCTTCCAGCGCGCGGCCCTGCTGGAGTGGCGCTCCGCGCTGCGCAACATCCTGCTCCAGGCCGAGATGCGCCGCATGCCCTCGGCCCGGGCGCGCGCCCGGGCCGACGAGCTGATCCGGATGACCGGCCTGACCGGCTTCGAGGACGCCTACCCGCACGAACTCTCCGGCGGCATGCAGCAACGGGTCGCGCTCTGCCGGGCGTTGCTCCACGAGCCGCCCGTCCTGCTGATGGACGAGCCGTTCGGCGCGCTCGACGCCCTGACCCGCGAGCAGCTGAACACCGAGCTGAACCGGATCTGGCGCACCACCGGCACCACGGTCCTGCTGGTCACCCACTCGATCTCGGAGGCGGTCTATCTGGCCGACCGGGTCGTGGTGATGAGCCCGCGTCCCGGCACCATCACGGAGATCATCGAGGTGGGGCTGCCCGCCGAGCGCGACTACGCCGAGACCCTGGGGCGCCCGGAGTTCCGCGCGGCCACGGCCCGCATCCGCGAGCTGCTGGGGGCGGTGTCGGCGCAGGACTGAGGGGGAGCCGTACGGGGGTGGGGCTGCGGGAGCCAGTCGTACGGGGGTGGGTGGGCGAGCCCGTACAGGCACCCTGCGCGTGAGCCCGGCCTTTCGGTACGGGCGCCTCGGGCGTGCCCCCGGCCTTTCGGTACGGGCACCCCGCGCGCGACCCCGGCCCTTTCGCGAGACGCCCCCGGGCCCCTCACTCCCGGGCCCCTCACTCCCGGGCTCCTCACTCCCGGGCTCCTCACTCCCGGGCCCCTCACTCCAGCCCGAACGCGTCCGCCAGCAGCTCCATGTGGGCGCCCAGCAACGTGCCGCCGCGGTGCGCCATCCCGGCGAACTGGCCGGCCACTTCCAGGCTCACCGAGCCGTGCAACTGGGTCCAGGCCAGCACCGCCCCCGCCAGCGCCGAGGCCGCTGCTCGGTCCACGCCTCCGCTCCGGGTTTCACCGACAGCCTCGGCCTCGTCGGCCTCCCCGACAGCCTCAGCTTCCACGGCGGTCCCGGCCGCCCCGGCCTCGTCGGCTTCCGCGTCGGGGCCGACCGCATCCGGTGCGTACCGGGCCACCCACGCCCCCACCGTCTCGTCCGCTGCCAGCCAGGCGGCCATCTCCTCCACCGTGCCGGCCACCGCCGGACCGGGATTCCCGGCGGCGAAGAGCGGCAGGAAGGGCCCGAGCACCGCGCGGGCCCGCTCCAGTGTGTCGGCCGGGGCCACATAGCCCGGGACCGGATCGCCCTGGATCAGCAGATAGCGGTGCGGCTCCGCGATCGCCCAGGCGCGGTAGGCGGCGGCCAGGTCGTGCAGCCGCGCCCGCCCACCGCGTGAGCCTCGCGCCGAGCGGGCCGCCGCCCGGGCCATCGCGGCCGCGGCATCGTCGTACGCGTCCCTGATCAGGGCGCTGAGCAGATCGTCCCGGGAGGCGAAGTAGCGGTAGAGGGCAGGACCGGAGAGGCCCATCTCCTTGGCGATCCGCGTCAGGGCGAGGGCGCCGCCACCGCCTTCCGCGAGCTGCCGCAGGGCCAGGTTCTTGATCTCCGCGCGGGTCTGTTCCCGGTACCGGGCGCGCGGTCCCTGCTGGGCCCGTTCCATGGCGGTCCCCTCTCGCCGACCGTGCTCACCCCTGTTACAGATTCTAACAACCGCTATTGCGATGGTCTATCGCGAGAGTTATAGTCTCTAACGTAAGTGAGAAGGGATCGATCTCGACAAGGGGCACCCCATGACCACCACCACCGCACCCGCTCTGCACACCGTCCTCGGCTCCGGGCCCGCTGGTACGGCCCTGGCCGCGGAACTGGTCCGCCGGGGCCACCCGGTCCGGCTCGTCGACCGCTCGGGCGGCGGCCCGGCGATCGAGGGGGTCGAGCGGTACGCCGCCGATGTCGCCACCCCCGAGGGAGCCCGGGCGGCCGTGGCCGGGGCCGCTGTCGTGTACCACTGCGTCAACGTCGGCTATCACCTCCAGGTGGAGGTCATGCCGAAGATCCAGGAGGCGGTCCTCGGCGCGGCCGAGCAGGAGGGCGCCCGGCTCGTCGTCCTGGACACGCTCTACCCGTACGGCGAGACCCACGGTGCGGTGATGACCGAGGACTCCCCGTGGAACGCGACCACCCGCAAGGGCCGTATGCGCGCCGAACTCGACGCGCGCTATCTCGCCGCCCACCGCGAGGGCAGGCTGCCCGTCGTCCTCGGCCGCTCCGCCGACTTCGTCGGCCCCGGCGTGCTCAACTCCACTCTCGGCGGCGCCGTCTTCCCCGCCGCCCTCACCGGGCAGCCGGTGCCCGCGCTCGGGGACATCGACCTGCCGCACAGCTATACGTACATCGGTGACGTCGCCACCGGCCTCGCCATCCTCGGGGAGCGCCCGGAAGGCCACGGCCGGGTCTGGCACCTGCCCACCGCCCCGGCCCGTACCACCCGCGAGGTCCTCGCGCTGGTCGAGGAACGCACCGGGCGGCCGATCGACGTCACCGTGGTTGCCGAGCCCCGCCCCTTCGGGCCTTTCGACGAGACCTTCATGGCGGAGTACGCGGAGATGTTCTACCAGCACACGGAGGCGCAGATCGTCGACTCCTCGGCCATCGAGAAGGCCTTCGGGCTCACCCCCACCCCGCTGGAGACGGCTCTCGACGCCACCCTCGCCTGGTACGGCGAACTCCTCGCGGCCCCGCAGCACTGAACGCGCTCTGGCCCCGGGCGCGGAACCGCACACCCGGGACCGGACCGCACGGCGCGTGACCCGCACGCAGCACCGCGCCACGCAGCACCGCTCTACGTGCCACCACGGCACATCACGCCGCACCCACGTCCCACCGTGCCGTGCGTCGTCACCGCCGCCGGGTCAGTAGCGCAACCGCGACAGATAGCGGTAACTGGCCCGTGCCGAGGCGAACGGGTCGGCCGGGGCGTCATGCTCCACCAGCCACTGCCGCACCCCGCCCTGCCGCACGGTGTCGAACATCGCCGGGAAGTCCAGCACCCCCGACCCGACGTCCGCGAAGTCCCCGTTCGGCGCCATGTCCTTCACATGGAGCGCCGGGAACCGCCCGGGATGCCGGACGAACAGCTCGCCCGGGGCCGAGGAGCCGCCCTTGGCCGCCCAGTACACATCCAGCTCGAAGCCGACCAGGTCCGGATCGGTCTCCGCCAGCAGGATGTCGTACAGGCTGACCCCGTCCACCACCTCATGGTCGCCGCCGTGGTTGTGGTAGAGCAGCTTGAGCCCGGACTCCCGGGCGGCCAGCCCAGCCCGGTTGAACTGCCGTGCCACCTCACGGTATCCGGCCGGGGAGTGCAGTACGCCCGGCAGGCTCGGCACCACGATCCACTGCCCGCCGAGGGTGTGGACGTCCTCCAGGGCCTGCGGCAGTCCGGAGCCGGTCACGGTGTCGTAGCCGACGTGCTCCAGGACCGCCCTCAACCGCACCCTGTCCAGCATCTGCCGTATCGCGGAAGGGGGGTTGCCCTGCCGGCCGCTGACTCCGACCGTCGCGTAACCGATCCCGGCGAGGCGCTCCAGCGTCCCGGCGAAGTCCGCCGCGAGCGGTGTCCGCATCGTGTACAGGTGCATGCCGATCCCGGACGGCGGGATACGGCGGCAGCCCCGCCGCCCGGCTGCCGCCGCTGCTGGTTTCGAGCCCAGGCCGACAGCTGCGGCCGCCCCGAGTGACGTACCGAGAAAGGCTCTTCGTGTGCTGCTCACGCGTTCTCCGCCTCTCATCCCACATCGATGCGCACGGCACCGGTGGTCGTGTCGCCCTTGTCGTCGGTGACCGTCAGATGCGCGGTGTAGGTGCCCTTGCGGTCGTAGGTGTGCGTCGCCGTCGGCCCCTCGGGGCCGGTCGGCTTCACGTTGTCCCCGAAGTCCCAGTGGTACGAGGCGATCGTGCGGCCCGCCGCCGGTTCGACCGTGCTGCTCAGCGCGACGGTCGACGGCGCCGTACCGCTTGCCGGTTCGGCCTCCACCGCCACCTGCGTACCGCCCTCCTTCTCCACGCCCGGCCCGTTGAAGTGCAGCCAGTCGACGGAGAGCAGGTCGGCCTTGCCGGAACTCCATTCCGGGTTGCTGAAGACGGCGTACAGCTTCGTCGTGGAGCCCGGGTCCTTCAGCTCCGTCGTCGGGGAGACGAGCTTCTCCCAGCCGCCGGTGTTCGGCACGGTCACCGAACCGAGCAACTCGCCCGTCGGGGAGCCGGACCGGAACTCGACCGTGCCGCCGAGCCCACCCGAGGAGGCGCCGACCGTCACCGATTCGACCCCCTGGAGGTGGACCGGATCGAAGGTGACCCAGTCGCCGTCCTCGATCTCGATGAGCCGCTTCCCTGCCGAGGCGTCCGCCCGACTCCCCACCTCCGCGCCGCCGTTACGGCCACCGGTCGCGATGAAGTGCTCGGCCTCGCGGAAGGAGGTGCGCAGGGTCAGTGAGGCGGAGCCGGTGAGCGCGGGGGCGTCCGGCGCGCCCTTGTCCTCGTACTGGGCGGTGATCCCGTAGTAGAGGTTCTGTCCGGGGCCGTGGCTGTCTCCGGCGTCCGTGACGATCTCGCCCGTGCAGCCGGTGTAGTTGTCGAGCGGATGCAGATGGGTGTCGTGGCCGAGCTGCGACTGCACCACGACCCGCGAGCAGTCGATCGGACCGCTCCGCCCGTCCTCCTCGTCGCTCACCTCGACGGTGAAGGGAATGGTGTCGCCGAAGCTGAACGTCCCTCCGTCCGGGGGCTGTTGGATGGTCACCTCCGGCCGGGTGTTGCCGACGGTGATGTCCTGCACGGCCAGTGCCGTCAGCCCGCCGGGTCCGGTGACGGTGAGCCGGGCCGTGTGCAGCCCCTTCGCGATGTACGTGTGCGAGGGGTTGGCCTCGGTCGAGTCCGTGGTGCCGTCCCCGTCGAAGTCCCAGGCATGGGTGACCGGTTGGTCGCCGTGGAGGAAGAGCCCGGAGCCCTCGCTGGAGAAGTTCACCGTGAGCGGGGCCGGACCGCTGTCCCGGTCGACGGAGAGCTTGGCGTCGGGCAGTCGGCCGTCACCGACGTAGTCGATACGGTAGATGCCCGAGCCCTCGTTGCTGCCGCCGCGCCCGGTACCACTGCCCAGCCCGAAGTCGATGACGTACAGCGCCCCGTCGGGACCGAAGTCCACGTCGAAGGGCTGGTTCCACTCCATGTCCTCGAAGATGCCGTTGATGGAGTGGAGGTCACCCGCCTTCACCGGCTCGAAGCGGGGATCGGTGAAGGTCTGGTACTGGCTCTGGTACGAGAAGGTCTTGAACCACTGTCGCGTCAACTCGTAGTTGAACGCCTTGCCGTCGAAGTACGCCGGGAACTTGGTGCGGTAGTTGTTGTCCGGGTCGTAGGCGTAGACGGGCCCGGCCATCGGCCCGCCGCCCCCGGTGCCCAGCTCGGGGAACTCGGCCGACGCGGAGTAGGCGTACCAGACCGTCGCGGGCTGGGCGGGCGGCAGCTCACGCAGCCCCGTGTTGTTCGGCGAGTCGTTGACCGGAGCCGCGCAGTCGAACTTCGGACCGGACGTCTTCCTCACGAAGTCGTAGTCGTTGAAAGGAGTGTTGTTCCCGATGCAGTACGGCCACCCGAAGTTCCCCGCCTCGGTGATACGGGTGTACTCGACGGTCCCCTCAGGCCCCCGGTCAGCCACCGCGGCCCGCGCGTCGGGGCCGTAGTCCGCGACCATCAGCGCCCCGCTCCGCGGATCGGTGGTGATCCGGAACGGGTTGCGCATCCCCATCGCGTAGATCTCCGGCCGGGTCCTCTCCGTACCCGGGGCGAAGAGGTTCCCCTCCGGCACGGTGTACGTCCCGTCGTCCTGCGGGGTGATCCGCAGGATCTTGCCGCGCAGGTCGTTCGTGTTGCCCGCGGTCATCTGCGCGTCCCAGGCGCGCCTGCCCTCGCCCTCGTCGATGGGCGTGAAGCCGTCCGAGGCGAACGGGTCGGTGTTGTCGCCGGTCGCCGCGTACAGGTTGCCGTCCCTGTCGAAGGTGAGCGAACCGGCCATGTGCGAGTTGGCCCGGCCCTCGCCGCGCAGCGTCGGCACGGTCAGCAGCCGTTTCTCGGAGGCCGGGTCCACGGTGTTGCCGCCCACGGTGAAGCGCGAGAGGTTGAGCCGCTTCTCGACCTTGTCGGAGTAGAGCAGATAGAGCCAGTTGTTCTCCGCGAACCCGGGGTCCAGGGTCAGCCCCAGCAGCCCGTCCGACTGGCTGGTCATCTCCGGCGTGTACGCGAAGTCCAGCGCGGTCGACACCTTCATCGTGACCTGGTCGATCACCTTCAGTTTTCCGGTCCGCTGGGCGAAGAACACCCGGCGGTCCGGGGCGACGGCCAGCTCGAACGGGTCGGCCAGATCGCTCGTCGCGAGCGACGTACGCTGGAACGACCCGGTACGCGTCGCGGTGCAGTCGCCCTCCGCCGCACCGGCCGCCCACCGGATGCCGCCGAGCAGATGGTTGACGAAGCCCTCCTCCTGGAATGCGGCCTTGTCGTGGCCGCCCGCGGTGAACCAGGAGCGCCCGCCGTCGTAGTTCTGGCACCAGGAGAACGGGTGGTCCACGCCCTCGTCGAGGCCGGTGACCCCGTCACGCACCTTGATCTGGGCGAGGGTGTGCACCTTGGAGGTCGGATTGGAGCGCCAGTTGTACCACTCCTCCGTCCGCTCCCACAGCTCCGGCAGATGCTCGGTGGACGGGTGGGCGCGGTCCAGGACCTTGATCCGGCCCGTCTGCACCGCGGGGTGCTGGTCGAAGATCGCGCCGACCAGTCCCTCGTACCACTCCCAGTTCCGCTCACTGGCCGACGCCGCGTGCACGCCCACCCAGCCGCCGCCCGCACGGATGAACCGCTGGAGCGAGGCCCGCTCGTCGGCGTTCAGCAAGTCCCCCGACTCCGGGGTGGAGTTGGTGTTGTTGAAGACGACGGCCTGGAAGCGGCCGAGATCGGCGTCGTTGAAGACGGCGGAGTCGTCGTTCGCCTCCACCTCGAAGCCGTGCTCGGCCCCGAGCTTCCGCACCGCCTCGATCCCGGCCGGAATGGAGTCATGGGTGAAGTTGGTGACCTCGGAGTAGACGAGCACCCGGTACGGAGCCGCCGCCTGCGCACCCGGCGGCACCGCCACCAGCAGGGCGAGGACCAGCGCCAGGAGCGAGGTGACGGCGATGAGGGGGGAGGGTCTTCCGGAGGAACGGCCGATGCGGCCGGCCCGGCGTGACGAACGGCGTTTCATGGGGCGCTCCCTGTGCGGTAGGTGCCGACTGTGGGATGTAGAAAGCGCTTTCTGAAGTACGCCGTTCAGGGTAGGTTCACGGCTCCGACGGGGTCAATGGGTCTGCGGAGCCCGTCGGTCCGGGTGCGACGGGACCCCGGCCGGGGGCGGATGTCCGTGCCGGGGGCTACGGTCGAATCCCGGCAACGGCCGCCGGGGGCCACCGGATCGGGATATCGGAGCACCGGGATGACCGCCAGAAGGACCAGGAGCGGGAAGGCGGGCGGCGTCACCGCCGCAGCCGTGCGCTCGGCAGCCCTCTCCCTGCCCGACACGAGCGAGAAGCTCGCCTGGGGACAGCCCACCTTCCGGGTGGCGGGCAGGATCTTCGCCTCGCTGGGCGACGACGACACGGCCATGGGGGTGAAGTGCCCCAAGGAGGACCGGGCGGAGCTGATCGCGGCCGAGCCGGAGAAGTTCTTCCTCAAGGAGGGCCACGACGACCACTACGCCTGGCTGCGGGTCCGGCTGGCCGCTGTGGAGGGCGCGGACGAACTGGCCGCCATCCTCGCCGACGCCTGGAGCCAGGTAGCCCCCCGCCGCCTGCTGGCGGCCCACCCGGAGCTGGCGGGGCCGGGGGAGGGGTGAGGGGGTGTGCCCCCTCTGGTGGGTGCGGAGGGGGCATCGGCCGGGTTCGGTGGACGGGGCCTGCGCACGGCGCGGGGGCCGCCCCGGCAGGTGTGCCGACCGAGCCCCTTCGCGTACACGCTCACGAATCCTGGCGTACACGCACACGAGTCTTCGCGTACACGCACACGAGTCCGCAACACGGGTCCGGCCCGGGCCGCCGCCTCAGCCCCGCAGGAATCCGGTGATCCGCTCCCGCAGCCCCGGTGCGTCCAGCCCGTGCGCCGCCAGATGCTCGTCGAGCTGTCCGTACCGCCGAAGCTCGGCGCGTCCCACCCCCAGGCCGAGCACTCGGTGCGGCACCTCCATCAGCGCCTCGTTCGCCCGCGCCGTCGACGTACCGGCCAGATAGGGCTCCACGATCACCACATCGGCACCCGCACCCGCACTCGCGCCCGCCCCCACGGCCCGGCGCAGGCCCGCCGCGTCGAACGGCCGGACGGTCGTCGCGTACAGCACGCTCACGTCCAGCCCCTCCGTGGCCGTCAGGACGTTGTCGAGCATCGGGCCGACCGCGACGACGGTCCCGGCCCGCCCCTCGCGCACGACGGAGAACCCGCCGTCACCGCCCACCGGCCGCGCCTCCCGGTTGGCCTGGAGGGAGAGGCGTACGTACACCCGGTCATCGCCGTCCACCGCGCCCCGCAGCAGCGCCTCCGCCTCGTCGGGGTGACCCGGCACATGGACCGTCCAGCCCTCCAGAGTGTCCAGGAGCGCCACATCGCCCGGTGACATATGGGTGAAGCCCCCGGCGGGCCAGTCGTACGAGCCCCCGGCGCTGACCAGGATCCCGCCCACCCCCTGGTGGCCGAAGTCCAGCTTGACCTGCTCGAACGGCCGCTCGACCAGGAAGCTGGCGAAGGTGTGCATGATCGGCCGCATCCCGGTCAGCGCCATCCCCGCCCCGGCGCCGATCAGCAGCTGCTCCCTGATGCCGACGTTGATCACCCGGTCCGGGTGAGCCCGCCGGGCCGGGGCGAAGCCGTCGGCACTGATGTCGGCGAGCACGACGGCCAACCGGGGCTCCTCCTCCAGGAGCTGCGAGGTGGTGGTGATGAATCGGTCACGCATGGTGTCCATGGGAAGGGTTCCTCCTGGGAATCCGCCGGTCTGGAACGGTCTGGACCGGACTCGGCTGGTCTGGGTCGGGACGTACGGGGAGGATCAGCGCTTGGGCTCGACGCGGGCGACCACGGCCCGGGGCCGGCCGGGGTGGGGCGCGGTGAAGGCCGCGTACAGGGCCTCGTGGTCGCGGCCGTCCACCGTCGCCGCCGACCAGCCGGCGGCCTCGAACCGGGAGGCGATGCCACCGGGCCAGCCGTGGGTGGCGGAGGCGTTGTCGATCACCAGGGTGTGGAGCTGCTCCAGCCCGGCCGGTCCGGCGTGGGCGATGGCCTCGTGGTTGCTGCCCTCGTCCAGCTCGGCGTCACCGACCAGCACCCAGACCCGGGGGTCGGTGAGCCCCTGCGCCCGCAGGCCGAGGACGGTCCCGACGGCCAGCGGCAGACCGTGCCCGAGCGAGCCGCTGCCGATTTCCGCCCCCGGGACGAGCAGCCGGTCCGGGTGGTGCCCGAGCGGCGAACCGTACGTCCCGAAGCCGCGCAGCACCTCCTCGTCGAAGAACCCGTGGGCCGCCAGGACGGCGTAGTACGCCATGGGGCCGTGGCCCTTGGAGAGGAGGAAGCGGTCCCGCCCGGGATCGTCGGCGGTGGCGGGCGTCACGCGCAGGACCCGGTCGTAGAGCACCCAGAGCGCGTCCGTGGTGGAGTGCGCGGCGGGGGCGTGCTTCTCGGCGCCGGTCATCAGGGAGATCAGGCGGCCGAGGTCGTGGAAGTCATAGGAGCCGTGGAGGCCGCGTACCGGTGCGGCGGTCATGTTCGTCATGCCACCGAGCATCCAACCTCAACCAAACTTGAGGTCAAGCGGGGAAAGGGGTTCGTGACCACCCGCTGGAGTGCGGTATTGTTCTCATGCGCGTTCGGCCAGGGGAAACCCCAGGTCAGACGGGCACCGGGACGTGGCGCAGCTTGGTAGCGCACTTGACTGGGGGTCAAGGGGTCGCAGGTTCAAATCCTGTCGTCCCGACTGGAGACAGTCGTAGATCAGGGCCGGTTTCGGAGCAATCCGAGACAGGCCCTTGATCATTTTCGGGGACCGGGTTGGGGACCAACTGGAGGTCCGACGTCCTTGACCGGGGCATCGGGTCAGCGGGCCATGACGACGGGGCCCGGCAGCGAGCGTGGTGTACGCAGCACGTTGAAGCGGGCCGAGAGCGCCGCCCCGGTCGCCGTGATCTTGCGGACGTCCGGGTGCAGGTAGCGCTGGGTGGTGGTCAGCGAACCGTGGCCCGCGATCCTGCGGAGGACGTGTACGGGGACCCCGGCATCGGCGAACCAGGTCAATGCGGCGTGTTGGCGCCTGCCCGGGCTGGGTGGCCTGCTGGTGCCGGTCGTGCTTGAGCGCACATTGCCGCGCAGGAGTACGGCGTTCCGTTGAGCCAGAAGCACCGGCGATCCACAACGCGGACGGTGGTCCCGGTCCCAGATATGCGGGGCCGTAGAAGAGGTTGATCATGCCGGGTTCGTCCTCGATGGCACCGAGGGCGACGCCGTGCGCGGTCGGGGCCTCTGGAGGTATCTCGGCAGTCCGTCGATGTGGACCAGCGCTCCGTCGGGGAGTCCGGGCGGCGGCCGTGGTGAGGGCGCCGAGGCGTTCGAGTGGGGCGTGCTCGGCGGCCGTAGCCTTCCGGCGAGCAGTTCCGGCCTGGGTCCGCCGATCTTACGAAGGACCAGCTCAGGCCCACGTCTGGAGGGCAGGACAAGCTGAGGGTGTGGGCTCCGGCCGTCACCGCTACCGCGACACCGTCACCGCCCGCCAGGCCCAGGACCCCGGATGGGGCGTCAGCCGAACCGGGCCCGGCTCCGGAGGCTCGTCACGGATGGAGTTCGGTCCTCGCCTCGCCGGTCTGGGGGTCGTAGGGGTAGGAGACGTGCTGGTGGACCATGGTCCACTCGCCGTTCCTCCGCTGGAGCACCCGGGTGCCCCGTGACCAGGACTCCGTGGTCGTGCCGTCGGCCTCCCCAGCGGTCATGTGGTTCAGGCCCCAGACGACGGCGATGTCGTCGCGGATCAGCACGCGCATGTCAGGAACGTCCCAGGTCACGGACCCCGGCGCCCAGTCCAGACCCTGTCGGCACACCTCCCGCACCTGGTCCCTCCCCACGTACTGCAGAGGGGTGTCGTGCTCGTAGGAGACGATGTCGTCCGCGATGTGCTGCATCACGCCGTCCAGGTCCTTCGCCGCCGTTCTGTCGAACCAGTTCTCGTGCACCGTACGGACCTCGGCCTCGGCGCCGGGGTCGCTCAGGTCGGGGAAGGAGTGGTGCTCGTGCGCGACCACCCAGCGGCCCGCCTCCTTGCGCAGCCCGAGGGTGAGCCGCAGCCGGAGCCCGGGGTGAGCCGCGAGTTCGTCCTCTGTGCCGCATCGCACCAGGGCGTGGGCGAAGGCGACGTCCTCTCCCGCGGTGACCTCCAGCTCCTCGATATCGAAGGCCGCCCCCTGAGCCTGCCATGCGAAGAAGTCCGGCCAGACCTTGCGGTAGGCGTCGACCCCGCGTACGCCCCGGTAGGGCGGCGGAACGTCGAACATCACGATGTCCTCGGCGTGATCCGCGACGACGGTGTCGATACGGCCCTGGTGCACCGCTTCGGCCCAGCCTTCGATGAGTGTTCGGATCTGATCGGCGTCGTCCCGCATGGTTCCTCAGTCCTCTCGGCTCCCGTCCGCAACGGGCTTCAGGGCCGGATCGGCAGCATTTTCACCATCACCCGCCACGGGACGCAAGCCCTCCCGGTGCCTGGAAAGATGGGTGCATACACCGTGAAATCGGCGGACCGTGAGCGGGTCCGTGACCCCTGTGGCGCACGGTGCGTTTACCCAGCGAATTCGTGCTACGCAGGGGACGGGAAGGCGTTCGGGCGTCCTTGCATGCTCATGCGATGAGCGTCTCGAATCGAAAAAGGTAATCGAACGGTCGCTCTGCTCCGGTCCGTGACGCTGGAGGCCGGGGGCGAGCGAACCATTCCTCGGCGCCGGCATATCGAGGCCGACGAGGCGACTTATTTCCCTGCCCACCAGCAGGGGTGCACCCAGATGCAGGCACCGGTCGACGGCGGGGTGCCGGAGAAGGGAGCCCGTCGGCGGGTCCGCGTGAGCGTAGCCCCTCCGTACCCTGCCGGGGTGTGAAACTCCCTTGCCACGAGTTGTGTTGAGGGCATCGGACCGGCTGCAGCAGTCCCGAGTCAGTGAGGAGCTTCCTCTTCGCCCTCTCACCGGGAGCGTCGCGGTCAGGGTGACTGCGGTGGCGGCCTTGAAGCATTGGATCCGGCCAATCAGTCACTTTGCGTCGTGAGTCGGTAATTTCGGGGCGCGGCCGTTGAGGACTCGGCTACACAGGAGTCTCGGACCTCCATGGTCCCAGTCCCCGCCGGGTGGGGGCATCGGCGGCTTGTCGGGCAGCCCGCCTCCGGCGTCACCGACTCCTGCCGCTGAACGCCTCCTCCTTCCCGAACTGCCCCGATGACCGCCCTCCACCAGTCGGTTCTGGAGCAACGTCCGCAGCAACGTTCGCCGGACCCGTGCTGTGCCGGAGCGACGGATCAGCTCAGACCCTCGACGAAGAAGGCAGGCCCTGCATGGCAGCCCAGCCCACCAAGCCGATTGTCCTCGACCCGACCGGTGCCGACCACCACGGCGAACACCGGCAGTTGCGTCGTCATGGTGCCGCGGTCCGCGTGGACATCCTTGGCGTCACCGCCTGGTCCATCACGGACCCCGACGTCCTTAAGAGGCTGTTGAAGAGCAAGGATGTCTCCAAGGACGGCCGTGCACACTGGCCTGACTTCCAGGATGTCGTACAGAGCTGGCCGCTGGCACTGTGGGTCGGCGTGCGGAACATGTTCACGGCGTACGGTGCCGACCACCGGCGGCTGCGCCGTCTGGTGGGCCCGGCGCTGTCCGCCCGCCGCGTCGACGACCTCGCCGGCGTTGTCGAGAGGATCGTCGCGACCCTCCTCGACGACATCGAAGCCCTGCCCGAAGAGGTCATCGACCTGCGTGAACATCTTGCCTACCCACTTCCGATCGCGGTGATCGGCCACCTCATGGGGGTTCCTGTCGACCAGCGCGAGGGCTTCCGTGCCGTCGTCGACGGCGTCTTCGACACCACGCTCAGCGCCGAGGAGCAGGAGGTCAACACCTCGCGGCTCTACGCGGCTCTGGACGGCCTCATCGCTGCCAGGCGTGCCGAGCCCGGCGACGACATGACCTCCCTGCTCATCGCAGCTCGCGACGAGGAGGGCGACGGCGGGGGCCTGTCCGGCGCGGAGCTCCGCGACACTCTGCTGCTGATGATCAGCGCCGGGTACGAGACCACCGTCAACGTGATCGACCAGGCGGTCAGCCTGCTGCTGACCCATCCCGAGCAGCTTGCCCATGTCCGTGCCGGCCGAGCTGACTGGAGTGATGTCGTCGAGGAGACCCTGCGTCTGGAGCCGGCTGTCAAGCACCTACCGCTCCGTTTCGCCGTCACTGATGTCACTCTGCCCGACGGGCAGACCATCGCCCGGGGTGAGGCGATCCTCGCCTCCTACGCCGCCGCCAACCGCCACCCCGGCTGGCACGACGACGCCGACACCTTCAACATCCGCCGCCCCGCCCAGGATCACCTGGCCTTCGGCCACGGAATCCACTTCTGCCTCGGCGCTCCGCTGGCCCGCCTGGAAGTCGCCACCAGCCTGCGCATGCTGTTCACCCGCTTCCCCGAACTCCACCTCGCCGTCCCCGCCGGCCGGCTCGAGCCACTTGGCTCCCTGATCAGCAACGGCCACCAGCAGCTCCCTGTCCGGTGCCGCCTCACCGGCCCCCGGAGACGGTGATGGCCACGGTCGCAACCGCCCCGTCACCCCCTGCCCGGCACGGGGCTGTCAAGGAGATCGCCAGCAGGCGGGGAACGGCGCTGGCGATAGAGGCAGAGGCCGTTCTTCACCTTCGCCGGTGCACCTACCGTCGCCGCCACGGACGACTCGGCCCGTAGGGCTCCCCGGCGTGAGGAGGTAGGGCAGAGGGCGGCAGCGGAAGCAGGGAGTGGCACACCCTGAACCGGAAGCCTCTTGGCGCCCCGTACGGCCGAGGATGCCGGCGTGCACAGTGAGCCGGGTGTGCTTGTGCGACCGGTTGGAACATTGCCCGGAGATGGCGGAGTTCGATCGGGTGCGCCGTTTCAACCGCACCGTGACCCAACGCGTGGGCGCGCTGCACGACCACTACCTGGGCCGCGACCGTCCGATCGGCCAGGCGCGGCTGCTGTGGGAGATCGGCGACGACGGCCAAGACGTACGGAAGCTGCGGGAGCGGCTCGGGCTCGACTCCGGTTACGTCAGCAGGCTGCTGCGCGCCTTGGAGGCCGGCGGTCTGGTCACCGTGGAGCCCCTGCCCCGGGACAGGCGCGCACGCACGGCCTGTCTCACCGAGGCCGGCCGTGCGGAGCGGGCGGCGCTCGACGGCCGCAGTGACGAACTGGCCGCGTCCCTCCTGGCCCTTCTGAACACCGCGCAGCGTGCCCGGCTCGTCGCCGCCATGGCGGAGGTCGACCGGCTGCTGACTGCCGCGACAGTCACCCTGGACACCATCGACCCCGATCACCCGGACGCCCGGAGTTGCCTGCTCGCCTACTACTCCGAACTCCAGGAACGCTTCGACGCCGGCTTCGATCCCGCCCGCAGCCTGCTGCCCGACACCGACGAACTCCGCCTCCCCCGCGGTCTGTTCCTCGTCGCACGGCTGCACGGCGTGGCCGTCGGCTGCGCGGGTCTGAAACTCCCCGTCGGCGCACCGGCCGAGATCAAGCGCATGTGGATCGCACCGCATGCCCGGGGCCTCGGCCTGGGCCGCCGCTTCCTCGCCGAACTGGAATCGCTGGCCGCCACGCACGGGTGCGAGGCGCTGCGCCTGGACACCAACAAGGCGCTCGACTCCGCGATCGGGCTCTACCGGTCGGCCGGGTTCCAGGAAGTCCCGGCCTTCAACGACGAGCCGTACGCGCACCTGTGGTTCGAAAAGCGCATCCCGAAGCCGGACTCCCGCCGAAAGCCCAAGTCGCAGGATTGGACACGCGGACGAGCCGCGCGGCCCGTCTCCCGGCGCGCAGGCGGCTGCTCCTAGGAACCCAGGGGGGCGTGGGCGCCCCCAGGGGTATCCACCCCACCGGCCAGTCGGCCGCACCCGGGTCGGAGAGGGCGACGCCCATCGCCATCGTGGCCGCCGTGAACAGCAGCGGCCAGGGCACCGTCCGCAGACCGTCCTTGAAGCGGACCGTTCCCAGCGCGGGCGAGGTCGCCACCAGCGCGCCGATCAGCGCGACCACGGCGGGCGGCACGCCGTGCAACGGCTCGTTGCACCACAGCAACACGACCGTCGCCAGCGGCAGGCACCGGGACTCCGCCGGAGTGAACGGGCCCTCGACGGCCGTCCCGGAGTGCTCCTGGATCTGCGCCGCGGTGATCGTGACCGGACCCTTGCGGTCGGCGCGCCGGGTCGTCGTCGCCAGGATGAGCTCGGCGGCGAGAGGGGAGGAGACGACGGCCGACGGCAGCTCGAGGACCAGCCATCGGACGAAGCTCAGGTCACGGAGTGCGGCCGCCAGCGCCAGGCACACCGGAAGGGCGAGCGCGGCCCGCCCCGACGTGGCCGGCACAGCGAACGCGGTGACGACGAGGCCGGCCGTCGTCAGGTGCACCGACTGGCGTACGGTCCTGGCCCCGTCGGCCACGAAGACTGCGGGCCGCAGAGCACGGGGAGGTTGCCCAGGATGTTCGGGGGAGTTCGGTCCGTCAAGCGGTTCGCGCCTCGTCCGCAGAGTCGACGAGCCGGTGTGCCGTCGCCATGCGGGCGAGGAGTTCGACGTGATCTTGGCCAGCCGGCATAGGCGGTCCAGAGCGGCGGAGGAGCCGCCACCCTGTTCGTCGCCGATCACCTTCCCGGCCCTGATCAGCAGCAGAGTCCGCGCGTTCGGTGGATGCCGCCGATCTGCCGTGGCGATAGTGCTCAACCGCTGATGCCACGACCTCAGCCGCCAGGAAAGGTGTGCCACCTCCTGTTCCGGGACCGGTGACCCCAGCCCCGGGCCAACGCCCGCCGGACCTCGCCGACGGGCAGCGGCTCCCAGGCACGAAGCCGCGGCCCGGTGCCGGGGCCACCCTGATGACTCCGTAGGCGGTCGGACGGGTCGCGATGCCGAAGCGGCTCGAGGCGCTGGCCCGGCTTCTGGTGCACTTGCACGGCGTTTCCGCTTTCATGGACTTTCTCGAACTGGTGCCGACTCCGGGTGGCTGCCTACGTTGTTCGCCAGGGAGACGCACAAGGGCTTCGAGGCTTCGAGGAACGTACTGCCCCGAACCCTGTCGGCAGTTGTCAGTAGTTTCTGGTGAGTCCCGGCATCACCATTCCGGCTAAGGAGCGCGGTGGGGAGGATGGCGGACGAGCAGGGGAGTGGGAAGAACAAGGGGAGCGAGAAGGAGCAAGGGAGGGCGGTCTTCAGGAAGTGCGCGTTCCAGGGGTGCGGGCGTCGCTTCCGCCAGCGTGAGGGGACGGGCCGGCCGCGGGTGTACTGCCAGGTCGCCTGTCGGCGTCGAGCGCAGTACTGGCGTGACCGTGCCCCGGAAGCCGACCGTCACCCCGGCCCCGGCCCCGGCTCCGGCGCCCTCCGGCCGCGTGGTGCCGGAGGGCGGACCGAGAAGCGGGACGGCCGGCGGCTGCTGGGGCAGGCGCTGCGGAACCTCTTCTGGTTCAGCGGGCTGACCGTCCGCGAGGTCACCCACCTCACCTGCATCCGGCCCGGTCGCCTCAGGGCGATTCTCGACGGTGAGGTGGTGCCGACCTGGCCGACCACCTTCATGGTCGTCACCGTGATGCGCGGCTCGCCCGACGACGTCCGCAGGCTCTGGGAGTGGGCCCGGGGTCACCGGCCCCCGTACCCGGCATCTCACGATGGCGCGATGGACCGGTTCCGGGCCGTGCTCCGGGGGCTGAGGCTGGCTTCGGAGCCCGGCCCGGAGGCCCGGGACGAGACCGACGCGCGTCTGGTCCATGAGGAGCGGGACCTCCCCGGCATCCTGGAGGACTGGGAACAGGCACGGGAGCTCATCGAGCACTTCGGAGCCCCTGCTGAACGGTTTCGGCCATTGTGGGAACAGGCCCGCCACGCCGCGTTGAGCGCTCCCGCATTACTCCCTCCCCGCGAGGACGGCGAGGGCGCGCGTGTGGAGTGAAACGCCGGCGGCGGTCCGCGCCCGGCGCGCCCGGACCGCGTACGGCGCCCCGATACCGCGCGGTGAAGAGGTCCGTTCGCTGGACCGGCTGCCCCTCACGCCGGTCGGTGACGAGGTGCTGGAGCTGCGGATGCCCGTCACGTTCACCGCGTTCTGCACACTCCGTCTGGCCGCGTACATACGGTTCGCGACCGCCTGCACCGGATGCCCGCGTACCGGCAGAGAGCTGGCGCAGGACGCGCTCGGGGATCTGGCGACCGTCTGGGAGAGGGCCCTGCGGGATTGGCCGACCGGCATGCGGTGGCGAGGGCCTGGTTGAGCATGGCGGATTGTGGCGGATGGCTATTTTCTTGTTCAATTACCGGGCGGTGGATCGGGTGCACGTCCACGGTGTGACGGAGGACGCGGTGCCCTGCCTCGGCCGCGCGACGGCGAGGCGGCCGACGGCCAGGCGGCCGGCGGAAGCCCCACGGTGGCTCCGACCGGCGACGGCCCCCCCTCGTGTCGGCTGCCCCTCCGTGGCGATGCTTGAATGAACAGGTCGAACCTGATCTGGCAAGGAGATGCGCTGTGCCCCTGGTGTCGGTCGTGATGCCCGTATACAACTCGGCGGCGACCCTCGGCGCTGCCGTCCGGTCGGTGCTCACCCAGACCCACGCCGACCTGGAGCTGCTGGTCACCGACGACCGGTCCACCGACAGCTCCATGGACCTGCTTCGCGAGTTCGCCGAGCAGGACGAGCGGGTCCTGCCGGAGACGGCGCCCGAACAGGGCGGCGCGGGACGGGCCCGCAACCTCGCGATCCAGCGTGCCCGCGGGGACTACATCGCCTTCCTGGACTCCGACGACATGTGGCTGCCGGAGAAGACCGAGAAGCAGCTCGCCTTCGCCGCGGAAGGCGATGCGCCCCTGACGTTCACCTCGTACTTCAAGATGGACGCCGACCACGCCGGTGAGAGCGTCGACTGGGTTCCGACCGACCGCGTGATCCACGCCCGGGAGCACGTGGACTACCGGGCCATGCTGGTCCGGGACCACATCGGTGCCCTCACCGCCATGTACGACCGCAGGGTCCTGGGCACGAGGCTGATGCCCGAGATGCGCAAGCGGCAGGATTACGCCCTCTGGCTCTCGATCATGCGGAACGGGGCCGACGCCCGGGGGCTGGCCGAGCCGCTCGCGGTGTACCGGGCCCACCAGGCGGGATCGCTCTCCTCCAACAAGCTCTCGCTCGTCCAGTACAACTGGGCCCTGTACCGCCAGCACGAGCATCTGTCGGTCGTCCGGTCGACGCGCGCGCTGGCCGGCGCCGCCTGGCAGTCGCTGCGCAACTCGCGCATCTAGCGGGAGCCTGAGGCTCAGGCGCCCGGACGGCGGTCCCGAGGGCGTCCCGCGCCGGCCTCGGTCTCCGGCCTCCGTCAGGCGGAGACCTGGTCGAGCAGGCCGTAGACGGCCAGGTACGCGGCGAAGGAGGCGACGACCATCGCCGCCAGGCTCCAGGCGCGCTCCTTCCCCGTGCGGCCCAGCAGCAGCGGGAGGCCGCAGGCGACGGCAGCGCAGGCCACGGCCTGGGGCCCGTACCCGAGAGTGAGCCAGGAGTGGAGAGCCTCGCTCCCGAAGAGGCCCCCGAACGCGCCGAGCGCCACGTACCGCCGCCAGGGCTGCGCACTGCGCTTCCACCAGGCGCCCGCGATGCCGAACAGCGGGCCCGCGACGCATGCCATCGCGATCCAGAGCAGCGGGAAGACGAGCGACCCCATGCCGTCCCGCCCGAACTCGGCGTAGCCGTAGTAGCCGACGACGAGCCCGATCTCGGTCAGCACTCCGGCCACCGCGGCCCTGCGGAGGCTGTCGGTGCGGTCGGCTATGAGCGCGCCCGCGACGAAGGCGAACACGGACCAGACGCCGCCGGAGTTCGCCAACTGGCTCCACGGCCAGGGGAGCCAGCCCTGGAGCAGATTGGTCAGGACGCCGAGCGCGATCCCCGCGCCGAGGTACGCGGCTGGTAGGCCCGCCGCCCTGGTCAGCGGTCGGACGGGGTGCACGAGGGGTTGCGTGGTGGACATGGCCCGACTATACATGCAGTTTATACATGGGATGCATAGTTGGACCTGCCTCGCCCGCAGGGGCGGGGGGCGTCAGCCGGTGGAGCGCTCCAGCAGCCGGAAGGGGCGCGCGCCCTCCAGTGCGACCGCCCCCGCATGGGCCGGGCCGGCCGGGAGGTCCAGGACCGTCCAGGGGCCCGGGAAGCCGGGCGGGCCGTCGACCGTCCGGGGGTGAGGGGCCGTGCCCACCGGGAGTGCCAGGCCCTGGACGAGACGGCCGCCGGTGGCTTTGACGCACGCCTCCTTCCGGGTCCACAGGCGCAGGCAGCCGCGGAGCCGGTCGGGGGCCGCCAGCCCGGCCACCCACGCGCTCTCGTCCGGCGGGAACCAGCGGGCCGCGAACCGGACCGGGTCCCGGGACGGGTCGAGGTGCTCGACGTCCACGCCGACCTCCCGGCCCAGGCTCAGCGCCACCACCGCCAGCTCGCCGGAGTGGGTGAGGCTGAAGCGGAGGCGCCGGGTCTCCGCGTCGCCGTCCAGGCCGGGCTTGCCGTGCGGGCCGAAGTGGAACGGTACGCGTACGGGAGGGAGGTCGAGCCGTTCCCCGAACACCTGCCTGGTGCGGGCGTGCGCGACGGTGAAGCGGCGCCGGTGCTCCGCCGAGCGCAGCGTCTCCAGCCGAGCCCGCTCACGTACGTCGAGGAGCCCGGCCAGCGACTCCACCTCGGGCGGGGGGAGGTCGAGCCGGAAGCGCCGGACCTCCACCACGTCCTCCGCTCCGCTCACCGGGGGACCGGGCCGGGGGTGTTGAGTCCCGCCACCGACGGGAAGTCGGCCGGGGGCAGGTCCCCTTCGGCGAGGGCGAGGAGGACCCGCTCCAGGCCGCGCAGGAACCCCTCGATCCGGGCGGGCTCCATCCGGGACGTGTCACCGAGCAGGGTGATCCGGATGAGTCCGGGGTCCTCGAAGACCGCGAACGTCTCCAGGAAGAAGGCCACTTCGTCCTGGTCCAGCCGGTCCGCCCAGCGGAACACCGACTCCTGTGCCACCTGGGTGAGTTGGCCGGGGGAGAGGGCGGGTCGGTCGGGCGCCTCCCAGGTCGTCGACCAGAGGTCGTTGACCAGGCAGTCCACCGCGACCCCGGCCTCCTCGGCCAGTGCGCGGGCCCGTTCGGGGCGGAACTGCCCGTTGCGGTGGGCGCCGAGGGTGGCGGTCCACGCGCTGCGCAGGACGTCCGCGAAGGAGTCCCCGGACACATCGACCGCGACGAACACCTCCTGCGCCACGTTGCCTACCGCATGGTGGAGTTCGGGGCGGAAGCGGTTCGCGGTCACCAGCTTCAGTCCGCAGGCCTCCAGGTCCTCGCTCCGCGCCAGCAGGGTCGCCGTGGCGGCCAGCAGCACGTTCGGGACGGTGGAGCGGTGGCGGTCGGCGGCGACCCGCAGCGCCTCCGGCACCGCCCGCGACACCAGTTCGCCCCGCCAGAACCGTGGCTCGGCCGGATCGCCGGGCGGCCGGGGGAAGTTGTCCGCCGGGGCGCGGTCCAGCTGGGTGCTCCAGTGGCGGAGCGCCTTCTCCTCCATGCGGAGCCCGTCCGGCGAGTTCTCGAACTCCGCCTGCTCCAGGGGCTCCCGCGCGGACCGGCGCGGCGGCGGCTCACCACCCCCGGCGCGGGCCGCCAGGAGCGCGTCCAGCTCCCCGGCCAGCAGGCGTACTCCGGCCAGGTCCGCAGCCAAGTGTGAGAGGCACAGGATGACGGCCTGCGGCGCCCCGTCCAGTACGCCGACCAGCGCCCGGAAGGGCACCTCGGCGGTGTTGTCGAAGCCCCGGGCCTCCAGTCGCCGCGCCGCCCCGGCGAAGTGCTCGCGCAGCTCCGCCCCGTGCTCGGCGCCCGTCAGTTCGAGGACGTCGACCTCGAACGTACCCTCGCCGAGCACCCGTTGTGCCAGCGATCCGTCCGGCCTCGGTACGGCCAGCGTACGCAGCGACTCGTGACGGCTCATCAATTCCGCCAACTGCGCGAATACGCCCGGGAGATCGACGCCCGCCGGGACGAAGGTCACCTGGGCGATGTTGAAGAAGGCCGTGTCGGGCAGCATCGCCACGATGTCCCGCCAGATGTGCTGCTGACCCCAGGTGGCGGGCCCGGTGGCGGCGCGGTCGCCCCGGAAGGCGATCAGGTGCCGTGTGGCCTCCGGTGTCGAGGTGGCCAGGGCGTGCGGTGTCGGATGGTTCATCTCATGTCCCCTTGCCGGTACGGGTCGTCGAAGGTCGGGCGTCCGGGGCGGAGAGGCTGGTTGTCTCACGGGCGGCCAGTCGGCGGACGAACCACACGGTCACCCCCACGGCCACCACCCCCAGCCCGTTGAAGGCGGCGATGGTGCGGTACAGCGCGTCGGGGCCCGAAGCGGCGGCCAGCCGCCCGCCGACGGCCACCGCGCCCACGAAGTACACGGCGTTCATCGCCAGCGCCACGGGCCCGCCGCCGACCTGCTCCAGCACCGTCAGCGCCGCCAGCACCAGGCCCATCAGCAGATAGCTGAGCCCCACCGTCTGGAGGTACCGGGCGGTCTCCGCGGCGATCTGCGCGTCCCCGGACAGCACCCCGGCGAGTAGGTCCCGCCCGGCGTACGAGACCACCGCGAGCACCGCGTACGCCCCGGCCGTGATCCGCAGACCGGCATGGAGCGTGGGGCTCAGCAGCCCGCTCCGGCCCGCGCCCCGGTGGCTGTTCAGCACGATGGCGGTGGCCGAGCCGAGTACCAGCCCCGGGATGATCAGCAGGGTCTGGAGGGTCGCCGCGCCCGCGTAGCCCGACTGCACCGACGGGCCGAACGGGCCCAGGATCCGCATCAGCACCAGATTGGCGGCGCAGATCACCAGGTAGGAGGCGCCGACCGGGACGCCGACGGCGGTCAGCCGCCGGACGGCGGCCCGCACCGGCACCGGACGGGGACGTACGGGCGGTACCGAGGACGCCGGTCCCAGCAGCCCGGACCGGCGCAGCAGCACCCAGCCCAGCGCCGTGCCCGCCAGCCCCGACAGGGCCACGGCCGGGGCCACCCCGGCGATGCCGAGCCCGGCGCCCAGGGCGAGCAGGGCGACCCCGCCGATCTCCGTCAGCGCGGCCAGCAGGGTCACCGCCGCAGCCTGCCGGGCGAGACCGCACCCCCGCAGCGTGGCGGCGGCCAGCGCCGGGCCCAGCAGCAGGGCCGAGGCCGGGGCGATGGCGCGCAGAAAGCCCGTGAACTCCGCCCGTGCCGCCTCGGAGACCCCCATCAGGTCGCCCAGCAGCGGAGCCGGCACGATCAGCAGCACGCTGAACGCGGCTCCCGCACCCGCCGCGATCCGGGCGTCGGCCCGCAGCGCCGCCCCGGCCGCGCGCAGGTCCCCGGCCCCGTGCGCGACGGCGGCGGCCACCTGGTTGGACGCGCCGATCCCCGCGATGAGGGCGAGGAAGAGGAACTGCACCGGCATGAACAGCGCCCGCACATAGTGTGCGTCCCCGTCGATCCGCCCCATGAGCGCCAGCACCGCCAGCGGAACGAGTACGGCGACGAGATCGGCCGGCAGCATCGGCACGGCGATCCGGAGCACCGACCGGGCCGGGCTCCCGACGGCGTCCCGGGTCTCAGCCACGGTCGATCTTCCCCTGGGACAGTCCCTGGAACACGTTCAGCCGCTGGATGTTCCGGGTCCCCTCCATGAACTCGACCCCGCGCGCGTCCCGGGCGAACTTGTCGAGCAGCGGATGCTCCAGCCGCGCCCCGGGACCGAAGTACTCCAGGGCCTCCAGGGTGACCTCCTCGGCCAGCTGGGCGGCCCGCGCCTTCGCCGCCGAGGCCAGCGCGCCCAGCCCCGGATCGTCCCGGTCCACCGCGGCCCCCGCCCGGTACACCAGCCGCCGCACCCCCTCGATCCGCAACGCCATCCGCTCCAGCCCCGCCGCCTCGTCCGCCCGCAGCGTACGACGGTGGGCCACGACGTACTCGTACGCACCCCGGGCGATGCCCAGGGCCAGGGCGGCCACCCCCGGGCGCAGCCGGTTGAACCCCTGGACGGCGCCCATCAACCCGCGCCGGGTGGGGGAGAGATGGCGCCCGAGGACCCGTTCTGCGGGCACCTCCACATCGGTCAGCCGGACCTCGCAGATCTGGTTGCCGCGCAGCCCGACCGTCTCGAACGGCACCGCCTCGAAGCCGGGCCCGCCGGTCTCCACGAGCGCCGCCACCACACCGAGGGGGCCGGGCCGGGTGCGGGCGAAGACCACCCCGACGTCGCTGCGCGCCGCGTTGCCGATGAAGCGCTTGGCCCCGTTGAGCAGCAGCGGGCCGTCCTTCTCCCGGGAGGTGAGGGACGTGGTGAGCGAGGCCGCGTCCGAGCCCCGCTCGGGTTCGGTGAGGGCGAGGAAGGTCCAGGACGTACGTTCCATCAGCCGCCCGTAGAACCAGGACTGCTGCTCCTCGTCGCCGAGCAGGGACACCAGGACTCCGGAGAGCGAGGGGCCGGGCGCGGCCAGCAGCATCCCCGCGTCCACGGCGGCGATCTCCTCGCAGAACACCACCCGCTCCAGCCCGCCCGTGCCGTAGTACGCCTGGCCGTCCACCGTGATCGGGTCGGGCTGGTAGGCGCGCGGGACGGGGGTGCGGGACAGGTAGGAGAACAGCGGCAGGTCCAGGTGGTCGCGGACGCGGTCCGGGTCCTCCTCCAGGGCGAGCGCCAGGGGCCGGAGCTGCTCCGCCCACTCGCGCGCGGTGTGCTGGAGGGTCCTGAGCCGTTCGTCGAGCAGGGTCACGGGGCTCCCTCGGGGGCGGCGGGGGCCGCGGCGTAGGCGTCCGCGAGCAGTTCGGAGACATGGGCGCTCTGGCCGGGGCCGTCGGTACGGAAGCCGTGGCCGCCCAGCAGCCGCAGCAGGACCCGGTCGGTACGGGTCACGGCGCGGTGCAGCGCGATCAGCTCCCCGCCCGTCAACCCGGCCCCCGGGCCCAGCAGTTCACCCAGTTCCAAGTGGTCGGTGAGGGCCTCGGCAAGGCTGTCCTGCACCAACTGCCGTACCAGCAGCGGACTGCCGCCGAAGGTCCGGGCGGACAGATGCTCCAGGCAGCTGTCGAGCAGTGCTTCGGAGAGCCCGAGCCGCAGCCGGGCCAGGCCCAGCGCCCACGGGTCGTCGGGGTCCTCGGGGCCGGGCGGCAGCGGATGGCGCAGCGCGACAAGGGTGTCGCCGTACAGCCGTACGGTACGGAGGGTGGTCTCGGCGGTCCGCTCGCGCGGGGCGGTGCGCGCGCCGCGCCGTACGCCGTGGGCGGCCGCGGCGACGGACTCCGGCAGCAGCGCGTGACCGGCCGGTCCCAACGGGAGCGCGCCGGAAGCCTGTTCGGCCTGGAGTGCGGAGAGCGCCGCCACCAGGCCCGCGTCGCGCGCGGTGCGCCGGACTCCGTCGTGGGTGGTGGTCATCGGCCCTCCTCTTCCCGCGGATACAGGGTCAGCGAGCAGAGGCAGAGATGGCCGAGCGCCCGCTCGTACTCGACGACGGTCACGCGCAACGACCCGTCACCTGGGGAGGGTTGCAGCCGAGCGAGGTTCTCCCACACCCCGGTGCAGGGCAGTCCCCGGCCGGTGGTGACCAGCCTCCCGGCGCTCTCGGCGTGGCCGGGCAGGTCCCGGCCCGGGTCCACACCCGCACCGGCGAGCAGCACCCCGGGCGCGGGTTCCGGGGCGAGGGCAGCGGACAGCAGCCCGGCCACCGCCTCCGGCCGTACGCCGGTCCACTGGGCCAGCCGGGTGTCGGCGTCCTCGTCGGCGGTCAGCCACAGCCCCACCGCGCAGTCGGCGGTCACCTCCCGATCCGGCGGTACGGGGGCCGCGTACGGCCGGCTGGACTGGTCCAGGGCGATCAGGACCGCCCGGCCGAGCCCGCCGGGACGTACGTACGCGCTGGTCAGCCGCAGCGCTGTGAAGGGCGCCGCCGACCCCTGGTCGCTCACCCCGAGCGGCAGCGGGTCGCCCGGGAGCAGCTCGCAGACGTGGCCGGTGGGGGAGCGTTCCATGTCGGAGTCCTCGACGGCGTGCGCGGTGGTCAGCAGGTCGACCGGACCGTCGAACGGGCCGAGCGCGAGCGCTGTTTCGGCCGCCATCTCCGCGTAGCTGTTCCGTGTGGTGGTCTCCAGGAAGCCGGGGCGCAGCCCCACGTCGTAGATTCCGGCGAGGTCGGCGAAGTACTGCTCCAGCCAGGGCACCGGCCCCCGGACGAACCGCCGGCCGGGCCCGAAGCGCCGGGCCGTGATCCCCCGCACCCGCAGGGGCAGCCGGACCGGGCCCGGCCCGGGGGGTGCGGCCGGGGTGGCCGCGGCGCTCAGATACATGGGTCAGGCCTGCTCGATCACATAGTCGGCGAGGGTGCCGACGCTGTCGAAGTGGTGCTGCTCCAGCGAGTCGGTGTCGAACTCGATGCCGAGTTCGTCCTCCAGCCGCATCAGCAGCTCCAGCACGCTGGTGGAGTCCAGGCCGAGGTCGTCGAAGAGGCGGGGCGACTCGTCGGCGGGTTCCAGCTCGCGCTGGAGGACATGGCCGAGCGACTCGTTGATCCGGGTGACGACGGTGGTGCGGGTGAGGTCGGACATGGTGGTCACTTTCCTTCGGTGGATGCCCCGGCCCCGGCGGCCGGAGGGTCGTAGCGGTGCTGGCGGCCCAGCAGGTCGTCGGTGGTGTCGCGGTCCCGGACCAGATGGGCCCGGCCGCCGTCCACGAGCACTTCCGCCGGGTAGCCGTGGCTGAGGAAGAAGACGGGAGAGGCGGTGGGGCCGTAGGCGCCGGAGCGGTCGACCCCGATGAGGTCCCCGGCCCGGACGGGCGGCAGCGAAACGTTCTTGCCGAGGGTGTCGTTGGGGGTGCAGAGGGGGCCGGTGACCACCCAGGGTTGGTCGGCGGGCTCGTCGAGGCGGTTGAGGAGCCGCATCGGGAAGTTGCGTTTGACGAAGGAGCCGATGCCGACGGCGGCCATGTGGTGGTTGGTGCCTCCGTCCGCGACGGCGAAGTTCTCGCCCAGGGAGGTCTTCACATAGCGGACCCGGACCACATAGGTGCCCGCCGGGGCCGTCAGGTAGCGGCCCAGCTCCAGCAGCAGCCGCGTGGTGGGGTGGGCTCGGGTGAAGGTTTCGATCAGCGGGTTGAGGCCGTCGGCCAGGACCTTCGGGTCCAGGTCCCGCTCCTTCTCGAAGTAGCCGACGCCCAGGCCCCCGCCCACGTCGACGAGTTCGAGGGCGAAGCCCAGCTGTTCGGAGACCCGCTCCGCGAGGTCCAGGATGCGCGCGGAGTTCTCGACGATGACGTCTTCGTCGAGGATGCGGGTGCCCAGATAGGCGTGGACGCCCATGAGCCGGACGTGCGGGTGCCGCTCGGCCAGCCCCTCGGTGGCGAGGACCTGCTCCTCGTCGATGCCGAACTGGCGGGGCTTGCCGCCCATGGTGAGACCGGAGCCCTTGACCGCGAAACCCGGGTTGACCCGCAGGGCGACCGGGGCCTGCACGCCGTGCTCGGCGGCGAGTTCGTCGACCAGTGCCAGTTCCTCGAAGGACTCCACGACGGTGGCCAGGATGCCTTCGGTGAGACAGGCGGCGATCTCCTCCCGGCTCTTCCCTGGCCCGAGGAAGATGATGTCGTGCGCCGGGACCCCGGCCCGCAGCGCGGTAACCAGCTCGGCCATCGAGGAGACCTCGGCGCGGGCGCCCAGCGAGCGGAGCAGGGCGCAGACCGAGACGTTCGGGTTGGCCTTGAGCGAGAAGAACATCTCCAGCGCCGGGTGCAGCGGGGTGCGCAGCCCCTCGAACTGTGTGCGCAGCACGTCCCCGTCGTACAGATAGAGCGGAGTGCCGAACTCTTCGGTGAGCCGGTAGATGCCCAGCCCCTGGATACGGAATTCCCCCGTCATGCCCCGTCCTCCTGTCCGAGCGCGGCCAGCCGGGCCGTGATCGCCTCGTCGGTTCTCTCCAGGGACCGGGGGGAGTCCCCGATCAGCAGACCGTGGAGCCGGCCCTCGTAGGGCGTGCCGTCCTCGGTGGCGGCCGCGTTGACGGTCGCGAAGTTGCTGACGAGCAGCCCGCTGCCGGAGCCGGTGAACAGCAACTCCCCTAGGAGGGAGCGAAGTCGGCCGAACCCGAGCGGCGTCCGCAGCCGTACGGGGTAGTGGCGCGCCAGCGCGTGGCTCCCGGGGCCGAGGAACTGCTCCTGCAGCCGGACCTGGTACGTCGACATGTTGTGCCGGGCGTTGATCTCCACGACCGGGTAGAGGCCGCCCTGCGGGTCGGTCATCGCGTCGACACCGACGACACCGAAGTACCCGTCGGCGGCGAGCCGTTGGCCGATGACCTCGACGGCGTGGCGTACCGCGTCGAGCTGGAGGGTGGTCAGCGGGGCCGGGAAGCGGTGGCCCTTGTGCACTCCGCCCTCGGTGATCGCCTCCTTGACGAAGTCGAAGTGGACGGAGCCGTCCCGGCCCAGAGTGAACTGGTAGTTGAGATCGGCGGTCTTGTCGACCCACTCCTCCACCACCAGCACCACCCGGTCGTCGCCGGAGCGCGCGGCCCGCCGGTCGATCATCCGCCGGAGCGTGTCGAGCCGTCGCTCGTCGTCGAGGACGCTGATGCCCTTGCCGGAGACCCCGAAGGCGTCCTTCACGACGACGCGGCGGCCGACCCGCAGGAGGAACCGGGCCTCCTCGAAGGCGGCGTCCAGCTCGGTGAGGTTCTCGCAGCTCCAGCCGGGGGTCTGGCGCAGCCCGGTGGCCTCGGCCACGGCCCGGCTGTAGACCTTGCTGTTGACCGCCTTGCAGAGGGCGGCGGGCGGGGTGCCCAGGGGCAGGCCGGTGAGACCGGACAGCTCCTCCTCCCGTACGGAGGTGCCGTGCGGGACGATCCGGGCGTCGGGCCCGAGGGCGCGCAGCGCCTCCTGGAGGGCCGGGTCGGCGAGGGCGTCGCGGGTGACGGTCCGCCCGGGGTCGCCGCCGGAGACGGTGTGCACCCGGGGCAGGTCCAGGCCCAGTTCCTCCAGGTGGCCCAGGTGGTCCGGGTCCGGGGCCGCCTTGAGGACGACGTGGTCGTTCTTGCCCGCGAGCAGCAGCGTGAAGGCGTCCATGCGGTGGACGACCGCGCTGCCCGCCGTGAACGCGACCCGGGGCAGACCGGGTTCGTCGCGGGCCCACTCCTCCTCGACCTCGAAGTTGCCGAGGAGGACGAGCGGGGTGTCGGGCGAGCCGGTGAGGGCCGTTCTCAGCCGGCCCATGAAGTCCAGCATCACGGTGACCGCTCCTTTCTGTCGGATCGGCTGGTCAGTGTTGGAGCACCATGGCGGAGAAGGTCGCGCCGAGGCCGACCGCCGCCATCAGATAGCGGTCGCCGGGCTGGAGCAGTCCCCGGTCGGCGGCGGTGCGGTAGTTGAGGAAGGGGTCCGCGCAGAAACAGTGGCCGGTGACTGGCACGTTCTCCAGCAGCACCTTCTCCAAGGGGATGCCGAGGTCGCGGCAGAGCCGCACCCAGGAGACCCGGTTGACGTTGTGCGGCAGGATCAGTGCCAGCTCGTCGAGGGTGGTCCCGGCCCGCTCGGCGGCGGCGAGCAGCACCTCGGCCAGGGCGGCGGGGTAGGCCTGCTGGAACTGGGCGGCCACCTCGGGGGTGAGCGAGAGCGCCGCGTTGAACCGGCCGTGGGTGCGGGTCGCGTAGCCGAGAACCCGGTCGCGCTCCCCGCCGACGCCGACCAGGACCGCCGCCGACGCCTCACCGTTGACGGCTGTGCCGGGCACGGTCCGGGCGGCCGGGGTGAACGTCTTCTCGCCGGTGAGCACCAGCGCCAGCGCGTCCGGGTCGCCGTCGGCGGCCAGCAGCTTGCCGCACAGGTCCACGGCGAGCAGCCCGGAGGCGCAGGCGTGCTGAAAGACGCTGAACACCTGGGCGTGGCCCAGGCCCAGCGCGTCCCGTACCTCGTGCAGCGGGTTGACCGGGTAGGGCGCGACCGCCGGCATGGTCCGGGCCTGCACGACATAGCGCACCAGCTGCTCCCGCCCCCGCAGCGCGTCCAGCCCCCGGGCGGTGGCGAGCATCAGCTCCGCCACCGTCCCCGTCGGCTCGCGCAGCACCTGGGAGAGCCCGAACACCCGGTGCATCACGCGCAACTGACCGTCACTCAGGTTCAGCTCCCCCTGAAGTGAGGCGACCGGCACGCTCCGGGACGGCAGATGGGCCGTGACCGCCCGCAGCGCGGTCACGGAGCCGTCCCCGGCGGGTCCGCGCGGTGCCCGGCGGCGACCCCGGCGAGATGGGCCGACAGCTCCTCGACGCTGCGGTGGTCCCAGACGACGGTGGGGTCGACGGGGAAGCCGAGGTGGTCCTCCAGGTCCCCGCAGAGGACGAAGGCGTAGACGGAGTCCAGTCCGTAGTCGCTGAGCGGGACCCCGGGGTCGATCGCCTCCGGAGCGCACTCCAGATAGTCGGCGACCCGGTGGGCTATCCACTCCCGCAGTTCGGTGGGGTGGTCGGTGGCGGGCAAGGCATTCTCCAGGGTCGTGGTGCGGGGCGGGCCGGGCGGCGGGCGGGTGTCGGCGGGGCAGGTCGCGGCAGACGGGCGGAGGTCAGCCGGGCAGCTCGCGGCGCGCCAGGTCGAAGCCGAGCCCCGCGTCGTCGCGGTCGAGCAGGGCGCGGTACAGCGGTTCGGCCCGCTCGGGCGGCAGCCGCCCGTCGCCCCGGCCGGTCCCGCCGAGCAGCCGGGTCAGGGCGGCCTCGGCCCAGAGCGGGTCGGCCAGGAAGGGGTCGCCGCCGTCGCGGTTGTCCCGCCAGGTGGTGAGGCAGCAGGCGGCGGCCACCACCGTCGTCCAGCGGGCGGCGATCTCCAGGGCATCGGCCGGGCCGCCGACCGCGAGGTCCCGCGGCGCCAGCGCCGAAGCCTCCACCCGTACGCGCTCCGCCTCCGCGGCGAACACCGCCGCAAGCCCCGCCAGGGCCCGGTGGTCCGTGCTCCCGGCCAGCTCCTCGGCCATGCGCGCCGGCACGGCGGCCAGCTCGTCCGGGCCGGTGGCCGCGAGGGCGAGCCGCCCGAAGTCCAGCGGCGGCAGGGGCGCCCCGATCCGGGACAGCAGCGCGGGCGTTCCACCGGCCCGGGCCGCCCGGCGGGCCGCGCCCGGCAGCTGCGGCAGGACCGTGGACAGGCAGACGACCCGGGCGGCATGGCCGAAGCCGACCACCTGGAGGTCCCGCAACTGCTTCTGGAAGATGGCGAATTCGCCCTCGCGGAGATAGAAGTGCGCTCCCAGCACCACCGAGAGGCGGTCCATGGCGTCCATCAGCCGCTTGGACACCAGGTACTTGACGGCGGGGGAGTACAGGGCGGTGGCGCCGGGCAGCAGGTGCACGGCACGGGTCCCGGTGGTGGCCACGGCGTCGCAGACCAGCAGATCGGTGAAGGCCTCGGCCACGGTCCGGCGGACCAGCGGCAGATCGCCCGCGTGTCCGCCGTACAGCCGGCGGGAGCGGACGAAGCGCAGGGTGGTCCGCAGCCCGGTGTCGAGGATCGGGGTGGCCATCGCGGGCAGGGCGGTCCGGGTGATCTGGAAGGAGCGGAACGCGTTCTCGACCCCCTGCCCGAGGCGGCCCACCACGGTCTCCGGGCCGACCGGGCAGTCGTCGAACTCGATGCCGCCGAGCCGCACCCCGCGCATACCGACGCTGGCGAAGCGCGGCCGGTACCGGTAGCGGTCGGCGGGCAACCCACTCTTCTCCAGCAGCAGTTGCGTGTGGCTGCGGGAACCGGGAGCGTCCGAGGTCCGGGCGAAGACCACCATCGCCCCGGCGCGCTCGGCGTTGCTCACCACCTCCTTGTGGCCGTGCAACCGCAGGGTGCCATCCGCCTGGGGGCGGGCGGCGAACGCGGCACCCGCGAGGTCGTTCCCGTGCTCCAGCTCGTGGTACAGCGTCGCCACCCGGCCGCCGCCGAGCAGCAGATCCGCCAGCCGGCGCCGCTGCTCGTCGCTGCCGGAGGACCAGACGTTGACCGCCGCGATGAAGGAGGCGGCCCCGTATCCGAGCCCCAGCGCCGGATCGCGGCGGAAGACCGTCCGTACCACCTCGGCGAGCCGGTCCAGCCGGTCCAGCCGTCCGCCCAGCCCGACAGGGACGAACTCGGCGCCCAGACCGTACGCGTCGAGCAGCCGCTCACCACCGGCCACCACCTCGTCCCGCTCGTCCGCCGCGACCGTGGCGGCGTGGCCGACCGGGTTGGCCGGGTCCCAGGGGTCACCGAACGCCCGCTCCAGCTCCGCCGCGCTGGGGTGCGCGGCCGGTCCCGTACCGCTCACCGGGTCTCCTTTCCGGCCGCGGGGGCGGCACCGACGGCCTCCACGGCGTCGTACAGCGCGTCCGACTCGGCGCCGTCGCCCGGCTCCTGGCCCCTCCGGCCGAGCACCGCGGCGAGCGCGGCCCTGGCCCACAGCCCGTCCTGCCACAGCTCGGGCCGGGCCCATAGCCCCAGCTCGGGACGGTGGGCGGGCCGCCCGGCTCCCGCGAGCCACAGGTTGAGCACTGCGGCTCCGGCGAAGCACTCCTCGTACTCCTCCGCCAGATCGAAGGCGCGCGCGGACGCGATCCGCGCGGGCCGCAGCGCGGCCAGTTCCCCGTGGAGCGTCTCGCAGCGGGCGAGGAGCCGCTCGGCCAGGGCGAGCAGCCGGGGATCGGTCCCCTCCGCCGTACGGAGAGCGGCGACGGCGGACGGCAGGTTCTGTACGAGGCTGGAGCCGCCCCGCGAGACCAGCTCCAGCCGGCCGGGTGCGACGGGCGGCAGGGGCGAGCCGGGGGTGACCGCCGCCGAGAGCCCGGCCGGGTCCACCCGGCCCTCCCGGTAGCGGCGGGCCAGCACCGGGAACTGGTTTATCAGGGCGTTGCGGTTGACCGCCTGGTTGCCGTCGAAGATGCCCACCACCCGGTGGTCCCGGGCCAGCTTCTGGAAGGAGCCGTACTCGTGTACCTCCGTCAGAAATGCTCGGCCGCCCAGGAGTTCGCCGCAGTCGGCGATGAGCGCGTCGACCCGCTCCGGCACGAAGGACTTCACCACGCTCGCGGCGACGCTCTGTTCGCCGGGCAGGGCACCGGCCGAACGGTTGGCGACCAGGCTCACCGCCTCGCAGGCCAGCAACGTGGCGTGGGCGCGGCCCAGGGTCCGCCGCACATGCGGGAAACGGGTCAGTCGGCCGCCGTACAGCTCGCGCCCCGAGGTGAAGGCGGCCGCCTGCCGCAGCGCGTGGTCGGCGGCGCCCAGGGAGAGCGCGGTGCAGACCGTACGGGTGAGCTGGAGCGTCCGGAGAACGGTCTCGGCACCGTGCCCGGCCTCCCCGACGAGGGCGTCCGCCGGTATCAGGGCCCCGTCGAAGGCGATGCCGCTGATGTCGGCGCCCCGGATGCCGTGGGTGCGCTGCTTGGGCAGACAGCGGTAGACACCTGACTCCAGCCGGTCCTTGTCGACGAGGAAGAGGCTGAGGGCGCGCGGCCCGCCCGCCGGATCGGTCCGGGCGAGCACACAGATCAGCTCGCCCCGGGTGGCGTTGTTGATCAGCCACTTCTCACCCGTGAGCCGGTAGCCGCCCGAACCATCGGGCACGGCGGCCAGCCCGGTCGCCAGCAGATCGCTGCCGTGGGCGCGCTCGGTCAGCCCCCAGGAGACCGGCGCCCCGGCGACCAGCCGGTCGGCCAGGGGCCGGGCCTGCTCCGGAGTCCCGGCCGTCCAGACACAGGCCGCGCCGAGATAGCTCTTGGCATGGCCGATCGCCACCGTGAGATCGCGCCGGGCGACGACCCGGACCAGGTCCGCCAGCTCCTGGAGACCGGTGAGCGCGCCGCCGTACGCCTCGGGCACGTACTGCCGGGGGAGGCCGAGCCGGTCCAGCTCCGCACAGATCGCCTCGGGGAACGCCTCCGCCCGGTCGAGTTCCGCACAACGGGCGTACGAGAACAGCGTCTTCGGGTCCGACGGGTCCCCGAGCGCCCGCTCCAGCTCGGCGGCGGTCAGCGCGCTCACGGGCGCGCCCCCGTCGCGGCGTGCGCGGCCCGGGCCCGCTCCAGCGCGGGGCTCACCCGCTGCTCGACCACCCGCAACTCCCCGCCCAGCAGCAGCTCCCGGGTCAGGGTGCGCTGGATCTTGCCGCTGGTGGTCCGCTGGACGTCACCCGGGCGGACCAGGACGACATTGGGCACGGCGACGCCGAACTCCCGGCCCAGCGCCCGGGTCACCCCGTCGATCAGCTCCCCGGCCGAAGCGGCGCCGAGCTGCGCCGGGCGCGCCTCCTGGACCACCACCAGCTGGTCCCCGGCGGACGGCACGGTGAACACGGCGGTGGCGGTGCGCTCCAGCGCCGGATGGGTGGCGCGGACGGCCGCCTCCAGATCGTGCGGGTAGAGGTTGCGGCCGCCCAGGATCAGGAGTTCCTTGATCCGCCCGGTGACGTACAGCTCGCCGTCGGCCGACAGCCCCCGGTCCCCGGTGCGCAGCCAGCCGCTCCGGCCGTCCCGGGTGACGCCCCCGAACGTCAGCGCGCTCTGCTCCTCCTTCTCCCAGTAGCCCCGGGCCACGCTCGGCCCGCGCAACCAGAGTTCACCGATGGCGCCCTCCGGCAGGACCGTGCCGTCGTCGGGGTCCACGGCGACGACCTCCACACCGGGGCAGAGACGCCCGCTGCTGACCAGCGGACGCACCGCCTCGGGAGGTGTCGCGGGGCCGGCGGGGCGGAAGACGTCCTCGGCCAGCGCCCCGGCGTCGACCGGGGTGATCACCGGCGGCCGGTGGGAGGGCGCCCCGGAGACGCAGAGGGTGGCCTCGGCCAGGCCGTAGCCGGGGGTCAGTGCGTCGGCGCGGAACCCGGCGGCGGCGAAGCGCTCGGCGAAGGCGGTCAGCGTACGGGCCCGGACCGGCTCGGAGCCGTTCATGGCGTGCGTCCACCGGGACAGGTCCAGGCCCTCCAACTGGGCGTCCGTGACGCGCTGGACGCACAGGTCGTAGGCGAAGTTCGGTGCGGGGGAGACCTGGAGGTCGTACGCGTCCATCAACCGCAGCCAGAGATAAGGGCGCTTGAGGAAGGTGGCGGCCGACATCAGCACGGTCGTGCTGCCCAGGGTGAGCGGGGTGATCAGCAGCCCGATCAGCCCGAAGTCGTGGTACATGGGCAGCCAGCCGCCCCAGCGCGTCTCCTGCCGGACGTCGACCGTGCCGACGAACGCCTCGGCGTTGGCGAGGACGTTGCCGTGGTCGACGACGACGCCCTTGGGTTCGCTGGTCGACCCGGAGGTGTACTGGAGGAACGCGACCGTACGGGCTCCGATCCGCGGCTCGCGCCAATCCCCTTCGGGTGGAAGGGAGTCGGGGTCGACCGCGAGCACCGGAAGGTCCGGGAGGCCGCACTCCCGGGCCCACCCGGTGACCGCCTCGGCCGTCACGCGGTCGGTGAGCACGGCGCTCACCCGGGCGTCCCGGGCGATGCCCGCCAGTCGCTCCTGCTGACGCCGGTAGCCGTCGGGCATCGGCGCGGGCACGGCGACGGCCCCGGCGTAGAGACAGCCGGTGAACCCCCGGGGGAAGCCGAGCCCCGGCGGATGGAGCAGCAGGACCCGGTCGCCCTCCGCCACGCCCGCGCTCCGGAGCAGGACGGCGATACGGCGGGCGGTCTCGTCCAACTGCCCGTAGGTGGTCTCCTCGTAGGCCGCCGGGTCGGCCGGATCGGCGCTGAACCCGACCGCGGGCCGGTCGCCGTGTGCGGCGGCGCGTTCGCGCAGCAGGGCCACCAGACTCTCGCGCTCGGGCATTTAGGCAGACCTCCTGCAAAATTGTTTCCCGTGCTCCGCTATTTGCTCTCGGCGTGAAAAAGGCCGTGCGGGGCCCACGGTGGAATGGGTGGAACATTTCGGGGCGGCCGGGCGAGGCAGAGCATACACACGTGTGTCGGCGGCAAAAGGATGGGCGGAGGGCGGGCGGGGGTGGGTCCGGAATGACGCGTGCGACGCCGTTACGGGAGCGGAGAGCGCCATTCCGTCGACCGGGCGCCCTGAGGGCGGCTCAGGGCGAGGTGGCCGCCGTGGTGCCGTCGGGGGAGGGTGAGCCCGCGAGGGCGCGTAATTTGCCGTACACGGTCACGTGGAAAATCCTGTCAGCGCGTGGGCGGGACCGAAATCGGCCCGTCGCCCGGCTGATCGTAAAGGAAGGTGGAGGACTTGGAAAGCCGCTCCTGAATACTTGGCGGTAGGCCGGTGACGGGTATCCGTATTCCGGATGTCCGTGACGGTGCGTGCGGTGCAGAGGGCGTGAGGTGAGCGAATTCAGGCTCGCCTGCTGGTATTGACGAAAGGGGGAAATGATTCCCGGCCGGAGTATTTCGAGGTCAAAGGTATAGACCAATCCGGCCGGGGAGGAAGAGGGAGAAACGGGGTGGATCGGCCACGGAGACCGGCCCGGTCTCAGGCGCGGGAGTCGGGACCGGTCTCAGGCGCGGAGCCGGGACCGGTCTTGGGGCGCGGAGACGGGACCGGCGCGCCCGACCGTCGTGATGTCCGTGCTCTCAGGGCTTCCTGGCCACCGCGCCGTACATGGCGATGTCCCGGCCGTCGACGCCGTCCTGCTCCGGCCCGGGGCGCCAGGTGTGCACCTGCCTGACCCCCGGCTCCTGGATCTCCAGCCCGTCGAAGAACGACGTGGCGGCGGGCAGATCGCGCAGGACGAAGGGCATGCCCTGCTCGCGGTACTCCTGCGCCACCCGGTTGACCTCCTCGGGCGCGAAGTCCGCCGTGCCGATGGTCATGGCCAGATAGCTGCCGGACGGCAGCGGGTCCAGCAGCCGCCTGACCAGCCGGTGATCGTCGGGCGGCAGGATGAAGTGCATGATGCCGATCACCATCAGCCCGACGGGCCGGTCCAGATCGATCAGCTCCTGGAACTCCTGGCTGTCGAGGATCGCGTCGGGGTCGTGCATGTCGGCGTCGACGTACGCGGTGGCGCCCTCGGGCGAACTCTGGAGCAGGGCACGCGCGTGGGCGAGCACGATGGGGTCGTTGTCCACGTAGACGACGTGGGACTCCGGGGCCACCTCCTGCACGACCTCGTGCAGGTTGGGCGAGGTCGGCAGCCCCGTACCGACGTCGAGGAACTGCCGGATGCCGCACTCCTCGGCGAGGAAACGCCCGGCGCGGTGCATGAAGCGGCGGTTCTCCATCATGTGGACGGGCAGGGCGGGCCAGTGGCGGCACATCGCGTCGCCCGCCTCGGCATCCACGGGGTAGTGGTCCTTGCCGCCCAGGATGTAGTCGTAGACGCGGGCGGAGTGCGCCCGGGAGGTGGCGAGTCCGCTCTGCCGGTCGGGGGAGGTGCTCATGCGGGGGCCTCTTTCGGTCAGGTACGGCTTGTTCGACGGTATGAACGCGGTGTCGGGTCCGCAAGCGAGGAGGCCGTACGGGACCGGGCCCCTTGGCCGGGCCGGGGTGTGGCCCCGTACAGCCGGCTACGGCTCCGAGCGGGCCTGCAGGGCGATGACGGCGATGTCGTCCCGCCGGTTGTGGACGGGCGGCAGGAGCTTGCGGATCAGGGTCGGCAGGGGCACCCCGGCCCGTACCAGCGCTTCGGTCCGTTCCCGCAACCGCTCAAGACTGTCACCGATGTCCGTCCCGGGGGTCTCCACCAGCCCGTCGGTGTAGAAGACCAGGGTGTCGCCCTCCCTGATGACGGTGTGGAGGTCGGTACGGGTCAGGGCGTCGGTGACGCAGAGGGGCGGGTCGGGGGCCGTGAGGTCGTGGAGGTAGCGGGGTGGTGCGTCATGCGGGATGAGCAGGGGTGGGGGGTGGCCGGCGTTGGAGAGGGTGACGCGCCAGAGGCGGGGGGCCTGGCGGCGGATGACGGCGTGCACCACGGTGACCATCGAGGGTCCGTCGAGTGCCTGGACGATGCGGTCGAGGCGGCTGAGGGTGGTCGCGGGGTTCGCGGTGGGGCCGCTGTCGTAGGCGAGTCCGCGCAGGAGGCTGTTGACGCGGCCCATGGCGGTGGCGGCGTCCAGGTCGTGGCCCGCGATGTCGCCGATGGACAGGGCGAGGGCGTCGGCGCAGAGGCGGACGGCGTCGTACCAGTCCCCGCCGATCTCGGCGGCCGAGTCCGCCGGGTGGTAGAGCGCCGTGATCGTCAGGCCGTCGACGGTCTGCGGAGGGGTGAGGAAGGACTGCTGCAGGGCGAGCGCCCGGTCCCGGATGCTCTGCAGCTCCATGGTCCGGCGCAGCGGCCCGCTCATCTGCTGGAAGACGTCCCGCAGCAGCTGCAGATCGGCCTCGTCCGGCGGCGGGTTCCCCCGGCAGGTCGTCGTGGTCGCCAGCGCCACGGCCCGGCCGTCCACCACGACGGGAAGCAGGGCGACGCTGGTCGCACGGGCCTTGCGGAGCCACCGGACGGCCGCGTCCGAGAGGCCGTCCTCGGGTGGTTCCCCGGGCGGGAAGGTCAGCAGCCGGGCCTCCTGGCTCTCGATGACCCGCCGGGAGGCCTCCCCCCACAGGATGTCGCCGTCCAGGGGTGCAGCGAGGGCAGCCCGGGGGCCAGACCCACACTCCCCGTCGGTGCCGGGACCGCCGCGCCCCCGGGCAGCCCGGTGCCCGGCCCGGGCTCGCCCCGTACGTGGAAGATGGCGACGGCGTCCGCCAGTTCGGGGACGACGGCGGCCGCGGTCGTCAGAAAGGCCTCGGACAGATTGTGCGCGGCCGGTACCGCCGCCATCCGGGCCAGCAGCTTCTCCCGCATCCGCAGGCGCCAGTGGTCCTCGGCGTCGCTGGCCGTGCCGACCCACTCCACGGCACCGCCCTCGTCCGGGACGGGCGCGGCGATGATCTTGATGTGGCGGAAGCGGTCGGGCGCGCTCCTGAGCCGCACCCGTACGACCGTGTCGAGCGGAGTCCGCTCCTGGGCCGCCCGGCGCCAGGCCCGCCCGAACCAGTCCCGGTCCTTGGGATGCAGGGCCTCCATCCACGAGGTCCCGCCATCGGGGTGCCAGAGCCTCTCCCTGATCCCGCTGCCCGCCAGAAGAGTGACGACCCCGTCGGCCGACAGCACCCAGACCGACTGCGGCACAGCCTCCATGAGCGCCGCGTAGTGCCGGAGGAGACGTTCCTGGTTCACCGGCCCCGCCTCCGGCGTCCACCCGACGACAGCACGGACCCGCCCGGAGACGGCACGGCCCCGGCCGGTGGCGGGGCGGCGGCTCCGTACGGGCTCGGAGCCGGGGCGCGGCCCACGGCGCGGGCATGACGGCCCAGGGGCCCGGCCGCGCCCGCCGGCACCCCCACGGAGCGGTGCCGGTTCGGCGCCGTACGGCACACCAGGGGTTCCTCGCCGCTCATGCCCCGATCATCTCCCGCATCCGGCACGACAGCACGCCCTGACCGGAGCCCCGCCCGCCCGACAGCTCCGGGGGCGCCCCGGACGCCGCACGTACGCGGGCGAGACCTGGACCACATCCGGACCCGGCGGGGATGCCACCGTCCGACTCCGTCGTTGACCCCGGTGGCGCGTGCCTCGCGCCGACGCAGTCGTCGAGGCTGTCGAAGCTCTCGAAGCCGATGAACAGGACCTGATGTGACCGACCTCGAAACCGGCCGCGCGGCCGCCGCCCTCTCCCGGCCCTTCACGGTCCGCGGACTCACCTCGCGCAACCGGATCGCCATGGCTCCCATGACCCGGCAGTTCTCCCCCGGCGGCGTGCCCGGCCGTGACGTGGCGGACTACTACACCCGGCGCGCCGCGGGCGGTGTCGGGCTGATCATCACCGAGGGCACCTACATCGACCACGACTCCGCCGGAACCAGCGACCGGGTCCCGCGCTTCCACGGCGAGGACGCGCTCACGGGCTGGGCCGGGGTCGTGGACGCCGTGCACGGGGCGGGCGGCGCGATCGTCCCGCAGCTCTGGCACGTGGGCGTCACCCGTACCGAGGGCGCGCCCCCGGTGGCGGACGCCGAACCGGTGGGCCCCTCGGGAATCTCGCTGACCGGTGAGCCCAAGGGACGCGCGATGACGCGGAAGGACCTCGACGACGTCATCGCCGCGTTCGCCGACGCGGCGGCCGCCGCCGAGCGCCTCGGCTTCGACGGCGTCGAACTCCACGGAGCCCACGGCTACTTGATCGACCAGTTCCTGTGGGCCGACAGCAACCGCCGTACCGACGCCTACGGCGGCGACCTCGTCGCCCGTACCCGGTTCGCGGCCGAGATCGTCGCGGCCTGCCGGGCCGCCGTCTCCGACTCCTTCCCCCTCTTCTTCCGCATGTCCCAGTGGAAGATGAACGCCTACGAGGCCAGGCTCGCGCAGAACCCCGCCGAACTGGACGCCCTGCTCACCCCGTTGGCCGAGGCGGGCGTCGACGTCTTCCACGCCTCCACTCGCCGCTACTGGCTCCCGGAGTTCGACGGTTCCGACCTGAACCTGGCCGGCTGGGTGAAGAAGATCAGCGGCAGGCCCACGGTCACGGTCGGCTCCATCGGCCTGGACGGTGACTTCTTCAGCGCCTTCGCGGGCAACGACTCCGGCGTCACCGGCATCGACCAGCTCCTGGACCGGCTGGAGCGCGACGAGTTCGACCTGGTCGCCGTCGGCCGCGCCCTGATCGCGGACCCCGAGTGGGCGGCCAAGACCCTGCGCAGCCGGACCGGGGACATCACGCCGTTCGGCGCGGAGATGCTGAAGACGCTGCGCTGAGCGGCGGTTGCGGGGACGGGACGGGACGGGGGAGGGGCGGGCTGAGGGATGCTCCCCGCCCCGCCCCGCCTCGGCAGCCGGCCGGTGAGGCTCGGCCGACCGCCGGTGACGTGCCCCCGCCCGTGGCGGGTCGTACCTCGGGTATTCATCGGCAGGCCACGGCCTCTTCCCTTCTGTTGGCTTCTCTTGGAGCATTCTGTTCGCTTCTGTTCCCCCACTCCAAGAGGCCCCCACGCATGACTGAGATGAATCGGCGCCGGTTTCTCCAGATAGCCGGTGCGACCGCGGGATTCAGTGCCCTGGCGGGCAGCATCGACCGGGCTGCCGCGATCCCCGCGCACCGGGCCAGCGGGACGATCCGGGATGTCGAGCACATCGTGGTCCTGATGCAGGAGAACCGTTCCTTCGACCACTACTTCGGGGCGATGAAGGGCGTCCGCGGGTTCGGTGATCCGCGGCCCGTGACGCTGCCGAGCGGGAAGTCCGTCTGGCACCAGGCGGATGCGGCGGGGAAGGTGACGCTGCCGTTCCACCCGACCGCCGACGACCTCGGGATGCAGTTCCTCCAAGGGCTCAACCACGACTGGCCGGGCGGCCACCGGGCGTACAACGGGGGGCGTTACGACCGGTGGGTGCCGGCCAAGACGCCGACGACCATGGCCTATCTGACCCGCGAGGACATCCCGTTCCACTACGCGCTCGCCGACCGCTTCACCATCTGCGACGCCTACCACTGCTCCTTCATCGGGGCCACCGACCCCAACCGCTACTACCTCTGGTCCGGTTACACCGGCAACGACGGAGCGGGCGGCGGACCCGTGCTCGGCAACGAGGAGCAGGGGTACGGCTGGGCGACGTACCCCGAGCGGCTGGAGGAGGCCGGGGTCTCCTGGAAGATCTACCAGGACATCGGGGACGGGCTGGACGCGGCCGGGCGCTGGGGGTGGATCGACGACGCCTACCGGGGCAACTACGGCTGCAACTCGCTGCTCTACTTCCACAACTACCGCAACGCCGAGCCCGGCGACCCGCTGTACGAGAAGGCGCGCACCGGCACCGACGTGAAGGCCGGCGGCGGCTACTTCGACGCCATCGCCGCCGACGTACAGTCCGGGAAGCTGCCGCAGATCTCCTGGGTCGCCGCCCCCGAGGCCTTCAGCGAGCACTCCAACTTCCCCTCCAACTACGGCGCCTGGTACATCGCGGGGCTGCTCGACGCCCTCACCTCCGACCCCGAGGTGTGGAGCCGTACCGCCCTGTTCATCACGTACGACGAGAACGACGGCTTCTTCGACCACGTCGTCCCGCCCTACCCGCCGTCCTCCGCCGCCCAGGGCCTCTCCACGGCCGACACCACCACGGAGATCTACCCGGGCGGACCCTCCTACGGACCTGGCCCCTACGGACTCGGCCCGCGCGTGCCGATGTTCGTCATCTCGCCGTGGAGCACCGGCGGTTACGTCTGCTCCGAGGTCTTCGACCACACCTCCGTGCTCCAGTTCATGGAGCAGCGCTTCGGTGTCCACGAGCCGAACATCTCATCCTGGCGGCGGGCGGTCTGCGGCGACCTCACCTCCGCCTTCGACTTCGGCCGGTCCGCGCCCGCCCCCGACGACCTGCCGGACACCTCCGCGTACGAGCCCCCGGACCGCGAGCGCCACCCGGGCTACCGGCCCACCCCGCCGGCCGGCGGCGCCATGCCCGCCCAGGAGCCCGGGAGCCGCCCGACCCGGCCGCTGCCGTACGAGCCGTACGTGGACGCGGCCGTGGAGCCGGAGAGCGGGAGGGTCGCGCTCACGTTCAGCCCGGGTACGGCGGCCGGGGCGCAGTTCTACGTCACCTCCGGCAACCGCACCGACGCCCCGTGGACCTACACCACGGGCGCGGGCCGCACCCTCACCGACCGCTGGAACTCCGCCTACTCCGGCGGCAGCCACGACCTGACCGTGCACGGCCCCAACGGCTTCCTGCGGACGTTCCGGAGCCCGGGCACCACCGCCGGGCCCGAGGCCACCGCGCGCCACATCGCCACCAGCGGCAACCTGGACCTCACGCTCACCAACCCCGGCGCCACCGACGCCGTACTGACCATCACCAACGCCTACGGGGGAGCGGCCCAGACCCTCACCGTACGGCCCGGGGCCATGGTCTCGCGCACGGTGGACCTGCGGGCGGGCAGGCGCTGGTACGACGTGTCCGTGACCCTCGAAGGGGAGCCGGGCTTCCTGCGGCGGTTCGCGGGCCATGTGGAGACGGGGGCCGCCGGGGTCAGCGATCCCGCGATCGTCACGGGCTGAAACGAGGGAGGAGCCGGGCGGGACAGCGGGAGGAGCCGGGCGGGGGCAGCGGGACTGTGCGGTCCCGCCCGGCTCGTCGGAGGCGGTGTGCGGTCCTGCCCGGCTCCGTGACGGTGGTGCCTGGTTGCGCCCGGCTCCCTGAGGTCGTGCGCTGCTGCTCAGGCCGCTCCGCCGTTGGTCGCGCCCGTGGCCGGCGCGGCCTTCTTGATGCCCTTGGTGATCTCGTCCAGGACGGACAGCTTCGGCGCGTCCTTGTTGACGTCGAACCCGGACCGGACCACCACGAGCATGTCCTTGGAGGCGGGGGAGGGGAACACCAGCGATTCCACGTAACCGTCGTCGCCCTTCTCCGTCACCACCTTCCAGCGCACCGCGTACCCCTTCTGGCCCGCCACGGTGACCTCGGCGGACTTGATCTCCTCGTGCGAGGTGATCTTCCCGTAGGCGTCCCCGCCGTAGGACTCCTCGGCGTTGACGGCGATGTCCTTCTTGGCCGCCTCCTCCGGGGATCCGGCCGTGAGCTTGAAGGCCGCCGCGGGGGCCGAGAAGATCCCGCCGCGTACGCATGTCTTGGCCGAGCCGCCGGGGCAGGGGTGCTCGCCCGTCGTCAGCCCGGCGCCGACCGCGGCCGACCTGCCCTTCCACCCCTGGGGCACCGGCATGCTGATCCCGGCGGCCAGGTCCGTGGCGTAACCCGGCTCAGTCGGCGGGAGCTGGCCGTCCGGGCCCTGGGGGCCGCCGCCGTCCTCGTCGCCGTCCTTGTTCCCGCCGTCGTCGCCACCGTTCCCGCCACCGTTGTCACCGCCGTCGGGTGCGCCGGGGCCTCCCGGAGCGGACGGGGTGGCGGACGGTGAGGCGGCCGCGATGCCCTGCCGGTCACCGTCCCGCTCGCCCAGCAGGTACATCCCGCCCCCGATCGCGGCGAGCACCACCGCACCGACGGTCACGCCGACGCCGATACGGAGGCCGCGGCGGCGGACCGCGGCGGGCGACGGGCGGACATGGCCGGTCCACTGCACCCCGTCCCACCAGCGTTCCTGATCGGGGCCTTTTCCTGAATGCCCGGGGTCTGGGTGCCAGCCGGGCGGGGTCATCTCGGTCACGGGTGCACTTTATTCGGGTCGGGTGAGAATCGTATGAACCGACCGCCGGTGAGACCGGGTCGGCCGCGGTGCGACCGGAACCGACTGCGGTACGGCGCTCTGTGCATCTGGGGGCGCGGTGGCCCTCACGGTTCGATCAGGCCCGCGCGGATCGCGTACCGGGTGAGTTCCAGACGGTCGCGCAGCCCGAGCTTCTGGAGCAGGTTGGCACGGTGCCGCTCCACGGTCTTGACGCTGATGACCAACAGCTCGGCGATCTCCTTGGAGGAGTGCCCCTCCGCGACCAGTTTGAGGATCTCCTCCTCGCGTTCGGTGATCGCCCGCGCCGGAAGCTCCTCGCCGTCCTTGGCCCGGTCGAGGAAGTTGCGGATGAGCGCCGTGACCGCGCCCGGGTAGAGGAACGGCTCGTCGCGCATCGCCGCCCGGCAGGCCTCCACCAGATCCCGGTCCGCGACCGACTTGAGGACGTACCCGGCCGCTCCCGCCTTCAACGCCTCGAAGAAGTACTGCTCGTTGTCGTACATCGTCAGCATCAGGATGCGCAGGCCGGGCAGGACCCGGGACAGCTCGCGCGCCGCCTGCAGACCCGTCAGCCGGGGCATCGCGATGTCCAGGATGGCCAGATCCGGCCGTTCGGCACGGGCCCTCTCGATGGCCTCGGCGCCGTCGCCCGCCTCGGCCACGACCGTGAGGTCCGGCTCGCCGTCGAGGATCAGCCGGACTCCCCGGCGTACCAGGGCGTGATCGTCCGCCAGCAGGATCCGGGTCGGAGCCGCGGGGCGGGCGGAGGCGGCCGGGGAGGAGAGGGGCATGATCAGCGGCTTCCGTTCCGTACGGGCACATCGAGACGTACTTCGGTACCGCCCTGCGGCCCCGGGCCGAGGAACAGCTCGGCCCCGATCAGCAGGGCACGCTCGCGCATCCCGCGCAGCCCCGCACCCTCGGGGGCGTCCCCGAGCCCCCGCCCGTCGTCGCAGATGAGCAGCTCCACCCCGCAGGGACTGCGGAGCAGGGAGAGTTCGAGCCGCGACCCACCGGCATGGCGGACGGTGTTGGTGAGCGCCTCCTGCGCGATCCGGTAGATGACCAGCTCGGCCTCGGCGTCCAGCTCCGGCAGATCCTTGCCCATCTGCCGGCGGATCGTCAGCCCGTCGGGCGTCGGCGTCTCGGTGGAGAGCGCCGTGAGCGCGCTGACCAGGCCCAGTTCCTCCAGCACCCCGGGGCGCAGCCTGCGGGCGATCCGGCGGATCTCGCCCAGGGAGCCGCGGGTGATCTCCTGGACCTGCCGCAGCTCCTCGCGGAGGGGCTCGGGGGCCTGGTCGGCCACCCGCTTCAGCTCCAGGAGAACCGCGGTGAGGGTCTGGCCGACCTCGTCGTGCAGCTCCTGGGCCACCCGGCGGCGCTCGGCCTCCTGCGCGGAGAGAGCACGGGCGCTGCTCGTGGCGCGCTCGGCCTCCAGCCGGTCGAGCATCGTGTTGAACGTCTCGATCAGGGCGGCGATCTCGCCGTGCCCGGCCACCTCGGGGCGCGGGCTCGGGCGCAGCAGGTCCGTCGTGGTCATCGCCCGGGTGACCCGCTGGAGAGGGAAGAGGCCCAGCCGGAGCAGGGCCGCGTTGGCGGCGAGCATGAAGGCGATCCCGCCGGTCAGGATCATCGCCTCGGTCAGCAGGACCGGCGTCGAGATGGTGATCGGGCCGAGCAGCAGCAGGGCGCCCGCGGCGACGAGCACAGCGGCGTTGAGCAGGAAGATCCGCCAGAACAGGGACAAGGGAGCACGGCCTCCATCGGGCGTTGGCGGGGGCGGGGCGGGCGGGCGAGGCTGGATGCCGACGTTGACGGGGGTGTCGACAGCTTCCACTATCGTCGCTGCGCGCGGGAAACCGCCGTCACCCGGGTGGCCGCCGATCCGCCGATCCGCCGACGGCACGGGCGTAGGGGCGCTCCCGCATCTGCATGGTGCACACCCCCGGATATGGGTGCTGCCCCTGATGGCCCTTCCCCACCTCCTCTCCGATCATGAACTCAGGGCCCGAGGGCCCTGCCCGTGCCGCAGCGCGGGGCCGGCGCTGCTGGAGGGGCCGAGAGGCCTCCGTACCGGGAGGGAGCCACCATGCCCACGTACGACGAGAAGCTGCGAGCCCTCGAGGAGCAGTTCCACCGCGACGACCCCGGTTTCGCCACCGCCATGGCCGACGGGACCCCGCGCAGCCCCCGCGAGTACCGCCGCCGCAACGCCTGGCTCTGCATGGCCTTCGGTCTCACCGCCCTGGGCATGGGGATCGGCATCGGCCACGGCCTCCTGATCGCCACCGGGCTGGTGGTGTCGGGAGCGGCCGCCCACCTCTTCGACCCGCAGCGCGGCCGCCGGCACGGCAAGAACATCCCGAACACCCCCGGGAACCCACGGACCGACTGACACGCGGCGCCCGCACCGCCGCACCCCCGGCCCCTCCGCAAGGGCCGGCCGAAGCCCCGACCGCCGAACCGGTCGGGGCTTTCGCGTGCTCAGGGCAACCTCCTGGCGAAGCCGGCACCCACCGACGACAATCCCACCGGCTAGAACCCGTCATCGGCACTCCGGCATAGGGAATCGCGCCCGCCATAGGAATCGCGCGGGCGGGAATCCACCATCGGGCGATCGCGCGGTCGAGAATCCCCCTAGCGTGATCCCTAGTGTGACCCCCAGCGAGAACCCCCTCACCGGGAAAGGCCCCATGCGCATCGGACTCTTCGCCACCTGCCTGGGCGACACACTCTTCCCCGACGCGGTGCGCGCCACCGCCGTCCTGCTCGCCCGCCTGGGGCACGAGGTGGTGTTCCCGCCCGGGCAGACCTGCTGCGGGCAGATGCACATCAACACCGGCTACCAGCGCGAGCCCGTCCCCCTGGTCCGTGACTTCGCCGAACAGTTCGGTGACGCCTCCATCGAGGCGGTCGTCATGCCGTCGGGCTCGTGCGCCGGTTCGGTCCGCCACCAGCACGCGACCGTCGCGGACCGCTACGGGGACGCCGCCCTGCGCGCCGGAGTGGCCACCGTCGCGGCGAAGACGTACGAACTCTCCGAACTCCTCGTCGACGTCCTCGGCGTCGGCGCCTACTTCCCGCACCGGGTGACGTACCACCCGACCTGCCACTCCCTGCGGATGCTCCGCGTCGGGGACCGCCCGCTCCGGCTGCTGCGGGCCGTGGACTCCATCGACCTCGTCGAGCTGCCCGGCGCCGACTCCTGCTGCGGGTTCGGCGGCACGTTCGCGCTGAAGAACGCCGGGACCTCCACCGCGATGCTCCACGACAAGCTGGCCGGTATCGCCACCACCGGGGCCGAGGTCTGTACCGCCGGTGACTCCTCCTGCCTGATGCACATCGGCGGCGGGCTCTCCCGCATCCGCTCCGGGACCCGCACCCTCCACCTCGCCCGGATCCTCGCCGCCACCCGCGCCACGCCCGACGCCCTGACGGAGGCCACCGCCGTATGAGCACGTTCCTCGGCATGCCCGCCCGGCCGCCCCGCTCCCCGTACGGCACCGGCAACCTGCGCGGCGACGAGCCCTTTCCCCGCGCCGCGCACCAGGAGCTGGGCAACGCGCAACTACGCCGCAATCTCGGCCGGGCCACCACCACGATCCGCGCCAAACGCCTGAACGCCACCGGCGAACTCCCCGACTGGGAGGCCCTGCGCGAGGCCGGATCCGCCATCAAGACCGACGCGCTGAACCGGCTGCCCGAACTCCTCGAACAACTGGAGCGCAAGGTCACCGAGCACGGCGGCACCGTCCACTGGGCGCGCGACGGCGCCGAGGCGAACGAGATCGTCACCCGGCTGGTCAGGGCCACCGGCAGCGGCGAGGTCATCAAGGTCAAGTCGATGGCCACCCAGGAGATCGGCCTCAACGAGCACCTGGAGGCGGCCGGCATCACCCCGTACGAGACCGACCTCGCCGAACTCATCGTGCAGCTCGCCCACGACAGGCCGTCCCACATCCTCGTCCCCGCCATCCACCGCAACCGGGACGAGATCCGGCAGATCTTCCTGGATCGCATCCCCGGCGTCGACCCGGAGCTGGACAACGTTCCCGCCCACCTCGCGGCAGCCGCCCGCGCCTATCTGCGCGAGAAGTTCATGACGGCGAAGGTCGCCGTCTCCGGCGCCAACTTCGGCGTCGCGGAGACCGGCACCCTCGCCGTCGTCGAGTCCGAGGGCAACGGCCGCATGTGCCTCACCCTCCCCGAGACGCTGATCACCGTGATGGGCATCGAGAAGGTCCTGCCGCGCTACCGGGACCTGGAGGTCTTCCTCCAACTGCTGCCACGCTCCTCCACGGGCGAACGCATGAACCCCTACACCTCGTTGTGGACCGGAGTGACCCCCGGCGACGGGCCGCAGGACTTCCATCTGGTGCTGCTCGACAACGGCCGTACGGCAGCCCTCGCGGACACCGTCGGACGCGCCGCGCTCAACTGCATCCGGTGCTCGGCCTGTCTCAACGTCTGCCCGGTCTACGAACGGACCGGCGGCCACGCCTACGGTTCGACCTACCCCGGCCCGATCGGCGCCGTCCTCACCCCGCAGCTCGCCGGGATGGACGCCGCCGCCGACGACCCCAACAGCTCGCTGCCGTACGCCTCCAGCCTCTGCGGAGCCTGCTTCGACGCCTGCCCGGTGAAGATCGACATCCCCTCGCTGCTGGTCGAGCTGCGCCATCAGCACACCGAACAGACCGGCACCACGGCCGAGAAGCTCGCGATGAAGGCGGCCGCCGCCGTGATGAAGCGGCCCACGCTGTACGCGGGTGCGCAGAAGGCGGCCGGACTCGGCCGTGCCCTCGCCGGCCGCGACGGGACGATCTCCCGGCTGCCCCCTCCCTTCGGCGGCTGGAGCGACAGCCGCGACACCGCCGCCCCGCCCCGGCAGACCTTCCGCGCCTGGTACGCCTCAGCCGAGGGCCGCGCCACGCTCCGGGCAGCCGCTGACGAACACGACCGGGGCCCCGACGAGCACACCCCGGATCAAGGAGAGGGCGGTATGAGGAGAAGAGACGGCGAACACGCCCCGGGCCAGGGAGAGGGCGGTACGGAGTGACCAGCGCACGCGACACCGTGCTCGGGCGGGTGCGGGACGCCCTGGCCCTGGCCCCGACGCCCGCCACCGCCGTACCGCGCGGCTACCGCACCGGCCGGACCCTCCCCGACGGCGAACGCCTCGCCCTCTTCACCGACCGGCTCGTCGACTACAAGGCCGAGGTCCACCCCTGCACCGCCGACCGCACCGCGCAGGTCGTCGCCGGTGTACTGCGCGACCACGGCGCCCGCCGGATCGGTGTGCCCGCCGGGCTGGATCCGCGCTGGCTCGACGCGTACGACGGTGAGGTCCGCCCGGACACGGCGGACATCCCCGCGCGGCAACTGGACGCCCTGGACGCCGTGGTGACCGCCTCGGCCGCGGGCTGCGCCGAGACGGGCACGATCTTCCTGGACGGTTCCTCCGGCCAGGGGCGCCGGGCCCTCTCCCTCGTCCCCGATCTGCACCTCTGCGTCGTCGACCTCTCCGCCGTCGCGGCCGGGGTGCCGGAGGCGGTGGCCCGGCTGGTGCCCGAGCGGCCGACGACGCTGATCAGCGGGCCGTCCGCCACCTCCGACATCGAGCTGGAACGGGTGGAGGGCGTGCACGGCCCCCGCAGGCTGGTGGTGGTGATCCGTACGGACAGATGACACCGCTGAGCTCCTGGCCATGCGTGGTCCACCGCCACCGAACCCCGGCCGAGGGCGATCCGCTTCCTGGCTACGCGTGGTCCACGACCACCGAACCCGTCCCCAGGACGATCCGCGTCCCCGTACCGTCCTCCGCCCAGTCGACCCGGACCTCGACCGTGCCGCCGTCCGGGCCGGGCCGTACGTCCACCGCTTCCACGACCGGCTCCAGCGGCCCGGCCTCCGGATCCGCCGTGAGCGACGCGAGGGCCACCAGGACCACCGTCCCCGAGGCGTCGGCGGTCAGCCGGGGGAGCACCGCCCAGCGGGTGAACGCCGTGCCCTGCGGGGCCCGTACGTCCTCCGGCCCCGCCGCCGCCCAGCCGTGGAGCCCGTACAGCCGGGAGCGGACCGGGCTACCGGGCTCGGTCGCCCAGCCGGTCAGCTCGGCCCGTGCGCCGTCGGGCGCCCCCAGGACCCGGTGGACGCGCAGCTCGTGGCGGCCCCGGGCCACCGTCACGCTCTCCACCCGGAGGCCGGGGACGGTGGCGGGGCCCTCCGGGAACACGGGGATGTGCCAGGACCCGGCCCAGCCCCAGCCCTCGCCGTGTCCGGCCCCGAGCGGACGGATACGGCGCCGGGTGCTGCGTACCCCCTCGACCACCACCGACAGGTGGTTGTCCGCCGGGTTCGCCGCCGAGGTCGGCCCGGTCACGGTGGAGTAGGCGAGCCGGGCGTAGTGCGGGTCCGTACCGGCCGCCGACTCGCCCTCGTCCGGGCGGACATGGTCGCTGCCGTGGTTGTGCAGCCGTACGACTCCGTCGGCGCGCGTCGACTGCACCAGGAACCCCGGTGCCCGTACGGACAGCACCCGGTCCGGGCCCTCGCTCGGAGCCGCCTCCTCCACCGACGTCCACAGGGGATGCCCGGCGGGGGCCAGCAGCGCGACGAACGCCTTCGACGCCCAGTAGGGCGACGCGGGACCGGAATAGGACTGCAGGGTCGCCGGGTGGGGGCCGTGCCAGCCGAGGCTCAGCAGCCCGTCCTCCGTGGCCGCCCCGCGCTCCAGGAAGTACCGCAGCGATCCGTTGACCAGCCGACGCGAGACCCCGGGGGCGAGCGGGGTGCGCCCGGTCACCGCGCCCAGCCCCACCGCCGCGGCCGCCGCGAACCGGTAGGTCAGCGAGCGCCCGAAGTGCAGCGGGGCCCCGTCGCCGCCGAACATCAGCGAGAAGCTCTCCAGATGTTCACGCAGCCGCGCCCCGTGGCGCGCGGACTCCTCTCCGTCGCCCGCGAGATGGGCATCCAGCACCGGATACAGGTGCAGCGCCCAGCCGTTGTAGTGGTCGAAGGCGCGCCCGTCCCCGTCGGCGTACCAGCCGTCGCCCCGGTACCAGCCCTCCAGCAGCTCCAGCGCCCTCTCCCGCGCGCGGGCCGTCTCCGCGTCGCCCCGCCCCACCGACTCCAGGAAACCGGCGACCGTGTACGGGAAGAGGTACCAGTTGTTGCCTGCCGGAAGGTGCCTCAGCGCGCCCCGCAGCCACTGCTCGGCCCGGTCCTGGACCCCGGGCTCCAGCCGGTCCCAGAGCCAGGGCCGGGTCAGCCGCAGCCCGAGCGCGACGGAGGCCGACTCCACCATGGGCTGCCCCTGCACATGGTGGTCCAGGACGACCGGCCAGGACTCCGCGTCCTCCCGCCCCGGCGCACGGGTCCCGGCCGCCAGACCTCGCGCGTAGCGATCCAGCCATTCGTGCGGGTCCTTCCCCCCGTCCCCGGCGACCCGGAAGGCGGCCGCGAGGAAGGTCCGCGCGTACCCTTCCAGCCCGTCGGAGCGCACCCCGGAGCCGGACGGTGGCCCCGGCAGGTCGAGCAGCGCCCCGCCGGGGGTGGCCCACCGCCAGGCGGCGCGCAGCAGCCCGTCGGCGGCGGCCTCCCAGTGCGCTCTGGTGTACCCGGTGTACGGGCTCGACGCCCGGTCCTCCGGGGGAAGTTCGAAGGGGAGCGGGCGGGAGCGGAAGGTCGTCATGCGGGAAGGCCGGGCCCTTCGTGGTGAACCGGTGGACCGGTGGACACGGAAGCCGGCCTGGGCGTGGATACGGTCGCGGTCGGCACAGGGAAGCCTGATCGAGTGATCGCAAACGGTCAAGAGATTAATCGGAATCCACCAGAAATGATCAAACGATCACATCGCCCGGAAGAAGCCCCGCCCCTGCCCATCAGGCCCCGCCCCTCCTTGCCAGGGCCCGCCCTTCCTGATCAGAGCCCGGCCCTCCTCATCGGGGCCCGCCCCGGCACTCAGGGAAGCAGCAGCCAGTCCGCCCCGACCGCCGCCACCAGACCGGCCCCGAGCAGCCAGCTGCCCAGCCGGGTGCGGCCGTTCCGGCTCAGCTCGATCACCACACCGCACAGGATGAGCGCGAGCCCGTACACCCCCACGACCAGCACCGACGACCGGCTCGCGATCCGCAGGGCGAGGACCACGCCCATGGCGATCATGCCGACGGAGGAGAGGACGATCCGCAGCCGCCGCGCCTGACGCGGGGTCAGTCTCCGCTCGCCGTCGCCGTCGTCGCCCCCGTCCCAGTCGTCGCCTTCGGTCTCTGCGCCGTCGGCGACAGCTGCGTCGACAGGCGTGTCCGTACCCGCGTCGGCGGCATCGGTACGGGTATCGCTCGCGGTGTCCTCGGCGGCCTGCGCCGTCGTGCCCTCGGCTATCGGGGTGTCGGTGCCCCGGTCCCGTCCCTCGCTCTGGGTCCGGACCCGGTCCTGGTCAGAAGTGCTCATGGGGCCGGATCGTAACGGCTGCGCGACGGCCCCGTTCCCAGACCACCGAGTTCCGCCACCGCCCCGCTTCGAGCCTGCGGGCCACCTACCCCAGGAGTCGCGGAGCCTCGACCTCCGCATCGACCGGACGCCCCGCCTCCACCCGGTCGGCCAACTCGTGCGCCCAGTCGACCAGTCCGCCGCCCCGGATCCCGTACGGCCACGCCTCGCCGTACGAGGAGAGCGCGCCGGCGCCCCGGCGCAGCAGCCGCGCGCCGCCCGCCCGGTTGCCACGCGCCCCATGGGTCAGTCCCACGGCCAGCTGTGCGAGCCCCCGCCACAGCTCGCGTTCGGCCCGCGGCCCCGACTTCCAGGCGTCCTCGAACACCTCGTGGGCATGGAACGGCATCCCCGCGTCCAGCAGCCGCTGCGCCTCCCGGAGCGTCTCGTCCGGCGTACGGACGACGCCCTCGGGCTGCCGCTCGACCCCGGGGCTTCCGTACGGCAGGGGGCGCCCCAGCCCATCCCGGGGGCGCGCGTTGCGCGCCCGGCCCTCGGTGTCACGGTCCCTGTGCGTCTCGTCCACTACTCGATTGTGCCTCGTACCTGCAGGGAATCGGCCGAACCCTGTCGGTGAGCACCCGCGCACGACTAGGCTCGACCGTCGTCACTGCATGCCATTTGGGGAAGGGTGGGCATGAAGCCGTCCCGGCCGTTGTACGAACGTGAACCGGAACTCGCCGCTGCCGCGAGGGCGGTGGACGATCTGTGCGGAGCACAGGCCGTCGGCGGGCTCCTGGTCTTCAGCGGGGAGGCGGGGCTCGGCAAGACCGCCCTGCTCGCGGAGATCCGGGCGATGGCCGCCGACCGCTGCACGATCTGGTCCGCCCGGGGCGGCGAGACCGTCACGTCCGTGCCGTTCCACGTCGTACGGCAGTTGCTGCAGCCCGCACTCGACCAGTTCCCGTCCGACGAGACCCGGGCGCTCTTCGGTGACTGGTACGACACCACGGCACCCGCTCTCGGGCTGGCCGAGCCCAGCGGCCCGCAGCCCGACCCGCAAGGTGTCCGTGACGGCCTCGACTTCGTCGTCGCCCGGCTCGCCTCGCGCCTCAGCCACCGGCCCTTACTGCTTCTGGTGGACGACGCCCACTGGGCGGACGGCGAATCCCTCACCTGGCTCTCCTCGTTCACGGCCCGGCTCGGTGAACTGCCGCTCCTCGTCGTCCAGGCGTACCGGCCGCAGGAGATGGCCGAGCGCAACGCGAGTTACGTCGCCGACCGTGCGGCCGAGCGCGACGCGGACGGCGACAGCAACGTCACCCGGGTCGCCCTGCGGGCGCTGACCCCGGACGCCACCGCCGAACTGGCCCGCGCGGCCCTGGGCGAGCACGCCGACGACCCGTTCTGCCGCGAGGTGTGGGCGGTCACCGGTGGCAACCCGTACGAGGCGGTCGAGCTGGTCGCCAAGGTCCAGGACCAGGAGCTGGCGCCGGTCGAGGAGTCGGCCGGGCAGCTGCGGGAGCTGGGTGCCTCCGCCCGGGGCAGCGGGCTCGTCGCCCGACTGGAGCGGCTGGGCACCAACGCCAACCGGTTCGCCTGGGCCGCCGCCGTGCTCGGCACTGACATCTCCCAGGAGCTGGCCGCCACCCTCGCCGGGATGAGTTCGGCGGAGGCAGCCGACTGCACGGCCCGGCTGCGCGACGCCCGTATCGTCAGCGGCTTCGACCCGCTCGAGTTCGTCCACCCGCTGATCGCGACCGCCGTCTACCGCTCCATCCCGCCCGCCACCCGCACCGCGATGCACGGCCGCGCCGCCTGGGCCATCACCCGGGCCGGCCTCGGCGCCGCGGCGGCCTCCCGCCACCTGCTGGAGGTCCACCCCGACGACGACCAGGAACTGGTCGCCCAGCTCCGCGAAGCCGCCGGCCAGCACCTCGCCGTCGGCGCCCCGGAAGCGGCCAGGCGCTGTCTGGAGCGGGCCCTGGAGGAGCCGCCCCGCCCGAAGGACCGCGCGGTCCTGCTGTACGAACTGGGCTGCGCCACCCTGCTCAGCTCCCCGCCCACCACCGTCCAGCACCTGCGCGCGGCCCTGGACATGCCCGGCCTCGACGACGGCCTGCGGGTCGACGCCACGTTCCGGCTCGCCGCAGCGCTCGCCCACAACAACCAGCTCAAGGACGCCGCGCTCGCCCTGGCCGCCGAAGCGGCCCGTACGGCACCGGGCCCCGGCCTGATGCGACTGCAGGCCGCGCACTTCATGTGGGAGGGCATGCAGGCCACCGAGGACGACGGTCCGGCCCGCTCCCGCCGCCTCACCCGCAACGCCGACCACCTCAAGGGCCGCGACAACGCCGAGCGGGCGCTGCTCACCCTGCGGGCCTTCGACGCCATGCTGCGCGGCGAGAACGCCCAGCTCATCGTCGACCTCTGCGAACGCGCCCTGGTCGACGGCAGCCCGGCCCGCGGCCTCGGCTGGACCGACTCCGAGTGGGGCTTCGAATTCCCCACCATGGTCGGTATCACCTACACCTTCATCGACCAGCTGGACCGGGCCGAGAGCCTCTTCGGCGAAGCCGTGCGCGCCTTCGAGATCTCCGGCTGGAGCGGGGCGCACCTGGCGTTCGCGCACACCCTGCTCGGCATGGTGCACCGCCGTCGCGGCCGTCTCGCGGAGGCCGAGGGCTTCCTGCGCGAAGGGCTCCGCCTGGCCGACCGTGTCGGCTCCGGCCTGCCCGTCCACTGGGACGCGGCGTGCCTGCTCATCGACACACTGCTGGCCCGGGGCCGTACGGCGGAGGCCCGCAAGATCGCCGACCGCTACCGCTTCGGCCCGCCCCACCCCAGCGCCATGGTGCTGCCGGACGGCCCGTGCATCCTGGGCCGCCTGCTGCTGGCCGAGGGCCGCAAGGAGGAGGCGATCGCGGAACTCGAAGCGGCGGGTGCCGCCCTGGAGTCGCGCGAGCGGTTCAACGGCATCTGGGCACCCTGGGCGGGCGACCTCGCCCGCGCCCTGGCCGACGACGACCCCGGGCGCGCCGCCCACCTCGCCGCCCGGGCCCGCGTGCACGCCGAACGGTTCGGTACGGACACCGCCATCGGTGAAGCCCTGCGCTGCATGGCCCTCTTCGCGCCGCCGGAGGAGGCCGAGCGGCTCCTCGCGGAGGCCGTCCGCCACCTGGAGAGGTCCTCCTCCGCCTACGAACACGCACTGGCGCGCGTCGACTACGGCATCGCGATCGGCTCCCACCGGGAACTGGCCCGGGCCCAGAAGCAGGCCATGGCCTGCGGCGCCGAGGGACTGGCGGCCCGTGCCCAGCAGGCACGGACGTCGATCCGGTCCTCGGAGTGAGGTAATGTTTGTCCTGCGAGGCCGCCCGGACCACCGGGAGGAACCGCAGCGGGACGTGGCGCAGCTTGGTAGCGCACTTGACTGGGGGTCAAGGGGTCGCAGGTTCAAATCCTGTCGTCCCGACTGGAGACAGTCGTAGATCAGGGCCGGTTTCGGAGCAATCCGAGACCGGCCCTTGATCATTTTTGGGGACCAGTTGGGGACCAGCTGGAGGTCCGGCGTCCTTGACCGGGTCAGCGGGTCATGACGATGGGGCCCGGCAGTGAGCGTGGTGCGCGCAGCGCGCTGAAGTGGGCCGAGAGCGCCGTCCCGGCGGCCGTGATCTTGTGGACGTCCGGGTGGAGGTAGCGCTGGGTGGTGGTCAGTGAGCCGTGGTCGGCGATCCTGCGGAGGACGTGTACTTGGACCCCGGCGTCGGCGAACCAGGTGAGCGCGGTGTGCCGGAGGTCGTGGCGGCGCAGATGTTCGTAGCCGAGCTTGGTGACCACGGTGTCCCAGTGTGTGGCGTCGCGCAGGACGGCTGTGGAGATGCGTCCGCCTCGTGGGCCGGTGAACAGGCGGGCGTTCGGATTGGGGCCGGCGGACAGGATGCGCTGGGCGACGAGGGGGCGGATTTCCTCGACGATGGGAACCTTGCGGGCCCGCTTGCCCTTGGTGACCTTGTCGGTCAGCCCGCAAGGGGCGGGCGTGGTCTGGCGGCGCACGGTCCAGATCCACTGGGTGGTGTCGATGTCTCCGACGCGGCAGCCGGAGATCTCGCCGATCCGTGCGGCGGTGCACGCGGCGAAGATGACCACGTCTCCCCAGCCGCGGTACCCGTCGTGGGAGGCGGCCACGAGCGCGTCGGCCGGTGCGAGGAGTGTTTCCCAGTCGGGCAGGGCGAGCGCGCGCGGGTCGAGAAGTTCGTCCTCGGCCTGCTTGTAGAGCTTCTGCCAGCCGGTCACCCGGGCGGGGTTCACCTTGATGATGCCGTCGCGCACCGCCTGCTCCATGACGCGGACCAGGACGGCGATGGTGTTCTTGACCGTTGAGCGGCTGAGCTCGTCGGCGATCCAGTTCTGCACGGTGCGGTCGACAGCACCGTTGGTGATCATCCGGACCGCGAGGTGGCCCAATGCGGGCACGACGCGCATCCGCCAGCCGGCGAGATAGGGGTCGAGAGTCTTCAACTCCAGCCCTCGCAAAGCGAGGTCCATGTTCGCATTGCCGTACTCGGCGAGCTTCATGGTGGCGAGCGACGGGGACAGCCCTGCTTCAGCCGCTTCGATGATGGACTGGAGCCACTCCTGCGCTTCGTCCTCGTCCGCCTTCCCCTCCGACAGGGACAGCCGCCGCTTCGTAGCCGGGTCGAACCAGCGGACCCGCGCTCGGTAAGGGTTGGGACGATCAGGCCGGTACTCGATGTCGGTCGTGAGCCGGACGCCGACCGGCACAACGGCCTTCTCGCCCATCATGCGTTCCGGTGCGGGACGGTCCGGCGGCGACGCAGCCATTCCTCAACGTCGATCGCGCTATACATGACGACGCGTTCCGAAACCGCAATGAACGGGGGCCCTGGGGCGGCCGGGCGGTGCGCCAACGGCGCAGAGTCGAGGTCTCTACACGCAAGCAACTGAACTTGAACTCGTGATGTCGGTCGGCTCGTGGTGGCGGCGTCAGGTGCTGGCCCGCCACCGCGCCGCCCGCATGCGCTTGGGGTGATCACCGTCCCGCCAGGGAGCGTGCCGCCTTGGATGAGGCAGAGCCCGAGGACCGTCCGCGTGTCGCGTTCCGAAACCGCCAGATGTTGCCGGCTCGGGTTCAGGACGGTGGCTGCAGCCAGCGCCGCGCCGCAACCGGATTCACCTCGATGTCATCGCTCCATGAGCAGACCTCGAGCCACGAGAGGTAGCCGCCTCGCGCGAAGACCAGGACCTCGCCGGGGCACTCGCCGGATTCGGTGAGCAGCTGTGCGTCGGCAGCCACGACGGTGCCGGGGCCCGTTGGCGCGGGCTCCACGGCGTCGGCGTCGAGTTCGAAGTAGGTAGTGCCGCAGCCGCACTTGCAACGGGACTGCGCCCTGAGTTGGGGCACCTGCCGTCGGAGGGCGTCGTGGGCGGGCTCGTCCGGGTTCAGGACGTGGTCGAGCACGTCGACTACGTCCTCGGGCAGGCTGTCGGTCATGCCGTCACCGTAGCTGACCAGCGGCTTTGGGCTTCGATCAATTTCGGGTCCGTCTACCCGGCGCTCACAGGTCCAGGGGCAGGTCGGTGCCGGCGAGGCAGCCGTCGATGACCTCCGGTCGGTACTGCAACATCTTCAGCTTGCGCTTCACGGCGCGGGTGACCTGGCCGAGGTCGGCCGCGGCGAGGTTGCCGATGTCACGCTTGACCAGCGACCAGACGCCCTCGGTCGGGTTGAGGTCCGGAGCATAGGTGGGCAGCTGGAACACGGTGAGCCATTCGGCGTTCGCGTCGATGAATTCGCGCATGCCGGCCGTCAGGTAGAGGCGGACGTTGTCCCAGACGAGCACGATCGGTCCGCCGAGCTGGATGCGGGCACGGACGATCAGGTCGCGGAAGTCGCGCCAGCCGAAGCCCTTCGGCTCGTCCTTACGGCCCCGGTACGCGCGGATCGCGTAGATCAACCTGGACCGCTCGCCCGGTTTGTAGCAGGCCATGCCCGCCATCGACACCCGCCCCGAGCCCCGGCCCCTCACCCTCACGACCGGGGTCCGACCGATCCGGCCCCAGGCCCTGGCACGCGGCGGAGTCATCGACTGCCCGGCTTCGTCCTCGAAGACGATCCAGGCCCCGCGCTCCGCCGCGGTGCTCTTACCCGCGGCCAGGTCTCCTTCTTCCACACCTCGACCGCGTCGTCCTCGCGCTCGATCGCCCGTCGAGTGGGCTGCTGCCAGCTCCAGCCGCGCCGCTTCAACAGCCGCCAGGTGCCCTCCACCGTGTACGAGACATGGAACAGCCGGCCGATCAGCGTCTTGATCCGCGCCAGCGTCCACCGCTGGTCCGCCCAGCCGTGGGCGAGCGTGCCACGCTCCAACTCCCGTCCCAGCCTGGCGATCTGGTCTGGTCCGAGCCTTGGGCGGCCTGGTGATCCCTTCGACTGGACGCCGACCTCTCCCTGCTCGCGCCAGGCACGGCGCCACCGCTCTGCCGACCGCTCGCTCACCCGCAGCGCGGCAGCGATCTCCTGGTTCTTCTTCCCGCCCTCGAAGCATTCCACGGCCTGCAGCCGGATCCGCTCCCGCGCGGCCCTCTCGGCGTCGGTCAGCCCGCCGCCCTGCGCGTACCTCACAGCCACAGGGCTACCGGTGCCGACACCCAACTGTCAGGCGAACAGCACCGACATCACCCAATCAAGTTCAGTAGCGGCCCCGGCCCACCGGGTTCGACTCCCGCAAACCCTCCTCCATGAGGAAGTCGTAGAACAAGCGGACCGGCACCAGGCGCTGCTGGATCGTGGCGTTCGCCAGCCCGGTGCCCGAGTCGATCGCCACCACGTTCGCACCCCGACGGTGCGGCCGCGACGTACACTCACGCACGAACAGGGCCACGTGCGCGCGGTTCGCGGTGACCGGGTAGACATCCTCCCGCTTGCACATCACCAGGTACTCGGCCAGCCCGCGGGCATAGGCTTCGATCGTGCGGGGCGCACGTCCGAGATCGATCCAGATCTTCAGCCAGGTCGCCGCCTGCTCATGCCTGCCCATCACCGGCCACTTCTCCATCAGCACCGCCGTGCCGCTCAACACATCTCCCAAGTCTGTGGTTGCACCGGAGTGACATGATCACCCCGGCTGATTCCACGTAACTTTTAAGATGCTGAAACGCCAGATGTTCGGCCGGGCCAGTCTCGATCTCCTTCGCGAACGCGTCCTGCTCGCGCGATGAGCCCGGACCGCCGGATCACAAGATCGTCGACAGAACCCGGATCTTCACGTGGATCGCGTCGATGAAGACCACCGGATAGACCGGGTTGAGCGGCCGGTTCCGCCACTCGGCCATGCCGTCCATGACCTTGTCGGTGATCGTGGAGATCGTCTGCCGGGAGAACTCGGCGCCATAGACCTCGGCCAGGTGGGCCTGGACCTCGCCGGTCGTGAGCCCCTTCGCTGACAGCGAGACGACCATCTCGTCCACGCCGGACAGGCGCTTCTGCCGCTTCTTGACGATCTTCGGCTCGAAGGATCCATCGCGGTCGCGGGGCACGGATATCTCGACCGGGCCCGACATCGGTCAGGACGGTCTTCGCGCGGGTGCCGTTACGGCTGTTGCCGCCGTTCTTCCCGGCCGGGTCGTGCTTGTCATAGCCGAGGTGGTCAATGGTCTCGTCCTCCAGGGCGGACTCCAGCAGCCGCTTCGTCAGCTGCTGCAGCAGCCCGCCCTCGACGGTCAGCTGCAGGCCCTCGGCCTGAGCGCGGGATACCAGCTCGTCGATCAGCCGGTCGTCCACCGCCTTCGACGGCGCCACCTCAGCCGGCTCGACGGTCTCGGCCTCGGTCACATTCTCACTGGTCATCGGTGCATCTTCCTTGATCGGGAGTTACACCGAACGATGTACAGTCCCCCATTCGGCGGACACCGCCGCGCCGTCGCATCCGCACCGTGCCACCGTGGGGCAGGGCGTGCCGTCCGGAGCGTCTCGTGTCCCGGAGCGGAGCAATGGCAGACCTTCAGCACCTCCCGTACGCGGATTCCGCCGCCTTCGGAGAACCCGACGACCCGCCTCCCGCCCAGGCACCCACCCCCGCCGCGTTCGACCTGGAGCGCGCCCGTGTGCTGCTGGCCGCCCAGCTGGTGGTGGACGGCCACAACACCCTGGGCCAGCAGCTGGACCACACCCACTGGCAGGACCTGATGTACGGGTCCGTCCTGCTGGACACCGGTATCCCGCGCATCCAGGCCGACGGGGTCGGCGCCCAGTTCTGGTCCCTGCACACCGGCCCGGACGCCACCGTGACAGCGCGGTCAGTGCCACCCTGGACCGGATCGACGCCGTCTCCACCCTGATCGCCTCCTGCCCGGAGGTGCTGCGCCTGGTCACCGGCGCCGACGGGATGGCCGAGGCGCGGGACAGCGGCCGGATCGCCTCGCTCCTCGGCCCGGTCGCCGCGGCCGCGCTCGCCGACTCGCTGGGCACCCTGCGCGCGTACCACGCCCTCGGCGTCCGCAGCGTCACCGTGGCCGGCGCCCACTGGACGGCCACCGGGCTGACCCCGTTCGGTGAGTCCGTCATCCGCGAGATGAAGCGCCTCGGTGTCCTGGTCGACATCTCCGGCGCCGCCTAGGAGACCATGGACCGCGTCCTGGCCGTCACCAGCGCCCCGGTGATCCTCTCCCGCTCCGCCGCGCGAGTGCTCACCGACCACCCGGACAACGTCTGCGACGACATCCTGCGCCGGCTGCGCACCAACCGGGGCGTCTGCATGGTCAGTTTCGCCCCCGACCAGGTGTGCCACGACGACCAGCCGGCCTCCCTCTGGGACGTCGCCGACCATGTCGAGCACGTCCGCAGCCTGGCCGGCCCCGAGTCCGTCGGCCTGGCCGGCTCCTAAGGCACCGCCGTAGGAGCCCCGCACACCATCGGTCTGGAGGACGCCTCCTGCTACCCCAACCTCATCGCGGAGCTGCTGCACCGCGACTGGTCGGAGGCCGATATCGCGGCACTGACCTGGGGGAACGCGGCACGGGTGGTACGGGAGGCCAAGGCCCCGTAGCCCACCCGCGTACGGAGAGGGCCGCACCCTCGGATCCCTCCGGGCGGTGCGGCCCTCGGCCTCTGCCGCCTAACCCTCCGCGGCCTCCCGGATGGAGCGGGCGATGGCCCGGTCACTGTCCAGGGCACTCATCCGGACGGGGTCGCGCTCGTCGTCCAGGACGACGGCGCGGATCACCGTGCCCACGGCCGCCTCCTGGTCACCGTCCGGCCAGTTCGGGTCCTTGGCGTTGTCGATCAGCCCGGCGGTGCCGTCCGGGAGCACCACGTCCAGCCCCCAGGGGCGTACGGAGAGGACGCGGATCTCGTACTCCTGGTGGAGTGTCAAGGGCATGTCGCTCAGTTTCCTCACGGCTTCTTTATCCAGGTGCGGTCGACGGTCAGGGCGTTGAACTCGTCCAGCCTCTTGTACTCGATCTCCCACTCGATCCTGGGGCTTCCATTCGGCCCCTTCCAGTCATAGCGCTTGGCCGCCTTGACGAACTGCACCAGGAACTTCATATCCATGTCGTACCGGTACATCCCGGAGGCGTAGGTGCCACGCCCCCAGTACTCCGCGGCGACGCTCTGCTCACCGAAGTACACCTTGCCGTTGCTCCCCTCCTCCGCCCCCGGGCCGGATTCGGGCCGTGCAGCTTCTCATAGGCCACGTCCACGGTCTTCGGGGTCCGGAAGATGGGGAAGGTGCAGTCGGTGTCCGGCTTGGGCTTCGGCTTGTCGTCGGCGGGCGCGGCGGACCGCCGGACGGTCGAGGCCTTCGACTGCTTGCCCGGCTTGCCGCCGGAGTCGCGGTCGCAGGTGGCACCGAGCCGGTCCAGCTTCTCCTTGGCGTCCTCCAGCTTCTCGGTGAAGGCGTCGACCTTCTTACGGGCCTTGTCGACCTTCTCCAGGAACCCCTTGATGCCCCAGATCGCCTTGCCGATCTTCGGCAGCTTGCTCCCGATCTTCGCCAGCTTGACCGGGCCCGCGTTCTGCACGATGGCCCAGATGCAGATCCCGATGTCCGGGTCGTCGATGCACTCCTTGATGTCCGCCAGGAACAGCTCCACCAGGATCTCGGCGCCGTTGTCCATCAGGTAGTCCACGAGGTCCTGACCGGAGAGATCCCGGGCCAGCGCCAGCTCCTCCTCGCTCAGCCCGACCTGCTCCAGGGCATACTCGGTGGCCATCCGCAGGATCAGCGCGTCCAGGGCCTCCGCGCCGCTGCCGGGCTCGCCGCCCTCGCCGCCGGGCTGCGGGTCGGTGTACTTCGGGTTCTTCCTGGCGGCCTCCGCCAGTTCCTTGCGCTGCCGCTCGCGCTCGGCCTCCTCGGCGCGCGCGGCGGCCTTCTTGGCCTCCTCCGCGTGGACGTTCGCGTTCTTGGCCGCCTCCTCGGCTGACTTGGCGTGGGCCTCGGCGGATTCGGCGAGTTTGCCGGCGTCGGCGGCGTCCTGCTCCGCCTGGGTGGCCGCGCTCTGTGCCGTGGCGGCCTCGCGCTCGGCGAGGGCGGCGGCGCTGCTCGCGGCGGCGGCCTCGTTCTCCGCCCGGGTGGCGGCACCGCGGGCGCGCTCGGCCTCGACCTCCGCCTGGGTGGCGGCGGTACGGGCCGCGGCGGCGTCGGCGAAGGCCTGTTCGGCGGCCCGCCGGGCGAGGGCGGCGTCCGCCCTGGCCTGGGCGTCGGCCTGGTCCGCGCGGGCGGCGGCGGAGCGTGCCTTGGCGCCGTCCTCGGCGGCCTGGGCGGCGGACTTCAGCGCGGCGGCCGAGGAGCGGGCCGCGTCCGCGGAGGACCGGGCGGCGTCCGCCGCGGCCTTGAAGGCGGGCGCCACCTGGGCGTTGGCCCGGTCGGCGGCGGCCTTGGCGGCGTCGGCGGCCTTGACCGCCTCCGCTGCCCGGGCCTCGGCCTTGGTGACCTCGGCCTGGCCGGTCGCGATCGCGGCCTTGGCCACCTCGGCCGCCAGGTCGGCGCCGACGTCGGTACCGGAGAACGGGGTGGTCAGCGCGATGGCGGTGTTGGCCGGGTCGGCGATGCCGGCGGCGGTGGAGCGGGCGGACGCGGTTGCCTGGACGGCGACGGCGGCCTGGAGTTGCGCCATCGCGGCTTCGCGGGTGGCGCCGTCCGCCTCGTCCCGGGTGCGGTGGGCCGCTTGGAGAGACTGGTTGGCGCGGATGGCGGCGAGCCCGGCGAGGCGTACGGCCTCATGGGCGGCCATTCCGGCCCGGCCCTCCTGCGCGGTGGCCTCGGCGGCCTTGGAGTGGGCGCGCAGTGCGGCCGAGTGGGTGGCGGCGGCCTCCGAACGGGCCTTGTTCGCCGCGGCGTTCGCCATCGAGGCGGCCGCTTCGGCCTTGCCGGCGGCGGCGTTGGCGCGGGAGGCGTGCGCGGTGGCCTCGGTGGCGGCCGCGCGGGCCCGGGCCGCGGCGCCGGCCGCCTCGATGGCCGCGGAGCGCGAGCGGAAGGCCGCATCGGTGGCCGCGTCGGCCGCGGTACGGGCCGAGGCCGCCGCCTGCTTGGCGGTCGCGGCGTCGGCGCGTGCAGCGTCCGCGGCGGCCCGGGCGGCCTCGGAGCCCTCGGTGCCCCGGGTGGCGGCCTCCACCGCCTCGGTGGCCCGCAGCCGGGCCTGCTGGGCGTTGTTCTCCCGCTCGGCGGCCGCGGCCGCGTCCCGGGCCTTGCGGGCCTTGGTCTCCTCGCCCCGGGCCTTCTCGTCGGCCGTGGCGGCGATGCCCTCCTGCGCGGCGGCCCGGCCCCGGGCCTCGGAGGCCTTGGTCGCGGCCTGCTGGGCCTCGGCCCGCTTGGCGGAGGCGGTACGGGCCTGGGCGTCGGCGCGGGTACGGGCCTCGGCCGCGACGGCCTGCTGCTGCTCCGCCCGGACGCGGGCCGCGGCGGCCAGCTCCTGTTCGCGCTGGGCGACGGCCCGCTGCTCGGCGGCGATCTTCGCCTGGTTCTGGGCCACCACCCGGGCGTCGCGGGTCTTCTGGGCGTGCGCCCAGGCGTCCTTCTCGGCCTGCTCCGCCGCGACCCGGGCCTGGCGGCCCTTGGCGGCGGCGTCGGCGGCGATCTTGGCCTGGGCCTCGGCCTGCCGGGCCATGGCGGCGGCGGCCTTGGCGTGCTCCTGGGCGTTGGCGCGCCAGGCCTCGGCCTGCTTGGCGTGCAGCTCGGCCTTGTTGGCGGCGTTGAGCCCGGCCGCGTCGGCGGCGGTGGCGTCGATGGCGTGCCGGGCGGTCTGCGCGGCGCGGTGGGCGGCGTCGGCCGCGGCGGCGATGCCGGTGGCGACCTGGGACCACTGGACCCCGTAGGCCAGTCCGGTCTCCACCAGGATGTCGGCCTGCACCTTGGCCTGCCCGGCGGCCACCTGCGCCTGCTTGGCGGCGGTGTCGGCGAAGCCGACCTGCCGGGCGGCGTCCTTCTTCACCTCGGTGTAGTCTGACAGCCGCCTGCCGGCCTTGTCCGCGGACAGCATCCGGTCCGCCTCACGGGAGGCGGCGGCCGCCAGGCTCATCGCGTTGGAGGCGTTCTTCAGCGCTCGTACGGCGTCCCCGTGCACCGCGATCAGCTTGGTACGGGCCTGGGCGGCGCGGGCGGTGTTCTCGGCCAGCTTGCGCAGCCGCTCCGCCGCCTCCAGCGCCTCCTTCTGCTCCTTCTCCCGGGCGGCCCGCTCGTCGGCGTCCTTCTGCGCCGCGATCTGGTAGCCCTTGTCCAGGAACTCCGCGATGGCCTTGTCGTCACCGGTGGCCAGGGCGATCCTGGCCGCCCGCTGCACCTCGGGGCCGCCGCTGGCGGCGAGCATCTCGACCCGCTTGCGGAGCTCCTCGGCCCGCTTGCGATCGTTCTCCTCGGTGGTCTTGTCCCGCTGCCGGGCGATCTCCGCGCCGAAGGCCAGGAAGTCGGCCCGGTCCCCGGCGGTGCCCTTCAGCACCCGCTCGACCTCGGCGTTGAAGTACGGCCCGCCGGTGCCGCGCAGCGCCTCGATCTTCTTGCGGTTCTCGACATCGGCGGCGTTGCGCTTGTCCTGCGCCCGCTTGCGGGCCTCGGCCTCGCCGCGCTCCAGGAAGTCGCGGATCGCGTTGGGGTCGGTGCTCTCCAGCGCCTTCCGAGCGGCCTCGCGTACTTCCTCTTCCTCGTCGAACTCCGCGTAGTCCTCCACCAGTTGCCGGTCCGCGTCGGCGCTCAGCCGGGCCAGCGAGGTCATGGGCGCTCCGGGCGCCGGAGCGTCCGCCTCCGCCCGAAGCGCCGACGCGAGCAGCGCGGCGGCCGAGGGCGTGGCGACCGGTGCCTCGGGCGCGGCGGCCTGGGCCGGGGTGGTCAGCCCACCCAGCACCGCCGCGGCCACCACGGCCGACACGGCCTTGGCGGCCACCGCCCGCAGACGGCCGGCCCGTCGTCCCCCGGTCTTGGCCGGTCTTCCGGCCGCCTCGGTCCGTCTTCCGGCCCCTGGCCGGAGTATCCCCCTCATGGGAGCGTCCCTTTCGTTCGTCATGGAGAAGAGAACCGAGCGCTCCGGCCCGCTGTACGGTCCGGAGCACCCGGTGCGCGGCGGCCCGCCGAACTCCTCGGCCGGCCGCCGCCGTTCAGCGGGTGGCGGTGGTCAGCCCGCCACCCGGGTCCCGCCCTCGCGGGCCTGGCGGAGGATGTCCTGCCAGAAGGCGGCGGAGCCCACGGCGTCCTGCTCCTCCCGGGACCAGGACCGCTCGTTCTCGCCCGCGGGGTCGGCCAGCCGCTTCCACAACTCGTCCGCCGCGCCCTGGGCCAGGGCCTGTACGCCCTTCCAGGCCTCCGCCTGCTTCCCGGCGTGCTCCCGCTCCACCCGCCAGGCCGTCTCGGCGCCCTGTGCGTGGGCGGCCACGGCCTGCCAGGCGCGTTCGGCCTCCGCGCGGGCCGCGGCGGCGTCCGAGGCGCCGCGCAGCGCCTCCTCGGCGTCCACCGCGGCCCTGAGCAGCAACGACAGAGCGTGGTGACGGCGGGTTTCGCCGTCCGCCACCCGCAGCCGGTAACCCTCCAGATCGAGGGTGGCTCCATTGACCCAGCCGTAGCCGAAGAACTCCGCCACGTCCGTGTCGGTCGCACCTGGTCGCATGGCCCACTGCGCGGCCACCCGGACCTCCGCACCGGGATCCGCCACGCTCAGCCCCCGTACGAAGTCCCTTTCCCTGGCCGCGACTTCCTGCTGATGGGCCGTATCGGCGGCCCTCGCCGTACGGTCCCGCTGCTGTGCCTGCTCGTAACCGGTGCGCACGAACACCGCCCGGTCGTTGTCCGAGCCCTTGACGGCGTTCTTCGCCGCCGCGTTCACCTGCGGGGAGAACGCGGGGGGGTGCGTGACCACCACTCGTTCGCAGAAGAGCCTGTTGCGGGTACGGGTGTCACGCAGCCGCTGCTTGGCGAGGTCGTACCCGCCGCCTGGCTCGAGCCAGGCGGCGATCGCCTCGTCGCCCAGGGTGCTGCGCAGGGCGTTCCACGCCGAGGTGCGGAGCTCGGCGGGGAGCGACGACTTGGCGATGCGCGTGACTTCGTTCCTGGCCGCCTCGGCCGCGAGCGCCGTGACTGAGGCCGCCTCGTCGGCTGTGACGACGGCGCTCGCGGGCGGTACCGGGGTCGCCGCCCACGCCGGTGACCCGCAGATCAGCAGGGCCACGGTCAGCGCGGTCGCAGTGCGGATGCGCCCCCTCATACTCATGCCGCCGACTCCTTGATCGGCTTGACGCGCCACAGCTGGGCGTCGCTCTGGTTGCACGACCAGCTCTGCAGCGGCTTGGCCTTGACGACCTCACCGTTGGGGATGTCCAGGCAGCGGTTGGCCGTGTGGGTGGGGCGCACCTGGTACAACTTGCGGACCGGGTCGACGAGGTCGAGCTGCCAGCGGGTCTGCTTGCTGCCCGTGCAGGTGCCGCGGCGGATCTGCGCGCCCGTCTGAGTGCCCCCGCCCGCCACTTCGAGGCAGTCGTCGTCGACGATCCAGCGCAGCTCGAAAGAGGACCCGGCGGTGGGCACGATCCACCACTCCGCGGGGAACATCCAGCTGGCCCCGCACTCATCGAGGTAGGTCAAGCTCTGAGGGCCCGCGCCCAGGCAGAAGACGCCGCCCACCGTCTCCAGCTGGATGCGCGTCTTGTCTGCCGCGTGCGCGGTTCCCGCGCCGCCGACGAGGGCGGCGAGCGTGGCGCCGACGGCCAGCGCGGCTCGAAGGGTCCGTGCCATCGTGAAGTTCCGTTTCTGTGCGACTGTTCGGGGAGTACGGGACTGGGAGCGCATCAGGTGGTGGCGGGCGTCATGCGCCAGCGCTGCGGGGACAGGGCACCGCACTGCCCGATGAACGGCATGGCGCCATCCGCGGTGCTGTGGTCGGGCACCGTCAGGCAGTATTCGAGCTGGTCGGCGGGGCGCAGCTCGTAGCGGTCCGTGGCGACAGCGACCAGCATCACGCGCCAGCTCTGGGTGGTGGCTTCGGAGCACCACTCCTGCTGGACCTTCCAGCCGTTGGCGGGCACGGTGGCCAGGCATCTCCCGCTGTGCTTCGCCTGTATCTGGAACAAGCCCTTCCCGGTAGGCTTGAGGGCGAACAGCTGGTTGTCGAGGCCACTGGCGCAGGTCGACTGCACGGCGAGTACGCCATTGGCGAGACTGCCGCCCGACATGGTGAGGCACTTGCTGCTGTGCTCGACCTGGAAGCGGACGTACGAGGTGTTCGGCTCAGCGTGGGCGGAGCTCACGCTGCTGGTGATGGCGGCGAGGCCGGCGGCGGCGGCCAGGGCGACTCGGGCAATCCGGGTCATGGTGGTTTCCGTTCTTCGCTGGTGCTGTGGGACCGGTGCGGGCGGACGTGGATCAGGGGGCGAGCGGCGCGGCGATCTTCCAGGCGCCGGACTTGGCGACGACGTCGGCGCCGGGGCTCGCCCTGAACCCGTAGAGCGCTCCCGACAGGTGGACCAGCCAGCGCTCGTCGGGGCCGACGCCCCACACGAAGCCGATGGACGAGCCGTTCTTGCGGTTGCACCAGGTGGCGGCCTGCCGGAAGCTGCTGGTGCGGTCGTCGGGCGCCGCCTTGACTCGCAGCACACCGAGGGTGGTCGTGAGGTAGTAGCCGGGCTTACGGACCGACTCGAAGGACCAGCAGCCCGGCTGTGCCGCGAGGGAGGGCACGATGGTCCAGGTGGCGTCCTGCCGGTCAGCCAGCGGGCTCCTGCTGTCGACGGGGGTGATGAACGCCTCGCCCTTGTCCACGGTGGACTGGCGGACGATCATGCCGGTGGCCGACGGATCGGTGGACTGGATCGACTGGCGCTTCAACCGATACTGGGTGTCCTCTTTGAGGAACTCTGCAATCTGCTCGTCGGTCCCTGCCAGGGCCCTCTTCGCGGCTGCCACGAGGCCGGGGTGTACCCCGCCGTTCGCGGCGCCCGCCTGGATCTGCAGGGCTAGTTTGCGGTTGGCTTCGGCGGCCTTCTTACGGCGGTTCTCGTCGTCCAGTTTGTACGCGACCTCGGCACCGGTGTGGATGTACTGCTTCCAGTCCTCCGCCTTGGCGCTCAGGACGGCCCGCTGCCCGGCCGCGTACAGCTCAGAACCGCGCAGGTCGGCGGGGGCCAGCCGGAGCAGTTCGCGGATGTAGTTGTCGCTGCTGAGGATGAGCATTCCCTCGGAGGGGGTGATGCGGAACAGTGCAGCCGTGCTCTTGCGGGCCGCCAGCTCGCGCAGTCGCTCGGCCTCCTGACGGTCCTTCTCCTCCAGCTCCTTGAGCTCGTTGGCCACATCGATCCTGTGCGCGTCGCGCACCCCGTTGACGATGTATTCGCGCCACTCGTCCGGCCCGCCGGAGAGTGCTCGGGTGCCCGCCGCCCGTACCTCGGGCCCTGCGGCGGTGTGCTTGATCACGGCGCGGATGAAGTTGTCGTCGTTCAGGGCCAGCAGCTCGGGGGTGCTCGGGATGCCCACCACCTGAAGGGCCTGCGTCCTGGCGAGCCGCGCGGCACGCTCGGCCTCGGCCTTGTCCCGCTCTCGCTGCTGGTCCAGCCGGTAGGCGTCGTGGATGCCGGTGGTGATGTACCGGACGTGATCGGCGGCCGCCGAACTGAACATGGCTTCCTCGGCGGCGACCCGCACGGAGTCCAGCAGCTCACCGGCGTCCCTGGCCTTCTGCCACAGCGCGTGGATGAAGTCGTAGTCGCTGAGCAGCAGTACGTCCGATGTCGGGTCGAGCCGCACCACAGCGGCCGCGTTCACCCGCTGAATGTCGGTCGTGCCGATCCCCGCTGCCCGCACCGACGCACCCGGCGCGGCGCCCGAGGCGTTGTCGGCGGCGACCGCGCCCGGAGCGGAGACGGTCAGCACCGCGATGAGTGTGGTGGTGGCGGCGACGCCACGGGTGACGGTCCTGTGCAACCGCGCGGACGAGGCAGAGCTCTTGTGCATGTTGTTCTTGTATTCCCTACTGTCGTCGCCCGGAGGCGACTTGATGAATGCAGGGTGAAATCGGCGCAGGCAGGGTCGCCCGTTCCTCCTGAAAGCGGAATGACGGCAAGGATGTCAGCGATCCGTCATAGCGACGGCACGGCACTGACATCCCGCACGGATCCCCCTGGCGATGAACAAATTTCCCCCGGCACCGGCCGTTCTAACCGGGTGCAGGGCGACCTTACTTGGATCTTGCCCGGCACAGCAAGGCGAGTTCCCGAATAGGCCCGAAGGGGGGGCGAAGTGACTGACGGCGTCATGTCGAGCCCCTTGTGGCAGGGTTGGCAAGCATTGCCGGGGCATGTCCCTCCTCATGGCGCTTTTTGGTCGGTCGTTGCGATGCGTGGCCACAGCAGTTACGGTTGCAATGCCGATCTGACCAGTCGGCACGCCGGAAGGGGGACCGGGCCATCGAGCCCCGGTGAACCTTGTAGGCGCTGGGGAGCGCTGAGGGACAATGGGGGGAATGAGTGGTCAACAGGTGTGCGCAGGCACCGTGAAGGCCCTGCTGTGATGTCTTCGGAGTGCGGGAATCTCACGCCCCGCCAGAGATCCGAAATCGACCGGGCCGCCTTCCAGTGAATCCGTGAGTAATGACGTTTCCGCTGCCGAAAGTTCCTGCTTCTCGGTGATGTTGTGCTGCTCCGAATATTTCTGCTTGATTTCCGCCGGTGTGATGCGGCCGTGTGGTCGTTCGTCCTTTACGTTTCGTGCGGACGTTACTTCAGCCCGACTGGTAGTTCACTGAACTTCTTCAGCGCTGCCTCTCCAGTGTGAGGACTGCTTTGGCGATTTACGTCATGCGGTTGGGGCTGCATCGGGCCCTGCGGAAGTTCCGCCAGGACTTCAGCCTTGCGACGCCGCGTTCGACGGGTGCTCGCGCTGCGGCCAGTGCTTGATTGAGGGTCTTTTCGGTGGGGGTGAGTTCCTGCAGGGGCCTGCGTTTGATGCCGGTGGTCAGCCACGGGCCGGCGCCCTGGTAGGCGAGATCGGCAAGGATGGGAACGCCCTGGCGCTCGCAGATCCGGATGATCCGGTGGGTGCGGGCGGCGGTCAGGTCGTGGGTGCGGCCCGGCAGGGCGGGCGAGAGCCACAGCAGCCGGCCGCCGGGGTCGGTGACGACCTGCACGTTCACACCATGGCGCCGGTGTTTGTGGGAGTAGTCGGTCCGGCCGTCGCCGACCCGGTCGCACTCGGCGAGGGTGCCGTCGAGCAGGACGAAGTCGGGATCGTGCTCGCGCAGCGTCTTCAGCAGGCCCGGTGCACGTGCGGCGAGCAGGTCGACGACCGCGCTGGTGTAGGCGTGGGCGGTGGACTCGCTCATCCCGAACCCGGCGGCGATCTTCGCGAGAGTGGTGTGTTCGCGCAGGTACACCAGTGCCACCATCGTCCGCTGGGACGGACGGAGCTTGCAGCGCCGGTCGCCCTCACGGGTGACGATCAGCATCGTGACCCACTCCACGAGTGCGTGCGGCAGGTCGAGTGCGGCAGGATGGACGACCAACGAGGCCTCCGAGCAGTGTTGTTGAGACGTCAGACATCTCGATCAACAGCCCGGGGGCCTCGTCCGTTGCGCACCACGGCCCATCACCCGATCGGTGGCCAACTCGAAGAAGCTCAGTGAGCCTCTTTCATCCTCTGTAGTCGCAGGTCAGTAGGGTGTGGATGGCCTGGACGATGGTGCCGATGCGGCGGGTGGAGCATCTTGCTCGCCGGAGCAGTCGCCAGGACTTCAGTTGCGCGAAGGCGCGTTCTCCCGGGGCTCTCAGCCGGGCGTGGTCGCGGTTGAACTGCTGGTAGTGCTGCGGCTGTTCGCGGTGGTGGTAGTACGGGGTGCGGAAGGTGGCGCCGGCGCCCTGGTAGGCGCGGTCGGCGAGGACGAGGATCTGGCGGGTGAGGCGGGCTTGGACGATGCCGTGGGCGCGGGCCGCGGTCAGGTCGTGGGTGCGTCCGGGCGTGGCTCGGGAGAACCAGAGCGGTGTGCCGTGGTGTCGGGCGATGACCTGCACGTTCATGCCATGGTTGCGGTGTTTTTGCGAGTAGTACGGCTCGTCCGCGCGGATTCGGTCGGTGGGGATCAGGGTGCGGTCGACGATGACGTGGTCGCCCTCGCCGAGGCCGGTGAGGGCTTCGTGGAGTCCGGGTTCCCAGGAGGCCAGGACGTCCAAGGTCTCATCGACGTACCGTCAGGCGGTGGCCTGGGATATCCCGAAACCGGCTCCGAGCTGAGAGAACGTCTCGTTCTTCCGCGGATGAACGAGAGTAAGCAGTGCCTGCTTGGAGCAACCGGGCTTGCGCCAGCGGGTGTTGCGCGTCAGGCGGTGCTCGTACAGCAACCAGGAAACATGCTCGACGAGCTCATGAGGGACGTCGGCCATGGCAGGATACGGAACCAACAGGGCCTCTTCGGTCGCCGGTGTGTTGAGTGAGATCACCACGCCAACGACGAGAGGCCCTGTCTCGTCACCACGCACCCTGACCAGCCAGTTTCACCTGCCAGCACAGGATGAAGGAGGCGCACTGAGTGCTTCTTGCCCTGACGAGGCGCGTACGACCGTGTGCTCAAGAGGGGACAGGATGGCCTCCTGGGCCAGCAAATTCTCCGGCTGGTCGTCGACCATAAGGATCTTCACCTTCTTGTGCACCGCCGAGGACGGTGTGGCGCGTCCGGTGACCGCGCGCCGGGCCACCGGTGGCTGCTGCCGGCCTCCTGCCCGGGGAGCCGGGGTCGGATGGCTGTCGGGTGAGGCGCCGACGGGCGAGGCGATGCCGAGGCGCTTGAGCAGCCGCTCCTCCAGTCGGGCGAAAGACCGTTCCGGGATGTCGGCGGCCGCTTCACCCCCTGGGTGGGTCACCCACGAGGTGAAGCTCGGCGTGTGCCGGGCGGACGACGCCAGGCGGTCGGCGATCAGCCGCGTGGAACGCAGCAACTCGCGGGCCGGAAGCGCGCCGAGGAGGATGCGCCGAGTGCTGTCGGAGAAGTCGAAGGCATCCGGCTGAGGCCGTCGGCCGGGGGTGACCGGGGCGGTGTTGTGCATGAGGCCGCCGAGAAACACCTCCACGAGGTGTCCGGCGTCCGTCGGAGGGCCCAGTGCCTCCTGGATCATGCGCATGACGGGCGGGGTGACAGGTGCTACGGCCGCGAAGTGGGCGGCGAGACGATACGCCTCGGGGCTTGCGGCACCGCGGAAGCGCATGACGGCTTCGGCGTCCGCGCCGTGCCGATTCCCGACGCGCCGTGTCTCGGTTGCGGACCGCCGGGTGTCCCACAGCGAGAGCACCGCCGTCGCGCTGGGAGAGGCGATGAGCCGGGCCCAGTCGCCGACGGCGGCCGGTGTGGGTTCGAGTACCGGGATGGGGACGGCATCGAAGCTGACCAGATCTGCCGGCAGCCTCGGATCGTTGACGCGCCAGGCTGTGGTGGGACCTCCCCTGCGGGCACTGGTGACGTGCCATGGCCGGACCGGGATGCCCGAGTTCGCCCAGAGCCGGGTGGGCAGCGTCTGAAGAATCGCGGTGGGCTGCTGCCGGGCCCACAGGGCCGCCGCCTCGCTCATACGGCCGTCCCGCCACGCCTCGCCCACGCCATCGCTGATCACGAGGGCCAGGGTGCCGCCAGTGGGGTCGCAGAGCGCGGCAGGCGGAAGGTAGGGGCCTTGCCGCAGGTACGGATGGTTGGTGAGCAAGGGAGCAGCGGAGCCGCGGGTGTTCAGTCCGATCACACGGACGTCGCGGAAGGCTCCGGCGTGTTCCATCAGAGAGCGGACCTCCGAGGCCATGCGCTTCCACAGTCGTCGATGTCGTCGAGCGCCTCGTGGCCGATGTGCGCGGCGACGATGTCCCGCAGCCGCTCCTCGTCGGGTTCGGGCAGGTCGAGGCGGAGGCACCGCCGGAGGAAGGCAGGCGGGAACTCGCGTTCGCCGTTGCTGGTGATGATCACGACAGGGAACTCCCGGCAACGGACACGGCCGCGGATCACCGCGGCCGGCGCGTCCGGGTCGTCCGTCCGGACATGGACCGTGCCGTGGTCCTCGGGGAGGCGGCTGAGTTCCGGAATCTCGAACTGGGCCTCCTCCAGCACGGTGAGGAGGTCGTTCGGCAGATCGATGTCCCCCTTGTCCATTTCGTCGATGAGCAGGACTCTGGGCCGGTCCTGTGCCAGCAGTGCGTTGCCCAGAGGGCCGAGCCGGACGTACTGGCCGATATCGGGTTCGGGGCCGTCTGTGTCCCGGCGGGGGTTCGCTTCCCGGAGCCGGCCGATCGCATCGTCGTAGTACAGGGCGTCCTGGAGGTTCGAGCGACTGTTCACCGGCCAGTGGAGGACGTGGCCGAGAGCGAGTTCGTGGGCTATCGCGTGGGCCAGGGAGGACTTTCCGGTACCGGGGTGCCCCGTGACCAGCAGTGGCCGTCGCAGGTGGAGGGCGGCGTTGACGATGTCCGCATCGTCGGGGTCGATCAGGTAGGGACGGGGACGTTCGGTCTGCGAGCCGTCAGGACTCTCCAGGTGCAGCCGGCGCCATGGGGGAGCGGGCGGAAAAGTGACCCGGCGGGGGGCACCGTCACCGCGGAAGAGCCGCCAGCCCCCTTCGGCGAAGGGGGCGGGTCGGCCGGTGCCGGCTGATTCGGCGGCGGTCATGACGCGTGAGCTCCTTCGTGGGGGTCCTGCAGGGTCAGCGACTCGGGACGCGGCCGCAAGCTGTGCTCCTCCCACACGAGTGCGGGTCGTGCCGGGACCGTTTCCGGGTCGTCGAACGCCGTCCCCCGGAAGACGCGGACCCGATCGGGCAGACCGGCGAGCGGGCCGGTGGGGTCCACCTGTTGCAGGCCGGTTCCGTCCGCAGGGCAGTCGGCCCGCCGATCCCAGAGCACGACCGGGACGCCAAGGGCCAGTCAGAGTTCGAGCAGAGCGTCTCGCTGCTCCGGACGACCGTGGAGCACGACCTGTACGGCGTCACGATGTGTGGTCTGCAGCAGCCGCCTGAGGCGTGGCGGAGTCACGGGTTCGTCGCCGACGACCAAGGGGCCCGCGCGGCCGCTCTCCCAGCGTCGCCGGTGTTCCCGTTCTCTGCCCCTCACCAGTTCGCTCATCTCCGGGCAGCTCAGGGTGATGCAGAACTCGGCGCCGATGGGCTGGTCGGGCACGAACTCGTTGGGTGCCCCGGGATTCCATTCGTCGATGGGCAGATGGAGGCTGTCACGGGCCACCAGAACCGTCGCATGGGGCACGGCCGCCGGGCCGATCTCGTCCGCGACGACCTCGATGGCGTCCCGCAGGCGCCGGGCCACCTCCTCGGGCGTCCTCGGCGCGCTCTCCGCCTCGTGGAGCGGGGTATGTGTGCCGTCGGCGCGGGCCAGCGTGATACGGCAGTAGTAGCTTTCGCGTGTTTCGGTCCGTGCCCGGCTGACTTCGACGACGACGCGGGACAAGGGAGACGGCCGCTGCGCGGCCCAACGACCGGCGTCGATGCGGCGCTCGGCAAGCGCCACCGAGTGGATGCCGGTGCGGGCGGCCACGTGGTCGCACCAGGTGCGCAGTTCTGTCCCCGATTTCTCTTCCAGGGCTGCTGCGGTGCATTCGAGCAGGCGGAGAAGTGCCGGTACGGGTGGTGTCCCGTCCGGTACACGCTCGCTGTCGGAGACGGACTCCAAGTGCTCGACAACGTGCTCAAGGTCCTCGGCGCAGAGATGCGTACGGTTCAGCGGCTCGGGCAGCCACACGTAGCGCAGTGCTTCACGGGCGGCGCGAGGGATGAGCGTGGGCTGCTCCTCGCAGATGCCGCGGAGCAGTTCCAGCAAGTGCTCGTACTCGTCCAGGGACAGGAGCAGACACAGTCCCCCGGCACGGGCGCGGGTGAGGACGTCTGTCAGGCGGGTGCGCTCGCCCTCGCCGGTGAGAGCCGGGGCCAGGGTGGTGCTCAGCGAGGGAAGGGCACGGGGATGGGAGGCCACGAGTGCCGCGAGGTCGGGCACGGTCACTTCGTGGCTGTCGGGCACGGTGTATCCGAGCCGCCGTACGAGGGCACGGGCATGTGCCGCGTAGGTGATCCGGCCGCCGAGCAGCGACCACAGGATCCGCTCGGCCTCCTGCTCGGCCGCGCTGCGTTCCGCCGCGGGCCGGGCCGTCGGGAGGGTGGCCCCGATCTCGGCCAGGCGAGGTGGACCGCCGTCGTACCGCCGCAGGAGCGCCTCGAACCCGTCGTCCTGGATGAATCGATGTGCCGGGAGGGCGTGCAGGCGGCGGTTGCCGTAGGACCGGTCGTCACGAATCACCACGCCCACAAGGTGGTTCTCGCAGAACACCGCAGTTCCCGAGGCGCCTCCCCAGGCTTTGCGGCCGTCGTCGCGGTGGTCGGGGGCGGGCTCCTGGTCGAGCACGTAGAGGCCGCGAGCCCCGGAGGACAGCGGAGGCAGGACGCCCCGGAGATGTTCGGCATCCCGGCTGTCTTCCGCGGACGCCAGCGGAAAGCCCAGTCCCTCGTAGCGCAAGGGGGCCGTCTCGACAGGGTGGCCCCACCGGACCGATCCCGGTACGTCGACCGTGTCGTGCAGGAGCAGCAGGGCGACGTCCAGGTCGAGCGGATGGGTCCAGATCAGCTCCGCTCCGGTGCGGAGCGTCTCACCGCGCCCCGGGTGTCCCACTCTGACCCGGATCTCCTCCCAGCAGGCACCGGTTTCGGCCTCCCGAAGGGTGTGTCCGGCCGTGAGAACCAGGCGGGGGGCGACAAGGTAGCCGGAGCCGACGTGCCGCCGCAGCTGTGTGGTTCCACTGCGGATGAGCACCAGTCGCCGCGGGTCCGTCACTCCTCGTCCCAGGACCCGGCTTCGGTGTCACTGATCTCGGGACCGGAGCCCCGCGGGCCCGGTCCCGGACCGAGAGTTTCAGCGTCAGCCTGTGGGTGTGGACGGTCGTGCGTTCACCGCCCGCGCCGACGGTCGCCACACCGAAGCTGACCTTGCCGTCGCCCGTGCCGCTGGTGCGCAGTTCCAACTGCAGCTCCAGTTCGGCCTCCTCGATACCGAAGGCGAATTGCTGGCCCGCCCCCTGGTCCTGTGCCCGGTAGAGTTCCTGCCGCAGCTCCTCGATCGCTGCGGCAACACCGATCCCCGCCATCCGCCCCCAAGTGCCATGTGTCCGCGAAGCAGTCTGCCAAGTTCCGGGGACGGGCACCGGGGCTTCCGGGAACGAGGACGTGAGAGGTCTGCGCTCGACCGCGTGCAGGGGAGCGCGACCGCTCGGGCTCGTGCTCAGCGCGGGCGCGGCAGGCCGTCCGGCGGCTCGTGCGGGGCCCCCGTGGTCAGCCGGGCGACCAGCTCCCGTTTGAGTACCTTGCCGCTGGGGCCGAGGGGGAAGGCGTCCACGAACTCGACCCGGCGCGGGTACTTGTACGGTGCCATCCGCTCCTTGCTCCAGGCGACGATCTCGGCGCCCAGGGCCGGGCCCGGTGCCGTGCCGGGGTGGGGCCTCACCACCGCGCACACCTCTTCGCCGTGGACGGGGTGGGGGAGTCCGACGACGGCCGCCTGGGCGATCGCCGGGTGGTGGGCCAGGACGTCCTCCACCTCGCGCGGGTAGACGTTGTAGCCGCCGCGCAGGACCACGTCCTTCTTGCGGTCGACGACGGAGAGGTAACCCTCGTCGTCCTTGACGCCCAGGTCACCCGAGCGGAACCAGCCGTCCACGACGGCCTCGGCGGTCGCCTCCGGCCGGTTGAGGTAGCCGGCCATCACGTTGTGTCCCCGGATGACGATCTCCCCCGTCTCGCCCACGGGCAGCAGTTCGATCCTGTCCTCCACCTCGGCTCTGGCGATCTCGACCTCGACACCCCAGATCGGCCGGCCCACCGTGCCCGGTCTGAGCGGCCACGCCTTCTGGTTGTAGGCCACCACCGGGGAGGTCTCGGTCAGCCCGTACCCTTCGAGGACCGGGCAGCCGAACGTCTCCCGGAACGCGTCCAGGACCGCCACCGGCAGCGCGGCGCCGCCGGAGAACGCGCGGTCGAGCGCGGGCCTGCGCGGGTCGGCGAGGGCCGCTTCGAGGAGGGCCGTGTACATCGTCGGGACCCCCATGAACACGGTGCAGCCCTCCCGCACCATGAGGTCCAGCGCGCCCGGTCCGTCGAACCGGGGCATCAGCACCAGGGTCGCCCCGGCCCGGAAGCAGGTGTTCATGCCGCAGATCTGACCGAAGGTGTGGAACAGGGGCAGACAGCCGAGCAGGACGTCGTCCGCGGTGAAGTCGAACGGCGAGAGCATGGTCGTGCCGACGTTCATCACCACGTTGAGATGGGTGAGCAGGGCGCCCTTGGGCCGGCCGGTGGTGCCGGAGGTGTAGAGGATCACCGCGATGTCCTCGGGTGCGCACGGCACCTGACGGTCGATCGGGGCGCTCCGCGCCGCGAGCGCGTCCAGCCTCGGTGCGCGGGCGAACTCCCCTTCCTCGCCACCCTCTTCTGCCATGACGGTGAGTACGGGCGTGCCGGTCGTCCCCGCCGCCCTGCCGCCCTCGGCCAGGAGCGGGGCGGCGCAGATCAGCGCCGCCGCCCCGGAGTCCTTCAGTACGTACGCGATCTCGTCCGCCCGGAGCAGGGCGTGGACCGGAATCGCGATCGCGCCGAGCGCGAGCACACCGAAGTAGGCCGACGGGAAGTGCGGGGTGCTGGGCAGCAGCAGCGCCACCTTGTCGCCGGGGCCGATGCCCCGCGCGCGCAGCGCCGCCGCGTACCTCCGTGCCTCGTCCCACAGTTCGCGGTAGGTGATCTTCCGCGTACCGGCCACGACCGCCGGGTGCTCCGGTCGCCGCAGCGCGGACTCGGAGAGGATGGATGCCACGGAGAGGGTCACCGGGATCTCACCCGCTCGCTTCCACGGCCAGCCGCGCCTTGTCCGGTTTGCCGACGCCGGTGAGGGGCAGAGCGGGGCGGATGTGGATCCGCGCGGGAACGTGCTTGGGCGAGATGGTGGCCCGGATGTGTTCCGCCAGTCCGTCGGGGGTGGCCGTGCCCGCCTCGCGCAGCACCACGGCGGCGTGCAGGTGCTCGATCCGGTCCCGGTCCCGGACGCAGAAGACGGCGGCCTGGACGACATCGGGATGGGCCAGGAAGGCGTTCTCCACGGTCACCGGATGGATCTTGATGCCATTGGTCTTGATCACCTCACCGATCCGGCCGCGCAGGTGGAGGTAGCCGTCACCGTCGACGAAGCCCAGGTCACCGGTGTGCACCCAGCCGTCCCGTACGGTCCGGGCGGTGAGCTCGGGCTCGGCCACGTACTCGCTCATCGTGAACGGCGACCGTACGCAGACCTCGCCGGTCTCGCCGGGCGGCAGGTCGCGGTGGTCCTCCGGGTCGGTGATCCGGACCCAGCCGGGCATCGGCCGGCCGACCGTGACCCGCAGCCGGGGATCGAGGTGCTCGGCGGGCGAGAGCATGCTGACGAAGCCCGCCTCGCTGGTCGCGTACACCTGGATCAGTACGTCCCCGAAGACCTTGACCGCCTCGCCCAGGCGTTCGGGGGAGGCGGGGGAGCCCACGTACGTGACCATCGTGAGGCTGGAGAGGTCGGTCGAGTCGACCTCCGGGTGGTCCATGAGGAGATACAGCTGGGGAGGGGAGAGCAGCATCCGGGTGATCCCGTGCCGCTCGATGCAGCGCAGCACGTCACCCGGGTCGAAGCCGTCCCGCAGGACCACCGAGCCGCCGGACGCGAGTGAGTCGTCGGCCGTGGCGCCGCTGGAGTGGCTCAGCGGGAGGCAGGCCAGGTAGACCGACCGCCAGCCCATCTGTAATCCGGCGGAGATGAAGCCGTTGCGGGCCCGGAAGTCGAAGGCGATGCCCTTCGGCTCACCGGTCGTCCCGCTCGTGTAGGTCACCACCGCGGGCCGGTCGGGTCCGATCTCGACGGCGTCCGGGGCCAGTGCGTCCGGGTCCCCGGCCGTCAGGTCCAGGACATCGGGGCCGAGATCGCCGAGGGCGGCGAGGGTGAGCGGAGTGCCCAGCCGCTCGCGCAGTTCACGGGCGGCCGCGAGATTCTCCGCGTCGACGGCCAGATACGTCGCACCGGTCTCCCGGAGCACCTTGAGCTTGGCGTCGGCGGCCAGGTGGTCCGCCGGGTCGACCGCGTTGGTGGTGTGCAGATGCACCACCGTGGCCCCGGCCAGATTCGCGGCGTACCGCAGGACCAGGGTCGGGGCGGTGTTGGTGACGGTCAGGATGGCGACCACCGCCCCGCCGTCGATCCCGCCGGCGTGCTGGTGCAGCCCCTGCGCGGCCGACCGGACCAGGGTGGTCAGCTCCGCCGCGGTGAGCGTCCTGTCGCGCCAGGACAGGACGACTTTCTCCGGTTCCGCGGAGATCACCTGAAGGATCTGGCTGACATAGGTTTCGTTCGACGGCATAGGAAACTCCAGTGGTGCCGTGGCGAGGAATTTCCGCAGAGCCTACAACAAGAGAATCGGGTGTACCAGGAGTGCGAATGGAAGAAACGGGTGCGCGGGCGGTAGTGAATTGTCGCAGGCCGCGCCATCGAAGTGATATTCCGCCCTGAGACAATACCCTCTACCGGTTCGGCCCCCGCATCGGTTCGGTCTTCGGAGAAAAGGGTCGTCATGAACCATTACCTGGAGCTCTTCTCGCGGAACATGGGGGAAGGCGGGGCACCGGATGCGAAACGGGAGTTCCTCGAACTCGGCCGACTCGCCGGGAAATTTCCGGCGGCCCGGAGCCTGCGGGACGGGGTCACCTCCGAGATCAGCGTGTGGTGCAGCAACGACTACCTGGGAATGGGCCAGCACCCGCTGGTTCTGGCGGCGACCCGCGAAGCCCTCGACGAGTACGGCGCGGGCTCGGGCGGCTCCCGGAACATCGGCGGGACCAACCACTACCATGTGCTGCTGGAGAAGGAACTCGCGGATCTGCACGGAAAGGCGGACGCCCTTCTCTTCACCTCCGGGTACACCGCCAACGACGGAGCCCTCACGGTCCTCGCCGGCCTGCCGGAGAAATGCGTCGTCTTCTCCGACGAGATGAACCACGCCTCGATCATCGACGGACTCCGCCACAGCGGCGCCGAGAAACGCATTTTCCGCCACAACGACACGGCCCACCTGGAAGAGCTGATATCCGCCACCGATCCCGACCGGCCGAAGATGATCGTCATGGAGTCGGTCTATTCGATGGGGGGTGATGTCGCCCCGCTCGCAGAGATCGCCCGGATCGCCAGCGAGCACGGCGCGATGACCTTCCTCGACGAGGTGCACGCGGTCGGAATGTACGGGCCGGAGGGAGCCGGTATCGCCGCGGGCCTGGGCATTGCCGACGAGTTCACCGTCATCATGGGAACGCTCGCCAAGGGATTCGGCACCACCGGGGGATACATCGCCGGACCCGCCGAGCTGGTCGACGCGGTGCGCGGCCTCTCCCGCCCCTTCATCTTCACCACCGCCCTGCCCCCGGCGGTCGCGGCGGGCGCGCTCGCCGCGGTCCGGCACCTGCGCACCTCGGAGGAGGAACGCGACCGGCTCCGCGAGAACGCGCGGCTGACGCACCGCCTGCTCAGGGAACGCGGCATCCCCTTCCTCTCCGACGGATCCCACATCGTCTCGATCTTCGTCGGGGACGACGCACTCGCCCGGCGGATCTCCGCACTGCTGCTGGCCCGCCACGGCATCTACGTCCAGGCGATCAACGCACCGAGCGTGCGCGTGGGCCAGGAGATCCTCAGGAGCGCACCCGGCGCCGTCCACGAGCCCGCGGAGGTCGAGGGGTTCGTCACGGCGCTGGACGGTATCTGGCGGGAACTGGGGGTGACGCGGGCTCAGGGCCCGCACCGGTCCCCCGGAACGGACGGCTGACCCGCCCGCTGCTCCCCGAGGGGTGCGCGGCTCTCTTGTGCGTCACCGCCCCACGACCCGCCCGCTCCCCGTACCCGCATCCTGTCGCGGCCTGCGATATCGGGCCGCTATGCGACCTCGGCAAGATCGACGTCGCAGGTCCGGTGGCGGTAACCCGCAGGCCATGACGAAGGCGTCCCGGCCGACGCACGACCCCGTGGCAGCGGGCACCCCGCCACGGTCCGGTGACTGATGGTCCTGCTCGCCGCGAAGGAGTCCGAGAACACGATGGCGCACCCCGAAGGTACGGAAGCACCGCTGCTGTGGACGCTGGCCGGCAACGGCAAGGAGTCGCTGGCGGCCGGTGCGCGCGGCCTGCACACGTACCTGGCCGGTCGTGACGACTGGAGCCCCCAGGACATCGCGCTCACCCTCGCGCGCACCGCTTCCGAGGGGAGCCGGCGGGCGGCGCTGGTGGCGGACGGCCGGGACGGATTCCTGCGGCGGCTGGACGCGCTGGCCGACGGCAGGAGCACGCCCGGCCTGCTGGAGGGCGCCGCCGGAGCCGGCGGCCGGGTCGCCTTCGTGTTTCCCGGACAGGGCGCGCAGTGGCCCCGCATGGCGGTGGACCTGCTGGACACCTCCACGGTGTTCCGCGACCGGATGGACGCGTGCGCGCAGGCCCTGGAACCGTACGTCGACTGGTCGCCCCTCGACGTGCTCCGCGCCCCGGACGCGCCGGGCGCACCCGCCGGGGACCGGGCCGACGTGGTGCAGCCCCTGCTGTTTGCCGTGACGGTGTCGCTCGCCGCGCTGTGGCGCTCCCACGGTGTGGAACCGGCCGCCGTGCTCGGGCACAGCGTCGGAGAGGTCACCGCCGCCGCGGTCTCCGGCGCGCTCTCCCTCGACGACTCCGCGCGGGTGGTGGCCCTGTGGAGCCAGGCCCAGGCGACCCTGGCCGGGCAGGGCGACATGGTCTCCGTCATGGCCCCGGCCGCCGAGGTCGAGCCGAGGCTGCGCAGCTGGGAGGGCCGCCTCGTCGTCGCCGCGCACAACGGCCCCCGGTCCGTGATCGTCTCCGGCGACCGCGACGCCGCGGCCGAACTCCTCGACAGCCTGGCCGCGGACGCGGTGCACGCACGGCGGATCGCCGTGGGCCTGGCCGCCCATTCCCCTCACATCGACGCGATCATCCCCCGGATGCGCGCCGACCTCGCCCCGATCCGCCCCCGTACACCGCACCTGCCCTACTACTCCGGACTGACCGGCGGACGACTGGACGCCCCGGTGCTGGACGCCGACTACTGGTGCCGCAACCTGCGCAACACGGTCAGGTTCCACCAGGCGGCCGGGGCCCTGCTGCGGGACGGGCACGGTGTCCTGCTGGAGGTCAGCCCGCACACCGTGCTGACCTCCGCCCTCACGGACTGCGTGGAGGAACACGGCGCCGAGGCCGCCGTCCTCGGGACACTGCGCCGCGACCAGGACGGTCCTGGCCGGTTCCTGACCTCGCTCGGCGACCTGTACGTACGCGGAGTCACCCCGCAACGGGAAGCACCCTCCGCCGTGGAGCACGCCCGGATGCCGGAACTGCCTGCGGCAGTCCTGGCCGCGCTCGCGAAAACCGGCCCGGCGGACGTCGACGGGCCGGACGGTACGGGCGGTGACGGGGACGCCGCCACCGCGTTCCGCGCGGAGCTGGCCGCCATGGACGTACAAGAGCGGCGCGCCGCGCTGGCACGGCTCGTGGGCGAGGAGATCGCCGCGCTGACCGGGCGGTCCGATCCCGTCCCCGCCGAACTGGCCTTCCTCGACCTGGGATTCGACTCCGTCACCGCCGTGGAGCTGCGCAACCGGCTGGGCGCGGCGACGGCGCTGCGCATCCCGGCGACGGTCGTCTTCGACTGCCCGACCCCGGCGGCCCTGACCGCCTACCTCAGCGCCGAGATCAGCGGCGACCGGCCCGATACGGGCGCGGACACGGTCGAGCCGGTGCGGCGGCGTCCCGCGGACGACGACCCCGTGGTGATCGTCGGCATGGGCTGCCGCTACCCCGGCGGTGTCGGCAGCCCCGACGAACTCTGGGAGCTGGTGTCCGCAGGCGCCGACGCCGTCTCCGCGCTCCCCGACGACCGGGGCTGGGACACCGCCGGACGGTACGACCCGACACCGGGGACGCCGGGCCGTTACTACCAGCGGGAGGCGGGTTCGCTCGCCGGTGCGGCCGATTTCGACGCTGAGTTCTTCGGCATCTCGCCGCGCGAGGCGGCGGCGATGGACCCGCAGCAGCGGGTGCTGCTGGAGACGACCTGGGAGGTGCTGGAGCGGGCCGGGATCGACCCCGCCACCCTGCGGCGGACCCCGACGGGCGTCTACGTCGGGGCGATGACCATGGATTACGGCCCCTCTCTCGAACAGGGCGCCGACGAGGGCGGCCACCTGCTGACCGGCAACACCGGAAGCGTCGCATCGGGCCGGCTGGCCTACACCCTCGGGCTGGAGGGAGCGGCGGTCACGGTGGACACGGCGTGCTCGTCCTCGCTGGTGGCCCTGCATCTCGCGGTACGGGCGCTGCGCTCGGGCGAGTGCTCGCTCGCCCTGGCCGGCGGAGCGACCGTGATGTCCACGGTCGGCATGCTCGTGGAGTTCAGCCGTCAGGGCGGTCTGGCCCCGGACGGCCGCTGCAAGGCGTTCGCGGCGGCTGCCGACGGCTTCGGCCTGGCCGAGGGCGTGGGGATGCTGCTGCTGGAGCGGTTATCCAATGCGCGGCGTCACGGGCATCCGGTGCTGGCGGTGGTACGGGGTTCGGCCACGAACCAGGACGGTGCGAGCAACGGCCTGACGGCGCCGAGCGGTCCGTCGCAGCAGCGGGTGATCCGTGCGGCGTTGGCGGACGCGGGGCTGGTGGCGTCGGATGTGGATGTGGTGGAGGCGCACGGTACGGGGACCCGGTTGGGTGATCCGATCGAGGCGCAGGCGCTGCTGGCGACGTACGGCCAGGACCGGCCCGGGGACCGTCCGGTCTGGATCGGCTCACTGAAGTCCAACATCGGCCATACCCAGGCCGCGGCGGGTGTGGGCGGTGTCATCAAGTCGGTGCTGGCGATCCGGTACGGCGTGATGCCGAAGACACTGCACGTGGACGGTCCGACGCCTGAGGTGGACTGGTCGGCGGGGGCCGGGCAGTTGCTCACGGAGGCTCGCACGTGGGACGACGCGGGCCGTCCGCGCCGGGCCGGGGTCTCCTCCTTCGGCATCAGCGGGACCAACGCCCACGTGATCCTGGAGGCCGCCCCGGCCGAGGCTCCGGCCGGGACGGTGGAGGAGGCCCGTCGGCGTCCTGGGGCAGTGGTGTGGCCGGTGTCGGCGCGCAGTGCGGAGGCCCTGCGGGCGCAGGCGGGCGCGTTGGCGGCACGGGTGGTGGCGGAGCCCGCCCTCGATGCGGTGGACGTGGGCTACTCGCTGGCGGTGGGGCGTGCCTCCTTCGAGCACCGCGCGGCGGTGGTGGGCGGCGACCGGAGCGAGCTGCTCCGTGGGGTGAGGGCGCTGGCGGAGGGGCGTTCGGCCCAGGGGCCGGGGCTGGTGCGGGGCGGTGGGGTGTCGTCGGGTCGTTCGGTCCTCGTTTTCCCGGGTCAGGGGTCGCAGTGGGTGGGGATGGCTGCGGAGTTGTTGGGGGAGTCGGAGGTCTTCGCCGGGCGGATGGCGGAGTGTGAACGGGCTCTGGGGCCTTACGTCGACTGGTCGTTGGCCGAGGCGCTGGGTTCGGAGCGGTTGTTGGCGCGGGTTGATGTGGTGCAGCCGGTGTTGTGGGCCGTGATGGTGTCGCTGGCCGAGGTGTGGCGGTCGTTCGGGGTGGTGCCGGACGCTGTGGTGGGTCATTCGCAGGGTGAGGTGGCCGCTGCCTGTGTGGCGGGTGGATTGAGTTTGGACGACGGGGCGCGTGTCGTCGCTTTGCGCTCCCGTGCGGTGGGGGTGTTGGCGGGGCGTGGCGGTATGGCGTCGGTGCCGTTGTCGGTGGACGTGGTGCGTGAGCGCATCGCCGGGTGGGCGGGGCGATTGTCGGTCGCGGCGGTCAACGGACCTCTGTCGACAGTGGTTTCGGGTGACGCGGACGCCGTTTCCGGGCTTCTCGAAGAACTTGCCGGTGAGGGTGTCCGGGCCCGTCGTGTCGAGGTGGATTACGCGTCGCACTCCTCTCATGTGGAGGAGATCCGCGAGCAGTTGCTCGCCGACCTGAAGGACATCACCTCGCGCTCGGGCTCGGTGCCGTTCTATTCGAGCGTGACCGGTGGCCTGTTGGACACGAAGGGCCTGGACGCGGAGTACTGGTACCGGAATCTGCGCGAGACCGTCGAGTTCGGGAAGGCGACGGAGGCGCTGTTGGGGGAGGGGTTCCGGTTCTTCGTCGAGGCCAGCCCGCATCCGGTGCTGGGTGTGGCGGTGGGGGAGTCCGTGGAGGCCGCTGGTGTGGAGGCGGCGGTGCTGGGGACGCTCCGGCGTGATGAGGGTGGCCCGGAGCAGGTGTTGCGCGCGGTGGGCCGTGCCTGGGAGTGCGGACTGCACGTGGACTGGTCGGGGGCGTTCCCGGGGGCACGGCGGGTCGAGTTGCCGACGTACGCCTTCCAGCGCAGCCGCTACTGGCTGACCGCCCCCGCCGCCGTCCCGGCCGCCCCCGCCGAGGACCGCTGGGACGAGCTGGAATCGCAGGACCCCGCACAGCTCGCGGAGACCCTAGGGGTCGGCCGTGCGGCCCTGGACGAAGTCCTGCCCGCCCTGGCGAGCTGGCGCTCCGTCAGAAGCCGTGAGCGCAAGGCCGATTCCTGGCGCTACCACGTCGCCTGGGCACCCCTGTCGGTCGCACCGGTGGACGGTCTCGCCGGTCGCTGGCTCGCCCTGTGCCCCGAGGGCGACGACGCGGCGGCCGTCCTGGACGCCCTCGGTGAGGCCGGGGCCGACCTCCTCCCGTGTGTCGTCGACGATCCGGGCGCGACCCGCGGACAACTGGCCGCTCTGCTCACCGAGACCGCCGGGGAGCAGCCGATCGCCGGAGTGCTCTCCCTGCTCTCCTGGGAGGAGCGCCCCCACCCCGACCACCCTGACCTGCCCGGTGGTCCGGCGCTGACCCTCGCGCTGGCCCAGGCGCTGGAGGACACGGGCATCGACGCCCGGCTCTGGACGCTGACGAAGGGAACGGCGGTCCTCGGCGGCGCTGAGCGGCCCGGGCACGTCGGCCAGGCCGCGTCCGCCGCCCTGGGCCGGACGCTGGCACTGGAGCACCCCCATCGCCCGGGCGGTCTGGTCGATCTGCCCGAGGTGCTGGACGTACGGGCGGCCCGCCGCCTGTGCGCGGTGCTCGCGGGAGCCGTGGCCGACGAGGAACAGGTGGCGGTGCGCTCCACCGGGGTCCACGGACGCCGCCTCCGGCCCGCCCCGCCGTCCGTGGTGCCGAAGGCCGGTGAAGGGGGCGCTGCCACCCGGGCACGTACGCACCCGCTGTGGAAGGGGACGGTCCTCGTCACCGGTGGTACCGGTGGCGTCGGCTCGCACACGGCGCGCTGGCTCGCGGGCCAGGGCGCGGAGCGGCTGCTGCTGGTCAGCCGCCGCGGTGCCGACACGCCCGGTACGGACGAGCTGCGGGCGGAACTGACGGCGCTCGGCGCCGAAGTGGCCTTCGCGGCCTGCGACGTGGCCGACCCGGCCGCACTGGCGGCGCTGGTCGCCGGCATCCCGGCGCGCTACCCGCTCTCCGCCGTCGTCCACGCGGCGGGCGTCCTCGACGACGGTGTGCTCGACGCGCTGGACCCCGCGCGGCTCGCCCTGGTGCTGCGCGCCAAGCTGACCGCCGCACGCAACCTGCACGAGGCCACCGCGGATCTCGGCCTGTCGGCCTTCGTGGTGTTCTCGTCGGTGATGGGCGTCGTCGGCAACGCCGGGCAGGGCAACTACGCCGCCGCCAACGCCGCCGTGGACGCACTCGTCGCCGCCCGCCGGGCGGCCGGGCTGCCCGGTACGTCCGTGGCCTGGGGAGCCTGGGCCGGGCCGGGCATGCTGGCGGACGAAGTCGCCGCGCGGCTGGGGGACTTCGGCATGCCGGTGATGGAGCCCGAAACGGCCGTCACCGCGATCGGCCGGGCACTCGCGGAGGACGACGCGCTGGTGGTGGTCGCGGACGTCGACTGGCGGCGCTTCGCCACGAGCACGGGTCTGCGGTCCGCCGCCCTGCTCGACGGGATACCGGACCCGGCCGCCGCCGGGCCCGCCCCCGGCACCACCGCACCGTCGGCGGCCCGGGAGACCGGCGGCTCCGCCGGCGCGTTGCGGCAGCGGATCGCCGTACTTCCGCGCCACGAGGACCGGGTCAGGGCCCTCACCGAACTGGTACGCGCCCACGCGGCGACGGTCCTGCGCCACCCCGACGCCGACGCGGTCCGGTCCACGAAGGCGTTCTCCGCGCTCGGCTTCGACTCGCTGACGGCGGTCGAACTGCGCAACCGGCTCGCCGCCGCCACCGGACTGGCCCTGCCCGCCGCCGTCCTGTTCGACCATCCCACGCCGTCGGCACTGGCCGACCGGCTGCTCGCGGACCTGGATCTGGGCCTGGACCCGGACCTGCCGGACGCGGCGAGCGGCACGGCCAGGTCCGCCCGATCCGCCGGTGCCGAGGCCGGGCAGACGGCGGAGCCCGGCAGCGGCGAGCCGATCGCGATCGTCGGCATGGGCTGCCGCTTCCCCGGTGGGGTCGCGCGGCCCGAGGACTTCTGGCACCTGGTCTCGAAGGGCATCGACGCCGTCGGTGACTGGCCGTCGAACCGGGGCTGGGACACCGAGGGGCTGTACGACCCCGACCCCGACCGCCCCGGCACCACGTACAGCAGGCAGGGCGGCTTCCTCCACGATGTGCCCGATTTCGACGCGGAGTTCTTCGGCATCTCACCGCGCGAGGCTCTCGCCATGGACCCGCAGCAGCGGCTGCTCCTGGAGACCGCCTGGGAGGCGGTCGAGGGCGCCGGGCAGGACCCGACCGCGCTGAAGGAGCGGCAGGTCGGCGTCTACATCGGTACCAACGGCCAGGACTACTCCGCGCTGCTGGAGGGAGCCGAGGGGATCTCCGAGGGCCATCTGCTGACCGGGAACACGGCCAGTGTGCTGTCGGGGCGGCTGTCCTACGTCCTCGGCCTCCAGGGGCCCTCGCTCACCGTCGACACCGCGTGCTCCTCCTCACTGGTGGCGCTGCACCTGGCCGTGCAGGCGCTGCGGCGCGGCGACTGCGAGCAGGCTCTCGCGGGCGGGGTGTCCGTGATGAGCACCCCGCGTCTCTTCGTGGAGTTCAGCCGTCAGCGCGGGCTCGCCGCCGACGGACGGTGCAAGGCGTTCTCGGCGGACGCGGACGGTACGGGCTGGGGCGAGGGCGCCGGAGTGCTGCTGCTGGAGCGCCACAGCGACGCCCTGCGCCACGGCCACCCCGTACTCGCGCTGATCAGCGGCACCGCCGTGAACCAGGACGGCGCCAGCAACGGGCTCACCGCACCCAACGGCCCGTCCCAGCAGCAGGTCATCCGCGCCGCCCTGGCCGACGCCGAGCTGCAGGCCGGCCAGATCGACGCGATCGAGGCCCACGGTACGGGGACGAAGCTCGGCGATCCCATCGAAGCGCAGGCGCTCCAGGCCGTCCACGGACCGGCCCGCCCGGCGGACCGCCCGCTGTGGCTCGGCTCGGTGAAGTCGAACATCGGCCACACCCAGGCCGCCGCCGGGGTGGCCGGGGTGATGAAGATGGTGTTGGCCATCCGCCACGGCGAACTGCCGGGAACCCTGCACGCCGGGACGCCCAACCCCCACGTGGACTGGTCCGGCGGCGGCATCCGCCTGCTCACCGCGCACACCCCGTGGCCGGAGACCGGTAGCCCGCGCCGGGCGGGCGTGTCGTCGTTCGGCATCAGCGGCACCAACGCGCACGTGATCATCGAGCAGGCTCCTGCCCTCGCGGCCGTGCCCGCCCTGGACCGGGCCGATGCTCCGGATCGGGCCGATGTTCCGGGCCGTACGGATGCTCAGGATCGGGCCCATGCTCCGGGCCGTGCCGAAGCTCCGGATCGGGTCGACGCCCAGGGTCGGGGCGACGCTTTGGGCCGTACCGATGTCCCGGGCCCTGCCGATGCTCCGGATCTGAACGGCGTCCAGGGCCGGGGCGACGCTCTGGGCCGTACCGATGCTCCGGATCTGATCGACGCCCAGGGCCGGGCTGATGCCCCCGGACGGATCGGCGCTCCGGTCCTGGCCGACGCTCAGGACGGGACCGGCACCCCGGACGTGCCCGCCTCGGACACCGTCGCCACCGCCGCGACAGCCCTCGCGGCGGTCAACGCCACCCCCACCGCCCGCCGTACCGGCCCGCCCGTCCCGCTGCTGCTCTCGGCCAGGACCCCCGAGGCCCTGCGGGCCCAGGCCGGCCGGCTGGTGAGCCGGTTCGATGCCGACCCGGACCTCGAACCGGCGGACGTCGCCTACTCGCTCGCCACGGGACGAGCCCCGCTCGAACACCGGGCCGCCGTCCTGGGGCGGGACCGGGCGGCCGTCCGGCGCACGCTCACCGCGCTCGCGCGCGGCACGTCGGCGGGCCGGCTGCTCACCGGCGGCGCCGTACGCTCCGGCCGGACCGCCTTCCTCTTCCCGGGACAGGGCAGCCAGCGGGCCGGAGCGGGTGCGGAGCTCTACCGCGACGACCCGGTGTTCGCCGACGCCCTCGACGAGGTGCTGACCGGCCTGGACCCGCACCTCGACCTCCCCCTGCGCGACGTCCTGTTCGCCGCACCCGGAACACCCGGTGCGGAGCTGCTCGACCGCACCCGGTACACCCAGCCCGCGCTGTTCGCCCTGGAGACGGCGCTGTTCCGGCTCGTACGGCACTGGGGTGTGCGGCCCGACCTGCTGATGGGGCACTCCATCGGTGAACTCGCCGCCGCCCACGCGGCGGGCGTCCTGGACCTGCCCGACGCCTGCGCGCTGGTGGCGGCCCGGGGACGGCTGATGGACGAACTGCCCGAGGGCGGGGCGATGGTGGCGGTGGAGGCCACCGAGGACGAAGTACGCCGGGCCCTGCTGGACGACCGCACCGGGCACCCCGCCCCGGAGCGGGAGGAGGACCGGGACGGGGTGGACATCGCCGCCGTCAACGGGCCCGCATCGGTGGTCCTGTCCGGTGACGCGGACGCGGTACGGCGCCTGGCCGGGGCGTTCCGCTCCCGGGGACGGCGGACCCGGCGCCTGAGCGTGAGCCACGCGTTCCACTCCGCCCGGATGGACGGGATGCTCGACGCGTTCCGGGACGTGGCCGAGTCGCTGACGTACCACGCTCCCGGCATCGAGATCGTCTCCAACCTGACCGGGCGTACGGCCACGGCCGCGGAGCTGCGCTCTCCCGACCACTGGGTACGCCACGTCCGGGGGACCGTGCGCTTCCTGGAAGGGGCCCGTCGGCTGCGGGCCGAGGGCGCGACGACGTACGTCGAGATCGGACCGGGCGGTGTGCTGTCCGGCATGCTCCACGGCTGCCTCTCCGCCCCCGACCCCGAACCCGACGCCGGCCTCGATCCCGACCTAGGCCCCACCTCCACCCCTGCCCCCGACCCCGGCGACACCGGGACGGTGCCGCTGCTGCGTGACGGCCGTGACGAGCCGGACGCGGTCCGCACCGCACTCGCATCGCTCCACCTGCGGGGCGTGGAGGTGGACTGGTCGGTGGGCTGGAGCGGCACCGACGTACGGCGGGTCGACCTGCCCACCTACGCCTTCCAGCGCAGGCGCTTCTGGCCGGAGGCCGCCCCGGACCCGGCCCCCGCCGCCTGGCGCCGCCGGGGCAGCGCAGGTCCCGCCGGACCCCGCCGCTACCGCATCGCCTGGGAGCAGCTCGCCGTACCCGAGGAGCGCCGCCTCTCCGGTCGCTGGCTGCTCGTCACCCCGGACGGGCCCGGTGCCGAGGACACCGCACTCGCCTGCGAACAGGCCCTCGCCGGGCACGGCGCCGACGTGGTCGTGATGCGGGTCGGGGCCGCCGTGGAGCGCACTGAACTGGCCCTGATGCTGCCGGAGTTCGGCACACTGGCGGGTGTTCTGTCCCTGCTGGCCCTGGCCGAGGACCCCCACCCCGGTCCGCAGACGCCGGACGCCTGCCTGACCGGGACCCTGCTGCTGCTCCAGGCCCTGGGCGACAGCGGCATCGACGCCCCCCTGTGGTGCGCCACCCGTGGTGCGGTGGCGGCCGACGGCACGGAGGAGGTCCGTCCCGGGCAGGCTCAGGTGTGGGGCCTGGGCCGGGTGGCGGCACTGGAGCACCCGCTGCGCTGGGGCGGCCTGGTCGACCTGCCGGACCCGCTGGACGGGCCCGCGCTGGACGGGCTGTGCGCGGTGCTGGCCGGACGGGACGGCGAGGACCAGGTGGCCGTACGCGCTCCCGTACCGCTCGGCCGCCGGCTCGTCCCCGCGCCGGAGCCCGCGGCACCCGCGCCCGCACCGTGGACACCGCGCGGCACGGTCCTCGTCACCGGCGGCACCGGCGGCCTCGGCGGCCAAGTGGCGCGCTGGCTCGCGGAGCGCGGCGCGGAACACCTCGTGCTCCTCGGCCGACGGGGCCCCGAGGCCCCCGGAGCCGACGAGCTGACCGACGCCCTGGCGGCGCTCGGCGCCCGGAGCACCGTACTGGCCTGCGACGTCGCCGACCGCGCCGCACTGGAACGGGTCCTGGAGCAACTGCACGACGCGGGCGAGACCGTACGGGCCGTGGTGCACACCGCCGGACTCACCTCGGACACCCCGCTGATGGACTGCACACCGGAGGAACTGGCCCGGCTGACGGCGGCCAAGACGCGTGGCGCGGCCCACCTCGACGCCCTGTTCGACGGCCGCCCCCTGGACGCCTTCGTCCTGTTCTCCTCGATCTCGGGCACCTGGGGCAGCGGCGGCCAGGGCGCGTACGCGGCGGCCAACGCCTACCTGGACGGCCTCGCCGCCGCGAGGCGCGGCCGGGGCCTGACGGCGACCTCGGTGGCCTGGGGCCCCTGGGCCGGTGCGGGCATGGCCGCCGGCGCCGTGGGCGAAGGACTGCGCCGTCACGGGCTGGTGCCGATGGCCCCCGAGGCGGCCCTCTCCGCGCTCGGCCTGGCGCTCGCCCTGGACGAGGGCGAAACGGTCGTCGCCGAGCTGGACTGGAACCGCTTCGCGCCCACCTTCGGTTCGGTACGGGACAGCGCGCTGCTGCGCGGCCTGCCGACCGCCCCGGAGCCCCGGGCGGCGGATGCCTCCGCAGGGTCCGGACCCGGTACGGGCGGCGAACCGCCGTGGCGGCACCGGCTGAGCCGACTGTCCGAGCCCGAGGGCCGCAAACTGCTGACGGAGCTGGTCCGGAGCGAAGCGGCCACCGTGCTGGGCCACGACTCGGCCGCCGGATTCGCCGCCGACCGCCCGTTCCGTGAGGTCGGCTTCGACTCGCTCACCGCCGTCGAACTCCGCAACCGGCTGGTCTCGGCGACCGCCCTGCCGCTCGCGCTGACCTCCGTCTTCGACCACCCGACGGCCGCCGCCCTTGCCGCGCACCTCTTCACCGAGCTGAACGGCACGGAACGGAACGCCGATGGCACGACCGGTACCAGCGGTACGACCGGCACGGCCGAGGCGGGCTCCGCGGCCGCCGTCGGTGGTGCCGCCGGGCCCGTGGCGGCCGATGAGCCCCTGGCGATCGTCTCGATGGCCTGCCGGTTCCCGGGCGGGGTCCGCTCGCCCGACGACCTCTGGCGGCTGGTGGCCGACGGAGTGGACGCGGTCACCGAGCTGCCCGCCGACCGCGGCTGGTCGCTGGAGACCCTCTACGACCCCGACCCCCTGAACCCGGGCACCTTCTACACCACCGGCGGCGGATTCCTGGACGGGGCGGCCGAGTTCGACGCGGAGTTCTTCGGCATCTCCCCGCGAGAAGCCCTGGCCATGGACCCGCAGCAGCGACTGCTGCTCGAGACCAGCTGGGAGGCGCTGGAGCGGGCGGGGCTCGATCCCTCGTCGGTACGCGGCAGCGAGGGCGGCGTCTACGTCGGCGTCGCCGCCCAGGGCTACGGCACCGGCCCGCAGAACCCGGCCGACGAGATCGAGGGGCACCTCCTCAGCGGCACGGTCACCAGCGTCGCCTCCGGCCGTATCGCCTACACCCTCGGACTCGGCGGCCCCGCCGTCACCGTGGAGACGGCCTGCTCGTCCTCGCTGGTGGCCCTGCACCTGGCCGGCCAGGCACTGCGCGCCGGTGACTGCTCGTTCGCCCTGGTCGGCGGCGCCGCGGTGATGGCGAGCCCGGACGTCTTCGTCGAGTTCAGCCGCCAGCAGGGCCTGTCGCCCGACGGCCGCTGCCGCTCCTTCGCCGAAGGGGCGAACGGTACGGGCTGGGGTGAAGGGGTGGGCGTCCTGCTCGTGGAACGGCTCTCCGACGCGCGCCGCCTCGGCCATCCGGTCCTCGCCCTCGTCCGGGGCACCGCCGTGAACCAGGACGGTGCCAGCAACGGCCTCACCGCCCCGAGCGGCCCCGCACAGCAGCGGGTGATCAGGTCCGCGCTGGCCACGGCGGGGCTGTCCGGCGCCGAGATCGACCTGGTCGAGGCGCACGGCACCGGCACCGTGCTCGGGGACCCCATCGAGGCCCAGGCGCTGCTGGCCACGTACGGCCAGGACCGGCCCGCCGACCGGCCGTTGTGGCTGGGGTCGCTGAAGTCCAACATCGGCCACACCCAGGCCGCCGCCGGGGTCGCCGGGGTCATCAAGACGGTCCTCGCCCTGCGGCACGGCGTGCTCCCCGGCACCCTGCACGCCCGGGAGGCGTCCAGCCGGGTGGACTGGTCGGCCGGCGCCGTACGGCTGCTCGCGGACGCCCGCCCCTGGGACGCCCCGGACGGGAACCGGCCGCGCCGGGCAGGCGTCTCCGCGTTCGGCATGAGCGGCACCAACGCCCACGCCATCCTGGAGGAAGCACCCGGCGCCGACCGCATCTTGAAGAAAGCACCGGTTGCTGACGGCGTTTTGGAGGACGCCCCCGATGCCGACTCGGTCCTGAAGGGCGCCCCCGACGCCGACTCTGCCCCGGAGGAAGCACTCGGCGCCCCGGCGCCCCACGGCGTGCCCCAGGGCACGTCCGGTGGACCGTCCGGTGACACCGGGACCACGGTTCCGTGGCTGCTCTCCGCCATGACCCCCGCGGCCCTGCGCCGACAGGCGCGCCGACTGGGCGAGCACCTGCGGGCCCACCCCGACGGGGGCATCGCCGGACCCGCCCGCGCGCTCGCCACCACCCGCCCCGCCCTGCCCTTCCGGGCAGCCGCCGTCGGCCGCGACCGCGACGCGCTCCTCGGCCGGCTGGACGCCCTCGCGGCCGGAGAACCCGCGCCCGACACCGTACGGGACCGGGCGCGCGGCGGCCGTACGGTCTTCGTCTTCCCCGGCCAGGGCTCGCAGTGGGCCGGTATGGCCGTCGCGGCGCTCGACGCCTCCGAGGCGTTCGCCACCGCCATCGGCGCCTGCGAACGGGCGCTCGCCCCGCACACCGACTGGTCCCTGACCGAGGTGCTGCGCGGCGCACCCGGTGCCCCGGCACCCGACCGCGTGGACGTCGTCCAGCCGGTGCTCTTCGCCGTGATGGTCGCGCTCGCCGCGCACTGGCGCGACACCGGGATCACCCCGGACGCGGTCGTCGGACACAGCCAGGGCGAGATCGCCGCCGCCTGCGTCGCCGGAGCACTGTCGCTCGACGACGCGGCCCTCGTAGTGGCGCTGCGCAGCCGGGCCCTGCTGAAGCTGGCGGGACGCGGCGGCATGGTGTCCGTCGCCGCCTCCGCCGAGCGCACCACGCGTCTGCTGCCCGCCGGTGGCCGCGTGTGCGTGGCCGCGGTGAACGGCCCCGGAGCCGTGGTCGTCGCCGGGGAGCCCCAGGAGCTGGCCGCCCTGATCGCGGCCTGCGACCGCGAAGGCATCCGGGCCAAGGCGATCCCGGTGGACTACGCGGCCCACTCGGCCCAGGTCGCCGAGATCGAGGACGAACTGCGCGGAGCCCTCACCGGGATACGCCCCCGCGCCTCGGCCGTCCCGATCCACTCGACGGTGACCGGCGAACCCGTCGCCGGGGAGTCGCTCGACGCCGCCTACTGGTACCGCAACCTGCGCGAGCCGGTCGGCTTCGCCGGTGCCACCCGCACCCTGCTGGAGGCGGGTCACACCCTCTTCGTCGAGGTCAGCCCGCACCCGGTGCTGCTCGCCGGGATCGAGGAGGTGGCCGCGGAGGCCGGGAGGGAGGTGTCGGCGGTCGGTACGCTGCGGCGCGGCGACGGCGGCCGGGACCGGCTGCTGGCCTCACTGACCGAGGCATGGGCGGCCGGTGGTGGTCCGGTGGACTGGTCGCCCTGGACGGGGACCGCGGAGCCGGGTGGTCCGTCCCCCTCCCGCTGCCGACCTATCCCTTCGAACGCGACCGGTACTGGCTGCCCACACCGGGCCGTACAGCCTCCACCGTGGCCCCGGCCACCACCGAGGAGACGGCAGAGGCCACGGGCGCGGTCACGGCGGAGGCACAAGCCGAGAGCACGGCGGAGGCCGCGCTCGACGACGACCGCACCCCCGCCGTACGACTGGCCGCCCGGCTTGCCCCGCTGGACCGGCAGGCACGCCGTCAGGCGGTCCTCGACCTGGTCATCCGGCACGCGGCGGCCGTCCTCGGCCACTCCGGAGCCGGTCCGGTGCGCCCGGAACGCTCGTTCTCCGAGGTCGGCTTCGACTCGATGCTGGCGGTGCGGTTCAGGAACGCGCTGTGCGAGGCCACCGGGGTGGCCGTCCCGCCGACGGCCGTCTTCGACCACCCGACACCCGATGCGCTCGCCGGCTACCTGGACGCGGAGCTGTCCGCCGCGCCCGGACCGCCCTCGCCGCTGCTCGCCGAACTGGACCGGCTGGCCGCGCTCCTCGCAGCCGTCCCGCCCGGAGCGGCCGGCACCGAAGGAGTCGGCCGACGGCTCGACGAACTGCTGCGCGGCTGGGATCGGCGCACCGGCACACCGGACGGCACGGCACCACCGCCCGGGCCGGTGGACGACACCGCCACGGTGACGGAAACGGCGACGGCGGACGAGCTGTTCGCCCTGCTCGACAACGACTTCGGCAACGCCTGAGAGAGAGCTGGCACTGATGTCCGACGACAAGAAGCTGCTCGACTACCTCAGGCGCGCCACCGCGGACCTCGGTGACGCCCGGAGGCAGCTCCGCGAGGCCGAACAGGCCCGCCACGAACCGATCGCCATCGTCTCCATGGCCTGCCGCTACCCCGGCGGTGCCCACACCCCCGAACTCCTGTGGGACCTGGTCTCCCGGGGCGCCGACGCGATCTCCGCCTGGCCGGTCGACCGGGGCTGGGACCTGGAGGGCCTCTACGACCCCGACCCCGAGCGGCCCGGCACCTCCTACACCCGGCACGGCGGCTTCCTCCACGACGCGGCCGACTTCGACGCGGAGTTCTTCGGCATCTCCCCGCGCGAGGCCCTGGCGACCGACCCCCAGCAGCGGCTGGCACTGGAGACCGCCTGGGAGGCGGTCGAGCGGGCCGCGATCGACCCCCGTACGTTACGGCGTACCGGCACGGGCGTCTTCCTCGGCGCGATCGGCAACGGCTACGGCGCGGGCTCGCGCCACCTCCCCGGTGTCCAGGGCCTGCTGGACACCGGGACCGCGAGCAGTGTGGTCTCCGGCCGGATCGCCTACACCCTGGGCCTGGAAGGGCCCGCCGTCACCGTGGACACGGCCTGCTCCTCCTCCCTGGTCGCCCTGCACCTGGCGATCAGGGCCCTGCGGGCGGGCGACTGCACGCTGGCCCTGGCGGGCGGGGTGTCGGTGATGGCGACCCCCGACGCGTTCGTGGCGTTCAGCCGACAGCGCGCGCTGTCCGCCGACGGCCGCTGCAAGGCGTTCGGGGCCGACGCGGACGGAACCGGCTGGTCCGAGGGCGTCGGCGTCCTGCTGCTGGAGCGGCTGTCGGACGCCCGCCGCAAGGGGCACCAGGTGCTGGCCGTCATCCGTGGCTCGGCCACGAACCAGGACGGTGCGAGCAACGGCCTGACGGCACCGAGCGGCCCGTCCCAACAGCGGGTGATCCGGGCGGCGTTGGCGGACGCGAGGCTGACGGCGTCCGAGGTGGACGCGGTGGAGGCGCACGGCACCGGCACCACCCTGGGTGATCCCATCGAGGCGCAGGCGCTGCTGGCCACGTACGGCCAGGACCGGCCCGCCGACCGGCCGTTGTGGCTCGGCTCGTTGAAGTCGAACATCGGCCACACCTCGGCGGCGGCCGGAGTGGGCGGCGTCATCAAGATGGTGCTGGCGATGGAACACGGCGAACTGCCCAAGACCCTGCACGCGGACCGGCCAACGCCCATGGTGGACTGGGCGTCGGGGGCCGTGGAAGTCCTCTCCGAGGCCCGCGCCTGGGACGACACGGGGCGTCCGCGCCGGGCCGGGGTGTCCGCCTTCGGCGTCAGCGGCACCAACGTCCATCTGATCCTGGAACAGGCCCCGGAAGCCCCGGAACAGGCCCCGGCGCCCCTGGAGCAGGCTCCGGCGGCGGAGGCCGAACCGGTGGCCGAAGCCGCTGCCGACGGCGACGCGTACCCGCTGCCCTGGGTCCTCTCGGGGCGTACCGACCAGGCGCTGCGCGACCAGGCGGCCGGGCTGCTGGCCCACCTGGGCGCCGACCCCGGGCCCCTGCGGCCCGCCGCCACCGGCCGCGCCCTCGCCCTCACCCGTACCGCCTTCGAGCGTCGGGCCGTGGTCGTGGGCACCGATCAGGACCGGCTGATCGACGGCGTGCAAGCCCTGGCCGAGGGCCGCTCGGTGCCGGGGCTGGTGCGGGGCGAGGGAGTGTCGTCGGGTCGTTCGGTGCTCGTTTTCCCGGGCCAGGGGTCGCAGTGGGTGGGGATGGCTGCGGAGTTGCTGGGGGAGTCGGAGGTCTTCGTCGGGCGGATGGGTGAGTGCGAGCGGGCGCTTTCTCCTTACGTCGACTGGTCGTTGACGGAGGCACTGGGCTCGGAGCGGTTGTTGGCGCGGGTCGATGTGGTGCAGCCGGTCCTGTGGGCCGTGATGGTGTCGCTGGCCGAGGTGTGGCGGTCGTTCGGTGTGGCCGTGGATGGAGTGGTCGGCCATTCGCAGGGTGAGGTGGCCGCTGCCTGTGTAGCGGGCGGGCTGAGCTTGGACGACGGGGCGCGTGTCGTCGCTTTGCGCTCCCGTGCGGTGGGGGTGTTGGCGGGCCGGGGTGGCATGGCGTCGGTGCCGTTGCCGGTGGACGTGGTCCGTGAGCGCATAGCCCCGTGGGCGGGCCGGTTGTCGGTCGCGGCGGTCAACGGCCCGTCGGTGACGGTGATTTCCGGTGACGCGGACGCCGTCACGGCACTGGTGGACGAGTTGGTCGGGGAGGGGGTGCGGGCGCGGTCGGTCGAGGTGGATTACGCGTCGCACTCCTCGCATGTGGAGGAGATCCGCGAGCAGTTGCTCGCCGACCTGGAAGGCATCACGCCTCTTTCCAGTGCGGTGCCGTTCTTCTCGACGGTGACGGGTGGCTGGCTGGACACGAAGGGCCTGGACGCGGAGTACTGGTACCGGAATCTGCGCGAGACCGTCGAGTTCGGGAAGGCGACGGAGGCGCTGTTGGGGGAGGGGTTCCGGTTCTTCGTCGAGGCCAGCCCGCACCCCGTGCTCACCTTTGGTGTCCAGCAGACCGCCGACCGGGCCGACACCGCCGGCTCCGCGCAGGGTTCCGCCGTGGTCGTCGGCACGCTGCGGCGCGGCGAGAGCGGCCTCGACCGTTTCCTGACCTCCTTGGGAGAGGCCCACGCGGGCGGTCTCTCGCCCGACTGGGACCGGGTGTTCGCCGGGCACCGTACGGACGGCGTCTCCCTGCCCACCTACCCCTTCCAGCGCCGCCCGTACTGGCTGGAGGACACCGCCCCGGCGGCGGGCGTTCCTGCCGGGGCGCCGGCGGGGGGCGACGACTTCTGGGAAGCCCTGGGCGGGGGCGACCTGGACCGGTTCACCACGGCCCTCGGGGTGGCGCCCGAGGACCCGCTGAACGTGGTGCTCCCCGCGCTCGCCACCTGGCGCAGTGAGCGCACCGAGCGTTCGGTGGTCGACTCCTGGCGCTACCGCGTGACCTGGCGGGCCATGCCCGAAGGCTCCCCGGCCGCCTCGCTGGACGGCAGTTGGCTCGTCCTGTCGTCGGGCGGCCGGCCCGAGGACGGGGAGCGCCGGTCGGAGGCGACCGTCCACGTCATGGAGCAGGCGGGGGCCTCGGTGGTCCATGTACGGATCACCGAGGCGGAGGCCGACCGTGCCGTGCTGGCCGACCGGCTCCGTGTCTCCCTCGACGCGCTGCCCGGCCCGGTGACGGGCGTGCTGTCGCTGCTGGGCCTCGACGAGCGCCCGCACTCCGCCCACCCCTCCGTCCCGTTGGGCACCGCCCTCAATCTGGCCCTGGTGCAGTCCCTCGGTGACGCAGGGGTCGACGCGCCCCTGTGGTGGGCGACCCGGGGCGCGGTGTCGGTCGGGGGCACGGACACGGGGAGCCCGGTCAGTGCCGCGCAGAGTCTGCTGTGGGGGCTCGGCCGGGTCGCCGCGCTGGAGTTCCCGCAGCGCTGGGGCGGTCTGATCGACCTTCCGGACGTCCTCGACGCGGACACCGCCCCCCGGCTGTGCCGGGTGCTGGCCGGTGCGGCCGGGGACGAGGACCAGGTGGCCGTACGGGCCGGTGGCTGCCACGGGCGGCGGCTGGTCCGGTCCGCCCTGGGCGACACCGTACCGGGGCGGAGCTGGCGGCCCGGGGGCACCGTGCTGATCACCGGCGGCACCGGCGGGATCGGCGCGCAGATCGCGCGCTGGCTGGCCCGGCGGGGCGCCGCACACCTGGTGCTGGTCAGCCGGGGCGGAGTGGACGCGCCGGGTGCGCGGGAGCTCTCCGAGGAACTGTCCGGCCTGGGCTCTCAGGTCACCTTGGCGTCATGCGATGTCGGTGACCTGGACGCCCTGCGCGCGCTGAAGGACGGCCTCGAACAGGACGGCCACCGGATCAGCACTGTCTTCCACGCGGCGGGGGCCGGGCTCCTGGTGCCCCTGCCCGACACCGACGTCGACGAGTTCGCCGGCACCCTCCACGCCAAGGCGGGCGGGGCCAGGAACCTGGACCTGCTCTTCGACCGGGACACGCTCGACGCGTTCGTTCTGTTCTCCTCCATCTCCGGGGTGTGGGGCAGCGCCGTCCACGGCGCCTATGCCGCCGCCAACGCCTACCTCGACGGCCTTGCCGAGGACCGCAGGAGCCGTGGCCTCGCCGCGACCTCCGTGGTCTGGGGGATCTGGAACCCCGAGGGCGGGGGCGGGATGGCCGCCGAACTGGTGGAGGAGAACCTGCGCGGCCACGGCGTGCTCTTCATGCCGCCCGCGGTCGCGATCACCGGGCTCCAGCAGGTCCTTGACCACGACGAGACGGTGACCGTGGTCGCGGACATCGACTGGGACCGCTTCGCGACGGTGTTCACCTCGGCCCGCCCCAGCCCGCTGATCGGTGAACTCCCCGAGGTACGCGCTGCGTTGGCCGCCGAACCGGCCACCGCCGGAACCGGGGCCGAGGAGACCTCCTCGGCGCTGCGCGACCGGCTGGAACCCCTCCCCGCGGCCGAGCGGACCCGGGTGCTGGTCGACCTGGTCCGGACCCACGCGGCCGCCGTGCTCGGCCACGGTTCGCCGGACGCGGTCACCCCCGGCCGCGCCTTCCGCGACCTGGGCTTCGACTCACTGACCGCCGTGGACATGCGCAACCGGCTCAACACCGCCACCGGCCTGCGGCTCCCGGTCACCGTCGTCTTCGACTACGCCTCGGCCACCGCGCTCGCCCGGCACCTGGAGACCGGACTGCTGGGCGCCGCCGAGGAGCCCGCCGCCGCCCGGCAGCTCCCGCCCGCAACACCCGCCGAGGACGACGACCCCGTCGTGATCGTCTCCATGAGCTGCCGCTACCCCGGCGGCGTACGCACCCCCGAGGACCTGTGGCACCTGGTCGCCGACGGACGCGACGCCGTCTCCGGGCTGCCGTCCGACCGGGGCTGGGACCTCGACGCGCTGTACGACGCGGACCCCGACCGGCCCGGCAGGAGCTACGCCGCCGCAGGCGGATTCATCCGGGACGCGGACCGGTTCGACCCGGCCTTCTTCGGGATCTCCCCGCGCGAGGCCCTGGCCATGGACCCCCAGCAGCGGCTGCTGCTCGAAACCTCCTGGGAGGCGATCGAGCGCGCCGGTATCGACCCGACGACCCTGCACTCCACCCCGACCGGGGTCTTCGCCGGGGCCTCCTACCAGGGGTACGGCGGCACCCTGAGCGAGGTCCCCGAAGAGCTGGAGGGCCTGTTCATCGCGGGCATCTCCACCAGCGTCCTGTCCGGCAGGGTCGCCTACCAACTCGGCCTCCAGGGGCCCGCCGTGACCGTGGACACGGCCTGCTCCTCGTCCCTGGTGGCGGTCCACCTCGCCGCGCGGTCGCTGCGCGCGGGCGAGTGCGCACTGGCCCTGGCGGGCGGCGCCACGGTGATGGGCACCCCGCTGTCGTTCACCGGCTTCAGCCGGCAGCGGGGGCTCGCCGAGGACGGGCGCTGCAAGTCCTTCGCCGCATCGGCCGACGGCTTCGGCATGGCCGAGGGCGTGGGCCTGCTGGTCCTGGAACGCCTCTCGGACGCCCGCCGCAACGGCCACCCGGTGCTCGCGGTGCTGCGCGGCTCGGCCATCAACCAGGACGGCGCGAGCAACGGCCTCACCGCGCCCAGCGGCCTGGCCCAGCAGCGGGTGATCCGCGACGCGCTGGCCGACGCCCGGCTGACGGCCGCCGACGTGGACGCCGTCGAGGCGCACGGCACCGGTACCCGGCTGGGTGATCCGATCGAGGCCGATGCGCTGCTGGCCACGTACGGTCAGGACCGGCCCGCCGACCGCCCGTTGCGGCTGGGGTCGCTGAAGTCGAACATCGGGCACACCCAGGCCGCCGCCGGGGTCGGCGGCATCATCAAGATGGTGCTGGCCATGGCGCACGGCGAGCTGCCCCGGACCCTGCACATCGACCGGCCGTCCCCGAACGTCGACTGGACGGCGGGCGCTGTCGAGCTGCTGACCGAAGCCGCACCCTGGCCGGAGACCGGCCGGCCGCGCCGGGCCGGAGTGTCCTCCTTCGGCCTCAGCGGCACCAACGCCCATGTCGTCATCGAGCAGCCGCCCGCCGAGCCCGTACTCCCGTCGCCTGCTCCGCCGCCCGGGCCCGTAACCGCCGTCGGGTCCGCATCCGCTCCCACGTCCGACGCGCCCGCCGTACCCGGTGCGGAGGACGCGGGCACCCCGCACGCCACCGTGCCCTGGGTCCTGTCCGGGCGGACCGCCGAGGCGGTGAAGGCCCAGGCGGAGCGGCTGCACACGTACCTGACGGAGCATCCGGAGCTGTCGTCCGCCGACATCGGCCACTCCCTGGCCACCACCAGGACCGCCTTCGAACACCGCGCGGCCGTCGTGGGGGACGACCGTACGGCCCTGCTGGGCGGCCTGGCCGCGCTGGCCGCCGGAGAGCGCGCACCCGGCCTGGTCGAAGGCACCGTCGCCCGGTCGTCCAGGACCGTCTTCGTCTTCCCCGGCCAGGGGTCCCAGTGGGCCGGCATGGCCCGGGAACTGCTCGACCACGCCCCGGCCTTCGCCGCCCGGATCGCGGCCTGTGAACGCGCCCTCGCCCCGCACCTGGACTGGTCGCCGCTCGCGGTCCTGCGGGAGGAGCCCGACGCGCCCCCGCTGGACCGGGTGGACGTGGTGCAGCCCGTGCTGTTCGCCGTGATGGTGTCGCTGGCCGAGCTGTGGCGGGCGCACGGGATCGTCCCCGACGCCGTGGTCGGCCACTCCCAGGGGGAGATCGCCGCCGCCTGCGTGGCCGGTGCGCTCTCGCTGGACGACGCGGCCCGGATCGTCGCCCTGCGCAGCCGGGCCCTGCTGGCCCTGACCGGCCGGGGCGGCATGCTGTTCGTGCCGCAGCCCGCCGAAGCCGTACGCGAAGCGCTCGCCGCCCACGAGGGGGCACTCGACATCGCCGCCGTCAACGGGCCGACGTCGGTGACGGTCTCCGGCGACCCGGCGGCGCTGGAACGGCTGGGCGAGCGGTACGCCGAGGAGGGCGTCCTGACCTGGCCGGTCCCCGGTGTGGACTTCGCCGGGCACTCACCCCAGGTGGAGGAGATCCGGGAGGAGCTGCTCACCCTCCTCGGCGCCACCACGCCCCGGACGTCCGCCATCCCGTTCTACTCCACGGTCAGCGGCGGGCCCGTGGACACCCTGGGCCTGGACGCCGCGTACTGGTACGAGAACCTGCGCCGCCCCGTGGAGTTCGGACGGGCGGTCGACGCGCTCATTGCGGACGGACACCACATCTTCGTCGAGTGCAGCACCCACCCCGCGCTGACCGTCTGGCTCCAGCAGGCCGTCGAAGCGGCCGGGATCGGTGACGGAGCCGTCGTCGGCACCCTGCGCCGCACCGAGGGCGGCCCCGGCCGCTTCCTCGCCGCGCTCACCGAACTCCATGTACACGGAGTGCCGGTGGACTGGGGCACGGTGTTCGCCGGAACCGGAGCCCGTACGCGGCACCTGCCCACGTACGCCTTCCAGCAGCAGCGCTACTGGCTGGAGGCCACCGCCCCCGACCGGTCCGCCACCGCCACGACCGGCCCCGGCCCGGCAGATCCGGGCCCGGCCGACTCAGGCTTCTGGAGCGCCGTCGACCGAGGGGACCTGGACGCCCTCGCCACCACCCTGCGGGTCGAGGACGGGGAACTGCGGTCCTCCCTCGCCTCCCTGGTGCCCACCCTCGCCGCGTGGGCGCGCGGCCGGGCCGACGACCGGACCGCCGACAGCTGGCGCTACCGGGTCGCCTGGAAGCCCCTGCCCACCCCCGAGCGGCCCCGACTCACCGGCAGTTGGCTTGTCCTCGCCCCGGCCGGAACCGCTGACGACCCGGCCGTCACGTTCGCCCTGGACTCCCTGCGGGGACACGGCGCCACCCCCGTCCTGGTCGAGGCGGGCCCCGACGCGACCGACCGGACACGCTTCGCCGCCCTCCTCCGCGACGCCCACGACCGCACCGACGGGCCGCCCGCCGGGCTCCTGTCGCTCCTCGCCCTGGCCGAGGAACCCCACGGCGGCGGATCGGCGCTTCCCCGCGGCCTCACCCTGACGGTCGCCCTCCTCCAGGCCCTGGGCGACCTCGGCACCGACGCCCCGCTCTGGTGCGCCACCCGGGGCGCGGTGTCGGTCGGCCGCTCCGACCGGATCGGCAGCACGCTCCAGGCCCTGGTCTGGGGACTCGGCGGGGTCGCCGGTGTCGAGTACCCGCAGCGCTGGGCCGGACTGGTCGACCTGCCGCGACGGCTCGACGACCGGGCCGCGACCCGGCTCGCCGGAGCGCTGACGGGCCCCGACGGAGAGGACCAACTGGCGGTACGCGCCACCGGCCTCCACGGCCGCAGGGTCGTCCACGCCGGACTCGGTGACACCGCCCCCGCACGCGACTGGACACCCGAGGGCACGGTCCTGATCACCGGCGGCACCGGCGGCCTCGGCGCCCAGATCGCCCGTCGGCTCGCCCGTACCGGCACCGCACACTTGCTGCTCACCAGCCGTCGCGGCGCCCAGGCCCCGGGGGCCGACGAACTCCTGGCCGAACTGCGCGGTCTCGGCGCCACCGCCACCGCCGTGGCCTGCGACGTCGCGGACCGCGACGCCCTGGCGGAACTGCTCGCGGGCATTCCGGCCGAGCGCCCGCTGCGCGCCGTGCTGCACACCGCGGGCGTCCTCGACGACGGGGTGATCGATGCGATCACCCCCGAACGCGCGGCCGGGGTCCTGCGCCCCAAGCTCGACGGCGCCCGCAACCTCGACGAACTCACCCGGGAACTCGACCTCACCGCCTTCGTGCTGTTCTCCTCGCTCGCGGGCACGCTCGGCGGCACCGGCCAGGGCAGTTACGCCGCCGCCAACGCCTACCTCGACGCCCTGGCCCGGCACCGCCGCGACCTCGGACTGCCCGGTACCTCGGTGGCCTGGGGCCTGTGGGGCGGCGACAGCCTCGCCTCCGGAGCGGTCGCCGAACGGCTGATCCGCGACGGCCTGCCCGCCATGGACCCCGCCACGGCCACGCTCGCGCTGCACCGGGCCCTCGACCACGACGACACGGCCGTCCTCGTCGCGGACTTCGCCTGGGACCGCTTCACCCGGGCGTACACCGCGCTCCGGCCCAGCCCCGCCCTCGGTGACCTGCCCGAGGTACGGGAGGTGCTCGACGCCCCGGGCGGGCCCCGGAGCACGGCCGACGGCGACGGGCCGCCCGCCCTGCGGCTGGCCGCACTGCCCCCGGCGGAACGGGACCGGGTACTGCTGGACCTGGTCCGCCGCGAGGTCGCCGCCGTGCTCGGCCACCCCGGGCCCGAGGCGGTGGGACCCGACCAGGCGTTCAAGGACATCGGCTTCGACTCGCTGACCGCCGTCGAACTGCGCAACCGGCTCGCCGCCGCCACCGGCCTGCGCCTGTCGGTGACCCTGGCCTTCGACTACCCCACGGCCACGGACCTGGCCGGACACCTGCGCGCCGAACTGCCAGGGGCACCCGCCACCGAGACACCCGCCATCCCCCGGCAGGTGGCCGCGGCCGTCGCGGTGCCCGAGGACGAGGCGATCGCCGTGGTCGCCATGAGCTGCCGCTACCCCGGCGGCGTCAGCACCCCCGAGGAGCTGTGGGAGCTCGTCGCGGGCGGGCAGGACGCGATCACCGGCTTCCCCACCGGACGGGGCTGGGACCTGGACGGTCTCTACGACCCCGACCCGGACCGGGTCGGCAGCACCTATGCGCGGGAGGGCGGCTTCCTCCACGACGCCGACCGCTTCGACCCGGCGTTCTTCGGGATCTCCCCGCGTGAGGCCCTGACCATCGACCCCCAGCAGCGGCTGCTGCTGGAACTCTCCTGGGAGGCGTTCGAGCGGGCCGGTATCGACCCGCTGTCGCTCAAGGGCAGCCCGAGCGGCGTCTTCGTCGGTTGCAGCCACCACGACTACGGGTCGCGCGTCACCGAACCCTCCGAGGAGTTCGAGGGCTACCTCGGCATCGGCAGCGCGGGCAGCGTGGCGTCCGGGCGGATCTCCTACAGCCTCGGCCTCGAAGGCCCCGCGGTGACCATCGACACGGCGTGCTCCTCCTCGCTGGTCGCGGTCCATCTCGCGGCCCGGTCGCTGCGCTCCGGCGAATGCTCGCTGGCGCTCGCCGGCGGGGTCACCGTGATGTCGACACCGGGTGCGTTCGTGGAGTTCAGCAGGCAACGAGTGCTCGCCGAGGACGGCCGCTGCAAACCGTTCGCCGCCGCCGCCGACGGCACCTCCTGGGCCGAGGGCGCCGGACTGCTCGTCCTGGAACGCCTCTCGGACGCCCGCCGCAACGGCCACCCGGTGCTCGCCCTCGTACGCGGCTCCGCCGTCAACCAGGACGGCGCCAGCAACGGCCTGACCGCCCCCAACGGCCCCTCCCAGCAGCGGGTGATCCGGGCGGCGTTGGCGGACGCGGGGCTGACGGCGTCCGAGGTCGACGCGGTGGAGGCGCACGGCACCGGGACCCGTCTCGGAGACCCGATCGAGGCCCAGGCGCTGCTGGCCACGTACGGCCGGGAACGCGGTGCGCGGGAGCCGCTGTGGCTGGGGTCGCTGAAGTCGAACATCGGGCACAGCCAGGCCGCCGCCGGAGTCGCCGGCATCATCAAGATGGTGCAGGCCATGCGGCACGGGGCGCTGCCGCGCACCCTGCACGTCGACACGCCGACCCCCCACGTGGACTGGTCGTCCGGCGCGGTCCGGCTGCTCACCGACGACACCCCGTGGCCGGAGACCGGCCGCCCCCGGCGGGCCGCCGTGTCGTCGTTCGGCGTCAGCGGCACCAACGCCCACACCATCCTGGAACAGCCCACCGAACCGGCCTCGGCCGCCGACCTGGTGCACGCTCCGGGGGACACCTTCGCCGCGCCCGGCCTTCCCGCCGCGTCCGAACGGGCCGGGGCCGGAGCGCCCGCTGTCCCCGCCGCGTCCGAACCGGCGCAGGCCGCCGTCCTCGACGCTCCCGGCGCTGCCCGGCCCGCCACCCTTGCCGTCCCTGACGCCCCCGCCCCCTCCGACGCCTCCGGCCCGTCCCTGCCCGCCACCCCCGCGCCGAACCCGGCGGCCACCCCCGCGCCCGCCCTGCCCTGGCTGCTCTCCGCGCGCAGCGCGTCCGGGCTGCGGGCGCAGGCCGCCCGGCTGCTGCGGCACGTGGAGCGGCACCCGGGCCTCGCCGTCGCGGACCTGGGCCGTTCCCTGGCGCTGAACCGCAGCGCCTTCGAGCACCGGGCCGCCCTCACCGGCACGGACCGGCGGGCCCTGCTCCAGGGGCTCGCCGCCCTCGCCGCCGGAGAGCCGTCGGCGGACCTGGTGAGCGGTGTCACCGGTCCTGCCGCGAAGACCGCCTTCCTCTTCCCCGGCCAGGGCAGCCAGCGCACCGGCATGGGCGCCGGACTGTACGCGCGGCTCCCGGTCTTCGCCGACGCCTTCGACGCGGTCTGCGCGGAACTCGACCCGCTGGTCGACCGCCCGCTGCGGGAGGTGATCGACGCGGGCCCCGGCGACCCGGGCCACGGACTGCTGGACCGTACCGAGTACACCCAGCCCGCCCTGTTCGCCCTCGGCGTCGCCCTGTTCCGGCTCGTCGAGCACTGGGGCGTACGTCCCGACCGGCTGCTCGGCCACTCCGTGGGCGAGCTGGCCGCCGCCCATGTCGCGGGCGTGTTCACCCTGCCCGACGCCGCGCAGTTGGTGGTCGCGCGGGGACGGCTGATGCAGGCCCTCCCGGAGGGCGGCGCGATGGCCGCCCTCGCCGCCGGGGAGGAGGAGGTGCTGCCGCTGCTCGCGGGGCGCGAGAGCGCCGTCGGTCTCGCGGCGGTCAACGGCCCGGCCTCGACCGTGATTTCGGGTGACGCGGCGGCGGTGGACGAGATCGCCGCCGTACTCGCCGCGCGCGGGCGCAAGACCCGTCGGCTGCGCGTCTCCCACGCCTTCCACTCGCCCCTCATGGAGCCCATGCTCACCGAGTTCCGCGAGGTCGCGGCACGGATCGTCCCGGGGGAGGCCACCCTCCCCGTCATCTCCGACCTGACGGGCGAGCCGGCCACCTCCGAGCAACTCGGCTCACCGGACTACTGGGTGGAGCACGTGCGCGGCACCGTCCGCTTCCAGGACGGCGTACGTCACCTGGAACGCGACGGCGTCACCGCGTTCCTGGAACTCGGGCCCGACGGCGCGCTCACCGCCCTGGGGCAGGACTGCCTGACCGGAGCCACCGCAGCCGCCGGCGGCTCCGAGGGCACCGGTACCGCCGCCCTCACCGGCTCCCCCCTGCTGCTGCCTCTGCTGCGCAAGGACCGGCCCGAGGCACCCGCGGCGGCCACCGCCCTGGCCCGACTGCACGTCGCGGGCGTCCCCGTGGACTGGAGCGCCGTCCACTCCGGTGGCCCGTCCCGCCCCGCCGTCGACCTGCCGACCTACGCCTTCCAGCGCGGCAGTTACTGGCTGGCGGCCGGTGCGGCCGCCGCAGACCTGCCCGCGGCCGGACTCCGGACCGTCGACCACCCGTTGCTCGGCGCCGGGACGGAACTCGCGGACTCCGAGGGCTTCCTCTTCACCGGCAGGTTCTCGGTCCGCAGCCACCCGTGGCTGGCCGACCACGGCGTCTACGAGGGCGTGCTGTTCCCCGCCACCGCGTTCCTGGAACTCGCGGTCCGCGCGGGCGACCAGGTCGGCTGCGACCAGGTCGAGGAACTTACCCTGGAGGCACCGCTGGTGCTCCCGCCGGGCGGAGCCGTCGCCCTCCAGCTCACCGTCGGCAGCCCGGACGCCTCCGGCACCCGCCCGCTGAGCGTCCACGCCCGGGCCGCCGACGACGGGCCCGACGCCCCCTGGACCCGGCACGCGAGCGGCCTGCTCACCTCCGCCGAGGATCCCGACCCGGCGGACCCGGGCGACCCCGCGGCCTGGCCGCCGCCCGGAGCCGAACCCCTCGACACGGACGGCCTGTACGACCGCTTCGCGGACGGCGGGTTCGCCTACGGCCCCGCCTTCCAGGGCCTGCGCGCGGCCTGGCGGCTGGGCGACGAGGTGTACGCCGTCGCGAGCCTGCCGGAGGAGCAGCGGCCGGACGCCGCCGCGTTCGGTCTGCACCCGGCCCTGCTGGACGCCGCCCTGCACGCGCTGGTCTTCGGCGTACTGGAAGGGCCCGCGCAGGGCTGGCTGCCGTTCTCCTGGAACGGGGTGCGCCTGCACGCCTCCGGCGCCACCGAACTCCGGCTGCGGCTGACCCCCACCGGCCGCGACGCCGTCACCGTACGGGCGACCGACGCCACCGGGCGGCCCGTGGTCTCGGCCCGCTCCCTCGTCCTGCGGCCCGTCTCGCCCGACCGTTTCCGGGCCACGCGCACCGGACACCACGAGGAACTCTTCCGCCCCGAGTGGCACGCCCTGCCCGAGCGCACCGGCACGGCGGCGGACACCGTCCCCGACCCGGACTCCTGGACCGTGCTCGGCACCGGGACGCCCCTGCCCGGCGCCGCGCCGCTCCCCGGCCGTACGGTCACCGACCTCGCCGCGCTCTCCGCCCTGCTCGACGCGGGCGAGCAGCCGCCCCGGCTGGTCCTGGCCCCCTGCCCGCCCGGACCCGTCCCGCACGCGCCGCCCGGCGCCCTCCGCGACGCGGTCCACGACGGCCTCGGCGCGGTTCTCGCCCTGTTGCGCGGCTGGCTGGCCGACGAGCGCCTGACCGGCTCCCAGCTGGTCCTGGTCACGGCGGGCGCGGTGCCGGTGACCGGCGACGACGTCCCGGACCCGGCCCTGGCCGCGCTCTGGGGCCTGGTCCGCTCGGCCCAGACCGAGAACCCCGACCGCTTCGTCCTGCTGGACCTGGACGCCCACGAGACCCCGCCCGCCGTCCTCGTCGAAGCGCTCAGGTCCGGGGAGCCCCAGCTCGCGATCCGGGCCGGGACCGTCCACACCGCCCGGCTCGCCCGCGTACCGCTGGCCGCCCCCGGCCGCACCCCCGGCTGGTCCGGTGACGGGACCGTCCTGATCACCGGCGGCACCGGTGCCATCGGCGCCCACATCGCCCGCCACCTGGCCGCCGAACACGGCGTCCGGCACCTGCTGCTGACCAGCCGCAGCGGCCCCGCCGCCGACGGCGCGGCGGAACTCGTCGCCGAACTCGCCGCCCTGGGCGCGCACGCCGAGATCGTCGCCTGCGACGCCGCCGACCGCGACGCCCTGGCCGCCCTGCTGGCCGCTGTGCCTCCCGCACACCCCCTGACCGGGGTGATCCACGCGGCGGGCGCCCTGGCCGACGGCGTCGTCGCCACCATGACGCCCGGGCAACTGGACCTCGTCCTGCGCCCCAAGGTGGACGCCGCCGTCAACCTGCACGAACTCACCGCCGAACTGGACCTCTCCGAGTTCGTCCTCTTCTCCTCCATCGCCGGAGTCTTCGGCGGCATGGGCCAGGGCAACTACGCCGCCGCCAACGCCTTCCTCGACGCACTGGCCCACCGGCGCCGCGCCGACGGGCTGCCCGGCCGCTCCCTCGCCTGGGGCCTGTGGGCCAACAGCACCGGGATGACCGGCGGGCTCACGGAGGCGGACCTGCGACGGATCGCCCGGGGCGGGATCGTCGCCTTCGAACCGGACCGGGGACTGGCCCTGTTCGACACGGCCGCCACCCTCGACGAGCCGGTGCTCCTCCCGCTGCGGCTCGACACCGCCGCCGTCCGCGCCCAGGCCGCCACCGGCGGCGTCCCCGCCCTGCTGCGTGGCCTGGTGCGCCCCGCCGCCCGGCGTGGTGCCGTCGCGGGCCCCGCCACCGGCCCCGACGGCCCCGAAGCGCTGATGCAGCGCCTGGGCTCCCTCGACGAGACCCGGCGCGGCCGGGTCCTCCTCGACCTGGTCCGCACCCACGCCGCCCTGGTCCTCGGCCACAGCGGCCCGGCCGAGGTCGAGCCCGGACGCGGCCTGCTGGAGGTCGGCTTCGACTCGCTGACGGCGGTGGAACTGCGCAACCGGCTGCGCGCCGCCACCGGCCACCCCCTGCCGGCCACCCTGCTCTTCGACCACCCCACCCCGGCCGCCGTCGCCGCCCACCTCGCCGCCGAACTGGTCCCCGACGCCGCCCCCAGCCCGGCCCCCGGCCTCGCCGAACTGGACCGCCTGGAAGGCGCACTCGACGGCGGCGTCGACGACCCGGCGGACCGCGAACGGCTCGCCGCCCGGCTCCGGGAACTCCTGGGGCGCCTCGACCCGGCGGCCACCGCAGGCGACGGCACGGCGGCCGACTCCCTCGAGGACCGCATGGACGGCGCCAGCGACGACGAACTCTTCGACCTCATCGACAACGAGCTCGGCCTGTCATGACACCGAACCGACACGCGAACCAGGACGGCGGCTCCCGATGGTGAACGACGACAAGCTGAGGGACTACCTCAAGCGCGTGACGGCGGACCTGCACCGCACCCGCCGACGCCTGACCGAAGCGGAGGAAGCGGGCCGCGAACCCATCGCGGTCACCGCGATGAGCTGCCGCTACCCCGGCGGCGTACGGTCCCCCGAGGACCTGTGGCGCCTGGTCACCGACGGGACCGACGCCATCACCGGCTTCCCTCGCGACCGGGGCTGGGACCTCGACCACCTGGACGACGCGGAACAACTGCGCGAGGGCACCAGCCACACCGCCCTGGGAGGCTTCCTCGACGACGTCGGCCACTTCGACCCCGGGTTCTTCGGCATCTCCCCGCGCGAAGCACTCGCGATGGACCCGCAGCAGCGGCTCCTCCTGGAGACCACCTGGGAGGCGTTCGAACGGGCCGGCATCGACCCCGCGACCCTGCGCGGCAGCAGGACCGGCGTCTTCGCCGGAGTGATGTACCAGGACTACGCGGTACGGCTGCGCCAGGTCCCCGACGACGTGGCCGGTTACGTCGGCAGCGGCAGCTCCGACAGCGTCGCCTCGGGCCGCGTCGCCTACACCTTCGGTCTGGAGGGCCCGGCGGTCAGCGTCGACACCGCCTGCTCCTCCTCGCTGGTCGCCATCCACCTCGCCGCCCAGGCCCTGCGGTCCGGCGACTGCACCCTGGCCCTGGCCGGGGGCGCGATGGTCATGTCGACACCCGTCCCGTTCGTGGAGATGAGCCGCCAGGGCGGCCTGGCCCGGGACGGCCGATGCAAGTCCTTCGCCGCCTCCGCCGACGGCACCGGCTGGGGCGAGGGCGTCGGCATGCTCCTGCTGGAGCGCCTCTCCGACGCCCGGCGCAACGGCCACCCTGTCCTCGCCCTCATCCGCGGCACCGCCGTCAACCAGGACGGCGCCAGCAGCAGGCTCACCGCCCCCAACGGCCCCGCCCAGCAGCGCGTCATCCGCCACGCCCTGGCCAACGCCGGACTGACCCCCGCCGACGTGGACGTGGTCGAGGCGCACGGCACCGGCACCCCGCTGGGCGACCCGATCGAGGCCCAGGCTCTGCTGGCCACCTACGGCCAGGACCGCGCGGACGGCCGGCCGCTGCTCCTCGGCTCGCTGAAGTCCAACATCGGGCACACCCAGGCGGCGGCCGGGGTCGGCGGCGTCATCAAGACCGTCCTCGCCCTGCGGCACGGCACCGTCCCGCCCACCCTGCACGCGCAGGACCCCTCCCCGCAGATCGACTGGACGGCGGGCGCGGTACGCCTGGTCACCGCGAACACCCCCTGGCCCGAGACCGGACGGCCGCGCCGGGCGGCGGTCTCCTCCTTCGGCGTCAGCGGCACCAACGGACATGTCGTCCTGGAGCAGGCGGAGGAAGAACGGGCGGACGGAGTGCAGGCGGACGCCCCCGGAACCCCCGCGGGCCCCGCCGAGCACGGAGAACCGTCCGCCCGGGGCAGCGCCGACGCCCCCGTCGGCCAGGACACGGCCCGGCACACCCCGGCCCCGTACGGCACCCCGCCCCCCGTCCTCCCCTGGGTGCTCTCCGGACGCACCGCCGAAGCGCTGCGCGCCCAGGCCGCACGGCTCCGCGACCACCTCGACGCGCACCCCGGACCCGGCCCGGCCGAGGTCGGCCACGCCCTCGCCACGACCCGCGCCGCGCACGAGCACCGGGCGGTCCTGATCGGGGCCCACCCCGACGAGTTCCGGGACGGCCTCGACGCCCTGGCGACCGGACGCGCCGTCCCCGGCCTGATCAGCGGCACCGCCGGAACCGGCGGACAGGTCGCCCTCGTCTTCCCCGGCCAGGGCTCCCAATGGCCCGGCATGGCCGTCGGACTCCTCGACTCCGCCCCCGCCTTCGCCGCCCGCGTCGCGGAGTGCGAGGCCGCCCTGGCCCCCTACGTCGACTGGTCCCTGGAAGCCGTCCTGCGCGGCGCCCCCGGCACTCCGCCGGCCGAACGCGTCGACGTGGTGCAACCGGTGCTCTGGGCCGTCATGGTCTCCCTCGCCGCACTGTGGCGCTCCCACGGCATCACCCCCGGCGCCGTCATCGGCCACTCCCAGGGCGAGATCGCCGCCGCGTGCGTCGCCGGAGCCCTCTCCCTGGACGACGCCGCACGGATCGTCGCCCTGCGCAGCCGGGCCGTCCGCGCGCTGGCCGGACGCGGCGGCATGGCCTCGGTGGCCCTGCCCGCCGAACAGGTCACCGAACACCTCGCCCCCTGGGACGGCCGGCTCTCCGTCGCCGCCGTCAACGGCCCCGCCTCCACCGTCGTCTCCGGCGACACCGACGCGCTCGACGGCTTCCTCGACCGGACGACGGCCCTGGACATCCGCAGCAGGCGCATCCCCGTCGACTACGCCTCGCACAGCGCCCACGTCGAGGACATCCGTACGGAACTGCTCGCCCAGCTGGACGGGGTGACCCCGCGTCCGTCCGCCGTCCCCTTCTACTCCACGGTCAGCGGCGCCCTGCTGGAGGACACCTCCCTCCTCGACGCCGACTACTGGTACCGGAACCTGCGCGGCACCGTCCGCTTCGAACAGGCCACCCGCGCCCTGCTCGCGGACGGCTACCAGGTCCTCCTGGAGAGCAGCCCGCACCCGGTCCTCACCGTCGGGATGGTGGAGACCGTCGAGGACGCGGGCGCCGATGCCACCGCCCTGGGCACCCTGCGCCGCGACGACGGCGGCCCGCGCCGGTTCACCGAGTCCCTGGCCGAACTCCATCTGCGCGGAGTCTCCCCGGACTGGGACACCGTCTTCGCCGGGCGCCGCCCCGGGCGGGTGGAACTGCCCACCTACGCCTTCCAGCGCGCCCCGTACTGGCTGGAGGACGGCGCCGCGCCCACCGCCGACGTCACCTCCGCCGGACTGACCCCCGCCGGCCATCCTCTGCTGGGCGCCGTCGTGGTCCTCGCCGACAGCGACGGCCTGCTCCTCACCGGCCGCCTGTCGGCCCGTACCCACCCGTGGCTCACCGACCACGCCGTCGGCGGCCGGGCACTCCTCCCGGGCACCGCCTTCCTGGAACTCGCACTCCAGGCCGGAGCCCGCGTCGGCTGCCCCCGGGTCGAGGAATTCACCCTGGAAGCCCCCCTGGTGCTGCCCGAGCACGGCGGCACCGTACTGCGCCTCACCGTGGGCGCCCCCGACCCCCTGGGCCACCGCCCGCTCAGCCTGCACTCCCGGCCGGACACCGCCACGGACGGCGACTTCGACGACGAGTGGACCCGGCACGCCGAAGGCGTCCTGGCCCCGGACGGCGCGGCAGCCAACGAGGCCGACGGGCCGATGCCCTGGCCGCCGCCCGGCGCCGAACCCCTCGACCTCGACGGGCTGTACGACCGCTTCACGGCGGGCGGATTCGCCTACGGCCCCGCCTTCCAGGGCCTGCACGCGGCCTGGCGGCGCGGCGACGAACTGTTCGCGGAGGCCGTCCTGCCCGCCCCCGACGCCGACCGCTTCGGCCTCCACCCGGCCCTGCTGGACGCGGCCCTGCACGCCACCGGAGCGCCCGGCGCCCCCGGCGCGGACGCCCACCCCGAGGGGCGGCTGCCGTTCTCCTGGAACGGTGTGACCCTGCACGCCACCGGCGCCGGGGCGATCCGCGTCCGGCTCGCCCCGGCCGGACCCGACGCGGTGACGCTCGCCGTCTCCGACGCGACCGGTGCCCCCGTGGCGACCGCCGACGCGCTGGTCCTGCGGCCCGCCGGACCCCTCGCCCTCGGCGCCGACCGGGCGCCTCAAGGCAGCCGCCACCAGGACCTCTACGCCACGGAATGGGTCACCGCACCCCCGCGCGGCGGCGCACCCGTCCACCGCACCGCCGACCTGGCCACACTGCAGGCCGCCGTCGACGCCGGAGCCCCGGTGCCCGGAACGGTCCTGCTCGTCTGCGGGGAGCCGGACGCGGCCGGACCGGCCGCCGCAGTCCGCACGGCCGTGCACCAGGCCCTCACCGACGTACAGACCTGGCTCGCCGACGACCGCTTCGCGGGCGCGCGCCTGGTGTTCGCCACCCGGGGCGCGGTCAGCGCCGGGGAAGCCGGGGAAGGGGAGGACGTACGCAACCCCGCGCACAGCGCGCTCTGGGGGCTGGTCCGCTCGGCCCGCTCCGAACACCCCGGGCGCTTCGCCCTGCTCGACCTCGACACCGACGACGAGCACGGCACCTTCCCGGGCGTCGCCGCCGCCCTCGCCTCGGGGGAACCGGAGTCCGCGGTGCGCGGCGACGACGTCCGCGTACCCCGGCTGGCCCGGGTCCTCAGGAACGACCCGGACCCCTCGGACGACGCGCCCGCGCCCCTCCCGTCCTTCGCCCCGGACGGTACGGTCCTGATCACCGGCGGCACCGGCCTGCTCGGCTCCCACATCGCCCGCCGCCTGGTCACCGCGCACGGCGTCCGGCACCTGCTGCTGCTCTCCCGCAGTGGCCCGGCCGCCGCCGGAGCGGAGGAACTGCGGTCCGAACTGGCCGCGCTGGGGGCCGAGACCGCTGTCGTCGCCTGCGACGCCGCCGACCGGGACGGCCTGGCCGCCGTACTCGCGGACCTTCCGCCCGCCCACCCGCTGACCGCCGTGATCCACACGGCGGGCACCCTCGACGACGGCGTCGTCACCGCGCTCACGCCCGAACGCGTGGACGCCGTCCTGCGCCCCAAGACCGACGCCGCCCTCCACCTGCACGAACTGACCCGCGGCCTCGACCTCACCCACTTCGTGCTCTTCTCCTCGGCCGCGGGCACCTTCGGCGGCCCCGGGCAGGCGAACTACGCCGCCGCCAACGCCTTCCTCGACGCCCTCGCCGTCCGGCGCCGGGCGGCGGGACTGGCGGGCCAGTCGCTGGCCTGGACCCTGTGGGAGCAGCCCAGCGCCCTCACCGGACACCTGGACGAGGACGACGTACGGCGCCTCGCCCGGTCCGGGATGCCGCCGCTCTCCACCGAGCGGGGACTCGCGCTCTTCGACACCGCCCTCACCGTGGACCGGGCCGCCCTGGTCCCGATGCGCCTCGACACCGCCGCCCTGCGGTCCGCGGCCACGGCCGGAACCCTGCCGCCGCTGCTGCGCGGCCGGGTGCGCACCCCGCCGCGCCGGGCGGCCACGGGCGCGGAGGCGGCGGCCGACGACAACGCCCTCCGCCACCGCCTCGCGGCCCTCGACGCGGGCGGACGGACCCGGCTGCTCGTCGAACTCGTCCGCACCCACGCGGCAGCCGTCCTCGGCCACCCCTCCCCGGACACCCTCGACCCCGGACGGGCCTTCCGTGAACTGGGATTCGACTCGCTGGCCTCGGTGGAACTGCGCAATCGCCTGAACACCGCCACCGGCCTGCGCCTTCCAGCAGGCCTGGTGTTCGACCACCCGACCCCGGCGGCGCTCGCGGACTTCCTGGGCGCCGGACTCACGGCCACGGAAGCGGCCACGACGACGGCCGCCACACCCTCCGTACCCGCGAGGCCGGCCGACCGGAACCAGGACGCGGACGACGACCGGATCGCGATCGTCTCCGTGGCCTGCCGTCTCCCCGGCGGTGTCCGTTCCCCCGAGGACCTGTGGCGGATGCTGGCCGAGGGTAGCGACGGCATCTCCGGGTTCCCCACCGACCGGGGCTGGAGCCTGGACACGCTCTACGACCCCGATCCCGACCGCACCGGCACCTCCTACACCCGGCACGGCGGCTTCCTTCACGACGCGGCCGACTTCGACGCGGAGTTCTTCGGCATCTCGCCGCGCGAGGCCCTGGCCATGGACCCGCAGCAGCGGCTGCTCCTGGAGACCACCTGGGAACTCTTCGAGCGCGCGGCCATCGACCCGGCCACCCTGCGCGGCGCCCCGGTCGGCACGTACGTCGGCCTGATGCAACAGGACTACGCGGCCCGGCTGCTGCCCTACATCCCCGAGGACGTCGAAGGGTTCCTCGGCACCGGAAACTCGGGAAGCATCGTCTCCGGACGCCTGGCCTACTTCTTCGGACTGGAAGGCCCCGCCGTCACGGTGGACACGGCGTGCTCCTCCTCGCTGGTGGCCCTGCATCTCGCGGTACGGGCGCTGCGCTCGGGCGAGTGCTCGCTCGCCCTGGCCGGCGGTGTCAACGTGATGTGCAGCCCCGAACTCTTCGTCGAGTTCAGCCGACAGGGCGGACTCGCCCCGGACGGCCGCTGCAAGTCCTTCGCGGCGGCCGCCGACGGGACCGCCTTCGGGGAGGGCGTCGGGATGCTGCTGGTGGAGCGGTTGTCGGACGCCCGCCGCAACGGGCATCCGGTGCTGGCGGTGGTACGGGGTTCGGCCACGAACCAGGACGGTGCGAGCAACGGCCTGACGGCACCGAACGGACCGTCCCAACAGCGGGTGATCCGTGCGGCGCTGGCGGACGCGGGGCTGACGGCGTCCGAGGTGGACGTGGTGGAGGCGCACGGTACGGGGACCCGGCTGGGTGACCCGATCGAGGCGCAGGCGCTGCTGGCCACGTACGGCCAGGACCGGCCCGGCGACCGTCCGGTCTGGATCGGCTCACTGAAGTCCAACATCGGACACGCCTCGGCAGCCGCCGGTGTGGCGGGGGTCATCAAGTCGGTACTCGCCCTGGGGCACGGGGTGATGCCCAAGACCCTGTACGTGGACGGTCCGACGCCCGAGGTGGACTGGTCGGCGGGGGCCGGGCAGTTGCTCACGGAGGCCCGTACGTGGGACGAAACGGGCCGTCCGCGCCGCGCGGGTGTCTCCTCCTTCGGCGTCAGCGGCACCAACGCCCACGTCATCCTCGAACAGGCCCCGGCCGACCCGACAACGGCCGTAGACCAGCTCGTCGACGGGTCCGGGACACCGGAGTCCGAAACACCGGAGACCGTGCCCACCGCCGTCCCCCTGCTCCTCTCGGCCCGCACTCCGGAAGCACTGCGCGCCCAGGCCGCGGCGCTGTCGGCCCGGATCACGCACGGGTCGGGCGTCCGCGCGGTGGACGTGGCCTTCTCCCTGGCCACGGGCCGCAGCGCGCTGGGACACCGCGCGGCGCTGGTGGGTACGGAGGAGAACTTCACCGAGCACCTCACCGCACTGTCACAGGGGGCTGTGGTGTCCGGCGGAGGGCTGGTGTCCGGCCGTTCGGTGCTCGTTTTCCCGGGTCAGGGGTCGCAGTGGGTGGGGATGGCTGCGGAGTTGCTGGGGGAGTCGGAGGTCTTCGCGGGGCGGATGGGTGAGTGCGAGCGGGCTCTGGCGCCTTATGTGGATTGGTCGTTGACGGAGGCGCTTGGGTCGGATCGGTTGTTGGCGCGGGTCGATGTGGTGCAGCCGGTGTTGTGGGCGGTGATGGTGTCGCTGGCTGAGGTGTGGCGGTCGTTCGGGGTGGCCGTGGACGGGGTGGTCGGCCATTCGCAGGGTGAGGTGGCCGCCGCTTGCGTGGCGGGCGGGTTGAGCCTCGACGACGGGGCGCGGGTGGTGGCTTTGCGTTCCCGTGCGGTGGGGGTGTTGGCGGGCCGGGGTGGCATGGCATCAGTCCCGTTGCCGGCGGGTGAGGTGCGGGAGCGTCTGTCCGGCTGGGCGGGTCGGTTGTCGGTCGCGGCGGTCAACGGCCCCTTGTCGACGGTGATTTCCGGTGACGCAGACGCCGTCGCAGAGCTGGTGGAGGGGCTTGTCGCCGAAGGGGTGCGGGCGCGGTTGATCGAGGTGGATTACGCGTCGCACTCCTCTCATGTGGAGCAGATTCGCGAGCAGTTGCTTTCCGACCTGGCCGGGATCATCCCGCGCTCGGGTGTGGTGCCGTTCTTCTCGACGGTGACGGGTGGCTGGCTGGACACGAAGAACCTGGACGCGGAGTACTGGTACCGGAATCTGCGCGAGACCGTCGAGTTCGGGAACGCGACGGAGGCGCTGCTGACCGACGGTTTCCGGTTCTTCGTCGAGGTCGGCCCGCACCCCGTGCTGGGCGTTGCGGTGGGGGAGTCGGCCGAGGCGGCGGGTGTGGATGCCGCGGTGCTCGGGACGCTCCGGCGTGGAGAAGGCGGCCAGGAACAGGTGTTGCGTGCGGTGGGCCGTGCCTGGGAGCGGGGGTTGGGGGTCGACTGGTCGGGGGTGTTCCCGGGGGCGCGGCGGGTCGAGTTGCCGACGTACGCCTTCCAGCGCAGCCGCTACTGGCTCGATGTTCCGACCACCAGTTGGGATGTCGCCTCGGCGGGGCTCGCCGCGACCGGTCACCCGCTGCTCGGTGCGGCGACGCAGGTCGCGGACTCCGATGAGCTGCTGCTCAGCGGCCGGATCTCGCTGGACACCCACCCCTGGCTCGCCGACCACGCGGTGTCGGGCGTCGTCCTCTTCCCCGGCACGGCCTTTCTCGAACTCGCCCTGCGCGCCGGGGCCGAGGGGGAGTGCCCGGTGGTCGAGGAGCTGACCCTCGGATCGGCACTCGCACTCCCGGACGAGGGCGCCGTCCACCTCCAGCTCCGGGTTGCCGCACCCGACGGCGACGGCCGACGGCGGCTCAGCGTGTTCGCCCGTACGGCACGGGACGTCGAGGCACCCTGGACCGAGCACGCCACCGGGACGCTGGCGCCCCGGCCCGCCGGGGGCCCGGCCGGTCTGCTGAGCTGGCCGCCGTCCGGTGCCGAACCCGTGGACACCGGCGACCTCTACGAGCGTTTCGCGGAGGCCGGTCACCACTACGGCCCCGCCTTCCGAGGCATCCGTGCCGCGTGGCTCCGGGGCGGCGAGGTGTTCGCGGAGGTGGTGCTGCCGGAGCCGCAGCACGCCGACGCCGCCGGATGCGTGCTGCACCCCGCGCTGCTGGACGCGGCCCTCCAGACCGCCGCACTGCTGCCCGACCAGGACGGCCGGGCCCGGCTGCCCTTCAGCTGGAACGGGGTGACCGGCGGGATCACCGGGGCCACCACACTGCGCGTACGGCTCGCCGCCGACGCGCCGGACTCCGTGACCCTGCACGCCCACGACCTGTCGGGCCGTCAGGTGCTCGGGGTGGAGTCCCTGCTGCTGCGGCCTGCGGCCGAGGGCGGGCCGCTCTCCGCGTCCGCCCACGCCGACCTGCTGTACCGCCTCGACTGGATCCCGGCCACCGGCCCGGCCGACACTGCCCCGCCCTCCTGGGGCGCCCTCGGCGGTGCCGTCCCCTGCGCGGTGTCGTGGCAGGACCTCGACGCCCTGGGGGCCGCCCTCGGAGCGGGCGCCGCCCGTCCCGAGGTGATCGTGGCGGCCGTCGCCACCGCCGACCTGCCCGACGCCGCCGACCGGGTCCGCGCCACCGCGCACCGGGGCCTCGCCCTCGTACAGGAGTGGCTGGCCGACGAGCGGTTCGCCGGGGCGACGCTGGCCCTGCTCACCCGGGACGCGGTCCGTACCGGGCCGGTCGACCGGCCCGTCGATCCCGCCCAGGCCGCCCTGTGGGGCCTGGTGCGCAGCGCGCGGGCCGAGCATCCCGGGCGCTTCGTCCTCGTCGACGCGGCCGGGACCGCCGAGCCGGCGGACCTGCTGCCGGCCGCGCTCGCCGCCGGGGAACCCGAGCTGGCGCTGCGGACCGGCCCGCCCCTGCTGCCCCGGCTGGTGCGCGGCGGACGGGCGGACGGCACGCTGTCCCTGCCGGACGGCTCCGCCTGGCGGCTCACCACCGACGGCCGGGGCTCCCCGGAGGACATCACGGCGGAGCCCGCCCCCGAGGCCCTCGCCCCGCTGGGCAAGGGCGAGGTACGGATCGCGGTGCGCGCCGCCGGGCTGAACTTCCACGACGTCATCGCCGCGCTCGGCCTGGACCCCGACCCCGAACAGCAGGGCCTGGGCAGCGAGGGCGCCGGGACCGTCATCGAAGTGGGCCCGGGGGTGGACGACCTGGCGCCCGGGGACCGGGTGATGGGGATCTTCGGGGGCGCGTTCGGCCCGATCGCCGTCGCCGACCGCCGTACCGTCGCCCGGATACCGGCGGGCTGGTCCTTCGCCCGCGCGGCGTCCGTGCCGGTGGTGTTCCTCACCGCCTACTACGGCCTGTTCGACCTCGGGGGGCTGCGGCGTGGGGAATCGGTACTGGTCCACGCCGGGGCGGGCGGTGTCGGCATGGCGGCGGTGCAGCTCGCCCGGCATGCCGGGGCACGGGTGTTCGCGACGGCCTCGCCCGCCAAGTGGGACGTCCTGCGGGCCGGTGGACTGGACGACGCGCACATCGCCTCGACCCGGACCACCGACTTCGCGGAGAAGTTCCTGACGGCCACCGAAGGGCGCGGCGTCGATCTCGTACTCGACAGTCTGGCGCGGGAGTTCGTCGACGCCGGTCTGCGGCTGCTGCCGGACGGCGGCCGGTTCGTGGAGATGGGCAAGACCGATGTCCGCGACCCCGAGGCGGTTGCCCGCCAGTACCCCGGGGTGCGCTACCGGGCGTTCGACCTGATGGAGGCCGGTCCGGAGCGGATCGGTGAGATGCTCACCGACGTTCTGCGCCTGTTCGAGCGGGGAGTGCTGCGTCCCCTGCCCGTCACCGGCTGGGACGTCCGGCAGGCCCCGGCCGCCCTGCGCTCGCTCAGCAGGGCACGGGGCGTCGGCAAGAACGTCCTGCTGCTGCCCACTCCGCCGGACCCCGAGGGGACCGTCCTGGTCACCGGGGCCACCGGCACCCTGGGGCGGCTCCTGGCCCGGCACCTGGTCGTCGCACACGGCATCCGGCACCTGCTGCTGGCGGGCCGCCGGGGCGGCTCCGCCGACGGAATGCCGCAGCTGGTACGGGAGTTGACCGGGCTCGGGGCGTCGGTGACCGTCGCTGCCTGCGACGCCGCCGACCGCGCCGCGCTCGCCGCCCTGCTCGGGTCGGTGGACGCCGCGCACCCGCTGACCGCCGTCGTCCACGCGGCCGGTGTCCTGGACGACGCCACGGTCACCGGGCTGACCCCGGACCGGCTCGACCACGTCCTGCGGCCCAAGGCGGACGCGGCGCTGGCCCTGCACGAACTCACCCGGGACCTCGACCTCGCGGCGCTGGTCCTGTTCTCCTCGGGCGCCGCCCAGTTCGGTGCGGCCGGGCAGGCGAACTACGCCGCCGCCAACGCGGTCCTCGACGCCCTCGCCGCCGAACGCCGGGCCGAGGGGCTGCCCGGCCTGTCCATCGGCTGGGGCCTGTGGGAGGAGCGCAGCGGGATGACCGCAGGGGTGACCGCGGGCCGGGGCGCCGGGGCGGGCGCGCTGACCTCGGCGGAGGGCCTCGCCCTCTTCGACGCGGCGCTGGACTCCCCGTACGCCTACCGGCTCGCGGCCAGGATCGCCCCGTCCGTGCTGCGGGCGGACGACCGGCTGCCCGCCGTGCTCCGCGGCCTGGCCCGCCCCGCCCGCACCGGCGCCCCCTCCGCCGCCGAACCGGCCCGCTCGATGGCCCGGCAGCTCGCGGAGCTGCCCGAGGCCGAGCTGCACCGGACCCTGCTCGACCTGGTGCGGGGCACCGCCGCGGCGGTGCTCGGCCACAGTTCGCCCGACCTGGTCCGCCCGGCCCGCCCGTTCAAGGACGTCGGCTTCGACTCCCTCACCGGGGTCGAACTGCGCAACCGGCTGGCCTCCTCGACCGGGCTGCGGCTGCCGCCCGCGCTCGTCTTCGACCACCCCACCCCGGAGGCACTGGCCCGGCACCTCGCCGGGCGGGCCACCGCCGCCCGCCCGACCGGCGACGCGGCGGTCCGGGCCGGGCTCGACACCCTGGAGACCCTGCTCGACGCCCTGCCGCCGGACGGTGTCAGCGACGAACTCGCCGCCCGGATACGGGAAGTGCTGGCCCGCCCGCTGCCCGGCGGGCCGCCGGGCGCCACCGCCCGCCCCACGGACGACGCGGACGAGCTGGCCCCCGAGCTGATCGAGGCGGCCACCGACGACGAGATGTTCGACTACATCGACCGGCAGTTGGGGTCGGCATGACGGGGCCACCGGTCCGCGCACCTCACCCCCTCCGCGTACTCCACGCCGTGTGCGTACGCGCCGTCCGCGCACCCCGCGCACCCGGAGACGAGACCCGAGCAGTCCGAGACGAAAGCAGCGGTGTCCAGTGAGCGACCAGAGGATGCGCGACTACCTCAACCGGGTGACCATCGATCTGCGGAACACCCGGCAGCGGCTCCGGGAGGCCGAGGCCCGTACGGGCGAGCCCATCGCGATCGTGTCCATGGCCTGCCGCTTCCCCGGCGGTGTCCGCACCCCGGAAGACCTGTGGGACCTGCTCGCCGAAGGCCGCGACACGGTCGCGGCCGTCCCCGGCGACCGGGGCTGGGAGACCGTCTGGCCGTCCGGCGGCACGGTCCCCGGGCAGGGGGCGTTCCTGGAGGGCGCGGCCGACTTCGACCCGGAGTTCTTCGGCATCCCGCCCCGTGAGGCGGTCGCCATGGACCCGCAGCAGCGGCTGCTGCTGATGGCTTCCTGGGAGGCGGTCGAGCAGGCCGGCATCGACCCGCTCACCCTGCGCGGCAGCCGTACCGGGGTGTACGCCGCGGCCATCGACCAGGGGTACGCGACGCTCGGCCCCGGCGCCGCCGAGGCCGTCCAGGGGTTCCTGATGACGGGGAACTCGATGAGCGTGATGTCCGGGCGGGTGTCCTACGCGCTCGGGCTGGAGGGCCCCGCCGTCACCCTGGACACCGCCTGTTCGGCCTCGCTGGTCGCGCTGCACCTCGCGGCGCGGGCCCTGCGGGCCGGTGAGTGCTCGCTCGCGCTCGCCGGTGGTGTCAGCGTGATGGCGCTCCCGGCGGTGTTCGTCGAGTTCAGCAGGCAGGGCGCGATGTCCCCCGACGGCCGCTGCAAGCCGTTCGCGGCGGCGGCGGACGGCACCGGCTGGGGCGAGGGCGTGGGGATGCTGCTGCTGGAGCGGCTGTCGGACGCGCGCCGCAACGGCCGTACGGTGCTGGCCGTGCTGCGCGGTTCGGCGGTCAACCAGGACGGCGCGAGCAACGGCCTGACCGCCCCCAACGGTCCGTCGCAGCAGCGGGTGATCCGGGCGGCGCTGGCGGACGCGGGCGTGACCGCGTCCGACGTGGACGCGGTGGAGGCGCACGGCACCGGCACCACGCTCGGCGATCCCATAGAGGCCGATGCGCTGCTGGCCACGTATGGTCAGGACCGGCCCGCCGACCGCCCGTTGTGGCTGGGGTCGCTCAAGTCGAACATCGGGCACACCCAGGCCGCCGCCGGGGTCGCCGGGGTCATCAAGACGGTCCTCGCCCTGCGGAACGGTGTCCTGCCGCGCACCCTGCACGTGGACGCGCCCACCCCGCACGCCGACTGGTCCTCGGGCGCCGTCGAACTCCTCACCGAGGCCCGCGACTGGCCCGCCGTCGACCGGCCGCGCCGGGCCGGGGTCTCCTCGTTCGGCATGAGCGGCACCAACGCGCACGTCGTCCTCGAACAGGCACCGGAACCGGAACCGGCCGAACAGGCACCGGAACCGGCCGACGGATCAGGAACGGCGACCGACGGACCGGAAACGGTGACCGACGGGCCGGAAGCACGGACCGACGGACCGTCGGCGGAGCAGGCGGCCGCGCCCGGGACCGCGTTGCCCTGGGTGCTGTCCGGCCGCACCGCCTCCGCGCTCGGGGACCAGGCGGCCCGGCTGCGCGCCCGGCTCACCAGGGGCACGCCCGCACGGCCGGCCGACATCGGGTTCTCGCTGGCGACCACCCGGTCCGCCTTCGAACACCGGGCCGTGGTGATCGGCGACGGGCACCACGCCCTGCTGAACGGACTCGCCGCCCTGTCCGCACCTGCCCCGGACCTCCCCACCGCCCCGGGCACGGACCTCCCCGACGCCCCCGCCACGCCCGCGGACGCCGTCTCCGCCCCCGCCGACGTCGTCATGGGCACCGGCCGGGTCGTCGAGGGCCGGACGGCACTGGTGTTCCCCGGCCAGGGCTCCCAGTGGACCGGCATGGCCCGGGACCTGCTCGCCACCAGCCCCGCTTTCCGGGACCGCCTCGCCGCCTGCGACGCCGCCCTCTCCGCCCATGTCGACTGGCGGCTCCCCGCCGTCCTGGAGGGTGAGCCCGGGGCACCCGACCTGGAACGGGTGGACGTGGTGCAGCCGGTGCTGTGGGCGGTGATGGTGTCCCTGGCCGCGCACTGGGAGTCCTGGGGCGTCCGGCCCGACGCCGTGGTCGGGCACAGCCAGGGAGAGATCGCCGCCGCCGTGGTGGCGGGAGCGCTGAGCCTGGAGGACGGGGCGAAGGTCGTCGCCCTGCGCAGCCGGGCCATCCGGGCGCTGGCCGGGCTCGGCGGCATGGTCGCGGTGTCCCTGCCCGAGGACGAGGTCCGCGCCGCCATCGCCCCCTGGGCCGAGAAGCTGTCGGTGGCCGCCGTCAACGGGCCCGCCGCCGTGGTGGTCTCGGGGGAGCCGGGGGCCCTCGCCGAACTGCTCGCCCACTGCGCCGCACAGGGCGTACGGGCCCGGCCCGTACCCGTGGACTACGCCTCGCACTCGGCCCAGGTCGAACGGATCAGGTCCGAGGTGCTGACCGCGCTGGCCGACGTACGCCCGCTCCCGGCCCGTACACCACTGTTCTCCACCGTCACCGGCGACCGGCTCGACACCACGGTCATGGACGCCGACTACTGGTACCGCAACCTGCGCGGGACCGTCCGCTTCGACGCGGCCGTACGCTCCCTGGTCGAACAGGGCCACGAGGTCTTCGTCGAGGTGTCGCCGCACCCGGTGCTGGCCATGGCCCTCCAGGACACCGCCGAGGCCACCGGCGCCGCGGAGCCGCCCGTGGTCGTCGGCACCCTGCGCCGCGACGACGGCGGACTGCGCCGGGCCCTGACCTCGGCCGCCGAGCTGTGGGTGGCGGGCGCGGCCGTCGACTGGTCCGCGGTGTACGCCGGTACCGGCGCCCGCCCGACCGCCCTGCCCGGCTACCCCTTCCAACTGCGGCGCTACTGGCTGGAGCCGGAGACGGCGCCCGGCACCGGACCGGCCGCCGACCCGCACGACACGGCCTTCTGGCACATGGTCGACCACGAGGCCCCGGCCGAGATCGCCGCCCGCCTCGCCGTCGACGAGGACGCCCTCGCCCCCGTACTGCCCGCCCTGCGCGGCTGGCACGCACAGCGGCGCGACGAGAGCGTCATCGACTCCTGGCGCTACCGCATCGGCTGGCAGCCCCTGCCCGACCCGCCGGCCGCCACCACCGCCGCCGGGACCTGGCTCGTCGTCCTGCCCGCCGGACACGACGACGCACGGGTACGCGGCCCGCTGCTCGCCCTCACCGAAGCGGGCGTCACCGTTGTCACGGCGGAACTCACGGCCGACGCCGTCCACCGCACGGACCTCGCGGACACGCTCGCCATCGCGCTCGGCGGCCTCGTCCCGACAGGCGTGCTGTCGCTGCTGGCCGCCGCCGACCGGCCCCACCCCGCCCACCCGGCCCTGCCCACCGGGACGGCACTCACCGTCGCCCTGGTGCAGGCCCTGGGCGACCTCGGCCTCACGGCACCCCTCTGGTGCGCCACCACCGGGGCGGTGTCCACGGGTCCGGACGACCCGGTCACCCGCCCCCGCCAGGCACTGGTCTGGGGCACCGGACTGGTGGCCGCACTGGAACTGTCCGCCCGCTGGGGCGGACTCATCGACCTGCCACCGGAGCTGGACGCCCGCGCCAGGACCCGGCTCGCCGCCGTATTGACGGCCTCCGTCCCCGGCACGGGCGGCGTCGGCACGGGCAGTCTCGGCACGAGCGGCGGCCCCGGCCGCGAGGACCAGCTCGCCCTGCGCCCCAACGGCATCCTGGCCCGCCGCCTCCGGCGCGCCCCCCGGAGCGGCACCCCCACCAGCCGCTGGAAGCCCCGGGGAACCGTCCTGCTGACCGGCGGCACCGGAGCCGTCGGCCCGCACCTCGCCCGCTGGCTGGCCCGCAGCGGCGCCACCCACCTCGTACTGCCCGGTCGCCGCGGCCCCCAGGCACCCGGCGCGGCCGAACTCGCCGCCGAACTGGCCGCCCTCGGCGTACGACTGACCCTGCCCGTCTGCGACCTGTCGGACCGTCAGGCGGTGGCGAAACTGCTCACCGGCCTGGAGATGGCGGGCGACCCGGTCACCGCCGTCGTCCACGCGGCCGCCTTCGTGGCGCTCGCCCCGCTGGACGGCACACCGATGTCCGCGTTCGAACAGATCGTCGCCGCCAAGGCCGCCGGAGCCGAACACCTCGACGCCCTGCTCGACCGCGAACTCGACGCCTTCGTCCTGTTCTCCTCGATCGCCGGAGTCTGGGGCAGCGGCGACCACGGTGCCTACGCCGCCGCCAACGCCTACCTCGACGCCCTGGCCCAGCACCGCCGGGCCCGAGGCCTCACCGCCACCACCATCGACTGGGGCATCTGGCAGGCCGAGAACCCCTGGCAGGACCGCGTCGCCGGAGAGGACGCCGACCTGTTCAACCTGGAGCAGCACGGCCTGCCCCGGATCGCCCCCGACCTCGCCCTCCACGCCCTGCGCCAGGCGCTCGACGACGACGAGACCGTTCTCACCGTCGCGGACGTGGACTGGGAGCGGTTCGCCGCCGTCTTCACCTCCACCCGCCCCAGCCCGCTGCTCACCGGCATCCCCGAAGCCCGCCGCGCCCTGGAGGCCGCGGCCGGAGACGCGGAGGCACCCGCCGCCGCGCTGCTGCGCCAACGGCTGGCCACCCTCGCCGAATCCGAACAGCACCGGCTGCTGCTCGATCTGGTCCGCACCCATGCCGCAGCCGTCCTCGGCCATGCCACGGTGGACGCGATCCGGCCCGGCAGAGCCTTCCAGGACCTGGGCTTCGCCTCCCTCACCGCCGTCGAACTCCGCAACCGGCTCAACGCGGCCACCGGACTGCGGCTGCCGTCCACTCTGATCTTCGACCACCCGTCGTCCACCGCGCTCGCCCAGGAGATCCGCACCGAACTGCTCGGCCGCCAGGCCACCGACCCGGCCCCCTCCGCCCCGCACCTCTCCGACCCGGCCCGCTCTGTCACGGCCGCCGCCGCGCATCCACCCGCGCCCGACGACGAACCGATCGCGATCGTCTCCATGGCCTGCCGCTTCCCCGGCGGCATCGGCACCCCCGAAGAGCTGTGGAGCCTGCTCGTCGACGGCGGCGACGCCGTCTCCGACCTCCCCACCGACCGGGGCTGGGACATCGAGGCCCTCTACGACCCCGATCCCGACCACCCCGGCACCTCGACGACCCGGCGGGGCGGCTTCCTCCACGACGCGGCCGACTTCGACGCGGAGTTCTTCGGCATCTCGCCGCGCGAGGCCCTGGCCATGGACCCGCAGCAGCGGCTGCTCCTGGAGACCACCTGGGAGGCCATCGAGCGCGCGGCCATCGACCCGGCCACCCTGCGCGGCAGCCGCACCGGCGTGTTCACCGGCGTCAACTACGCCGACTACGCGGCCGTCGTCGCCCAGTCGCATGAAGGGGACGGCCACCTCCTCACCGGCAGCGCACCCAGCGTCGTATCCGGCCGGGTCGCCTACACCCTGGGCCTCGAAGGCCCCGCGGTGACCATCGACACGGCCTGCTCCTCCTCCCTCGTCGCCCTGCACCTCGCGGGCCGGGCGCTGCGCGGTGGGGACTGCTCGCTCGCGCTGGTCGGCGGCGTCGCCGTGATGGCGACCCCCGGTGCCCTCATCAGCTTCTCCCGCCAGCGCGGGCTGGCCGAGGACGGCCGCTGCAAAGCGTTCTCGGACGACGCGGACGGCATGGGCATGGGCGAGGGCGTCGGCGTCCTGCTGCTGGAGCGGCTGTCGGACGCCCGCCGCAACGGACACCCGGTCCTGGCGGTGGTACGCGGCTCCGCCGTCAACCAGGACGGCGCCAGCAACGGCCTCTCCGCCCCCAACGGACCCTCCCAACAGCGGGTGATCCGGGCGGCGTTGGCGGACGCGAGGCTGACGGCATCCGAGGTGGACGTGGTGGAGGCGCACGGCACCGGCACCGTGCTGGGGGATCCCATCGAGGCCCAGGCGCTGCTGGCCACGTACGGCCAGGACCGGCCCACCGACCGGCCCCTGCTGGTCGGCTCCCTCAAGTCCAACCTCGGCCACGCCCAGGCGGCATCGGGGGTGGCAGGGGTCATCAAGACGGTGCTGTCCATGCGGCACGGGCAGGTGCCACGCACCCTGCACGTCGGCAGGCCCTCCGGCCACGTCGACTGGACACGCGGAGCGCTGGCCCTCGCGACCGAACAGCAGCCCTGGCCGCTCCACCACGGCCGCCCCTTCCGGGCCGGGGTGTCCTCCTTCGGCCTGAGCGGCACCAACGTCCACACCATCCTCGAACACGCCCCCCTGGACGACGACGCCCCGCCCGCCGAGCGCGCCCCCCTGCCGGCGGTTCCCTGGCTGCTGTCGGCGAAGAGCCCGCAGGCACTGCGCTCCCAGGCCGACCGCTTACGCCGCCACCTGGACGGCAGCCCCGTACCCGACCCGCGCGACATCGGGTCCGCCCTGCACGCGCGCACCGCCTTCGAGTACCGGAGGGCGCTGATCGGGGACCGGGACCAACTCAACGCCCTACTGGGCGAGATGGCTGACGACGAATCGGGAGCGTGGGACGGCGGCCGTACGGTCGACGGTCGCTCGGTGCTCGTCTTCCCTGGTCAGGGGTCGCAGTGGGTGGGAATGGCCGCGGTGCTGCTGGCGGAGTCGGAGGTCTTCGCGGGGCGGATGGCGGAGTGCGAGCGGGCTCTGGGGCCTTACGTCGACTGGTCGTTGACGGAGGCGTTGGGGTCGGAGCGGTTGTTGGCGCGGGTTGATGTGGTGCAGCCGGTGTTGTGGGCGGTGATGGTGTCGCTGGCCGAGGTGTGGCGGTCGTTCGGGGTGGTGCCGGATGCGGTGGTGGGTCATTCGCAGGGTGAGGTCGCCGCTGCCTGCGCGGCGGGTGGCTTGAGCCTTGACGACGGGGCTCGTGTGGTGGCCTTGCGCAGCCGTGCGGTGGGGGTGTTGGCGGGCCGTGGCGGCATGGCGTCGGTCCCGTTGCCGGTGGACGTGGTGCGAGAGCGCATAGCCCCGTGGGCGGGCCGGTTGTCGGTCGCAGCAGTCAACGGCCCTTCGTCGACGGTGGTTTCAGGTGACGCGGACGCGATTGCCGGATTCCTCGAAGAACTTGTCGGTGAGGGTGTCCGGGCCCGTCGTGTCGAGGTGGACTATGCGTCGCACTCCTCTCATGTGGAGCAGATTCGCGAGCAGTTGCTCTCCGACCTGGCCGGGATCACCCCGCGCTCGGGTGCGGTGCCGTTCTTCTCGACGGTGACCGGTGGCTGGCTGGACACGAAGAACCTGGATGCCGAGTACTGGTACCGGAATCTGCGCGAGACCGTCGAGTTCGAGCAGGCGACGGGGGCGCTGCTGACCGATGGTTTCCGGTTCTTCGTCGAGGTGGGCCCGCACCCCGTGCTGGGCGTTGCGGTGGGGGAGTCGGCCGAGGCGGCGGGTGTGGATGCCGCGGTGCTCGGGACGCTCCGGCGTGGAGAAGGCGGCCAGGAACAGGTGTTGCGTGCGGTGGGCCGTGCCTGGGAGCGGGGGTTGGGGGTCGACTGGTCGGGGGCGTTCCCGGGGGCGCGGCGGGTCGAGCTGCCGACGTACGCCTTCCAGCGCAGCCGCTACTGGCCCGAGCCTGCGCTCACCACGGCGGCCGATGTGGGATCGGCCGGGCTCGACCCCGCCGGCCACCCCCTCCTCGGAGCGGCCACCGAACTGGCCGACACGGGCGAACTGCTGCTCAGCGGCCGGTTGTCGCTGCGGACCCACCCCTGGCTCGCCGACCACGCCGTGGCCGGCACGGTCCTGCTGCCCGGCGCGGCCTTCGCGGAGCTCGCCGTACGCGCCGCCGACGAGGCCGGATGCCACACGGTGGAGGAACTGACGCTCCAGTCAACCCTGTTGATACCCGCCGACACCGCCGTACGCCTGCAAGTACGGGTCGGCGCCGCGGACGCGCACGGCACCCGATCCCTGGACCTGTTCTCCTGCCGGGAGGGCGCGACGACCCCGCACTGGACCGCGCACGCGACCGGCGTACTCACCGCCGACGCCACGACCCGTAAGCCTCCGCCCGCACCGGACGACCCCGGCTCCTGGCCCCCGCCCGGCGCCGTCCCGATCCCCGTCGACGACCTGTACGAGCGGTTCCACACCTCCGGCTACGGCTACGGACCCGCCTTCCGCGGGCTCACCAGCGCCTGGCGCCGGGGCGACGAGATCTTCACCGAGGTACGCCTGCCCGAGGACCAGCACCGGACCGCCGCCGCCTTCGGCGTGCACCCCGCCCTCCTGGACGCCGCCCTCCAGGGGCTGTTCCTGCGGGACCGGCCGGAGAGCGGACCGGGCCCGGACCGGCCGTCCGCCGGGCTGCCGTTCTCCTGGAGCGGAGTCAGGCTGTACGCCTCCGAGGCCACCGCGCTCAGGGTACGGCTCGGCTTCCGGCCGGACGGGTCGGTGGCGATCGACGCGACCGACCCGAACGGCCTCCCGGTCGCGTCGGTTGAGGCGCTCGCCGTCCGCCCGGTCGATCTCGACGCCCTCCGCCCGGCCGGCGGCCCGGATTCCCTCTACCGGGTGCAGTGGTCGGCGGCGCCCGACACCGCACCCGTCGGCCCCCTCGGCCCCTGGGCCGTCCTCGGCGGCCGGGCATCCCTCCCGGACGCGGACAGCCATCCGGACCTGGCCGCACTCGGTGCCGCGCTGGACGGGGGAGCGCCGTCGCCCGCCGCCGTGCTGGCCTGGTGCGACCCCACCCCGCACCCGCTGTCCCCGCCCGACGCCGCATCCGTACACACCGCACTGGACGACGCCCTGCGGCTCGTCCAGGAGTGGCTGGCCGACCCGCGCTGGGACGACGGCACCCGGCTCGTCCTCGTCACCCGGGGCGCGGTCTCCACGGCGGCCGGGGAGGAGGTCACCGACCTCACCGGCGCGGCCGTCCGCGGCCTCGTCCGCTCCGCCCAGTCCGAGCACCCGGACCGCTTCCTGCTGATCGACACCGACGACCCGGCCGCCGTGACCGGCCTGCTGCCCCGGGCCCTGGCCGGAACCGAACCCCAACTGGCCATCCGCGCCGGGCGACTCCTCGCGCCCCGACTCACCAGGGCCGCCATCACGACAGACCTGAATCCGGGCACGGACCTGCACCCAGGCCCTGACCCGGACCTGAACACGAACCCGGCTCCTGCCCCTGCCCCCGACACCCTGTCCGGTATCGCCGCTTCCAGCGGAACCGTCCTCGTCACCGGAGCGGGCGGCGCGCTCGGCGGTCTGGTGGCCCGGCACCTCGTGACCGCGCACGGCGTGCGGAACCTGCTGCTCGTCGGCAGGCGCGGCGCGGACGCCCCGGGCCTGGCAGACCTCGCCGCCGAACTGCGCGGACGCGGCGCCCGGGTGGACGTGGAGGCGTGCGACGTCGCCGACCGGGACGCGCTCGCCGCCCTGCTCGCCGGTATCCCCGCCGACCGTCCGCTGAGCGCGGTCGTCCACGCGGCCGGTGTCCTGGACGACGGGACGGTCGAGTCGCTGACGCCTGCGCGGATGCGCCACGTACTGCGGCCCAAGGTCGACGCGGCTCTCCATCTGCACGCCCTCACCCGTGATCTGCCGCTGTCGGCCTTCGTCCTGTTCTCCTCCGCGTCCGCCACGGTCGGCAACGCCGGGCAGGGCAACTACGCGGCCGCCAACGCCTTCCTCGACGCGCTCGCCCAGCACCGCCGGGCCCTGAAGCTGCCCGCCCAGTCACTCGCCTGGGGTCTGTGGGAACGCCGTAGCACCATGACCGGCACGCTGACCGCCGCCGACCTGCGGCGCATGTCCCGGGGAGGCACCGCGGCCATCGGCAGCGAAGAAGGCCTGGCGCTGTTCGACGCGGCCCTCACCCTGGACGAACCGCTGCTCGTGCCGGTCAGGATCGACCTCGGCCGGCTCCGGGCGGCGGCCCGCACCGCACCCGTCCCGGCCCTGCTCTCGGCCCTGGTCCCCGGCACCGTACGCCGCCCGGCCTCCGGGGCGGACGCCGCCGAGGCCGACTCGCTGCGCCGCCGGCTGACCGGCCTCCCCCCGGAGGAACGCCTCACCACCCTGCTCGACCTGGTACGGAGCCGGGGCGCCGACATCCTCGGCCACGGCGGAGCCGGGTCCATCGACCCGGACCAGCCGTTCAAGGACCTCGGCTTCGACTCGCTCACCTCCGTCGAACTCCGCAACCGGCTCGGCGCCGCCACCGGCCGCCGGCTGCCCGCGACCCTGGTCTTCGACCACCCCACCCCCGCCGCCGTCGCCGCCTACCTCAGCACCCGCCTGGTACCCGACGGGGCGGGCGGACCCGCCGTCACCGGGAAGGCTGGCGGGACGCCGGACCACGAGATCGGCTCCCTGCTCGCCACGATCCCGCCCGCCGCCCTGCGCCGGGCCGGTCTCCTCGATGCCCTCCTGGACCTCGCCGGCCGGCCGGAGGCAGCGGCGGACGACACCGGCACGCCCGCCGCCGACGACATCGAGGACATGGCCGTCGACGAACTCGTGCGGATGGCCCTGGGCGGCGAACGTGACTGACCGACAGCCGCAGAAGGAGAAGCCGAACCCCATGCCCGCCGACACGGATCAGGTGGTCGCCGCCCTGCGCGCCTCGCTGCTGGACAACCAGCGCCTGCGGGAGGAGAACCGACGGCTCCGCGACGACCGCGCCGAGCCCGTCGCCATCGTGGCGATGAGCTGCCGCTACCCCGGGGGTGTGCGCACCCCGGAAGACTTGTGGGAGCTGCTGCTCAAGGAACGCGACGCGGTCTCGCCGTTCCCCATCGACCGGGGCTGGGACGTCGAGGGCGGCTTCGACGCGGACCCCGACGCGCCCGGCACGTTCTACGTCCGGGAAGGCGGCTTCCTCCACGACGCCACCGGCTTCGACCCCGGCTTCTTCGGTATCTCCCCGCGCGAGGCCCTGGCCATGGACCCCCAGCAGCGGCTGCTGCTGGAAGCGTCCTGGGAAGCGGTGGAGCGCGCGGGCATCGACCCGACGACCCTGCGCGGCAGCCGTACCGGCGTCTACACCGGAGTGATCTACGGCGAGTACGCGTCCCGGCTCGATCGCGTGCCCGACGAGGTGGAGGGCTTCCTCGGCACCGGCAGCATCCCGAGCGTCGCCTCGGGCCGGATCGCCTACACCCTGGGTCTGGAAGGCCCGGCGGTCACCCTGGACACCGCCTGCTCGTCCTCCCTGGTCGCCGTCCACCTCGCCTGCCAGGGGCTGCGCTCCGGCGACACCTCCCTCGCCCTGGCCGGCGGGGTGACCGTGATGTCCACCCCCGGCCTGTACGTCGGATTCAGCCGCCAGCGCGGCCTGGCCCCCGACGGGCGCAGCAAGTCCTTCTCCTCCGCGGCGGATGGAGCCGGGTTCGGGGAGGGCCTGGGCCTGCTCCTGCTGGAACGCCTCTCGGACGCCCGGCGCGCGGGCCATCCCGTCCTGGCCGTCATCCGGGGCTCGGCCGTCAACCAGGACGGTGCCAGCAACGGGCTGACCGCCCCGAACGGGCCCGCGCAGCAGCGCGTGATCGGCCAGGCGCTCACCCGTGCCGGACTCGCCCCGTCGGAGGTGGACATGGTGGAGGCGCACGGCACCGGCACGGTGCTGGGGGATCCCATCGAGGCGCAGGCGCTGCTGGCGACGTACGGCCAGGACCGGCCCGCCGACCGCCCGCTGCGGCTGGGATCGCTGAAGTCCAACCTCTCCCACACCCAGGCCGCCGCGGGCGTCGGCGGGGTGATCAAGTCGGTGCTGGCGCTACGGCACGGAGTGATGCCGCGCACCCTGCACATCGACCGCCCCTCGCCCGGCGTCGACTGGACCGAGGGAGCCGTCTCCCTGCTCACCGAGGCCGCCCCCTGGCCGGAGACGGGACGGCCGCGCCGGGCCGGGGTGTCCTCCTTCGGCGCCAGCGGGACCAACGCCCACGTCATCCTCGAACAGGCCCCCACAGTCCCGACGGCCGCTCCCGACAAGCCGGTTGACCCGACCGTCGCGCCGGGACCGGGGCCCGTCGCCGTCCCCTGGATACTGTCGGCGCGCACTCCGGAGGCACTGCGCGCCCAGGCGGCGGCGCTGCACGAGCGGGTGGTGGCGGAACCGGGGCTGAGCGCCGTGGACGTGGGCCATTCGCTGGCGGTGGGGCGTTCGCGGTTCGCGGAGCGTGCCGTGGTGGTGGGGGCGGACCGGGACGAACTGCTGGCCGGTGTCGCCGCCCTGTCCCGGGGCGCGGGCGCGGCGGGCCTGGTGTCCGGCAGCGGTCGGCTCCCGGGCCGGTCGGTGCTCGTGTTCCCGGGCCACGGCTCGCAGTGGGTGGGCATGGCCGCGGAGTTGCTGGGGAGTCGGAGGTCTTCGCTGAACGGATGGCGGAGTGTGAGCGGGCGCTGGGGCCTTACGTCGACTGGTCGTTGACGGAGGCGCTGGGCTCGGAGCGGCTGCTGGCGCGGGTCGATGTGGTGCAGCCGGTGCTGTGGGCGGTGATGGTGTCGTTGGCGGAGGTGTGGCGGTCGTTCGGCGTCGTTCCGGACGCCGTCGTCGGCCACTCCCAGGGCGAGATCGCGGCCGCCTGCGTGGCGGGCGGTCTGAGCCTCGACGACGGGGCCCGCGTGGTGGCTCTGCGTTCCCGTGCGGTGGGGGAGCTGGCGGGCCGTGGTGGCATGGCGTCGGTCCCGTTGCCGGTGGACGTGGTGCGGGAGCGCATCGCCCCATGGGCGGGCCGGTTGTCGGTGGCCGCCGTCAACGGCCCCTCGTCGACGGTGGTTTCGGGCGACGCGGACCCGGTCACGGCACTGGTGGAGGAACTTCTCGAAGAAGGGGTGTGGGCGAGCCGTATCGAGGTCGACTACGCGTCGCACTCCTCGCATGTGGCGCAGATCCGTGAGCGCCTGCTCTCCGACCTGGACGGCATCACCCCCCTCCCGGGCGCCGTGCCGTACTACTCGAGCGTGACCGGCGGCCTGCTGGAGACGGAGGCCCTGGACGCCGAGTACTGGTACCGCAACCTCCGGCAGACCGTCGAGTTCGAGCAGGCGACCCGATCGCTCCTCGCGGCCGGGCACCGCGTCTTCGTCGAAGTCGGCCCCCAGCCCGCCCTGATGTACGGGATCGAGGACACGGCCGCCGCCGCGGGCGCCCCGGAGACGCTGGTGCTCGACACCCTGCGGCGCGGGGCCGGAGGGCTCCGCCGGTTCCAGACCGCCCTCGCCGAGGCGCACGTCCGGGGCCTGCGCGTCGACTGGGAGCAACTGTTCGAGGGAACCGGCGCCCGGCGGGTGGACCTGCCCACCTACGCCTTCCAGCGACGTCGCTACTGGCTCGACGCCCTCCCGGCCGGCCGGGACCCGGTGGCCGCCGGACAGTCGGCCGTGGACCACCCGCTGCTCGGCGCCGAGGTCGAACTGCCCGACGACGCGGGCACCCTCTTCACCGGCCGGATCTCCCCGGCCACCCACCCCTGGCTCGCGGACCACGCCGTGGCCGGGACCGTGATCGTGCCCGGCGCGGCCCTCGTGGAGCTGGCCGCGCACGTGGGCCGCCGCCTCGGCTGTGCTCTCGTTGAGGAACTGACCCTCGCCGCCCCGCTGCTGCTGCCCGGCGACGCCGCCGACGACCACGCCGTACACCTGCGCGTACGGGTGGGGGCCGAGGACCCCACGGGGCGGCGCCCGGTGGAGTTCCACTCCCGGCCCGAGGCCGCCCCCGGCGCCGGGGCCCCGCCCTGGACCCGGCACGCGACCGGCACGGTCGGCCCGCAGGAGCCCTCGGCCGACGGGAACGGCACGGCCGCCGAACCGGTCGGCGCATGGCCACCGCCCGACGCCGTCCCGCTGGATGTGGACGGGCTGTACGGGCTCCTCGAAGCCCGGGGCGTCGCCTACGGCCCGGCGTTCCGGGGCCTGCGCGCCGCCTGGCGCACCCCGGACGCGATCCACGCCGAAGTGGCCCTGCCCGACGGCCTCCCCGGCACCGGAGCGGACGGGTTCGCCGTGCACCCGGCCCTCCTGGACGCGGCCCTCCAGACGGCCGGTCTCCGTGGAGGCGCCGGGGCCGAGGAGCCCGCCGACGGCGTCCCCCTGCCGTTCTCCTGGCAGCGCGTCGCGATCGAGCCCTCCGACGCGCCGGTCCTGCGCGTCCTGCTGCGCCCCGACGGCCCCGACACCGTCGCCGCGCGGATCACCGACCCCTCGGGGCGCACGGTGGCGACGGTCGGCGCACTCACCCTGCGCACGGCCTCCACCGCCGCGCTGCGGGCGTCCTCCGGCTCGGTCTTCCACGTCGGCTGGACGCCGGTCACCGCCGGGCCCGGCCCCCGCCCGGTCACCCGCTGGGGCCTCCTCGGCCCTCGGGACGAGCGGCTGCTGCCGGCCGGATTCCCCGCCGAACCCCTGTCCGCGACACCGGACGCGATGCTGCTGGTCTGCCCGCCGTCCGCCAGTACCGGCACCGGGACCTCGGCCGGTGAGCCGGGGGGCGCCCCCGCCCGGGACGCGGACCCCGAGGCGGTGCACACGGTCGTGTCCGGGGTCCTGGACCGCCTCCAGGCCCACCTGGCCGACGACAGCACCGCCCGTACGCCCCTGGTGGTCCTCACCCGGGGGGCGACCGGCCCGCTCGGCGCACGGCCGGCGGACCCCGGCGCGGCGGCCGTCCGGGGCATGGTCAGCGCCGCTCAGCTCGAACACCCCGACCGGTTCGTGCTCCTGGACATCGACGGTCCGGACCCGGACGGCCTCGGCGGCGCGCTCGCCGACCTCCTCGCCACGGGCGAACCCCAGTCGGCCCTGCGTGGCGGTGTCCTGTACGCGCCCCGGCTGGTCCGGCCACCGGCCACCACGGCCCCCGCCCCCGCCTCTACGGAGACGGCCCGGTCGGCCGGTGCGTTCGGCCCGCCCGAGGGAACCGTCCTGCTGAGCGGCGGCGGTGTTCTCGCCGCCGTCCTGGCACGCCATCTCGTCGCCGCGCACGGAGTACGCCACCTCCTCGTGCTGAGCCGTCGCGGCGCCGACGCCCCGGGGATGCCGGAGCTGACGGCGGAGCTGGCCGAGGCGGGAGCCGAACTGACCTCCGTGAGTTGTGATGTGACGAATCGTCAGGCACTGGCCGCCGCGCTCGCGGCCATCCCCGAACGCCATCCGCTGTGCGCCGTGGTCCACACCGCCGGAGCGCTCGACGACGGTCTGCTGGACGGGCTGACGGGGGAGCGGGTGGCCGCCGTCCTGCGGCCCAAGCTCGATGCCGCCCACCACCTCGACCGGCTGACGCGCGGGGCGGACCTCTCGGCGTTCGTCGTCTTCTCCTCCGCCGCGGGTGTGCTGGGCAGCCCCGGCCAGGCCTCCTACGCGGCCGCCAACGCCGCGCTCGACGCCCTTGTCGCGGAACGCCGGAGGCTCGGTCTCCCCGGCCTGTCCCTGGCCTGGGGGCCCTGGGAGCGGGCCAGCGGAATGACGGCGGAGCTCGGCGGCGCCGACCGGCGGCGCATCGACCGGCGCGGCGCCCGCGGCCTCTCCGACGAGGAGGCCATGGCCCTGCTCGACACGGTGTGCGCCGACGCCGCCCCGCCGGAGGACGGGAGCCCCGTCGTCCTGGCCCACCTCGACCTCACCGCGCGCGGCGACGGCCCGGTGCACCCGATGCTGCGCTCCCTGGTCCGGCGCGGCCCGGCCGCCACGACCGGGGCGAAGGGGACGCCGAGTGCCGCAGCGGCGCTGCGACACCGGCTCGACACCGCCGCCGACGCACCGGAACGCGAGCTGATCCTGCGTGAACTCGTCCTCGCCCAGGCCGCCGAAGTCCTCGGCCACACCGACTCCGGGGCGCTGTCCGCGACCGCGCCCTTCCTCTCCGTCGGATTCGACTCGCTCACCGCGGTCGAGCTGCGCAACCGGCTCGCCGCCCTCACCGGACTGCGGTTACGGCCCTCCGCCGTCTTCGACAGCGCCACCCCCGCCGCACTCGCGGCACGCCTCGCCACTGAGGCCCGTACGGAAGACACCCCCCGGCCCGCACCGGCACCCGCACCCGTGACCGGCGCCGCCGCATCCAGCACCGCCGCATCCGACACCGACGACCCGGTGAGCGTGCTGTTCCGCCGCGCCTGCGCGCTCGGCCGGATCGACGAGGGCATCGCCCTGCTCAAGAACGCCTCCGCCCTCCGCCCGGCCTTTCACAGCGGCGGCGACCTCGCGGCCACCGGCACCGGCCCCCGGCTGCTGCGCCTGAACGAGCGCGCCGACGCCCCCGTGCTCGTCTGCTTCGGCTCCGTCGTCGCCCTCGGCGGCGCCCACCAGTACGCCCGCTTCGCCGCCCGCTTCCGGGACCGCTACGCCGTCGCCGCCCTGGACGCCCCCGGGTTCACCCCCGAGGAGGAACTGCCCGCCGACATGGCGGCCCTGCTGGACTTCCAGGCGACGACCCTGCTCCGGGAACTGCCCGGACGGAGGCTCGTCCTGGCCGGCTCCTCCTCCGGCGGCACGCTCGCCCACGGAGTGGCGGCCGCGCTGGAACAGCGCGGCGAGGGCCCGGCGGCCGTGGTGCTGCTGGACACCTACCTCTCCGACAACCAGGGCATCACCCAGTTCAACGACGTCCTGCTGGGCGGCATGTTCGCCCGCGAGGACCGGGCGGCCCCGATGGACGGGACCCGGCTGACCGCGATGGGCGGCTACTTCCGTCTGCTCGACGACTGGACCCCACCGGCGGTCCGCGCCCCGCTGCTGTTGGTCCGCGCCTCCACCCCGCTCGGCCGCCCGTCCGCCGAAGCCGGTGACTGGCGCTCGTCCTGGGCCGGTGCCGACACCGTCCTCGATGTTCCCGGAGACCACTTCTCGATCATGGAAGAGCATGTCGCGACCACCGGCGACGCCGTCGCCGACTGGCTCGGCACCACCCTCCGCACCCCCGACGACCTGTGAAGACGAAGGAGAACCCGTTGACCGCGGCCCCGTACGACGACCCGCCCCCGCGCCCCGCCCTCACCGTCCTGGGAGCCGGGGTGATGGGCGTCGGCATCACCGTCCTCGCCCTCGGACACGGCCTGCCGGTCCACCTGGTCGACATCGACCGGGAACGGCTCGACCGGGCCGGGGAACTGATCGACGGTGAACTCCGGCTGGCCGAGCTGATGGGCGCCCTGCCCGCCGGGACGGCCCCCGGCACTCTGGCCACCTGCACCTCGCTCAAGGCCGTCGGCAGCTCGACCGCCGTCATCGAGGCGGTCACCGAGAACGCCGCCGTCAAGGCCGCCGTCCTGTCCGAGGTCTCCGGACTGGTCCGGCCCGGAACCCTGCTGATCACCAACACCTCCTCCATCCCCGTCGACGAACTGGCCGGGGCCCTGGAACGGCCGGAGGAACTGGTCGGCACCCACTTCATGAACCCGCCCTACCTGATCACCACCGCCGAGGTGGTCCGGGGTCCCCGGACAGGGGACTCCGCGATGGCCGCCGTGGCGGCCCTGCTCACGGCGGTACGGCGGCGGGCCGTCGTCGTCCGGGACGCACCCGGCTTCGTCACCAGCCGCATCCTGCACCCGATGATCAACGACGCGGCCCGGGTCGTGGAGGAGGGCACGGCGACCGCCGAGGACGTCGACGCCCTGATGCAGGGCTGCCTGGGACACCCCACCGGCCCGCTGCGCACCGCCGACCTGATCGGCATCGACAACCTCGTCGACTCCCTCACCGTGCTCCACGAACGCACCGGCGACGACGGCTGCCGTCCCACCGGACTGCTGCTCCGACTGGTCCGCGAGGGGCGGCTGGGCCGCAAGTCCGGGCGCGGCTTCTACGACTACACCTGATCACCCCGACGAGGAGACGGCCATGACCGCAGCGAACACGCCCAACACCCACGACCTGGAGAAGGAACTGCTGGAATTCCTGGAGGAACGCACCGGAACCGCCTGGGACGCCGAGACCGACCTGTTCGACGTCGGCGGCCTGTCGTCCCTGTTCGCCATGCAGGTGGTGGTGCACCTGGAGAAGACCTACGCCATCGCCATCCGCGGGGCGGACCTGCGGCTGGACAACTTCCGTACCGTACGGCGGATGGCGGAGCTGGTGGACCGGCTCCGGGTGCCCGCCGCCGGGGGCCGGCATGGGTGAGGACCTGAGCGGTGCCATGACCTCCCTCACCCTGCGGGTCGGAGATCTGGCGGGGGAGTGGGACCGCACCGGCCTCATCCCGCCGGAGCTGCTCCGCGACCTGGGAGCCGAGGGCCGGCTGTGCGCCGAAGTCCCGGAGCAGTACGGCGGCTGGGGGCTCAGCAGCCTGCACAGCGGCGCGTACACCGCGCACGCGGGTGGCCTGTGCAGCTCGCTGCGGAGCGTGATGACCTCCCAGGGCATGGCGGCGTGGACCATCCAGCGCCTGGGCACCGCCGAGCAGTCGGCCGGCCTCCTGCCCCGGCTGACCGGTGGGGCGCTGGCGGCGGTCGGCTTCAGCGAGCCCGGCGCGGGCAGCGACCTCGCGGCGATGACGACGACCGTCCGCCGCGACGGTGACACGGTTGTCGTCGACGGACACAAGAAGTGGGTGACCGCCGCCCACTACGCCGACCTGGTGGTCGTCGTCGGCCGCCACGAGGACGGTGCCGTGGCTGTCGTCGTGCCCACCGGCACGCCCGGGGTCAGGATCGAGCGGATCACCGACCCGCTCGGCTGCCGCGCGGCCGGACACGCGGACGTCCACCTCGACGGGGTGCGGCTGCCGGCCGACAGCGTCCTGGGCGGCCACGGGCTGCCGACCGCCCTCCTGGTGACGACCGCGCTGGCCTACGGGCGGATGTCCGTCGCCTGGGGGTGCGTGGGCATCCTGCGGGCCTGTCTGGCGGCGGCCACCGCGCACGCCGCCGGACGGGAGCAGTTCGGCAGACCGATCGCGGAACACCAGCTCGTCGCCGGGCACATCGCCGACCTCTACACGGCCGAGCAGGTGGCCACGCGGGTCTGCGAGTACGCCGGCCGCTGCTGGGACGAAGGCTCCCCGGACCAGGTGGTGGCGACCGTACTGGCCAAACACGTCAGCGCGACCCAGGCCGCGCGGGGCGCGGCGACGGCGGTTCAGGTACTGGCCTCGGCCGGGTCCCGGGACGGGCACACGGTGGCCCGGGCGTACCGGGACGCCAAGCTGATGGAGATCATCGAGGGCAGCAACGAACTGTGCCGGCTGATGCTGGCCCAGCACGCCCTCTCCGCTCCGGGGGCACCGTGAGCGGGCCCGCGTCCGACGAGACGAGGAAGGACGACATGGCCGAGACCGTCAAATGCCTGGTCTGGGACCTGGACGACACCCTCTGGCAGGGCACCCTGCTGGAGGACGGCGAGGTGCACCTGCCGGACGAGGTGCGCAAGGTGGTGATCGAGCTCGACTCCCGCGGCATCCTCCAGTCCGTCGCCAGCCGCAACGACCACGAGCACGCCTGGGCCCGGCTGGAGGCGTTCGGCGTGGCCGAGTACTTCGTCCTGCCGGAGATCGGGTGGGGGGCCAAGTCCGATGCGGTGCGCCGGATCGCGGACCGGCTGAACTTCGCGCTCACGACCATCGCCTTCGTCGACGACCGGCCCGCCGAACGGGCCGAAGTGGCCTTCCACCTGCCCGACGTACGGTGCTACCCGGCCGACCGGGTCCTGGCCCTCCCCGACCTCGTCGAGTTCACCCCCGCGACCAGCACCGTCGACTCCCGGCGCCGCCGCGAGATGTACCAGGCGGGCTTCCGCCGCGAGGCCGAGCGGGCGGCCGCACCCGGCCCCGACGAGGAGTTCCTGCGCTCCCTGGACCTGCGGATGTGCATCGGCCGGGCCACCGGCGAGGAGCTGTCCCGGGTCGAGGAACTCACCCTGCGCACCAGCCAGATGAACGCGACCGGGGTCCACTACCCGGACGCGGTGCTGCGCGGCCTGATCACCGACCCCCGGCACGAGGTCCTGGTGGTCACCCTCACCGACCGGTTCGGCCCGCACGGCGCGGTCGGCGTCCTGCTGCTGGAGCGGCACCCGGGCCTGTGGCACCTCAAGCTGCTCGCCACGTCCTGCCGGGTCGTCGCCTACGGTGCCGGTGCGACCCTGCTGAACTGGCTGGCCGACGCCGCCGCCCGGTCCGGGGTCCACCTGGTGGCGGACTTCCGGGCGACCGAACGCAACCGGATGATGGAGATCGCCTACCGGTTCGCGGGCTTCGAGGGCCTGGCCGAAGCCCCGTGCCCGTGCGCCGCCGTCTTCGTACCGGTCGCGGAGGACACCGGACTGGAGCGCCTGCACCTGGCCCCCGGCCCGCGCGTGGTGTCCACCGTCATGGATGTGGAGGCATCCGACCTGAGCACACCGGGAGGGGGCCCGGGAACACCGTGACCGCCGCGGCGGCCGGTGCTCCCGGGCTCCGGCCCGCTGCCCTCAGCGCTTGCGGACGAGGGTGATCCCGTCGGCCATCACCAGCAGCGACAGCTCCACCCGGGGGTCCTCGTGCAGCACCCGGTTCAGAGCCCGGACCCCGGCGGTCTCCGGGTCCACGGCGGCCGGGTCCGCCACCCGGCCGAAGAAGAGGGTGTTGTCGACCACGATCAGACCCCCGGCGCGCAGCAGCGCGAGCGACGACTCGTAGTAGCGGGGGTAGTTGGCCTTGTCCGCGTCGATGAACACCAGGTCGAAGCTCTCCGGCCCGCGCTCCGCCAGCAGCGTGTCCAGGGTCGCGGCGGCATCGCCGATCCGCAGGTCGATCCGTGAGTCGACCCCGTCCCGTTTCCAGAAGTCGGCGCCGATGGCCGGCCACCGGTCGTCGATGTCGCAGGACACCAGCAGACCGCCGGCCGGGAGCGCGCGGGCCATGCATAGGGTGCTGTAGCCGGTGTAGGTGCCGATCTCCAGCACCGTCCGTGCCCCCGTCAACCCGACCAGCAGGGAGAGCAGTTGGCCCTCCTCCGCCATCACCTGCAGGGCGCTCCCGCCCGGCAGCTCCGCGGTGGTCTCCCGCAGCTCCTTGAGGAGATCGTCGTCACGAAGGGAGATCTCGCGGACGTAGGCGAGCAGGTCGTGGGTGGCTGCTGTCTGGTCGGCCATGGTGCGGGGGTCCTCTCGAGGGAGATCGGGGTGATCGGGGTGGAGGAGATCCGGGCGAAGGACATCGGGTCGCGAAGGATCGGGTCGGACGCGAAAGACCGGGTCGGAAGGATCGGGGCGATGGGTGGGGCAGGGGTGCCGGGAGGGTCACCCGGCGCGCATGTAGGAGCGGCCGTGCCGCCGTACGGCGACCGCCTGCGCCCGCTCGCGGGCGTACGCCCGCAGCAGCGCGTCCAGCTGGTAGAGGCCCCCCGCGGGCGCACCCAGCAGATTCGCCACGACCAGGGAGTCCAGGGCCTCCTCGGCCTGCGCCTCCGGGCAGCCGAACATCACCGCGACCTCGCCGCCGGAGACCGAGGACGCCCCGGCGGCCCCCAGCGCGGCCAGCACCTCGGCGGGGTCGATTCCGCCCGGTGCCGTCCGCCGGAGCCCGGCCACCTCGGCGTCCAGACAGGGCCGGACACCGGCATCGCCCGCGCACAGTTCGTCCAGCAGCCGGGGGGCCTCCGTGAGCCGCCGGGCCAGGTGCCCGATGCTCCAGTGCGGGCGCTCCAGCAGCCGGGTCCCCGCGATCCGGATCGCCAGCGGCAGGCCCGCGCAGATTGTCACCACCGTACGGGCCGCCCGCGGTTCGCCGCCGACCCTGGCCGTGCCGACGATGCTGCCCAGCAGCTCCAGCGACCCGGCCTCGTCCAGCGGGCCGAGCAGAAGGGTGCGCGCCCCCTCCAGATCGGCCAGCCGCCGCCGACTGGTCACCAGCAGCCTGCTGCCCCCGCTGCCCGGGATCAGCGGCCGCACCTGCGCGGAGCCGGAGACGTTGTCGAGCACCACCAGCAGACGGCGGCCCGCGGTGAGCGAACGGTAGAGGCTCTCCCGCTCCGACTCCTCCCCGGGGATCTCGTCCCGGGGCACACCGAGGTCCGCCAGGAACCGCGGCAGCACCTCCCGGGCGGTCGACGGCCGCTCCGCCCCGCCGAGATCCGCGTAGAGCTGGCCGTGTACGGAGGAGCCGCGCATGGTGTGCGCCGCGTGCAGGGCCAGGGCGCTCTTGCCGACACCGCCCCGGCCGGTCACCACCGCCGTCGCCACCATGCCCGCGGGCATCGTGCCGGTCGTGAGGAAGTGCCGCACCCGCGCCAGCGCGTCGGAGCGGGCCGACAGCGGCAGCGGCACCGAGGGAAGCTGCGCAGGATCGGGCCAGCGGGGCCTTTCCCGGACCGTGGCAGCGGCCGGTGCGGCGGCTGTCTCCGGGGCCGGCGCGGGCCGCTCCTGCGGGTCGGGCGTACGGGGCCGGTCGTGGGCCGAGAGGATGTGCCGGTGGACCTCGCGCAGATCCGCGCTCGGCTCGGCCCCGAGCTGTTCGACGAGCAGTACCCGGGTGCGCCGGTAGAGGTCCAGGGCCTCCGACTGCCGTCCCGAGCGGAAGAGCGCCAGCATCAACTTGCCCACCAGGGCCTCCCGTAAGGGATGCTCCCGCACCAGCCGCACCAGCTCCGGCACGATCTCGGCGTGCCGCAGCAGCGCCAGCTCCGCGTCGAACCGCAGCTCCATGGTCTGCAGCCGGAGCTCCTGGAGGTAGCGGCCCTCCACATCGCGCAGCGTCCGCGACGGGATGTCCGCCAGCGGCTCCTCACGCCACAGGGCCAGCGCCTCGGCCAGCTCGGCGGAGGAGCCCTCCAGGTCTCCGCGCTCGGCCAACTCCGCCGCGCGTCTGCGGTGGGCGGTGAACTGGCCGAGATCACTCTCGTGCTCGCCGAGTTCCAGAAGGTAGCCGGGCGCCCGGGTGAGGATGCGGGCGGAGGCGTGCTCGCCCAGCGACTGCCGCAGGCGCATCACGTAGGTGCGCACGGTCGCGGCGGCACTCGGAGGCGGGGCGCCGTCCCAGACGTACTCGGTGATGCGGTCGACCGAGATCACCCGGTTGGCGTTGAGGAGGAGCGCTGCCATGACCACGCGCTGCCTCGGCGCCGACACGTGCACCTCACGCGCGTTCAACCGGACGGAAAGCGGGCCCAGCAACAGGAAGTTCAAGGGGGGAGTCCTCTTCGTCGCACGACCGGTGGGCAAGACTGCTTCCAGCGTCTTAGGTGACCATGTGGGGGTCAACGCGCTCCTGTCGTGTCTAGATGTATTCCTAGAGCGAGGGGTCTTGCGCTCGTGCCGGGTTTACGCTGCGCGGCACCCTCGTGGCGGCTCCGCGTCCGCCGCTCCGGGGCGGCCGGAGTCCGGGGTCGTACGGGAGGAGCAGCGGGTCCGCCGTCACGGGCCCGCCCGGCCCGTCGCCGTGGAGCCGGAGCCGAGTAAATCCCCGGGATTGATCCGGACCGCAGCTTTCTCGCCATTTACCGGAGAAGCAGCGGAAATTGAACGCGGACCTGCGTGGCCGGATACGCTCAGATGCGTACTTGCTGACATTCCGAGAGGCATGGCAGGCTGTCATATGCGGTGCCCTGACTCGCCGATCACCGCCGCTCGGCGCTCCCCGCATTAGCGCGTACTGGCCGACCCACCGGTGCGGAGGATGTGCCATGCGATCACCGAGCACCGCTCGCCGGCCACGCGCGGATAATTCGAGAAAGGATTGAAAGGCCGACATGACCTCGCTTTCCTTGGACAGCGACCTGTGGTGCCGTCGCTTCCATCCCTCGCCGACGGCCACGCGCCGCCTGGTCTGCTTTCCGCACGCCGGTGGCTCGGCCAGTTTCTACTTCCCGGTTTCCGCGGCGCTGCGCGGACCGGTCGACCTCCTGGCCGTGCAGTACCCCGGCAGGCAGGACCGCCGGGAGGAGCCCGCCGTCCAGGACCTGCACCGCATGGCCGACGACGTGGCCGAAGCGCTGCGCCGCTGGGACGACCTCCCTCTGACGCTCTTCGGGCACAGCATGGGCGCGCTCGTCGCCTTCGAGGTGGCCCGGCGGATCGAGCGCGCGGGCGGCCGGATCGACCACCTCTTCGTCTCCGGCCGCAAGGGGCCGTCCGTGGACGGGCCCGAGCTCTCCCACCCGCTCGACGACGAGGGCATCGTGGCGGAGGTCAGGGCCATGAGCGGCACCGACGCCCGGCTTCTGGAGGACGAGGAGCTGCTGCGGATGGTGCTGCCCGCGCTGCGCGGCGACTACCGGGCCCTGGGGGCCTACCGGGCCGACCGCGACGCCGTGGTCACCTGCCCGGTCACCGCCGTGGTGGGGGACCAGGACCCCTGGACACCGGTCCCCGAGGCCGCGCACTGGCGCGACCGCACGACAGCCGCGTTCGACCTCAGGGTCTTCCCCGGCGGGCATTTCTACCTCAGCAGCCGGGCGGACGAGGTGACCGCCATGCTCCGTGACCACCTCACCGGCACGCTGCGGACCTGAGACAACGGACGACAGAGAAGGGGGGACCGGGGAGTGACACCGTCAGCGACCTCTGAAGAGACCAAGCCCGCACCGCGGCCGCCGAGGTCCGAGCCCGTCGGCGACGCCCGTCCGGCGGGCGCGGACCCGTCCGCCGGCACGGGTGTCCGGCGGCTGACCGCCGTGGACGTCCGCATCCTGGAAGGTGTCGCGGTCGGCACCCCGACCGTCCGGCTGGCGGCATCGCTCTATCTGAGCCGACAGGGCGTCGAGTACCGCATCGGGCTGATGATGCGCCATTTCCAGGCCACGAACCGGGCCGCTCTGATTTCCCGGGCGCACTCGCTCGGTGTGCTGAGCGTCGGGGCATGGCCGCCCCGTGTCCTCCCGGAATTCCTTGAACCCTAGAAGAGGGCGTCGACCCCTCGGACAAAGGACCGAACAGATCCTTTCCGAAGGCGAGAGAACGCACTCCGCCGGTATGCTGCCGGAGATTTTCCCAGAGCTGGATATCGTCTCGATATCGCGCCGCGCGACAGATTGCCGACCGCCCGGGCGAACGCCGGATTCTGCGCCATGGAACTGTCAGGTACACGTCCGCTGTACTGCACCTGGGCCGCACCACTGCCCCTCCATTCACACCAATCCACAGGAGCTGTCATGAGTCTGGGGTACCTATTCGGCGGTGGCGTCGGGACCGAGCCGCGGGGCCTGGAGCTCTACCGGACCTACGAGACCGTGCGGAGCTGGTACGAACAGGTCTCCGCATGGACCGGGCTGACGGTCGGACAGATCCTGGAGGAGGACCTCCCGGCCGCCCAGGAGGAGCGCCAGAGCGTCGGCACCGTCCGCGAAGCCGCCCTCGCGATCGGCGTACACGACGTACTCGCCTCGTTCGGCCTGCGCCCCGCGGCCATCGGCGGACTCAGCCTCGGCGCGATGACCGCCAGCTGTCTCGCCGGGGCGCTGGGGCGGCGGGAACTCTTCGACATGCTGGCCGGTTCCCGCGACGCCCCGGAATCGCCCGCCGGAGACCCGCGACAGGGGATAGCCATCGCCTTCGGCTCCCTCGACGGGGGCGCCCCCTCCCACCCGGGCGAGAACGTCCCCGGCATCCACCTGGCGGGCGACTTCGGGCCCACGGCCGACGGCACCCGGCGCATCATGATGCTCGCCGGCCACGCCGAAGCACTCGGCGCGCTCGCCGCCGAGGCCCCACCGGGAACGGTCGTGCCGCTCCCCGGGCGCACCATCGCCGTCCACACCCCGCTGCGCCGGCCCTACCGCGACTTCATGGCCCCGCGCATCGACGCGATCCCCTTCACCGACCCCGAACTCCCTTTGCTGTCCTGCCTGGAGCCCAAGGTCCTACGCACCGCGGCCGACGTCAGAGACCTCTTCCAGCGCAACTCCACGCACCCGATCAGCCTGGTCGACGTCTACGGCGGGATGAAGGAGCAGGGCGTACGGCTCGGGCTGGTGATGGGCCCCTCGATCCCCGAGGGCATCCTCGCGTTTCCCTTCCCCGTGGTCCACATCGAGCGGCCCGAACACATCGAGCAGGCCCTGACCACCGCCTACGACCTCGGTATCGACCTCTCCGGCGCCCCGGCCCTGTCGTGACCGCCGCCACCCGCGCCGACCCCGACGCCCGGATCGCACGATGGCTGGACACCGACCTCGACGAGTGGACCCGCACCGTGGTCCGACGGCACTTCGACCCGGTGTCCGGCAGCCCCTACTGGCTCGATCAGGCCTCCCGGCTGGACTTCGACGCCCGCGACATCACCCGCTACGACCAGCTCGGCGCCTTCGGCCCGTTCCCGCTCGACCGGCTGCGCGAGGAGGACCCCGCGGACCTCGTCCCGCTGTCCGTGCCCAGGCCGCTGGCCGGACGGGTCTGGGACAGCGGAGGCACCACCGGCACCCCCTGCCGGGCGTTCTACACCCCCGACATGCTGCTGCACCGGGCGATCTGGCGCCGCTGGTCCTTCGTACGGGAAGGGTTCGCCCCCGGCCGCACCTGGCTGCAGGCCACCCCCACCGGACCGCACCTGATCGGGAACGGCGTCCGGGAGGTGTCCGAACTCCACGCCGGCCAGGTGTACGCGGTGGACATGGATCCCCGGTGGGTCAAGCGCCTCATCCGGGCGGGACGTCTGGCCGAGGTCGACGACTACACCGCCCACTTGCTGGAGCAGATCACCGACGTCCTCAGGCAGGGCCGGGTCCACTACCTCAACACCACCCCGGCCCTCCTCCAGGCCCTCTGCCGGCACCGGCCCGAACTGGTCGCGGCCCTGGACGGCGTACGCCTGAGCGGCACCCAGATCAGCGCCGACATGTACCGGACCTTCACCACCGCCCTGCGGGGCGGGATCTGCGGACTGACGTACGGCAACACCTTCGGCAACGCGGCCTGCCTGGACATCGAGCGGGACGGCGAACTGATCAGCTACGTCCCGAACTATCCGCAGGTGACTATGGCGGTGGTCGACAGGAGCGACCTCTCGACCCCGGTCGCCCCGGGCGCGGTCGGCCGGGTGCGCCTCACCGTCCTCCACGAGGACCTCTTCCTCCCCAACATCCTGGAACGCGACCAGGCCCTCCGCCACCCGACCGACCTCTGGCCCACCGACGGCGTCGCCAACATCCGCCCCCTCCAGATCACCGACTCCTCGCCCGAGGGCCTCTACTGACGCAGCTCCCCGGCCAGGCGCTGGACACGCTAGGAGCGTCTCGCCCCGCGGGAGTTGGCGCCCTCCACCGAGTACGGGACGTACGTCCGCCGGTCCGGGTCGATGGCCAGGCGGCCCCCGGCCGGGGGGCGGGCCCGCTGGGCGCAGTCGCGGCGTTCGCAGATGCGGCAGCCGAGGCCGATCGGGGTCGCCGCCCGGGGGTCGTCGAGGGCGACCCCCTCCGCGTAGACGAGGCGGTGCGCGTGGCGGAGTTCGCAGCCCAGGGCGACGGCGAACTCGGCACGCGGGGCGTGATGGCTGTAGCCGCCGCGGGTGATCGTCCGGGCGACCCAGAAGTAGCGCTTGCCGTCCGGCATTTCCGCGACCTGGGTGAGGGTGCGGCCGGAGGCGGAGAACGCCTCGTACACCGTCCAGAGCGGGCAGGTGCCGCCCATGCGGGAGAAGTGGAAGTCGGTCGCGGACTGCCGTTTGGAGATGTTGCCGGCCCGGTCGACCCGGAGGAAGGAGAACGGCACCCCGCGGTGGCCGGTGCGGTGGAGGGTGCTCAGGCGGTGGCAGATGGTCTCGAAGCTCACACCGAAGCGGGCGGACAGCAGCTCGATGTCGTAGCGGACGGCCTCGGCCGCGGCGTGGAAGACGGTGTACGGCATGAGCAGGGCCCCGGCGAAGTAGTTGGCCAGGCCGATACGGGCCAGCGTGAACGACTCGGGCGAGGACAACTCTGATGCGCTGTCCGCGAGTTCGTCCATCAGCGGGCGCTGTTCCAGGAAGGCGAGCTGGGTGGCGAGCTGGAAGGCCCGCTGGCCGTCGCTGAGCCAGGGGGAGAGGAAGAGCAGCCCGGTGTCGGGGTCGTAGCGGCGGGCATCGGCGGCCCGGCCCGGCCTGGACGACGTGGACACCGTGGCGTTCGGCGAGCAGCGCCGTGAGGGGGTCGGCGGCCCGGCCCGGGCGCAGCTCCAGGGCCTCCGCGGTGCGTTCGGCCTCCGTGTCGAGGGGGCCGAAGTGGTTGTGGTGGGCGTAGAAGAAGTCGCGTACCTCGTCGTGCGGCTCGGCCGGGGGCAGGAGCGTCTGTCCTGTTTCCGGTGAGGCGAGGGCGGCGGCCTGTTCGGCGGTCTCGCGGTAGCGCAGGTGCAGGGCCACCAGTGCGCGGGCCACCTCCGGGTGGTCGCGGGCCGCTTCGGTGATCTCCTCGGCCGCCGGGACGGTCACCCCGCACGCCTCGTCGGCCAGGGCCGCGCGCAGGTCGGCCGCGAGACGGTCTCCGGCGGCCTCGGAGAAGAACTCCGCGTCGACCCCGAAGACCTTCGCGATCTGCGGGAGCACGCTCGCGGTGAGCGGCCGCTGCCCCAGCTCGATCTGGTTGGCGTAGCTGGCGGAGATGCCGAGCGCACGGGCCATCTCGATCTGGTTCATCCCCCGCTCGCGGCGCAGACGGCGGAGCTTGGAATGGGCGTAGACCTTGTGCTCGGTCGCTCGTCGGGCCACGGGTCCCCCCTGGTCGCGTGCCTTCCGAAGGCGGGGTGCACCTGCGCATGTGCTTGCGAACATAGCATCCGCGTCATTCGCAACATTCGCAGATTCGCAGCTCATTCCTGGTGGGGCTTCACAGCTTCGACAGGTGGTCCGGGAGCGGCGGAGCGGGCACTGTCCATGGCATCAGCTCTGACAGCACCGACCACGCTTTGCGAGGAGTCCCGTGATCGACCACCAGGTACGCGTCCACCCCAGCGCCGCCCGGCTGCCCCGTGAGGAGCAGCTCGCCTGGAAGCTCGCCGTCGTCGCCGCAGGCACCCAGGAGGCCGGGGAGCTGGACCCGGACGCGGCGGCCATGGCCGCCAACCGGATCATCGACAACGCGTCCGTCGCGGTCGCCTCCCTGCTGCGCCGCCCGGTCGCCGTCGCCCGCGCCCAGGCCCAGCGCGCCGTGATCACCGCGGTCCGGCGGACCCTGGAAGCCATCAACCGCGACGGCGACAGCGGTGCCGTCCATGACGACATGGCCTCCTTCGCGGAACGCGAGCGCATCGTGCGCACGGCCGAGTACCTCGCCATCGGGTCCTGACGGCCGGAGGACCGGAGGGGTCGGGTGCTGCGGGAGCGGCCCGTCGGATGCCGGACCGCTTCAGGCATCAGAACGCTTCGGCGTCAGAACGCGAGCACGACGACGGTGCTCGCGTAGATGGCGATCAGCAGGATCCCGTCGAAACCGATCTTGAGCCAGCCACGCTTCTGGCGGACGAGGAGACCACCGAGCAGGACCGCCGTCATGACCAGCGCACCGCTCGTGAGGAACAACTCGTCCTGACTTGCGGCGTGGAACAGGGAGCCGCCCCGATAGGCGATGTCCCCGACGACGAGGTTGAGCGCGTCCAGGCAGTTACCGCCGACGATGGCGGCCACGGCCAGGGTGACGGCTCCGCGGCGGACGGCCGCGATGGAGGTGACCGTCTCCGGAAGCGCGTTGACCAGGCCCATGAACACAGCCCCGACGAGTCCGGCGCTCAGGCCCGTGTTCTCCACGATGCCTTCCGCCGCGCGGGCCACCGCCCACCCTCCGACCATGACGAGGGCCGCCGCGGCCAGGAACTCGCTCCACAGCCGTGCCGTGCTGTGGGCGCCGAGCCCTTCGGTCTCTTCGCTCGCGACATCGGAGACCGTGTCCGTCGTGGGCACCGCCCGCCACATGGGTTCGCCGTGGGAACGGATGAGTTGGAGGCCTCCGACGTAGAAGGCCACCATCACCACGGACGCGGGGTGCAGGCCCAGAACGGTGACCGACGGGCTGAACGTCGCCATCAGGGCGATTCCCAGCAATCCGATCAGCAGGCAGCCGAAGAGCATGTTGGGCACCGACGCTGAGGCGTGTTCAAGGTTGACTCTCCGTAGGAAGGCATCGGCGACGACGAGAGCGAGCGTCTGCGCCGCGATACCGCCCACAGCGTTGCTGTACGCGAGGTCGGGCTGATCGGCAGCGGCGCTGACCGCGGTCATCACGATGCCCGAGAGGGACGTCACCAAGCCGAACAGCACCGCGCCGAACAGGGCTTCGCCCCAGCCGGTACGGTCGGCAAGGGTGTCGCCCACCCCCGCGAGCCGGATGCTGCACACCACGGTGACGGCCGTGGCCAGCAGGAAGATTCCGATGCTCCCGCTCAGAGGCCATACGTCGGTCAGCATGGAGCATGGAACCCCTTCGGCGTGACGAAGCAGCGGAGAGTAGCCGTCTCTCTCTTACCACGTAGCTCCCGCTCTGAACGTGCTGCCTGCCAGAGGGAGGCAGTGGCGGGCGGAGCTCATGGGGCACGGGTTCAGGAACTCCACCACGGCGGGCGGGCGTCCTGCCCGGTGCCGGTACGGGGGGCGGTGGTGGTTCCGATTCCGGTACGGGGGCGGGGGGGCGCGCGGCCCGGCGCGGCCCGTACCGGCACTGGCGAAGCCTCAGGCGGCGCCCGGGTAGTCCGGCCCGATGACCAGGGTGAGGACCTGGCCCGCACTCTGCTCGTCCGGGTGGGCCGTGACCCCGTCCAGCCGGGAGGTGAGCACCCGTGCGTGGTCCGCCATGCCGGGCGCGTGCAGTACGGCCGTACGTTCGGCCGGATCCGGGGCGTTTCCCGTACCGACGACGGTGTAGCCGAGGTCGCGCAGCTCCTCGGCGGCCTGCGCGGCCCGGCCGGCGACGCCGGTCCCGTTGAGCACCCGGACCCGGACCGAGCGGGCGTGGACCGGGTCGGCGGCCGAGGCTTCCAGCGCCTTCTTGTCTGTCTCGCGGTCTTCGGCCATCGCGTCGAAGAGATCGGCGGCCTGGGGGTACTGCCAGACGACGTTGGCCCGGTCGGAGGGCACATCGGCCTCGCGGGCGTAGTTGGGCACGGTGAGGAAGGTGAGCCGGTCGGCGGGTATGCCCTTGAGCTCGGCGGCGAGCGCGGACAGCGGCTTGATCCCGGCCAGGGCGCGGTCGGTGGTGATGGACTTGGTGGCGGAGTCGAGGAAGCCGTAGAGGTCGGCAGGGCTGGTCAGCGTCTGCTGGGCCTTGGCGGCCAGCGCCTTCATGAACTCCTGCTGGCGTCCGATGCGTCCGATGTCGGAGCCGTCGCCCACGCTGTAGCGCGTGCGGACGTAGCCGAGGGCGTCCTCGTCCCTGACGGTCTGGCAGCCGGCTTCGAGGTCCAGGCGGGCCTTCTCGTCCCGGATGGCCGCCTCGGGACACACCTCGATCCCGCCCAGCGCGTTCACCATCCCCTTGAACCCCTGGAAGTCGACGGAGACGAAGTGGTCGATGCGCAGTCCGGTGTTCTGCTCGACCGTCCTGATCGTGCAGGCGGCGGCTGCCCCGACATCGCCCCCCGTACCGCCGATGGCGAACGACGCGTTGATCTTGAAGCTGTGCGGTTCGGACCTGATCCCGTCGCCCCGGTCGCAGGCCGGTATACGGACCCAGGAGTCGCGCGGGAGCGATACGGCCGTGGCCCACTCGCGGTCGGCGGCCAGGTGGAGAACCATCAGCGTGTCCGACTGCATGGTCTCCAGGCCCTTGCCGTACGCCGCGTTCCCGCCCGCCCTGCTGTCCGAGCCGACCACCAGGATGTTCTTGGAGCCCGGGCTCATGTTGCGGGGGCGCTCACCGCCGATCCGGTTGTCGACGTCGGCGGCGTGGATGTTGCCGTCCAGCTCCCCGTAGATCCAGGCCCCGGCTCCGGCCGCGCCCAGTACCAGTACGGCCAGCACCCCGGCCGACCACAGCAGGACCCGGCCACGCCGGGTCAACGGTGCCTTGCGGCGGTCCCTTCCCCGACGGCTACGGCGTCGCGCGGCACGGCCCCGCCGCCCTTGGCCTTCTGTGCCCACACTGCCCTCCGACGATCCTGCCCCGCCCTGCCTCCCCGCGCACACGCCGATCCGGGGTTGCCGCCGCATCGTGCGGCTGAAAGAACTTTACAGTTCTGTAGATGTGCGGATGCGGGGTCCCCTTCCCCGGCTCGCGTCCATGAGGTCACCCGCCGCCGCGTTCGGCCGGGGGAGCCGGTGGCCCGGCGGCGGTCCGGGGCAGGGTGAGGACCATGGTGAGGCCACCGCCGGGGGTGTCCTCGGCGGTGAGGGTGGCCCGGATCGCCTCGGTGAAGCCGCGCGCGACCGCCAGGCCCAGCCCGACGCCGGCACCCCGTGGGGCGTCCCCGAGGCGCTGGAACGGTTCGAAGATGTGCTCCTTGGCCGTGTCGGGGACGCCGGGGCCCCGGTCGACGACGCGGAGGACCACCCGGTCGTGCAGGCTCCCGGCCGATACCAGGACGGGGCAGCCCGGCGGGCTGTACTTGACAGCGTTCTCGACGATGTTGGCGACGATACGTTCCAGCAGTCCACGGTCGACGGCGACCATGGGCAGGGTCTCCGGGATGTCCAGCTCCACGCTGCCCTCGGGCACACCGCTCAGGGCCATGGGGACGACTTCGTCCAGATCCGTCTCCCTGATCATCGGGACGACGGTGCCTGTGTTCAGCCGGGACATGTCCAGGAGGTTGCCGATCAGCGCGGCCAGCCGGTCGGCCCCCTCCTCGATGCCTTCGAGGAGGGCCTCGCGGTCGGTCTCCGACCAGGTGACGTCATGGGAACGCAGCGAGGTGACCGATGCCTTGATCCCGGCCAGGGGCGTGCGGAGGTCATGGCTGACGGCGGCGAGCAGGGCCGTGCGGAAGCGGTCGCTCTCCGCCAGCTCGCGCGCCTCCTGGGCCTGGCCGACCAGGCGCTGCCGGTCCAGGGCCACGGCGGCCTGGGCGGCGAACGCGCCCAGGACCCGGCGGTCCTCGGCCCGCAGCGCCCGGCCGCTCAGGACCAGGGCCAGGTTGTCCCCCACGGGGATGTCGACGTCGGCGTCCTCGGGACGGCCGACCGGGCGGCCGCCGACCGCCGCCGCGCACGACCAGTGCTCGACCTCGCTGTCACGCTCCAGCAGGGCGACGGAGTCCATGGCGAAGGTCTCCCGGAGCCGTTCGAGCAGGGCGTCGAGGGAGTTCTCACCCCGCAGGATGCTGCCCGCCAGGAAGGACAGGATCTCCGACTCGGCGCGCAGCCGGGCGGCCTGGTGGGTACGGCGGGCCGCCAGGTCGACGACCGAGGCGACGGAGACGGCCACACCGACGAAGATCACGATGGCGACGATGTTCTTCGGGTCGGAGACCGTGAACCGGTGGAAGGGCGTGGTGAAGAAGTAGTTGAGCAGCAGGCAGCCGGTGGCGGCCGAGGCGAGGGCGGGAAGCATGCCGCCGAGCAGAGCGGCGGCGACGGTGAAGGTGAGGAACAGCAGCATGTCGTTGGCGAGCCCGAGATCGGGAACGACGGTCTTGAGCAGCAGGCCGAGGAGGGCGGGCCCCAGGATGCCGACGAGCCAGCCCCAGACGATCCGGGCCCGCCCGAGCCGGGCGCCCCCGGCGGTCGGCAACCCGCGGCCCTTGGCGGCGGCGTCGTGCGTGACGATGTGGACGTCGAGGTCGGGACCCGACTCACGGGCGACCGTGGCGCTGACCCCGGGGCCGAGGACGTACTGCCACGCCCTGCGGCGGCTGACACCCAGGACGATCTGGGTGGCGTTGACCCCGCGGGCGAAGTCCAGCAGCGCCGAGGGCACATCCTCACCGATGACGTGGTGGAACGTCCCGCCGAGCCCCTCGACCAGCGTGCGCTGGACGGCCAACTCCTCGGGCGACACGGCCTTCAGCCCGTCGCTCGCGGCGATATGGACGGCCAGCACCTCGCCGCCTGCCCCCTTCTCCGCGAGGCGGGCGGCGCGGCGGATGAGGGTGCGGCCCTCGGGTCCACCGGTGAGGCCGACGACGATGCGTTCACGGGCCTGCCAGGTGGTCCGGATGCCGTGCTCGCCCCGGTACTGCCGCAGGTACTCGTCGACCCGGTCGGCGGTCCACAGGAGGGCCAGCTCACGCAGGGCGGTGAGGTTGCCGGGGCGGAAGTAGTGGGAGAGGGCCGCGTCCATCCTGTCCGGCCGGTAGATGTTGCCGTGCGCCATCCGGCGGCGCAGCGCCTGGGGCGACATGTCGACCAATTCGATCTGGTCGGCCCGCCGCACCACCTCGTCCGGGACCGTCTCGCGCTGCCGTACCCCGGTGATCGACTCCACGACATCGCCGAGCGACTCCAGGTGCTGGATGTTGACCGTCGACACGACGTCGATCCCGGCCCTCAGCAACTCCTCGACGTCCTGCCAGCGCTTGGCGTTGCGGCAGCCGGGGACGTTGGTGTGGGCCAGCTCGTCCACCAGGGCCACGGCCGGAGCCCGCTCCAGGACCGCGTCCACGTCCATCTCGGTGAACGTGGCTCCCCGGTGCTCCAGCGCCCGACGCGGAACGGTCTCCAGCCCGTGCAGCATCACCTCCGTCCGGGGCCGCCCGTGGTGCTCCACGAACCCGACGACCACGTCGGTGCCGCGCTCGATCCTCCGACGGGCCTCGGAGAGCATCGCGTACGTCTTGCCGACGCCCGGCGCCGCACCGAGATAGATCCGCAGTCTTCCGCGTTCCATGACCGTTCCCTGCCGTTCCGTGCTGTTCCTTGCCGTTCCGTGCCGGACGAGGACTCAGGGTTCCGGATTCATCGGTTCCGGGTCAGGTTCCTGAGCGCCGTGTTCAGCTCCAGCACGTTCACCCGGGGTTCCCCCAGGAAGCCGAGGACCCGGCCGGCGGTGTGGTCCGCGACCAGATCCTCCACCTCCCCGACATCGAGGCCGTTCTTCGCGGCGACGCGGTGGACCTGGAGCTTCGCGTACGCCGGTGAGATGTGCGGGTCCAGGCCGGAACCGGACGAGGTGACGGCGTCGGCCGGGATGTCACCGGGGTTCACCTTGTACGTGGGCGTGGAGTTGTCCCTGACCACGGCGGCCCTGGCGTCCCGCACCCACCGGATCAGCTCCTCGTTGTCGCCGGAGCGGTTGGTGGCTCCGGAGAGGAGCAGCGAGTACTGCGTGTTGACGCTGTTGGTGCCGAGCCCGTTGGAGGGGCGCGGCTGGAACCACCGCAGGTCCGGGGCGGGAGTCCCCCCGCCCCCCTCCGGCGGGAGGTCGTACCGCTGCCCGATGAGGGAGGAGCCGACGACCTGCCCGCCCGCGTCCCTGATCTCGGAGCCGTTGGCCTTGTCGGGGAACAGGGCCTGGGCGACGCCCGTGACGGCGAGGGGATAGAGGAGCCCGCAGACCAGGGTGAGGACGAGCAGGGCGCGGAGACCTGCCCCGAGTACGCGCGCGGTGTTGCCGACGGTGTTGTGGGTCATGGCGGATCAGCCGATTCCGGGGATGAGGGAGAGGAGCAGGTCGATGAGCTTGATGCCGATGAACGGGGCGACGATGCCGCCGAGTCCGTACAGGGCGAGGTTGCGGCGCAGCATCCGGTCGGCGCTCGCGGGCCGGTAGCGGACGCCCTTGAGGGCGAGCGGCACCAGGGCGACGATGATCAGTGCGTTGAAGACGACGGCGGAGAGGATCGCGGACTCGGGCGAGGAGAGGCCCATGATGTTGAGCCTGTCCAGCGACGGATACGCCACGGCGAACATGGCGGGGATGATCGCGAAGTACTTCGCGACATCGTTGGCGATGGAGAACGTCGTCAACGCGCCCCGGGTGATCAGGAGTTGCTTGCCGATCTCGACGATCTCGATGAGTTTGGTGGGGTTGGAGTCAAGGTCCACCATGTTCCCGGCCTCCTTGGCGGCGGAGGTGCCGGTGTTCATCGCCACGCCGACGTCCGCCTGGGCGAGGGCGGGGGCGTCGTTGGTGCCGTCGCCGGTCATCGCCACCAGCTTGCCCCCGGCCTGCTCCCGCTTGATGAGGGCCATCTTGTCCTCGGGCGTCGCCTCGGCGAGGAAGTCGTCGACCCCTGCCTCCTCCGCGATCGCCTTGGCGGTCAGCGGGTTGTCGCCCGTGATCATCACCGTACGGATGCCCATCCGGCGCAGCTCCCCGAACCGCTCCCGCATGCCCTCCTTCACCACGTCCTTGAGATGGATCACTCCCAGGACCCGGGCACCCCGGTCGTCCTCCACGGCCACCAGCAGCGGCGTGCCACCGGCCTGGGAAATCCGGTCGTTGAGGGCGTGCGTGTCCCCGGAGACGCTCCCGCCCCGCTCCTTCACCCACGTCACGACCGAACCCGTCGCCCCCTTGCGGACCTTCCGTCCGTCCAGGTCGACGCCCGACATCCGGGTCTGCGCGGTGAACGCGACCCATGCGGCCCCGGTCAGCTCGCCCCGGTCCCGCTCCCGCAGCCCGTACTTCTCCTTGGCCAGCACGACGACCGACCGGCCCTCGGGGGTCTCGTCGGCGAGCGAGGAGAGCTGGGCCGCGTCCGCGAGTTCGGCTTCCGCCACGCCCTCGACCGCCAGGAATTCCGCTGCCTGCCGATTGCCCAGGGTGATCGTCCCGGTCTTGTCGAGCAGCAGGGTCGATACGTCACCGGCGGCCTCCACCGCACGACCCGACAGGGCCAGCACATTGCGCTGGACGAGCCGGTCCATCCCGGCGATGCCGATCGCGGAGAGCAGGGCCCCGATCGTGGTGGGGATCAGGCACACCAGCAGGGCCGCGAGCACGATCAGCGAGGTCTGGTCGTCGGCGCCCGCGTAGATCGCGAAGGGCTTCAGGGTGACCACCGCGAGCAGGAAGACGATGGTGAGGGAGGCCAGCAGGATGTTCAGGGCGATCTCGTTGGGCGTCTTCTGCCGGGCCGCGCCCTCCACCAGATTGATCATCCGGTCGATGAAGGTCTCGCCCGGCTTCGTGGTGATCCTGATGACGACGCGGTCGGAGAGCACCTTCGTACCGCCGGTCACCGCGCTGCGGTCGCCGCCGGACTCGCGGATGACCGGGGCCGATTCGCCGGTGATCGCGGATTCGTCGACGGAGGCGACGCCCTCGACCACGTCCCCGTCGCCGGGGATGACGTCTCCGGCCTCACAGACCACCAGGTCCCCGACGCGCAGCTCCGTTCCGGCGACGCGCTCCTCGGCCGCGCCGATGACGCGGCGGGCGACGGTAGCGGTCTTGGCCCTGCGCAGGGTGTCGGCCTGGGCCTTGCCCCGGCCTTCCGCCACGGCCTCGGCAAGGTTGGCGAAGACCGTGGTCAGCCAGAGCCACGCGGTGATCGCCCAGCCGAACCAGTCGGTCGGGTCCGTGACCGCGAGCACGGTGGTGACCACCGAGCCGACCAGCACCACGAACATCACGGGCGATTTGATCATCACGCGCGGGTCGAGTTTGCGCAGCGCGTCCGGGAACGACTTGAGGAGCTGCTTCGGGTCGAACAGGCCGCCGCCGACACGAGTGGCCGGCCTCTCGCCGCCGGTCGGCGGCAGGTCTCCGTGCGGAGCGCGGGCGGGGGTGACGGTGCTCATGAGGCGAGCCCTTCGGCGAGCGGGCCCAGCGCCAGGGCCGGGAAGTAGGTGAGTCCGGTGACGGTGAGGACCGTGCCGACGAGCAGCCCCGCGTAGAGGGGCTTGTCGGTGCGCAGGGTGCCCGCGGTCGTGGGCACCGGCTGCTGCTCGGCGAGCGAGCCGGCCAGCGCGAGGACGAAGACCATCGGGAGGAAGCGGCCGAGCGCCATCGCGATGCCGATGGTGGTGTTGAACCACGGAGTGTCGGCGTCGAGTCCGGCGAACGCGGAGCCGTTGTTGTTGGCGCCGGAGGTGTAGGCGTACAGGATCTCGGAGAAGCCGTGCGCGCCGGTGTTGGTCATCGAGTCGGCGGGCGTCGGCAGGGCCATGGCGACGGCGGTGAAGCCGAGCACGAGCGCCGGAGTGACGAGGATGTAGCAGGCGGCGAGCTTGATCTGACGGGTGCCGATCTTCTTGCCCAGGTACTCGGGGGTGCGGCCGACCATCAGCCCGGCGATGAACACCGCGATGACCGCCATGATCAGCATGCCGTACAGGCCCGAGCCGACGCCGCCGGGAGCGATCTCACCGAGCTGCATGCCCAGCATCGTGATTCCGCCGCCGAAGCCGGTGTACGAGGAGTGGAACGAGTTCACCGCACCGGTCGAGGTGAGCGTTGTGGCGACCGCGAAGAGGGACGAACCGGCGATCCCGAAGCGGGTCTCCTTGCCCTCCATGGCCCCACCGGCGATTTCGAACGCGGCCCCGCGGTGGGCGAATTCGGTCCACATCATCAGTGCGGTGAACCCGATCCAGATGACGGCCATCGCGCCGAGGATCGCGTACCCCTGTTTCGACGAGCCGACCATCCGCCCGAATGTCCGCGTCAGCGCGAACGGAATCAGCAGGATGAGGAAGATCTCGAACAGGTTGGACAGGGGAGTGGGATTCTCGAAGGGGTGGGCGGAGTTGGCGCTGAAATAGCCGCCGCCGTTGGTGCCGAGTTCCTTGATGGCCTCCTGGGAGGCGACGGCACCCCCGTTCCACTCCTGCGGACCGCCCAGGAACTGGCCGACCTGGTGAATACCGGAGAAGTTCTGGATCGCCCCGCAGGCGACCAGGACGACCGCCCCGATCACTGATATCGGGAGCAGGATACGGACGGTGCCGCGCACCAGATCGGTCCAGAAATTGCCGAGTTCACCGGTACGGGACCGGGAGAAGCCCCGTACGAGCGCGACGGCGACCGCCATGCCGACCGCCGCGGAGACGAAGTTCTGCACCGCGAGGCCGCCGGTCTGCACGACGTGCCCCATGGCCTGTTCGCCGTAGTAGGACTGCCAGTTGGTGTTGGCGACGAAGGACACGGCGGTGTTGAACGCCTGGTCAGGGCTGATCGAGGAGAAGCCGAGCGAACCGGGCAGCAAGCCCTGCATCCGCTGCATCAGGTAGAGGAGGAGGACGCTCACCGCAGAGAAGGCCAGGACGGCGCGCAGATAGGCGGGCCACCGCATCCCGGCGGCCGGATCGGCGCCGATGACCCGGTAGATCCACCTCTCCGGGCGGTAGTGCCTCTCGGAGGAGTAGACCTTGGCCATGTAATCGCCCAGTGGGCGGTGGACGAGGGCAAGTGCGGTTATCAGCGCGAGAAGCTGGAGCACACCAGCGATCTGGGAACTCATTTCGGCACTCAGAACCTCTCCGGGTAAAGGAGGGCCAGAACGAGATACCCGACCAGGGAGACGGCCACGACAAGGCCGACGAAATGCTCGGCGGTCACAGCTTGGTCACCCCCCGGGCGACGAGAACCACCAGCGCGAATACCGCGATCGTGGTGGCGACGAAGGCCAGATCGGCCATCGCGAGCTCCTGGGATGAGAAGTGAGGAAGGGAATCGGCCGGTCGGCCGACATAAGCAAACCTCGGGTCCGAGCCGGTTGTTGACCATCTTGACGGGGCTCATACGGGACGGGGATATTCTTGACGCCGGCCTGACGCCATTGCCTGCACAGCGCTACAAGGTGTCACTCTCCGCATCGCGCTTCGCATCGCGCGAAAGGCCGCGCTCACCCTCGGGGCCGGGGAGCGGAGGCCGAAGGGACGGCGGACAGGGTCTGGCCGCATTGTCAGTGGGGGCGCCTAGAGTCTCTCTCACTCGTCACGGTGCGTTGCCGTCGGCGGGTCTCATCAGCGTGCCGCCGCCCGGCGGCGCCGTACGGAACACGGGGAGAACAGCGCATGGGGTGGGTACCGGCGGGCGACTACGAAGTCGGCCTGGAGGCGGGCAAGGTGGTCTGCCGCAACGGGAAGGGCCGACGGCTGAAGTCCGTCCCGGCCAAACTGAAGGACGACCCGGCGGTCGTCGGCCTCCGGCAGCTCACCGAGTGGCTGGAGCGGCACGAACGCCGGTGCCTGAGCGATGTCGAGCAGTGGATGGTGCGCTCGCTGCCCGTCCCCACCGCCGTCCTCGCCCGGGTCTGGCCCGACCCGGCGTGGCAGGCGGCCCTGCGGGACGTGGTGGTGACCGGCGCGGACGGCGGGGTCGCCGGGTTCCTGCGCGATGTCGACCCCGACCGCGGCCTCGGTCTCGTCGACCTGGACGGTGACACGGTCCGGATCACCCCGGACGTGGTGAGCGTTCCGCACCCCGTCCTCCTCGACGACCTGGACGAGCTGCGGGAGTTCGCGGTCGAGCTGGAGGTGAGCCAGCAGGTGGAGCAGCTGTTCCGCGAGGTGTGGCGCCGCCCGCCCGGCCTCGCCCCGGACACCGTCTCCGTGGACACCTACGCGGGCGGTGCCTTCAAGGAGCTGCGGTTCCTGCACGGCCGCGTCACCCAGCTCGGCTACCGGTCGCGCGGCGGCTACGCGGTCTGCCCGGTGGTGGAGGACGGCACCACCGTCGAGGCGCGCATCTGGATCGGTGAGCACGACGGATACGGCGAGTACGACACCGAGACGGGCCCCTTGGGCTGGACCGACCCCTCGGGGCGCACGCTGACGGCCGCCGAGGTCGGCCCCGTCGCGTGGTCCGAGGGCATGCGCATGGCGGCGGCGCTCTACGCCGGTCGCGACGTGGAGGACGAGGAGCGGGCGGCATGAGCACCACGACGACGAACAACGACGCGAACAGCACCGTGAACACCGAGACCGAGACCGAGACCGGCATCGGGGCGGCTGCGGCGGCGCTTCCCGCCCAGGCGGGCGACCAGGCCCGTGGCCGTACCACCGACAACACCGCCACCACCGAAAACACCGCCCCCGCCGGAGACCCCGCCGCCGAGGCCCGCGCCGCGGCCCTGCTGGACGCGGGCGCCGTCGTCCCGGCCGGCACCACCGGACGGGACGACGCCGACGCGCTCACCGCCCGCACCTACACGCACCCCGCCCTCGGCGACCGCCCCGTGGTCCGCCTGGTGCCCGGCACCCTCGGTGAGGCCGAGGACCTGGCCCTGGAGTTCCTGGGGCTGACCCGGGCCGCCGAGGCCCCCGTCGTCGGTCAGGTCCGCCGCGAGACGCTGGGCTTCCCCGCCTGGGCGCTGGTCAACGACCCGGCCAACGGGCACCACGCCCTGGCCCTGGTCAAGGACATCGAGCGGCTGGGCCGACAGGCCAAGTCCCGCGCCGGTGCCGCCAAGGAGGGCTTCGACGAGCTGGGCACCCGGCTCGGCCGAGCCGTGCCCCACTTCCTCCCCACCTACTACGAGCAGGTCGCCCGCCTCTTCCTCCAGGCGGAGAACACCGTCTACGCGGCCTCCTTCTTCGGCAAGGCCCGCGAGGCCGAGCGGGTTCACGGCCTCGTCGTGGACGAGGACCGGCAGCGGGCCGTCTTCCTGGAGTTCGCCTTTGCCGGTGCGCTCACCGTCAAGGCGCTCCGGCAGTACGTACGCGACCTGGTCGCCCGGCTCGATCCGGCGGACGCCTGGGCGCAGTTCCGCCGTCTGCTCGTCGAGCGCTGTGCCGCGGGCATGCCGCCCTACGCCGCCCTGCCGCAGGACGTCCGCGCCCTGGTCAAGGCCGCCGGACTGGACCGCGAGAGTGCCGAACGCGACCTGGTGGCCGACCTGATCGGCTCCCCGGGAGTCGTGCGGGCCCCCGCCTCGTTCTGGACGGCCTACCGCCCGGCCGTCGTCGCCCTCGCCCAGCGGGACCCGGCCGTGCGCGCCCGGCTCCTCGGCTTCTTCCCGGAGACCTTCACCGAGGACGGCAGCCGGGGCGCGGACGCCGAACGCGGCTGGCTCACGCTGCTGGCCGAGTCCGGCGCCGAGGACCTGCTCACGGCCCTGCCCGGAGCCTCCGATGCCCCCGACGCCTCTGCGGTTGGCGCCTCCGGGACCGCTGTCACCTCCGCCACCGGTACTTCCGGTATTTCCGGCGCTTCCGGTCGTCCCGGTTCGCCCGGCGAGCGCGTGCCCGCCGTCTCCCCGGCGGACTGGCTCGCCCGCTGGGAGGCGCACCGTCGCCGCAACCGGGCCACCGCGGGCCGCAGCCCGGAGACCCTCGCGCTGGTCGCCCGCGCGGCGGACCGGCTGCGCACCGACGCACGCCCTGTCGAGCTCTTCCAGGGCCGCTGGCAGCGCACCGCCGACCTGGACATCCTCGACCTCTGCCTGGCCTCCGGAGTCCCGGTCGCCGAGCCGGACGACGAGGACCAGGGCGCCAGGTACGCCCCGGGCTTCCCCCTCGACGGCTGGCTGACCGACACCGCGCCCGGCGCGCGGGGCCTCACCGCCCTCGACGGACACCCCGCCTTCCGCGCCCTGCTGAGCCGCACCGTCGGCCAACTCGGTGGCGGACGCGGCCAGCGGGTGAGCGACACGGGCATGGCCCGGCTGGCCGCGCACCCCGTGCTCTCCGGAGTCCTGCGCGAGTGGCTGACCGCCCGCGCCGAGGAGTACACGGCCGCCCGGGGGCTCCCCGGACTGCAGTCCGCCCTCAACAAGCTCTCGGGATTCCGTGCCGTGGCCGCCGAGGTCGCCCCGGAGGCTGTGCGGCTCCTCAAGGCCCACGACGTGGTGCCCCTGCTCGCCGCAACCCTGCGTACCGGCGTCCTGGACGAACTGGGCTGGCCCGCACTGGACGAGACGTACGCCGAACTCGCCGCGGAGGCGGCCGCCGCCTCGGCGGGCCAGCGCCACCGCTCGGAGAGCGTCGGCGTCACCGGCGCCTGGCCCGCGCTGATCCTCAACACCTTCGAACGCGTCGTCGTCGTCGGCCCCGAAGGCGTCCTGCTCCGGCACACCCTGCGGCTGCCCGCCACCCTGGACCGCTGGCGCACCCTCGGATTCCGTTACGCCGACGGCGAGTTGCTCGTCATCTGGTGGGAGGACGGCAAGCAGCGCGGCTACTGGTCGCACCGCCCCGCCGAGGTCTTCACCGTCGGCGGCGAGCAGATCCCCCGATGGGGCCACTCCGGCGCCTCCGACGAGGTCTGCCTCCCGCTGCCCGGCGGCGGCCGCGCCACCGGCGGCAAGGCCCTGCACGCGGGCGACACCTCCCTTCCGCCGCAGCGCGCCGTCATCTCCGACGGCACCGGCCACTGGCGCGACGGACACCAGGGCAAGCAGCGCGTCTGGCTGGAGTACGACCCCGCCACCGGCACCCACGGCCGCGCCTCCCTGCCCGCCTTCCTCCGCTCCGGCGTCCAGGACGGCACCCGGCTGCTCACCGAGCACTGCCAGGTCCTGCCCCTCCAGCCCGGCCTGGAGAACACCCCGTTCGGCACGGACGGCACGGTCCTGGGCCGCTGGGTCCGCCGTACGGTCACCGAGCCCGGCACCGCCGCCCCCGCGGACGGCGACCGCATCGTCGCCGGCACCCCCGACGGCCGCACGGTGACCCTGCCGTACCCGCTCTGCGCCGACTGCGCCCCGGTGCCCCTCGGCGCCCTCGCCCTGCCCGGCGGATCACGGCCGGTCATGGCCCTGCACCACCGTTCCGTCGAAGCACGCCCGGCGGACACCGACGGCACCGGCGGCACTCTGTGGTCCGTCACCCCCGACTCCTCCGGCGGCAACGACGCGGCGGGCACCCCCTACGTGCCACCCGTCGCCTACTGGCACGCCCTGCGCCCGAGGGACGAGCGCGGCTCCGCCGCCCTGCGGGCCCTGACGGACTCGCGGGCGGGGGAGCTGTTGAAGGAGGTCGCCGCAGCGGTCGCCCGGCACCGGGAGGCGTTCCGGGCGGTCGAGGAGTACACCGGGCCCTCGTCGCGGGAGCTGAGCGAGGAGGCCGTCGCCCGGGTCCTGCCCGAGGTGTCCGACGCACGGCTCCGCGCCGGAGTCACCGGCCTCGTCCGCAACGCGGTGGACCGCGCCGCCGCAGCCGTACGGTACGTGACACCGCCCGAGCCCGCCCAGCCGGTCACCCCCCGGAACACCGCGCGCACCCAGGGGATGTTCTTCGACCACGCGCCCGAGCACGGCGACGACACGACCCTGCGGGAGGCCACCGCCTTCGGCTCCGAGCGTCTGTACGGCGGCTGGTGGGGAGGCGGGCCCCGGTGGACCACCATCCGGCAGATCCTCGGTGTCAACCATGTCCTGGGCGGCGAACCGGCGTTCGGCCCGCCCGTGCCGTCCAAGGCCCCCTTCACCCCTGTCGACGGCTGGCAGCGGGACGAGTTCACCGTGCCCGTCGGCTCGCTGTCCTGGACCTCCCTCCTCGACCAGCTGCCCGAACTCGCCTACCGGGCCGCCTCGTCGGCCCTGTCCCCCGAGCACCGCGCCGGGCTCCTGGTCCTGCTGGACACCTTCGCGGCGGGCCCGCTGGCCGACCCGGCGGGCACCGTCCGGCAGGTGGACCTCATCGAGCCGTACAGCGGCACGCCCGGGCGGGGACGCCGGGACGCCGTGCAACGCCTCGGCCAGGTGCTGCGCAAGGGCGGCCGTACGGTGGTGGTCATCGCCGAACGCGGCTGGAACACCCACGACGACGTGGCCCGTTGGCTGGCCCTGGACCACGACCCGACCGGTGCCTTCGGACCCGTCGCCGGCTTCACCCTGGACCGCGAGCGCATCTTCCGCGAGGGCATCGACCGCGACCGGCTGACCCGGCTCACCGCCCTCCTGCGGGAACAGGGCCCCGCGCCCTGGCGCCCGGAGGTCGCCGAGGCGTTCCACACGGCCACCGGGATCGGACCGCTCCAGGCCGTCGCCCTGCTTTCGGCCGCCGTCGCGGAGCCAGGCGCCGAGGCGCTCGCCCTGCTCGGCGCCAAGACCCGGGCCTTCGAGGCCGCCCGGGCCAGGCTGGACGCCCTGCCGGGCGACGAACGGCACGCCCTGCTCAGGGCGTTGCTGCCCGCGGACCCGGCCGAGCTGTGGACCAAGGGCCCGGACGTGGAGGCCGCCGCCGAGGTCTGGCGGGAGCGCCTGGGCTCCCTCGTCCGCGTCCCCGAGGAGCTGGACCTCGACCTGTCGGGCACCACGCCCGGCGCCGTCGACCTGGTCCTCAACGCGGTCTCACGCAACTGGCTCACCCACGGCACCGACGTCCCGGACGGGACCGGCCGCCCCGCCCTGCGCCGGGTCGGCGCACGCGGTTCGGTCGCCTCCGCCCTGACCGCGCTGCGGACCCTCGCCTACACCCTGCCGTACGGGCACCCCCTGCGGGCCCACCTGCCCACCGGGCTGGCGGCCCTGCGCGCCCGCCTCGCCGACCCGGCGCTGGTCCTGGACCTCGGTCTGGACTGGACGGAGGAGGGCAAGCCGATCGGCGTCCCGATCCGCGCCGCCCTCGGGCTGCCCGAGTCCGGCGGGGCGGACGCGGACGGACTGGTCCGGGCGGGTGCGGCGCTGCTCCTCGGCCCCGGCCACGGCTACGGCAACCACGAGAAGCTCCTGATCCGCCCGGCCGGTCTGACGGGCCCCGACGACCCGGCCTTCGGCCTCGTCGAAGGGACGGCCGCGCCCCACGCCACCGGCGACCTCCTCGCTCTGCGCGCCCTGCTGGGGGAGGAGACCGAGGCGCTGGTCTCGGCGGGCCTCCCCGACGGCTCGGCGGAGGCCGGGGGCACCAAGCCTTCGGAAGCCGCTACGTTCTCCGAAGGCGCCCCGAGTGCCGACGGCCTGCCGCACTACCCGGCGCAGGACCCGACCCGCGCGGTGCCGGAGCTGGTGGCGGAGGCGGCCGGGACCCTCGGCCTGAGCGCGGATGCCGCCGCCCTCTATCTGATGCTGCTCACCCTGCCCGACCCGACGGACCGCAACTGCGTCCGCTGGACGGAGTGGAAGCCGGCCCGCGTCAAGAAGGCACGCGCCGAACTCGCCGCCACCGACCTCGTCGTGGAGGCGAAGCGCTCCCGCGCCGGTCGCACCCTGTTCCTGCCCTGCGGCTGGATGGAGCGCAACGCCCCCGCGCTGCCGTTGGAGACCTGGAAGGAAGGCCTGTACCCGGTGGTCGGCGGTGTCCGCACCGTGCCCCACCTCCCTGTGCCCGCGCTGTTCGCGGCCGCCTGGGCACGGGTGCGCGGCGGCGACGCCCCCGCCTTCGAAGAACTGGACACCCGCACCTCCCGGAAGGGCCGCCGCCGATGACGAGCGACACCACCACCAGCAGCGACATGGACAGCACCACTGTGGCCGGCGTCCCGGACCAGGCGGCGGCGCCCGGCCGGGAACACCGCCAGGTCACCCCGGCCGAGGACCGGTACGCCACCGAACTGGCCTTCCTCGCCGCCCAGGACACCGGCCCCCGCCCGCCCGGCTGGCAGCTCACCCCGCGCGCCGTCGTCACCTTCGTGACCGGGAGCGCGGGGGAGGCGCTGAGCCTGCCGAAGGGCGCCCGGCCCGACGCCGGGGTGCCGCGCCGCCTGGTGATCGAGCAGAAGTTCGTCGGTGAACGCGCCCTGGTCGAACGGTGTGTGGTCACCCTCGCCGGAGAGCGCGGACTGCTCCTGGTGGGCGAGCCCGGCACCGCCAAGTCGATGCTCTCCGAACTGCTGTCGGCGGCCGTCTGCGGCACCAGCGCACTCACCGTGCAGGGCACCGCGGGCACCACCGAGGACCAGCTCAAGTACGGCTGGAACTACGCGCTGCTGCTCGCCCAGGGCCCCACCGAACAGGCCCTGGTGCCCTCCCCGGTGCTCACGGCCATGACCCGGGGAGCGGTCGCCCGCGTCGAGGAGGTCACCCGCTGTCTGCCCGAGGTCCAGGACGCGCTGGTCTCCCTCCTCTCCGAGCGGCGGATCGCGGTCCCCGAACTCGCGGGCAGCGAGGGCGCCCAGGTGCACGCGGCCCCCGGCTTCACCCTCATCGCCACCGCCAACCTGCGGGACCGGGGCGTCTCGGAGATGTCCGCCGCCCTGAAGCGGCGCTTCAACTTCGAGACGGTCGGCCCGATCGGGGACGTGGACGCCGAGACCGCGCTCGTCCGCCGCCAGTCGCGCGCCGCCGTGGAACGGGCGGGCGCCGCCTACCAGGTGGACGACGCGGTCCTCGAAGCGCTGGTCACGGCCTTCCGGGACCTGCGCGAGGGCCGCTCCACGGAGGGCTGGGAGGTCGAGCGCCCCTCCACGGTGATGAGCACGGCGGAGGCGGTCTCCGTCGCGGGCTCCCTCGGCCTGGCCGCCGCCTACTTCCCGGGGGACCGGGACGTGCTCTCCCTCCTGCCCGGCCATCTGCTCGGCGTCGTCCGCAAGGACGACCCGGCCGACGCGGCACGGCTGCTGGGGTACTGGGACGGCCCGGTCCGCAGGCGCGCCGAGCAGGGGTCGGCCACCTGGCGTGCCCTGTGGGACCTGCGCGCGGTGCTGGAGAACTGACGGATGAGCGAGTCGACCACGCCCGAGGAGCGGGCGGCCATGCCGGAGGGGCGGCCGGTTGCCGAGGCGCCCGGAGCCGTCCCACCGCAGGGCCCGGAGGCGGGGCCCGTCACCCCGGAGGCCGCGGTGGCGGCGCTCGCGGCGGACGGGCCCGGGCTGCCGTTCCTGATCGGGGTGCGCCACCACGCGCCCTCCCTCGCGGCCGCCGTCCCGGCCCTGCTGGACGCGGCGGCCCCGGACGTCCTCCTCGTCGAACTGCCCGCCGAGTTCCAGCCCTGGCTGGGCTGGCTCGCCCACGAGGAGACCCGGGCCCCGGTGGCGCTGGCCGCCGTGCCCGCCGCAGGAGCGGGCGCGGGCGGCGAACGGGGGCCCGCCTTCTACCCGTTCGCGGACTTCTCGCCCGAACTGGCCGCCCTGCGCTGGGCGGCCCGGAACGGGGTCCCGGCCGTGGCCTGCGACCTCCCGCTCGCGGACCGGGCCTGGGCGCGGGGCGGGCCGGACGCGCCTGTGCCCGCGCCCGCGCCGGGCGCCGACTCCGTACGCGTACCGGGGGAGGGCCACGGGCTGTCCACCGCCCTCCGGTCCCGGCTCACCGGCCGCGAAGGCGACGACCTGTGGGACCGCCTGGTGGAGGCCCCGGCCCCCGGCTCCTCGCCCGAGGCGCTCCGCCGCGCCGCCCTGCTCACCGGCTGGGCGCTGCGGTACGAGGCCGAGGCGCGGTACGGCGTGGACGGCACCGACCTCGTGCGCGAGGCGTGCATGCGCGACCACATCGCCGCAGCCCTGGCGAACGGGCAGCGGCCCGCCGTGGTGGTGGGCGCCTTCCACACCCCGGCGCTGCTGCCGTCCGCCGTGCCGGGGGCGGACACGGCCCTGGTGTCGGGCGCATCGGCGGCACCCGGCACCTCCGGGGCTCCGGCGGGCCCGACGTACGCCCCTGCGGACGCACCCGATGCCGCCGCGGGCGTGCCCGACACGGGGCCGGATGCATCCAGCGGTGCCGCCGCAGGCACTCCGTACGCCCCCGGGGACGCGTCCAAGGCCGGCACGGACGCGCCCGACACCCCGGCCGACGCACCGGCCACCCCCGCCCGCGAGCCCGGCGCGGGTTCGACGGAGGCGGCCTGCACCGTCTCGCTGATCCCGTACACGTACCCCCTGCTCGACTCCCGCTCCGGCTACCCGGCGGGCATCCGGGACCCGGAGTGGCAGCACACCGTCCTGGACGCCGCCGGGGACCCGGCCGCCCTGCATGAGGCGCTGATCCGTACGGCGGTCCGGGTCTGTGTGGCCCTGCGTGAACAGGGCCACCCCTACGGTCCGGCGGACGGCCGGGAGGTCGTACGGGTCGCCGGGGACCTGGCACGGTTGCGCGACCTGCCCGCCCCCGGGCGCGGTGAATTCCTGGAGGCCGTGCAGACGGTGCTCGGCCGGGGCGAGACCTACGGCACGGGCCGCGCCGTCGCCCACGCGCTCGAACGTGTCCTCGTCGGCTCCCGTACCGGACGCCCCACACCCGCCGCCCCGCGCAGCGGCCTCGGCCCCGCCGTGGAGGCCGAGACCGAGGCGCTGTCCCTCCCCGGCCCGGCGGACACGGCCGGGAAGGCCCCGCGCGACCTCCGGCTCGACCCGGCCCGCTCCGCCCTCGACGGCCGCCGTGAACTGCTGCTGCGCCGGCTGACGGTGTGCGGCATCCCGTACGCGCAGGAGCAGGAGGTGACCGGCGCGGCGGGTTCGGAAGGGCTCACCACGCGCTGGCAGGTGCGGTGGACCCCGGCCACGGCCGCGATGCTCACCGCGGCCGGAGCCCGGGGCGTCACCCCCGCCCAGGCGGCCGAAGGCGTACTGCGCGGGCGGCACGCGGCCGAGCGCGCGGAGGGCGGCCCGACGGCCGCGCAGGTCGTACGCGGCCTGACGGAGGCCGCGGAGTGCGGGCTCCCCGCCCTGGCCGAGGAGCGCCTGACGGAGCTGGCGGCCGTACTCCCCGCGAGCGGGACCCTTCCCGAACTCCTCGCCGGTCTCGACCTCCTGGACCGCGTCGCCGCAGGTCACCTGCCGGGCCTGGCGGTGCCCCGCGACCTCTCGCCCTCCGGCACTCCCGACGCCCTCGCTGCCCTCCCCGCCCGCCTCGCGCACGCGGCGGAACTCCTGACCTCGGCGGCGGTCCGGCAGGTCGACGGCCTCACCGGTTCCGAGGAGCCCGAGGACGCCCGGGCGCTGCTCGAACTGGCGCAGCGCGCCGACCGGGTGGGCGGTATCCGGCTTGCCGACGCCCTCGCCCGGCTCGCCTCCGACGGCACCCCGCTGATCGCAGCGGCCGCCGGAGCGGTCCGGGTGCTCACGGGCCACGAGCAGGCCGACACCTTCGGGGTGCGCGTCGCCTCCTGGGTGGACGCGGCGGTGGACAGCCCCTCCCGGGCCGCCCTGATCGCCCGTCTCACCGGCGTCCTGACGGCGGCGGGCCCGCTCCTGACCGTCGGCGTCGCGGCCCTGGACCCCTTGCTGCACCGGGTCGTCGAGCTGGACGACGCCGCGTTCCTGGCCCGGCTGCCCGCCCTGCGCGGGGGTTTCGACACCTTGAGCCCGGCCGCCCGGGACCGGCTGCTGGACACCGTCGAGGAGCGCCTGGGCGAACGGGTGGACCTCGCCGGTGCCGACGACCCGGCCGAGTTGGCACGCCGCGCGGTCGCGGACCTCGCGGCCCGCGACCTCCTGGCCCGCCTGGGCCTGCCCGTCCCGTCCCCCGGGGGCACCGAGGGGCACCCGCCTGCGGCCCACACTCCAGAGCCCGCGCCGACGACCACCGCCACCACCACGGCCCCGCCCTCGGCCTGCGCCACCATCACCCCGTCTCCCGCCGACCGGGCGCACCCCCACCCCCGTACAACAGAGGAGGGCACCAAGACCGGCACCGGCACCGCCCAAGCTCCCAGCCCCGAGACCGGCCCCGACGCAGCCACCGGGACCGCCGCTCCGCCGACCGGCCTCGGGGGTGCCACCACCCCCGTGCGGACCCTCGCGCCCGCCGACCGGTGGCGGCTCGTCCTCGGCCGGCGTCCCGACCAACTGCCGCCCGGGGCCGCCCGCCTGGCCACCGCGCTGGACGAGTTGTACGGGGCGGGGCGTGGTGAGGGCTCCCGTGGGGGTCTGCCCATGCCCGGCCAGGGCCGAGGCGGCCGGGAGGCGTCGTTCCCCGGCGTCCGCGAGTGGTCCGAGGAACTCGCCGCGCTCTTCGGCCCCGGCGTCCGTGAAGAAGTCCTCGCCGCCGCTGCCGCGACCGGACGGCAGGACGTGCTCACCGAACTCGACCCGGCCGCCGCCACCCCCTCCGTGGAACTGCTCCGCACAGTCCTGCGTTACGCCGGCGGGCTCCCCGAGGCGCGCCTCGCGGCGCTCCGGCCGCTGGTCCGCCGCCTGGTCGACGAACTGACCCGGCAACTGGCCACCCGGCTGCGGCCCGCCCTCACCGGCACCATGCAGGCCCGGCCCACCCGTCGCCCGGGCGGACGGCTGGATCTGCCGCGTACGCTGCGCGCCAATCTGGCCACCGCCCGCCGCACGGAGGACGGCACGGTCCAGGTCGTCCCCGAGAGGCCGGTGTTCCGCAGCCGCGCCCGTCGGTCGGCCGACTGGCGCCTGATCCTGGTCACCGACGTTTCCGGGTCCATGGAGGCCTCGACGATCTGGTCCGCGCTGACCGCTTCCGTACTGGCCGGGGTGCCGACCCTGAGCACCCACTTCCTGGCCTTCTCCACGGAGGTTGTCGACCTCACCGGCCATGTGCACGACCCCCTCTCGCTCCTCCTGGAGGTGAGCGTGGGCGGCGGCACACACATCGCCGCAGGCCTCCGGCACGCGCGCAGCCTGATCACGGTGCCCAGCCGCACGCTCGTCGTCGTCATCAGCGACTTCGAGGAGGGCGCCCCGCTCGGCGGACTGCTGTCCGAGGTACGGGCCCTGGTCGCCACCGGCTGCCATGTCCTGGGATGCGCCAGCCTCGACGACGTCGGCCGGCCCCGCTACTCGACGGGCGTGGCCGGGCAGCTCGTGGCCGCCGGTATGCCCGTGGCGGCCCTCAGCCCACTCGAACTCGCCCGCTGGATAGGGGAGAAGACCGCATGACCGCCGCCCAGTTGCCCCCCGTCGCGCCGGAGGTCACGGCCACGCTGGTGGAGGACCTCTCGCCCCGGCTGCGCAAGCGGCTGGACGCGGCGGTCACCAAGCTCGCAGCCCGCCCGACGCACCGCGACGGGGACACGGTGACGGTCGCGGTCGACGACGACACCGAACTGCGCCTCCACGCCCCGGGCGGGGTGGTGGCCACGGTGGACGCCATCACCTGCGGCTGCCTCCTCGCCCCGGCCTGCCTCCACCGCGCGGCCGCCGCCTGCGCGGCCCCCGCGGCGGACCCGCCCTCCGAACCCGTCCCCGACGCGGCCCCCGAACCCGCTTCCGCAGCGGACCCGACCCTCGAACCCACCCGCGCCACGCCCCAACAACCCGCCCCTGACCCCGCCGCGCAACCGGCCACGACGCCCCCCGACTCCACCCCCCTCACGACGACGCCCCACGCGACCGACTCCACCCCGGCAACCTCAGCTCCCGCCCCGGCCCCCGCTCCCGCTCCCACTTCCGCTCCCGAGGAGGCGAGCCCCGCGCAGCGCGAGGCGGCTGCCGGCCTCTGGTCGGCGGGCGCCGCCGTGCTGGAGGCGGGCGTGGACGGGGCCGGTGCCGTCGCCCAGGCCGCACTGCTGCGGGCCGCGCACACCGCCCGGCTCCGGCAACTGCCGCGCGCCGCGTCCGCCGCGCTGTCCGTCGTCACCCTGCTGCGCGCGGCCCGCGCCGGTGACCCCTCGTACCGCACCGCCGACCTCGTCACCGCCCTGGCCGAACTCCTGGGCACCGCACACCGGGTGGGGACGGCTACCGGTGCTGAGCTGGCAGCGGTACGGGGCCGTGCCCGCCGCCCGTACAGCCCGGACGGCTCCCTGCGCCTGTACGGCCTGTTCACCGAACCCGTGGTCACCGAGTCGGGGCACGGCGGCGCCCGCACCTGGGTCGCCACCTCTGACGGCCGGCTCTGCACGGTGGGGGACGTGGCACCCGGTGGGGTGGGGCGCGCCCTGGGCGTGGCCGACCGCACTGTGCGCCTCGGGGACACCGCTCTCACCCACCGGGAGCTGGGCCGGGCCGGTCTCGTGGTCGCGGGGGCGACGGTCTCCCCGGACGGCAGACTGGGCGCGGGGAGGGGCGTCAAGGCTGTCACCGCCCGGGGTGCCGCCTGGACGGAACCGCCCCTCGCCGCCCTGTGGGAGACCCCGCCGGCCGAACAGGCCGCCCGCGCCCTGCGGTCCGTCTCCCGCTACGCCGAACCGGACGGCGGCGGCAGCGACCTGCTCTTCCTGGACGTCGGACTCCTGGGCGCGGTACGGGAATCGGGCGGCGCCTGCCTGCTCGCGCGGTGCGACGGCGGGCCCCTTGTCCGCCTGACCGTCGCTGACGACGACCCCGGGCTGGCCCATCGCGACAACCTGATGCTCCTGGCCACGGCACCGGGTATGAGGCTGCGGATCATCGGCCGCCTGGTGCCCGCCCAGCACCCCCGGCTCACCCTGCTCGCCTGCTCGCACCCCACCGGGGAGGGCACGGTCGACCTCGGTTTCGACCGTCTGCGCCGCGCCGACCTCCCCGGCCCGGGCGCTCCCGTGCACGCGGCCCCGCCCGGCAGCCCCGGCGCGGAGTCGCCCCTCCACCTCCTGGAGCGCCGCGTCGAACAGACCGTCCCGGCGGGCCGCGCCGCCCTCGGCCTGCTCGGTGACGTCACCGCCGAGGCCCGCCGCCTGCGCCACGGGGGCCTCCCCACGGCCGCCGGACTGCTCACCGCCCTCTGCGCCTCGGCGGCCCAACGCGAACGCGACCTCTTCGGCCGCCTCCTCCCCGCCGACACCGACGGCTTCGCCACCCACTGGCTCGCCGCTGCCCGCTACTCCGCCGCCGTTGCCGAATCCCTGTGTGCGGCGGCCTGGGGACCGGGCCCGGGGATCCTCACAGAGAGCCCCACAGGCGCCGCTACCGCGTCCCGCCTCGCCGGAACCGTAAGCCGCCGATGAGTACCCCCGTACGAAGAGCCTCCGCCCGGACGCCGATCTGCTGACCGGCCCCGACCGACGCCGTCACCGACCGGGCCGGGTGCGAGCGGAAGCGACCGGCCCGGGGAGAGACGTCGTGGCGTCGGGGAGTTGCCCTGCAACCGCCTACCCTTCGGCGGTTGTGACCACATAGTCCGGGAGCCGATAGCCCAGTCTTTCCATTTGACCGGTGATTGCATGGGGATGCAATGCGGCCGCCAGGCCCGCCAGGCCGCGAGACCCGTCAAGCCAGGAGCTTCGCCTTGGCCCGCTCGTACTCGTCCTCGTTGAGCGCGCCCTTGTCCTTGAGTTCGGCGAGCTTGGCCAGATCGTTCACGTGGTCGCTCCCGCCGGAGCCGCCGCCCGAGGTGCCCGCGGCCTCCCTCACGTACTGCCGGAAGGCCGCCTCCGAGTCCTTGACCGCCTTGGCGTCGCGCTCGTGCATGCTGCGGCCCCGCACGATGAGGTAGATCAGCACGCCCAGGTAGGGCAGCAGGATGACGAAGATCAGCCAGCCGGCCTTGGCCCAACCGTTCAGCGTGTGGTCGCGGAACAGGTCCGTCACCACCTTGAACAGCAGGAAGAACCACATGACCCAGAGGAACAGGTACAGCATGGTCAGGAAGAGATTCAGGAGCGGGTAATCGTCCATGGGGCCAACTCCGTTCGAGCCGTTGATCCCTCATTCATACGCTTGGTCCTCTTCCTCCGCATCTGCGCCGTGCGCCTGCGGGCAGCCCCCGGTGAACACCGGCGCGAGGCTCCGTCGGCCTGAACGGCCTAGTCAAACGTCGCACAAGCCGCGAACCCGGCGTCTTCTTGGTGTGATCGGCAACCTCGATCACGTCTTCATGAACGACATCGGGCTCACCACGCTGACCGGCCACATCCCCACGTACGCCTACGCCACGTTCCAGATGGGATTCGCGATCATCACGGTCGCCCTGATCGGCGGTGCCGTCGCGGACGGGGCCACGATGAGGGGGTGGCTGGTCTTAGTCGTCCTGTGGCTGCTGATCGTCTATGTCCCGCTCGCGCACTGGGTCTTCGACGACGGGTGGATCGTCAAGCACCTGGGCGCCCTGGACTTCGCGGGCGGGCTGCCGGTGGAACTCAACTCCGGGGTCGCCGGTCTGGCTGTCGCCCTGGTGCTGAGGGCGCCGCGCGACTTCGCCCGCCGTGAGGAGCGCCCCAACAACATCCCGCTGGTCGTCGTCGGCGCGGGCCTCCTCTGGTCCGGCTGGTTCGGGTTCAACTCGGGTTCCGCGCTGACCGACCAGGGGAGCGCCGCCGCTGCCTTCATCAACACCCAACTGGGCGCCGCGGGCGCCATGGTGACCTGGCCCCTGGCGGAGAAGTGGCGTACGGGCAGCGTCAGCACGATGGGCGTCGTCTCGTCCGCCGTTGCGGGCATGGTGGCCATCACGCCCGCCTGCGGGGAGATCGACACCCTGGGCGCGGTCGTCACCGGCCTGGTCGTGGGCGCGGTGAGCGCCTTCGCCGTCACCCTCAAGTACCGCTTCGGCATCACGACACCCTCGACGTGGTCGGGGTGCACGGCGTGGGCGGCTTCATCGGCCTCATCATGGTCGGCCTCTTCGCCACCGCCCGGATCGGCGGTCAGAAGGGGCTCTTCGAGGGCGGCGGCTGGGCGCTGCTGGGCAAGCAGCTCGTGGCGATCGCCGCGGTGATGGCGTTCTCCTCCGTCCTGACCTGGCTCATCGCGAAGGCCGTCGACCGGACCGTCGGGTTCCGCGCCACCGAGGAGTACGCGGGCGTTCCCGGCAAGGAGGAGGAGCGCGCGTACGACTTCCGGACCGCCGAGCGGCTGGAGGAGATCGTCGCGGGCAAGGCCGCCTCCGCCGCGAGCGACGAGGAGATCGTCCGGCAGATCAGCCGGCTGCTGCGGGACCGTCAGGCCTCGCGCTGATCCGCAGTACGTGCGCGGGCGGGTGGGGCACCTCCAGGTCCGGGCGCCAGGCCGCCAGGATCTGGGCCGACGGGTCGAACAGCGGCGCGGGCAGTTGCTCGGGGGCGGTCCACCGCCAGGCGCTGATCAGATGGGGCTCGGTCACCTCCGGGACCCCGGAGCCCAGACGTACGAGCGCGCCCATGCTGATTCGGTTGATCCCGCCGATCACGTCGTGGACCATCGCGAAGACGTCCACCGCGCTCTCGTCCACCACGAGACCGGTCTCCTCGCGCAGCTCCCGCACCGCTGCCGCCGCGACCGACTCGTGCGTCGGGTCGACCTTGCCGCCGGGCAGCTCCCACGTACCGCTGTGGTGCCTCCCCAGCAGCACCCGCCCCCGCTCGTCCGCCACGATCACACCGACCCCGAGGGCCGCCTGTGCCGTAGGTGGGCGGGTGTTGCGGGAGGGGCGGGGGAGGGGGCCGGTGGCTTCGGCGGTCTCCGTGGACATCGTGCTGCTCTCCGCTCTCCGGGATCGGTTCCGGGGTGCTCCGGTCTCCGGGATCGTCTCCGGGGTGCTCCGGGCCGTCGGTCGTACGGGGACACCGTAACGACACCGCGAGCCGCCGGTTGCGGCGTTGGGCCGGATCCGGCCCCGGGGCCGGTGCGTGGGCCCAGTGCGTCGGCCGGTGCCGGGGTTGGACGCTGCTCAGACCACCAGCCGCAGCGCCGTCGCCGAGATGCCCAGCCGTACGCTCTGCCCCCAGGTCAGCTCCAGCGCGTCGGCCTCCATCCCGTCCCCGAAGGCCACGATCCGGTCCGACTCCACGGTGAGCCGGAGTCCCTGTCCCCGGCCCAGCTCGCCGGAGACCTGCGAGGTGCCCGTGGCGGGGGAGGGCCAGGCCTCGCGGACGAACCAGAGGAGGCGGGGGTCGCACGGCGCGGGCAGGGGTACGGTGCTGCCGCGCTCCAGCCACAGGGAGCGGAGCCAGCCGGTGGCCCCCGTTCCGGTGCCGACGAGGACCCCGGAGGAGGCCTGGGCCTCGCCCGGGGAGCCGTCGCCGTCGGGGGCCAGGCGGTAGCGGGCCGTCTGATGGCCGGGCGGGCCGAGGTAGATCTCGTTGAGCGCGACCAGCCGCTGGGTGTCGTCGGCGACCGCCTCCACCATCGTCAGCGCCTCCACCGTGCCCCCGGCCGCCGTCGCGGCGCGCAGCAGGGCGGCCGTGTCGGCGCACCGGTGGCGGACCAGGACGCCGGGGTTGCGGCCGGGGTCGGTGTCGATGCCCACCACCGGCTGCCCGGACAGATACTTCGCGGCGTTGGCGACCAGCCCGTCCTGGCCGACCACGACCACCACGTCCTCCGGCGCGAAGAGGAACCGGTCAAGGTCCGCCCGCTCCACCCGGGTGGAGCGCCAGGTCAGTGGTACGGCCGCCGCCACGTCCCGCAGAGCCTGCCGCGTACGTTCGTGGCGCCGGGCCACCTCGTCGATCGAGCGGCCCCGGCTGGAGAGGAAGAACGCGGCCTGCCCGTGCGTACCGTGCCGGGCGAGCAGCTCCTCGTACTCGGTCCGGCGGTGTACGAGGACGGCCCGGGGCGCCAGACTCACGCTCCTGCCCTGCCTTCCGGACGGCCTTCCGCCCGGCCTACCGCCCCGCCTTCGGGGCGGCCGAGCTTCGCGAGGAGGCCGGTGAGGACGTCGGGCGAGAGAGTGAGGCTCTCGATGCGCGGCACGTTCTCCGCGAGCCGGGTCGCCGCCAGGGCGTGCAGCGTGGCCGGGTCGACCTCGCCGTGCACCCGCAGCCAGGCCGCCTGCGCCTCGGCGCGCGCCGCACCCGTCTCCCGCGCCGCTGCCGCCTCCGCGCGCGCCAGGCGCACCTTACGCGCCGCCTCGGCCTCCGTCCGTACGCCGTCGGCGGCGGCCTTCTCCTCGGCCTCGCGGCGGGCGTTGGTGCCGCGTTGGTCGACCAACTGCTCCTCGCGCCGGGCCAGTTCGATCTGGCTCGCCAGCTCGTTCTCCGCGATGGCGCGCTCGCGCTCGACGGCCACCGCGCGCCGCTCGTAGGTGGCCCGGTCCGCCTCCTGCTGGATCTGCTCGCGCGCCGGGGTGCGCAGAGCGCGCTCGACCTCGGCCTCGGGGCGGATCGCCACGACCCGCACGGCCACCACGTCGATGCCGGTGGCGGGGAGCCTCGGCTCGGCGGCGAGGCCGGTGGCGACCCGTTCCCGTACGGAGGCGACCCCGTCCACCAGGGCCTCGGCCAGCGGGGTGCGGGCCAGCACGTCCAGCGTGTGCTGCTGCGCGGTCTCGGTGAGGAGGGTGGCGATCTGCTCCAGCGGCGCCCCGCGCCAGCTCCCGGTGTCCGGGTCGACGGAGAAGTCCAGCCGGTCGGCCGCCAGGGCCGGGTCGCTGACCCGGTAGGTGACGGTGGCCTGGACGGTGACGTCCTGGAAGTCCGCCGTACGGGCGTGGAACGCCATGGCCAGCTCCCGGTCGTCGACCGGCACCTCGGAGAGCGCCGCCGACAGCGAGCGGTACCAGAAGCTGAGCCCCCGGCCGTCGTGGGCGAGCGTGCCGCGCTTGTGGTGGCGGATGTGGGCGGTGGGCGCGGAGCGCAGATGCCGCCAGCCGAAGCGCCGGGTGATGTCGGCCATGGGGACCCCCTCGAACTCGTACGCAACCGCGCACTTCATCTCGTCATGACGACGATAAGGAGTGAGGGGTTATATAGTCAAGATGACGAGAAGGGGGGTCGGATTGCTCGGTGCGCCAAGTCCCTGGCCGGGATCTCGCCGCCCCCGTGCACGGCCAGGTCGGCGCCGTTGACGTACGCGGCGTGCGGCCCGGCGAGCCAGAGGCAGGCGTGCGCCACGTCCGCCGGGACCGCCAGCCGTCCCATCGGCACGGTGCCCGCCACCGCGGCGCCCCCGTCGTCGCCGTAGAGCGCGGTGGCGTCCGCCGTACGGACGAGGCCCGCGGTGATGTGGTTCACCCGGACCCTGGGTGCCCACTCCAGGGCCAGCGCCCGGGTCAGCCCGAGCAGCCCCGCCTTCGCCGCCGAGTACGCGGCGGTGCCCGGCTGCGGGTCGTGCGCGGAGACGCTGCCGATGTTGATCACGGCCCCGCCCTCCGGCTGCTCCCGCATGACCAGGTTGGCGGCCTGGGCCGCGTAGAAGGGCGCGAGCAGATTGAGGGCGACGACCTTCTCGACGAAGCGCGGGGAGACGGTGGCGGCATCGGCGTCGGGGGAGCCGCCCGCGTTGTTGACCAGGACGTCGAGCCGGCCGAACCGCTCGGCCGCCGCCGCCACCAGTCCGGCCGCCGCCGTCGGATCCCGGACGTCCGTGGCGTGGAAGGCGGCGCTCCGCCCGCCCGGCGAAGGGAGGGTGGCGGGTGCGGTACGGCCGCAGACCATGACCTCCGCGCCCGCCGCGAGGAATGCCTCCGCGATCACGGCGCCGATGCCCTTGGTGCCCCCGGTGACGATCACCGCCCGCCCGGCGAAGTCGATCGGATCGGCCAGTTCCATGGTCCGCCCCTCGATGGTGGTCCCGGTGGTGGTCTCCGTGCGTGCGGGGGAATCTACCAATCGCTTGTTTGGTGCGATAGGTGCCGCGAGCCGGGACCGGGACGTGAGGCACGGTGGGTGCGGGGTGGGCAGGGAATGAATACGGGCGGCCGGTGACCTCCGAAGAGGGCACCGGCCGCCCGGGTGTTGCGCCGCCCCCGTCCCCACGGTGCGGCGCCGGGTGGACCGTCCCCATCCGCTGGGACGGACGGTCCACGTCTGTCAGGACTCCGGCGTCCCCGCCGTGAGTCCGGGTGCGGGTTCCCCTCCGGGTTCGAGTCCGAGTCCGGGCAGGATCGCCTTCTCGACGAACCTGCTGAGATACGCGGCGTCGGCGTACCGCCCCTCCAGCAGCGGACGGGCGCGCATCACGCCGAGCAACTGCGCCGCCACGTACTCCGCGCCCGGCAGCTCCGCCGCGATCTCGCCGCGTTCCTGGGCGCGCCGGACCATCGCGTCGATCGCCGCGATCTCCGGCACGATCAGCGCCTCGCGCAGCGCGCACAGCAGCTCGGGGCTCTGCAGCGCCGCGTGGCTGAGCGCGTGCATCAGTGGGGTGTCGCGCTCCGACGCCTCACCGATAGCGCGGGCCGCCTCCAGGAGGTCCCCGGCGAGCGACCCGGTGTCGATCTCCGGGAGCCGCATCCGCCGGGTGCCGTGCAGCGCGGCGACGACCAGTTCCGGCTTGGTGCCCCACTGCCGGTACAGCGTCGACTTGCCGCACCGCGTACGGGCGGCGACGCCCTCCATGGTCAGTGACTCGTAGCCGCCCTCCCGCAACAGGTCCAGCACCGCCGCGTACAGCTCCTGCGCCCGCTCCGGTGTGATCTTCGACCGGCGGGAGGTGGGCGCCGGCTCCGGTACGGAACGTACGGAATCGGGCGACGGCATGGGGTGTCCCTCCTGCGGCGGTGCTGCGAGGCTCTCGATACGCCAGTGTACCGATACGTGCGGGTACCGATACGCGAACGTATCGGTACACTGGCGTATCGATTCGGCACGGAGCGACCGTGCCGTCCTGATACCGCTTCGCATCCAAGGGGGCACCGGGTGACGACGTACGCCCGCACCGAGCCCACGGACCAGGAGCCGGACATACGTGCCCGACCGCCCCTCGTTCGCGAGTTCCTTCTGGTGGCCGGACTCTTCCTCGCCTACAAGCTCGGCCGCCGGGCGGCCAACGGCCATGTGGAGGAGGCGTTCCGCAACGCCGGGAACATATGGGACCTCGAACGCGCCCTGCACCTCCCGGGGGAGGGCGCCGTCCAAGCCCTGCTGCTGCACAGCCAGCCCCTGATCCAGGCGGCGAACACCTATTACGCCGCCGTGCACTTCCCCGCCACGGCTCTCTTCCTGGTCTGGCTCTACTGGCGCCGCCCGCTCCACTACCTCTGGTCGCGGCGCGTCCTCGCCGTACTCACCGGTGGCGCCCTCGTGCTCCACCTGGTCTTCCCGCTCGCCCCGCCCCGGATGCTCCCGGCCGCCGGTCTCGTCGACACCGGCCAGATCTACGGGCCGACGGTGTACGGGGCGACGCCCGCGACCGACACGATGGCGAACCAGTTCGCCGCGATGCCCTCGCTGCACGTCGGCTGGGCCGTGATGGTCGCCGTCGGCCTGATCGCCGCCACCCGCTCCCGGTTGCGGTGGCTCTGGCTCCTCCACCCGGCGATCACCCTGCTCGTGGTCGTGGCCACGGCGAACCACTACTGGCTCGACGCCATCGTGGTCGTGGCGATGCTGGCGGTGGCGCTGGCCGTGCTGCGGATGCCGGGCAACCGCATGGACGCGGGCGCGCGTACGGGCGTGAGCGCGCGGACGGACGCGATGCTTACGGATGGGGGCTCGCGTACGTACGTGGCTGCCTCCTCGCCCGCCCGCATCCCCGCCGAAATCGTGGTTCCGGCCCAGGCCCCCGCCGAGGCGCCCGTCCGGGCCCCCGCCGACACCGGGGCCGGCCGATGAACGCCACGATGATCGCCGTCGCGCTCTCCCTCGTCTCCGCCGGTGCCTACGCCTCCGCGGCCGTGGCCCAGTCCCGGCTGGCCGGGCGTACCGACCCCTCCACCGGGGTCCTGCGGCTGCTCGGCCGGGGCGCCTGGTGGGCGGCGGTCGGCCTCAACGCCGGGGGAGCACTCCTCCATGTCGCCGCGCTCAACTACGGCCCGCTCACCCTGGTCCAGCCGCTCGGCGCGCTCACCCTCGTCGCCGCCGTCCCGCTCGGGGCGCGCGCCGCGGGGCGCCGGGTCGGGCGCACCGAGTGGCGGGGCACGGTCCTCACCCTGCTCGGCCTCGGCGCGCTGCTCCTGACCACGGGCGGCGGCTCCGCCCCGCAGGACACCCTCACCCTCCCGGAGGCCCTCGGCGTCGGCGCGGCCACCATGGCCGTGGTCGCCGGGCTGAGCCGGCCGGGCGCCCGACCGGGGCTGCGGCACGCGGCGGCCTCCGGCATCACGTCGGGCGTCGCCTCCGCGCTCACCCAGACCCTGACCGTCGCCGTCACCGACCACTCCGGAGGCCCGCTGTTCAACTGGCGGCTGCTGACGGTGGCGCTGCTCGTCTCCGCCTTCGCGATGGGCGGCCTGCTGCTCTCCCAGACCGCCTACCGGGGCGGCCTCGGCGCGCCCCTCGCGGTCGTCACCCTCGCCAACCCGGTCGCCGCCGCCGCGATCGGCCTGGCCCTCCTCGGCGAACGCCTCCAGGGCGGGCCGGTCAGCCTGATCCTGGCACTGTTCGGTACGGCCGCCGCCGTACGCGGGGTGATCCTGCTCAGCCGGGCGCAGGCGCGCGGCGCGGACCGGGGGGAGGCGGACGAGGCCCCCGGGCCGCTGGACCCGGTCGCCTCCAGGGTCGTGATCGGCAGCCCCCGGCGTGCCGACGGTACGCCGCTGGGCGCGAGCGCCCTCGGGGCGGGCGCGGAGCCGCTGGATGCGGGCCCCTTCACCGTGGGCGCGGACCCCTTCCCCGTACGGGCGACTGCCCAGCCCTACCGGTAACGGGCAACCGTCCGGCCTCACCCGTGACGACCGACCACCCGAGCCCACCCGCAGCAGTCGACCGCCCAGGCCCCCATGACCCGACCGGAACGGCCCGCCCCGGGGCTCAGCCCTCCTCCAGATCCCCGATCGCCCGCGTCAGCCAGCCGATCCAGAACGTCTCCAGGTCGATGCCGCCCCGCAGCACCAGATGGCGCAGCCGGTCGGCGTCGGCCTCTGGGGGAGGGGTGAAGTCCCGCTCCTCGATCTCCCGGTACTCCGCCAACTGGCTTTCGTGCAGAGCCAGATGGCGGCGCAGCTCGGCCTCCATGCCGTTCACCCCGACGACCGCCGCCGCCCGCATCCGCAGGAGCAGCGGGTCGCGGACCGGGCGCGGGTCCTCGGGGAGCGCCACCCAGACCGCCAGCTCCTCGCGGCCGGCGGGCAGGACCTCGTACTCCTTCTTCTGGCCCCGGGCCGGTGCCGCCGTGGGCAGCGCCCTGATCCGTCCCGCCTGCTCCAGTCTTCCCAGCTCGCGGTAGATCTGCTGGTGGGTCGAGGACCAGAAGTAGCCGATCGACCGGTCGAACCTGCGGGTCAGCTCGAGACCCGAGGACGGCTTCTCCAGCAGGGCGGTGAGAATCGCGTGCGGCAGTGACATGACGTGCATCCTAAGGACGGGGGCGGGCAGTGGTCCGGGCCCCCGGCGGGGCGGGTTCAGAGGGCGGCGGCGAGCTCCGTGCCCTGGCGGATCGCCCGCTTGGCGTCCAGTTCGGCCGCCACGTCCGCGCCGCCGATCAGATGGACCGGGCCGCCCGCCGCGCGCAGCTCCTCGTACAGCTCGCGGCGCGGTTCCTGGCCCGCGCAGAGCACCACCGTGTCGACCGGCAGCACCCGCCGCTCGCCGTCGACGGTGAGGTGGAGGCCCTCGTCGTCGATCAGGTCGTAGGAGGCGCCCGCGATCATCTCGACGCCCCGGTGGCGCAGTTCGGTGCGGTGGATCCAGCCGGTCGTCTTGCCGAGGCCCGCGCCGACCTTGGTGGTCTTGCGCTGGACCAGGTGGACGGTACGGGGGACCTTGGGGCGCTCGGGGGCCCGCAGGCCGCCCCGGTCCGCGTAGGCCGTGTCCACGCCCCACTGCCGGAAGAACGTCTCCGCGTCCAGGCTCGCCGCGTCGCCGCCGTCGGTGAGGAACTCCGCCACGTCGAAGCCGATGCCGCCCGCGCCCACGATCGCGACCCGGTCACCGACCGGAGCCCCGTCGCGCAGCACGTCCAGGTAGCTGAGCACGCTCGGGTGGTCCGTGCCGGGGATCGCGGGGGTGCGCGGCTCGACGCCGGTGGCGAGCACGACCTCGTCGAAGCCGTCCAGCGTCCCGGCGTCGGCCCGGGTGGAGAGCCGCACCTCGACGTCCAGCTCCGCCAGTCGCGTACGGAAGTAGCGCAGCGTCTCGTCGAACTCCTCCTTCCCCGGCACCCGGCGGGCCACGTTGAGCTGCCCGCCGATCTCGTCCGCCGTGTCGAAGAGGGTCACCGCGTGGCCCCGCTCGGCCGCCGTCACCGAGCAGGCGAGCCCCGCCGGTCCGGCACCGACCACGGCGACGCGTTTACGGGTCCGGGTGGGGCTCAGGACCAGCTCGGTCTCGTGGCAGGCGCGCGGATTGACCAGGCAGGAGGTGATCTGGAGGCTGAAGATGTGGTCCAGGCACGCCTGGTTGCAGCCGATGCAGGTGTTGATCGCGTCCGCCCGCCCGGCCGCGGCCTTGGCGACGAACTCCGGGTCGGCCAGGAAGGGCCGCGCCATCGAGACCATGTCCGCCCGGCCCGAGGCGAGGACGTCCTCGGCCACCTGCGGGGTGTTGATGCGGTTGCTCGTCACCAGCGGTACGGAGACGGCTCCGCGCACCCGCTCGGTCACCCAGGTGAAGGCCGCGCGCGGCACGGAGGTGGCGATGGTCGGGATACGCGCCTCGTGCCAGCCGATGCCGGTGTTGATGATCGTCGCGCCCGCCGCCTCGATCTCCTTCGCCAGTGTCACGACCTCCTCCAGCGTCGAGCCGCCCGGCACCAGGTCCAGCATGGAGAGCCGGTAGATCAGGATGAAGTCGTGGCCCACCCGCTCGCGGACCCGGCGGACGATCTCGACGGGGAACCGGATGCGGTTCTCGTAGCTGCCGCCCCAGCGGTCGGTGCGGTGGTTGGTCGCGGAGACGATGAACTCGTTGATCAGATAGCCCTCGGAGCCCATGATCTCGACGCCGTCGTACCCCGCGTGCCGCGCCAGCTCCGCCGCCCGGACGAACTCCTCGATGGTCTCCTCGACCTGCTCGTCGGTGAGGGCGTTCGGGGTGAAGCCGCTGATGGGGGCCTTGAGCGCGCTCGGGGCCACCAGGTCGGGGTGGTGCGCGTACCGGCCGAAGTGCAGGATCTGCATGGCGATCCGGCCACCCGCCGCGTGCACCGCCGAAGTGATCTCCCGGTGCTGCTCCGCCTCCGCCTCGGTCGTCATCTTCGCCCCGCCGGGGAAGGAGCAGGCCCGCTCGCTGGGGGCGATGCCGCCGGTGACGATCAGGCCGACGCCGCCCCGGGCGCGCTCGGCGTAGAAGGCCGCCATCCGCTCGAAGCCGCGCTCGGCCTCCTCCAGGCCGATGTGCATCGAGCCCATGAGGACCCGGTTGGGGAGGGTGGTGAACCCGAGGTCCAGCGGGCTCAGCAGGTTCGGGTACAGGCTCATCCGGATCTCCTCGGCACGGGGGCGTCGCGTCAGTTGTAGACCACCCCGAGCTGCTTATGCAACAAGTTGCACAATGACGTATGTCGCACCGGGAGCCCTTCGCGCCCGTACGGATCCTTTGTGGCGCCCGGCCCGCAGCCCATGTGGCGCCCGGCCCGTGCCCCGTACGGCGTAACCGGCCGCGCCCGCCCGGTGGCCGCCGAGGAGAGTGGGAGCCGTACCGTACGCACCCCACCCCGGGAGTCCTCATGGTCTGCGTCAACCGGCGTGATCTCGGTCTGCTCGCCCTGCGCGTCGGCACCGGCGCGGTGCTTGCCGCCCATGGCAGCCAGAAGCTGGCCGGGTGGTTCGGAGGCGGCGGGATCCAGGGCACCACGGCCGCGATGGAGGCCATGGGGTTCCATCCGCCCAAGCACAGCGCGGTCGCCGCCGGACTCGGTGAGGCGGGCGGCGGTGTGCTGCTGGCGCTGGGCCTGGCCACGCCCGCCGCCGGGGCCGCGGCGGCGGGCGCCATGGCGGGTGCGGTGGCCGTGCACGCCCCTGCGGGCTTCTTCGCCCAGGGCGGCGGCTACGAGTACCCGGCGTTCCTCGGCTTCACCGCCGCCGCCATCGGACTGGCCGGCCCCGGCCGCTACTCCGTGGACCACGTCACCTGCCACATCTTCGACCGCCCCTGGATGGTCGCCCTCGCCTTCGCGGGGAGCGCGGTCGCCGCGGCAGCGGTGGTCGGCAAGCGGGCCAAGGGGCAGGCGGACGAGGAGCAGGAGACGGGCCGATGAGGCCGGGGAAGACAGACCGATGAGGCAGAGGGAGACGGACCGATGAGCGAGGACCCGCGCCTGTACGACGGTTCCGCCGGCGCCCCTCCGGTGCCCGACCCGGGGAGTGCCTGGGTCACCGGAGGGGTCCTCTTCGCCGGGGTGCTGATGCTGTGCCAGGGCGTGGTCGCAGCCCTGCAGGGCGTCGCCGCCCTCGCCGACAGCGATGTCTACGGCACCGTCGGCGACTACCTCTACCGGTTCAGCCTCACCAGCTGGGGCTGGATCCACCTGGTGATCGGCCTCTGCGCGGTGATCACCGGCGCCGGGCTCCTCAAGGGCGCGGGATGGGCCCGGGTCACCGGTATCGTCCTCGCCTCCCTCACCCTCTTCGCGCAGTTCCTCTTCCTGCCGTACGCGCCGGTGTGGTCGGTGCTCATGATCGGGCTGGACATCTTCGTGATCTGGGCCCTGGTCGCCTACCGGCCTCCGGCCCCCGGCTCTCCGGACTCGGCCCCGGGCGCCGCACTGCGCTGACCGTCCGCGCTCTTCCTCGCACGTCCTTCCGCGTTCCTCCCCGTACCTCCCGCCGCGCCTCCGTCGGCGCCCTCGCGGCTCAGCGCCCCCGGCCACCAGGACTTCGGCCCGATGTCCCGGACGAGCGCCGGGACGAGGAGCGAGCGGACGACCAGGGTGTCCAGCAGGACACCGAAGGCGACGATGAACGCGATCTGCACGAGGAACGCCAGCGGGATCACGCCCAGCGCGGCGAAGGTGGCCGCCAGCACGACACCGGCCGACGTGATGACCCCGCCGGTCGTGGTCAGCCCGCGCAGGATGCCCTCCCGGGTGCCGTGACGCAGGGACTCCTCACGGACCCGGGACATCAGGAAGATGTTGTAGTCGACGCCCAGGGCGACCAGGAACACGAACCCGTACAGCGGCACCGAGGAATCCGTACCGCTGAAGCCGAACACATGGGTGAAGACCAGCGACGAGATGCCCAGCGTCGCCAGGAAGTTGAGCGCGACCGTGGTCACCAGCAGCACCGGCATCAGCAGCGAGCGCAGCAGGAAGACCAGGATCACCAGGATGATCGCCAGCACCACCGGCACGATCAGCGTGCGGTCGGCCTCGGCCGTGCGCTGGGTGTCGTACTGCTGGGCCGTGTAGCCGCCGACCAGGGCGTCGGAGTCCGGCACCGCGTGCACCGCCTCGCGCAGGGCGGCCACCGTTTCCTTGGCGCTGTCGCTGTCCGCCGCGTCCTTGAGGGTCGCGTCGATACGGACCTTGCCGTCGACGACGAGGGGTTCACCGCCGGGCCGGCCGCCCTCGCTGACCGGCGCGACCGAGGCCACCCCGTCGGTACGGGACGCGGCCTCGCTCACCGCGTCCAGCCGGTCGGCCGCCGCGATGATCACCACCGGGTTGCCGGAGCCGCCGGGGAAGTGCTCGCTCAGCGTCTCCTGGGCGGCCACGGACGGGGCGTCGTTGACGAAGATCTCGTCCAGCGGCACGCCCTTGGAGGTGAGCGTGGGGGCGAACGCGGCACAGGCGACCAGGGCGGCGAGCGTGATCGCCCAGACCTTGCGGGGAGACCGGTCGACCAGGGCAGCCACCCTGCTCCAGATCCCGTGGCCGCCGGTTCCGTCCTCGGCCGGCCGGGGCCTGGCGGGCCAGTACGCCTTGCGGCCCAGCAGGACCAGGGCGGCGGGCAGGAAGGTGAGAGCGCTCAGGACCGAGCAGACGATCCCGATCGCACCGACCGGGCCGAGCGCCCGGTTGTTGGTCAGGTCGCTGAGGAGCAGGGCGAGGAGACCCGCGGCCACGGTCGCGGCGCTGGCCGTGATCGGCCCGAAGGACTCCCGCAGCGCGATGCGCATCGCGGCGACCCGGTCGCCCCGGACGGCGAGTTCCTCCCGGAACCGGGCGGTGAGCAGCAGCGCGTAGTCCGTCGCGGCGCCGATCACCAGGATCGACAGGATGCCCTGCACCTGGCCGTCCACCCGCACGATGTCGTGGTCCGCCAGCACATAGACGATCGCGCAGGCCAGACCGAGGGCGAAGACGGCACCGATGATGATGAGGAAGGGCAGCAGCACACTGCGGTAGACCAGTACCAGGATGACGAGCACCGTGATCAGGGCGACGCCGAGGAGCAGCCCGTCGATGCCCGCGAAGGCGTCGGACAGATCGGCCTGACTCGCGGCCGGCCCGGCGAGCTGCACCGTGGTCCCCGGCACCTCCGCACCGGCCTCCTGGACCTTCTCCAACACTGTCGGCAGTTCGTCCCCGAGGCCGGGGCTGAGCTGCACGATGCCCTGGAGCGCGAGGCCGTCCTCGGAGGGCAGCGCGGGGGAGGCCTTCCCGACGACGCCCTCGGTCCCCGCGAGCGAGGCGAGGGCACCGGTGGCGGCCTCCCGCTGGGCCTCGCTCACCGGCGATCCCTTGTCCTCCGACGTCCATACGAGGATCACCGGCACGGTCTCGTTCTGCTGGAACGCCTTCTGCGCGTCGATGACCTGGGTGGATTCGGCGTTCTGGGGCAGGAAGGAGGCCTGGTCGTTGGTGGCGACCTCGCCGAGCTTGCCCGCGTACGGACCGAGCCCACCGCCGATACCGAGCCAGGCGATCAGCAGAACGACGGGGATCAGCCAGCGGGCCGACCGTGCAGGGGTGAACATGCCTCTCCCGGGGGTGCGAGAAGTATCTCAATGACCAACAATCTCAATCGTTGAAATACATTAGCGGACGGCCGCGGGGCACGGTCACGCGGGCCCTCGCCGGGGGAGTGGGGGAGGGTGAGTTGCATACAGGGGTGCTTCTGCGGGGCGTCCCCTCATGGATGCACCCAACGGCCGGGAATCTCGGCGGCGCGCCGTACGAGGCCGAAGGATGTTCCGGGGTGAGGCGTCGTACGGGGGCGAAAATTGCTCAGCAGCCGGTCAGGTCTCAGCGGCCCGCCGGGGGAGCTTCGGACAGCTCCTCGTTCATGGCGGTGAGGAAGCGCAGGACGGTCGTCAGCTCGGCCTCGCTGAAGCGGGCCCGTGCCCGCTCGGTGGCCTCGGCGAGCGGCATGAAGTAGTCGCGGGCGGCCAGCCGGGCGCTCGCCTCGTAGTGGACGTGCACCACCCGGCGGTCGCTGCTCTCGCGGGCCCGCCGGATGTGACCGGCCCGCTCCAGACGGTCGAGGCAGGCGGTCACCGCGCCCGAGGTGAGCCCCAGATGCTCGCGCAGCGCGCCCGGCGTCAGGGGGGCGGGGGCGTCGAGAATGGCCGCCAGCGCACTCACGTCCGTGGGGTGCAACTGTTGGTGCGCGGCGAAGCCGTGGGTCATCCGGTTGATCTCGCCGTTCATCCGGCGGAGCTGGACCGCGAACGCCTGGAGACCGGCGGCGGATCCGGCTTCCGGTGCCGCCGTGGGGTCCGAGGCGCCGTTCCGGGTCTGTCGGCTGTCAGCGCTGGTCACGTACTCAGCGTATAGAACGGCAGCCCATGGCCGGTGCCCGGACCGTCACGCGGTCCGGGCACCGTTCTCCGGGCATCGGTTCTCCGGGCGTCGCCCACGGAACCGGTCGGGGTCACGACGGCGGCATGAGCACCGTGTCGATCAGGTTGACCGTGGCGTTGGCCGTCGGGACGTTACCGCAGACGATCTTCGACGAGTCGTTCACCGTGAAGTCGGAACCGGACCCCTTCACGGTGAGGTCGCTGCCCTGAAGGGTCTTGTACGTACCGTCCTCCAGCTGCTTCGTCGTCAGCTTCTCGCCCACCACGTGGTAGGTCAGCACCTTGGTCAGCTCCTCCTTGTCGTTGAGGAGCGCGTCCAGATCGGCCTTCGGGATCTTCTCGAAGGCGTCGTTCGTCGGCGCGAACACCGTGATGTTCTCGGCGTTGTTGAGGGTGTCCACGAGGCCGGCCTTCTCCACGGCGCTGACCAGGGTGGAGAGTTCGGGGTTGTTGGAGGCGGCGGTGGCGACCGGATCCTTCGCCATGCCCTCAAGGCTGCCCGCGCCCTCCGCCGGTACGGATGCGCAGGCCGGACCGAACGGCTCCGCCGGGGCCTGCGCCTGTGCCTGCGGCGCGAAGAACACCATGGAGGCGGGGAAGGCGAGCGCGGCGGCAGTCGCGGCGGTGCGTTGCAGGCGGGTGATGGTCATGATGTCTCCTCCGGCGGGGTGGGGGTGAGATATTCACGCCGTACGGCCATGGTGAGCCGTAATTCCAGTAGTCCACAGAAGGTGTCCGGGGTCAAATGCGAACCCCCCGGGGAAGGGTAATAGGATGGGTTTTCGGGGTGCCCGGCAAGGGTTTTTGGGAGAATGTCGAACGCTGTCACTCGACCCGGATTCGACGCAGAAACGACGCGGCAGGCGTGCTGGTCCGATGTGGAGGATCCTGAGGTCACGGGCGGTCTCTGTCGTGAGACGGAGCGAGGGGAATGTATTCATCGCGCGTTACTGAGGGTGATGAGTGGGTGAATTATAGCCCTGCGAACTCGGTCATGGGAAATGTCGAGGTCATGCCGCCGGGCCGCTCGTCTCGAAACGATTCATGAGTATTCTCGGCAATGGCATGCGGGCTTTCCGTGCGGTATTTTTCGCCCACCCCACCCGGCCTGTTCCTGCCCCTCCCCACACCGGCAGGAGTTGATCCGCCGGACCGGGGCAACCGGCATGACATGAATACCCGTTCAGTAGCAGCACAGGGGCGCGGCCAGGCACGGCGGGCCGCCAACAGCACCGCGGTGGAGGCCGGGGCCCGGGCCGGTTTCGGGGCTCGTGGCATCATCTACGTCCTCGTGGGCGCCCTCGCCCTGCAGATCGCGTTCTCCGGAGGCGGCGGAAAACAGGCGGACCGGGGCGGTGCGATCGCGGAGATATCGGAGAAGCCCTTCGGCCAGATCGCGCTGTGGCTGCTCGGGATCGGCCTGGTGGGCATGGCGCTCTGGCGGCTGTCCGAGGCCCTCTTCGGCCAGGCCGGCCCCGACGGTGACAAGGCCTCCAAGCGGGCCATGGCGGCAGGACGCTTCGTCTTCTACGGCTTCGCGGCCTACTCCGTCCTCTCCTTCGCCGCGGGGGAATCGGGCAGCGGCGGCGGCTCGTCCGACCAGCAGTCGCAGGACATCACGGCCAGGGTGCTGGGCTGGCCCGGCGGACAGTGGATCGTGGGAATCGGCGGGATCGCGGTCGCCTGCGCGGGGATCTGGATCGCGGTCCGGGCCATCATGCGGAAGTACCGCAAGCACCTGAAGACGACGGAGATGTCGAAGAAGGTACGCCGCGCGCTCGACATCTCCGGAGTGTTCGGCGGTACGGCGCGGGGTGCCGTCTTCGCCACCGCGGGCGGGTTCGCCGTCGCCGCCGCGGTCCAGCACGACCCCGATCAGTCCAAGGGCATGGACGACACCCTGCGCTCCTTCACCGAGACGCCCGTCGGGCCGTGGCTCCTGGTGGTCATCGCCGTCGGCCTGGTCGCCTTCGGTGTCTTCTCCTGGTTCAACGCCCGCTACCGCAAGGTGTGAGCACACACGGACGCCCCGAGGCCGTAGGGCCCCGGGGCTTCGCATCCCTCAGGCCCCGGGCAGCCGGGGCCCGGTCGACCGGGTGGCCGGGCGCGGCCCCGCGCCGCCGGTCAGCCGGGGCGGTCCGTCGGCGGCCGCGCCCCGGCGGCGGGCCGCGTCCTCACGGGCGGCCTGCTCGGGGTGGCGGCGACGCCAGTACGGGTTGTCGTGCGGCAGCCCGCCGGTGACCCGCCCGTACATCCCGAAGGTCAGGATCAGCAGCCCCATCACGAAGCTGAAGATCACGTTGGACATGCCGAAGTCCAGGATGTTGGCGCCCTTGTCCAGGATGAAGATGTGGGCGAACCCGCTGAGCAGGAAGAGCGTGCCGACCGTCATGTTCACCGTCGACGCGACGTTCCCGCCGATCACCGCTCCGGCCATCAGTACCAGGCCGACGACGACGGAGATCAGGCTCAGGAGGCCGTTCGTCGACAGCCCGGCCACCTGTGAGCCGTTCGTGTCGAAGAAGCCCAGCTGGTTGGTGAAGCCGAGGATGCCGAAGACCAGGAGGATGACTCCGCAGAGCCCCGCTCCGATCCGGTAGACGGTCGCGAGCCGGTGGTCCAGGGGGAGTTCGTCGCTCAGTATCATTGCCGTCTCCTGTTCATGGCCCCCCTGTTCAGCGCCGCCCTCCTTCGGTCGGCTCGACCGGAGAGAGCGCGGACCGCCCCTATGCGGCGGAGCTGTCTGCCGCAGGACCGTCCGTCATCGAGCGCCGGATGCGCGCCATCGCACGCCGGGCATGACTCTTCACCGTACCGAGCGGAAGCCCGGTCCGCTCGGCGATCTGGACGTGGGTGAGATCGTCGAAGAACGCCAGGCGGAGGATGTCCCGCTGGACCGGTGGCAGCTTGCGCAGTTCCTGCGAGACCAGCACCCGGTCGAGCGCCGCCTCGGGCGGCTCGGCCGTCCCGGGAGCGTCGGCGGACTCGCGCGCCGCGTGGGCGGCGGCCAGCTCCGTACGCCGGGAACGGGCCGCGTGGGCGTCCGCGATCTTGCGGCGGGCGATGCCGACCAGCCAGCCCGGCAGCGGTCCGCGGAGGGCGTGGTAGCCGTGGCGGCCCCGCCACGCGGCGAGGAAGGTCTGCTGTGCCACGTCCTCGGCCTCCCGGGCGTCTCCCAGGGACCGTGCCGCCAGCGAGTACACCAGCGCGCCCCACCGTCGGTACACGAGAGCGAAACTCTCCTCGTCGCCGCGCACGAACCCCGCGGCCAGCCGCTCCGACTCGGCCCGGTCCGAGGCCCTGCTCGAGGCGCGATCCGAAGCCCGATCCGAGGTGCGGCCCGAGGACCGGTCCGCCGCGCGGGTGGTGGGCGTCGTGACCGACGAGTACGTCGCGGGCATCGTGGCCACCACGGCCGTCGGGTCGACCGGGCTCAGGAGCGCCGTCATGTCTGTCCGTCCTCTCCGCTGCTCCGCCGCAGGTCGGCTGCCGCTCGTACGAGGACGGCAGGCGCGGTGGTCGACCGGACGGGCTGCCTTCCGGGCAGGCCCGTCACCCGTGATCACCAGGCAACCGGGCGACGAAGCTCCGGGCAACATGCATCGTTTCTGCGTCGTATGGTGGCTGTATGGACGACGCGGTCTCCACGCTCACCCAAAGGCCCGCGGTCGGTGGCCTGACCACCGGGGCGGTGGCCCGGCTGCTGGGGGTGGCACCGACGACCCTGCGCTCGTGGGACCGCCGTTACGGGATCGGCCCGGCCTCCCGTGAGGGCGGCCGGCACCGGCGGTGGACGTCGGCCGACATCCGGCTGCTGGAGTGCATGTGCGGCCTGACGAACGCCGGAATGCCCCCGGCCGAGGCCGCCCGCGCGGCCCTGGCGACCACCTCCCGGCCCGCCCCGCCTGCCGCCGGACCGGGTGAGCGGGCGGGAGGGGCGGGGGAGCGGGCCTCCCGCGCCCCCGGGGCGCTGCCGGTCGGCCGGGTCCGCCGCGAGTGCCGGGGGCTGGCCAGGGCGGCCGTCCGGCTGGACGCGCAGGCCATGGACGAACTGCTGACGGCGGCCATCGAGCGGTACGGCCTGCTCGCCGCCTGGGACTCGGTCATCATGCCGACGCTGCACGCCGTCGGCCGCAAGTGGGAGACCGCGGGCGAGCGGTACATCGAGGTCGAGCACCTGCTGTCCTGGCACGTCTCCAGCGCGCTGCGCAGGGCCGCCTCCCAGCGGGCGCCCCGCTCCGGCGCCGGGGTGTCCCTCCTGGCCTGCACCCCGGAGGAGAGCCATACGCTCGCCCTGGAGGCGCTGTCCGCCGCGCTTGCCCAACAGGGCTTGCCCGTCAGGATGTTCGGAGCCGCCCTGCCGGTGGAGGCGATGGAGGAGGCGGTACGGCGTACGGGCCCCGCGGCCGTCGTGCTCTGGGCCCAGTCCCGGGCCACGGCGAGCCGGGCGCTGGTGGCGCGAGTGGAGTCCATCGAGTGGGGTGTACGGGGAGCCCGGCGGCGGCCGGTCGTCCTCGTCGCCGGACCGGGCTGGGCCGGGCAGCTGCCACCAGGAGTCCGCCATCCGTCCGGCCTGGCCGAGGCGTTGGAGGCGCTCGCGGTCATCAGCCGTCGATGAGCCCTCGTACGGACCCGAGTCGGACCTCCGGACCGGGGTTGGTGCTGGACCGGGTATGGGACCGGGCGCGGAAGGTGCGGCGGTAGGCGTCCGGCGGGACGCCGACCGTCCGGTGGAAGTGGCGGCGCAGGGTGGTGGCGGTGCCCATGCCCGTGGCCGTCGCGATGGCGTCCACGGTGTCGTCGGTGGTCTCCAGCAACTCCTGTGCCCGGCGGATCCGTTGGGTGAGCAGCCACTGCAAGGGGGTCGTGCCGGTGGCCGACTTGAAGTGGCGCCCCAGGTGCCGCGAACTCATCCGCGCCTGCCGCGCCAGGTCCTCCACGGTGAGCGGCCGGTCCAGCCGCCGCATCACCCAGGGGAAGAGACCGTCGAGCGGATGGCCGCCCGGCGCGGGCACCGGGGTCGTGACGAACTGCGCCTGCCCGCCGTCCCGGTGGGGCGGCACGACCAGGCGGCGGGCGAGGGTGTTGGCGACCGCCGAGCCGTGGTCGAGGCGGACGAGGTGCAGACACAGGTCCATCGCGGCGGCCTTGCCCGCGGAGGTGAGAACGCCGTCGTCGTCCACGTAGAGGACATCCGGGTCGACCGTCACCCGGGGGTGGCGCTCGGCCAGCACCCGGGTGTGCGCCCAGTGCGTGGTCGCCCGCCTGCCGTCCAGCAGCCCGGCCGCCGCCAGCACGAAGGCGCCCGTACAGAGGGAGGCCACCCGTGCCCCGGCCTCATGGGCCGCGCGGACGGCGTCGACCAGCTCGGCGGGCGGGGCCCGGTCGATGTCGGCCCAGCCGGGGACGATCACGGTGTGGGCGCCCACGAGCCCGTCGAGCCCCCGGTCGGGCTCCAGCCGGAACCGCCCGGCCCGTACGGCGTCCGGCCCGCAGAGCGAGAGCCGGTACCAGGAGTCCGCTCCGTCGGGCGCATGGGACCCGAAGACCTCGCAGGCCAGGGCGAGTTCGAAGTGCAGCATGCCGTCGGTGACGGCGAGCGCGACAGCGGTCATGTCCGAAAGTGTACGGGCCATGGCGTTCCGGACCGTCGCGGTGGACGGGCGGCCCCGGCCAGGATGTCCGTGAGAGCAAGCCGGGGGCGGTGGGAAGCCTCGGCTGCGGACCATCCACGGACGAGGCAAGGGGACAACTCATGGGAACGGACCGGACGGTGGCGGTCTTCGGCGCCTACGGACACACCGGGCGGTTCGTGGTGGCGGAGCTGAGGGCGCGCGGACTCCGCCCCGTCCTCGTCGGCCGCGACCCGGACAAGCTCAAGGCGCTGGCGTACGGAATGGAGCCGTGCGGAACGGGGGCATCAGGGACCACGGTGTACGGAACGGGGCCATCAGGGGCCACGGCGTACGGAACGGAGGAGCGCGCAACCGGAACGTACACAACCCCACCCGACGTCCGTACCGCATCCGCCCACGACCCCGCCTCCATCGACCGTGCCCTCACCGGCGCGGCGGCCGTCATCAACTGCGCAGGCCCTTTCGCCACGACGGCGGCCCCCGTGATCGAGGCGGCACTCCGCGCGGGCATCCCCTATGTGGACGTGGCGGCCGAGATCGAGGCCAACCTCGACACCTTCGCGCACTACGCGGAACGGGCCCGGGAATCAGGGGCGTCGATCGTCCCGGCGATGGCCTTCTTCGGCGGCCTCGGAGACCTGCTGGCCACCGCCGCGATGGGCGACTGGGCCACGGCCGACGAGGCGCACATCGCGTACGGGCTCAGCAGCTGGCACCCCACCGCCGGGACCCGTACGGCGGGCGCGGTCTCCCGGGAGCGGCGGGGCCACGGCCGGCGCATCCGCTACACCGGCGGGCGGCTGGAGCACCGCGACGACGCCCCGCCCACCCTGGAGTGGCGCTTCCCCGAACCGCTGGGACCCCGCACGGTGATCGGGGAGTTCACGATGGCCGACGTCGTCACCGTACCGAGCCATCTGACCGTCCCCGAGGTCCGCACCTATATGACGGCCGAGGCGGCCCGCGACCTCGCCTCTCCGGACACACCGGCACCGGCGGCGGTCGACGAGCGGGGACGCTCCGACCAGACGTTCCTCGTGGACGTGGTCGTCCGCTCGGGCGGAGCCGAACGGCGGGCCGTCGCCCGGGGGCAGGACATCTACGCCGTCACCGCGCCCCTGGTGGTGGAAGCGGTTGAGCGCGTCCTGACGGGACGCACCCGCGGGGTCGGTGTCGCCTCGGCGGGGAAGATGTTCGACGCCCCCGACTTCCTCCGGGCGCTGTCCCCGCACATCACCGTCGAACTGTTCAGCTAGCAGGTCAGGGGCCGAACAGCGGCTCGTAGGGGTGCCCTTCCGACGTGAGGACGAGCACGAACTCCTCGCGCCTTCCCACCGCCACCTCCCGCAGCCGCTCCAGAGCCTCCGCGGCCGACGGAAGGGTGAGACCGAGGGCCTTCGCCGCACGGTCCCGGCGGGCCAGGAGGTCAGGCATGTCGTCCAGGTACTCGGCCGCCGGCTCCCGGCTCTCCTCGGAGGTGAACTCCTGGCAGTCGCGCCACCACGGCGCGACCAGGAGCAGCCGCAGCAGCTCGGGGAGACCGACGGCGATGAGGGCGGCACCTCCCTCGGAGTCGGCGTAGAGGACCGGACGTTCCTCGCCGCCCTCCCCGCAGAAGAAGTACGTGCCCCCGGCGCCGTCACCGGCGAAACCCTCCAGTGCGGCACCCGAGGCGAGGTGGACCTCCTCGCCGTGGTCGCCCCGGTCCAGCTCGAAGTCGCCGGGCCAGGCGAGAAGACGGGCGGCCTCGTCCTGCGCGCGGACGGCGGCGATCAACGATTCCATGAGCCGCACCTTACGACCCAGCGGCACCGCCCCCGCCGCCCCCACCCCCCGACTCCACCGAGGGAACTCCTCGGCCCGCTCCTCAGCCCAGGAACTCCGCCAGCCCCGTCAGTAGCCGCTCGACGTCGTCCGTGTCGTTGTACGGGGACAGCCCCACGCGCAGCCCGCCGTCGTCACCGAGGCCGAGGTGGCGGGAGGCCTCCAGGGCGTAGAAGGAACCGGCCGGGGCGTGGACGCCGGAGCGGGCGAGGAAGCGGTACGCGTCCGAGGCGTCCCGGCCCTCGAAGGTGAGCAGCAGCGTGGGCGTGCGCTCGGCGGCCCGGGAGCGCACCGTCACCCCGCCCAGCTCGCCCAGCGCCTTCTCCAGGGTCTCCAGCAGGGCGCTCTCGTGGGCGCCGATCGCCGTGTAGGCGGAGCGCAGCCGCTCCCGTCGTCCGGCCGCCGCGGGGCCGGAGCCCAGGTCCGCGATGAAGTCGACGGCGGCCCGGGTGGCGGCCAGCACCTCGTAGGGCAGGGTGCCCAGCTCGAAGCGTTCGGGGACGGCGTCGGTGGAGGGCACCAGCTTGTCCGGCCTCAGGGTCTCCAGCAGTTCGGGGCGGGCGGCCAGGACGCCGTGGTGGGGGCCGAAGAACTTGTACGGCGAGCAGACGAAGAAGTCGGCGCCGAGCTGTTCCACGTCCACGAAGTCATGGGCCGTCAGGTGCACCCCGTCCACATGGAAGAGCGCACCGGCCCGGTGGACCAGCTCCGCGATGGCGGGGAGGTCGGGGCGGGTGCCGATGAGGTTGGAGGCCCCGGTCACCGCCACCAGCCGGGTCCGTTCGGTCAGCAGCGCGCCGACGGCCTCGGTGGGCAGCTCTCCGGTGGCCGGGTCGAACTCCGCCCACCGCACCACCGCCCCGGCCCGCCCGGCCGCCTGCACCCAGGGCCGGATGTTGGCGTCATGGTCGAGCCGGCTCACCACCACCTCGTCGCCCGGTGCCCAACTCTGCGACAGCACACGCGATATGTCGTACGTGAGCTGGGTCGAGCTGCGTCCGAAGACGATGCCGCCCGGCTGTGCGCCCAGCAGATCCGCCAGCGCCTGCCGGAAGTCACCGACGATGGTCTCCGCGTGGACCTCCCGGGCAGGGTGGTCCCCCGGATCGACAGCGGCCGGCTCAGCGCCTCGGTGAAGGCCGCGATGACGGGGGCCGGGGTCTGCGTGCCGCCGGGCCCGTCGAAGTGTGCCGTGCCGGCCCGGAGGGCGGGGAACTGCGCGCGCACTGTGCTGACGTCGTACGTCAAGGAGACTCCCTCGCTCGGGGCGCCCGGGCCGGGTCACGGTCGTGGCGCCGACAGTTGCCTCACCGCGACTCCGCCCCGGGGCGGGTGCGCGGTTCGGCGCCGATCATCGCAGGGCGGACCCACCCGGGAAAGGGCTCCGCGCGCTGGTGTATGCGCGGGCGCACCGCCCCCGGCCCGCAGGGCGTAGCCTCTGCCGACCGCGCATGGCCCCACCCGGTCACGCTCCTTCGCGTACGGGCGGGCTTCCCGGCGCATTCGCGCGCGCCGGTCCCGTGACACAGGGATGATCCTATGAGGGAATTCCTCATATAAATTTACCCACCAATGCTTCGTAAGGGATTTCTCGCATTCCGCTTTCAACATCGGTGGTGCGCCCGGCAATTCGGCGTCGAGGTGGTGGTTAAAGGCCCTGGAATCGGAAAGGAATGATCTGGGCCGATGGAGCTGGGGGCGATCGGTTCACGCCATGGCCCGATTCCTTCTGAGTCGGGTGTCCGCAAAGTTCGGTGCATGAGCCTCCGCTCACGCCCCGGGGTGTCCACCACCCCCTCGGGCGCCCTTGAACTGCACCGATGCGATGCGAGCGGTGCTCCTTCTTCAGATCACATCACCTGTGGGGGGTCACGGATGGACGAGTACGGACGGTCCGCCGATGGCGAGATCGATTCGGTTGGCCATGCGGGCAGAGGAAATCCCAGGAACGGCGGGAATGGCGAGAAAGGCGCGGTCGGCGCGGTGGGAATCATCGCGGCCCGTGTCCTTCGTGTGGTCGCCTACCCGCTGCTCCTGCTGGCTGTTGTCTCGGTAGGTGCGGCCGCTCTGGTTCTGCGCTGGGATCCGGCCATCGTGAGCCCGCTTTTCCTCATCGGGACCCTGATGTATCTGGCCCTTCTCGAACAGCTGATTCCCTATGAGCGGAGCTGGCACCCGGGAAAGGACGAGTGGCGCTGGTACGGCGTCTACTTTCTGCTCACCATGGCCGGAAGCGGACTGGCGCAACTTCTGGTCACGGCGGCGGTGGGCTGGATCGCGGCCGACGAGCGCAGCCACCACCTCTGGGCCGAGATCCCCGGCGCCCTGCTGGCCGGATCGCTCGTCAGCTATCTGGTGCACCGGCTCGGCCACACCAGCGCCCTCCTGTGGCGGCTGCACGGAGTCCACCACGTCCCGCAGAAGGTCAATGTCGCCAACAACGGCGTCAACCACGTGCTGGACATCGTGCTCGCCCAGAGCCTCGTGCAGCTGACCCTGGCCCTGGCCGGATTCTCCCGCTCGGCCGTGCTGGTGACCGGTCTCTTCGTCGTGGCCCAGGGCTACTTCGTCCACGCCAACATCGACGTCCGCATCGGCCGGTTCAACCATCTGCTGGCCAGCCCCGAACAGCACCGCCTGCACCACAGCACCGACCTGTCCGAAGCCGGCCACTACGGCTCCGACCTCTCGTGCTGGGACCACCTCTTCGGCAGCTTCACCTGGCACCCCGGCCGTGAACCGGCCGCCGTCGGCCTCCACGACCCGGCCTCCTTCCCCGCCACCGGGGAGATCGTCGCCAGCACCCTGCACCCGTGGCGGCGCCGCCCGCCACCGGGCGACCCGGCCGGACCGGATGCCAACCCCCGAAGCTCCACCACCACGTGAGGAGTCAGACATGGCCGACGCGATCGAGACGAACACCGGCGCGTTACGTCAGAAGGTGGCGATCGTCGGTATGGGCTGCCGCTTCCCCGGCGGAGCCTCGGACCACCGGACGTTCTGGCGGAACCTGATGGCGGGCAAGGACTGCATCACGCCCACCCCGCCCGACCGGTACGACGTCACCGCACTCGGCAGCCGGTTCCGTGACAAACCCGGCCGCCTCGTCGGCGGACGCGGGGGATACATCGACGGCTTCGACGAGTTCGACCCCGCCTTCTTCGGTATCAGCCCCCGTGAGGCCGACCACATGGACCCCCAGCAGCGGAAGCTGCTGGAGGTCGCCTGGGAGACCCTGGAGGACGGCGGCCAGCGCCCCGCAGACCTGGCCGGGGAGAACGTCGCCGTCTACGTCGGCGCGTTCACCCTGGACTACAAGATCCTCCAGTTCGCGGACCTGGGCTTCACCACGCTGGCCGCGCACACCGCGACCGGCACCATGATGACGATGGTGTCGAACCGCATCTCGTACTGCTTCGACTTCCGCGGCCCCAGCCTCTCCGTCGACACCGCGTGCAGTTCCTCCCTGGTCGCCGTCCACCTCGCCTGCCAGGCGCTGGCCAGGGGCGAGACCGACCTCGCGCTGGCCGGCGGCACCCTGCTCAACCTGGCCCCCCAGTACACGATCGCCGAGACGAAGGGCGGCTTCCTCTCGACCGAGGGCCGCTCCCGTACGTTCGACGCGGGCGCCGACGGCTATGTACGGGCCGAGGGCGTCGGCCTGGTGGCGCTGAAGCGGCTGGAGGACGCCGTCCGCGACGGGGACCGCATCCACGCCGTGATCCTCGGCAGCGGGGTCAACCAGGACGGCCACACCAACGGCATCACCGTGCCCAACCCCGACGCGCAGGTCTCCCTCATCCGCCGCGTCTGCGCCGAGGCGGGCATCCAGCCCGGCGAACTCCAGTACATGGAGGCCCACGGCACCTCCACCCCGGTCGGGGACCCGATCGAGGCCAAGGCCCTGGCCCGCGCCCTGGCCATCGGACGCCGGCCGGGCAGCCGCGCGTACGTCGGCTCCGTGAAGACCAACATCGGCCACACCGAGTCCGCCGCCGGGATCGCCGGGCTCATCAAGACCGTCCTGAGCCTGAAGCACCGCCACATCCCGCCCCACATCAACCTGGAGCGCCTCAACCCCGCCATCGACCAGGCCTCCCTGCCGTACGAGATCCCCACCCGGCCCACCCCCTGGCCCGAGCACGACGGGCCCGCCCGGGCGGGCGTCAACTCCTTCGGGTTCGGCGGGACCAACGCCCATGTCGTCCTAGAGGAGGCTCCGCAGCCCGCGCAGGAGACCACGGAGGAGACCGACCCTCCCGCCGAACAGGCCTGGAGCATCCTGCCGCTCAGCGCCCGGCACCCCGACGCCCTCCCGGAGCTGGCCGCCGGGATCCACGCCGAGCTGGCCGGGGAGAACGGGCCGCCCGTGGCCCTGCCCGACCTCGGCCACACCCTGGCCCACCGCCGCCAGCACCTCCCGCACCGGCTCTCCGTCGTCCACACCTCCCGCGCCTCCCTCGACGAGGCGCTCTCCGCCCACGCGCGCGGCGAGAGCCACCCCCGGATCGTCCAGGACCGCGCGCGGGACGCCGAAGCGCGCCGCCTGGTCTGGGTCTTCACCGGCATGGGCCCCCAGTGGTGGGGGATGGGCCGCCAACTCCTGCGCGAGGAGCCCGTCTTCAGGGAAGCCGTCACCGCCTGCGACCGCGCCGTCCGGGAGTTCGCCGACTGGTCCCTGATCGAGGAGCTGACCGCCGACGAGCCCGCCTCCCGCATGGCCCAGACCTGGCTCGCGCAGCCCGCCAACTTCGCCGTACAGGTCGGCCTCGCGGCCCTGTGGAAGACGTACGGCGTGCGCCCGGACGCCGTCGTGGGACACAGCACCGGCGAGATCGCCGCCTTCTACGAAGCGGGCGTCTACTCCCTCCGTGACGCCGCCCGGATCGCCGTGCACCGCAGCCGCCTCCAGCAGACCCTGGCCGGGACGGGCACCATGCTCGCGGTGGCGCTCACGGAGGACGAGGCGGAGCGCCGCGTACGCCCCTACCGGGACCGGGTCTCGATCGCCGCCGTCAACAGCCCGACCTCCCTCACGCTGGCCGGGGACGCGGACGCCCTGGCCCTGCTGGCCGAGGAGCTGCGGGCCGAGCAGCTCTTCGCCAAGTTCCTCACCGTGGAAGTCCCGTACCACAGTGTCGGGATGGAGCGGATCAAGGACGAACTGCTCACGTCATTGGCCCCCTTGGACCCCCGCCCCGCCCGACTCCCGCTCTACCTCACCGGTGCCGAGGGCCTGGCCCGGGGCGGTGAGCTGGACGCCGCCTACTGGTGGCGGAACGTACGGGAACGGGTGCGGTTCCGGGCCGCCGTCGACCGGCTCGCCGCCGACGGCCACCACGTCTTCCTGGAGATCGGCCCGCACCCCGTCCTCGGCCACGCCATCCGCGAGTGCCTGGAGACCGCCGGGGCGTCCGGGGTGACGCTGCCCTCGATCCGCCGCCAGGAGGACGAGAGCGAGCGGTTCGCGCTCTCCCTCGCCTCGCTCCACAACCTGGGCGCCGACATCGACTGGGACGTCCTCCACCCCGCCGGGCGGCCCGTCACCCTGCCCCCGCACCCCTTCCGACGCGACCGGCACTGGACCGAACCCCCGGCTGTCGCACAGGTCCGCCTCGGCCACATCGACCACCCGCTCCTCGGCCGCCGCACCGACCGCACCGAACCGGCCTGGCAGGCCCGCCTGGACACCGAGTCCCTGCCCTACCTGGCCGACCACCGCATCCAGGACACCGTGGTGTTCCCCGCGGCCGGTTACCTCGAGATGGCGACCCAGGCCGTCCTGCGGCTCACCGGCGGGACCTCCGCCGCCCTCGCCGACATCGACCTGCGCAAGGCCCTCTTCCTCCCGGACGGCGAGGACCGGACCGTGGAGGTGGCCCTCTCCCTGGAGGACGCCGGCTTCACCATCGCCTCTCCCGCCACCGGGGACGACGGCGAGCGGACCGTCCACGCGAGCGGGGTCGTCCGCACCGGCCGGCGCCGCAGGACCGGCCCACCGCTCGACGCCGACGCGATCCGCGCCCGTACGGTCCACCGCCTCGAAGGCCCCGAGTGCTACGCCGCACTGGCCGGGCTCGGCTACCACTACGGACCCGCCTTCCGGGCCATCGAGGAGGTGTGGATCGGCCCCGGAGAGGTCCTCGCCCGGATCCGCCCGCCCGCGACGGTCGACGCCGCCGGCCACCACCTCCACCCGGTCCTCCTCGACGCCTGCTTCCAGGCGCTGCTGACCCCGCAGCTCCTCCAGGACCCGGCACCCGGCGCGGGCATCAGGCTGCCGCTCACGCTCGCCGAGGTCGCCCTCGAACCGATCGGGGACCGGCCGCTCTGGGTGCACGCCACCCTGCGCCCCGCCGACGCCGACACCACCCTCGGAGACCTCGCCCTGTACGGGGACGACGGCACACCGCTCGGCCGGATCGAAGGGTTCCGGGCCGCCGACGTGGAGAAGGCGGCCACCGCCGTCGCCCGCACCACCATCGACTCCTGGCTCGCGGAGACCGTCTGGACGGAGTGCCCGCCGCTCGGGGAGGAGGAACCGCTCGCGCCCGGCGTCATAGCGGCCCGCACCCACGGCTGGCTGCTGCTGGCCGACACGCAGGGCGTCGCGGACGCCTTCGCCGCCCTCGCCGAGGCCCGGGGCGAACGCTGCCACCTGGTGCGCCGGGGCGAGGCGTACGCCGGAGCGGGGCCGGACGGCCCGTACACGGTCGACCCCGGGTCCTCCGACGACTTCGAGCGCCTCTTCGCGGAGCTGGACCGGGACGGCCAACCGTTCCGGGGCACCGTCCTGCACCTGTGGAACCTGGACCGCCCCGCGCTCGCCGACTGCGACCGGCAGACCGTACGGGACCACGCGGGCCCCGGCTCGTACTCCCTGATCGCCCTGGCCCGCACCCTGCTCGCCCGGGGCGGAAGCGGCCGGCTGCACATCGTCACCCGGGGCGCCCAGCCCGTCCTGCCCGACGAGCCCGTCGAACCCCTGGGGGCACCCGCCTGGGGCGTCGGCCGGGTCCTGCGCCACCAGGAGCTGACCGACCACCCCGGCAAGCTGATCGACCTCGACCCCGAGCGGCGGCCGGGACCCGGAGGGGCCAGGGCCGAGGCCGAGGCGCTCCTGCGCGAGGCACTGGCCGACGACGAGCAGGAGATCGCCCTGCGCGCGGGCGTACGCCGCACCAGCAGCCTCCGCCCCGCCGAAGGGCTCACCCGGCCCCTCCCGCCCCGGCTGCGGGCCGACGGCAGCTATCTGGTGACCGGTGCCTTCGGGGCGCTCGGCCGACTCCTCTGCCGCACCCTCGTCCGGCGCGGGGCGCGCAGGATCGTCCTGATGGGGCGTACGCCGGTGCCCGCCCGGGAGAAGTGGGGCTCCACCGACCCCGCCACCGCCGAGGGCCGCGCGGTGGCCCTCCTCCGCGAACTGGAGGCGCTCGGCGCCCAGGCCGTCCTGGCCCCGCTCGACATCACCGACGAGGACGCCCTGACCGGCTGGCTGGACGGCTACCGGCGCGCCGGACACCCACCCGTACGCGGGGTGTTCCACCTCGCCGGACAGGTCCGCGACACCCTCGTCACCGACCTGGACCGGCCCGCCTTCGACGCCGTCCACGACCCCAAGACCATCGGCGCCCACCTCCTCCACCGGCATCTGCGCGACGAACCGCTCGACCACTTCGTCCTCTTCGCCTCGGTCGCCTCCCTGCTGACCACCGCCGGACAGACCAACTACGCGGCGGGCAACGCCTTCTTGGACGCCCTCGCCCACCACCGCCGGGCCCAGGGGCTGCCCGCGCTCAGCCTGGACTGGGGCCCCTGGGCCACCGGCATGATCGAGGAACTCGGCCTCGTCGACCACTACCTGAACAGCCGCGGCATGAGCTCCCTCGCCCCCGACGCCGGGATGGCCGTCCTGGAACGCGTCCTCGGCCAGGACCACGCCCAGCTGGTCATCGCCACCGTCGTCGACTGGCCGACCTTCCTGGCCTGGTACCCCTCCCCGCCCCCGCTCGTCACCGCCCTCGCCGCGGCCGCCGCCCCGCCCCCGGACACCGACCGGGGCAGCGGCTTCCTCGACACCTTCCGCACCGCCGACGAGGAGGGGCGCCGCGCCCTGGTGGCCGAACGCTTCGCCGCACTCTCCGCCGCCGTCCTGCGCACCGGCACGGACCGCATCGACCCCGCCGAAGGCCTCGGCCAACTGGGCCTGGACTCACTGCTGGCGATGGAGCTACGGGCCCGCATCCACGCCGAACTCGGCGTGGCCCTGCCCGTGGTCGCCCTCCTAAGCGGAACCCCGGCCGGCGAACTGGCCGCACAGCTCCACGACGGCCTGCTGGAGCTGGCCTCGGCCGAGGACACCGACGCCACGGACCGGGCCGTCACCCTCCACGACGACCCGGCCCGCTACCCGCTCACCCAGAACCAGAAGGCGCTCTGGTTCCTCAAGCACCTCAACCCCGACGGGTACGCCTACAACATCGGCGGGGCCGTCGAGGTGAACGTCGCCCTCGAACCGGACCTGATGTTCGAGGCCGTACGCCGCCTCATCGCCCGCCACCCCGCCCTGCGCACCAACTTCCTGCTGGAGGACGGGCAGGCCGTGCAGCGGGTCTCCGAGGACGTGGTGCCCGACCTCGCCCTCCACGACGTCCAGGGCGAGGAGTGGGAGACCATCCACGCCACCATCGTCGCCGAGTACCGCAAGCCCTACGACCTCGCCCACGACCCGCTGGTCCGCTTCCGGCTCTTCAAGCGCGGCCACGACCGCTGGATCATGATGAAGGCCGTCCACCACATCGTCTCGGACGCCATCTCCACCTTCACCTTCATCGAGGAACTCTTCCAGGTCTACGAAGCACTGCGGCAGGGACAGGAACCCCAACTGCCCCCGGTCGAAGCCCGCTACCTGGACTTCCTCAACCAGCAGAACACCTTCCTCGCCGGGCGTGAGGCCGCCGGAATGCTCGACTACTGGCGCTCCCATCTCCCCGCCGAGGTCCCGCTCCTGGACCTCCCCACCGACAAACCCCGCCCGGCCGTCCAGACCCACAACGGGGCCTCCGAGTTCTTCGCGCTCGACCCCGGACTCAGCGCCCGCGTCCACGCCCTGGCCCGCGCCCACCACGTCACCCCGTTCATGGTGCTGCTCAGCGCCTACTACCTCCTGCTCCACCGCTACTCGGGCCAGGACCACATCGTCGTCGGCTCCCCGGTGACCGGCCGCACCCGCCAGGACTTCGCCTCCGTCTACGGCTACTTCGTCAACCCGCTCCCGCTCCACGCCGACCTCACCGGCGACCCGAGCGTGGCGGACCTCCTGGAGCAGGTCCGCCGGACCGTCCTCGGCGGCCTGGACAACCAGGAGTACCCGTTCGTCCTGCTCGTCGACGAACTGGGGCTCCAGCACGACCCCAGCCGCTCGGCCGTCTTCCAGGCGATGTTCATCCTCCTCACCCACAAGGTCGCCACCGAGCAGTACGGCTACCGGCTGGAGTACATCGAACTCCCCGAGGAGGAGGGTCAGTTCGACATCACCCTCTCCGCCTACGAGGACGAGTCGGACCACCGCTTCCACTGCGTCTTCAAGTACAACACCGACCTCTTCCTCCCGCAGACCGTGCGCCGCATGGCCGCCCACTACACCCGCCTGCTCGACGACATGACCCGGGTGCCCGGCGAACACCCCGCGTCCCGGCTGGAGATGCTCGACGACGGCGAACGCGAACAGCTCGTGGGGGAGTGGAGCCGCCCCGCCCTGCCGTCGGAGACCACGGATTCCCCCTTCACGCCGGTCCACGCGCTGATCGGCGAGGTCGCCGCCGCCCACCCCGCCTCCGTCGCCGTGACCATGCCGCTCCCGGGCGGCGGAGCACGCCGCCTCACCTACGCGGAGCTGGAGCGGCGGGCCGCCGACACGGCCGCCCGGCTGCGCACCCTGGGTGTCGGGGACGGCTCGGTGGTCGTCGTCCGCCTGGACAAGTCGCCCGAGCTGATCGTCACCCTGCTCGCCGTGCTGAAGGCCGGCGGCGCCTATCTGCCGCTCCGCCCCGACCAGCCCGCCGACCGGATCGCCCACCTCGTCCGGACCACCGGAGCCGCCGTCGTCATCGTCTCCGGCGAACCCGCGCGCGAGGAGACGGCGGCGCTCCCGGTCATCACCCTCACCCTCGACGACCTGCACGCCACCGAGCCGCACCCCGACGGGCCCCCGCCGGACCCGGCCCCGGACTCGACCGCGTACGTCATCACCACCTCCGGCTCCACCGGCCGTCCCAAGGCCGTCCGCGTCAGCCACCGCAACCTCGCCTCCGCCTACGAGGCCTGGCGCCAGGAGTACCGCCTGGAGACGGACGTCCGGACGCACCTCCAGATGGCCGAGCCGTCGTTCGACGTGTTCACCGGCGACCTGGTCCGCGCGCTCTGCTCCGGCGGCAGCCTCGTCCTGGCCGACCGGGACCTGCTCTTCGACACCGCCCGGCTCTACCGGACGATGCGTCAGGAGCGGGTCGAATGCGCGGAGTTCGTCCCGGCCGTCGTGCGCGGTCTGATGGACCACTGTGTACGGGAGGGGCTGCGGCTGGACTTCCTGCGGCTGCTGGTGGTCGGCTCGGACGCCTGGAAGGTGGGGGAGTACCAGCGGCTGAGCGAGCTGTGCGGTCCGGCGACCCGGCTCGTCAACTCCTACGGCCTCACCGAGGCCACCATCGACAGCGCCTGCTTCGAAGGCCCCGTCGACGACCTGGAACCCGGTCTCATGGTCCCGATCGGCCGCCCCCTGCCCAACAGCACCCTGCACATCCTGGACGCCCACGGCGAACCCGTCCCGCCCGGCGTCCCCGGCGAACTGTGGATCGGCGGCGACGGCGTCGCCCTCGGCTACGCGGGAGAGCCCGAGCAGACCGCCGACCGCTTCATCACCCGTACGCTGAGCAAACGGCCCGACGCCCGGCCCGAACGGCTCTACCGGACCGGCGACATCGCCCGCTGGGACGCCCACGGCCGCGTCCATCTGCTCGGCCGCACCGACGGCCAGGTCAAACTGCGCGGCCACCGCATCGAGATCGGCGAGATCGAGGCCCACCTCGCCCAGTGGCCCCCGCTCGCCCGCGCCGTCGTCACCGTCACCACGGACACCGGGGGAGAGGCCGTGCTCTGCGCCTACTGCGTACCGGCACCCGGCACCGCGCTCGACCGCCGGGCCCTGCGCCGCCACCTGGCCGGGGCGCTCCCCTCGTACATGATCCCGGCGTACTTCGTCGAACTGCCCGCCCTGCCGCTCACCGCCAACGGCAAGGTCGACACCGCCGCCCTGCCCGCACCCCGGGCCGAGACCGGTGAACAGAGCCACGAGGAGCCGGTGACGCTCTACGAGATCAGCGTGGCCCGGCACTGGAAGACCCTCCTCGGCCTCGAACAGGTGGGCCTGGAGGACGACTTCTTCGAGATCGGCGGCTCCTCCATCAAGCTCATCGAGCTGCTCCACCTGCTGCGCACCGAGTTCGGTGTCAGCGTCCCCGTCAGCCGCCTCTACCAGGTCACCACCCTCCACGGCATGGCCGCCACCGTCCAAGAGGTCCTGCACAGCACCAGCACCGACGAACTGCCCTCCCTCACCTTCAACGCCGGCCAGTCACCGCCCCTCTTCTGCTTCCCGCCCGCGGGCGGCCACGGACTCGTCTACCGGGGGCTGGCCGCCCAGCTCCCCGAGTACGCCGTCATCGGCTTCAACTACCTCCCGGGCGACGACAAGGTGGCCCGCTACGCCGACCTCGTCGAGACCGCCCGCCCCGAAGGCCCCTGCCTGCTCCTCGGCTACTCCCTCGGCGGCAACCTGGCCTTCGAGACCGCCAAGGAGCTGGAGCGGCGCGGACGGCGGGTGGGGCATGTCGTCATCCTCGACTCCCGCCGCATCATGGAGCGTTACGAGCCCGGGGACGAGGGCATCCGCCACTTCGAGACCGAACTCGCCGGCCACCTCCGCAAACACACCGGATCGGAGGCCGTCGCGCAGGAGACCCTCTCGCACGCCGCCGAATACCTCACCTTCTGCGGCCGCACCCCCAACACCGGAACGGTCGACGCACCGGTCAGCGTGATCACCGACCAGGAGAAGGCCGCCCTCTACGCGGCCGGACAGCACGGCACCTGGCACGGCAGCTCCACCGCCACCACCGTCGTCCTGCGCGGCTCCGGCCTCCACGCCGACATGCTCGACCCCAAACACCTCCCCCGCAACGCCGCCCTGATCCGTACCGTGCTGACGGGAGACGCGGCCCATGGCGACTGATACCACCCTCCGCAAGGAGACCGTCGACGACTGGGGCAGCCGCGAGCGCACCCCCGGCACCCCGCCCCGCGTCATCGTCATCGGCGCGGGCGTGGCCGGCCTCTCCACCGGCTGCTACGCGCAGATGAGCGGCGCCAGGACCCGGATCTTCGAGAAACACGTGCTGCCCGGCGGCTGCTGCACCGCCTGGTCGAGGGACGGCTACCTCTTCGACTACTGCATCGAATGGCTCATCGGCACCGCGCCCGGCAACGACGCCCACCAGGTCTGGCGCGAGCTGGGCGCGCTCGACGGCAAGACCGTCACCAACTTCGAACTGTTCAACAAGGTCGAGGACGAGCACGGCCGCTCGGTCACCTTCTACAACGACCCCGACCGGCTGGAGGCCCACCTGCTGGCCCTCTCACCCGCCGACGCCCCCCTGATCCGGGCCTTCACCCGCGACCTGCGGCGGTTCATCGACATCGAGCTGTACCCGTTCCTCACCGCCCCCGCCCTGCGGACCGTACGGGAGCGGGCGGCGACCCTGCGCACGGTGCTGCCGGCCTTCCGGCTCTTCTGGCGCACGGCCGCCACCCCGATGCACGTCTTCGCCGACAAGTTCCAGGACCCGCTGCTGCGCCGGGCCTTCCGCAACATCTTCTTCCAGGACCCGGAGGGCTTCCCGCTGCTGCCGTACCTGTTCAACATGGCGGCGGCCCACCACCTCAACGCCGGTTTCCCGCAAGGCGGTTCGCTCGGGCTCTCGCGCTCGGTCGAGAACCGCTACCTGGGCCTGGGCGGAGAGGTCACCTACCGGGCCCGCACGGAGAAGATCCTCGTCGAGAACGACCGCGCGATCGGCATCGAACTCCGCAACGGCAGAAGGTACTTCGCCGAGCACATCGTCTCCGCCTGCGACGGCCGCACCACCGTCCACGGACTGCTCGACGGCCGGTACACCAGCCCCCGGATCGACAAGCTCTACAACGACCTCATCGAACGCCCCGGCACCCTCTTCCCCGCGGTCGTCTCCGCCTTCGTCGGACTGCGCGGCGACTTCGACCCCGGCGAGGCCCACAGCACCACCCACCTCCTGACCGGCGAGGACGGCGAACGCCTCCCCGGCGCCCTCCAGAACAGCCTGGTCGTCCAGGCCCGCTCCCGCTACTCCGACGGCTTCGCACCCCCGGGCCGCTCCGTCCTGCACTGCACCTACTTCAGCGACTACGCCTACTGGAAGGGGCTGCGCACCCGCAGCCGCCGGGAGTACCGCGGCCGCAAGCACGAGGTGGCCGACTTCGTCCGCACCTTCCTGGAACACCGCCACCCCGGCATCAACGACCGCATCGACCTCGTCGACATCGCATCGCCCGCCACCACCCACCGCTACACCGGCAACCACAACGGCTCGATCCTCGCCTGGAAGGCCTTCTCGGACGCCGACGACGTCGCCGCCCGCCTGGTCGGCAGGGACCGGATGCGGCTCCCCGGCCTGAGGGGCTTCTCCATGGCCGGACAGTGGGTCGGCATGGGCGGCCTGATCCGCGCCGCCTCCACCGGCCGCTTCGCCGTCCAGTACCTCTGCCGCGAACTGGGCCTGGAATTCCGGGCCTGGGAGAGCGAGGGCACCGAGTCCTGGCATCCCGGGATGCTGGGCGAACTGCCCCAGCTCGACCGCTGGTCGGCACGGGAGGAGTCCGGTTCATGACCCACAGGACCACCGGCTCCCCGCAGGGGCCCAGGGAATCGATGATCATCATCGGGGGCGGGCTCGGCGGCCTCTCCACCGGCTGCTACGCCCGGATGAACGGCTACCGCACCCACATCCTGGAGATGCACGAACTGCCCGGCGGCTGCTGCACCGCCTGGGACCGCGGCGGCTTCACCCTGGACGCCTGCGTCAGCTGGCTCCTCGGCAGCGGCCCCGGCAACGAGATGCACCAGATCTGGCTGGAGCTGGGCGCCCTCCAGGGCAAGGAGATCCGCCACTTCGACGTGTTCAACATCGTGCGCGGACAGGACGGGCGGGCCGTCCACTTCTACTCCGACCCGGACCGGCTCGAGGCCCACCTCATCGCACTCTCGCCCGCCGACGCCCGTACCGTACGCAGGTTCTGCAACCAACTGCGCAGCTTCCGCAAGGCCCTTGCCGTTTACCCGTTCCTCAAACCCGTCGGGTTGATGGGCCGGCTGGAGCGGTGGCGGATGCTCGCCTCGTTCCTCCCGTACTTCAACGCCGTACGCACCACGATCACGGTCCTGATGACCGAGTACTCCGCCAAGTTCCAGGACCCGCTGCTGCGGGAGGCGTTCAACTTCATCCTCTACGAGAAGCACCCCAACTTCCCCGTCCTGCCCTTCCACTTCCAGCTCGCCTCGCACGCCAACCTCTCGGCGGGCGTTCCCGAAGGCGGCTCGCTCGGCCTCGCCCGGTCGATCGAGGCCCGCTACCGCCGCCTCGGCGGAGAGATCTCGTACAACACGAAGGTCGAGACGGTGATCGTGGAGGACGACCGCGCGGTCGGCGTCCGGCTCAGCGACGGCAGCGAACTGCGCGCCGACATCGTGGTGTCGGCCTGCGACGGTTACACCACGACCATGAAGTTCCTCAAGGGCGCCTACCTGGGGGAGGAGTACCGCAAGCTCTACACGGAGACCATCCACGAACCCGGCATGGTCTTCCCCGGCTACTTCACCCTCTTCCTCGGCCTCTCCCGACCCTTCCCCGAGGGCGACCCCTGCACGACGTACCTGCTCGACGAGGCCACGGCGGCGAAGCTCACCGGCATCCGCCACGCCAGCATCAACGTCCAGTTCCGCAGCCGCCATTACCCCGAACTCTCCCCGGACGGCACCACCGTCGTCTACGCCACCTACTTCTGCGACATCGCCCCCTGGCGGGCCCTGGACGAAGGCCCCGAACAGGTCACCCGCACCCGGGGCGGCCAAGAGCTGCACACCCTGCCGGTGCGCCACGGCCGCGGCTACTACGCGGCCAAACGGCGGGCGCGCGAGACGCTCGTGGAGTTCCTGGAGGAGCGCTTCCCCGGAATCCGCGACGCCATCGTCGTACGGGACGTCTCCAGCCCCCTCACCCAGGTCCGCTACACCGGCAACTACGACGGTACGGTGCTGGGCTGGCAGCCCTTCGTGGAGAGCGGCGAGAAGCTCGAAGAGCTGATCAAGAAGCACGGTCCCGGACTGCCCGGCCTCGCCAACTTCTACCAGTCAGGCGTCTGGGCCACCACCGGCGGCCTGATCCGGGCCGCCGCCGCCGGGCGCCACGTCATGCAGTTCATCTGCCGCGACGACGGAAAGCCCTTCACCGCGTCGCTCGACCGGACGGCACCCCCGCCGACCCACCGCGTCATCCCCGTACCGACCGGCCGCTCCGCCGCCGCCGCAACGACGACAGGGAAGAGCACATGAAGATCGAGAAATGGGTCGTCCGCGAGCACGTCGAAGGCGTGCCGGACGTCGACCGCGTCTACGAGAAGGTCGTCGAGAACGTCGACGTGACCCTGGCCCCCGACGAGATGCTGCTCCGCACGCTGTACGTCTCCGTCGACCCCTACCTCCAGGGCATCGCCCTCGACACCCCCATCGGCTCCCACATGGGCGCCGACTCGATCATGGAGGTGGTGGCGGCCGGACCGCGCGCCGCCCACGGCGTCGGCGACCTCGTACAGGGCTTCGGCGGCTGGCGCTCCCACGTCGTCTCCACGGGCGCGGCCGAGCCGTGGCAGACCGGCACCTTCCCGATGGTCTTCCCGGCCTACCGCAGGCTCGACCCCGGCTGGTACGACGACGCCCTGCCGCTGGCGACCGCGCTGAGCGTGATGGGCGGCCCCGGCATGACGGCCTGGGGCACCCTCGCCAAGTACATGACGGTGAAGCCGGGGGACACCTTCGTCATCAGCGGGGCCTCCGGCGCGGTCGGCGCCCTCGTCGGCCAGCTCGCCGCGCTCGCCGGCGCCCGGGTCGTCGGCACCACCTCCTCACCGCAGAAGGCGGAGTACCTCCTCGGCCTCGGCTTCGACACGGTCGTGGTCTACCGCCACACCGACGGCGCCGACACCGTCCGCGAGGCGCTGACCCGGGCGGCCCCGGACGGCGTCGACCGCTACTTCGACAACCTCGGCGGAACCGTCACCGACGTGGTCTTCTCCATGCTCAACGTCGGCAGCCAGGTCGCGGTCTGCTGGCAGTGGGCGACCCAGGTCGGCAACGAGGAGACGGGCCCCCGCCTGCTGCCCTACCTGATGTTCCCGCGCGCCACGGTCCGGGGGATCTTCTCGCTGGAGTGGTTCACCGAACAGAACTGGAAGGACCTCCACGCCGACCTCGGCAGCCGGGTCCGCCGGGGCGAGGTCGTCTGCGACCACACCCTCCACCACGGCTTCGACGCCATCCCCGCCGCCTACCGGAGCCTCTACGGCGACCGGGCGGAGAGCCGGGGCAAGGTGCTGGTCGCCCTGTGACCACCGCGACCGCACCCCTCAACCACCTTCTCCGCCCCGGAGGTTGACGATGACCACCACCGACCCGTCCCTGATCCCCCTGCACCGCCTGCGGTTCGAGGAACCGGGCCCGCCCCGCTTGGGGGAGCTGCCCGGCGGAGCCCCCGCCTGGCTGGTGAGCCGGTACGCCGACGTGCGCCAGGTCCTCTCCGACCCGCGCTTCGGCCGGTCCCGGCTGTATGCGGAGGACGCACCCGCCCTCTCCGACGTACCGGACCTCGTCAACAACCCCGACCTCATGTTCAACCAGGACGGCCCCGACCATCTGCGGCTGCGCCGGACCCTGCGCCGGGCGTTCACCCCGAGGGCCGTAGCCCGCTGGCGCCCCTGGATCGCCGCGATCGTGGACGAGCTGCTGGACCGCCTGGAGGAGCGGCCCCGACCGGCCGACGTGGTCGAGGAGTTCACCCTGCCCCTCCCCGTGGCGGTGATCAGCCGGCTGATGGGCCTGGACGGTTCGGCCTGGGACCGGATGCGGCACTGGAGCGAGCACGCCTTCTCGGACGGATCGCACGCGGGGGAGGAGGTGGAGTCGGTGCTGAAGGAGTTCAGCGCGTTCGGCGCGGACCTCCTCGCGACCCGGCGGCACACCCCCGGCGACGACCTGGTCAGCGGTCTGGTCCGGGCGGCCGACGAGGAAGGCGGGGTTCCCGAGGCGCAGTTGGTGAGCCTGGTGTGCGGGCTCGTCGTCGGCGGCCACGACAGCACGATGACCATGCTGGGCAACGGGCTGCTCTACCTCCTGGGCGAACGCCCGGAGAGCTGGCCCCGCATCGGCGCGGACGAGGAGGCGGCCGGCCGGGTCGCGGACCGGCTCATCCACCTCGTCCCGCTGGGCGACGACCGGGGGACGGCCCGCCACGCGGCCGCGGACATCGAGGTGGGCGGGGTGACGATCCCGGCGGGCGCCATCGTCCTGGCGGACTGCGGCGCCGCCAACCGGGACCCGGGCGTCTTCCCCCGCCACACGCTCGACGACCTCTTCGTCCCTCTGGAGGCCCCCACCCTCTCGCTCGGGGCAGGGGCCCACTACTGCCTGGGCGCCTGGCTGGCCCGTACGGAACTCCAGCTCGCCCTGCACCGCCTGGCCGCCCGCTTCCCGGAGCTGCGGCTGGCGGAGCCGGTGGAGCGGGTCACCTGGCGGACCGGGACGACGTCACGGAGCCCGCGGAGGCTGACGGTGAGCTGGTAGGTCCTCCGTACGAGGACGGCTGCGGAGCCGGGGTTCAGCGGACCCGCTCGAAGCTCGGCCCGTAGGTGCCGGCCTTGACGCGCAGCGTCTCGAAACCGCCGTCGCCGCTGTTGCCGTACTTGCTCCAGTACTGGCAGGTCAGCCCGGAGTCGCCGTTGGGGTCGACGGCCTGGGCAACGGGGAACTCCTCGCAGGCGAGCTTGCTCGCCTCGAGCCCCGACTCCTTGCCGTACTGCTCGTACAGCTGGTGGTAGACGGTCTTCGCCACGATCAGCGACTTGAGCGGCTTGGCGTTGTAGAAGGTCATGAAGCTGCCTTCCTTGTACGAGTCGCTGATCTTGACCTCGTACGGAATGACAGCGCCCTCGTAGGTGACGTTGCAGGTGCTGACGGCCCCGGCCTTCTGGGTCACGCCGTCCGGGCAGTCGGCGCTGGTCTTGCCCGGCACCTTGACCCGGCCGAGCACCTGCTCCTGGAGCTTGTGCTCCACCCGCTCGGTGAAGGGGGCGCTGTTGTCCGGCTTGGGCAGGACCTTGAGCTGTCCGTCGGACGAGCTTTCGAGCACGTCCTTCTGCGGGCCGTCCACGGCAACGGGGAGCGTCGCCTGCTGCGGTGCGGCGCTGGTCTCCTGAGCGGCTTCCGGCTTGGAGTCGGCGGCGGGGGTGACGGCGGTGCCGGAGGAGTCCCCGGAGCCACAGCCGACTGCGAGGATGCCGACGGCGGCCAGTCCGATGAGCTTCTTGGTGTAGTGCATAAGGGCAGCCTAAGAGCGGCCTGTGAGTGCTCAGGGGGCCCGGGAGGGCAGCGAGGACGGCTCGGTACACCCGCAAAAAGCGGATATTGCGGAGGGAAACGCACCGCTTCGGGTTGCCTCAGCAGTCCCAGGAGCACCTGATGGTGACTCGGATGAGAAGGGGGCGTAGCGCGACTGTGACGCCGTGCTTCTCCGTCGGCCCTCCCCGGCTGCCCCGGCGGGGCTCTTCGGTCCTCCCGGGGGCACCGGTGCTCAGCGGCCGGGTGCCCCCGCCCGCAGTCCGTCCATCACGAGGTCCAGGAGCCTGGCCGCCCGTGGTTGCCACTCCTCCTGCGGATCGAGCTGCCAGAGGCCCGCGATGGCGAGGAAGAAGTCGTCCGGCGTGACCCCGGGGCGGATGATGCCCGCTTCCTCGTTGGCGCGGAGGAGCGTGCCGGCGGCCTCCGCCACCGGGGCCGGGCCGGGCTTGTCCGGGCTGCCCGGCGCGCTGGTGACCAGTCGGATCGCGTCCGCCAGACCCGCCTTGGTCATGGCGAACCGGGCGAGCCGGTCCATCCACTCGCGCAGCGCCGTCCCGGGGTCGCGGGTGCGCAGCAGTTCGGTGGCCGCGTCCGCCACCTGCTGCATCTCGTAGCGGTAGATCTCCAGGACGAGGGACTCGCGGTTGGGGAAGTTGCGGTAGAACGTGCCCTGCCCGACGCCGGCCTTCCTGGCGATGGTGCTCAGCGGGGCGTCCGGGTGCTCCGTGAGTTCGGCCATGGCGACGTGCAGGATCCGTTCACGATTGCGCACCGCGTCCGAGCGTGCGGGCGCGTCCTTCTTCGGCTGGGACACACATCCTCCTCACGGGTCCGTGGCCGAATCCCGTCCTTGTTAACCGGACAGCTGTCCGTTACGTTGATGAGCGAAGCGGACAGCAGTCCGGTTGGGGGCGACCTTAGCGCGCCCTGCCACCGGCGTGCACCCCGTGGCTCTCCCGGTCCGCTGCCGCTGCGCCGATCTCCTGTCACCGGACACCGAAGAAGGCTGATCATGGCCCCAGCATCCTCGTCGACCAGCAGCTCGATCACCCTGAACATCAACGGCGAGAAGCACCACCTGTCCGTCGACCACCGCACCACCCTGCTCGACGCCCTGCGCGAGCGCCTCGACCTCACCGGTACCAAGAAGGGCTGCGACCAGGGACAGTGCGGCGCCTGCACGGTCCTGGTCGACCGCCGCCGCGTGGTCTCCTGCCTCAACCTGGCGGTGGCGGCCGAGGGCCGCGAGATCACCACCATCGAGGGCGTCGCCGAAGGGGAGGACCTGCACCCCGTCCAGCAGGCCTTCCTCGACCTCGACGGCTACCAGTGCGGCTACTGCACGCCAGGCCAGATCTGCTCCGCCATCGCCGTCATCGAGGAGCACGCGGCCGGCTGGCCGAGCGCCGTCACCGAAGACGTCGGCTCTCCCGTGCTGCCACCCCTGACGCCCGACGAGATCCGCGAGCGGATGAGCGGAAACCTCTGCCGCTGCGGCGCGTACGTCTCGATCGTCCAAGCCGTCTCCCGTGGCGCCGAGGCCCACGGCGAGGCGCGTACGGCAACAGCCGAGGAGGCCGCCGCATGAAAGAATTCGACTACCGGCGCGCCCCCGACGTCACCGGTGCGGTCGGCCTGCTCGCGGGTGAACCGGAAGCACGGTTCCTCGGCGGCGGCACCAACCTGGTCGACCTGATGAAGTCCGGCGTCGAACGGCCCGCCCTGCTCGTCGACGTAAGCGAACTGCCCCTGGACCGGATCGAGTCCACGGCGGACGGCGGCCTGCGCATCGGGGCGACCGTCACCAACAGCGACCTCGCCGCCCACCCCGATGTCCGACGGCGCTTTCCCGCACTGTCCCAGGCCGTCCTCGCCGGGGCGTCCGGACAACTGCGGAACATGGCCACCGTCGGAGGCAATCTGCTCCAGCGCACCCGCTGCGGCTACTTCACCGACGTCAGCGGCCCGTGCAACAAACGCGTCCCCGGCAGCGGCTGCCCGGCCGTCGACGGCGAGCACCACAACCACGCGATCCTCGGCGCCTCCGGCCGGTGCGTGGCCGTGCACCCCTCCGACATGGGAGTGGCTCTCACGGCGTTCGACGCCCGGGTCGCCTACGAGACCCTCGACGGGCCCGGCGAGATGCCCCTCACCGATCTCTACCTTCCCGTGGGCGACACCCCGCACCGCGAAACCGCTCTGCCTCCCGGCGCGTTGATCACCCACGTCACGCTGCCCGCCGCGCCGGTGGCCGCCGAGTCCCGCTACCGCAAGGTTCGCGAGCGTGCCTCATACGCGTTCGCCATCGGCTCTGTGGCCGCCGCGCTGGACATCGGAGACGGGCACGTACGAGAAGCCCGGCTCGCCCTCGGTGCCGTCGCCTCGCACCCCTGGCGCGCCCGCGCGGCCGAAGCCGTCCTGACCGGTGCGCCTGCCGTCGGCGCCACCTTCGCGGCCGCCGCCGACGCCGAACTCGCCGCCGCCCGGCCGCTGCCCGACAACGGATACAAGGTGCCCCTCATGCGCAACCTCATCGTCTCCGTCCTCACCGAACTGGCGGAAGGCGGCGCCCGATGACCACCACCACGCCCGGCCCCCGGGCACTGCACGCGGCCGTCGGCACCGCCCGTACGCGGGTCGAGGGCCGGGAGAAGGTCACCGGAGCCGCACGCTACGCGGGCGAGATCCCCTTCGCCGACCTCGCCCACGGCTGGCTGGTGCTCTCCACCGTCACCCGGGGGCGCATCGTCTCGATCGACACCGCCCCCGTCCTCGCCATGCCGGGCGTCCTCACGGTGCTCCACCACGGCAACGCCCCGCGCCTGCACACCGATTACGTCGGGATGCTGGGCACTCCGCCGGACCCCGCCGCCGCCGTCTTCCAGGGCGACAGGGTGCCGTTCGCCGGCTGGCCGGTCGCGCTGGTCGTCGCCGGAACCCCCGAGCAGGCCAGGGAGGCCGCCGAGGCACTGGTGGTCACCTACGAACAGGAGCCGCACACCACCGTGCTGACCACGGGCGACCCCGCGGCCTATGCGGCTGCGGGCCACATGCCGGCGGAGACCGGGAAGGGCGACCTGGAGGCCGAACTCGCCGCCTCCGCCGTCGTGCTGGACGAGGAGTACACCACTCCCGAGGAACAGCACAGCATGATGGAGCCGCACGCGGCGACCGCGACGTGGGACGGCGGACGGCTGGAGGTCGTCGACTCCAACCAGGGCGCCGGCTGGGTCCGGTCCGAGCTGGCCGCCCTGTTCTCGCTCGACGCGTCCTCGGTGCGGGTCCGCTCCGAACACATCGGCGGAGGCTTCGGCAGCAAGGGACTGCGCGCCCACCAGGTGTCCGCCGTCATGGCGGCCACCGCCCTCCAACGGCCGGTGCGCGTGGTCATGACCAGGCGTCAGACATTCTCGCTCGCCGGGTACCGCAGCCCCACCGTCCAGCGGGTCAGGCTCGGAGCGGACCCTGACGGCAGGCTCCGTGCCCTGGAACACCGCTCGCTCAACCAGACCTCGACCGTGTACGAGTTCGTGGAGCCGAGCGCGGGCGTCGCCCGGGTGCTGTACGACGCCGACGCCCATCACACGGCCAACCGCGTCGTGCGTCTCGACGTGCCGTCCCCCACCTGGATGCGAGCGCCGGGGGAGGCGCCGGGGTCGTTCGCCATCGAGGCGGCCCTCGACGAACTGGCCGAACGCGCCGGAGTCGACCCGGTCGAACTGCGCCTTCGCAACGAGCCCGGGGCCGGCCCCGTCTCCGGCCTCCCCTTCAGCACCAACAACCTGGCCGCCTGCCTCCGGGAAGGCGCCCGCAGGTTCGGCTGGGCGGACCGGGACCCGCGCCCCGGGCTCCGCCGGGACGGCCGCTGGCTGCTCGGCACGGGAATGGCCTCGGCGTCCTTCGGCGCCGGAGCCATGCCCTCGACGGCCCTCGTCACGGCCGAGGCCGACGGCTCCTACACCGTACGGATCGCCGCCGCCGACATCGGCACCGGCGCCCGCACCGCGCTCACCCTGATCGCCGCCGACGCCCTGGAGACCACGCCCGAGCGGGTCCGGGTCAGGATCGGCGACAGCGACTTCGGCCCCGCGATGATCGCCGGCGGATCCATGGGCACGCGCTCCTGGGCCTGGGCGATCACCGAGGCCGCGTCCGAACTCCTGGAACGGCTCGCGGCGGCCCCGGACGTCCCGCCGGAGGGGATCACCGTGCGCTCCGACTCCACCGCGGCCCTCAGCGCCCTGGCACAGAAGGAGCGGCACTCCTTCGGCGCCCAGTTCGCGGAGGTCGCCGTGGACACCGCCACGGGCGAAGTCCGGGTCCGTCGCATGCTGGGCATCTTCGCGGCGGGTCGGATCGTGAACCCCCTCACCGCCCGCAACCAGCTCGTCGGCGGGATGACCTGGGGCATCTCCATGGCCCTGCACGAGGAGGCGGTCCGCGACCGGAACACAGGCCGCCACTACTCTCCCGACCTCGCCGGCTACCACGTGGCCACGCACGCGGACGTCCCGGACATCGAGGCGGACTGGGTGGACGACCATGACTCCGACGATCCCGTCGGCATCAAGGGCGTCGGGGAGATCGGCATCGTGGGCGCGGCCGCCGCCGTCGCCAACGCCGTCTGGCACGCCACCGGCGTACGTCACCGGAACCTGCCGATCCGTCCCGACCGGATCCTCACCGCACCGGCCGCACCGGACGGCGGAGCGGCGGATGCTTGACATCGCCGACGCGCTGCACCACTGGACGGCCGAGGGCCGGGAGTTCGCGGTCGCCACCGTGGTGTCCGTCGACGGCAGCGCCCCGCGCGGGCCCGGCGCCGCCCTGGCCGTCGACAGCGGCGGCGCCGCGATCGGCTCGGTTTCCGGTGGCTGCGTGGAGGGCGCGGTCTACGAGATGTGCGCGCAGGCCCTCAAGGACGGCCGCACCGTGCGTGAACGCTTCGGCTACAGCGACGAGGACGCCTTCGCGGTCGGCCTGACCTGCGGCGGCGTCATCGACGTCCTGGTCACGCCGGTCCGTGCCGGTTCACCGGAACGCGAAGTGCTGCGGTCCGCGCTGGCCAGTGCCGCTTCCGGTGAGGCCGCGGCCCTCGCCCGGGTGGTGGACGGCCCGGCGGAACTGCTCGGGAACGCTCTGCTGATCCGCGCCGACGGCAGTCCCGAGGGCGGGCTCGGCCGCGACGCCGGGCTGGACAGCACGGCGGCCGCCGAGGCGCGGGCGCTCCTGCACACCGGCCGGACCGGCACCGTCACCCTCTCCGAGAACGGCTCCCACTGCCCCGGCGGACTCACCTTGCTGGTCGAATGCAGTGCGCCCCCGCCCCGCATGATCGTCTTCGGTGCCGTGGACTTCGCCGCGGCCCTGGTGAAGGCCGGCAAATTCCTGGGCCATCACGTCACCGTCTGCGACGCCCGGCCCGTCTTCGCCACGGAGGCCCGCTTCCCGGAGGCGGACGAGGTCGTCGTCGACTGGCCGCACCGTTATCTGCGCGGCACCCGCACCGACGGGCGCACGGTGGTGTGCGTCCTCACCCACGAGGCCCGGTTCGACGTGCCGCTGCTCACGGAGGCGCTGCGCAGGCCGGTCGCCTTCGTCGGCGCGATGGGCTCGCGCCGGACCCACGAGGACCGGTTGCGGCGGCTGCGTGAAGCAGGGCTGGCCGAACACCAACTGGCGCGGCTGCGGTCACCCATCGGTCTGGACCTCGGGGCCCGTACACCGGAGGAGACGGCACTCTCCATCGCCGCCGAGATCGTCGCGATCCGGCAGGGCGGGACGGGCCTCCCGCTGACCGGCGGGTCGGAGCCCATCCACCGGGACCTGGACCGGACGGCGGCCTGAGAGGGCTTCCGTCGGAGCACGGCCTCAGCGCACCCGACGCACGCGGATCGGGCCATGCACCTCGTCCGGCTCGACACGGCGTCCGCCCTGGGTGATCTCCACCGCTCCGGCCTCCGTCAGCCGACGTGCCGCCCGGCGGGCGGGTTCCATGAGTGCGCGCCACCCGTCGTCATCCCCGTCGTAGACCGCTCGTGCGGCGTCGGAGGGGCAGATCGTCGCGGTGGGCGCACGCCCGTCCAGCAACTCCAGGATGGCCCGTTCCAGTTGGAGAACCTGCTGATGTCCGCCGGCGTTCATGCCGTCAGTGTCGCATTCGCCCGACCGCTCCTCCTGTTCTCCGAGGCGATCGGCTGTCCCCGGGGAGCGCCCGGCGAAGGAGGACCGCCCGCTGTCCGGACAGGCGACTCGTTGTAGGGTGTAGGGACAGCCCTTGACCTGCAAAAACGCAGGCAGGGAGCCTACCTTCGGGAGTACCTCGATGCTGCGCACCATGTTCAAGTCCAAGATCCACCGCGCCACCGTCACCCAGGCCGATCTGCACTACGTCGGTTCCGTGACCATCGACGCCGACCTGATGGACGCCGCCGACCTGCTGCCCGGCGAACTGGTCCATATCGTTGACATCGACAACGGCGCCCGCCTGGAGACGTACGTCATCGAGGGCGAGCGCGGCTCCGGTGTCATCGGGATCAACGGCGCCGCCGCACACCTCGTGCACCCCGGCGACCTGGTCATCCTGATCAGTTACGCCCAGGTCGAGGACGCGGAGGCCCGCGCGCTCACCCCGAAGGTCGTCCACGTCGACGCGGACAACCGGATCGTGGCGCTCGGCAGCGACGCGTCGGAGCCGGTGCCCGGGAGCCGTACGGAGCGGAGCCCGCAGGCGGTCGCCGCGCGCGGCTGAACCGGTCGGCTCGTACAGGGCGCCACGAGCGAAGAGAGAGCAGAGGCCCATGGCGGAGAACGTGGCAGTGGAGATCAGCGACGACCGGGAGCGCGGCACGCTCACGGCGTACGAGGACGGGAAGGCCGCCGGGACGATCGCGTACTTCGTCATGGAGCCCGCCCCGGGCGCGCTCGTGGCCGTGCACACCGTCGTCCGGCCCGAGCACGAGGGCAAGGGCATCGCCGGGGCGCTCGTCCGGAAGTTTTACGCCCTCGCCGCCGAGGAGGGGGTGCCCGTCGTGCCCCTGTGCCCGTACGCGGCCAAGTGGGCGCAGCGCCACCCGGACGAGGCGCCCGCGGCTCCGGAGGAGCTCGTACGGGAAGCGGAACGGCAGCTCAAGGATCATCCCGAGCTGTTCTGAGGCGTGGGTGAGGGGCCGCCCACACGCCCCGCTCCGCCTGCCTCAGGCCCTCAGCGCGGTGTCCGTCGCGGGCCGGATGGCCAGGTCCCGGCGGATGTACCACTCGGTGCCCAACGCCCGGTGCTGGTCGGCGGGCGACAGTGCGGCGATCCGGCCGGGTGCGGCGCCCCGTACCACCTCGCTGCGGTGGGCCAGGATCGCCGCCAGCTTCCGGGGCAGCCAGGGGGTGACATCGACCGTCGTGGTGATCCATGCGTCGTCGGAGACGTGGAACGCGTCGACGGGCGTGCCCTGTCGGCCCAGGCGCCCGCCCACCACCTCGGCGGCCGAGCGCGGGTGCGTGGCCAGGTAGAGGGCGCTCGGCTGCCAGGGGGCACCCGCCTCGGGGTGGAGCCGGGCGAGTCCTGAGGCCCGGACGGCCAGGGCGGTGACCCGGTGGGCGTGTACGTGGTCGGGGTGGCCGGTCATGCCCCCGTACGGGTCCGGGGCGATCACCACCTGGGGCCGGACGGCGCGGATGTGGGCCACCACGGCACCCACGGCCTCGTCCAGCGGAGCGTCGAGGAACCGGGGGCGACCGGGCGCCGAGTCCGGGATCTTGGCGTCCGCGTAGCCGAGCAGCCGGGGCGGCCCCGTGCCGAGGATCTCCAGCGCCCGCGCCAACTCCTCGGCCCGGTGGGTCCCCTCCGCCCAGGTCGCCGTGACCACCGCCGTCCGCGCTCCGGCCGCCGCGTGCTGCGCGAGTACGCCGCCCGAGAAGATGGACTCGTCGTCCGGGTGCGCGTGCACGGCGAGCACGCTCGGCGGGGGTGGGGCTGCTGCCTCACTCGTCGCGGAAGGTTTCGCGGCGGAGGCATCGGATGATGCGTCGCCCCGTACCTCGGCCGCGTGGCGCAGGACCAGGTCGAGCGTCGAGCGGCTCAGCCGGAGGCGGGGGAGGACCTCCGGAGCGAACCAGTGCAGCATCACCCCCTCCGTCAGCGTGAGCCGCGCGGGGTCCCCGTTCCACCGGCCGGAGTAGACGGCCACCGGAACCGGCGTGCCGTCCGTGCCCGTCGCGATCTCGACGGCGTACGGCTCCAGTACGGCCAGGTCGAGGCCCGCCTCCTCCCGCAGCTCCCGCCGGACCGTCTCCTCCAGCGACCGGTCCTGCGGTTCCCGGCCGCCGCCCAGGAGCGACCAGGCGCCCGGCTCCCAGATCAGGCCCGGCAGATGGTCGCGCAGGTGCATCAGATACTGGCCGGCGTCGTTGCGGATGAGCGCCGAGGCGTTCACCGGCTCGGCGGCCGGGGAGCCGGATACGGGCACGGGCACGGGGGCCTCGGGCGGGCGAGGCGGCTGGTCGGTCACGGGGCGACCGTAGCGCCGGGCGGGAGGCGGGGCGGGGGGTTCGGCGGAGGATCAGCCCGGCGGGTGACGGGCGGGACGGCCCCCGGCCCGTACGTGTGGACTCGGCAGGCGCGGGCAGCCGCACCGGGAGACGGTGGAGGAAAGCTCCATCTGTCCGTTTCATGTCGTTGTGGAGGATCGAAATGACCCACCCGTACCCCGACCCCGTCCCGCCCTCGCCGACGCCTCCGCCCGTGCCGGGTCCGCCCACCCCCGTACCGAGCCCGCCGCCCGTGCCGCCGGGCCCCGCCCCGGTGCCTCCCGGCCCGGCCCCGGACCCGATCCCGCAGCCCCCGGCGCCCGGCCCCGACCCCGTACCGGACCCGGAGCCGCAGCCCGAGCCCGCCGGGTCGTAAGGGGTCGTAGAGGCGAGGGAGCGCAGAACGACGGGGGAGCGGGGACTCCGGGCGTCCAGAGCGTACGGAGTCCCCGCTCAGCCCAGCACCGTCAGCGCGTCCGCGTACGCCAGACCGCTCTCGGCGGCGATCGCGTCCATCGTCTGCGCCTCGCGCACCGTCGCGAACACCGCCTCGCCCTCCGGCGCCGACGAGCGGAAGCCGTAGACCGCCGGGCGCGGCAGGCTGTTGTACGCCCACGGGGTGGAGAAGTAGTACGCCCCCGTGTCGTACAGCACGACGAAGTCGCCCTCGGCCAGCTCCGGCAGCTCCCGGCCGTGCGCCACCACATCGCCCGCGAAGCAGCACGGGCCCGCGATGTCCTGCGCCAGCGGCGGGCCATCCTTCGGGGTGCCGTCGGCCGCGAACGCCCCGATCCGCAGCGGCCAGGAGCCGGGCATGAAGACCGTACGGGTGGCGGTCTGCGCCCCCGCGTGGGTGAGCGCGATCCGGCGGCCGCCCGCGTCCTTCGTGTACTCCACCCGCGCCCCGATGAAGCCGTTCTTCGCCAGCAGCGACCGGCCGAACTCGGTGACCAGCGCGTACCGGCCGGAGAACAGGCCCGGGGCCGCCGCCGTCAGCGCGTCCACGTACGCCGCGTACGTCGGGTGCGTGGTGTCGTCCGTGAAGTTGACCGGCAGCCCGCCGCCGATGTCCAGGCTGGTGATCCGCCGGGTGCCGAGGCGTTCGTTGATCTCCTCGGCCAGCTCGTACGTCCGTGCCACGCCCGCCGCGATCAGCTCCAACGGGCAGCCCTGGGAGCCCACATGGGCGTGCAGCCGGGTCAGCCACGGGCGCGTCTCGAAGGCCCGCACCACCGCCTCGCGGGCGCCCGGGTCGCGGAGCGCCACCCCGAACTTCGAGGTGTCCGTCGCCGTGGACATCGCCCCGATCGAGCCGCCTCCCACCTGCGGGTTGACCCGGAGACCGAGGACGGCGGCGGAGTCCCGGTGGCGGAGCGCGTCGATGCGGCGGAGTTCGTCGAGGCTGTCGGCGTTGACGGCCACCCCGAGGGCGAGCGCCAGGCGGATCTCCTCACGGGTCTTGGCGGGGGAGTCCAGCACGATCGTCCCCGGCGCGAAACCGGCCTCCACGGCGAGCCGCAGCTCACCCGGGCTCGCCACCTCGCACCCCATCCCGCAGTCGGCCAGCAGCCGCAGGACCGGGACGAGGGAAGAGGCCTTGGCGGCGAAGGTGTGCAGCACACCGGGGCTGTGCGCGAACGCCTCCCGCAGCGCCGCGACGGACGACCGCACCCCGTCCGTGTCCACGAACCCGGCCACCGGTCGGGACTCGCCCAGCAGCCCCTGCCGGACGGCCGCCCGGACGGCGGCGTCGAAACGGACGGCGGGGCGTCGAGGGGTGACAGAAACTGACGGTGTCGTACGGGCGGATTGGGTGATGGCTGCCCCCACGGGTCTCCGGCGGTACAGGTCCACGGCCGAGGTTACGAGCAGGCCGCCCTCGCGCGATGAGCGCGACGAGAACGGCCCCTCACGCGATGAGCCCGACCACCGCTTCCGCCCTCAGCATCCGGAACGTGAACGCCTGCTGGAAGTAGAGGTGGACGCTGGTGGCGTCGTGGTCCGCGTACCCGATCGACAGATCCTGGCCCAGGCAGAGTTCGAAGTCCCCGCCCCGGGTGGAGAGCAGCACCCCGCCCTTGACCGCGGGGGCCCACAGGATCTCGTCGTCCACGATGCGGCTCAGATGCGTCTTGACCGGATATCCGTGGTCGGAGGTCTCGGCGGCCTCGGTGAACGCGTCCGCGCCGAGCAGCAGCCGGTACGGTCCGTCGACACCGGCCAGCCGCAGCCGGGTCACCGCCTGGCTGACCGCCGCCGGATAGTCCCGCGCGTCGGCGGGCAGCGGCAGCGGGTCGTGCGAGGAACCGTCCCGCAGGCCGGTGATCCCGGCCGCCGCGTACCCGTCGATGATCGCCATGTCCTCCGCGAACGCGCAGGTGCGCGCCGCGTCCTTGACGGGCTGCCAGTCGCTGTCGGCCGAGCCGCGCTCCACGTCGTCCACCGCCTGGCGGCTCACAGTGAACGGCACCCGCCACTCGATGACCGGCATCGACGTACGCGCCCGGGCCAGCACGTCCGGGGCCGGCGGGTCGATGTCGCGGAGATGGCCGTCCCCCACCGCGGCCAGCGTCGGGCCGTCCGGATCGGAGACGTCGACGACACGGCGGCCCGCCACATGGCGGCGGAAGGTCCGCCGGGCCTCCTCCTCGATCTCGGCCCAGGCGGCGGGGGTGACCGGTGCGAGTTCGCGGTGCAGATTGTTCATCACTGGGCGCTTTCTTGCAGGCTGCCGATGCGCAGCGAACCGTGGTCCGACCCGGCCGCGACGGGCTCCTGCCGGACCGGTGCGGGCACCGGTTCCGGCCGGTCGCCCGGGCGCACCAGGGAGGGCGGGGGCGGCGGGTCGTCGAGGAAGTCGGCGCGGGGTGCGAAGAAGAGGCCCCCGGTGACCGCCGTGGAGAAGTCGAGGATGCGGTCGTGCGTGCCGGGCGGGTCGCCGAGGAACATGTTGCGGAGCATGCGTTCGGTGACGTCGGGGTCGGCCGCGTACCCGATGAAGTACGTACCGAACTCGCCCTGCCCGAAGTTCCCGAACGGCATGTTCGCCCGAAGGATGTCGCGTTCGGTGCCGTCCGGGTCGGTGATCGTGTTGAGCGCCAGATGCGAGTCGGCGGGCTTCTCGTCGTCGGGGAACTCCACGTCGTCGAACTTCGTGCGGCCGATGACGCGTTCCTGCTCCTCCACGGAGAGCGTGTTCCACGAGGTCAGGTCGTGCAGGTACTTCTGTACGACGACATAGCTGCCGCCCTCGAACTCAGGATCGTCGTCCGCCCCGACGAGCGCGGCCGCACGGGCGTCGTCGCCCACCGGATTCTCCGTACCGTCCACGAAGCCGAGCAGATCCCGGTGGTCGAGATAGCGGAAGCCGTGCGTCTCGTCCACGATCCGCAGCGCCCCGCCGAGCTTGTCGAGCAGCTGCGCCGCCCACGCGAAGCAGACGTCCATCCGCTCGGCCCGGATGTGCAGCAGCACGTCGCCCGGGGTCGCCGGGGCGTGGTGGAGGCGGCCGCGCAGCTCCGGGAACGGGTGGAGGTGCGCGGGGCGCGGCCCGTCGAACAGCCGGTCCCAGACGGCGGAGCTGAACCCGGTCACACAGGCCAGACCGGCGTCCGGGTAGCGGAACCCCAGGGAGCGGGCGACGGCCGCGAGGTCCGGCAGCACCTCCCTTACGGCCTCCTCGCCGCCCGGCTCGACCGTGCCGACCAGGAAGAGCGCCGCACTGGTGAGCGGGGCCACGACGGGCTGGACGGAGACGGGGTCGGGGACGGCGTCGGGCATGCGCGCAACTCCAGACATCGGGGCGGGCGGGCCGCGGGAACAGGGCCCTCACTCCACTCAGCCATGCCCGGCGGGTGCTCGCATGCGGGGTGGACCGGGCGGGGGTACGTTCCCCTCCGGCCGGTCCGGGCTCCGTACCCGTCAGCCCGCCCCGGCCTCCGACCGGTCCCCGCCCCACAGCGTGTGGAACGAACCCTCGCGGTCCGTACGCCGGTAGGTGTGCGCCCCGAAGAAGTCCCGCTGCCCCTGCGTGAGCGCCGCCGGCAGCCGGTCCGCGCGCAGACCGTCGTAGTACGCCAGCGCGGCGGCGAAACCGGGCGTCGGCACCCCCTGGCGCACCGCCTCCGCCACCACAGCGCGCCAGTCGTCCTGCGCCGCCCCGGTCTCCCGCCCGAACTCCTCGTCGGAGAGCAGGCTCACGAGTCCGGGCCGGGAATCGTAGGCGGCCCGGATGCGGTCCAGGAACGCCGCCCGGATGATGCAGCCCGCACGCCAGATCGCCGCCACGGAACCGAGGTCGATGCCCCAGTCGTACGCCTCGCTCCCGGCCCGGATCTGGTGGAAGCCCTGGGTGTACGAGACGACCTTCGACGCGTACAGCGCCTGCTCGACCCGGTCCGCGAACGCCGAAGCCTCCGCACCCTCCAGCGGCTCCGCCACCGGCCCCGGCAGCTCCCGCGAGGCCTCGCGCAGGTCGGCGTGGCCGGAGAGGGAGCGCGCGAAGACCGCCTCCGCGATCCCGGAGACGGGAACGCCCAGGTCGAGCGCGATCTGCACGGTCCAGCGCCCGGTGCCCTTCTGCTCCGCCCGGTCCTGCACGATGTCGACGAACGGCCTGCCGGTGGCCGCGTCCGTGTGGGCGAGGACCTCGGCGGTGATCTCGATCAGATACGAGTCCAGCCGCCCGGTGTTCCAGCTCCGGAAGGTCTCCGCGATGTGCGCGGGGGAGTACCCGGCCACCCTGCGCAGCAGGTCGTACGCCTCCGCGATGAGCTGCATGTCCGCGTACTCGATGCCGTTGTGCACCATCTTCACGAAGTGCCCGGCCCCGTCGGGACCGATGTGCGCGGTGCACGGAGTGCCGTCCTTCGCCCGGGCGGCGATCCGCTCCAGCATCGGGCCCAGGGAGGCGTACGACTCGGCGGAGCCGCCCGGCATGATGCTCGGGCCGTGCAGCGCGCCCTCCTCGCCGCCGGAGATGCCCGCCCCGACGAAGTGGATACCGCGTTCGCGCAGCTCCTTCTCCCGGCGGCGGGTGTCCTCGAAGTGGGCGTTGCCGCCGTCGATGATGACGTCGCCGTCCTCCAGCAGGGGCGCGAACTCCTGGATCACCGCGTCCGTGGGGTCCCCCGCCTTCACCATGATCACCAGGCGCCGGGGGCGCTCCAGCGCGGCGACGAACTCCTCGGGGGTGTGCGCGGCGACGAAGGTCCCCTCGTCACCGAACTCCTTCACCAGGGCGTCGGTGCGGGAGGTGGTGCGGTTGTGCACGGCGACGGTGAAGCCGTTGCGGGCGAAGTTGCGGGCCAGATTGCGGCCCATCACCGCGAGTCCGGTGACGCCGATCTGGGCGGTGCCGCTCATCTGTGTGCTCCTGCGGGGCCGGGGGTGTTGGGTCAGGACGGATTCGGGGAGGGGCCAGGGAGAAACGAGGGAGTGGGACAGGGAGTACGGGAGGGAGCGCGGCGGCGTTCACGCGTCCGGGGCGGGAGAGCCGCCGCCGGAAGCATCCTCGGGGCCGGCCCGGTGGGTCTCGCGGGCCTCGCGGGCCGAGGCGCCGTCCACGAACGCGCCGTCCGGCAGCGAGCCGTCCAGCAGGCTCTCGTCGTCCCCGTCCTCCGGGATCACATGCATCGCGGCTTCCTCGGCCGACGCCGCGGCCCCGTCGATGCCGACATCGCTCGCGGTGAGCGTGGCCGGTACCCGGCCGTCCGCCTGCTGGGTCAGCCGCCCGGCACGGGCGACGCCGACCTCGCCGTTCCACAGCTCGCCGTCGCCGCCCGCCAGGTCACCCACCCCGTCTCCGACGAAACCGGGGTTCTCGGGAACCTCCCTGCTCAGCCGGGTGTCGAGGGACTCACCCGTGACGGTCTCGGGAGCCGTGGTGCCGAGTCCCTCCACCACCCAGGGCCGGTCCGGCGGAGAGTAGCCCTCGTCGAGGGGGTCGCCGGTGCCGGAGGGGTCCAGCAGGGTGTCCTCGGCGCCGAGCTGTTCCTCGGGGTCGGAGGCCTCCGGCTCCTGGGGCTGGTAGACGTCGTCCCCCCAGTCGGTGTCGCTCATGGCGCGTCCTTTCCTCGGGAGAACCACTGTCCCCTGTACGCAATTCCACTCCGGTCCCGCTCCGGCCGCAAAGGGAAGATCGGATTCCGATGCTCCGCACCGGTGCGCCGACCGGGTCCGTACGGAGGGCCGGACCGCTGTCGTACGGGGCCGGAGGCCGGAACACAGGGTGCCCGTACCGTCCAACGGGCGCGTGAATAGGGTTGCCTCCCATGATGAACGGACCGCAGCCTCCCGGTGGCGAGCATCCGTACCCCGGGCAGGGGCAGCAGCGGTACGGAGGGGCCGCGCCCCCTCCCTGGGCGGCGCCGACCGTCCCGTCCGGGGTGCCGGCGCACCCGCTGTCGTCGGCCCCACGTCCGCCCCGGCAGGGCGGTGGCCGCCCGACCGCGGTCGTCGCCGTCTGCGCGGTGGCCGCCGTGGTCGCCGCGGCCGTGGTCGCCGGGTTCCTGGTGTTCGGCGGGGGAGACGACGGGAAGCCGGCCGCCGGGCCGACGCCCGCGGACTCCGTCGCCGCCTCCGACGGGCCCGCCGACCCGGAAGGACCGCTCGTGCCCGGCTGGAAGACCGTGGTCAACCCCACGCGCGGTATCGCCTTCGACGTACCGGCCGAGTGGGCGCCGAAGCCGGCCGGCTGGGTCAGCTACGTCGCCGATGACAGCGACCCCGACGAGAAGCCGATCGTCGGCTTCTCGGCCCCGGCGATCCTCAAGGAGAAGCGGTGCCTCTCCGACGACGACCACAACGGCACCCAGGAGGAGACCGCGCTCGCCTCCGTCGGCTCCCGGGGCGAGCGCGAGGCCCGGAACGCGGAGGAAGCCGCCCGGGAGAACGCCCGCCTCTGGGTCTACGGCAGCTACGCCCAGCCGCACGAGGACAAGGTCACCACCGGACCCGCCGAGCCGTTCACCACGAGGTCCGGCCTCACCGGCAGCGTCGCGACGGCCACCTCGTCCGGTCTCGAGGCGAAGGGCCGGTGCGACTTCGACGGCAGGGCGACCGCGTTCGCCTTCAAGGACGGGAAGGGACAGCTCGTGTCCTGGACGTTCGTCGGGGTGCGGGGTGTCACCGACGAAGTGCCTGATCAGACGGTACGGAAGATCCTCTCCACGGTCCGGCTCGTGGAGGCCACCGGCTGATCCGCGCCTCCGGGCGTTCTTCGGGACAGGGGCCCCGACGTGGCCGGATCAGCCCCGTCCGGCTCCGGGCGGACCGGGGCGCGCCGGGCCGGACGTACACTCGGCCCATGGGTCGTAGCGCCGAACCGAGGAAGTGCCCGCAGAGGGCCGCCTCCGCGCTGCCCCCGGTCGTGGCCGTCACCGTCGCACCGGCGCCCGCTGACGCGGCGCCCGGAACGGGCCGTACCGCGCTGCACGGCCACGGCTAGCGGCTTTCGCCGTCTGCGGGGACCCGGGCGGACGCCACGGCTCCGCCGCCCCCTCCCACGTACGACTCCGGCCTCTCCGCACCGGCTCCCCAGCGCCACGCACGCCCGATCACGCCACGCCTCACGCGCGACCGGTCACCTCAGGCCCACGCACGACCGAATACGTCACGCATCACGCATCACGCGGCACACGGCGCACCGCCCGTGTGCCGCTGCCCGGCGACGGCCGCAGGAACGGGCCGAGCCGCACTCGAAGGGACCACCGTGAAGCTGAGCGACCTACTGGCCGGGCAGGACCACCACGTGCTGCAGGGAAGCCCCGAGCGCACGAGGATCACCGCCGGCGCGACGTTCGACGCGGACCGGGTCACCCCCGGCTCCGTCTTCGTCGCGGTGCCCGGCCACGCGGCCGGCGGCCCGGACGCCGTCGCACCGGCCGTCGCCCGCGGCGCTGCTGCCGTGGTCGTCGACGCCCAGGCGCCACCTCTCCCCGCGGCGGCGGGCGGGGTCTGCGCCATCCGGGTGCCGGACGCCCGCAGGGCCGCGGCCGTCATCGCCTCGCGCTACTTCGGTGAGCCGGGCCGCGCGATGGACCTGATCGCCATCACCGGGACCAACGGCAAGACCTCCGTCTCGTACATGGTCGAGTCGGTGCTGCGGCTCGCCGAGGGCGCCCGGACCGGGGTGATCGGGACGGCGGGGAGCCGGATCGGGGACGAACCGATCCCGATGCCGCCGTCTGCGCTCTCCACCCCCGAATCGCCCGACCTCCAGTACCTGCTGAGCCGGATGCGCGACGGTGCGGCCGACGGCGTCGTCCTGGAGGCCACCTCGATGGGCCTGCTGACCCACCGTCTGGACCGGACCTTCATCGACGTGGGGGTCTTCACCAACCTGTCGCAGGACCACCTCGACGACCACGGCACCATGGAGCACTACCGGGACGCCAAGCTCCGCCTCTTCCAGGGGCTGTGCCGACGCGCGGTCGTCAACATGGACGATCCGCTCGGCGCCCGCATCCGGGAGCTGATGCCCGACGCGGTGACGACGTACGCCCTGGACGGCCCCGCGGACTACCGTGCCACCGACCTGGCCGTGGACGCCTCGGGGACCCGGTTCACCCTGCACCACGACGGCCGGAAGTACCCGGCGGCGATCCCGTCCCCGGGCCGGTTCTCGGTCTCCAACGCCCTGGCGACGGTGGCCGCCTGCCATCTGCTCGGCCACGGCCTGGCCGGGCTGGTCGACGCGCTGGAGCGGATGCCGCAGATCCCCGGCCGCTTCGAGCGTCTCCACACCGCCGAGGGCACCTCGGTGATCGTGGACTACGCCCACTCGCCGGACTCCCTCAACAAGGTCCTGACCACGATCCGGGGCTTCGCCCAGGGGCGGGTCATCACGGTCTTCGGCTGCGGCGGCGACCGGGACACCACCAAGCGCGCCGAGATGGGCACCATCGCGGGCACCCACTCCGACCTGTGTGTCCTCACCTCGGACAACCCGCGGTACGAGGACCCCGAGGCGATCCTCGACCAGATCGCGCCGGGGATCGCGGCGACCGGCACGCCCTTCGAGCGGTGCACGGACCGGCGTCTGGCCATCGCCTCCGCCCTCGCCTCGGCGGGACCGGCCGACATCGTGCTCATCGCGGGCAAGGGCAGCGAGCCCCACCAGATCGTCGGTGACGAGCTGCTGCCCTTCAGCGACATGGCGACCGTACGGGAGCTGATCGGCCGGTAGGCACCGCGTATGCATGCCGGTAGCCACCGCGTATGCATGCCGTGCACCCCGCTCACCTGCGGAATGGCGGTGGCGCGGTAGGCGGGCCGACTGACATGCGGCTGGCCGCACGCCCGGGCGCCGGGTGGAGCGGCGACCGTGACGGCACCGCACTCGCCGCCCGGGGGCTCGTCGTCACGCTCAACTACCGCCTCGGCTTCGAGGGGTTCGGCCATGTCCCGGACGACGGCGAGGGCCCCCGCCTGCCCCGACAACCGGGGCCTGCTCGACGAGACCGCCGCCCTGGAATGGGTCCGTGACAACATCGCCTCCTTCGGCGTTTCGCCCGACCGGGTCACCGTGGCCGGGCAGTCCGCGGGCGCCACCTCCGTAGCCTGCCTGATGGTGGCGGACCGGGCGCGCGGGTCGCTGCACCGCGCCATCCTGCACAGCGCCGTCAACGCCTGTGCCCCCGTAGGCCACGTGGCCCGCACCACCGCCGAGGTCGCTGCGGCGGGCGGGGTACCCGCCGCCCGGGCGGGGCTGCTCGCCACCCTGATCCACCGTCACCACCCGTAGTGCAGATGCTGGTTCATGCGACGATCAGGCGCAGGCCCAGCTCCGCCGCCTCGAGAGCGGCGAGACCCCTGTTGCGCTCCGTCCACCGGCCCGAGGAGAGATCCTCGCGCAACCGGTCCACCGCCCGCCGCTCGGCCTCCGGCCCCACCCGGGTCCAGACCGACACCGCCCGGCGCACCTCTTCGTCGAGGTAGGCCTCGGGGCGGCGCCAGTGGGCCTCGAAGAAGCCGTCGGCACAGTCCCACGGGACGAGCACCGGTTCCGCCCGGCCCCCGACCGCACCGGCCAGGTCGGCCAACGAGGGCCAGTCGACGAGCAGTTCGGCGAACTCGGGCAGGTAGTCGCGGGTGAGCCAGAACCGTTCGAGCCCGCCGCCCGTACCGGGGGTACCGGCGTCGTAGGTGAACACCACCACCCGGCGGGCCACGCGCCGCATCTCGCGCAGGCCCGCGATCGGGTCCTGCCAGTGGTGCACCGTGCTGAAGGCCATCGCGGCATCGAAGGACCCGTCCTCGAACGGCAGGCTCTCCGCGGCCGCCGCCACGCACCGCGCCGCACCGGCAGGGCGCTGCGCCCGCATCACCGCCGACGGCTCCACGGCGGTGACCTCCCGGTCCGGGGGCTCGTAGGACCCGGTGCCCGCCCCGACGTTCAGCACCGTACGGGCGTCCCCGAGCGCCTCCCAGACCCGCGCGGCGATCCGGGGTTCCGTACGCCGCGTCGCCGGATAGGCCGACCCGATGGTGTCGTACAACTGTGCTCCGAACACTTTGAGTTGCTCCTCCGGTGTCGTCCTGATCCCCAGGGCCCGTGCCTCCAGCTCCGCGTCGATGGCCCGTACCATGGCCGTCGTACGGTCGCGCTGTTCCATCAGCAGGCCGCGCAGCCGGCGCAGGTGCGCGGCCGCGTCGGTGGCCGGGTCGTCGACCAGCTCCGCGATCTCGCGCAGCCCGAACCCCAGCCGCCGGTAGCCGAGTACCTCCCGCAGCCGCTCCACGTCGGCCGCCGAGTAGGCCCGGTAACCGGCCGTGCTCCGCGCGGACGGCCGTACGAGACCGATCCCGTCGTAATGATGCAACGTGCGGACGCTCACCCCGGCCAGCTCGGCCACGCGCCCCACGGTCAGATGCTCTTCCACGCCCCCGACCCTGAGCCATGACGCCACGTGAGGGTCAACTCCCGGCGCGTCCCATCCTGTTCCGTGAGAGCAGCGGCAGCCGGTCCACCGCCGTGGGGGCGCGCCGCTCGTCGAGCCAGAAGAGGTAGACGCGGAGGTGGGCGGCCAACTCCCCGTCGATGTAAGCCGCGTAGTCGTCCGCCGCGGCCGCCGTACCCTGCCCCGACCGAGCGTCATCGTCCTCCCACGCCGGGCGCCGAGTGGCCAGGTACTCCTTGATCCGGGCGCGGTCGCGCCACCACTCCCGGACGGTCTCCGGCGTCCAGTGGTCGTCCCCGTCACAGCCATAGGCTCTGAATACTTCGGCTTCCGCCGCGTCGACCAGCTGTCGCAGCTCCTGTGCCGTCCGTGGCTGCCGGTACACGTACTCGGTGAAGTGCTCGCCCTCGTAGAGCACCAGTGCCGGGGCGTACATCCGGCCCGTTCCGCAATTGTCCGTACCGGCTCCGTAGAACGGACCGGGCACGTTGAGCCACAGCCGCTCCGCCCACTGCCCCCGGAACACCGCCTGCGCCTCACCCAGCAGGGGCAGCGGATCGAAGTAAGTTGCCACGGACAGAGATTAAGAGACGGCTCCCAGGAGGGCGGGGCCGGGGGCGCCCCGCCCGGCACGCTAGTACGGCGGCAGCCGCAGCGCCCCCGTGCCGTCTCGTACGTCGTGGACGATGCGGAGCTTCTCCACCGGGTTGCCGCGCCCGTCCGTCGTCACCAGGACCGCGTCGTCGCTGTTGATGCAGCGCCCTCGCTCGTCCGGCCGGGGGCAGAAGAGGAGATAGCCGGTCTGCCGGTCGATCCGGCCCGGCTCGAGGCGCCACACCCACTGGTAGTCGCTCACCACCACATCCGGGTAGGTGGACCGCAGTTCGTCCGCCACCGCCTTCTGGACCGTCCTGCCGAACTCCTGGCTCTGCTTGAACGGACGCACGACGCGGGCGCGGCCCGTCGTGTCGACCTGCCCGGCCTCGATCTCGTAACTGGCCGAGTGGTGGGTGTGCTTGGTGAGCGAGCCGACCAGATCGCCCCGGGTCAGCCGCATCAGGCTGGGCCAGGAGTCCTTGCCCCGCTTGCGGTCGGCGGCGACGGCGGGGGAGACGATGTTCACGTACGAGGCCTCCGCCTCGCCCAGCCGGCTGTCCGGGCCGCTCGCCGTGACCCACCGCTGGACGCAGCCGCCGATCTCCGCGAGCACCCGCTCCACCGTGTCATTGGTCAGCTCGGCCACCACATAGGGCGGTGCGCCGGAGATACCGAGGGCGATGACCTCGTAACCGCAGCCGTCGAAGGCGTCCCGCATCGTGCGGAACGCCTCCGCGTCGGTCCGGGCGCGCGCCACCGCCTCCGTCAGCACCCCGGCGCACTCCTTGCCGTCGCAGGTCCCCTTCGAGTCGTCGATGCGCAGCCGCACCACCGCGTCCCGGTCGTCGGCCACCGCGAAGGTCACCTCGGAGCCTCCCGTGCCCGGGAAGAGCGTGCGCGCCCCGATCGCCTTGAGCTGTCCGGGAAGGGTTTTGTCGGCCAACTCCTCCGCCGCCCGGCGGTCCTCGTCGGTGTCCAGCACCCCGCACGCCCCGGCCAGCACCATCAGCGAACCCATCAGCACACAGGCCGCTGCGGCTCTCCACCCCCTGCGGCGTGTTCCGGCCATGATCCGCTCCTCCGAAAGGTCCTGCCGACCGTCGTGTCCCGTGTTCCTGTGACAGTAGGACCGGGCCCGGCGCTCCGGATGAGTACGCCTACTCAAACGCGGTACGGGACGCTCTCCGCGCAGCTCCACCGGCTGCTTCTGTCATTGGCATGGACCTGATGACAGGACTCCGCTACAGTCCGGAACGGCGCCAGTTGAGAGCGCTCTCAATGGCTTGATCCCGGCGCGCTCCCGGATGTACCCCGTTCCACCCCCACGTCGTTGGAACAACAGGAAGGGTCACTCCCTTGAGACACGCAACCGCCCTGCGGACCGCCCTGTCCGCGCTGCTGGTCGTCGGCGCCTGGACCGCCGTCGGCCCGGCGACCGCCTCCGCCGCCCCCGTCGACTCCGCCACCTCGGCCCCCTCCGCCGCGGAACTCCCCGCCTCCGCGGCCCTGCTCTCCGCCATGCAGCGTGACCTCGGCCTGACCGAGGGCCAGGCCCGCACGCGGCTGGCGGAGGAGAAGGCGGCCGCGACCCTGGAGCCGAAGGCCCAGCGCGCCGCGGGCGCCGCCTACGGCGGATCCTGGTTCGACGCGAAGACCGGCAAGCTGACCGTCGCGGTCACGGACGCCGGCAAGGCCGCCGCCGTACGGGCCGCGGGCGCGCAGACCCGGATCGTCGAGCACTCGGCCGCCCAGCTCGACGCCACCATGAAGCGCATCGACGCGCTGAGCGCGCCGAAGGGCGTGGCGAGCTGGCGCGTCGACCCCGAGACCAGCCGGGTCGTCGTGAACGTCGTCGCCTCCGCGCAGGGTGACAACGATGTCCAGGCCTTCGTCGCCAAGGCCCGCAAGGCCGGTCCCGTGACGGTGGAGCGGACGGCCGAGGCCCCGCAGACCTTCGCCGCCGGAACCGTCGGCGGCGACCCGTACTACACCGGCAACGTCCGCTGCTCGATCGGCTTCTCGGTCCACGGCGGCTTCGTCACCGCCGGTCACTGCGGGGGCGTCGGCCAGCAGGTCCGCGGCTGGGACAACTCGTACATCGGCAACTTTCAGGGTTCGTCCTTCCCCGGCAACGACTACGCCTGGGTGAACGTCGGCAGCGGCTGGTGGACCGTCCCCGTCGTCCTCGGCTGGGGCACCGTCCCGGACCAGCTCGTCCGCGGCTCGAACGAGGCCCCGATCGGCGCCTCGATCTGCCGCTCCGGCTCCACCACCCGCTGGCACTGCGGCCGGGTCCTCGCCAAGAACGAGACCGTCAACTACAGCCAGGGTGCCGTGCACCAGATGACCAAGACCAGCGTCTGCGCCCAGGGCGGCGACTCCGGCGGCTCGTTCATCAGCGGCGACCAGGCCCAGGGCGTCACCTCGGGCGGCTGGGGCAACTGCTCCAGCGGCGGTGAGACCTGGTACCAGCCGATCAACGAGATCCTCAACCGGTACGGCCTGAGGCTCCACACCGCGTGATCCGGGGGAGCCAGGCGTCCGGCGGGGCGACCGGCTCCCTACGGTGATGGTGTACGAAGTGCTGTCGTACGAGGTGATGGCGTACGACAGGTGCCCGAGCGGCCCCGCCCATGGGTGGGGCCGCTTCCGTATGCCCGCGTGAGGGGCTGCTTCCGTACGTCAACCCGCAGGTCCGCTTCCGCTTCCACGCCCTCACCCGTTGCCCACCGCTTCCAGCGCATGGCCCCAACCCCCTTGTTCCAGCGCTTCGTTCACCGGCCATTGACACCCTCTCAGCGTCGGCGCAACACTGACACCGTCTTGGAGAGCGCTCTCCCGGCCGGTCTCCGGCGGTGCTCCGGCCCCGCCGATGCCAGGGAGCGGCGCGCCTTCTCCGGCTGCACCGCCCGGCTCAACTCTCCCCCCACCGTGCACCCGATGTGCATGGACGCAGAGCGGCATGGAGGTCCGTATGGCGACAAGATTCAGCAGAACGACCCTGGTGTCCGCACTGATCGTGGCGACCGCCCTGGCCCTGGTGGCCCTGGGGCTGACCGCGATCACGAACGCCGGGGTCACCGCGTCCGGCGCCGCCCCCGCGGCCGGTCCGCCCGCCGCGGCGTCCCACGTCATGCAGGGGCACACGATGGCGGACGCCAAGCCCGTCGCCTTCGGGGGCGACCCCGACGGCGACGGGTACATCCCGGCGAACCCGCCGGTCACCGGGGTGGAACCGTCCCAGGAGATCCCCCCGCACCGCTACTTCCACGAGTTCCAGGCGAACTGTTCGGTCACCCACGCCGCCCCGGACGACCCGATCGTCTACCCGGGCCGGGCCGGCGCTTCGCACGACCATACGTTCATGGGGAACGACACCACGAACGCGAGCAGCACCACGGCTCGCTGAGCGCGGGCGGGACGGCCCACTCCTTCCACTACGACTTCTTCAACGCCTGGGGCGACGCCACGCTGAAGGCCATGGTCGACCACTGTGTCGTCGGCGGTCTCCTGTGCAGCGCCCGTGGCTACGACGAGGCCAACCCGGACCGGGGTGCCGTCCTCGACGAGAACTACGAACTGCCCTGATCGGCTGACCGGTTGACCAGCTGACCGGTTGATTGATCGCCTGACCGGCAGGCGGGGAAGTGCTCTCCCCTCAGGGGTGAACCCTGCCCTGACGGGAGAGCGCTCTCCCGTCATCGCTCACCTTCCCCACCCGCACACCCCCGAGGAGCCCTTCCCCCATGAACCTCCCCCTCTCCGACGGTCGCCGTCGGCCCGTCCTCGCCCCCGCCTCCGCCCACGGCGCCGGGCCACCGCACGCCTCGCCGCCGCGGCCCTCCTCGCCGGGGCCGTGGCCGCCCTCCCCGCCCCCGCGGCCCACGCGGCGGGCAGCGTGGTCGAGGTGACCGGATCCCAGGGCAACTGGCAGTTGACCGTGGACGGTTCGCCGTACACCGTGAAGGGCCTGACCTGGGGCCCGTCCGTCGCGGACGCCGAGCGGTACATGCCCGATGTGAAGTCGATGGGCGTCAACACCATCCGTACATGGGGCACCGACGCCACCACCAGGCCCCTTCTGGACACCGCGGCGGCCCACGGCATCAAGGTGATCGCCGGCTTCTGGCTGCAGCCCGGCGGCGGCCCCGGCAGCGGCGGCTGTGTCAACTACCTGACGGACACCGCCTACAAGAACGACATGCTCGCGGAGTTCCCCCGCTGGGTGGAGACGTACAAGGACCATGAGGGCGTCCTCATGTGGAACGTCGGCAACGAGTCCGTACTCGGCCTGCAGAAATGCTACAGCGGCGAGGCCCTGGAGCAGCAGCGCGACGCGTACACGACGTTCGTCAACGAGATCGCCAAGCGGATCCAGGCGGTCGACCCGAACCACCCGGTCACCTCCACCGACGCCTGGACCGGGGCCTGGCCGTACTACAAGAAGAACGCCCCCGATCTCGACCTCTACGCCGTCAACTCCTACGACGCCGTCTGTGACATCCGCTCCACCTGGGAGCAGGGCGGCTACGACAAGCCCTACATCGTCACCGAGGGCGGGCCAGCCGGTGAGTGGGAGGTGCCGGACGACGTCAACGGCGTACCGGAGGAGCCCGCCGATGTGGCGAAAGCCGCCGGATACCAGCGTGCTTGGGACTGTGTCCAGGGGCACCCGGGGGTCTCGCTCGGGGCGACGCTCTTCCACTACGGCACCGAGTACGACTTCGGGGGCGTCTGGTTCAACCTGTTGCCCGCGGGCCAGAAGCGGCTGTCGTACTACGCGGTGAAGGAGGCGTTCGGGGCTTCCACCTCCGGTGACAACACCCCGCCCGTCATCAGCGGGTTGAGCGTCGACAACGCCACCGCCGTGCCGGCCGGGTGGACGTTCCGGGTGAGCGCCTCCGTCACCGACCCGGACGGTGACGCGCTCAGCCACCAGGTGCTGTTCAGCTCCAAGTACGTGGACGACAGCGGCCACTTGACCGAAGCGGCCTTCACCGACCGCGGCGACGGCACCTTCGACGTGACCGCGCCCGACCGGCTCGGCGTCTGGAAGGTCTACCTCAAGTCGACCGACGGGCGCGGCAACGTCGGCATCGAGACGAAGTCCTTCAAGGTGGTGCCGCCGCCGGTCCAGGGGACCAACCTGGCCCTCGGCAGGCCCGCCACGGCCTCCTCCATCCAGCCGGACAGCATCGGCTGCCCCTGCCCGGCCGCCAACGCCGTCGACGGGTCCTTCGACACCCGCTGGGCCAGTGACTGGTCCGACCAGCAGTGGATCCAGGTCGACCTGGGCGCCACCACCTCCTTCGACCACGTCCAGCTGGCCTGGGAGGCGGCCTACGCCAAGGGCTACACCGTCCAGACCTCGCAGAACGGCCAGGACTGGACCACCGTCCACACCGAGACCGCGGGAAACGGCGGCATCGACGACATCCAGATCTCCGCGAGCGGCCGCTACGTCCGCGTGAACACCTCCGAGCGCGGCACCCCGTGGGGCAATTCGCTCTACGAGTTCGGCGTCTACCGCAACTGACCCGTCCGCGGCCCCGGTTGGCGACGGCACGACCCGCCGCACCGATTCCACCCCGCTGCCGGTGCGGCGGGACGGCCCGCGGCGACCACGGAAATCCTTGGCCGCCGCGGGCTCTCCGTCTGTACCGTGACCCCGGTTTCCAGAAAGATCACTGACTTCCGCCGGACGGGGACGACGACGATGACGACGACCGACAGGATGGCCCCGCGTACGGGCTTGCTCACGGTGGACGGGGCCGCCCTCCACCACGAGGTGCGCGGCGAGGGGCCGTTGCTGGTGATGATGCCGGGCGGCAGCGCCGACGCCGGTATCTACGACGCGATCGCTGCGGCGCTGGCGGACCGGTGGACGGTCGCCACGTTCGACCCGCGCGGCTACTCGCGCAGCCCGCTCGACGGCCCGGTGACGGAGCAACTGCCCGCCACGCACGCCGATGACATCGTCCGGCTGATCGAGCTGCTCTCGCCGGACGGGGCTCCGGCGGCCCTCTTCGGCTCCAGTTCGAGCGCCGTCGTGGCGCTGGACGTGCTCGCCCGCCACCCCGGCCGGGTGAGCCGGGTCGTGGCCCACGAACCGCCCGTGGTGGAGCTGCTGCCCGACCCGGCGGCGGGGCGTGCGCTCTTCGCGGCCGTACGGGAGTCGTTCCGGCGGGACGGGGTCGCGGCGGCCATGACCACGATGGCGGAAGGGCTCACACCGGCCTGGGGAGAGGACCGGGCGGCCCCCGAGCCGGCAGCCGTCGAAGCAGGGTCGGCGGCCCGCGATCCGGAGAGCATCGCTCCCGAACCGGAGCGTGAAGCTCCCGAGCCGGCGGCCCCGGCGTCTTCACCCCAGGAGACGCCCCCAAAGGTGCCCCCGGCGCAGGACGAGGTCTTCCGCCGCATGCACGCCAACCTGCCCGTCTTCCTGGAGCACGTCCTCTGCTCCTTCAGCGGGTACGCCCCCGATCTCGCGGCCCTCAAGGCTTCCGCCGCCCGCCTCGTCGTCGGGGTCGGCCGTGACTCCCGTGCGCTCCTGCCCGCCGTCGCCGCCGAAGCGCTGGCCCGGCGGGTGGACGCCCGGGTGGCCGAGTTCCCCGGCGGGCACATCGGCCTCACCGAGGACCCCCGGGCGTTCGCCGCCCGTCTGCGGGACGTGCTCGTCGCCCCCTGACCCGTAGAGCGGCGAAAGGCCCCCGACCGCAGTGGCGAACCACCACGGCCGGGGGCCTGCGGACGGACTGATGTGCCCTCAGGCATCCAGCCCCGTGCGCCGGTTCGCGTGTTCCCGGATCAGCTCCGCGTACCGCCGCCCGCTGCTCTTGACCGTACGGCGCTGGGTCGCGTAGTCCACGTGGACCAGGCCGAACCGCTTGTCGTAGCCGTACGCCCACTCGAAGTTGTCCAGCAGCGACCAGGCGAAGTACCCCACCAGCGGCGCCCCCTTGGCGACCGCGCGGGCGCAGGCGGCGAGGTGCTCCTCCAGATAGCGCACGCGCTCCGGGTCGTGGACCGAGCCGTCGGCCGCGACGGTGTCCCGGTAGGCCGAGCCGTTCTCGGTGACGTAGACGCGCTCGACGCCGTACTCCTCCGTCAGCCGCAGCAGCAACTGCTCCAGCCCGTCCGCGTACACCTCCCAGTCCATGTACGTGTGGCGTCCGCCGACCGCCGGGACCTGCGTGAACCCCGGCGCGGGGCCCGTCGGGTCGGCGGTGACGATCTGCCGGAAGTAGTAGTTCAGCCCCAGCCAGTCCAGCGGGGCCGCGATGGTCTCCAGGTCCCCCGGCCGCAGCGGGAGTTCGACTCCGTACAGCTCGACCATGTCCTGCGGGTAGCCGCGCCCCAGGACCGGGTCCAGCCACCAGCGGTTGATGTGGCCGTCGGCGCGGCGGGCGGCGGCGAGGTCGGCCTCGGTCGTGGTCGCCGGTTCGGTCGGGCTGAGGTTGTTGACGATGCCGACCCGGGCGTCCGAGGAGGCGGCGCGGACGGCCTGCGCGGCGAGGCCGTGGCCCAGGTGCAGATGGTACGAGGCGCGGACGGCGCCGGTGAGGTCGGTGAGGCCCGGGGCCATCCGGCCCTCCAGATGCCCGATCCACGCCGAGCAGAGCGGCTCGTTGAGCGTCGCCCACTCCTTGACCCGGTCGCCCAGCCGCTCGACGACATGGGCGGCGTACGCGGCGAAGTGCTCGGAGGTCTCCCGTACGGTCCAGCCGCCCCGGTCCTGGAGCACCTGCGGCAGGTCCCAGTGGTAGAGCGTGGCGAACGGGGTGATCCCGGCCTCCAGCAGCCCGTCCACCAGCCGGTCGTAGAAGTCCAGGCCCGCCTTGTTGACCGGCCCGTCGCCGCCCGGCACGACGCGCGGCCAGGCGATCGAGAACCGGTAGGCGTCCGCGCCGACCTGCTTGATCAGGCCGATGTCCTCGGCGGTCCGGTGGTAGTGGTCGCAGGCCACGTCACCGGTGTCGCCGCCGTCCACCTTGCCGGGGGTGTGCGAGAACGTGTCCCAGATGGAGGGGGAGCGGCCGTCCTCGGTGACGGCGCCCTCGATCTGGTACGCGGCGGTGGCGACGCCCCAGGTGAAGTCGGCCGGGAGGGCGCTGAGGTCGGTCACGTGCTGCCTTTCTGCGGGGGTCACTTGACGGCTCCGGCGGTGAGTCCGGCGACGAGGTAGCGCTGGAGCAGCAGGAAGCCGACGACGATGGGGACGCTGACGACGAGCGAGGCGGCCATGACCTGGTTCCAGTAGACGTCGTTCTGTGTCGCGTACCCCTGGAGGCCGACGGAGAGGGTGCGGGTGGCGTCGTTGGTCATGACGGAGGCGAAGAGGACCTCGCCCCAGGCCGTCATGAACGAGTAGACGGAGACGGCGACGATGCCCGGTACGGCTGCCGGTACGACCACCCGGAAGAGGGCGCCGACCGGTCCGCAGCCGTCCACCTTCGCGGCCTCGTCGAGATCCCTCGGGATGGAGTCGAAGTACCCGATCAGCATCCATATGGAGAACGGCAGCGAGAACGTCAGGTACGTGAGGATGAGGCCGCCGCGTGAACCGTAGAGGGCCACGCCCGTGGAGCTGCCGATGTTGACGAAGATGAGGAACAGCGGGAGCAGGAAGAGGATGCCCGGGAACATCTGCGTGGAGAGCACGGTGACGGTGAAGACCCGCTTGCCCCGGAAGGCGTAGCGGCTGACCGCGTACGCGGCGAAGACCGCGATGGTCACCGAGAGGACCGTCGCCGAGACCGCCACGATCAGCGAGTTGACGAAGTACTTGGCGAGGGGGACGGTCTTCCAGATGTCGAAGTAGGGCTGGACGGTCACGGTCGACGGGATCCACTGGAACTTCCCCGACACGTCCTGGAGCGGCTTCAGCGAGCTGCTGACCATCACATAGACCGGCAGCAGGACGAAGCCGGCCAGCAGCGTGAGGACGATACGGCGGGTCCAGAGGAAGGACTGCGGCGCGGCCATGGGGGAGCGGGGCCGGGAAGCTCTGGGGGTCCGCGCGAGGCTAGACATCGGAGCCCTTCCTTCCGCGCGAGGTGAGGAACAGGTAGACCGCCGTCACCAGGAGCAGGAAGAGCAGCAGGAGCACGGACATCGCGGAGCCGGTGCCGAAGTTCCAGGTGACGAAGGAGGACTGGTAGATGTGGATCGAGATGAGGTCCGCGCTCTCCGGTGCCGACTTCCCGAACAGGACGTACGGCGTGTTGAAGTCGTTGAACGTCCAGAGGAAGAGCACCAGGACCAGCACCTGGTTGACCGGGCGCAGCGAGGGCAGGGTGATCCGGCGGATCTGCTGCCAGATCCCGGCGCCGTCGATCGAGGCGGCCTCGTACAGCTCGCGCGGGATGTTCTGCAGGCCCGCCATCAGCATGAGGAAGGCGAACGGCCAGCCCTTCCACACCGAGACGATGATCAGCGTGTAGATGCTGTTGTCACCGATCAGCCAGAAGGACGGCTCGTCGGTGATCCCGAGCTGGTCGTGCAGGACGTGGTTGATCAGGCCGTTGTCCCGCTGGAACATGAACGCCCAGGTGATGACGGCGGCGTAGACCGGCAGCGCGTACGGGACGAGGAAGACCGCCCGCAGGATCCCCCGGCCGCGGAAGCTCTCCTGGAGGAGGATCGCCGCCGCCGTGCCGAGCAGCCAGGCGAAGCCGACCGAGAAGAACGTGAAGACACAGGTGACGAGGAACGAGTGGAGCAGGGCCTCACCGATCGGCGCGTCGAAGTCGACGGCGATGCGGTAGTTGTCGAGGCCGGTCCAGGGCGCCGCGCCCCAGTTGTTGATGAAGAACTGCGTCAGCTGACGGAAGCTCATCACGATCCCGATGACCATCGGGACGATGTGGATGAGGAGTTCCAGCAGGACGGCGGGGAGGAGCAGGAGATAGGGCAGTCCGCCTCGGCGGATCCGGTCGGGGATGCGCGGCAGCCGTCTGCGCGCACCCCCGGTGCCCCGGCTCGTCCCCCCGGTGGCCGGTGTTCCGGCCTCGGGGCTGGTGGCGGTGGCGGTCATGGAGTCAGGGCCTCACTGCTGCATCGTCTGCTGGGCCTTTTCGAGGCGCGCCCGCACGGACTCCTCCGTCACCGGGCGCCCGGCGGCGGCGTCCGCCCACAGCTCCTTGACCGCGGTGCCCACAGCCGTCTCGAACTGCGACTCGTTCGGGACCTGGGGGAGGGGCGCGGCGCTGGTGGCGAGGGTGTCGCGGAGCACCTTGAGGTCGGGGGCGCCGAAGGCCGCGTCGGCCTGGGCGGCCTTGACCGGCGGGATCGCCCCGTAGGTCTTGTTGAGGTGCTTCTGCTGGGCGTCGCTGGTCATGAACTTCACGAACTTCTTGGCGCCGTCGAGGTTCTTGGTGTTCTTGAACACCGCGATGTTGATGCCCGCGACCATGGAGTTGACCTGCTTGCCCGTGCCCGGGGTGCCCGAGGGGACCGGCACCGGGGCCGCGCCCCACTCGTCGGGCTTCATGCCCTGGGCGGCGAAGGTGGAGGCCGCCGCCTGCCAGAGCACCATCGCCGTCTTCCCCTTGGCGAAGTCGGTGAGCGACTGGTTCTGGGCGTACTCCGCGTTGCCCGGGGCGATGATCTTGTCCTTGGCCATGAAGTCGACGTACTGCTTCACGGCGGCGACGGCACCGTCGGAGGTGAAGGTCGCCTTGCCGTCCTGGTCGAAGAAGTCGGCGCCGTGCTGCTGGCCCAGGACGAAGACCTGGTGGATGTTGTTGGAGAGGTTGCCGCCCTCGGCGCCAAGACCCCACTTGTCGCCCTTGGATATCTTCTGCCCGGCCGCGACCAGCTCGTCCCAGGTGGCCGGGGGCTTCTCGATGCCCGCCTCGGCGAACATCTTCTTGTTGTAGTAGAGGGCGTACGCGAGCGAGTACAGCGGTACGGCGGCGGGCGGCTCGCCCTCCTTGCCGGCCGAGGCGACCGCCGAGTCGACGAAGCGGTCCCGGCCGCCGATCTCCTCGAAGCTCTTCTCGTCCCACGGCAGGAGCGCGCCGGTCGCCTGGAGCGAGGCCGACCAGGTGTTGCCGATGTTCAGCACGTCCGGGCCCTGTCCGGAGGCGGTGGCGGCGAGGATCCGGTTGAGGAGGTCGGCCCACGGCACGACCTCCAGCTTCACCTTGATCCCTGTCTCCTTCTCGAACTTCTTCAGCTCGGGAGTGAGGATCTCCTTGTCGGCCTCGATGCTCGGGCCCTGGTTGGAGGCCCAGTACGTGAGGGTCTTCGGGGACTCGTTGGACCCCGTGCCGGTCGACCCGCCGCCACAGCCGGTGGCGGCTGCGGTGATGGCGAGGGCGAGGGTGACGGCGCTTGCGGCTCTGACGTGGCGCATGAAGAGGTGGCCCCTTTCCGGGGGTGGCTGCGTTCGGGAACCGAACGGCCTCCATGACTTAATTTATGACGTGATTTAAGAGGTGAGGGAAGGTCGCGTCAAGGTCTGGGACCAGGTATGTTCCTGGAGGGGAAGGAGCAACATGGCCGAGCGCGACAGACGGACCGTGCGTGACCTGCGGCGGGGCAACCGGGCGAGGGTATTGCAACGGTTGTATTTCGACGGCCCGTTGAGCCGTCAGGAGCTGGGCCCGGCCACCGGGCTGAGTTCGGGTTCCATCAGCAACGTCGTGGCCGAACTCGCCGCCGAGGGGCTCCTCCAGGAGGCCGGCATCGTCGACTCCGACGGTGGCCGCCCCCGTACGCTGTTGCGCGTCGCCCCGGACGGCGGGCTCCTGGTCGGCATCGATATCGGGGAGACCCGGGTCCGCGTCGAGCTTTTCGACCTCTCCCTCACCGAACTGGCCCGCACCGAAAGGCTGCTGGCCCAGCACGGGTACGACGTCGACCGCATCGTCGCCCATGTCCGCACCGGCGTCGCCGATGTCCTGCGCGACGCGGGCGCCGACCCGCGCCGGCTGCTCGGCATCGGCATCGGGGTCCCCGGCATCATCGAGCGCGGGGGACCGGAAGGGCCCGACGGACGGCGCACCGCGGTCGTCCACGGCCAGACCATCGGCTGGCACGCGGTCCCCTTCGAGCAACTGCTCCGCGAGGTCGTCGACGTACCCCCCGAAGTGCCCCTCTTCATCGACAACGGCGCCAAGACGCTCGGCCGGGCCGAGATGTGGTTCGGCGGCGGGCGGGGCGCGGGCACCGCCGCCGTCGCGCTCATCGGCTCCGGCGTCGGCGCCTGCGTCGACCACGGCGACATCCTGGCGGAGGACCGCACGAGCCTCGCGCTCGAATGGGGCCACACCACGGTCCAGTTGCGCGGCCGCCGGTGCCGCTGCGGCTCGATCGGCTGCCTGGAGGCGTACGCCGGTGCGGAGGCCCTGCGCGAACGGTGGCGCGAGGCGGGCGGCCCGCTCCCCGAGGACGCCGACGACGAGACCGCCCTCGCCGCCCTCCTCGCCTCCGCCTACCCGCCCCCCGGCGGACCCGCCCCGGACCAGGTCGCCCTCTCCCTCCTCGACGAGACCGCCGAATGCCTCGGCGCGGCCCTGGCCGACCTGGTCAACCTCTTCCTGCCCGAACGCATCCTGCTCGGCGGCTGGGCGGGCCTGCTGCTCGGCCCCCACCTGCTCCCCGAGATCCGCCGGTACGCGGACGCCTACGCCCTGCGCCACGCGGCGGCCCGCACCACCATCGAGATGGGCCGCCTCGGCCCGGACGCGGTGACCGTCGGCGCCGCCACCCTCCCCCTGGCCGACTTCCTGACCCGCGGCGGCAGCCGCCCGGCCACCGGGGCCCGCCTCCCGGACGGCAGTGGTGCCCCCGCGCGTACGGCCACCGAGACGGTACGGATCCGGAGCCGTACGGCGGCGAGTTGAGTACGGGTCGGGTGTCGTACGGCGGTGGGTCGAGTGCGGGTCCGGTGCCGTACGGCGGCGGGTCGAGCGAGGGTCCGGGCCCCGCCCCTACGCCGACGCCCGTACCACCAGCTCCGGTTCGAAGATGACCGAGGTGGCGGGGGAGGAGGGGGCGGGCGGCCGGTCCAGGAGGAGGCGGAGCATCTCGGCGGCCATCGCCTCCACCGGCTGGCGGACGGTGGTCAGTGGCGGACGGCACGCCAGGGCGGCGCTGCTGTCGTCGAAGCCGACCACCGCGACGTCCTCCGGCACCCGGCGGCCGTGTTCGCGCAGCACATGGCAGGCGCCCGTCGCCATCAGGTCGTTGGCGGCGAACACCCCGTCCAGATCCGGGTGTTCCACCAGCAGCCGTTCCATCGCCACCTCCCCGCTCTCCTGGGTGAACCGCCCTTCGGCGACCGGGATGTACGCGTGCCCGTGGCGCGCCAGCGTGTCCCGGAAGCCGGTCAGCCGCGCCCGGCCCGCCGGCACGTCCAGCGGGCCGCTGATCGTGGCGAGCCGGCGGCACCCCCGGGACAGCAGATGTTCGGCGGCCAGCCGGGCACCGTCCTGGTGGGCGAGGTCGACGTAGCTGATGGGGACCGGCCGGGCGGGGCGCGCGAAGAGCACCGCGGCGAGCCCCGCCTCCGTGAGGAGACCGGGGAGCGGATCCTCGGCGTGGGTGGAGACGACGAGGGCCCCGTCCGCGCTGCCCTGCCGCAGGTACGCGACCACCTCGTCCCGGGCTCGCGAGGTCTCCGCGAACATCAGCACCGGGTGCATCCCGCGCGGCCGCAGATAATCGACGACCCCGGTGACCACCCGGCCGAAGAAGGGGTCCGCGAACACCTGCGCGGTGAAGGAACCCCCGCCCCCGGCCGTCGCACGCGAGCCACCGCCCGCCCGGCCCGCACCCGACCCGGCCGCCGCTTCGGCCCCGACATCCGCCTCCGCTTCGGCCCCGACGTCAGCCTCCGCCTCCGCCTCGACGCCCGCTCCCGACACCACCAGAGCCACGGCGTCGGCGCGCCGGGTGACCAGGGAGCGGGCCGCCCGGTTCGGGGCGTACCCCGTGACCGAGACCGCCTGCCGCACGACCTTCTGGATCGCCGGATCGACGTTGCGCACACCGTTGATGACCCGTGAGACGGTGGCACGCGAGACACCGGCAGCGCGGGCCACGTCCTCCAGGGTGGGTGCTCCGGCCGACCGCCGATCATCCGTCATGAGCGCCTTTATAGCACTGGCGGAGAGCGCTCTCCATTGGCGGCCGCAACTCGGCTCCGAGCATGCGGGGGTGGCGGGCCGTCATATGTCCGCGACTCGGGGCGAAATGGGGTGCCCCGTCCTGAACCAGCCGTGTACGCGGGCCGGTTCATCGCTCATACGATCGACTCACAGGGGCGGAATCCGGCCACACCTCCGACCGCCGCGGCCGAGTATCACGTTTCTCTTGTGATCAGACTTCGCGCCGCCCTACGTTTGCCGCTTGCGACGTGTTCCAACGCCAGTGGGGGAGCCCAGTCATGGCCGCAAACGGTCGGCACCGCAGATATCAGCCCAGCCGGATCAACCGTGCCTCGCTCACGGTGACCGCGGGCGGCGCGGGCATAGCACTCCCGCTCATCACCGCGGCCTCGGCGGGGGCTGCCTCCGGCGAGGTCTGGGAGAAGGTCGCCGCCTGTGAGTCGAGCGGCAATTGGGCCGTCAACACGGGCAACGGGTATTACGGCGGGCTGCAGTTCAGCGGCTCGACCTGGGCGGCCTTCGGCGGTACGGAGTACGCGCCGCGCGCCGACCTCGCCACCCGCGAGCAGCAGATAACCGTCGCCGAGCGGGTGCTCGAAGGGCAGGGCCCCGGTGCGTGGCCGACCTGTTCTGTGAAGGCCGGTCTGACCCGGGGCGGCGAGGCCCCCGACACCACCCCGCAGAGCGCGGGCAGCCGGCCCGTCCAGGCCGCCGCGCCGCAGAGCGCCCCGCCCCGGAAACCGAGGGCGCTGCCCGCCGCGGCGACGCCGACGCATGTGCCGGGGAAGCGCGACTCGTACACCGTCGCCGGCGGCGACTCGCTCTCCGGGATCGCGGACGCCCAGCGGGTCCGGGGCGGCTGGCAGAAGCTCTACGCGGCCAACCGCGCGGTCGTCGGTGACAACCCCGACCTGATCTTCCCCGGCCAGCGGCTGAGCCTCACCCCGCGCGGCGGGGACGGTGCGAGCGCCGGGAAGACCGCGCCGCGCCAGGCGCCCGAGAAGCAGACCGCGCCCCCGCAGGCCGCACCCCAGAAGGCCGCGCCTCCCCAGGCCGAGCAGCGCACGGCCGACCAGCGGGCGGCAGCCCTCGCGAAGGCCGCCGAGCAGAAGAAGGCCGAGCTGCGGGAGGCCGAGCAGCGGAAGGCGGAGCAGCAGAAGAAGGCCGAGGCGGAGAAGGCCGCGCAGAAGAAGGCGGCGGCCGCGCAGGCAGCCGAGGCAGCGAAGAAGGCGGCCCCCGAGCCGCCCAGGCAGGCCCCCGTGAAGCGCTCCGGCATGAGCGCCCCCGTCGCCGCCTCCACCGGCACCGCGTACCGCCAGGCCGGCGGCTGGTCCAGCGGCTATCACACGGGCGTCGACTTCCCGGTGCCGACGGGCACCTCGGTGAAGGCCGTGGCCCCCGGCCGGGTCGTCTCATCCGGCTGGGCGGGGGCGTACGGCTACGAGGTCGTCATCCGCCACGAGGACGGCAAGTACAGCCAGTACGCCCACCTCTCCGCGCTCCATGTGAAGGAGGGGCAGTCGGTCTCCGGCGGGCAGCGGATCGCCCGCTCCGGCTCCACGGGCAACAGCACCGGCCCGCACCTGCACTTCGAGGTCCGCCTCGGCCCCGGCTACGGGTCGGACATCGACCCGCTGGCCTACCTCAGGGCGGGCGGCGTCAGGGTCTGAACGGACCGCTCCGGGCGCGGGGCGGCGGCCGGCTCACCGGGCCGGTCACGGCCCGCCCGGCGCGGACCACCGAACTCCACGCGCGGTACCGCGCCGCCCGGCCGCAGGGGCGCCGGAAGCGGCGGTACGTACGTGGACCCGGTGCCGCCCTGCGTGCCGCCCGGCCGTGCCCTGCTCGCTCGCGCACCGCCGGACCACACATCGGCGGCCACCGCCGCCACCCCTGTCGCGTCCACGCCGCGTGCCCCAGCGGCCACCGCGTCCACGCCCGTCGCCACTCCCGCGCTCCCCGCGCCGACGCCCGTCGCCCCCGCCCCCACCACACCGACGCTCCCCGCCGCCGGGCCCGCACCCGCCGCTACCTCCGGCCGCAGGCGCCCCGCCCGGGCCTGCTCCGCGCTCAGCCGCTCCTTCGTCAGCAGGACCAGGCCGCCCGCCGCCAGGGCCCCGCAGGCGAGCGCGAGGACCGTGCCCGCCGTGCCGTGGCGGAAGTGCTCGCCGAAGAGCGTGAGCCCGATCGCGGCGGCCACCACCGGGTTGACCACCGTCACCGTCGCGAGCGGCGCCGCGAGCCCCGCTCCCCGGTAGGCGGCCTGGGAGAGCAGCAGGCCCGCGGCCGCGAGGGCGGCGATCACGAGCAGGGTCGGCAGACCCGAGCGCACCGCGCCGGAGGTCCACTCGACGGCCACGGTCTTGGTGAAGACCGAGGCCATGCCGAACGCGCCACCGGCCGCGGTGGCCAGCACCGCGCTCCGCAGCACCGGCCGGCTCAGCGCCCGGGCGAGCAGGATGAGCGCGCCCACCGCCCCGAAGGTCACCGTGGCCAGCGCCAGCTGCTCGGGGCCGCGCAGGGTGTGCGGTTCGGTGCTGCCCGTGAGGGCCAGCAGTCCGACCAGGCCGGCCGTCGCCATGAGAGCGCCCCGCCAGGCCCGCGCCCCGGCCCGGCGCCCGACGAAGAGGGCGGCCATCGGCAGCGCGAAGACGATCGTGAGCGCGCCCAGGGGCTGGACCAGGCTGAGGGGACCGTAGGCGAGGGCCACCACGTGCAGGATCGCGCCGACCCCGTTGAGCACCACGGCCACCCACCAGACGCCGTTGCGCACGAGGGCGTGCGGGGAGTTGTCACCGCGCGCGGCCACCCGCTCCTGGATGATCGCCCCGGCCGCGTAGGCGACCGCGGAGACCAGTGACAGCAGCACAGACAGCGCGAGGGGGCTCATGTACACCACGATGTCCTGTAGGGGGTTGCGCGTCATCGTCCTTGAGACGTCAATCCCGCGTACTGCCCCGGTAGTACGGGCGTGGGACCGAGGTCCTCCCCTCGACGGTAGCCCCGCCGGGCCCGGCCGTCAGAAGTTGTGGACCGGCGGATACGGTGAGCGGCGCAGCCGGTACACGCGGTCGCCGGAGAGCCGCACGACGGACAGCCGCGGACCACGGCGAGGGAGGAGCGGGGCATGGACCTGACGCAGGCGGCGACGGTGGGCGGTTTCTTCGCCGTACGGACGGAGCCGGTACCCGGCGGTGCCCACCGGCCGCTGGCGGAGCTGTACGCGGGCGGGACCGGGCCCCTGACCGCGCGGGTCGACAAGGTCGCCGCCCGGCTCTCCGCACCCGAGCGCCGGGTCGCCGCCTCGATCGCCCACCTCGGCCTGGCCGCCAGGCTCTGGTCGCTGGCGCTGGGCCCGGCCGCGCTCTTCGGCCGCTTCCCCGCCCTCGCACCGGAGACCCTGCACTGGGACCCGCAGCGCACCTCGCCCGACGACCTCTGGCTCGCTGACCCAGAGGAACTGCCCGGGACGGCCGACCGGATCCGGGAGCAGGTGCAGTACGGGCACCTCGTGCCGCTGGCCGAGGCCGTCCGGTGGGACGGGAACATCTCGCCGCAGCTGCTGTGGGGCAACGCCGGTTCGGCGCTGGCCGGGGCCGTACGGGAGCTGGTCACCTGGTCGCGCGGGCAGGACCGCCCGGACGTGGCACACCGGGCCCGTGCCCTGGGCGCCGAGCTGTTCGACCACCCCGACCTGTCCGCCACCGGCTCCCCGCACACTCCGGCGTTCCGGCGCCGCAGCTGCTGTCTCTACTGGCGCTGTCCGGGCGGCGGGCTCTGCGGCGACTGCGTCTTCGACCGAGCACCCGGGGCAGTGCGGTAGCCGTCGTGGGGGGCCCGGCCGGACCCCCCACGACGGCTACGCGAGCAGAAGCGGGTCAGGAGGGCAGGGCGGCGTCTATGGCCTCGTCCACGTCACCCAGGACGGGGATCGCGCTGTCGAGCCCGATCATCCCGATGAGCCGCTGGACGAACGGGGAGGGCGCGGCCAGCCGCAGCCGGCCGCCCAGGGCGGTCTGCCCCTGGAGCAGGACGTTGACCGTGGTGGAGTCGGCGAAGCCCACCCCCGAGAGATCCACGACGACGGGACCGGAACCCTCTTCGGCCGCCTTGTCGAGTGCCCGGCCGAGCGGCGGGACGCTGTCGATATCGAGGTCACCCGACACGGTGAGGACCAGAGCACCCCGTTCCTGACGGGAAGTGACGCTGACTGCTCTGTCGTCGTTGGGCGGTGGTTGCACGGAAGGCACCTCGGGCGGGATCGGGCGGACGAAGGACGCCGGTGTGCCGGACGGCTCGGCCTCGTTCCGTCCCTGCTCACGGCGGGGTACAGGGACAACGATAGAAGGAACAGTTGCCATTTGACAACATTCTCCATTGGGTAACAATCTGATCCGCAACGGTTGAAGGACCAGCCGTCTGCGGTGACGCACCGAGAGAAGCGGAAGCAGGGGCCGGATGAGGCTAGGCGCTGTCGGCGACATCTTCACGGAGCAAGGGGTCCGCCGTGCCCGATTCCGGCGAGAGCCGCTCCGAAGCGGCCGCGTGGAAGGCCGCCAGGCCCTCCGCCAGCGCGGCGACCGCGGACGGTTCCATCCGCTCCAGCACGGCGCTCACCTCGCGCGCCCGCAGCTCCCGGTATTCTTCGAGGAGGGTCCGGCCCCGCAGGCTCAGCCGCAGCTCCACCTCACGTCGGCTCGTCCGGCTCTGCGCCCGTTGCACGAGCCCCATCGCCTCCATCCGGTCGCACAGCCGGCTGACCGACGGCGCGCGGGAGCCCAGAGCCTCGCCGAGCGAGCGCAGATTGGTGCCCTCGTGCTTCTCGATCACGAGCAGGGCCCGCAGCTGGGAGGGGGATACGGTGCCCGAAGCGGCTGCCTCCTGACCACGGCCCCAGAGCACTTCCAGCAGCTCCGAGGCGGCGGAGGCGTCGGCGGACACCTCAGCACGGGTGCGCGGGCGGCGAGCACGGTGGGGCATCCGTCCACTCTGTCATCCGTCGGCCCCACTTGTCAGCCCGGCCCAGGCCCCTACCACGTCGCAGGACGAAGAATGCACGAGAGACCGTGAACAGAAGACCGGACATCGAGACCGCCGTCAGGGCCGCCGCTCCCCATGCCCTGCTGGCGACGCTGCGCACCATGCTGGCCGACGCCTACGGTGCCCTGGCGGTGGAACTGCACCTCGCCGACTACGGACTGCGCGTCCTCAAGCGCCTGGACCGGCCCGACGGCGAGGAGGAGCCGCTCTCCCTCCACAACAGTGCCGAGGGCAGGGCCTTCGGCAGCCAGGAGCCCCGCGAACAGCAGGTGCGGCACGGCGACGCGGTCGACCACTACCTCCCGGTGACCGTACGCGGCGAACGCCTCGGCATCCTCACCGTCCGGCTCCCCGCCGAGCGGTCGACCCCGGAGATGGTGGGCGAGCTGACACACGTGGCCGATCTGCTGGGCCACGAGATCCTGGTCGCCGAACGGGACACCGACGTCTACCAGAGCGCCCGGCGCACCACCCGGCTCACGCTCGCCGCCGAGATGCAGTGGCAGCTGCTCCCCGCCCGGGCCTGCACCGCCGCCGAGTTCGCCATCGGCGCCCAGCTGGAACCGGCGTACTCCATCCACGGCGACAACTTCGACTGGGCGGCGGACGGCGACACGCTGACCCTCGCGGTGACCAACGGCATGGGTGAGGGCATACAGGCTTCCCTGCTCACCAACCTCGCCGTCAACGCCCTGCGCAACGCCCGCAGGGCCGGGATAGGCATCGCGGACCAGGCCGCCCTGGCCGACCAGGCGCTGTACGACCAGCACCGCGGAGCGTCGCACGTCTCCACGCTGCTGCTCCGCTTCGAGCTGGCGACCGGCCGCGTCGGCGTCGTCGACGCCGGATCGCCGCAGCTCTGGATACAGAGGGGCCGCACGGTCCGGCGGATGGAGCTGGACGCCCAGCTCCCGCTCGGCATGTTCGAGGAGTCGCAGTACACGGTCCAGGAGTTCCACGTGGAGCCCGGCGACCGGCTGCTGCTGCTCAGCGACGGCGTCTACGAGGCGGTCTCCCCGGCGGGGGAGGCGTACGGCGAACGGGCGCTGGCCCGGTCCATCCAGTCGACGCGCCTGCTCCCCGCCGCCACCGTCCCGCGCGCGATCCTCGGTGAACTGTCCGAGTACCGCGTCACCGAGACGCTGGACGACGCGCTGGTGGTCTGCCTGGACTGGTTCGGCCGCCAGGACGACGACGCAGGCTGAGCCGGAGGCATGATCGCACGGAAGCCCCGGGACACAGCACGTGTCCCGGGGCCTCCTTGAGTGCGCCAGCGGTCCCGGTCAGGTGGAGAGCCGGAACTCCGCGCGTATCCGCTTGCCGACCGGCACCCGCTCCGCCACGACCCGGTCGCACAGGGCCACCACGATCTCCATGCCGTGCCCGCCCAGCCGGGAGGGGTCGGGGCCGTAGAGAACGGGCATCGCCGTACTGCTGTCGTAGACGGTGACGCTGATCCGCTCCGCGTTCCCCTCCAGTTCCAGGAGGTACGGGCCGTGGCTGTAGCGGTCGGCGTTGGTGACCAGTTCGCTCACGGCCAGCATCAGATCGCTGCGGGTGTGCTCACCGATCGGCGCCATGCACTCCGCCGCGAGCCGGGTGAGGAAACGGTCCGCCAGGTTGCGCGCGAGCGCGATACATCCGGGTTGACCGTCGAATACCTCGGCGCTGAGCAGCACGTCGGGAGAGGGCAGGCCCTGGTCCGGTTCCTCGTGGGGCGAGGTGACCTCAGTGTTCATGTGCTCCAGCCAGGCGCCGCCGTGAGACTCGAAACTCACTTCCGCCGTTCGTCTACCCGCGTCGAAGCATTCCACTCCTCGCGGTCCGGACAGATCCTACGCACGTCCGGGCAGTCGCACCACGGTCACGAAGAACTCGTCGATCTGGCGGACCGCCGCGATGAACTGATCCAGATCCACCGGCTTGGTCACGTACGCGTTGGCGTGCAGCTTGTAGCTGCGCAGAATGTCCTCCTCGGCCGAGGAGGTGGTGAGGACCACCACGGGGATCAGGGCCAGCTCGGGGTCGCCCTTGATCTGCTCCAGGACCTGCCGGCCGTCGTACTTGGGCAGGTTGAGGTCGAGGAGCACGAGGTCCGGGCGGGGGGCACCGGCGTGATCGCCCCGCCGGTAGAGGAAGTCCAGCGCCTCCTGGCCGTCCCGCACGACGTGCAGGGTGTTGCGGATCTTGTTGTCCTCGAACGCCTCACGGGTCATGAGCTCGTCGCCGGGATCGTCCTCCACCAGGAGGACCTCGATGGGCTGTACGGGGCTGTTCACGAAGCGTCTCCCGGCTCGCTGGCGGTCGTGGCGGGAGCAGGGGGCTCCGCCAAGAGGTTCTGGGGTGCCTCGGTCACAGCAGGCAGGGTGAAGTGTATGCGGGTGCCTTCGCCCGCCCCGGAGTCGACCCAGATCCGGCCACCGTGGAACTCGATGATCTTCCGGCAGAGCGCGAGGCCGATGCCCGTGCCGTCGTACTCGTCGCGGCCGTGCAGCCGCTGGAAGATGACGAATACCTTGTCCGCGAACTCGGGAGCGATGCCGATCCCGTTGTCCGAGACGGTCAGGTGCCAGTCGTCGCCCTCCCGCACACAGTCGACCGCGATCCGGCACTCCACGTCCGGGCGACGGAACTTCACGGCGTTGCCGACGAGGTTCTGCCAGACCATGGTGAGGGCCGTGGCGTCGCCCACCAGTTCCGGCAGTTCGCGCGGCCGCTCCACCAGGGCCCCCGCCTCCTCGACTGCGGCGGAGAGATTGCCCAGCGCACGGTCCAGGGCCTGCCCCAGGTCGACCGGCTTCCTCCCGTCGTGCACCCGGCCCACCCTGGAGAAGGTCAGCAGGTCGTTGATGAGGACCTGCATCCGCTTGGCGCCGTCCACCGCGAAGGCGATGTACTGCTTGCCCCGGTCGTCCAACTCGTCGCCGTACCGCTTCTCCAGCAGCTGGCAGAAGGAGGCCACCTTGCGCAGTGGCTCCTGCAGGTCGTGCGAGGCGACGTAGGCGAACTGTTCCAGTTCCGAGTTGGAGCGACGCAGCTCCTGCGTCTGAGACGCGAGCAGCGCCTCCCGCCCTTGCGCCCCCTCAAGCTCGTCGACCAACCGATGCCGCATGTTCTCGACGGCCTCGGCGACGGCTTGGACGTCCGAAGGCCCCTGCGCCTCGATCCGACGGTCGAAGGCACCCGACCGAACGCGCTCGGACGCTTCCCGCAGCTTGTTCAGAGGGATGCCCACCACCCGGTGGAGCAGCACGCTGAGCGCCACCACCGTCAGGACGAGGACGGCCACCAGCGCGAACATCACCTGGTCGCGGGTTTCGCGCGCGTCGTCGAGGTCGGCCCTGACGAGGTCCCTTGCTTCGGAGAGGTGGGACTGCTGGGCCCCGTACGCCTCTCGCAGTCCGTCGAACTCGCTCTTGCTGCCCTGCAGCAGGGCGGTGGTGCCAGACTCGGTCGGACCGTCCCGGCGGACAGCCTCCATCAGGGGCTCGGCCCTGTTCGCACGCCACTTCCGGGCGGCGGCCGCGATGGCGTCGAGGTCGGCGGCGAGCCGCGGGTCGTCACCGACCAGTTCCCGGGCCCGGGACAACCGTTCGCGCTCGGCCACCTTGCCCGCCTCGTACGGCTCCAGGAAGGACTCGTCGCCTGTCAGGGCGAAGCCGCGGACTCCCGTCTCCTGGTCCAGCAGTGCGTTCTGCAACTGGAAGGAGACCGACCGGGCGGGCTGTATTCGGTCCACCAGATCGGTCGTGTGGTCGGACATCCGGGACAGCACGAGGCCACCGGTCACCAGGCACCCACAGATCACCACGACGAACCCGCCGAGGATCACATGGACCCAGTTCTGCACCGAAAGCCGTGCGGCCACGCCGACGCGCCTCTCCGGGGCCGCGGTCCCGTCCCAGGGCCCGTGTTGTTCGGCGCGCTCGGACAGTTCTCCGCGCGCAGGTGTTTCCGTACTCATGAAAGTTCCGATCCCCAGCCCAGATGCAGTACGGCCACATCGTCCGCAAGCCCGCCGTAGGGGGCGGCTCCCTCGGCGGCTCCCGCCACCAGTGCGTCGACGAACTGCCGACCTTGCAGATTTCCGAGAGCCCTGGCCATCGCCAGCAGCCCTTCCTCGCCGAGCCGGCTGTCGGGGCCGTCGCGCCCCTCGAAGAGTCCGTCGGTGAAGAGCACCAGGCCGTCACCGGGGACCAGCGGCAGGTCGACCGTCGTCCACCGGCCCATGCCGGGCAGCAGCCCGAGTGCCATGCCGCCCTCCGGCTCCACCCAGTGCACCTCGTCGCCCCTGCGCAGCAGCAGACCGGGGTGGCCCGCCCGGACGATCCTGGCGCCGCGCCCGTCGGGCGTGAAGCTCAGGGAGGTCATCGTGGCGAAGACGTGCGCGTCCGAGCGCTCGGCGACCAGGATCTCCTCCAGCAGCTCGATCTGCTCCAGCTGGGAGGTCCCGCACAGCACGGCCGTGCGCCAGGCCACCCGCAGGCAGACCCCGAGCGCCGCCTCCGCCGCGCCGTGCCCCGAGACGTCGCCGATCACCGCGTGCACCGCGCCGTCGGCCGTCTGCACCACGTCGTAGAAGTCACCGCTCAGCAATCCGTGGACCCGCCCGGGCTCGTACCGGGCGCGAGCGTGGAAGCGCCCGTCGCGCAGGAGCGGGACGGGCAGCAGGCCACGTTCCAGCCGGGCGTTCTCCTGGGCGATCAGCTGGTTGGAACGCAGCGCCGCGGCGGCCCGCTCCACCTCCTTGCGCTGGAGCGCGTAGCGGATCGCCCGGGAGAGGACCTCGGGGTCGAGCCGACCCTTGACCAGGTAGTCCTGGGCGCCCTGGGCGACCGCCCGCAGTCCTGTGCCGGAGTCCTCCAGGCCGGTGAGGACGACGATCGCGGCGTCGCTGTCGGACTCCAGGATCTGGCGTACGGCGTCCAGGCCGTGGACGTCCGGGAGGTGCAGGTCCAGCAGCACGCAGACAGGCGTGGTGCGGGTGCGCAGGAAGGCACGGGCCTCGGCGAGCGTCTTGCGCCAGGTCAGCGCGGAGTCCAGCTCGCTGTCGGTGAGCATCTCCTCGACGAGCATGGCGTCGCCCGCGTCGTCCTCCACCAGGAGGATCGTGGCGTCGAGGTTCCACAGGAGGGAGCCGGGGGAGGAGTCGAAAGGGGTGTCCTGCTGAGTGGGGATGCCGGTGGTGCCCACAGGTGTGAGAGACGTGCCCATGGGTGACTCGGCCAACCCCTCCACCTCCTCGTACGACCGGCATCGGACCGTCCGGCCGACCGTCCGGAAGCATATGTGATCGACGGCCCCGGCCGATGCCGACGGCCGTCCTGCGGAACAGGAACGGACAGGGGGAACGGCCGGGTGCCCGTCTGGGCGCCCGGCCGAACGACTGACGCGGTCCGCGGCTCAGCCGCGGGGCGTGAGCAGCCTCACTCCTCCACGCTCATTCCCTGGCGCAGCCGCTTGACGATCCGGGTCAGCAGCCGCGACACGTGCATCTGCGAGACACCCAGCTCCGCGCCGATCTGCGCCTGCGTCATCTCCGCCCCGAACCGCATCTGCACGATCCGGCGCTCCCGGTCGTCCAGCTGCTCCAGCAGCGGGGCCAGGGTGTGCAGGTTCTCGACGGTCTCCATGGCCGGGTCCGCCTCGCCGAGCACATCGGCGTACGCGCGCTGCTCCTGGCCGGAGTCGCTGTCCGCCGAGGGGGTGTCGAGCGAGCCCGCGGAGTAGCCGTTGGCGGCCACGAGCCCCTCGATGATCTCCTCCTCCGGCAGGTCCAGATGGGCGGCCAGCTCCTTGACCGTGGGGTCGCGGTCCAGCTCGGCGGAGAGCTGCTCCTTCGCCTTGGCCAGCTCGACCCGCAGCTCCTGGAGGCGGCGCGGGACGTGCACGGACCAGGTGGTGTCGCGGAAGAACCGCTTGATCTCGCCCACGATGTAGGGGACGGCGAAGGTGGCGAACTCGACCTCGCGGGAGAGGTCGAATCGGTCGATCGCCTTGATCAGCCCGATCGTCCCGACCTGGATGATGTCCTCGGTGTCGTCACCGCCGCGGTTGCGGAACCGGGAGGCCGCGAACCGGACCAGCGACAGGTTCATCTCGATCAGGGTGTTGCGCGCGTACTGGTACTCGTGCGTGCCCTCCTCCAAAACCTGGAGGCGGTCGAAGAAGACCTTCGACAGAGCCCGCGCGTCCTTGGGGGCGACCTTCCCCGCGTCCTCGACCCAGGGCAGCTCCTCGGAACCGGCGTCCGTCCGCGTGTCCACCAGCTCGTCGCTCAGCGGCGCCGTCGCTCCGGTGGCTCGCACTGACATCGCCGTCATGGTGTCACCCTCCCTGCTGCCCAATGTGTCGGACGGTCGCCTTCCCGGTCATCCGGAAGTCATGCCTCCCTCTTCCGGAAAAGTTCCGGGGAAGGTTTCGGCGCCCGTTCCCCGGAGCCCCCGGCGTCCCGCCCGCACGGAGCAGCCTCGCGCGCATGGCAAACTTGAGCGGGTGTTTCGGCCTGCGGTGATCCCCGACCCGCGGCGAGAAAAGACGGCAGAGGAACGGCAATGACGGTGACAGAGGACAGCCCGGAGTTCGCTCCCGGAATCGACGAGTTCGGTCCCGGAATCGACCCGGAGCGGCTCGCCGTCTGCCTGAGCGTGCTCGACGAGCTCGACCGCATCGAGGTCGACCACCCGGACGCCATCGCCGTCCGCCGGGCCACCGCCGGGATCTACCGCACCGTGAAGCAGCGCCGCCGCCAGGAGCGCCGGGCCGCGAAGACCGCCCACGACCGGGCCGTCACCGAGGCCACCGCGACCGGCTCGGCCGAGCGCATCGACGACGAGACGCAGGGCGTCCTGCCCTCCTCCTCCACCGCCGGGGAGATCGCGGGGATACTCCAGCGCCCCCGCTCCTGCTACATCTGCAAGACCCGTTACGTCGAGGTGGACGCGTTCTACCACCAGCTCTGCCAGTCCTGCGCCAGGGAGAACCGCGCCCGCCGCGACGCCCGCACCGACCTCACCGGGCGCCGGGCGCTGCTCACCGGCGGCCGGGCGAAGATCGGCATGTACATCGCGCTGCGGCTGCTGCGCGACGGCGCCCACACCACGATCACCACCCGCTTCCCCAACGACGCGATCCGCCGCTTCAAGGCGATGGAGGACAGCGACGAGTGGATCCACCGGCTGAAGATCGTCGGCATCGACCTGCGCGACCCGGCCCAGGTCGTCGCACTGGCCGACTCCGTCGCCGCCGAGGGCCCGCTCGACATCCTCATCAACAACGCGGCCCAGACCGTGCGCCGCTCCCCGCAGGCCTACAGCGAGCTGGTCGCCGCCGAGTCCGCCCCGCTGCCGGCGGGCGAGCTGCCCGCCGCCGAGGTCATCGGCACCTTCAACAGCGGTACGGTCGACCGCGTCGCCGCCCTGCCGAGCGCCCGCACGGAGGGTCTGAGCGCCCAGGAGGTCACCGACCTCGCTCTGGTCACCGGCTCCGCATCCCCGGCCCGGATCGCCGCGGGCACCGCGATCGACGCGGGCGGGCTCGTCCCCGACCTGCACCACACCAACAGCTGGATCCAGACGGTGGACGAGGTCGAGCCGATCGAGTTGCTGGAGGTCCAGCTCTGCAACTCCACCGCGCCGTTCATCCTGATCAGCCGCCTCCGCCCGGCGATGGCCGCCACCGCCGCCAAGCACTCCTACATCGTCAACGTCTCCGCGATGGAGGGCGTCTTCAGCCGGGGCTACAAGGGCGCGGGCCACCCGCACACCAACATGGCCAAGGCCGCGCTCAACATGCTCACGCGCACCAGCGCCCAGGAGATGTTCGAGAAGGACGGCATCCTGATGACGGCCGTGGACACCGGCTGGATCACCGACGAGCGCCCGCACCCGGACAAGATGCGGCTGGCGGAGGAGGGCTTCCACGCCCCCCTGGACCTGGTCGACGGCGCGGCCCGGGTCTACGACCCGATCGTGCGCGGCGAAGGCGGCGAGCCGCTCTACGGCTGCTTCCTCAAGGACTACGCCCCCGCGAACTGGTAAACCCGGCCTCCATCGGCGTAACCCGACCGGCTCAACCGGAACCGCACCTTCCGTGCGGCGGCCGCAGACCCGGCCCAGGATGGATCCTGGGCCGGGTTTTCGCGTTCCGAAGTGGCCGAAAGTGACCCACTGCACACGTTCTATCGAGCGCGAAGCCGCTCATTTGGTTACTCTGAGGCGAACGGACGCCATCGAGGAGCCCACAAGAACTCCTCGACCGTCCCGGGACAGGTCTGCAACCCGACCGCCGTCCCGCCCCGACACGGCGCCACCGCGACCGACATATCCCCAGCCCCCGGCCCCACCACAGGGCGGTCGATCTCCGGTGTCGCAGCCGGAGCGTCGGCGACCCCCTGGGTGACGCGACACAGAGGAGTGCGCGGTGACGACACCAGAACTGACGATGCGCGAGAAGCGACCCGCCGAACGGTACGGGGAGCGGACGGCCCGGCCCGAGAAGCTCCGGAACATCGAGGTGTGGGCCCGGTCCGCACCGATCCGGCTGGCCGGTTACGAGGACGACCTGGCCGAGCCCCACATCCTGCCCGGCATCGACTGACCGCCCCGGCACGGATCACGTCCCACGGCCCGTCTCCCGGTCCTCCCGCTCCGGCGGGAGCGGACGGGAGACGGGCCGCAGGAATTCCCGGACATAGGTGCGGTCCCACCAGCGGCCGGTGGCCCGCAGCTCCTGCGGGTCTGTGAAGCGGTAGTGGAAGACCCGGGCGCGGATGTGCGCGGGCGGGCCGTCCGGGAACGGGTTGCGGGCGAGCAGCCGGAGCGTGTCCCGGTCGCCCCGCAGCAGCCGCTCGGTGAACGGCCCGAACCAGGAGCGCGCGTACGCGGGGGAGAGCGCGGCGAACCACATCATCCAGTCCAGCCGCAGGTGGTACGGGGCGAACAGGCGCGGCAGCCGCCGCAGATCGCCCGGCTTGCCGCGGAAGCCGTACTCCCGCCAGTCGGCGTTCTCGTCCGGGACCCGGTCGGCCGTGCCCTCCACCACGACTTCCAGCCGCGTTCTGCTGATCGAGCCGAACGCCCCGTACGTGTTCACCAGGTGCAGTGGGTCGAAGGAGCGGTTCATCACCTGCCGGCGCGAGAGCAGATTGCGCGCGGGGCGGTAGCTGAGGACCACCACCAGGGCCGTCACCGCGATGACGACCACCTCGTACCAGAGCGGTGGCGCGGTGAGCGCGGGCGGCCGCCCGGCGAGCGGGGTCCAGTCGATCACCGAGAGCGCCAGCGCGATGGTCAGCCAGTTCAGCCAGGCGAAGTTGCCCGACGCGACCAGCCAGAGCTGGGTGAGCACCATCAGGGCGGCGGCCCCGCTCGCCACCGGCTGCGGGGTGAAGAGGAGGAAGGGCACCAGCAGCTGGGTGACATGGTTGGCGGCGACCTCGACGCGATGGACCGGCCGGGGCAGACGGTGGAAGAACCAGCTCAGCGGCCCCGGCATCGGCTGGGTCTCATGGTGGAAGTCCAGACAGGTGAGCTTCCGCCAGCACGCGTCCCCGCGCAGCTTGATCAGCCCGGCGCCGAACTCCAGCCGGAACAGCAGCCACCGCAGCAGCCAGAGCACCAGCACGGGCGGCGCGCTGTCCCCCGTACCGAGGAAGACCGCCAGGAACCCCGCCTCCAGGAGCAGCGACTCCCAGCCGAACCCGTACCAGACCTGCCCCACCTGGACGATCGACAGATACAGCACCCACGGGAGCGCCCACAGCAGCATCCCGCCCCAGAGCGGAAGGAGGCCGTCCACCCCGGCGATCAGGGCCACCGAGACCGCGCAGCCGGTCCAGGCGACGGCGGCGAAGAACCGGTCGGAGTAGTGCAGCCGGAACAGCCCCGGCGCCGCCTTCCACGGCGTGCGCCGCAGCAGCTCCGGTACGGGCAGGATGCCGCGCTCACCTATCAGCGCACGGAACTGGAGGACGGCGGCGAGGAAGGCGACCAGGTAGATCACGGCCAGCGTCCGCTGGAAGATCAGCCTGCTCAGCCAGTAGCCCTCGGCGGCGAACCACTCCATCCCTGCCAGTATCGGCCCGGCACCGGCGTTCAGCCCGCCGCGACGAGCCGGCGCAGCGTCCGCCCCAGCCGCCGCGCGTACCAGAGCTGCACGGGCGGTACGAGCGGTCCGGCGAGCCGGGCGTACCAGGCAGCGGGCCGGGAGAAGGCCATGACCGTGAACCAGACGGTGCCGTCGTCCGCCAGCTCCACCACGAAGCACTCCTCGCCCCGCTCCGGGTGGCCGGCGAGGGTGCCGTAACCGAACCCGGTGCGGCCCTCCTCCCCGTACGCCGTCCAGACGACCTCGCACGGGGCGGTGAGCCGTATCGGTCCCACGCCGAGCGACACCCGGACGGAGGCCCCGGGCTCCGCGCGTACGGCCGAGGCGTCGACCCGGGCCCCCGAGGCCCGGTGCGCCCGCCACTCGGTGACCGCCGCGCCCGCCGCCGCGAAGTCGTCCGCGCCCCGGCCGACCCGGGTGCGGTGGTGCAGGTGGTGGTAGCCCCGGGGGAGCGGGCCGAGGCGGGTGGCGCCGGTCTCGGGGTAGGTGAGGGTGCTCATGCGGTCCTGCTTTCCGAAGGGTGGAGGGTGCGGATGCGGTGCCAGGCCAGGAGCGAGCAGAGGGCGAAGCCCAGCGCGTTGCCCAGGCCGTGGGTGGCGGCCATCCAGGTCAGGGAGGGGTGGGGCAGTCCGGTGGCCTCGCCGACCGCCCAGCTCAGGGCGAGCAGCATGGTCGCCACCAGGACGGCGGCCGAGGTGAACAGCAGCAGCCGGGTCGTCCGGTCGCGCCCCTCCGCCCGCCCGAGGCGCCAGGTGAGCAGGCCGACGGTCCACATCCCGGCCGTCAGGACCACGGCCCCGGCCAGCTCCGCCCAGTCCCCGATGAAGTAGCCGACGAGGACGAGCAGGGTGCCCAGCGGCACGCTGAGCGCGGCGAACCGGCCCGCGGGCCCGTCGTCGACCCGGCAGACCAGCCCGGCGACCAGGGCGGCGGCGAATCCGGCGAAGTGGAAGTGCGGCACGGTCAGCGCGAGGATCTCCAGCTCGAAGCCGAACAGCTCGTGGCCCCATCGCTCCGCGACCAGGGCGAGCGCGGCGACGGCCGGGGTGACGAGCGCGGTGAGCAGGGCGATCCCGGCGGGGGAGAGGTCCCGGCCGCGGAGCGCGCGGCGCGGGGCGTGCAGGGCGAGGAGCACGGTGCCGAGTGCGTAGCAGAGGGCCAGTGCGGTGGCGGTGGTGCCGCGCGGCAGCCAGAGGGCCAGCGCGCCGGGGGCGGCGAAGAGGGGCCAGAACCGGCGGATCCGGTCCAGCTCCGCCAGTCCGGCCAGCCGCAGCCCGGCCGGGACGACCAGGAACATGCCCACCATCACGATCGCGTTGACCAGCACGGTCATGACCCCACCCCCAACTTTGAACACGTTCAACTCCCGCGATGAGCCTAAAGGTTTTCTTGAACGCGTTCAAGGCGGTTCTCGCCGGGTGCCGGTGTCCGCTTGCGGGCTGCCGTCCGGTGCGGCACAGATGGTGACGGATCCTTCGGATCCGACCGGATCGGACCATCCGCCACGGACAGGCAGGAGAGCCCCGTGCGCTCATCCAGACGTTTCCGGCGCGGCGCGCTCGTCGCGCTGTCCGCCGGGGTCCTGCTCGCCGTCGTCGGCTGCGAGAGCGCCGTCGACCGCACCACGAAGGGCACCACGGGCACGGCGGAGGCCGAGGACGTCCTCCTCCAGCCGCTCGGCGAGCCGGGCCCCGGGCCGTTCACGGAGTCGACGGCACGGCCGGTGCCCTCGCCCTCGGTCACCCGTTCGCCGCAGGAGGGCGACGGGGCCGCCGCCCGGACGGTCCATCGGGTCTCGGGCGCTCTCCCCGGGCTCTACGGCGGCGTCCGGTCCGAGGCCGCCTGCGACGTCGAGCAGCAGGCGCGACTGCTCACCGCCGACCAGGACCGGGCGCGCGCCTTCGCGGCGGTGGTGGGGGTCGAGGCCGTGCAGGTCCCGGGCTATCTGCGCTCGCTCACCCCGGTGGTCCTGCGCGCCGACACCCAGGTCACCAACCACGGCTTCAGCGCGGGCACCACCACCGCCTTCCAGGCCGTGCTCCAGGCGGGCACCGCCGTCCTGGTCGACAGCCGGGGCCTGCCCCGGGTCCGCTGCACCTGCGGCAATCCGCTGGACCGGCCGGTGGCCGCCAAGGGGAAGGTCACCCACCGGGGCGAGCGCTGGCCCGGCTACGATCCCGCGCGGATCCTGGCGGTCGACCCCGGCGTACAGCCGCTCACCGCCCTGGTCATCGTGGACTCCGCCGACAACGCCTGGATCGAGCGGGCCGTCGGTGACGACGGCGGGCGCGACCGGACCCCGGCCGATCCGCCGCCCTTCGAGCCGAGCCAGGACCTGCTCTTCCCCGCGCCCGCCCGCCCCTCCGACCCCGTACCGCCACCGAGCCCCCCGTCGGTCCCCGCCCCCGCCGAACCGGAGGAGACGGAGTGCCCGGACCTCTCGGCCACCGATGGTCCCGCCGAGCCGCCCCCGGGCTGCCCGCCGCCGATGGAGCCCGAACCCGACCCCGGCACCGAGACGCCGGACGACTTCGGTGAGGCCCCGAGCGTCGAGCCGTGGGGGTGGGAGGAGGAGCCCGGTGTGGTGCCGGAGCCGACCCAGGTCTTCCCCGGCGACCCGGACGGGCCGGGTGAGCCGGACGACTTCGGCGGGCCGGACGAGCCGATGTACGCGGACGCCGATGTCCCTGAGCCCTTCGCCGGCTGACCGGCCGCCCCAGGGGCCTCGCCGGGCCCTGCGGCGCCTGCTCCGGACGGCGTACGGATCGCTCGAAGAATCGGACAAATGGTGGCAGAGTGGCCCCCATGGATGATCGGGTAGCGGGTGCCCTGTCACTCCCGGACGACTGGCCCGCCCACCCGGACCTCAGCCTCGCCCTGAACCGAATGGGCAGCTTCGACTGGGATCTGGAAACCGGCCTCATGCACATGGACCGGGCCGCCCTCGACGTGTTCGACCTGACCGCCGAGGAGTACGACAACCGGCCCGCCTCGCTCGCCCACCGCGTGCCGACCGACGAGGCCCAGCGGCTGGACGGCCTGGTCTCGCAGGCGCTCAAGAGCGGCCGGACCAACTACGGCGCCTACTTCCGCATCCAGCGCCGGGACGGCACCCTGCGCTGGACCCACACCCAGGGCTTCGTCCGCCGCGACGAGAACGGCCGCCCCCACCGGATCATCGGCATCGTCCGCGACGCCACCCAGGAGCTGGCCGACTCCAACGCCCGCCGCGAGCTGGACGAGGAGCGCCGCCACCGCACCAGCCTGGTCGAGGGCACCACTGCCGCGCTGGCCCACGCCCGTACGGTCAAGGACGTCATCGCCGTCCTCAAGAGCTCCCAGGGCCTCGCCCACCTGGGAGCCACCAGCCTGGTCATGGGGCTGCTGGAGTCCGGGCGCATCCACCTGGTGGCCGACGGGCCCGAGGGCGCCTACGTCCCCGGCACCCGGTTCACCCGGGTGGACGAGCAGTACCCGATGAGCGAGGTCGTCCGCAGCCTCACCCCGCGCTTCATCGAGTCCGCCGAGGACTTCGCCACCTCCTACCCCATCCTCTGGCCCAACATCAGCCACCTCGGGATCACCTCCGCCGCCTATATGCCGCTGATCGCCCAGGCCCGCCCGATCGGCGCGCTCGGCCTGCTCTACCGGGACAAGGCCGGCTTCACCCCCGACGAGCGCAACCTCCTCATGGCGCTCGGCACCTCGATCGCCCAGAGCCTCCAGCGCGCGATGCTCTACGAACAGGAGCACGACCTCGCGGAGGGGCTCCAGCAGGCGATGCTGCCGCGCCGGATCCCCGCCGTCCCCGGCGCACAGGTCGCCGTGCGCTACCGCTCGGCCCGGCTCGGCCGGGACATCGGCGGCGACTGGTACGACCTCATCCCGCTGCCCGGCGGCCGGGTCGGGGCGGTCATCGGGGACGTCCAGGGGCACGACACCCACGCCGCCGCCGTCATGGGGCAGCTCCGCATCGTGCTGCGGGCCTACGCCGCCGAGGGGCACAGCCCCGCCACCGTCATGGCCCGTGCCTCCGTCTTCCTCCACGAGCTGGACACCGACCGCTTCGCCACCTGCACCTACGCCGAGGTCGACCTGACCACCGGGGTCGTCCAGGTGGTCCGCGCCGGCCATGTCGACCCGCTGGTACGGGACGTGGACGGGAGCTGCCGCCGGATGCCGGCCGAGGGCGGGCTGCCGCTGGGGCTCTCGGCGGAGTTCGGGCGGCTGGAGTACCCGGTCTCCACGGCCGAGCTGGACCCCGGCCAGACGATGATCCTCTTCACCGACGGGCTGGTCGAGCTGCCCGGCTCCGACCTCGACGAGGGCATGCAGCTGCTCACCACGCTCGTCTCCAACGGCCCCCAGAACCTCCAGAAGCTGGCCGACGACCTGTGCGACGCCGTCGACGTGCGCGGCGGCCAGGACGACGTGGCGCTCCTGCTGCTCCGCCGCCGCGCCGCCCAGGCCCCGCAGCCCGGCGGCAGGCTCCGTCAGCACGTCGCCCAGAACGACCCCGAGGCGCTCAGCTCGGCCCGGCACATGATCCGGGCGGCGGTACGCGCCTGGGGCGCGAAGGAGCGGGCCGACGAGATCGAGCTGGCCGCCGACGAGCTGACCACCAACGCCCTCATGCACACCGACGGCGGGGCCGTGGTGACGATCCGGGTGATGGCCGGGTCCGAGCGGCGGCTCCGCGTCGACGTGGAGGACCGCTCCAGCGCCCTGCCCCGCCGCCGCGACGCGGGCTCCGACGGGGTCTCCGGGCGAGGGCTGATGCTCGTCGACCGGCTGGCCGACGTCTGGGGCGTGGAGTCCCGGGGCAGCGGCAAGTGCGTCTGGTGCGAGTTCCTGATCCCCGAGCGTTCGTGAAACCCGGGCGGCCGGGATGTGCGGAGACCGGTTCCGTAACATTACGTAACAAGTCTGTGCTTGACCGTAACCGACCGCGAACGATTGACTGCGGGGGTACGGCCGCTCCGCCCCCGACGACATGAGGCCCCTGTTGGGTACCGAACTCCTGGCCCCGCTCGATCTGGCCTTCTGGCACCTCGAATCCGACGCCCACCCCATGCACCTGGGCGCCCTCGCCGTCTTCGCCCCGGCCCCCGGGCCCGGCGCTTCCCCGGACCATGTGCTGGAACTGCTCCGCACCCGCGCCGCCGCCATCCCCCGGCTGCGCATGTGCGTACGGGACGTCCTGCTGCCGGTCGGCGGCGCCGCCTGGACCGTCGACAAGGACTTCGACGTCCACCGGCACGTACGCCGCGTCGCGGTGGCGGACGACGACTTCATGGCCGGGGCCACCCGGCTCGCCGGGGAGCTGATGGAACAGCCGCTGGAGCGCGGGCTGCCGCCCTGGCAGCTCTACCTGATCGGCGGCGCCGACGGCGGCCCCTTCGCTGTCCTGGTCAAGCTCCACCACGCGCTGGCCGACGGGATGCGGGCGGTCGCCATCGGCGCCGGGATCTTCGACGAGATCGCCGCCACCACAGCCCGGTCCGTCTCGCGCGGCCGCCCCGCCGTCCCGCCCCGCTCCTGGCTCCCCGACCCCCGCGAGATGGCCGGCATGGCGCTCGGCCGGATCGGCGAGGTCGGCCGGGCCCTGGGCGTCGGCGCCTCCGTCGTCCGCGCGGGCCGCCTCGACCTGCGCTCCACCGCCTTCACCGCACCCTCCAGCGGCACCCGGCGCCTGGCCACCGCGGACCTGGACGCCACGGCCCTCCAGCGCATCCGCCGCGCGGAGGGCGGCACTGCCAATGACATCCTGCTCGCCGTGGTCGCCGGGGCCCTGCGCCGCTGGATGGCCGGGCGCGGCGAGGTCCTCCCCGGCACCGGCCCGCGCGCCCTGGTCCCCGTCTCCCGGCGCCGGCCCGGCGGCGCGATCACCGGGAACCGGCTCTCGGCGTATCTGCTGGACCTCCCCGTCGGCGCGGCCGACCCCCGCGAGCGGCTCCGGGCGGTCCGGGCCGCGATGGACCGCAACAAGGCGGCCGGGCCGCTGAAGGGCGCCGGTGCCGTCGCCGTACTGGCGGACCAACTCCACCCGCTGGCCCACCGGTTCGGCGCGCCCCTGGCCGCCAACGCCGCCCGGATGCTCTTCGACCTGCTCGTCACCAGCGTCCCGCTGCCCCGCTCCGCGCTCTCGCTGGCCGGCTGCCCGCTCAGCGCCCTCTACCCGATGGCCCCGCTGGCCCGGGGCCAGTCGCTGGCCGTCGCCCTGTCGACGTACGGCGGCCGGGTCCATGTGGGCCTGGTGGCGGACGGCAAGGCGCTGCCGGACCTGGACCGGCTGGCCGCGGCGGTGGGGGAGGAGTTCGCGGAGCTGGAGGAGCTGGTGACGGGCGGCCTCCGGTCCGGCGCCCGGGCGCCCGAGTCAGTCACCTGACAGGCAGCCGTACGCCGCCTGCGGCAGGCTGGAACCATGCCCGAACTGCCCGAAGTCGAAGCCCTGCGGGTCTTCCTCGACGACCACCTCGTCGGCAAGGAGATCGCCCGCGTCCTCCCGCTGGCGATCAGCGTCCTGAAGACGTACGACCCGCCGCTGACCGCCCTCGAAGCCACCACCGTCACCTCGGTGGCCCGCCACGGCAAGTTCCTCGACATCGGGGCGGGCGGGCTGCACCTCTGCACCCACCTGGCCCGCGCGGGCTGGCTTCGCTGGAAGGACTCCTTCCCCGCCACCCCGCCGCGCCCCGGCAAGAGCCCGCTCGCCCTGCGGCTGGTCACCGTGGACGGCGACGGCTTCGACCTCACCGAGATGGGCACCAAGAAGAGCCTCTCCGTCCACCTCGTCCGCGACCCCATGGAGGTCCCGGGCATCGCCCGCCTGGGCCCCGACCCGCTCGCCGACGCCTTCGACCGGGGCGCCTTCGCCGCCGTCCTCGCCGGGGCGCGCCGCCAGATCAAGGGCGCCCTGCGCGACCAGGCGCTCATCGCGGGCATCGGCAACGCCTACAGCGACGAGATCCTGCACGTGGCGAAGATGTCCCCGTTCAAGCGGACCGCCGACCTGGACGAGGACGAGATCACCCGCCTGTACTCCGCGATGCGCACGACCCTCGAGGACGCCGTGGCCCGTACCGGCGGAGTGGAGGCCGGAAAGCTCAAGTCCGAGAAGAAGAGCGGGATGCGGGTCCACGGCCGCACCGGGGAGGCCTGCCCGGTCTGCGGCGACACCATCCTGGAGGTCTCCTTCAGCGACTCCTCGCTCCAGTACTGCCCCACCTGCCAGACCGGCGGCAAACCCCTGGCCGACCGGCGGATGTCCAAGTTCCTGAAGTGAGGCCCAGGGTTCCCGAGATGAGGCCAGGGGTTCCTGAAGTGAGGCCTGGGCTTTCCTTCCGTACGGGCTCCGGCCCTCACCGCACCACCGTCACCAGCCGCCGTCCGTCCGTCGTCCGTACCTCGAAGTGGTCGATGCCCTCCGGGCGCAGCGCCGCCCCGCCCGCCACCTCCACCAGGCCACCGGCCCCCGCACCCCCGGCCGACCAGCTGCTCACCGTCTCCTCGCTGCCGTCCCGGCCCACCGCGACCAGCGCGCAGACCCCGACGGCCTCCACCCCCACCGCCTCCAGCGCCACCGCCGTACCCCACTCGCGCCCCGTCGCCGTCACCACCGCGGCCGCCCCCGACCCCGGGTCCGCCCCCACCCACCGCTCCACCACCCCTCTCTCGGCCGGACCGCCCGAGGACCCGGCCGCCACCGCCAACGGGCCCGCCACCGCCAGCACCACGGCCGCCGCCACCAGCGCGATCCGCCGGCGGCCCGCCCGCCGTCGCCGGGCCGCCACCGCCTCGACCAGCCGGTCCGCGAGGCCGGGCGAGGGCCGGACCATCGGACCGGCCACCGCCAGCCGGGCCGCCACCGGGGCCAGCTCACGCGCCCGGGCCCGGCACGGCCCGCACTCCTCCAGATGCTCCTCGAACCGGAAGGCGTCGGCCCTCCCGAGCACGCCCAGCGCGTAGGCCCCCACCCGGATGTGGGGCTCGGTCGTCTGCATGTACTGCGGTACGGGAACAAGCCGGGATTCACTCAAGCCAGAAGGCCCCGGAGCCCCTAAACTCCGGGCTCATGCTGCGCGTACTCGCCGTCGACGACGAACCACCCGCCCTGGAGGAACTGCTCTACCTCCTGCGCGCCGACCCCCGGGTCCGCAGCGCCGAAGGTGCCACCGGGGCGACCGAGGCGCTGCGCCGCATCGGCAGCGCCGTGGACGCGGGCCCCGACGACCCCTCCGCCATCGATGTCGTCTTCCTGGACATCCACATGGCGGGCCTCACCGGCCTGGACGTCGCCCAGCTCCTCGCCGGATTCGCCGCGCCCCCGCTCATCGTCTTCGTCACCGCCCACGAGGGGTTCGCCGTCCACGCCTTCGACCTCAAGGCCGTCGACTACGTGCTCAAACCGGTCCGCCGCGAACGGCTCGCGGAGGCCGTGCGCCGGGTCGCGGAACAGGTGGGGGACCGGTCGGCACCGGTCAACGACACCTCCGCCGACCAGATCCCGGTCGAGCTGGGCGGGGTCATCCGCTTCATCCCGATCGACGAGATCGCCTACGCCGAGGCCCAGGGCGACTACGCCCGGCTGCACACCGCGAACGGCAGCCACCTCGTCCGGATCCCGCTCACTACTCTGGAGGAGCGCTGGCGTTCGCGCGGCTTCGTCCGGATCCACCGCCGTCACCTGGTGGCGCTGGGCCGCATCGACGAGCTGCGGCTCGACGCGGGGAGCATGAGCGTCCGCATCGGGGAGGCCGAGCTGGCCGTCAGCCGCCGCCACACCCGCGCCCTGCGCGACCTGCTGATGCGCCAGGGCGGCCGCTGACCCGAGCCCCGGACCCACCCCGTGACCTGCGGCCTCTTCGGCAAAACCTTCCCAGCACCGGCCACCGCCGCCTAGACTCCGGGCCCATGTCACAGGAGACCGCACCCCGGCGCGAAGTCGTCACGGGAGAGCCCCGCCGGGTGCGGCCGCTGCCCCGCTACCGCACCCAGTCGGAGATCGAGGAGCAGACCGCGCTCGGCGGCGCCTACGTCCGCTCGCTGATGCGCAGCCAGCTCCGCGCCGGGCTCACCGTCTTCGCCGTGCTGGCCCTCGTCGCGGGCACCCTGCCACTTCTCTTCGCCGCGCTGAACAGCTCCGCCCTCGTCTGGGCGGTGCTCGGCTTCGCCACGTACCCGCCGCTCACCCTGGCCGCCTGGTGGTACGTGCGCCGGGCCGAACGGAACGAACGCGACTTCGCCCGGCTGGTGGAGGGCCGCCCCGCACCGTGAGCACCCCCGACCACACGGCGTCCTGGGTGGCGGTCGCCCTCGTCGTCCTCGCCACCGTCCTCGTCGGCGGCTTCGGCCTGCGCATCTCCCGTACGACCTCCGACTTCTACGTCGCCTCCCGGACCGTGCGGCCCCGGCTCAACGCCGCCGCGATCAGCGGGGAGTACCTCTCCGCCGCCTCCTTCCTCGGCGTCGCGGGGCTGGTCCTGCTCCACGGCCCGGACATGCTCTGGTACCCGGTCGGCTACACCGCCGGCTATCTCGTGCTGCTGGTCTTCGTCGCCGCGCCGCTGCGCCGCTCGGGGGCGTACACCCTGCCGGACTTCGCCGAGGGGCGCCTCGAATCCCTCCACGTCCGGCGGGTGGTCAGCATTCTCGTGGTGGGGGCCGGGTGGCTCTACCTCGTTCCGCAGCTCCAGGGCGCCGGGCTGACGCTGAAGATCCTCACCGGGGCGCCCGGCTGGCTCGGTGACGTGCTCGTCGCGACCGTGGTGATGGTCGCCGTCGCGGCGGGCGGGATGCGCTCCATCACCTTCGTCCAGGTCTTCCAGTACTGGCTCAAACTCACCGCGCTGCTGGTCCCCGCCCTCTTCCTCGTCCTCGCCTGGCAGGGCGACGGCCGGCCCCGGGTCAGCTTCGACGACCAGTTCGCCGTCTTCCGCGCCGACCACCCGCTCTACGCCACGTACGGGCTGATCGTGGCGACCTTCCTCGGCACCATGGGGCTGCCGCACGTCGTTGTTCGCTTCTACACCAGCCCCAACGGCCGCGACGCCCGCCGCACCACCGTCGCCGTCCTCGCCCTGGTCGGCCTCTTCTATCTGCTGCCGCCCATCTACGGAGCGCTGGGCCGGCTGTACGCCCCCGAGCTGCGGCACGGCGGGGACGCGGACGCGGCCGTGCTGCTCCTGCCCGCCCGGGTCATCGGCGGGCTCGGCGGCGATCTGCTGGGCGCGCTGATCGCGGGCGGGGCGTTCGCCGCGTTCCTCTCCACCGCCTCCGGGCTCACCATGGCCGTCGCCGGGGTCATCACCCAGGACGTGCTGCCCTCGCGCGGGGTGCGGTACTTCCGGCTCGCCACCGTGCTCGCCATCGCCGTACCGCTCGCCGGTTCGCTGCTGGTGAGCCGGGTGCCGGTGGCCGACGCGGTGGGCATGGCGTTCGCCGTCTCCGCCTCCTCCTTCTGCCCGCTGCTCGTCCTCGGCATCTGGTGGCGCCGCCTCACCCCGCCGGGCGCGATAGCGGGGCTCCTGCTCGGCGGCGGCTCGGCCCTCCTCGCCGTCGCCATCACCGTGAGCGGGGCCGTCACCCCGCCCGGCTGGCCGCACGCGCTGCTGGCCTGGCCCGCCGTCTGGTCCGTTCCCGTGGGGTTCCTCGCGATGATCCTCGTCTCGCTCGCCACGCCGGGGCGGATACCGCCCGGCACCAACGCGGCCATGACCCGCTTCCACCTCCCCGAGGCCCTCACCTCGGCACGGGCCCCCGGGAGAGAGCGATGACCGGGGCCGGGATCGCCGTCCTCGCCGTGCTGGTGGCGCTGCTGTTCGGTACGGGGTTCCTGCTGGGCCGCCGCACCGCCCGGCCGCTCCGCCCCAGCGATGTCGGCACCCCCGTGGAACACGCCACCTTCGAGACCCTGCACACCGCCTCCCTCGCCGCGCCCCCGCTCCGGGCCGGGCTCACCGAGGAGAGTGCCCGGCGCTCGGCCCGTCGGCTGCGCTCCCTGCTCGGCACCGACGCCCTCTGCCTCACCGACCGGGAACGCGTCCTGGTCTGGGACGGCGCCGGACACCACCACGGCAAGGACGTGCTGGGCCATGTCGGGGAGCTGCTGGAGGGCGGGCGCGGCACCGCCTTCGACAGCGGCTGCGCCGACCTCGACTGCCCGTTGCGCTGGGCGGTCGCCGTCCCCCTCACCGTCGAGAACCGGGTGCTCGGCGCACTCGTCGCCTACGCCCCGCGCGAGTCGGCGGTGCTGGCCCGGGCGGCGGGGGAGGTGGCCCGCTGGGTCTGCGTCCAGCTGGAACTGGCCGAGCTGGACCGCTCCCGTACGCAGCTGATCGAGGCCGAGATCAAGGCGCTGCGGGCCCAGATCTCCCCGCACTTCATCTTCAACTCCCTCGCCGCCATCGCCTCGTTCGTCCGCACCGACCCCGAGCAGGCCCGCGAACTGCTCCTGGAGTTCGCCGACTTCACCCGCTACTCCTTCCGGCGGCACGGCGAGTTCACCACCCTGGCCGACGAACTCCACTCCATCGACCAGTACTTGGCGCTCGTCCGGGCCCGCTTCGGCAAGCGCCTCTCGGTCACCCTCCAGGTCGCCCCCGAGGTGCTGCCCGTCGCCCTGCCCTTCCTCTGCCTGCAGCCCCTGGTGGAGAACGCGGTCAAACACGGACTGGAGGGCGCCGTCACCCCGGCGCGCGAGCAGCCCGCGGACACCCCGTTCCGGATCACCATCAGCGCGCTCGACGCCGGATCGGAGGCCGAGGTGGTGATCGAGGACGACGGCGGCGGCATGGACCCCGAACGGCTGCGCCGGATCCTGCGCGGCGAGGCCACCACCCCCTCCACCGGCATCGGCCTGCTCAACGTGGACGAGCGGCTGCGCCAGGTGTACGGGGACGGGTACGGGCTCGTCATCGAGACCGGGGTCGGCGCGGGCATGAAGATCACCCTCCGGCTGCCCAAGTACCGCGCGGGCGTGCACGGCTCATGAGCCCTGCGCCCAGCGCCCTGTCCCGGGCTGCCCCCGGCCCCGCCTGCCCCGCCCTGGTCGTCCCGGCCCGTGCCCGGCCCTCTCAGCACAGATGGACGGCCAGGTGCCCCAGCGGCAGCCCCAGTTGCCACGCCGGGGTCCACACCTGGACCTCCCCCGCGGTGTCGTGCCCGCCCCCGGCCACCGGCTCCCGGGGCGTGGTCACGATCGCGTCCAGGTCGGCGGCGAGCAGCTCGGTCTCCTCCAGCCACCGCCAGGCCGCCCGCGCCAGCGCCAGGTCGGGGTGGCCCGGTCCGGCCCGCCGCTCCGACTCCGCGAGGCGCTCGCAGATCCAGCCCCGCCAGGTGGCCCCGTACGCCGTCAGCAGCCGCAACTCGTCGACGCGCGCCTCGGACAGCACCCCGGGGACCGGGGCGTTCCCCAGGAGGCCGGAGAGGAATATCGTGAGCGCGAGCGCGTCGCGCCCGGCCCGGAACTCCAGCGTCGTCGGTTCCATCAGATCGCCGGTGCGTAACAGCTCGTCCGCGATGTACTCCGTGCACAGCCAGGCCATCGGCACCGGCAGCCCGTCCCCTCCGGTCCCATCCGTATCCTCGGGACGCATCCCGTCTCGCCTCTTTCCCTGCTCGTTACCGGGCTTCACGCAGCATTGAACCGGGGGCGGACGCCCCGCGTGGGCAGAAGCGGAGGATCGCCCAGGAGATGCGAGGCTTGTGAATGACCACCGACCCCGGCGATGACCCGCATGTGCGCCTGCTGCTGGGCGCCTACGTCCTGGACGCGCTGGACCCGGAGGAGACCTGCCGGGTCGCCCGCCACCTCCGGTCCTGCGACTCCTGTGCCCGGGACTACGTGGAGACGGCGGAGGCCTCGCTCCTGCTCGCCCTGCTGCGGGCGGAGGACCTCGGGGAGTAGCCGGGCAGATTGCGGGAGAGCAGCCGCAGGGCGTAGTACGAACGGGACTTGACGGTCCCGGCGGGGATGCCCAGCGTCTCGGCGGTCTCGCCGACGCTCAGCCCCCGGAAGTAGAGCTGCACCAGCACCGCGCGGTGTTCGGGGCTGAGCGTGCGGACCGCCTCGCGGACGTCCAGGGCGCGGACGGCCGAGTCGGCGGTGTCCTGTTCGGCCGGGGTGCTCTCCAGCACCAGGTCGCTGACCTCGGTGGGGCGCGCCTGGCGGGAGCGCCGGGCGTCGATGGCGAGGCGGCGGCCGACGGTGAAGAGCCAGGGGCGCATCGAGTCGTAGGGCGCGTCGAAGGCCTCCGGGTGCTGCCAGGCGCGTACCAGGGTCTCCTGCACCAGGTCCTCGGCCCGCTGCCGGTCCCCGAAGGTCAGGCCGAGCAGGAAGTGGAAGAGGGCGGGGCCGTGTTCCCGCTGCAACTCCGCGATGGCCCGCTCATCGGTCGTCGTCGTGGTCTTCATGAACGTCCGTCCTTTCCCGCGGGAGGCCCCCTGACGGCCTCGCTGCCGCCTGGCGTATCCGAACGCATTCGGCGGCGCAGGAACACCCGGTGCACCGAGGCGTGCGACGAGCGGTCGCTCAGTGCGGCGAATGGTGCGGCGAACGGTCAAGGGGCCGTCGGGGTCGGACGGTACGACCAGTTCAGCTAGATATACGGCAATGATCCTTGCTTCGGCGGTATGACGATCTGTGTAGTCGGACAGTCGTCATAGTCCGAACATGGAGTCGAGCAGATGCAGATGTCGCCGTGCGCCCGACCGGGCGCCGTGGCCGCCCTCGCCCTCCTGCTCGCCGCGGCCACCGGCTGCACCGGGCATCCGCCACCGGCACCCGCCCCGAGCGCGCCCCCGGCCGCGCCGTCCTCCGCCGCACCGGGCGCGGGCGGTCAGGAGACCGACGTACCGCGTCCGTTCACGCTCCTGGCCTCGGGCGATGTCCTGCCGCACTCCTCCGTCATCGACCGGGCGGCGACCGATGCGGGCGGGCAGGGCTACGACTTCGCCCCGATGCTCAAGGGTGTCCGGCCGGTCGTCTCCCGCGCCGACCTGGCCCTCTGCCACATGGAGACGGTGTACGGGAAGGACGGCGGCCCCTACACCGGCTACCCGACCTTCAAGTCACCGCCCGAGGTCGCCACCGCCCTCGCCGCCACCGGGTACGACTCCTGCTCCACCGCCTCCAACCACACCCTGGACGACGGCGCCGCCGGGATCGCCCGCACGCTCGGGGCCCTGGACGCGGCGGGCATCCGGCACGCCGGATCGGCCCGCTCCGCCGCCGAGGCCGCGCAGCCCACGATCCTCTCCGCGGGGTCCGGGAAGCGGGCGGCGAAGGTCGCCCACCTCGCGTACACCTACGGCACCAACAACATCCCGCTGCCCGCCGGGAAGCCGTGGGCGGTCAACCTCATCGACGAACGGAAGATCGTGGCCGAGGCCAGGGCCGCCCGGCGGGCGGGCGCCGACGTCGTCGTGCTCTCCGCGCACTGGGGCACCGAGTGGCAGGACGCGCCGGACGCCCGGCAACTGGAGCTGGCCGACCGCCTCACCGCCTCCCAGGACGCGGGCCGCCCCGACATCGACCTGATCATCGGCACCCACGCCCACGTCCCGCAGGCGTACGAGAAGGTCAACGGCACCTGGGTCATCTACGGCATGGGTGATCAGATCGCCGGGGCGATGATCAACTATCAGGGCGTCCAGGACCCGCGCGGCAACCAGGGCACCCTGGGCCGCTTCACCTTCGCCCCGCCCGTGCGGCCCGGCGAGCGGTGGACGGTCACGAAGGCCGAGTTCGTCCCGCAGTGGTACGACACCACCACCGGCCGCACCGTCAACCTCAACGCCTCCATCAAGGCCGGGGCCGACCACCACCGCCCGGTCCGCGACCGCATCCGGGACGTGACCCTCGGCCGGGGCGCGGAGAAGGACGGGCTGGTGATGGGGGAGTAGCCGGAAGCCGTCGAGGGGTCACGGCACCACGGTGACCGGCCAGCGCCCCGCCTTGACCAGCCGTACGGCCACCGAGCCGATGAACCGGTGCCCCGCCGACTCCGAGGCCCCCACCACCACGGCGTCGGCCGTCAGCTCATCGGCCGCCGACACCAGCCCGTTGTACGGATCACCCCGGAACGTGTGGAACTCCCAGCGCACGTCCCAGGTGTCCTTCAGCCGCTCCGCCGACTCCCGGATCTCCTCGGCCAGCTCCTGCGCCACCTCGCCCGTCGTGTCCCCGATGGGCACGCCCAGCGCGGCGCCCGAGGGGATCACGGGCTGGACGTAGACGAGGGCCAGCCGGGCGTGCTGCCGCCGGGCGAGACCGGCGGCATAGGCGGCGGCGCGCATGGACGAGTCGGAGCCGTCGACCCCCGCGACGATCACCTTGGGCCCGTCCGTGCCCCGTTCGAACCGGTGGGACTGCTGCTCTGTCACGCTCCCGAGGCTAACCGGTGGAGCGAAGGCGCGGACGGAGGCCCGGAGCCTCCGCCGGTCACTGCGGCGAACGGGTACAAATCGGGCGCCCCTCGGTGTCGCCGACCGGGGAGGACGCCCGTCCGTGCGAGCAGTTGGTGATGCGCAGTGATCACCTCCGGCCCGACCGTCGCACTCTGCTGAAGGTCGCCCTCGGCCTCGGGGCCGCCGCCACCGTCCATCTGCTCGCCGCCGATCCGGCCTCCACGCCCACCAGTCCCGCACGGGCCGCCGGCACCCCGCCCGCCGCGGCCGCGGGGCCGCCCGCCGGGCTACCGGGCCGCCCGCCCGCCTACCGCCTCCAGCCCATGACGGCGGCCGCCCCGCCCCGCTTCCGGCCCGCCGCCCCTCCCGTACGCACCCGGCCCTTCGAGAAGCTCCCCGACCTCGGCCGCTCCGTCGTGCTCACCTTCGACGACGGCCCCGACGCGCGCTACACCCCCGACATCCTGGCCACCCTGCGCAAGCACCGGGTCCGCGCGATGTTCTTCGTCTGCGGCGAGATGGCCGACACCCACCGCGACCTGCTGCGCGAGATGGCCGACGACGGACACGTGGTGGGCAACCACTCCTGGTCGCACCCGCTGATCCCGGGGCTCTCGCGCGCCGCGATCCGCGACGAGCTGGGGCGTACCAGCGAGGTCGTGGACGCCACGCTCGGCACCGCGCCGCTCTGGTACCGAGCCCCGTACGGCGCGTGGAACCGCAACTCCTTCGAGATCGGCGCCGACCTCGGCATGGAACCGATGGCCTGGACCGTCGACACCCTCGACTGGAAGACCCCGGGCACGGACACCATCGTCCGCCGCGTGCTCGACGGAGCGGCCCCCGGCGTCGTCGTCCTCTCCCACGACGCGGGCGGCAACCGCTCCCAGAGCGTGGCGGCCCTGCGCCGCTACCTCCCCCGGCTGATCGACAAGGGCTACCGCATCACGGTGCCGCAGCGCGTCTGAAGACCCGCGCGCACGGCAGTGCCCCCGACGGACCAGCGCCGGGGGCACCACACCACCGCAACCGTCAGCGCGTCTCCACCAGCCGGGCGAAGACCACCACGTTCCCCTCGTAGCCGCCCGCCTTCGAGTACGAACCGCCGCAGGTGATCACCCGCAGCTCCGCGTGGCCCGTGTCGCCGTAGACCCGGGCGCCGGGGAAGTCGTTCTTGGAGAAGACCTCCACCCCGTACACCTCGAAGACCCCGATCCGGCCGTCGTACCGCTCGACCTCCACCCGGTGCCCCTTCTGGAGCGAGCCGAGGCCGTAGAAGACCGCGGGGCCGGAGGTGTTGTCGACATGGCCGACGACCACGGAGGTGCCGCGCTCCCCGGGGGAGATGCCGTTCTGGTACCAGCCGGCCAGGTTGGGGTCCTCGGCCGGCGGGGCGTCGATCCAGCCGTCGGCGTCCAGGTTGACGTCGATGATCGGGGCGTCCACGTTGATCGTGGGGATCCGCACCCGGGAGGCGGGGGCGTACGGCAGCGGCTGCACCGGCTCGCCCTCCACCGGCGGCCTCGCGGTGTCACTGCCCAGATCCAGCGAGGCGGCGGCCGCGGGCTGCGGCGGTCCCGCCTCCCCGAACTCCGCCCCGTTGCGCAGCAGAGCGAGGCCCGTGAGCATGACCAGGGCGATGGCACCCCACGGCACGCGTCTGGTCCGCTCGGCGGCAGCGTAGTCCCGGCCCATGGTGCTCCCTTCGTCGCGACGCTTGGAACGTTAGGGGCGGTGCGGCCCGGCGGCGATCAGGGAGAGGCGAACGGGTGGCGGGCCCGGTCCGGGCCTCCGGGGCGCGCGGCCTGGTGCCCCCGGGGTGACTGCCCTTCGGAGTAATGAGCAGATAAAACTTCTGACACCCTGTGACCTGCGGCTCCGTCAGGTCCGGGGGTTTCCGTACGGCGTGTCGCGTCACCGGGGTGGAGCAGTGCCGAAGTGCGAGCCGAAGACGGACTGGTGAGTGTTCGTCATGGGAGGCGTTCACGTCGATCCATCCCGGAGGACAGACCTCCGGGGCGTCCCCCGCTGGAGGTCCACACGATGCGTGCTTCACGCGTTCTCGCGGTCACCGCGACCGCATTCGCGGCCGTCGGGCTCGCCGCACCCATGGCCGCCGCCACCAACGGCCCGGTCAACGTCAGCGTCAACCCGCAGTCGGTCCACCAGGGCGCGACCATGAAGGTCACCGCGCAGGGCTGCGGCCACGGCGGCAAGGTCTGGTCGAACGCCTTCCCGACGACCGAGCTGTCGGCGGGCGGCACCAACTACGCCACCGCCCACATCCGGCACAACACCACGCCGGGGCACTACCACCTCTCCGTGAAGTGCAGCGACAACGACCGGATCGCCACGCACAAGTTCACTGTGCTCGCCGGCAACGGCGCGCAGGGCGGGCTCGGCGGCTCGATGGGCCCGAGCTCCGTGGAGATGCAGGTCGGCGGCGGTCTGGTGGCCGCGGCGGCCGTCGGTGGCGCGGTCTTCCTCGTCCGGCGTCGGCGGACGAGCCATGCGGCGTTCTAGGACGTCCGACCTCCCGCCCGGCCCGATACGCCCGTCGCCCCGAGTCCTGGATCAGGACCCGGGGCGACTGCCGTGCGGCCACATCGCGTGGCCGTCAGTGCCGGCGGCCGGTGGAGCGGCGGCGTGCGAAGTAGAGGGTGCCGGTGGCGGCCGCGAGCACGAGGGCGGCGCCCGCCGCGATCTGCACGGTGTCCGTGGTCCCGGCGCTGCCGCCGAGCCCGCCGCGCACCCCGCTCGGCGCGATGGCCGTGGAGCTGACGGTCGGGGTCGTGGTCGGGGCGGTCGTGGTGGGCGTGGGCGTGGGGGTGACGGTGGCTCCGGCGGTGATGGTGAGGTTCACGTTGCGGGTGGTGCCGGTGGAGCCGCAGGAGAACGTCACCGCGTAGACCGCGCCCCGGCGGGCGTCCGTGTCGACGGTCGCGGTGGCCGTGGTGCTGCCGCTCGGGATCACGGTCGTGTCGAAGATGCCCGAGGTGACGGTCGTCTCGCCGGTGCACCCGCCGCCCCCGAGGGTCACCCGGCCGCCCGGTGCGACGACCGAGGGGGTGATGGTCGGGTTGAACGTGTTGATGGCCCCGTCCGGCGCGGCATGGGCGGCGGGCGGGGCCAGCAGGGTGAGGGCTGCGGTGCCCAGCAGTGCGAGGGGTGCGACACGTATCGCGCGCATGGTGGATCCTCCGGGTTCCCCGAGGGGCAGCTGCGGAATGAATTTCCACATAGCAGGAAAAGTGCACCTCGATGCGCGACACGCTAGGAGCGGGGAGGACCGGCCGCTATCGGGGTCCGGCGAACGGGTCATCCTGTACCCCGGACGGCGGCACCTCCGCCCCCACCGGAGGCGCCGCCGGCCGGGGAGAGGGGTCAGCCGCCGGCCCCCGGGAACAGGTCGAGGAAGGGGGAGGCGGTGGCCGAGATGCCCCGGCCGAACGGTGAGTCGAAGGACCAGATCAGGAAGAGCAGGAACGCGATCAGCGCACTGAAGAGCCCCGCCAGCAGCAGTTCCCGGAAGGTTCTGCGGATCTGCAGGGTGAAGATCAGCCCGACCGTCACCAGCGCCCCGATGATCAGGCCGAACCACACCAGCCCGGGCATCGTCTCGCCCGCGTTCTCCCCCCGTGAGCTGCGGGCGTCGTCCGCCGCCGCCACCTGGTCCACGAGCGGCTGGTACGCCTGCCCCTCGTGCTCGGTCTGCGGCTCGTAGTCGGTGACGTCGGCCCGGACCCGGGCCAGCAGCTCCGTACCCCGTTCGGTGAGGGCGCCCTGTTCGGCCATCACCCGCCACTCCTCACCGACGACATGGGCGACGTACGCCTCCAGGTCCCCGCGGATTTGGTCGCGGACCTCCGCCGGGTAGACGGACGAGCGCTCCCGCACCTCGTGCAGGGCCTGCGCCTCCAGCCGTACGGACTCCTGGGCGGCGCTGCGGCCCTCCCAGACCCCGGCGATGGCCAGGCCCAGCACGATCGCGTAGACCACGCCGATCATCATCGTCATGTACTCGATGACGTCCGGTGTCTCGGACGGATCGTCGTCGGCGGCGACCCGTCGGTTGTTGAGCACGGCGATGGTGAGCACGACCGCACAGGCCGACGCCATGGCAATGCTCAGGACGAGCCATTCGGACATGGATATCTCCTCGTCAGCGGGGACGGTGTCAACGGGACGATCGGGGCCGCAGCACGGCGACGGCGAAGACCGCCGGGGCGGTGATCAGCAGGGTCGTGGACACCAGGGACGGCCCGCTCCGGGGCTCCTTGCGGGTCGTCTTGCGGTACGTGGGAAGCGCCACCGGCCGGGCCTCCGGCGGCTTCGGCGTCACCGATGGGGTGGGTGACGGCTTCGGCGCCGGCGGGGGTGGTGGTGCGGGCGGTGGAGGTGGCGCGGGCACGGGTGCGGCCTTCGGTACGGGGGGCGGTGGAGGCGGAGGCGGCGGCGCCGGTTCCGGGGGCGGCGGAGGCGGTGGAGGGGGCGGTGGCGGTGGTGGTGGAGGCGGTTCCGGAGCGGGTGGTGGCTCCGGGGAGGGAGGCGGCGGAGGTGGCGGTGAGGGTTTCGGAGGCGGCGGGGGTGGCGGCGGAGGAGGGGGTGGCGGGGGCTCCGGCGTGGTGACCACGCAGCCCTTGCTCCCCGCCACCGCGACCGCCGTACTGCCGTCGCCCGGCCCGACGACGGCCACCGCGCAGCTGTCGGCGTGTGCCGACGGCGGTACGGCGACCAGCCAGACGAGTGCGGCGGCTGTCGAGAGCCGCCCGATGCGGGATCCGTACACGACCCGGAGCATGATCCACGCCGCGCGGAGACACGCGCGACTCGGCGCCGATTCGCCTGATGGTGGGACAATCCGCCGTTCATGTTTGCACCAGGTTGACGGTCCGGCCGCCCGTCCCCGTCGTACGCCCGCCGAATTCTTCCCGGCCCGCGTTGAACGCGACCCCCGCCACGCCCCGTACCTAGGGCCATGAACGGCGCGGCTCCACGCCGCATCGGAGCGCACAACAAGACGACGTACTACGGGAGTCGACATGAATACCTGGCGCAACGCCTCGCTCGCGGTCACCGCCGCGGCCCTGTTGACGCTGACGACGGCGTGCGGTCAGGAGCAGGGCACGGCCTCGCCCAACGGCCAGGCGGTGGGCAACGCGGCCCCGGCGCAGCAGCCGGCCGAGAGCGGCTACGGCTCGTCCGGCGGCGGTTACGGCTCCGGGGCGGACGCCCCGGCCCCCAAGGCGGCGGGTCAACTCGGCGTGCAGGACAGCCAGAAGCTCGGGAAGGTGCTCACCGACAGCGAGGGGTTCACGCTCTACCGCTTCGACAAGGACACCGCCAAGCCGCCGAAGTCGAACTGCGACGGCGACTGCGAGAAGGCCTGGCCGGTGGTGCCCGCGGGCGATGCCACGGCCGCCGCCGGGACCGACGCGTCCCTGCTCGGCGAGGTCGTGCGGACCGACGGCTCCAAGCAGCTCACCGTCGACGGCTGGCCGATGTACCGGTACGCGAAGGACACCGCGCCCGGCCAGACCAACGGCCAGGGCGTCGGCGGCACCTGGTTCGCCTCCGCCCCCGACGGGAAGAAGGCGGCGCCCAACGCGGACAGCACCGACGGTGGAGAACAGGCCGAACCGGCCGACGCCGCGGGGCTTTCGGTCCGCAAGGACCCCGAACTCGGTGACATCGTCGTGGACAAGCGCGGTATGACGGTTTACCGCTTCACGCAGGACTCCGCATGGCCGATGAAGACGGCCTGCACCGGAGAGTGCCTGAAGAAGTGGCCGGTAGTCGCCCCCGTGTCCAAAAACTCGGTGGAAGGCGTGACCAAGAAGGGATTTGTCACTTTCGACCGCCCCGACGGCATCAAGCAGCAGACCATCGACTGCTGGCCCCTCTATACGTTCGCCGGGGACGAGAAGCCGGGGGACGTGAACGGGCAGGGAGTCGGCGGCACCTGGTTCGCGGTCTCGCCGGACTCCAAGCTCGTCAAGACCACGAAGTAACCGCCCAGTAGCTCCCAAGTGGCCCCGAACCACCGGGAATCGGTGAGTGACATGCCGGTCCGTCGCTGCATGTGTACGCGCAGCGACGGACCGGCCGTTGTTGCCACCGGAGTGTGACCAATAACGGATCGCTAATTTCCGTTTCCACTCGCTCTCCTGGCGGCCGATCAGTAGCCTCTGGTCAACACTGACCATGAACATGGCCGGATCGCCGTGGCGAACTTGTTGGAGACATCGATGGAGCGTCCCGCCTGGGCACCGCAAGGCATAGATATTTCGGTGCCGAGCGTGTCCCGCATGTACGACTTCTATCTGGGCGGATCGCACAATTTCGAGGTGGACCGGGAAGCCGCGCGGAAGGCCATGGAGTTCCTCCCGGGCCTTCCCAAGATCATGCAGGCCAATCGGGCCTTTATGCGCCGGGCCGTGCGGTACGCCGTCGACCAGGGCATCGACCAGTTCCTGGACATCGGCTCCGGCATCCCGACCTTCGGCAACGTCCACGAGGTCGCCCAGGCCGCCCACCCGGGCGCCAGGGTGGCGTACGTCGACCACGACCCGGTCGCCGTCGCGCACAGCCAGGCGGTGCTGGAGGGCAACGACCGCGCGGTCATCGCCGCCGCCGACCTGCGCCGGCCCAAGGAGATCCTCGCCCACCCCGAGGTCACCGGACTCCTCGACCTGGAGCGGCCGGTGGCGCTGCTGCTGGTCGCGGTGCTCCACTTCATCGAGGACGCCGACGACCCGTACGGCGCCGTCGCGGAGCTGCGCGAGGCACTGGCCCCCGGCAGCCTGGTCATCCTCACCCACGCCGCGTACGACGGGATCCCGCTCTCCCGCGAGGAGGCGGACGGCACGGTCGGCGTCTACCGCAACATCCGCAACCCGCTCATCATGCGCACGCACGAGGAGATCGCCGGGTTCCTCGAGGGGTACGAACTGGTCGAGCCCGGCCTGGTGTCGATGCCCGAGTGGCGGCCGGAGACCCCGCAGTCGCCCGGACAGGAAGACCCGTACGCCTTCTCGGGCTTCGGCGGAGTTGGGCGTAAGGCGTGAGCATTCCCGCCCAGTCCTCCGGCGAGCAGGACGCGGAACCCGACGGTCCCGAGGGCCGGCTCCGGAGATTCGCCACGATCTGGAGCCGGGCCATCTTCCCCCTGACGGCCACCTCCCTGACCCGCCCCGAGTTCGAGCAGCACCTGCTGCCGCTCGCCCGCGAACTCAGCCTCGCCCTGCACGCCCACCCGTTCGACGCCTCGCCCGCCGCCCGGATCGGCGCGGCCCTGGTCGACGCGCACTGCACCGACCCGGACGCCCTCAGCTCCACGCTCGGCGTCGTCGACTCCTACCTCGTGCTCTACTGCGGCGGCAACGGCCCCGGTGAACTCTCCACCGAGGACGCCCGCGCCCGGTGCGCCCGCATCCAGCACACCCTGGCCGCCGGCTTCTCCCAGGCCCTGCGCGAGCGGACCCTCGCCGAGCAGGAGGCCATCGCCCGCTCGGCGCTCACCGCCCGCTCGGACGCCGAACAGGCCCTGCACACCACCGAGGCCCGCTTCCGCGCGGTCTTCAAGGACGCCGCCGTCGGCATCGGCATCGCGGACCTGGACGGCAACATCCTGGAGATCAACGACACGCTCACCAAGATGTTCGGCGGCCTGGAGCACCACGTCCGCAGCCACAAGGTGAACGAGTGGGTCCACCCCGAGGACTCGCCGCAGGTGTGGAAGTACTACAACGAGCTGGTACGGGGGGAGCGCGACCACTACCGGGTCGAGAAGGCGTACTACCGCAACGACGGCACGGTCCTGTGGACCAACCTCACCGTCTCCCTGCTGCGCGACCCCGAGGGCCGCCCGCAGTACCAGCTGGCGCTGATGGAGGACACCACCGAGCGGCGCCTGCTCAACCTGCGGCTGCGGTACGAGGCCACCCACGACGCGCTCACCGGGCTGCCCAACCGGACGCTGTTCTTCGAGCGGCTGGAGAAGGTCCTCGCCGCCAAGGACGGCACCCGCTTCGGCCTCTGCTACCTGGACCTCGACGGCTTCAAGGCCATCAACGACAGCCTCGGCCACGCGGCCGGCGACCGGCTCCTGGTGGAGGTCGCGGACCGGCTGCAGAGCTGCGCCACCGCGCCCGGCGAGATGGTGGCCCGGCTCGGCGGCGACGAGTTCGTGGCCCTCACCACCGGGACGCGGAGCGCGGAGGCGGTGGACGAGCTGGCCGGCCGCATCCTCAACGTGCTCGCCACCCCGATCCGGCTGGACGGCCGCGAACTGACCGTCCGGGGCTCGATCGGCGTCGTCGAGGGCCCCTCCGGGGAGCGCGGCGCGGCGGAGGTGCTGCGCAGCGCCGACATCACCATGTACCGGGCCAAGGCGGCGGGCGGCAACCGCTTCGAGCTGGCCGACGCGGAGGCCGACGCCCGGGCCATCACCCGGCACGGGCTGACCACCGCCCTGCCCGCCGCGCTGGACCGGGGCGAGTTCTTCATCGAGTACCAGCCGCTCGTCCACCTGGGCGACGGGACCGTGCACGGGGCCGAGGCGCTCGTACGGTGGTGCCATCCGCAGCACGGGGTGCTCGGCCCCGACCGGTTCATCCCGCTCGCCGAGCACACCGGGCTCATCGTGCCGCTCGGCCGCTGGGTGCTGGAGGAGTCCGTCCGGCAGGCCAACTTCTGGCAGGAGCGGCACAGTGACGGCGGTCCGCTGCGGATCAACGTCAACCTCTCACCGACCCAGCTGCACCACCCGCGGCTGGTGGCCGAGACCGTCGACGTCCTGGAACGCTCCGGTCTGGAGCCGAGCGCGCTCTGCCTGGAGGTGACCGAGTCGGCCCTCATCGGCGCCGACGACGACCTCCTCAAGCCGCTGCGGCAACTCGCCGAGATGGGCGTCGACATCGCGCTCGACGACTTCGGCACGGGCTACTCGAACCTGGCCAATCTGCGGCGGCTCCCGGTGAGCGTCCTCAAGCTGGACCGCTCCTTCACCCGGGGCATGCAGCAGCACCCGGCCGACCCGGTCGATCTGAAGATCGTCGAGGGGATCGTCTCGCTGGCCCACAGCCTGGAGCTGGCCGTCACGGTGGAGGGCGTGGAGACGGGGGCGCAGGCCGAGCAGCTGCGGAGGCTGGGCTGCGACACGGCCCAGGGCTGGTACTACGCCCGCCCCGGCGCCCCGGACCGCATCCACTCGCTGCTCCTGGCCGACGCGGTGTGACCGGGCGCGCGGCCCGTCCGCCGCGCGCCCCGGTCACCCCGTCCCCGGGGCAGCCTGTTCTCGCACCCTCCGCCGCGCCCCGCGGGTCACCCCGCCTCCGGCCCGTGCTCCAGCAGCATCCGCTGGAGTTCCCGGGCGGCCCGTGGCGGGGCCACGTCGCTGCGGTGGGCAAGGGCGATCGTGCGCCGCAGGCCCGGCCCGGCCAGCGGGGTCTTGCGCAGGTCGTGGCCCGCCCGGCCCGCGGCCATGCTCGGCACCACGGCGATGCCGAGCCCCGCCCGTACGAAACCGAGCACCGCGTCCATCTCGCCGCCCTCCACCGTGAACGAGGGCTCGAACCCCTCCGTCCGGCAGGCGGCGAGCGTCAGCTCCCGCAGGTTGTAGCCGTGCCGGAACATCACCAGCGCCGCCCCCTCGAGATCCGCGATCCGCACCCGGCCGCCCCGCCCCGGCGCCGGCCCGTCGGCGGACGACACCACCACCAGGTCCTCCCGCAGCAGCTCGACCGTGGTCAGCGCGGGCGAGGCGGCCGGCAGCGGCAGCACCACCAGCGCCAGATCGAGCGCCCCGCGCGCCAGCTGCCGTACGAGATCGTGCGAACCGCCCTCCTCCAACAGCAGCCGCACCCCCGGATGGCGGTCGTGGAAGGCCCGCAGCACATCGGGCAGCAGCCCCGTACAGAGGCTCGGTGTCGCCCCGAGCCGCACCCGGCCGCTCCGTAGCTGCACCAGCTCCTGCACCTCGTGGCGGGCGGTCTCCGCGTCCGCCAGGATCCGCCGGGCCAGCGGCAGCAGCGCCTCGCCCGCGTCGGTGAGGGTGATGTTGCCCCGGGCCCGGCTGAACAGCTCGGCGCCCAGCTCGCTCTCCAGCGCCCTGATCTGCTGGGAGAGCGAGGGCTGCGACACATGCACGGCCTCGGCGGCCCGGGTGAAGTGCCGGGTCTCGGCCACGGCCACGAAATAGGTCAGCTGCTGGAAGTGCATAACCCCGACGCTACCGCCTTCGATAGGCAGAGGCTATGAAGATCAGCCAGGCCATCTCTTGGACTGATCGGCCGCCCGCCCCTACCGTCGTGTCCATGGCATTGGCAACGCGGACGGACCGACGGCCGTCGATGACGCGTACGCTCTGGGACTCGACCGTCGGCAAGAAGACCATCATGGCCGTCTCCGGTCTGATCATGCTCGGGTACCTCGTCGCCCACATGGTCGGGAATCTGAAGATCTTCTTCGGACCCGGCACGTTCGACGGCTACGCCCACTGGCTGCGCACCCTGGGCGAACCGGTCCTCCACTACGAGTGGGCGCTGTGGATCGTCCGCGTGGGGCTCGTCGCCGCCGTCGTGCTGCACGGCGTCTCCGCGTACCAGCTCAGCCGCCGCGACATCCGGGCCCGCCCCGCCAAGTACGTCCACAAGCGGCCCCGCGCCAGCTACGCCACCCGGACCATGCGCTGGGGCGGCATCATCCTCGCGCTCTTCATCGTCTGGCACATCCTCGACCTGACCACCGGCACCGTCCACACCAGCTTCGAGGCCGGGCACCCGTACCAGAACGTCATCGACACCTTCTCCACCTGGTACGGCAACGTCATCTACATCGTCGCCGTGCTCGCCATGGGCCTCCATGTCCAGCACGGCTTCTGGAGCGCCGCGCAGACGCTCGGCGTCGGCAACGCGACCCGCGACCGCATCCTGAAGACCCTCGCAGGCGTCCTCGCGGCGGTGCTGACCCTGGGCTTCGTCTCCGTACCCGTCGCCGTCATGACCGGAGTGGTGAGCTGACATGCCCGACTACACCAACTACGCCACCGGCGAGCCCGTCGTCGACACCAAGGCGCCCGAGGGACCCGTCGCGGAGCGCTGGGACACCCGCCGCTTCCAAGCCAAACTCGTGAACCCCGCCAACCGGCGCAAACATACGGTCATCGTGGTCGGCACCGGCCTGGCCGGCGGATCGGCCGGTGCCACCCTGGCCGAACAGGGCTACCACGTCGTCCAGTTCTGCTTCCAGGACTCGCCCCGGCGCGCCCACTCGGTCGCCGCGCAGGGCGGGATCAACGCGGCGAAGAACTACCGCAACGACGGCGACTCCGTCCACCGGCTCTTCTACGACACCGTCAAGGGCGGCGACTTCCGCGCCCGCGAGTCCAACGTCCACCGGCTCGCGCAGATCTCGGTGGAGATCATCGACCAGTGCGTCGCCCAGGGCGTCCCCTTCGCCCGCGAGTACGGCGGCCTCCTCGACAACCGCTCCTTCGGCGGCGTCCAGGTCTCCCGCACGTTCTACGCGCGCGGCCAGACCGGGCAGCAGCTCCTCCTCGGCGCCTACCAGGCGCTCTCCCGGCAGATCGCCACGGGCGGCGTCGAACTCCACGCCCGCACCGAGATGCTGGACCTCATCGTGGTCGACGGCAAGGCGCGCGGGATCGTCGCCCGCGACCTCGTCACCGGGAAGATCGACACCTACTTCGCCGACGCGGTCGTCCTGGCCACCGGTGGTTACGGCAACGTCTTCTACCTGTCGACCAACGCCATGAACTCCAACGCCACCGCCATCTGGCGGGCCCACCGGCGCGGCGCCTACATGGCGAATCCCTGCTTCACCCAGATCCACCCCACCTGCATCCCGCGCACCGGCGACCACCAGTCCAAGCTCACCCTGATGAGCGAGTCGCTCCGCAACGACGGCCGCATCTGGGTCCCCAAGGCCAAGGGCGACACCCGCCCCGCCAACCAGATTCCCGAGGACGAGCGCGACTACTACCTGGAGCGCATCTACCCCTCCTTCGGCAACCTGGTGCCCCGCGACATCGCCTCCCGCGCCGCCAAGAACGTCTGCGACGAAGGACGGGGCGTCGGTCCCGGCGGGCAGGGGGTCTACCTGGACTTCGCGGAGGCCATCCAGCGGATGGGCCGCAAGGCGGTCGAGGCGAAGTACGGCAACCTCTTCGACATGTACCAGCGGATCACCGACGAGGACCCCTACACGGTCCCGATGCGGATCTACCCCGCCGTGCACTACACGATGGGCGGCCTCTGGGTCGACTACGACCTGTCGACCACCATCCCCGGCCTCTTCGCCATCGGTGAGGCCAACTTCTCCGACCACGGGGCCAACCGGCTCGGTGCCTCCGCGCTGATGCAGGGCCTCGCGGACGGGTACTTCGTCCTGCCGTCCACGATCAACGACTACCTCGCCCGCAACCCGCACACCGAGAAGGTCGACGACGGACACCCGGCCGTGGCCGAGGTGGTGGCCGAGACCGAGGACCGGCTCAACCTGCTGCTCTCCGTCGACGGCGACCGCACCCCCGACTCCTTCCACCGCGAGATCGGTGAACTCATGTGGGAGTACTGCGGGATGGCCCGCACCGAGGACGGACTGCGCAAGGCGCTCGCCCGCATCCCGGAGATCCGCGAGGAGTTCTGGCGCCGCATCAAGGTGCCCGGCACCGGCGAACAGTTCAACCAGTCGCTGGAGAAGGCGAATCGCATCGTCGACTACCTGGAACTGGCCGAGCTGATGTGTCTCGACGCCCTGCACCGCGCCGAGTCCTGCGGCGGCCACTTCCGCGAGGAGTCCCAGACCCCGGACGGCGAGGCCGAGCGGCGCGACGAGGAGTTCTCGTACGCCGCCGCCTGGGAGTTCACCGTCACCGGCGGCGCCCCCGTCCTGCACAAGGAAGACCTCGTCTTCGAGTACGTCCACCCCACTCAGCGGAGCTACGCATGAAGCTCACCCTGCGCGTCTGGCGCCAGCAGAATGCCGAGACGCCCGGCGCCATGGCCACCTACGAAGTCGACAACATCTCCGCCGACATGTCGTTCCTGGAGATGCTCGACACCCTCAACGAGGAACTCATCCTCGCCGGGGACGAACCGGTCGCCTTCGACCACGACTGCCGCGAGGGCATCTGCGGCGCGTGCAGCCTCGTCATCAACGGCGACGCCCACGGCCCCGAGCGCACCACCACCTGCCAGCTCCACATGCGGTCCTTCTCCGACGGCGACACGATCGACATCGAGCCGTGGCGCGCCTCCGCCTTCCCGGTCGTCAAGGACCTGGTCGTGGACCGCTCCTCCTTCGACCGGATCATCCAGTCCGGCGGCTACATCTCCGCCCCGACCGGCACGGCCCCGGACGCGCACGCCACCCCGGTGCCCAAGCCGGACGCCGACTTCGCCTTCGAACACGCCGAGTGCATCGGCTGCGGAGCCTGTGTCGCCGCCTGCCCCAACGGCTCCGCGATGCTGTTCACCTCGGCCAAGGTCAACCACCTCAACGTCCTGCCGCAGGGCGCCCCGGAGCGCGAGACCCGGGTGCTGGACATGGTGGCCCAGATGGACGAGGAGGGGTTCGGCGGCTGCACGCTGACCGGCGAGTGCGCGACCGCCTGCCCGAAGGGCATCCCGCTCCCGTCGATCGCGGCGATGAACAAGGAGTGGCTGCGGGCGACCCGTAAAGTCCGCCGCTGACCACGGAGTCGATCCCGTACGGCTCCGATCACGTCCGGAGCCGTACGGGATCGACGACGTCAACCGCCCAGCGCACGCGCCAGATACGGGGCCGTACGGCTGTCCGCCGCACGCGCCACCTCCCGGGGCGCCCCGGCCGCCACGATTCGCCCGCCCCGGTCACCGCCCCCGGGCCCCAGGTCGATCACATGGTCCGCCCCCGCGACCACGGCCATGTCGTGCTCCACGACCACCACCGTGCTCCCCGCGTCGACCAGCCCGTGCAACTGCCGCATCAGCACCTCCACATCGGCCGGATGCAGACCGGTCGTGGGCTCGTCCAGCAGATACAGGGTGTGTCCGCGCCGGGTGCGCTGCAGCTCCGACGCCAGCTTGATCCGCTGCGCCTCGCCGCCGGACAGCTCGGTGGCGGGCTGCCCGAGCCGCAGATAGCCGAGCCCGACATCGAGCAGGGTGGTCAGGGCGCGCTCGGCGGCCGGGGTATCGGCGAAGAACGATGCGGCCGACTCCACGGTCAGATCAAGGACTTGAGCGATCGTCAGCCCGCGCAAGGTGACCTCCAGGGTCTCCGGGTTGTAGCGGGCGCCACGGCAGTCCGGGCAGGGGGCATACGTGCTCGGCAGGAAGAGCAGCTCCACCGAGACGAACCCCTCACCCTGGCAGGTCTCGCACCGCCCGCCGCGTACGTTGAACGAGAACCGCCCCGCCGTGTACCCGCGTTCACGTGCCGTCCCGGTCTGCGCGAACAGCTTCCGTACGGTGTCGAAGAGGCCGGTGTACGTGGCCAGGTTGGACCGGGGCGTCCGGCCGATCGGCTTCTGGTCCACCTGGACGAGCCGGTCCACCGCCTCCACCCCGGTGACGGAAGCGCAGAACCGCTCGCCCGCCCCGGTGGCCTCCTCGCCCGTCTGCCGGTCGGCCAGCACCCCGGCGAGGACCTGGCCGACGAGGGTCGACTTGCCCGAGCCCGAGACCCCGGTCACCGCCGTGAAGACCCCGAGCGGGAAGGCCGCGTCGACCCCGCGCACATTGTGGCGCTCGACCCCGGTGAGCCGGATCCACCCCGTGGGCGTGCGTGGCTCCCGTGCCGGCGCGGGGTCCCGGTCGAACAGGAACCGCCGCGTCGCGGACTCCGGCACCTCGGCCAGCCCCTCCGGCGGCCCGCTGTGCAGCACCCTCCCGCCGTGCTCCCCGGCCAGCGGGCCCACGTCCACCAGCCAGTCCGCCCGCCGCACCACATCGAGGTGGTGCTCCACGACGAAGACGGAGTTCCCTGCCTCCTTGAGCCGGTCGACCACCCCGAGCAGGGACTCCGTATCGGCGGGGTGCAGCCCGGCCGACGGTTCGTCCAGGACGTAGACGACACCGAAGAGCCCGGAGCGCAACTGCGTGGCCAGCCGCAGCCGTTGGAGCTCACCGGAGGAGAGGGTGGGGGCCGTGCGGTCCAGGCTCAGATAGCCGAGCCCGAGTTCGGTCACCGTTCCGATCCGGGCCAGCAGATCGGCGCCGAGCACCCGGGCCGTCTCCTCCCCGCCCGCAGGCTCGGCCCCCGCCCCGCCGCCGTGCGCCCCGCCGTGGGCCCCGGCCAGCACCTCGGCCAGGTCCGACAGGGGGAGTGCGGCCAGCTCCGCGATGGTCCGCCCGCCGAAGGTCACCGCCATCGCCTCCGGACGCAGCCTGCTCCCGCCGCAGACCGGGCACGGCACACTGGTGAGGAAGCGCTCGGCCTTCGCCCGCAGGGTGCGGCTCTTGGTATCGGCGAAGGTGTGCAGCACATAGCGCCGGGCGCTCATGTACGTTCCCTGGTACGGGCGTTGGATGCGGCCCGCCTCCCGTACCGGATGCACCGTCACCACCGGCTGCTCGTCGGTGAACAGGATCCACTCCCGGTCCTTCGCGTCCAGCTCGCGCCACGGCCGGTCGACGTCGTACCCGAGGGTGTCGAGCACATCGCGCAGGTTCTTCCCCTGCCACGCCCCCGGCCAGGCCGCGATCGCCCCCTCCCGGATCGACAGCGAGGGGTCGGGGACCAGCAGCCCTTCGTCCGTACGGTGGATGCGCCCGAGCCCGTGGCACTCGGGGCAGGCCCCGGCCGCCGTGTTGGGGGAGAAGGCGTCGGAGTCCAGCCGCTCGGCCCCCGGCGGATACTCCCCGGCCCGTGAGAACAGCATCCGCAGCGAGTTGGAGAGCGTGGTCACCGTCCCCACGGACGACCGGGCCCCGGGGGCGGAGCGCCGCTGCTCCAGCGATACGGCGGGCGGCAGGCCGGTGATCTCCCCGACGGCGGGGGCGCCCACCTGGTGGATGAGCCGGCGGGCGTAGGGGGCGACGGACTCGAAGTAGCGGCGCTGGGCCTCGGCGTAGATCGTGCCGAACGCCAGCGACGACTTGCCGGACCCGGAGACCCCGGTGAAGACCGTCAGGGTGTCGCGCGGGATGTCGACGTTCACGTCCTGGAGGTTGTGCTCGCGCGCGCCGCGCACCCGGACGTACGGATCGTGGGGGGAGTGCATGGGGCGGGGCTCCGTACGTGAGGGGACAAACGGTTCGATTCTAGGCGCGGGCGGTTGTGCGGGCCGGTCGGCCACCTGGGCGCAGGGCGAACCAGGCCGGTACGGCGAGGGCCGCCGTGCCCGCCGCCACCAGGAGCGCACCGGTCAGGGACCGGTCCGCCAGGGGCCCGGCGACGGCGGCCCCCACGGCGAACCCGGTGATCTTCAGGCTGGCGCCCGTCGTGAAGACCTGGGTGCGCAGCCCCTCCGGTGCCTCCCGGTGGCGTACCGCGAACAGGGCGGTGAGCTGGGGCCCTTCCGCCAGCCCCACGACGCCCACCGCGACGACGAGCGCCACCGGCTCTCCCGCGGCGGCCAGGCCCAGGGCGGCGGCCTGGAGGAGCGGGGCGGCCCACAGGACGGTGTCGGGGGCGACCGCGTGCGGGTACCGGGCGAGGACGGCGTTGGCCAGCAGCGCGGAGAGCGCCGCGCAGGAGAGCAGCGCCGCACCGAAACCGGCTCCGCCCGCGGCCCGTTCGCCCAGCAGCGGGAGGCAGGCGGTCATCATGCCCTGGGCCGCGCAGGAGAGCACCGAGGTGAGCGTCGCCCGGGCCAGGGACCGGCTCCCGGCGATGGCCCGGACACCCGAGGCGACGACCCTGGTCAGCGGTGCGGCCCGTGACATCGCAGGAGGCCCCGAAACTGAGGCCGGGGCCGGTCCGGAGACCGGAGGCAGACGCCAGGCGGCGGGAGCGGCCGCCGCGATGAGCACCGCCGAGACCACCACGGCCGTCGGCGCCCCCACCGCCTCGGCCACACCGCCCGCGAGGGCCGGACCGGCGAGGCCCGCCACGCCGAAGGTCATGGCGTCGAGCGCGTTCGCCCGGGGCAGCCGGCCGGCCGGGACGGTCCGGGGCAGTTGGGCCGTCCAGCCGCCCGACAGCGCGGGTCCCAGCAGCCCGGTCACCACCGCGACCAGGAGGGTGACGGCGACCGGGACGCGGCCGAGCCCGCCGAGGACGACCGCCAGCCCCGCCGCGTACAGCACGAGCGCCCCGGCCAGCAGGCGGCCCGGCCGGGGCGAACGGTCGAGCAGCGCCCCGAGCACCGGCCCGCCGATCGCGGCGGAGACGGTGACGGCCGCGAGCAGCGAGGACGCCCCCGTGGCCGAGCCGGTGAGGGCGAGCGCGGCAAGCAGGAGCGCGGGCCCCGCCATGTCGTCCCCGGTACGGGCCGCGAGCGCGCCCACCAGGTAGGAGCGGGAGGAGGAGTAACGGTCTGCCATGGGCGGGACGGTACGGAGGTAACGTAAAACTTCGCAATATGCGTTACATTCGGCGAATGCCCTCCACCGCCGACGACTGGTCCACCCGGCACTCCGTGCTGACCAACGCCCGCCGCGCCGCCGCCCTGGTGAACGCCCTCACCGACGACGATCCGGACCCCGGCGAGGTGGCCGGGGTCCTGTACGCGTACGGGGAGAGCGGTACCATCGACCTCACCCCGCAGGACCTCGCGGAGATGCGCACGGCCGCCGCCCGGCTGCGCGATGTCTTCGCCGCCACCGACGCCGACGGCGCGGCCACCGCCCTCAACCGCCTCCTGCGCGAGCACACAGGCCCGCTCAGGCTGACCGCCCACGGCGGCGACAGCCCCTGGCACCCCCACATCGACCACGACGACGACGCGCCCTGGGGCGCCTGGCTGCTGGCCTCGTCCTGCCTGGCGCTGACCGTGCTGGTCTGGGACCGTCAGCGTCCGCCCGGGCGGATCTGTGCCTCACCGAGCTGCCCCGACGTCTTCATCAACCAGGGCAGCGGCCCGGACCGCCGCTACTGCTCACGCCGGTGCGCCACCCGCGAACGCGTCGCGGCCCACCGGCGGCAGCAGGCGGAAGCGGCCCCGCGCTAGCTCGGCGCACGCGCCGGAGCGGGGCCCGTACGCGCTCAGTGCCTCAGCCCCGCGATCCCGGCCAGCCGTCGCAGCGAATCCACCAGAGCCTCACGGTCGTACGTACTCGTCGTCACGAGCACCTCGTCCGCCCCGGTCTCCTCGATCGCCCGTTCCAACTGCTCGGTGACCTGCTCCTCCGTGCCATGGATGTGGCCGTCGAGCCCGCGTTCGTACAGCTCCCGCTCCTTCGCCGTCATCGTGCGGCGCTCGATCTCCTCGGCGGGGGCCAGCGGGGGGAAGCTGCCGTGGGTGCGGGCGTACGCCATGGCCCAGGCCTCCGGGACCAGCAGGCGCCGGGCCGCCTCCGCCGAGCCCGCGACGGCGACCGTGCCGGAGACGATCACCTCGGGGCGCTCCGCGCGGGCCGAGGGGCGGAAGTCCCTGCGGTACACCTCGATGGCGCGGAGCACCTTCCCCCGGCCGCGCAGATCACCGATGACGAGAGGGAGTCCGGCGGCGGCCGCCACCGCCGCGCCCTCGCCGATCGCCAGGACGTAGGCGGGGATGCGCAGGCCCTCCGCCGGGCGGGCGTGCACCTGGGGATGGGCCTGCTGGGTGCCGTCGATCCAGCCGAGCAGTTCGGCGAGGCGGCCGGGGAAGTCCTCCGCGTCCTCCTTGCCATGGCCGAGCGCCCGGCGTACGCCGTCGGTGAAGCCCACCGAACGGCCGAGCCCCATGTCGATCCGGCCGGGGAAGAGGGAGGCGAGCACGCCGAACTGCTCGGCCACGACCAGCGGCTGGTGGTTGGGAAGCATCACCCCGCCGGTGCCCACCCGGATGGCGGAGGTCGCGGCGGCGACGGCGGCGGCCAGCACGGTCGGGGCCGACCCCGCGACGCCCGGCACGCTGTGGTGCTCGGAGACCCAGAAGCGGTGGTAGCCGAGGGATTCCACCTCCCGCGCCAGCACCACGGTGCCGCGCAGCGCCTGGGGGCCGTCGTGACCCTCGCGGGTGCGCGAGCGGTCCAGGAACGAGAAGCGGGGGGAGGCGATCGGAGAACTCACACCCTGTTCAACGCCCCCGCCCGGCGAGGATTCCCGCGGCCGGAACGGCGGAGGGGACGGACGGTGACCGGAACGGGGGAAGGGGTGACGGCCGGAACAGCGGATGGCACGACGGCCGGAACGGCGGAAGGGGCAGCGCCGGGGCCCGGTGGGTGCCGGTGCCGGAGCGCTTCGGTACGCGGTCGGCGCCGAGCCTTCCTAAGCTGGCCGGATGAACGACGACGCCCGGCCGCTGGCCGTGTTCGACCTCGACGGCACGCTCGCCGACACGGCCCACCGGCAGCACTTCCTGGAGGGCCCGAAGCGCGACTGGGCCGCCTTCTTCGCCGCCGCCCCGGCCGATCCACCGCTGGCCGAAGGGGTGGCGCTCGTGCTGGCGAGCGCCGAGGAGTGCGAGACCGTCTATCTGACCGGGCGGCCCGAGCGCTGCCGCCGGGACACCGTGGAGTGGCTGGGCCGTCAGGGGCTGCCCGACGGGCAGCTGTTCATGCGGCGCAACGACGACCGGCGCCCGGCCCGCCGGACGAAGCTGGACATCCTGCGGCGGCTGGGCCGGTCGCGTGAGGTGCGCATGCTGGTCGACGACGACGAGCTGGTCTGCGATGCGGCCGAAGTGGCCGGATTCCCTGTGGTGCGGGCCCGCTGGTTCGACCCCTCGCAGGCGCTGAAGGACGCCCAGGAGCGGGACGGACGGACCTGACCAAGGGGTGACCGAGAGGTGATCAGGGGTTTTCGTCGAGACGGAAGCCCACCTTCAAGCCGACTTGGTAGTGCGCGATTCGGCCATCCTCGATATGGCCGCGAACTTGGTTAATCTCGAACCAGTCGAGATTGTGCAACGTTTCCGCGGCTCTTGCGATGCCGTTCCGGATCGCCGCGTCGACGCCCTCCTCGGAGGTTCCTACGATCTCGGTGACCCGATAGGTGTGGTTGGACATGTTTTGTCTCCTCTCTGCTGACCACGGTGCCTCAATCCCGGGTCTCGCGCGAGGGGGCGACCGGGGGCGAATCGGGACGAGCACGCGCCTTGACCTACTGAATGGTCCATACCAAAATTCAGCCAAACACCCGTGCGAGCGTCGCCCGCAATCCCCCCACACCGGGTCCTGATTTCGTCGTGCCGTTTCGCAGAAGGTGACCACGTGAAGAACCGCATACTCGTCGGAGCCGTCGCGCTCGTCTCATCCGTCACGCTCAGCGGATGTGGGTACTTCTCCGGTTCGGGTGGCGGAGACCGTACGGTGACGGTCTGGCTGATGAAGGACAGCGTCTCGCAGGGATTCCTGGAGAAGTTCACCAGCTCGTACGAGAAGGAGAACCCCTCCGTCAAGCTGGAGTTCAAGATCCAGGAGTGGAGCGGCATCGGCCCCAAGGTCCTGGCCGCCCTGGAGAGCGACGACGCCCCGGACGTGATCGAGGTCGGCAACACGCAGGTGGCGCAGTACGCGGAGAGCGGCAACCTGCGTGACCTCACCCTGGAGTCGATGCGCGACCTGGGCAGCGAGGACTGGCTGCCCGGCCTCGCCCAGCCCGGCCAGATCAGCGGGGTCCAGTACGGCATCCCCTGGTACGCGGCCAACCGCGTGGTGATCTACAACAAGGACATCTTCAAGGCCGCGGGCATCGACGACGTCCCCAAGACCCGCGCCGAGTGGATCGAGGACACCGAGAAGCTCAACACGCAGGGCAACCAGGGCATTTATCTGGCCGGTCAGAACTGGTACGTGCTGGCCGGATTCATCTGGGACGAGGGCGGCGAACTCGCGGAGGGCGGCGGCGGTGACTGGCGGGGCACGCTGGACACCCCGGAAGCGCTCGCCGGAATGAACTTCTACAAGGAACTCCAGGCGCTCGGCGACGGGCCCATGGACTCCGACGAAGAGAAGCCCCCGCAGAACGACGTATTCGCCAAGGGGAACGTCGCCCAGATCATCTCGCTCCCCGGAAGCGCCGCGCTCGTCGAGCAGCAGAACCCCGAACTCAAGGGAAAGCTCGGCTACTTCCCCATTCCCGGTAAGTCCGCCAAGGCCCCGGGCTCCGTCTTCACCGGCGGCTCGGACCTCATCGTGCCGAAGAAGGCCGACCAGCGCAGCGCCGGTATCGCCGTCGTCAAGGCGCTGGCGAGCGAGAAGTGGCAGACCGAGCTGGCCCGCACCATGAGCTACGTGCCCAACAAGCCCAGCCTGGCCCATGTCGTCGAGGGCGAGGAGGGCACCGCCGCGATGGCCGAAGGCGCGAGCCAGGGCCGCGCCACCCCGAACTCCTCGCAGTGGGCCAAGGTCGAGGCGGAGAACCCGATCAAGCCGTACATGACGGCGGTGCTCACGGGCGGCGACCCGGAGCAGGAGGCGAAGAAGGCGTCGGAGCGCATCACGGCGATGCTCGCCGGCAGCTGAGGGGGTGCGGGGCCCGCCCGGTAGGCATCGGTCCGTGTGGGCCGGTATCGGTCGGTGTCGCCGGTGCCAGTCGGTACCCATCGGTGCCGCGGTGTCGGTCGGCAGGTCCGCAACCGCCCCCGCGCCCCGGTCCGCCCGGCCGCGTCCCTCGGGATTCAGCCGTCGCACATCCCCGCGCTCCACAGCGGTCACGTCGAATCCAGCCGGTGACGGAAGAAGTAAGGGGCCGGGCCTTCGCCGCTCGCGAAGGCCCGGCAGCCGACTTCGCTGATCCGTCCCCGGAGACTGCCATGACCGTGCTGCCCACCGCCCCGCCCGCCGCGACGCCCACCCGGCCCGTCCCCCCGGCACCGGCCCCCGCCGCTCCCCGTTCCCCGGAACCGGCCGCCGCCTACCGGGTCTCCCTCGCCACCGGCCAGGAGGACGTGCGCGCCGCCCAGCGCCTGCGCCACCAGGTCTTCGCCGGTGAGCTGGGCGCCCGCCTCGAAGGGCCCGAACCCGGCCTCGACAGCGACGCGTTCGACGCGTACTGCGACCACCTCCTGGTCCGCGAGACCGCCACGGACGAGGTCGTCGCCACCTACCGCCTCCTCCCGCCCGACCGCGCCCGGATAGCCGGCCGGCTCTACGCGGAGAGCGAGTTCGACCTCAGCCGTCTCGCCCCCATCCGCGACGACCTCGTCGAGGTCGGCCGCTCCTGCGTCCACCCCGCCCACCGCGACGGCGCCGTCATCGCCCTCGTCTGGGCCGGACTCGCCCGCTACATGCAGCGCTCCGGCCACACCTGGCTCGCCGGCTGCTGCTCCCTGCCGCTGGCCGACGGCGGCGCCCTCGCCGCCCGCAGCTGGAACACCGTACGCACCGCGCACCTCGCCCCCGAGGAGCACTGGGTCACCCCGCACCGCCTCTGGGACGCCTCGGCGCACCCCGACGCGGGCAACGGCTCCCGGGCGGACCTGCCCCCGCTGCTCCGCGGCTATCTGCGGCTCGGCGCCTGGGTCTGCGGAGCACCGGCGTACGACCCCGAGTTCAACGTGGCCGACCTCTACGTCCTGCTCTCGCTGCGCCGGACCGACCCGCGCTACCTCCGCCACTTCCTCTCCCTCGTACCGCAGGCATGAGCACCTCCCGTACCGAGGACAAGGCCGCTCCCCGTCCGGCGGGCACCAGCGCCTGGCTGCCCGTCGCTTCCTGCACCCCGGCCTCCTGCGCCCGGCACACCGGTGCGGCCCGGCCCCCGCTCCGCGCCGCGCTGCGGCTTCTCGCCGGCTGTGGGTGGGTGCTGCTGGGAGTGGTCTGCGCCGCGCCGGTCCGGTTGCTCCCCAGGGGGTCGCGGATGTGGCTGCTGCGGTCCTGGGCGCGAGGCATACCGCGGGCCTTCGGCGTACGGGTGACGGTCCGCGCGCATCCGTACGCCCGAGGCACCGGCGGCGGCGAACTGGTCGTCGCCAACCACATCTCCTGGCTGGACATCCCGCTCGTCGCCGCCGTGCTGCCCGGCCGGATGCTCGCCAAGACCGAGGTCCGAGACTGGCCGCTGCTCGGCCGGCTCGCCGGGTTCGGCGCCACGCTCTTCATCGACCGGGACCGGCTGCGCGCGCTGCCCGGGGCGGTGGGCACGGTCGCCACCGCCCTGCGCTCCGGCTCCCGGGTCGTGGTCTTCCCCGAGGGCAGCACCTGGTGCGGACGGGGGAGGGGCGGGGCGTTCCGGCCGGCCGTGTTCCAGGCGGCGATCGACGCGGAGGTCTCCGTACGGCCGGTCCGCATCACGTACGGCACCGGGGGAGCGGGCGCGGCCGCGTTCGTCGGGGACGACCCGCTCACCGCCTCCCTCTGGCGGGTGGTGCGGGCGGCCGGGCTGACCGCCGAGGTCCGCGTCCTTCCCTCCATCCCGGCTCGGGCCTACGCCTCCGTCTCCGCGCACGGGGAGCCCGGCCGCCGCGAACTGGCCCGTGCTGCCCGGGCCGCCGTGCTGGGCAGCGACCGTACGACGACGCGGCGGACAGGGGTGACAGCACGCACGGCGACAACGGCCCCGGGAGTGACGACGGCCCGGGGAGCGGCAAAGGCCCCGGCCCCACCGCCCTCCCCGTACCCGTACAGGCTCCAGCAGCAGCCACCGCCACCGCCCGGCCGCCGACCCTCAGACCGCCGTGGCCAGCGACAGGGCGAACCGCCCCTCCGCATCCGTCCACCACTGAGCGAGGCGGAGCCCGGCCGCGGCCAGCTCCTCGCGCACGTCCTCCTGGCGGAACTTGGCCGACACCTCCGTACGCACCTCCTCACCGGCCTCGAACGGCACCACCAGATCCAGCTCCCGGATCTTCACGTTGAGCGCCCGGCGGGCCCGCAGCCGCATCTCGATCCAGCGCTGCTCCGGGTTCCACACGGTGACATGGTCGAAGGCGTCGAGCGGGAAGTCGGCGCCCAGCTCCCGGTTGACGACGCTCAGCACATTCTTGTTGAAGGCCGCCGTCACGCCCGCCGCGTCGTCGTACGCCGCGACCAGCGTCTCCTCGTCCTTCACCAGGTCCGTGCCCAGGAGCAGCGCGTCGCCGGGGGAGAGCAGCGAGCGCACCGAGTGCAGGAATCCCGCCCGCTCCTCGGGGAGCAGATTGCCGATCGTGCCGCCGAGGAAGGCGACGAGCCGGGGCCCCGGGGTGCCGGGCAGGGCGAGGCCGCCGGTGAAGTCCGCGATCAGGGCGTGGACCGACAGGTCGGGGTGGTCGACGAGCAGCGACTCGGCCGCCCCGGTCAGCGCGCTCTCGCTCACGTCCACCGGAACGTAACTCTCCAGCCCGGTCAGGGCCTCCAGCAGATGGCGGGTCTTCTCCGACGAGCCCGAGCCCAGCTCGATCACCGTCCGGGCCCCCGAGACGGCGGCGATCTCCTCGGAGCGCTCCTCCAGGATCTCCCGCTCGGCGCGGGTCGGGTAGTACTCGGGCAGCCGGGTGATCTTCTCGAACAGCTCGCTGCCGCGCGCGTCGTAGAACCACTTGGGCGGCAGCGTCTTGGGATGGCGGGTCAGCCCGCTGAGGACATCGGCGCGCAGCGCCGCGTCCGTGGCGTCCTCCGGCAGGGTGCGGGTCAGCAGGAATGGGCTCACGCTGCGGGCTCCTTGAGCGGTGTGGGGGTGACGTCTGCGGAGGTCGCGACCAGCAGGGTGCGGTCGGGGACCTCGCGCCAGCGGGGATCGTCGTCGTACGGCTCCGAGGCCACGGCCGTCGAGCGGCCCGGGTCGTGGAGGTGCCAGAGGGTGTCGCCCCAGGCGGTGGCCACGATGGTGGTGCCGTCCGTGACCAGCAGGTTCAGCCGTGCGCCCGGCGCCACCTCCGCGACCTCCCGGACGGTCTCCGCGACCGCGCCCGGCAGATCGTCCCCGGCGGCGACGCGGTGCAGGACCAGCGCCCAGACCAGCGCGGAGTCGTTGCGGGCGGCCAGCGACAGCAGCTCCCGCGCGGGGAGCGCGGCGGCCGGCCCCGCGAGCGAGCCGGGCCAGCCCGGCACCGCGCCGTTGTGGCTGAACAGCAGCCGCCCGGAGGTGTACGGCGCGGCCGCGGCCTCCCCGTCCGCACCCGGCTCGGTGGCGTCCCGTACGGCGGCGAGCAGCGCGGTGGTCCGCACCACCCGGGCCAGGTCGGCGAAGGTCTCGTCGTGCCAGATCGGCCCCTGACGGCGGTAGCGGCCGGGGACCGGGTCGCCGTCCGCGTACCAGCCGACGCCGAAGCCGTCCGCGTTGACCGTCCCGTACCGCTGGCGGCGCGGTGCCCAGGACTGGCGCACCAGGGAGTGCGGTGGCGCGGAGAGTACGGTCCCGAGGGCCACTGGATCGCCCACATAGGCGATATGACGGCACATCAGGCGTCCCTCGCGGTGCGGAACCCGGAGAAGATCTGCCGCCGCACCGGCAGGTCCCAGTTGCGGAACGTGCCCCGGCAGGCGACCTGGTCCACGGCGAACGAGCCGCCGCGCAGCACCTTGTGGCCCGGGCCGAAGAACACCTCCGAGTACTCCCGGTAGGGGAAGGCCACGAACCCCGGGTAGGGCAGGAAGTCGCTCGACGTCCACTCCCACACATCGCCGATCAGCTGACCCGCGCCGGACGGCGCCCGGCCCGCCGCATACGCACCGGCCCGCGCAGGACGCAGATGGCGCTGGCCCAGATTGGCCTGCTCGGGCGTCGGGTCCGTGTCGCCCCAGGGGTAGCGGAGCGAACGCCCGGTGGCGGGGTCGTGCCGGGCGGCCTTCTCCCACTCGGCCTCGGTGGGCAGCCGCCGCCCCGCCCAGCGGGCGTACGCATCCGCCTCGTACCAGCTGACGTGCAGCACCGGCTCGTCGTCCGGCACCGGCTCGGTCACCCCGAACCTGCGGCGCAGCCACTGCCCGCCGTCCCGGTGCCAGAACAGCGGTGCGTCCAGGCCGTGTTCACGGACCATGTCCCAGCCCTCGGGCGCCCACCAGCGGGGGTCGGTGTACCCGCCGTCCGCCATGAACCGGCGGTACGCCCCGCAGGTGACGGGGGCGGTGTCCAGGTGGAACGCGGCCACCTCCCTTTGGTGCGCGGGCCGTTCGTTGTCGAGCGCCCACGGCTCGGCGGAGGTCCCCATGGTGAACGGCCCGCCAGGGACGAGCACTTCGGCAGGCAAAGAGGTGGCATCGGTGGGCTCGGGCGGGGCGGGCGCGGTCAAGGCAACCGGCCCCGAGCGGAGCTGATGAGTGATCAACATGGTCTCGTCGTGCTGCTGCTCGTGCTGGGCGATCATCCCGAAGGCGAACCCGGCCCGCTCCAGCGGCCGTCCGTCCTCGTGCAGCGGGGCGGCCTCCAGGATGTCCAGGGCCCGGCCGCGTACATCCGCGGCGTACGTCCGTGCCTCGGCGGGCGCCAGCAGGGGCAGCGAGGGCCGGGCGGCGCGCGGGTGCTCGAAGGCGTCGTACAGCCCGTCGATCTCCGGGCGCAGCGCCTCCCGCCCGCCCACCGCGCGGAGCAGCCACTGCTCCTCCTGGTTGCCGATGTGGGCCAGGTCCCAGACGAGCGGGGACATCAACGGGGAGTGCTGGGCGGTGAGTTCGGCTTCGTCCACGCTGTCGGTGAGGGCGGTGGTACGGGCCCGGGCGGTCAGCAGCGCGTCCAGCGCGCGTCGGCGCAGCACCTCGGGGTCATGGCCGCCGGGGGAGGGCGGGAAGCCGTCCGGGGCGGTGGCGGACGAGGCGGAGGGGGTGCGGTCGTCGGTCATGCGGAGGCCACCCTTCCCGGGGACGGCGGTGCGGTCGGCGCGCCGGCGGCGCCGGAGAGGAGGACCGGCTCGGCGAGGGCGCCCGGTCGGAGCAGATCGTCGGCCGGACATCTGCCCCGGGCCACGTACCGGTCGTGGAAGGCCGCCACGGTGTCCCGTACGGCAGTACTCGCCCCCATGCGGTCCAGTGCGTCGAGGGCCGTCTCGAAGCAGTGGACGGCCACCGCCCGCAGCTCCGGATCGGCCAGGCCCTCGCGGGCCGCCGTCGTCCACAGCGCGTTGCGCGGCGCGGCGGCGGAACCGGCCGACTCCGCCAGGGGTTTCACCGCCCGGTACACCGTCTCGGCGGCCTCCGGGTCGTCGAACAGGGCGGTGGCGACGGCGAGCGGCACCAGCCACCCGTCCGGGCCGCTCTGCGCGTCGATCATGCGCAGTTCGAGGTGGCCACGCGGCCGGACCGGCGGGAAGAGGGTGGTCATGTGGTAGTCGAGATCGGCCCGCAGCGGCGGGCGGGGCGCCCCGGTGCGGATCCACTCCCGGAAGGTGAGCCCCTCGGGCACGTACCAGGGGCCGTCCTCCCGGCGTACGCACATCACGGTCGTGTCCAGCACATGCGCCGCCCACGCCTCGCGCGGCGGGAGCCCGCCGCCCGGTGCCAGGGTGCGTACGGGGTCGAGATCGGCCCACAGCGCCTGGCGGGTGGACTTCCAGCCGGTCCGGCGCCCCTGCCGGAAGGGCGAGTTGGCGAACGCCGCCACCAGGACGGCACCGAGGAGATGGGTGAGCTGCCAGCGCCTGCCGTAACCGCGCGGCCCCGGCTCCTCCTCGCCCGCGTCCAGACAGACCTGCACGGAGGCGGAGGTGCACATCATCGCCCGCCCGGCCGGGCCCGCCCGGTCGAGAGCCGCCTCCATGGCGTCGTAACGCGGCTCGCGGAGCCTGCGGTGCGGGGTCTGCCACGGATCCACGCCGAACCCGACCGGGGCGAGCCCGGCCCGGCCGAGCGAACCCCGGACGGCGGCCAGATCCGCCGCGGTCGTCTCGATGCACTCCATCAGGGAGCCGGCCGGCTGGGAGCTGAGCTCCAGCTGCCCGCCCGGCTCGAAGGTCAGCGCGGCGCTCAGGGGCAGCTCGCGGAGGGCCGCGACCGCGTCGTCCAGCCGCTCCTGGGCCACCGGCACGGTCGGATGTTCCTGGTCATGGATGAGCCATTCGAGTTCCACCCCCACGATGCGCGGGGGGCCCGTCTTGAAACAGATGCCGCGCAGTAAATCCTGCGCCGTGCCCTCGTCGAGAGGGGAGGATTCCGGGCGCGGTCCGGGGCCGCCAGGGGTGTCCGGGGACATGAGGCGCCTCCTTCTCAGTTGCGTACCTACCACCCAAACCCGTACCCAGGGATCGCACAAGAGTGCCCCCGAGCCACCGGAAATGCGGTTGCCGCCACACCGCTCCCACGACCAGCATGCACCGTATGCACCACAGGGGGGAGCGCCGGTGAGCGCGCGGCTGCGCGGTATCGCGCGGGAGACCGAAGCCGTCGTCGAAGCCGGGCACTATCACAACGCCGCAGGTCGGACCGTGTCCATCGAGCGCGCTGTGGCAGCCGCCCGCTCCGGCACCCGGCTGTACGGCCCCGAGCCGGTGCCCGTCCCCGCCCTGGACACCGACCGGACACCCCGCTTCGAGGTCACCGGCGAGAGCAGCCTCCGGGCGGCCCGGCGGATGGCCGACGAAGCCCCCGGAAAGGTCGCGGTGCTCAGCTACGCCTCCGCTCGCAACCCCGGCGGCGGCTATCTGAACGGCGCCCAGGCCCAGGAAGAGGCCCTCTGCCGTGGCTCGGCCCTCCACACCACCCTGCTGCGCGCCCCCGCGTACTACGCGCACCACCGCGCCGAACGCAGCGCCTTCTACACCGACCGGGTGATCCACTCGCCCGGCGTCCCCGTCTTCCGCGACGACCGGGGCCGCTTCCTCGACACCCCGTACGAGGCCGGATTCCTGACCTCCCCGGCGCCCAACGCCGGAGTGATCCGGCGGCAGACCCCCGAGGAGGCCCACCGCGTCCCCGCCGCCCTGGCCGCCCGCGCCGAACGGGTCCTGGAGGTGGCCGCCGCCGAGGGCTACCGCAGGCTCGTGCTGGGCGCCTGGGGCTGCGGGGTCTTCCGGAACGACCCGGGCCAGGTGGCGGGGGCGTTCGGGGCGCTGCTCGGCGAGGGCGGCCGGTTCGGCGGCCACTTCGAGCACATCGTGTTCGGCATCCTGGACCGCACCCCCGACTCCCCGGCCCGGGCGGCCTTCACCCGGACCTTCGGGGGCGGGGGAGGGTAGCGGGGGCGGGAGCCGTCGGGCCCGCCCTCAGCTCCCGCGCCCCCGCCGCCAGTCTCTGCCCCCGCCGTCAGCTCCCGCCCCCGCTGCCAGCCTCTGCCCCCGCCGTCAGCTCTCCCGCCCCCGCCCCCGCCGTACCACTAGCTCCAGCCGTACCGCTCCCGCAGCCGCCCGGTGACGGTGTCGAACCGATCGCGGTCCAGCGCGCACGCCTCGCGCCGCATCCCGTCCTCGTGGACCCGCAGCACCCGGTCCAGATCGACCCAGGACGGCCGTCCGGAGCTGTCCCAGGGACCGGCGCCCAGCGCCACCCACTCGTGGTCCATGTCGTGCTGCTTGCTGGAGAGCTGGACGGCGAGCAGGGTGCCCGTCGCCTCCCGGGCGACGACGAGAACCGGCCGGTCCTTGCCGCGCCCGTCGCTCTCCTCGAACGGCACCCAGGTCCAGACGATCTCGCCCGGGTCCGGGTCGCCGTCGCGGTCGGGGGCGTACGAGGTGCGGACCGGGCCCACCGCGTGGGGATCGGCCTGGACGGTGGCGGTCGGACCGGTGCTGCCGGGGACTACGGACGGGCTGTCGATGCGCTCTGCGCTGTGGTGGAACGTCATCGCCACACCGTATGACCTGCGGGGCCCCGGCCGGGGAGCGGGGGCGTCCGGCGGGGCCCGGGCGAGCCGCCGCACGAGCGTGCCCCCGGGGCACCGGCCGGTCGGGCGGATCTGGAAGACTGCCGCTCGCCATGAGCCAGTTACCCAAGCAGCCCACCGAAGTCTCCGTACCGACCAGCGCCGATGTCGCGCGCCTCGCCGGAGTGTCCCGGGCCACCGTGTCGTACGTCCTGAACAACAACGCCGCCGTCCGGATCAGCGAACCCACCCGGCACCGCGTCAGGGAGGCCGCCACCCAGCTCGGTTACGTCCCGCACGCCGCCGCCCGCAGCCTGCGCGCCGGACACAGCCGCCTGGTCCTGCTGCCCTCCGGGCACATACCCTCCGGCCCCCTCCACCAGTACTTCTTCCAGGAACTCCAGGCGGGGCTGCGCCGCCTGGACTACACCGTCGTCCAGTACGGCAGCGCCGGCCTCGCGGACGGCGAGGCGGTACGGGCCTGGGCCGAACTGCGGCCCGTCGCCGTCGTCGTACCGCCGGGCATCACCCTCACCCCGCACGGCACGGACGTCCTCACCCGTTCCGGCGCCAAAGCGGTGATCACCCTGGGCCCGGAGCCGGTGGCGGGCGCCCACGGGCTGGTCATGGACCAGCGGCGGGTCGGCGCCAGCGCGGTCGCCCATCTGCTGGCGCGCGGCCGCCGCCGCATCGGGGTGGTGATGCCCCGGGAGCCGGGCCTCACGCCGTTCTCCGAACCCCGCCTCGCCGGAGCCCTGCAGACGGCCGAACCGGCCGGGGCTTTGGTGTGCCCCCTGCCGCTCGGCTACGAGGAGGAGTCGGCGGCGGAACTGGCGGGCCGCTGGCGGGAGTTGGGTCTGGACGCGGTGTTCGCGTACAACGACGAGTACGCCATGCTGCTGATGCGCGCGCTCCAGGACGCGGGCGTCGCGATACCCGGCGACACGGCGGTGATCGGGGCGGATGATCTCCTGCTCGGCAGGCTGCTGCGGCCCCGGCTGAGCACGGTCCGGATGGAGCTGGCCATGGACCAGCCGCTGGCCGAGACGATCGACCGGCTCGTCCACCACCCGGGCGCCGCCCCCGTCCACCAGGACCTGCTGCGCACCGGCGCCGTGCACCGCGACTCCAGCTGACCGCCCCGGCGCGACGACATGCGCGGCCCGCGGCGGATGTCTAGCGTCGGGACCATGAGCCACCCGCAGAGTTACGAACTCCTCCTGATCCCCGACCACAGCAGCACGCGGACCGGAGCCCCCGGACGGCCGCTCCGCTCGGCGGTCGTCTCCGCCACCGGCGAGACGGGGGCCTCGGGCTACCCCCGGTACACGGGCGAGGGCATGGAGGCGGACATCGACCCGGAGACCCGCACGGTGGAGGCCGTGCTGGTCGACGGCGAGGAACTGGACCCGGGCATGTCGGTGCACGTGGCCGACGGAATGCGCCCGACAGGCTGAATCCGCCGGAGGCCGGGACGCATCCGCCGGCGGCCGGACGCGCCGAAATCCGTAGGCCCGGCACCCCGGGCCCGTACGGCGGCAAACTGCGATGAGAGGGGTGGCGGGGCCTACTGAGGCTCGGACTGCCCCTGCTGCCCCGCCTCCGCCGCCCGCTTCTGCTCCTCGACGGACTTGCGGACCTCGTCCATGTCCAGGTTCCGGGCCTGGCCGATGACGTCCTCCAGGGCGGCCTCCGGCAGAGCACCGGGCTGCGAGAAGACGGCCACGTTGTCCCGGACGATCATCAGCGTCGGGATCGACCGGATGTCGAAGGCGGCGGCCAGCTCCTGCTGCGCCTCCGTGTCGACCTTGGCGAAGACGAGGTCCGGGTGGCGCTCGGACGCCGAGTCGTAGACCGGCGCGAACTGTCGGCAGGGGCCGCACCAGGAAGCCCAGAAGTCGATCAGGACGAAGTCGTTGTCGCTGACGACCTGATCGAAGTTTTCCTTGGTCAGCTCTACGGTGCTCATACTCCTGCTACCTCTTCCTGTGCCGGGTTCGGTCCGTCCGGCACAACGGTGACGGCACGTGCGCTATTCCGCCTGCCCATGTGGCCGGGGCGCACACCCGCGACGACACTGTTTCCATGAATGCTTCCGAGTACGACGTGGTGGTCATCGGCGCAGGTCCGGTGGGGGAGAACGTGGCCGACCGGGCCCGCGCGGCGGGGTTGAGCGCGGCCGTGGTGGAGTCCGAGCTGATCGGCGGCGAATGCTCGTACTGGGCCTGCATGCCGAGCAAGGCCCTGCTGCGCCCCGTGGTCGCCCGCGCCGACGCCCGCCGCGTCCCGGGCCTCAGCAGCGCCGTACAGGGCCCCCTCGACGTCCCGGCGGTCCTCGCCCACCGGGACGAGATGACGAGCCACTGGAAGGACGACGGACAGGTCGGCTGGCTGGAAGGCATCGGAGCCGACATCCACCGGGGTACGGGCCGCCTCACCGGCCCCCGCGAGGTCACCGTCACCGCCCCCGACGGCATCGAGCACCACCTCACCGCCCGCCACGCCGTCGCCGTGTGCACCGGTACGAGGGCCGTCGTCCCCGACCTCCCCGGCATCGTGGAGGCCCGCCCCTGGACCAGTCGTGAGGCCACCAGCGCCGAGAAGGTGCCCGGCCGGCTCGCGGTCGTCGGCGGGGGAGTGGTCGGCGTGGAGATGGCCACCGTCTGGCAGGCGCTGGGGGCCCAGGTGACCCTGCTGATCCGGGGCGGCGGCCTGCTCCCGAAGATGGAGCCCTTCGCGGGCGAGCTGGTGGCCGAGGCGCTGACGGAGGCGGGCGCCACGATCCGTACCGGAGTCTCCGTCACCGCCGTCGAGCGCCCCGCACCGGACGGCCCGGTGACGGCCGTCCTGGACGACGGCACCCGCATCGAGGCCGACGAGATCCTCTTCGCCACCGGCCGGGCCCCGCGCACGGACGACCTCGGCCTGGAGACGGTCGGCCTGGAGCCCGGCTCCTGGCTCACGGTGGACGACAGCTGCCGTGTCGAGGGAACCGACTGGCTGTACGCGGTCGGGGACGTCAACCACCGCGCCCTCCTCACCCACCAGGGCAAGTACCAGGCCCGCATCGCGGGCGCCGCCATCGCCGCCCGCGCCCGGCGGACCCCGCCCCTGGACACGGCCCCCTGGGGCCCCCACGCCGCCACCGCCGACCACCGGGCCGTCCCCCAGGTCGTCTTCACCGACCCCGAGGCCGCCTCCGTCGGCCTCACCCTCGCCGAGGCCGAACACGCGGGCCACCGCGTCCGCGCCGTCGACTACGACCTCGCCTCGGTCGCCGGCGCAAGCCTCTACGCCGACGGCTACAAGGGCCGGGCCCGCATGATCGTGGACCTGGACCGCGAGATCCTCCTCGGCGTCACCTTCGTCGGCCCCGGCATCGGCGAACTCCTGCACTCCGCCACGGTCGCGGTGGCCGGCGAGGTCCCCATCGCCCGCCTGTGGCACGCCGTCCCGGCGTACCCGACGATCAGCGAGCTGTGGCTGCGGCTGCTGGAGACGTACCGGGGGTGAGCGCGAACGGTTACGGGCCGACGGACGGCCGGCCCGGTGGCCGGACGCCTGCGCCGTCCTCCTGGGGACGACGGCGCTGCTGACCGACCGTCGCGATCCTCAGCGCCGCGACCAGATCCCGGTAGGGGTCGTCGGAGGTGAGCAGTTCGTCATGGGTTCCGGAGGCGCGGCAGAGGCCGTTCTCCATCACCATGATCCGGTCGGCCTCCACCACCGTGGACAGCCTGTGCGCGATGGTGGCCACGGCTCCGTGCTCCGCGACCTTGACGATGGCGTCGTGGATCGCGGACTCGCTGAGGCCGTCCAGCTGTGCGGTCGCCTCGTCCAGCAGCAGGGTCTCCGGCCGACCCGCCAGGGCCCGCGCCAGGGCGATGCGCTGTCGCTCGCCGCCGGAGATCTCGGTGTCGGACACGGTGCTGTCGAGGCCCTCCTCCAGTTCACGCACCCGCTCGTCGAGCCGTACGGCCCGCAGCACCGACCAGAGGTCGTCCTCGCTCGCCTCCTGGTGGTTGTAGAGCAGGTTCTCCCGCAGGGTGCCGGGCACCAGGGGGGTGTCCTGCTCGACGTAGACGATCCGCCTGCGCAGTTCGTCGAGGTCGTAGTGGTCGAGCGGGACACCGTCGAGGCGGACCGTTCCCCCGGTCGGGTGCAGGAAGCGCAGCATCAGCGAGAACATCGTGGTCTTCCCCGCGCCCGACGGGCCGACGACAGCGGTGTGGCCGCGGCGGGCGATGGAGAGGGAGACCCCGTTCAAGGCGGTGCCGGCGTCCGGTCCGTACCGGGCGACGACGTCGTGGAACGTGAGGACGGGGGAGGCCGGCGCCCGCTCCGGAGCCGGAGCGGCTTCGTCCGGGGCGGGAACGACGGCGGGGCGCCGCTCCTCGGGCAGGTCCTGGATCTCCTTGATGCGCGCGGCCGCCGCCAGACCGGACTGGAGCAGCGAGACCGTCTGGGTCAACTGGGTCACCGGCTCCACGATCCAGAACGCGTAGAGGAGGAAGGCGACCAGGCCGGAGACCGGCAGCATCCCCTCGCTGACCCGCCAGGCACCCACCGAGAGGATCATCAGGATCGCACCCTCGAAACCGACGCCCGCCAGCGTCCGGGTCAGCGACTCGATGCGGATCGCGCGTACCCGCTGACGTGCCGCAGGGCGGTTGGGCCGCGGAGAACGCCGACTTCCTCTTCGGCTTCGAGGACTACTCGGGCGCGACGACCGACCCGACCGAGGCGACGTCCGGTGTGGGTCGGCAGGACGGAGGACAGCCGCAGGACGGAGAACGGCCGGCGGGCGGCGAGGCGCAGGAGCAGACCTGGGAGGAGCCGGACATCCCCTGGCTCACCTGCACGGACATCACCGGCGGACCTGCCCGCACCTACGCCGAGTGGGCCCGCGACGAGCGGTTCGTCCCCCATACGCCATGGCGTGGAGGGCGGTGAGAGCCCGTCAGGAAACCTGTATCCCCAGACTCGTATCCCCGCAGGGTGGGACCATCCCGCACCGCCCGGCCTCTCGGGCGGGCTCATGACCCGCCCGAGAGGCGTACGGCGTCGGGGTCAGCCCGCCGCCCGCAGCTCCAGCGTGCAGCACTTCACGCTGCCGCCCGCCTTGAGGAGTTCGGAGAGGTCCACGCCGATCGGGTTGAAGCCGCGGTCGCGGAGCTGGTCCGTGAGGGCGGTGGCGTTCTGGGGGAGGACCACGTTCAGGCCGTCCGACGTGGCGTTGAGGCCGAACACCGCGGCGTCCTCGGCCGAGGCGATCACGGCGTCCGGGAAGAGGCGGCGCAGGACGGCGAGGCTGCCGGGGGAGAAGGCGCCCGGGTAGTAGGCGACCGTCTTCTCGTCGAGCACCGTGAGGGCGGTGTCCAGGTGGTAGTAGTCGGGGTCCACCAGGGTCAGCCCGATCACCGGGCGGCCGAAGAACTCCTGGGCCTCGTCGTGCGAGCGCGGGTCGCTGCGGAAGCCGGTCCCGGCCAGCAGCAGGTCGCCCACCAGGAGGTAGTCGCCCTCGCCCTCGTTGACGACGCTCGCGGTGCGCAGGTCGGGGAAGCCGTTGTCGCGCAGCCAGTCGTGGTACGCCGGGCCCTCGGCGATGCGCTCGGCGTTTCGGAAGCGGGCGACCAGGGCGCGTCCGTCGACGACCGTGGCGCCGTTGGCGGCGAAGACCATGTCGGGGAGTCCGCGGACGGGCTCGATGGTGTCGACGGTGTGCCCGAGGTTCAGGTAGACCTCGCGCAGCCGCTCCCACTGGGCGATGGCCAGCGGAGTGTCGACGGGCTTCTTCGGGTCCATCCACGGGTTGATGGAGTAGACCACGTCGAAGTAGGTGGGCCGGCACATGAGGTAGTGCCGGGCACGTGCGGTACGCATGGGTGTGGGTCCCGATCGTCAGGGGCGGCCGGTGAGGTAGCCGCCCATCGAGGTGAAGTACTCGGTCGCGGGAAGTTCGCGGCCGTCCCCGGTCCGTACGCGGGTGATGGCCAGACCGTGGTTGCGGCCGGTTCGGGCATCGGCTCCGGCGACGATCACGACGCCCTCGCCCTCGCGGTAGAAGATCCGGCCCGGGGTGCCGCCGTAACGGCCCTGGGACACGACAGCGGAGAGGACTTCGAGCCGCTGCCCCTTGTGGAAGGTGAAGGCGCTCGGGTACGGCGCGGACTGGGCGCGGATCAGACGCTCCAGGTCCTCGGCCGGCCAGTTCCAGTCGATACGGATGTCCTCCTCGGCCCGCTTGTGGAAGAAGCTGGCCCTGGATCGGTCCTGCGGGGTGAACTCGGTCCGCCCCGAGGCGATCAGGCCCAGTGCCTCGGTGGTGACCGGGGCGATGAGATCGACCGTACGGTGGAAGAGGTCGGTGGACGTGTCCGTCGGCCCAACGGGGACCGACCTCTGGACGACGATGTCGCCCGCGTCCAGCTCCTCGTCCATCAGATGGGCCGTGACGCCGACCTCCGGCTCGCCGTTGATGAGCGCCCAGATCAGCGGCGAGAAGCCCGCGTAGGCGGGCAGCAGGGAGTCGTGGATGTTGAGCGTGCCGTGGACGGGGAGGTTGTAGATCTCCGGCGGGATCCAGGTCCGCCAGTTGTTGGCCACGATGATGTCCGGGGCCACCTCCTTGAGCCGGTCCAGCAGCTCGTCGTCCGGCCGGTTGCGGATGATCACGGGGATGCCGTGCTTCTCCGCCAGATCGGCCACGGAGTCGCTCCAGATCTTCTCGTAGGCGTGCTCGCTCCTCGGGTGCGTCACGACCGTCACCACGTCGTGCTCGGAGTCCAGCAGCGCCTGCAGCGTGCGGTGCCCCCAGGTCTGGTAACCGAACATGACGACCCGCATGGAGGTGCCTCCTTGGATGAGCGATGGACCGGCGATTCAGTAAAGCAAGGCTTACCTAAGACCACAACGTCCCATGATTCACAGTGGTGTTGGCGGATCAGGTCGGCTTGAAACGCACCCTGACATCGACAGGGAGGGGGTGGGGGGTTAGCTTGGGCCGGCCCGCTCCCCGGCTGCGAGCCGTGGATCCGACCGCGACGGGGAGGGACCTCCCATGCTCTGTACGAGGCTGACGAACGCCCGCATCCTGACCATGGACCCGCACCACCCCGTCGCCCGTGACCTGGGCATCTGGCAGGGCCGGATCGTCGGCCTGGACGGTGCGGTGACCGCCCTCCCGGCCCGCGAGGTGGTCGATCTCCAGGGCGCCACCGTGCTGCCCGGCTTCATCGACAGCCATGTCCACCTGGCCTGGGCCGGGTTGAAGGCCCGTACGCCCAGCATCGCCCCGTGCGCCCGGATCGAGGACATCCTCGCCGTCGTGGACCGGGCCGCCCGCAGACCCGCACCGCCCGGAGCCTGGCTGGATCTCGCCGGTTACGACCAGCGGGCGCTGGGCCGCCACCTGACCGCCGCCGAGCTGGACCGGGTCAGCCACGGCCGCAGGATCCTCCTGATGCACGACTCCGGACACGCCTGCGTCGTCAACTCGGCCGTCCTGGACCTGCTGCCGGACGGAGTGGAGCACCAGGAGGGTTTCCTCGCCGAGAGCGCCATGACCGCCGCCCGCCGGCTGCGGCTGCCTTACGGGCAGGAGGAGTTGGCCGACGCGATCGAGCACGCCGCCCGGGAGTGCCTGGCCGAGGGGATCACGGCCTGCGTCGAGGCAGGCATAGGCGGCGGGCTGCTCGGCCACAGCCCTGTCGAGCTGGGCGCCTACCAACTCCTCCGCGACCGGGGCCGACTGCCTCTGCGCGTCCAGCTCATGGCGTCCGGCGACACCCTCCGTACCCGCGCCGCCCACCCCGACGACGGCTTCACCCAGGCCATGGACCTCGGCGTGCGCACCGGCTTCGGCGACGACTGGCTCTCCCTGGGCGCCCTGAAGATCTACACCGACGGCGGCATGATGGCCCGCACGGCCGCGCTCACCTCCCCGTACGAGGGAACGGGCGACAACACCGGACAGTTCCAGGACGACCCCGAGCGGCTCACCCGCCTCATCGTCGACGGCCACCTCGCCGGCTGGCAGCTCGCCGTCCACGCGATCGGGGACCGCGCCGCCGACCTCGCCCTCGACGCCCTGGAGCACGCCCAGAAGCTGAGGCCCCGGCCGGACGCCCGCCACCGCATCGAACACGCCGGGCTGATCCGCCCCGACCAGTTGCCCCGCCTCGCCGCGCTCGGGGTGAGCGCGGTCGTCCAGCCCGCCTTCCTGCGCCACTTCGGTGACGACTACGCGACGGTGATGGGGGAGCGGCGGGCCGGCTGGATGTACCGGGGCCGGGGCTTCCTGGACCACGGCGTCACCCTCGTCGGCAGCTCCGACCGCCCCGTCGCGGACGGATCGCCGCTGCGCGCCATCCAGTTCATGGTCGAACGCGCCTCCCTGACGGGCCGGACCATCGGCGGCGACGAGGCCATCGGAGTCGAGGAGGCCCTGCGCGCCTACACGGTCGCCGGTGCCCACGCCTCCCACCGGGACGGTGCGGCGGGCACCCTCTCCCCGGGCAAGCGCGCCGACCTGGTGGTCCTCGGGGACGACCCGCACCGGGTGGACCCCAGCCGGATCGGTGACATCGAGATCGTGACGACGTACGTGGACGGCCGCGACACACGGGAGGTGGCCGCGGCCTGAGGGGTCTGGGGGGGAGAGGCCGGGCGGAGCCGCTGCCCGCACGCCCGGGTCAGTAGATCAGGGAATCAACGCCTTTTTCGTGTTATTCGGGGTGAATGGGGACATCGGCCCCGTAGGTTGGGGAGAACCGCCACTCCACTGGCGTCCTACGTCCCCCGACACCGCAACCGGACGAGCGCCGGACCGCCGTGTTCCACGGTCGCCCGGCGCCCCGTGCGCCGCTGTTCACGAACGAGGAAAGGCAGGGCAGGTGAACGTGCTTGGGATCATCGCCTCCGGTGCGGCCGCGCTGTTCATCACGGTCGTACTCGCCAAGGGCGTCCGCCGTACGGCGCTCCGCGCCGGAGCCGCCCACGAGCCGGGCGCGCGCCCCTCACGCGCCGGGGTGGTGCGCAGACTCGGCGGTACGACGGTGGTCCTCGGCGTCGGCGCGGCTGCCGCCGCCGGTACGGGGCTCGGCGCGGCGGGCGGGTCCGGACGGGCCGTCACCGGGCTGCTGGCCGGGGCCGCGATCGTCGCCGCCCTCGGACTCGTCCACGATGTGCGGCCGCTCGGCGTGCCCCTGCGGGTGGCGGTCCAGACGGCCGCCGCCACGCTCGCCGTCTGCCTCGCCGGTCTTTCGCCGGTGGCGGGCGTCCTGGCCGTGATCGGGATCGTCGCCGTCACCCAGGCCTTCGCCCTGCTCGACACCTCCGACGGAGTCCTGGCGACGGTCGGCACCGTCACCGCCGCCGGGCTGCTCACCTGCGCGGCCCTCGACGGCCGGGCCGGACTCGCCCTGCCGCCCGCCGTCCTGCTCGCCGGGCTCATCGGTTTCCTGCTCCACAACTGGCACCCCGCCCGCATCCGTCCCGGCGCGTGCGGGTCGCTCTTCACCGGCTTCGTCCTGGCCTCCTCCGGCGCACTGGTCCTCGCGGAGGCGCCGCCGGAGCGCGCCGCGTGGATCGCGCTGCCCGTGCTGGCCACCGTCGCTCTAGCGGACGCCGCCCTCGTCCTGGTGTCGCGCCGCCGGGCCGTGCGCCCCCTGCTCCAGGACTGCGGCGACCACATCACGCACCGCCTGCGCCGCCTCCGCGTCACCGTGCCCGGAGTGGCCGTCGTCCTCGGCCTGTGGGCGGGCGCGGCGGCGCTGACCAGCACGCTGGTGTACGCGGAGGTGCTGCACCCCGCCTTCGCCCTCGTACCGGTGACCGGCAGCGCGGCGGCCGTCGTCGCGCTGCTGAGGATCCCGGCGTACGTGGCTCCGCCGGTCACGGCCACCCGCCGCCCGCTCACCGGAACCGTCCGCACCGGCACCTCACTCCGGCCCGGGCCCAAGCCCGTACCCGCCGCGCCCGAAAGCCCCGCCCCAGTGGCCGCCGAGCCGGCCCGGACCACCCCCGGCCGCCCCACCGTGCCCCCGCCACCCACCGGCCGCCCCGCCGTGGGCCTCACCGCCGACCGCAGCTGAAGCTGACCGACGCGCCACGAACCAACGACTGCGGAGGACCGGCCACAGACCGCCCGACCACAGACCGTCAGCCGCAAGCCGGGATGCCGCACCCGTCACCCCGGTCACCCTCGCCACCGGCCGATCGTCGCCCGGGCCGCCGTCCGCGCGTACGGGGATACCATCAGCAAAGGCGCCCACGGCCAGGTGTGGCGCAGGCAGTACACCCACCACTGGCGCGGCGGCAGCTCCCGTGCGGAGGTCACCCGGCGCAGCGCCTCCCGCACCCCGATCCCCGGCTCCAGCGAACCGGGGGTGTCCGGCCCCTCCGCGCAGACGCCGACCGGTGACGGGGCGACGAAGGCGTCCACCCCGGCCCGCCGGGCGCGGTACCCGTGGTCGTAGTCGCCCATCCGGTGGCGGAACACCTTGTCGGGGTCCCCGACCAGGTCGTGTGCGGCCCGGGAGAGCAGCACCACGCGGCCGTCGTACGTGTCGCACGGCTCGGGGCGCTCCCCGCCGGGCTCCACGAGCGTGAGCGAACGTCCGCGCCGCCCCGAGTAGACCGTGGTCCCGTCCGGCCCCCGGACCGCCCCGACGACGACCGACCCGTCCCCGACCGTATCCGCTGCCCCCAGCAGCGTGGTGAGGGCGTCCGGGAACAGTTCGACCCCGTCGTCCAGCCATAGCTGGTGCGTCCACCGATGGCTCGGCCCGCCCGGTCGGCCGCGGTGCGAGCCGCCCCCTCCGCCGCCGCTGCGGCTGTTGCGGCTGGCGATGCGGAGCGCCTGGTTACGGGGGATGTCCGCGTCCACCGACATGACCTCGACCGACGGGTGGAGCAGGCGGACGGCCTCCGGAGTACCGTCGGTGGAGCCCGCGTCCACCAAGTGCACGCCCAGCGTGGCGTGGGCCGGAAGCCCGTGCTGGGCGTGCAGGGCCGCGAGCGCCGACAGCGTCCTCGTACGCCGGTTGTGACTGGTCATCAGCACGGCCAGGTGGACGGAGTGCACGGCGGGGCTCCTCACTGCACAAGTCCCATCATTCATGCATGAAAGCTGATAATCCGCATAGGCTGAGTGAGTGAGCGCTACACCGATACCGCTGGTCCCGCCGGAGAACCTGCTTCCCCCGGAGCCCGGTCCCATGGCTCCGGGCCGAACCCGCCGGGCGGTGCGGGTGGCGGCGTTCGTCCTCGCCGTGCTCGGCGTGATGACGGTGGCGCTCACCTCGACGGTCCGGGCCACCGTCCTGTCGCCGGGGTACTACCAGTCCGTCCTGGACGAGGAGTCGGCGTACGACCGTCTCTACAGCGAGGTGCTCGTCGACCCGGCGATCGCCCCCGTCACCCGCGACCTCCTCGCCCATCTGCCGGTCCCCGAGGCGCTCGTGACCTCCAACGTCAAGGTCGTCCTGCCCCCGGCCACGGTCCGCTCGCTCACCGACCAGCAGATCCACGCCCTCACCGACTACCTGCGCGGCGACACCGAGGAACTGCGACTGGCCGTGGACCTCGACCCGGTGCTGCGGAACCTGGCCGAACTCGCCCGTATCTACTTCGGTGACCTGGTCGCCAGCCTGCAGGACCAGGACCAGCCGGACTTCGCCCGCTTCACCGACGACCTCACCGCCGCGCTCGAAGCCCTTAGGGAGGGCCGCGCGCCCACCCTGCCCGCCCTGCCGCTCACCGACGACCAGGCCGCCCGCGCCACCGACGCCCTGCTCAGGCTGGTGCCCGAGGGAGAGCGGGCGGAGCTGCGCCCCGAGGTGGCCGTGGCCCTCGGCAGGGGCGACGTATCGACAGCCCTGGCCACGACCGCGGCAGCCGCACTGGCCGACGGGTCACGGACGGCGGCGGCCGATCTCCGTACCACCCTCCGAGGAGGTACGTGGGATCTCACCGCGACCCTGACGGCCGCGGGCAACGATCTCGAAGCCCTGGAACAGGCCCGTGAGCGGGTGCAGCGGCTGACCCAGCTCCAGATCCTCGCCACCGTCCTGGCCCTGGTCTCCCTCGCGGCCCTCTGGGGGACCGGCCCCGGCGCCCCCGCCCGGCGGCTCATGGGGCTGGGGCAGGCGATCGCCGGCGGCGGAATCCTCGCGGCGGCGGCCGTCCTGCTGGTCCGCCCGGTCACCGGGGGCCGGTTCCTCACCGTCCCGCCCTCCTGGCCGCCGAGCGTCACCGCGCTCGTCCAGGACCTCCAGCGCAACGCCGTCGACCAGGCGGTGGCCACCGGACTGACCGCCGCCCTCACGGCCCTCGTCGGCGGGGCGCTGCTCACCGCCACCGGCTGGGCCTTCCTCGTGCGCCCGCGCACGCTCCCGACACCCACCGCCGTACGGGGCGTGGCCGCGGGCGTCACCTGCGCCGCGCTGGCGGGCGCCCTGCTCGTCCCGCCCGTACTCGGCCCGTCCGCGCCCCGCCGCTGCCAGGGCAGTACCGAACTCTGTGACCTGAGGTACGACGAAGTCGCCCACCTCACCGCCCACAACGCCATGTCGACCACCGCCGACCGGTTCATCGGCCCCCTTCAGGACCCCGACATCACCACCCAGCTCGACACCGGGGTCCGCGCGCTCCAACTGGACACGTACCACTGGGAGAGCCCGCAGGACATCGCCGCCCGGCTCGACGACCCCGAATTCACACCGGAGCAGCGCCGGCTCATCTCCGCCGCGATCGACCGGGCCAACCCGCCGCGCGAAGGGCTCTGGCTCTGCCACAGCGTCTGCCGGGCCGGGGCGATCGAGCTGGTCCCCACCCTGGAGGACATCGGTGCCTGGCTGCGTGCCAACCCCGCCGAGATCGTCACTCTGATCATCCAGGACGACATCAGTGCCGAGGAGACCGAGGAGGCCTTCCACGAGGCCGGGCTCGACGAACTGCTCCACGCCCCCTCCGAGGACCCCGATGAGCCGTGGCCGACGCTGAAGGAGATGATCGACAGTGACCGGCGTCTGGTGGTGTTCGCGGAGAAGGCGGACGGCCCGGCGCCCTGGTACCGCAACTTCTACCGGTACGGGATGGAGACCCCGTTCGCCTTCCGCAGCCCCGACGAGATGAGCTGCGCACCCCACCGGGGCGGCACCGGCAAACGCCTCTTCCTCCTCAACCACTTCGTCACCGACGGGGGCGGCAGCCGACTGGACGCGGGCCGGATCAACGCCCGGGACTGGCTGCTGGACCGGGCCCGCTCCTGCGAGGCCGAGCGTGGCGGCCCGGTGAACTTCGTCGCCGTCGACTACACGACCGTGGGTGACGCCCTCGGGGCGGTGGAGGAACTGAACACCCGCCGCGCGCGGGAAGCGCGTTGACCGTGCGTCACCTGGAGGGGACAGGACGGGGCAGGCTCGCGGACGAACCCCGGGGCGGGTGTCAGAGGCTCATGAGAGGCTGAGTTTCCGAGCTTCTCCGCGCCGTGCGGACGGAGCCGTACAACGGCCGACAGAACGGGGAACCAGCGCACATGACCGCTTCCAGCGACCCCGCACCGCAGGAACCCGTGTCGCAGGAGACCGGCCCGCAGGAGACCGGCCCGCAGGAGACCGGCCCGCAGGAGACCGGCCCGCAGGGGGCCGGCCCGCAGGAGACCGGCTCGCAGGGGGCCGGACGTCTGCTGGCGGTGAGCGACCTCCATGCGGCGGTCACCGACAACCGGCCCATCGTGGAGTCCCTCCGCCCCACCTCCGACGCGGACTGGCTCATCGTCGCGGGCGACGTCGCGGAGCGTCCCGAGGACATACGGTGGGCCCTGGGCCTGCTCGCCGCCCGGTTCGCCAAGGTGATCTGGACCCCTGGCAACCACGAGCTGTGGACCCTGGACAAGGACCCGGTCCAGCTGCGCGGCCAGGCCCGCTACGACCACCTCGTCGAACTCTGCCGCGAACTCGGCGTGCTGACCCCCGAGGACCCGTTCCCGCTCTGGCAGGGCCCGGACGGGCCGGTGGCGATCGCCCCGCTCTTCCTCCTGTACGACTACACCTTCCGCGCTCCGGGGACGCACACGAAGGAGGAGTCGCTGGCCGTCGCCCACAAGTCCGGCATCGTCTGCAACGACGAGTACCTCCTCCACCCCGACCCGTACCCCACCCGTGACGACTGGTGCCGGGCCAGGGTCGCGGAGACCGAGCGCAGGCTCGCCGCCCACGACCCGGAGATCCCGCTCGTCCTCGCCGGGCACTGGCCGCTGGTCCGGGAGCCCACGTCGATCATGTGGTATCCGGAGTTCGCCCAGTGGTGCGGCACCGAACTGACCGCCGACTGGCACCGCCGCTTCAACGTCACGGCAGTCGTCTACGGGCACCTCCACATACCCCGTACGACCTGGTACGACGGCATCCGCTTCGAGGAGGTCTCGATCGGCTACCCGAGGGAGTGGCGCGAGCGGGGCCACCCTCGCGGCCTGCTGCGCCAGATCCTCCCGTACGAACCGGAGTCCGCGGCCCCGGCCCGTACCGACACCGCCACCTCCGGAGGGACTCTGTGATCGAGCGGCTGCTGCCCGCGTACGTCTCCTGCGCGGCGACGCGCGAGGTCAGCGTGGCGGACGGGAACCTGTTCCCCGAGGAGGAGGAGCTGATCGCGAGGGCGGTGCCCAAACGCCGGAACGACTTCGCGACCGCGCGGGCCTGCGCGCGGCGGGCCATGGGCAGGCTGGGCCTGGAACCCGTGGCCGTGCTCCACGGCAAGCGCGGTATGCCGCTGTGGCCCGAGGGGATCGTCGGCAGCCTCACACACTGCGAGGGGTACCGGGCGGCGGCGCTGGCGCGCGCGGGGGACGTGCTGTCGCTCGGCATCGACGCCGAGCCGCACGCCCCGCTGCCCGACGGCGTGGCGGAGCTGGTGGTGCTTCCCTCGGAGCGGGAACGGTTCGCGGCGGCGGGTGGCGAGGCGGGCGACATCCACTGGGACCGGCTGCTGTTCAGCGCCAAGGAGAGCGTCTTCAAGACCTGGTATCCGCTCACCCTCACCGAGCTGGACTTCGAGGAGGCGGATCTGACGTTCCACCGGGAGTCTCCGGAGGGCCGGGAGGGCGAGCGGGCGGGTGTGGGGTCGTCAGGCCGGGCGGTCGAGGGCACGTTCAGCGCGCGGCTGCTGCGCACCGACCCGGCCGTGCCGCCGGTGCTGGAAGGGCGGTGGCGGATCGAGGCCGGCATCGTCGCCACGGCGCTGCTGCTGCGGCCCGACCGGCAGGAAGGGGCCGCCCCTCAGAGCCCCTGAAGGGCGGTGAGCGGGCGCCCCAGCCGGACGTTCCACCGCCCCGACCGGCCGCTCAGCTCCGTCAGGGCCAGCGGCGCCACGTCCAGCCGCCAGAACGCCTCCAGGGGCAGGGCCAGACCGTGCACGACCGCCGCTCGTACGACGGCGGGCTCGACGACCGAGAGAACGCTCACGGCCCGGCGGTCGGCCCGGCGTTGGTCGTCGGCGGTGGTTCCGCCGCCGGCCGTGTGCCCGCCCGGGTCACCCGTCCCGTGCGCGGCCTTGTCTTCACCGCCGACCCCGTCCAGCCAGCCGCCCACCCGCTCCACCAGCCCCCGCAGTGACTCGCCTCCGTGCGGAGCCGCCGAGGGGTCACCGATCCAGGCGGCCACGGCGGCGGGTTCGGCCGCGCCCACCTCGTCGAGGCGGCGGCCGCTCCACCGCCCGAGGTCCCAGCCGGTGAGCGCCGGTTCGGGGCGGGCGGCCAGACCGAGCGCGGTGGCGGTCTCCCGGCACCGCTGCGAAGGGCCGCTCAGCACCAGGCCAGCCCCGGGCACGGCGGAGGCCGCCGCCCGCGCGGCCCGCTCCCCGGCCCGGTCCAGCGGGGCGTCACCGTCGAAACGGGCCTCTCGGAGCGCCGCGTTCATCGCCGGTGAGACCAAGGACACCCGTACTGTCATGTTCCTGCCTCAACTCGTTCCGCGGCGGCCCCAACACCCTTGACGGGCGGGCGATTCGGGGCCCGAACCTCTGCACATTGCACCATGGCGGAGCCTGCGTGCAGGCGGTATGGTCACGTCGACCTTGACGACGGTGTGACGGAAGCCCGGTGAGAATCCGGCACGGTCGCGCCACTGTGTACCCGTACCTGTGCGGGAAGTCAGACCCAGCACCTTCGTCCGGCGCACCACGACAGGGACGCGTGTTCCCACAGGAGGTTCTGCCATGGCGCAGTCTGCCGCTCCCGCAACCGGAGCCCCCACGACAGGGGCCCCCGCGATCACCCCCATCTCGGCGAAGGCCATAGCCCCCTGGGCCGTCTTCGTCGGCATTCTGGCGCTCGTACTGCTGTACTTCGTCGGCGCCGAACAGGGCGCCACCGCCCTGATCTCGGGCGAAGGCGTCCACGAATGGGTCCACGACGGCCGTCACCTGCTCGGTTTCCCCTGCCACTGACCCGCCTGCGTGCGGTCCCCGGCAGGCAAGTGATCAAGGAAACCAGAGAAACAGGAAACAGGGAAAGTCTCGTGAACTCCATATCTGTCAGAGCTCTGCTCGTGCGCGGCATGATCGCGGGCGTGATCGCGGGTGCGCTGGCCCTCGCCGTCGCGTACTTCCTCGGTGAGTCCCAGGTGGACGCCGCCATCGCGCTCGAAGAGGCGCACAGCCACGCCGCCCACGGTGGCGGCGAGGAGGAAGAGGAACTCGTCAGCCGCACCATGCAGGCCACCGGTGGCCTCGCCACCGCGCTCCTGGTCTTCGGTGTCGCGGCGGGCGGGATCGCCTCCCTCGTCGTCGCCTATGTGCTGGGCCGTATCGGCAGCTTCGGTCCGCGGGCCACGGCCGCGCTGATCGCGGGAGCGGCTCTGCTCACCGTCTATGTCGTGCCGTTCCTCAAGTACCCGGCGAACCCGCCGGCCGTCGGCAACCCCGACACCATCGGGAAGCGCACCACCCTCTTCTTCCTGATGGTCGCCCTCAGTCTGCTGCTGGCCGTCGCCGCCGTGATCATCGGCAAGCGGCTCGCCCCCGCCCTGGGCAACTGGAACGCGACCATCGCGGCCGCCGCCGGCTTCGTCGTGGTGATCGGCCTGGCCTATGCCTTCCTGCCCTCGTTCGACGAGGTCGTCGAGGACTTCCCGGCCAGCCTCCTGTGGAAGTTCCGGCTCTCCACGCTCGCCGTCCAGACCGCGTTCTGGACCGGCTTCGGGCTGATCTTCGGCTATCTCGCCGAGCGGCTCTTCGTCTCCGCCCCCCGTGTCGACGAGCCCCGCACGGCGACGCCGGTGGGCTGACCGCCGCGCTCCGCACAGAAGCAGAACCCGCCGGGTGTGTCCGGCGGGTTCTGCCGTTTCCGGGGCCGGGTAGCGACTGGGTAGCGGTGTTACGGGCATGGAGACCGAAAGAGGGTAGCGACGTTACTCGTTCGATGTTAGCGTTGATGTCGTCGGGTTGCGCGGAACCACCGTGCCCCCTTCGTCAGGAGCGACGCCATGACCGAACAGCCCGCGTCCGTAAGCGAATTCGCAAGCCGGTCCGTACGTGAGTCGGCGGCCGGGCAGGTTTCCGCTGCCGCGCCCCGCCGCGTGGCCGTGGTCACCGGGGGATCCCGGGGCGTCGGCCGGGAGAGTGCCGAGCGGCTCGCCGCCGACGGCCTCGCGGTGGTCGTCACCTACGCGGGCCACCGGGCCGAGGCGGAGGCGGCCGTCGCCGCCATCACCGCCGCGGGCGGCGAGGCTTTCGCCCACCGTGCGGACGTGGCGGACGAGGCCGCCGTCGCCGGGCTCTTCGACGCCGCGGAGGAGGCGTACGGAGGGGTCGACGTGGTCGTGCACGCCGCGGGCGTGATGGCTCTCGCCCCGCTGGCCGAACTCGACCTCGACGCGCTCGACCGGATGTACCGCACCAACGTGCGCGGCACCTTCGTCGTCGACCAGCAGGCCGCGCGACGGCTGCGCGACGGCGGGGCCGTCATCAACTTCTCCAGCTCCGTGCTGTCGCTCGCCCTCCCCGGCTACACCGCCTACGCCGCCACCAAGGGGGCCGTCGAGGCGATGACCCTGATCCTCGCCCGCGAGCTGCGCGGGCGGGACATCACGGTCAACGCCATCGCCCCGGGGCCGACCGCCACCGCCCTCTTCCTGGACGGCAAGGACGAGGAGACCGTCGCGCGGATGGCGGCCCAGCCCCCGCTGGAGCGGCTGGGTACCCCGCAGGACATAGCCGAGGTGGTCTCCTTCCTCGCCGGTCCTGCCCGCTGGGTCAACGGTCAGGTCCTGCGGGCCAACGGAGGCATCGTCTGAGCCCCGCCGCTCACCCTCCCGGCTTGATAGCGTCCGTCCGATGAGCACGACGAACACGCGGACCCGCATCCTCGAGGTCGCCACCGAGCTGGTCGCCAGCTCGCCCGACGGCGACATCTCCACGCGCGCCGTCTGCGAGGCGGCCCAGGTCGGGGCCCCGGCTCTCTACCGCCACTTCGGGGACAAGGAGGGCCTCCTGTCCGCCGTCGTCGACCATGGCTTCGAGCGGTACCTCGCGACGAAACGTGAGCGCGACGAGAGCGCGGACCCCGTGGAGGACCTGCGCCGGGGGTGGGACAGCCATGTCGAGTTCGCCGTCCGCAATCCCAACCTCTACCGCCTGATGAACTCACCGGCGATGCGGACGCCTCCCGCCGCGGCGCTGGAGTCGCACCGCATCCTGACCCGGGATCTGGAACGGGCGGCCGCCCAAGGCCGGATACGCGTCGCACCCGAGCTGGCCGCCCAGATGGTCATGTCGGCCAATGTGGGGGTGGCGCTGATGCTGGTCGCCCGCCCCGCGAGCTTCGATGACGCCGATATGTCCCGCCGGGTGCGCGACGCCGTGCACGCCTCCATCCTCACCCCCGACGCGGCGCCGGCCGAGCCCGTGGTGGCCGAGCCGGGGGCGGCCGAAGTCCCCTCGGCCGCCGCCCGGTTGAGCGCCCTGCTGCGTGAGGCCCAGGGGCCGGGGCTCAGCACGGCCGAGGCCGCGCTGATGAAGGAGTGGCTCGACCGCGTGGCGAACGCCCGCCCGGGGGAGTGAGCCCACACCCTCGGGTCCGGGTCCGGAGGCGGGGCGAGGGGGTGCGGTCAGGGCGTTGACGGTACGGGGGAGGGGGCGTCGCGGTCGCGCAGCGCGTCCTCCACGAGGCGGGCGGTGTTCTCGACGAGGTCCTGGAGGCCCTCGCGTACGTCGTGGGCCTTGCTTCCGTACGGGCCGTACGCGGTCACCGTGAGCAGGAGGTCGCCGTTCCACAGAAGAAGAGCGCGGCCGGGGCGGCCCTGGTCGTCGACCGGTTTCGCGTACGCGGTCTCGTGGACCCGCTCCGGTCCGCGTCCGTGCACCCGGTCGAGATCGTGCTTGACGCGGTAAGCGCGGTGGGCGGGCGCGCTCTCCTCGTACACGTCGGCGGTCGTGTAGAGCTTCCACGACGCCCCGTCCGGGCCCGTGAGACCGGCCAGGCAGCCAGTCTGTCGATAGCGGGGCCGGGCGCCGCCCTCTCCGATGTCCTCCCTGACGTCGGGGTCGGCGGAGTCGGTGGTCGAGCCGACGGTGAACCCCTTCGCGAGCGGCTCGCCCGTGAGCAGTGCGCAGGGGGTGCCGGTCCAGCTGTGCGCCCCCGGGGCGCGGGAGGCGAGGGTCCCGGAGGATCCGGCTGCTCCGTCCCCGTCCTGGCCGCCGGAGCAGCCGGATACGGCCACGGTCACCGTCGTCACCGCCGATGCGATCAGCGCGGCCACCCGCGTCCGGCGTAACTCCGCATCCCTGGATCTGCGCATGTCCCCCACCCCTTCGTCCCGGAAAGCTCATTATCGGGTGCTCGTACCAGCGGGTAAAGCAGGACAGGGCCGCACGGGGCAGGGCCGCACCGGAGCGGTGCGGCCCTCGTCCCTCGGTACGGGTCGTCCCCGGTTCAGGCTCCGTTCTCCGGCTGCCCGAAGTCGCCGGAGAGCGCGGCGGCCAGCCGCAGATGCGTGGCCGCCTCGGCCTGCCGTCCCTGGCGCTCCAGGGTCCGGCCCAGCATGAGGCGCGCGTAGCTCTCCACCGGGTCGCGTTCCAGGACCGCCCGCAGCTCCTCCTCGGCCCGCGCGAGCCGGGCGGAGTGGTAGTAGGAGCGGGCCAGCAGCAGCCGCGGCGCGACCTGCTCCGGCGCCTCCTCGACGAGCCCGCCCAGGATCCGGGCGGCCGTGAGGTACTCCTTGGCCTCGAAGAACAGCTGCGCCCGGTCCCACCGGTCGGCGGCCGTGCCGAACTCGTAGTAGGTGTCGTTCACGTGCGCTCCTCCTCATCGGGCGGTCCGCCCGCTCGGTGCAAGCCCCCGAACCGCCGTCCCGCTGTACGTTCAGCCGTGACAACACTCCATAATGGTTGAACATTCCACTAAAGCTCCGGCGTGGGTGCCGACGCTCCATGCCCGTACGGGAATAGGTTGAGCGCCATGAGCAATCTCGATCGCCAGGCCACTCCCTCCGTCTGCGGAGGGCGCGGCTTCGTCGTCGCCGAGCCGGTCCGTGAACTCCTTACTCCCCGCCGCGTACCGCTCGGCGAGTCCACCGAGGTGCGCCGGCTGCTGCCCAACCTGGGCCGTCGCATGGTGGGCGCGTGGGCCTTCGTCGACCACTACGGGCCGGACGACATCGCGGACGAGCCCGGCATGCAGGTCCCGCCGCATCCGCACATGGGCCTCCAGACCGTCAGCTGGCTCCACGACGGAGAGGTCCTGCACCGCGACAGCCTGGGCAGCCTGCAGACCGTACGCCCCCGTGAACTGGGCCTCATGACCTCCGGCCGGGCCATCAGCCACTCCGAGGAGAGCCCCAAGCAGCACGCCAGGTTCCTCCACGGTGCCCAGCTCTGGGTGGCCCTCCCCGACGAACACCGCCATGTCGAGCCGCACTTCCAGCACCACACCGACCTCCCCGCCGTCACCGCCCCCGGCCTCACCGCCACCGTGATCCTGGGCGAACTGGACGGCGCGGCCTCCCCCGGCACCGCCTACACGCCGATCGTCGGCGCCGACCTCGCCCTCACCGAAGGCGCGGAGACCCGCCTCCCGCTGGACCCGGACTTCGAGTACGCGGTCCTGGCGATGTCGGGAGAGGCCGAGGTCGACGGCGTGCCCGTGCTGCCCGGCTCGATGCTCTACCTCGGCTGCGGCCGCCGGGAGCTGCCGCTGCGCGCCCTCTCCGACGCGGGGCTGATGCTCCTGGGCGGCGAGCCGTTCGAGGAGGAGATCGTGATGTTCTGGAACTTCATCGGCCGCTCCGGTGAGGAGATCGTACAGGCGCGAAAGGACTGGGAGGAGGGCTCGCGGTTCGGCGAGGTGCAGGGCTACGACGGTGCTCGCCTGTCCGCCCCGGAACTGCCCACGACCCCGCTGAAGCCACGCGGACGAGTGCGTTGACCTGCGGAAACCTATAGACGGGCTGGTCGTGCTTCCACTGGCGGTCGCCATTCTGGGGCCCCGATCCGCATTCTGTCCGGGGCTCGGGGCTCGGGGCTCGGGGCTCTATTGGATGTGAGAGGAGGCACGTCGAGTCTCGTGTTCGAGCTTGTGTGTCAGGGTTCGATCGGATCGATGCTGACCTCTTGCTGACTTTCTTGATTGCCTGTCAGGTGGTGGCAGCCGTCTGCCGCCCGTATGCCGGAAGCCGTTCCCGGACGGATCCGTCGAAGCGTGACTGCGTGCCGCAGAGCCCGGGCGTGAACTCGTCCGGCCGACTTCCGAGCCACCCTCGCCGAAGCCGGGAAGTACCGCATCGGCTGGCTCCGACGGATGCTCACCGACGAGATACGCGCTTGCGGGCCTGGAGCCCCCATCGGTGTCGGCACGGCGCAGGCACTTCACTGAGCGCTTTCAGCGTTGCCTCGCCCGTGTAGGCGTGGTCGGCGAGGACGGGGACACCCTGGCGTTCGCAGATCCGGATCATCCGGTGGGTACGGCCGCGGTGAGATCATGAGTGCGGCCCGGCAGGGCGGGCGAGATCCACAGCAGCTCGCCGGCCGGATCGGTGAGGACCTGGACGTTCACGCCGTGCCGGCGGTGCTTGGCCGAGCAGTCCGCCCGGCTGTCGCCGAAGCGGTCGCACTCGGCGAGGGTCCCGTCCAGCAGGACGAAGTCCGGATCGTGCTCGCGCAGCGTCTTCAGCAGGCCGGGGGCCTGTTCGGCGAGCAGTCTGGTCACGCTGGTGACGTAGGCGTGGACGGTGCCGACGGTCCCGCACCCGGCCGCGATCCGGGCGAGGGTGTCGTGGCGGCGCAGGTACACCAGAGCGACGAGCGCGCGCTGGTGCGGTGGGAGCTTGCAGTGGCGGTCACCCTCGCGGGTGACGACGAGCATGGTGACCCACTCGACCAGGTCGTGAGGGAGGTCGAGTGCGGCAGTATGGGGAACCAACAGGGTTCCTGTGCCGGTGGGTCGAGACGTCGAACACCTCTCTCAACGGCACGGGAGCTTTGTGCGTCGCGGTTCTCACCTCGACCTGACCGGCGTCACCCGATCAGTGGCCACGCTGAAAACGCTCAACGATGTAGCTCGGGCGTCGGACACCGACGTCGGTCCCATGCGCAGCATCCGCGTGTACGGTCCCGATCGCTCCGGCACGCTCGGCCCCTTCCCTCGCCTGAGGAACATCCTGGCCGCCAGGTCTGCGGTACTGCCCCAGACCACTGGTGCGGGGTCCTTGCTCACCCTTTTGCACGCCGCACGAGCGGTCACCTCGAACCTCACGGGCTTCTCGTCGACGGTCAACGCCCCCGCCTCAGTCATGAAGCCTGCGGACCGGTAAGTCACCGGCGACGGTGAAGGCGCTGTGGGAGCTGGACGCGCCGGTGTGGCTGGTCCACGGCAGCAAGCGGAACACCGCGTTGCCGGGGGAGCCGTACATGGCGACGGCCCCGGCGACTCGATCGCCTTCAGGAAGAGACTCGTCGGCAGGAGCGCCGCTGCCTCGGTGCTGGACACCTTCTCGAAGACGTGGGCCGGCTTCAACTGTCCGACGCCAACTAAGGCGTTTGGCCTCTCGACGCCCTCCAAGTCGGTACTGTCCGGCATGGCACCCACCCGGGCGGGGCAGGTCCCGCGCTACTGCTCGGTCAGCTCGCCGTCGAGCGAGAGCGCCGACCGCAGCGCACTGAAGGTGTCCGCCGTCGGAGCCTTCCACGTCATGTGCGCCTGCCACTGGGTGCGACCTGGTGGGCTGACCGGACCAGGGTGGGCCGTGTCACCGACGGGCGGCTCAGGCGAGGCGTGAGGCGCTCCAGGCCGCCTCGATCATCCGGAAGACCTCGTCCACCGCGTCCCCCGGCTCGGCCGCCTCGCAGGCCAGTGCGTAGGCGTCGATCGCGAACCGCGCGATGGTCCGGCAGGCCGTCGACGTCTCCGGTACGCCGAGGTCGGCGGCGATGGCGGCGGCCAGCGAGTCCGCGTGGCGCAGCCGCATCGACTCCTCGTAATTCCGCAGTGCCGGTGAGGACTCGATCAGACTTCGGACCGGGGCGGCCTCGGGTGCCGTGCAGTGGCGCACCAGGGCGTGGATCTCCTGGCGTAGCGCCGGGATCAGCGGTTCGCCCGGCGCCCGGTCGGCGACCGCCCGCACGAGGCCGCGCTCGAACCCCTGATCACGCTCGAAGACCAGCGCCTCCTTCGCGGGGAAGTGGGAGAAGAGCGTGGTGACGGCCACATCGGCCTCGGCGGCCACATCCCGGATGCCCACGTCGTCGTAGCCGCGTTCCAGGAAGAGACGCAGAGCGGTGTCGGCGATCTTCTGGCGGGTTGCGGCCTTCTTGCGCTCGCGGCGCCCGGACGGCTCGATCATGCGCTGACACTACCAAATACAAAACAACAACAGATTCAAAATCCTAACGGTTAGTGTTACGGTCGCGGCATGAAGAAGGTGAGCTTCGCCGAGTTCGGCGGCCCCGACGTCCTCCGCCTCATCGATGCCGAGGAGCCCCACGCGGGCCCCGGCGAGATACGCATCTCCGTACGAGCCGCAGGGGTGAACCCGGTCGACTGGCGCATCCGCGAAGGCCAGGTCCTCGGAGCGCATCCGACCGAACTGCCGTCAGGGGTGGGCCTCGACGCCGCCGGAGTGGTGGACGAGGTCGGCGGGGGCGTCGACGGGGTGGAGATCGGCGCCCCCGTGTTCGGCGAAGGGTCCAGTACGTACGCCGAGTACGCCGTGCTGACGGCCTGGGCCCGGATGCCGGAGGGCCTGACGTTCGAGGAGGCGGCGGGGTATCCGTCGGTGATGGAGACCGCGCTGCGCGTCATCCGCGAGGTCGGCGTACGGCCCGGCCAGACCCTGCTCGTCAGCGGCGCGTCCGGCGGAGTCGGTTCAGCGGTCCTGCAGATCGCGCGCGAGCGGGGCATCAAGGTCATCGGCACGGCCGGCGCCGCCAACCAGGACTACCTGCGCGGCCTGGGCGCACTCGCCACGACGTACGGCGAGGGCTGGGCCGAGCGGGTGCGCGGTCTCGGCCGCGTCGACGCGGCGCTCGACCTGGCGGGCTCCGGTGTGATCCGCGAGCTCGTCGAACTGACCGGAGACCCGGAGAAGGTGGTCACCATCGCGGACCTGGACGCGCCGCAGTCCGGCGTCCGCTTCTCCGGCGAGGCGGGCAGCGTGCCGGACGCGCTGGCCGAGGCCGCAGCGCTCATCTCGCGCGGCAGGCTGCACATCCCGGTCGAGAAGTCCTACGCACTGACGGAGGCCGCTGCCGCGCATGCCGACAGCCGAACGGGCCACACCCGGGGCCGCCGCGTCATCGTCATCTGATGTGGCCGGAGGCCGGCGCGTCAGAAGACGGACAGACCCGTGAGCGTGGTGAACCGGTCGAGCGCCGCCACGCCCGCCACCGAGTTGCCGCGCCGGTCGAGCCCCGGGCTTCACACGCACAGGGTGCACTCCCCGGGCACGATGGCGATGATCCCGCCGCCGACGCCGCTCTTGCCCGGCAGTCCCACCCGGTAGGCGAACTCTCCGGCCGCGTCGTACGTGCCGCAGGTGAGCATGACCGCGTTGACCTGCTTCGCCTGGCTGCGGGTCAGCAGCTCGGACCCGTCGGCCCGGACGCCGTGCCGGGCGAGGAACCCCGCGGAGAGGGCCAGGTCAGCGCAGGACGCCTCGATCGAGCACTGGCGGAAGTAGGCGGCGAGCAGTTCGGGCACCGGGAGGGTGACGTTGCCGTAGGAGGCCATGAAGTGGGCCAGCGCGGCGGTGCGGTCGCCGTGGGCCGCCTCGGATGCGGCGACGTCCGGGACGAAGTCGACAGCGGTGTTGCCGCTCTCCGCACGCAGCAGCTCCCGCACCCGGCCGGCGGCGTCCCCGGTCAGCGCCTGCAACCGGTCGGTCACCACCAGGGCGCCCGCGTTGATGAACGGGTTGCGGGGGATGCCGTTCTCGTACTCCAGCTGCACCAGGGAGTGGAAGGGGTTGCCCGACGGCTCGCGGCCCACGCCCCGCCATATCCGCTCGCCGTCCAGGGAGAGCGCCAGAGCCAGGGCGAAGACCTTGGAGATGGACTGCGTCGAGAACGGCTGCCGCCAGTCCCCGACCCCGTACACGGTCCCGTCCGGCTCCGCCACGGCCATCCCGAACCGCCGGGGGTCGGCCCCGGCGAGCATCGGTATGTAGTCGGCGGGGGCCGTGGTCGTCGCGGACAGCCATCTCCTCGGCTATGCGGCTGATGACGGCGCTGAAGCGGTGCGCACCGGTACGCGGGGCGGCATTGCTCGCCGGGATGGCGGCGGAGGTGTGGGACACGGCGATTCCTGACGGGGAGCGGAGCGGAGCGGGGCCCGGCGGCCGGAGCGGGACCGGGGAGAGCGCCCACAGTCTGCCCGCCCACCGGAAGCAGCCCAAATGTCCCGCACGCCTCGGCACCGTGCCCTGGCTTCACGCCCCACGCCCCGGCGCCCCGTGCGCCCCGCACGGCTCGCCTCGGGGCTCACCCGTGAAAGCCCGGGCTCAGGGCTCACATGCTCGCGAAGATCGCGCCCAGGACCATGCCGCCGACCAGTCCGACAGCGCTGACCACGATGGCGATCGTGGCGAGCCGCTCGTGCCGGACGGTCTTGGCGATGATGGCCATGATCAGCCCGCCCAGCGCGAAGACGATCGGCAGGAAGACGAACCCGATCACGCCCAGGACGATCGCGATGATGCTGAAGACGTTGCCGGAGGCACCGGCCTTGGGCGCGCCGTAGTGCTGCTGTCCGGTCGGCTGGTTGCCGTACTGCGTGGTCATCTTCCGCTCCTTCGGGTCGGTCGCTCCGAGAACCGGTCGCGAAGGGGCCGGCCTGACGTTCGGGTGCCCCCAAGTCCTCTGCGCACACGCCTGTTTGCTCGCGGAGGCAGTCCGAAGCGGACGTTGATAGCTTGCAGCGATGAGTGAGCGACGACCGCCGGGCGGCGAAACAGGAGGGCCTCCTCGTGCCCACGAGCAACTTCCGGACGGCGGTGCGGAACTGTCGCCCCGCGAGATCGAGGCCCTCGACTCCCGGTGGGCGTCCGCCTGGACTCCGGACGAGGTGGCGCGGCGGCTGGCCGGGGTCCGGGCCCCGTGGTACGTGGCCGCCGGCTGGGCGCTGGACCTGTTCCGCGGCGGGCAGCCCCGGGCGCACGGGGACATCGAGATCGCGGTCCCGGCCGGGCGGTTCCCCGAGGTGCGCCGCCGCTTCCCCGGCTACGTCTTCGACGCGGCGGGCAGCGGCCGGATCTGGGAGGACGCCGCGCCGGACGTGCTGGCCGCCGTGCACCAGACGTGGCTCCGCGATCCGGCCACCGGCGACTATCTGCTGGACGTGTTCCGCGAGCCGCACGACGGCAACATCTGGATCTGCCGCCGCGACAGGAGCATCCGGCTTCCGTACGGCGAGATCGTCCACCACACCCGGGACGGCATCCCGTACCTGGCGCCCGCACTGGCCCTGCTGTTCAAGGCCAAGCACGTCCGCCCGAAGGACCAGGCGGACTTCGACGCGACGCTCCCGCACCTGAGACCGGAGCAACGAGCTTCCCTGGCCCGGCTGTTGGACCGTGTCCACCCGGGCCACCCCTGGTCGGCGAGCCTGTAGTCGGCACGCCGAGCGCTTCCTCCTCTCCGTCACTCCAGGATCTCGACGTACCCGTCCGTTCCGTGCACGCGGACGCGCTGTCCCGTCCCGGGTGAACCGGGTGGCCCGGTCCACGCCGGCGACGGCGGGCAGTGCGTACTCGCGGGCGATCACCGCGCCATGGGTCATCAGGCCGCCCACCTCCGTCACCAACCCCGCGACGCCGAGGAACAGCGGGGACCAACTGGGCTCGGTGAACCGCGTGACCAGGATGTCGCCCTCTTCCAGCTCGGCGTCGGCCAGGTCGAGAATGACGCGCGCCCGCCCCTCGACGCTCCCGGTGGAGACCGCGAGACCGGCCGATGCTTCCTCCGGTATGTCGTCACGCCGGTAGGACCCGGTGACGGCCTCGCCGTCCGTGGTCAGCACCCGGGGCGGGGTGAGCGCCCCGTACGACCGGAACTCTTCCTTGCGCCGCGCGATGAGCCGATCGTCAGCCCGGCGCGATCGGACGACGTCCTCCAGCTCCTGGAAGGCGGTGGAAGACGTCCTCCCGCTCGGCGAGCACACCGTCCCGATCGAGCCGCCCGGCCTCCTCCAACAGGCCCTGCTTGTAGAGGAAGTAGCGGCAGACGATGCCGTACTTCGGACACTCGCGGTATCCGGCGAAGGCCCGTACCCGGCCGATCATCCGCTTGGTCTCGTCGGCCTTCCGCTCTCCGTCCGGCAGGGCCCGCAACCGGGACAGCACGTCCTGTTCGGGCCGGAGCGGCCGCTGCCGGCCCTGCTCGAAGCGGCGTTCGGCGGTGCTGGGCCCGAGGGTTCGGGCGCTGCCGAGGATCAGCGGGACCAGCCTGGCGGGACGCCGGCTCCATCGGGGCCGCGTGATGTCGATCTCGCCGACGCAGCGCATGCCGGAGCGGGCGAGGTACGACTTCAGTGCCGGAATAGCTGGGGGCATGGGGGTCCGCGCGGTGCTCGTGTGCTGGTCCCGGCCCCGTCGAGCCAGGCCGGGACTGCTCACTCTCGTCGGTTCCTTCAGCAGGCCGGAACCGAGGACTGGTTGGTCACGAAGGACGAGTGCACGTAGGCCCAGACCGGCGCTGATCCGCCGGAGTAGTTCACGTAGGCCTTGAACCACCGGTTGCTGGAGTAGTTGCCGGTTGCCCACCCCGCGTCCTTGTAGCAGGACACCCATGATGCTTGCCCGTTCGGGTTCCGCCACCCGTCGGAAGTCACCCATCCGATGAAGGACCACGACTCTGCGTACGGCGCCGAGCGCGCCGCCGCTCCGGCCTGCACCGTCATCGTGGGATAGGCGCTGCTGGCGGCCTGGGCAGTCGGCGCGATCGAGAGTGCGGCTCCTGACGTCAGGAAGAGTGCTCCAACGGGCACGCCCACGCGCTTGAAGAGGAGTTTCATACCCCGTCCTTTCGGTTGGGCAGCGAGTTTTCCCGCAGCCGGAACCTCACCGTAGGAGGGCTGTGGCGATGCTGTGGCGATGCTCTCCATCAGGAACCAAGGGGGTAAGCCGAGATGATCCCTTCTCCATACGGCTCAACGACGACACGGAGAGCCAGCCCTTCGTAATGCCCGTCAACTCGAAAACGGGCCGGTATGGCCCATTCGACGTCCGGAAGACGGTGCCAAGGATTGAATAGAGTCCCAGGCTCGCCACTGAAGTCATCCTCACCGCGGCTCCACCGGGAAGATGGATCGGCGGCAACCGCTTGAGCGGCTGTAAAGATCTTTTCGTCTGACCAGTCCTCCGGGAAAACACTTTTGCCGAGTTTCCGGGCAGCAGCCCTGCCTGAATGCAACTCGGCAATGTGATCCATCCGGTATGGAGATAGATAGCTGCCGTCCCGGCGTTGCTCCGCACTGATTTCGAGTTCATTCTCACCTGCTACGGATACGTCTTCCCATCCGCCGTACCTTCCAGGTAGAGCGTCACGCCCGGCCATCTCGTGATCATAAAAGTTCCGAGGGTTGTACGGTTCCGGATCGGTGCTCAAGGAATCTCCAGAAGGCTGCGGCGGTACCTTGGGTGAGAATATATGCTGAGAGGCATGGAGGCAGGAAATTCCGGTCGACGCTCACAGGGACCGAAGGAGTCAGGAGCCGCCGCAGCGGGAAACCGCCTGCGGGTTCTGCTGGCTGAGCATCGCGAGTACCGGCAGCGCTGGTGGGCTCACGCGCGCCGTCGGCATGGGAATGACATCAGCTACTCCGGGGTCGCCCAGGTGATCGCGTTGCACCTCTGGGACACGGGGCTGCGTGCCGACACGGACCGAGAGCTGCCCAGAAAGCTACGCGACCGTGTTCGGCAGGCTCTGCTCGGGAGCCAGCTCACTCACGAGACGATCACCTGGTTCTTGGAGTCATTTGAATTCTCCGCAGAGGATGCCAGGGAAGTCTGGGATGCCTTCTCTGGGAGTAGCGTCATAGACCTGAAAGGAGGTGGCATAGCGTTCACCTTGCGGAATCCTCCTGTAGCGATGATTCAACCCCAGGGGCATCGCACGACGGCACTGTTCTCTCGCTATTATATTTCCGCCGACCGATCCCTTCGGAGAATAGAAAACAGTCATGTCATTGTTGCCGTACAGGATGGATTGGAGTCTTTTGCGTATAGCCCTCGCGATACGGTGACGAGTGTGGAGTCGGTAGTCGGTGGGACATTCTATCGATTTCATCCCAGCAGTCCCGGGTATATCGGAATTGAGTTAAAGCTCGACCGACGCCTGACTGAGGATGAGTATTCCTCTCTGCAATACGCGACGCTCCATCGGACAACACCTGACCCTTGCGTTCACGTACGCCGGGCCGCGCGGAAGCGCATCGACAACGTCGACATGCGAGTTATATTCGAAGCGACGGCACCGCGCAGGGCATGGTGGTGCGTATGGGATGACTACAGTGGACCCGAGCCTGTCCGGAAGGTTCCCGTCAGCATCTCACCCAATAGGGAAATGCACCAATTTATCCCATACATGGAGCAAGCGGTAGTCGGGTTTCAGTGGGAATGGTGACTCTCATGTGCGAATCGGCTTCGAGAGCTGGGTCCTCAAGAGAGCCGGGCGGCGACGAGCCCGTACCGGCCCCCGAACTGCCCCCGGTCGCGCTGAAACGCGTGGACGGGTGCGCTGACGACAGGCCGGTTCCGGCAGCCCGGTTCGCACGGCCTCGCTCGCACCGCCGTACTCCGGTGTTCGGGCTACGGAGGTCGGGCTCCGGCGTGGCTCGACTGCCTGCCTGGGCCGCCCCCTGACTGAGCTGCGAGGACAAGGGGGCCAAGTGGCTGGCGCCTGCGACCTGGCATCGGAGGGTCGCGTTCCGTGTCGGTCAACGTCGGAGGCGCGGCAGGCCGCGACGGTGTGCCGCTCCCTCCGCACCCGATATCTGTGAGGCGTTTCCCCATGAGCCTGAGCATCCGCAACCAGCTTCCCGGTACCGTCACCTCCGTCACGGCCGGTGAGGCCATGTCCACGGTGAAGGTCCGCCTGCAGGGTGGCCAGGACATCACCGCCGCGATCACCACCGACGCCGTCAAGGCGCTCGTGAAGTCCACCGAGGTCTCCCTCGCGACCGGTCCCGTCGAGGGCATCTCCATCCGTAACCAGCTCGCGGGCACCGTCACCGACGTGGCGACGGGTGGTGCCATGGGTTCCGTGAAGGTCTCCGTCGAGGGCGGCGAGCTGACCGCCGCGATCACCAAGGACGCCGTCGAGGCACTCGGCCTCACCTCCGGGTCCTCCGTCGTCGCCCTGATCAAGTCGACCGAGGTCTCCCTCGCCACCGCCTGATTCAGCGGCCGGCACGGACGTAACTCAGTAGATGTCACGGACGTAGCGCCTGTCCTCGGCCAACTGCCTGACATAGGCGGCCGCCGCGTCCGTGTCCAGGCCGCCGTGTGCGGCGACGATCTCCCGCAGGGCGCGGTCGACGTCCTTGGCCATCCGGCCGGCGTCGCCGCAGACGTACAGGTGGGCGCCGTCCTCCAGCCACCGCCACAGCCGTGGGCCGTGCTCGCGCATCCGGTCCTGGACGTAGACCTTGTTGCGCTGGTCGCGCGAGAAGGCGAGATCGAGGCGGTCCAGGTGGCCCGTGGAGGCGAAGCCCTCCAGTTCCTGGCGGTAGTAGAAGTCGGTAGCCTCGCGCTGCTCGCCGAAGAAGAGCCAGTTGGGGCCCGTGTGCCCCCTGGCCCGGCGGTCCTCCAGGAAACCGATGAACGGCGCGACGCCGGTGCCGGGGCCGATCATGATCATCGGGGTGGTGGGCCCCTGCGGCGGGCGGAAGTGCGGCGAGCGCTGGACGAACACCTGGACCGGGCCGTCGTCGGCGCAGTCCGCCAGATAGGTGGAGCAGACCCCCTTGCGGTCCCGGCCCAGGTCATTGGTGTAGCGGACGACCGAGACCGTCAGGCGCACCTCGGTGGGGTGGGCCAGGGGGCTGGAGGAGATGGAGTACAGGCGGGGCTGGAGCCGTTTGAGGACCCCGGCCCACTCGGCCGCCGAGGCCCGTACGGGATGGGCGCCCACCACGTCGGCCGCCTGCCGGCCCCAGCTCCACTTGGCCAGCTCGCCCTTGTTGTCTGGGCGCAGGAGTTGCTGGAGGTAGCGGTCCCCGGTGCGTGCGACGACGAACCTGAGCAGGTCCGGGGTGATGCGGGCCAGGTCGAACCGGGTCCGCAGGGCTTCGTGGAGCGGCATGTCGGTGCCGTCGGGGAGGGCGATGCTCCCCTCGGGGTCCAGACCGGTGAGGGCGAGCCATTCCGCCACCAGCGCGGAGCCGTTGGCCGGCCATATGCCGAGCGCGTCCCCGGCCTCGTACGCGAGTTCCCCGCCCCGGGTGTCGAAGGCGAACTGCCGGACCTCCTTCTGTGATCCGGGCAGACTGAGCAGCCGGTTCCCCACCAGCAGGGTGGCGAAGGGGGAGGCCTTGGAGTGGCCGGGGGACGGGGTGGGTGCCACCGTGGACGCTGCCCGAGGTGCCCGTGCCGTCGGTGGTGCGTGCGGTGTGGGCGGTGCCTGAGATGTCGGCGGTATCTGCGGTACCTGCATCTGCGGTGTTGCGGCGCTGCCCCTGTCGGTCCCGTCGGCCGCCTCGGTCCCGGCCGGTGTCGGAACCGTCGTGGCGAGGGCCGCCGTGACCTGGTCGAGCCATTGCGCGGCGGTCTCCTCGTAGTCGGGTTCGCAGTCGGTACGCGGGTGGATACGGGTGGCGCCGAGTTCCGCGAGGCGTTCGTCCAGGCGGCGGCCGTGGCCGCAGAAGTCGTCGTAACTGGAGTCCCCGAAGGCCAGGACGGAGTAGCGCAGGCCCTCCAGCCGGGGCGCGTCGGGGGCGGAGAGGGCCTGCCAGAATCCGGCACCGTTGTCCGGGCTGTCACCGTCGCCGAAGGTGCTGGTGACGACGAGCAGGTCGGTGTCGGCGGTGAACCGGCCCGGCGTGGCGTCGGCCATGGCGAGCAGCACCGGGGTCCGCCCCGCCCGGGTGAGACCGGCGGCCGTGGCGGCGGCGAACTCCTCCGCGGTGCCGGTCTGCGAGGCCCACAGGACGATCAACTGCCGGGGCACGACGGCGTCATGGGCCGGGGCGGAAGCGAGGCCCGGTGAGGCGGGAGCGAGCGGTACGGGAGTAGGGGTGGCAGAAGGAGACGAGGGCGCGGCGCGGGAGAACATCCCCGCCAGCACCCCGTCCACCCACAGCGCCGTCGCCGGGTCGAGGGGCGCGGTCGCGGGCAGTACGGGGACCCCGCCCGGCGGTGCCTGGGCGAGACCGGCCAGGAAACCGGAGAGATACTGCCGCTCCGGCTCCCGCAACGTCGGCCCGGGAAGCCCGGGAAGCCCGGGGAGGCTGGGGAGTCCGGGAAGGCCGGGGAGTCTGGTGAGGTCGGCGGGACCGGGCAGGCCGAAGAGGGTGGCGAGAGCCGAGACGAGGGCGGGGAGAGGGACGGATGCGGAGGTGTCGGCTCCCTCCACTCCTCCCCGTACGCCGGTCGGCTCATCAACTGAATTATCGGCCTGCTCACCGGCCGCCGAACCCTTCTGCGGCCGCCGGCCCGGCAGCACGTCCGCCTCCTCGCGCTGTGGTGCGGCCACCACCCGCAGCGCCACGGCACAGGCCTTGAACTCGGGCTGGAACGAGATCGGATCGACCGCGTCGCTGGTGACCGCGTTGATGCTGAGGTACTCCCCGAACAGGTCGTTCCAGTGGAACGGGGCGAAGCAGTTCCCCGGGCGCACCCGGTCGGTGACCACGGCGGGCAGTACGGCCCGGCCGCGCCGGGATGCCACCTCCACCGGGTCGCCGTCCCGGGCTCCCAGGGCGGCCGCGTCGTCCGGATGGAGTTCGACGAACGGGCCCGGGTTGAGCTTGTTCAGTTTCGCGACCTTGCCGGTCTTCGTGAGGGTGTGCCACTGGTGCTGCACACGTCCGGTGTTGAGGACGAACGGGTAGTCGTCGTCGGGGAGTTCGGCGGCGGGCAACTGCGGACGGGCGTAGAACCGGGCCTTTCCGGAGGGGGTGGGGAACGCCAGCCGGGGGCGGCTTCCGTCCGCGCGTACCAACAGCTCGTGGCTCCGGCCGTCGTTGAGATAGCGGACCGGGTTGCGGCTCCCGCCCTCCGGGGAGGCGGCAGGCCACTGCACCGGACTCCCGCGCAGCCGCCGGTAGGTGACGCCCCGCAGGTCCCAGCCGGTCTGCGGGTTCCAGGCGCGCTTCAGCTCCTCGAAGACCTCCTCGGAGCTCGTGTACGTGAAGGCGTCGGCGTACCCCATTTCGCAGGCCACCCGGGCGATCAGCTGCCAGTCCGGCAGCGCCTGGCCGGGCGGGTCGACGACGCCCTGGACGAGGGTGAGGTTCCGCTCCGAGTTGACCATCACGCCGTCGGACTCCGCCCACAGCGTGGCGGGCAGGACCACATCGGCGTAGGCGTTCGTCTCCGTCTCCGCGAACACGTCCTGGGTGACGACCAGTTCGGCCGCCTCCAGACCGGCGATGACGGTCCGGCGGTTGGCGACCGAGGCGACCGGATTGGTGCAGATGATCCAGCACGCCTTGATGGTCCCGGCCGCCAACTCCTCGAACATCTCGACCGTGCCGCGCCCGCTGTCGGTGCGCAGCGTGCCCGACGGCACGCCCCACAGCTCCTCGACGAAGGCCCGCTCCTCCGCCACGAGGACCGACCGCTGGCCGGGCAGCCCCGGGCCCATGTATCCCATCTCGCGTCCGCCCATCGCGTTCGGCTGGCCGGTCAGGGAGAGGGGCCCGGAGCCGGGGCGGCAGATCGCCCCGGTGGCGAGGTGCAGATTGACCAGGGCGTTGGTGTTCCAGGTGCCGTGGGTGGACTGGTTGAGCCCCATCGTCCAGCAGCTCATCCACTCGCCCGCCTCGCCGATCCACTGCGCGGCCCGCCGGATGTCCGCCTCGGGCAGGCCCGTGATCTCCGCGACCCGCGCAGGGGTGTACTCCGCGAGGAAGGCGGGCATCTCCTCCCACCCCTCGGTGAACTCCGCGATGAACGCCTCGTCGGTGTGCCCGTTCTCCACGAGGAGATGGAGGATGCCGTTGAGCAGCGTGAGGTCCGTGCCCGGCCTGATCGGGAGGAAGAGGTCGGCCTTCTCGGCGGTGGCGTTGCGCCGCGGGTCGACGACGATCAGCTTCGCCCCGGCCGACCGGACCCGGTCCATCATCCGGAGGAAGAGGATCGGGTGGCAGTCGGCCATGTTCGCGCCGATGACGAAGAACGTGTCGGCCCGGTCGAAGTCCTCGTACGAGCCGGGGGGACCGTCCGCGCCCAGCGACAGCTTGTAACCGGAGCCCGCACTCGCCATGCACAGCCGGGAGTTGGACTCGATCCGGCTCGTCCGTACGAAGCCCTTGGCGAGCTTGTTCGCCAGGTACTGCGCCTCCAGGGACATCTGCCCGGAGACGTAGAGAGCGAGCGCGTCCGGTCCGTGCTCGTCCACGATCGCGCGCAGCCGTCCGGCCACGGCCGTGATCGCCGTCTCCACGTCCGCCTCCACCGGATCGGCGCCCCGCTCCGCGCGGACCAGGGCCTTCGCCATCCGCCCCGGAGCGGCCATCATGTCGGCGCCGGTCGCCCCCTTCGTACAGAGCCGCCCGGAGTTCGCCGGATGGCTCCGGTCACCGGAGACCTTCTTGACGACGCGCCTGCCGCTGGTGGCGTCACGACCGATGTCCAGCAGGACCCCGCAGCCGACGCCGCAGTACGAGCAGACCGTCCGCACGCCCGCCGCCCCCAACCCCGGTCCCGACGTCGTGCCCGGTCTCGACGCCGACGCCGTGCCAGCCCCCGACGCGCCGGACCCCGGCCCCGGCCCCGTGCCCGTCCCCGACGTGCCTGCCCCCGGCTCCGCCTCCGCGCCCGACGCCGTCAACGAGACTCCCTTCCCTCTCTCCCGACCGCTCTCCCCGCCCTCTCCGGCGAACACCGGGTGAGGTGTGGCCGTGAGGTGCGGCAGAGGTGGGAGGCTCCCACGCCCAAGAACCTAGGAAGACCGCATTACCGGCCTGTCACACCCCGAGGACGGTGCAGGTAAACCCGGCCGCACGCCACACCCGCCCCCGCTGTGAGCACCACCCGTGCCGGACGCCGGGAACGGGGCCTCCGCCCCCTACAACTCGGGTATCACGCAGGCCCGTTGCGTCATTCCCAAGGTGGAGGGAAGTGCGGCCCGGCGAGGGATCCGCAGAGGCGGCCCGCTCCTGAATGATCTTCTCTGTCCCATCCTGTGACCCGGAAGGACCGATATCGTGCGCAGACGACGTCTCGCGCCCCTCATGGCCGTGAGCATCACCGCCATGCTGGCTCCCGCACTCGCCACCACCCCGGCCACCGCGGCCCCGGCCTCCGCCCCGTCGGCCACCGCCTCCCCGGCCACGGCCACGTCCACGGGCGCGCTGGACCGGTACACCCGGCAGAAGCCGAAGTGGAAGCGGTGCGAAGCCTCCGCCCCGGCGGAGTTCCAGTGCGCCACCATCCAGGTCCCGCTGGACTACCGGGCCCCCGGCGGCAAGCGGCTCGACCTGGCCATATCCCGGATCAAGAGCACCGCGCCCGGCAAACGCCACGGCGTCCTGCTCTCCAACCCCGGCGGCCCCGGCGGTCCGGGCATCTACATGCCGCTGGCGCTGCAGGAGGAACTGCCCGCGTCCGTGACGCAGAAGTACGACCTCATAGGCTTCGACCCGCGCGGAGTGGGCCAGAGCTCCCCGGTGAGCTGCAACCTCACCCTGGAGGAAGAGGACTGGCTCCGCCCGTACAAGAAGGAGACGTTCACCAAGGACGTCGCCTGGGCGCGCAAGGTCGCGGAGAAGTGCCGGGCGAAGTCGGGCAGCGTCCTCCCGCACATCACCACGCGCAACACCGCCCGCGACCTGGACGTGCTCCGGGCGGTCCTCGGTGAGAAGAAGCTCTCGTATCTCGGCTACTCGTACGGCACCTACCTGGGCGCCGTCTACACCCAGCTCTTCCCCGGCCGCGTCGACCGGTTCGTCCTGGACAGCGCGGTCGACCCGGCACGCGCCTGGCGCGGCATGGTCCAGTGGTGGGCGGAGGGCGCCGAGCCCGCCTTCGACCGGTGGACCGAGTGGGCCGCCGCGCGCTCGGAGACGTACGGCCTCGGGAACACCCCGAAGAAGGTCGACCGGACCTTCTGGGAGCTGATCGCGCGCGCCGACCGGAAGCCCATCGAGTTCGACGGGATGAAGCTCACCGGCGACGACATCCGCGGCGGCATGCGCGGGGCGGTGTTCAGTCCGAAGTCCGCGACCGAGGCGTTCGTGGAGCTGAAGAAGGCCGCGGACGGTCAGCCCGCCTCCGCGGCGAAGGCCACGGCCCTCACTGGGGCCATGGAGTCGGCGCGCAAGGGCGCCGGAGTCCCGGACGACAACATGACGGCCAGCTTCTGGGCCGTGGTGTGCGGGGACAACTCCGCCGCGTGGCCCCGGAACCCCGAGCGCTACCGGCAGGACGCCATCGCCGACAAGGGCCGCTACCCGCTCTTCGGTGACTTCGCCTCCAGCATCAAGCCGTGCGCCTTCTGGAACACGTCCGTGGAGCCGGCCACCAAGGTGAACAACAAGGTCGGCTCCCTCATCGTCCAGAACGAGTGGGACTCCCAGACCCCGCTGCCCAGCGCCCAGGCCCTGCACACCGTCATGAAGCGCTCGAAGATGGTCACCGTCCTCGGCGGCGAGGGCCACGGCGTCTACCCGAGCGGCAACCCCTGCACGGACGGCACGGTCACCGGCTACCTCCTCACCGGCAAGCTCCCGGCCAAGGACGTCGCCTGCCGCGCCACCGCCGAGTCGAACGCGGAGGCCCGGAAGGACCAGCAGCGGGACACCGTCCCCGGCTCACCGCTCCCGCAGCGAGCCCCGGACCGCTTCTGAACGCTGACGTGGGACAGCGCCGGTGGGCCCGGTCGTAGCGATCGGGGCCCGGAGAGGGCGCTGAAGGCGGGGCAGGATCTCTTCCGAGGTCTGCCCCGCCTGCTCCGTGACCAGGTCCCGAGGATCTCCTCCGGGGCCTGCCCCGCCTTGTCCGCGACCAGGGCCTGTACAGGGCGGAGCGTCACCTCTCGTGACCGCCCCCGTCCGCCGGGAGCGCGTACAGGCGGGGGAGGTTGACCACGATCGCCTCCTGGGTCGAGCGGGCGACGACGACCACGGCCTCTTCGGAGGGATCGGGGTTCTCCTCGCGGTGGGGAACGAACGGCGGGACGAAGATGTAGTCGCCCGGGGACGCCCGCAGCCGCACCTCCTGCGGCTCGTCGCCGGAATCGTCGAGGAACACGAACTCCGGGTGCCCGCTCACCACATGGATGGCCGTCTCGGAGGCGCCGTGGTGGTGGTCGGAGGAGGAGGTGGCGGGCGCCACGTGGGTCTGGCCCATCCACGTTCTTCGCCAAGGATCTGACGTTCTCCCTGTACGGGACCACCGGCCGCGACTCCGCCGTCCAGACCCTCACCGCGCACTTCGGCCCCAACGGCCCGCTCAACCTCTCCACCCCGTACGAGCCGGCCGGCTTCGAGGACGCCGTGGCCAAGGTCCGCCAGACCCCGCTGGACTCGCCCGACTACGCCGCCACCCTCCAGGCCGCGACCCGGGCCGGACTCCAGAGCAAGGCGCTGGTGTTCACGTACGCCTCACCCAACCTCTTCGCCAAGACGAAGGCGCTCTCCGCGCTCCCGAAGAACCCCGGGCACATCGACTGGACCGGAGTGAAGCTCTCCGGCGCCAACTGACCTGCCCGCAGCACCGATCACTCCTTCCCGCACACTCCATCCGCCCGTCCGCCCATCGCACAGAGAGGGGGCAGCCCCATGACGACGACCGAGCCACAGGTCACCTCTGCCCGCCGTCGCGGGGTCGCCGTGGCCAGGACACGGCACGCGGGCGCCCGTGTCCTGGCCGTCCTCGCCTGGTGAGCCGGGGCGCCCGCTCCTGAACTGCCGTAACACCCCAGCCGTTCGCGAAGACCGCATCCCGAAAGGTCACCCCATGGCCATCGTTCTCTCCGTCTCCGGAAGCCCCTCCGCCACCTCCCGTACCGCGCGCCTCCTGCTCCACCTCGACGACCGGCTCCGGGACCAGGGCCACGACGTGGTCTCCCTGGACGTACGAACCCTGCCCGCCGACGCCCTGCTCGGCGCCGACTTCGCGCACCCGGCCATCGTCGAGGCCACCGCGCTGTTCGAGCGGGTGGACGGGGTGGTCATCGGCACTCCGATCTACAAGGCCGCCTACTCGGGGCTGCTCAAGTCACTGCTGGACCTGCTCCCGCAGTACGCGCTCTCCGGCAAGACCGTGCTGCCGCTCGCCACGGGTGGCAGCATGGCCCATGTCCTCGCCATCGACTACGCGTTGCGCCCGGTGCTGACCTCGATGGGGGCCGCCCACGTCGTGCCGGGCTGGTTCACGCTGGACAAGGACATCACCGTCCGTCCCGACGGCACGGTCGCTCTGGCCCCGGCCGCAGCCGCGGCGGTGGGTGAGGCCGTGTACCGGTTCTCCGCGGTCCTCGGGGAACGGCCGGTACTCCTGGACGGCGTCGCGGCACTGGCACCCAGCACCTGATCAGGCCGCTACCACGGGAATGAGACAGTCTTCCCACCCGATCGAGTGGATCTTGTTGCCGCACCCTGCCTTCGGAGGAGGGAACGCGACCACCCGAAGCCATCATTTGGCGGTGATCTTCTCGAACCGGACGGTACGACGCCGTCCCAAGTCCCTTGTCCCGGCCGGGATCGGCGCACTCGCTCTCCTCGCGGTGCTCCCCGCGATCCCGGCCACCGCCGCACCCGCGCAGGAGCCGGTCGCCCCGGCGGCCGGGCCCGTGCCGCACCGCCCGCTCACCCCGGCCGAGCGCCGGACCTCCGCCCAACTCGACGCCCTGCAAGGCGATCCCGCCCGGCTGAAGGGCTTCTTCGCCGCGCTGCCCAAGGGGGCCGACCTGCACAACCACCTGTCGGGAGCAGTCACCACCGAGTATCTGATCCAGCTCGCGGGCGAGAACGGGCTCTGCATCGACGCGACGGACACCGCCGTACAGCCGCCCTGCGGACCCGGTACGCGGCCGGCCGCCGACGCCCGTACGGACGCCGAGTTCCGCCAACGCATCGTCCGCGCCTGGTCGATGCAGGACTTCCCCGCCGACCAGTCCGGCCACGACCACTTCTTCGACACCTTCGGCAAGTTCGGGGAGGCGACCCGCGACCGGGGCAAGCTCCTCGCCAACGTTGCCGACACCGTGGTGGAACAGAACCAGTTCTATCTGGAGACCCTGGTCACCCCCGCCTCCGACAGCGCGCGCAAGCTCGCCGAGTCCGTGGGCTACGACGCCGACCTCGCCGCCTTCCACCGCAAGCTCGTCGCGGGCGGAAAGCTCGACAAGGTCGTCACCGAGGCCGTCCGTGAGGCCGACGCCGCCGACGCCCAGTTCCGCGAGGCCGCGCGGTGCGACACCCGCCGCCCCGCCCCGGGCTGCCGGCTGCCCGTACGGTGGATCTCCCAGGTCTCCCGGGGCAGTTCGCCGGAACGGGTCTTCACCCAGATGGCCGTCGGCCTCCGACTCGCGGAGCGCGACCCGCGGTTCGTCGCGGTCAACCTCGTCCAGCCGGAGGACGGGGAGAGCGCGCTGCGCAACTACAGCCTCCAGATGCGGATGCTCCAGTACCTGCGCACCCAGTACCCGGACGTCCGGCTCACCCTGCACGCCGGTGAGCTGACGCCCGGCCTGGTCAAGCCCGAGGACCTCACCTTCCACATCCGCGAGGCCGTGCTCGTCGCCGGGGCCGAACGCATCGGCCACGGCGTCGACCTGGTCCACGAGGACGACTGGCGCGGGCTCGCCCGGACGATGGCCGAGCGGCGCGTCGCCGTCGAGGTGCCGTTCAGCAGCAACAAGCAGATCCTGGGCGTGGCCGGCGACGACCACCCCTTCAACACCTACCGCCGCTACGGCGTCCCCGTGGTCCTGGCCACCGACGACCCCGGCGTCTCGCGCATCGACATCAGCCACGAGTACCAGTACGCCCGGGAGACCTACGGACTGAGCTACCCCGAGCTGAAGGACCTGGCCCGCGCCTCGCTGGAGTACGCCTTCGTCGACGGGGACGGCCTCTGGGCCACCGGGCCCGGCCGCACCGCCTACCGTCCGGTGCCCGCCTGCGCCGGATCCCGGCCGGGCTTCGCCCCGCCCGCCCCGGCCTGCGCCCGCCACCTGGACGGGAATCCGAAGGCGGCGATCCAGTGGCGCCAGGAAGCCGCGTTCGCCGGTTTCGAACGGCGGTACGGCGGATCGCGCTGATCCGGCACCGCCGATGACCTGGGGGCGGGCGGGCCGCGGCCATGAACTGCGGCCCGCCCACCCCACGGCTACGCTCGAAAAATGGGAGACAGCGGAGACCGCGCCGGGCCGCCCCCGGACAGCCGTGACGACGACGGCCGAGCCCACGGCAGCGGTGACGACAGCCGCGACGGCGGGCCAGGCACCGTTCCCGACGACCGCGCAGACGATCACGCCCACCTCGCCTCCGTCGTGGACGCCTGGGCCGCCGCGATCGTCGCCAACGACGCCGACCGGATCGCCGCCTACATGGCCGACGAGTGGGTCATCGTCTCCGAGTCCGGCATCACCGACCGCGACACCTTCCTGGCCTTCGTCGCCTCCGGCGACCTGACCCACTCCGCGATGCGGGCCGTCACCCCGCCGAGGATCCGCGTCCACGGGGACACCGCCCTGGTCACCGTACGGATCACGAACACCGCCCACTACGGCGGCCGCCGCTTCGACGCCGACGAATGGACCACGGACGTCTTCGTCCGGCGGGACGGCCACTGGCGGTGCGTGCTCAGCCACATCACCCCCGCCGCACCTCCCCAGGGTTCATGAGCCGCCTGGGCTACCCGGCGGCAGCCGCCGTCTTCGCGGTCGGCATGGCCGGCACCACCCTGCCCACCCCGCTCTACGGCCTCTACCGCGAGCAGCTCGGGTTCTCCGAGCTGATGGTGACGGTCGTCTTCGCCGTCTACGCCCTGGCTGTCATCGCCACCCTGCTCCTCGCCGGGAACGTCTCCGACGAGGCGGGGCGGCGGCCCGTGCTCCTGGCCGCCCTGGGCTTCTCGGCGGCCAGCGCCCTCTGCTTCCTCTTCGAGGGCGGGCTCCCCGCCCTCTTCGCGGGCCGCCTCCTGTCGGGGTTCGCCGCCGGGCTGCTGAGCGGCGCCGCCACCGTCACAGTGCTGGAACTCGCACCACCGGGGCGCGCGGCGAGAGCCGGGCTCGCCGCCACCGCCGCCAACATGGGCGGCCTGGGGTGCGGGCCGCTCCTGGCGGGGCTGCTCGCCCAGTACGCGCCCTGGCCCCTGCGGCTGCCCTTCCTGGCGCATCTGGCGCTGATCGCCGCGGCCGCCCTGCTGACCTGGCTGCTGCCCGAGACGGTCACCTCCGGCGTACGGCGCTTCCGGCTGCGGCCGCAGGGGATCGCGGTGCCGCCCCAGGTGCGCGGGGTCTTCGCCCCCTCCGCGCTGGCCGCCTTCGCCGGGTTCGCCCTGCTGGGCCTCTTCACGGCCGTCGCCCCGGCCTTCGTGGCCGAGACGCTCGACGTGCACAACCTGGCCCTGACCGGGCTCGTCGTCTTCACCGTCTTCCTCGCCTCGACGGCCGGGCAGGCGCTCATGGGGCAGGTGGGGGAGCGGCGGGCCCTGCCGGGCGGGTGCTTCGTCCTGGTCGCCGGACTGGTGCTGGTGGCGGCCTCGTTGCTGCTCGCCTCGCTGCCCCTGCTCATCGCCGGGGCGCTCTGCGGGGGCCTCGGGCAGGGGCTCGCGTTCCGGGGCGCGGTGACCGCGATCAGCGGAGCGGCACCGGCCGAGCACCGGGCCGCCACGGTCTCCGCGTTCTTCGTCGTCGCCTACCTGGGCATCTCGCTGCCGGTCGTGGGCGTGGGCGCCCTGACCCTGTGGCTGGGGCTGCGCGACGCGGGCCTGGTCTTCTCCGGCTGCGTGCTGGCCCTGGCCCTGGGCGTCGGCCTGAACCTGGCCCGGAGGACTCCGTCCGTACGGTGACGGGGCATCCGTACGGTGACGACGGCATCCGTCCCGCCGAGAGCAGGACGCCCCGGTCCGCCACGGCGGCGGCCTGGTCCAGGTCGTGCAGGACGACCCCGACGGTCACGCCGTGGGCGTCGGCCAGATCGCGTACGAGATCGAGGACCTCCACCTGATAGCGCAGGTCCAGGTAGGTGGTCGGCTCGTCGAGCAGCAGGACGTCGGTGTCCTGGGCGAGACAGCAGGCGAACCAGACCCGCTGCAACTGGCCGCCGGCGAGGCTCTCGACGCCCCGGTCCGCGAGGTCGGTGAGGTGGGTGACGGCGAGCGCGCGGTCGATCGACCGGGCACCGTCGGGGTCCGTGCCGCGCAGCCGCCCACGGTAGGGGGGCGGCCGAATCCCACCACGTCCCGCACGCTGAGCCCGGCCGGGGCGGTGCGGCTCTGGGCGAGCAGGGTGATGCGGCGGGCGAAGTCGTTGCGTGACAGGGCGAGGGCGTCGACCGGGTCGGAACCGTCCGGGGCGGAGACCGTCACCGTGCCGGTGCGCGCCTTGTGGAGCCGGGCGACGGCGCGCAGCAGGGTGGACTTCCCGCTGCCGTTCGGCCCGATGAGGGCCGTGACCCGACCGCGCTCCAGCCGGAGATCGGCCCCGTGGACGACATCGGCCCGGTCGTACGCGACGGTCAGGCCGCGGGCGTCGAGGCCGCTGGGGCCGGGGATGCCGGAGGGGCCGACGGGGCTGCTGTCGGGGGCCGCGGCGGCGTCCGGCGCGGTGGGCCGGAGCGGCGGGCTGTCTTCACGGTCGTGGGCAGGAGCGATGACGTTGCTGAGGGTAGCCTAACCTAAATTCGACACCCGACCCGGTATACGGAATGTTCGGCTCCGAGGTCTGCGGAGTGGGGGCGAGGTCCGCCCTCAGGTCCTCCCGGAAGTGGCCGCAGGGGGTGCGAATGGGCCCGTAAGGCACTGCTTTCCGGTCGAAGCGGCTTCCGGGGGTTTCCGGCCGCTCCGGAATCACCGCAGGTCAGAGGGTCGTTCTTCGTTGAACCGTCGAAGGCTGTCCATATGCTGGACGGCCTCCGCGCCCCGCGCGAGCTGCCCGAACGACCATCCGGTCGGTTCGAACGAACGTCTGCGGCTGGAAGCGGGCTGTCGATGTGCGCCTACTTTCCGCATGCGTAAGACTCCTGACCGCAATCAGCACCCGAGCGAGGAGTTTTCACTCATGCGACACAACCGTCACGCAATCTTTGCAACCGTCGCCGCCGGCGCACTGGCCCTCAGCGGTCTCGCCGCCACCTCCGCCCACGCGGCACCGGCGAAGCCCGCGAGCCTCTACGCACCCTCCGCCCTCGTCCTCACCGTGGCCCAGGGCGAGGACCCGCTCACCGCGACGGTCAAGCGGGCGGTCACGCTCACCTGCGCCCCCGGTGCCGAGGGCACCCACCCGGCCCCCGAGGCCGCCTGTGCCGAACTGGAGTCGGTGGGCGGCCAGTTCACCGCGCTCGCCCGGACCTCGCCGGACCGCATGTGCACCCGGCAGTGGGACCCGGTCGTGATCACCGCCCACGGTGTCTGGCACGGCCAGCGCGTCGCGTTCTCGACCACGTACGGCAACGCCTGCGAGCTGGCCGGGAGCATGCACGAGAGCGCCGTCTACTCCTTCTGAGCCCGGCCGGCCCCCTCCGGGGAATCCTGTGTCACCCGGGTGCCCGGGTGACACAGCGCGAAGAGGAACGCGACGGCCAGACAGATCGCCATCCCGTAGAACACCCACTGGTTGGCCTGGGCGAAGTCCATCCGGATCGCCTGCATGGAGTCCTTCACCGCATCGGCCACCGGCCCGGACCCGGAGGGCCCCCGGGTGTCCGCCTGGCCGGTCACCGCCTGCGCGACCGACTCCGCGGCATCGCCCGCCGCACCCTCCGGCACCCCCTTGTCCCGCAGCGTGCCTTCCACGTTGGTGATCGTCCGGTGCGTCAACACCGTGCCGAACACGGCCAGTCCGATGCTCGCCGCGAAGTTCCGCACCGTCTGGGTGATCCCGGTGACCTCCCCGTACGAAGCACCGATCGCCCGGTTCACGGCGTCCGTCGAGGCCGGTGCCAGCAGGAACCCGATCCCCGCACCGGCCAACGCCGCGTACAGCCACTGGTCGTGCATGGAGAGCGTCGTCAACTTCCCCGCCCACAGGGCGAATCCGACCGCCCCGAGCGCGGTGCCCAGCTTCAGTGCCGGGCGGGCACCGCGCTTGTCCAGGATCCGGCCGCCCCACTGCGAGGCGATACCGAAACCGACGAAGAAGTAGAGGAGGTAGAGCGCCGCCTGGTTCGGCGAGGCGCTCAACGAGACCTGTGCGTAGACGGAGGCGAAGAAGAAGACCGGGACGAACGCCATCATCGAGAAGAACAGCACCGCGGTGTCGATCTGGAACGCCCGGTCCCGGAAGACCTGGAGCTCGATGAGCGGGATCCGGGCCCGCAGTTCGAACCAGCAGAAGAACGCCAGCACCAGCACCCCGACCACGATGCACGCCCAGGTGGCGACGGCGTCCCACCCCCAGGTGGACGCCTGCTGGAGGCCCAGCACCGTCAGTCCCATCCCGACCGCCACCAGCACCGCACCCGGCAGATCCAGGGGTTCGCGCTTCGACCGGTCCGGGATGCGCGCCAGCAGCGTCAGCACGATGGCGATGACGGCGACGGGCACGTTGACCCAGAAGATCGCGCGCCAGGTCCAGGAGGTGAGCCAGCCGCCGAGCAGCGGCCCGACCGCCGTCAGGGCTCCGGAGAGCCCGAAGAACAGCGCAAGCGCCCGCCCCCGCCGCTCCACCGGGAACACCGCGATGACCACGGCCAGCGCGGCCGGGAACATCAGCGCCGCGCCGATGCCCTGCACGGCACGGAAGCCGATCAGCCAGGCCTGGGCGAAGTCCCCGGCCGGCACGGCACCGCACAGCGCGGAGGAGATGACGAAGACGAGGGTGCCGATCAGCATCACCCGGCGATGCCCGTAGATGTCGGACAACCGCCCGCCCAGCGCGAAGAACGCGGCCAGCGTGAGCAGATAGGCGTTGACCACCCACTGCATCTGCGTGGAGGTGAGGCCCAGTTCGTGAATGATGTCGGGAGCGGCGATGGCGACGATCGTCTGGTCGATGAACGTCATCGACACGGCGAACAGCATGGCCGCGAGAGCGAGGCTCTGATTCGGGCATCCGGCCCGGCGGCCCGAGGCCGCCGGGCCTGACGACGCCGACTCCGGGCCGTCCCCCTTGGAGGTGTCTGTGCCCATACGTTCATGGTGCTCGGCCTGCCACGGCACTGCATCCCGAGCCGCCCCCGCCCCCGTGGCGCCGGGCTACTTCCCGGAACCGGCGCCGGTTCCGTACGGCAGCAGCGCCATCTCCCGGGCGTTCTTGATGGCCGCGGCGAGCTGCCGCTGCTGCTGGGCGCTCACCCGGCTCACCCTGCGGCTGCGGATCTTGCCGCGGTCGGAGATGAACTTCCGCAGCAGATCGGTGTCCTTGTAGTCGATGTACGTGATCCCCGCCGCGTCCAGAGGGTTGGGGCGGGCCTTGAGCGGCTTACGGGGGTCCTGCTTGCGTGCCATCGTGCGTCCTTGCATGGGTAGTTGGATGTACGGGGGTGGCTACCCGGTTCAGACCGGGTCGAGGAGCGCGTCGAAGGCGGCCGGCAGGTTCTTCCACGCCTCCCGGCCCGCCCGGTACTCCTCGTCCGTGAGCAGGCACGACTCCAGCAGCCCGGTCAGCCCGTCGCGGTCGAGGCCGGGGGAGACGAAGACCAGGTGCTGGCAGCGGTCGCCGTGCTCGGTGTGCCAGTCCAGCGCGGCGGCGGCCCGCCGGTAGGGCTCCACCATGGCCCAGGCCGCGTCCGGGAGGGAGGCGAGCCAGGGGCCGGTGTTCTCCACACAGAGCGCGCCGCCCGCCGCCTCCCAGGAGAGCAGCGTGTCGGGCCGGTCCGCCAGCCAGAACCGCCCCCGGCTGCGGGCCGCCGCACAGCACAGGTCCTCCAGCGCGTCGTACAGCCGCTCGGGATGGAAGGGACGGTGGCGCCGCCAGACGAGCGTGGAGACCCCGGCCTCCTCCGCCTCCTGGGGCAGCAGCGCACAGGCCGGATGCTGGCCGGCGGCTGCCGCGCCCACATCGAACCCGGCGACCGCGAGCCGGGCCAACTCCGCCGGATCGGAGTGGACCTGACGTGCCATCGGGTTGAGCTGACGGATCAGCGCGCGGTCCTCGTCGTCGGCGGCCGGGCTGTCGACGAGGGCCAGGACCGGGGCGTACTCCACCTGCCGGGCCCAGGTGTCCCCGACGGTCCGCTGGTCGGCGGGTGCGGCCGCGAGGCCGGCCTCCGCCAGGTCGTCGCCGTTGGCGAGGCACGGCAGGACGAGGGTGGGGTCGATCGCGGTGATGACGTTGGTGACCTCGAAGCCGTCGGCCCCGTGGACCGCGATGACTTCGGCCATCGACTTCGGCTCGACGGAGTCCCACAGCTCCAGGACGGCGAGCCGGGTCAGCCCGCCGTCCGCCAGCCGCCGCAGCTCGGGGACCAGGTCCTCCCGCAGCGCACAGCACGCGCAGTCGTTGACCAGGGGCGTTTCGCCCGTGGACAGCTCGCCGGTGGCGTCCCGCAGGATCCGGCGTACCGTGCCGCCGGTCGCCGTCGTCAGGTCGTGGTGGAGCGCGACGCTGTGCGGGACCGTGGCGAGCAGCCCCTCCACCACCTCGCGGCGGGCCTCGGAGTGCAGCCCGCAGACGATGACGACGGGCAGCTTCCGGCGCGCTTCCTCCGTCACCGGGCCTCACCGCGTCCGTAGCGGCGCTCGAAGCGCTCGACCCGGCCCGCGGTGTCCAGGACACGTGCGGTACCGGTGTAGAAGGGGTGGCTCGCGGAGGAGATCTCCACGTCGACCACCGGGTAGGTGTTGCCGTCCTCCCACTCCACGGTCCTGTCGCTGGTCAGGGTGGAGCGGGTGAGGAAGGCGAAGTCGGCGGCCTTGTCGCGGAAGACGACGGGGCCGTAGGCGGGGTGGATTCCGGGCTTCATGAGGGGTTCCTAGCGGTCGGGGGCTGCTGCGGGGCGGGGGCCGGGGGCCTCAGCGCTCCTCGCGGAAGTCGACATGCCGACGGGCGACCGGGTCGTACTTGCGCAGCACCATCCGGTCGGGGTTGTTGCGGCGGTTCTTACGGGTGACATAGGTGTAGCCGGTCCCCGCGGTGGAGCGGAGCTTGATGACCGGGCGTACGTCGTTGCGAGCCATGGGCGCTACTATATGGCAATGGTTTCCATTTTCAATAATGGATGCATCGATGAGAGGCAGGTAACGTCCGTGTCCGCCCACTGCCAACTGACCGGCTCGCAGCCGGGATTCGGCAACTCCATCTCCCACTCGCACCGCCGTACGTCACGCCGGTTCGACCCGAATGTCCAGCGCAAGCGGTACTGGCTCCCCAGTGAGGGGCGCCATGTGCGGCTGACGCTCAGCGCCCGCGCGATCAAGACGATCGACGTCATCGGCATCGAGGCCGCGGTCGCGCGCATCCGCGCCCGGGGAGGGAAGGTCTGATGGCCAAGAAGAGCAAGATCGCGCAGAACGAGAAGCGCAAGGCGACCGTCGAGCGGTACGCGGCCCGCCGGGCCGAGCTGAAGGAGGTCATCCGCCGCCCGGCTACTCCGGCGGCCGAACGCGCTGCGGCGGTCGAGGAGTTGCGGCGCCAGCCGCGCGACGCGAGCGCCACGAGGGTGCGCAACCGCGACAGTGTCGACGGCCGGCCCCGCGGCTATCTGCGGACCTTCGGCCTCTCCCGGGTCCGGATGCGCGAACAGGCGCACGCCGGATTCCTGCCCGGCGTGACCAAGTCCTCCTGGTGACACCGGCCTGAGTGCACGAAGGGCGGGTGGTGGCGCGGCGATCGAGCCGCGCCACCACCCGCCCCTCCTTCTCGTGCGCGGGTTCAGCTCTCCGGTCGCAGCAGGCCGCGCTCGTACGCCTTCACCAGCCGCTGCGGCACCTGGTGCACCACGCCGTCGACGGTCACCGGCACCAGCTGGGGCGTGGTGGCCTTCCACTGGGCGCGGCGGTGGCGGGTGTTGCTGCGGGACATCTTCCGCTTCGGAACTGCCATGGGTCTTCATCTCCTGGGGATGGTGGGGGCCGGTCGGTGGCGTCGACCGTATATGGAAATGACTGTCGTTTCCAAGTTGTAATGCGGGGGGCTGCTCGGCGGCGGTGTGGAGGGCCGCGGCTCACCGCCCCACCGGGTCGGCGTGCGCGCCGTCGCCGGGGGTGATCAGTGCCAGATGCCCGCCGTCGTCGAGCGGGGTGGGCAGGGTGAGGGTGGTGACCCGCTCCGCCCGGTCGGCGTCGAAGACATGGACCTCGCCGTGGCCGCCCCGGCTGACCGCGACCAGCCCGGCGCCGGGGGAGGCGGCGATCGCCCGCCGCTGGACGCCGTCCCACGGCGTGCCGCCGCGCCGGGGCGCCCCCGCCATCGCGGGCAGCGGGAGGCGCGCGGCGATGTGCGGCCGGGTGCCGGGAGCGGTGGGCGCGGCGAGCAGGATCAGCTCGTCGCCGTCCGGGTGGACGCGCGAGTACGCGATGTGCCGGGCGGTCACCGCGAGCCGGAACACCAGCCCGGGCCCCAGCTCCAGCCGTCCCGTGATGCCGGTGTCGAGCCCGTGCCACCAGGCGTCGTTGGTCCACTCCGGCCACTGCCCCGGCGCGGAGGGCCCGCCGCGTACGCAGGACCAGAGCGTGCGCCGTACGGGATCGAGCCGCAGGTAGTAGCCCCGCCCGCCGGTCCGCCCGTCGGCGCCCCAGGGCAGGGGCGGCTCCGGCGCGACCCGCTCGCCCTCGTGCCGCACCCGGTGCACGCCCGAGCCCGCCGCCGCGAACACCCGCCCGGTGACAGGGTCGTGGGCGTCCCCGTGCCCGTCCGCGTCCGGCAGCCCGATGCGCCGGACAGGCTCCACCGGCGGGCAGGAAGGGGGTGCGGCCATCAGGTCGCGGTGCCGGTGGACCAGGAGTTCGCCGGGCTCCCGGTGGCGCAGCACCACGAGCGGCGACGGCCCGCCCAGGACCGTCACGCCCGGCTCCCCGGTCCGCCCCCGTACGCGCACGGCGACGGCCCCGTCCGGTGCGTCCAGGTCGACGGCCGTCAGCAGCCCGGTCCAGGCCTCCTCGTTCCGCCCGAGACCGGTGGTCACCGCCAGGCGGCGCCCGTCCGGTGCGGCCGCCAGATGCTCGGCGGGCACGGCGACCGGTATCCGCCGCCGGACCAGGGGCAGGCCCGCGTCGGGGCCGTACGGATCGAGGACCAGCAGCTCGCCCGCCCGGTCGTCCACGCAGGCGACCAGATCGTCCGGCAGTGCGAGAAAGCCCGCGTGCTCGGCCGGGTGTCGGTGGTCGAGCGCCGCCACCTCCTCACCGCCCGGCAGGTCCAACAGGCTGACGCGCCCCGCGACTTGGTCGGCGACCAGCAGGCGGGGGTGGGGATGGGGCGGTTGAGGCATGGCGGTCTCCTGGGGTGGTCGGCGGAATTCGGTCATGAGGGCGGGAGGTCTTGGCCCGCTTTATTGGAAATGATAATCATGTGTAAGGTTCCGGTCTGTGGCGGGGACGGTTCCCGGGGCTCCGCCGCGGCACCTGACTCCTCCCCGGGGCCGTACAGAATCTGAGAGACAGCCGATGCCACGCACCGCACTGAGAGTCCGCCGCTGGGCCGCGATCGCCGTACTGGGAGGGCTGCTGGCCGGTTGCGGCACGACCGACGAGCCGTCCGGGTCCGCCGCCGAACCGGCGGCCGGGGCCAAGGCCCGTACGAGCACCGAGGTACGGCCCATCGAGGCCGCCACCCGGATCACCGACGCCAAGGGCGTCACCGTCTCGCTGGAGAAGCCCCCGCAGAAGATCGTCTGCCTGGTCGCCCTCTGCGACGACATCCTGGTCGAGCTGGGCATGGTCCCCACCGCCACCAACTCCGCCGTCCTCGCCCACCCCGATTTCCTGGGCAAGGAGAAGGCCGCGAAGGTCCCCGTCGTGCCCGGCGGCTTCCTCAGCCCCGAGGTCGAGGCGATCCTCTCCCACCGGCCCGACCTGGTGATCGGCCTGGAGGACACCCACGGCAAGCTCGCCCCCGCGCTGAAGGGTGCCACCACCTTCTGGCCCGTCCAGCCCGGCTCCTGGCAGGACAGCGTCGGCTACCTGCGCGACCTGGCCGCGCTCACCGGCCGTACGGAACAGGGCGAGAAGGCCGAGAGGACGTTCCGTACCCGGCTGGCCGAGGCCGAGGAGAACCGGAGCGACAAGACGTCACTGATCATCTTCGGCAGCGACGAGAACTTCGGCGTCGCCACCCCGGAGACCGATGTGGCCGCCGGACTCTTCCCGAAGATCTCCCACTACCCCTGGAAGAGCAGGGGAGTCGACGGCTCCTACAGCCTGGAGGAGATCCTCGCGCGGGATGTCGACGTCCTCTTCGTGGAAACGCTCTCCTTCGGTGCGCCGGACGGCAAGCTCTCCGACAAGCTCGCCAAGAACCCGCTCTGGTCGCGCATCCCGGCGGTGAAGAACGGCAAGGTCATCGAGGTCGACTCCGAGGTCTGGGCCAAGGGCCGCGGCACCCGGTCCATGGGCATCGTCCTCGACGAGGCGACGGCCGCACTGCGGTGAACGGCCTTCCGGAAGAGGGCGGTTGCGCTGCGGTGAGGCGGCTGCGTGTGGTGCCGGTCGCACTGACGGTCGTGGCGGTGGTGAGCGCGGTGTGCGCGCTGAGCCTCGGTACGCCGTACGTTCCCCCCGCCCGGCTCCCCGCCACCCTCGGCTCCGACGGCCTCGCGGGGATCGTCGTCACCGAACTGCGGCTCCCCCGCATGGTGTTGGCACTGGTCGCCGGTGCCTGTCTGGGCGCGGCGGGGCTGGTGCTCCAGGAGGCGCTGCGCAATCCGCTCGCCGTCCCGGAGATGCTCGGCGTCTCCTCCGGTGCCGCGCTCGGTGTGGCGGCACCGCTGGTGCTGGCCCTCTCCGTGCCGCTCGGCCTCCAGCCCTTCCTGGCCTTGGCCGGGGCGGCGCTCGGCGGACTGCTGACGCTGGTCGCCGCCGGGTTCGGCCGCAGCCCGTCGTCCGTGCTGCTCACCGGGGCCGCCGTCGCCGCCGCGCTCCAGGCGGGGCTGCTGGTGCTCATGGTGATGGCCGACCAACTGGACCTCCAGCTCATCTACCGCTATCTGCTGGGCAGCCTCTCCGCTCGCACCTGGGACGACGTCACCGGACTGCTGCCCTGGCTGGCCGTCGCCGTCCCCGCGCTGGTGCTCTGTGTGCCGGTGCTCGGCGTGCTGCGGCTCGGTGACGACGACGCCCGCGCCCTCGGCGTACGCGTCGAACGCGCCCGGGTCGCCGCGCTCGGTATCGCCGTCGTCCTGATCGCGCCTGTGGTGGCGGTCTGCGGCCCGGTGGCCTGGGTCGGCTTCCTCGCCCCCCACCTCGCCCGACGGCTGAAGCCGGACGGCGGGGCGGCGGGGTGGCTCGTGCGCTCCGCCCTGTGCGGGGCGGTTGTGGTGCTCTGCGCGGACCAGCCCGCCCGGCTGGCGCTCGCCCCGGTCGAGACGCCCGTCGGGGCATGGACGGCCCTGGTCGGGGTGCCGGTCGGGGTGGTGCTGCTGAAGCGGGGGCGGCGTGCGGCGCGTGGGCGCGACCGGGGGCCCGCGTCCGCCGGGCCGGCATCCGATGCGTCCCTGCCCGTGCCTGGGCAGGCCGGAGGGCCCGTGCGGGGCGCGGAGTCCATACCTCTTCTGCGGAAGGCGGAGCGATGAGCGTGTCGGAAGCGGCGCCCGGAACGGCCCGGCAGGCCTGGCGCTCACCGGGCGTGCGGCTGGGCGCCCTGGTGGTTCTCGTGGCCGCCGTAGCCTGTGCGGACCTGTTCGCGGGGCGGGGTGTGGCGGCAGGGGGAGTACGGGCCGTGCTCCTGGGCGGCGGAGACCCCATGGCCCAGCACATCGTCCTCCAACTCCGTTTGCCCCGGCTGCTGGTGGCCCTGGTCGCCGGGGCGAGCCTGGGCGTCGCCGGGCTCGTCCTTCAGTCGGCCCTGCGCAATCCGCTGGCCGGACCCGAGGTCACCGGGGTCACCCCCGGAGCGGTCCTCGGCGCGGTCGCCGCCACCGGTCTCGGCCTGGCCGGCTGGGACTCCCCGGCGGCGGTCGTCGTGGCGGCCTGCCTCGGCGGGTTCGCGGGGGCGGGGCTGCTGTGGCTGCTCGCGGGGCGGGAGAAGGGCGACCCCGAGCAGACCGCCGTGTACGGGGTGCTGGTGTCGGCGGTCCTCGCCGGGCTCACCGCCGTGGTCCTCCTGGTGGCCCCGGGCGAACTGGGCAGCGTCGTCCAGTGGTTGATCGGTTCCACCGAGGGCCGGGTCTGGGAGCACTGGCATCTGCTGTGGCCGTGGGCGGCGGTGTGGGGAGCGGCGGCCTGGCTGCTCGCGGCCCCGCTCACCCTGCTGCGCTGCGGCGACGAACAGGCATCCGCCGCCGGGCTGGACGCCGGGCGGGGCCGGGCCGCCGCGCTCGTGTGTGCGGTGGCCCTGACGGCGGGGGCGGTCTCGGCCGTGGGGGCGCTCGGCTTCGTGGGCCTGCTGGTGCCGCATCTGGCGCTGGCCGTCTTCGGCGCCGACCTGCGCATCACCCTTCCCGGCGCCGCGCTGCTCGGCGCGGTGGTGGTGTGCGGGGCGGACGCCGCGGCCCAACTGCTCTCCCGGCTCCTGGTGGTGGCGCTCGACGCGGACCGGCTGACCCTGCCGGTCGGCGCGCTGACCACCTTCGTCGGGGCCGGGCTGCTGCTGGTCGTGGCGCGGCGACGGGCGGACGAACGATGACAGGGAGGAGGCCGGACATGGCCGCACGGACGAGAGACATGACGGTGGACGCGAACGACGACGCGGGGACGAACGGGAAGGCGGATCCACCGGACGGGCCGGACCGGACCGTGGAGGTGCCCGCCGCGGTCCGGGCGGAGGGGCTCGGCTTCGGCTATCCGGGGCGCGAGGTGCTGCGCGGGGTCGACCTGAGCATCGGCGCCGGTGAACTCGTGGCCCTCATCGGCCTCAACGGCTGCGGCAAGAGCACCTTCCTCAAGCTGGCCGCCGGACTGCTCACCCCCGGCGCGGGCCGGGTCCTGCTCGACGGCGACGACGTGGCGCGCCTGCCCCGGCGGGCCGCCGCCCGCCGGGTCGCGCTGCTGCACCAGTCGGCACCGGCCGTACCGGCGCTGACCGTGAGGCAGTTGGTGCGCCAGGGCCGGTATGCCACCCGGGGACCGCTCGGGATGCTGCGGGACGGCGACGACGAGGTGGTGAACCGGGCCCTCGCCGATGTCGGCGTGACCGACTGGGCGGACCGCCCGGTGGACGCGCTGTCGGGCGGCGAGCGCCAACGGGTGCGCCTCGCCATGGCGTTGGCCCAGGACGCCCCGCTTCTCTTCCTGGACGAGCCCACCACCTATCTCGATCTGCGGCACCAGCTGGAGGTGCTCCAGACCGTCGTACGGCTGCGCGCCGAGCGGCGGCTCACCGTGGTGATGGTGCTTCATGACCTCAACCACGCGGCGCGGTTCGCGGACCGGATCGTCGCGCTGCGGGAGGGGCGCATCGCCGCCGACGGCCCGCCGGCGGAGGTGGTCACGGAGCGCCTGCTGGCCGAAGTCCTGGGCGTGCAGGGGCGAGTGGGGATCGATGCCGAGGGCGGCTGGCCCGTCTGTTACCCAGATCACCCTCTCGACCCGCCTCAGCTATTGCGGAATGAAAATCATATTCATTAGTGTCTGTGGTGCGGCAAGGAACAACGTCGCGACCATCATCCGATCCATCGATATGGAGGATTCAACTCATGGAGCAGAACAAGGTGTTCAGCCCGATCGCTGACCAGGGCCAGCTCGCCCACCTCTCCGCCACCCACTCGAACGCCCTCGTCGAGAACCCGTTCGACGACGCGGTCGAGGCCGACACCGCGGACGAGAAGTAAGCGGCACCTGCCGCTGAGGCAGGCTCCCGCTCCTCGCGTGGCGGGCCCGTCCGGTCAATCCCCGGACGGGCCCGTCCCGTTACGACCCGCCCGCTCGCTCCCGTACCAGCACGCTCCTCGGAGGCCCCCGTGAACCCCAGTCGACTCGCTCCCGGTGCCGGGATCGTCACCGTTCCCGGTGACCGGCCCGTGCTCCGCACCGCCGACGGGGAGTTCCTCCGCATCGACACCGGCCGCGTCGGCGGTGCGGAGCTGGTCGACCGGCTGACGGCGGGGGAGGGGGCGTACGCGGACTCCGTATCCGCCCCCGAAGCCGTCTCCACCTGCACCTCCGCCTCCACCGAACTCGACCGGCTGGTAGCGGCGTTCGAGGAGGCCGGGCACGCAGTGACCGAACCCCGCCGCCCGCCGCTCACCGGGCGGACCGTCCACCTCCTGGGTGACCCCGTACTCACCGAACCGCTCTCCCGGTTCGCCGCGGCGGAAGGCGCCGAGGTCCACCCCGCCACCGCCGACGGTCTGACCGGACTCGCGGGGCGGCGGGACACCGCCGTGGTCTGGTGCCTCGACTCGCCCGTAACCGAAGGGCTCTGGGCCGACGCGGACCGGCTGCCCGCGCGGCACACCGCCTGGCTCCGCTGCCACCGTGAGGGCGCCCACGCCTGGATCGAGCCCCTCGCCTGCGCCCCGGGCGACGTCACCTCCGCCCATGTACGGCTGCGCAGACTCGCGGCGACCGCCGCCCACCGCGAACTCGCCGCCTACTGGACCGGCCACCGCACTCCCGACACCGGCCCGCACCCCACCGAGGCGTCGGCCGCGCTGATCGCCGCGCTGCTCACCGCCGACCTGATCGCCTGGGCGGGCGACGGAAGCGGCCGGGGAACCGCCCTGCCCGCCCGCCGCCGACTGCGCCGGATCGACCTGCGGGACCTGACCGTCACCGAACACCCCGTGCTCCCGGTGCCGGACGTTGCTCCGCTGCCCGCCCCCGTAACGGGCGGGAAGGCATGAACACCGGCCACCGCGCGGGCGCGCACACGAACACCGCCACCGTGCACATCCCCGCCCCCGACGGCACCCCGCTCGCCACCGACCTCTGCCTACCGGACACGCCCGGCCCCCACCCCGCCGTCGTGATCCGCACCCCCTACGGCCGTACCGCCCACCACGCCGAGCTGCGCGGCTGGGCGGCCCACGGGTTCGCCGCCCTCGCCCAGGACGTACGCGGCCGGTACGGCTCGCCCGGTCCCTGGCACCCCTACCGGGACCACGAGGAGAGCGACGGCGCCGCGACCGTGGTGTGGGTGCGCGAGCAGGGGTGGAGCGGTGGCGGCCCGGTCGTCGCGGTGGGCTCCTCCTACGCCGCCCACTGCGCCCTGGTCACCGCGCTCGGTGCCCCCGGCGACGGCCGCCCGGACGCCGTCATCGCCGCCGTCCCCGCCCTCGGCCTCGTCGAGACCGCCCGCGAGCCCGCAGGACCCGAACGCCTCGGGGCCCGCGCCGGCTGGTGGGCCGCCCACGGCGACCGCCCCGACTCGGCCCCGGACGCCCTGGCCTCCGCCCTCACCGACGACCCCCGGCTGCTGGAACACCTCCCGCTCACCCGGCTCCCCGACCGCCTGGGCCGCCCCCTGCCCTCCTGGCCCGGACTCTGGGACGACTGCGTACGCGGCAGGATCGTCGCGCGCGGCTCCGCCTCCCGCCTCCCGCTCCTCGCCGTCGGCGGCACCCGCGACCCCTTCGCCGAGGACACCATGGCGCTGTGGCGCGGCTGGGGCGGGCCGGCCCGGCTGCTGCTCGGCCCCTGGGGCCACCGCCTCACCGCCGACCGGCCCGAGATCGCCGCCGACCGCATCAACCTCGGTGCTCTGTACGTACGCTGGGCCCGCGCCGCTCTCGCCGGACGGCTGGATACCGAGCGGCGCGGCGTCATCTCCCTCGGTGGCAGCGGTCGTTGGCACCGCATTCACGAGGCCGGCCCACGCCCCCCGGAGAGCGCCTCGACCCGGACCGCCACCTGGGCCCTCGACGCGCCCACCGGTCTCCGGCCGCTGCACGGAACCGAGTTCACCGCAGACCCGGCCCACCCGGTCCGCTCCGACGACCTGACCGTCCCGGCCCCCACCGAGGGCGCTCCCGCCGACCGCTGCCTCCTCCTCTCTCCGCCCCTGCCCCGGCCGCTCGACCTGGCCGGACCCGCCACCGCCCGGTTCCACGCCACCGCCGACACCCCCGCCGCCGACTGGGCCGTCCGCCTCACCGCGCTCGACCCGGCCGGCCGCGCGGACCCGCTCGCCTTCGGCATCGTCCGGCGCACCGACCCCCCCGGGCGCACGGCCGAGATCACCGTGCCGCTCGGCACCCTGGGCCGCAGGCTGCCCGCCGGGACCCGGCTGCGCGCGGAGATCGCCGGACACCACTTCCCCGCCCACGCCCGCAACCCGCACACGGGCGAGAACCCGGTGACCGCCACCCGCCTCGCCCCCTCCCGCAGAGCCGTCACGGCCCGGGGGAGCGCCCTGCACCTGACCGTCGTCGCCCGACGCCATTACGTCGAGCCCGTACCGGAGATATGCCGTTGACCAGCACCCTGCCCGTCGAAGCCCTGGTCGATCCCGTCTGCGGGCTGATCCGCGGCGTCGAGCCCGTCGAGCACCCGACGGGAGCGCCGCCGCGCTACACCGCGATGACCGCCGAGGTCTCCGACGCCAGGCGCCTCGGTGCCTGGCCCGCCGACCGGGTCTCGCTCGGCACCACCTTCGGGGACCCCCGAGGCGCCTGGATCGCCGCCGTCGCGGAGGCCGTCGAGCGCTACTGCGGCAACCGCCTCCCGCCGCCCGGCCACCCCGACGCACCCCGCCGGGCCACGGCCGCCGAACTGGAGGCGGAGGGTGTGCGGGTGTACGGACCCGGGGCGCTGCCCCGCTACGCCTCCTGGCAGTACGGGCGCCCCCGCTTCCCGTACGCCGAACTCACCCCCGAGACACCGGCGCTGTGGACCCGGGCCACCGAGAACGGCGAGTCCTGCTGGGCGCCCGTCGCCCTCACCCACCTCAACTGGCGCCAGGGCGAGCTGCGTTCGCTGCCGCGCACCCACCATCTCAACTACGCGGGCATCGCCACCGGCCAGGGCCTCGACGACGCCGTGGAGCGAGGGCTGCTCGAAGTCGTCGAGCGCGACGCCCTGGAGCTGTGGTGGCACCTGGACGGCCCCACCCGGGGCATCGACCCGGCGAGCGTCCCCGGCCTCACCGAGGACCTGGCCGGAGCCGAACTCGACGTCCACATCGTGGAGATGCCCTCCGAGTTCGCCCCCTGCGTGGCCGCCCTGGTCCACGACCCCCGGCGCGGCATCCACGCCGCCGGGTTCGCCTGCCGGTACGACCCGGCGGAGGCGGCCCGCAAGGCGGTGCTGGAGGCCGTGCACACCTGGGTGTTCACACAAGGCGCGGTGGATGCCGACGGTTGGGTCCACCGCTCGGTGGAGGCCGGTCTCTTCGCCCGGGGCCTCTACCTGGACCACCGGGCCGACCGCCGCTATCTCGACGACTGCGGACCGGAGTTCGCCGCCGTACGGGATCTGGGCGCCCATGTGCAGGTGTGGCTGGACGACCGGATGGCCCCGCTGGCCCGGCGCTTCACCGAACCGGCCGCGGGTGTCGTCCCCGTCACCGAGCTCGCGCCCGGCAGCCGCTCCGCCCTGGACGCCGCGCTCGCCGCCGGCGGCCACCGCGTGATCACGGCCGACCTGACCACCGAGGACATCGCGGAGACCCCGCTGCGCGTTGCCCGCGTCCTGGTCTCCGGCCTGATCCCCAACGCCCCTGCCGCCTTCGCCTACCTGGGCTGCCCGCGCTTCGCCGAAGCCGCGCTCGCCCGGGGCTGGCGCACCCGACCCCCCACCGGACCGGCGGACTTCACCCTCGCACCGCCGCCGCACATGTGAAGGAGCGCCCCCTCATGACCCAGGCTCCTCCGGCAGCCTCCGCGCCCCTGCGCCGCGCCCTGGCCGAGGCCAGATCGCCCCGGGTGCCGCGCACGGTTCCGTATGCGCCGGAGCGCGCCTTCCCCTGGGAGGGTCCGGGGCTGCCCCTGGACGGGCCCGGGGGAGCGGTGGATCTGGACCGAGCCCTGCGCCTGTCGCTCGCGGCGCCCCGGGAGGCGGGTGGCCGGTTGCGGCCCGCTGCCTCGGCGGGCGCGCTCCATCCTGTACGGGCCCACCTGCTCATCGGCCCCGGCTGCTCCCTGCCACCCGGCCGGTACGCCTACGACCCGCGCACCCACCGCGCCCACCCGCGCGGCCCGGCTCCCGCCGACGCGCCCCCGGGAGCCGTGGCCGTCCTCACCGTCGTCGCCTCCCGCACTGTCGCGCACTACGGACACCGCGCCTGGCCGCTGCTCCTGCTCGACGCGGGCCACGCGGCGGCCGCCCTGGCGCTCGCCGCCGCCCCGGGCGGTGTACGGGTGTCGCTCGACGCGGACGGTACGGAGCTCGCGGCGGCGGCCGGGCTGCCCAAGGCGGCCGAGTGGGAGGTCCGATGGCCCGGCACCGAACCCGAACTCCCGCTCGTAGCCCTGTGGCTGTCCCCGGGCGGGACGCCCGCGCGCGAACGCGACCCGCTGGCCGCCTGGTCCGCCCACCCCCGCTCCCGGACCGCCGCCCCGCTGCCGCAACCGGATGCCGGGACCGCACCGACAGGTGAACTCGCCTGCGCACAGCACCTGTTGGACCGCCTGACGCGAGCGAGTCGCCCCACCTGGCACCCCGCCCACCGCCCCGGCCCGGTGACCGACGACACGCTCCGTACGCGAAGGAGCGCGGACCCCGCCGACCTGACGCCCCCGCCTGCCCCGGAGTTGCTCGCCCAGGTCCTGGCGACCGCGCAGGCCGCCCGGCCGGACGGCCCCGCGTGGGTCGCGGCGGTCGGTGGCGACGCCCCGGGACTCCGTACGCCCGCCGACCTCCTCGCCTCGGGCGACGCCCGCCCCACCCTCGCCCGCTGGGCGGCGGGCCAGCGCTGGATCGGCACGGCGGGCGCGGTGCTCCTCGCCCACGGCTGCCCCGCCGACGCCCCACCGGCCCTGGTCCGCGGCAGCCACCTGGCCGCCGGGTACGCCGCCGGTGCCGCCCAGGCCCACGCCACCGCGCTCGGGCTCCGTTCCCGCCCCATCGGCTCCTGGCAACAGGCCGACCTGGGCGCCGCACTCGGTGACGCCCCCGGCCAGGACTGGATCATCCACGGCCTGGCCCTGGCCGCACCTCCAGCCCCTCCGGCACCCCTGGAATCCCCGGCGCCCCCGTACCAGCGCACACCCCGCCCCGCCCCACCGACCCCGTCGGGCAAGGAAGAACGCCCATGATGCTCCACCCCGAACTCCTGCGCGCCGCCCGGACCGCCCGCCGTCCTCTCGGCCTGGCCACCGTGCTGCTCGCCGCCGTCACCCTCACCCACCTCGCCCAGGCCGTCCTGCTCGCCGTCGTCCTCTCCCGGATCGCCCACGGCGACACGGCCGCCCTCGCACCGCTGCTCCTCGCCGTGCTCGCCGTCGTCCTCATCCGTGCCGCGCTCGGCCGCGCCCAGCGGCTGACCGCCGTCACGGCGGGCGCCACCGTCCGCATCCGGCTCCGCGACACCCTGCTGGCCCGCCTCGGCGGACTCGGCCCCACCGCGATCACCGGTGCGCGGGCGGGAGCCGTACGCGCCACGCTCGTGGACGGGGTCGAGGGCGTGGACGCGTACGTCTCCCGCTACCTCCCCCAGGCGCTCATCACCGCCGCCGTCCCCCCGCTGCTGCTCGTCGCCGTCGCGCTGATCGAGCCGTACGCGGCCCTCGCCCTGGCTCTCGCCCTGGTACTCGCGCTCTTCGGGCCGCGCTGGTGGGACCGGCTGCTCGCCCGGCGCGGCAAGGAGCACTGGGACTCCTACGAGGCCCTGGCCGCCGACTACTTGGAGGCTCTCCAGGGCATGGCCACCCTGCGCGCGGCCGGTGCCGTCGGCCGTGTACGGGAGCGGCTGGAGAAGCGTTCGGCGGCGCTGCACCGGGCCACCGTCGCCAAGCTCCGGGTCTCGCTCGTCGACACCGGCCTCACCGACCTCGCCGTCCAGGGCGGCACCGCGGCCGCCGTCCTCGTGGCGTGCTCCTCGGCGGCCACCGGACGCACCGCCGCCACCGGCACGTACCTCCTGCTGATGCTCGCCTCCGAGTGCTTCCGCCCCATCCGGGACCTCTCCCGCGAATGGCACGCGGGCTATCTCGGGGTCTCCGCCGCCGACGGGATCGCCGCCCTGCGCACCGCCGAACCCGCCGTCGCGGACCGGGGCACGGTGGAGGCCCGCTGGGACACCGCCCCCGAAATCCGTTTCCTGAACGTCCACTTCACCCATCCGGGCGCCGACCGCCCCGCCCTGGACGGCGTCACCTTCACCGCACCCGCCGGACGCACGACGGCGATCGTCGGCCCCTCCGGCGCCGGGAAGTCCACTCTGCTGAGCCTGCTCCTGCGCCAGCGCGACCCGGACCGGGGCCGCGTCACGATCGCCGGAACCGCCACCGCCGCCTACAGCCTCGCCTCGCTGCGCCGGGGGATCGCCGTCGTCTCGCAGGAGACGTACCTCTTCCACGCCACCATCGCGGAGAACCTCCGCATCGCCCGCCCCGCCGCCACCGACGGACAACTGCGCGCCGCCGCCCGGTCGGCGGGCATCCACCAGGAGATCACCGCGTTCCCGCAGGGGTACGACACCCTCGTCGGCGAACGCGGCGCCACGCTCTCCGGCGGCCAGCGCCAACGGCTCGCCCTCGCCCGCGCCCTGCTGGCCGACGCGCCGGTCCTGATCCTGGACGAGGCCACCAGCGCGGTGGACGAACGCGGCGAGGCCCGGATCGTACGGGAGCTGGTGGCCGCGAGCCGGGGCCGAACCTGCCTGGTCGTCGCCCATCGGCTCGACGCCGTACGCCATGCCGACCACATCGTCGTCCTCGACGGCGGCCGGGTCGAGGCATCCGGCGACCACAGCGGGCTGCTCGCGGCCGGCGGGGTCTACGCCTCCCTCGTAGCAGCCGGCCACCCCGCCCAGGAGGACCACGCCGCATGACCACCCCCGAGAACGCCCCCGCCGTCGCTTCCGGGACAGCCACCGCACCCGCGTCGGCCCCCGCCGTCGCTTCCGGGAAAGCAGCCGCACCCGGGCCGTCACCCGTCGGCGCTGCGGAGAAGGCCGCCGTACCCGTGTCGGCACCCCCCGGCGCACCGGCCGCAGCTCCGGAGAACGCCGATGCCTCCGCCTCCGTCCCCACATCCGGGCAAGCCGCCGCACCCGCCCCCGAGGCCACCCCCACCCCCGAGACCACCCCCGCCCCAACCCCCGACACCGGCGCCCTCCGCTCCCTCCTCCCCGTCCTCGGCGCCCACCGCGTCACCGTCCTGCGCACCTGCGTGGCCGCCCTCGTCGACCAAGCGGCCCTCGTCGCCCTGGTCACCCTCGCCGCGCACACCGTGGGCACGGCGGTCATCGAGCACAGGGCGCCCTCGGCCGCGACCGTGGGGATGCTCGTCGGGCTCGTCCTGCTCCGGGCCCTCGCCACCTGGCGGGAGATGGACCTCTCGCACGACCTCGCCTACCGGGTCCTGGCCGAGCTGCGGGTCCGGGTCTTCGACGGGCTCGCCCGGTCCGCCCCCGCGCGGATCGCCGGGCGGCGGAGCGGAGACCTCGCCTCGACCGCGCTCGGTGACGTGGAGGCGCTGGAGTTCTTCTACGCCCACGCCATCGCCCAACTCCTCGCCTCCGGGCTCGTCTTCGCCGCAGCCGCCACCCTGCTGGGCATCCTCGGGCCGTGGCTGCTGCTCGCCGTCGTGCCCGTCGCCCTGCTGCTCCTCTGGTCGCCCCTGCTGGAGGCGCGGGGCCGGGCCGAGCGCGGTGCGCGGACCCGGGCCGAGCTGGCCGACCTCTCCGCCGAGAGCACGGAGGCCGTCGACGGGCTCCGCGAGCTGCTGGCGGCGGGTGCCCTGGACCGGACCCGGGCCCGGCTGCGCTCCGGCGGACGGCGGCTGGCCCGCGCCCAACGGGCCGAGCAGTCCTGGGAGACGGGGGCCGGGGCCGCCCGCGATCTGCTGGTCGTCGCCGCCGTCATCGGGGTGGTCGCGGCCGCCGCCCACGCGGCGGGCGGCGGGCGGCTCGACGGGGCCTGGGCCCCGGCGGCCATGGCCCTCGCCCTCGGCGCGCTCGCCCCGGTGGCCGAATCGGCGGCCGCGCTGGGCCGGGCGGGCAGTCTGCGGGCCGCCGCCGCCCGGGTCCGCGCGGCCGTGGACGCACCCGCGGGCGCTCCCGCTCCCGCCGTGCCGGTGCCCGTTCCACCGGGGCCGCTGGGGCTGCGGCTGCGCGGCGTACGGTTCGGCTACGGCGCCGCCCCCGTCCTGGACGGGCTCGACCTCACCGTCCGGCCGGGCGAGACGGTGGCCCTCGTCGGAGCCTCGGGCGCGGGCAAGACGAGCTGCGCCCACCTCCTGGCCCGCTACTGGGACCCGCAGGAGGGCACGGTGGAGCTGGTGCCGGGGGACCCCGCCCACCCCGTCGACCTGCGGGACCTCACCGAGGACGACCTGCGGGCGGCCGTCTGCGTGGTCGGCCAGGAGGCGCCGCTCTTCCACGGCACCCTCGCCGAGAACCTCCGCCTCGCCGCCCCCGACGCCACCGACCGGGAACTGGCCGCCGCCGTCCGCACCTGCGGCCTCATCCCCGTCGTCGACGCCCTGCCCCAAGGCCTGGACACGCCGGTCGGGGAGCGCGGGGCCACCCTCTCCGGCGGCCAGCGGGCCCGGGTCGCCCTGGCCCGGGGGCTCCTCGGCCGCCCCCGCGTCCTGGTCCTGGACGAGACGACGGCCCACCTCGACCACCGGGGCGACGCCGAACTGGCCCGGGCGCTCGCGGCGGACCTCCGGGCCCGTACCCGTACGACGCTGATCATCGCCCACCGGCCCGCCACCGTCCGCCGGGCCGACCGCATCGCCGTGCTGGAGGGCGGACGCATCGTCGAGGAGGGCACCTGGTCCGAGCTGGCCGGCCCCGGCACCGCGTTCAGCAGGCTGTTCAGCCGGGCGGCGGGGGAGATCCCGGACCGGACGGCGGGGGAGAGGCAGGAGGCAGAGGAGAGCCCGGAGGAACCGGCAGCGGCGACGGCAGACTCTGCTCCGCCCAGATGATCTTCCCCCGGTGGGTGTACCGGGTGCCCCAGCGGCGGGCGAGCTGCGCGACGAGGAAGAGGCCGCGGCCACCCTCGTCCGTCGTCCGGGCGTGCCGCAGCCGCGGGGTGGTGCTGCTCGCGTCGGAGACCTCGCAGGTCAGCACGGACTGGAGCAGCAGCCGCAGCCGTACGGGACCGGAGGCGTACCGGATCGCGTTGGTCACCAGCTCGCTGACGATCAGCTCGGTCGTCATCGTCAGCTCGTCCAGCCCCCAGGTCTCGAGCTGCCGGGCCACCTTGCTCCGGATCGTCCCGACGGCGGCCGGGTCCAGCGGCACGTCCCACGAGGCCAGCCGGTCGGGGCTGAGCGCATGGGTACGGGCGAGGAGCAGGGCGATGTCGTCCGGCTGCGGGACGGGCAGCAACTCCTTGACCACCACCGCGCACAGCTCGTCCAGCGGCAGCCCCTCCCGGGAGATCGCCCGCCCCAGCCGGACCTTGCCCTGTTCGGTGTCCTTGTCGGTGCCCTCGATGAGGCCGTCGGTGTAGAGGCCGAGCAGGCTCCCCTCGGGCAGCTCGACCTCCAGGGACTCGAAGGGGAGCCCGCCGAGCCCCAGCGGCGGACCGGAGGGGAGGTCGGGGAAGCTGACCTCGCCCTGCGGGGTGACGACCACCGGCGGCGGATGCCCGGCCCGCGCCATCGTGCAGCACCGGCTCGCCGGATCGTAGACGGCGTAGAGGCAGGTGGCGCCCAGGACCGTCGTCCCGCCCCGGTCCGCCTTCCCGGCCGCCGGCTCCTCCTCGCTCAGCCGCATCACGAGGTCGTCCAGCCGGGCCAGCAGCTCGTCGGGGGCGAGGTCCATGTCGGCCAGGGTCTGGACGGCGGTCCGCAGCCGGCCCATCGTCGCCGCCGCGCTGATCCCGTGCCCCACCACATCACCGATGACCAGACCGACCCGGGCCCCGGACAGCGGGATCACGTCGAACCAGTCGCCGCCCACCCCGTCCTTCGCGTCCGCCGGGAGGTAGGAGGACGCCACGTCCAGCGCCGTCCCGCCGCGCAGGGTGTGCGGCAGCAGGCTCTCCTGGAGCACCAGGGCGGCGGTGTGCTCCCGGGTGTAGCGGCGGGCGTTGTCCACACAGACCGCGGCCCGCGCCACCAGCTCCCGGGCGGGCGCCACATCGTCCTCGTCGAACGGCACCGGGTTCTGCGACCGCATGAACGTGGTCAGCCCGAGGACGGTGTCCCGCGCCCGCATCGGCACGGAGATGAGCGAGTGCAGCCCGAAATCGCGGATCCGGGCGGCCCGGTCCGGCTGCTCCACGGCCCACCCGTGGCTGTCCGGATCGAGCTGCGGCAGGAGGACCGGGTCACCGTCGAGAAGGAAGTGCGCGTCGTGCGGCGGCGGTACGAAGTCGACGCTCTCCCCGACCCGTACGACCGCCTCCGGACATCCCTCGCGGACGGAACTCATCCCCATCCGGCGCATGGACGGCCTGCCGCCGCGCACCCCCGGTCCGTGCAGCGGCACGCCCGGCCGCTCCCGGCCGAGCGGGGTCTCCAGCAGGTCGACGAAGACGAAGTCCGCGAACCGGGGCACCGCGAAATCGGCCAGCTCCTGGGCGGTGCGCTGGACGTCCAGGGTGGAGCCGATACTGGCCCCCGCCTCGTTCACCAGCGCCAGCAGCCTGCGCGCGTTCCACCGGTCGGTCACGTCCTGGACCATGTAGCCGATGCCGATCCCGTTCTCCTGGGCGTCCACCAGCGGGAAGAACGAGCTGGAGTAGGCGCGCCTGCGGTTCGGGTCGGACCAGCTCCACCCCAGGTACTCGTAGTCCGTGACCGGCACCCCGGTCGCCAGGACCTGCCGCATCAGCCGCTCGATGGGCGCCGCGAGCAGTCCGGGCAGCACATCGGCGGGCCGCCGCCCCAGGCGCTGCTCCCGGGGGACCCCGCCGAACCGCTCCAGGGTGTCGTTGAGCCAGATGTAGCGCAGCTCCGGATCCATCACCGCCATGCCCACCGGCGACCGGGTGAGGAACCCCTCCAGCACCGACCCCTCCACCGTCCACTGCGGGGTGCGCTCCCGCCCGGAGAGGAGAAAGCCTTCGCGCCCGGCGATCAGGAAGGAGGCGGAGACCTGTACGTCGACCTCGACCCGCCTCTCGTCCCGGGCGCACAGGGCGAGCAGACCGCTCCACCCCGACCCGCCACGCGCCCGGGCGGCGACCGCCGCCGTACGCCGGGGATCGGGGTCCCCGGCCAGCAGCAGCGCGGCGGGGCGGCCGATCATCTCGGCCGCCGCGTACCCGAGCAGCGCCTCCGCGCCACGGGTCCAGCCGATGACCGTGCCGTCCCCGGCGACCACCGCCACCGCGTCGTCGCTCAGCCGCACGGGGCCCCGCGGATCCGCGGAGGGCAGCGGGCCGGGCCCCGCCGGGGGCCCTCGTCGGCGGATGCCATGCACCTCACCACCATCTGTAGGTTTCCATGGTCGCGCGTCCGTCCCGAGTGCGCACCGGGCCGTCTGCCGACCGGGTTCCGCACGGGGTCCTTTTCGCCCGTTCGGCGGCGTCACGCGGCGGGGCGCGCCCCCGTTGGGGGAGTGACGAGCGGTTGCTCTGTCCCCCTGCCCCCGCGCTGGACCGTGTGGGTGGACGGCTCCGGCCCCCGAGAGGAGGCCGGAGCCGTTTTCATGGGCGTGGTGGGCGTCCCCCGGGCACGGTCAGAATCGGAAGCAGAACTTCCGGTCCTTGAGCCACTGGCTCAGCCAGTCCCCGAACGGCACGGTGACGCACCACTCGCGGCCCGTCGGCGGCTCGGGAGCCACAGGTGTCGGCGGAGCCGTCGGCGTGGGCGGCACGGTCGGCGGGGCGGGCGGCGTCGGGTCGACCGGGGGCACCGTCGGCGTCGGAGCCGGGACCGTCGGCGTGGGCGTCGGGGTCGGGCTCGGGGCGGGCCGCACCGGCGCGGCCATCTCCGCCAGCTTCGTCCGGTACACCTGGGTGGAGCGGGGGTTGCTCCGGCACTGCCACACCCCGTGCGGGCAGTAGTCGGTGATCGTCTGGTACACCGGCTGGTGCCGGTCGATCCAGTCGAGCATCCGCCGCATGTACTCCGGGTTGTCACCGTTGCGGAAGAGCCCCCACTCCGGGAAGGAGATCGGCTTGCCGCGCTCGGCCGCGAAGTCCACGTGCTTCTGCAGCCCGTACGGATCGTTGACCTGGTCGTCGAAGGTCCGGCCCGGCGGCTGGTCGTAGGAGTCCATGCCGATGATGTCGACCACGTCGTCACCGGGGTAGCACGCGGTCCAGGGCACCGCGTCCAGGCCCCGGCTGGGCGTGAAGTCGAAACGGAACTCCTGCCCGGGCACCTCCCGCATCGCCGCCACGATCCGCTGCCAGTACCTCTTCCACGAGGCAGGATCGGGGCCGCAGCGGTGGGTGTAGGTGGTGCCGTTCATCTCCCAGCCGAGCACGATCACCGTGTCCGGCACGCCCAGCGAGACCAGCCGCTCCGCCAGCCTGGTGAAGTGCTGGTCGAAGTCGCCCGCCGCGCCCGCCCGGAGCAGCCGGCGGACCCGGGCGTCCGGGACGCGCTGCTCGTTCCGCTCCAGCATGGGGACGTTGAGGACGAACATCCGGTCCTCGTCCGCCTTGCGCCACTTAGCCCAGGACTCCAGGAACTCGGGGGCGCCCTCGATGTTCACCCACAGGTCGCCCGGCAGGTAGGTGTGGCCCACCCGCAGCTCGGCGCCGCCGAGCCAGCGGGACAGCTCGTCCATCCTGCGCACTCCGGCGGGCCCGTAGTCCAGATAGGCGCCGTGGGCCGTGGTGCCGGGGCCCCGGCTGCCCTGCGGCCCCGGGGAGGCGCTGTCCACGGAGTCGGTGCCCGGTGGCGGCTGGCCCGCGATGCCCCCGCCTGCCAGCAGGCTGAGAACGGCCGCGGCGATACATGTGGTGATGAGTCGGCGCTTGGCCGGCATGACTCCTCCTGGCTGAAAGGAAATTCCGGCCGGTACGGCCCGGTGCGACGAGGGTTTCACCATCCTGCATGACGTGCGAACAGAATGGTCCATTTATCGCATTTCGCCGTCGTGAAAGGTCCGATCAGGTGACCGTCGGGCCCATGGAGAGAGGCAGGGAACCGACCCGGTTGTCGAAATTCGAATCCACCAGTCTCGGTTCGCCGGTCCGCCGGATGACGGTCCGTCGGGTGAGCAGTTCCCGGAACAGGGCCGTCATTTCGAGCCTGGCCAGATGGACGCCGAGGCAATGGTGCGGGCCCCCGCCCCCGTAACCGAGGTGCGGATTCGGCGACCGGGTGATGTCGAAGAGATCCGGACGGGTGAAAACCGCTTCATCGCGATTGGCGGAGGCGTAGAGCAGTGCGACTTTCTCGCCGGGGAGAAAGGTCCGGCCGCCCAGCTCGAATTCCGAAACGACGGTCCTGCGGAACTGGATGATGGGCGTCGAATGGCGGACGATTTCCTCCACCGCACCGCCGATGTACCGCTCGAAGTCCGACCGGAGCAGCTCCCGCTGCTCCGGATGCCGGTCCAGCAGCGACACCCCGTGCGCGATCGCGTTACGGGTGGTCTCGACCCCGGCCACCAGCAGCAGCGAGAAGAAGGCGCCCAGCTCCCGCGAGGAGAGCCCCTCACCGTCGACGTCCGCCCGCACCAGCGCCGAGACCAGGTCGTCCTGCGGACGGCGGCGGCGCTCCCGGGCCAGCCGTGCCATGACGAGCTGCATCATGGCGAGCGAGGCGGTCCCCCGGCCGGGGATCCGCAGCCGGCCCCGGCGCTCGACGCCCACCTGCTCCGAGGCGTGGTCGATCTGGGCGGCGATCCGCGGCCGGTGCTCGGCCGGGATGCCCATCAGGTCGCAGATCACCTCCAGGGGCAGCCGCGAGGCCGCCGACGGCATGAAGTCGCCCGGCCGCTCGGCGATCATCTCGTCCACCAGGCGCCCGGCGAGACGGCCGATGTTCTCCTCGGTGGCGGCCAGCAGCCGGGGCGTGAAGCGCCGCGAGATGATCCGGCGCAGCGCCGCGTGCTCGGCCCCGTCCATGTTCACCATCGAGTTCCCGAAGAGCGCCTTCGCCCACCCGGCCGGCTCCGGGGTGGTGGCCCCCGGAGCACTCGCGAAGACCTTCGGGGTGCGGCTCGCGGTCATCACGTCCGCGTGGCGCACCAGGGCGTAGAACGGCTTTCCGGAGGTACGGGCGGTGCCCGGCCGGGGCGTGAACAGTACGGGCGCCTCCAGCTCCCGCAGCCGGGCGAAGGCGGCCAGCCGCTCCGGGCGCGGCAGCTGCCAGAAGGCCGGGTCGGCGAGATCACGGTGTGCCGCACGGTCGTCGGACACCTGATCGGTAACGGTCATCCCCATCCACCTCCACGAGTTCGCCAGGCCATCGTCGGCTCCGGCGCGCGGGGCGGACCGCGCGACGCGTGCCTCCGGCGCGGATGGCCGTGCACGGTCACGCGTTTGACGGAACGCGGACGACGCAGCGGCCGGGAGAACCGATTCGCCGCCCCCTCGTTGCCACCATCGCGAGCAACAGCACCTCGGACGAGCCAACGAGAGGCAGTCATCCATGAGCCGAACCACCGATGCGGGCGACGCACCGCGCGGTCCGTCGCGCCGGATCCTCCTGCGGACCGGCTTCACCGCCGTCGTGGCCGCGGGCACCGCCGCGGTCCTCATCCCGCTCCACGACCACCGCCAGGACGCCGCCCCCGCCCCCGTACAGGGCCCCGGCCACGCTGCCGCCGGGGCCGCCGGGGCCGAGGAGTTCGCCGAGATGTACCGGGGCCGGGAGATCCGCGGCGGCGTGAGCGTCCTGGTCCCGGCCGCCGGACCGGGCGGCGGGGCGCACCACGCCGAGCCGGTGGCCGAGATCCGCATCGACGGCCGCCCGCTGCACGTCATGCGCCGCGCGGACGGCACCTACCTCAGCGATGTCACGCACTACGAGTCGTTCCCCACGCTCCGCGAGACGGCCCGCGCCGCCGTGGACGAGCTGGGCACCGCCCGCCTGGCGCTGCCCGCGTCGCACCACCGGTGAGCGGCACACCGCACGCAGGGACCGCGCCCCACGGGGGCGCCGGACGGCAAGTGAACGTCGCACCGCATGTGAACCAGGAGGACCAGAACCGGTGTACACCCGCAAGAACCAGCGCGACCTTACGCGGACCGAGAAGCGCCGCCTCGTCGACGCGATCCTGAAGATCAAGCGCTCGGGCCGCTACGACGACTTCGTCGTCATGCACCGCGAGTACTACGTCATGGACACCGAGAACCGGTCGCGCCCCGCCCATATGACGCCCTCGTTCTTCCCCTGGCACCGCCGCTACCTGCTGGAGTTCGAACGGGCCCTCCAGGCCGTCGACCCCGGGGTGAGCGTGCCCTACTGGGACTGGACCCAGGACCGCTCGACCACCTCGTCGCTCTGGGCGGAGGACTTCCTCGGCGGCAACGGCAGGCCCGGGGACCGCCGCGTCATGACCGGCCCGTTCGCCTACGACGCGGGCAACTGGAAGGTGGGCGCCGGGATCACCGACCAGAACTGGCTGACCCGCAACTTCGGCCGGCCCGGCCGCGACCCGGTCTCCCTGCCCACCGCCGACGACGTGGCCCGGGCCCTCAAGGACCCCGTCTACGACACCGAACCCTGGAACAGCGTCAGCACCGAGGGGTTCCGCAACCGCATCGAGGGCTGGGGCATCCACCGGGTGCGCCCGGTCGCCAACCACAACCGGGTCCACCAGTGGGTCGGCGGCCCGATGGCCGGGGCCGCCTCCCCGGAGGACCCGGTGTTCTGGCTCCACCACTCCTTCATCGACCTGCTCTGGGACCGCTGGCGGAAGGCGCACCCCAAGTCGGCCTATGTGCCGGGCCGCAAGCCCGACGCGCCGGGCCGCGAGCGCCGCCACGTCTTCGGGCTGGACGATCCGATGCCTCCGTGGAACGTGACCCCGCGCGCGCTCCTCGACCACAGCAAGGTCTACCGCTACGCCTGAGCGCGCACAGCGCAACGGCCGGCCCCTCCGGGAGGAGGGAGCCGGCCGTTGCGCTGTGGAGCGGGGGATCAGCGGCCGTAGCCGTAGTCACCGTTGTCGTCGTGGCCCTCGGAGGCGTTGACGCAGGTGTTGCCGAACGCCGGGTTGAGCACGCCGACCAGGTTGACGGTGTTGCCGCAGACGTTGACCGGGATGTGGATCGGGAGCTGCAGGATGTTGCCCGAGGCGACACCGGGGGACCCGATGGCCGCGGCCTGCGCACCCGAGTCGGCAACGGCCAGGCCGGCGCCGCCGGCGACCAGGGCACCGGTGCCCGCCATCACTGCGGCGACCTTCGTCATACGCGACATGAGAACTCCTTGTGAGAAAGGGGGGTTGCTGCGGAGCACGAGGCCCGCACGCTCTGACAACGCGGCAGGCGCCGGACGGTAACGGATCATCACCCGGGCGGAATCTCCCGGGCCGTCCTGCGGCCTGTCGCCGCCCGCCTCACCGCCCGATGACCGGAAGCGTGGTAAGGCGCTCGTGCCAGTCCCGGGCCGCGGGGAACCGCGCCTTCACGGTCTCCACCGCCCGCTCCCGTACCGCCACCTGCGACTCCCGCAGCCGCAGCAGCGGCTCCAGGCCCGGCCGGGCCAGCAGCAGCCGCTGGTTGACCACCGTCACCGGCTGCCAGTGGTTCTTGTACTGCTCCGCGCCGCGCAGCAGGCTCAGCACCTCCCGGCCGGTGTCCGACGCCTGCTGGGACACCTCGCGCAGCAGCATGGTCGACACATCGACCTTCCGCTCCCGCAGCGCCGGGTCCGCCCCGTACAGATAGCCGCCCGCCAGCCGCGCGGACTGGAGCGACAGATTGGCGGCCACGACCTCGCCGCCGATACGGAACTCGGTGACGGCGGCCGAACCGTCGCCGACCATCCGGCCCACCGACCGGACCAGATGGTCGGAGAACCGGGCCCGCAGATGCTCCGGGTTGACCCCCCGGTCGCGCCACTGGAGTTCGTGGAGGCGAAGCAGGGTGCCGACGGCCGCCGGGACCCCGTCCTGCGGAATCCTGCGGGCCTCCACCCCCAGCGCCTCGATCCGGCGCAGCTTGGCCCGCAGCCGCTGGCCCCGCGAGCCGGTGAGCCGCGCCACCAGGTCGCCGAGCGGACGCGCGGGCAGCTCCATGCACGTCGAGTCCGTCAGCCGGCTCCGGGCACCCGGCCACCGGCCGAACAGCAGCTGCGCCGACGCGTCCGGGCGGACCTCCCGCAGATCGACCACGCAGTGCCGGGCCGCGCGGTCCAGACCGCGCTGGAGCGCCCCGACCGCGTACCCGGCCTCCTCCTCGTCCACCAGGATGTCGAAGAAGTCGGAGATCGCCCCGCCCATCGGCACCAGCAGCGGCATCGGGCGGTGCGCCAGCATCAGCGGGGCCGCCCCGATCAGCCGCCCCGACCGGCGCACCAGCAGGACCCGCAGCCGCCCCTCCTGGCCGTAGGAGATCCACCACGAGTGGAGCCAGGCATGGCTCTGGAAAGGGGTGGCGGTGGCGCAGCGCCGGTGCAGCGCGTCCCACTCCCCGGCGAGCGCGCCGAACTCCCGGAAGTCCCGGCAGAGCGTCACCGAGAGACGGCCCGCACGGCCGGCCGTCATCGCACCAGCTCCCGTTCCTCCGCGGGGGCGTGGCCCTCGGCGGCGGCCGGCGCGGGCACCGGGGCGGAGACGGCCCGCTCGGTACGCCGGGGCCGTACCAGCAGCACGAGCCCGCCGAGCAGCCCGCCCGCGGCCGCCCCCACGGCGGTGCCCAGCGGCACCGACGGCGAGACCGGCTGGTCCGGCTTCATGGCGTGGGTGAACTTGATCAGCTTCACCCCGGTGTCCTTGGAGACATGGCCGCTGCTCACGATGACCGCCTCGATCACCGCGTTGGCGATGTCGGCCGCCTTGCCCGGCTTGTCCGACGTGCCCGTCACCGCGATCATCGGCGAGTCGGGGGAGGTCTCGGAGCGCACCTGGGAGCGGAGCGCGCGCATCGGCTCACCGGCCGCGCCCTGCGCGTAGGAGAGCGTCGCGTCGCTGGTGACGAGACGCCCGTAGGACTGCGCGAAGCCGAGCGCGGCCGCCGGGTTCGTCTCGTCCTCCGCGACCGCCATGGCGTAGCTGGTGGATTCGTACTGGGGGGTCGCCAGCAGCCCGTACGAGAGCCCGGACGCGGCGCCCAGCACCACACAGACGGGCAGGGGCCACCACTGGGGCAGCCGGGTCAGGGCGGTGCGCAGCCGACGGCGCGTGACGACGGGTCGCTGCTGCTCGGGAGAGTCGGTCATGAAGGGGTTCTCCGGTTCGGTGGGGCGGTGTCGAGGGCGTACGCGTACACATCCATCAGGCGCTCGCTGCTGCGCCGGATGTCGTAGTGGCCGACGGCCCGGGGCGGCGGCCGGCGGTCGGGACAGGCCTGTATCCGCTGCCGCAGCACGGCGGTCAGCTCGTCGGGGCTCCCGGCGATCCGGGTGGCCCCCGGGGCGTGGGCGGCGGACAGGTCGTCGATGGCCGGGCAGGCGTCGTGGAGCACGGGCAGTCCGGCGGCGAGCGCCTCCACGGCGGCCAGCCCGAACGACTCCTCACGGGACGTCGACACGAAGGTGTCCACGGCGCTCAGCAGCGCGGGCACCCCGGGGACCGGACCACCCCCCTCCGCCCCGCACTCCCCGAGCAGCCGGATGCGGTCGGCGGCCCCGAGCCGGGCCGCCAGCGCCCGCAGCGCCGGTGCCTCCGGCCCGTCCCCGGCCAGCAGCAGCCACACCCCCGGCAGCGCGGCGACCGCCCGTACGGCCACGTCGAAGCGCTTGCCCGGCACCAGCCGCCCCACCCCGCCGACCACGAACGCGCCCTCGGGGATCCCCAGCGCCGCCCGCACGGCGAGCCGCCGGTCCGGGTCGAAGCGGAACCGGTCCGCGTCGATCCCGTTGGGCACCAGCCGGATCCGCTCGGCGGGCACCCCCCAGTCCCGCAGCCGCCCGGCCACGGTGGAGGAGACGGCGACCGTGGCCGCGCCCAGCCGCTCGGTGGAGAGGTACAGGGCGCGGATGCCCCGGGTCAGCGGGCGGCCCTCGATCTCGGCGCGCCCCAGGGAGTGTTCGGTCGCCACGGCCGCCCGCACCCCCGCGAGGCGCGCCGCGACCCTCCCGTACACACAGGCCCGGTAGAGATGGGTGTGGACCAGGTCGTATCGGCCGTCGCGGATCAGCCGGGTCAGCCGGCCGACCGCCGACAGGTCCCGGTTGCCGCGCATCCCCAGGTGGACGACGCGTACGCCGTCGGCCCGCAGCCCGTCCGCCACCGGGCCCGGGTTGGTGAGCGTCACCACGTCGCACTCCACCGGCAGATGGCGCAGCAGCAGCCGCAACTGCTGCTCGGCGCCGCCCACCCCGAGCCCGGTGATGATGTGCAGCGCCCTCACCGGGTGCCTCCCGCCCGCACCGGGGAGGCGGTCCGGGAGCGGGAGCCGGGGACCGCGCCGTGCCGCAGCCCGTGGCGCAGGTCCTTGGCCCAGAGCCGGACGCCCCGGTCGGCCTGGCTGATGTGGGTACGGGGAAGGGCGAACCGGCTGACCAGCGGACCGGGGGCCAGCGCGCAGCCGTACCCGTACCCGGCGGAACCGACGGCCTCCATCACCCGCCGGTCGAGCGTCCCGTACGGATAGCAGAAGCCCTCCGGCAGCTCGCCGGTCAGGTCACCGATCAACTCCCGGCTGCGGACGGTCTCGTGGCGCAGCTCCTCGTCCGTCAGCGCGGTGAGGTCCCGGTGGAGCAGACCGTGCGAACCGACCTCCACCCCGGCCCGGGCGAGGTGCCGGATCCCGTCGTGGGTCAGCAGCGGCTTGCGCGGCCCCAGTGGGTCCCACTCGTTCACGCCCCCGGGCCGCCCCGGGAGGACGAAGACGGTCGCGGTGCAGCCGTGGCCGCGCAGCACCGGCAGGGCTTCGTGGAGGAAGTCCGCGTACCCGTCGTCGAAGGTCAGCCCCACCAGCCCGCGCCGCCCCTCCGCATGGGCCCGCATCAGCTCCGCCACCCCCACCCCGCGCAGTCCCCGGCTCCGCAGCCACGCCAGCTGTTCGGCGAGCCGGCGGGGGGAGACGGTGATGCCGTACGGGTCGTCGTCGGTGTCGGTCACCGAGTGGTACGTGAGGATCCACGGCTGACGGCGGGTGTGCGGGCGGAGCCGGGACGAGGGAGCGTCGGCGCAGGGCGCCGAGGGGTCAGCGGCCATCAGTGAACCTCCGTCGGATGAGTGCCAGCAGGGAGACGACCTCGGGCGAGCGCAGGGCCAGCCCGGTCAGGAAGAAGACGGCGGGGACGAGGACACACCCGGCGGCCAGGCTCAGCACCGCGTCGGGCACCATCGGGGCGGCGGCCCATCCCGCCGCCCCGGCCACCAGGGCGGCGCCCGTGAGGCGGCCGAGCGACACCGTGACCGCCCGCGCCCGGATCGGGACCACCCGGGTGCCGAGCCCCATCAGCAGGAGCAGCGCGGTGGTGCTGATCCCGAGGGCGTTGGCGGTGGCGATGCCGTCGACGCCGAAGCGGTACGTCAGCGCGTAACCGGCGCCCATCGTGACCAGGAGCCCGGTGCCCATGGCGAACGCCGGGAACCAGGTGGGCCGGGTCGACGAGAAGAACGGGCGGCTCAGCGCGCCCACGAGACAGTGGCCGAGCAGCCCCGCCGCGTAGACCCGCATCACCTGGGCGGTGGCCTCGGTGTCGGAGACGTCGAACGCGCCGCGCTGAAAGAGGACTTCGATGATCTGGGGCGCGTAACCGAGCACCACCGCCGTGCCGAGCAGCACCACCATGCCCGCCAGCGCGAGATCCCGCTCGACCCGCCGCCGCGCCTTCTCCCGCTGCCCGTCGGCCATCGCCCGCGCGACGACCGGGAAGGTCACCGTGCAGATCATCAGCGAGAGCACCATCGGCATCTGCGCGACCTTCTGCGCGTAGTTCAGATGCGAGATCGCGCCCGCCGGGAGCGTGGAGGCGAGGAACCGCTCGACCAGTACCTGGGACTGGCGGCTCACCACGAACACCACGATCGGGGCGAGGACCGTCATGCCCAGGAGCGGCGCGGTCCGCACGGCCCGCCGCCCGAGCCGTACCGGGCGCCGGAGGCGTGGCCGGGCCAGGGGCAACAGCTTCAGGAAGGTGGGGAGCTGGGTGAGGATCATCAGCAGACTGCCGACGGCCACACCCGCCGCCGCGGCCCGGACGCCCCACACGGCGTGCAGCGCCAGCGTCATGCCGATGATGCCGATGTTGTACGCGACATAGACCCCGGCGGGCGGCAGGAAGCTGCGGTGGGCGCGCAGGGCGGCGCTGAAGTAGCCGGTGATGCCGAAGGTGAGCACGGTGACGGCGGTCAGCCGGGTGCAGTCCACCGCGAGCCCGGGATCGGCGAGCCCGGGCGCGAGGACGCCGACCACCCAGGGGGCGCCCACCATCAGCAGGGCGGCCCCGGCCGTGAGCAGGAGACAGAGCCGGGGCAGGGTGACCGCCACGAGTTCCCGTACGGGGTCGGGTCCGGGCTCCCCGGTGGGCTCGGCCTTCCCGTCGTTGGACTCCCCGGTGGCTCCGGCGGACCCGGTGCCGGGCTCCGTGGTGGCCTGGTCGGCGGCGCGGCGGGTGAGGGCGAGGCTGAAGGCCGGGACGAGGAGCAGCGCCATCCCGTCCTCGATGAGGAGCGTGGCCGCCATCTCCGGCACGGTCCAGGCGATCAGGAACGCGTCGCTGGCGTCGCTCGCGCCGAAGTACCGGGCGATCGCCTGGTCCCGCACCAGCCCGAGCGCGGCCCCGAGCACGGTGAGCACCGCCGTGGCGGCCGCCGCCCGGGCGAGGAACGAGCCGAGACCCGGTGCCTCACCGCCGTCGGCGGGGTCCGGAGCGGGGTCGACGGCCGTGGTCCCGCGTCCGCCGGGGCCGGAGCCGGGGGGCTGGCCGGGGGCCGGGAGCAGCGGAGGGGCGGGCTCGGCGTGGGCCAGGGCCTCCGACGGGGGGAGGGCCTCCTCTGCCTGCGGGAGAGCCCCGGCCTGCGGGAGGGCCTCGGTCTGGGGGAGAGCCTCCGCCCCCGTCCCCGTACCGGTCTCGCTCACGCGGTGCCCGCCTTCTCCGGCTCGGCCAGCGCCCACCAGGCGGCGAGCCCGAGGATGACGCCGCCCAGCACGGTGGTGGGCCCGCCGATGTCGGAGTACAGGAAGTTGACGCACTGCCAGGTCATCAGGGCGACCGCCACCAGACCGCAGTCCATGGCCGCTTCACCGCGCGACCGGGCGCGCCGCAGTCTCCGTACGGCACCGACCAGGATCGCCGCCCAGCTGCCCACCACGGCGGTCAGACCGATCAGGCCCTGCTCGCTGAGGATGAGCAGATACATGTTGTGCGGGGAGAGCAGCGCCTGCCGCCGGAACTCCTGGCCCGCGCCCGCCGTGTCGCTGCCGGAGGAGAGGCCGACCGAGGCGTGGGCGTCCCGGTGAGCGGGGAACCCCTTGAGGCCGACGCCGGTCGCGGGCTGCTCGCGCCACATGGAGCCCGCCGCGCTCCACATGGCGTACCGGTCGCTCACCGAACGGTCCGGCGCCCGGGTCACCTGGGTCACGGACGCGGCCCGCTCGGCGATCGGCTGCGAGCCGATGCCGAACCCGCCGACCAGGACGACGGCCGAGGCGCCGAGCACCGCCAGCGAGGTCAGCGCCTGCCGGCGGCCGGCCAGGGCCAGCGACACGAGCAGGGCCGCCGCGGTGGCGAGCCACACGCCCCGGCTGAAGGAGAGTGTCAGCGGCACGATCAGCCCGACGGCGACGACCGCCGCGCACGGCCGCAGCCAGGCGGGAGCGGTGCGCGGGGTGCGCAGGGCACACGCGGCGGCGGCCAGGAGCCCGTAGGCGACGACCGTGGCCATGCCCATGATGTCGCTGGGCCCGAAGGTGCCGACCGCGCGGATCTCCTCGCCCATGTACGAGGCGCCGGTCCCGGTGACGTACTGCTCGACCCCCACCGCGCCCTGCACGAGCGCCAGGACCACCAGCGCCCCGGCGACGATCCGGAAACCGTGGGCGTCCTTGAGGAGCAGGCAGACGGCGGCCGGGACCAGGACGAAGACCTGGAGGTAGCGGACCAGGCCCGGCAGGGCCGCGGCCGGATCGGCGGCGGTCACCGTCGCCACCGCGAAGCCCACGGCGGGCAGCCCCAGCACCAGGGCGGCGGCCCCGCTCAGCGGGCGCTGCCGGAGGTACAGCAGGCGCCCCGCACAGACCAGCACCGCGATGCCGGAGGCGATGTCGGCCGGTCCGACCGACGGGCCGCCGCCGACGCCCAGGCCGTACGGCAGGGCGGGCAGCAGGACGGTCGCGATGAGCGGCAGCAGCGGCCAGTGCCGGAGCCACCCGGCGCGGCGGGGGCGCGCGACGGTACGGGAAGGGGCGCCGGGCGCCGGGGCGGTGAGCGTGGTGGTGGTCATCGTCAGCTGCCTCCCAGCCGGAAGAAGGAGCCCGCGGTCCGCACGAGCACGCACGCGTCCTGCCACAGGGACCAGGTCTCGATGTACCGGTTGTCGAACCGGGCCCGCTCCTCGATCGAGGTGTCACCGCGCAACCCGTTCACCTGCGCGAGCCCCGTGATGCCCACCGGCATCCGGTGCCGGTCCTGGTAGCCGGGGTGCGTACGGCTGAACCGGTCGACGAAGAAGGGACGTTCGGGGCGGGGGCCGACCAGGCTCATATCGCCGCGCAGCACGTTCCACAGCTGCGGCAGCTCGTCCAGCGAGGTGCGGCGCAGCAGCCGGCCGACCCGGCTCATCCGCCCGTCCGAGGCCACGTTCCACCGGGTCGCGGACTCCTGGGCGTCGGCGGGCCGCAGCGTACGGAACTTCAGCAGGACGAACGGACGCCCGTGCCGCCCCACCCGCTCCTGCCGGAAGATGACCCCGGGCCCGTCCGAGACCCGCACGGCCAGCGCGCACACCGCCATCAGCGGGGCGACCAGCACCAGCCCGACCGCCGCGAGCACGGCATCCATCACCCGCTTCGCCGCATGGCCCACGGGCCGGTGCGTGCCGTCCTGGAGCGGATGGGCGGCGAACCCCCACAGATGGTCCGGGCGGCCCCCGGCGGGGCGGGTGGCGACGGCCGTGTCGCCGGTGACCAGCCAGACCCGGCAGCCGTACCCGGTGAGCAGGGCGAACAGGGCCGGACCGTCGGGCGTGGTCTCCGGCGGGGCGGTGAAGACGGCGTGCCGCACACTGTTCTGCACCACGGCCCGCCCCACCTCCTGCGGGGAGACCAGGACCGGCAGCGGAGCACCGTCCGGCCGCGCCGGGACCTCCTCGTCCGGGGCGGGGGAGGGGGCGACCCGGCCGACCGGGCGCAGCCCGTACTCGGGGTGGTCGCACAGCGCGGCCGTCACCTGGCGGGCCACCGTGCCCTGGCCCACGACCAGCGTCGACAGGGGGTGCCGGACCGCCGCCCGGTGCCGGAGCCGGTGCACCACCGCACGGCCGCAGGCGCAGAACACGGTCTGCGCCGCCGCCGCGTACGCGAGGACCGCCCAGCCGAACGCGTGGGCGGGGGCCCAGGCGTCGACGACCTCCATGGTCACGTACCACTGGAGCAGCGCGAGACCGAGGAGCGCGGGGACTTCGGAGAGCACCGAGGGGGAGAGCGCGAGCCGGTAGAGCCCCCGGTACGCGTGGAGCAGCACCTGCGCCACCGCCTGCGTGGCGATCACGGCCCAGGGCGCTCCGGCCGGGGCGCACAGGGCGAAGGTGACGGCCAGCGCGGCCACATCGGCGCCGAGCAGCTGCGCGGCGGGCCCGAGCCGCACGGCGGAGCGCCCGCCGCCCAGCTCCCGGGTGCCGCCGTCGCCTCTTCGCGGCGGATGAACCGTGTGGGCCTGTACGGCTGTTGCCTGGCCGGCGCCGGGAACCGGCGCACTCTCCATCGTCATCGCTCGGTGCGCTTCCTCATCGTGGGGCCGGACAGGGAGACAATTTCCTGGTAGAGACCGGCAACCGCCCCCGCGGTCCGTCGGACGTCGAACGCCGCCCGGGCATGGCGCAGGGCCCGGCGGGACACCGCCTCGCGCAGCTCCGGATCGGTGAGGAGCGCGGTGAGCGAGGCCGCCAGCGCCACGGGGTCCTCGGGCGGTACGAGAAGGTGGTCCTCGTCGCCCGGCGGGACGCTCTCGCGCGCCCCGCCGACCTCGCTCAGCACCACGGGCCGGCCGCAGGCCATGGCCTCCAGCGGGGCCAGCGCCATGCCTTCCCAGCGGGACGGCAGGACGACGACGTCCGCCGCGTGGATCCAGGGCCGTACGTCGGCGCTCGCCCCGGTGAACAGGACACCGGCCGGGGCCGCGCCCTCCAGACCGGCCCGGTCGGGGCCGTCGCCCACCAGGACCAGCCGCGCACCGGGGACGTCGACGCGCCGCCAGGCGTCGAGCAGCACGTCCTGGCCCTTCTGCCGGGTCAGGCGGCCGACGCAGACGACGAGGAGGGCCTCGGGGGCGACGGCGTCGAGTAAGGGCAAGGAGGCCCGGGCCGTGGTGCGGTCGGCCGGTCCGCCGGGACGGAAGCGGTCGAGGTCGATGCCGTTGTGGATCACCGACCAGCGGGCGGCGATGCCCGCCTCCTGCCCGGTGCGCCGCTCGGACTCGCTGACACAGAGGATGTGATCGGCCCACCGCGCCCCGAACCGCTCCCAGCCCAGGGCCAGTTCGGCGGTGCGCCCGGCCACCGCCTCGAAGGACCAGGCGTGCGGCTGGAACACCGTGGGCACCTTGCCCCGGACGGCGATCCGGCCCGCCAGACCGGCCTTGGCGCTGTGCGCGTGCACCACGTGCGGGGCGCAGTCGCGGACGATCCGCCGCGCGGCGGCCACCTCACCGGCCAGCCGCGGGCCCGGCGCCCGGGTGGCGGACCAGCCGCGGACCCGGGCCCCGGCGGCGGCCGCCCCGGCGGCCAGCGGACTCCCGGGCGGGCAGGCCACCACGGGCCGCAGCCCGGCCCCGACCTGGGCCCTGACGAGATCGGTGACGACCCTGGCCACTCCACCGTCCACGGGCTGAACCAAATGAAGGACCGTCAATTGTCTTTCTTCGGCACGACGCATGTGCAGCACGTACGGCTCTCTTCGCTCAATCCGGTGAGTAAAGCCGAAGTGCACTTTGGCAGACATGTGGCGAAATCGTGCGCGTGACTCGCTCATACGACCACGTGAGGATTACGCGCACGATTCCGCTGATCAGGTGGCCCGCGAGGCCGCTCCGCGTGGCCGGGAAGACGTCGGATTCCTGCGGTGAAAGGGCGGCGGGGGAGGGACTTGGCAAGAATTCCCGAGAACGGCGGGGAAATTGCTCCGGTCAGGTGTCACCCTGTTCGCGCACTTCGGGAGAGGCCGGTTGCCGTAGTGGATGGCATCGCCATCCGTTTGACGGTCAGGCAGTTCTATTGTCGGCAAAGGGCTCCGCACGGGTGGCCGGGAACCGTACGTCCTCGGTGCGGGCGACGACCTCCACCTCGTCCCCCAGGGCCCATTCGGCCACCCGGGACGCCATGGCCGCCGGAACGGCCTCGCTGATTCCCGGCGCGGCGGGAATGTCGTACGTGGCGTGGGCGTCGTGCGGCAGCACCACCCGGTACCCCAGCTCCAGCGCCCGGCGGGCGGTCGCGAGGACGCACATCTCCGACATCACCCCGCACACCGCGAGCGAACCGACCCCGGCGGCCGTCAGTTCGTCCGCCAGTGAGGTTCCCTCGAAGCCGTCGTCCTCGCTCTTGCGGATCACCTTCTCCGCCGGGCCACCGTGCACCGGAAGGTGCAACTCCCAGCCGGGGGTGTGCGGCTCGTCCGGCTCCCCGGCCGGTCCGTCGTTCTGCAGATGGACGACGAGCGCCCCGGCCGCCCGGGCCCGGCGGACCAGGCCGCCCACCCGGTCCAGCAGCCGGGGCGCGTCGGGCACCGGGTGGTCGCCCGCCACGAAGGCCGACTGGAGGTCCACCACGATCAGAGCCTGTACGGGGGCGGGGAGGGGGTTCATACGGGGTCCGGCCTTTCGTGGTGGTCCGTGGTGCTCCAGCAGGGGGCTCCTGGTGTGCCGTTCATCCTTTCAGCCGGGGGCGGGGCTCCGGGGGCCGCCCGGTGGTCCCGGCCGCGAGGGGGGAGAGGGAGACGGCGGTGGGCCCCGGGAGGCATCCCCGGGCCCACCGCCCGCCGGGCCCGGGTCACCCCGTGCGGTCGACCAGGAACGGGATCAGGGTGAGCAGGTCACCCCGCGCGCCCTCGGCGAGATCCACCCCGTCCAGACAGGCGCTGGCGGCCCGCAGATGGTCCCGGGCCTCGGTGACCGTGGCCCGGCGCCCGCCCGCCTCGTCGACGAGCCCGGCCGCCCGGTGCAGCCCCGCCTCGTCGAGCGGGCCCGGCCCGGTGAGTACGGCCTCCAGCCGCTGGGCCGCCGGGTGGTCGGAGGCGAGGGCCGCCAGGACCGGAAAGGTCTTCTTGAGCCGGCGCAGATCGCTGTGGACCGGCTTCCCCGTGAGCTGCGGATCGCCCCAGATGCCCAGCAGGTCGTCCACCGCCTGGAACGCCACCCCCAGATGCCGCCCCGCCCGGTCCAGCGCGTCGGCCGTCGCCGCCGGAGCCCCGGCCAGCACCGCGCCCAGGGCGGCCGAGCAGCCGAGCAGGGAGCCGGTCTTCTGCGCGGCCATCGCGCGGTACTCGTGCGGCAGGACCGCCTCGGGCCCCGTCCACGGCCGGGACTCGAAGAGCAGGTCCTGCGCCTGACCGTGCACCAGATCGCCCAGCGCCCCCGACAGCCGCCGCACCGCCGCCGGGCCGGTGGGCGCGGGGACCTCCGTCAGGGTCCGGACGGCCAGGGCGAAGAGCGCGTCCCCCGCCAGGACCGCGGGCCCGGTGCCGTACGCCTTCCACACCGTCGGGCGGCGGCGCCGGGTCTCGTCGCCGTCCATGATGTCGTCGTGGATGAGGGAGAAGGTGTGGACCAGCTCGACGGCGACCGCCCCGGTGACCCCGTCGAGGCCGCTGCCCCCGGCGGCCTCGGCCCCCAGCACGGCGAGCGCCTGGCGGACCCCCTTGCCCTGCGAACCGGGGACCGGGGAGCCGTCGACCCCGCTCCACCCCAGCGAGAAGGCGGCGGTCTCGGCGTGCCAGGGGTGGAGCCGGCGCACCGACTCGACCAGGGCGGGCCGGACGAGCTCACGGCACCGGTCGAGTATCTCGGGGGCGGCCGCCTGACGGGTCGTGGACAACGTCATCGGACCGGGGCCTCCTCGCGGGCGGCGGAGGAGGCGGGAGCGGGGAACCCTGAGGTGTCGGGTGAGCCGGAGGCGGCCGGGGCGGGGCCGCCGTCCCCGTCGTCCCCCGCGCGCTCCACCCCCAGCTCCGTGTACGCCCTCTCCACCATCTCCCGGGCGTTGAGCAGCCCGATCCGGCTGAGCCTGCCGCGCAGTTCGTCCAGGTCGGCGGCGGTGGCCGCGCGGTCCCGGCCGAGCCGGGCCCGTGCCTTGACCAGGCCGAGGGCCGCCAGCGCCTCGCCCCGGGGCTCGGTCATCGCGCGGAACTCCCCGAGCGCCTGCTCGTAGACCTCGCGGGCCTCCTCGTACTGCCCGGCGCGGAAGAGGACGTTGGCCCGCATCTTGTGGTTGTAGGCGAGTGCGCTGGAGAGCTTCATCTCCCGGCAGGTGACCTCGGCCTCGGAGAGCAGGGCGAGTGCGCGTTCGGTCCCGCCGTCCCGGAGGGAAACGATGTCAGCGATGCCGCGCAGGGCCCAGGCCCGGCCCCGCCGGTCGTCCGCGCCGCCCGCGAGCGCTGCCGCCTCCTCGAACATGGCCAGGGCCGAGTCGAGCCGGCCGGTGTTGCGGTGGATCTGCGCGATCCCCTCCAGCGCCCACACCGTATGGCGTGCCTCGCCCCGGGCGCGGGCCTCGGAGAGAAGCTGCTCGTGCAGGGTGGCGACGGTCTCGTAGTCGCCCTGGATGCGCCCGGTCTCGGCCAGTCCGGCGAGCGAGTAGCCGCGCGCCACCACGTCCCCGCCCTGCTTGCCCAGCTCGGCGGCGAGCCCCAGCAGCCGGAACGCGAGGCGCAGCGAACCCCGTTGACGCGCCAGCGTGCCCCCGCTCCACAGCGCCCAGGCCATCGCCCCGGTCGCCCCGGCCGAGCGCGCGGCCCGGTAGCTGGCCTTCCACGCCCGGTCCGCCTCCTCCACCTGGCCCAGCCGACGGTGTGACTCGGCCACGGCGAGCCCGGTCCGGGCCACCTCCTCCTGGGAGCCGGACAGCTCGGCCTGTTTCAGATGCCGTACGCCTTCGGCCAGGACATCGGTGAGGGAGGCGTTCACCGACATCTTGGTGAGCGCGCCCTGGTACTCGGGCGCCAGTGCCTTGGTCTGCATGGGTGCCTTCCGCGCGGTGGCCGGGCTGCCGGTGGCCGCTATGCCCCATGTTTATACATGGAGTGTATAGTCGGCCGGTTCTCCGGGCCCGGTACAGGTGGGGGCGGACGCCACCCTGCCTGGGGCGGCGAACCGTTCTGTCAGTGATCAAGACGGCGGCGGGGCGCCTGGGGTTGCTCGCACCGCGCAGAACGTTCCCGGAACCTTCCCGGCACGTTCCATCGGTGTTCCGGCCGTGGCCGGGGACCCGGAACTGTCAGCGGACGCCCGGCGGTTCGTGCAGGCCGAAGGGGGAGCCCTGGTCGTCGCGGCAGAGCCGGAACCGCCCGAACCGCGCGGCCGACTCGTCGTCCTCGCCGGGGTCACCGCCCTGCACGCTGCCGCCCAGCTCGCGCACCTGCGCCACCGCGGCCGCCATGTCGTCGACCCGGAAGAAGAGGTACGGCCCCGCCCCCGGATCGCCGCCGTGGACGCCGCCCTGTCCGCTGGGCGTCCCGATCGCGTAGCCGCCCTCGCCCGAGGGGCCCGGCTCGAACTGCCAGCCGAACAGCGCGCCGTAGAACGTCCGGGCCTTCTCCGGATCGTCCACCCCGAGTTCGAAGAACGAGATCTCACCGGCCATCGCGGGCACCTGCCGTCCTTCTGCCGTATCCGGTGGGGCGTGTGTGTCCCTTCTTCCACCGTACGGCGGTGGATCGGCCCGCGCAGTGCGCCCCGGGTCCCTACCCCTACCCCTGCCCCTTGCCCGTGCGCCGGAGCCGGTGGCGTACCGCGCGCCGTGCCACCGGGCCCAGCTCGTCCAGGACGGCCGCCAGCTCGGCGAGCTGCTCCAGGGCGTCGAACGCCAGCACCGCGCCCTCCGGGTCGACCCCCTCGTACAGCTCCAGGCCGACGAACGACCCGGCCACCGCACGTGCGAGCCCCACCGGATCGGTGAACTCGCCCAGCGGGGAGCCCGCCAGGACGCGTACGAGCACCTTCTCGATCTCGGCGGTCCACAGGTCGAGCCCGGCCGCGGTGGCGGGCGCCAGCCGGGGCTGGGTCTGGGCGCCGGCCAGGAGCTGCGCGAGGAACGCGACCTGGCCGCCCGCCCGCTCCTGCTCGTGCAACTCCCGGCCACACATCACCAGTTCGGCGAGGGTGGTGACGGCGGCGAGCCGGTCGCGGTGGAGGGCCACGCGCTGCTCGGCGCCGTACCGGCAGGCCGCCGCGAGCAGCTCGTCGACGGAGCCGAAGTGGTAGAAGACCAGCGCCTGGTTGACCCCGGCGGCCGCCGCCACCGAGCGGGCGGAGGTCTTGGCGATGCCCTGCTCGGCGAGCGTGCGCAGGGCGCCCTCCAGGAGCTTGACCCGGGTGTCCGCCCCGGTCGGCTTCTTCGTATCGGGAGTGGTCCCGGCTCCGTCGCCGCTCATGCCCGGGCCTCCTCGCGTACGGGGCGGAGCCCGGCGCGTACACCGTGGCGCAGCGCGTCCACGTAACGGGCGCGGAACGTTCCCTCGTAGCCGAAGAGCGGCCCGAAGTGCCGGTTCACCACCCGGACCCGGATGCGGAAGCGCCCCGTCGCGTCGTCGAAGGACTCGCGCACCTCGGCCTCGCCGCCGATCAGCTCCGGGACCCGCAGGTCGAAGGGGCCCTCGCGGAAGCGGTGTTCCCCCGAGCGGATCAGCAGCGAGCCGTCGGGCTCGGCGGAGAGCCGCAGGTCGGTGGCGAGGTGCTGGTGGGTGCCGAGGTAGTCGAGGACGCAGGACCGCTCGGGGCTGTGCACCATCGTGGCGTCGAAGCGGCGCGGCCCGCGGGGGAGCGCGAACGTGCGGACGAAGGTCACGGTCTCGCGGCCGTACGCATCGACGTACGGGATGTTCTCGATGGTGAACGGCACATCGCGGCCGGTCCGGGGCACCAGGATGTTCCGGGTGGCGCCGAGCGCGAGGAACGGCTTCACGAAGGCGCGGCCGTGCCAGATCCGGTCCATGGAGCCGCGCCCGATGCACGCCTCCCCGCTCTCCAGGCCGACCGAGAAGCGCCGTCGCAGCTGGGGGTGGAGCCGGTCGAAGTCGTCGCCCATCGCGCGGCGGAAGATCGAGGTCACGGGCGCTCCAGTCGGGTGAGGAGGGAAGGGGGTGCGGCGGCCGTCCGGCCGGGCGGTCTGCGCAGACAGCGGCGGGCGGCCGGGGTGACGGGCAGCGGCGGCAGGAGCAGCGCGGCGAGCGCGGCCGGGAGGACGGCGGCCGGACCGATCGGCAGGGCGGCCACCACCAGCGCCACGCGCGCCAGCGCCTCGGAGAGGGCGTACGCGAGGGAGCGCGCCGGGGTGATGCCGCGCTCGCACCAGAGCCGCAGCCGGTCGAAGGACCAGGCGGTGGCCCACCCCATCAGGGGCCGGAACACCAGGCGGTCCGCGAGCGCCCCGAAGCGGCCCCACCGGGTCCGGTAGTCGTACCCGGTGAGAAAGCGGATGCCGTCGGGCGTGGGTACGTAACGCCAGTAGCCGCTGCCCTCGGCGAGCAGGGAGAGCCGCTGCGGGGAGGCGAAGCGCAGGGCGGAGACCCGCTCGCCGTCCGCCCGGTGCCGCTCACCCGCGTTGGTGCCGGTCCCCGCCACGGTGACGAAGGGCAGCACCCGGGTCGCGTACCGGAACCGCTGCCCCTCCCCGGGGCCGCCCGGGAGCGGGCTGATCTCGGTGAACCGCAGGTCCCACCGCTGGTGGAGCGCGGGCTCCTGGGTCCGCTCCCACAGCAGCTCCGGATCGGTGCGGATCAGCGCCTCTATGTACAGCCCCATGCCTGCCCCCGATGGCCACGATGGGTTGAGCGAGTGCTCAACCGCTTGGTGACCGGGACGCTACCAGGTGGTTGAGCACTCGCTCAACCACCCCCCGGACGGGCGAACAGGAGGAGCGGCGAACCCCCGGCCACGCTGGAATGGGCGGGTGACGGCACCCCCGGACGACTGCCTCGCACGCAACGAGTGGATCTGCGGCGCCTACCTCTCCAGCCGCCGGGAGATCCTCTGGGACGCTGCCCTCCAGCACGTCCAGCTCACCGTGCTCGCCGTGCTCATCGGGCTCGCTCTCGCCGTCCCGCTCGCCCTCGCCGCCCGCCGCTGGCGCTGGGCCGCCGGTCCGGTGCTGGGGCTGACGACGGTCCTCTACACCATCCCGTCGCTGGCCATGTTCTCGCTGCTGCTGCCCCTGTACGGACTCTCCGCCGCGCTCGTCGTCGCCGGGCTCGTCCTCTACTCACTGACCCTGCTGGTCCGCAACATCCTCGCCGGGCTCCGGGCCGTCCCCGAGGAGACCCGGCAGGCCGCGCGGGGCATGGGGTACGGACCGCTGCGGCTGCTCCTCGCCGTGGAGTTCCCGCTCGCGCTCCCCGCCGCCATGGCCGGACTGCGGATCGCCACCGTCTCGGCCGTCTCGCTCGTCACCGTGGGCGCGATCGTCGGCTACGGAGGGCTCGGCAACCTCATCTACTCCGGCATGAACACCTACTTCAAGGCCCAGGTGCTCACCGCCTCCGTGCTCTGCGTCGTCATCGCCGTCGCCGCCGACCTGCTCCTCCTGGGAGCGCAGCGGCTGCTGACCCCCTGGACACGGAGGCAGGCATGAACACGCTCTCCGAGACCTGGTCCTGGCTCACCACCGCCACCCACTGGTCGGGCCCCGACGGGATCTGGAGCCGGCTCGGCGAACACCTCTTCCTCACCGTCGTCTGCCTGCTCATCAGCTGCCTGATCGCCCTGCCCGTGGCCCTCGTCCTCGGCCATCTCGGCAAGGGCGGCGCGCTCGCCGTCAACCTCTCCAACATCGGCCGGGCCGTCCCCACCTTCGCCGTCCTCGTCCTGCTGCTGCTCACCCCCATCGGCACGTACGGCCAGTGGTCGACGATCATCGCCCTCGTCCTCTTCGCCGTACCGCCGCTGCTCACCAACGCGTACGTCGGGATGCGTGAGGTGGACCGCGATGTCGTGCGGGCCGCCCGGGGGATGGGCATGACCGGGCGCCAGCTGCTGTGGAGCGTGGAGCTGCCGCTCGCCCTGCCGCTGATCCTCACCGGTGTCCGGATCGCCGCCGTGCAACTGGTCGCCACCGCCACCCTCGCCGCCCTGGCCGGGGGCGGTGGGCTCGGCCGGATCATCACCGCGGGGTTCAACCTCGCCTCCACCCCGCAGGTGGTGGCCGGGGCGATCCTGGTCGCGGTCTTCGCCCTGCTCGTCGAGAGCCTCTTCGAGGCGGGGCAGCGGCTGGCACCCCGCCGGGGCAGGGAGGCCGTATGACCCCGAGTCGCGCCTTGCCCCCGGGCCGCGCCTTCGCCCGGCGGGCGGTCGCCGGGCTCGTCCTCCTGACCGCCACCGCCTGTGCCACGGGCCCCAGCCTGGAGAACCAGGGCGAGGTCACCGCGCCGCCCGGCGACAGCAGGGAACTGACCATCGGCTCGGCCGGATTCACCGAGAGCGACCTGCTGGCCCAGCTGTACGCCCTGCTCCTGGAGCACGCCGGATACTCGGCCGACATCATCTCCGTGACCAACCGGGAGATCTACGAACCCGCCCTGGAGAGCGGCCAGATCGATGTCGTACCGGAGTACGCGGCGACCTTCGCCGACTGGCTGAACGCCAAGGTCAACGGCGCCGACGCCACCCCCGTCGGATCGCCCGACCTCGCCGCCACCATGAAGGCGCTCCGGGCGCTCGCCGCCCCGCGCGGGCTCACCGTGCTCGACCCCGGCCGGGCCGTCGACCAGAACGCCTTCGCCGTCGCCGCCTCCTACGCGAAGAAGCACGGCCTCAAGACACTGAGCGACCTCGGCGCGGCGAAGCTCCCGGTGCGCCTCGCGGCGGGCGACGAATGCGTACAACGCCCTTACTGCGCACCCGGGTTGCGGAAGACGTACGGCATCGACATCGTCGCCGTCGACCCCAAGGGCGTCGGCACCACCCAGGCCAAGCAGGCCGTCCAGAACGGCCAGGACCAGTTGGTGCTGACCACCACGACCGATGCCACGCTCGACCAGTTCGGGCTGGTGCTGCTGGCGGACGACAAGAAGCTCCAGAACGCGGACTACGTCGTCCCCGTCGTCAACCGGGCCCGCGCCGGGAGCGACCGGGTGCGCGACGCCCTCGGCCGGCTCAACACCGTCCTGACCACGGCCGACCTGGCGTCCATGAACCAACAGGTCGACAGCTGGCGCAGGCTGCCCGAGGACGTCGCGCGAAACTACCTGGAGTCGAAGAAGCTCATCCCGGAGGAGTGAGCACTCAAGGCGTCGGCGGCCAGGGAACGTCCGCCAGCAGGGGCAGGATCTCGGCCTCCTCATAGGCGAGATGGGCGGTCAACTGCTCGGTCATCCGAGCCAGTTCGGCGCGGAAGTCGTCCGGCTCCGCGACGGCGACACCCGCCAGCAGCGCCGCCAGTGCCGACTGCACGGCGGCGATGGACCGGTGCTCCTCCCGGAGCCGCTCGAAGACCGGGCGCAGGTGGGGGTGGTACCCCTCCATCGCCGGGAACATATGGCCGTCCTCGGTGGTGTGGTGGAACTCCAGGGCCTGGCAGAACGCCAGACACCGTTGCCGGATCTGGAGGCCGAGGCCGGGAGGGGGCGGGGTACCGGCTCCCCGGTGGGCGGCGGCCCGGGCGGCGAAGTGCCCTTCCGTCTCCGCGTGCACTTGTGCCAGTTGGCCGCGCAGCCAGGTGTGTACCTCGGTGAGTTTGTCGGCCAGCGAGGTGATGGCGGGGGCCGGTGTTTGAGGGTCGGGAAGTTCCAGGGCGACGACCGGCAGCGTACGGTCGGTGGCTGCCTGGTACTCGGCGTAGCCGGGGGCCTCGGCCACCACCCGGGCGAACAGTTCGTCGCGCCGGGAGCCTTCGGCGGGCACGGCGATGGTCTCGAACTCCTGGTCTCCCAGCTCCACGTGGACCGACGGGTGGGCGAGGAGGTTGTGGTACCAGTCGGGGTGGTGCGGGGCGCCGAGGTTGGAGCCGACGACCAACAGGCGCTCGCCGTCCCGGACATGGCCGAGCGGAGTGGTGTGCGGGCGTCCGGTGCGGGCGCCCGTGGTGGTCAGCAGGAGGAGGTCGGAGCCGGCGAAGGGGCCGCCGACCTTGCCCGCGTTGGCGCGGAACTCGTCGATGACGGACTGCTGGAAGGCAGAGGGCATGGGTGTTCTGGGTCTTCCGTGAGAGGTGGAGAGGGAAAGAGAGAGCGGGACGCGGGCGCGGTGCGCGGATGCGGCAGGAAGCGGCGGCGCGCGGTCGCGAAGGCGTCGGAGAAGCGTCAGAAGACGCGGGCGGTGAGTGAACTCATCACGTCGTCCCTGGAAGAAGGTGCCGGCCCGACTGCCGGCCGGCCCAGATCTCTTTGGCCGGCGTCACGCTGCACGCGGACCATGAGAACAGGAGCGCCCGGGGCTGTCAACGCGGGTCTGCCGACCGGGCCCGGCGACCGGGAAAACGCGTTGCCCGGTCGCCGGGCGGCTGCGAGGGTCGGGGCATGTCCCTCCACGAGACCCTCCCGCCGCAGTCCTCCGTCCGCCGTACGCACCAGGTCAGCGCCCTCTTCTCGCACGGCCGCCTGACCACGATCCCGCGCAGACGGGCCCGGCTGGAGCAGCTGCTGACGCACCTCGCCGAGACGCTGTTCGAGCGCGACCGCCCGTACACCGAGCGGGAGGTCAACGAGGCCCTGCTCACCGTCCACGAGGACTGCTCGGCGCTGCGGCGCCATCTTGTCGAGGGCGGGCTGCTGGTCCGCCCCCGGGACGGCAGCAGCTACCGGCGCGTGAGGTGACGTCCTGCCCCTGTGGGCCGGGATGAGATCCTGGGCCCATGGGGATATTGCGCAAGGCGTGCACGCGGTGCACGCGACGGGGGCGGCTGCGGCGAGGCATATGCCGCCGGTGCCGGCTGAAGGAACACGGAGCCGAGGCGGCCGACACGGGCACCGACGTGGCGGAGGTCGTGGTGGAGACCGGGGCGCTCGGGATGATAGGCCGTGCGTTCGGCGCGCTCGTGCGCGCTCTGCTCAACTGACCGCCCCCTCAGGGGAGATGAGAGGGGCGGCCGGACCGTGGAGCCGACTCCGCACCGGCCGCCCGCTGCTCATCCACGGGCCCCACCGGCCGCCCCCTCACGCGTCCGCCACCGAGTCGAAGTCCACCTCCTCGCGCCCCACGCCCTGCGCGTCCGCGTCCACCGACCGGCGCAGCGCCTCATGGAGCTTCGCGGGCGTCAGGACCCCCAGGAACCGGGCCCCGTCCAGCACCGCCACCCACCCCGCGTCGTGCTGGAGCATCTCGCTGAACGCCTGCTTCAGCGGGGCGCCCACCGGCACCCACGCCTCCATCCGGCGGGCCAGCGAGCCCACCGTCCCCCGCCCCTCGGCCGACCGCAGCGCGTCCGCCGCTACCCAGCCGTGCAGCTCGCCCGTCGCGCCCAGCACCACCGCCCACCGGGCCCCCGCCGCCCGCAGCCGGTCCGCGGCCACCGCTGCCGGCTCGTCCAGCCGGGCCACCGGCGGCTCCTCCAGGTCCTCCGCCTCGATCGCGGTCACCGACAGCCGCTTCAGCCCCCGGTCCGAGCCCACGAACTGCGCCACGTACGGGGTCGCCGGGGTGCCGAGCACGGCGGCCGGGGTGTCCAGCTGCTCGACGCGCCCCTCCCCGTACACCGCGATGCGGTCGCCCATCCGGACCGCCTCCTCGATGTCGTGCGTGACCATCAGGACCGTCTTGCGCACCCGCTCCTGGAGGGCCAGGAACTCGTTCTGCAGCCGCTCCCGCACCACCGGGTCCACCGCCCCGAACGGCTCGTCCATCAGCAGCACCGGCGGATCGGCGGCCAGCGCCCGCGCCACGCCCACCCGCTGGCGCTGGCCGCCCGAGAGCTGCGCCGGATAGCGCGGGCCGTACGTCTTGGGGTCCAGCCCCACCAGGTCCAGCAGCTCCGCCGCCCGCTCCCGGGCCCGCGCCCGCTTCCAGCCGACCAGCGCGGGGACGGTCGCGGTGTTGTCCAGGACCGTGCGGTGCGGGAAGAGACCCACCTGCTGGATCACATAGCCGATGCGGCGGCGCAGCCGTACCGGGTCGACCCCGGCGATGTCCTCGCCGTCCACCAGGATCCGGCCCGAGGTCGGCTCGATCAGCCGGTTCACCATCATCATCGTGGTCGTCTTGCCGCACCCCGACGGCCCGACGAGCGTCATCAGCTCGCCCTCCGCCACCTCGAAGGAGAGCCCGTCGACCGCCGTCGTACCGTCCGGATAGACCTTGCCGACCTGCTCGAACCGGATCATGTCCGCACAGTAGGAGCGCCCCGGGCGCGGCGCACACGGGCCGGGACCGTCCGGGGCACCCGCCCGCCACATCGCCGTACCCGCCCCTTCGCCGTACACGGCACGGCATGTGCTGAAGTGGGTCTTCGACCAGGACCGGCCCGGCCCCCGACCCAGGAGCATCCGTGACCAGCTACCGCCAGCCCGGCGTCGTCCTCACCGACCGGCGCTTCACCGTCCCCCTCGACCACAGCGACCCCGGCGGGGAGCGGATCGAGGTGTACGGGCGCGAGGCCGTGGCCGCCGGGCGGGCCGGTGAGGCGCTGCCCTGGCTGGTCTATCTGGAGGGCGGCCCCGGCTTCGGCGCCCGCCGGTTCACCGGCACGGAAGCCTGGCTCGGCCGGGCCCTGCGCGAGTTCCGGGTGCTCCTGCTCGACCAGCGCGGCACCGGCCTGTCCACCCCCGCCAACCGGCAGACCCTCCCGCTCCGCGGCGGCCCCCGCGAACAGGCCGACTACCTGGCCCACTTCCGCTCCGACGCCATCGTCCGCGACTGCGAGGCCATCCGGCAGCAGGTCACCGGCGGCGCCCCCTGGACCGTCCTCGGCCAGTCCTTCGGCGGGTTCTGCGCGGTCCGCTATCTCTCCTCGGCGCCCGAGGGGCTCGCGGCGGTCCTCATCACCGGCGGGCTGCCCTCGCTGGACGCGCACGCGGACGACGTCTACCGGGCCGCGTACCCCCGTATCGAACGGAAGGTCGCCGCCCACTACGCCCGCTACCCGCAGGACGTGGACCGGGCCCGCGCCATCGCCGGACACCTCGCCGAGCACCGCCCGGAGAGCGCCGGCCACCGGCTGACCCCCGAACTCTTCCAGTCGCTCGGCATCCTGCTCGGCACCGGAAACGGCAGCCACCAGCTCCACTACCTGCTGGAGAACGCCTTCGTCCGCACCCCGCACGGCACCGAACTCTCCGACACCTTCCAGGAGGGACTGCGCTCCGCCACCTCCTTCGCCGGGCACCCGCTCTACGCCCTGCTCCACGAGGCGATCTACGGACAGGGACCCCGCGCCACGGCCTGGGCCGCCGACCGCGTACGAGCCGAGTTCCCGCAGTTCGACGCGGCCACGGCCCTGGCGGGGAACGGGCCGCTCCTCTTCACCGGGGAGACCATCCACCCCTGGCACTTCGAGGCCGACCCGGCGCTGCGCCCGCTGCGCGAGACCGCCGAACTCCTCGCGCGGCGGACCGACTGGCCCGTCCTCTACGACCCCGAGCGGCTCGCCGCCAACGAGGTGCCCGTCGCCGCGGCCGTCTACCACGACGACATGTACGTCGACACCCGGCACTCGCTGCGCACCGCCGCCGCGATCCGGGGGCTCCGCACCTGGGTGACGAACGAGTACGAGCACGACGGCGTGCGCGCCGGCGGACCGCGCGTCCTCGACCGGCTGCTGGCGCTGGTCAGGGGCGAGGCCTGAGCGGAGCCCCGGCCATCAGCGCTGCAGCGCCTCCAGCGTGGCGTCCAGGTCCGTGGTGCCGGAGCGCGAGGCCCGGTTGTACGGCAGCTTCGACAGGGCGGAGGCCATGCCGCAGGTGTTGGTGACGGCCGAGAAGACCAGGCCCGAACCGACACCGGCGGAGAGCCAGCGCGCGGCCGGGAAGCGGATGCCCGCCACCAGCCCGGCCACCACCAGCGAACCGGCCGCCAGCCGCACCTGCCGCTCCATCGGCCAGACCGCGCGGGCGCCCTCCGGCCGGTCCAGGCCACGGCCGTCGCCCTCCCAGGCGGAGGTGCCGCCGGTCAGCGTCAGGGCCTCGATGTCCGCGCCCGCCAGGATCTCGCAGGCCCGGGTGGAGCGGACCCCGGAGGCGCACACCACCAGCAGCGAACCACGGGCCGAGGCCGACTTGAGGGCGGGCAGGGCCTCGGGCAGCTTGTCGAGCGGGATGTTCAGGGCGCCGGGCACATGGCCGGCGGCGTACTCGCCGGGAGCCCGTACGTCGATGACGGTGAACTCCTCCAGACGGGCTGCGGCCTGGGCGGGGGAGAGGGAGGCGGGGCTGGTCACGGGTGGGGATTCCTTTCGACGGCCGGGCGGACGGCGGGAGGGCTGGGACTCTACACGTGTCCCCAGCACCGGCCACTACGTTTCTCCAGCACCGTACGGCCGGCCCGCATTCCCCTCCCCTACCCGGAGACCCGCCGGTCACGGCCCCCTCGCATGATCGTCGGTAGCCTGCCGGTATGACCCAGCAGCGACTCGAACCCCTGCCCACCGACTGGAGCCGCGCCCTCGCGGTGGTCGCCCATCCCGACGACCTGGAGTACGGAGCGGCCGCCGCCGTCGCCGCGTGGACCGACGGCGGCCGCGAGGTCGTCTACCTCCTCGCCACCCGGGGCGAGGCCGGGATCGACAGCCTGCCGCCCGCCGAGTGCGCCCCGCTGCGCGAACGGGAGCAGCGGGCGAGCGCCGCCGTCGTCGGAGTCCGCACGGTCGAGTTCCTCGACCACCGGGACGGGGTGATCGAGTACGGCACCGCGCTGCGCCGCGACATCGCCGCCGCCATCCGCCGCCACCGCCCCGAACTCGTCGTCACCCTCAACCACCGCGACACCTGGGGCGGGGTCGCCTGGAACACCCCCGACCACCGGGCGGTCGGCCGGGCCACGCTGGACGCGGTGGCCGACGCGGGCAACCGGTGGATCTTCCCGGAGCTGACCGAACAGGGGTTGGAGCCGTGGGGCGGGGTGCGCTGGAGCGCCGTGGCGGGCAGCGACCGGCCCACGCACGCGGTGGACGCGACGGCCGGGTTCGAGCGCTCCGTGCGGTCGCTGCTCGAACACCGCACCTACATCGAGGCGCTGACCGAGGAGGCGCCGGAGAAGTACTGCCGCTCCTTCCTGGAGGGCATGGTGCGCGCCGAGGCCGAGCGGTTCGGCGGCCGGCCGGCCGTCACCTTCGAGGTCTTCGCCCACTGACCGGGCCGGGCCGAAGCCGCCATGAGTGGGCGGGATTGACAAAGCCAGTTGCCGATTCTGCAATGGCCCCATGAAGGAACACGACCGGGACGACCCCGAACTCGACGCCGTGCTCACCGGGGTCGGCCCCCGGCTGCGCCGCCTGCGCAAGGACCGCGGGGTCACCCTCTCCGCGCTCTCCGCCGCCACCGGAATCTCCGTCTCCACGCTCTCCCGGCTGGAGTCCGGCGGCCGTCGCCCCAGCCTGGAGCTGCTGCTCCCGATCGCCCGCGCACATGAGGTCCCGCTCGACGACCTGGTGGGCGCCCCGCCCGTGGGGGACCCCCGGGTGCGTGCCAAGCCGATCGTGCGGCACGGGCGGACGATGGTGCCGCTGACCGCCCGGCCCGGCGGACTCCAGGCGTACAAGATGGTGCAGGAGGCGGGGAGTGGCGAGGAGCCTGAGCAGCGGACGCACGAGGGGTACGAGTGGCTCTTCGTGCTCTCCGGGAAGCTGCGGCTGCTCCTGGCCGAGCACGATCTCGTGCTGGAGCCGGGCGAGGCCGCCGAGTTCGACACCCGGCTGCCGCACTGGTTCGGGCCCGCGGAGGACAAGCCGGTGGAGTTCCTGAGCCTGTTCGGGCCGCAGGGGGAGCGGATGCACGTACGGGCGAAGCCGAAGCGGGGGTGAGGGTGCTGCCGTCGGCCGTGCCGAGGTGTTCCCAGGGAGGCAAGCGACCGCTTAGTATGCCCAGCGGCAGTGGTAGTGCCGACAGCGGCAGCGGTTGCTGCCGACAAGTGCCGACAGTGTTGTGGAGGCCCCCTCATGCAGGCATGGCGAGTGCACCGGAACGGCGAGCCGGGCGAGGTGATGAGCCTGGAGGAGACGGACCGGCCCACCCCCGGTGACGGGCAGGTGCTCGTCCGGGTGAGCGCGGCGAACGTCAACTTCCCCGACGCCCTGCTCTGCCGGGGCCAGTACCAGGTGCGGCCCCCGCTGCCGTTCACCCCGGGCGTCGAGGTGTGCGGCACCACGGAGGACGGGCGGCGCGTCCTCGCCACCCCGGCCCTGCCGTACGGCGGTTTCGCCGAGTACGTCGTCGCGGACGAGGCGGCCCTGCTGCCCGCCCCCGACGCGCTGGACGACGCCGAGGCGGCCGCGCTCCACATCGGCTACCAGACCGGCTGGTTCGGCCTCCACCGCCGCGCCCGCCTCCAGCCCGGGGAGACCCTGCTCGTCCACGCGGCGGCCGGCGGGGTCGGCAGTGCGGCCGTCCAGCTCGGCAAGGCGGCGGGCGCCACCGTCATCGGGGTCGTCGGCGGACCGGAGAAGGCGGCCGTCGCCCGCGAACTGGGCTGCGACCTGGTCATCGACCGCCGCAGCGAGGACATCGTGGCTGCCGTGAAAGAGGCCACCGGCGGGCGCGGCGCCGACGTCGTCTACGACCCGGTCGGCGGCGACGCGTACGCCAAGTCCGTCAAGTGCATCGCCTTCGAGGGCCGGGTCCTCGTCGTCGGCTTCGCCAGTGGCAACATCCCCGCCCCCGCGCTCAACCACGCCCTCGTGAAGAACTACTCGATCGTCGGGCTGCACTGGGGCCTCTACAACACCCACGACCCGGCCGCCGTCCGCGCCTGCCACGACGAGCTGACGAAGCTGGCCGCGCAGGGCATCGTGAAGCCACTGGTCAGCGAGCGTGTCGCGATGACCGGGGCCGCCGACGCCGTGCAACGCGTGGCGGACGGCACCAGCACCGGCCGGATCGTCGTCCTGCCGGGAGGCGCCCGATGAGCCCCGCCGTCGACGCCGCCGAACTCCGCCGCCGCACCCGCGACCTGCTCGCCGCCCACCCGCCCGCCACCACCGACCGCACCGACTTCCTCAAGGCCCGGTTCGACGCGGGCCTCGCCTGGGTCCACTACCCGGAGGGGCTCGGCGGGCTCGATGCGCCCCGCTCCCTCCAGCAGGCCGTCGACGCCGAACTGGCCGCCGCCGACGCCCCCGACAACGACCCGCGCCGCATCGGCATCGGGCTCGGCATGGCCGCCCCCACCATCCTCGGCTTCGGCACCGACGAGCAGAAGCGGCGCTTCCTGCGCCCCCTGTGGGTGGGGGAGGAGGTCTGGTGCCAGCTCTTCAGCGAGCCCGGCGCCGGCTCCGACCTCGCCGCCCTCGCCACCCGGGCGGTCCGCGACGGCGACGACTGGGTGGTGGACGGGCAGAAGGTCTGGACGTCCAGTGCCCATGCGGCCCGCTGGGCGATCCTCATCGCCCGCACCGACCCGGACCTTCCCAAGCACCGGGGCATCAGCTACTTCATCTGCGACGTGACCGACCCGGGCGTCGACGTCCGGCCGCTGCGCCAGATCACCGGCGAGGCCGAGTTCAACGAGGTCTTCCTCTCCGGCGTCCGCATCCCCGACAGCCACCGGCTCGGCCCGGTAGGGGAGGGCTGGAAGGTCGCCCAGACCACGCTGATGAACGAGCGCGTCTCCATCGGCGGCTCCCGCATCCCCCGCGAGGGCGGCATGATCGGCCCCGTCTCGCGGACCTGGCGCGAGCGCCCCGAACTGCGCACCCACGACACCCACCAACGCCTGCTCACCCTCTGGGTGGAGGCCGAGGTCGCCCGGCTCACCGGGGAGCGGCTGCGCCAGCAGCTCGTCGCCGGACAGCCCGGCCCCGAGGGCTCTGGCATGAAGCTCGCCTTCGCCCGCCTCAACCAGCAGATCAGTGGCCTGGAGGTCGAACTGCTCGGTGACGAAGGGCTGTTGTACGGCGACTGGACCATGGTCCGCCCGGAGCTGGTCGACTTCACCGGCCGGGACGCGGGCTACCGCTACCTCCGCTCCAAGGGCAACTCCATCGAGGGCGGTACCAGCGAGGTCCTGCTGAACATCGTGGCCGAGCGCGTCCTCGGGCTGCCCGCCGAACCCCGTAACGACAAGGACGTCGCCTGGAAGGACCTGAGCCGATGACCGCGCGCACCGAGCCGCAGCCCCAGCCCGCCACCCCCGATCTGCTCTACTCCCAGGACGAGGAGGACCTGCGCTCCGCCGTCCGCGCTCTCCTCGCCGACCGGGCCGCCGCGCCGACAGTGATCGCGGCGACCGAGGCGGACACGCCGTACGACCCCCGCCTCTGGGAGGCCCTCGCCACCGGCATCGGTGCCGCCGGGCTCCTCGTCCCCGAGAAGCTCGGCGGCCAGGGCGCGTCCCACCGGGAGGCCGCCGTGGTCCTGGAGGAGCTGGGGCGCAGCGTCGCCCCGGCTCCGTATCTGACCAGCTCCGTCGTGGCCACCGAGACCCTGCTCGCCCTCGCCGGGGACGGCGGACCGGCCGCAGCCCTCCTGGGCGAGCTGGCCTCCGGGGCCCGTACGGCCGTGCTCGCCGTCCCCTTCGCCACCCCGCCCGCGGACCCGGCGGCCGCCCTCGCCACGCTCGACGGTACGGTCCGGGGGATCGCGGACGCGGCCGTGGCCGATGTGCTGCTGGTCCCGACCGCCGAAGGGCTGTACGCGGTCGAGGCCACGGCCCCCGGAGCGGCGGTGGAGCCCCTCGTACCGCTCGACCTCACCCGCCCTCTCGCCACCCTCACCCTCTCCGTCGCGACCGGCACCCTGCTGGCCGCGCCGGAAGCGAGCGCCACCGCCGTGGAACGAGGCCTGCTCGCCGGGGCCGGGCTGCTCGCCTCCGAGCAGCTCGGGATCGCGGAGTGGTGTCTGACCGAGACCGTGCGGTACACCCGCGAACGGCACCAGTTCAACCGGCCCGTGGGCTCGTTCCAGGCGCTCAAGCACCGGATGGCACAGCTCTGGCTGGAGGTCGTCTCGGCCCGCGCCGCCGCCCGCAACGCCGCCGACGCCCTCGCCACCGGCAGCCCCGACGCCCCGCTCGCGGTCGCGGTGGCGCAGGCGTACTGCTCGGGCGTCGCGGTCCACGCGGCCGAGGAGTGCGTCCAGCTCCACGGTGGCATCGGCATGACCTGGGAGCACCCGGCGCACCTGTATCTGAAGCGGGCCAAGGCGGACTCCATCGCCTACGGCTCGGCGGGCACCCACCGGGAGGCCGTCGCGGAGCTGGTGGAGCTGCCCGCGCCGTAGGGCGTGATCGCCTCCGCCCACTCGTCCGATCCGGTGGTGTGCGCGTGCGAGGCGACCCGTTCCGCCCCGGTGGGCGTTGGTCCGTGGGGCGCGCGTGCGCTCGGCGGACACGACCGGCAAGGGTGTGAGGCAGGCGATGACGAACATGGATCGCAGGGGCGTTCTGCGGCTGACTTCGGCGGCGACCATCGCCGGGGGACTGGTCGCCGGGGCGGGCGGGGCCGCCCACGCGGCGCCCAGGGTGGCCCGCCGGATCACCCTGACCGGCAGGCGCACGGGCGCGAACATCCCGGAGGTCCTCACGGTCGGCGTCCCGTACTTCGTCCGGTACGAGCTGTCGGACGAACAGGGCGACAGCGTGGGCACCGAGAACGCGCACTGCCTGCCGGTCGTCGTCGGGCTGGACGGCTCGTCCGTCCTGGCGACGCTGGTCCTGAGCCTCGACGACGGCCTGATCACGGCTGCCACGGCCTTCCAGCGGCCGCTTCCCGCCGTGACCGAGTCCCCGGTGAACGCCCAGCCGTGGTCCCACGTCTTCGCGATCACCGGAGGGACGGGGACCTATGAGGGCGCGGCCGGCTCGATCAGGATCGACCACCTGACGAGGGACGAGGACGTGCTCACCATCGACCTGGCCGAAGCCTCGCTATAGCCGGGCGAGGCCGGCCTCCGAAAAGCCATCCCCTGTCGCACCGGCCCTGGTGCACCCCGTCTCGTCTGTCGAGGCGGGGTGTACCAGGGCCTTTTACATCCTGTTTAATTGCATACCGTTCGCAAAAACAGTCGATCTTGAACAGGGATGTGCAGAGTATGACGGCCCGATCGATACGCGGGGCGGTCGCCGCCACGCTGGTGACCGCACTGTCCCTGACCGCGGCAGCCTGCTCCAACCCGGACAGCCCCAAGAGCGGCTCCGGGACCGCGACCACCTCGGCCGTGGTCGGCATCGCCTACGAGCCCGACAGCCTGAGCCCCCTGCTCGGCTACGGCAAGGACGGCAACTCGAAGATCTTCGACGGGCTGCTCACGCTGGACGCCGACATGAAGCTCCAGCCGGCCCTCGCGGTCGCCCTCCCCGAGGTCAGTGCCGACGGGCTGACGTACACGTACAAGCTGCGCCAGGGCGTGAAGTTCAGCGACGGCAAGCCGTTCGGCGCCAAGGACGTCGTCTTCACCTACCGGACCATCCTGGACGCGAAGACCAACAACCCCTCCCGCACCGAGCTGGACGCCGTCAAGGACGTCACCGCGAAGGGCGAGGACACCGTCGTCTTCACGCTCAAGTACCCCTACGCGCCCTTCGCCCAGCGCACCGTCCTGCCCATCGCCCCCGAGCACATCGCGGGCAAGCAGGACGTCAACACCGGCGCCTTCACCACCCGGCCCGTCGGCACCGGACCGTACGTCCTCACCAACTGGTCCAAGGGCGAGAAGCTCAGCTTCACCGCCAACCCCCACTACTGGGGCGGCGAACCCGAGGTGAAGAAGTTCACCATGGCGATCATCAAGGACGACGACGTGCGCGCCACCCGGCTGCGCTCCGGCGACCTCGACGGCGCGATCCTGCCGCCCAACCTCGCCAAGGGCTTCGCGGGCGACAAGGGCAAGAAGACCTACGCGGCCAACAGCTACGACTACCGCACGGTGACGCTCCCCACCAACAACAAGGTCGCGGGCGACATCGCCGTGCGCCGCGCCCTCGATGTCGCCGTCGACCGCCAGACCATGGTCGACGCCATCCTCAACGGCAGCGGCAAGCCCGCCTACGGGCCCGTCCCCACCGACAGCGAGTGGTTCACCCAGGGCACCGAGCGCAAGCACGACCTCGCCGCCGCCCAGAAGATCCTGGACGAGGCCGGGTGGAAGCCGGGCAAGGACGGCATCCGGGTGAAGGACGGCGTCCGCGCCACCTTCCCGCTCTGGTACCTCAGCGGCGACAAGCTCCGTCAGGAGCACGCTCTCGCCTACGCCTCCGACGCCAAGAAGGCGGGCATCGACATCCGCACCGAGGCCGGGACCTGGGAGGTCATCGAGCCTCGGATGAAGCACGACGCCGTGCTCGCGGGCGGCGGCTCCCCGGCCGACCCCGACTTCGACCAGTACACCCTGCTGAAGTCCTCCCTCGCGGGTGACGGCTTCAACAACATGGCCTGGTACGACAACAAGGCCGTCGACGCGGCGATCGAGGCGGGCCGCAAGAGCGGGGACAAGGCCGAGCGGAAGAAGGCGTACGACACCGTCCAGCGCGAGCTGGTGAAGAACCCGGGCTACACCTTCCTCACCCACATCGACCACCTCTACGTCGTCGACGACCGCTTCGGCCCCCTCACCACCCAGGTCGAGCCGCACGACCACGGCCTGGCCTCCGGCCCCTGGTGGAACGTCGAGAAGTGGAAGACCGAGAACACCGGAGACACGAAGAAGTGAAGCCCCGCCTCCCCTGGGGGCCGATGGCACGGATGACGGGACGGCGGGCCCTGTTCGCCGTCCCGGTCCTCCTCACCGTCACCTTCGGCGTCTTCGCCGTCGCGGCCGCGTCCCCCTTCGACCAGGTCAAGGCGTACGCGGGCACCGCCGGGCTGACCGCATCGCAGGAGAACCTGGACCAGCTCCGGGCCAACCTCGGTGTGGACCAGCCGCTCGTCGCCCGCTGGTGGAACTGGCTGACCTCGGCCCTCCAGGGCGACCTGGGGGACTCCAGCGTGATGCGCCAGCCGGTGGCCGACGTGATCGTCGAACGCATGGGCTGGTCCGCCCTGCTCGCCACCTCCGCCTTCCTCATCGCCATCCTCCTCGGCACCGCGCTCGGCGTCCTCGCCGCGCGCAGGCCCGGCGGCTGGCTCGACCGGGCCGTCAGCTCAGCCGCGTACACCCTGGAAGCCGCCCCCGCCTTCTGGCTCGGCCTCCTCGCCATCTGGCTCTTCGCCCTGAAGCTGGGCGTCCTCCCGGCCGGCGGGCTCACCGACGCGGGCAGCGACGTGGTCACCTTCGGCCAGGTCGCCTCCCACCTGGTGCTGCCCGCGGCCGTCCTCGGCATCTCCCAGCTGCCGTGGTTCTTCCTGTACGTACGCCAAGGGGTCATAGACGCCCTCGCGGAAGACCCCGTGCGCGGAGCGCGCGCCCGCGGACTCAGCGAGCGCACGGTGCTCCTCGGCCACGGCCTGCGCTCCGGGATGCTCCCGATGCTCACCCTGATCGGCTCCCGCGTCCCCGAACTCATCACCGGGGCGCTCCTCATCGAGACCGTCTTCAGCTGGCCCGGCATCGCCGCCGCCACCGTGGAGGCCGCCACCTCGGTGGACTTCTCCCTGCTGGCCGCGCTCACGGTGCTCGCCACCGCGGCCGTCCTGCTCGGCAACCTCCTCTCCGACCTGCTCTACGGGCTCGCCGACCCCCGGGTGGCCTTCGATGGCTGAGACCGCACTCGCCCCGCTGCCGGGCCGCACCACCCGCCGCGTCCGGGTGGTCACCTCCGTGACCATCGTCGTCGCCGTCGCGCTCGCCGTGCTGATCGTGCCGCCGCTGGCCCAGCTCGACGAGCAGGCCGTCGACCTCTCCAACAAGCTCCACCCGCCGTCCTGGGCCCATCCCTTCGGCACCGACGACGTCGGCCGCGACCTGCTGCTGCGCTGTGTCTACGGGCTCCGCGTCTCGCTGCTCGTCGGCCTGGTCGCCGCCCTCACCGCCACCGTCATCGGCACGGCCATCGGCGCGCTCGCCGGGGCGTTCGGCGGCTGGGCGGACCGGATCGTGATGCGGGTCGTCGACACCCTGTCCTCGATCCCGCATCTGCTGCTCGGCATCTTCATCGTCGCCATGTTCCGGCCCGGCGTCTGGCCGGTGATCATCTCGGTGGCCCTCACCCACTGGATCTCCACCGCCCGGATCGTCCGCTCCGAGGTGCTCTCGCTGCGCTCGCGCCCCTTCATCGACGCGGCCGTCTCCGGCGGCGCGTCCCGGGGCCGGGTCGTCGTCCGCCACCTGCTGCCCGGGGTGCTCCCGCAGGCCGGGCTCGCGGCGGTCCTCATGGTCCCGCACGCCATGTGGCACGAGTCCGCGCTCTCCTTCCTCGGTCTCGGCCTCCCGGCCCACCAGGCCAGCCTGGGCAACCTCGTCCAGTCCGCGCGCGGTTCGCTGCTCGCGGGGGACTGGTGGCCGACGCTCTTCCCCGGTCTCTTCCTGATCATCCCGACCCTCGCCCTGGCGGGGCTGGCCGGAGCCTGGCGGGACCGGATCAACCCGCGCCGGAAATCGGAGCTGATGCTGTGACCGCCGACCACACCCCGGGTCCCGCCGTCCTTGATGTCCAGGACCTCTCCGTACGCTTCCGGATGCGCGGCGGCCGGGACATCGCGGCCGTCACCGACGCCCGGTTCTCCGTCGCGCCGGGGGAGTGCCTGGCCCTCGTCGGAGAGAGCGGCTGCGGCAAGTCCGTGCTCGCCTCCGCGCTGCTCGGCCTGCTCCCGGCCAACGCGCAGACCACCGGCAGTGCGGTGCTCGGCGGGGCGACCGACCTGCTGACGGCGGGGGAGCGGACGCTGGCCCGTACGGTACGGGGGCGGCGCATCGGCCTCGTACCGCAGAGCCCCGCCGCCCATCTCACGCCCGTGCGCACCGTCCGCGCCCAGCTGGAGGAGACCCTCCGCGAGCTGACCGGGGTGCGGGGGGCCGCGGCCGTGCGGGAGGCGGCCGAGAAGGCCGCCGCCCGGGCCTCGTTCCCGGCCGGCCACCTGGACCGCTACCCGCACGAACTCTCCGGCGGTCTCGCCCAGCGCGCCGCCACCGCCCTCGCCCTGATCGGGGACGCCCCGCTGCTGCTGGCGGACGAGCCCACCACGGGCCTGGACCGGGACCTCGTCGAGCGGACCGTGGACGAGCTGCGCCGCCACACCGACGAGGGCAGGGCGCTGCTGATCATCACCCACGACCTGGCGGCGGCCGAGCGGATCGCGGACCGGGTCGCGGTGATGTACGCGGGCCGGATCGTGGAGATCGCCGACGCCGGGCCGTTCTTCGGCGCGCCCGGCCCCCGCCACCCGTACGCCAAGGGGCTGCTGGACGCCCTGCCCGAACGGGACTTCGCGCCGATCCCCGGCATGCCGCCCGAACTCGGCGCGCTCCCCGACGGCTGCACCTTCGCCGCCCGGTGCGCCCGCGCGGACGCCCGCTGCACCACCGAGCGCCCGGCCTTCACCGGCGGACTGGCCTGTCACCACGGGCTGACCGACCGCACGCACTCCCTCGTGAAGGAGGCCGCCGATGCTTGAGCTGACCGGCATCACCGCCGGGTACGACCGCCGCGACCCCGTCGTCCGCGATGTCTCCCTGAGCGTCGGCCACGGCGAGGCGGTCGGACTCCTCGGCCCCAGCGGCTGCGGCAAGTCCACCCTGGCCAGGGTCGCCGCCCTGCTGCACCGCCCGGACGCCGGGACCATGACCCTGGACGGCACGGTCGTACGCGGCTGGCGCCACCGCGCCCCGCAGGAGCGGCGCACCACCGTGGGCGTCGTCTTCCAGCAGCCCCGGCTCTCCGCCGACCCCCGCCTCAGCCTCCGCGAACTCATCGCCCAGCCGCTCCGCGCCACCGGCCGCCGCCGCGAGGTCCCCGGGCGGGTGGCGGAGCTGTCCTCCCTGGTCGGCCTCTCCGCCGAACTGCTGGAGCGCCGCCCGCACGCGGTGAGCGACGGCCAGCTCCAGCGCGCCTGCCTGGCCCGGGCGCTGGTGCTGCGGCCGAAGCTGCTGATCTGCGACGAGATGACCGCGATGCTCGACGCCTCGACGACCGCCGCCCTGGTCGCGGTGGTGGAGGCCTACCGGACGGAGTCCGGCGCCGCACTGCTGGCCGTGGGCCACGACCGGGTTCTCCTGGAGCGCTGGTGCGACCGGACGGTCCGGTGGGGTGAGCGGAGCGTGGAGCGCGTGCCGGTGGGGTGACGGGCCCGCCCGCCGGGCCCTCACCCGACGGCCTGACGGCCTCTCACCCGTCGGGCCTTCCGGCGGTCGGGCTCTTCCGGCAGCCGGGAGGACGGCGGGCGACGGGACCGAGGCCATCACGCCAACACTTGGCAGGTACCTGACCTATCCGGGTCGTCCGGCCCATACTCGTCGCGTCCGGCCCGTCCCGGGCCCTCCGCCCGGCCGACCGCTCCAGGGAGCCGCCATGGAAGCCCCGTCAGCCCTGCCCGCCCCGACCCGCCGCCGCGCCCTCACCGTCACGCTGGCCACCGCCGCCGCGGTGATCGCCGCTCCCGCCGGAGTGGCCGCCGCGTCCCCGGCCGCCGTCGGGCGCCCGTCCCGGCCCCGCCCACGCACCCGGCCCCTCCGGCACGCCCACGCGCACAACGACTATCTCCACCCCCGCCCCCTCCACGACGCCCTCGCGCACGGGTTCACCAGCGTCGAGGCGGACATCTTCCTCGTCGACGGTGAGCTGCTCGTCGCGCACGAGCCCGCCGGACTCGACCCGCGCCGCACGCTCGCCGCGCTCTACCTCGAACCGTTACGCGCCCTCGTCCGCGCCGGCCACGGCAGCGTGTACCCGCACCACCGCGCACCCTTCCGACTCCTCATCGACATCAAGGCCGACGGCGTCGCCGCCTACCGGGAACTCGACCGGCAGCTCACCCGCCACGGCTCCCTCTTCACCCGCTACCACCACGGCCGCGTCCGCCCCGGAGCCGTCACCGCCGTCATCTCCGGCGACCGCGCCGCCCGTGTGCCGATGGAGTCCCAGCGCACGCGCCTCGCGTTCTACGACGGCCGCCTCGACGACCTCGGCACGCCCGCCCCCGCCTCCTTCGCCCCGCTCATCAGTGCCAACTGGACCCAGACCTTCGGCTGGTCCGGCGTCGGGCCCTTCCCCCGGGCCGAGCGCGACCGGCTCCGCGCGCTCGTCGCCACCGCCCACCGCGAAGGCCGCCGCATCCGCTTCTGGGCCACCCCCGACCTGCCGGGACCCGCCCGGGATGCCGTCTGGGGCGAACTCCTGGCCGCCGGGGTCGACCACCTCAACACCGACGACCTGGCCGGACTCGAACGCTTCCTCCGCGCCCGTGCGGGCGCCGCCCTGACTCCGTAACCCCCTCACCGCGCGGGAGTACCCGTTCGGCGGACACGCCAGTGCGCCGAACGGCCGCCCCGCTGCGCCACACTGGCGGCCGAATGCCGCAAATCAGGCGCGGCGGAGGAGGTTGGCCGTGGTCATTTCGATCTCACTGGTGCTGCTGCTGACGATCCTGGCGGTGATCTTCCTCCGCAACGGCGGGCTGAAGCTCTCGCACGCGATCGTCTGCGCCCTGCTGGGCTTCCTGCTGGCCAGTACGAGCATGGCGCCGACCATCCACGACGGGATCGGTGCCACCGCCAACCTGGTCAGCGGCCTGCACCCCTGACGATCGGCCCCGGGGCCCGTACTCCCAGGTGCGCCGTGAGGACGTCCCCGGGCCCGTACCCCCGGGGCGTCCGCACGGCGCCCCGCGATCGAGCACAATGGGCGGATGTCCTTTCCGTCCCCCGGCCGGCACTCGGGCGCCGCCCACCACGAGCACTGCAACACCGTCCTCTGCTGCCGGTGCCAGATGCGCGTCTGGACCACCCAGGCGGGCAACGAGCGGCTCTGCGGGCCGTGTGCCGCCTGCTGCCAGGCGTGCGGCCGGGCGCCCGCGCCCCATCTGGACGGGCTCGACGGCGGGCTCTGCGCCGAGTGCCGCGGCCTCTGCGGCCGCTGCAACGCCCCCAGGCGCCCCGACGGCAGCTGCGGCTGCGACCGCTGGCGGGAGAGCGCCAAGAGCAACCCGCGCGGCTATGTCCTCCAGGCCCTGCCGCACCAGCTCGTCCAGGCCCTCGGCGGCCGGATCCCGAGCACCGTCCACGAGCTGATCCACCAGGAGCTGGAGCGCAAGCGCACCGCCGGTCTCCTGCGTGAGCGCATCGAACGCCGGTGGAACCTGCGCTGGTCCCACGCCCTCAACGAGCGCGACGAGGACGGCCGCCGCCGCTGGAGCGCCCAGGAGATCGCCGAGCGGCTGCTGATGCCCGGCTCCTGCTCCGACCCGGAGTGCGAGGACGGCCACCTCACCACCACCGACGCCCCGTGCACCCGCTGCCGGCAGCCGCTGCACCGGTTCGTCACCTCGGTCGCGGGCCACACCGCCGACCCGGACCACGCGCGTGCGGCGGCGGCCCGGATCCGCCGGGCGATGGTGGAGAACCGCGGCCACCGGAAGCCCCCGACGCGCTGAGCCCCCCCCGGGGCCCGGAGCGTCCGTCGGGGCGTCGCCCCGTGTGTTGCGGGCCGTTGCCGCGCGTGGCGTGGTGTTGCGGCGGTGTGCCGGCTCCGCGAAACTCTCTGCCTTCCATGGACACTTCAAGCGGTGCGCCCTAACGCCGGGCGGCGGCGCGACCCCCGTCCGTAACCGAGAAGCCCGATGCCCCCGCCGTACCGCCGTGCGCTCACCCGCGCCCTGGCCCTGACGCTCGCCGTCGCCTCCGTCACGCTTGGGCCGGAGCCCCGAGGTGGTCAGCGAGAGGATCGCCCCCGTCGGCGGCGAGTGCGCCCCCGCCACCTTCGACACGGCCGGGCGGCTGCTCACGGTCTGCGGGACCTCCACCGGGTTTCTGCTCAAGCTGCTCGACCCGCGCACGCTCGACACGCTCGCCGAGTACAAGCTGCCGCAGCGCTCGTCGACGGTCGAGGCGATCACCCGCCTCGACTTCTCGAAGATCTTCAAGAACACCTCGGGCGGCGCCTACTTCTACCTGGACGACCAGGACCGGGTGGTCCTCGCCGACTCCCCCCGGCACGTCCTGCGCATCGCCCACCGACAGAACCCGGACGCGCGCTGGGACTTCGTCGTCGAGGACGACTGGGACCTCACCGAGCACGTCCCGCACGACTGCGTGAGCTGGACCAACCTCTTCCCCAGCGGCACCTGCGACCCCGTCACCTCCGTGATGCCCGACTTCCGTCCGGCTGGCCGGTGAGGAGATCCAGAACTCCTTCTCCGTGGCCCGGGACGGCGTCTCCATCGTCTCCGACCACGCCCCGTACAGCCTCACGGCCGACCCCGACGGAATCCCGCGCATCCAGTGGCGCCAGACCTACGACCGGGGCACCGGCACCAAGCCCGGCTCGGTCAACCAGGGCTCGGGGACGACACCGGACCTCTTCGGCACGGACGAGGAGTACGTGGCGATCACCGACAACGCGGACGACCGGATGAACGTCCTCGTCCTCCGCCGGGGCGCCGACGCCCCCGCCGACCGCCGTCTGGTCTGCTCGGTCCCGGTCTTCGGCTCCGGCCGCTCCACCACCGACAACTCCCTGATCAGCTGGGGCAACAGCCTCGTCGTCGAGAACAACTACGGCTACGAGAACCCCACCTCGCTCCTGCTGGGCCGCAGCGTCGTCGGCGGTGTCACCCGCATCGACGTACGGCCCGACGGCAGCGGCTGCGACACCGTGTGGGAGAGCGCCGTCCGCTCTCCCTCCACCGTGCCCAAGCTCTCCACCGCCAACGGGCTGCTCTACTTCTACGAGAAGGAGCCCAACGCCCCCGGTATCGACGCCTGGTACCTCACCGCCGTCGACTTCCGTACCGGCGAGCGCCGCTGGCGGAAACTGACCGGCACCCGGGCCCGCGTACGACAACAACTGGGCGCCCATCACCATCGGCCCGGACGGAACGGCGTACGTCGGCGTCTTCAACGGCATCGTCGCCGTACGCGACACCGCCTGAGCCACGGGCGTGCTGATCGGACGTGGTCACCGGTCCGCACGCCCTATGCTCGCGGCCATGGAGCAACGGGAAGTCGTGAAGCGCGTGATCGGCATCCTCACAGAGGCGCGCGAAATGCAGCGCCTGCTGGAGGCGGACCTCGAACGGGAAGACCTGGACGCGGGGGCGGGCGCCGTCACCGCCCTGCTGAACGAGACGATGCCCCACATCGCCATCCCCGACGACTTCTCCGTCGAGGAGGTGGTGACCGTGGTCGGGCGGGAGGTCGGCGGCGCCGTCGAGCAGCTGGTGAGCGCCTTCACCCTCGCCTTCACGATGCTGGCGCAGGTGCACGACTCGGGGCAGACGGACGTCTCCTCGGCCGACGTCCTCCAGGACCTGGCGCTGCGGGTGGAGGCCGGCGGGCCCGAGGACGAGGACGGTGGTCCGGTGCTCTAGCGGCCCGTGGCCGCTGTGCGTGAGCCCTGGCCGCTGCCCGTGAGCCCTTGACCGGGGGTTCCTGCGTTCCGCCGTATGCGTAGGCATAGTGGAGAGGGAGAGGCACGAATTCTCCTCGCGGTACGGAGGCAGCTGTGGGCAGGAGCGGCGAGATAGCCCGCGCCAAGGCGCGCCGGCTGAAAGGCATGAAGAAGGAGTCGGACGGCATCGCCCTCGGCGACGAGCGGATGAAGGCCGAGGGCCGACGCGAGCAGGACGCGGCCCGCCGCGAGGAGGAGCGGGCCCGCGCCCTGCGGGATTCCTCCGACAGCTGAGCGGAGAGGCGCCCGGACCGTCGTCACGTACGGTCCGGGCGCCTCCGGCGTCTTCCTGATCCCTCAGCGTGTACGGGCCCGCTCAGCGACCCGGGCCACGATGTCCTTGTCCAGCGCCGCCCGGACGAGCGCGGCCGCGACTGTCGCACCGTCGTGTCCGCGCGCCGCCCGGGCCAGCCCGCCGGGTGAGGTGGGCAGGCCCAGCCGCTCGGCACCCTGCAACCCCTTCGCCCCCACCCAGGGGCCGGTCTCCGGCCAGAGGGACTGCACTTCCCGTACGAAGATGTCGGCGCCCGCCGGCCCGATGCCCGGCACCCGCCGGAGCCCTTCCATCAGCCGGTCCCGGTCGCCGTCGGCCTCCGCGCGCAACCGGCGCAGATCGCCCCGCCAGGTGTCCAGGAGGAGCTGGGCGCCCTCCCCGAGCTGGGTGGCGGTGCGCTCGTCGTAACGCCGGTAGTGGCCCTCGCCCAGCGCGTCCACCCGCTGCTGCCGGGTGGCGTCCACCATCCGGCGCGGGGTGCGCAGGCCATGGCCGTACAGGGCGCGGGCGGCCGCCACGGCGACCGAGGCGCGGATACGGGCGGAGAGCAGCAGGCTCAGCACCAGGAGCTGGTAGAGGGGCTGCGGGGTGTCCTTGAGCCGGATGCCCGCCTCCTCCGCGTACGTCTGCCCGCACTCCGCCACCAGCGCGTCGACGGTCCGGCGCGCCGAGGGCGACCGCCGCCTGCTCATGCCAGCCCGAAGACCCGCGCGACGAAGAACCCGGCGACCAGCAGCGCACCGAGCACGATGAGGCCGATCCAGACGGCCGGGTGCTCCCAGACACCGCCGTCCGGACGCTCCTCATGGGCCTCGCCGATCGAGCCCTCGGCGGGGGGCGTCTCTCCTGGGGGATTCAGCAGAACAGCCATGACTCCAGCCTCTCTCCGTCCGCGCCCCGGCGCACGCCGTACCGGCCCGGCCGCCGCCCCGCCACCGGTACGGGGCCGTACGGAGGCACCCCGTCCGCAGAACGCTGGGCGCGGCGAAAACGGGGCACCGTCAAGGAATGCCCGCAGTTTCCGCACCCGCACCCGTCGTCAAACTCGTGCAGCGCACCACCGAACCGGCGGGGGTGCAGACGCTGCGCTCGACCGCGGCCGCCGTCATCGCCTATTCCGTGGCCGTCTGGGCCCTGCCCGAACCGGCCCCGCTGACCGCACCCCTCACCGCGCTCCTGGTCGTCCAGGTCACCCTGTACGCGACCCTCACCACCGGCATCCGCCGGGTGAACTCCGTCGTCGTCGGCGTCCTCATCGCCATCGCCTTCAGCTCCCTGGTGGGGCTCAGCTGGTGGAGCCTCGGGCTGACCATCTTCACCTCGCTGCTGATCGGGCGGCTGGTGCGGGTCAACGAGTTCGTCCCCGAGGTGGCGATCAGCGCGATGCTCGTGCTCGGCGTCTCCCAGGTCGCGGACACCGCCTGGGACCGGGTCTGGGAGACGCTCATCGGGGCGGTGGTGGGGCTGCTGTTCAACCTGGTCTTCGCCCCGCCCGTCTGGGTCGGGTCGGCGGGCGCCTCGATCGCCTCCCTGGCGGGCCGGATGGGCACCATGCTCCGCAGCATGGGCGAGGAGGTGACGGGCAACAACCCCGTCCCGCAGGCGGCGGCCCGCCTCCACGAAGCCCGCAGGCTGGACCACGACATCGTCGAGGTCGACGCCTCGCTCCGCCAGGCGGAGGAAAGTCTCACCCTCAACCCGAGGGTGAGACATGGGCTGCTCAACCGGGTGGTCCTGCGCACCGGGCTCGACACCCTGGAGATCTGCGCGGTCGTGCTGCGCGTCCTCTCCCGCACCCTCACCGACCTGGCGAAGGCCCGCACCGAGGAGACGCTCTTCCCGGCGGATGTGGCGGAGCTGCTGAAGGAGCTGTTCGGCCAGCTCGCGGACGCCATCGAGGCCTTCGCCGTCCTCGTCACCACCCCGCTCGCCGCCGACGGCGAGGCGGCGGAGGACCGGCTCGGAGAAGCGCTCGCCCGCAGCCGCGCCACCCGGGACCGGGTGGCCGACCTGCTCCTGGAGGACGTCCAGGAGCACCCGCGCCAGTGGCAGCTGCACGGGGCCCTGCTGGCGGAGATCGACCGGGTGCTGGACGAACTGGACATCGAAGAGCGGACGAAGCGGCTCGGAGAGGAGCTGGACCGGCGCTCGTCCGAGGCCCACGAACGCCACCCCCGGGTACGCGCGCTGGTGCGGCGGCTGAGCCGGACCGCGACGTGACCCGTTCCGGGACGTGACGCCTGCCGGGACGTGACCCGTCCGGGCGGGGCGCGCGGGATGCGGAAGGCTCCGGTCGCTGGTTCGCTGAGGACAGCGGTTCCCGCTGTTCGAGCGAGCACAGGAAGCCCGACAAGGACCGATGTGGCCCGAGAATCCGAGGAGTGGTGATGAGCGGTTCCGACGAACCCGCCGACCTGGCGCGGCAGATGCGTGAGAAGGCCCAGCAGCTCGCGGAGGCCGCGGAACGCGCGAGCGACCCGCAGGAACGCGAGCGGCTGGAGAAGAAGTCCCGGTCCATGCGGGACCGGAGCGAGCAGCAGAGCGGCATGGCCGCCGGAGACGTCTACCCGCAGAAGTGATGGGCGTGGGGGTGCTCAGGCCGCCCACTCCAGCAGCCGTTCCACCGGCCAGGTGGTCACCACCCGGTCCGCCGGTACGTCGCACTCCTCGGCCCGCGCGCAGCCGTACGGCTGCCAGTCCAGCTGGCCGGGGGCGTGCGCGTCCGTGTCGATCGAGACGAGGGCACCCGCCTCGACCGCCCGGCGCAGCAGGCGGCGGGGCGGGTCCAGCCGCTCCGGCCGGCAGTTGATCTCCACCGCCGTCCCCGCCTCGGCGCACGCGGCGAAGACCCGGTCCGCGTCGAACCGTGACTCGGGCCTGCCGCGCCCCGACAGCAGCCGGCCCGTGCAGTGGCCGAGGACGTTGGCCCGCGGGTTGCGCACGGCCGCCTCCAGGCGCCGGGTCATCGGGGCCGGGTCCATCCGCAGCTTGGAGTGGACGGAGACCACCACCACGTCCAGCCGTTCCAGCAGCTCCGGCTCCTGGTCCAGCGAGCCGTCGGGCAGGATGTCGCACTCGATCCCGCTCAGCAGCCGGAACGGCGCCCACTCCTCGTTGAACCGCTCCACCACCTCCAACTGCTCCCGCAACCGCTCGGGCGAGAGACCGTTCGCCACCGTCAGCCGGGGCGAATGGTCGGTGAGCACCGCCCACTCGTGCCCCAGCTCCGCCGCCGTGAGGCCCATCTCCACGATCGGGCTGCCCCCGTCGGACCAGTCCGAGTGCAGGTGGCAGTCGCCCCGCAGCCGGGCGAGCAGCTTCCGGCCCGCCTCCGGCGGCGGTTCGGCTGCGGCCTCCTCCTCCAGCCGCTCCAGATAGCCGGGCACCTCGCCCGCCTGGGCCTCCCGGATCACCTGGGCCGTCCGCGGGCCGATCCCGGAGAGCCGCTCCAGGGTCCCGGCGGCCACCCGATCGGCCGCCTCGCCGGGCTCCATCGCGGCCACGACCTCGGCGGCCGTACGGAAGGCCTTCACCCGGTAGGTGGCGGCCTGCGAGCGCTCCAGCAGGAACGCGATCCGCCGCAGAGCGGTGACGGGGTCCATCGGCACCTCCACAGAGAGCGTCGGCCGCCCGGCCGGTTCCCCCGTCCGGGCCGCCTCCCACCAGGATGGCCGCCCCGCACCCCGTACGGCCACCGCACCGGCCCCGACGTGCGTCTACGGGCCGACCACCCAGCGCCCGGCCCCGTGGTCGTAGTCGTGGACGGGCCGCCCCGGCGCCCCGCTCGTACGGAACGGGCGCCCGCCGTCGTCGATCCGTACCGTGCCCGACCGGCCCCCGCTGCTCCACCGCAGCTCCGCCACCCAGTCGCAGTCGCACCGGGCGGCGCGCGCGGTGACGAGGAGGACCTCGGGGTCCGAGGCCGAGACCCGGTACGGGAAGGAGACCGCCGGGATCGGTTCGCCCGTGTCGTTGCCCGGCACGGACCGGGCCACGGGCCGCTCCCGGTCGAGATCGACGTCGAACGTCCGTGGTGTGAGCGCCCCGCCGCACCCGGAACTCATCCGGTGCACCCGTCCGTCGGCCGGCGCCCGCCGCTCGACCACCCGGATCCGCAGCGCCTCCAGCACCACCGCCCGCTCGTCCCTGCCCTGGAGGGTGATCCGCACCTCGGTCTCACCCGCGTGCACCGCGCCGAGCGCCGCCGCCCAGCCCTCCGCGTCGGCCTCGGCCGGGGGCGGCGGGACGGCGGCCGGGGGCCGGGCGACCAGGTAGGAGTGCCCGCAGCCGTACTTCCAGACGTGATCGTCACTGGTCCAGGTGAACGGAGGAGCGGGCGGTGCCGACACGGCCGCCCGCCCCTCGGACCGCTCCGGCAGGGACCCCGTCAGGGCGAGCGCCAGCACGGCGACGGCACCGCACACCGAGAGCGCCCGGGCCCAGCGGCGGGCGGAGGGCGGTGCACCGGCGTGCGCGGGCGGATCCCCGTCGCGGTGTACGGGGGTGGGGGCGGGCGGTACGGAGGCGGGAGGCCGCCCGGGACCGGCGGGCGGCACGGAGCCGCCGGGCGGGCGCGGGCCTCCGGCGAGGGGCGCCTCGGCCCCAGCCCCGGCCCCCACGCCCGCCCCCGCCTCCATCCGCTCCACCCGTTCCGCGTCCGCCCGCAGCCACAGACGGTGCAGGGACTCCCGCTCCTCGGGCGTGCGGCCGCACAGCCGGGCCAGCCGCTCCACCGGGGCGAACTCCGCCGGTACGGTCTGCCCGGTGCAGTAGCGGTGGAGCGTCGATGCGCTCACCCCGATCCGGCGGGCCAGCGACGCGTACGTCCGGCCGGAGCCCTCCCGCAGCCCGCGCAGCCGCTCCGCCAACGCCTCGCGCGCGTACTCCCCGCCCGGGCCCCGCTCCTCGTCCGACACCCGCCGGCCTCCTCCCGGCCTCCCCAGGCCGTCCCAGGGGCGTTCCACCCCCTTGAGAACACCCACGTCAGCGGGGGTGGGACGGTTCCGTGCCGACCGGAACCCGTGTCGTCCTTGTCGGCGCCCCGGCGCCCGCCCCAGTCTGTTGCCGTGCCGGTCGATCCGGCCGCCCGACCAACCGCGACCACCTGAACGGGGAGTTCCACCATGCGCACCACCCGTACGCTCCGCACCGCCCTCCTGACCACCGCGGCCGCGGGCCTCGCCGTCACCGCGCTGTCCACGGCGCCCGTCTCCGCGGCCCCCGCGGCGCGGACCGCCCCCGCCGCCCCGGCGTTCCTCTCCGCCGCGCAGTGGCCCGCCTCCCACACCCCCTGGACCGCCGGTCCGGTACGGCAGGGGCTGCCCGAGGACGGTTCCTTCTGCACGGCCGGCACCACCCCGGCCGCGGGCACCCGCCACCGGGACTTCCGTACCGAGCTGGACACCGGGGCCCGCCAGACGATCACCGTCGCGCCCACCACCGCGAAGGCGAAGGCGCTCGCCGCCGAGCTGCGGACCGCGCTGGCCACCTGCCTGGAGCGGATGAAGGAGCAGGACCCGGGCATCGAGGGCGTCAGCAAGTACCACGGGCGGGTGAACGTGGAGGAGGGCGCGTACGTCTACAGCATCGACACCTCGTACCCGGAGGTCGGCTCCACCGACATCGGCCTCCACGCGGTGGGCCGGGACGGGCGCACGGTGACCGTCCTGGAGTGGGGACAGCTCGGTGACCTGGACGGCGCCCCGCTGAAGGGGTTCAAGAAGACCACCGCCACCGCCGTCGCCAAGCTGCACTGAGCCGGGCACGGCGGAACAGGGGCGGCGGACCGGCCGGAGGGGGTCCCGGCCGGTCCGCCGACGTGCCTGCCCACCCGGCCTGGAGGATCCTGACTGTGTGACCCGGCACGATGCGACCCGGCCCACCCCCTTCCCCGGCAGCGGGGCCGCGGCCGGGGGAGACCACGGCGGCCGAGTACCGGACGAGCTGTCCCTCGTACTCGCGCAGGGAGTCGTGAGCGCCGTCGAGTCCGCCGAGGGGTACGCGGGCGGCGTCTACCTCCGCTCCGGGACCCCCGGCCTGCTGCGCCTCGCCGTGCTCGCCGGACTGCCGGGGCCGCTGTTCCGCCCCTGGTGGCGGATGCACGTCAACCGGCCGTTCCCCGTCTCCGAGGCCTACCGCACCGGGCGGCCCGTGCTGCTCGCCGACGCGGAGGAGGCCATGCGCCGCTTCCCGCAGCTGATGGCGGGGCTGCCGTTCCCCTTCGGCTCGCTCTGGGTCCCGGTCACCGGCCCGAACGGCACCATGGGGGTGCTGGCCATCCTGCGCCCCGCCACCCCCGGCGAGGAGGTCGCCCCCGCCGTCGGGGAGCGGCTGATGCGCCTGGGCCGCCGACTGGGGGCCGCGCTCGCGGACCTGGAGTCGCGGTCCTTCCCCGTCGCCTGGGAGAAAGAGCCGATCCCCGTCCAGCTGCCCGCCGCCCCCGCACCGCCCGTGCGGGTCGGCAGCTTCGACTGGGACCTGCACTCCGGGGGCCTCACCGCCGACGACGACCTGTGCGCGATCTTCGGCACCGAACCGGAGGACTTCCCCGGCACCGTCGACGCCCTCGCGGAACGCCTCGTACCGGAGGATGTGTACGGGCTCTGGGCGCTGGCCCGGCAGGCGGTGGAGTCCGCCGATCCGGTGGTGCGGCGGATGCGGCTGCGCGGCCCCGACGGCCGCTACCACCTGCTGGAGCTCTCCGGCCGCTGGACCCACCCGGACGGCGAGAGTGCCGAGAGCCATCTGACCGGCTTCGTGGTCGACTTCGGCGCCGGGCCCGTCATCGCGGAGGCGGCGGACCGGCTGCCCCGGGGGATCGTCTCGCTGGACCGGATCGGCCGTATCACCTACGCCAACGCGCTCGCGGAGGAGCTGCTCGACCGCCCCCGGGCGGAGCTGGTCGGCCATGTCGTGTGGGAGGTGCTGCCGTGGTTCGCGCATCCGGCGTACGAGGACCACTGCCGGGCGGCCCTGATCTCCGACGAACCCGTCCACTTCCTCGCCCGGCGGGACCCCTCCGTCTGGCTCTCGGTCTCCCTCTACTCGGGCCACGACGGGCTGAGCGCGGTCTTCCAGGCCACCGAACAGCCCGCGTACGCGCCCGGCTCCGTCACCGCGCCCGGTCTGGGCATCGGCTCCACCGCCGACCGCTCCTCCGCGCTCTACCGCCCGGTCGCCCTGGCCATCGCGCTCACCGAGGCGGTCACGGCCCGCCAGGTCTCCGCCGTCGTCACCGAGGAGCTGCTGCCCGCGTTCGGCGGCCGGCAGCTCGCCATCTACCTGCTGAGCGAGCGTCACCTCCACCTCGCCTGGGAGACGGGGTTCCCCAAAGGCTTCCTCGACCGCTTCGACGGGGTCGGGCTCGACGTCTCCATCCCGGGTGTGGAGACCCTCACCACCGGGCGCCCGATCTTCTTCGAGTCCATGCAGCGGCTGGCCGACGCCTACCCGGGCATCCCGATGGAGACCGACGTCGGGGCGCGGGCGTTCCTGCCGCTGATCGCCTCGGGGCGGCCCGTCGGCTCGTGCATCCTCGGCTTCGACCGGCCGCGCGGGTTCAGCCCGGAGGAGCGCACCGTCCTGACCGCCCTCGCCGGGCTCATCGCCCAGGCCCTGCAACGCGCGCAGCGGTACGACAGCGAATCGGCGCTCGCCCGGGGGCTCCAGGACGCCCTGCTGCCGCACCGGCTGCCGGAGGCGGAGGGGGTCGACACCCTCGGGCGCTATCTCTCCGGCACCCAGGACATGGAGGTGGGCGGCGACTGGTACGACGTCATCGAGACCGGCCACGAACTCGCCCTGGTCATCGGGGACGTCCAGGGGCACGGCGTGTCGGCGGCCGCCACCATGGGCCAACTCCGCAGTGCGGTACGGGCGTTCGCCCTGAGCAACCACGATCCTCAGGAGGTGGTGAGCGGCACCAACCGGCTGCTCATCGACCTCGACCCGGGACAGTTCGCCAGCTGCTGCTACATCGTGCTCGACCCGCTCACCGGACGGGCCCGTGCCGTACGGGCGGGCCACCCGCAGCCGGTGCTGCGCCACCCCGACGGCCGGACCGAGGTGCTCGACCTGCCCGGCGGCATTGTGCTCGGCATCGACGGGCACGCGACCTACCCGGTCACCGAGCTGACCCTCGCGCCCGGCGCCATGCTGGCCCTCTTCACCGACGGGCTCATCGAACGCCCCGGGACCGACATCGACGAGGGCATCGAACGGCTGCGCGCCACGATCGCGGGCGTCGGCTCCGCCCCGCTGGCCGAGACGGCGAACCGGGTGATCGGGGAGGCCCGGCAGGCCACGGACCGCCCCGACGACATCGCGATCCTGCTGGCGGCCCGCTGGACGCACCCACCGGAGAAGCCGCCGCCACCGTCCCGCGACACCGCCCCGCCCGACCTGTGGCGGACCTTCCGCGGGCCGGGCCCCGGTGGCGCGAGAAGCACCCCGGACCCGGCCTGACGGGCACCGGCCCCGTAAGGATCAGGCGCCGGAGGCGTCCAGCATGCCCTCGCGCTCCACGACCTTGATCCGCTCACGGCCCTGGGCCGCGCCGAGCGCCTGCTCGTGGGCGTCCAGCTTGTGCCAGCCCTCCCACGTCGTGTAGCGGACGTTCCGGCTCTCCAGGAAGGCCTCCACAGCCTCCGGGGCGGGCGTCGTCGGCTCGGGCAGCCGGCCGGCGGCACGGTCCTCCAGGAGGCAGGCGACCGTCTCGTTGGCGTCGCCCTTGGTGTGGCCGATGAGGCCGATCGGGCCGCGCTTGATCCAGCCGGTGACGTAGACCGAGGCCATGTGCTCGTCACCGGAGATGACGCGTCCGGCCTCGTGCGGGACCGTGCCGGAGGCCACGTCGAAGGGGAGCTTGGGCAGCTCCTCCGAGTAGTAGCCGACGGCCCGGTAGACGCTCTGCATCTCCCAGTCGGTGAACGTGCCGGTGCCCCGGACGTTGCCGGTGCCGTCCAGCTCGGTGCGCTCGGTACGCAGCGCGGTGACCTTGCCGTCCTCGCCGAGGATCTCGACCGGGGACTCGAAGAAGTGCAGGAAGAGCTTGTGCGGGCGGTCGCCGACATCGCGGATCGCCCAGTTCTCCAGGGTCTGCGCGACCATGTTGGCCTGCTTGTTCTCCCGCCGGGTGGCGATGGAGCCCTCGTCGTAGTCGATGTCCTCGGGGTTGACGATGACCTCGATGTTGGGGGAGTGGTCCAGCTCTCGCAGCTCCATCGGGCTGAACTTGGCCTGCGCCGGGCCACGCCGCCCGAACACATGCACCTCCAGCGCCTTGTTCGCCTTGAGGCCCTGGTAGACGTTGTCCGGGATCTCGGTCGGCAGCAGCTCGTCCGCCGTCTTGGCCAGCACGCGGGCCACGTCCAGCGCCACGTTGCCGACGCCGAGGACCGCGACCTTCTCGGCGGTCAGCGGCCAGGTGCGCGGGACCTCGGGGTGGCCGTCGTACCAGGAGACGAACTCGGCCGCGCCGTAGGAGCCGTCCAGCTCGATGCCGGGGATGTCCAGCGCCCGGTCGGCCTCGGCGCCGGTGGAGAAGATCACCGCGTCGTAGAAGGAGCGCAGGTCGTCCAGGTCGATGTCGTTCGGGTAGCTGACATTGCCGAAGAGACGGATCTGCGGCTTGTCCAGCACCTGGTGCAGCGCCTTGACGATGCCCTTGATCCGGGGGTGGTCGGGGGCCACGCCGTAGCGGATCAGGCCGAAGGGCGCGGGCATCCGCTCGAACAGGTCGATCGAGACACCCGGGTCCTGGCAGACCTCGGATTTGAGCAGCGCGTCCGCAGCGTAGATACCGGCGGGGCCGGCTCCGACAATGGCGACGCGGACGGGGCGTGTCATGGCGTGTTGATCCTTAAGGCGGGCGAACGCGGGCAGGTCAGGCAGGTCGGGCAGGTTACAGAGTACGCGGCAAGTAAGGGTGGGCTTACTAGTGTCCACCCCACACGGTAAGCCAAGGCCGGGGGAGGCTCTCGACCCACCCTGCGGAACCGCCCGATAAGTCCGTTTCTGCGGGTCAGTATGGGCGATTTGAACCTTTAATTACCCTATTCCATAAAAGGGCTATTGGGGCTCTTGGGCAATTTTGCCCCCACCCATTTCGGCCGCCTCCGTGCGGAGTGGTGAGCGTCACGTCCCGGGGGTGCGGACGCAGAAGCGGAGGGTTCGGTTCCCTTCTGTGCGAAGAAAGTTGACACCGCGACGGAGCCGGCCCGGCCCGGAATTCCGGTCATTCGATCTTGCGGAAAAAGAAGATCCGGAATTCGGGGCTTGTTCCGCCCGATGTTTTTCGCCTACGGTCACGGTCAATCCGGATGGAACGCCGAATCCTGCCGCCGTCCGGGAATCCGCAACCCACTCACGTACGGCAGGAGCGGGGGACCCAGGTAAGTCGCCGATCCGAAGTCCGGAGCGGCTAGGGGTGAAGCCGCATGTCCCATGCGGCCAGACATCTCCCGTCTGAACCCGACAGCTCACCTCGCAGGCGCCGGAGAGGAAGTTCCCCATGCCCGCACTGGGTAAGCACCGCCGTCCCAAGTCCGTCTCGCTCGGCCGTGGCATCGCCGCCGTGACCACGGGTGGAGCCGTCCTGGCCCTCCCCGTCCTCGGCGCCACCACCGCCTCCGCCGCCTCCGCGCCCGCCGTCGCGGAAAAGGCCGTGGCCCCCGTCTCCGTGACCGCCCAGGCGAATTCCGTGACGAAGGCCGCACCCACCAAGCATTCCGTGGTGTCCGGCGAATCGCTTTCCAAGATCGCCCGCGACTATTCCGTCAGCGGCGGCTGGAAGAAGCTCTACGAAGGCAACCGGAAGGTCGTCGGGGAGAACCCGAACCTTATTCACCCGGGTATCACCCTGACCGTCGGCGGCAAGGCTGCCGCCCCGTCAGACGCCAAGGCCGGCAAGGCCGGTAAATCGGCCCCGACCGCCGACCGTGCCGCCTCGGCCGAGCGCGCCGACCGCTCCGCGCGCGCCGCCGCTCCCGCGGCCCAGGCCGCCCCGGCCGCCGCCGCCCCGACCGCGTACACCAACGACCTCGATGGCTGGATCAAGGAGTCGCTGGCGGTCATGGCCCAGCACGGCATCCCCGGCACCTACGAGGGCATCCACCGCAACATCATCCGCGAGTCCTCCGGCAACCCGAACGCCATCAACAACTGGGACTCCAACGCGGCCAAGGGCACCCCGTCCAAGGGTCTGCTCCAGGTCATCGACCCGACCTTCCGGGCCTACCACGTGCCCGGCACCTCGACCGACAGCTACGACCCGGTCGCCAACATCGTCGCCGCGTGCAACTACGCCGCGGACCGGTACGGCTCGATCGACAACGTCTTCGGCGCCTACTGATCCACCAGGGCGTACACGGCGTACAGCACCCCGAGGGGCCCCGGACCACACGGTCCGGGGCCCCTCCGGCGTACCGGGAAGTTACCCCCAAGTTTCTCGTGACTTACCACGCGATCGGCAGTAGAACCTGTTGCACTCTGTCGAGAGTGAGGTATGTCACATGAACGACATTGTCCTGCACGGAGACGCCTCGAAAGGCGTCTCCCGTCGAAGATTCATCACGGGAACAGGTTCTCTTCTGGGTGTCGCGGCGCTCGCCGGACCCACCGCCCCGGTCTGGGCCACGCCCCGTACGGCAGCGGCCCCCATCGGCTCCGGAGCCCATGTGCCGGTGCTGGTCGTCGGCACCGGCTACGGCGGCTCGGTGGCCGCGCTCCGGCTCGCCCAGGCCGGTACGGACGTGCACATGGTCGAGATGGGCATGGCCTGGGACACCCCCGGCGCGGACGGCAAGATCTTCGCCAACACCACCCGGCCCGACGACCGCTCCTTCTGGCTGCGCACCCGGACCAAGCAGCCGCTGAGCAACTTCCTCGGCTTCCCGCTCGACCGACACGTCAACCGCTACACCGGGATCCTGGACGCCGAGGAGTTCGCCGGGATCACCGTCTACCAGGGGCGCGGCGTCGGCGGCGGCTCGCTGGTCAACGGCGGCATGGCCGTCACCCCGAAGCGGGAGAACTTCGCCGCCGTCCTCCCGACGGTGGACGCCGAGGAGATGTACCGCACCTACTACCCGCGCGCCAACGCCGATCTCGGGGTCTCCACCATCGACCCCGCCTGGTTCGACACGGTCGACTGCTACCAGTACGCGCGGATCGGCCGGAAGCACGCCCAGCGCGCCGGCTTCCCCTTCCTCTTCGTCCCCGCCGTCTACGACTGGGACTACATGAAGCAGGAGGCCGCCGGGACCGTACCGAAATCAGCGCTGGACGCCGAGATCCTCTACGGCAACAACTACGGCAAGAAGTCGCTCCAGAAGACCTACATGGAGCGGATCAGGGCCACCGGCCGGGTCACCATCACCCCGCTGCACAAGGTCACCCGCGTCTCCCCGGCCTCCGGCGGCGGCTACACGGTCCTCATCGACCAGCTGGACACCACCGGCCGGACCACCGCCACCAAGACCGTCACCGCCGACAAGGTCTTCTTCGCGGCGGGCAGCGTCGGCACCAGCAAGCTGCTCGTCGGGCTGAAGGCCACCGGCGCGCTGCCGCTCCTCAACGACGAGATCGGCAAGGGCTGGGGCGACAACGGCAACGTCATGTGCGGCCGGGCCAACCACCTCTGGGACCCGACGGGGAAGGTGCAGTCCTCCATCCCCACCGCAGGCATCGACAACTGGGACGCGGGCGGGGCCTTCGCCGAGGTCGCCCCGCTGCCCACCGGGATCGAGACCTGGGCCTCGTTCTACCTCTCGATCACCAAGAACCCGCACCGCGCCCGGTTCACCTGGAACGCGGCGGCGGGACGGGCCGAGCTGGACTGGCAGACGGCGTGGAAGCAGCCGTCCATCGACGCGGCGAAGACCATCTTCGACCGGATCAACAAGAAGGAGGGGACGATCTACCGCACGGACCTCTTCGGCGTCCACAAGATCTGGGGCGACCACCTCACCTACCACCCGCTGGGCGGCGCGGTCCTGGACAGGGCCACCGACAACTACGGGCGGCTGCACGGCTACCCGGGCCTGTACGTCATCGACGGGGCGCTGATCCCCGGCAACACCACCGTCAACCCGTTCGTCACGATCACCGCGCTCGCCGAGCGCAACATCGAGCGGATCATCGCCGCCGATCTGTAGGCGCCGAAGACGCCACGGTCGGCGTGTACGGAGAGCCCGGGGCCGGGAGTGCCAACCCGGCGGCCCCGGACTCCGCCCCAGGGGCCGCTCCTAATGGCCCGGCAGCACACACACCGCGTCGATCCCCAGCACATGGTTGAGCCGCCCGAACGCCAGCCACGAGCCGATGCTCATGGACAGCTCCACGATCTCCGGCTGGCTGTAGTGCGCGGTCATCCGCTGCCAGAAGGCGTCGTCGAGACCGTGGTGGTCCAGCGCGTACCGCTCCGCGTACTCCGCCGCCAGCCGGGTCCGCGTGTCGAAGGCGTCCGTCGTACGCCACTCGGTCACCGCCCGCGCGAACGCCTCCTCGACCTTCGTGCCGTCCCGCTCGGTCCGCCAGTCCAGGCAGAACAGACACCCGTTGATCTGCGCGATCCGCAGCCGGGCCGCCTCGAACTCCCGCAGCCCCAGCGTGGTGTGCTCGTACACGGACATCGAGAACGCGGCGGCGGCCGTCCCGATGCCGGGGACCAGCTCCCCCCACACGTAACCGATGGGCTCCTTGCCCTCCGGGATGTCGATGATCATGCCGTTCTCCTTCCAAGCCTGCCGATCGCAGGCCGCAGCGGGACGTCGAGTGCGTCGTACAGACCCGGTTCGGCCTCCACCAGCCAGTCGATGGCCGAGACGAGCCGCCCGACCGCCGTGGCGTTCCCGCCCGCCGACCGGTTCTCGCCCTCGTCGGAGGCCTCGACCGTCACCTCGATCCGGGGACGGCCCTCGATCACCACCCGGTGCGCGCCCACCCCGTCGGGCGGGGAGGGCCAGTCGGGGGCGCAGGAGGCGTGGATACGGGTGATGTGCTCGATGACGATGCGGGGTTCACCGCCCACGAAGCCCTGCACCTCGAACCGGACCGCGCCCTGGGTGCCCTTCTCGAACGCGCCCATCGTGCGGGTGGTCACGGTCGTCTCCAGCGCCCGCCGGTCCGACGTCTCGCGGATCTCGTCCAGTTCGACGCCGAGCGCCCGGGCCATCAACCGCAGCTGACCGCCCCACACCATCGTCGGGACGCCCTCGGCCAGCATCAGCGGCTGGTACTCCAACGGGTGTCCCATGCCGATGAGATGGCGTACGGAGTCCTCCTGTTCGTACGTGGAGTAGTCGAAGATCTCCTGGCAGCGGATCGCGTCCACCTCCGTGCCCAGCCCGCTCACCAGCAGCGGCAGGACGTCGTTGCCCCAGCCGGGGTCGACGCCGGAGACGAAGAGTGAGCCGCCGCCCTCCGCGACGGCGGCCACGAGCGGATCCCGCAGCTCCGGCGGGGCGTTGCGCTGGTCGTAGAACGGATAGAGGGAGGGGGTGACGACGACTGCCCCGGCCCGGATCGCCCGGCCGATGTCGGTGAGGGCGTCGTCGGGGCGGATGTCGCCGGAGGCCGCGTAGACCACCGCGCGGGGGCGGGCGGCGAGGACGGCGGCGATGTCGTCGGTGGCCGCTACGCCGAGCGTGCGGCCGAGACCGCCCAACGCGCCCGCGTCCCGGCCGACCTTGGCGGGATCGTGGACGAGGACGGCGGTGAGCGTCAGTGCCGGATGGGCCTCGACGGCGCGGATCGCCGCCCGGCCGACGTTGCCGGTACCCCAGACAACCGTGGGAATCATGCGCGGAGGGTAGCCGCCGGACCTCGCACTTCCCAGAGCCGTGCCGGGGTGAATTCGGGCGTCGGGAAAGGGCGTTGCCGGGCCGGGCGGACGGCCGCCGGCCCGGCGACGTACAGCGGGGACTACCGCTTGGCGCGGGTGCTGCTCGGGGTGCCGGTGATGGTGAACTGCGAGCCGGGCTCGATCAGTACATGGCCGTCACGCGAGTCGGTGATGGTCACGTTCGTCAGCGTCGCGTTGCCGCGCGCGCCGCCCATCGCGAGGATGCCGGAGCCGTTGTTGGACTTGTCGATCCGGACGTTCTGGATCTTCACGTCCGGCATCAGGCCGCCGCCCGTCTTGAACTGGATGCCGTCGTAGGTGGAGTCGAGGATGTCGGTGTCGCGGATCGTGACGCCGGGGATGGGCAGGTTCTGCGGGAAGAGGGTGATCGCACCGAACTCCTGGTCCTCGTTCCAGAACGCTCCGCCGGTGCGGTGCAGGGCGTTGTTGGCGATCAGGGTCTGCCCGGAGAAGGGCAGCGGGTCGTGGTCGGTCGCCAGCATGATGGCGGGGTAGTTCATGGTGTCGGAGATGATGTTGTTCTCGATCTTGTTGCCGTGACCGCCGTAGACCGCTATGCCGTTGGCGCGCCAGGGGAGCTGGACGGTGTTGCTGCGGAAACTGTTGTCGTGGCCGATGTCGACGGACTGGTCCTTGACGTACTTGCTGGACCAGACCGCGAGCGCGTCGTCCCCGGTGTTGCGGAACGAGGAGTTGTACACGGTCGAATTCCGGGTGCCGTTGGCGAAGTTGATGCCGTCGGCGTAGGTGTTGCGGATCCGCATCCCGGTGAACTCGACGCCGTCGCCCGGGTTCCACAGCTCCGGGATGTTGGTGTAGTCGCGGCCCGCCCAGACGCCCACGTTGGCGTGCTCGATCCAGACGTTGTTGACCTTGGTGCCCTTGCCGAACCGGCCGTTGAGCGCCACTCCGCCCTCGTGGTTGCCGTCACCGCCGCGGATGGTGCCGGAGCCGAAGATGGCGATGTCGGAGATTTGCGTGTTGTCGTCGATGTCGAAACCGAAGTTGCCCTCGTGCGGGTGGTTGATCCCGCCCGCCTCGTGCGGCGGGGTCAGCGTGTAGAGCCGGGAGTGCCACATGCCCGCGCCCCGGATGGTCACATCGCGGATGCCCACCTGGTTCCACTGGCCCCGGTCCAGCGGGTCGTCGGTGAGGATCTTCTGCTCCTGGCGCCACTGGCCCGCCGGGATCCAGACACAGTCGATCTCGCCGTTCTGGTTGGCCGTCACCGCGCGCTGGATCGCCGCCGTGTCGTCGATCCCGTCGTTGGCGACCGCGCCGTACGTCGTGATGGAGACGCAGCCCGCGGGCCGGGAGGAGGGCGGCGCCACCTGCTCCAGGTCGATCAGGTCGATGACGTAGAACGCGGCGTCGTCACCCGTGTCCCGCTGGAGGCGGAACTTCGTGCCCGCCGGGTAGGTCCGGTCGAGCAGGGCGTTCGCCTCGTCGAAGAGCCGCCGGGCATCACCGCCGGGCCGGTTGGTCAGCCCTTCCGGATCGTCGGTGTTCCCGTACAGCCAGCTGTGCTTGGAGGAGAGGTTCAGCTTGCGCACGAACTGGCCGTCGGCGTAGAGGCTGATGGTGGCCTCGCGGCCGCCACCGCCCGGCGCGTCCGGGATCGAGTTCCGTACGACGACGGAGTTCGAGGCGTTGGTGGAGGTGAACTCCACATATTCACCGGTGGAGTTGAGCCGGACCGACTTGCGGCCGGAGGATTCGGTGGCGAAGTTGGTGTGGCCGAAGGTCCGTTCGGCGTCCGCCACGAGCAGGGTGCCCCGGTACGCGGCGTCCTCCGCCTCGTACTCCGTGTACGGCACCGCCGCGCCGCGCCCGACGACGATGGAGCGGGCGAAGGTGTTGTTGTTCTCGTCGGTCTCCGCCACCAGGTCGGTGGCGTCTGCCGTGGCCGTCAGGGTGGCCCCGCCGCTCGTCGCCGTCCAGCTGCCGCCGAGGGTGACGTTCACGGTGGCACCCGCCGGGATCGCCGGGGTGGTGCCGTCGAGCGTGGTGGAGCCCACCGTCAGCCGCGTGACCGTGCCCGCGCTCACCGCAGCGGTGCCCCGGTTGTGCACGGCCACGGTGAAGGAGACCGCCGCGCCGACGGCCGGGTTGGCGGGGGAGGAGGTGATGGAGCGGACCTCCAGGTCGGGGCCGGGGCTCTGGCCCACCACCAGCGGGGAGGCGGTGGTGCGGCTGTTGTTGGTCTCGTCCGACTCGACGACCGTGTCGGTCGGGTCGACCAGCGCCGAGACGGTGTACGAGCCCTGCGGCCGCTTCCCGACCGCCACCGAGACCGGGGCCGAGGCACCGGCCGCCAGTGGGCCGACCGGGGCGCTGCCCACGACCGCGCCGCCGAGGCTCACATCGACGGTGGTCGCGGCCGAGGGGGCCGTCCCGCTGTTGCGGACCGTCCCCTGCACCGTGATGTCGTCCGTCTCGGACGGCGCCGAGGGGCTCCAGGACAGGGCGCTCACGGTCAGGTCCGGGTTGGGCGCGGGCGTCCCGAACACCTGGATCTCGGCGACCTGGGCCCCGGGCGCCTCGGTGTTGGAGAAGAACTGCAGCTGGACGTCGGCGGCCCGGCCGCTGACGGGGACGGTCACCGTGTTGGCGTTGGTGGCCGGGTTGAACACATGGCCGGCGCGGACCTTGAGCGAGGTGAAGCCGGTCCCGCTCTGCGTCCGGCCGAGCACCTGGAACTCCTGGGTCCTCGTGGCCCAGACCGGATCGGGGTTGAGCTTGACCACCACGGAGTGGAGGTCCGCGTCGGCGCCCAGCTTCACCGTGAGCGTCGCGGGGTGCCCGTTGGACTCCCAGTAGGTGTTCACCTGGCCGTCGTTGGCGTTGGCGACGGGGTAGCCGCCGTGCGATCCGCTGGCCGTGACGCTCTTGCCCCGGGCCAGGTCGGCCGGTTCAGCGGCCCCCGCCTGGACGGGCAGAAGGCCGACGGAGGCCAGCCCGGCTATGAGCAGGCCCGTGATCGATCGTTGGGTGAGTCGCTTCCATCTCATGCTGTCCCCTTGTTCTGCAGGGTGTTCCACAGGATTTGAGTCATGCAGTCAATGTTTTGCACGCAGCGGTGCACAGATTTCTGGTCTGTTTCTGATTTGTCAACGGTTCTCGCATGCTCACGTCATGACGGCCGGTGAAGTGACGACCCGTCAGGACAGCTGCGGCGCCGCGTGGTTCAGGTCAGCGCCGCGCCGCTCACCAGCAGCAGCGCCAGGTCCGCGGCCGCCACGGCCACCGCCCCCGCCAGTGCGGCCTTGCGCCACCACCGGCCCAGCACCGGACCTACCAGAGCCACCGCCCCCGCCAGGCCGAGGACGGCCAGGGCCCCCGCGCTCACCGGACCCGGCGGGCCGAGCACCAGCACCGCCGTCGCCCCGAGCAGCGGCACCGGCAGCAGGAGCCGGGTCCCCGTGGCGCCCAGCCGGTGCGGCAGCCCCCGGATCCCGGCGGCCCGGTCCGCCTCGATGTCCGGCAGGGTGTCACCCAGATGGGCCGCCACCCCCAGCAGCGCCCCCGCCGCCACCGTCCACCACCGGGGCCAGGGCGCACCCGGCGCGGCGAGCGCCACCAGCGAGGGGAGCGCGGCGAACCCCACCGCGTACGGGAGCCAGGAGAGCGCCGTCGCCTTCAGCCGCAGGTTGTAGAGCCAGGCGGCGGCGACCGCGGCCAGGTGCACCGTACCGGCGAGGAGACCGCAGGCCAGCGAGAGCGGTACGCACAAGAGGCCCGACACCGCCGCCGCACCCCACACCACCTGGACGGGAACCGCGCCGTCGGCCGCCGGCTTCCCCCGGCGCCCGGCCCGGGCATCGCGCCCCGCGTCGTACGCGTCGTTGCACCAGCCCACCGAGAGCTGCCCGGCCAGCACCGCTGCCCCCACCAGGGCGAACCGCCCGGGGGAGAGGCCCACCCCGGCGGCCAGGGCGCAGGCCAGCGCGGTCACCGCCACCACCGGCCCCGGATGGCAGGCCAGCGCCAGCCCCGCCGCCCGGCCTGGCCACCGGACCGCCGTCGTGACCGGTGCTGCCCCGTCCATGGCATCCATCGGGCGATCGTAGGGACCTGGCACCCCGTCAACACGGTGACCGCGCGGGTCCCTTACCGGAATTCACCGGACTTTCCGGTCAGGATGGGGTGATGACATCCCCGACGCAGGAGCCGCAATGACCCGGATCGCCGCGGCCCACGGGGCCCTGCCGCCCCACCGCCACACCCAGCGCGAGGTCACCGACATGGTGGCCCGCACCTGTCTGCCGCCCGGCGCCGACCGCCGCGTACTGGACCGGCTCCACCGCAACGCCCGCGTCCGTACCCGGCACACCGTGCTGCCGCTCGACGCCTACGCGGACCTGGACGGGTTCGGCGCCGCCAACGACGTGTTCATCCGCTCGGCCGTCGACCTCGGCGGCCAGGCCCTGCGCGGTGCCCTGCGCGCGGCGGGACTGCGCCCCACCGATGTGGACCTGCTGATGTTCACCTCGGTCACCGGCATCGCCGCGCCCTCCGTCGACGCCCGGCTGGTCAGCCGCCTCGGCCTGCGCTCCGACGTGAAACGGCTGCCCGTCTTCGGCCTCGGCTGTGTCGCCGGAGCGGCCGGGGTGGGCCGGATCCACGACTATCTGCTGGGCCACCCGGACGACGTGGCCGTCCTGCTCTCCGTCGAGCTGTGCTCCCTCACCTTCCAGCGCCACGACGCCACCCCCGCCAACCTGGTGGCCACCGCCCTCTTCGGCGACGGGGCGGCCGCCGTGGTCGCCCTCGGTGGCCGCCGGGCCGTCGCCGGACCCGAGATCGTGGCCACCCGCAGCCGGATGTACCCGGAGACCGAGCACGTGATGGGCTGGAACATCGGCTCCACCGGCTTCGGCGTGGTCCTCGACCCCGGTGTGCCCGACGTCGTACGGCAGTATCTGGCCGACGACGTACGGGAGTTCCTCGACGAGCACGGTCTCAAGCCGAAGGACATCACCCACTGGGTCTGCCACCCCGGCGGCCCCAAGGTCCTGGAGACCGTCACCGAGGTGCTCGACCTGCCCGACGGGGCGCTCGACGTCACCTGGCGGTCGCTGGCCGACGTCGGCAACCTCTCCTCCGCCTCGGTCCTGCACGTCCTGCGGGACACCCTCGAACACCGCCGCCCCGAACCCGGCACCCCCGGCCTCCTGCTGGCCATGGGCCCCGGCTTCTGCTGCGAACTGGTGCTGCTGCGCTGGTAGGAAGGAACGGACCGTGATCTGGTACACCGCCCTGGTCCTCGCCGTCGCCGTCGAGCGCCTCGCGGAACTCGTCGTCGCCCGCCGCAACACCCGCTGGAGCCTGGCCCGCGGTGGTACGGAGGCGGGCAGCGGCCACTACCCGGCGATGGTGGTCCTGCACACCGCCCTGCTGGCCGGCTGCCTGGCCGAGGTCCACCTCACCGGCCGCCCCTTCCTGCCCGCCCTCGGCTGGACCATGGTGGCCGTCACCGTCGCGGCGCAGCTGCTGCGCTGGTGGTGCATCACCACGCTCGGCCCCCGCTGGAACACCCGCGTCATCGTCGTCCCCGGCCTGCCTCTGGTCACCGGAGGCCCCTACCGATGGCTGCGCCACCCCAACTACGTGGCCGTCGCCGCCGAAGGGATCGCGCTGCCCCTCGTCCACGGGGCCTGGGTCACCGCCGTCGCCTTCACCGTGCTCAACGCCGCGCTGATGGCCGTCCGTATCCGGTGCGAGGACGAGGAACTGGCCCGCCTCCCGGTGGCGGCAGCGCGGGCGTGATCGACATCCTGATCGCGGGCGGCGGCCCCGCCGGACTGGCCGCCGCCATCCGCGCCGCCCGGGCCGGTCTGGAGGCGGTGGTGGTCGAACCCCGGCCCGCACCCGTCGACAAGGCCTGCGGCGAGGGCATCATGCCCGGCGGCCTCGCCGCCCTGCACGCCCTCGGCGTCCACCCGGTGGGACACCCCCTGCGCGGGATCCGGTACACCGACGGGCTGCGCAGTGCCCAGGCACCGTTCCGGGGCGCGTACGGGCTCGGCGTCCGCCGCACCGCCCTGCACACCGCCCTCCACGAGCGGGCCGAAGCCCTCGGCGTACGCATCGTGGAGGGCAAGGTCCGGGAGGTGCGCCAGGACGGGCACACCGTCACCGCCGCCGGGCTCACCGCCCGCTGGCTCATCGCCGCCGACGGGCTCCACTCCCCGCTGCGCCGCGCCCTCGGCCTGGACCACCCCGTCCCCGGGCCCGGCCGATACGGGCTGCGCCGCCACTACCGCACCGCCCCCTGGAGCGACCTGGTCGAGGTGCACTGGTCCCCGCACGCCGAGGCGTACGTGACCCCCGTCGACGAACATCTGGTGGGCGTGGCGGTCCTCAGCCGCGACCGCCGCCCGTATGCCGACCACCTGGCCGCCTTCCCGGACCTCGCCGCCCGGCTGGCCGGGCCCGGCGCCACCTCCGTTCGCGGGGCCGGACCGCTGCGGCAGCGGGCGCGCGGACCACGGGCCGGGCGGGTCCTGCTGGTCGGGGACGCGGCCGGCTACACCGACGCGCTCACCGGGGAGGGCATCGCCCTGGCCGTCGCCACGGCGTCGGCGGCCGTCGGCTGTCTGGCGGCCGGGCGGCCCGAGGAGTACCCGGCCCGGTGGCGGCGGGCGACACGCCGCTACCGGCTGCTCACCCACGCCCTCCTGGGCGCCGCGGGCCACCCCGCCCTCCGCCCCCTGATCGTCACCGCCGCCCACCGCGCACCCGCCCTCTTCCGCACGGCGGTCCGCGCCCTCCAGTAGGGCGGCCCGCCTCCCCGGGTGATCGAATGGCGGCGCTCCGGGTTCCGTCATAACGTCGATCGGGTGAACGCCCCGCGCTCACCGGGCCTGCGGGGCAGCCGACCGCCCTTGCGGGGGCGCGTCATCCTCGTCACCCTCGGAACGAGAGACGAACCCACCCATGACGGGCTCCCACGCGACACCCGCGCCCTCCGCCCGGCCCGACCGGCGGTCCCCCGGCAGCGGAATGGCACTCCTGGTCATCGCCTCGTGCCAGCTGATGGTGGTGCTCGACATCACCATCGTCAACATCGCCCTCCCGCACATGCAGCGGTCCCTGGGCTTCTCCACCGAGAACCTCTCCTGGGTGGTCAACGCCTACACCCTGACGTTCGGCGGACTCCTGCTGCTCGGCGGGCGGCTCGGTGACATCCTCGGCCGCCGCCGCGTCTTCATCTTCGGCGTGCTGCTCTTCGTCCTCGCCTCGCTGCTCGGCGGGCTCTCCCAGGAGTCCTGGCAGCTGCTGGCCGCCCGCTCGCTCCAGGGCGTCGGCGGGGCCATCGCCTCCCCGACCGCCCTGTCGCTGATCACCACGACCTTCCGCGAGGGCCCCGAACGGAACAGGGCCTTCGGGGTGTTCGCCGCAGTCTCGGCGGGCGGCAGCGCGATCGGACTGCTGGCGGGCGGGATGCTCGTCGAATGGCTCGACTGGCGGTGGGTCCTCTTCGTCAACGTCCCCATCGGCCTGCTCATCGCGTTCGCCACGCCCCGCTACATCCGCGAGTCCGAGCGCCACCCCGGCCACTTCGACGTCGTCGGCGCCCTCACCTCCACGGCCGGCATGGTGCTGCTGGTCTACGGCTTCATCCGCGCCTCCGAGGACGGCTGGAGCGACTCGCTGACCCTCGGCGCCTTCGCCGCCGCCGTCGTGCTCCTGGCGCTGTTCCTCGTCATCGAGAGCCGCTCCCGGCAGCCGATCACCCCGCTGTGGATGTTCCGCGACCGCAACCGCGCCGGAACCTACGCGATGATGCTCAGCCTGGCCGCCGCCATGTTCGGGATGTTCTTCTTCCTCACCCTGTTCGTCCAGAACGTGCTGGAGTTCAGCCCGCTGCGGGCCGGGCTCGCCTTCCTGCCGGTCAGCGTCATCATCGCCGTCGGCGCGGGACTCGCCTCCCAACTGCTGCCCCGGTGGGGGCCGAAACCCTTCATGGTGACCGGCGCGCTGCTGGCCGCCATCGGGCTCGGCTGGCTCACGCTGACCGATGTCCACAGCACGTACCTCGGTTCCATCCTCGGCCCGATGCTCGTCTTCGGCCTCGGGATGGGCATGCAGTTCGTCTCCCTGACCCTCATGGCGGTCTCCGGCGTCGCCCCGAAGGAAGCGGGCGCGGCCTCCGGCGTCCTCAACGCCACCCAGCAGGTCGGCGGCTCCCTCGGACTCTCCATCCTGGTGACGATGTTCGGCACGGCCAGCCGCCACGAGGCCACCGACCAGGTGCCGCGCTTCCTGGAGCAGGCCACCCCGGCCCAGCTGCTGGAGTTCCGCAGGACCGGGGAGCTGCCACCGCCCTGGGGCAACGAGGTCCTGACCGCCGGTGTCTCCAGCGCCTTCGTCGTCGCCGCCTGCTTCGCCGTCTTCGCCGCCCTGGTCGCCTTCCTGGTCATCCAGGTCCGTGCCTCCGACCTGGCCAGGCTCCAGGGCGGCGCCACCCCCGGGGAGACCGTCCCCGGAGCATCGGCGTCGGACGGTACGGAACCGGAACCGGCCGTCCCCGAGGCGACCGACGACCCCCCACGCCCACCCCCGAAACAGTGAAAGGCTCCGCAGCCATGGACTGGACCCTCGAAGTGATCGTGCTCCCCGTGACCGACCTGGACCGGGCCCGCGACTTCTACCGCGACAAACTCGGCTTCCACGTCGACATCGACGGCGAGGTGATGCCGGGCGCCCGCGTCGTCCAGCTCACCCCGCCCGGCTCGGGCTGCTCGATCGCCCTCACCGACGGCGTACCCAACCCCACGGGGGACCCGCAGCCGGGCACGTACCACGGGCTCCAGCTCTGCGTCACCGACATCGACGCCGCCCACGCGGAGCTGGTCGCGCGTGGGGTCGAGGTCTCCGCACCCCAGCGGTACGCCCCCGAGGACGGGGCCACGTTCATGTACTTCACCGACCCCGACGGCAACGGCTGGGCCGTGCAGGAGTACCGCCGCCGGCTCACCGAACCCCTCCACAAGGTCCTCGCGGACCTGGCCGCCGGGGGGAGCGGGGAGAGCACGGGCTGACCGTCCCGCCTGCCGTGGTGGATCGCGCCGCTCCGGTCCACGACAATGCTCCCCGTATCACCGCAGTGATCCATGGACACGAGGGAGCAGCATCCAATGGCCGGCAACACAGACATGGTGGCCTTCGTCCTGGCGCGTCTCGCCGATGAGGAACAGGTCGCCCTGGCTGCCGGCGGGGACCGATGGCGGTGCCCGGTGGATGTGCCCGGTGAGGTCCACGACCGCAAGGGCGGCGTCGCGTTCACGGTGCGGGACCGGGGCTTCGACCACCACATCGCGCTCCAGGACCCGGCGCGCACCCTGGAGCGGATCGAGACGCACCGGGTGCTGGTGGGGGAGTACGTGGAGGTGGCCGAGCTGGACACCGACCGCCCGGCGCAGGACTTCCGCTCCGGCCGTGCGGTGGGCCTGGGCTTCGCCGTACGCCAGCTGGCCGCCGAGTACGCCGCGCACCCGGACTACCAGGCGCGGTGGCTGCCCCGGTTCATCCAGTAGCGGGGGCGGGCCGCCCGTCCTGCGCGGCCGAATGCCCTGATCGGACGGTGTGCGTACAGTTCGAGCCAACCGTGAGGGGGAAGATCCACGCCAAAATGGCGTTGCTCTCTGGTGAGGAGTGATCCCGCCGTGTAGCGTCGCCGACAGATGTCGTGGTTCGCAGTACCTGCCCGCGCCTGGCGCGGGCGTTTTGCTGTGCAGTGCCTGAGAACCAGGGCGATCACCTCCGGGTCCGCGCGGTGCGGATCCGTTTACTGCTGAGAGGTACAGGCATGGCCAGCGGAACCGTCAAGTGGTTCAACTCGGAAAAGGGCTTCGGCTTCATCGCGCAGGACGGCGGCGGCCCCGACGTCTTCGCGCACTACTCCAACATCAACTCCACCGGCTTCCGTGAGCTCCAGGAAGGCCAGGCGGTGACCTTCGACATCACCCAGGGCCAGAAGGGCCCGCAGGCGGAGAACATCACCACCGCCTGATCCGGGGCGAACCACCCCTTGGGCCCCCGGGACGCACCGCGTCCCGGGGGCCCAAGGGCGTTTCCGGGGCAGGGCGCGGAACGCCCCCGCCCCGGGCGGGCGGCTACCCCGTGGACTCGTCCGGGGCCGGATGCTCCTCGGGGTGCGCCCCGGCGTTGCGCGGCTCCCCCTGGCCCGAGCCCGCCTCGTCCGGGTCGGGCCCGTCACCGCTCTCGCGGGCGACCCGCTCCGGCACCGGTATGTCGAGAGGGTCCTCGCCCTCCTTCGCCTGCTGGTCCGGCAGATCCGCCCCGACAGGGGGCGGACTGGGGGAAGCCCCGCTGTAGGCGGTGCCTTCCGGCCTGCGGTCGGTCATGGGAGCGTCCTTCCGTGGTGCCCCGGAACGTCCGGGGAGGGATGGTCCGTCCTGCTGGGTACCCCTTGCGGAGGGATCGATTCACCCAGGTGTGGCCCGGACCGGCGGGGGTACTCGGGGCTGTGCCCGAGCACACGGACCGGGCACAGGACGTTCACACGATGAACCACCCGGAAGGACCCCCGCATGCTGATGGCCCACCCCACCGTGCTGCGCAACCTCGTCGAGCAGTACGAGGCCCTGCGTCTGCTGCACGCGGAGAGCGGCAGCACCGAGGCGCGGCAGCGCATGGACGACGTCGCCTACACCCTGTGCGTCTCGACCGGTACGGGCGACGTCGACAGCGCCCTGGTCGCCGCCCGGCACCGGCTGCCGGGGGCCCGCCCCGAGGACGACTCCATCCTCACGGCCTGATCGGCAGCCGACGGATGAACAGCGAAGGGGTGGGCGCAGTGGTACGGACCGTGGGCGTCGAGGAAGAACTGCTGCTGGTCGACCCGGAGAGCGGGGAGGCACGGGCCCTCTCCACCGCCGTGCTGGCCCGCGCCGAGCAGGACGCGGAGGGCGAGTCGGCCTTCGAGCCGGAGCTGCACCGCCAGCAGCTGGAGTTCGCCACGCACCCCTGCCGGGACATGGCCGAGATCGCCGACGCGGTGCACCGGTGGCGCGCCGAGGCGGGCCGCCACGCCGCCGACGTGGGCGCCTCGGTCGCGGCTCTGGCGACCTCGCCGCTGCCGGTCAGCCCCACGATCGGGACGGGGGAGCGGTACCGCTGGATGGCCGAGCGCTACGGGCTGACCGCCCAGGAGCAGCTGACCTGCGGCTGCCACGTCCATGTCTCCGTGGAGTCGGACGAGGAAGGGGTCGCGGTCCTCGACCGGATCCGCTGCTGGCTGCCGGTCCTGCTCGCCGTGAGCGGCAACTCCCCCCTCTGGCAGGGGCAGGACACCCGGTACGCCAGCTACCGCAGCCGGGTGTGGGGCCGGTGGCCGTCGGCCGGGCCCGTGGAACTCCACGGCTCCGCCGAGCGCTACCACCAGCAGGTTGCCGCCCTCGTCTCCACCGGGGTCCTCAAGGACGAGGGGATGGTCTACTTCGACGCGCGCCTCTCGCGCAGCTACCCCACAGTGGAGGTCAGGATCGCGGACGTCTGCCTGGACCCGGCGGACACCGTGCTCCTCGCCACGCTGACCCGGGCGCTGGTGGAGACGGCCGCGCGGGAGTGGCGGGCCGGGGAGCCGCCCCAGGACACCCAGGTGGCCCTGGTGCGGGTGGCGTCCTGGCAGGCGGCCCGCTCCGGCATCGACGACCGGCTCATCCACCCCCGCACCCTGGGGCCCGAGCCCGCCGCCGACGTGCTCCGGGCGCTGCTGGCGCATGTGCGGGACGCCCTGGAGGACAGCGGCGACCTCAGGGCCGCGCAGAAGGCGCTCGCCGCCCTGGAGCGGCGCGGCAACGGGGCCCGGGTCCAGCGCGAACTGCTGGAGCGGACCGGCAGCCTCCGCGACACCGTCGCGGAGTGCGTCCGCATCACCGGCGGCTGAGCGGACAGCACCACCGTACGGACAACGACCGCATGACGTGCGAGGAAAGGAGCAGCACATGGCCACCACCGATCTCGGCAACCGCCGGATCCTGGCGATCGTCACCAACTACGGGGTCGAGCAGGACGAACTCGTCGTCCCCGTGAAGCACCTGCGCGACCACGGGGCCCAGGTCGGCGTGGCGGCGGTCTCCGACGAGGAGATCCGTACCCTCGTGGGCGACCGCGACCCCGGCGACACCGTGCGGCCCGACCTCACCCTGGCGGACGTCGACCCCGCCGCGTACGACCTCCTGCTGATCCCGGGCGGCACGCTCAACGCCGACACGCTGCGTCTCCAGGACGCCACCACCCGGATCGTCAGCTCGTTCGCGGCCTCCGGCCGGCCGATCGCGGCGATCTGCCACGGCCCGTGGGCGCTGGTCGAGGGCGGCTACGTCCAGGGCAAGACCCTGACCTCGTACGCCTCCCTGAAGACCGACATCACCAACGCGGGCGGCTCCTGGGTCGACACGTCGGTGGTCCGCGACGACGAGGGCGGCTGGCCGCTCATCACCTCGCGGGACCCCGGCGACCTGAAGGACTTCCTCCGCGAGATCGACGCGGTGCTCACCGGGTCCTGACGCACGAAGCCACGGCCCCCGCCCGCACAGCCGGGCGGGGGCCGTCGGCATGTCCGCCCGCGTGCGCAAGGGAGGGCACCCGTCCACCGGGGCCACAGGGCCGCCCGCACGTGGATGCCCGGCCGTGGCCACGGGCGTCGACGGAACCCGGGCGGTGGGCTTGCCGCTCGACGAGCAACCGCCGCGCATCCGTTGATACCCGGGTGGGGAGCCGGATGTATCGAACAACGCCCCATGGAAGGTTAGGCTGACCTAAGTCGATACCGGAACCCTGTACGAAGGGGCCACGTCCATGACGATCCATCGAGCCGTCGTCGCCCGAGTCCAGCCGCTCACCCCGACGATGACCCGGGTCACGCTGCACGGCGAAGGGCTTGCCGGCTTCGAGTCCACCGGGACCGGTGACGAGTACATCCGCCTCTTCTTCCCGCACGGGCCGGACCGCAAGGACGTCTCCCTGCCCCTGGCCACGGAGAAGGGCTGGGAGACCTCCGAGGGTGCGCCCGTCGCCCCGATGCGTACGTACACGGTCCGGGCGGCCCGCCCCGAGGTCCACGAGATCGACGTCGACTTCGTGCTCCACGACACCGGGATCGCCTCGACCTGGGTGGCCGACGCGCGGCCCGGGGACGTGCTCGGAGTCAACGACCCCACCGGCCTCTACAGCCCGCCGGGCGACCTCGCCTGGCAGGTGCTGATCGCGGACCAGACCGGCCTGCCCGCCGTGGCCCGTCTGCTGGAGAACACCCCGGGGTCGGTCGCCACCCGTGTGGTCGTCGAGCTGCCCGGCCCCGAAGCCGTCCAGCCGCTCCCCGGCGCCAAGGTCACCTGGACCTACGGCGGCAACGGCCACGGCGCGAGCCGGCTGGCCGAGCTTGTCAAGGCCGCCATCCCGGCCGGTACGGACATGGCCGGTGGCTACGTCTGGGTCGCGGGGGAGACCAACGCGCTGCGTACAGTACGCCGTTACCTCCGCAAGGAACTGGGGATGCCCGCCACCCGGTTCAAGGTGGTCGGCTACTGGATACCGGACGCCAACAGCTGGAACGAGCGGTACGAGGCCCTGCCGGACGCCGTGCGCGCCGAGCTGACGGCCCTCTGGGACGCCCCGGCCGACGACGAGCAGGACGTCACCATCCGCTACGAGGCGCGCCTCAGCGACCTGGGGCTGTGAGGGCATGCGTCGTCGGCCCGGTGCCGCAGGGACGTCGGAGGTCCCGGCGAGTCGGCCGACGTGGGGCTGGGTAGGTTCGCTGACGATTTCGCCGAAGGCAGCCTCGCTCGCGACGAAGGAGAATCAATCATGACCAATCCGTTCGAGGACGAGAACGGCACCTACTTGGTACTCATCAACGACGAGGGGCAGCATTCCCTTTGGCCCGCCTTCGCGGAGGTGCCCGCCGGCTGGACCGTGGCTCATCCGGAGGACACGCGTCAGGCCTGCCTCGCCTACGTCGAGCAGAACTGGGTGGATCTACGTCCCAGGAGCCTGGCGGAGCGCCAGGCCCAGCAAGCCTGAGTCCTTCTGCGGGTGAGGCTCCAGAAATCGGGACCCTCATCGTCGTCGCCCACCCGCAAGTCACCGTCCAACGGCTCCCTCTTGTCGTCCACCCGGAGGAGGACGCCCCGCTGACGCGTCACCGGCCCTGAGCCCCCCTAAGCTGCAGGCCGGAACCAGCACCGGCAGCGACCAGGAGCACACACGCCATGTCCGACCCCGCCCCGCTCCACCCCTACCCCGACGCCCTCCGGCCCGACGGCACACCGGCACCGCACCCCCTGCTCGTGCCGGTGCTCGGGCTCCTGGGCACCTGGAGGGGGAGCGGGCGGGGCGGATATCCCACGCTGGACGGCGAGTTCACCTATGCGCAGGAGATCGCCTTCAGCCATGACGGCCGCCCCTTCCTCCACTACGCGTCGCGCGCCTGGCTGCTCGACGCGGACGGGAACCCCCTGCGGCCCTCGGCCCGCGAGAGCGGATGGTGGCGGCTCCAGCCGGAGGGGAGGGTGGAGGCGCTGATCACCCAGCCCACCGGCGTCGCCGAGATCGCCGTCGGCCGGGCCACCGACGGCGCGATCGACCTCGCCACCCACGAAGTCGCCCTCACCCCCACCGCGAAACAGGTCGACGCGACCCGCCGCCGCTACACCCTGACCGACGCGGACACCCTCACCTTCGAGCACGACCTCGCGGCGGTCGGACAGCCGCTCCAGCACCACCTGTCGGCCCGGTTCCGCAGGAGCGCCAAGGAGTAGCCCGACACCCTCCGGACAAAGATCGGATTTGCATATGGGCGGTCTTCTGGGGCATATGGACAGGACAACTTTTGGTAAGGAGTTCGTATCCGATGTCCATGCCCAGTTACCCTCAGCAGCCGAACGCGGACCAGGCGCAGTACGGCGGGCAGTACGGGGCTCCGTACGGTGCCCCCGAACCCGCCCGCAGCAACGGGTTCGCGGTCACGGCCCTCGTGCTGGGTCTGATCGCCTGCCTCTTCTTCTGGACGGTCTTCGGAGGATTCCTCTTCGGCCTGCTCGCGCTGATCTTCGGCATCCTGGGAACGCTCCGGGCCCGCCAGGGCCGCGCGCCGCGCAAGGGCATGGCGATCGCCGGTCTCGTCCTCGGTGTCCTGGGGCTCATCGGTTCGGTCATCGTGCTCATCTTCGCCATATCCGTCTTCGACTCCGACGCGTACAAGGACTTCGAGAGCTGCGTGGACAAGGCGGTCACCCAGGCCGAACAGGACCGTTGCGCGGAGGACTTCGGCGAGAGCCTCTTCAAGTGACCTCGAACGGCGGGGCGGCGGTTTGCGACCGCGGCCCGTCTTTGTGACGGTAGGGGCGAGGAGTGCTCCTCCTCACCTCCGGACCCCATGGTCCGGCGGATCAGATGTGCCCCACCGAGCAGAGGGAAGAGGAGGGTTCGATGTCCTCGAAGCGTCGTCGTAAGAAGAAGGCCCGCCGCAAGAACGGCGCCAACCACGGCAAGCGCCCGCAGAGCTGAGGCCGGTCCGTGGTCCGAGGGGCAGCACCGCACGGTGCTGCCCCTCGGACCTGTTCCGGGCCCTGCGCCGCTCCCCTCGGGCGGGGCGGCGGGCGGAGCCCTCGTAGGGTGACCTCATGTCTGCCACGTTGAGTTCCGAGAAGACCGCGGCCGCGCTCCGCAGATCGGCCCGCGTCTCGGCCGAACTGCTGCTGGTCCTGTTGATGGCCGCCGTCGCCCTGTGGCTGCTGGGCCGGACCTGGCCGGTGGTGTGGCCGCTGGTAGTGGGTCTGCTTCTCACCACTCTGACCTGGCCGTTCGCCCGTTTCCTGCGCCGCCGCGGCTGGCGGCCCGCCCCGGCGGCGGCCCTGGTGACCGTGGCGTTCCTCCTCGTCGGCACCGGCATCCTGGCGCTGATCGCGATTCCGGTGGCCTCCCAGTCCGGCCAGCTCGCCGACGGGGTCGTCGAAGGCATCGGCAGGCTGCGCGAGTGGGCCGCCGGTCCGCCGCTGAACATCAGCGACGCCCAGATCACGGGCGCCTTCGACGCCGCGGTCGACCGCATCGAGAACAGCGCCGGCAGCGTCGTCACCACGGCGGTCACCGGGGTGAGCACCGTCTTCAGCGGCCTGATCACCGCCGTGCTGGCCCTCTTCCTGATGTTCTTCTTCCTCAAGGACGGCCCGCGGTTCCTCCCGTGGCTCGCCCGCCAGCTCCCCGGCCGGCTCGCCACCGACGTCCCCGTCGTGGCCGAGCGCTGCTGGGACACGCTCGGCTCGTTCGTACGCTCCCAGGCCTTCGTCGGTCTGCTCGACGCCGTCTTCATCGGCATCGGCCTCTGGATCCTGGACGTGCCGCTGGTGCTCCCGCTGGCGGTCCTGACCTTCGTCTCCGCGTTCGTGCCGATCGTCGGCGCGGTCTTCGCCGGTTTCGTCGCGGTGCTGATCGCGCTGGTCTCCAACGGCCTGACCGACGCGCTGATCGTGCTGGCGATCATCATCGCGGTGCAGCAACTGGAGGGCAATGTCTTCCAGCCCATGATCCAGAGCCGGGGTCTCGGACTGCACGCCGCGGTGGTCCTGCTTGCGGTGACGCTCGGCGGCAGCCTGGCCGGGGTGGTGGGCAGCCTGCTCGCGGTCCCGGTGGCGGCGCTGCTCGCCGTGATCTGGAACTACCTGCGCGAGCAGCTCAGCGACCCGGGGGAGGGGCCGGAGCAGCTCGACCGGACGCCGGAGCCCGGGCAAGGACCCGCTCCGGGCGGGCCGGACGCCGACGCCCCTGTTCCGGCCTGACACCGTACGGGGCCGGGGCGGCGGCGCGACCCGCCCTCCCGGCCCCCTCAATGCACGGTTCCGACCTCACCGGCCCGCCTCGGCACCCCCGAGGCGGGCCGGTTCCGTGCTGTCCCCAACAAGGCCTGGCGCGCCGGGTCGTGGAGAGGCCGTACAGATTTGCCGCACGGGTCTAGGCCTGCACTCCCCTCTTGCTATACCTTGCGTCTAATAAGCTTGCTAGACGACGCGTCTAACAAGCGGTACGTGGCCAGCGACCAGCAGGGCGGCGCCCGGCAGCCGTCGAACCCATCGGACGGGACAGGCGATGGGGGACGGGCCGGGCGGCGCCGGGCCGACCTCCCGAGTCAAGGAGCCGCACCATGTCAAGCAGCACCGTTCGGCCGGAGAACCAGGAGCAGGACCGGGGCCGGGACCCGCTCGCGGAGCAGGACGTCGCCCGGCGTCTGCTCGACTCGGCCGCCAAACTCTCGTACGACCCCACCACCGAGGTCGACTGGGAGACCCCGCTCGACCCGGACCACCACGGCGCCAGCCCCGAGTGGTCCACCCTCTACGGCACCGCGTACTGGAACGAGCTGACCGACGCCCAGCGCAAGGCGCTCACCCGCCAGGAAGCCGCCTCCGTCGCCAGCACCGGCATCTGGTTCGAGATGATCCTCCAGCAGATGGTGCTGCGCGACATGTACGCCCAGGACCCCACCGACCCCCGGTTCCAGTGGGCGCTGACCGAGATAGCCGACGAGTGCCGCCACTCGATCATGTTCGCCCGGGGCGCGGCCAAGCTCGGCGCCCCCGCCTACCGGCCGCGCCGCCCCGTGGTGGAGCTGGGACGCGCCTTCAAGACCCTCGCCTTCGGTGAGGCGGCCTACGCGGCCATCCTCGTGGCCGAGGAGGTCCTCGACGTGATGCAGCGCGACTGGATGCGCGACGAGCGGGTCGCGCCCTTCGTCCGCACCATCAACAACATCCATGTCGTCGAGGAGTCGCGGCACATGAAGTTCGCCCGCGACGAGACCCGCAAGCGGCTGCGGGACGCGGGCGCGGTACGGCGGCAGTTCAACGCGATCGTCGTGGCGATCGCCTCGTACTACATCGTCACCAGCATGGTGAACCGGGACGTCTACGCCAACGCCGGACTCGACCCCGCCCGGGCCCGCGCCGAGGCCCGGGTGAACGAGCACCACAAGTCGCTGATGCGGTCCAGCTGTTCGGGGCTGATGGAGTTCCTGGCCTCGGCCCGGCTGCTGACGAAGCCCGCGCTCTTCTTCTACAAGCGCGCCTCGCTGATCTGACCCGGCCGCAGGCCTCCGGCCGATCCGCTCCCTCACCACGACCCGAGACGACGAGATGACCTACGCCATCACCCAGACCTGCTGCTCCGATGCCACCTGCGTCGCCGTCTGCCCCGTCAACTGCATCCATCCCACCCCGGAGGAGCGGGCGTTCGGGTCCACGGAGATGCTCTACGTCGACCCGCAGACCTGCATCGACTGCGGAGCATGCGCCGACGCCTGCCCGGTCGACGCGATCTTCCCGGTGGACAGCCTCTTCGGGGCGCAGAAGGGGTACGCCGCCATCAACGCGGCGTACTACGCGGACCGGAAGCCCGAACCCGCCCCCGCCGGGCCGAACTTCCACGCCTGGGGCGAGCCCACCTTCGAGCGCAGCCTGCCCGCCGACTTCGCCCCGATCCGGGTCGCGGTCGTCGGCACCGGACCGGCCGGCATGTACGCCGCCGAGGACCTGCTCCTGCACACCAACGCCGAGGTCACCCTCGTCGACCGGCTGCCGGTGGCGGGCGGCCTCGTCCGTTACGGCGTGGCGCCCGACCACCCCGCCACGAAGAAGGTCGGTGAGACCTTCGCCCGGTTCCACTCCCACCCCGGGTACGGATGCACCTGGGCGTCGAGGTCGGCAAGGACATCACCGCCCAGGAACTGGCCGCCCACCACGACGCGGTGATCTACGCGGTCGGCGCCTCCACCGACCGCAGACTCGGCATCCCCGGCGAGGAGTTGCCCGGCTCCGCCTCCGCCACCTCGTTCGTCGCCTGGTACAACGCCCACCCCGAGGTGGCACCCGAGTCGGTGTCCCTGGACGCCGAGCGCGTGGTCGTCGTCGGCAACGGCAACGTCGCCCTCGACGTCGCACGCATCCTCGTCTCCGCCCCGGAGGCGCTGGCCGCCACCGACATCGCCGACCACGCGCTGGCGGCGCTGCGGGGGTCCCGGGTGCGCGAGGTGGTGCTGCTGGGGCGGCGCGGCCCCGAGGACGCGGCGTGCACCGTCTCCGAACTGCTCGCCCTCAAACACCTGCCGGGCGTCGGCCTCGTCGTCGACGACCACGACCCCAGGACCGGCCCCGCGATCGACGGGGCGGCCCCGGGCACGAAGGCGGCGCTCCTCCAGGACGTGGAGCGCAGGGCCGTGGACTGGTCGCGGCCGCCCGCACCGGGGCGGCGGATCGTCTTCCGCTTCCACTCCGCCCCGGTGGCGGCGGTGGGGGAGGACGCCGTCACGGCCGTACGCGTGACGGGGGACGGGCCCGAGCGGGAGATCCCGGCGGGGCTGCTGCTGCGGGCGATCGGCTATCGGGGCGTGGCCGTGCCGGGCCTGCCCTTCGACGAGGCGTCCGGGACCGTCCCGCACGAGGGCGGCCGGGTGAGCGGCATGACGGGGACGTACGTCGTCGGCTGGATCAAGCGCGGCCCCTCGGGCGGCATCGGCGCCAACCGCACCTGCGCGGCCGAGACCGTGGGCACGCTGCTGGCCGACGCCACGGCGGGCGCCCTCGCCTCCCCGGCCCACCCGTCCTCGGCCTTCCGCCGCTTGGCCCGCAGCCGGGGCCGGAACGTCGTGGACGCCCGGGGGCTGGCCGCCATCGACCGGGCGGAGGTGGCCCGCGGCCGCGAGCACGGCCGCCCGCGCGTCAAGCTCGGCACGGTCCCCGCCCTGGTCGCGGCGGCGAAGGGCCGCCGCCGCTGGAAGACGCCGCGCTGACCGGCCCGCGGCCGGAACGGCGCCGGGGCCCCACCGGTCGGTGAACCGGTGGGGCCCCGGGCGGTCCGCACACGCGCTCCGATCCGCGGGCGCGCACGGACCGACGGATCAGCGGATTTCCGAAATGCGCCCGGCCGCCGTCACCTCGGCCAGTTTCTGGAATTCACCGAGATCGTAGTTGGCGAGCGTCGCATCGAGATTGGTGAGTGCGCCCAGGCGCTCCACGAACCCCTGCGGGTCGTATTCGATCTGGAGCGCGACCCGGCTGGAGGAGTCGTCGAGCCGGTGGAAGGTGACCACCCCGGCATGGTGGACCCCCTCGGTGGTCCTCCAGGCGATGCGGTTCTCCGGCACGACCTCCGTCAGCTCCGCCACGAACGACTTCTCCGCCCCGGGCAGCGACAGCTGCCAGGCGAAACGCCGCTCGTCCAGCCGATCGACCCGCTGGACGTGGCTCAGGAACTTCGGCCACCGGGTGACATCGCTCCACAGCGCCCAGGTGACGGCGACCGGAGCCTTGATGTCGACGGTCTCGACGATGGAGGAGGACATGCACGACCACCTTGCCTTTCCTAGGGTGCGGGTCGCGCTGTCTGGTACCCGCGTTCCCCCGGCCCACGCGGGGCCGGGCGACGGAAAGTCCCTATGAGGCGCATACTCGAAAGCAGCCCCCATTGTTGGGAGGACTCCATGATTGTCCTCGGTGTGATTCTGCTGGTGATCGGTCTGGTGGCCGGAATTTCCGTCCTCTGGACCATCGGCATCATTCTCGTGGCCATCGGCCTGGTGCTCTGGGTCCTGGGCGCGACGGGCCGCGCGGTGGGCGGACGGCGCCACTACTGGTAGCCCGCCCGGAGAGGAGCCCCGGAGCCGACGGCCGGTTGTCAGTGGCCGCCCTTACGGTGTGTGCAGTGAGACCCGCCGGAACGGCCGCGGGTCCGCCCTGGGGAGGGGTCTGCCATGTCTGCCGCGTCCACCGTGCCGACGACGACGTATCTGGAGCTGTCACAGGAAGGCGCCGGTGCGCACAAGTTCTACGAGGTGACCGTCGACGGCCTCGTCGTGACGGTGCGTTACGGGCGGATCGGCGCGGGCGGGCAGACCCAGACATCGACGTTCGCCACGGTCGCCAAGGCCCAGGCCGCGGCGGCGAAGAAGGTGGGGGAGAAGGTCCGCAAGGGGTACGCCCCGGCCATCCAGGGCCAGCGCGCGCCGCGGGCCGTGACCCGCCGCCAGGTGACCTCCGCCCCCTCCACCGCACGCGCCGTCGCCCCCGTGCTCTGGCGCTTCCGTACGGGCTCCTCGACGTTCGGCATCCACGTCGACGACGAGCAGTGCTGGGTGGGCAACCAGGCGGGCGACGTCTACACCCTGGACCACGACGGCGGCGTCCTCGCCCGCTTCAGCCTGCCGGACGGGGTGAAGTGCCTGGTCGCCGACGACTTCTGGATCTACGCGGGCTGTGACGACGGCCGGGTCTACGACCTCTCCTCCAAGCTGCCGTTCGCGGCCTACGACATCGCGGCGGACGTCGACATCTTCTGGCTCGACATCCACGAGGGCCTGCTCAACGTCTCGGACCGCGACGGCCGGCTGACCGTCATCGACCACGAGGACGAGCACCAGTGGGCGCGCCGCAGCCAGGGCGAGCACGCCTGGATGGTCCGCGCCGACGACCGGGCGGTCTACCACGGCCACCACCGCGGGGTCACCGCCTACGCCCCCGACGGCGGCGGCGAGCTGTGGCACACGGCCACCCGCGGCGGGGTCCTCTTCGGCTGGCAGGAGGACGACGCGGTGTACGCGGGCACGGCGCACAGGGCGGTCCAGCGGCTGGCCAAGGCGACCGGCGCCATCGAGGCCACGTACGCCTGCGACAGCGCGGTCTACTCCTGCGCCACCTCGCCCGGCGGCCGGTTCGTCTTCGCGGGCGACGCCTCCTCGTCCGTCTACTGCTTCGACCGGGACGGCACCCGCCTCTGGAAGCTCGGCACGGGCGGCGGCTCCGCGCTGTCCATGCAGTACCGGGACGGCCGCCTCTACCTGGTGACGACGGACGGCTCGCTGGTCTGCGTGGACGCGAGCGAGACGGCCATCGCGGACGCCCAGCAGGGCACGGTCCCGGCGCCGCGCGATGTGAAGCTGGCCGCCGCCCTGCCGACGTACGCCCCCGCCACGGCCGCCACCGCGGTCACCACCGTCGCCCAGGCCCCCGCCGGGTCGGTCGTCGTCGAGTGCGTCCAGGACGGTGGCGGCCGGCTCCGGGTGCACGTCGTCTCCGGCGGCTACGACACCTCCTGGAACGTCCAGTTCCCCCGTGCGATACGCGAGCCCGGCGCGCGGTACGTCGTGGACGCCCTGCACGCGGCTGCCGGCGGCTTCTACCGGGTCCGGGGTGACATCCGGCGGCTGCAGTGAGAACCGGCGGGCGGCGAGTCGGCCAGCTCGGCCCGCCGCCCGCCGGGGGTGGCGGGGGCGTGTGGGTGATCGCCGGTTCCTCCGGAAGATGGGAGCGCTTCCACTGTCACCCCTGTCCTTCTCCGCTAGGTGAACGCGTCGAGTGCCTTGACATGAACTTGTCGCAGCGGCACTGTGGGAGCGCTCCCACAGTGAGTTCCCGTACCACCTCGCACGTCTCATCCCTGAGCACGTCCGCCGTCGGGCGGCGGACGAACGAGAGGAGCACGGAGCCGCAATGAGAACGAGAAGCACCGCCCCGCACGCATTCCGCAGCCGCACGGTGGCCGCACTGTCCGCCCTGGTGATGGGCGCCTCCCTGGCGATCGCCCTGCCGGGCCAGGCGTCGGCCGCCGCTCCGCGGGTCGACAATCCCTACCTCGGTGCCACCCCTTACGTGAACGTCGACTGGTCCGCCAGGGCCGCCGCCGAGCCGGGCGGCGATGTCATCGCGGACGAGCCGTCGTTCGTCTGGATGGACCGCATAGCCGCGATAGGCGGCACCCCCGGAGCCCGGGGGCTGCGCGCCCACCTCGACACCGCGCTGAGCCAGGGCGCCGACCTCTTCCAGGTCGTGATCTACAACCTCCCCGGCCGGGACTGCGCCGCGCTCGCCTCCAACGGCGAACTCGGCCCGACCGAACTCGGCCGGTACAAGAGCGACTACATCGACCCGATCGCGGAGATCCTCGGTGACCCCGCCTACGCGGACCTGCGGATCGTCACGCTCATCGAACCCGACTCGCTGCCCAACCTCGTGACCAACGCGGGCGGCACCGCCGGTTCGACGCCGGAGTGCGCGACCATGAAGGCGAACGGGAATTACGAGAAGGGCATCGGGTACGCCCTGCACACGCTCGGGGCCATCCCCAACGTCTACAACTACGTGGACGCAGCCCACCACGGCTGGCTCGGCTGGGACTCCAACTTCGTCCCCGCCGCCGAGCAGTTCAAGAAGGCGGCCACCGTCGAGGGCGCTTCGGTCTCGGACGTGCACGGCTTCATCGTGAACACGGCGAACTACTCGGCCCTCAAGGAGCCGCACTTCAGGGTGACGGACTCGGTGAACGGCACCACGGTGCGTCAGTCCTCCTGGGTCGACTGGAACTACTACGTCGACGAACTCTCCTTCGCCCAGGCCCTGCGCACCGAACTGGTCCGACAGGGCTTCGCGTCCGGCATCGGCATGCTCATCGACACCGCCCGCAATGGCTGGGGAGGTCCGAACCGGCCCGCCGGACCAGGGCCCCTGACCAGTGTGGACGCCTACGTCGACGGCAGCCGGACCGACCGCCGTATCCACGCGGGCAACTGGTGCAACCAGAGCGGTGCGGGGATCGGCGAGCGGCCGACGACCGCCCCCGAGCCCGGCATCGACGCCTACGTCTGGGCCAAGCCGCCGGGGGAGTCCGACGGCAGCAGCGAGCCCATCGACAACGACGAGGGCAAGGGCTTCGACCGGATGTGCGACCCCACGTACACCGGCAACGGCCGCAACGGCTTCAACCTCACGGGTGCCCTGCCGGACTCACCGGTCGCCGGGCACTGGTTCTCCGGCCAGTTCCAGGAACTCCTGCGCAACGCCAACCCGCCGCTCGGCGGCGGCAGCGGCGGAGGCTCCGACACCGAGGCGCCGACCGTGCCCACCGGCCTGCGGGTGACGGCCAAGTCCAGCAGCAGCGTCACGCTGGCCTGGACGGCCTCCACGGACAACCGGGCCGTCACCGGCTACGACATCCTCCGCGGCGGTGTGCTCGTCGGCTCCACCGCCTCGACGTCCTTCACCGACTCCGGCCTCAGCGCTTCGAGCGCCTACACCTACACCGTCAGGGCGAAGGACGCCGCGGGCAACGTATCGGCGGCCTCGGCAGCCGTGCCGGTCACCACCGACGGCGGATCCACCGGCACGGGCGCTCTCAAGGTCCAGTACCGCAACACCGACAGCTCCCCGACGGACAACCAGATCCGTATGTCCCTCCAGGTGGTCAACACCGGGACGAGCGCCGTGGATCTGTCCCAGGTCACCGTCCGCTACTGGTTCACCCCCGAGGCCGGTGCGAGCACGTTCTCCACCTCCTGCGACTACGCGGTGCGCGGCTGCGGGACCGTGACGCACACCGTGCGTCCGGCGAGCGCGCCGGCCCCCGGCGCCAGCCACTACCTGGAAGCCGGCTTCTCCGGCGGAACCCTGGCCGCGGGCGCCTCCACCGGTGAGATCCAGCTGAGGCTCAACAAGAGCGACTGGTCGCCCTTCCAGGAGGCCGACGACTACAGCCGCGCCACCAACACCGCCTATGCCGATGCCACGAGGATCGGCGTCTACGTCGGTTCCACCCTCGCCTGGGGCACCGCCCCCTGACCCTGCCCCGTACCGGCCCCGTCATCCGGTGCCTCCTCGGCCGCCCTTCCCCCGCCATCCGGTGGGGGAAGGGCGGCCGAGGGCGTACGGACGCGGGAGCCGGGCCGTTGCACCCGTCCTGGCGCGCCGGGAATACCGGTCCCGAGCCGCTGTTGATCACACCATGACTTCTCGGACACATGAGGCAGCGCACGGGACGTTCGGCCGGATCGGCATCTGGAGCAGCGCCCTGCACGGATCACGGACGGACGACGCGGGCAGGAAGGCCATCGCGGAAGCGATCGCGGAACTGGAGGAGCTGGGATACGGCACGCTGTGGATCGGTGGCAGCCCCTCGCCCGAGGACGCCACCGCCGTCGTCGCCGCCACGCGTACGGTGACGGTCGCCACCGGCATCCTGAACATCTGGAGCCACACCGCCGAGGAGGTGGCGGCCCGGCTCGCCTCCCTCGACGAGGCCGCGCGCGGGCGCTTCGTCCTCGGCCTGGGCGTCAGCCACGGCCCGCTGGTGCCGCAGTACGCGAAGCCGTACAGCGCGATGGCCGGCTACCTGGACGCGCTCGACGCGGCGACCCCGTCCGTGGAGCCCGGGGAGCGCATCCTCGCGGCGCTCGGCCCGAAGATGCTGAGGCTGGCCGCCGACCGGGCGCTCGGCGCCCACCCGTATCTCGTCACCACCGAGCACACCGCCGAGGCCCGCGAGACGCTCGGCCCCGACGCCCTGCTCGCCCCGGAGCTGACGGTCGTCCTCGGCACCGATCCCGACCGGGCCCGCACCACCGCCCGGGAGATGCTGGCCATGTACCTCCGGCTGCCGAACTACACCGCCAACCTGCTGCGCCTCGGGTTCGCGGAGAGCGACTTCGAGGACGGCGGCAGCGTCCGCCTGCTGGACGCCCTCTTCGCGCTGGGCAGTGCCGAGCAGGTGAAGGCCCGGACCGGGGAGTACCTCGACGCCGGTGCCGACCATGTCGCCCTCCAGGTGCTCACCGCCGACGAGGGCGGCGCCGGGCTGCCCCGGGCGCAATGGCGCGAACTGGCCGAAGCGTTCGGCGACGAACTGTAGGACGGGCCACCGGGGCGGCCGGTAGGGGGCTTGGGACGAGAGGCAGGGGACTTCGGGCGACCGCGCGGACGACCGTGCGCGTATGTGGTTGAATCCTCAATATCGGTTGGCCGAAAATGATCGGTTGATCAGTGCGGTCGGCCCTGGGCCGACGGGAGCCGACCGAGCACGCGAGGCGGGGGCACGGACGCGTCCCCGCACGCCCGAACACCCCTTCCCGCGCTGCGCGCCGCCCTCCCGGCCGGCCGTTCCGCGGGCGCCCCGACCGCTCGAAAAGGACTCCGGCCATGGAAGCCACCGTCTCCAATTTCCACTACGGGGCAGTGACCCCCGTCGCTGCCTTCCTGATGGCCTGGCTCGGCGCGGCGCTGGGACTGCGGTGCACCACCCGCGCGATCCGGCGCGGGACGAACCGGATCGGCTGGCTCGCCCTCGGCGCGGTCTCCATCGGCTGCGGCATCTGGACCATGCACTTCATCGCCATGGCCGGATTCACCATCGACGGCATGTCGATGAAGTACGACTCCGGCATCACCGTGCTCAGCCTCCTGGTCGCGATAGCCGTGGTCGCCGTCGGCGTGTTCCTGGTCGGCTTCCGCGGCACGGGAACCGCGGTGCTGACCACGGCCGGAGTCTTCACCGGCCTGGGCGTCGCCGCGATGCACTACCTGGGCATGGCCGCCATGCACACCCCCGGCGGCCTGCGCTACTCCTACCCGACGGTGGGCCTGTCGATCCTCATCGCGGTGGTCGCGGCGACCGCCGCGCTCTGGGCGGCGATGTCCGTGCACGGGCTCCGGGCGAGCTTCGCGGCCAGCCTGATCATGGGCGTGGCCGTCACCGGCATGCACTACACCGGAATGGCGGCGGTCGAGGTCCCCTTCGACAACCACGGGGCCGTCACCCAGTCCTCGGCCGGGATGATCTCGTTCCTGCTCGTCATGGTGACCGGCCCGCTGGCGGCCCTCGTCATGTCCGCCGTCATCGTCATGTTCGACGGTGACGTCATCCTCGGGCCCGACGAGCAGGACCGGCTCAAGGCCTCCTGACGGGCGGGAGCGGCACCGCGTCAGCCTTCGCAAGCTTGTCCCGATTGTCTCCGGGTTCTCGCTGTCCCTAGGGTTCTGACCTGCTGGGACATGCCTGTCCCGGTACGGGGGAGAGCCGACCGGGGCGGCAGCCGCGGCCCGGACGGAAGGACGGAGCCATGGCCGCGGGCGCAGCACCCGAGGACGCCGCGCGCCGACTGGGCGCCGAACTGCGGGCGCTCCAGCAGCGCTCCGGCCGCACCCTGCGCGACCTGGAGACCCGGGTACGGATCAGCGACTCGTCGCTCTCCCGCTACTTCCGCGGCAGCACCGTCCCGCCCTGGTCCACCGTCCGGGACCTGTGCCGTGCGCTGGGCGCGGACCCGATCGCGTACCGGACCCTTTGGGAAGCCGCGGATCGGAGCCGGCCGGAGCCCCCACCGCCGCCGGAGCCCCAGGAATTGTCACAGCCCCAGCCGCCCGTCACCCCTGCCCCGGCCGCCCCCGCCACCCCGGCCACCGTCACCGAGCCGCCCGGCCCGCCGCCGCGCACCCGGCCCTGGTACCGCCTCACCGGACCGGGAAGGTCCGGTCGCTGGGTTCCCGCCACGGCCGGGGGAGTGGCCGGGGCCGTCCTGGGTTCCCTGCTGACCTGGTCCCTGCTGCTTCCGCCCGACACCTCGGCAGCCCCCGCCGGGACCACCGGGACGGTGAGCGACCGGACGGCGGCGGAGGGCGGCCCGGGCCCGTCGAACACCTCGCGGATCTTCGTCAGCCGCGCGACCGGGGCCTGCCTGGACCACAGCCTCGACCACCACCTCCGCACGTACGCGTGCAACGGGCTGAGCTACCAGCGATGGACCGCGCAGAAGCTGCCGGACGGCACCCACCGGCTGCGGAACCACGCCACCGGGGCCTGCCTGGACCACGGCGGCAAGGTGCTGCGGGCCGTGGACTGTTCCGCTTCCGCCACCCAGAAGTGGTCGTTCACCACCTGGCCCGACGAGTCGGTGGAGGTACGGAGCGCGGCCGGCGCGGAGTGTCGGGACGACAGCGTCGCCCTGGGGCTCCGGGCGCTGCCCTGCACGGGTTCGAGCCGTCAGAAGTGGGGCTGAGGCTCCCGGACCGTGAACTCGTTGCCGTCGGGATCGAGCATCAGCACACCCCCGTCACCGCCGTCGCCCGCGCCGCTGCCGGGCCGCGTCGCGCCGAGGCCGACCAGCCGCTCGCACTCCGCCTCCAGGCCGACCCTGTTGGGAAGCGCCAGCTCGAGGAAGAGCCTGTTCGCACCCGTCTTCGGTGCCACCGGCGGACCGCCCCAGGTGATCTTCGTACCGCCGTCCGGCGACTGGATCGCGGTCTCCTCGTCCTGGTCCCAGACGAGCGGCCACCCCAGGGCCCGGCTCCAGAAGTAGCCGACCTCCTGCGTACCGTCGCAGGCCAGCGCCCCGATGAGACCGGTGTCGGCGAGGAACTTGTTGCCCGGCTCGATGACGCAGAACTCGTTGCCGTCCGGGTCCGCGAGCACCACATGGCCCTCGTCCGGGGTCTGCCCCACGTCGATGTGGCGCCCGCCGTGCTCCAGCGCCCGGGCGACCGTCGCCCGCTGGTCCTCCGGGGACGTGCTCGTCAGGTCGAAGTGCGCCCGGTTCTGGCCGGTCTTCGGCTCCTGACCGGGCAGAAAACGGATCCGGAACCCGGCCCCGTCGGGCGGCAGGAGCACCAAGTCCTCGCCCGGCCCCCCGGCCGTACCCCCGGCGGGCCGCCAGCGCAGCACCTCCGACCAGAAGCGGGCCGACTCCGACGGCAGGGGCGAGCGGAAGCAGATCGCGAACAGCTGACTGGTCATACCCCGTACGTCTCCGATCCCCTGACGGCCGATCCGGCCCGTCCGGCAGCGGCGGCTCCCGCTGCCGGTGTCAGGCGGGCGCAGCCTAAAGGGTGGTCCGCGCCATCCGCATCCGGGTTTCCGCCGCGGCGGAGGAGCGCCCCCGGACGGCAGGGGACCGTCGTGCCCTCACAGCGTCTCCCCTCCGGCCAGCAGGAGTTCCGGCGGGGCGGTGAGTTCACGGCCGAGCAGCGTGCGGAGCACGGCGTACCCTCCGGCGTCCCCGGCGAGGACCCCGCCGAGCAGGGTCCGGCCGTCCCGGGCGAGGACCAGCTTGCCGTACGTGCCGGCGGCGCGGTCCTCGCGGACGAACTCCATGGCCCCCTCGGTCCGGGCGTGGACATCCCCGAAACCGGCCACGTCCACGCCCAGGAGCTTGAGCTTCGTCGAGGTGTCCGCACCCGGGAAGACAGCCGAGGCGGAGCCCAGCAGCTGCCGCGCGACCGTCTCCGCCATCCGGTAGCCGGGCGCGGCCAGGCCGTAGCAGGTGCCCAGCACCGCCGCGCACTCTCCCACGGCCCATACGTGCTCGTCGGCGGTACGGCACCGCTCGTCCACCAGGAATCCGCCGCGCGTGCCGCGCTCCAGCCCGGCCGGTTCCGCCAGTTCGTCGCGGGGGCGCACCCCGGCGGCGAACACGACTGTGGAGGCGGGCAGTACGGTCCCGTCCGACAGGGTCACCGACCCCACCCGGCCGTGGGGGCCCGCGTCGACCGAGGCGAGACCGTTGCCGCAGTGCACGTCCACCCCCAGCTCGCCCACCAGCCGGGCGAGCACCCGCCCACCGCCCTCGTCGACCTGGAGGGGCATCAGATGCGGCGCCATCTCCACGACGTGCGGCACCCCGCCGAGCAGCCGCAGCACCCGCGCCGCCTCCAGCCCCAGCAGGCCGCCGCCGATGACGACAGCGGGCTCCCCGGGCCGCACGGCTGCACGGAGGGCGTCCAGGTCCTCGATCGTGCGGTAGGTGAAGCAGCCGGTCAGCTCCTTGCCCGGCACCGGCGGCACGAACGGGCGGGAGCCGGTGGCCAGGACGAGCGCGTCGTACGGCAGGACCGTCCCGTCGGCACAGGCCACCGTCCGGCCGCCCCGGTCGAAACCGGTGACCCGTGTGTTCAGCCGCAGGTCCACCAGCGGATCGGCGCGCAGCCGGGGCGCGGTGATGTCGAGGTCGGCGGCGGTCTTCCCGTCCAGGTACGAGGAGAGGGAGATGCGGTCGTAGGCGGGGCGCGGCTCCTCCGCCGCGACGACGATCCGCCACCGGCCCTCCGGGTCACCGGCCCGGACCTCCTCGATCAGCCGGTTCCCGGCCATCCCATGGCCGACGACGACCAGAACGCGTGTCATGCGTCAGGTTCCCTTCACGACAGGCAGGAGTGGCGGAGCGGGCTCGACAGGCACGGCGGGGCGGCCGGGGACCGTGCGGCTCACGACCGGGCGGCTCATGACGCGGCGGCGGATGCGCAGATCCGGCGCACCAACGCCGTACAGCTGCCGCAGCCCGTGGTGGCGCGGGTCGCGGCGGCGACGGCGGCGAGGTCGCGGGCGCCCTGTCGGCAGGCCTCGTGGAGGTCCTTCCTGGTGACGTTGTTGCACTGGCACACCACGGCCGTGTCCGGGAGTTCGGCGGAGTTCGCGTACTCCTCGTCGTTGCCCAGCAGCAGGGCGAGCCGGTCCGGGGGCGCCGGGCGGCCCTCGGCGTGGAGCCGGCCGACGGTGGCGACGGCGCGGGGCAGGCCCACCAGCACCCCGGCCCGTACCCGGCCCTCGCGCAGCACCAGGCGGCCGTAGCGGCCGCCGGCCGGGTCGGACAGCACGACCTGCTCGTCGTCGCCCGGGTCGTCGAGCGCCTGGAGCGGGCCCAGCGCGGCGAGCGCGGGCAGCCGGGGCCGGACGACGACCTGCCGGGCGGGCTCGTGGCGGCCGTCCCCGCCGCTGAGCGTCCGGGCCAGGGCGTCGGCCTGGTCCCACGCGGAGGCGAGGGTGGCATGGCGGCCGGGGGCCTCGACACAGTCGCCCAGGGCGTGGATGTGCGGGTCGCTGGTGCGGAGCCGGTCGTCCACGACGATGCCGTGACCGATGGCCAGCCGGGCGGTGCGGGCCAGGACCGTGTCGGGCTCGGCGCCGGTGCAGAGCAGCAGGGTCCCGGCGGCCAGCAGCCGCCCGTCGTCCAGGACGATCTTGCCGGTCTCCACGGCGACGGCCCGCCGCCCGGTCTCCACGGCCACCCCGGCCTCCCCGAGCAGGCCCGTCACCAGGGCCCCCGCACGGTCGTCGAGCAGCCGGTGCATCGGATGGGCGCCCGGGTGGACGAGGGTGACGTCGTGTCCGGCGCGGCCCAGCGCGTACGCGGTCTCCGTGCCCCGCAGCCCGCCGCCGACCACCACGACCGGCCCCCGGTCCACCGGTTCGGCCCCCGGGAGCGTGTGCGGGACCCGGATATCGGGAAGACGCCGGTCCCCGGCACCGGAGAGCGGCGGCAGGACCGGCCGGGACCCGGTGACCAGCACCAGCACCTCGTAGGGGTGGACGCCCCCGTCACCGTCGCGCAGGAGACGGCGGCCCGGGTCCACCGCCGTGATCCGGCAGCCCGTCCGGACCTCGGCGCCCGGCGGCAGCGGCCCGAGCGCCAGCGCCCCGGAGGGCAGCGTCCCGTCGAGCACGGAGAGCAACTGTGCCCGGTTGTAAGCCGGTTGCGGCTCGGCGCCGAACACGGTGACGGGCCCGCGGTGACCGTGGTGGTGCAGCCGCTGGACCAGGCGGTGCGCGGCGGGGCCATAACCGACGACGGTGATCGCGGGACTCATGCCGTCAGCTCCCGCCAGGGCTCGATCCGTACGGCACACACCTTGTACTCGGGCATCCGGCTGGTCGGGTCCAGGGCCGCACCGGTCAGCAGGTTGGCGCGTCCGGCGCCCGGGAAGTGGAACGGCAGGAAGACGGTGTCCGTGCGCAGGGTCCGCGCCAGCCTCACCCGCGCGATCGTGGAGCCGTGCGCGGAGGTCACCTTGGCGAGACCGCCCTCGGCCAGCCCGTACCGGGCGGCGGTGCCGGGATGGATCTCGACGTGCGCCTCCGGTGCGGCGGCCATGAGCGCGGGCACCCGGCGGGTCTGGGCCCCCGACTGGTACTGGGCCAGCACCCGGCCGGTGGTGGCGTGCAACGGGTATTCGGCGTCGGGGAGTTCGGCCGCGTCCCGGTGCTCCACGGCGGCCAGCCGCGCCCGACCGTCCCCGTGCGCGAACCGGTCGAGGAAGAGCCGGGGGGTGCCCGGGTGATCGCCGCCGGGGCTCTCCGGGCAGGGCCAGTACAGCGCCTCACCGGCGTCCAGCCGTTCGTAGGTGATGCCCGCGTAGTCGGCCCGGCCGCCGCTGGAGGCCCGGCGCAGCTCGTCGAAGACGGGGCGCGGCGCGGTGGGGAACCGCTCGGCGGGCTGCCCCAGCCGGACCGCCAGCCCGTGCAGCACCTCCAGATCGGTGCGTACGCCGGGGGGCGGGGTGAGGGCGGCCCGGCGGCGCAGCACCCGTCCCTCCAGGCTGGTCATCGTCCCCTCCTCCTCGGCCCACTGGGCGATGGGCAGGATCACGTCGGCGAGTTCCGTGGTCTCGGAGGGCACCATGTCGGCCACGACCAGCAGGTCGAGCGAGGCCAGGCGGCGGGCTATGTGACCGGCGTTGGGGGCCGAGACCACCGGGTTGGAGCCGAAGACCAGCAGGGCCCGGGGCCCGTCGGCGGTGCCCAGGGCGTCCAGGAGTTCGTACGCGCTGCGCCCGGGGCCGGGCAGGGAGTCCGGGTCGACCCCCCAGACCCCGGCGACATGGGCGCGGGCCGCCGGGTCGGTGATCATGCGGTAGCCGGGCAGCTGGTCGGCCTTCTGCCCGTGCTCGCGCCCGCCCTGGCCGTTGCCCTGGCCGGTGAGGCAGCCGTAGCCGCTGCCCTCCCGGCCGGGCATGCCCAGGGCGAGGGCCAAGTTGATGAAGGCGGCGGTGGTGTCGGTTCCCTTGCTGTGCTGCTCCACCCCGCGCCCGCTGAGGAGGTAGCGCCGGTCGGCCCCGGCCAGCATCCGTACGGCCCGCTCCTGGTCCTCGACCGGGACGCCGGTCACCTGCTCGACCCGCTCGGGCCACCAGGGCAGGGCACACCGCCAGGCTTCCTCGAACCCCGTGGTGCGGGTGTCGAGATACTCCTCGTCCAGATGCTTCCCGGCCACCGCGATGTGGAACAGTCCGAGCGCCAGGGCGAGATCGGTGCCGGGCGCGGGCTGGAGGTGCAGCGCCGCCTGTTCGGCGGTGCGGGTGCGGCGGGGGTCGATGACGATCAGCCGGGGGCGGACCAGATGGCGCATCAGCGGGGGCATGGTCTCGGCCGGGTTGGCCCCGGCCAGCATGACCACGTCCGCCTCACCGAGATCGGTGACGGGGAACGGCAGCCCCCGGTCCAGGCCGAAGGCCGCGTTGCCGGCGGCCGCCGCCGAGGACATGCAGAAGCGCCCGTTGTAGTCGATCTGGCTGGTGCCGAGCGCGATGCGGGCGAACTTCCCGAGCGCGTACGCCTTCTCGTTGGTCAGCCCCCCGCCGCCGAAGACACCGACGCCGTCGGGGCCGTACGTCTCGCGCACCCGCTCCAGCCGCTCGACGACCAGATCCAGGGCGTCGTCCCAGCTCGCCGGGGCGAGTTCGCCGTCGGCCCCGCGGATCAGGGGGGTGCGCAGCCGGTCGGGGGTGTTGAGCACGGCGGGGGCCGTCCACCCCTTCTGGCACAGCCCGCCCCGGTTGACGGGGAAGTCGGGGGACGGCTCCACCTCGACGTCCGTACCGCTGCGGTGCAGCAGGGTCCCGCACTGGAGGGCGCAGTAGACGCAGTGGGTGGGGGTGGTGGCGGGTGCCCCGGGGCCCCGCGTGCGGTCACCGGACATGGGAGGTCCGGGGCCGGGCCGGGCTGGGGGCGCTCTGCTCGGTGCGCTCACGCCGCAGATAGACCCGCAGCAGGATCAGCACGCACAGCGCGTAGAAGCCGAGGAAGCAGAGGAACGCCATGTCGCCGCCGCCCCCGCCCTGGTACGAGGACCGGAAGGCGAGGTTCACCGCGACGCCGCCGAGCGCCCCGACGGCCCCGGCGATCCCGATGACCGCCCCCGAGACCCGCCGCGCCCGCGCGAAGGCCTGGGGAGCGCCCGCCCCGGAGGTGATGGCCTTTTCCGCCTCCCGGGCGAAGACGGCCGGGATCATCTTGTACGTCGAGCCGTTGCCGAAGCCGCTGAGCACGAACAGGAGGGTGAACCCGGCGACGAACAGGGCGAACGACCCGGCCCGGGACGCGAGCAGCAGCACACAGGTGCCCGCGGCCAGCCCGGCGAAGGTCCATACGGTGGTACGGGCTCCGCCCCACCGGTCGGCCACCTTCCCGCCGAACGGCCGGGCCAGCGAGCCGAGGAGCGGACCCAGGAAGGTGACGGAGGCGGCCTCCAGCGGGGTGGAGCCGAACTCGCTCTGGAGCACGAGGCCGAAGGCGAAGCCGTACCCGATGAACGACCCGAAGGTGCCGATGTAGAGGACCGAGATCCACCAGGTGTGACGGCTGGCGGCGGCCTCGCGCAGCGCGCCCGGCTCCGCGCGGACGGCCTCGACGTTGTCCATCCGCAGGGCCGACAGCGCCGCCACGATCACGATGAGCGGCAGGTAGAAGGCGATCACGTACGACGGATGGGTGTTCCCGGCCGTGGCGATGACCAGCAGGCCCAGGATCTGGATCACGGCGACACCGAGGTTGCCGCCGCCCGCGTTCACGCCCAGCGCCCAGCCCTGGTGCCGCTGCGGGTAGAAGATGGTGATGTTGGTCATGGAGGAGGCGAAGTTGGCCCCTCCCACACCCGCGGTGGCACCGATCAGCAGGAACACCCAGAGCGGGGTCCCCGGGCGCTGGATGAAGATGAACGCCAGGACCGTCGGCACCAGGAGCGCCACGGAGGCGAACACCGTCCAGTTACGGCCCCCGAAGCGGGTCACGGCATAGCTGTACGGCAGCCGCAGGGCCGCGCCGACCAGGGTGGGGATGACCACCAGCAGGAACTTCTCGTCCGGAGCGAAGCCCAGACCGATCTCGGGCGACATGAACAGGACGAGCACCGACCACAGGCTCCACACGGAGAAGCCGATGTGCTCGGACAGGACGGACATGACCAGATTGCGGCGGGCGATCTTCTTGCCGGAGAGCTCCCAGAACTCCTCGTTCTCCGGCTCCCAGTCCTGGATCCACCGTCCGGAAGCGGACCGTCGGGTCTTCATGTCTGTGGGACTCCTGTATCGGAGGGGCGTGCCGGGGCGCGTCCGGGCACAGCGGCAACGGCGGTGACGCGGCGGTTGTCGGACGGCGTGCCCGGGCGCCTTCCGTTGTTTCCCTGATGGAGGAAGAACGGACACCCGCTCTCCTGTTCCGCGTCATTCACGGAAAAGGATTTCTCGCACGGTCGACCGGCCGCGGAGAAAAATGCGGCGAGAGAGGGAGGAGCGGGTGAAGAGGAATCACTGCTTTTCGATGACGACCTTGATCCGGTCGAGGGTCTCGTCCAGATCCTGTGCGAGCTTGGCGGTCCAGTCGGTGATGAACTGGGCGCGTTCCTGCTCGTCCATGTCCTTGACGATCTTATGAATTCCGGCGGTCGCCTTGCCCATACGGAAATGGTGGGTGAGGACACTGCCGTCCCCGTCGGCCTCGATGTCGAAGCCCCACAGACTCTCCTGGTCCTCCTGGGTGTGCGTGAGCATCACCCACTGGAAGGTCCGCCCCGGCTCGGCCGCGACGATCCTCGCCTCGGTGTACCAGGTGCCACGGATCAGCGGAGCCCAGGACACCACGTCCTCGCTGCGCAGATTCTCTCCGCGGAAGATCGCGCCGACGGCGGAAGGCTCTCCCGAAATCCACTCGCCGCCCCGGCACTCCGGGCTCCATTCGGCCTGGCGTGGAAGGTCGCTGACGACCGCGTAGACCTTTTCCGGGGACGCGGAAACTCGTTTGTCGGCACGCAGTTCGAACAGCGGGGACTTTTCGATGATGGAGTTCGCCATACCGGCGATCCTGCCGATCACGTCGCACAGGGGTCAACGAGGTGCCCGCTGATCCGTCAAGTTCCCGAATAGGGGCGGCGGGCCACCCGCCCGGCGACGGTCCAGGTCAGGGCGGGCGTCAGGGCGGGCGTGCGGGGCAGGGTGCGGGCCGGCGGACGGGACGCTCCCGACCCGGGGGCGCCCCGGTCACCACCGTCGGCGTGCCCGGCGTCCTCGGACTCGCAGGCGCCGATTATTAGTCGATTATTAGTCGTTCCACCCCTCTTGACCCCCTCGGCCGACCGGCGGCAAGGTGCTGGCTAATCCGCATTAGCACCCCTGCATCCTTCCGCAGACGGAAGCTAATGCGCATTAGTCGAGGGAGTGCAGCATGGCCGAAAAGGGACCCTCCCGGCAGCGGCGCGGGCGACCGCGCCAGGCCGAGGTGGCCCGGCTCGCCGGGGTGTCGCAGACGACGGTGTCGCTGGTGCTCGGCGGCAACAAGCAGGGCATCGCCCTGCACGAGGAGACCCGGGCCCGGGTGCTCACCGCCGCCCGCGAACTCGGTTACGTGCCCGACCCGGCGGCCCGCCGTCTGGCCGCCGCCCGGAACAACCTCCTCGGCGTCTTCAGCTTCACCGCCACCTTCCCGACCGCCGTCGAGCACTCGTACTACCCGATCCTCGTCGGCGTCGAGCAGGAGGCCGCCGCCCAGGGCTACGACCTGGTCCTCTTCACCGGATCCAGCCCCGGTGGCGCCCAGGCGGGGGACCCCGGGGCGCTGAACCGGGTCCGGCTCGCGGACGGCTGCCTCTTCCTCGGCCGCCACGTCCCGGACGACCAGCTGCGCCGGCTCGTCGCGGACGGCTACCCCGCCGTGCACATCGGCCGCCGCGACGCGCTGGAAGGGCTCGCCTGGGTCGGCGCCGACTACGTCGCCGCCAGCGCCGAGGTCGTCCGCCACCTGGCCGGCCTCGGCCACCGGCGGATCGTGCTCGTCCGCGAGGACGACGATGCCCCGGCCTCCACCGACCGCGAGCACGGCTTCCGCACCGCACTCGCCGCGCACGCCGGTCCGCACGCCGCCGACGGCCCCGCCGCCGTCGTGCGCACTGCACACCCCGAGCAGCACATCACCGCCGCCTGGGTGCGCGACCGGCTGGCCGAGGGCGTCACCGCGTTCGTCGCCGAGGAGACCGACACCGGTGCCGCCTGGCGGGCCCTGCACACGGCCGTCGCCGCCGCCGGGCTCGCCGCGCCGGACGACGTGTCGCTGGCGCTCCTCGGCTCACCCCCCGCCGACCTGGCCGCCGCCCGCCCGCCGACCGGCTTCGACATCCCCCGGGCCGACCTGGGCGCGGCCGCAGTCCGGCTGCTCATCGCCCAGCTCTCCGGCCGGGAGCACATCGAACCCCTGGTGGCGTGCGCGTTCCGCCCCGGGACCACGGCGGGCCCGCCGCCTGGCCGGACGGACTGAGACCCGCGCCCCACCCCGCACCACCCCACACTCCACCCCGTACCACCCACGCCCCGAACACCCAGCGCTAGGAGTCAGCACCGTATGCCCACCCCCATCGGCGCCCCCCACGAGACCGACGTGCTCATCGCGGGCGGTGGTACGGGCGGCGTCGCCGCCGCGCTCGCCGCCTGCCGGGCGGGCCGCACCGTCGTCCTCACCGAGGAGACCGACTGGATCGGCGGCCAGCTCACCTCGCAGGCCGTCCCGCCGGACGAGCACCCCTGGGTCGAACAGTTCGGTGTCACCGACACCTACCGGACCCTGCGCGAGTCGATCCGCGCCCACTACCGGCAGTGGTACCCCATGCGCGCCGAAGCCCTGGACCTGCCGCTGCTCAACCCGGGCGCGGGCCGCGTCAGCAAGCTCTGCCACGAACCGCGCGTCGCCCTCGCCGTCCTGGAGGCGATGCTCGCCCCGCACATCGCCGCCGGACGGCTCACCGTCCTGACCCACACCCGCCCCGTCGCCGCCGACACCGACGGGGACTTTGTCCGCGCGGTCACCTTCGAGGACGTACGCGACGGCGCCCGCCACACCGTCACCGCCCCCTACGTCATCGACGCCACCGAGACCGGCGAACTGCTGGAACTGGCCGACGTGGAACACGCGCTGGGCGCCGAGGCACGCTCCGAGTACGACGAGCCGCACGCCCCCGAGGCCGCCGACCCCCTCAACCAGCAGGGCATCACCGCCTGCTTCGCCCTCTCCCACCACCAGGGCGAGAACCACACCATCGACCGCCCCGACGACTACGCCTTCTGGCGCTCCTACCGCCCCGACTTCTGGCCCGGCCCCCTCCTGAGCTTCACCGCCCCCGACCCCCGCTCCCTGGCGGCCGTCACCCGCACCTTCGAACCCAACCCCGACATCGATCCGCTCGCCGTCAACGCCGACCAGAGCGCCGACGCGGGCGACAAGGAGCTGTGGGGCTTCCGCCGCATCCTCGCCCGCAAACTGCACCGCCCCGGGGCGTTCGACTCCGACATCACCCTCGTCAACTGGCCGCTCAACGACTACTGGCTCAAGCCCCTCATCGGCGCGGGCGAGGAGACGAGCCGAGAAGCCGTCGCCGAGGCCCGCCAGCTCTCGCTCTCCGTCCTGTACTGGCTCCAGACCGAGGCGCCCCGTACCGACGGCGGTACCGGCTTCCCCGGACTGCGGCTCCGCCCCGACGTCACCGGCACCGCCGACGGCCTCGCCAAGGCCCCGTACGTCCGCGAGTCCCGCCGCATCAAGGCCGTCACCACCGTCACCGAGCACGACGTGGCCATCGACCTCGTCGGACCGTACGGAGGCACCCGGCACCGCGACTCCGTCGGCGTCGGCGGCTACCGCATCGACCTGCACCCCTCCACCGGCGGCGACAACTACATCGACATCGGCTCCGTCCCCTTCGAGATCCCCCTCGGCGCCCTCCTGCCCCGCCGGGTGCGCAACCTGCTGCCCGCCGGCAAGAACATCGGCACCACCCACATCACCAACGGCTGCTACCGCCTCCACCCCGTCGAGTGGAACATCGGCGAGGCCGCCGGGGCGCTCGCCGCGCACTGCCTGGAGGAGGGCGTACGCCCGCACCAGGTGCAGGAGGAGGACAAGCGGCTGGAGGAGTTCACCCGTGTGCTCGACCGGGCCGGCGTCCAGCGCCACTGGCCCGACGTCCGGGGCTACTGACCGTCCCCGCACCGCAGTCCGGTCCACCCGACACAAGGAGGTGTCACCAGCATGACCGAGGAACAGCACCACCCGCCCCGACCCCAGCGCATACGCGTCGGCATCGACGTCGGCGGAACCTTCACCGACGCCGTGGCCGTCGACTCCGCCACCCTCGAACTCGTCGCCCAGGTGAAGGTCCCCACCAGCCACCACCACGAGGACGGGGTCGCCCACGGCATCGTCGAGGCGCTCGACCGGCTGCTCAAGGACGTCGGCCGCGCCCCCGAGGACGTGGCCTTCCTCGCCCACGGCACCACCCAGGCCACCAACGCCCTGCTGGAGGGCGACGTCGCCCCCGTGGGCCTGATCGGCATCGGCACCGGCCCCGGGGCGCTCCCCACCAAGCGCCTCGCCGCCCTGGCGAACCTCGAACTCACCCCCGGCAAGAGGCTCCCGCTCCACTACGCCCACGTCGACGACCCCGACGACACCGCCGCCGTCCACGCCGCCGTCGACCGGCTCACCGCAGCTGGGGCCCAGGTCCTCGTCGCCAGCGAACCGTTCAGCGTCGACGTACCCGACGGCGAGGAGGCCGTCCTCGACGCCGCACGCGGACACGGGCTCCCGATGACCGCCGCCCACAGGATCACCTCGCTGTACGGGCTCCACAAGCGCACCCGCACCGCCGTGGTCAACGCGGCGATCCTGCCGAAGATGCTCGCCACCGCCGACCTCGTGGACCGCTCCATCGCCGCCGCCGGGGTGACCGCGCCGCTGATGGTGATGCGCTGCGACGGCGGTGTCATGTCCCTGGACGAGATGCGCGGACGCCCCCTGCTCACCGTCCTCTCGGGCCCGGCGGCCGGAGTCGCCGGGGCCCTGATGCGGGAGCGGGTCAGCGAAGGGGTGTTCCTGGAGACCGGCGGCACCTCCACGGACATCAGCGTCGTCCGGCGCGGCAAGGTCGCCGTCCGGCACGCCACGATCCTCGGCCGCTCCTCGTACCTCTCCGCCCTCGACGTCCGCACCGTCGGCGTCGGCGGCGGCTCCATGGCCCGGATCTCCGGCGGCAAGGTGCACGCCGTCGGACCGCGCAGCGCCCACATCGCGGGCCTGCCGTACGCCTGCTACGCCGACCCGGCCGACCTGGCGGGCGCCCGGCTCGTCACCGTACGGCCGCTGGAGGGCGACCCCGACGACTACGCCGTACTGGACGCGGCCGGCGGGCGGTTCGCCCTCACCATGACCTGCGCGGCCAACGCGCTCGGCCGGGTCCCGGAGGGCGACTTCGCCGCCTGCGACCCCGAAGCGGCGCGCGCCGCGCTCCAGCCGCTGGCCGACGCGCTCGGCACCGACGTGGCCGGGGCCGCCACCCAGCTCCTCGACGCCGGGGTGAAGCAGGTCAAGGACGTCACCGAGGCGATGATGCGCGACTACCGCCTCGACCGCGACACCGCCGTCCTCGTCGGCGGCGGGGGAGGCGCCGCCTCGGTCACCCCGCACCTGGCGGCCGACACCGGACTGCCCGGCCGGATCGCGCGGAACAGCGAGGTCATCAGCCCGATCGGGGTCGCCCTCGCCTTGGTCCGCGAACAGGTCGAGCGGATCATCCCGGGCGCCACGCAGGAGCAGATCCTCGGCGTACGGAACGAGGCCGAGGCCGCCGTCGTCGCCCAGGGCGCCGCGCCCGCCGCCGTGGAGGTCGAGGTCACCGTCGACCCCCGCACCAACACCGTACGGGCCGTCGCCACCGGCGCCACCGAACTGCGCACCCAGGACCGCGCCCGCCGCACCGACGACACCGAACGGCTCGAAGCGGCGGCGGCCAGCCTCAAGGCCGACCCCTCCGCCGTGCGGATCCTCGCCGCCACCCCCACCCACACGGTCTACGGCTCCGAGCACCACCGCCGCTTCCGCCGCGCCCGCCACCCCGTGCGGGTCCTGGACGCCGACGGCGTGGTGCGGCTGCACGCCGCCGACGCCACGGTCGCCACCACCACGGTCGGCCAGGCCCCCGAACTCCTCGCCGACCTGGTCCGCGACGCCACCTCGTACGGCGACGGCGGCGTCCGCGCACCCGCGCTCCGGCTGCTCCTCGGCACCAGGATCGCCGACCTCTCCGGCATCCTGGAGGCAGGACCTCTGCTCGCCCTGGCCCGCGGCGAACTGCGCTCCCGCGCGGCGGACGAACCGGTGGTCGCGGTCGTGGAGGCGCGCACATGAGCCCCCGCACATCCCCGCCACCCGCGCCCGTCGGCACCCGCTCCCGCGCCGGGAGAGCCGGGACGGCGGCGGGCCCGCCGCGCGGACACCCCCGTACGACCGCCGCGTTCACCGCCCTCACCGCCGCCCGCCGCGAGGCCCTGCGCGCCGACTGCGCACGGCTGGCGGAGCTGGACGACACCGAGTTCGGCGTACGGCTGCTCGCGGGCACACCGACCCACGAGACCCGGGACCCGGCACTGCTGCGCCACTGGGCGTGCACGGCAAAGGAGTTCGGCCGGGAACTGGCGGCATCCGCGCCCCCGGCCGCCGAAGTCCCGCACCCCGCCCGGGTCGTCGAGACCACGGGCGGCCTCGACCGGCTGCTCCTCGCCCGCTACACCTCCCGCCCGGAACCCACCGTCGAACTCTTCACCGACACCATCGCCCTCGGCGAACACCTGGTGGACGTACTCGGCTGGCGGGACCGCTACCCCACGGGATCGCTCCGGGCCGCCGCCCTCGCCCACGAGCACGCCCACGGGCTGCTCCACCACTACCCCCACATCCGCCGGGCGCTCCGCGACCGGCTCGGCCACACCGCCCTGCGGCTCGGCCGGCTCCGCGTCCCCGGCCATGTCGCCGGAGCCGACGAACTCGCCGCCCACGCCTACGCGGGCGCCGTCTGCGGCCTGGGCCGCTCCCCGCTCCTGCTCACCACCGCGCTCATGGGCGCGGTCCAGGCCCTCGGAGAGGACTGAGACCCGCCATGGGAATCGTCATCCTGCTGCTCATGCTCGCCGGTGTCGGGCTCATGCTCACCCGCAAGCTCCCCACCGCCTTCGCCCTCGTGCTCCTCGCCGTCGCCATCGCGCTGGTCGCCGGAGCACCGCTCACCGGAGAGAACAGCGTTCTCGACACGGTGCTCCAGCAGGGCGCGCCGATGCTCGCCGCCACCATGCTCGCGGTGCTCATCGGCTCCTGGCTCGGCAAACTGATGGAGGAGACCGGCATCGCGGGCACCCTCGTCCGCAAGATCGTCGAGTTCGGCGGCGACCGCCCGACCGTCGTCGCCCTCGGCGTCCTCGCCGTCTCCGCCCTCATCGGCACCGTCACCGGCTCGGCCCCCGCCGCGATGATGGCGGGCATCATCGGCATCCCCGCCATGATCGCCGTCGGCGTACCGAAGACCACCGCCGCCGGCACCATCCTCATGGGCATCGCCGCCGGGCTCCCCTTCGAACTCCCCGTCTGGCAGTTCTTCTCCACCGCCCTGGAACTGCCCATCGACACGGTGAAGAGCTTCATGATGAGGCTGTTCCCCTTCGCCGCCTTCTTCGCCGTCCTCTTCGTCCTCGTGGAGACCCGCCGCAAGGGCGTCGAACACGCCTGGTCCCTGGCGTCCGCCGCCGAACGCTCCGGCGGCGACAGCCCGAAGAGCCCGGGGGAGCGGCGCCGGAGCCGCGCCCTGCGGATGGGCGACGCCCCCTGGTACGCGCTGCTCGCCCCCGCCGTACCGCTGGTCCTCGCGCTCGGCTTCGAACTGCCGATCATCCCGTCCATGCTCGCGGGCGTGCTCTGGGCCCTGGTGACCACCACCCGGCCCGGCATGCTCAACAAGCGGCTGCTGCGCACCCTCTACGGCGGGTTCGAGGTCGCCGCCCCGCCCATCACGCTCTTCGTCGCCATCGGCGTCCTGCTCGCCGCAGTGAAGCTCCCCGGTGCCGTGGAGGCACTGGACCCGCTGGTGAAGGCCGTGGCACCGGGCAACCCGGTGGTCTTCGTCATCGTCTTCACCCTGCTCGTACCGCTCTGCCTCTACCGGGGCCCGCTCAACGTCTACGGCCTCGGCGCCGGGATCGCCGGGGTCCTCATCGCCGCCGGCATCTACCCCGCCGTCGCGGTGCTGGGCCTGACCGCCTCGTACAACCAGGTCTTCGGCGTCAGCGACCCGACCAGCACCCAGACGGTGTGGGCCGCGCAGTACTCCGGCGTCAGCCCGCAACAGGTCATGCTGCGCACCCTGCCGTACGTGTGGTGCGTCGCGCTCGGCGGCCTGATCGTCACGGCCGCCACCCAGCTCTGACCGTACGAGGAGCCACCCAGCTCCGACCGTACGAGAACCCGCCCCTGCTCCGACCGCACGAGATCACCGACCCCCATCCACCCGCACGAAGGAGCCGTAACGCCATGACGCTCGACCGCCGCCTCTTCCTGCGCACCGCCACCGCCGGTGGTGCCCTCCTCGCCGTCGGGGCCCAGGGCATCGCCCCGGCCTCCGCCGCCCCCGCGGGCTTCCCCAACTACCGTCACGTCCGCACCCTGCTGAAGCCGGGCCAGCTCGCGTACAACCCCACCGGCGAGATCATCTTCCCCTGCATCCGCGGGGTGTACGACCGGCTGAGCAACCCCCTCGGCCGCTACTACCTCTACTACGCGCCGCACGACGCCCCCGGCGGGATCTGCCTCGCCTACGGCAACTCGCTGGAGGGCCCCTTCACCGAGTACAGGGCCAACCCGATCGTCCGCAAGGACTGGTCGCCGCACTACAACGTCAGCCACGTCTCGTCGCCGCACGTGCTGTGGAACGCCGACGCCCGCGAAATGTGGCTCTACTTCCACGGCGAGAACAACACCACCCGCCTCGCCCGCTCCAAGGACGGCATCACCTTCACGTACGACAAGACGGTGCTCACCACCGCCATGCTGCCCACGGGCTCCCGCGAGGCCTCCTACGCCCGGGTCTTCCGCCACGACCTGCCCGCACGCGGCGCGAAGTACGTGATGCTCTTCATGTGGAACCAGGCGGACAACCACCGTGACATCGGCTGGGGCTGGTCGGCGGACGGCCGGGACTGGAGCTTCGCCCAGCAGCCGCTGATCGACCACGCGGCGGTCGGAGCGGTGAACGTCAGCGGTCCGCACCTGCTGACCCGGGGCGGCAGCGCGTACGTCGTCTACCACACCGACAAGGGCAGCGGCGGGGACATCAAGATCACCGAGGTGGGTATGGACTTCACCCGCCGCAACCACCTCGGCGTCTTCTACAACTCCGGCACGGCGGCACCGGAGAACGGCCGGGCGGCGGCCCCGTCGTTCGGCACCGACGGCGGGGTGCCGTACATGATCTACGAGGCGGGGGAGCGGCTCTCGGGCGCGATCGCCGTCGCCCGCGGCTGACCCGGCCGGGTTCCCCCCGAGCGCTGCCGGTGAGGCCCTGGTCGTGGGAAGGGCGCTCACCGGCAGCGGTGCGGGCCGGTCAGATGGCCGTGCCGCAGGTGGCGGAGACGTACCGGACGTAGCCGTAGTAACTGATGGCGTACCAGCGGTCGCTGGAGGTTCCGCAGGCGGTCACATGGCCCCCCGCCACGGTCCCGCAACCACCGGAGCAGGGCCACGACTCGCCGGGCTTGATCTCCCCCACGATCGCGGAGTCGCCCCGGGCGTACGCCCTGATACGGGCCAGCTCCCAGCCGGGCTTGACCGTGACGCGAGCGGCGAAGCGCGCGTCGGGCGTGGCCGCGGCGGTGGTGACGGTGGCCGGACTCTTGGGGGTCGGCTCGGCGCCGGCCGGTACGGGGGCTCCCAGCGTCAGCACGAGGGCCTGCGCCACGATGGCGCCGCCCACGGCGAGTCGGTGCAGCGACTTCTTCATGTTCTCTCCGGATCCTGGGTCCTGTGATGGTGGCGGGCGTGCCCGGATTCACCGGACGTTCGCGGACGCGGTGCCGGTGCCGCCGGATGCGTGGTCCGGCGGTGGACACGCCCCGCCTCCGGCCGTACGGCGACCGCGCCGACGGACCGGGGATTCAGAGTTTGTGGCGGTGTGTCAGCCCTGGCAACCTTGTCCCGGTTGCTTCGGAGATATCGGGATCCCGGGGGCTCTGACCTGCTGGGACAGGCCTGCCCCGGGACGGGGGGACGCCGACCCGGCGGTGGTCCTGGGCGGGCCGGGGCTCCGCCGCCGACGCGGAGTTCGACGCGGCCGGGCTGTACGTGAGGGCGTTCGCCGCAGCCGCAGCCGCAGCCGCAGCCGCAGGCGATGGCGATGGCCGGTCCGGTCGGCAGGCGCCCGGAGCCGTCGTCCCGGCTCGGCCCCCGGCCTTCGGCCCGCGTCTTCGAGCCCCGCGTACTCAGTCCTCGCGGAAGCGGTCCAGCCGGGCGAGGCCGTCGCGCCACCGCCGCGACCGCTCGGCGGGGGACTGCTCCCACCACGGGGTGCCCCGTTCCCCGAGGGCCACCTTGGCCTGCTGCACCCGCTCGCGCGCCCGGCGGACCGCGGCATCGTCCGCGGCGCGGCCCGCCTCCTTCACGGCCCGGCGCGCCGCCATCAGGTGGGAGCGCAGGGCGGCGGCGTCGGCCTCCGGGATGTCCGGGTCGGTGGCCCGCCAGCGCCGCCCCTTGACGACGACGTACCGCCCGTCGTCCGTCCGCTCCGGACCGCTGCGCTCCGATGGCATGTCCCCATGATGCGCCGCCTCGTCCGCGTGTGCGCCCCGCAGGCGACACGGACGGGCCGTGTGCCACCTCCGGGCACCGAGCACCGGGGGCCGACGGACCGAGGAAAGCGCGGCGGTTACTCTCGTGCGATGCCCAGAGACATCGTGTTCACGCGCAACAACGGCTGGATCCCGACCGTGGTCCGTGAAGACGGTGAGCTGAAACTCATGCTGGGCGCCGGGGCCGACGCCAACCACGACCCGCGCACGTTCACGTTCCCGATCGGCGAGCCCCACCGTGCGGTGATCGAGCGGGACCTGGCCAGGCATCTGCTGCTGTGGAGCGCGGTCCTCCCGCTGTGCGATGCTGCGGGGACCCGAGGCGCCCTCGACGAGGACGCGGCCGTCGCCCTTCTGGACCCCGTCCTCCTCTCCGGGCCTGCGGACGTGGACGCGCTCTTCCGGCGCATTCCGTGGGACAGGAGCCGGCTCATCGCCCACGGGGCCGACATCGCCCTGCTCGAACACGGTGAGGTCTGCGCGGCCATGAACACCGCCACAGAGGCGGCGGACGCGAAACGGGCACAGACGTACCACGCCGACCGGCGGCGCGCCGAGCGCGGAACCGTACTCGCTCCGCTCGACGCGGCGCTCCTGAAGTACACGGGCCAGTATCTGCACGGAGCGACCGTCCCGCGACGGCTGCCCGATGCCGTCGATCCCGCGTTGCTGCCCGAGGTGACGCGGGTGATCGCCACCGCCGAGCAGGCGGGGGCCGGGATGCGGATCGGCCGCGATCCGCGGAAGGGGAAGCGGGCCACGGACAAGCGGGACTGGCAGCGGATGGAGGCGGCGGTCGGCGCGGCCGTGCGCCGCGCGCACCCCGGACTGGCCGACGAGGCGGTGCGTACCGTGAGCTTCCTGATCTGCTCGGAGGCCGCCCGGCGCGCCCGGGAGGCACCCGTAGAAGAGGACGAGGAGCAGGGCACCGGCCCTGGAGCCTCCGCGGGGAGCGGCAGGAAGACGGCGCTGTCGTTCACCGACGACAAGGGCGGCGAGAAGAAGTGGTCCCTGACCGGCCCCCGCTCCGCCCCCGCCGACTTCTGGGAGTTCGTCGCGGAGCACTCCGCCCCCGGCAACGAGGTGTTCACCATCGAGGACGAGACCCTGGGCGAAGGGATCCAGCTCCACTTCTACGCGGACTCCGTCGCCCGGGTCACCACGGTGCGCAAGGGACAGGGCGGATCCGATCCGGAGTACCGCGTCGAGTACGGCCTGGTCGACGGGATGGCGGGCTACCGGAAGGTGGTGGGCGCCTTCGCCCGTGGCGGGTGCGCCGCACTCGATCCGTACGGCCCCTGGATGTCCGACGTCACCGAGTTCGAGCGGGCCCGTCGCCGCCGTCGCGACGCGTAGCGGACGGATGGCGGGGGCGGACGTCGGGCGGAGGCATCGGCCGCGCGCTCGTCGTCGCCCCCGATTGCGCTCATCCGGTGCTCTGCGGGCCGACGGCGGCTGAAGGAGCCGGGCCGGGGTACCTGTGGCCCCACGGCGCGCCGGTCCGGTGCGCCGACCCCGACCCCACAGGAGTCACCCAGTGCCGTCGACACCGTCGACATCCACGGCCGGAGCGGCACCCTCCCGCTCCAGGAGCTGGCCGGTCCTGCTGCTGATGCTCGTCCTCTGCTACGCCGTCGCCGGTGTCGGTGCGGCCGCCTCCGGCGATGCGGGCGGCACCTACGCCGCGCTCGACAAACCGGCCTGGGCGCCGCCCGGCTGGCTGTTCGGTCCGGTGTGGACCGTGCTCTACGGGACGATCGCGGTGGCGGGCTGGCTCGTGGCGCGCCGCCCCGGCCGCGGCCGCCGTCCGGCGCTCGTCGCCTGGGGCGTACAGCTGGCGCTGAACGCGCTGTGGACGCCCCTGTTCTTCGCCGCCGGACAGTACGGCGCCGCTTTCCTCGACATCACCCTGCTCCTGGCCGCGGTCGTCACCACGGCTCTGCTCGCCGCCCGGGTGGACCGCCGCGCCGCCCTGCTGCTCGTGCCCTACCTGCTCTGGGTCGGCTACGCGGCGGCGCTGAACCTCTCGCTCTGGCTGAACAACTGACCCGCCCATCACGGGTTGGTGGGCGGGCATCGCGGGCCGGGGATCCTCGCTCCGGCCCGCGACCGTTCAGGGAGGTGTCAGCAGCTCAGGTTGGAGCCCGGGGTGGTGCCCAGGATCTGGGTGAACTGCTGGAACTTGTTGATGCGGCTCTGCACCTGGGCGGGGTTGCCGCCGTTGCACTCGATGCTGCCGTTGATCGCGCGGATCGTGTGGCCGAAGCCCTGGTTGTTGACGATCGCGTTGTGCGCGGTCATCCACCCCGGGCCGTTCTGGGTGTTCCAGTACCAGAGGGCGGTCTTCCAGGAGACGGCCGCGTTGTTCTGGACGAGCCAGGGGTTGTTCAGCAGGTCGATGCCGAGCGCGTCACCGGCGGCCTTGTAGTTGAAGTTCCAGCTCAGCTGGATCGGGCCCTTGCCGTAGTACGCGGCCTGGCCGGCGGGGCAGCCGTAGGGCTGGCTCCAGTCGCAGTAGTGGGGGTAGTTGGCGGTGTTCTGCTCCACGATGTGGACGAGGCCGCCGGTCTCGTGGCTGACGTTGGCCAGGAAGGCCGCCGCCTCACGGCGCTTGATCTCGGTGCTGCCCGTGTTGGCGAACGCCGGGTACGCGCTCAGCGCGGAGACCAGGCCGCTGTAGGTGTAGAAGGAGTTCCGGCTCGGGAACATCTGGTTGAACTGGGCCTCGCTGACGGGGAAGCCGGTGGTGGGAGGATTGCCGCCGCAGCTGTAGGGGTCCCAGTACCACGTGCTGATCGTCGGGTCGTAGCCCGGGTTGTCGTGCTCGGCGATGTAGTAGCTGCCGTTGAAACGGACGACGGTGCCTGCCGTGTACCAGGCGCCCGCCTGCCAGTTGGGCGCCGTGTCGCACAGGCTTGCGGCGGCTTTCGCGGGGGCCGCGGAGGTCGCCGGGGCGAAGGCCACGGCAAGGCCCGTGGCGAGGAGCAGCGCCATGAGCGTTCTCGCGATGCGGTGTCTGAGCACTCGATCACTCCAATACGCACAACGGCCGCCCGGACCGGAGATGTGCAGAGTCCGGGCGCGTCCGTGATGGGGGTGTGAACACACTCAAGCGACTTGACATGATCGAGTCAAGGTATAGACCAATAACTCTGTCAGGAGTACTCGCCCGGGGGCGTTCGGTGCTCGGCGACCAGTGCGCTTGGGGAGGGCTCCGCTCATGCGAGCGGGTACGGAGGGGGCGGTCAGGCCTTACGGAGGCGGGCGACGATCCCGTCCAGGTCGCGGCGGAAGAGGTCGGGGCGTACGAAGTGTCCGCCCGGCACCTCGTGCCACTCGTGCGGAATGCCGGCCGACCCGAGACGGCCCCGGAACTCCCGCTGCCCGGCCAGGACCTGCGTCTCGTTGACGGTGTCGAACCAGTTGACCGGGTCGGGGCTGGTGCCGGCCACCAGGAACACCCGCTTGTTGCGGTAACTCTCCACCCGCTGCACCGGGTTGTCGGCGCTGACCCGGGCCTCGTCCCACAGCGGCGCACCGTAGACCGTGCCACCGCCCAGCTCCACGGCCGCCGAGGAGAGGTTGGCCCAGTGGGTGACGAGGCCCGCGTCGCGGCGCAGGCTGGCCGGACCGGAGTGCGAGCTGACCGAGGCGAAGTGCCCGTAGTACTTGGCCGCGTACTTCAGTGCGCCGAAGCCGCCCATGGAGAACCCGGAGACGGCCCGGCCGTTGTACTCCGCGTACGTACGGAAGTCGGCGTCGACCCACGGGAGCAACTGGGCGATGTGGAAGGTCTCCCAGTTGCGGGCGCCGACGTTGGAGTGGACCGGGTTCGAGTACCAGCCCGCGGCCCCGCCGTCCGGCATCACCACGATGAGCGGCTTCCCGGCGGTCCAGGCGCGGATGCCCATCCGGTCGAAGGTGATGAAGTCCTGCCCGGTGCCGCCCCCGTGGAACAGGTACAGGACCGGGTACCGGCGGCCCGAGGTGTGATACCCGTCCGGAAGGAGGACGTTGACCCCGGGGTTCCAGCCGATGGCGGAGGTGGCGAAGCGGTAGTAGCGCATACGGGCGTCGGACTCGTTGCGGTCCACGATGCGCAGGCCGAACCCGTCGCCGGCGGCGTGGGCGGCGGACGCCGAGGCCAGGACCCCTCCGGTGCCGAGGGCGGTGATGGCGGTGAGTCCGGCGGCGGCCTGCATCACACCTCGGCGGCTGGGGCGGGCGGTGCTCAACATGACCTCCAGGGTCGGGAAGCGGTGATCGGGGCGGCGGGCGGCGCGGGGCCGCTCCACGGGGTCAGGCGGAGTAGCCCTTCGGCGGGATCAGCGAGGCCAGCTGGTCGAAGGAGAGCCAGTAGATCTGGTTGCCGCCGAAGGACGCGGGGTCGGCGATGAGCACGGTGCGGTCGACCGCGTCGTAGCCGAAGACGGTGAAGTAGTGGTAGACCGTCTGGCCGGGCGGATAGCCGGGCGGCTGGTTGCCCGGCGGGGCGACGATGTTGGCCACCAACGGGTAGTTCCGGTCGATGTCGAAGACGATGTCGTGCCAGAGGAGATCCCGCTGCGCGGGGGTGGGCGGATCGTTCGGCATCTCCTTGGTCTCGTACCAGCCCGTGCCGAGACGGGCGTTGAGCACCCGGGTGATCTGTCCGATGTGGTCCGTGCCCGCCTGGGTCGTGCCCAGCTGCGCGGCCAGGGCGGCCTGGCTCGGCGGGGCGGTGCGCGCGGAGAGCGCGATACGGGTCGCGGCGGGCCCGCACCAGTAGCCGGTCTCCTGGACCTGGTAGGAGATCTCCAGCCAGCGGGCACTGGCGGTGCGACCGGCCTCGACGCGCAGCCGGGTGCCCGGCTCACCGTATCCGGAGGCGACGGCGGTCCCGGCGGTGGCTCCCTGGGCGCGTACGTCCATCACGGGGACGGAGGGCGCGGCGGACGCCTGGGCGGTGGCGGGCAGCAGCAGGGTGCCGAGGACGAGGGCGGCGACCGTGCCGGAGAGCAGTCTCGTGCGCATGGGGGCTCCTGTGGGGGAGGGGCGCTGCGGGGGAGAGCGGCGTGGGGGTGCGCCGGTGGCAGACAGCGTGGCGGCCCAGTCCGGACGGACACAAGTCCCGTAAGCCCAGGCTTACATGGGCTCCCGGCGGTCCCGGTTCTCGGCCGCCAGGAGCGCGTGGCCCTCGGCCGTCGCGAGGTGGAAGGCCCGTCCGGCCGTACGGACGGTGGTGATCAGGCCCGCCGCCCGCAGCACGTTCGCGTGCTGGCTGACCGCCGGGTGCGTCACCTGGAGCAGCCGGGCGGCCTCCACGGTGGAGCAGCCGGTGCGGGTGGCCCGCAGCAGGGCCGCCCGGGTCCGGCCGACGAGCTGCCCGAGGCTGTCGTGCTCGGGCCGTCCGGCCGGAGAGGTGGCCCAGCCGGGCGTGTGGCGGATCGGATGGACCAGGACGGGCGACAGCTCCGCGTCCGCGAGCGTGGTCGGGGCGGGCCAGCAGAAGAAGGACGGCTGGAGCAGGAGCCCCCGCCCCCGCAGGCGCAGTTGCTGGTCGACCGGGTAGTCCACCTCCAGTACGGGCGGACGCCAGCGGACACCGGGCCCCAGCCCGGCGAGCAGCGCCTCCGTCCCGCCGTCCATCAGGCTCTCCATCCGGCGGCCCCGGTCGGCGTCGATGTCCGCACGCACCTGGTGCCAGTGCGGAACAAGAGCCTCTGCCTGATAGGCGTGGAGCGCCTCGCCCAGCCGCCCGAGCGTCTCCTTGTCCCCCTCGGCGAGCGCCCGCGTCCAGCCCGGCAGCCGCCGCGACCGGGCCAGCCTCGACAGTTCGGCGCGCAACCGGGGGCGCTCCGTGCCGAGCAGGGTGTCGACGGCGGCCTGCAGCGTGCTGCGGTCACCCGAGGCGGGGGTGAGGAAGTCCGGGGAGTAGCCGTAGGCCGGCAGCAGCGGGGAGAGCAGGAGCCGGCTCTCCGGCAGCCGTGGCCGGACCCATCGCCGCCACGTGCCGAACACCCTCTCCCCGTCAGTCCGTTGGAGCGTCTGCACGCTGTTGGTGATCTCCCACAGGAAGTCCGGGCCCCGGGCCACCGTGATCCGTGTCAGGTCCTCGGGCGTGAAGTGGATCCGCAGCATCGACGCTCCATCGCAGGACAGGGGACGGCACCTGACCCGGAGAGGACACGCGGTGGGACCGCCCTCCACGGCCCTACCCGCCCCCCGAACCGGATATGCGGTTCCGCCTGAAGACCTGAAGGCGGGGCGGCAGGGCGGGCCGCCGACCGAGCCCGCCCCGAGGCGGACGCGGTCGGCAGCCTCAGACGTCGACGGGAACGGGCGCCCGGGGCAGCCGCAGCTCGAAGTACGCTCCGACATCCGAGGGGACCTGGAAGAGCGTGCCCCGGTGGCGGTGGGCGAGTTCGCGGGCGATGGGGAGCCCCAGGCCGGCGCCGCCGCGGTCGCGGGAGCGGGCGTCGTCCAGCCGCACGAAGCGTTCGAAGACGCGCTCGGATTCCTCGCCGGGGATTCCCGGCCCGTCGTCGCGCACGGACAGGACGACCTCCCCGTCCTGGTTCCGGACGGTGACCTGGACGCGGCTCGTGGCGTGGCGGGCGGCGTTGTCGACGAGGTTGCGCAGCAGCCGCCCGTGGTCGTCGGCGTCGCCGCTCACGTACGCGGGCCCGGTGGCGTCCGCGGTGAGCGTCACCGGCCGGTCCGGCAGGTCGTCCTGCTCGACGAGCCGGGAGGCGAGGGCCGCCAGGTCCACGGAGCCGCCGCCGGCCGCCGGCGCCCGCGCGTCGAGGCGGGCGAGGAGCAGCAGATCCTCGGCGAGGCTCTGGAGGCGTCGGGTCTGCCGTGCCGCGGTGGTCACCGCGCCGGGTCAGTCGGTGCGTTCCGGATAGGCGAGCGCCACCTCCAGACTGGCTGGCAAAGTGGTGAGAGGGCTGCGCAGTTCGTGTGCGGCGTCCGCGACGAAGCGCCGCTGCCGGGCGGCCGCCTCGTCGAGGCGTTGCAGGGTGGTGTTGATGGTGGTGGCCAGGGCGGCGATCTCGTGTCCCGAGGCGGGCACGGTCACGCGCTCGGTCGGGTCGCTCGCGGTGACCGACGCGGTGGCGGCGCGGATCGCCTCCACCGGCCGCAGCGCCACGCGTACGGTGAGGTAGGTGACGGCGGCGATCAGCAGCAGGCTGACGAGTCCGGCCCGCAGCAGCAGAAGGTCGATGGTGCCGGTGATCGCCTCGGCCGTGTCGGGCAGCACCACCACATTGACCCGCAGGGTGGCGTCCGGGGCGACGCCCAGCGCGGCCGCCTGCCCGCTGCTCAGTTCACCGGCCCAGACGTCGGTGGACAGGACCGGGTAGGTGCCGCCGGCCAGGTCGGAGCCGCCGCGAAGCCGGCGTCGCGGCGCTCCGGGATACGGATGTCGTACTGCGTGTAGTACCAGCCCGAACCGGTGTCGGCGGGCCCGGATAGCGGGGGCGGTGCGGGCAGGACATGGCGTGAGCCCGGGGCGGGGGTGTCCAGTCCTCCGCCGGACGCGACGGCGGTGCGGCGGCCGGTCGCGACGATCTCGTACGGGACGGCACTTCTGGGGCTGGGAACCACGCCCTCACGCACCTGGACGGCGAGCGCGAGGAGCGGGGCCCGGGCCTGGTCCCGGGCGATCTGCGTGCTCTGGCGGTAGACGTCGTGGTGCAGCCACCAGCCCATGGCGGCCAGGGCGACGGCGACGGCCGCGGCGACGGCCAGGGCGGTACGGGCGCGGACGGACCGGGGCCACCGGCGGCGCCGTGGCTCAGCCGTGTTCACGGTCGTCGACCAGTCGGTAGCCGATGCCCCGTACGGTCTGCAGGGACCGTCGGCGGAACACCGCGTCCACCTTCTTGCGCAGCACGCTGACGCGCGCCTCCACCAGCTTCGGGTCCAGGGCGTCGTCGGGCCACGCGTGGTACAGCAGATCCGTCTTGGAGACGGCCTGGCCCGCCCGCCGGGCCAGGAGTTCCAGTACGGCGAACTCCCGCGGGGTGAGGTCCACCCGCGCCCCGGCCCGGCGGTAGACCCGGGCGGCGACATCCAGCGAGAGGTCGCCCACCGCGAGGACGGGCGGGGCCACGCCGGCGGACCGCCGGACCAGGGCCCGCAGCCGTGCGACCAGCACCAGGTACGAGAAGGGCTTGGCCAGGTAGTCGTCGGCACCCGTGTCCAGGGCCTCGGCCTGGTCCCACTCCCCGTCCTTGGCGGTGAGCACGAGGATCGGGGTCGCGTTGCCCTCGCGGCGCAACTGGGCGCAGACCTTGTAGCCGTTGAGGCCGGGCAGCATCAGGTCCAGGACGACGACGGCGTACTCACCGTGCCTGGTCATCCACAGCCCCTGCCGGCCGTCGTGGGCGAGATCGACGCTGTAGCCCTCGGCGGTGAGACCGGTGTGCAGGGTATGGGCGAGGTCCGCCTCGTCTTCGACCACCAGGATGCGCATGCCGCGCAGCCTCGCACAGGGCCGGCGGCGGTTCCTGATCGGCCGGTCAGGTTCGGTCAGCCACCGGTCACCAGGGGCCCGGCACGCTGGCGGCCTCTCCACGCCGCCGAAAGGTTCCGCCGACGATGTCCCTCGACGTAGGTGCCCCCGCCCTCGCCACCGGGCCGGTTCCGGCCCCGCCGCACGGCCGCCCTCCCTCCGGGGCAGGGCCCTGGTCGTCGTCGCACCCGCGGCGCTGACCGTCGTCCTGGGGCTGTGGGGCATCCGCAGGCAGAACACGCTGTGGGGGGACGAAGCCGTCACCTACCAGCTCGCCGGGCGCGAGCCGTCCCAGATCTGGGAAACGGTCCAGCAGGTCGACCTGGTCCACGCCCTGTACTACGCCCTGATGCACGTGATCTTCGACCTGTTCGGGGCCGGACTGCTGTCGCTGCGGCTGCCGTCCGTGCTGGCCATGGCCGCGGCGGCGGGCGGAGTCGGCCTTCGCGGGCTGCGCCTGGCGGGGCCCCGCGCCGGAATGGTGGCCGGGCTGGTGTTCGCGCTCCTTCCCCAGGTGCAGAAGTACGCGCAGGAGGGCCGGTCCTACGCCCTGGTCTGCGCGCTGATCGCCTGGGCGACCTGCGCTCTCGTGGCCAACGTCGAGCGGGGCAACCGATGGCGGTGGACGGTGTACGGCCTCACCCTGCTGGTGGCGTGCCTGCTCCACGAGTTCGCGGTGCTCGCCCTGGTCGCCCACGGCGTCACGCTGCTCGTCTCCCGCCCTTCGAAAGGGGTGCTGAGGGCGTGGAGCGTCACCGCCGCCGGTGTGGTGACCGGGCTGCTGCCGCTGGCGGTCGTCAGCGCGGGGCAGTCGGAGCAGGTGGCCTGGATCGGCGGACCGGTGCGTCCTTACCACCTGCTGGTCGCGGTGGTCGTCGGGGTGGCGTGTGCGCGGGCTCCGCTGCGGGGCGGGGGACCCGTGAGCCTTGCCGCGCTGGCCGTGCCGATGCTCGTGCTCCCGGGGGGGGGGGGGGGGGGGGGGGGGGCTCTGCTGCTGACCGCCTCGCTGGTCAAGCCGCTCTTCGTCCACCGCTATGTCCTCTTCAGCAACATCGGGGTCGCTCTGCTGCTGGGGGCCTGGCTGGACGACGTCCGCCGACTGCCGAGGCGCTCCCCTCCCCAACCCGGTCGCACTCGCCGGAGTGCCGTCGAGCAGGACGAAATCGGGTTCGTGCTCGCGCAGTATGTTCAGCAGGTTTGGTGCGTGTTCGGCGAGCAGGTCGACGACCGCGCTGGTGTAGGCGTGGGCGCTGGACTCGCTGATCCCGAACCCGGAACTTGGAACGCCGGGCGTTCTCGCGGGTGACGATCACCATGGTGGCCCACTCCACGAGTGCATGCGGCAGCGCGAGTACGGCAGGTGGACAACCAACGATGCCCCCGAGCAACTGGATGGAGATGTCAGACATCTCCATCAACAGCCCGAGGGCCTCGCTCATTGCGCTTCACGGCCCGTCACCCGAGCGACTCCGGCGACCCAACCGATGTCCGTCATCGCCGGGTCGCCCGCCGGTCAATCCTCATCCGGCGTAGACGGGCGAGAGAAGGACAGATCGAGCACATATTCCTCGGTGAAGGGGCACTCCCGCCAGGCGCGGGAGATCTCTTCGACTCCCCAATCGTCATCGATCTGCCGAAGAATGTCGTCATGGTAGGCAGCAACCGCCTCTCTACCCGTCCACGATGCGCTTCCTTCGTACAATCCCGCACGGGGCAGCTTAATTTCCCCGGCCGGTCCGAGAGTGAGTTGACCGATGACGAGAATTCCAGTCTCGGACTCTAGGGAGACAGGCGTGAATCCTTCGGCGTGACCGGGAACATCCCGCGCCATGGGCCAGATACGGATGCGCACTCCCACTTGAATGTCGGACTGAAGGCTGTGAACGTACAGGTGGTAGCCGTTGCCGGCTACCACCTTCTCCCGTGACGCCTTCATCGCTACCTCGTCCGCCAGGTAGGCATCGGCATCGTAGATCTCCACCGAACACCGATCGGGGTGTGCACTGACAGTGTACTCAGCGATGGGTTGCACTGGGCGTCCTCTACTGGCTTGCTAGGAAACGATCTTCACGTAGAAGGCGTCTCCGTCGATGATTCGATTTAGTGTGTACGTGGCGTTGAGCATACGGCCTCCGGCCTCGTTGTCGCTACCCTCTATCAGGCGAACAGAAAATCGCCCGTCTCCTGCGAGTGAACCCTCGTAGGTGCTTGCGAAGGGGTACTCGTCACACTGAAGAGATGTCCCGGAGTAGTCGCCCCATACCTTCTTGCACTCCTTGATGGAATTTGCTCGCTGATCTTCACTGTTCTTAGTGTCGACCATTCGGTGCAACGGCTCTGTTTCACCCGGAACAGATTTACTTGCGGATGACGGGAAGGTACGCTCAGGCCGCTTCAGTGCATCGTAGATATGAAGGGCGCTCTCGTTGACTTCAGGGTCTGTCCGGCTCATCACGAGCTCTACCCGAGCCTTTGTGAAGACAGCCCCTTTGTACTTTCCAGCCACTGGCCCCGCATAGTCGAACCGCAGGGTCGACTGATAGCTCCCCACTTCCACGTAGGGGTCGACTGTGGGGGAGGTTACCGTAATGGTCATGTCGTGGACCGACATGACCTTCTGGGCATTCCCTTGCGAGTACAAGGGGCCTTTGTCAGGCGATGTGTAGGACAGAGTCCAGGTGGGGGTCGAGTCCCACACTCCGAGCAGTTCATCGCGGTCGGTCTCCGAAGGAGCGTTCACTTTAGGGTCAGGATCGCTGGAACCGGCGTCTATGGAGTTGCTGAAGCGCTGACCTATTTTCCATTGCTTGGCGTCCTCCCCGCCGGACGTTGCGACTTGAATGTCCTCCACGCTCGCAACGAAATCGACCTGTCGGGTTCCATCGAGGGTGAATCCCAGCACCCAGGAGTCGAATATCAGACGTCCGCGCTGCTCCTTGTTCTGCTTGTCGCGAAGCACCAGATCATAGTGGCGCTTTTGGCAGCTTTCGAATCTGGACTTCACCCATCCGGTCTGTGACTTCGCTTCAGATTCGTGTCGAGCGCACTCCGTTCGCAGATCCGGGTCCTCGGCTGCCACGTTGAAAACTTCGCCGGGTTTGGATTCCTTGCCCTTCCGGAGGGACGGTTCGAGTGGAGCCGGGTCGCCGAGTTCCCACAATTCCATTGCGGAAACGTCCGATACGTCCACGAACTCGAACTGCGCTTGCCGCTCCCCGGATATCGATGGTGCAGGCAGAGCGGACGCTGCGGTCGCCGTCAGCAGAGTAATGCTGCATGCGACTGCCAGGCGACGCGCCCAGCGAGCGGATAAGCTACGGAAAGACAAAGAATCTCCCATTGATCGACGTGCGGGCGGGCATGACGGAGAACTGCCGGTTCTCCTACTTCTCACACATGTCACCCCAGCAGGCTTCAAGGAATTCTCCGCTTTGCGCCGAATATGAGGCGTGGAATCCATTGAAGGTCTTTCCGGTGTCCCTCAGGCCAGGGGTGCTATGTGTCGACTTCACGGACCAGACCTCTTCCACCGGCAGGGAGGAGCCCCCGGTCGCTGCCGTGGCCTCTACGCTCCCCACGGGCACGCCAAAGGCCGAAGCGGCTCGCTGCCGCACTGATTCAGCCTTCGCTTCACCCATGCCCCTGCGCATGATGGGGAGCTCGGAAGTGCTGGCGGAGACATTGCAGACACGGTGATTGCGTACGCATTCCGCGAGGCCGGGAACGTCTTCCAGGCAACGATCTGGTGCCTCTTCGAGGCATGCCTGCAACTCCGCCTGATCGACACCTCGGTAGATGCCCTTCGCCTCAGGAGACACCCCCGGCCCATCATTGCTCTGCGGCGCGAGGGCCCCGGCCTTGCGTGGCTTACTGACAGTCCACTGGGAGAAGGACGTGGCATCGGTCAGCTTGGCGTTGAGGCAGTTCGGGGGTTTGTTTGCCGTGCTGCAGGAGGGGAGGGTGACGATCGTTGCGGTATTCTGTGTCGCCACCTGTCGCCAGGTATTGTTCCCGTCCATGAATTGCATCCGGTTCGCGATCTGCGGGACGTCTGTGTGCTGGTGCCCCAAGAGTTCCATTCCAGTGTCGATCCGATTAGTGGATCCGGGGATCACCTCAAGCTGGTCCGTCGTGCTCCCAACCGTATTGAAGTCGTACAGAACATCCCACTGATCTCCCGAAGATTTACGCATGAGCATGTACGTATGGTTGCGGCCGTCAGGGACGGAGGGGTTGACGCCGACCGTGATCGCCTTGGCCTTTCCGCCACTATTGCCAAACTCGGTCCATCTAGGGCCATAGGTTTGAGTCGTCTTACCGGTTTTCTCTGCGTAGAGCCCCACCTCGATGTTGTTCTCGAATGGCGAAGCTTCCGTGTTCGGGGTGAGCCGAAGGTAATTGGAAAACGTGACTGTTGTGTTTGGAGTGTCGACCTGATCGAACGCGACAGGAACGTTTCTCCATGTCGCAAATCCGCCGAACATCGGTTCGCCCGGTTCGCTGCACGTCATTGCGTAAGTCGCAATGTTTCCGCTGTACATGAGTTCGCAGGCGAACTGCGGCGCTAACGCCTGTGCGGGCGTGGCGAAATTCATGGCCAATGCTGCCGAAATAGCTGCTGAGAGGAGTGCCGTCTTCCTTCTGCTTACGTGAGGCATGACTTCCCTGCTGTAGTCAGGTGGAGAATTGCGCGAATCATTGCACCAGGAGGCCAGGTGCACGCAAGTGTGCGGCTACTCGTGGCGTCCCGGTCGCAGTCCGGCTCTGGGAAACGGTACTAGTGCGTCATACATGGAATCCGGATGGGAAGGGATTTGGCCTATAAGCATCCTGCGGCGCCGAGGGCTCATGCGGCTGGTCGGGGGCCCCTTGCTGCCCGACGCTCGTGGTCATGACACCGCGTGGAGCGCCGGAAGCTTGCCGCGTGGGGGGAGGCAGGATGGCTTGGATCATGCGGGTGCTTCGTGGCCCATCGCCCGATCGATGGCCACTCGGAGACGATGGCCACGTCAGTCGACTTCGACAGCACTGACAAGCGATCAGCCGCCTGGAGACTTCAGAACTGCACCGGATACGAACTTGTGAGCCCGGCATCCGCTTGGCGCAACTCCCCTGCCGCAAAAGCGAGATATGCGGCCAGCAAAGAGTACGCCTGGGATCGCGAGCATGAACTGAGCTGTACTGAGATTTGTGGAGTCCCTGATGCCAGGGTTACGGTCCTGGCGAAGGAGATCCACCAGCACCATGGCAGCACCCCGTAAATATCCGGACGAACTGCGCGAGCGCGCGATTCGCGAGGTCCGCACCACCGGCCGCCCGATCGCGCACGTCGCGAAGGACCTGGGCATCCACAAGGAGGCCTTGCGCGGCTGGGTCCGCCAGGCCGAGGCCGACCGCGGCGAGCGGGACGACCGGCTCACCACCGCAGAGCTCGACGAGCTCAAGCAACTCCGTAAAGAAGTAGCGGAGCTGCGGCGGGCGAACGAGATCCTGAAAGCCGCCTCGGTGTTTTTTGCCCAGGAGATCGACCGTCCCCGGACGAGGCCGAGCAGGTGATCGACCACCTGCGTGGACACGGCCTCGGGGTCGATCCCGTCTGCCGGGTGCTGGACCTGTCTCCGTCGACGTACTTCGCCCGCAAGAAGCGGCCGAAGTCGGCCCGTCGGCTCCGCGACGAGCAGCTCATGCCTCTGATCGAGGAGGTCCACGCGGACTCGGGCGGCACCTATGGCGCCCGCCGGATCACGCGGGCCCTGGGCCGCCGGGGCGTCGAGGTGGCCCGCTGCACGGTCGAGCGGCTGATGGCCGAGCTGGGCCTGGAGGGCGTCATCCGTGGCCGGCGCCGCCGCACCACGGTCCCGGAGCCGTCGGCGCCGCGTCCGCCGGACCTGGTCGACCGCGACTTCACCGCCTCGCGGCCCGATCAGCTGTGGGTCGCGGACATGACCTATGTCCGCACCTGGTCGGGATGGATGTATGTGGCATTCGTCCTGGACGTGTACTCGCGGATGATCGTCGGCTGGCAGGTCGCGAACCACATGCGGACCGAACTCCCTCTGGACGCCCTGGAGATGGCGCTCTGGCGGCGTCGGATCAAGAAGGACTCCGGACTGATCCACCACAGCGATCGCGGGTCGCAATACGTGTCAATTCGGTATACCGACCGGCTCGCGGACATCGGCGCCTCCGCCTCCGTCGGGTCGGTCGCGGACTCGTATGACAACGCGATGGCCGAGGCGCTGAACGGGACCTTCAAGGCCGAGCTGATCGAGATGCAGGGTCCTTGGAAGGACGTCGAGCAGGTCGAGCGGGCGATCTTCCAGTGGGTCACCTGGTACAACGAGGAACGTCTGCACTCCGCGCTCGACTACGTGCCGCCGGCCGAGCACGAGGAAGCCTTCTGGCGCAGCCAGGAGCAAACCCCGCAGTCCGCCTGAACCAATCAAGATCGGACTCTACGAAACTCGGGGCAGCTCAAACCGCTGATTGCCTTCGAGGATCGCCTCGTACTGGCTGCGCGAGACCTCAATCGTGCCGCGAGCATCGGGAGTCGTGTCAAAGACGAAGTGCCGGCCTTCCTTAACCTCTGGCGCCTGCCAGTTCCCCGTACCGGCCGTGCCGAAATGCAACAACATGACGCCAGGGCCCCGGCACCCACGTGAGCACGGCCAGCGACAGAAGCGTGGTGCTCAACCAGGCCGCGAACCCTCCGTGCAACTTGAAACTCCACTCCATATCCCAGCCTGCCCCTCCCGCCGACCCAACTCATTGCCGGACCTCAGCAGAGAAAACTGCTCCCCGATGCAGGGTTTTGCCAGCAGATGCAGAGTCTCCGCACCTGAGGTCGAAAACCCGCCAGCATGGTCGGATGGATGGACCAAGTTCAGAGAAGGCGCCGACGTCGACACCGCGCTTGTACTCGACGATGACCTGCGATCCGTTCTCGTCCAGCCCGAGCGAATCGATCCGGCCCGCGTGCACCGGCCCCGTGCCGTACTCGCTCGCCAGGAACCGGACGCCCAGCAGCGCCTCCATGCGCGCCTCGACGAGACCCTGCACATCTGCCTCGCCCTCAGCAAGACGCGGCGTGACCTCGATCATGCCGCTATTCGTCGTGTTCGTGCGGAACAGCTTCAGAGCTCGTAACACGATCATGGTCGGTGGGTCTGTACGGTGATCGGTGTAACTCCCGAGCAGGAAGCGGAAGTTGATGGCCGACGTGCGTGTCACCGAGACCGAGGGCCGGGCAGAAGAGCCGGCAGCCGGTGTGGATGACGAGCTGGTCGCCCAGCTGGTGGCGCGGGCCCAGGCCGATGGGCTGCGGCTGACGGGCGAGGGAGGTCTGCTGCAGCAGCTGGCCAAGCGGGTGCTGGAGTCCGCCCTGGAGGGCGAGCTGACCGGCCACCTGGGTCACGAGCACGGCGAGAAGGGCGAAGGCGGGCGGGAGAGCTACCGCAACGGGCGCCGGGCGAAGACGGTGGTCACCGAGGTCGGCCCGGTCGAGATCGAGGTTCCCCGGGACCGGGCGGGCACGTTCGAGCCGATGCTGGTCAAGAAGCGGCAGCGGCGGCTCGGCGGGATCGACGAGATGGTCTTGTCGCTGTCCGCCAAGGGCCTCACGCATGGGGAGATCTCCGCACACCTCGCCGAGGTCTGCGGCACCGAGGTGTCGAAGCAGACCATCTCCACGATCACCGACAGCGTGGTCGCCGGCATGCTGGAATGGCAGAACCGGCCCCTGGACGCGGTGTATCCGGTGGTCTTCATCGACTGTGTGCACGTCAAGGTCCGGGACGGGCAGGTCGCGAACCGTCCTGTCTGTATGGCGCTGGCCGTGACCGCCGAGGGCACCCGCGACATTCTGGGCCTGTGGGTCGGCGATGGCGGCGAGGGCGCCAAGTACTGGCTTCAGGTACTCACCGCGATCAAGAACCGGGGGGTGCGGGACGTCCTGATGCTGGTCTGCGACGGACTGACCGGACTCCCGGACGCGGTGAACACCGTCTGGCCTGCGACGATCGTGCAGACTTGCGTCGTTCACCTGCTCCGCAACAGCTTCAAGTACGCGGGCCGCCAGGACTGGGGGAAGATCGCCAAGGCCCTCCGCCCGGTCTGCACGGCACCGACCGAGGAGGCCGCCATGGAGCGGTTCCTGGAGTTCTCCGAGGAATGGGGAGCGAAGTACCCGGCCATCGTGCGGTTGTGGGAACGCGCCTGGGCGGAGTTCGTCCCCTTCCTCCAGTTCGACGTGGAGATCCGCAAGATCGTGTGCACGACGAACGCAATCGAGAGTGTGAACGCCCGGATCCGCAAGGCCGTCCGCGCCCGCGGGCACTTCCCCACCGAGCAGGACGCCCTCAAGTGCGTCTACCTCGCGGTCATGAGCCTGGACCCGACCGGGAACGGCACGAAACGCTGGACCAGGCGATGGAAGCCGGCCCTCCAAGCCTTCGACATCGCCTTCGACGGCCGCCTCACCGCGACCCAGCGGTAACAACCAACCCACGAGTTACACCACTCGCTGGACACACCCGGTCTTGGGCTCAGTCCCGAGGATATCGATTACGAGCGCGGCCAGCTGCACGTTCGGCGCCAAGTGCAGGCGATTCACGGAAGGCTGTACTTCGCCCTGCCGAAGGGGAAGAAGATCCGCACGGTGGATCTGCCCCCTTCGGTAACGAGCTCGTGCATGGTTGGCGGTAGCGCGTCGAGGGCTGGGGGTTGGCAGTTGTGTTCACGTTCGCGTACCGCTGGCCAACGTGGCCGCCTGCTGGTGGGAGAGCAGTCCGGCGACGGCCTGGATGATGTCGCTCATGTGTTCCCGGCGGCCGTGGTGCCGTGCGAGGGATCGCCAGTTCTTCAGATGGCCGATGCCGTGCTCGACCCGGATGCGGCGTGAGGAGTGGGCCTTGCGCTTACGCTCGTGTATCTCCTCGTACCAGTCGGGCGAGTTCTTCTTGAACTTGCGGTGCGGTGGCGTCACCACGCGCCCGCCGGTCTGGGCGCCCAGTCCCTGGTAGCCGGCGTCCGCCAGGATCTCCACGGCGGGCCCGTCGGCCAGGAGCCCGACCAGGCCCAGCTTCCGGGCGTGCGTGATGTCCGCGCAGCTCGCAGGCTCGGCCGGACTGCAGAACAGCAGCCGCCCCTCGGCGTCCGTGACGACCATGGACTTCACGGCGTTCTGCTTGTTCTTCCCGGAGATGAACTTCTCCCGGTCCTTGCGCCCGGCGGCCGGGCGACGCACCCGGACCTCGGTGCCGTCGATGATCCCGGTCTGTCCGCTCGTGCCGAGATGGTCGATGACCTCGGCGAGTGTGCGCAGGCGGATGTCGGGCGTGACGGTGCAGCCCCGCTCGGCGAGCAGGGGCCGCACTTCACCGATCGCACGTGTAATGGTGGAGCGGTCCACGCCGAACCAGCAGGCCAGCACGTCGTGCGTCGTTGCATGGCGAAGGTGCACGAGTGTGGCCAACAGGCGGTCAATGGAAACCAGCTTGTGCTTGGCCCCGGCACGGACGGCCCGGCGGCGAGGGCGTGACGTCAGCACGGCCTGGTGCCGCTCGTGCCACAACGGGCCCAGTTCAGCGACGAGTTCTGCGATCACGTCGGGCGCCAGCCCGGTGATTCGCCGGCTTCGGATGATTGCTGCACGCGTCCGGTTCCCCACCACACGAATCATGATCAACGATCAAGCCCTCGACGCGCTACCGCCAACCATGCACGAGCTCGTTAGAAGAAGCCCAGCTTCTTCGGCGAGTACGACACCAGCAGATTCTTCGTCTGCTGGTAGTGCTCCAGCATCATCTTGTGGTTCTCCCTGCCGATGCCCGACTCCTTGTAGCCTCCGAACGCGGCGTGGGCCGGATACGCGTGGTAGCAGTTCGTCCAGACCCGGCCCGCCTTGATCGCACGCCCCGCCCGGTAGGCCGTGTTGGCGTCACGGGTCCACACCCCGGCCCCGAGCCCGTACAGGGTGTCGTTGGCCGTCGTGATGGCGTCGTCGAAGTCGGTGAAGGAGGCCACCGCGACGACCGGGCCGAAGATCTCCTCCTGGAAGATCCGCATCCGGTTGTCGCCCTCGAAGACCGTCGGCTGGACGTAGTAGCCGCCCGCCAGCGCGCCCCCGTGCTCGACGCGCTCCCCGCCCGTGAGGACCTTCGCGCCCTCCTGCCGGCCGATCTCCAGATACGAGAGAATCTTGCGGAGCTGGGTCTCGGACGCCTGCGCGCCGATCATCGTCTCCGTGTCCAGCGGATCTCCCGGCACGATCTTCTCCGTACGGGCGATCCCGGCCTCCAGGAACGTGCCGTAGTGCCCCCGCTGGATCAGGGCACGCGACGGACACGTGCACACCTCTCCCTGGTTGAGGGCGAACATGGTGAACCCTTCGAGGGCCTTGTCGAGGAAGTCGTCGTCGCTCGTGGAGACGTCGTCGAAGAAGATGTTCGGCGACTTGCCGCCCAGCTCCAGCGTCACCGGCTTGAGGTTCTCGGAGGCGTACCGCATGATCAGCCGCCCGGTCGTGGTCTCACCGGTGAACGCGATCTTCGCCACCCGCGGGCTGGAGGCCAGGGGCTTCCCGGCCTCCTCCCCGAAGCCGTTGACGATGTTGACCACCCCCGGCGGCAGCAGATCCGCCACGAGGCTCATCAGGAAGTGGATGGACGCCGGGGTCTGCTCGGCCGGCTTCAGGACCACCGCGTTGCCCGCCGCCAGCGCGGGGGCGAGCTTCCAGGTGGCCATCAGGATCGGGAAGTTCCACGGGATGATCTGGCCGACCACGCCCAGCGGCTCGTGGAAGTGGTACGCGACGGTGTCCTCGTCCAGCTCGCTGAGCGAGCCCTCCTGGGCCCGCAGCACCCCGGCGAAGTAGCGGAAGTGGTCGATGGCCAGCGGGATGTCGGCGGCCAGCGTCTCGCGCACCGGCTTCCCGTTCTCCCAGCTCTCCGCGACCGCCAGCTCCTCCAGATGCGCTTCCATACGGTCCGCGATCCGGTTCAGCACGCCCGCGCGGTCACCGGCCGGGGTCGCGCCCCACGCGTGCGCGGCGGAGTGGGCCGCGTCCAGGGCCAGTTCGACGTCCTCGGCGGTCCCCCGGGCGACCTCGGTGAAGGGGCGGCCGTTGACGGGGCTCGGGTTCTCGAAGTACTGCCTGCGCACCGGCGGCACGTACGCACCGCCGATCCAGTGGTCGTAGCGGGGCGCGTACGTGACGATCGCGCCCTCGGCGCCCGGTGCGGCGTAACGGGTCATCTCTCTGTCCTCCCGGCTCCGGTGCCGCCCGCCGTTGGACGGCCTCGGCGCGAGGCTAGGAAGCCGGACGTTGCAACGCCGTTGCGGTGGCGGTGGGGTGGTGCGCGAGGTGTACGGGTACGGAGGGGCGGCCGGGCCGCGGTCCCGGGCGCGCGTCAGGTGGTACGGGTCTCGGGCAGGCGTCCGGGGTACGGGACCGGGGCGCGCGCCCGGCGTATGGCATCGCGCGTCGCGGCACCCCCGGCGCGAGCCGTCACCCGCCCAGGTCCACCACCCGCCCAGGTCCCCCCGCCCGTCCGCCTCAGCCGCCCTGCTCCACGTCCAGCCCCCGCACCCTGGCCAGCACCGCCGCCCGCTGTCCCGCGGGCACCGCCTCCGCCAACGCCCGCCACACCGGCAGGTCGTCCTCGCCCCACGGGCTGTACGCCCAGTCGGCCAGCAGCCCCGGATCACCCCGGGCGATCAGCGCCGCCCGCAGCTGGTCCGCGAGGCGCCGGCGCAGCCGTACGACCCCGGGCGCCCGGGAACCCGGCAGCAGCGGACCCGCATACGCGCCCAGCGCCCCCGCCACGGCCCCGGAACCCAGCCTCCGCGCCACCGTGTCGAAGTCGGCGTCCACCGGCACGCCCAGCCGGTACGGACGCGAATGCAGCAGCTCCGGGCCCAGCAGCCGTCTGAGCCGGGAGAGTTCGGCCCGCAGCGTCACGGGGGAGACCGACTCGTCCTCGTACAGTTCGATCAGCAGTTCGTCCCCGCTCATCCCCTCCGGACGGCGGGCCAGTGCGACGAGGATCTCGCTGTGCCGCCTGCTGAGCCGGATCCTGCGGTCCCCGGCCACCAGCAGCGCCTCGTCCCGGCCCAGCGCGCTCAGCCGCACCGAACCGCCCTCGGTGACCGCCGGAGCGAGCAGGGCGAGCTGCGACTCGGCGGCCCGCGCCACCGCCTGCACGAACGCCAGACTGTGCGGGTGCGCCAGCCGGTCGCCGCCCGTGATGTCCACCGCCCCCAGCACCCGGCCGGTGTTCGGGTCGTGCAGCGGGGCCGCCGCACACGTCCACTGCTGCACCGGGCGCAGGAAGTGCTCGGCGGCGAAGACCTGCACCGGCCGGCCGACCGCGAGGGCCGTGCCCGGTGCGTTGGTCCCGGCGACCGACTCCGCCCAACGGGCGCCCTCCACGAAGTTCATCGCTCCGGCACGCCGACGGGCCGCAGCGTGACCCTCCACCCACAGCAGCCGGCCCTGCGCGTCGCAGACGGCGAGCAGATGCTCCCCGTCCGTCGCGTACGCGCCCATGAGTTCACGGATCACGGGCATCGCCCGGGCCAGCGGATGCGCCTCGCGGTAGGCGCGCAGCTCGTCCGCGCCGAACTCCACGGCGGGCGCGCCGTCCGGGCTGACCCGGGCCCGCGCCGAGCGGAGCCACGACTGCCCGACCACCGTCCGTACCGGCCGCTCCAGCCGCCCCGCGGAGGTGAACACCTCATGCGCGCGGCGCAGCGCCCCCACCTGTTCACCGGGGTCCGTGTCAGCCGCCAGGGCCACCCAGGGGTCCGTCAACTCGCCCTCCGTCCGGGGCCGTCCTGCCTCCCGCCTCTCCATCGTCGTCGCCGCCGCTCCCTGCGACAACCCGGCTGCGCGGGGTGATCGCAGGGCGGGTCAGGGGAGGTTGACGAGACGGAGGTAGCGGTCCCAGTCCCAGAGGACGCCCGGGTCGGTGTGGTCGCTGCCCGGCACCTCGTGGTGGCCGATGATGTGCGCCCGGTCCCTGGGTATGCCGTGCCGCGCGCAGATGTCCGCGGTGAGGAGGGCCGAGCGCCGGTACATGACGTCGGTGAAGAACTCCGGACGGTCCACCCACCCCTCGTGCTCGATGCCGATGCTGCGGGTGTTGACGTCCCAGTTGCCCGCGTGCCAGGCGATGTCCTTCTCCCTTACGCACTGGGCGACATGGCCGTCACCGGACCGCACCACGTAGTGGGCCGAGACCTGCTTGGCGGGATCGCGGAAGATACCGATCGTCGGGGTGAACAACTGCTGGGCGACATGGATGACGACGCGGTCGATCCGGCGCTCGGAGGGGTGCGCGGTGACGGTGTGGTTCGCCGCGTGGGCGGGCGCCCAGAGTGCCGCCGGGTAGTCCGGGGCGCCGGCCACGGGTGTCACGGCCCGCGCCGACGCCGGGACCAGCGCCGCCGCCGCGGTGACGACGGCCCCCTGGAGGAGCCTTCTGCGGTGCATCGCACTCCTATAGGGGGCCGGGTTCACTTGTGGCGGACACATGAGCATAAGAAGGGGCCGCCGAAGCCGCCTGTCGCTGATGACGTAGGAAAGAAGGCTCCGGTTCCGTACGGCCGTCTCCCCTTACACCTGTGCCCCCGTCAGCCTCAGGTCTCCGCCGAAGCCCCGGCGAGCACCCCCGCCAGCGCACTCGCCGGATCGTCGTCCGCCGGTCCCGCGGGTACCCAGCGGCCACGCTCCTTGCGGTACGGCCACCACCGGCCGTCGCGGTCGTACCGGAGCTGGACATCGGCGCCCGCCACGGTCCAACGAGCCCCCGCCGCCCGCAACCGGGGCCGCTCACCCTCCTCCCAGGCCGCCGCGAGCCGCGCACGGGCCCGGGCGAGGGAGTCCGCGTCCGGGGACCACTCCTCGTCCAGCACCGCCAGCGCGGCCACCCCTCCGTATCGCCACGCGCGCACCGCCGCCTCCAGCTCGGCCCGCGACCGGCCCGCCCCCTCGGCCAGCCGCCCCGCGATCCACGGCTCCGGCCGGGCGTCGGCGACCAGCCGCACCGCGTCCTGCCCCGGCGTCAGCTCCGCCGGAACCGGCTGCCGTCCGTGCCCCGGAGCCAGCGCCTCCAGCAGCATCCGCCGGGCCCGTATGGCGCTGTCGGCGGCCAGCACCTCCAGCGCCGCCGGGTCGAGACCGGGCGGTGGGCCCGCCTCCGTGTCCAGCGACGGCGGCAGCCCCGGCTCCTCGGGCACCGGCGGGGGCAGGGGGAGCGGCGGCAGGATGGAGCCCGCGCCGAACGCCTCCTCGGCCGGCACCCCGTACCCCTCCTGCTCCACGCTCTCCGGCGCTTCGCCGCCCTCCGCACCGCGCACCGCACGCGCGGCGCTGCGGACCTGGAGCTCGTCCAGCAGCCGACGCTCCGCGCGCCCCCGCATCAGCAGCAGGACGAACGGGTCCTCGTCCAGCAGCCGCGCCACCTGGTAGCAGAGGGCGCCCGAGTGCGGGCAGTGGTCCCAGGTCCCGCAGGTGCACTCCGGTTCCAGATCGCCGATCCCGGGCAGCAGCTCCACCCCGGCACCCGCCGCGTCCTCCACCAGATGCGGCGGCATCTCCCGGTCCAGCAGCGCCGCGATGTGCCCGGCCCGGTCCACCGCCATGTCCAGGAACCGGTCCCACGCCTCCGCGCCCAGCTCCTGGAGCAGTACGTCGCTCCGGTGGGCCGTGCCGTCCCGGTCCCGTACGACAGCGGTGATCCGGCCGGGCCGTACGGAGACCGCCCCGACCGCGCCCTCCCGGGCCAGCCGGCGCCCCTTCTTGAGCTGCTCACCGTCCAGGGCCGTGTCCTCCAGCGCCTGCAGCCACGCCCGGCCCCACCAGGAGGTGGCGAACCCCCGGCCGCGCGCGGGAGGCAGGGGCGCGAACGTGACCTCGGTCAGCTCGGCCCCGCCCTCGACGTCCACCGTGTCCGGTTCGTACGCGTCGCTCATCGTGCGCCCCCTCGCAGCTCGACCAGATCGGCCAGTTCCGCATCGGTCAGTTCGCTCAGTGCCGCCTCCCCGGAGCCGAGCACCGCGTCCGCGAGCCCCTGCTTGCGGGTGAGCATCTCCGCGATCCGGTCCTCGATCGTGCCCTCGGCGATGAGCCGGTGCACCTGGACGGGCTGGGTCTGCCCGATCCGGTACGCACGGTCCGTCGCCTGCGCCTCCACCGCGGGGTTCCACCAGCGGTCGAAGTGCACGACATGACCGGCCCGGGTGAGGTTGAGCCCAGTGCCTGCCGCCTTCAGCGAGAGCAGGAACACCGGGGCCTCGCCCGCCTGGAAACGGGCCACCATCTCCTCGCGTCGCGCCACCGGCGTACCGCCGTGCAGGAACTGCGTGGGCACGCCACGCGCGGCGAGATGCTCCTCCAGCAGCCGCGCCATCTGGACGTACTGCGTGAACACCAGGACGGATCCCTCCTCGGCGAGGATCGTGTCCAGGAGTTCGTCCAGCAGCTCGACCTTCCCCGACCGGTCCGCGATCCGGGGCCCCTCCTCCTTGAGGTACTGCGCCGGGTGGTTGCAGATCTGCTTAAGCGCCGTCAGTAGCTTCATCACCAGCCCCCGCCGCTCGAACCCGTCCGCCCCGGCGATCTCGGCCAGGGTCTCGCGGACCACCGCCTCGTACAGCCCGGCCTGTTCGGCCGTCAGCGACACCGCCCGGTCGGTCTCCGTCTTCGGCGGCAGCTCCGGGGCGATTCCCGGATCGCTCTTGCGGCGGCGCAGCAGGAACGGGCGCACCAGGGCCGCGAGCCGCCCGGCCGCCGCCGGGTCGTCGCCGCCCTCCACGGCGGACGCGTACCGGTTGCGGAAGGTGCCGAGCCGGCCCAGCAGCCCGGGCGTCGTCCAGTCCAGGATCGCCCACAGCTCGGACAGGTTGTTCTCCACCGGGGTGCCGGTGAGCGCGACCCGGGCCCGGCCGCCGATGGTGCGCAGCTGCTTGGCCGTCGCCGAGTGCGGGTTCTTGACGTGCTGGGCCTCGTCGGTGACGACCAGCCCCCAGGGGACGGCGGCCAGCCTGGCCGCGTCGAGCCGCATCGTGCCGTACGTCGTCAGCACGAACTCGCCGTCCACCAGCCCCTCCAGGGAGCGTGAGGCGCCGTGGAAGCGTCGTACGGGAGTGCCCGGGGCGAACTTCTCGATCTCCCGCTGCCAGTTGCCCATCAGCGACGTCGGGCAGACCACCAGCGTCGGGCCGGCCGCGTCCCGCTCGCCCTGCCGGTGCAGATGCAGGGCGATGAGCGTGATCGTCTTGCCCAGACCCATGTCGTCGGCGAGGCAGGCGCCGAGACCGAGCGAGGTCATGGTGTTCAGCCAGTTCAGACCGCGCAGCTGGTAGTCGCGCAGCGTCGCGGTCAGCGCCCCGGGCTGCCCGATCGGCTGTGCTCCGGTGGACTCCGGGTCGGCCAGCCGCTCGCGGAGCCGCTCCAGCCAGCCCGTCGCGGCCACCTCCACGCGGCGCCCGTCCACCTCGGTGGAGCCGGTCAGTGCCGCGCCCAGGGCGTCGATGGGGGTGACCTTGCGGTCCTTGGTCTCCCGGGCCCGGCGCGCCTCCTCGGGGTCGATGAGGACCCACTGGTCGCGCAGCCGCACGATCGGCCTGCTGGACTCCGCGAGCCGGTCCAGCTCCTCGCGGCTCAGCTGCTGGTCACCGAGGGCGAACCGCCAGTCGAACGCGAGGAGGGCGTCGGCGGAGAGGAACGAGGGGGTGTCCGCGAGGGCCCGCCCCCGCCGCCCGTCGCCGCCCTCGTCCTCCCCGTCCTGGTCGGCCGGGCCGATCACCGCGCGGGCGGTGAGCTTCCGTGCCAGTTCCTTGGGCCAGTGCACCTGGACCCCTGTGGCGGCCAGGGCGCGCGATGCGGGCCCCAGCAGCTCGGCGATCTCCTCGTCGGCCGGCTCCACCGAGTCCGGCACGGCGGCGGAGAGCAGCGGGGCCAGCGGCGGCCAGGCGCGGGCGGCGCGGCGCAGGGCGAGGAGGGCGTCCATCCGGGCCCGTGGCCCGAACGCCGAAGCGCTCCGGGTGGAGCCCGCCCAGACCTCGGCCGCATCCGCGACCAGGGACGGGTCGCTGACGCTGTGGATCTGCAACACGGCACGGAAAGAAGGCGCGGCGCCGTCAGAAGAAGCGTTCCCGGCGTGGGCATCGGCGTCCGCGGTTCCGGTGACCTCGATACGCAACGAGAGCCGCACCCCCGCGTCATGACCGGCCGCCACATCGGCCGCCCAGGCCCGCGCCTCGGGCACGTGGTGCGGTTCCGGAGCGGCGAACGCGGGACCGGCCGTGGCGAACGCGGCGGCGGGCGTCCGGGGGAGCCCGTCCGCCACCGCGTCCAGGAACGCCCGCAGCAGCCGCTCGGGTTCGGGCAGGAGCAGCGGCCCGCCCTCCGTCGCACCGGTCTCCAGCGGGGTCGCGTGGGCGGTGGGCGGCATCGAGGCGGCGAGTTCCCGGATCCGCCCCAGGTCCCCGGCGCCCAGCGGCCCCACCCGCCAGGCGTCCCGGCCGGTGGGGCTCACCCCGGGCAGCAGGAGGCCGCGGGCCACGAACTGCAGGCCGAGCAGTGCGGCGGCGCCCCAGAAGGCGGCCGAGGGAGAGGCCTGGTCGTCGGCCCGCGCCCGGGTCAGCACCGGCAGGGCCTCCCGTACGGGAAGGTGGAGGGCGGGCACGGTACGGCGCCGGAGGTCGGCCCCGGTCACGGTGAGTTCCGTAGCGGCCCCGGGCGGGCCGGGAGGGGTGCCGCCGTCCGGGTTCCAGAAGGCGATCAGACCGGTACGGGGCGGATCCGCGGGGACGAAGACCACGGAGCAGCGGGACAGTTCGGAACTCTCGGAAGGCGTTTCCGCGGGGTGCAGGTGCACAGGAATGTCAGATTCCTCAAATTTGACTAGTGAGCCGAGCCGCCGAGGGTACTCCGCTCGAAGCTGTAACGCATGACCCTCTGCTGTGATCCGCGTCACTTACTAAGGCTGACCGGTGGTCATGGTGTGGCTGGCACCACCCCGGAGTGCGGGGGTCTGCTGAGCTGTACTGAGATTTGTGGAGTCCCTGATGCCAGGGTTACGGTCCTGGCGAAGGAGATCCACCAGCACCATGGCAGCACCCCGTAAATATCCGGACGAACTGCGCGAGCGCGCGATTCGCGAGGTCCGCACCACCGGCCGCCCGATCGCGCACGTCGCGAAGGACCTGGGCATCCACAAGGAGGCCTTGCGCGGCTGGGTCCGCCAGGCCGAGGCCGACCGCGGCGAGCGGGACGACCGGCTCACCACCGCAGAGCTCGACGAGCTCAAGCAACTCCGTAAAGAAGTAGCGGAGCTGCGGCGGGCGAACGAGATCCTGAAAGCCGCCTCGGTGTTTTTTGCCCAGGAGATCGACCGTCCCCGGACGAGGCCGAGCAGGTGATCGACCACCTGCGTGGACACGGCCTCGGGGTCGATCCCGTCTGCCGGGTGCTGGACCTGTCTCCGTCGACGTACTTCGCCCGCAAGAAGCGGCCGAAGTCGGCCCGTCGGCTCCGCGACGAGCAGCTCATGCCTCTGATCGAGGAGGTCCACGCGGACTCGGGCGGCACCTATGGCGCCCGCCGGATCACGCGGGCCCTGGGCCGCCGGGGCGTCGAGGTGGCCCGCTGCACGGTCGAGCGGCTGATGGCCGAGCTGGGCCTGGAGGGCGTCATCCGTGGCCGGCGCCGCCGCACCACGGTCCCGGAGCCGTCGGCGCCGCGTCCGCCGGACCTGGTCGACCGCGACTTCACCGCCTCGCGGCCCGATCAGCTGTGGGTCGCGGACATGACCTATGTCCGCACCTGGTCGGGATGGATGTATGTGGCATTCGTCCTGGACGTGTACTCGCGGATGATCGTCGGCTGGCAGGTCGCGAACCACATGCGGACCGAACTCCCTCTGGACGCCCTGGAGATGGCGCTCTGGCGGCGTCGGATCAAGAAGGACTCCGGACTGATCCACCACAGCGATCGCGGGTCGCAATACGTGTCAATTCGGTATACCGACCGGCTCGCGGACATCGGCGCCTCCGCCTCCGTCGGGTCGGTCGCGGACTCGTATGACAACGCGATGGCCGAGGCGCTGAACGGGACCTTCAAGGCCGAGCTGATCGAGATGCAGGGTCCTTGGAAGGACGTCGAGCAGGTCGAGCGGGCGATCTTCCAGTGGGTCACCTGGTACAACGAGGAACGTCTGCACTCCGCGCTCGACTACGTGCCGCCGGCCGAGCACGAGGAAGCCTTCTGGCGCAGCCAGGAGCAAACCCCGCAGTCCGCCTGAACCAATCAAGATCGGACTCTACGAAACTCGGGGCAGCTCATGCCCCAGGGCGATCGGGGTGGTGGCGCCATGGTCGCAGACGGCCTCCGATCCGTACGTTCTATGAGGTCAGTGCAGGTTCTGGAGACCGGAGGCACCATGCCCCAAGCGACAGCCACCGTTGCGGATTCCGCCGATGACGGCAGGGCGGATCCCGCCGGTTACAGCAGTTCGGACCGCACCGGGCCACCGGGTGCGGGCAGCGACTTCGCCCCTCTGCTGCGCGCGGTGAAGGGGCAGGGCCTGTTCGACCGGCGCACCGGCCGCTATGTGCTCGACATCGTGGCCAACTCGGTGGCCCTGGGGCTGGTGATCGCTGTGCTCGTATCGCTGGGCGACACCTGGTGGAGCCTCTTCCTCACCCTTCCGCTGGCCCTTCTGTGGACCCGCACGGCCTTCCTCGCCCATGACGCGGGCCACTCCCAGATATCCGGTGACCGCCGGGCGAGCAGGCTGATCGGTCTGATCCACGGGAATCTGCTCCTCGGTATGAACGAGGCCTGGTGGAACGACAAGCACATACGCCACCATGCCAACCCCAACCACGTCGACAAGGACCCCGATGTCGGCGTCGGCGCCCTGGTCTGGACCCAGAAGCAGGCCATGGGGCGCGAAGGATTCGCCCGTCGGCTGGCCCGCAACCAGGCGAGACTGTTCTTCCCGATGCTGCTGCTCGAAGGCGTGGCCCTGAAGGTCTACGGCTTCCAGTTCCTGCGCCGCCAGCCGACCGGGGAGCGCGCGGTGTCGGCCCTGCTGATGACCGGGCACATCGCGCTGTACGCGACCCTGCTGCTGACCACCCTGTCCCCGGGCAAGGCCGCCGTCTTCGCCCTGCTGCTCCACGCCCTGTTCGGCCTCCACCTGGGCCTGGCCTTCGCCCCGAACCACAAGGGCATGGAGATGCCCGACCCGGACGGGGACCGCTGGAGCCATCTGCGGCGCCAGGTGCTCACCTCACGCAATGTGCGCGGCTCGCTCCTCACCGACTGGTTCCTCGGCGGCCTGAACTACCAGATCGAGCACCACCTGTTCCCGAGCATGCCCCGGCCCCACCTGCGGCTGGCCCAGCCCCTGGTCAGGGCGCACTGCCGATCCCTCGGCATGCCGTACACGGAGACCGGACTCGTCGAGTCCTACCGCCAGGCGCTGGCCCATATGCACGAGGTGGGCGCTCCGCTCCGCCGAGGGGTGCCGGCGGGGCGGCTGAGGGGCACCGGCGGGGCGAATGGGGGGAAACAGGGGGAACGTAAGAACGCGCGGGTGCGTTGACTGAACAGGAGCGGCGTCGTGCCGCGAAGGAGGCGTGGACCATGTCGAACGGTGCGAAGGTCGCTGTCGCGGGGGTGGTGGCTGCGGCCGTCCTGTGGCCCCTGATCGGATTCTGGTGGGCGCTGCTGGTGGTGATCGGCGTCCCGGTCGCCGGCTATCTGCTGCTGGACCCGTCCCAGCGACGCAGACTCCGCAGGATCAACAACAAGCAGATCGGCCGCTGAGCCCGGGCTCCGTCCGCTCATCCGGCTTGCTCACCCCCGTCCCGGAGGTCGAGGGGCCGGGCCGCATACGGTCAGGGCATCCTCGTGCGCGGCGGGAGGCCGGCACCCGGTCGGAGTCAGGGTCAGGCCGGATGCGGGGCGAGTGCGTCCAGGGCCTTGAGCAGGCCGGGAAGCGCGGGCCCGCGGCCGACGGGGAAGACCTCGCCCGGCTCCTCGTCCAGCAGGATCAGCGCCATGTCGTCGGTCCGGGCGACCATCGACCACCCCGGGCCGTCGACCCGCAGGGTACGGGTGTCGGCGGAGGCGAAGACGGAGCGGATCCGGCCGGCCGGCGGGGGAGTCTCCGTGTAGGCGAGGGCCTCCGCCAGGGCCCGTTGTACGCCGGGATGCCGCGGCCCGGTCGCAGCCGCACCGGCCTCCGCCTCCCCGCCCGCCGCGCCGCTGTCAGCCGCTCGCCTCTCCGCCGCTTCCGTCTCCGCTTCCCCGCGCCGGGGCCTTTCGGCGGCGTGCTCGTCGACCGGCGGGCCGGACTCCGTATCGTCGATCTGCTCCCGCCACAGCGTCCACCGCTCCGCGATCTCGTCCGCCCCGAGCCGCCGTTGCGCGGGGCCCCAGGAGTCCGCGTCCGGGGGAGCGAGCGGGGCGGGACCCTCGCCGTCGGTCTCCGGGTCGTGCGGGGCGAGCACCCCGGGCGCGGCGACGGCCAGGGCGAGCGGCCAGCCGGGCAGCGCGCACACCACGGAGCGCTCGTCGGGGGAGAGGTCGTACGCCATGCCGCAGTCCCACGCGGCGATGGCCACGGCCACCAGGGAGACGTCGTCGACGACCACGGTCCAGCGGGCCCCGTCGCCGTCCTGCCCGAGGACGAGTCCGTACCCCCGCTCGTACGGTTCGATGGCGAGCGCCCCGCACGCGGCCACGTAGTCGTCGCCCAGCACACCCGGGAACCGGGCAGGAGTGAGTAGCACCGCGGTCAGCACCAGCAGCGCGTCGTCGGCGTCCGCACCGGCCACAGTGTCCTCCTCGTCCCGATCCCTCGTCGCTCGCCCGTCCGGCGCACCTTAACTACTCGGTAACCTCGCCGTCGAGGCCCTGACAGACGGCGAAAATCCGGATCGGCCGCTCCCCCGACCGATGCGCCCGGCCGGTCCGCCGTGGCCGGGAAGGACCGGGGCGAGGGCGGTGGTCCCCGTAGAATCGGAGCTTCGGACGAACGAGGGGAAGAGCATGGTTCAGCGGTACGACCGGCTGAAAGAGATTCAGCGACTCGACCCGGAGCGGGACTTCCTGGAGATCTACCGTCTCACCGTCACTTACGAGTTCCCCTGGGACGTCACCCGCGCCCTCGAACTGGCCCTCTACCGCACCTATGCCGTACCCAGCATCGGCCGACTCCTGGATGAGACAGCGGAGCTGACGGAGCGTACGCAGAAGCGGTACGACGACACCGCCCTGCTCCTGGACACCGTGGTGGAGCACGGATTCGACACCGAGGAGGGCCGCACGGCCGTCCGCCGGATCAACCAGATGCACCGCAGCTACGACATCAGCAACGACGACATGCGCTACGTGCTGTGCACCTTCGTCGTCACCCCGAAGCGCTGGCTGGACGAGTTCGGCTGGCGCCGCCTCTCCGACCACGAACTGCGGGCCTTCGCCGCCTACTACCGCACCCTGGGCGCCCGGATGGGCATCAAGGATCTCCCGCAGAGCTACGAGGACTTCGAGCGCACCCTCGACACCTACGAGCACGAGCACTTCGGCTGGGACGAGGGAGCCCGCCGGGTCTCCGACGCGACCCTGGCGCTCATGGCCTCCTGGTACCCGGCACCGCTCGCCCCGCTGGTCCGGGGTGCCAGCCTCGCGCTCCTGGACGACTCGCTGCTGCGGGCGTTCCGCTACGACCGCCCGGGCCCTGTGGCCCGTGGGCTGACCCGGGGCGCCCTGCGCCTCCGTGCCAGGGCCGTCCGCCTCCTCCCGCCCCGGCGCAAGCCGCACTACGCGCGCCAGAACCCGGAGATCAAGGGCTACCCGGACGGCTACGAGGTCGCCGCCCTCGGCACGTTCCCCACGCCGGGCGTCCGCGGTTGCCCGGTCCCCGGCCACCGGAGGCCGACGGAGGCGCCCGCCGAGTGATCCGCGCCGGGTGCGGGAGACGTAGGTTGTGGGTTCGCGGCAGTTGAGGAGAGCGGGGGCACGCGGTGTACGAGGCGGAGTTCGACGGGCGGGGCGGTCGCATCAGGTGGACCGAGGTGAACGGTGGCGGGGGAGGGGCCGACTCCGCGCACCCGGTCACGGTCTATGTGCACGGGCTGGGCGCGATGTCGGCGGTCTACCACGCCCATGTGGCGGCCCACCCGGCCCTGTCGGATCGCCGCTCGCTCTTCGTCGACCTCCCCGGACACGGCATCAGCGACCGTCCCGCCGACTTCGGCTACACACTGGAGGACCACGCCGACGCACTCGCCGACGCCCTGGACACGGCAGCCGTGAGCGGTGCCCGGGTCGTCGGGCACAGCATGGGCGGCGCGGTCTCCGTCGTGCTCGCCCACCGGCGCCCCGACCTCGTCTCCGGCCTGGTCCTCACGGAGGCGAACCTCGACCCCGCCCCGCCGCCCACCGCGGGCAGCAGCTCCATCGCCGCGTACACGGAGGAGGAGTTCGTCAAGGGCGGCGGCTTCGACAGGATCCTGCGGCGGTTCGGCCCCACCTGGGCGGCGACCATGCGCCTGGCGGACCCCCTGGCCCTGCACCGCTCGGCCACCGGGCTGGTGCGGGGCACCGACCCGACCGTCCGGCGGATGCTGCTGGAATCCCCGGCGGACCGCAGCTACATCCAGGGCACGCTGAGCGGCGAACTGCCCGGCGCAGCCGAGCTGACGGCCGCGGGCGTGCGCGTGATCCAGGCGCCCGATGCCGGGCACAACGTCATGTTCGACCGCCCCGATGTGCTGGTGGCGGCTGTTGTCGGCGACACCGTATGAGGCTGCGGCTCGCCGCCCCGTACAACTGCGCGAGCATGTGCACGGACCGGCTCGGCGCTGATCCGTGGCGCGTGCGTCAGGGCTGACGGACGGCGAGGGCGAGGAAGCGGTCGTCCTCGTCGACGTACGAGTCCAGCCGCCAACCGGAACCGGCCAGCAGGGCCCGCAGCCTGGGCTCGGCCCGCAGGTCGTCGTCCGTGAGGGCGCGCCCGTGGCGCGCGGCCAGGGCGGCCCGGCCGATCGGGTGGAACAGGGCCAGCACCCCGCCCGGCCGCACCACCCGGGCCAGCTCCGCCGTATCAGCCTCGGGACGGGCCAGATGCGAGATCAGCCCGGCCCCGAACACCGCGTCCAGCACCCCGTCGCGCAGCGGTAGCCGCGCGACGTCGGCGCGGAGCAGCGTGCCGCTCTCCCCACGCCCCGCCTGTGCCGCCCGCTCCAGCATCGCGGGGGTGAGGTCGGCGCCCAGCACCATCCCCCGTGGTCCGACGGCCGCACGCAGGGCCGGAAGCGCGCGCCCGGTTCCGCAGCCCGCGTCGAGCACGGCGTCCCCCGGCCGCAGCCCGAGCAGACCGGCCGCGGCGGCGTAGGCCGGGCCGTCATCGGGGAACCGGCTGTCCCAGCCGGCCGCGCGCGGGGTGAAGAAGTCCAGGACATGGGTGTGGTGGTCATCGGCCATGCGGACATGATCGCGCAGCCGACGCCCGGACGGAACGCCGCTGGACGACCACCGCCGAGGCATCACCGCTGCGGACGTCACCGAAGCGTGTCACCGAGCGGCGGGGCGGACGCCCGGACGCCCGGACCGAGTCCCGGTCCGGGCGTCCGGGCGCTCACAGCCGTGCCGCTGGTCAGACGTTGACGCCGTAGTCCGACGCGATACCGGCCAGCCCCGAGGCGTACCCCTGGCCGACGGCCCGGAACTTCCACTCCGCGCCGTGCCGGTACAGCTCACCGAAGACCATCGCGGTCTCGGTGGAGGCGTCCTCGCTCAGGTCGTAGCGGGCCAGCTCCACGCCGTTCGCCCGGTTGACCACGCGGATGAACGCGTTGCGCACCTGGCCGAAGCTCTGGCCCCGGCTCTGCGCGTCATGGATGGAGACCGGGAACACGATCTTCGCGACCTCGGCGGGGACCGAGACCAGGTCGACCTCGATCGACTCGTCGTCGCCCTCGCCCTCACCCGTCAGGTTGTCACCGGTGTGGCGGACGGAACCGTCGGGGCTGTTGAGGTTGTTGTAGAAGACGAAGTGGGAGTCGGAGAGGACCTTGCCCGCCGCGGAGCACAGCAGCGCACTGGCATCCAGGTCGTGATCGGCTCCGGTCGTGGTCCGGACGTCCCAGCCGAGACCGACCGTGACGGCCGTCAGGCCCGGGGCCTCCTTCGACAGGGAGACGTTGCCGCCCTTCGCCAGGCTCACACCCATGAATTTCCTCCAGTGCTCTGTCTGTGTTCCGTCGGTCCGCACGTGTGATGGATCGGCTGATCCCTTGATCCTGCGATCCGTGCTGTGTCGCTGTCACTACATGTGGCCGCTATTGATACGAACGTCCCGCCCGGCCTGCGTGGTTCCCGGATTGCGCAAGCCGTGAAATGAACGGCGGCCGGAAGAACTGCACCGGATGCGCGGCCCGGGAAGCCGGGCCTCTGGAATCCAGGACCCCGGGGTGGCGTCAGCGGGCTTCGTCGTCCTTCATGGCCTTCGCCTCGCTCTTGAGGATGCGCATCGACTTCCCCAGGGCGCGGGCCGTGTCCGGCAGCTTCTTCGAACCGAAGAGCACGACCACCACGACGGCCAGGATCAACAGGTGCCAGGGCTCCAGGCCGTTGCGCAACATTCTGGTCCCGCCCTTCTCTCCGTCCGCGCGACAACAGTTGCCGCTTTGCGCAACTGTACAACTGTCGTGCGACAGCCGGACGGCCACCCCCTGACGCTCCCCTCGGCGCACCTCCTCGACGCTCTGTCCCAGTGCTCCGCCTCAGTGCTCCCCGTGGGCCTTCTCCAGGCCCCGCGCCCTCTCGTCCTCGGCCGGATGCCGTCGCTCGTACCGCCTCCGGGCCGCCGTGAGTGCCACCGCGTACAGCCCCAGCACCGAGCCGAGCAGCAGGTAGTAGAGCGGCGGCAGGGCGCTCATCCCCAGCAGCGGTCCCACCGGGGTCAGCGGGAGCAGGACGCCCACCACCGCGAGCCCGGCCGCAGCCGCACGCAACGGCCCCCCGGCCCGCCGCTCGGCGGCGCTGCGCCCCGTCCGCAGGAGGACCATCACGAGGGCCTGGGTCAGGAGGTTCTCCGTGAACCACCCGGCGTGGAACGCCGCCTCGCCGTCACCGGCCGCGTTGTGCAGGGCGAGGGCCAGCACACCGAAGGTGGCGAGGTCGGCGGCGGCGTTCAGCAGCCCGAAACCGGTGATGAAACGGAGGAAGTCGCGCGAGCGCAGGACCGCGGGCCGACGCAGGGCCGACGCCGCCGGACGGTCGAACGCGAAGGCGAGCTGCGCCGCGTCGAAGCAGAGGTTCTGCACCAGCACCTGCGCCGGGAGCATGGGGAGGAAGGGCAGCATCAGCCCGGCCGTCAGCATGGCGATGACGTTGCCCAGGTTGGAGGAGAGCGTGATGCGCAGATAGGTGGCGATGTTCCCGCTGCTGTGCCGCCCCGCCAGCACCGCCCGGTCGATCGCGGTGAGGTCCTTCTCCGCCAGCACGACATCCGCCGCCTCGCGCGCCACGTCGACCGCGTTGCGCGGACAGATGCCGACGTCGGCCGCGTGCAGGGCGGGCAGATCGTTGACGCCGTCGCCGAGGAAGCCGGTGGTGTGCCCGGCGGCACGCAGCGCCGAGACGATCCGGGCCTTGTGCTCGGGGGTGCAGCGGGCGAACACCGTCGCCCGGTCCGCGACCCGCGCCAGCTCCGCGTCCGACAGGGTGTCCACCAGTTCGGCGGTCACCACGTCGCCGTACTCGATCGTGGCGCCCGTATGCGCGCCGGACCCCGCGCCCGGCTTCGAGCCGGACCCGGCGACCGTATCCGCGCCCGACCCGGCTCCTGTGCCGGTACCCGTACGCAGGCCCAGGCCCAGGTCCGCGCAGGCGCGGGCGGCCGTCCCCGGGTGGTCGCCGGTCAGCACCTTGACCGTCACCCCGCGCCGGGCCAGCACCCCCAGGGCCTCGGCGGCGCTCGGCGCGGGAACGTCCCGCAGCGCGACCAGACCCACGAAGGCCAGCCCGCGCTCGTCAGCCGGGGTGTACACACCCGGCCGGGCGGGCCGGTCGGCGCGGGCCACGGCGAGCAGCCGCAGCCCCGACTCCGCCTTCCGGTCCGCCAGGGCGAGCAGCCGCTCCCGCTCGTCCCCGTCCAGCGCGCACCGCTCCAGCACCGCCTCCACGGCCCCCTTGGTCACCAGGGTGTGGACGCCGAGCCGGCCCGGCCGCCGGACCACCGCGGTCGCCACCCGCCGTACCGGATCGAAGGGCAGCGCGGCCACCCCCTCGTACGCGGCGCACGCCCCCCACTCCTCGGCCTCCTCCGCAGCGTCCAGCACCGCTTCGTCGAGGGCGTCCGGCGCGGGCAGCTCCGCCAGCTGGAGGGTCCACAGCGCGCTGAGCGCCGCCCACCGCAGCACCTCGGGGGCGGGCCGGTCCGCACCGTCGACCGCCGCCGCCACGACGGGCCGGTCCTCGGTGAGCGTCCCCGTCTTGTCCAGGCACAGCACATCGACCGCACCCAGGTCGTGCAGGGCGGGCAGCCGTTTGACGATGACCCCGCTGGTACGGGCGAGCCGGGCCGCGCCCCGGGCGAGCGCCGTCGTGACGATGACGGGCAGCATCTCGGGGGTCAGCCCCACCGCCACCGCGACGGCGAAGGGCAGCGTCTCCAGCCCCCGGCCCCGCAGCGCCGCATTGGCCATCAGCACCAGCGGCGGAGTGAGCAGCATGAACCGGATGAGCGTCCAGGAGATTCCCTGCACCGACCGGTCGAAGGCGCTGGCGCCCCGCTGCCGGGCCCGGCCGTCGTGCGCGGCGGCGAACCGGGTCGTCCCTCCGGTCGCCACGATCACCGCCGTACCGCTGCCGGACGTCACACTGCTGCCCTGGAAGCACAGCTGCGGCTGGGCGAAGGGCCCGGCCGAGGCGAGCGCGGGGTCCGGCGTGTCGAGAGGATGCTTCGCCACCGGCGCCGACTCGCCGGTCAGGGCCGACTGGTGCACCGTGAGCCCGCCCGCGCGCAGCACCTGCACATCGGCGGGTACGAGGTCGCCCGGACCCAGCCGGATCACATCGCCGGGCACCAGACCGGCCACCGGAACTTCCCGCTCCAGGGGCGCCGCGTCCGGCGAGACCCGGCGCACCACGGTCGCCGTCGTCGCCACCAGATCCCGCAGATCCGCCGTCGAACGGTCGGCCCGGTGCTCCTCGGCCGAGCGCAGCAGACAGCTGACCGCGACCAGAGCCAGGATCACGCAGGCCGTTCCCCAGGCGGAGACGACGGCCGAGACCAGACCCAGACAGAGCAGTACGGAGGTGAAGGGGTCCCGGAGACTGCGGACCAAGCGCCGGGGCCACGGAACCGGCCGCCAGGCGGGCAGCACGTTCTCGCCGAACCGCGCGAGCCGCTCCTCGGCCCGCGCCTCCACCAGGCCGCGCGGCCCGCTGTCCAGCGAGCGCAGTATCTCCAGTGAGGTCTTCACCTGAGGGGCACCGGGCCCGGCTCCGGCAGGCGGACCGAGGGCACCGGAGTCCGCACCGCCGACCGCTCCCGGTACGGACTCCGGTACGGCCCCCGAGACAGACTCCGGTACGGACCCCGGCCCGGACTCCGTCGCTGAAACATCGACGCCCGGGAACGGTGTCACGGAGGCCGACGCGCCGGGATCGGCCCGGCCGGGTCCCGCGGCTGCGCTGCCCTCAGGCACCGAGTTCACGCAGGCGGACGGGCTCCTGTGCCGGGTGTCCGGCGCGCTCGGCGAGCTGGCCGACCATGAGCCGGACCACCGTCACCACGCCGGGATCGTCCACCAGATACACCTGCCGGCGGCCCTCACGGCGCGAACGCACGAGACCCGCCAGCTTGAGCTTGGTCAGATGCTGGCTGACCGAGGGGAGCGTGCCGCCCACCCGCTCGGCCAGACCCGTCACATCGCTCTCTCCCTGGGCCAGGGCCCACACGATGTGCAGCCTGGCCGGTGTCGCCAGGAGCCCGAACGCGGCCGCGGCCTCGGCCAGCACCTCGGCGGGCGGATCCTGGAAACCGCCGCCGGTACCTGTCGACACCTTGCTCTCTCCCTTGCCGCGACCGAAAGAAACCAGTGTAGAGGCCACGCCCCACCAGGACGATATGCGGCAGGAGTGGGCGGACGGGATCCGGATCGATCAAGAACGGACAAGCGGCTCGGGCCGCGTGGCGGGTTGCCATGCTGTCCCGGCAGCGATGTCCGAACGGCTGAACCGAGCTTCGCCACGGTGTGCGGCTCACTCGCGGGAGAAGTGGCCGATGTCCTCTGAGCACGTCGAGAACGCCCACAACGTACGGAACACCCACAGCGCTCGCCGTACGTACAGCGCCTACGGGGACGGCGGTGCCACGATGGCGCTGAAGATCCTGGTGGCGGGCGGCTTCGGCGCCGGGAAGACGACCCTGGTCGGTGCGGTCAGCGACATCCGGCCGCTGCGGACCGAGGAACCGCTCAGCGAGGCCGGGCGGGGAGTGGACGACACGGAAGGTGTGGCACGGAAGACCGCCTCGACCGTAGCGATGGATTTCGGCCGTATTACCCTCCACGCCGGTCTGTCGCTGTACCTGTTCGGCACACCCGGCCAGGACCGCTTCTGGTTCCTGTGGGACGAACTGTCCGAAGGCGCGCTGGCAGCGGTCGTCCTCGCCGACACCCGGCGGCTGGAGGACTGCTTCGCCGCCGTCGACTACTTCGAGCGTCGGCGCATACCGTTCGTCGTCGCCGTCAACCGCTTCCCCGGCGCCCGCGCCTACGCGGTCCACGATGTGTCGCACGCCCTCGACCTGGACCGGGGCACGCCTGTGGTGCTGTGCGACGCGCGTGACCGGGATTCCGGCAAGGACGTCCTGATCCGTACGGTCGAGTACGCCGGGCGTGTGCACACCGCCCGGCTCCTCGACTCCGTGAGCTGACCGGCCCACCGGCCGACGGGTCGGCCGACCGGTGGGCTGACCGGTGGCGCGTGGCCGTTCAGTCGGCCATGTCGGCCAGGGCGATCACCTTGTCGATCCGCACCCGTACCACCAGCTCACCGGGTACGCCGTTGCGCCGGCCGAACTCCTCGGCGGCCTCCGCCCCGACGTAGCGCCCGGCGATCCGCGTCGCCCACCGCAGCAGCTCATCCGGGTCCTCGCTCAGCTCCGCATGCCCCTGGACAACGGCGAACGCGTACGGCGGGCGGTCGTCGTCCACGCAGAGGGAGACCCGTCCGTCGCGGGCCAGATTGCGGCCCTTCACGCTCTTCTTGCCGGTGTTGAAGACCAGTGAGTCACCGTCGAGCAGGAACCAGACGGGCGCGATGTGCGGGCTGCCGTCCGCCCGTACGGTCGAGACCTTCGCGGTGCGGGTGCCTTCGGAGAGGAACGCCCGCCATTCTTCCTCGGTCATGTGATGTGCCATGCGCTCATCCTGGGCCCGCCGCCGCCGTGGCGCGAAGCGGCGCCCCGGGCGGCAGGGGGCGCTTGCCCGTACGGAGGCGGTGCGCAAGGCTTACGCGCGTAGCGGGGGAACGGGGAACGAAGACACGGGGAGGACGCACAGATGGCGCTTGACCGGGGACTCGACTGGCTCCTTGACGATCTCACCACCAGAGTGCGGCACATACGGCACGCGCTCGTGCTGTCGAACGACGGCCTGGTCACCGGGGCCAGCACCCAACTGGCCCGGGAGGACGCCGAACACCTGGCCGCGGTCTCCTCCGGACTGCACAGCCTCGCGCGCGGTTCGGGACGCCACTTCCGGGCCGGGCGGGCCCGCCAGACGATGGTCGAATTCGACGAGGCCCTGCTCTTCGTGACCGCCGCGGGCGACGGCAGCTGCCTGTCCGTGCTGACCGAGGCCGAAGCCGACGTGGGGCAGGTGGCCTACGAGATGACCCTGCTCGTCAACCGGGTCGGTGAGCACCTCGGCGTAGCGGCCCGCCAGGGCGGCCCGGAGGACATCGGCCCCTTCTGACCCCGTCCCGGCACGCCCCTACCCGCCTCCGACCTGCGGCTTCACCCACCTGGCAAGAGTTATCCACAGGCCGGACCGGAAGTGGCCTCGCGGAGCTACCGTGATTACGGAGAGTATTCGAGGTTCACGGGGAGGACGGCCATGACGGTCAAGGAAGCGATTCCCGCCTGTGCGGAGCGTGCGCACGACACGCGGGAGGACACGCCTGAGGTCAGGGACAAGGGCACTGGCGGGGCCCGGGACCCGGGCGCGCACGCCTCGCCCGCTACGGCGGGGGCCACCGTGGCCGCAGGGCGCGCCGCACAGGAACTGGGGCTTCGGCGCAACGAGTTCGAGCTTGCCGTGCATCTCGGGCTGGTCGCCGTCACCGAAATGCCCGGCTGCGGGCGGCCGAGGGTGCGCGAACGGGAGGTCGCGAGGCTGCGCGAACGGCCAGGACACCCGGACGGGTTGCTGGAGCGGGTGCGTACGGTCGGCACCGCGGAGGGTGCCGCGCTGCTCGGCATCGTCCCCGCGCGGTTCACCCGGCTGGCCCGGGCGGGCTGCTTCTCACCGGTCACGTTCTATCTGAACCGGTACCGGGCGGTGGTCTGGCTCTATCTCGCCGACGAGCTGGCCTCGTTCGCGGTACGGGAGCCCGCGCTGCTCGCCGGCCGGATGCCGCAGGAGATGCGTACGAGGCTGGAGGCGGGCGGCGACCGGAGAGCGCGCAACTGGCGGGCCCAGCGCATCGAACGCGTGCTGCGCCGCACCGAGGACCCCTGGGCCCGCGCCTCCGTGGAGGCATCCGCGCTGGACTCCGCCCACCTGGCGGAGGTGGTGGAGGACCCCTATGAACGCGCCTATCTCGTACGGGTCAGGCCGGAGCCCGTCTTCGGAAGGCCGGGCTCGCTGCCGGCCCGGGAGGCGATGGGGGAGCTGATGCTGGCGGACGACCCCGACGAGATCCTGTGGCGGCGGATCAGCCTGACGCTGAGTCTGGAACAGGCCCGTGACGAGAGGCCGGCCCCACGACCGGGCGACGACCCCGGGGCGGGGACGCCCGCCACGCCGAGACTCGCCCCGACAGCCTTCCCGAAGGCAGCGGCGAAACGAACCCCGGAACCGACCTGGGATCCAGCCCGGGACCCAGCCTCGGAACCGGCCTGGAAAGCAGCCTCGGAACCGACCAGGGATCCAGTCCCCGAACCAGCCCCGGAACCGCCCCCGGCACCCGCGTCGGCCGTGGTCCCGGTACCGGTCCCCACCTACGCCCCGCAGCCGACGGCCCCGCCCCCGCTCTCCCCGGCCATGGAGACACCCTCCGGTGCACGGGCGCCGAGCCGGAAACGGCTGCTGGCCGGGCTGGGATGGCGTCGGAGGAAGGACGGCTAGGCACGCGCGACAGGTTCGCGGCAGGGAGGGGAAGTGGTTCGCGGACACGCGTCCGGGCCCTGCATCATGTCCACATGCTGATCAGAGAAGCGACCACCGAGGACTGGCCCGCGATGTGGCCGTTCTTCCACACGATCATCGCCGCGGGTGAAACCCTCACCTATCCGCTCGACCTCGGTAAGGAGGAGGCGCAGGGCTGGTGGTACGTCGCCGCGCCGAGCCGCGTGGTCGTCGCCGTGGACGACGCGGGAACCGTCCTCGGTACGGCGAAGATGAACCGGAACCACATGGGCAACGGCTCCCACGTGGCCAGCGCCACCTACATGGTCGACCCCGCGCACTCCGGCAAGGGGGTCGGGCGCGCCCTGTGCGAGTACTCGGTCGACTGGGCTCGCACGTCGGGGTACCGGGCGATGCAGTTCAACGCGGTGGTCGAGACCAACACCCGTGCGGTCAAGCTGTACGAGTCCATCGGCTTCGAGGTGATCGGCACCCTGCCCGAGGGGTTCAACCACCCCACCGAGGGCTATGTGGGCCTGCACATCATGCACAAGGCCCTCTAGGCGAGCACGAAGCTGATGCTCCCCGACCACTCCGAGCCGGTGACCGTCCGACTGGTCGTCAAGGACGCCGGCAAGGGCGGCACGCACTCGATCGACTGGGCCGTCCGTAAGCGGCGTGCCGCACCGCTGAAGAGGGTGCGGCACGCCTCTCATCGCTGTCCGGCGGGCGGGGCCTGCTCCGCGGCGGCCGGCGCGGGCGGGGGAGCGGGACCGATCTCGCACCAGACGGCCTTGCCCTCGCCCCGGGGTTCGATGCCCCACCGGGTGGCGACCGCGTCCAGCAGGAGCAGCCCCCGACCCGACGTCGAAGTCTCGCCCGGGGTACGCCGCCGGGGCCAGGCGCTCGACCGGTCCTGCACCGAGAGCCGGATCCGCCGCACCGGCTCGGGCAGCACCTCCAGGCTCAGGACCGCCCCGCCCTCGGTGTGCAGGAGCACGTTCACCAACAGCTCACCGGTGACCAGTTCGGCGTCGTCCGCGAACTCGGCCATGTCCCAGTCGGCGAGCGCCTGACGCACGATGGCCCGGGCGTCCGACAGCCCCTCCGGGTCCGCCTGATGGATGTACTGGTGCAGCCGGGGCGCGTGCGAGGACCCCACGTCGGGGCTGCGCCGCAGCACCAGGAGCGCCACGTCGTCCCCCGAACCCCACCGCTCCCAGAGCCGGTCCGAGAGATGGTCGGCCAGCGCCTCGGCCCCCGCGGGCCCCGCGCTCACCTCGTTCCGCAGCGCCTGCACCCCGGTGTCCAGGTCGGCGCCCGGCTCCTCCACCAGACCGTCCGTGTACAGCACGAACGTCTCCCCGGGCACCAGATCGAGCCGGGTCTCCGGGTACTCCTCGTCCTGGAACTCCGTGGAGATACCCAGTGGCAGCCCCCCGCGCACCTGCGGACTGCCGACCCGCCCGTCGGTATGCCGGATCAGCGGCCCGAGGTGCCCGGCCCGCACCACTCGCGCCGCCCCCGTCGCCAGGTCGACCTGTGCGTAGGTGCAGGTCGCGAAGCGGTCGGTGTCCAGCTCGGAGAGGAAGCGCGAGGCCCGCGCCAGCACGGTCGCCGGAGGGTGCCCCTCGGCGGCGTACGCGCGCAGGGCGATGCGCAACTGGCCCATGATGGCCGCCGCGTGGGTGTCGTGCCCCTGGACGTCCCCGACGACGAGCCCGTAACGGTTCTTGGGCAGCGCGATCACGTCGTACCAGTCGCCGCCGACCTGCCGTCCGCTCCACGCGGCGTGGTAGCGCACCGCGATCTCGCCGCCCTCGATGTCCTGTATCCGGGGCGGGAGCATCGCGGACTGGAGCTGTGTGGCGAACTCCCGCTCTTCGTCGAAGAGCATCGCCCGCTGGAGCGACTGCGCCACGATCGCCGCGAGACCCAGACACAGGATCCGCTCGTCGGCGTTGAAGACCGTGCGCTCCCGGTAGAAGAGGGCGAGCCCGCCGAGCGACCGGGCCTGGGCGACCAGCGGCAGATAGGCCGCGGCCCGGAACCTGAGCTTCCCCAGATGCGGCTCCAGCACCGGATAGCGCCGGGCCAGCGCCGCCAGCGAGGTGATGAACCGGGGCCGCCCGCTGCGGATCGCGTCGGCCAGCGGAAGGTTGCGCTCCAGGTCCCCGGAGCCCAGCCCGTCGAGCGCCTCCAGCGACTCACCGCTCAGCGCCACGATGTTCAGCGAGGAGTTCTCCACCAGCCCCAGGGCCAGCCCGTCCGCCCCCAGCCTGGCCAGCCCGCCCGGACCGGTGAGCGCGGCCGTCACATCGTCCACGGTCACCGCGCGTGACATCGCGCTGGTGGTGCGCTCGACGATGTTGGTCTGGCGCTGCCGGCGCTTTTCCAGATCGAGGACGAAGGCCGAATGGGTGACTTCGGCCGTCGCGTCGCGCACCACCCCCACGATCCGGTGGGCCTTTCCGTCCTTCGACCGCAGGATGCGGGCCTGGACATGGGTCCACTGGGTCGTCCCGTCCTCCAGCGGCACCCGGAAGTGGACGTTGTACGAATTACTGCCACCCGTGATGGCCTCGTCGATCGTGACGTCCAGCCGGGCCCGCTCCGCCGGCTCCAACCGCTCCACCAGCGCACCGGGACGCGAGTCGAACGTCTCCGGGTCCACGCCGAACACGGCGAGACCCGCCTCGTCGATGTCCAGGGTCCGGGCATCGAGATCCCAGTCGAAACTGCCCGTCCGGTTCATGGCGAGGCGTTCCGTCGGCCCGATCTCACCGTTGGCCCTCCGGTCGATCCGGCGGAGCGGAGCGGCATCGGTGTCCTGCCGCCGTTCGTGGTCGGTCATGCATGCTCCGGAGGTCGTCCGGCGGGGCGCGCGGCGACGCGCCCCGTAGGCCTCAATTGTCGAGCCGCTCGGACCGGAGTGCCACAGCGGAGCACCGACGAAGTTCCCGCCCCGAACGCCCCGAACGCCCCGAACGCCCCGAACGCCCCGAGCAGCCACCGGTACCTGCGACCGGCACCCGACGGACCCGAGGTCCCCTCGGCGGCGGACCCTCCTGTCCGGCCGGCGGCCGGGAGTCGCAGAATGGCGGTACGGACCGGGGCGGCGGCGCCCGGCGGTCCGGCCACCAGGTCTCCACCGAACCCAGTGAGCGGAGCGCACACATGATCGACGACCGGCCCGTCCTGCTGGAGACCCGGGGACACTCCCTGCACATCACCCTCAACCGCCCCCGGGCCATCAACGCCCTCACCCACACCATGGTGCGGCTCATCGACGAGGCCCTCACGACCGCCGAGCGGGACGGGACGGTCACCTCGGTCGTCCTGACCGGGGCGGGGGAGCGCGGTCTGTGTGCGGGCGGTGACATCCGGGCCCTCCACGACGACACCCGCGCCGGAGGCCGGGCCTCGCTGGACTTCTGGCGCGACGAGTACCGCCTGAACGCCCGCATCGCCCGGTTCCCCAAGCCGTACGTCGCCCTGATGGACGGCATCGTGATGGGCGGGGGAGTCGGGGTGTCGGCCCATGGCTCGCTCCGGATCGTCACAGAGCGTTCCCGGGTGGCCATGCCGGAGACCGCCATCGGGTTCGTGCCCGACGTCGGCGGCACCCACCTGCTGGCCGCCGCCCCCGGCGAGCTGGGCACCCATCTGGCGCTCACCGGCCGGTCGGTCGGAGCGGCCGACGCCCTGCTGTGCGGCCTCGCCGACCACTACGTACCCACCCGGCGCCTGCCGGAACTCACGGAGGCCCTGGCCGTGTCGGTGACCGCCGAGGAGGTGGAGCGGACGGTACGGAGGTTCGCCGAGGAGCCACCCGCCGGAGAGCCGGGCGAGCTGGCCGCGCAGCGCGACTGGATCGACGCCTGCTACGCCACGGACAGCGTCGAGGAGATCGTCCGACGGCTCGAGGACACAGCCACCCCCGCAGCGGCGGACGTGGTCGCGGAACTCGGGGGAAGGTCGCCCCTGGCGCTCAAGGTCACGCTGGCAGCCGTACGCCGGGCCGCCCGGCTCGGCAGCCTGGAAGCCGCCCTCGACCAGGAGTTCCGTGTCTCCGCCCGGATCCGTGAGGAGCCGGACTTCGTCGAGGGCGTCCGCGCCCGGATCATCGACAAGGACGGCAGTCCGCAGTGGAAGCCGGCCACCCTCGCCGAGGTGGACGACAGCACGGTCGCCCGCTTCTTCGCCCCCCCCTCGGACCGGATGAGCCGGAGCTGGGCCTCGCGCCCGGGGCCACCGCCACCGGGACGGCCTGAGACCGGACCCGGGGGCGGAGACCGCGCTATCTGTCGCTGCCGGAGAGGCTCGGCTGCAACTCCCGCACCAGGGCGAACAGCCTGTCCTCGTTCCCCGTCAGCCCCGCCCCCCGAAGGGCGCGGTCGGCCTCCCGCATCGGTGAGGTGAGCAGCGGGAGATACAGGGGTGCGTCTTCCGGGTCCGAGAGCGCGGCCCGGGTGGCCTCCAGCAGGCGGACGTACGCCTGCGCCGCGGCGAGTTCGTCTTTGTCCATCTCGGCGTCTCCTGATCAGAGGTGTCGGACCGTCAAGCATCTCCCATGGGTCTGACAACGCCCCTGGATCCCGCTACCGCGCCCCGGGAACTCCCGCCGGTGGCTCAACCTCCAGATACCGCCGTCTGCGCGGCCCCCGGTAGAGCAGCACGGTCCAGCCGAGCCGTCGCAGCACCTCGGCGCACCCGGCCAGCGCCTCTTCCTCCTGGTGCGCGGCGCCGCTGCCCGGCGGCCCGGCCCAGTCGACCCGCACCGACCCGGGCGTTTCGCCCGTACGCACCCGGTACCCGGTGGAGACCCGGTGCCCCGACGCGTCGACGGCGGACGGCGTCGCTCCGGAACTCTCCAGGGCCAACGCGACGGCCCGTACCGGCCGGTGCAGCTCCCACGGCGCCGGTGAGGCCTCCGGATCGGCCCGTCCACCGCCAGCGCCCGTCAGACGGCGGATCTGCAACAGCCCCTCGAAGGCGGTCCGCACCGAAGCGGCACGTGCCTCGGCACTCCCGCCGAGCGGCGGCCCGTCCCCGGTGGCGGGCTCGAACCCGGTGGCCTCCTCACTGCCCATACGTCCCCCTGCCCCCGTAGTCCTACAGCGCTCGGAACCCGCGTACGTACCCCAGTGTGCACCGGGGGTCCGACACTCCCGGAGGCGTAACGGATCAGGCGCTCCGAGCAGTTCAGGAGGCCGCCCGGAAGTCCGCCTCCAACGCGGCCTTGAGGCGCTTGAGCGTGGTCCGGATGTTGCCGCGCTGGAACTCCGCGAACGTCTTCCCGCCCGTCGCGACCCGATCGAAGGCATTGGCCAGGAAGTCCGGCCAGGAGCGCCGGTCGTCGGTCCACGTCTCGGTCACCCGGGTCCCGCCGTCGACGGCTTCGAAGCGGTACTCCCAGGTCGCGACGGGCCCGGGGAGGCGCGGACGCCGGACGCCGATCGCGTGGACCCGGAAGGCGAAACGTTCGCCCGGATCGGCCGCCGTCACGGTGCACCGGGTCGTCCAGCCCATGGCCCCCCGCTTGTTGCGGCCCTCGAAGACCATGCCGACGTACGTGCCGCGCCGCTCTCCCCGGACGGTCGCCCCCCGGTTCTCGGGGCTCCAACGGCCCATCGCGGTCGGGTCGCTGAGCCGTTCGTACACGTACGCCGGTGGGGCGTCGACGACGATGCTGTCCGCCACGGACATGGTGCGGGACATGGCACGGCTCCTTCTCCACGGCCGTCGTCGGAGACCCTCCGGGACCGGACGGACCGTGGCGCCGACATCCCGGGCCCACACCTTACTCGCGAGTAGGTGCGGGTGGTGGGCGGGGCGGTGATCCGGTGCACCGCCTCTGCCCCCTGGGCTCAGCGCGTGCGCCGCTCGCGCCGGTTCGCCACCCGCACCCGTACGTCGGTCGGCAGACCGCGTACGCCCGCGCAGCGACGCGCATCCGTGACCATCCCGGCGGCGACCCGGCGCACCACCTCCGCAGGCCGTGCCTCCGGTTCGACGACCAGCGTCACCGCCGCACGCAGCGGCCGACCGGACAGACGCACCCGGGCGCGCGCCACGCCCTCGACGGCGACGGCCTGCTCGGTCATCGCCCGCTCCCATGTCCGCCGCCGCAGTGTCAGCCCGGGGGCCCGCAGGTCCACCCAGCGGGGGCCGGACGCCGACACCTGGAGGGCGAACCACCGGACGAACAACGCCAGTACGAGGATGAGCGCCCCGATCACGGCAGGCGTCCACCAGCCGTTCTCCCGCAGCCGGGCCAGCCCGTCGCGGTCCATCAGCACCCCGTCGGCGGCGCGCTCGGCCCACCGGGCGGGCACGTCACGCCCGATCCGTCCCAGCCCCGAACCGTCCCCGACGGCCAGCAGGACGCCACCGGCCAGGAGGGCGAGGCCGACCGTACCGAGGAGCGCCCGGTTCACCACGCCACGCGACCCGCTCACCGGCACGCACCCCGCCCGCTCACGCAGCACCCGTCGCCGCCCGTCCTGCCGCAGCCTGTCAGACCGCCATCCGCCACGCCGCTCACGCCTTTCCGTCGCCCCGGAGTTCGTCCCTGACTCCGTCCTCACGTTCGTTCCGGAGTCCGCCCTGACGGCCGTCCCGAGGTCCGTCCGGAAGCGAGTCCCTAACCTCATGCCGGTCCGTGCCCGGAGTCGCAGCCGAAGGCTCGATCGCCTCCGCGCCCGCATCACGCCGCACCTGAACCCCGATCCGCAGTACCGGCGTACGGGCCAGGCCCAGCTCCGCCAGACCCGCGTTCAGCACCCGGACCGCCTCCGAGCGGACCTCCTCCGGGTCGCCGTACCCCACGACGACCCGTACCCGCGCCCGCCGCCGGACGCCGACTCGCGCTCCGACCACCCCGGAGACGCCGAGCGCCCGCTCGCGCAGGATGCGGGCCGCAGCCGTACGGTCCAACTGCGCCCGCAACTCCGGTGCGGGCGCGCCCATCCGGAGCCGCCGCCGCGCCCCCGGCAGCAGCGCGCACCCCAGCAGCCAGACGCCCGCAAGGGCCGCCACCGCCCCGCCGACCCGTACGGCGGAGTCCGCCGGGCCGCGGGCCGCCGCCCAGTCGAGCACCGCCGTACGCCAGCCGGCCGGGGCACCGCCGAGCCGCACCGCGACCACATCGGCCAGCACCAGCCCGCACGCCACGGCCCCCGCGACCGCCAGAACCGCCGAGGGAACACGCCGTTCCGCCCTGATCCGGGGGCCGGGGACCATCTCCGGAGCCCCGACGGCCTCTACGGCCTCCAAAACCCCGGGAGCCCCAGGAGCCCCATGAGTCACCATGGCAGGGGCGGCGGCGACCGTCAGCGCGTCGACGCGGATCGCGGCGCGGGGCACGGACAGACCCGTGAGGGCCGCCGTCCGTGCCTCCGCCCGCTCCCGTACCCGCTGCGCCGCCTCGTCGGCCCGCAGCGGATAGGGCAGCCGCACGTCCACCGCGATCCGGGCGGAGGCCCCGCGCACCGTGGCCGAACCCCGGGTCACCGACCCGCCGTCGGGCAGAGCCTCGGCGGCGGCCCGTTCGGCGATCCGCCGGACCGCCCGCGGGGCCACCGTCGTCGTACCGCGCTCACCGGCGGGGACCGTCACCGCCGCCTCCCCGCCAACTCGTCCAGGAACTCCCGCAGCCCGGTGCCCCGGTCCGCGAGGTGACCGGCGAACCAGCCCAGCGCCCCGAGCGCGCCCACCAGGAGGAACGCCCCGAACCCGCCGAACCACCCCGCGAACCCCAGTGCCATGCCCGCGGCGGCACCGACCACACCCCGGCCGCCGGGCACATCGCCCACCGGTCCCGGCCCGTCCACCCTCCGAGTCACCGCGTCACGCCACGCGGGTCTCGGTGGGCGCGGCCTCGTCGTCGTCCTCGGGCAGGTGCACGTCGTTCACGGTCACATTGACCTCGACGACCTCCAGGCCCGTCGTGCGCTCCACCGCCGCGATGACGTTCTCGCGTACGTCACGGGCGACATCGGTGATCGCGACGCCGTACTCGACGACGAGATCCAGGTCGATGGCCGTCTGACGTTCGCCCACCTCGACCTTGACGCCCCGCCCGACGTTGGGCCGGCCGCCCGGCACCCGGTCGCGCACCGCGCCGATCGTGCGGGAGAGCCCGCCGCCCATGTCGTGCACGCCCGGGATCTCCCGGGCCGCCATCCCCGCGATCTTCACGACGACGGTGTCCGCGATCGAGGTGCGGCCCCGCGTCGCGGCGGGCTCGGACGCGCCGGTGGCACCGCGCCCCACGGTCGTCGTACCGCCGGCGCTCTGCTTCGTCCCGCCCGCACCGCCCGTGCCCTGCTCCGTGCTCGCGGCGGGAACGGCTGCTGCTGCCTGGGTGGTGGTCATGAAGACTCCTCGCACATCGCTCGGCTCGTTCTGCCTGACATCTCTTTGGACACGCCGTCCGCCGATTCGTCACGCGGGTTCCCGGAAATCTTTTGCCGACCCCTGTGGCGTCCGAGTTCGAGAACCGGGGTTCGGGGCAGATCGGTGCGTGACGTTCCGGCGGACGGTGTGTCCAACGGAGAGAACAGAGAACGCAGAGAAGCAGAGAAGACGACAGCACCGGGAAGGTGACGTGGAAGCGATCGAGGGAGGGGCTGGTCCGTGCCCGGCAACGGGAATGAGATGACGGTACGGGCGCCGCAGGGCACCCGTACCGACGAGACGCTGCTGGTCGTACGGGCCGGGGAGGGCGACGAGGAGGCGTTCGAGGCGCTCGTACGGCGGCACAGTCCCGCCATGCTGCAGCTCGCGATACGGCTCCTGGGGGACCGCGCGGACGCGGAGGACGCCGTTCAGGACGCCTTCGTGAGCGCCTGGCGCAAACTTCCCGAGTTCCGCCGGGACGCCGCCTTCTCCACCTGGCTCCACCGCATCGTCACCAACCGCTGCCTCAACCGGCTCCGCTCCCGCAGACCGGCGGCGGCCCTCGACACGGTTCCCGAGCAGGCCGCCCCGGACCACCAGGCGTCGCCCGCCCGGGCCGTGGAGTCGCGCGCCGCGGCCGACGCACTGGCCCGGGCGATGGCGGACCTCTCACCCGAACAACGTGTCTGCTGGGTGCTCCGTGAGATGCAAGGACTGTCCTACGAGAGCATCGCGGACACGGTCGGAATCAGTCTGCAGGCGGTCCGAGGCCGGGTCTTCCGAGCCCGCCGCTCCCTGACGGAGGCGATGAGCGCATGGCGATGAGCGCCGACCCCGGCCTGCCGGAAGAGAACGGGCACGTGCCAGGAGAGAACGGGCACGAGCCGGAGGAGAACGGCTACCGGCCTGATGGGAACCGACACGAGCCGGAACGGAGCCTGTACGCATCCGACGGGAGCCGGTACGAAGCGGAGGCGGCGGAGGACGAGCGGCTCGCCTGCGGGCGTCTGCTCAGCGAGGTCTGGGACGCCGGGGACACCGGCCGGACCGCCGCCGACCCCCACCTCTCGGCCTGCCCGCACTGCTCGGCGGCCCTGGCCGAACTCACCGGCCTCGGCGCCGCCGTACGCCGTACCTGCGCCGAGGAGCCCGGTGTGCCGGAGGCCACCACGGCCGCGATCACGGCCCGGGTGATGGACCTGGTCCGCCTCGAACTGCGCCCCGGGCGTCCGCTTCCCCTCGGGGAACCGGAGGAGGACCACTGGATCGTCGAGGCCGCTGCGGCCCGGCTGCTGCGGGCGGCGGTCGACGCGCTGCCCGGGGTACGGGCCGGGAGCTGCCGGATCGCCCCGCTCGACCCGGCCGACCCGACGGGCCCGGTCCACGTACGGGTCGAGGTGGCGGCGAGCCTGGAGCGGTCCCTTCCGGAGGTGGCCGACGACGTACGCGCCCGGATCGCCGCCGTCGCGGACCAGGAGATCGGCATCCGCCTCGGCGCGGCCGACGTCCTGGTCGTGGACATCCTGGACGACGAGAACGACGACGGCCCGGCGCATTACTCGTACGACGCGTACGACGACGGGCGCGACGGCCACGGCACGGGAGGAACAGCGCGATGACCGCCGATCCAGTGCGGGACCGGGACCGGAACCGCCTCGCCGAAGCGGCGGCGGAGGCCGCCGAGGGCGTCCCCGGAGTCGCCTTCCTGCGCCCCGGCGTCGTGGACCTGCTGCGGACCCGGGTCGCGGACCGGGCCCCACGCCTCGCGACGGGGCCCGGTCCGCGCACGCAGGGGGTTCGGGTGAGCCGGGACAGCACCACGGGCACCTGGCACATCGACCTCCGCCTCGTCCTGCACCGCGGTCACCGTGCCCTGGACGTCACCCGGGCCGTGCACACCGCCACACTGGCCGCCACCCGCGCCGAGCCCTCGGTCTCGGTGCGGGTGACGGTGACGGGGGTGGTCTGAGCACCCACGGACGGATGGGGGAAGCGGGGAGACGGCGACGGTCCGGCCCCCGCCGCGTATCAGGCGCTCAGGCGCGCCACTCCGCCGTCCGCTCCGGCGACGCCTCCGCCAGGGCCTTCGCGACGGCGTCCGCATCGCCCTGGTGGCCGTAGACCGGCGTGCCGGGCTGCTGGCGCCACGACTCGTCCAGGCCGCCCGCGTCGACCGTGTCGAAGCCGAGTTCGTCGATCAGGTCGCGTACGGCCTGCTTGGCGACCGGGTCGTCCCCGGCCACCGGCAGTGCCTGCCGGCCGGGGCTGCCCGCTGGGCGACCCCGGTCCAGGATGTCCTGGGCGTAGGTCCCGTTGAACGCCTTGACCACCGGGTGGCCGAGCTGCTGCTCGGTCCACCGGCTCTCCGGCAGGCCGTCCTCGATGGCGGCGATCCGGCCGTCGCGCTGCTGCGGGTAGTAGTTGCCGGTGTCGATGACCGCCACGCCCTCGGCCGCCCCGTCCAGGAGCCCGGAGGGCAGGTCGGGTACGGCCTTGAGCGGGACGGTCACGACGACGATACGGGCGCCCCGTGCCGCCTCGGACGCGGTGACCGGGGTGGCTCCGGTCTCCTCGGCCAGGGCGGCCAGGGTCTCGGGGCCGCGGGAATTGGCGACCGAGACGTCATGTCCGAGCGCGGTCAGACGCCTGGTGAGATTTCCGCCGATGTTGCCCGCGCCGATAATGCCGATCTTCATGGATCCGACCTTCCGATACGTGCCGAGTGGGAGAGCGGTGGTTCTGTCGCTCCACCAACTCCGCTGTCCGACGAGCTATTCCGGGCCGGTGCGGACGGGTGAAGCGAGGTGAAGCCGGGTGAAGGGCGCTGTGGGCCATTTGAGTGTCCTTGCCGGGCGCTCGCACGGGACGGGGAAGTATGTCCCACCGGACCGATCGCCGCGGGTCCATCCTGGTCGCCGAGTCCATACGGGCCGTTGACCGAAGGAGCGTCGCAGTGACGACGAGGGGCATCTCGCAACCGGTGGAGACCGATGCCGCAGAGGGGGACGAACTGCCGGTACGGCGCAAGGAGCCGGGCAATGTCGTCGTCAAGTGGATGACCAGCACGGACCACAAGACGATCGGCACGCTCTACCTGGTCACGTCCTTCGCCTTCTTCTGCGTGGGCGGGCTGCTGGCTCTGGTGATGCGCGCCGAACTGGCCCGGCCCGGAACCCAGTTGATTTCGAACGAACAATTTAATCAAGCGTTCACGATGCACGGCACGATCATGCTGCTGATGTTCGCGACGCCGCTGTTCGCCGGGTTCGCCAACTGGATCATGCCGCTGCAGATCGGGGCGCCCGATGTGGCGTTCCCGCGGCTGAACATGTTCGCGTACTGGCTGTACCTCTTCGGCTCGCTCATCGTGGTCGCGGGCTTCCTCACTCCGCAGGGCGCCGCCGACTTCGGGTGGTTCGCCTACGCGCCGCTGAACGACGCCGTCCGCTCGCCGGGCATCGGCGCCGACATGTGGATCATGGGTCTGGCCTTCTCCGGCTTCGGCACGATCCTCGGCTCGGTCAACTTCATCACCACGATCATCTGCATGCGCGCACCCGGCATGACGATGTTCCGCATGCCGATCTTCGTCTGGAACGTCCTGCTGACCGGTGTCCTGGTCCTGCTGGCCTTCCCGGTCCTGGCCGCCGCCCTGCTCGCCCTGGAGGCGGACCGCAAGTTCGGTGCCCATGTCTTCGACCCGGCCAACGGCGGCGCGCTGCTGTGGCAGCACCTCTTCTGGTTCTTCGGCCACCCGGAGGTGTACATCATCGCCCTGCCGTTCTTCGGCATCGTCACCGAGATCTTCCCGGTCTTCAGCCGTAAACCGGTCTTCGGCTATATCGGCCTGGTCGCCGCCACCATCGCCATCGCGGGACTCTCGGCGACCGTATGGGCGCATCACATGTTCGTCACGGGAGCGGTGCTGCTGCCGTTCTTCTCCTTCATGACGTTCCTCATCGCGGTGCCGACGGGTGTGAAGTTCTTCAACTGGATCGGCACGATGTGGAAGGGGTCGATCTCTCTCGAAACCCCGATGCTCTGGTCGATCGGATTCCTGGTCACCTTCCTCTTCGGCGGGCTGACCGGAATCATCCTCGCCTCGCCCCCGATGGACTTCCACGTCTCGGACTCGTACTTCGTCGTCGCGCACTTCCATTACGTGGTGTTCGGCACCGTGGTCTTCGCGATGTTCGCCGGATTCCACTTCTGGTGGCCGAAGTTCACCGGCAAGATGCTGGACGAGCGGCTCGGGAAGATCACCTTCTGGACCCTTTTCGTCGGCTTCCACGGGACGTTCCTGGTGCAGCACTGGCTGGGGGCCGAAGGAATGCCCCGTCGTTACGCGGACTATCTCGCGGCCGACGGCTTCACCGCGCTGAACACCCTTTCCACCATTGCCTCGTTCATTCTCGGCCTTTCCCTCCTGCCGTTCTTCTACAACGTCTGGAAGACCGCCAAGTACGGCGAGCAGGTCCGGGAGGACGACCCGTGGGGTTACGGCCGTTCGCTGGAGTGGGCGACCTCCTGCCCGCCCCCGCGCCACAACTTCGTGACCCTGCCGCGGATCCGCTCCGAATCCCCGGCGTTCGACCTGCACCACCCGTCGCTGCGGGAGATCGACGAGGCCGCCAACCGGCCCGATGCCTCCGCCACCGTGGCGCCGGGGGACCGGCAGGAGTGAGCCCGGCCCGCCGCGACCGGAGAGCCCGACAAGAGGAGGACGCGTGAACCCCGACAAGGACAGCGCCCGCGGCCTGGCCCAGCTGGAGGGCTACCTGCTGTGGAATGCCGAGGTCGAGAGGGCGCGGGCGCAGGCGCGCCGCTTCACCGACCAGCTCCCCTGGCTCACCACCGCCCAGCGCGAGGACGTGGAGCGCGTCTACCTCACCGAACGGGTCGCCGTCTCCCGGGACGCGCTCGCCCGTGTGCGTGACCGGGCGGTCGAACTGCGCGGGGAGTACACGGCACGCTACGAGCGGCTCCGGGCCCGCTGCGTGGCCCTCGCGGCCGCGGCGGTGGGCGCGGTCACCGCCGTCGCCACCTCGCTGACCCTGCTGCTGCGCTGAACCGGCCGGGATCCGGTGCGACCCCCCTGCGGTCGCACCGGATCCCGGCCCGGCCAACGGTCCCGCCGAGCTTTGAGGGCCGGGCGGCTGCCCCCGAGCGGGGCCGCCTCAAGCCCCGCCCGAGCCCGTCGGGGCTCAGCAACTGCCCCGAGCCGAGCCTGGCTCGGGCCATGCTCCGCCCGCGATGCCCGGGCCAAGCCCCGCCCGGTCAGTCACGCCCGGCCGGCTGTCGCTCAGCGGGTGCCGAACTTCTGCGTCCACACCGGTCCGCCACCGGAGTCCTGCTTCCCTATCCCCATCTCCTTGAAGGCGCAGTTCAGGATGTTCGCCCGGTGCCCCGGGCTGTTCATCCACGCCTCCATCACATCGGCCGGGGTCCGCTGCCCCTTGGCGATGTTCTCGCCGTACGTGCTCCACCGGTACCCGGCCGCGGTGATCCGGTCGCCCGGGTCGGTGCCGTCGGGGGAGGTGTGCGAGAAGTAGTCGCGGGCCTCCATGTCGGCGGAGTGCCGCTGCGCCGCCGTGGCCAGCAGATCGTTGGAGGTCACCGGACCGCACCCCTCCTTCGCCCGCTCCGCGTTGACGATCTGGAGGACCTGGTCGCCCTCCGACGCCGGAGGCGCGGGTGCGGGCGGCGGCGGGGGCTGCGGGGCCGGGGCGGCCGAGCTGGGTGCGGGCGGCCGGGTGCTCTTCGTCGGCGAGGGCTTGGGCTCGGGCTTGCGCGAGGGGCTCGGCGACGCCGAGGCGCTGGCCGAAGCGGAGGGCGAGGCGGAGGAGGCCGAGGGGGACGCGGTCGTCGGGGCGGAGGAGGCGGCGGCCTCCGTAGGCAGCGTCGGGCCACCGCTCGGGGTCCCGGCGCTCAGCGTCGTCGCGTCCCGGTCCTCATCGTCGGTGTACAGGTGCACGGCCGCGCCACCGGTCCCCAGCGCCGCGACGGCGACCACGGCGGCGATGGCCGAGTTGCGGCGCCGCCGCCGTACCTGACCGCGCCTGCGCTCGGCCCGCCCCGCCCCGGCCGCCGGGGCCGCGGCCAGATGTGCGGCCGTGGGCAGCAGCTCCGGGGCCACCATGCTTCCCACGGCCCCGGCCACCGGGAGAAGCGCCAGACCCACCAGCAGCCCCTCCGCCGGCACCAGCCCCGAACCGTGGCCCGAGCACACCGTGCACTCGCGGGCGTGCCGGGCCAGCCGCTTGCGCCACAGGGCGGACGGGACCCCGTCCCAGCCGACGAGCATGTCCTCCAGCAGTACACACGGCGGGTCGGCGGCCAGCGCGCCCACCACGACCCGGGCCGCCTCCAGCTGCGCCTTCATCCGCTGCACCCGTACGGCGGTGTGCTGCGGGGACAGCTCCATGGCCGCGGCGACCTCGGCCCGCGAGAGCTGGCCCCCCGTCTCCAGCCACCACAGCGACAGCAGCGCACGGTCGTCCTCGTCCAGCCACCGGGTCGCCTCGGCCACCTGGCGCCGCTGCCCGGTCAGCCCGAGCCGCAGGATGGTCAGCTCGACGAAGTCGGCACGTGGATCGGCCAGGTCGAACGAGTCGTCCAGCCGGTCGGCGGAGCCCGGCCCCGCCTGGCCCTCGCGCCAGTGCCGGCGTATCTCGTTCATGGCTATCGCGACCAGCCAGGAACGGAAGCGCCCCGGATCACGCAGCTCGGGCAGGGAGCGCAGCATCCGAAGCACCGTCTCCTGCACGACGTCGTCCACGTCCGCGTGCCCGTTCAACGCCCGGCCGACGACGTTGTAGAGCAGCGGCAGATACGACGCTACGAGCTGGTCCTTGGCCTCCTGGTCGCCGTTCCGCGCCGCCGCGATCAAGGCCGTCCCGTGATCCTTGCCCATGCTGTGTTCACTCTTCCGGGGTCCGGTGCTGTCACTTCCCACACTCGGGAGATGCGGTGCGGGCCGGACGATAACAAGAATCCGATGAGCATCCCGGAAATCGTCCGCGTCCCCATGCCACGGACGCACCCCGGTCGGTGCCACGGGATATGTCCCGTGGCACCGACCGGGGTGTGAGCGGACAGCGCCGACCGGTCGCCGCCGGCGGCGACGTTTCAGTCGCGGTTCAGATGCGGGTCAGGTGCGCGGCGGACCGTCCTGGTCGCGCTCCGTGCCGAACTGCTGCTTGAACTTGTCCTGCGCGGAGTCGACCTGGCCGCTGTACTTGCCCTTGGTCCGGTCGTCGACCATGTCTCCGGCCTTGTCGATGCCCTTGCCGGCCTGGTCCTCGTGGCCCTTGAACATCTTCTTGATCTTGTCCATTGCGGACATACCTGGCCTCCTCGGCTATGCGCCCCCCACCCATCAAGGGTCACCGCCCGAGGCCCGGCCCGCATCCCCGGCACCCGCCGGAGGAGCCGGGGATGCGGAAGGCGGGGGACGGAGAAGAGGGGAAGCGGGGGCCGGGAAGTGTGAAGCCGCGCCGACTGGGCAGATACCGGTCACCTGGAGGAGGTGGGGCCATGGGCCGCATCCGTATTGTTGTCCGTCGACCGCCGCCCCCGTCCGGGCCGCCCCCGCTCGACCTGCGCACGCCGTCCGGTCGGCCGCTGCCCTACTGAGCCGGCCGCCGCCCTACCGGGGAGTGTGCGGAGGCCCGTCGTCGTGACGGCCCGACGGCGGTCCCGGCAGCGGCGCGAGCTGCTCCACCAGCGCTTCCAGCTCCACGACCGCGTGCTCCGTCTCACGGCGGATGTTCTGGTGCTCGGCCACGATCGCCCCGAGCAGCAGCGCCGTGAGCGCCACGCAAGCGTTGAGCACGGTCAGGTTGATCATGATCTCCATCAGGGTGTGGCCCGCGAACGGCCCCAGGGAGTCGGTGCCCGCCGTGATCGCCAGCACCGACACCACCAGGGCGCACGGCGCGCTGCCGGGCAGCTGGAACCGGAGCGCCGCCCAGATGATCACCGGGAACACCAGATAGACCATGGAGAGCGAACTCCTGGTGGAGATCATCCCCGCCAGGACCACCGCGACCGCCAGGACGCACGCCTCCGCCCACCGCTCGTCCAGCCGGGGCCGCCGCACCCGGCGCAGCACCAGCAGTACGGGGGTGACCACGAGGACCCCCATGGCGTCCCCGGCCCACCACGACGCCCAGACCAGCCAGAAGCGCCCCGGGGGAACCTTGTCGTCGAGCAGCAGCGTCACGCTGCCTGCGGTGGCGCTGATCAGCATCCCGGCGAACGCGCCGAGGAAGACCAGGCAGATCCCGTCCCGCAGTCGGACCAGCTCGCCGCGGAACCCCACCTTCCGTAGCAGCGCGTAGGCGGCCAGCGGGGCGAGGGTGTTGCCGAGGACGATGCCCATCCGCGACACGGTGAACGCGTCACCGATGGCGGAGACCGTGAAGAGCGCGCCCAGGGCGATGCCCGGCCAGATCCGCGCCCCGAAGTACAGCAGCGCGGCCAGCGAGATCCCCGTGGGCGGCCAGAGCGGGGTGACCACGGCCCCGTCCACCACCACCTGGCGCGTCAGCCCGAGCCGCCCCGACAGGTAGTAGGCGCCGGTCACGCCCAGGATCTGCGCCACGTACACGGCCCGACGTCTGGCTTCCTTACTGCGGATCACACCACTCATCAGACACCGACCGCACGGACGGGACGGCCGGTGACACGCGCCCGACGGCCTGACGTCCCCGTGTCCGACGGCCTGACGTCCCGGTGTCCGACGGCCTGACGTCCCCGTGTCGGACGGCCTGACGTCCCGGTGTCCGACAGCTTGTACGCTCCCGCAGCCGACAGCCGGACACGTTCCGGCGCTCGACGCCGGGGAGCCCCCGCGCCCGACGTGGCCCTGGCGTCCGCCCCGCCGTCACCGACCGGCCACCACCGCGCCTGCCTCCGTCCGCCCGTCACCGCCCCCGGGCCGGAGCGTGCCGCAGGACGAGGACGGCCGCGTCGTCCTCGTGGCCCGTCCGCTCCGCCGCCCCGAGGACACCGTCGGCCAGTTGGTCGGCCCCCGCCCCGACGTGGGCGGCGACGAGCTGCCGTACCCGGTCGAGGCCCTCCTCGATCAGCAGCGAGGGACCCTCGACGACCCCGTCGGTGAGCAGCACGATCGCGCCCTCGGTCTGCAGGGTGCGCCGGGTGACCGGATACCTCTCACCCGTCTGGATGCCCAGCGGCAGGCCCCCCGGGTCCTCCGTGACCCCCGACCGCCCGTCCACGGTCGCCCACACGCTGGCCACATGCCCCGCCCGGGCGCTGCACAGCTCCCAGCTCCGCGGATCCAGCCGCAGGAACGTACAGGTCGCGAAGAGCCCGGAGTCCACCGAGAGCAGCAGATCGTTGGTGCGGCCCAGGACCTCGCCCGGGTCGGAGACCGTACCCGCGATTGCCCGCATCGCGATGCGCACCTGCCCCATGAAGGCCGCCGCCTCCACGTCGTGCCCCTGGACATCACCGATCGCGAACCCCACGGCCCCGTCCGCCATGGCGAAGCCGTCGTACCAGTCACCGCCGATGTCCAGGCCGTCGCGCGCGGGCGCGTACCGGGCGGCCGACTGCAGGCCGGGGAGGGCGGGCAGGGTAGCCGGAAGCATGTCGCGCTGAAGGGCCTGCGCGAGTTCCACTCTGGCCTGGTGGAATTCCACCTCCCGCCGGGCGCGGGCGGTGAGGCTCTGCAACGTGGTCAGCAGGTCCTCGGCGCTCACCGAGCGGGGAGTCCGACGCCGGTTCATTGGCCGCTCCGCGGTGCGTGAGTCCCTGAATCATATGGTGCACGTCACGCGGCGGCGACTTCGCCGAGGGGGAGACCCCGACCCTGCCGGATGGCCCCGCACGCCGGGCCGTTGTCAGTGGCCGGTGCGATGCTGCCTGCATGGACGAGCTGATGAGGCAGCGACGGGTGTACGGCACCGACCACGACGACCCGCACCCCGGCCCGAGGCCGGGCCACGACTACCGGGAGCTGGTCGGCGGCCCGCTCGACGGGCTGCTCCTGGACGTCACCGGCTGGAGCGACGAGGCCCTGCGCGAAGGGGCCGGACTCGTGACCGAAATAGGTGCCTACGGTCCGGGTGGCCGGGCGGAGTACGGACCCCGTTCACCCGACGGCCACCAGTGGGACTGGCGCGGCGACGTCCGCTAGTCACCGCAGGCCGGGCCGCCTCCGGGTGACCGTCCTCCACCCCCGCCCTGAGGGAGAGGAGGCGCAGGTCATCCGATAGATTCTGCCGTCATGTGGGCTTTGAGCGCTGTCGGATACCGTCGGCTGGGCACGGCAGCCGCCCTGGCGACCGCCGTGGGCGGCTGGATCTCCGGAAAGCTGCCTGCCCACGACCCCTGGGGGCTCTGGGTCGACCACGGCGCCTCCGTGCGGATCCCCGCGGCCGTCCTCGCCTACGCCGGACTCACCGTGCTTGTCGTCGCCTGGTGGCAGTACGGCAGAACCGCCGCCACCGTCCGCGAGACGCTCACCACCCTCGCCTGGTGGACGGCACCGTTCCTGCTCACACCCCCGCTCTACAGTGCCGACGTCTACAGCTACATCGCCCAGGGCGCCATGGTCGTCGAGGGCCTCGACGTCTACACGGTCGGCCCCTCCAGCCTCGACCCCGCGGGGTTGGGCGGCGACGCGGCGGCGAGCGTGGGCCACCACTGGCGCGACACCCCGGCCCCGTACGGACCGCTCTTCCTCCTGCTCTCCGCAGCCGTGGCGAAGACGACCGGCGGCACGATCGTCCCCGCCGTCCTGGCGATGCGGCTCATCGCCCTGGCCTCCCTGCTCCTCATCGTCTGGGCCCTGCGCCGGCTGGCCCGGGAGCACGGCACCGGCGAGAGCCGCGCCCTCTGGCTGGGGGCGCTCAATCCGCTCCTGCTGATGCACGTCGTCGGGGGCATGCACAACGACGGCCTGATGATCGGCCTCATGCTCGCCGGGTGCGCCCTCGCGCTGCGCGGCCGCTGGGTGGCCGGCAGCGCCCTCATCGGGCTCGCGATGATGGTCAAGTCCCCGGCCGCCGTGGCACTGCTGTTCATCGGCGTCATGGTGCACGCCTCCGCGACCGGGCCGCAGGTACGACGGTGGGCCAAGGGGCTCCTCGCGCCCGGCCTCGTCGCCTGCGCGGTCGCCGGATCGGCCACGCTGGTCAGCGGCACCGGCTTCGGCTGGCTCCGGACCCAGGGCGTCGCCGGGAACATCCACACCGCGCTCTCCCTCGTCAGCGACCTCGGCCTGGGCCTGGGAGAGCTGGGCCGTCTGCTCCTGGGCACCGACCCCGAACCCGTCAAGTCCGCCGTGCAGACCCTCGGCCTGGCGGCCGCGGTCGTCCTGATCCTCGTCCTCGCCCGGAGGTCGATGAACGGCCGTCTGCCCCCGGTCCACGCCCTGGGCCTCGGCCTGCTGGCGCTCGTCGCGCTCTCGCCCATGGTCCAGCCCTGGTACCTGCTGTGGGGCCTGGTGGTCGTCGCCGCCACCCAGCAGCACGGCCGGGTCATCGCCGTCCTGACCGTCCTGTCGGCCGCGCTCGTCTACGAGACCCACCCCGCGGGCGGCACCCCGGCCTTCGGATTCGCCCTCGCCGGAGTCGCGGCGCTCGTCGCCACCCTCGTCATCCGCCGCACCCCGCCGGTCGCGGAGCCCGCCCCGGTGCCCGGACCCCGCAGCGCCCACCCCGACACCCCGCATGCCCCGCAGAGCGCCGAGGCCCCGCAGGGAACCGCGTAAATAATCGCTCGACGCCCCGCGCGGACCTCCGGTACCGTCATCACGTCCTGTTGTCTCCGATAGAGGTGGACGTTGCGCATCTGAGGTCCGCGATCATCACGCGGTACGGCCCTGGCCCGTACACCGTCACGACATGGCCGGCACACCCGCCGCCCGTGACTTCCGCGTGGATGCGACCTCGGTGCTGAGCCCGTCCCTCCCTTCGCAGGACCGCTCTCCCCACCACTCTCCGGCCCCGGGCCGGGTCGCCGCGTGCTTGTTCGCATACGAAGCCCCTTTCTCCTCCGAGCTTCCGACTGCGAGAACCACCATGAGCCATCCCACCGCGCCCGCGGCCTCCGTCACCGTCTCCCACCTCACCTACCGGTGGCCCGACGGCACGGACCTCTTCGACGGGCTCTCCCTGACCGTCCCCCGGGGCCGCACCGGCCTCGTCGGCACCAACGGCACCGGCAAGTCGACCCTGCTGCGGCTCCTCGCCGGAGAGCTGCGCCCCACGAAGGGATCCCTCACCGTCGGCGGGAACCTCGCCCATCTGCCCCAGAACATCACCCTGGACACGGAGCTGCGCGTCGACGCGGCCCTCGGCATCGCGGAGCGGCGGGCCGCCCTGCGCGCCATCGAGGCCGGGGACGTACGGGAGGAGCACTTCGAGACGGTCGGTGACGACTGGGACGTGGAGGAACGCGCCCTCGCCACCCTCGGCTCCCTGGGACTCGGCGCCGTCGGGCTGGACCGCACCGTCGGGCAGCTCTCCGGCGGCGAAACCGTCCTGCTCCGCCTCGCCGCCCTGCTCCTGGAGCGCCCCGACGTCCTCCTCCTCGACGAGCCGACCAACAACCTGGACCTCTTCGCCCGCCGCAGGCTCTACGACGCCGTCGACTCCTGGCGCACCGGCATCCTGATCGTCGTCAGCCACGACCGGGACCTGCTGGAGCGGGTCGACCGCATCGCCGAGCTGCGATCCGGTGCCGTCAGCTGGTACGGGGGCGGCTGGTCGGCCTACCAGGAGGCCCTGGCCACCCAGCAGGAGGCCGCCGGGCGGATGCTGCGCTCCGCCGAGGCCGACGTACGGCGCCAGCAGCGCGAGCTGGAGGAGACCCGGATCAAGGTCGCCCGCCGCCAGCGCCACGACAAGAAGCTGGACGACCGGCGCAAGGCTCCGCGCATCGTCGCGGGGGAGCGCAAGCGCTCGGCCCAGGAATCCGGCGACCGGCTGCGCGGGCTGCACGAGGACCGGCTGGAAGAGGCCCGCGAGCGCAGGGAGGAGGCCGCCGAAGCCGTCCGCCGGGACGCCGAGATCAAGGTCAGCCTGCCCCACACCGCCGTACCCGCGGGCCGCACCGTCCTGACCGTACGGGAGCTGAGCCTCCCCTACGGGCGGCTGCGCGGCGGCAGCCTCCAGGTCGGGGGCCCCGAACGCATCGCCCTGGTCGGCCGGAACGGGGCGGGCAAGACGACCCTGCTGCGCACCGTCACCGGGGAACTGGCACCGGGCGAGGGCGAGGCCACCGTCTCCGTGCCGCTGAAGTTCCTTCCGCAGCGGCTGGACGTCCTCGACGACACCCTGAGCGTCGCCGCCAACGTCGCCCGCACCGCCCCCGGCACCACCGACAATCAGATCCGCTCCCAGCTCGCCCGGTTCCTCTTCAAGGGCGCCCGCGCCGAGCAGCCGGCCGGTACCCTCTCCGGCGGCGAACGCTTCCGGGCCGCGCTTGCGGCGACGATGCTCGCCGCCCCCGCCCCGCAGCTCCTCCTGCTGGACGAGCCGACGAACAACCTCGACGTGGGGAGCGTGCGGCAGCTGACGAGCGCCCTGGAGTCCTACGAGGGCGCCCTCCTCGTCGCCAGCCACGACCTGCCGTTCCTGGAGTCCGTGGGCATCACCCGCTGGATCGTGCTCGACGACGAGCTGCGGGAGAGCGACGCGGAGGAGGTCCGGGCACTGTTCGGCAGCCCGGACCCGGCCGCGGCGGGCACCATGTGACGCGCGCCGGGATCCCCGGCGTACCGGTCGTGGTCGGCGAGCACCTCACCGATCACGTACCGGTTCGCCCGCGCCCGCTCCCCGTCGGACCGCAGGCGGCTCAGGCCGCTTCGTAGTGGTGGGCCCGTCCGCCCCGCCACTCCACCCAGACCGGGTTGTCGAGGAGCCGGTCCGCTTCTTCGAGGCCGGCCTCGCTCAGGAACACGATCACGTCGTGGTCGCTGTGGGCCAGCCCGAGTATCTCGTCCCGGCCTTCGTAGTGCACGGTCACCCGGCGGCCGCCCGAGGGGGTCGGCCGGTGGATGACGATGGGGGGATTAGCCATGGGTCCACCCTGCGACGCGCCCCGCCCCCGCGCATCCCCGGCCCGCCCCCTCCGCGAGCGGGCCGACGGAGGCCCGCCGAAGGCACCCGCCCCTCCCCGGGGCCGAAGGGGCGCTCACCGCGCGGCGGCGCCGAGTTCCACCGTTGTGGTGACGCGCACCAGGGACGGGGTGCGCGGGGCGGAGCCGAACCCGAAGGCGACGGGCGGATCGAGCGGGGCGAGCGGCCCGAGGTCCACCCCGTCCAGCACGGCGTCGGCCGCCACGACCGGCCGCAGCCCCCGCGCCCCGTACCACTCCCGCCGCCCCGGACCCGCCCGGCCCAGGGTGCGCACCCCGGGCAGCAGCAGCCGGGCCGGCACATCGCACAGGGCCGCCCAGTGCGGGCTGCGGACGAGCGGGGCCGGTACGGCGGAGAGCAGCCGCCCGAGTGCGGACGGGCGCCCGGCCCGCAACCGCAGCGACAGCGGCCCCGCCTCCACACGCCAGAGCGTCCTGGTCCCGGTGACGGCCACCGGGACCACCTGGATCCGGTCGAAGCGGTACGTGGCGGCGACGAACTCCGCGATTCGAGCGGAGGGCGCGAGCAGCACCCGTACGCCGTCGGGATGCTCGACCATCACGTCGCTGAACGCCCCGAACGGCGAACGCGGCCAGTGCCCGACCACCAGCCGGGTGCCCGAGGCGGTGCCCACCCCGGCGATCCAGCCGTCGAACCGCAGCCGTTCGCCCGCCACGGCCGCCTACTCGAAGCGGGACGGGTCGCCGGCGCCCCGCCGGACGATCTCCGGCTCGTCACCGGAGAAGTCGATGACCGTGGTCGGCTCGGTGCCGCAGTCACCCGAGTCGATCACCGCCTCCACCTCGTGGTCCAGGCGCTCCTTGATCTCCCAGCCCTGCGTCAGCGGCTCCTCCTCGTCCGGCAGGAGAAGGGTGCTGGAGAGCAGGGGCTCGCCCAGCTCGGCCACCAGCGCCTGGGTCACCACATGGTCGGGGATGCGGACACCGACCGTCTTCTTCTTCGGGTGCAGCAGCTGGCGGGGCACCTCCTTCGTCGCCGGGAGGATGAAGGTGTAGCTGCCGGGCGTGGCCGCCTTGATCGCGCGGAACACGTCGTTGTCGACCCGGACGAACTGCGCCAGCTGCGCGAAGTCGTGGCAGACCAGCGTGAAGTGGTGGCGGTCGTCGAGGTTGCGGATGGTCCGGATCCGGGCGATGCCCTCACGGTTGCCCAGCTGACAGCCCAGCGCGTAACAGGAGTCGGTCGGATACGCGACGAGCGCACCGGAACGGATGCTGTCGACCACCGTGCTGATGGTGCGCGGCTGGGGATTCTCGGGGTGCACGTCGAAGTACTTGGCCATCCAGCGAGCTTACGTGCTCACGGGCGGCTCGTCCGGCGTCCTCATGGATATCCGGAAGCGGCCGGTCCGGGCGACGGCCGCAACGCGGGCCATGCGGACCCGACAGCCGAGGAGGCGGCCCGGAACCCGGACCGCCTCCCCTTCACACTTCCGTGCGGTCAGACCGAGGCGGCGCCGACCAGCTCCTCCAGGACGTCCTCCATCGTCACGAAGCCGATGACCGTCCCCTTGTCACCCGCGACGGCGGCCAGATGCGTCCCGGCGGCGCGCATCGCCGTGAGGGTGTCGTCGAGCGGGGTGTCGATCTCGACCCGGATGACCGGGTGGATCGCGCTCGTGGGCAGCGGCCTGGTGCGCTCCGCCACCCCCAGGGCGTCCTTGATGTGGAGATAGCCCAGCACCCCGTCGTCCGGCCCGGTGACCGGAAGCCGGGAGAAGCCCGAGGCGACCGCCGCCCGCTCCAGCTGCTGCGGGGTGATGCCCAGGTCGACGGTGACGGTCCGGTTCAGCGGGACCATCACCTCGCCCACCGGCCGGGTGCCCAGCTCCAGGGCGTCCCGCAGCCGCTCGCCGTCGGCCGGGGCGAGCAGCCCCGCCTCGCTGGAGTCCTTCACCAGCCGGACCAGCTCGTCGTCGGTGAAGACCGACGCGACCTCGTCCTTGGGGTCGACCTTCAGCAGCCGCAGCAGGGTGTTGGCGAGGCCGTTGATACCGAAGATGACCGGGCGCAGCGCCCGGGTCAGCCACACCAGGGACGGGCCCAGCGCCAGGGAGGTGGCGACGGGCGCGGCCAGCGCGATGTTCTTCGGGATCATCTCCCCGATGAGCATGTGGAGGTACGTCGCCAGGGTCAGCGCGATCACGAAGGCGATCGGGTGGACCAGCGGCCCCGGCACACCGATGGCGTCGAACGGCGGCTCCAGCAGGTGGGCGATGGCCGGCTCCGCGACGGCGCCCAGCACCAGCGAGGAGATGGTGATGCCGAGCTGGGCGGTGGCCATGGCGGCCGACAGGTGCTCGATGCCCCACAGGGTGCTCTTGGCCCGCCGGCTGCCGCGCAGGGCCTGCGGCTCGATCTGGCTGCGGCGCACGGAGATCAGGGCGAACTCCGCCCCGACGAAGAACGCGTTCGTCACCAGGGTGAACGCGCCGATGAGAAGCTGAACGGTGGTCATCGGGCGTCCTCCTCCACCAGGGTCAGGGCCGGGAGGGGCGCGGTGATCCGCACCCGGTCGGCCCGGTGGTGCTCGATGTCGAGCACGTCGAACTGCCAGCCGTCGACCTCCAGCCGGTCCGCGCGGACCGGGATGCGGGCGAGCTGGTTGGCGAGGAGCCCGGCGAGCGTCTCGTACGGGCCCTCCGGCGCGGTGAAGCCGATCCGGTCGAGCTGGTCGAGCCGGATGCTGCCCTCGGCCTCCCAGACCTGACGGCCGTCACCGAGCGGCTCGGCCGGTGCCAGGTCGGGGCGCTCGTGCGGGTCGTGCTCGTCGCGGACCTCGCCCACGACCTCCTCCACGATGTCCTCCACCGTGGCGACGCCCGCCGTACCGCCGTACTCGTCGATGACGACAGCCATGGTCCGGTGCTTGCGCATCTGCGCCAGCAGCCGGTCCACGGGCAGCGAGTCCGGTACGAGCAGGGGCTCGGTGGCCAGTGCGGTGACCGGGGTCCGGGTCCGCTCGGACTCGTCCAGGGCCAGGACGTCCCGGATGTGGATCGTGCCGATGACGTGGTCCAGGCTGTCGCGGTAGACCGGGAAGCGGGAGAGGCCGGTGGCCAGCGTGAGGTTGGCGGCGTCGGCCGCGGTGGCGTGGGCCTCCAGGGCCCGGACGTCCACCCGGGGCGTCATCACGTTCTCGGCGGACAGCTCCGCCAGGTGCAGGGTCCGTACGAACAGCTCCGCCGAGTCCTCCTCGATGGCGCCCTCACGGGCCGAGTGCTGGGCGAGGGCGATCAGCTCCTGCGGGGTACGGGCCGAGGCCAGCTCCTCGGCCGGCTCCAGGCCGAACCGGCGCACGGCCCGGTTCGCGGTGTTGTTGAGGTGCCGGATCAGCGGGGCGAAACAGGCCGTGAACGCGCGCTGCGGGCCGGAGACGACCTTGGCGACGGCCAGCGGGCTGGAGATCGCCCAGTTCTTCGGGACGAGTTCACCGACGACCATGAGGACGACGGTGGACAGCGCCACACCCAGCAGCGTCGCGACCGTGGACACGGCGCCCGCCGGGAGCCCCACGGACTCCAGGGAGGGGCGCAGGAGCACGGCCAGGGACGGCTCGGCCAGCATGCCGATGACCAGGGAGGTCACGGTGATGCCGAGCTGCGCGCCGGACAGCTGGAACGTGAGCCGCTTCGCGGCCTTGAGCGCACTCTCGGCGCCGCGCTCACCGGCCGCGGCCGCTCGTTCGAGTTCGCCGCGCTCGATGGTGGTCAACGAGAACTCGGCCGCGACGAAGACCGCGCACGCCAGCGTCAGCGCGAGGGCGAGGAGGAGCAGAAGTACTTCGCTCACCGTGTCACCTCCGTCCCTTGGTGTGCAGGGGCAGGGATGACACGGCTCGTACTGGGAGGCTCACCCATTGCGGTACCGCAGCTCCTTCTCTGTTCGGGTCGTCGTACTCGACGTCGGGGGCGGGGAAAACCCGCCTTGATGATAGTAAAGGGACCGCAAAGCAAAGGGGAGTGGCGGGCATCACAGCGCGGGTCGGCCGATCGGCGGGCTCTGAGCAGGTGTTTGAGCCCTCCGGAGCCAGAGTCTAAGGAGTGGACGGCCGACATGGTGTTCAAGAAGTTACTGGGAGCCCTCGGGGTGGGTGGCCCCTCCGTCGACACCGTTCTGCAGCCCGATCCCGCCCTTCCGGGCGGTGCTCTCTCGGGTGAGGTGCGGCTGAAGGGCGGCGGGAGCGATGTGACGGTCGAGGGGATCACCCTCCTGCTGGTCGCCCGCGCCGAGATGGAGGGCCGGGACGAGGAACACGAGGGCACGGTCGTGCTCGAACGGTTCACCGTCGGCGGTGGCTTCCGGCTCGCGGAAGGCGCCGAGCACTCCGTGCCGTTCACCGTCACCCTGCCCTGGGAGACCCCGGTCACCCACCTCCACGGCCAGCACCTGGGCCCCGTCCTCGGCATCCGGACGGAGCTGGAGGTGGCCGGAGCCCGGGACAAGGGCGACCTGGACGCGTTGACGGTGGCTCCGCTGCCCGCCCAGGAAGCGATCCTGGAGGCGTTCGGGCAGCTCGGCTACGGCTTCAAGTCGGCGGACCTGGAGGTCGGTCACATCCGGGGCACCGGCCAGCAGCTGCCGTGCTACCAGGAGATCGAGATCGTGCCGCCCGCCGAGCACGCGCACGCGGTGAACGAGATCGAGGTGACGTTCCTCGCATCCCCGGGCGGTCTGGAGGTCGTCATCGAGGCGGACAAGCGGGCCGGGCTCTTCTCCGGGGGCCACGACACCGTGCACCGCTTCACCACCTCGCACCACTCCGTCCCCCAGGCCGACCGCAACGCGGAGGTCGACGGCTGGCTGCGGCAGGTGATCGGCGCCCACGCGGCCCCGTACCCGTACGCCCAGGGCGGCGGGCACCACGACGCCCACCACCACGACGGCCACCACCGCTCCGGCCCCAGCACGGGGGCGGTGGTGGCCGGAGTCGCGGCGGGGGCCGCCGTCGGGATCGTCGGCGGCATGGTCGCCGCCGAGGTGATCGACGAGATCGGTGACGCCTTCGAGGGCGATGACGACGGCGGCGGGGAGGGCGACGAGGGGGAGTGACCCCTCGGAGCGACCCCGGCGGGACGACCTAGGCGGGATGACCTGGGCGGAGTGATCCGCCGAAGTGATCCCGCGGAGTGGTCCCGCCGGGGCGGCCCCGTGCCGAAGCCTTCAGGGGCGTCGGCACGGGGCCGTCGCGTTCCCGCGCACGGAACGGCGTAGGAGGGACGGCTTGCGCGGGACGGGACAGGACGGCTCTTGGTCCGGGTGGCGCTCACGGCAGGTGTGGGAGGCCCTCGACGTGGAAGGTGGGGGAGTGAACCACCGCCCTGACGCCGGGGAGCGAATCCACCCCCCTGGCGTCGATGCCGACCAGGAGACCCATGACCGCCGAATCCCGGCCTCCCGACCCGAGCCACCAGCGCCCCGAGGGGGTCAGCGACACCACCGTCGAGGCGCTCGGCGCCCTCTCGAAGGCGCTGGAGACCGCCGAGCGGGCCCGGGGCGCGCTCTACACCTTCCACCAGCTCACCGGGAGCGCCGACCTCAGCCTCGACGACGCCGTACGCCTCCTCCGCGAGGCGGGGCACGGCGACCAGGCCGACCGGGTCGAGCGGGAGATCCTCGGCCGCAACGTCATCCCCGGCCACTGGACCTTCCAGATCGTCGAGGAGTACAACGCCACGTACTACGACGTGTTCCGGACGGTCGAGCAGGAGATCCGGGGCGAACTGGCCGAGGGCCGCGACCATGTGTACGAGGCCGAGATGAAGGAGGCCCGCCGCACGCGGGGGCACCCGGACCACACCGCGACCTGAGGGGTGTCGCACGCATCCGTCCGGCCCCCTCGTGCGGAAGGATGCGGTACCGGCCCAGCCGGGAAGGAACCCCTGCCCGATCGACCGAGAGGGAAGCCGTGCCCGACCCCGACGTCGTCATCGTGGGCGCCGGAGCGGCCGGGCTGAGCCTGGCGTACCACCTCTGCGCGCCGGGCGGCGCCGTACCGCTGTCGGTCCTCCTCGTCGACGCCCCGCCGGGTCCCCTGCGGCCGCCGCCGCGCACCTGGTGCTACTGGGAGCCGCCGGGCGGCCCGTACGACTCCGCCCTCGCCGCCTCCTGGCCACGGCTGCGGGTCCGGGCGGCCGACGGGGCTCCCACGGTGACCGACCCGTCCCCCTTCCGCTACAAGATGCTGCGCTCGGACGCCTTCGAGGCCCTGGTCGGCAAACGGCTCTCCGGCGCACCCGGCTTCCGCCGTATCGAGGCCACGGTGACCGCTGTCCAGGACACCCCGGACGGCGGCGCCGAAGTCCTCACCGAGGGCGGCCGGGTGCTCGCCCGGGGCCGCCGGGTCTTCGACTCCCGGCCGCCCCGCCGTCTGCCGCCCGCCCGCACCACCCTGCTCCAGCACTTCATGGGCTGGTTCGTCCGCACCGAGCGCCCCGCCTTCGACCAGGCGACCGCCGACCTGATGGACTTCCGCACCCCGCAGCCGCCGCGCGGCCTCTCCTTCGGCTATGTGCTGCCGCTCGACCCGCACACCGCCCTGGTCGAGTACACCGAGTTCTCGCCCGCCCCCTGACCGCCGACGCGTACCGGCGCGCACTGCACCACTACACCCAACAGGTCCTCGAACTGGGGGAGTTCCACGTCACCGCAGAGGAGCGCGGAATCATCCCCATGACGGACGGTCACCTGGCGTCCCGTGCGGGGCGGTCGGTGTACCGCATCGGCACCGCCGGAGGCGCGACCCGCCCCTCCACCGGCTACACCTTCGCGGCGGTCCAGCGCCAGAGCCGGGCCGTCGCCGACGACCTCCGTGCCGGACACGGGCTGCGCATACCCGCGCCGTACGGGGCGTGGCCCCGGGCGATGGACGCCGTCCTGCTGCGGGCCCTGGACAGCGGGCGGGTGACCGGCGCCGACTTCTTCACCCGCCTCTTCCGGGAGGTGCCCGGCGAACGGCTGCTCCGCTTCCTGGACGGCCGCTCGCGGCTCCACGAGGACCTGCTGATCGGCCTGCGCACCCCGGTCGTCCCGATGCTGCGGACCGTCCTCGAACTCCCCTTCCGGCCGAGAACCGGACCACCTCCACCGACCGCCCCCGAGGAGAGCACCCCATGACCCTGCTGCGCGGCGACGCCCTGTCCGCGGCCTTCGACCACGGCTCCGCCGCCTACGACCGGCTCGTCGCGGCCAGCCCCGGCTACCACGCCCATCTCCGCCGCTCCGCCCGCCGGCTGGGGCTGCCGGACGGCGGGCGCGGGCTGCGCGTGCTCGACCTGGGATGCGGTACGGGCGCCTCCACGGCCGCGCTCCTCGCCTCGGCCCCGTACGCGCGCATCACCGGAGTCGACGCGTCGGCGGGCATGCTGGAGAGGGCCGCCACGAAGAGCTGGCCGGAGGGCGTCGACTTCGTGCACGCCCCGGTCGAGGAGCTGGCCGGGCGGCTGCGTTCCGGCTCCTACGACGCGGTGTTCGCCGGCTACCTCTTCCGCAACCTCACCGACCCCGACAAGGCGCTCGATCTCGTACGGGGTCTGCTCGCCCCGGGCGGGCGGCTCGCCGTGCACGAGTACACGCTCGGCGGATCGCCCGTCCACCGCGCGGTGTGGAACGCCGTCTGCGCCGCGATCATCCAGCCCGCCGGACGGCTCGCCGGGGACGCCCGGCTCTACCGCCATCTCCGGCGCAGCGTCGTCGAGTTCGACACGGCCCCCGCCTTCGCCGGGCGGCTGCGGAGGGCCGGATTCACCGACGTACGCGTCCTGCCGCTGCCCGGCTGGCAGACCGGGACCACCCACACGTTCACCGGCCGCGCGGGGGAGGAGGCGTGATGTTCCTACGGGACAGCGGCAGCGGGCACCGGCGCGGCAAGGACCGCCGGGCGGCCGTACTCCCCGCCCCGGAGGGCCGGCCCCGCTTCACCGGACCGGACGCCCCCGCCGTGGCAGTCGTCGGCGGCGGCATCGCCGGAATCGCGGCGGCCACCCTGCTGGCCGAACGCGGGGTCCGTGTCACCCTCCACGAGAGCGAACCGAGTCTCGGCGGACGGCTGTCGGGCGGGCCCACCGAGCTGGCCGACGGCACCACCGTCACCATGAGCCGCGGCTTCCACGCCTTCTTCCGGCAGTACTACAACCTGCGCGGCCTGCTCCGCCGGGTCGACCCGGGCCTGGACTCGCTCACCCGGCTGCCCGACTACCCGCTGCGCCACAGCTCCGGCCTCCACGACAGCTTCGCCCGCGTGCCGCGCACCCCACCCCTCAGCGCCCTGGGATTCGTCGCGCTCAGCCCCACCTTCGGCGTACGCGACCTGGCCCGGATGAACCCCCGCGCCGCCCTGCCCCTGCTCGACGTCCGGGTGCCGGAGGTCTACGAACGCCTCGACTCCACCAGCGCCCACGACTTCCTCACCCGCATCCGCTTCCCCGAGGCGGCCCACCACCTGGCGTTCGAGGTGTTCTCGCGCAGCTTCTTCGCCGACCCGCGCGAACTCTCGGCGGCGGAGCTGGTCCTGATGTTCCACATCTACTTCCTCGGCTCCAGCGAGGGCCTGCTCTTCGACGTCCCGGACGAACCGTTCCCCACCGCCCTCTGGGACCCGCTCCACCACTATCTGGCGGGCCACGGCGCCGACGTACGGACGCGCACACCGGTCCGGCAGGTGCGACCCCTGCCGGACGGGGGGCTGGACCTCACCACCGACCAGGGCACCACGCGGTACGACGCCGTCGTCCTGGCCCTGGACAGCGGCGGGCTGCGCCGGGTCGTCGCCGCCTCCCCGGAACTGGGCGACGCCGAGTGGCGGGACCGGATCGAACGGCTGCGCACCGCCCCGCCGTTCCTGGTCTCCCGGCTCTGGCTCGACCGGCCGGTGGGCTACGACCGGCCCGGCTTCCTGGGCACCAGTGGCTACGGCCCCCTGGACAACATCAGCGTCCTGGAGCGCTGGGAGGGCGAGGCCGCACGCTGGGCCCGGCGCACCCGGGGCTCGGTCGTCGAACTGCACGCGTACGCCGTCGCACCCGACGCCGACCGGGGCGCCGTCCAGAGTGAGGTGCTGCACCAACTGCACCGGATCTACCCGGAGACGCGGAGCGCCCGCATCGTCGACGAGCGCCACGAGTGGCGGGCGGACTGCCCGCTGTTCCCCGTGGGCGGCTATGCGGACCGGCCGGGCATCCGCACCCCCGACCCCGCCGTCACGGTGGCCGGGGACATGGTCCGCACCGGGCTGCCGGTGGCGCTGATGGAACGCGCGGCCACCAGCGGCTTCCTCGCCGCCAACGCGTTGCTGGAGCGGTGGGGCGTACGCGGGCAGACACTCTGGACCGTGCCGCGCGCGGGACGCTCGGCGCTGCTACGAGGGCTCGCGGCGCTCGGCGCCCCTTGAGGGCTGGGCGCCCGCTGACGGCTCGGTACCCCTGGCGGAGGCGCGCGGGTCAGCCCAGGCAGTGCCGCTGACGGAGAGGCGCGCGGGTCAGCCCGGGAAGCGTCCGCTGTCCCGCAGCTCCCAGCGCCTCTCCGCGTACGCCAGGTCGTCCCGCCACAACCGCCCGGCCGAGGCACGCATCAGCGGGCGCAGCAGCGGAGCCGCCGCCCGGGCCACCGCGAACCCGCGCCGGTCCGACGCGGCCACCACCGCCTCCGTCACGGCGGTGCGCGGCCGCCCATGCTCATCCGGGGCGAGCGGGGTGGCATGCGTCTCCACCACGGACCCCGCCCCCTCGCCCGCCACGATGTGCATGACGACCGTACGGGGCTCGGGCGCCGTGAACCGGGCGCGCACCGGCACCACCAGCCGCCCGGCCACCTTGAACGACACGTCGACCAGGAACCCGTCGTCATCCGGGGAGTCCGCCGGGGAGCCGCCCGGGGAGTCGTCGGGCGTTCCCGTCACCGTCAGGTCCACGAAGGAGTACGGGTGGAACCACGCCCCGTGCCACGGATCGAGGCGGTTGGCCACCACGTCCTCCGGCTCACAGCGCCCCACCTCCGCGTACACCGCCTCCACCGCCTCCCGGACCCGCGGCCGGACCGGCACGTACGGCCGCTCCGACGGCGTCTCACCGCCCACGGCATCGAGCCGCACCCAGAGCAGGACCCCGTCGTCGAAGGCCGGGAAGGGATCCCACCCGGCGAACGGCCCCCCGTCCAGGGCCAGTCCGTGCCAGTGGCAGACCAGCGTGCCGCAGCGCACCGGGCTGTCGCGCAGCGGCGCCCCGAGGTGCGGGCACGCACCCGGACCCGCCCGGAGCCGCCCCTCGCCGTCCCGCCAGGCGACCACCTCGGTGGTGGCGACCGTGATCCCGAGGGTGCGCCCGGGCGGCAGGTCGCGCGAGGCGCCGATGACGTACCAGTTGCCGGAGGGCCGGCTCTGCGCCCGCTTGAGGGCATCGGCGATCAGCCCCGGTTTCGCCTCCCGCCACGTCGGCGCCTGCCGGTCCCAGGGGACGGGCGCCCGCCGCAGCCGCAGCGGGATGCGGCCACGGCGCCCGGGCGCGGGGCTCATACCGGCTCCTTCTGTACGGGGGCGGTCGCCCGGGGCCGGGCGGGGCGGGGCCCCGTGACCGGGCCGGGGGCGTGCCGCTGTGCTCTGCGCGCGGCGACCGCCCGGACCAGCCCGTCCAGCGCCACGACCGCCCGCCGTCGGCGCGGCACGACCGACCGGCGGTGGAGGACCGCGTAGCCGTCGGCCTCGATGGCGTCGAGAATGCCGCTGTAGAGCACGGACGCCGTACGGATGCAGGGCCGTGACACCGGGTCGAGCATCGCGATCCCGGGCAGGGCGTCCCGGTAGACGGCCCGGTTGTGGGCGGCGGCGGCCCGCAGCACATCGGTGATCCGCGTGTCCCGCGCCCCCGTCCGCCGACTCCACTCGAACCGCTCCCGGTCCGCCCCGTGGGCGCCCAGCAGTTCGGCCGGGAGGTAGAGCCGGCCCCGGTCCAGGTCCTCGCCCACGTCCCGCAGGAAGTTGGTGAGCTGGAAGGCGACGCCGAGCGCGGCCGCGTGCGGAGCGGCTTCCTCGCGCGGCCCGACGGTCCCGAGCACGGGCAGCATCTGAAGGCCGATCACCGCCGCCGACCCGTGCATGTACCGGCCCAGCTCCTCGTACGAGGCGTAGCCGCCGACCGTGAGATCGCTGCGCATGGAGGCCAGGAAGTCGGTGAAGTGCCGGTGGTCGATCCCGTACCGCCGCACGGTGTCCGAGAGCGCCAGGATCACCGGCTCGGTGACGGCTCCGGTCCGCCGCAGCCCCGACTCCAACTGGGCCTCCAGGGCGAGCAGCGCGCGGGCGCGCTCCCCGGGGCTCGCCGTGCTGTCCAGGTCGTCCACGATGTCGTCGGCGTGGCGGGCGAAGCCGTACAGGGCGTGCACGGCCGGGCGCCGGTCGACGGGGAGCAGCCGGGTGGCGAGGAAGTACGTCCTGCCGTGGCGCGCGTTGAGCGTGCGGCAGCGGGCGTACGCAGCGCGGAGGGCGGGGTCGTGGACGGCTGCGGCGTCGAGTTCACGGACGGTCATGCGGAGGCGCCTTTCCGGGCGGGGCGGGGAACGGTACGGGGGCCGGTGATCCTCTCCGCCGCCAGCTTCCCGGAGATCAGGACGGTCGGCACGCCGACGCCCGGCGTGGTGCCGCACCCGGCGAGGACGGCGTTGGCCGTGCCCCGTACGAGGTTGCGCGGGCGGAACGGGCCGGTCTGCGGGAACGTGTGGGCCACCGCGAACGGGGTGCCCGCCGCATGGCCCTGGGCGGTCCAGTCGACCGGCGTGACCAGCCCTTCCTGCTCGATCGCCGCACCGAGGCCGGGCATCTCGCGCCGCTCCAGCTCGGCCAGCAGCGCGTCCCGGTAGCGGGGGCCCAGCTCCCGCCACTCCCGTACCCCCGGCCCGACCTCGGTGTTGGGACAGGGCGCCAGCACGTAGTGGAGGTGCTTGCCGGGCGGGGCCAGGGCGGGGTCGGTCGCGGTGGGGCGGGTGATGAGGAGCGAGGGGTCCGACATCAGCCGTCCGGTGCGGGTCAGCTCCCGGAACGTGCTCTTCCAGGCGGCGCCGAACGAGATGGTGTGGTGGGCCAGCTCCGGCCAGGTGCGGTCCGTGCCCGCGTGCAGGATCACGGCGGAGGGGGAGTGCCGGAGGCGGTGCGGCCGGTGCGGGGTGCGGCCGAGCAGCCGGTAGGCGACGGGCAGGTCGGGGGTGAGGACCACGGCGTCGCAGGGAATGCGCTCCTGGTCGGTGACGACGGCGGTGACACGTTCACCCGAACGCTCCAGCCGGGTCACGGTCCGCCCGTACCGGAGATCGGCGCCCGCCTCGGCGGCCGACTCCGCCAGCGCGCGGGGGAGCGCGTGCATCCCGCCCTTGGGGAAGTAGACCCCGGCGATCGTGTCCATGTAGGCGATGACGGCGTACGCGGCGAGCGCGCGGGCCGGGGGGACACCCGCGTACAGCGCCTGGAAGGAGAAGACCCTGCGCAGCCGTTCGTCCGAGACGAAGCGCCCGATCCGAGCGTCGAGCCGACCGAAACCGCCGAGGGCGGCGAGCCGCACGAGGTCGGGGTGGGCGAGCTGGAGCGGGGAGTCGAAGTTGGCGTCGATGAAGCGGCGCATCTGCACCCGGTACAGGCGCTCCAGCCAGCGGCGCAGCCGCCGGTAGCCGACCGCCTGCCGGGCCCCCGCGAACCGTTCGACCGCCGCCTCCATCGCGGCCCCGTCGGTGTGCACGTCGAGCTGGGAGCCGTCCGCGAACCGGGCCCGGTAGGCGGGGTCCAGCCGGATCAGCTCCAACCGGTCGGCCGTCCGGTCCCCGACCGCCGCGAACGCTTCCTCCACCAGTTCCGGCATGGTCAACACGGTGGGCCCTGTGTCGATCCGGAAGCCGCCCGACTCCAGCAGCCCCGCCCGTCCCCCGGGCACCGCCTCCCGCTCGACCACCGTGACCCGGCGGCCCGCGCCGAGTAGATGCAGAGTGGCGGAGAGCCCCGACAGCCCGGCACCGACCACCACCACATGGTCGGTGGGCCCCTTGACTGTGATCACTTGCTGTGTCCTCCTTCGGCCGTCGTCAGGACCTGGTCCGCCGTCCGGCCGTCGTGTCCGTGCGGTTCGTCGGCGGGGGCCGTGGGGGAGTGGCCGGACCGGCCGCCGGAGACCGCCCGCACCAGGCCGAGCAGCTGGCGGCCGCCGTACGAACGGATGTCGACGGCCTCACCCAGACGGCGTACGGCCTCCTCGCCCAGGTGCTCCGCCTCCCGCTCCACATGGGCGCGTGCCCCGGTCGCCTCCAGGACATCCCGTACGTTCCCGAGGTCGTCCTCGGTGACGTCCGGGTTCCCCACCGCGCGGCCGAGCACGGCCAGTGCCCCTTCGTCGCCCGCCGCTTCGGCCCGCTCCCGGGCGATGGCCAGGAGATAGGTCGGCTTCCCCTCGCGGATGTCGTCGCCGGACGGCTTGCCGGTCAGCCCGGGGTCCCCGAAGACGCCGAGCAGGTCGTCGCGGAGCTGGAAGGCGATGCCCGCGCTCCGGCCGGCCAGGCGCAGCGCGGCCGTGGTGCGCTCGTCGGCATCGGCCAGGGCGGCTCCGAGGAGCAGGGGCCGTTCCACCGAGTACAGGGCGCTCTTGAGGCAGGCAGTTCGTAGCGCCCGCGTGGCCGAGGAGTCACCGGCCACCTGGCCGTGCAGGTCCAGGAACTGACCGGCGACCATCTCCGTCCGCATGGACCGCCAGATGGCCCCGACCCGCCGTCGTACGGGGGTGGGCAGCGCCGTCTCCGCCACGGTGTCGTCGGCCCAGACCAGCGCGAGGTCCCCGGCCAGCACGGCCGCCGAGGTGCCGAACGCCGAGCCCCGCTCCGACTCCGGGGAGAGACCCGCCGAGGCGGCGAGGCCGATATGGACGGCGGGCTTCCCCCGGCGCAGCCGCGAGCGGTCCATCACGTCGTCGTGGATCAGCGCGCAGGTCTGGATCAGCTCCAGCGCCACCCCCAGCCGCAGCGCGGCCGCCGTGGCGGTGGCGTCCCCCGCGCCGCAGGCCCGCATCCCCCACCACAGGAGCCGGGGGCGCAGCCGCTTACCGCCCTCCAGGGTGAAGTCGCGGACCCGTCCCGCCAGCTCCTCCGCGAACGACGCATCGATCTCCGACGCCTGGGCGACCCGTTCCGCGAGCACGGTGCGCGCGGTACGCAGGACGGCACCGACCACATCCGCATCGACGGCCCCGGCCCCGCAGGGCGAGGGGCCCGGGCCCACCGGGAGCGGGCAGGCGGCGGCGAAGGAGTGTTCCACGGCCGGGGTACGGGCCATCCCACGTCCTTCCTCCGGTCAGGGCGGTGGCGAACCGTTCGTCACTCCTGTCCCTTCCGCACTTGTACCCCGTACGGATGCGATGCGACGGGGCCGATCGGGCGGAAGCGCACCGGGCGGGGCATCGGCCCCCGTACGGGCCGGGCGCGGGGAGTCGGCCCGTACGGCCGGACGGCCGGTCACCTGCGGGCGGGATGCCTGCGGTGACCGGCCGTCGGACTCGGTGTGGGGGATGCGCGGGAGGCGCGTGCGGGTCAGCGCACGTCGACGTAGTCGCCGCCGCTGGTGGTGCCCAGGCGGGCGGAGGTGCCCTTGAACTGGGCCTCCCAGGTGCCGTCCTGCTTGGCGGTGAAGCCCTTGGTGAAGACGCCCTTGCCGTTCGTGCGGACGGTCGCGAGCCTGCTCCACTTCTTGGAGCCCTTGGCCTGGAACAGGATGTCCACGGAGTGGCCGGAGGTGTTCTTCCAGCTCCCGTCCAGGGTGCGCAGGGTGCCCTTGACCGTGATGGTGCGGCCCTTGCGGACCGGCCCCGGGGACGCGTTGAAGCCGGAGACGGAGGTGCGCAGCTTGACGTCCACGTAGTCGGCGTAGCTGGTGGCGGCGGAGCGGTCGGCGGTGCCCGCGGAACGGGCGCGCCAGGTGCCGTCCTTCTGGGCGGTGGCCGAGGCGGTGACGGCGCCCTTGGCGTCGGTGGTGACCGTGGTGACCCGGCTCCAGGTCTTGGATCCCTTCGCCTGGAACTCGATCACGACGGACGTCTTGGCCAGCGGGCTCCAGGCGTTGCCGGTGGCCCCGGCGGTCTGGAGGGTGCCGGATATCTTGAGCTTGCTGCCCTTGCCGACCGGCTCCGGGTCGGCGTTGAAGGAGATGATCCGGGCGGGCACGGCCGTCACGGTGAGGGTGGCGGCCGAGGTGGCGGTCGCACCGGAGACGTTGGTGAACACGGCCCGGTAGCGGTGGCCGTTGAGCGCGGCGCTCGCCTTCACCGCGAGGGTGGGGGAGGTGGCCCCGGCCACGGTGTTCCAGGTCGCGCCCCGGTCCGTGCTGCGCTCCCAGCGGACGGAATCGTGGCCGGTCGCGGCGGCGGTGAACTCGGCGGTGGCGCCCGAGCGGACGGTGCGGGAGACCGGCTGCCGGGTCACGACGGCGCCCGGGACGGCAGCGGCGAACCGGAGCGGCTGGGCGACGTCCTGGGCGCGCGAGGGCATCCAGGTCGGGTCGGTGCCGTCGTGCGAGTTGAAGGTGGTGAGGAAGCAGGCGGTCGTGAGGCAGTTGACCGTGGTGGTGCCGGAGGTGAACCTCTCGGTGAGCTTTGCCGTCAGGGTGAAGGTGCCGTCGACGCCGACCTGTCGGATCCAGGCCTCGTTGCCGTAGACAGCGGGGTACGTGGTGCCGGGCAGGGCGACGGTCTGCGCCAGGTACACCCCGCGGCCGGGCTGGTAGCCGGAGCCCTGGACCGTGACCTCGGTCTCGGCGCCCAGCGCGGTGACCTGGCTGACCGTCAGGGTCGGGACGCTGATACGGCCGCCGATGGCGAGGGCGTCCAGGACCGTGCCGGTCGGGTACATGGGCCGGCCCTGGAAGGCGAAGATCTCCGCGCCCCTGGCGGTGAGGGCGGTGGTGATGCCCTTCCAGTCGAGGGTGTTCCCGGCGAGGGTCCCGGTGGACGCCTCCAGCGTGGCGAGCGGCACACCGGCCGTGGTGACCGGGGCCTGACCGGCGACCAGATCGGTCGTCACGTCCATGTGGAGCGTGCCCTGGCCGTTCTTGAGGACGACCCGGGGGTTGGCGAGGGTGATGGCGGTGATGCCGCGGCCGGGCACCGCGTAGGTGACCGAACCGCCGAAGCGCACATCGGCGGAGCGCTTGGCCGTGTCCACCGCACCGTGGTTGACGGGGTAACCGATCAGCCCCGCCCCGTCCTTGGTGGCGCCACCGGCCACGGTCACCGAACCGCCCATGGACGTCACATAGCGGACCCAGGACTCCTTGAAGCCCCAGGAGGACTCGCCGGCCACCAGGATCGGCGCGGCCGCCGTCGTGGTCCCGGCCTGCTGGGCCTGCGCGGCGACGGCGGGGCCCGGGCGGCGGATGCGGGAACGGCGAGGACACCGGTGCCCAGGGACACCACGGTCAGGGCGGCGAGAGCGGCCAGACGGCCACGGCGGGGCATGGACATGCGCTGCATGTCTCCTTCGGGGACGGGCACGGGCAGCCGGTGGGCAGAGCTGTGCCCTGGACGAGTACAGAAGTAAGAAAGGGGGGATACCGGCTTCTCGCGTGGGACCCGAACACGACAATCGTCATATTAGGTGAGGCTGCCTAAATGTCACCGCAGGGTGGTCGGCGCCCGCTCCCGCTTGACCTTGACACGATGACAAGGTCTTCACTGCGGACCGAGGAGGTGGTCTCGATGACGGTCACGGGACAGGACACGAACAGGAGCAGGGACACGGAGACGGACGCGGACGTGGACACGGACACGGCACGGGCGATCGGGGGACTGGCCGACGACCGCGCGTCCGTACGGCTGCGCGCCGCACTGGCGATCGGCTCGGCCCCCGACCCGCGCTACATCGGCCCGCTCGTCGAACGGTGCGCGACCGAGCCCGAGTTCTTCGTCCGCGACATGCTGACCTGGGCGCTGAACCGCCACCCGGTGACCCTGACGCTCCCCGTGCTGCTCCACGAACTCCGCTCGGAGCGTCCGCAGGCACGGAGCCAGGCGCTCCACACCCTGTCCAAGATCGGGGACCCACGGGCCTGGCCCGCGATCACCCGGGCGCTGCTGGCCGACCCCGACGACGAGGTGGCGCGGAGCGCCTGGCGGGCCGCCGCCGTGCTCGTACCGGAGGGTGAGGAACCCGCGCTGGCCACGGTCCTGGCCAGCCAGCTGGGGCGCGGCGGCCACGAGACCCAGCTGAGCCTGAGCCGGGCCCTGGTCGCCCTGGGGGAGCCCATGGTGGCGGCCCTGCTCCCCGCCCGTACGGCCGCCGACCCGGCCGTACGCGCCCACGGGCTCGCCACCGAGAAGCTGCTGCGCGACCCGGAGACCAGCTTCGCCTTCGCCATCGAGGAGGCGAAGCGCGTCGTGGCCCTCGGCGGCTCCGGCCAGGAGGGACACTAGGGCGTGTTGATCGGTGAGGTGGCGCGACGGTCCGGGGTCAGTGCCCGCATGCTCCGGCACTACGAGTCGCTGGGCCTGGTGAGCCCTTCGGGCCGCACCGGCTCCGGCTACCGGGAGTACGCCCCGCAGGACATCCGGCGGATCTTCCATATCGAGAGCCTGCGGGCGCTGGGGCTCTCGCTGCGGGAGGTCAAACGGGCCCTCGCGGACGGCGACTTCACCCCGTCCGCGCTCGTCGAGGACCTGATCCGCCGGACGCGGACGCGCATCGAGGCGGAGACCGAGCTGCTCACCCGGCTGCGCGGCATCCATGCCGCCGGACCCGCCGACTGGGAGGACGCCCTCCAGGTCGTCACGCTCCTCCAGGCACTCGGGTCCACGAGCGCCGACGCCCGCCAGCGCGCGGCCCTCTCCTCGGCCGACGACATCCCGGTGCCGGTGGAGGCCCTGGTCGAGGCCGTACTCGCGGAGAGCGATCCGCATGTCGCCGGGGCCCTGCGCTGGGCCCTGGCACGCTCCGGCGAGGGCGCCCCCGCCCTCCTGGCGGCGGGCATCGGCTCACCGGTGGCCGCCGTACGGGAACGCGCCGTCCGCTCCCTCACCGAACTGCCCGGCGACCAGGCCGCCGCAGAGCTGCGCGAGGCCCTCGCCCACCCCGACCCCGTGGTCCGGGGCCAGGCCGCCCTGGCGCTCGGGACCCGGGGCGACGCCGACGCCGTCCCCGCCCTCCTCGACATGATCGTGGGGGGCAGGAACGACACCGACGCGGCCGACGCGCTCAGCGTGCTGGCGGGCGACACCGCGACGGCGGACCGGATCGCCGCCCGGCTCGTCGACCGCCTCGGCCGGGACACCACCGGGGCGCCCGCACGCGGACGGCTGACCCAGGCGCTGGCGGGCATCCCGGGGACGGCGGCGTCACACGCCCTCACGGAGCTGGCGCACGACGCCGACCGGGCCGTCGCGCTGACCGCCACGTACCTCCTCCGCCTGCGCGACGAACCGTGACGGGCCGTCCGCCGGGGCGCGCGGCTACGACCCCCGGGGCTTGTCCGCGAACACCCACCGGTTGCCCGCCAGCGCGTCGTTCGGCTCCGGCAGCGGTCCGCGCCCGTGCAGCCGGGTGAAGTCGAACGGGGTGTGCACCGCGGTGGACCACCCCCGCTCCGCCAGTCGGCCCGCGGAGTCGGGACGCGGGGAGAGATCGAACAGGTCCAGCAGATCGATGCCGATCTGCTCCCTCGTCGCCGTGTAGAGCGCGCTGTCGCGGTACGCCAGCAGGTCCTTCTCCAGCTTGGCCTCGAAGGCCAGCGCGCTGCCGCCGGCGGTCAGCCGGTCCACCGTGTCGACGAGATACGTCTCGGCCGCCGGGGGCAGATAGAACAGCAACCCCTCGATCAGCCACACGCTCGGCGCCGCCGGATCGAACCCGGCGCCGGGCAGGGCACCGGCCCAGTCGTCCCGCAGATCCATCGGGACCGGTACGCGTGCCGCCTTCGGGACGGCCGCAACACCGTCGAGCACCTGGTGCTTGAAGGCCAGCACCTCCTCCCGGTCGATCTCGAAGACCACACACCCGGCGGGCCACCCCAGCCGGTACGCCCGCGAGTCCAGCCCCGCGCCGACCAGCACCACCTGGCGGACGCCCCCCGTGCGCGCCGACCCGAGCAGGAAGTCGTCGAGGACCCGCGTCCGCAGCCCGAAGTACCGAGCGAACCGCCCCCACAGCGGGTTCGCGTCCCCGTCCGTCACCTCCTCCGGACGGACCGGCCATCCCTTGGAGGCCGGAGCGGCGAGCACGAAGTGCTCGGCGAAGACGTCCTGCGCCAGGCTGTCGGGGCGGTGGGTCTCGATCGCCCGCGCCGCGGCGACCAGCAGAGCCGTCACCCCGACCCCTCCGGCCACGCCCTCCACGCCGGTGTTCCGGTGCGCTGTCTCGACCATGCAGGTGCTCCCTCGGTACGTGGAAAGTGGAAATGCGCCGGTGGTACGCGAATGCGCGGGCGCTACGGATGCGCGGGCGGTGCGGAACGCCGTGCCCGCACGGAACGCACCGGCCTCACGGAATGAGGACCGGCTTCACCACGAGCCCCGCCTCGCAGTCGCGCTCGGCCTCGTTGATGTCGGCGAGCGGATACGTACGGATCAGCTGGTCGAAGGGGAACAGCCCGGCCCGCCACAGCCCGGTCAGCCGTGGGATGAGCAGCCCCGGCACCGCGTCCCCCTCGCAGATGTGGGAGACCCTCCGCCCCCGGTCCAGAGTCCCCGGCTCCAGCGCGAGCGCGGTGTGCAGCCGGGCCACCAGGCCGAGATGGCCCAGTGGGCGCAGCGCCCGGAGCGCGTCGTTGATCAGCCGGCCGGACCCTGTGGTGTCCAGCGCGTACTGCGCGCCGCCGTCCGTCAGCCGCCGGATGCGGTCCGGCAGACCGGCCGAGGCCGCGTGCACCGGGACCGCGTTCAGCTTCTCGGCGAAGGCCAGCCGTTCGGGGTGCCGGTCCACCGCCACGGCCACCGCCCCGGCGGCGGTGGCCGCCATGACCGCGGCCAGGCCCACCGCCCCCGCGCCGAAGACCGCGACGGTGTCGCCGGGCCCGGCGCCGAAGGAGTTCAGGACCGCTCCGGCGCCGGTGAGGAAGCCGCAGCCGAGCGGCCCCAGCAGCTCCAGGGGGAGCGAGGGATCGACCCGTACGGCATTGCGGGCCGGGACCATCGCGTACGCCGCGAACGAGGACTGGCCGAACCACCGGGGGGCGAGCGCGCCCCCGGCCGCATCGGTGAACCGCCCGGCGTGCTCCGGGCGTCCGCCGAAGAGGTTGAGCGCGGCGAACCGGTCGCAGTAGGCGGGGGACCCGGCCAGACAGCCGCGGCAGTGCCCGCAGGAGTCGAAGCCGAGCACCACATGGTCGCCGGGGCTCAGCCCCGTCTCCGGGCCACCCGTCTCGACCACCACCCCGGCCCCCTCGTGGCCGAGCACCGCAGGCAGCGGCGAGCGGCCCGCCGAGCGGCGGACGGCCAGATCGGTCCGGCACATCCCGCAGCCCGCGATCCTCACCAGGACCTCGCCCTCGGCCGGACCCGCGTCCAGCTTCACCTCCTCGACGGTGAACGGGTCCTCGTACGAGCGCAGCACCGCCGCACCGAACTTCATCGGCCCCCCTCCATCGGACGGTGCACGACGAACGGCCGGAGGTTTCCGTAGAGCCCCCACGGCCCGCCCGCGACACCGACACCGCTGTCCTTGATACCCGCGAAGGGCTGGTCGAGGGAGAGTTCGGCGTGGTGGTTGATCCACGCCGTCCCGCACTCCAGCCGCCCGGCCACCTCCTCCGCCCGGTCCAGGTCGGTCCCCCACACCGAGCCGCCCAGGCCGTACCGCGTGGCGTTGGCCGCCTCGACGGCCTCGTCGAGATGCCCGTACGGCAGCACCGGCAGCACCGGACCGAACTGTTCCTCCATCACCACCGGGCTGTCCGGCGGGACATCGGTGAGGATCGTCGGGGCGTAGAAGTACCCCGGCCGGTCCAGCCGGTGCCCACCGGCCACGGCACGCGCCCCCTCCTCCAGGGCATGGGCCGTGCACCGCTCCACCCGGGCCAGCTGGGCGGCGTTGTTGACCGGCCCCAGCTCCGTACCGGGGGCGAGACCGGACCCGACGACGACCGTCTTCGCCCGCTCCGCCAGCGCCTCCACCACGCGCGCGTGGAGCTGTGCCGGGGCGTACACGCGCTTGACCGCCATGCACACCTGCCCGCAGTTGCGGAACGCGGCCCAAAACAGCCGGTCGGCGACCGCCTCCACCTCCACGTCGTCCAGCAGCACGGCGGCGTCGTTCCCGCCCAGCTCCAGGGTGACCCGGGCGAGACCGGGCGCCGCCCCCGTCGCCACGGCCCGCCCGGTGGGCACCGAACCCGTGAACGTCACATGCCGGATCCCCGGGTGCGAGGCCAGCAGCGCACCGAGCGGCTCCCGGCCCGTGACGACGGTCAGCACACCCTCCGGGAGCGCGGCGGACAGGACCGACCCCAGCAGCCGGGTGGCGAGCGGGGTGAAGGGCGAGGGCTTGAGCACCACCGTGTTGCCCGCGGCGAGCGAGGGCGCGAACTTCGCCGACGCCAGCTGTAGGGGAAAGTTCCACGGGACGATGGCGGCGACCGGACCCAGCGACCGCCAGCGGATCTCGCTGTGCACCGGCCTGCCGTCGGTGATCGTCCGGGTCTCGGGCGCCATCGCGGCGAAGTGGCGCAGCCGGGCCGCCGTACGGGCGATCTCCGCGTACGACTCGGCCAGTGGCTTGCCCTGCTCCCGGGTGAGCAGCGGAGCCAGCTCCCCGCCCGCGGCCTCCACGGCATCGGCCGAGGCCAGCAGAGCGGCGGTACGGGCTTCGGGGTCGGCCCGCCAGCCCGCCCAGGCCTCCCGGGCCCGGCCCACGACGGCGTCCAGCTCGTCGGGCCGCTGGTCGGGGGCCTCGTCGAAGGCCTCCCCGGTGGCCGGATCGACGACGGCGAAGCGCTCACGGCGGGGGTGCGACAGGAGGGGCGGCCGGGATGGGGCCGTCGATATGCCTGAGGGGGGCCGGCGCGGCCCCGTTCCGGCGTTCAGCGCGCGGCCACGGTCGTCGCGTGCTCCCGGGCGTGCCGGTCCATCTCCGCCCGGAAGGCGGCCACCAACTGCGGCCGGATCCGCCCGGCGTTGCGGTCGCCCCCCTCGCAGACCGCCCCGCGCACGCCCACGATGTCCGTCCCGATCCGGGTCAGCGTCCCCAGGTCCTCCGCCTTCACGCTCCCCGCCAGCGCGGCCAGCAGCCCGGCCTCGTGGGCCTGGCGGACGAACTCCTCGCACGCGCCGGGCGGAACGTGGTCGAACAGCCGCGTCCCGTCCTTGACCGCGGTGTCCAGCATGGCCGCGTCGGAGCCCGAACGGCGGGCGATGTCGGGCAGCGCGAGCGGGTTGACGCAGCCGATGCGGTGGGCGTCGGCATAGCCCGACGCGACGACGAACGCGTCCGGCCGGAAGTCCTTGACCGCCCGGACCACCCCGCTCATGACCTCGACGGCCTGCTCGGGCGTCGAGCACCCGTAGAGGCCGACCTTGATGTACGTGGCCCCGGAGACCGCCGCGCCGAGTGCGGCCTGGGCCACCGTCCCGGGCTTGTACGGCACGTCCCCCACGGTGGCCGAGACCGGCTTGTCGGCCGGGACCGCCCCGCGGATCTCCCTGATGACCCACGGGAAGTTCGCGCCGAGCGACCCCTCGTCGGGCTTCTTCACATCGACGATGTCGAGGTGCTCCGCCGCCTTCGCGCACTCGAGGGCCTCTTCGACACCGTCGGGGGAGATGAGAAGCAGCAACGTGGATTCCTTCCACCGCGGGACCACCCGCCCGGGGGCGGGTGCGCGGATTCGCCGGGATCTTGTGCGGTCCGGCCCATCCTTGCCCCGGCCCGTGGCCCCCGGCAGGGCGCGAGGGATGGCGAACGGGGTACTGACCCGACGCCCTCACGCCCCCGCGGTGCTTCTTCAGGCTGCCTAACTCCGTGATTCATGGGAACACGGCTCTCACCCCACCGGGACGGACGCCATGAACCCCACGGGGACGGACCCGACGAAAGGAATCACCATGCTCGGTATAGCCGCGGCAGTGCTGTTCTTCATCGCCTTCCTGATCAACGCGGCGGACATCTCGACCAACGACGTGTTCGCCTCGACCAACGTCATGCTCATCGGCCTGGCCCTGCTCGCCCTGCACGTGGCCGGGGTCGGTTCCGGTCTGCGCACGGGCGCCTCCCGCCGACGCTGACGCGGGTGACGTACCCCAGGACAGTCACGCTGAGCGACCTTACGAATGGCGCCACGAACAGAAGGAGCGGAGCCTTGACAGGTGGCATGACCGACGATTCGCACGTGCTGGAGGTGCCCGTGTCCGCTGCCGTGCCCACGCTGACCGCTCCCGGAAGGCCGGGCGTCCGCACCCTGCCCGGGGTCTACGCGCCCCAGCACGACACGCTCCTGCTGCTGAGGGCCTTGGCCCGGGAGACCGTCCTGCCCGGCTCCGACGTGATCGACCTCGGCACCGGCAGCGGCCTCCTCGCGGTGGCCGCCGCACGCCGGGGCGCGCACGTGACCGCCGTCGACGTCGGCCGCCGCGCCGTGCTCACCGCCCGACTGAACGCCCGGCTCGCCCGGCAGCGGGTCACCGTCCACCGGGGCGACCTGGCGGACCCGGTGCCGGGCCGGACGTACGACCTGGTGCTCAGCAACCCGCCCTACGTGCCCTCGCCCCTCGGCCCGCCGCCCCGGCGCGGGAACGCCCGCGCCTGGGACGCGGGGCACGACGGGCGGGCCGTGGTGGACCGGATCTGTGACGCGGCCCCGTACCTCCTGCGCAGGGCGGGTGTCCTGCTCATGGTCCACTCCGAACTGACCGGCACGGAGGAGACCCTGCGCCGTCTCTCCCGTGGCGGGCTCAAGGCCGCCGTCAGCGACACGGCGGACGTGCCGTTCGGGCCCGTCCTGCTCTCCCGGCTCTCCTGGCTGCGCGGCCGGGGCCTCCTGGGCGAGCACACCGACAAGGAGAAGCTGGTGGTCATCCGTGCCGAACAGCCCTGACCGCCCCACCCGCCCGACCCGCGTCACTCTCGGGGCGGACGGCCCCCTGCTGGTGGAAGGACCGGTCGAGGTGGTCGGTGACGACGGCACCCTCTACACCTCCCGCCGCTTCACCGCCGCGATCTGCACCTGCCGCAGGACCCGCACGTACCCGTGGTGCGACACCAGCCACCGCCGCCGCGTGAAGCCCGGAGAACGGGACCCCCGGGAGCGCAAGCCCGGCGAACCGGAGAAGGGCGCCGGGGGCGGCGACCGTACGGATGGAGCCGCCTGATGCCTCCCCACCGTGAACCCCGGCGCCGGAGCCCCCCGCTCCCCACCCCGCGCGGCCCGCTCTCGTACGAGGTCGTCACCGCCCTGCGCACCGGCCAGGATCCGGAGAGTGTCGCCACCACCGACGCGGACCCCTTCGGGGACGACCTCCACCTCGCCCTCTACACCCTCTACGAGCTGCACTACCAGGGCTTCGCGGACGTGGACGAGGACCACGAGTGGAGCCCCTCCCTGCTCGCGCTGCGCCGCTCCCTGGAACAGCCGTTCCTCGCCGCGCTCCGGGCCGCAGCCCCCACGGACGGAACCGTGGACACCGCCCTCGCCGGACTCCTGGTCGAACCCGTCGGGGACGACGGCCACGGCGTCAGCCACTTCCTGCGGGACGACGGCGAGCTGTGGCAGCTGCGCGAGTACGCCGCCCTGCGCTCGCTCTACCACCTCAAGGAGGCCGACCCGCACGCCTGGGTGATCCCGAGGCTGTACGGGCGGGCCAAGGCCGCGATGGTGGCGGTGGAGTTCGACGAGTTCGGCGCCGGACGCGAGGCGGACGTCCACGCCCGCCTGTACGCCGAGCTGATGGAGGACCTGTCCCTGGAGACGGCGTACGGGCACTACCTCGACGTCGCCCCCGCCGAGGTGCTCGCCACCGTCAACCTGATGTCCCTGTTCGGGCTCCACCGGTCCCTCAGGGGCGCCCTCGTCGGCCACTTCGCCGCCGTGGAGGTCACCTCCTCGCCCGGCTCTCGCCGGCTGGCCGCCGCTCTGAAACGCGTCGGCGCGGGACCGGCCGCCCAGCGGTTCTACGACGAGCACGTGGAGGCCGACGCCGTCCACGAGCAGGTGGTGCGCCGCGATGTCATCGGCGGACTGCTCGCCCACGAGCCGGAGCTGGAGCCCGACATCGCCTTCGGTATCGAGGCCACCGGGCTGCTGGAGGACCGCCTCGCCGCCCGCCTCCTCGCCGCCTGGCGGAGCGGCTCCACGGCGCTGCGCGCCGCCCCGTCGGCCTGAGGTACGCCCACCGCCTCCACCTGCGGGTTGTCACCGTACGTAACCGCACGAGATGCGGCCGGGCCGGACTCCGGTGACGCTGGGGCTCCGGTCGCGCACGCGGCAGCTGTCGCCGACGGACCCGGACCCCACCGCGTCCCGCCCCGCGCCCCGCGCGGACCCACGACGGAGGACACCCCCATGGACCTGCCCGACATCCCGCTGGAACGCACCCGCCGCACCCGAGAGCGGGCCGAGGAGCTGGGCCGCGCCGCCGACCGGGCGACCGACCCCGAGCACCGGCAGCGCCTGAGGGAGAAGGCCCGGCGCCTCCTCGGCGAGGAGCTGGAGGGCCGGGAGGGAAGCTGAGGGGCCTGGCGCGGCCCGGTCGGTCCGCCCGGGCTCAGGCGGGGAGTTGACCGGCCGGGGCCACGAGCGCCCCCTCGATGCCGTGCCGCTCCAGCGCGTCCGCGACGAACCCGCTCGCCTTCATCTCCTCCACGAACGACGCCAGCACCTCCTGGGCCGCCGTACCCCGGGCGGCCGGGATGCCCATGGCCTGCTGGATCACCATGAACCGTCCCGGCAGCACCCGTACCCGGGGAGCGCGCCGGGCCTCGCCCTCCAGCAACTGGCGGATCCCGGCGGCCACTTCGACCTCCCCCTCCCGCAGGGCGGCGAGCGCGGCGGGGGCGCCCCGCAGCCGTACGATCTCCGCGTGCTCGATCGCCCGGGTGAGGAAGAGGTCGTAGGCGCTGCCCGAACCGACCGAGATCCGGGTCCCCTCCCGGTCCACCTGCTCGTTCCCGGTCACGGCCGATGCCTCGGGCACCAGATAGCTGCCCTCGATCAGCACATAGGGAGCGGTGAACAGCAGCCCCTCGCTCCGCGCCGGGTCCACCGCGAAGAACCCGAGGTCCGCCTTCTCCGCCTTCACCGCGTCCACCGAAGCGGCCGCCTCCTCGAACACCACGAGTTCGACGGGGACCCCGAGCCGCCGCCCGAACTCGTACGCGAGGTCGACCGACACCCCGACCGGGTCGCCGCTCTCCGGGTTCCGGTTGGCGAGGATCGGGTTGCCGAGGTTGATGGAGGCGCGCAGCGTGCCGTCGGGCGCGAACGCGGGGACCAGGGCCGGAGCTATCTGCTGCTGGGTCATGCCGGCGAGTCTACGAGCCGACCCCCTGGCCCCCGCGGTCCCCTCAGGCCAGCCGCACCTTCACCGTCTGCGTCGCTCCCCGCGTACCGGAGAGATCACCGAACACCAGCCGCAGCGAGGCCCCCGTGGTCGCCGTCGTCACGGTCGCGGGCTTCGAGAGGACCGAGGAGACGGCCCGGTTCCAGGTGAGGGTCAGGCTCGTCCGGGCCCGCATGGGGTCGCCGACGCAGACGGTGGCCGTGCCGTCGGTGTGCTCGGTGACCATCACCGAGCAGGGGGCGTCCGCCACCAGAGGCCCCACGGTCCCGCCGAACCAGAAGTTGACGGCGGTCAGCCCCAGCGAGGGCACCGACACCCCTTGCTGGTCATCGGTGTTGGCGAGCACCCGCAGCCAGCCGGTGTCGGCGGCCCGGGCTGCGGTCCGCTGCTCGGAGGCGCCGGGCAGCAGCTGATAGGCGTACGAGGCGTCCGCCGGGTTCTGGCCGTGGTCGACCCAGAGCGTGAGATAGGTGCGGGTCAGCGTCTCCGTGGAGCCGCCGGTGTTGATGTCGCGCCACCGCCCGGACCGGTTCTCGCGCAGCGCCTTGACGGTCGCCCCGCCGGGGAAGACATAGCCGCCGTGCCCGCCGAGATGGGCCCAGGAGGCGCCCGTCAGCGTGGCCGACCACGGCCGGGTGACGGGTTTGGCCGAACCGTCGACGGTGAAGGGGGCGTTCCCCACCGGGCCCAGGTTCCGGTTGTCCACCGTGGTCTCCACCGCCGTACCGTCCTGGCAGCGGATGCCCGCGCCCAGGCAGACCACGGTGTCGTCCAGGAAGAACCACGACTTCTTCGCCAGCAGCGTGCTGGACAGCCCCTTCAGGTACTGCCCCACCGCCGCCCGCTTCCCGTCGGTGACCCCGCCCACCCAGTTCACATCGGGCATCGCCGCGCCCCAGTCGCCGCCCGCCCCGTTCGCCAGCACCTTGCGCGATGCGGTGGTGCCGGGGAGCCGGTACGGGTCGACGGTGGGCCAGAACGCGTCGCTGTACTGGCCGTTGGCGAAGGTGTCGCCCCACCAGTAGAGCATCCCCGACCCGGTGTGCCAGCCGCGCAGGTTCTCGCCGTTGCCGGTCTCGTAGTACGTGATCCGCTTGTCGGCCATGGAGAGGGCGGCCGCCCAGCCGGGGCGGCGGTGGGTGGCGCGGGCCATGTCGGGGAAGAGGCGGTGGCCCTCGGGCTCGGGGAGCGGGGTGAGCGAGGTGTCGTCCAGGACGGACTTCAGGCGGGCCAGGCCGGTGAGACTGAGCGAGGGGTTGCTCAGCGGCGGGCTGTAGTAGTCGCGCTGGGCCCACCCCTTGACGAGCGAGCGCCACCGGGTGTTCTCGGCGGCCGACGCGCCCCGGCCGAGGAGCACGATCGAGGCGAGGATCGGGTGGCCGCGCCGGTGGTCGTCGACCTCGCCCCGGCTGATCGCGCGGCCCGCCACGGAGTCCATGACGAGCCCGTTGTAGAGGAACGGCGCCCAGGCGTTCTCCACCGCGTCGAACACCACCTGCCGCTTCGGGTCGGTGACCTCCCACGCCGTCCCCTTGAGCAGGGCGAACAGCAGTCCGAGTCCGCCGAGCATCACCGATCCGTAGCTGCCGGTGTAGGGGACGGTGGTGTGCTGGATGAACGAGCCGTCGGCGTAGAGCCCGTCGCCCTTGGTGACCAGCGGGAAGACGGGGGAGAGGGCGTCCCGGGCGAGCGCGATCTTGGCGGCCGTCCCGCCGACGACCCCGCGCAGGGCGAGCACCCGGCACAGGTCGACCCGGTTCGCCCCGGTGCTCGTACCCGTGTACGAGGCGACGGCGGAGTCCGGTACGAAGTGGTCGACGGCGGCGCAGTACCGCCCGAGCTGCGCCGGGGTGAGGGCGTCGTACATCAGCACGCAGACGTCCAGCAGGGCCTGGGGCGCGCCGATCTGCCAGCTGTACCAGTTCCCGTACCGCACCTGCCCGGCCTTGTAGACCTGGCTGTTGAGGTGTTCGAGGCCCGTCACGATGGCGGCGCGCAGCGCGGAGTCGCCGGTCAGGCCGGTGCCCTGCTGCCGGTAGGCCTGCGCCATCGTGTTGAGCCGGATGAAGCTCTCGGCCATCTTCGCGGAGAAGCCGTACGACTCGGGGTCGGTGTCCGGGTCGGGGTCGGCGTACACGGCGTCCGGCCAGAGTGAGCCGTCCGCCGGGGCCAGGGTGTCCCGCCACCCCCGGGCCTGGATGCCCAGCGCGGCCAGCCGGCTCTTGAAGGGTTCGGCGGTCGGGCTGAACCCCTCGCCGAGGATCAGGGAGGTCCAGGTGGCGCGCAGCGCGGCGTACGCATCGTCGGAGGAGGCGGCATGGGCGCGCGGCGTGGCGAGCGCGAGGGCGCCGCCGGCCGCGGCGGTGAGGACGGCGGAGGTGGCGAGGAAGGTACGACGGGACCAGGCAGACGTCATGGGGGATCAGCTCCGTGTCGGGGTGGCTCGTCGCGGCGGAACCGGTGCGCCGGGCGCTGACCAGGCCCCTGGATCCGACTGTTCTGAGCGGTTCAGAGCGGGCAGGGCACTTTCTAACAGCCACCCGGCAACCCGCTCAATAACTTTGGCCGAATTGATCGTGTTGATCGGTTCGGTATCGGTGTAAGGCGCCGACACGAGCGCAACGAGTCTGTCAGCGAGCTCCGCTGCGAGCAGGGACGGAACCGCCGGGGGGATCGTTTCGAGCGGATGCGATCGATATGGTTGAGGGGGGCGGGGCCACCGTCACAGCCGTCGTCCGAGACCGGCGGACCGAAGAGACCAAGGGGATCCATGCGACTCCACGTCGACCAGCGCCACGAGCGGGTGCTCCAGCTCGTCCGCGAACGCGGCAGCCTCCGTGTCGCCGAACTGGCCGAGGAACTCGGCATGTCCGCGGTCACCCTGCGCAGGGACGTGGAGGCGCTCGCGGCCCAGGGCCTGGTGGAGCGGATGCATGGCGCCGTGGTCTGGCCCTCGGGCGCCCCCGGCCCGGCCCCCGCCCCCGCCGTGCCCTCCGCCGAGGGGCTGGTGGTGGGCATGGTCGTGCCGACCACCGAGTACTACTACGCGGACGTCGTGCGCGGCGCCCGCGAGACGGTCGAGGCGGCGGGCGCGCGCCTGACCATCGGGCTCTCCCGCTACCTCCCCGACGAGGACGCCGCCCAGGCCCGCCGCCTGCTCTCCACCGGCGCCGACGGCCTCCTCCTCACCCCGACCTGGGAGAGCGGCCGGCCGGAGGCGGGCGAGGGGCTCTGGGCCGCCGAGCAGGAGACCCCGGTCGTCCTGGTGGAGCGCTGGGCCCCGATCGGCCACCCGGCGGCGCGGCTGGACCGGGTGCGCTCCGACCATGCCCACGGCGCCGCGGAAGCGGTCGCGCACCTGGCCGGACTCGGCCACCGCTCCATCGCGCTCGCCGTGCAGGAGAGCCCCACCGCCCCCCGGCTCAGGGCCGGTTACGCGGCCGCCGTGGCGGCGCTCGGGCTCAGCCCGGTCCCCGCCTCACCCCTGGAGGACGCGCCCTCGCGCTCGGAGGCCGACCGCTTCGAGCGGACCCTGGAGTATCTGTGCGAGGGCGTGGCGAGCGGCAACGTCACGGCCGCGATCGTGCACAGCGACGCCGACGCGATCGTCCTGATCCCGCGCCTCCAGGCTCGCGGTGTGCGGGTGCCGGAGGACCTCGCGGTGATCACGTACGACGACGAGGTGGCGGCCCTGGCGGATCTGCCGCTCACCGCCGTGGCGCCGGACAAGCACGCGGTCGGCGCGGCGGCGGCCAGGCTCCTGCTCTCCCGGCTGGGCACGCCCGACAAGGACTCCGCGGCCCGCCGGCACCTCGACATCCTGCCCACCCTCAGGGTCCGGGGCTCCTGCGGAGCGGCGGGAGCCGACTCCTGACATGAGCCGTCCGGTACCCATGTGACGTACCGCCCCGACAGCCGTACCCCGGGCCAACAGGCCCTGCGGGTACGGCTTTTCGCGTACGCCGGAGGGGTGCGCGCCCTCGTTGCCGCCACGTTACCTGGTGATCGATTCGATTGAATTGGTCGTTTGCTCTTGACGGTGATCGGTTCGGCGCAAAATGATGTGTGCCGTTCGCCTCATCTCCCGCAGTTCGAGGTCCCGTAGGAGCCGGCCCATGTCCCGTACGCACCGCACCACCCGCCTCGCCCTCGCGGCGTCCGCCGCCTCACTGGCCCTGCTCGCCACCGCCTGCGGTGGCGGCTCGGGCCCGGACGCGCAGGCCCCCGGCGACGGCAAGCCCGTCACGCTCACGTTCTGGTCGGCCACCGCGGGCGCCAAGGAGACGGCCGAGGCGTTCAACAAGACGCAGTCCGACATCAAGGTGCAGTTCTCGCTCGTCCCGGCGGGCCCCGAAGGCGTCACCAAGCTCTCCAACGCGGTCAAGGGCGGCAACGCCCCCGACATCGCCACCATGGACTACTCCGCCCTCCCCGAGTACGCGAGCGAGGGCAACCTGGAGAACCTCACCGCCAGCTCCGGCGAACTGGTGAAGAAGGAGTTCCCCGAGGCCGTCCAGTCCCTGGTCAACCTCGGCGGCTCCACCTGGGCCGTCCCCTTCGACGTGACGCCCATCCAGCTCTACTACCGCAAGGACCTCTTCCAGAAGCACGGTGTCGAGGTCCCCACCACCTGGGCCGAATACCGCACCGCCGCCGAGAAGATCCACCGGGCCGACCCGGGCCTCACCATCACCAACTTCGGCGGCGGCGACCCCGCCCTCCTCTCCGGCCTCGCCTGGCAGGCCGGCGCCCAGTGGTACGGCACCAAGGACGACGCCTGGAAGGTGAACATCGACGACCCCGCCTCACGCAAGGTCGCCGCCTACTGGGACGGCCTCCTCAAGGACGGCCTCGCCTCCAAGACCCCCCTGTGGGGCGAGGGCGAGACCAAGGAGCGCGCCACCGGCAAGGTCGCCACCATCATCGGCGCCGCCTGGAGCGCGGGGAACTTCCCCGTCAGCTACCCCGACAGCAAGGGCAAGTGGGGCATAGCCCCGCTCCCCACCTGGGACGGCACACCGAGCACCGGCATGTACGGCGGAACCTCCTACATCGTCCCCAAGGGCAGCAAGCACACCGAGGCCGCCGCCCGCTTCATCGAGTGGGTCACCACCGACCCCGAGGCCATGACCGCCCGGCTCAGCTCCCTCAAGACCCCCAGCAGCGCCCTGCCCGCCAACGAGGGGATGCGCGCCGCGGCGGCCAAGAAGTTCGACGGCTCCTACTTCGACGGCCAGGACGTCTACAAGCTCGCCGGTGAGGCCGCCGCCACCATCGTGCCCGGCTGGACCTGGGGCCCGGTCCAGCAGCAGGTCACCTCGGCGCAGATGGCCGCGGGCGGGGACCACACCAAGATGCTGAGCGCCGGACAGGCGAAGGGCGAGACCGCGGTCAAGGACCGCGGCCTGAAGCTCGCCCAGTAGCCCGGCGCCCAGTAGCCCGGCGCCCGGTCGGCGGGGCCCGGTACGGAAGGCGACCCCCCTTCCGTACCGCCCCACCCCCGGCGCCCTCATCCCCCGCCCGTTCCCGCTCATCCCGCCGAAGGAGCACCAGGTGGCAGCCCCACTCACCCGGCCGGCCGAGACCCCACCGCCGCGGCCCGCACCGCTGACGAAGCGCCCCGCCCGTGCGACCGGCGGCCCCGGCGCCCGGCGCGGACAGCGCCGGGCCGTGGCCCTGTTCACGGTGCCGTTCTTCGCCCTCTTCACCGCCGTCACCGTCCTGCCGATGCTCTACGCGGCCTGGATGAGCCTCTTCCGCGAGGAGTCCTCCGGCCTCGGATTCGGCGGCGCCGAACGCGTCTTCGCCGGATTCGGCAACTTCACCGAAGCCCTCGGCAACGAAGCCTTCCTCCGCTCCTTCGGCCACATCGCCTTCTACTGCGCCCTCTACATCCCCGCCATGGTCGGCGGCGCGCTCATTCTCGCCCTGCTCGTCGACTCGGCCATGGCCCGGGCCCGCCGCTTCTTCCAGATCGCCTACTTCCTGCCGCACGCGGTTCCCGGCCTGATCGCCTCGCTCATCTGGCTCTACCTCTACACGCCGGGGCTCAGCCCGATCATCGACGTGCTCGACGCGTTCGGCGCGCACTGGAACTTCTTCGGCCAGGACGAGGCGATCTACTCCGTCGTCAACATCTCCGCCTGGCAGTGGACCGGCTACAACATGATCATTTTCTACGCGGGGCTCCAGGCCGTCCCGCGCGAGGTCCTGGAGGCCGCGACCGTCGACGGCTCCGGCGCCCTGCGCACCGCCCTCCAGGTCAAGGTCCCCATGATCCGGCCCACCGTCGTCCTGACCCTGCTCTTCACCTGCGTCGGCGCCATCCAGCTCTTCGACGCCCCCAAACTCGTCCAGCTCCGCGCCAACACCATGGGCGAGGACTGGTCACCGACCATGTTCATCTACACCGCGGCCTTCAAGGGCCACGACTACGGCCTGGCCGCCGCGAGTTCCCTGATCCTCGCCCTCGTCGCCGGCCTGCTGTCCTTCGTCGTCACCAAGCTCGGCAACCGGTGGAAGGCCTCATGAGCACCCAGACAGCCACCCCCGACGCACCCGCGGCCCACGAACCCGGCACCCGGGCCGCACACCGGCCGTCCCCGCCCCGGCGCCCCCGCCGCACCCAGGGGCTCACCTCGAAGGTCGCGGTCAACGCCGTCCTGGCCGTCGTCGCCGTCTACACCCTGATGCCGCTGACCTGGCTGTTCATCGCCGCCACCAAGAACTACCGCGACCTGTTCGCCACCAACCCCTTCAGCCTCGGGGACTTCCACCTCCTGTCCAACCTGGAGGCCCTGTTCGCGTACAACGACGGGCTGTACGGCCGCTGGCTCCTCAACAGCCTCCTCTACACCCTGGTCGCGGCCGTCCTCTCCACCCTGGTCTCCGTCGCCTGCGGCTACGCCTTCGACAAATACGCCTTCAGGGGCAAGGAGAAGCTGTTCGGCGTCGTCCTCGTCGGCGTCCTGATCCCCTCCACCGTCGTCCAGCTCCCGCTGTACCTGATGGCCTCCCAGCTCGGCCTCGTCGACACCTACTGGGCCGTGCTGATCCCCAGCCTCGTCAACCCGTTCGGCGTCTACCTCGCCCGCGTCTTCTCCGAGGGGTACGTACCGGGAGAGGTCCTGGAAGCCGCCCGGGTCGACGGGGCGGGGGAGATCAGGACCTTCACCGAGGTCGCCCTGCCGATGCTCGCACCCGGCTTCGTGACCATCTTCCTGTTCTCGTTCACCGCCAACTGGAACAACTTCTACGGCGCGCTGATGATGCTCAACGACGAGCGCCTCTACCCCGTCAACCTCGGCCTGTTCATGTGGAACCAGAACGTCTACCAGCAGCCCGAGCTGTACCCCCTGGTCATCATCGGGTCGCTGGTCGCCGTCGTCCCGCTGATCGTCGCCTTCCTCTGCCTGCAGCGCTTCTGGCGCTCGGGCCTCACCGCAGGAGCCGTCAAGTGAGCCGCCCCGCCACGCCGTCCACCCGGCCCCGCACCCGCCCCCGTACCGTCCTGGCGATGAGCGGGGAGACCCGCGACGCGATCCTCCGCCCGACGGCCCTGGAACGCCTCGCCCGGGTGGCGGACATCCAACCCGCCCTGCTCGTCACCGACTTCGGCGCCGACGACCCGGCCCAGCGCGCCGCCCTGCGGGACGCCGAGGCCCTCTTCACCGGCTGGGGCTGCCCGCCCCTGGACGCCTCCGCGCTGAGCGCCATGCCCCGCCTGCGGACGGTCGTCCACGCGGCCGGGTCGGTCAAGCACCACATCACCCAGGACGTCTGGGACCGGGGCATCACCGTCTCCACGGCCGCCACCGCCAACGCCCTCCCGGTCGCGGAGTACACGGTCGCGGCGATCCTCTTCGCCAACAAGAACGTCCTGGAGAGCGCCCGCGTCTACCGCGAATCCCGCAGCCGGGTCAACCTGCTCACCGCCTTCCCGTCCATCGGCAACTACCGCCGTACGGTGGGGATCGTCGGCGCCTCCCGCATCGGTCGCCGGGTCGCGGAGCTGCTGCGCCCCTTCGACCTCCGCCTCCTCGCCCACGACCCGTATCTCGGCGAGGAGAGCGCCCAGGCCCTCGGCGTGGAGCGCACCGACCTGGACAGGCTCGCCCGGCAGAGCGATGTCGTCACGATCCACGCCCCCGAACTCCCGCAGACGCGACACCTGTTCGACGCCGGGCGGCTCGCCCTCATGCGGGACGGCGCGACGCTCGTCAACACCGCACGCGGCTCCCTGGTCGACACCGACGCCCTGGTCAAGGAGCTGGTCACCGGCCGCCTGAACGCCGTGCTCGACCACACCGAGCCCGAAGTGCTGCCCGCCGACTCGCCGTTGTACGACCTGCCGAACGTGCTGCTCACCCCGCACATCGCCGGCTCCCAGGGCGGCGAGCTGCACCGGCTGGCCGACGCGGCGGTCGACGAGCTGGAACGGTACGCCCACGGCCTGCCGTTCGCCCACGCGGTGGACCCCCGCACCCTCCATCAGCAGGCCTGACCCCTGACAGCCCTTCGGAAGGCACTCCATGCCCCGCGCCCGCCGGGTGCTCGTCGTCGGCATCGACGGCGTACGCCTCGACACCCTCGCCCGCGTCCCCACCCCGCACCTCGACACGGTGGCCGACTCCGGATTCCTGGCCCCCGTGACGGTCACGGAGTCCACCCCCACCATGTCCGGCCCCTGCTGGGCGACGATCGTCACCGGCGTCCGCGTCACCAAGCACGCCGTGTGGTCCAACGACTTCGGCGGCCACCGCCTCGGCGTCTTCCCGGACTTCACCACCCGCCTGGCCCGCCAGGACGGCCGCCGCACCTATGTCGCGGCGGCCTGGGAACCGCTGGTCACCGTGGCCGACGGCGGCCCGATGTTCCGCCGCCCCACCCGGCTCACCCACCACGCCCCGGCCGCCGACACCCCCGGGGCCTGGGAGGAGGCGGACGAGACGACCGTCCGCGACGCCGTCGCCGTCCTGACCCACGAGGACCCCGAGGCTTCCTTCGTCTACCTCGGCGCCCCCGACGAGACCGCCCACCACCTCGGCTGCGGAACGGCGTACGAGCAGTCCATCGCCTCGGCCGACCGCCGCCTCGGCCGTCTCCTCACCGCCCTGCGCGAGCGTCCGACGTACGGGGAGGAGGCCTGGACCGTCCTCGTCGTCACCGACCACGGGCACCGGGACGAAGGCGGCCACGGAGGGAACAGCGAGACCGAACGCACCGCCTGGCTGGCCTGCGCGGGCCCGGACATCACGGCGGGCGCCACCCCCGTACGCCCGGTCCGGCACGAGGACGTCGCCGCCCAGGTGTACGCGGCGCTCGACCGGGCCCCCGACTCGCACTGGACCCTCGACGGCACCGCCGTACCGACCCTGCCGCAGGCCGTACTCCTCGACATGGACGGCACGTTGGTGGACACCGAACCCCTGTGGCTGGAGGCCGTCCGCGAGGTCGCCGCCGCCCACGGCCACACCCTCACCGGCGAGGAGGGCGCCTGGGCCCTCGGCCGGAGCTGCGCCGACACGGCGGCCCACCTCGCGAAGCTGTGCCCGCAGACCGGCGACCAGGTCCTGGAAGCAGCCCTGGAGGAGACGTTCCTCGCGGCCGTGGAGGCGGGCGTCGAGCCCCGACCCGGCGCCCGCGCCCTGCTCGACCGGCTGGCCGACGGGAACATCCCCGCCGCCCTGGTGTCCGCCTCCCCGCGCCGGGTCGTGGACGCGGTGCTCAAGACGCTGGGCGGTGAGGCGTTCCGTACGACGGTGGCCGACGGCGAGACCGAGCGCTCCAAGCCCCACCCGGACCCCTACCTCGAAGCGGCGGCCCGCCTCCGACTCCCGCCCGCCGCCTGCCTGGTGGTCGAGGACAGTCCCACCGGCATCGCGGCGGCCGAGGCGGCGGGCTGCCGGGTGGTGGCCGTCCCCTCGGGAGCACCGGTCCACCCGGCCCCGGGCCGACGGGTGCTGGACCTCCCGGCGCTCGTGGCCGCATGGGGCGATCCCCAGGGCCCGAAGCCCGCCGCGCGCGACGACGGCAGTAGGGCCACGTCCTAGACGGGCTTCACAGCTGCCGAGGACAACACCGCCATCATCCGGGTCACCGTCCGGGCCATCGCGTCCCGCCCCTGCGCGAGGTAGGGGCGGGGGTCGACACCCCGCTCGTCCCGGGCGAGCCGCTCCCGTATCGCGCCGGTCATCGCGATGTTGAGGGCGGTCCCGATGTTGACCTTGGCGATCCCTCCGGCCACGGCCCGGGCCAGCTCCTCGTCGGACGCGCCGGACGAACCGTGCAGCACCAGCGGGACCGGTACCGCGTCCCGGAGCCGGGCCAGCAGGCCGTGGTCGATCCGGGCGTCGCGCGAGGTCATGGCGTGCGAGGTGCCGACGGCCACGGCCAGTGCGTCGACCCCGGTGGCGGTGACGAAGGCCAGGGCCTCGTCCGGATCCGTACGGGCTCCGGGCGCGTGGGCGTCGAGCGGAGGCTCCCCGTTCTTCCCGCCGACCTGGCCGAGTTCGGCCTCCAGCCGGAGCCCTTCTCCGTGCGCCCAGACGGCGGCGGCGCGGGTGGCCGCCAGGTTCTCCGCGTACGGCAGCCGGGCGGCGTCGAACATCGCGGAGCTGAACCCGCACTCCGCCGCCTGGTGCAGCAGCTCGGGGGAGTGGACATGGTCGAGATGGAGCGCGACCGGTACGGCGGCGGCCCGGGCCGTCTCGTGCGCGGCGCGGGCCAGCGGGCGCAGCCTGCCGCCGTGGTACTTGACCGCGTTCTCGCTGATCTGGAGGATCACCGGCGCCCGGGCCGCCTCGGCCCCCTCCACGATGGCTTCCGCGTGCTCCAGGGTGATGACGTTGAACGCGGCGACCGCACCGCGCCGGGCTGCGGCTTCGGCGATCAGCTCGCCGGTGGCGGCGATGGGCATGGCAACTCCGTGGTGAGAGGCCGTCAGGCAGAGGCCCTGGGACGGCGGTGAGGGACCGTCAGGACGTGCTGAGGATGACCGAGCGCGTCAGATGGCGCGGCCGGTCCGGGTCCAGGCCGCGGCTCGCCGCGATGGCCAGCGCCAGCCGCTGCACCCGGACCAGCTCCGCCAGCGGGTCGAGCCCGCCGGCCACCCACCGGGCGCCCGTCGCGTGGACCTCGTCGGAGAGCCCGGTCGGCGCGTCACCGAGCATCCAGGTGGCGGTGGAGTGGGTGGAGATGCTGATCGGGCCGTGCCGGTACTCCATCGCCGGATACGCCTCGCTCCAGGCGAGCGCCGCCTCCCGCATCTTCAGCGCCGCCTCGTTGGCGAGCCCCACGCTCCAGCCCCGCCCGAGGAAGGTGAACTGGGAGCACTCCACCAGCCCGGCCGGCAGCGGTTCGGCCAGCGCGACCTGCGCGTCCTCCACCACCGCATCGGTGTGCAGGCCCAGCTGGGCGCGGAGCAGGGTCAGCGCCGTGGTCGCGAACCGCGTCTGCACGACGGACTTCTCGTCCGCGAAGCCGAGCACCACCGCGTCGTCGGCCGTCGTCGCCATGGGGCTGTCGGGGTCCCCGATGACGACGGTCCGCCGGGTGGTGCCCCGGAGCTGCGCGAGCAGGCCGAGCACCTCGGTCGTGGTGCCGGAGCGGCTCAGCGCCACGATCCGGTCGTAGCGGCGGCCGACGGGGAACTCCGACGCGGCGAAGGCGTCCGTCTCGCCCTGGCCGCTGCCCTCGCGGAGAGCCGCGTAGGCCTGGGCCATGAAGTACGAGGTGCCGCAGCCGACGACGGCGATGCGCTCACCGGCCGCCGGAAGCTGCTCCGCGGCCCCGTCCGCCAGGTCCGCCGCCCGCTGCCAGCAGTCGGGCTGACTGGCCAGCTCCCGTGCCACATGCGTCATCAGAATCTCCCCATCCCTGCGCGTGCGATGCTCGAATCTGCATACTAAGCGCGAGTTTCAAGCACTATCAAGCAGGAGATTGCACGTTCCGCGCCACCCGGACACAGAAACGCCCCCCGGTCGGACCGGGGGGCGAGACAGGACGGGAAGGGACGGACGGGACAGGGCGAGAGGGCGGACGGGGTCAGCGCAGCGCCGAGGGCAGCTCCTCCCGGTGGACGACCCCGAGCCGCTGCGTGGCCCGGGTCAGAGCCACGTACAGATCGCTCGTCCCGTACCGGCCGGGCTCCACGACCAGCACATGGTCGAACTCCAGCCCCTTCGCCTGCCGCGGGTCGAGCAGCACCACCGACCGGGTGAGATCGGGCTCGGCCCCCGCCACCACCCCCTCCAGCGGCCCGGCGACCTCCTCGTGCAGCTCACGCGGCGCGATCACCGCGAGCCGTCCCTCCCCGGGCGTCAGCTCCGCGACGGCCTTCGCCACCGCGCCCGCCAGATCCTCACCGGCCTCCCGCACCCACGGCTCCTCACCGGTGGACCGCACCGAACCGGGCGCGACGAAGGAGGGGTTCCGCTCCCGGACGACCCGGGCGGCCAACTCCATGATCTCGGCGGGCGTACGGTAGTTGACCCCGAGCGTCACATGCTCGAAGCGGTCACCCACGTACGGATCGAGGATCTTCTCCCACGAACCGACACCCGCCTCCTCGGACGTCTGGGCCGGATCGCCCACCAGCGTCAGCGAACGGGTCGGGGAGCGCCGCATCAGCAGCCGCCACGCCATCGGCGACAGTTCCTGCGCCTCGTCCACGATGATGTGCCCGAACGCCCAGGTCCGGTCGGCGGCCGCCCGCTCGGCGGCGCTGCGGTGGTCGATCTCCTCGTGCCGCTCCGCCATGCGCTCGGCGTCGATGATGTCGTGGGCGGCGAGCACCTCGGACTCCTCGTCCTCGAACTCGTACGTCTCCGAACCCCGCGAGAGCTCCAACAGCCCCTGCGCGTACGCGATCCGCTCCTGCCGCTCCGCCTCGGCGGCCGCCCGCTCCGCGCTGTCGTCGAACCCCAGCAGCTCGGCCGCCTCGTCGAGCAGCGGAACATCGGCGGGCGTCCACTCCCCGTCACCGGGCGCCCGCCGCAACGCCTCGGCGTCCGCCTCCGGTACGTACACGGGCTCGGCCAGGTATCCGGCGAGGAACTCTTGCGGGGTGAGGACGGGCCACAGCGACTCGATCGCCTCATGCACCTCGGGGCTCATGGCGACGGCCTTGCCGAGCTGCGCGATGTCGTCCGGCCCGAGGAAGTTGGGCCCGCCGTACGGGTCGGCGCCGATCCGCTCGGTGAGCTGCTCGGTCAGCGCGTCGACGATCCGGAAGGCGAAGTGCGGGCGGGCCAGGTTGTGCGGCAGCAGGGTGTCACGGGCCGCCTGCCGGGCCTCGTACGCGATCTCCCAGTCCAGGATCAGGTCCCCGTCGTCGTGCGGGATGACCAACGGCGCACCCGGCTCCGGCAGTTGCTGCCGGTCGCGTACGGCGAGGGCGAGGGCCTCCGCCATGTGCGCCCCGCCCTTCACGGCCGCCGCGCGGGGCGTGTCGGTGCCGGTGGCGTGGACGCCCGGGAAGAGTTCGGCCTGCGTGGCGAGCAGGACGCCGGTCTCCCCGAGCGCGGGCAGCACCTCCGCGATGTACCGCAGGAAGGCCGGGTTGGGCCCCACGATCAGCACCGCCCGCTTGGCCAGCACCTCGCGGTGTTCGTACAGCAGGAACGCGGCCCGGTGCAGCGCCACCGCCGTCTTCCCGGTGCCGGGCCCGCCCTCGACGACGAGCACACCCCGGTGCGGGGCGCGGATGATGCGGTCCTGCTCCGCCTGGATCGTCCGCACGATGTCGCCCATGCGGCCGGTGCGGGCGGAGTTCAGCGCGGCCAGGAGGACGGCGTCCCCGTTCGGGTCCTCGAAACCGGTTCGGTCCTCGTCCCCCAGATCCAGGATCTCGTCATGCAGCTCGGTGACCGTACGCCCCTCGGTGGTGATGTGCCGACGCCGACGCAGCCCCATCGGCACATGCCCGGTCGCGAGATAGAAAGGCCGCGCGACCGGCGCCCGCCAATCGATGAGAAGAGGCGTGTGCTCGGCATCGTCCTCACGGATCCCGATGCGCCCGATATGGTGCGCGACACCGTCGGAAAGGTCGATCCGCCCGAAACAGAGCGAGCCGTCCACCGCGTTCAGCGCGGCGAGCAGCCCCGACCGCTCCGCCACCAGCACATCCCGCTCCAGCCGGGCCTGCAGCCCGGTCCCCACCGGCGTCAGCGCCTGCTCGACGTCCCGGGCCGTGACCCCGCGCAGCTCGTCGACGCGCGCATGGACACGGTCGATGAATTCCTGCTCTTCCCGCAATTCGACGGCTTCCCGGTTTGACAAAACGGCTCCCTGCCGGATATGGTTCTTCTTATAAGGCCTCCGCGTGAGGCCTTTCTGCGTGAGCGCAGAAGAATCCAATATACGCGGCAAAATCCCTGGTACGCAATTGCGCCGACCAGGGATTTTCTGTGCCCGGCCCGGTTCCGCCGACGGGGCGGGCCGCCGTTCAGAACCCTCCGAGGTCCGAACTCAGCCAGCGCTGCGGCCGCATGTGGATGACCACCTGCTCACCGTGTTCCTTCCAGGCGAAGTCGACGTACGCCTCGACCTTCTCCGCGGGCAGATAGCGCGACGAGATCTCCACCAGCTGCTCACGGGTGGCGGGGAGCGTCGAGACGACCGGACCCTCCACGGACACATAGCGGACGGTCGGGGTGAGCCGGTCGACCATCAGGGAGAACCGCCCCGCCGCGCCGATCAGCCGGCCCTTGCGGGAATCACGCCCCGTCATGATCCAAAGGTCCCCGCCGGGTTCGTACTGGTACCAGATCGGCACGGTGAGCGGGGCCCGCCCCCTCTCCGCCGAGTCCACCGCCAGCGCGGCGACATGGGGTTCGGCCAGGAACTGTTCGCGCTCGTCACGGGTCAGTGCCACGGGTGCTCCTCCATCGAGTCCATCGAGTCCGACGAGTCCGTCGGATCCGACGAGTCCGTCGAATCCACCGAACGGGATGTCCTGCGCCCAGAATGCTCCACCCCGCCCCCGACGGCCGGTCGGGCGCCCCGGCGGGTCAGACGCCGTGACCCCGGCGCAGCTCCTCCACCGCGACCCGGGCCACCGCACCGATCACCGCGTCCGCGCGCGGGAGCTTCCGGTCGGCGCGGGCGGCCTGGGTGAAGACCACCGCCGTGTAGCGGCTGCCGTCCGCCAGCTCCACCACCCCCGCCTCGTGGCGCATGGAACCGAACGTGCCGGTCTTGCCGTGGACGGCCACGTCGTCGTACGGGAACCCGGAGGCGAGCCGGTGGGTCCACGGCTGGGTGCCCATCGCCGCGCGCATGAAGGCGCAGCTCTCCGGGGACGCGGCCTCGTCCGTCCAGATCGCCCGGAGCAGCCGCGCGGTCTCGGCCGGGGTGGAGGACGCCTTGTACGCGGGGTCGTAGACGTCCGCCGGGGCGACGGTGTCGTTGTCCGCGACCCGGGCCATGGCGGCGTCCAGCGACCCGGCGCCCGTATCGGCGAGCAGCCGGTCGTACGTGCCGACCACCCCGCCGTGGATCCGGGTGTGCGGCAGACCGAGATCGGCACACATCCGGTCGACGGCATCGGTACCCACCGCCCGGAGCACGGCATGGGCCGCGGTGTTGTCGGAGATGCTCATCATCTGCACCGCCAGGTCACGCAGCGACATGGTGACCGGGTCGCGGAGGATGGACAGGCCGGTGGGGCCCGCCACCCGGTCGGCCGCCTCCAGCGTGAGCCGGTGGCGCGGGTCGAGCCGCCCCGCGTCGGCCAGCCGGCAGAAGGCGGCCATCAGCGCGATCTTGTAGACGGAGCCCATCGGCACCGGCTCGTCCGGATCGAGGGCGACCCGGGCCGACGGCCGGTCCAGCTCCGCCACATGGAGCCAGCCTCGCACGCCCGCGTCGTCGAACAGCGAGCGGATGGTCCGCTCCACCCCGCCCCCGCCGCCGCTGTGCCGGGTTCCGCTCATCGGGCCGCTCCCTCGGCCAGGGCGTTCTCCAGCAGCCGGGCGGTCGCGGCCGGATCCTCCGAGGCCGCACCGGACCGCCGGGGGTTCCAGACGACCCGGAGCCGCAGGGGGAGCGGCGGGTCGGTCGCCCGCCGCCGCTCGACCCGGGAGGCCGTCAGCGTCTCGTCGGCCGTGACCAGGACGGCCTGGCCCGCCGCCACCAGCGCCAGCCCGGCCCGCTCGTCCGCGACCACCACCGTCTCCACCCGTCGGCCCCGGCTCGCCAGCGTGTCCACGAACAGGTCATGGGCGGCGGGCGCCTCGCCCCGGGGACGTACGGCCACGGGCAGCCGCCGGACCGCCGCACCACCGGCCTCCGCGGCACCACCGGACTCTGCCGCACCACCGGACTCCGCCGCGCCGCCGCTGTCCGCCGGCCGGTCCGGGCCCGCCGGACCGGCCGGGGTGGCGGACCCGGCCGGGGTGAGGATCCACGTCGGCAGGAGGACCACCTGCCCGGCGGCGAGGCCGTGCAGGACCGACGGGTGCCGGACCACCGCGAGGTCCAGCCGGCCCGAGGCGACATCGGAGAGCAACGACGCGCTCGGGGCCGTCACCGTGCTGATCCGGGCCCGGTCACCGGCCCGGACCGGCGCGGCCGCCACATCGGCCGCGAGCGGCGCCGGCACCTCGGGTGCCAGCCCCAGCCGCAGCCTGCGGCCGTCCGCGTGCTCACGGGCACCGGTCTCCCGCAGCTCGGCCAGCGCGGCGAGGGCCCTGCGGGCGTGCGGGAGCAGGAGCGCGCCCTCCTCGGTGAGGAAGACCCCGCGCTCCCGCTCGAACAGCCGGACGCCGAGCAGCGCCTCCAGCCGCCGCAACCCCTGGGAGAGCGGCGGCTGGGTGATCCCCACCCGCTGGGCGGCGGCGCCGAAATGCTCCTCCTCCGCCAGCGCGACGAAGATTTCCAGGTGCCGTTCCGTCAGCACTCCGCCTCCCTGGCATGCGGTGATATGGCCAATGAATCACTCCGATGCCGAGATTGTATTCGACATGCCGACCGGCGGCGGGTTTGACTCCGGGAAGGCCGACACAGCGGCCCGCACTCCGTGCCGGAACCGGTCCGTGACCGGGCCCAGGCGCGCCACGATCACCGCCGGCCGGTCGCACGACGATCCGCCGACCGCACGATCACCGTCGAGAGAGAGGTCTTCCGCCGTGCCTTCCAGCCCTCCCGCCTTTACCCCTCCCACCGACGCCACCGAGGTCCCTGCCGCTCCCGCCCCCGCCTCCCGCCGTTCCGTACTCGCCGCGCTGGCCGGTGCCGCGCTGCTCCCGCTCACCGGCTGTTCCACGGGCGGACCGGACACCCCGTCCGGTGCGGCGAACGGCCCGGACGGCGGGAGCCCCGGCCCGACCCCGTCGGCCTCGACCACGCCCCGCAAGACCCTGCCCCGCACGGACCGCGCCTTCGCCGAGCTGGAGCGGAAGTTCGACGCCCGGCTCGGCGTGTACGCGGTCGACACCGGCGACGGACGGGCCGTCACCCACCGCCCCGACGAACGGTTCGCCTACGCTTCCACCTGCAAGGCCCTGCTCTCCGGTGCCGTCCTGGCCAGGAAGAGCCTTCCGCAGATGGAACGCCTCGTGCGCTACGGCCAGGAGGAGATCATCAGCCACTCGCCGATCACCGAGAAGCACGTCGCCACCGGCATGACCCTCCGCGAACTCTGCGACGCCACCATCCGCTACAGCGACAACGCCGCCGCCAACCTCCTCTTCCGCGAACTGGGCGGCCCCCGGGGCCTCCAGGACGCCCTGCGCGGAATCGGGGACGACGTCACCCGCTGCGACCGCTACGAGATCGCCCTCAGCGACGCCACGCCCGGCGACCTCCGTGACACCAGCACGCCCCGCGCCCTGGCGACGGACCTGCGCGCGTACGCTCTCGGCCCCGCCCTCCCGGCGGAGAAGCGGGCCCTCCTCACCGACTGGCTGAAGCGCAACACCACCGGGGACCACACCATCCGCGCGGGCACGCCCCGTGGCTGGGTGGTCGGTGACAAGACCGGCACCGGGGGCTACGGGACCCGTAACGACATCGCCATCGTCTGGCCCCCGGGCGCCGCCCCGATCGCGATCGCCGTCCTCTCCCGCCGCGACGTCAAGGACGCCGAATCCGACGACGCCCTGATCGCCGGGGCGGCCAAGGTCGCGCTGGAAGCGTTCGCCTGACGGGTCCACGCGCCTACAGGGTGGGCAACTCCGGGTGGCGGCCCACCGGCAGGAGGTACTGGAGCGGCTGGTCCAGGTCGTCGAGCCCGAAGACCTCGTGCGCCAGATCGTCCCGGAACCCGCCGAGCGGCGTGGTCCCCAGCCGCAGCGCGGTGGCGGTGAGCAGCAGCGACTGTGCCAGGTGGCCCGCCTCCAGGAGCCCCAGCCGCAGGGCGCGCAGACCGTAGCGCTCCCGGAGCCGCCCCAGGTCCACGTAGAGCCCCAGCACCACCGGCAGCGCGTCCGGGACGATGCCGTCGGGGTCGTCCCCGGAGCGGGAGAGGTACGAGGAGAGCGACCTGATGTCGTCCAGGGCGGGGGCCGGACCGACGTACCGCAGCGAGCGCCGGTCCGGCACACACTGGTAGGTGCCCGGCGCCAGCCCCTCCACATCCAGCGCGATCAGCCGGAGACCGACCGTGTAGAGGGCGCCCGCGCTCGGATACGGCCGGTGGCGCATGAGGCGTTCACCGCCGTCCGCGAACCGGAGGACCGACTCGTGCCCGGACGCGTGCGCGCCCCACAGCAGGGTGCCGAGCGTCGCCGCGTCGAGAGGCCCGGTGAGCGAACCCCGCCGGGAGACACGGCTGTTCATCACCGTACGCAGCTCCGCCGCCGGGAACGGCCCTGCGGGCAGAGGGAGTTCGGGGCCTCCCCGGACGACGGGCCCACCGGACGGCTCACGGACCTGCTCCTCAACCTGATCTCGGGGTGGTACGTCGCGGGGCGCGGAGTCCTCCTCCCGCCCCAGGTGGAACTTGCTCCGCTCCAGGTACTGCCGGTCGGGCGAGGTGTGATCGTCCGGGAAGTACGAGGGATCCTCACCCCGGTCCAGCAGCGTCCGCGCGGCCAGCCGGCACACCGCCCGCTCCTCGTCGGGCGCCAAACCCAGCCGGTTGAGGAGCATGTGCAGCTGGGACGCCCAGATGTGCGGGCGGCCCGGCCGCGGGAGGCCGGAGCGCAGCGCCTGATCGGCGTCGCGCACGGCGTCGTACCAGTCGGTGAGCACGGCCGGGGCCGTCCCGTCGTTCAGCGCCTGCCGCACGGCGTGCGCACGGCTCACGAGACCGTCCCGCTGGAGCGCGTAGACGCTGTTGACCCTCGCATGGACGTACCGGGGGCCCAGCAGCGGTACGTCGTCGGCCCACCGCCAGCCCGCGGCGTGGCGCCGCAGCCACTGTGCCGCCGCCAGCCGGTCCGGGCCGCAGGCGAGGGCGGTGGCGTGCGCGAGATCGATGGCCAGGGCGAGCCGGGCGCTGCCGCGCGGGGTCTCCCGGACCGCCCGCACGGCCACGCGGCTGGAGCGTACGAACACCTCCTCGGCCACCGGCAGGGCGGCGGGCCCTCCGTAGCGCGCGGTCTCGGGAACGTACGGCACCGCACGGACCTCGGCGTGTTCCGCCTGCCCGGTCCCGGCATCGGCACTGGCCCCGGTGTCCGGCAGCCGTCCGGCCGCCTTCGCAAGGGCGTCCGCCAGGGACACAGCCGTCGGCTCCGACGCCCCGCGCACCCGGATCCGCAGATGGTGCCCGCCCTCGTCGTACCGGATGAAGAACCACCCACCGGCCTCGCCCCCGGCGACGAGCCCGTCGAGGAGCGGAGCCACCTCCTCGGTGAGGAAGGCGTCGACGTCCTCGGGGGTGGAGCGGAGGAAGCAGTGGAGGCTGAGCCAGGGGGTGTCGTCGGGGCCGTAGGTCACGGGATGAGTTCCTGCTCCGGTGAGGTGGTCGGTGGTCGGCGGCGGTCGCTCGTAGGCAGGGCGGGATTCACGGGAACGGGTGCGGGTGGAGGACGAGTTCGTCGTGGCGCACCACGCGCGGCGCACGCCCCAGCCGGAACGGCACCTCCAGCAGCCGGTCGAGCCCGAGCGTGCGCCGGTTGACATGGCCGAAGGTCATCGGCAGCGACCCCGGCACCACGACCTTCGCCGTGTGCAGTCCCAGCCGGTCCCGTACGACGGACTCGCTCAGCGGGACGGCGATGACCTCCAGGCCGAGACCGGCCAGCCGGGTCACGGTCTGCTCCAGCAGGGTCCGCACATCCGGTACGGGCTCCGGCGCCGCCGCCTCGGGCCAGACGTCCCGCCAGTCCGCCCCCGGACGGTCGGAGCCGTTCGGGTCGCCCGGGTCCTCCGGCCCGTCCTGGTCGAGGAAGTCCAGCCGGGGGAGGGCCTCGGGGAGGGTGTTGACGGCCACATGGTCCGCGAGCGTCCGCACCAGCTCGGGCCGCTCCAGCATCGGGAGCAGCCGCCGCCGGTCGAACATGTCCGGCTCGGCCCGGTGCCGGTGGACCGCGTTGACCACATTGGTCACCACCTCCGCGACGGCCGACCGGATCGCCGTACGCGGATGGTGGTGGCTCCCGGCGGCGACGAACGCCCGTGGCGCGGAGTCGGGTTCGCCCCGGTGCCGGGCGACGGCGATGACGGCGGGCACCCGGAAGTCGTTCGTCGCGTCGAACAGGGCCACCCGGTAACCGGCGAGCGACGCACGGTCCACGAGATGCGCCACCTCCAGGTCGTCCGCCGGAACGGAGACCCGCCGCAGCGGGGTGCGCGCGTACCAGGCCATCAGGAACGCGTCCCGCTCGGCCACCTCGAACAGCCCGTACAACGCCGCCTCGGCGGGGCTGTTGCCCAGCCCGCAGCCACTGGAGCACTCGTACACCACCCGGGGCCGCCCCGGGCTCGCATCCCAGTACGCCACGTGCTCGGGCACCGCCGTCGTACGGTCCCGAGTGAGGGACCAGCCGTGCACCCAGTCGAGTGCGAGATCCGGTGTGTACGGGACGGTCGCGGAGGCGGGGTGACCGTGGTGGACGGGGTCGGGCAGCCCGAGCCGCACCGGATCGACCGCCCGCCCGGGGCCCAGCTCCGCGAACGAGGCGCGCAGCACCGTCCGCCGGCCGGTGGGGCTCATCGACGCCAGGCGCTCCGCACCCTCGAAGAGCGCGACGCGCTCGCTGCTCTCGAAGTCGACGGACCGGCCGTAGCCGCCGTCCCGGAGGTGGCGGCCGTAGGTCACGTACGCACTGGTGAGGCTGTGTACGGACTCCTCGGTGCGCAGGATCTGGTGGACCGGCCCGAACCGTTCGTCGAACAGCACCTCCCGCAGACCCGCCACGTCCGTACGGGAGTTGGGCTCGCGCAGCGACTCCGGGTCGCACGGCGCACCCGGTGACCGGCGCGTCTCCGGACCGAAGTCCGCCTCGGCGGCCCCGGGCCCGTCCGGCGGCAGCGGCAGACAGACCGCGCACCCGCCGACCGGCTCCAGGCGGTGGGTCGACCAGGTGCCCCGGCCGTTGTGGACGACATGGACGAGCGCCCCGTCCCCGTCGGAGAGCGCTGCGGCCAGGACGGCGACGGCGTCGACGAACGCGGGGGAGGGGCGGCCCGCCAGCCGCAGCCCGGAGCTGTGCCACGGCACCCGGCCGCCGATCGTCGCGAGCCGCCGGTACTCACCGCACGCCAGACACCCCCGCGCGCCGGGCCGCAGCACGGGCCCCACGACAGTCAGCGCCCCGTCGCCCCGGACGGGGACGAGCGTCACCGGATGGTTCAGTGCATGGCGCGACAACTCCTCGGCCTCCCCCAAGGCCCAGGTGTCCAGGACCACGACCGCGCTGCCCTCGGTGAGGCGCAGGGCGTCGGCGGTGCCGAGGACGGCGGTCGCGGGCGTCTCCTCCGCCAGTGCCTGCCGGAGCGGGTCTGCGACGGTCACCGGGCTCACCGGAGTCCTTCCGTGGGAGTGATGGTGTGCGTACCCGCACCAGAGGCAGAGGCAGAGGGAGAGCCGGGGGCAGGGCCGGGGCGGGCGTGCGGGGCATCGGCCCCGGCGGACAGCACGGTGAAGCCGCACTGCCGCAGCGCCGACCAGAGCGCCTGGACGTCGGCGTCCGCACCGGGCGACGGCTCCCACGGCTGCGGGGACCACCCGGTCAGGCCGGCCAGGGCCTCCTGGAGGCCGGGCTCCCGGTCGGCCGACTCCGCCAGCCATGCCGTGGTCCACCCCGCGTCCTCCCAGGGAGCCGTCTCCGCCGACCGGGCGAGCGCCGCCGACGCACCGCTGGGGGTCACCAACTGCCGGGCGTGCGGTGCGTCGGCGGCGGCCTGGACCCTGACGACGGCGGAGAGCGCGGCGTAGGCGACGGCGTCGTCGACCGTGGCCTCGACGGCCGAGCCGAGCAGTTCGGGTGGCGCACCCACCGCCGTACGGTGTCGCCTCCGGACGACTCGGGCGCCGAACACACCCGCGCCGCCGGCTGTGCCCAGGCGCTCCACGGCCACCGCCGCGTCGACGCCCAGGCGCCCGACCAGGACGGACCACCAGTGCGCCGCCTGCGGATGGCGTGCGGTCTCCGGGCTCCAGGGCACGGGGCTGTGCCTGTCGCCGTCCACCGCATCTGTCTGCTGTGCGGCCTCCCGGTCCACCGCCCGCCGCAGCGCCCGCCCGCGCGCGTGCTCCACACCCGCCCCGACCACCACCGGGCCCGACTTCCCGCCTCCCAGGAGGAGTTCGGCCGCACGGCAGACCGCCTCCAGCCGCGCCAGGTCGGCCCGCGCTCCACCGGCCACCAGGTCACCGCCCTCCGCCGCACAGCGGACCAGCGCTGCGGGCAGCTGGGGGAGCGCCCCGGGGTCCGGTTCGTCCAGCACCCCGGCCCAGGGGTCGGTGAGCACCGGGACACGGGCCAGGGCCCCGGACAACGTACGTACGTCAGCACGCGGGCGGACCCGGTCGGCATCCACGAGCACGGGGCCCGGCCAGGTGCGGTATTCGCCCCGCAACCCGCCCGAGGGCTCCTGCTCCGCGATCAGCGCCGTCGGCAGCCCGGGGAGCAGCCGGGCGTCACCTGCCTCGGCCGACGGGTCGCGGAGCCCGGCCACCGCGCACACCAGCCGCTGCGCGGCGGAGGAAGCCAGGAGCACGGGCAAGGCGGGGTGTTCGGGTGCCCGATGGCCGGTCTTCCGTTGCCGCAACCGGCCCGCCAGTGTCTCGGCGTCGGCCCGCGCCTGCGCCACGCTGCCCACGGGGGTGACGAACCCGAGGCCCGCCCGTACGCCCACCGCCACGGCCCGCTCCGCCGCCTCCCGACCCTGTCCTGCGCCCGGAGGTCCACCGGGCCCGGAGGCGACCAACAGGACGTGTCCGTCTGGCAGTTCGGCCGCCTTGGCGACCTCTGCTCGGAGACCGGCACGGTTCAACGCCCGGGCGGCGGCGCGGACGAGCGCGCTGTCAGGGTGCGCGCCGAGGACCCGCGTCCGGCTGCGGGCGAGCGCGGCGCCCGCAGCGCCGGGCCGCTCGGCCACGGCCCCGAGCCACGGCCCGGCACCGCCCGTGGCCTCTCCGCCCGAGCGTTCTACCAGCAGGTCATGATCGAGCAACTGGCCGAGGACCGTGAGCAGCGCGGCCCGGAGCGGCGAGCCCTCCGGGGCCGCCCGCACCAGCTCCGCGCGGGCGGCCCCGCTCCGCTCCCCGCCCGCCGCCAGGGCCTCGGCCAGACGGCCCCAGAGCACCGGCAGACCGTCCCCGCCCTCCAACGTGAGGCTGGTGATCCAGCCCCGCAGATGTACGCCGTTGTGGAGCGCGGTCACCGACACGCCGGGCCGTAACCGCCACCGCCCCAGAGAGTCCAACGCATCCTGCCTGTCTGGCGCGACCTGATCGACGGTCACCGCTCTCCCCTCCGATGCGCCCGATGTGCCTGCCCGGCCCGGTAGGTCTCCACCACCAGCTCCACCGCCGTGTGCTGCCCGCCCCGGGCCGGTGCGGGCAGTGCCTCCTCCAGGACGACCCCGTCCGGATGGCGGGCCAGCCACTTGCCCAGGCAGCGCAGGTGCAGCGCGTCACCGAGGTCGACGTACTGCGGCTTGGGCCGGTCGAGGGCGCGCAGGAGGTCCTCGTCCACCCGCTCGCCCCGGCCCGGTGGCGGGGCGTGCAGATAGAGCTGGTCGGGCACGCCGAGCAGAGCCCGCCACCGCGCCACCGTCCCCACCGGTACCTCGCCCTCGGCCGCCAGCTCCCCGAGCAGCACCGCCACCGGGCCGCCCGCCAGCTCCCACCGGCGTCGGCGTAGAACAAGGTGGCGGTGGCGGAGGCGGGGCGTACGCACCAGATCCCCGCCCGGTACGGAGCTGCGGTGACGGGGCACCAGGGGACCGAAGTCGGTGATGCCGTGCGGATGGTCCATCAGCAGGGGCGCGAGTCCCGGTTGCAGCAGAAGTGGCGCGAACACCCCGGCGTAGAGCACATCGGCCCACGCACCGGTCGCCTTGACCCGGACCCGGACCTCATCACCGATCGGGTCGTGGACCAGCTCGACGTCGTCCATGCCGAGTGACGCGTACGAGCGGTCCGCCCCGATCTCGTCCCGTACGAACAAGGGATGCAGGTTGGCGTTGAACCCGCTGACCGGCCGCACCTGGGCCGCTCTGGCACCCGGCCCGAGCGCGTCGGAGACGGCGGCGGCGGTCTCGCGCACGGCCCGGGGATCCAGGGAGTCCAGGAACCGGCTGATGAAGCGCCCCCACCCCCCGTACACGTGGTTCACGCACAACATCCCGCCGGGCGCCCGCTGGAGGAACCCGGTGTACGAGACCGGGCGCCGCGTCGCCCACGACGGCATCCGGGAGGGGAGTGCGGCCACCGGGCCGGGCGGCAGGACGACGTCGTCGTCCGGCCCGCCGCCGCTGTCGGCGTGGGCCCGGTGCACGGATGCGACCAACTCGGCCCGGAGCGCGGTGAGTCGGCGTACGCCGTCGGCGGCGGTGGCCCCGCCGCCTCCGTCCGTACTTGTCCTGCCCGCCGTATCCCCGTCAGCCCCGTCGACGGCCCGCGCGGCCCGCTGCCACGCCTCGTCGGCGGCCGCGCCGAAGTCCCACACGTGCGGGCAGACCCCGCCGGGCCCGTACCGCTCGACGAAACTGTCCCGCACCTGTCGGCGTATCACTGGACCGAGGTCGAACACCTCGGCCAGGGAAGCCAGTTCGGCTACCCCCTGATGGTCCGCTCCGTCGAGGAACCCGTCCAGCGGTACGGGCTGCCGCAGGACGACGTCCTCGCTGAGCACGGTGAGGCGGCCGGGGGCGGGGCCCACCGGGTGGCCCACTTCGTCGAGGAGCGTTGCCCAGCGGTCCCGGAGGGTGGCGAGGAGGGCGGCGCGGCGGCCGGGTTCCGCGGTGCCGAACTCGGCGGTGAGGGTGGCGAGTTCCTCGATACGGAGGGCCGGTTCGTGGTCCTGTCGCGTACCGGTGCTCCGCAGCCAGCGGGCCAGCCTGGGGAGTGGGTCCGGGTCCTGCGGGCCGAAGGGCTCCACGGGGACGAGCAGCCCCGCATCGCAGACCTGCCCGACGAAGGCGGAGGCCGCGTCGAGTGCAGCCGGCCGCTCTCCCTCTCCGGTCTGGGCCTCTCCTTCCGCGACGAGCATCTCCGCCAGGGCGGCGGGCGTGGCCGGGGGATCGCACAACTCCGCCAGCCGGAGCAGCGGTTCCGCCGCGCCGAGGGTGACCTCGTCGTCCTCCACCGCGAGGAAGCGCGCGGCGGTGAAGGCCGTACGGGAGCGGGCGAAGGAGACACGCCCGCCGGAGACACGCGGACTGCTGCACAGCCGATGGGGGAGCGTGGAGCGACGGCGCGGGTCGGCCGCCAGCGCGGCGAACAGGGTGTCCACCAGCGTCCGGTTGGCACGGACGACGGCAAGGGCCGACCCCAGCGGCAGCTCCACCGGACTCCAGGCCCCGGCGGTTTCGGGGGCCGCCCCGCTCCGAGCAGCTCCCGGCTCCGCGTCGTTCCAGGCCCCGGCGGCCTCCAGCTCCGCGTAGCTTCGGGCCCCGGAACCGACCCCCTCACCGCCCGACGACGGCCCCGGCAGCACTCCCCAGCCGACCGCCGTGAACGCGGACAGCGGCGTCGTACGGGCGACCGCTCGCGTCACATGCCGCAGTACGCCCGCCTCCTCCTTCCGGGCCCTGCGGTCCACCGGCCCGTCCTGTCCGGCCCGCACCACAGCCCGCAGCAGGTCGGCGCTGGTGAACGAGGCCGCGCGGAGGAACGCGGGCTCCCGGCAGAGCCCGGCGAGCACGGACCGCCCGGCCGCGAGAGCGGGGGCGGCCCCGGACCGGAGGGCGGTGAGCAGCTCCTCCCTGCGCCCGCGTGCGGCGAGCCAGGCGCGCAGTTCGGGCACCCGGTCGGGCAGGCCGTCCAGGCGGTGCAGCAGGGCGGGCCGCGGATCGCGCCCGTTGTGCACGGCGCGGCGCAGCGGCAGCACCACATCGCGGTGGAAGTCTTCCGTGTGGCCCGCCCGACTCGCGTACAGCGCGTCACCGAGGGCGGGGGCCAGCGCCGCGAGCCGCTCCTCCAGCGCCACCAGTTCGGCCAGCGCCGCACGGAACGCGACGGCGGGACCGGGCTCGGCGGGCAGGCTCAGCAGGGTCGTCCGGACCAGCGCGCCGGGCGCGATCCGGGGGAGCGGGGCCGCGTGCCCGGTGCGGAGGGAGGGTGCGGGCAGCTGGAGTTCCGGTACGGGCGGGTTCACATCGATCCAGTCGGCTGGGCGTCGGACAGGGGTCGGCACACGGTTCGGGCGGCGCCGGGTACGTACGCGTACGGGCCTCCGCGACACCGCGTCGGCCCGGCACACCGGACCGGCGGCACCGCGGAAGCCCTCACGGCTCCTGCGTCACGCGGTGTCGAGCGGCAGCGGCGGCTGGACGCTGCACCCGCTGCAGCCCTGACAGGACGTCGAGGAGGAGGACGACAGCGAATAGGTGGACTCGCCTATTCCGGCCGTGTCGCGCATCGCGGTGACGGTGATCTCACCGAGATCCAGCGTGCTGAGATCGAAGGCGGTGGACATCTCGGGAAGTGACATGTGTTCTCCGGGAGTCGTGAGAGCAGGAACGGTGCTTCTGTGCACCGGTTCGGCAGCGTAGATCGCGCCACGACCCCTGGAGCAGCGCCTTAATCGGCCAAGGGAACGGTAAAGAAATGTCCAAAAAGCGCGGTGGTCGGCCGACGGCGGTGCGGGGGTCAGGACCGTCCTGATCCCTCGCATTTGCTTCCGGGAAAAGCTGGGGAAGGGGATGGGCGACTCCGTGGCCTTTCGCTCCGGAGGCGGTCGATCGAAAAGTGAATCGCTCTTCCCGGAGCCTCTCCGTCCGGATGGTTTCCGGCCGGACGGAGAGGGCGAAGGGCACGGCGAGACAATTCTTACGTTTCGCTCCCGAACTGCCGTTCCCGGAGGTCCGGGAGGCCCGAGCGGCCCAGGTGGTCCTGACGGTCCGGCAGGGCGACAGGGTTGGGCAGGACCGGACGGTTCGGCAGGACCGGACGGCTCGGCACCTGCCGGGCCATGTCCCCGTCGATGGTGCGGGTGAGCAGGTGCAGCGGCGCCGCCCGCGTCCCGGTGGCTTCCGCGGCCGCCCAGTAGGCGCGGCCGGTGGCCGTGTCGACCGGGCCCCGGACCAGCGGGAGATCCGTGGTCCCGGAGGCGTGGAGCAGGGACTCCAGCCGACAGGACGCGATGGTGTCCGGGATCGAGGGCTGCGCGAGATAACCGGCCACCGCGGCGGCCGGCAGCCCTTCGGCCACCTGCCGTTCGACGGTCCCGGCGCTCAGCAGCCCGCCCCCGACGACCAGGACGTCCCGCGCCCGGTCCATCCGGCTGACGGCCCGCCCCGTGTCGAAGCAGTGCGGGAACGAGTCGTCGACCACCGTCGTACCGGGTTCGAGCCGGTCCACGTCGAGGAGCGTGCCGCCGCCGCTGACCGCCGCGACGATGAGGCGTGCCCCGTACACCGCGTCGGGAAGCACCCCGCCCGACTCCAGGACGTCGACGGCGTCCGCGAGACCGCGTTCGCGGAGCCGTTCGGCGAACTCCTTGAGCCGTGGACCGCTGCCCGGTACGTCGCAGAGCAGCAGCCGGGCGGGCGGAGCCGGGGCCCGGCCGAGCAGCAACTCCAGGGAGGAGGAGCCGATGGAACCGAGCCCGACGAACGCCACGGTGAGGGCGTTCAACTCCTGCCCGGTGGCTTCGAGCGCCGCATGGACGGTCTTCACGACGGAGACCACGGTCGCCGCATGGCCGGTGGTGACGGCCGGGGCACCCTCGCCCGTACCGACGGCGCGCACGACGTCGAACCCGTAGCCGGTGAGTGAGGGGATCATGCCGGCGAGCGACACGGACCGGGCACCGAAGGAGGCGGCGAGCTCCACCCCGCGCGCGGTGTGCCCGAGCAGTGCGTCGCCGGGGGCCAGTTCGTCCGCGAAGAGCGGGACGCAGACGAAGCCCGAACGCCCCAGCGGGGTGCTCAGCGTCTCCAGGAGCCGGGGGCGCCCGTCGGGGAACAACAGGGCGCGCAACTGCTCGCGCGGCAGGTCCGCCTGTGGCAGCCGGGCCAGCCGGGCGAGGTGGGCCGGGGACGGCAGATAGCCGATCAGCGCGGCATCCATGCGCGGCTCCTGCCCTGACCCGACCGGTTCAGGACCGGCGATCGCGCTCGGTACGCCCGGGCTCCCGGCACGCCGCTGTTCCGGTACCGGCTGCGCGGCCGCCGCCCGCGTCAGCCCGTCCCGGATCCTGCCCGCGAACACGGCCAGGCCGTCCGGCGTGAACGCCGCCGCCGACGCGCGGACGGTGAGCCGCAGCCGCCCGGCGTCCGACCCGGCCGCCAGGAACACATCCGTACCGACCGGAGGCGGCGTGTACCCGTTCCCGCTCTCACTGCCGTTGTCCTCGTGGTGTACCGCCAGCGTGCGCCCGCTCTCCGGCCCGAGGGCGGAGAAGTCCAAGTACGTGAAGAAGAACTGGGAGGCCAGGGGCAGCCCGCTGGGCAGCGACGGCACGGGACCGTCATGGACCTGCGCCGCCGTGGCCTCCGCGACGATGCGCCGGAGATCCCCGACGAAGTCCGCCTGGCCGGACGGCCGTGCGTCGGCCGGACGGACCGGCCGCAGGGGTACGGCGGTGGCATACGGCCCGAACACCCGGTGCGCGTCGGGCAGGGTGTGGTCCCGGCCGCTCAGGGCGAGCCCGAGCACCAGATCCGCCCGCCCGGTCTCCGCCACGAGCGCCCGGTAGTACGCGGTCAGCACGGGGGCGTAGAGGGTGGCGCCCACACGCGAGGCGAGGTGGCGCAGCTTCTCCACCTGATCGGCCTCGATCGTGAACGAGTGCGTGAGGAAGGGCACGTGACGGCGTGCCCCGCCTTCGCCGTCACCGAGCACTGGCGGATCGTAGGGTGCGCTGAGCCGCACCCACCGGTCGTCGTCCTGCACTGAGGCCGAGGCCGACGAAGCCAACGCCGACGTGACGGCAGCCGTGCCGGGACCCCGGCCGGCGAGGCGGACGGCGTGGTCGCGGAAGGTACTGCGCAGAGGGGCCAGGACCGGTTCCTCGCCGCCGGACAGCGCGTCGTACACGGTCGTCAGCTCCCGTATCAGGAGCGCCGCGCTGTAGCCGTCACCGATGATGTGGTGCGCGTGCACCACGAGGACATGGTCGTCGGGGGCGAGGGTGAGGACCCGCAGGCGCAGGAGCGGCCACGCCCAGGGCTCGAAGCGGCGCTCCCGCTCGGCGGCGACCCTCTCCTCCACCTGGTGCGGGTCGGTGAGGGGCTCGAAGTCGACGGGCAGCCGCAGCGACGGCGGCAGCTCCTGCTGGACCGCCGGGCGCGCCCCGGAGGGGAAGACGGTACGGAGCATGGGGTGCCGTACGACGAGGGCGTCCACCGAGGCCTGGAAACGGGCGGTGTCGAGCGGGCCGCGCAGGCGCAGCCGCGTGAGCCAGGACGACGACGCCCCTGGTGCCATGGCTTCGGCCAGCAGGAAGCCGCGCTGGGTGGGCGTGAGCGGGAAGGGCGTGGGGCCGTCTCCGCCGGTCTCCTGGACCGCAGGGGCAGGCGCAGGGGCATCCGACGGAGCAGCGCCGTCCACGGCCGCGTCCACGGCGGTGGCCAGGGCGGCCAGGGTCCGGTGACGGTAGATCACCGTCGGCCGGGGGAGCGGCCCGCCCTGCTGCTCCAGCCTCGCGAACACCTCCAGCACGAGCAGGGAGTCGCCGCCCAGGGCGAAGAAGTCGTCCTCACGGCAGACGTCGTCGGCCTGGAGCAGGACGGACCAGATGCGCGCCAGCCGGACTTCGGTGGGCGTCGAGGGCGGCGTACGGGGCACATCCCCGGCCTGCACCGGCTCGTTCGCGCCTTCCTTCCGATCCTCGGCGCCCGTCCTCGTCCCCAGGGCCAGCAGCTCACGCCGGTCGATCTTCCCGTTGCCCGTGAGCGGCATCCTCTCGACCGGGACGATGCGGGACGGGACCATGTACGGCGGCAGCGTCGCCGCGAGATGGACCCGCAGCGCCACCGCGTCCACGCCGGGCGCCCCCGCCCTCGGCGTCACGAACGCGACGAGACGGCCGTCCTGGAGCAGGACCACGGCCTGGGTGACATCCCGGTGGCCCTGGAGCACGGCCGCGATCTCGCCCGGCTCGACCCGGTTGCCCCGGACCTTCACCTGGTCGTCGAGGCGCCCGAGGAAGTCCAGGGTGCCGTCCTCACGGGCCCGCACACGGTCGCCGCTGCGGTACCAGCGCCGCCCCCGCCGGGTGATGAAGGCGGCCTCGGTCAGGGCCGGTTCACCGAGATACCCGGGCGTCAACCCGACCCCGGCGATGAGGAGTTCACCGGCCTCGCCGGGCCGGCGGTCCTCCCCGTCGGGGCCGACGACCGCCACCTCCGTACCCGCCACGGGACGGCCGATGGGCAGCTGCGTCACATCGTCGGCGGGCCGGGAACGGATGATGTGACAGGTCGTGTTGATGGTCGCTTCGGTCGGCCCGTAGAGGTTGGCGATGCGCTGGCCGTCGCCGAAGAGATCGAACCAGCGGCGTACGTGCGCGGGGGACAGGGCCTCGCCGCCGACATGGATCCACCGGAGGGCCGAGAGACCGGGCCGTGGCGCTCCGCGCCGTACCCGCTCCTCCGAGGCGGTCAGGAGCTGCTCCCAGAGAGTCGGTACGGAGCTCCACACGGTGATCCGGGTGCGTTCGACGTGGGTCAGGAGGAGGTCGGGGTCGCGCAGGAGGTCCCGGTCCACCGTCACGACGGTCGCCCCGACGAGCAGCGGGGCCAGGAGTTGGCGTACGGAGGCGTCGAAGCAGAGCGACGCCGTCTGGGCGAGCCGGTCGTGCTCGTCGTAGCCGAAGGTGCGGATGGCCCAGGAGAGGTAGTTCTCCATCGAACGGTAGGTGATGGGTACGGCCTTGGGGCGCCCGGTGGACCCGGAGGTGAAGATCACGTAGGCGAGGGCATCCGCGTCGACGGGACCGTCCGGACTGTCCGGTCCGTCCGGCACGTTCCCGTATTCCTGTTCCTGTGGTACGGGCTCCGAGAGGTCGACGGGGACCAGGGTGACATCACCGAGGGCCTCGGCCGCCGCGCGGGTCGCGGCATGGCAGAGCACCGTACGGGCGCCCGAACGGCCGAGCTGGTCCGCGAGGCGCGCGCTGGGGTGGCCGGCGTCCAGCGGCACCCACCCGGCGCCCGCGCGCAGAACGGCGACGACCGAGACGACGGCGTCGGCGCCGGGCTCGGTGAGGAGCCCGACCAGGCTCCCCGGGGTGACGCCCCGGGCCACGAGCCGGGCGGCGAGCGCATGGGAGGCACGGTCGAGTTCGGCGTACGTGAGGGTGGTGCCGGTGCCGCGCCCGACCTGTGTGCTCCCGGCGCCCGTGTCGACGGCGATCGCGTCCGGGGTGGCCCGGAAACGCGCGAGAAGCCGCTCCACGATCGTGGCGGACCCGGACCCGGCTGCCGTGTGCGCGGCCTCGGCCCCGCCCTGGGCGGTGGGCCCGTCCGCCCCGGCGAGGGCGGTCAGCTCGTCGTGGAAGTCGCGGTCCAGGCGGGCCACCGTCGCCGGGTCGAAGAGGCGGACGGGGAAGTTCCACGAGAACCGCAGGACTGTGTCGTCCTGCCAGCACAGCAGGCTGAGCCGGGTCGCGCTCGTCCCGGTCCCGGCGGCGGTCGGCCGCACCGATACCGGGCACTGCGCGTCGAGCGCGGCCGGGAAGCGGGCGAAGCTGAACCCGGCCGGGCTCACGGTCCTCGGCCCGGCGACGGCCGGGTTCACCGTCCCTGGCCCGGGGACAGCCGCGCTCGCGGTCCCCGGCCCGGCGACGGCCGGGCTCACAGCCCTGGACTCGGCCCCGACCGGGCCCACCACCCTCGGCCCTGCCCCGGTCGGGCGCTCCGTCAGCAGTCGGGCCAGGTCGAGGCTGGTGGGTGTGGCGTGCCGCTCGCTCTCCAGCCAGAGCCGCCCGATCCGCTCGGCCAGCTCCCACACCGACTCGTCCGGATCGCTCTCGCAGAGCAGCGGCAGGGTGTCGGCCAGCGGTCCCACCAGCCGGTCCAGCCCCGGCAGCCGGCCCTCCCGCCGGGCGCGGGCGACGTTCACCGCGATCTCGCGCTGCCCGCCGCTCCACCGGCCCAGACACCGCACATGGACGGCGAGCAGCAGCTGGAACAGGCTCACCCCGTGCGCGGCGGCCCGCTCCTCCAGCGCGGCGGTCGACGGCGCGTCGAGGGCGCTGAGATGGGTGGCCAGGGGAGCGGCCGGGAGGGCGTCCGGATCACCGTCGTACGGCAGCCGCAGTGCCTCGCCCCGGGAGGCCAGCCGCTCCGACCAGTGACGCAGATCGGCGGCGAGGGCCTCGGCCCCGGCGGCGGAGGACCGCTCCTCGGCGGCAGCGGCGGAGTACCGCGCGAAGTCGGTGGAGAGCAAGGGCAGTTCGGGAACGTCCTCCTGCCCCCGGGCGAAGGCGGTGTAGAGCGACCAGAGTTCCTCCGCGAGGACGTTGAGGCTGTAGCCGTCACCCGCCGCATGGTGGATCATCAGCACCAGGTGGGCCAGATCCGGGGCTTCACGGGCGAGGACCGCGCGTACGGGCGGCTCGGCGGAGAGGTCGAACGGCCGGTTGCGCAGGGCGTTCTCCAGCTCCTCGACGGGACCGGGCCGCTCGCGCACCTCGTACCAGTCGGAGAGGGCGGCGGCGGGTGCGACGTACTGCCGGGGCGCCCCACCATCCCCGTTGCCCGCGCCGCTCTCGATACGGATCCGCAGCATGGAGTGCCGGTCCGCGAGCCCGGCGAGGGCGCGGCCGAGGAGTCCGGTGTCCAGAGGGCCCTGGATGGTCTGGCGGACATACCCGTGGGCCGGGATGTCCGGATGGAGCCGCTCGCCGGTGTGCAGGGCCAGCTGGACCGGCGTGAGCGGGAACGCCACCCCGTCAGCGACCGGGGAAGGGGCCGGAGAGGGCACCGGCGCCGGGGCGGCGGGGGCGTCGAGATGGGCGGCCAGCTCACGGACGGTCCGGTACTCGAAGAAGAGCGTGGCGGGCAGGGCTGCGCCCAACTCCCGTTCGAGCTGCCGTACGAGGTCGACGGCGGCGAGCGAGTCGAGGCCGAGGGAGAGGAACGGCGCGTCGTCGGGGATCTCGGCGGCGGGCAGCCGCAACGCCGCGCCCAGGAGCCGGCGCAGCAACGCGGCGGTACCCGTACCCGCACTTGTACTCGTACGCGCAGAGGCGTCGGCGGTCGGCTCGGTGGCACCGGCCGGAGACCGAGACGTGCGTCCGGACAACGGAACGACATCCGCAGACGGAGACGGCAGCACCGGACCCGTACGCGACAACGGGGCCGCGTCCAGACCCGTACGCCACGACAGGGCCGGACCCGGACCTGAACGCGACGGCTCAAGGTCCGCCAGCAGCACCTGCGCCGCGTCGACCCCGCACGCCGTAAGGAGGGCCGACAGCGCGGGGCCGGTGCCCACCGGCCGGCCACCGGCCCGCTGTACGGCGGGGGAGCCCGGCCCGGAACCGGCGCCCAGGCCCGTACCCAGGCCCGTGGCCATCCCCGTCCCGGCGATCGCGGCGAGGTTCACGGACTGCCAGGGCCTGCCCGCCCGCCGCTCCGAGGCGGCGAACGCGTCGAGGAAGGCGTTGGCACCGGCGTACTCGCTCAGGCCACCCGCCAGACCGGGCAGCAGCGCGGAGACGGACGAGAACGCGACACAGACCGCCGGATCGAGCCCGTGCCGTCGCAGAGCCGCCGAGAGCAGCACGGCCCCCGCGTCTTCGCGGCCAGGGCGGCGGCGGTCTCCTCGGTGCGCCGGTTCCGCAGCGTGCCGGGGCGCACCACGCCCGCCGCATGGAAGAGGCCGTCCAGATGGGGCAGTTGACCGATGAGCGCGTCGACGTCCCGCTCGACCGAGACATCGGCCACGCGGTAGTGGACGGTGGCGCCCAGTGCCTGCAACTCTTCGACGAGCCCGGCGGGCGGCTGCGGTGAGCGCCCGGCGAGCACGAGGGTGGGTCGGCCTTTTCCGGCCAGCTCGCGGGCGAGCGCGCCGCCGATTCCGCCGCCGCCCCCGGTGATGAGGAAGGTGCCGTCGGACGGCAACGGGGACACGGCCGCCACCTGGGCCGCCAGGGGTGCGATGCGGCGGGTGAGCCTGCGCCCCGCCCGCCAGGCGACCGTGGTGGCCTCGCCCGGAGCGCCGTCGCCTTCCGCGCGCAGTTCGGCCAGCACGGCCGCCAGCCGCTGAGCAGGGGTGTCCAGTGAGCAGAGGTCGACCCCGACGGCCGAACGGCCCGGCGTCTCCACCGGCAGGGCCAGCAGCGCCCCGCCCAGCACCGCATGGGCGGGCCGCGGCCGCTCGGCAGCGACCCCCGTGGTGTGGACGTCCTCCGTCAGCACCACCATCCGGCGCGCCCGCGTCGCGTCGAGCCTGCTGAGCGCCACATCGAAGGCGGCCAGCGCGGCCTCCTGCGCCCGGCCGACCGCACCGGCGCCCTCCTCCTGGCCCGGTGCGGACCCGGCCACCAGGACCACGGTGTCCGGCGGCTCCTCGCCCCCCGTGTGCAACTGAACTCCCTCGGCGGCCAGTTGGCGCCCCAGCAGATCGACGGCCGTGGCGTCGGGCCCGGTCAGCAGCACGGACCGTACGCAGGCAGCCGAGGCGTCGGGCAGCGCGGTGTCCTCCCACCTCACCCGGTGCAGCAGGGGACTCACCGGCGGATCGGCCCAGTACCGGTCGCGCCGGAAGGGATAGGTGGGCAGCGGAACCCGCCGGTGACCCGCGTCGAGCGCGGTACGGTCCAGCGGCACCCCCCGCGACCAGAGCCGCCCGACGGTCTCCAGCAGCGCGCGCCGCCCGCCACCACCCGCCGTACGGTCGTCGGAACCGCCGGGCAGAGCCGGAAGCACCAGCACATCACCGCGCATCGCGCCCTCGACCGTCCCCGCCGCCGCGCGGGCCGCGCCGGACAGGGTCGCTCCGTGCCCGACCTCGACGAACGTGTCGTACCCCTCCCGGGCCAGGCGCTCCACGGCGGCCCCGAACAGGACCGGCCGCAGGGCATGGTCGCGCAGGTACTCCGGGCCGAGAACAGGCTGCCACTCGGCGGTGACGGTGCTCATCAGCGGGACGGACGGCTCCTGCACGGTGAGCGCACGCGCCGCGTCGGCGAGCCGCTCCGCCACCGGGAGCATGAGCGGCGAGTGGAAGGCCCGGGACACCCGCAGACGACGTACGGGAATGCCCTGGCCGTCCAGGTGACGGGCGGCGCGCTCGACGGCGGAGACGGAACCGGAGAGGACCTGAAGCCCCGGACCGTTGTACGCCGCGACGGCGAGGTCCCCGCCGCCTCCGGCACCGCCCTCCGCACCGGAAGCCTCCGCCACCAACGCCGCGACGGCCTCCTCGCCCCCGCGTACGGCGATCATGGCCCCGGCCTCGGTGAACGCCCCCATGAGACGGCCGCGTTCGGCGGCGAACCGCACGGCGTCCCGCAGAGTCAGCACCCCGCCCACACAGGCTGCGGCGATCTCCCCGACACTGTGCCCGGCCACCGCGTCGGGCTCCACACCCCACTCGCGCAGCTGGCGGGCGAGCGCGATCCCGGAGGCGACGAGCAACGGCTGCGCCACCTCGGTGAGGGCCTGGTCGGCAGGGTCGGCCTCCGGGGCGAGGGCCCACTCCACCAGGGCCCGCCCCCGTACCGGCCCGAGGAGGGCGGACGCCTCGTCGAGGGTGTCGCGGAACAGCGGAGCCGTACGGTACAGAGCCCGGTCCCGGCCCGGGAACTGCGCCCCCTGCCCGGGAAACAGGAAGACGACCCGGGGCCGCGAACGGGCGACAACCCCTCCGTGCGGGGCGGCAGTCGCAAGCCGGGCTGCGAGATCACCTTCCGCGACGACGGCGAGCCGGTGAGGGCCGTCGTCCCGCGAGGTACTCGCGGTCAGGCACACATCCCCCTCGTGCAGCTCCGGATGCCCGTCCAGATGAGCGGCCAGCCGGTCCGCCGCCGCCCGCAGCCCGTCCGCGCTGCGGGCGGACAGGGTCAGCAGACGAGCGATCCCGCCCGATTCGCTCTCGTACGGGAGATCGGAGTACGGGGCGTCCACGTCCACCACGTCCACCACGTCCGTCACGTGGCGCGGCGCCTCCTCCAGTACGGCATGGGCGTTGGTGCCGCCGAACCCGAAGGCGTTGATGCCCGCCACGAGCGGCCCGGCCGAGGTCCACTCCCGGGCCTCGGTCACCACAGAGAACCCGGCGGACGCGAGCCCCGGCGCGGGGGAGGCGTGGTGCAGCGACGGGGGAAGCCTGCGGTGGCCGAGGGCCAGCACGACCTTCACCAGGGACGGCAGGGCGGCCGCGTTGAGGAGATGCCCGATGTTCGTCTTGACCGAACCGAGCAGCCGGGGCTCCCCGTCCGGCCGTACGGGAAACGCGTGGGCGAGCGACCGCAGCTCGATCGGATCACCCACGGCCGTACCCGTCCCATGGGCCTCCACATAGGTGACCGAGGCGGGAGCGACCCCGGCCGCCTCGTACGCCCGGCCGATGACCTCGCGCTGCCGCAGCGGGTTGGGCGCCATGAGGCTCATCGAGCGGCCGTCGTTGTTGACGGCCGTGCCCCGGACGACCGCGAGCACACGATCACCCCCGGCCCGCGCGGCATCCAGCCGCGTCAGGACGATCGCCGCACCCCCTTCACCCGGCACGAACCCGTCGGCGTCTCCGCTGAAGGCGCGGCTGCGCCCGGTGGGGGAGAGGGCCTGGGCGTCCTCCAGCAGACGGTGACCGGTCGGCGTCAGATGCAGGTTGACCCCGCCGACCACGGCGAGATCGCACTCACCCTCCAACAGACTGCGCCGCGCCAGATGGAGGGCGACCAGCCCCGACGAGCAGGCCGTGTCGACGCCGAGCGCGGGCCCGTCGAGATCGAGGCACTGCGAGACCCGGGCGGCGATGAGGCTCGGCAGATTCCCGGTGAGCGCGGCGGGCAGCGGCGACCCGTCGGCGGAGGCGCGGTCCAGCACCTCGCGGTAGCCGCTCTCCCCGACGGCCGCGAAGACCCCGACCCGGTGGCCACGCCGACGGGGCCCCGCGTATCCGGCACGTTCGAGGGCCTCATGGGCGAGTTCGAGGAAGATCCGCGCCTGCGGATCGAGCGCGCGGGCCTCGTCCTCACCGATACCGAAGTAGCCCGCGTCGAATGCGGCGGGGTCGTCGAGCAGAGCACCCCAGCGGGCCCGGTGCCCTGCCGACGCCCGGTCCCCGGAGCCATCCCAACGCCCTTCCGGCACGGGGGTGACGGCGTCGCGCCCCTCGACGAGCAGGTCCCAGAAGGCATCGGGCGTATCCGCCCCGGGAAACCGGCAGGCCATCCCGATGACGGCTGCGGAGGCAGATGCGGAGGCTGCCCCGGCCTGCCGGCTCCCGGAGGCGAAGGCGAGGGCGGGGGCAGACGCGGAGTCGGCTCCGGCCGCGGAAGCCGCCCCGGCATCGCGGCCCCCCGACGCGGACGCGGAAGCGGCCCGCACCCGCTCAGCATCCCGAACCGGCAGGGTCGCCAGAAGGTGCCCGGCGAGCGCGGCGACGGTGCCGTGGTCACGGATCACCGCAGGCGGCAGGGTCAGCCCGAACGCGTCCTCCAGAGCCACGAGCACCTCCATGGCCTTGAGCGACGTGCCCCCGAGGCTCCCGAACGGCTCGTGGAGCCCGATCGTCCCCGCGGCCCGCCCCAGCACCCGCGCCCACACCTCCCGTACGACCTGTTCGGCCTCGCCACGCGACCGGGGCGCCTCGGCCCGTACGGGAGGCAAGGCCTCCGTACCACCGGAAGGCCGACCGACCGGACCCGCTCCCAGCTGACCCGCCTCGAACCGCTCCCGCAGCCGCTGCCGCTGCAGTTTCCCGCTCGTCGTACGGGGAAAGGCCCCCGGAGCCAGGGCCAGCACACGCACATCGTCGTGGAGGAGCGCCTCGCGCACCCGGGCCGCGACCCGTTCGAGCACCTCCGCCGCCTCGCGCGGCGGCCGGGCCCAGGGAACGACGACGACCACGCGCTCGCCGCCCGTCACGGGGTCGGTCGAGCCGACCACCGCAGGGGCACCCGGAGGCAGCCCGGGCGTGGCCGCAGCGACCGCCTCCAGGTCAGGGGCGTGGAAGGTACGGCCGTTGAGGAAGAGCACATCCTTGTGGCGCCCCGTCACACACAGCCGCCCCTCCCGCAGGAACCCGAGGTCGCCGGTGCGCAGCCACCCGTCGGAGAACACCTCCGCGCTCGCACCCGGAAGGCCGTGGTAGCCACGGGCCAGCTGAGGGCCGCGCACCAGGATGTGCCCGACCCGCCGGTCGCCCAGCTCCGCGCCCCCGTCGTCGACGATCCGCACGGCGCACCCCGCCGCCGGAAGCCCCACGTCCATCAGCTCGAGGGCCCCCGGGCCCGCCACGGCGTCGACGGCCACGCCCCGGCCCAGCGCCGCCCGGTCCAGGACCAGCGGCTCGGCGACCTCGCCCGGCGGCGGGAAGGTCACGGCCAGCGTCGCCTCCGCGAGCCCGTAAACCGGCTGGGCCGCCGCCGGATCGAGGCCCGCCGGGCGCATCCGGCGGGCGAACTCCCGCCACACCGCAGGGGCGATCGGCTCCGCCCCCACCAGCATCAGCCGCACGCTCGACAGATCCAGCCGCGCGACGACCTCCTCGGGAACCCGCCGTACGGCCAGCGCGAGAGCGAAGTTGGCGGCGGACAGCACGGTGGCCCGGTGCCGGTCCGCCACCTCGAACCACACCCGGGGCCGCTTGGCGAACGTCAGCGGCCCGATCTTCACCTGCTTGGCGCGGGCGGCGAGCGGCGCCAGGTGGGTACCGATGAGGCCCATGTCATGGAAGTACGGCATCCAGCTGACCACGACATCACCGGAACCGAGCCCCGAGGCCGCGCATATCTGCTCCAGATTGGCCAGCACCGCACGGTGGGTCACCTCCACCCCCTTGGGCGCACCGGTGCTCCCCGAGGAGAACTGCAGGAACGCGACCTCGTCCGGCCCGGCGACGGCGGGCTCCCGCAGCACCCGCCCCCGGCGCAGCGCATCGAGGTCCAGAGCCCGTACGTCACCGGGGAGTTCCGCCACCACCGACGCGCTCGCCGCATCCACGACGACGGGCGGCCGGCCCAGGTGCTCCCAGATCGGCAGAGCGCGCCGGGCGTCGGGGGCCAGCGGTACGGGGACGAGCCCGGCGGCGAGTGCGCCCCAGAACATCGGCTGGAAGTCCTCGCTGCGATCGGCAAGCAGGGGCACACAGGTCCCCGGCGCGATGCCGGCCTCCCGCAGCCCCCCGGCCACGCGCAGCGCGTCGTCCAGGAGTTCGCGGAGGGTGACGGTCAGTTCGTTGCCGTTGCCGTTGCTGTCGCCTCGGACATGGACGACGACCTGCCCGGGAGCCTCCCGAACCGCGCCCAGCAGTACATCCAGCAGTGTCATGTTGGTGTCGTCCACCGGTCCGTCGGTCCGTTCTCCACACGCGCGGATACGCACGCACTGATCGTTGCTCCGGCCGGTCGCCGGTCCCCGTTGATGATCTTAAAAACGCCCCGGCGGCAGAGGATCAACCGGCGGGAGGAGACCGCGTGCGCCCCGAGGCTGACCCCGGCACGGCGAGGGCGACAGGAATACGCGGCTCCGGCTCTCCGCAGAGGCAGGAGAGGTGGGAGAGGCGCAGGGGAAGACAGGCGAGGCGAGGAAGACAAGCGGGGCGAGGGCGCAGAGGAGGCTGTAGAGCGTGCCCCAACGCCGGATCAGTGACCGGTCCGCCGACCGTGGGGCCGCCGGCGGCCCGCCTGGTGGGAGCGGGTCACCGACGGCGTTGTGCTACGAGCCGACCGGCCCGGCCTGCTGCACGACTTCGAAGGACCACACGGTGGACCCGCTGGCCGCCGGCTTCGGGCGCTCGCCGCCGTCACCGGCGCCGCCGCCCTGGTGGGCCGCCTTCATCGGACCCTCCATCCAGGCCTGGAAGGATGCCTCGTCACGCCAGCGCGTGTAGACGAGGTAGTTGTCCGTGCCCTCGACGGGCCGGAGAAGCTCGAACCACTCGAACCCGTCGGAGTTCTCGACGGCGTGGGCCCGGGACGCGAAGCGCTTCTCCAACGTCTCGCGCTGTTCCTGGGGGACGGTCAGCACATTGATCTTGACTACGCTCATGGCCTCATCCTGTCGTACCCCACCGGGCGGGAGGGGCAGCGGTCCCGGTGCGAGCCCTCGCCCGGCTCCGCCCCGGCTACTCGGGCTGGGTGACGGCCAGCGACCACCGTACGGCGTCGTGCGAGGCGTCGACTCCCACGGTGAACGAACCCCACCGCACCACCCCCGGGTCCATGGACACGGAGCCCACCCCCGCGCTGCCCGCGGGGCAGTCCACTGTGAACGCGGCCACCTGAGTGCCCTGCGAATCCATCGTCACCCGCACATCGCCGCCGCCCTCGCAGGCCACCGTGAGCACGGTGGGCAGCCGGTCCGAGGCTCCGCCCGACACCACACCGCCGTCGCCCGTCCACTCAGGCACCCACACCAGACCGTCCGGCCCGGGGTGAGGAAGAAGTTCCCCGGGCGTCGCCGCGGCGGCGGGGGCGAGGCCCGCCCCCGCGACGCCCAGCATCGCCAGCAGTGCCACTGTCGCGGTCTTCCGAACACCCGTCACGCCTACTCCTCAGCTACTGGGTCGAGAGACCACAGCATGGCGCCGAGGAGGGCTGTTGCGCACGAGTACGCGTACTCATGACACCGGCTCACGAACATGACCGCGTTCCCCCCGGCGTGCCCTGCTTCTCGCGTGCAGTCAGTCCCCGGGGACGGCGACGGCCTGCCGGTGCGAGAGGGCGATCCGGCGGCGGGCCGGGTCGACGTCCAGGACCCGGACCGACAGCACGTCACCGACCCGTACGGCTATGTCCTGCCCCTCCAGGTGCCCGTCCGCCAGCTCGGAGATGTGCACCAGCCCCTCCAGCCCGCCCTCCGTCTCCGCGACGCGGACGAACACCCCGAAGGGCACCACTTTGGTGACGGACCCGACGACCGTCGACCCGACCCACTCGGTCAACCGCCGCATCGGATCCTCGTGCAGGGCCTTGAGGGAGAGCGACACGCGCTCAGGGAGGAGTTCGATGTCCAGGATCTCCGCGCGGACCTCCTCACCGACGGAGACGATGTCGGAAGGGTGCTCGAAGTGCCGCCACGACAGCTCCGGGATGTTGATCATCGCCTCGAAGCCGCCGATGTCCACGAAGGTGACGCCGAAGGCGGGGATACGGGTCACGGTGCCGCTCACGATCTGTCCACGGCGCAGCGTCCTGAGGAACGCCCAGCGACGGTCGCCCGGCGTCGGTTCGGTCCGCCAGCGGGCCCGTACGACCCCGTCGGCGTCGGGCATGACGGCGGTGAGCAGCGGCACGCGCCCGCCGGTGGTCACGGGCAGGTCTCCCGTCCCGTTCGCTTCCGTCGCGCTCGTCCCCGCCCCGTTCGCCCCTGGCTTACTCGCCCCCGGCTCACTCGTCCCCGGCTCGGGCCACACGGCGAGCCGTGCGCGGGGTGCGATCCGGTCCCTTACCGCCTCGACGCCGTCCCAGGTGAGGCGATGTCGGCGCGAGGCGCCCTCGACGTACATCTCCTCCAGGATCCCCGCCCGGCACGTCGAGACCATCCGGCCCAGGCCGGACCAGAAGGCGTCGTCGGCCGGGCGCTGGATCTCCTCGGCGCCTCCGGTCTCCATGGTGTACGGAGACGAGTCGACGCGCTCCGGGAGAAGCCCGAGCGCCCGGGCCCGTGCCACCACCCCCTCGCAGGGTCGCTCACTGCCGATGTAGACGTGCCGGTCCCGGCCCACATGCACCGTGAACCGGTCCGCCACCTCCAGCCGGCACCGGACGCCGGCGCCGCGCAGCATGGCCCGCACCAACTCCAGCCCGACATCGAGCGTTACGACGGCCCCGTCGTGAAAGCCGTACGGAAGCCCTTTCCCGGAGTCTTCCTGGTCGGAGGGGAACAACCCGGCCAGCCCGAACCGGTCCACCGGGGGCTCGTCATCGAGGCCGAAGCGGGGCAGCGCCGCCACCTCCGGCTCGCGCACGGCCAGTTGATCGATGCCCGACTCCCGGGCGAAGGCCTTGACCGCCCTGAGACAGGCCGACTCGACCTCCCCGTAGTCACTGACGGTGCCCTCCGGGCCGGTGGCGGAACGGTGTTCGTCGTGGTGGGCGGGGTCGTACGTGGACAGGCGGTAGACGTAGGTCGGCACGCGCCCATCGTAGGGATCGGCCGCACCCGGGACCCCAGAGATTGGCGCCGACCCGGACACCGGCCCAAGCCAAGCCCCAAGCCAAGCCCCAAGACCGGCCTTGGAATCGCAAGCATCCGCACCGCCGCCCAGGGCCCTGAAGACGCACACGCTAAGCTGCGACTTCCCCACGGGGGAAGTCCGGTCGAAGTCCGGCGCTGACCCGCAACGGTAGGCGGAGCCACTGGTTCCGCGAGCCCGATCACCCGTGGCGGAGAAGGCTCCTGACAATTCGCCGTGGACTGCGAAAGGGCGCTGCGCGGGCGGCCTCCGTCCGGAGCTGCTCCGTTTCCGCGCAGGCGCACGGCCCGAGGCGAAAGCGACCGGCCTGTGGCCACGTCCGTCGACCACATACCCTCCCAGCCCTCCCCACCCCCGGGCCCGGCGCGCCTGGACGCCGCCCCGCCCCCGCCCCGGCGCGTACCGCTGCCGGTCCTCCTCATTGGCCTGGGCCTCGCCCTCCCCCTCTCGCTCGTCTGCGGAGCGGGACTCGGGGCCTCCGGCCTCTCCTGGGCCGAGGTGGTGCGCCATCTCTGGGCCGGACTGACCGGCGGGGCGATCAGCCCCGACGAGGTGGCGGCCTACACCATCGTCTGGGAGCTGCGGCTGTCGCGCGCCGTGCTGGCCGCGATCGTCGGGGCCGGTCTGTCGGCCATCGGCGTCGCCGTCCAGGCCATGGTCCGCAACGCGCTCGCCGACCCGTTCGTCCTCGGGATCTCCTCGGGGGCGGCGGTCGGTGCCAACGCCGTACTCATCTTCGGGGCGTTGGGGGCGCTGGGCATCTGGGCGCTGTCCACGGCGGCGTTCGTCTCCGCGCTGGTCGCGATGACGCTCGTGTACGCGGTCGCCCGCACCGAACGCGGACTGACCCCGCTGCGGCTCGTCCTGACGGGGACGGCGATGTACTACGGCTTCTCGGCCGTCACCACGTTCATGGTCTTCGCGGCCGAGCGCGGCGAGGCGGCCCGCTCCGCGATGATGTGGCTCCTCGGCAGCCTCAGCGGCGCCAACTGGGCCTCCGTACCGATCGCCGCCGGAGCGGTCCTCCTCGGTCTCGGGTATCTCGCCTGGTCGGCGCGGCGCCTCAACGCCCTCGCCATGGGGGACGAGACCGCAGCCGCCCTGGGGGTGGACCCCGGCAGACTCCGCAGGGAACTCTTCCTCGTCGCCGCGGCCGTCACGGGGGCCGTCGTCGCGGTCAGCGGAGCGATCGGCTTCGTCGGCCTGATGGTCCCGCACGCCGTACGGATGCTGGTCGGCGCGGACCACCGCAGGCTCCTGGCCGTCGCACCGCTCGCCGGAGCCGTGCTGCTGATCTGGGTGGACATCCTCTCGCGCGTGGTACTCGCCCCGGCCGAACTTCCCGTGGGCGTCCTCACCGCGGTCATCGGCGTCCCCTGCTTCATCCTGCTGATGCGCCGCCGTACCTACTCCTTCGGAGGCATCTGATGCGGATCGACATCGACGCGCTGACCGTCGAGACCGCCGGTGCACGGCTCGTCGACGAGGTGACGCTGACCGCGGGGGAGGGGCAGCTCGTCGGCCTGGTCGGCCCCAACGGCAGCGGCAAGTCCACCCTGCTGCGCTGCGTCTACCGGGCGCTGCGCCCCACTTCCGGCGTGGTCCGCGTCGGGGGCGACGACCTCCACTCCCTGACCACCCGGGAGGGCGCCCGCCGGCTGGCCGCCCTGCCGCAGGACGCGGTCGCGGAGTTCGACTTCACCGTGGCCGAGATCGTGGCGATGGGCCGGATGCCGCACCAGGGCCCGATGGCCCGGACGACCGACGAGGACCGCCGCCGCTGCGAGGAGGCGCTGACCGGGGTCGGCGCGGCCCACCTGGCCGAACGCGGCTTCCTCACCCTCTCCGGCGGCGAGAGGCAGCGCGTCCTGATCGCCCGCGCTCTCGCCCAGGAGCCCCGCGTCCTGGTGCTGGACGAGCCGACCAACCACCTGGACATCGCCCACCAGCTGGAGATCCTCGCCCTGGTCCGCGGCAGCGGCCTGACCGTCCTGACCGCCCTGCACGACCTCAACCTCGCGGCCCTGCACTGCGACCTCGTCCACGTCATCGCCGGCGGCCGGATCGTCGCCTCCGGAGCCCCGTACGACGTCCTGACCACCGAACTGCTGGCCGAGGTCTTCGGCGTACGGGCACACCGCGTCGCCCACCCCGAGACCGGCGCGCTCCAGCTGCTCTTCGACCTCCCGCCTGCCCGCCCCACCACCACCTCCTGAGGAGCCCAGCCACCATGCCGAACCCCACCCGCCCCGCGGCCCTCCTGCTCGCCGCGGCCCTGGCCCTCACCGGCTGCGGTGCCGACGTCACCACCCAGGCCGACGGCAAGGAAGGCACCACGGAAGCCGACCGGCACTACCCGGTGACCGTCGAGAACTGCGGCGAGAAGAGGACCTACGCCAAGGCGCCGCAGCGCGTCGTGACCAACGACGTCGGCATCACCGAGATCATGTTCGCCCTCGGCCTCGAGAACCACATGGCCGGATACGTGATGCCCGACGACAAGGGCGACATGACGTCCGTCCCCTGGAAGGACGGCTACAAGAAGACGAAGTGGCTCTCCAAGGAGCGCATCAACAAGGAACTCGTCCTCGACGCCAACGCCGACCTGGTCTTCGCCGGGTGGAACTACGGCTTCAACGAGGGCGAGGGCTTCACCCCCGCCGAACTGAAGCGCGTCGGCGTCGACTCGTACCTGCTGAGCGAATCCTGCCGCAACGGACAGGGCAAGGCCCGCGGAGTCATGCCGCCGCTCGACGCCCTCTACACCGACCTGCGCAACCTCGGAAAGATCTTCGACGTGGAGGACCGGGCCGAGTCCCTCATCACGTCCTTCCGGAAGGAGGTCGCCGACGCCCAGGCCAAGGCGCCCAAGGGCGACGACCGCCCACGCGTCTTCCTGTACGACGACGGCAAGGACAAGCCGCTGACCTCGGGCGCGTACGCGGGACCGCACGACATCATCACCAAGGCCGGCGGCGACCACATCATGAAGGACCTCAAGGACAGCTGGACGACGGTCGGCTGGGAAACGGTGGTCGACCGCGATCCCGAGGTCATCGTCATCAACAACTACGGTGACACGACTGCGGACCAGAAGCGCGCGTTCCTGAAGTCCTACCAGCCGCTCGCCAACGTGTCCGCGGTCAAGAACGACCGGATCGTGGTCCTGGACTACGTGGACCTGGTGGAGAGCCCGCGCAACCCCGCGGCCATCAGCTCGCTCGCGGAGGACCTGAGGAAGTTCGCTCGGTAACGTCGGGAGGCCGGGAGCCGACGGAACTCCGGAAGACCGGGGCGACTTCCGTACGCCGACGGAACTCCGGAAAGCCGAGGCGACTCCCGGCCGCTGAAGGAACTCCAGGAAGCGGAGGCGACCCCCGGAAACCGGGCCGCCGCCTCACCGCCCCACCCCCTCAGCCGGGCCCGGCCTGGGCAGCCGTGTCGTCGACGGGGATGCCCAGCCGGCCGGCCACGGTGGTGAGGGCGGTACCGAGGGGGAGCGCGATACGGGTGACGGCATGGCGGTCGCCCCGGGTCGGATCGCGGTTGACGATCAGCACCGGCTGCCCCGCCTGCGCCGCCTGACGGACGAACCGCAGCCCCGACATCACCGTCAGCGAGGAGCCCAGGACGAGCACGGCGGCCGACCGGCGGACCAGTTCACGGCAGTGCTCGACCCGCTCCGGAGGCACGTTCTCACCGAAGAACACCACGTCGGGCTTGAGAACGCCGCCGCAGGCGGTACAGGGCACCACACGGAAGTCCCCGACCTGCTCGTCGGTGAGGTCGGCGTCACCGTCCGGGTTGATGGCGGCGGCGACCGGCGCGAAGCCCTCGTTCGCCTCCTCCAGCCGCCGGGCCAGTTCGCGGCGCGGGCTGAGGGTACGGCAGGAGAGACAGACCACCCGGTCCAGGCCTCCGTGGAGCTCCACCACACCCTCGCTGCCGGAGGCCTGGTGCAGACCGTCGACGTTCTGGGTGATCACCCCCGAGAGCAGCCCGTGCCGCCCGAAGGCGGCCACGGCCCGGTGCCCGGCGTTCGGCCGGGCCCGGCCGAAGGTACGCCAGCCGAGATGGCTGCGCGCCCAGTACCGGCGCCGCGCCTGGGCGTCGGCGATGAAGTCCTGGTAGGTCATCGGGGTGTGCCGGCTCAGGCTCCCGCCCTCGCCCCGGTAGTCGGGAATGCCCGACTCCGTGGAGATCCCCGCCCCGCTCAGCACGAGCACACCGCCCTTGCCCAGGACGTCGACGACCGGCCCCGGGTCCGTGGTGCCGGGCGGCGGCTCCCCGGTGGGGGTCCAGCTCAGAGTGGGGCGCATACGCATGCCCTCCAGGGTACGTAGCGACCCGGTCCGGTGGCTGCCGGGCCGTGAAGCGCCGGGCGGCGGGGAGCGGGCCGCACCTTCATGCCGTCGGCTCCACCGCTCAGCTGCCCGAAAGATCCACAGCGGCTGTTTCCGGGCTGTTTACCGGTGTCGGGGCGCGGATGTGGCGTTGCCATACCGGCGATTCATACGTTCTCTTCCAGTCGGTGCCGGTGTGGTCGGCGCCGTAATCGGAGGAGGAACTCCTATGTCCGAGAACGAGAAGAACGCGGGTCCGGTCGAGGGCGAGCTGGAGGACTTCGAGGTGGTCGCCCACAGCGAGGAAGAGGAAGAAGAGGCGGGCATCTGCATCACGAACAACAGCGACATGCTGCAGTAACTGGGCGCATCGCTTCTGTTCACGGCGCGGGCCCCGGTTCCCGGCGATGTTCCGGGCGCCGGAGGCCCGTTGCGGTGACCCCTCTGCTGTGGCCCGCGAGCGGGCCGGTCGTCGCTCACCGTTCACTCGGGCAGGTCCCGAGTATGCGGTCAGATTCCGATTCCGGGTGATGGGCGGGTGTGCTGTGAAAGTTCTGCTGTGTCCGCTGAGTGACGGCGGATTTCTTTATCCCACGATCGCGGTGGGGCGGGAACTGGAATTTCGGGGACATCAGGTCGCCGTATTGGGCCGTTCCGGTATAGAGCCCCTTGTGGCGGGTGCGGGGCTGTCGTTCCTGGCGGCGGAGAGTTTCGGGGGACGGCGGGCATTCTCCGCGGCGTGGTGGGGGCGTACGGGGCTGGAGCAGTACCGGGCGACGGCGCGGGCGGCCCGTGAGTTCGGTGCCGATCTTCTGGTGACCTCGGTGTTGTGCAACGGCGCCCTGCTCGCGGCCGAGGCCCTGGACATCCCCGCTGTGGTGGTCGGCCTCTCGGTGCACCTGTGGGAGTACGCGGCGGGTGGCGAGGGCGAACCCCCGCTGGGCCGGAGCCGCGGGAACCGTACGGAGGAGATGCGCCGGCTGTACGAGCGGGTGCGGGAGGAGGCCGGGTTCCCGGCGGGCGGCTCCCGTTGGGGGAGCGGTCCGTTGCTGGGCGACGCGCTGTTGTTGCGGGGCGACCCGGTGCTGGAGTTTCCCGGGGCCCGGCTGCCGGAGCGGGTGTGGCATGTGGGGCCGCTGGCCTGGGAGCCGGTGGCGGACACGGCGGAGGTCGAGGAGGTACGGGAGTTCCTGGCGCGGTCGGGCAAGCCCGTGGTCTACGTGCATCTGGGGCGGGTCTTCGAGGGGGCGAGCCGGTGGCCGCACCTCAATGAGGCTTTCACCGGGGGCCGGTTCCAGGCGGTGGTCGAGCAGGGGCGGTCCCCGCACCCCGAGCCGGCGCCGGGCGCGGACATCCTCGCGGTGCGCAAGCCGTGGATGGGGCCGCTGATCGACATGGCCGGGCTGGTGGTGACCAGCGGGACCTCCGCTCCCGTGCTGGGGGCTCTGATACGTGGCCGGGCCCTGGGGGCTTCTCCCAACGGGTCCGAGCAGCCGTTGCTGACGTGGGCGTGTATGCGGGCGGGCGTGGCGGTGCATCTGCCGAAGGACTCGCCGGGCCTGTGGCCGGAGCTGTTGGAGGAGACCTGGCGGGATGAGGGTCTGCGGTCCCGGGCCGGTGAGCTGGGCGACAGGCTCGCGGCGGTGGACGGTGCGGGCCGGGCGGCCGACATCGTCGAGGCGGTGCCTCGGCGGTCTGGGGTTTCGAAGGAGGAGCATGATGAGGCGATCACCCGGCCCTGACACGGCCGGCGGGACCGATGCGGCCGGTGCGGTGGACGGACCTGGAGAGACCGGGACGGCCGTGGCCATGGCTGCGGAGCGTGTGTCGGCGGGTGCGAGGGAGTGGCTGGGCGCCAACGCGGCGTACCTCAACTCCCCTGAAGCTCTCGCCCTGTTGCCGGTGACGCCGCGTGTGAAGGCGCTGCTGCAGCTGGCGCTGCTGTGCCGTTACTGGGAGAAGGCCGCCCCGGGCGACGGGGCGCTGGCGCAGGCGCTCCGTGTGGTGGATGAGGCCGGACGACGCCCGGATTTCCTCCCCCTGATGGCCGGTGACCCGGTCAACGCGCGCCCCTTCCAGCTGGTGTGGGCGGCCCTGGCCCCGCCCGGGGGGAGCGGGGAGTGGCGGCACGGTGCGCTGGAGGGGCTGACGGCCCAGGGCTACCTCACGCCGGGCCGTAAGCCGCCCTACCTGCACCTGGGCACCCGCTTCTACGCCGATCTCGCGGGCGTCGGCCACCGACTTGGGTCGTATCAGGAGCTGTACGCCGCCAGTGTGCTGGCCCGGGCCGGCGGATCGCCGGTGGAGGGCCTGGACGTCTGCGAGGTCACGGACACGGTCTTCTATCTCAGCGATTACGGCTTCGGGGACCGGGGCCTCGGCCTGGACCGGGAGTCCTGGGAGCGGGCGTGGGACGTGGTGGACCGGCTGACCGGCCACTGTGTGCGCGAGGGGGAGTGGGAGTCGGCGGCGAAGCTGGTGCTCGCCCAGTACTGCCTGGGCCTGGACCCGCTGCGGACCCCGTCGGGGGTGGCCGGTGTCCGGATGCTCGCCCGGATCCAGGAGCCGCTGGGCGCGATACCGGGGAAGTCCGCTTCCAGGCGGGCCCCGGCGACCGCGTCTGCGGGGGAGTACTTCCGGTGGGCGTACCAGGCGACGCTGGTCACCGCGTTGTCGATGCTGATCGTCACCGCCGGCCGGACCGGCGGGCTTCTCCCGGCCGGTGCCGCGGTCCCGGCCGGTGCCGCGGGTGCTGAGTCCGTCGAGGGGGCACGATGAGTCTGCAACAGGTCGCCCTGGCCGAGGGTGCGCGTCTGCTGGAGGGCAAGCGGAACTGGTGGTTCCTGGGCCGTGGCGGGATCGCCCGTCTCGGTGCCGGGCATGTGACCCCGGAGGGGGCTCTGCGGTCGGAGACGGAACACCGGCTGCGTGAGCGTGGCCTGTTCTCCTCCCCGCCCGTGCGTTCCTACTCCCTGACCGTTCTCACCAGCACCCACTGCAATCTGGGGTGCGGGTACTGCTTCCAGAACACCGCCCAGGACACGGCCGGCGGGAGCCGTCCGCCCAGGATCGCGCGGGCCCGGCTCACCTCGCCGACGATCACCTCGATCCTCGGTTTCACCGAGCGGCAGATGGCCGATGCCGGTCTGGAGCGGTTGCGGATCCTGCTGTTCGGGGGCGAGCCGCTGCTCAACCCGCGCGGCTGTGTGGAACTGCTGGAGCGTGCGGCGGACATCGGTATGACGTCGGCGTGGATGATCTCCAACACGACGCTCCTGACGCCGCCGCTGGCGGGGAAGCTGTCGGCTCTGGGGCTGGACCTGGTCCAGGTCACCTTCGACGGCGACCGTGCCGATCACGACCGTATCCGGGTCAACCGGGCGGACGGCGGCGGGACGTTCGACACGATCGTCCGCAACATCGTCCGGGCCGGTGAGGCCGCCCCGCTGCGCTGGACGCTGCGGGTGAACGTCTCCCAGGAGACCTTCCACGGGATCGACACGCTCATCGACCGGCTCGCGGGATCGCTCGACCCCAGCCGCTGTGCCCTGTACTTCGCGCGGGTCGGTGATGTGGGCATCGGATACGCCAACGACCTGCTGCACACCGGGGAGCTCTCGGAGCACTTCACCCGGTGGCAGCGGCGGGCACTCGAACTCGGGTTCACCGTCAGCCGCCCGGGTGCTCGTCGCCCGTGCCGTACGTGCGGTCACACGGGCGGCCGTTACGGGGCGGTGATCAGCGCGGACGGGACCCTGGCCAGCTGCTGGGAGACCGCGGGCAAACCCGACTGGGAGGTCGGGACGGTCACCGGCGGCTACCGGCCCGGTACGGAGACCGGTGAGCGGTGGGTCTCCTGCGAGGACCTCTACCGCTTCGACGAGGACGCCCGGACCCTCGCGGGTTTCCGGGACTCGGTGGACGCGGCCCTGCTCGACTACCTGGACGAGACGGAGCGCCTGTAGCCATGTCATCACCTCTCGACCAGCTCTCCGCCGGTGCGCTCGACTGGCTGGGAGGGAACCTGGACCGCTTCGACCCGTACGCACCGCACTCCGCCGGATCGCCGCCGCACCTGCGGGCGAAGGCCGTCATGGAGCTGGCGCTGCTCTGCCACTGCGCGGCGCGTCTGCCGGACCCTTCCGGCGACCGGCTGGAGGGAGCCCGGGCCCTGCTGCGCAGGCTCTGGGAGCGGGAGGACTTCCCCCGTCTCTTCGAGGCCCACCCCGGGGCGGTCCCTTCCTACCTGCTGGCCTTCGCCGCGCTGGCCCCCGCCGGGACCGACGACACGGTGGCCCGGGGTGTGCTCGCGAGACTGGCCCCCGCCGACCTCTCCCCCTCGCGAAAACCGCCCCTCAAGCGTCTGGAGATCCGCTACTACGCGGACAAGGCCGGTGTACGCCACGGGATCGAGCCGTACCCGGACCTGGCCACGCTGAGCCCGCTGGCCACCCTGCCCGCTGCCGCACCACCCCCGACCTCTGCGCTCCTGACTCCTGTGCCCGCGGACACGGGGCCGCTGACGAATGCCGAGGGCTACTCCCTCACCCACGCCGCTTTCTACCTGGGTGACTACGGCCGGACGGAGCCTCCCCTGACAGGTGAACAGCTGGCGCGTGCGGGGGATCTGGTCCACCGGATGCTGGAACACTGTGTGGGGCAGGAGCGGTGGGATCTGGCCGCGGAGCTGGTCATCACGCAGTTCATCCTGGGGCTGGAGCCGCTGGAGACGTCCTCGGGGACGGCGGCGGTGGAGTGCCTGGTGCGGGCCCAGCGGCCCGACGGCGCGCTCCCCGGGCGGTCGGCCGCGCTGAGGGCGCCGGACTCGGCTCCGGCCGGGGAGTTCTTCCGCAAGGCCTACCACACGACTCTGGTGACGGCTCTGATGGGACTGGTCGTGTTGTCGGGGAGGCCGGCATGGCACCGCGTCTGACACTCATCAGCCCTGATTTCACCCGGCTCTGGTTCGGGCAGGCCGTCTCGTCCCTGGGCGACATGGTCTTCAGTACGACGCTGATGCTGTGGGTGGCCACGGTGCTGGCGGGCGAGGAGACCTGGGCCCCGGCGGCGGTGAGCGGCGTCCTGGTCGCGGGGGGCACGGCCGTGCTGGTCGTGGGCCCGATCGCGGGCGTCTTCGTCGACCGCTGGGACAAGCGGCGCATCATGCTCGGTACGGAGGTGCTGCGCGGGGTGCTGGTGGCGCTGCTGACGGCGGTGGCGTTCCTGCCGACGGACGCGCTTCCGGCGGGGGTGTGGCTGGCCCTGGTCTACGGCACGGTGCTGGTGCTGCACGCGGCCGCGAGGTTCTTCGCACCGGCGCGTTTCACGATCATCGCGGATCTGATGAAGGGGGACGCCGACCGTGCCCGGGCGGCGGGTATCACCCAGGCGACCAGCCAGACGGCTCTGATCCTGGGTCCGCCGTTGGCGGCACCGTTGTTCTTCGCGTTGGGGGTGGAGTGGGCCCTGCTCTTCAACGCGCTCTCCTACCTGGTGTCGTATTTGGCGATACGTTCGGTCCGGATTCCTCCGTGCCCGAAGACACTGCCTGTCGAGGGGGCTGCGCCTGCTGAGGGGGGCGGCGAGCGGGGCACTCCTGCAAAGTCCGGGGGTTCGGGGGTGCTTGCGGAGTTCGTCGCGGGCCTGCGTTTCTTCGGGCGGAGCAAGTTCCTGGTCGCGTTGCTGGTTTTCGCCGTGATCGGGCAGTTCGGGGTCGGTGCCCTGAACACGCTCAACATCTTCTTCACGACCGGGAACCTGAACATGCCGGCTCATCTCTTCGGCTATGTGGGTATGGCGATCGGGGCGGGCGGCATCATCGGCGCGCTGTGCGCGGGCCGGGTGGTGCAGTGGATCGGGGCGCGGCGGACCACCTGGATGGGCCTGCTGGTGAGCGGCGCCCTGCTGATCGCCTACTCCCGCCAGAGCAGTCTCCTGGGCGGCCTGGCTCTGCTGGTCCTCTTCACGATTCCGATCACCATGCTGAACACGGCGATGGCCCCGCTGCTCCTGACCGCGGCGTCCCCGGCCTACCGGGGGCGGGTGGTGGCGGTGTTCCAGCCGATGACGCAGGTGGCGTCGATGTTCGCGGCGGTGCTCTCCGGCTGGCTCGCCGGGGCGGTGCTGTCGGACTTCGAGGGCTCGGTGGCGGGCATCGGGTTCGGCCCCATCGACATGATTCTCGCGGTGGCCGGCTCGGTGATCCTGCTGTCGGGCTTCTACGCGAGGCTGGCGCTCCCGGAGACGGGGACCGCCGAGCCGGCCCGGGCAGAGGCCGAGGAGGGACCCGGGAAGGCCGGGGAACCGGGTGCCGGGGACACGGGGAGGGCGGCAGCCGCTGTACTCCCGGCCCCACGCCCGGACCGACCTTAGGCCAACGTCTGCGGCTTTCTCTTCGCGTACCGGACGACACCCATACACCGGACGGCATGCGTGCACGGGGCGCCGCACGCCCGGCTGCTCGCTCTCCGCTCGCCTTGTCCGTCCCGTCTGACCCTCAGGGAGTACCCAGTGACCTCCGCCGCCCGGCCGACGTCCCGCCGCTACCCTCATGCGGACCGCCAGGACCTCGTCGAGGAACTTCACGGCCTGCCGGTCTCCGACCCCTACCGCTGGCTGGAGGACGCGCACGCCCCCGCGACACGCCGCTGGAGCGATGAGCAGCAAGCCCTCTACGAGGCGGAGCGGGCGCGCTGGCCGGGCCTGCGGTGCTGGGAGGAGCAGGTGGCGGCGCTCACCGCCGTCGACCGGGCCTCTCCGCCCAGGTCCCGTGGCGGCAGGCTGTTCTGGCTGCGGCAGGACGCGGGCCAGGAGCACCCGGTCCTCATGGTGAGGGAGCCCGGCCCGGGCGGAGCGGAGCGGGTGCTGCTGGACCCGCACGCCCTGGACCCTTCCGGGCGCACCGTACTCGATGCCTGGCAGCCCTCCCTGGAAGGCGATCTGCTGGCCTGTCAGCTCTCCCGCAACGGCACCGAGAACTCCGAGCTGAGGGTGATCGACGTGGCCACGGGCAAGACCGTCGACGGGCCGGTGGACCGGGTACGGAAGTCCTCGGTCGGCTGGCTGCCCGGGGGGCGGGCGTTCTACTACGTCAGACGGCTCGACCCACGGCTGAACCCCGGAGAGGAGCACTACCACCGCCGGGTATGGCTGCACCGGCTCGGGACCGCCCCCGACACCGATGCCCTGGTCTTCGGCGAAGGACGGGAGAAGACCCAGTTCTACAGTGTGACGGTGACCGCCGACGGCCGCTGGCTCGCGATCCGGGCCACGCCCGGCACGGGTCGCCGCAGCGATGTCTATCTGGCCGACCTGACTGCCGGCCCGCCCGAACGCCCGCTGCTGCGCCCGGTCCAGGAGGGTCTGCCGGCCGCGACCCGTCTGCACGCGGTGCCCGGTACCGGCCCGCAGGATTCTCTGTGGCTGCGGACGGATCACGGTGCTCCGCGCGGCCGGGTGGTCGCTGTGCGCCCGGCCGACCTCCACCTGGGCCCCCGTGCGTGGCGTGAGGTGATCCCCGAGCGCCCCGATGCGACTCTCACCCACCTCACGGTCCTCTCCGGCCCCGGCCCTGATCGTGGGGCGGGGCGCTCTCTGGCTGTGGCGGCCTGGAGCTGCCGTACGGTGGCGGAGGTGACGGTGCACGACCTGGCCGACGGCACCCGGCTGGCCACCGCCGCCCTGCCCGGTACCGGTGCGGTCGGTGACTTCTCGCCGGGGCCGTACGGGAGTTACGAGGCCTGCTTCACGTACACCGACTTCGTGACCCCGCCCCAGGTGCTGCGCGTCGACGCGCGCACCGGCCGCGTGACGTGCTGGGACCACGGTCCGGGCCCCGCCCCGAGGGCCGGCGGCGCACACACCCGGCAGATCACCTTCCCTTCCCGGGACGGGACGGCGGTGGGCATGTTCGTGATCTCCCCCACGGGCCGCCCGGACGTCCCGCGCCCGCTGCTGCTGACCGGGTACGGGGGTTTCGGCCAGATCATGTCGCCCCGCTACCGGGCCCAGGTCCTGGCGTGGGTGAGGGCGGGCGGTGTCTTCGCCTGGGCGGGACTGCGCGGCGGCGGTGAGGAGGGGGAGCGGTGGCACCTGGCCGGGAGCGGGGAGCACAAGCAGAACACCTTCGACGACTTCGCCGCTGCCGCCGACCACCTGCTCGCCGCCGGCTGGAGCGAACCGGGCCGTATCGCGGTCATGGGCACGTCCAACGGCGGCCTGTTGGTCGGCGCGGCCCTCACCCAGCGGCCCGGGAAGTACGCCGCGGTCGTGTGCCGGGCCCCGCTGCTGGACATGGTCCGCTACGAACGGTCGGGCCTGGGCCCCAGCTGGGTCCCCGAGTACGGTTCCGCCCAGGATCCCGGCCAGTTGCGGACGCTGCTCGGCTACTCCCCGTACCACCGTGTCACCCCGGGCACTGCCTACCCGGCGGTGCTGCTGACGGCTTCGGACGGTGACACCAGGACCGACCCCCTGCACGCACGCAAGATGTGTGCGGCCCTGCAGCACGCGACCACCGGCCCCGCTCCGGTCCTGCTGCGCCTGGAGCATGGAGTGGGCCACGGCGCCCGGTCCGTCTCCCGCGCGATCGCCCTGGAGGCCGAGTGTCTGGCCTTCCTGGCCCACCAGGTGGGCCTGCCCGCGCCGCGTGTTCCGTAGTTCTGTCGTTTGTGCGGGTGCTGGCGCCGGTGAGTGCCCGGGGAGGGGGCGTAGCGAGTCTCTGTGGAGCGTAGGAGACGGCGGTGAGCGGCCCGCCGGGTCAGCCGGGCCTGCCCTGGGACCAGGCCCGGCGCGGGCAGGCGCGGCGGCACCGCAACGGCCGCGACGCCGACCCGGTCCTTGTCCTCACAGGGGCGGCGTGGTGGACGCCGGACGCCGTCGGCGGGGATCGAGTCTGGCCGGCTGTTGGTTCGCCGCGTTGTGGTGGGCGGCTCAGTGGAAGGCGGCGGCGTTTTCCGTGGCCCATTGGTGAAACGTTCTGGCCGGGGAGCCGGTGATCCGGAAGACGGTGTCGCGCACCATGAGCAGTTCGTTGGTGACGTCGCCGCCCGTCAGGTCGAGTACCGCGTCGGCTGACTCGTCGCCGAGGAAACCGGCCATCTCGCGGTGCGCTTCCTGCCTGCTGATCTCGAGGAACGGCACTTCTCGTCCCAGTACTGCCGCGATGGTCTCGACCTGCTGACGGGCGGTGATCTTTTCCGGGCCGGTCAGCGCGTACGTCTGTTCCCGGTGGCCGGGCTCGGTCAGTGCTACCCGGGCCGCTGAAGCGATGTCCCCGGGGTGGATCGTGGGCAGGCCGGTGTCCGCGTAGGGCGCGCGGACCGTCTCGCGCTTGCGGATCGTCTCCGCCCACCACAGCGCGTTCGAGGCGAACTGGGTCGGCCGCAGGATCGTCCACGCCATGCCGCTGTCCTTGAGGAGACGCTCGACGGCCGAGTTCTCGCCTGCGGGGCCCAGGTGCGGATGTGTCTGGACGGTGATGGACGACACCAGCACCACGTGCTCCACGCCTGCCCGCACGGCAGCATCGAGGATGTCGGCGTCCGGGCCCATACGTGACACGAGGAACAGCGAACGCACCCCTTCCAGCACCGGCTCCAGCGAGTCCGTGCGAGTGAGGTCGCCCGCAACGGCTTCGACCCCTTCCGGAAACATCGCCCGCGCGGGGTCACGCGTGAGCCCCCTCAATGGCCCGGCGCCGGACGTCTGAAGCTCTGTCACCAGTGCGCTTCCTGTATTCCCGGTGGCTCCGGTCACAAGGATCATGAGGTCTTCTCCCGTCGTCGGACCTGGGCAGTGATCAGCATGGCCTGACGCTAGGACCTCGACTGGACTTGAGGTCAAGTGGCGCTGGTGACACCGGAAGGAGGGTCTGCTGGTTTCCGCTGCGGTGCGGCGCGGCTCTGAGCCGGGGGTTGCGCGGTTGGCGGAGCCGGCGGCGCGGAACGAGAGCCTGAGGTGGGAGAGCGACTGCCTGAGTCGGCCGCCGGTGCCTCGAAGACACTCAAGGGCTACAGCTGCTGAGCGGTGGGTGTGCTGCGGGTGGTGCGCAGGTGGGCGGGTGCCCCGGGCGCGGTCGCTGGAGCAGGGGACTTGAGGGTTGCGTCGTGGGCCCGGGTGCGGGGTGTGGTGATCGAGCGGGGCGGGTTGCCGGTGTCGGGCCGGTCCTCGGTGGCGTCCTCGGGATGGTCCGCGGTGGGTGGGGTTGGGGACTTGGTGACGCACCCGTTGAGGTCGGCCGGTGCCGGGGGCGCCGGCTCTTGGGGCTGCCGGTGGGTGCGCCTCATTGGTGGCTGCCCCGCCTGGCTGTCAGTGAGCGTTTTCAGCGTTGCCGCTCCAGGGTGAGAACGGCTTTGGCGGTGACGGTCATGCGGTTGGGGCTGATGCGGGATCTGCGGAAGATCTGGCATGCCTTCAGCCGTGCCATGCCGGGTTCGACCGGTGATCTCGCCGCGGCCAGGGCGCGGTTGACGGTTCGCTGGGTGGGGGTGAGTTCGCCGCCCGGTGGCCGTTTGAGCCCGGTGGTGAGCCAGGGGCCGGCGCCCTGGTAGGCGCGGTCGGCGAGGATCGGGACGCCCTGGTGTTCGGAGATCCGGATGATGCGGTGGGTGCGGGCTGCGGTGAGGTCGTGGGTGCGGCCTGGCAGTGAGGGCGAGATCCACAGCACCTCGCCGGGTGTCGTGGTGGCGGAGGTACACGAGAGCGACGAGCGCGCGCTGGTGCGGCGGGAGTTTGCACCGCCGGTCACCCTCACGGGTGACGATGAGCATCGTGTCCCACTCGACCAGGGCATGCGGGAGGTCGAGTGCGGCAGGACAGGGAACCAACAGGGCTCCTGTGCCGATGGGTTGAGACTTCGAGCACCTGCCCCAACGGCACGGGAGCCTTGTACGTTGCGGCCCTCACCTCGACCTGACCGGCGTCACTCGATCAGTGGCCAAGCTGAAAACGCTCGCTGAGAAGCCCGTCTGTGCTCAGCCCTCATCGGGATGCGGCGACACACGACGAACGGTTGATTGGGGCTGGGATGAGCATCCGTGACTGAGGCCGCGCGTAACACCGTGGGCACCAAGGACACGCGTCTGATCGTGGTCCGCGGGAACGGCGCCTCGGGCAAGTCGTCCGTCGCGGCCGGCCTGCGCGAGAAGTTCGGCCGCAACCTCGCCTTCGTGGGCCAGGACAACCTCCGCCGGATCGTGCTCCGCGAACGCGACCGGCCCGGCGCCGCCAACATCGGCCTGATTGACCTCACCACCCGCTACGCTCTCGACAACGGCTTCCACGTAGTCGTCGAAGGCATCCTGTATGCCGACCACTACGGCCCCATGCTCCAGGGCCTGGTGCGCGTCCACCGCGGGGTCTCACGTTGTTACTACCTCGATGTGCCGTACGCGGAGACGTTGCTACGGCACGCGACGAAGCTGGATGCCGCGTACCTCCAGCAGGTCACCCCCGACCACCTCAGCGACTGGTACCGGGCTAAAGACCTGCTTCCCGGCGCCCTGGAGACCGTCATCGGAGCGGACAGCTCCCTGGAGAATACCGTCGCGCAGATCCTGCACGAGAGTGGTCTGGACGAGATCGCCCCGATTGACCGCTGAGCCCGCAACCGGCCCCCTGCTCGCCACAGGAACCGGTGACGGCGCTGGCCCGACCCAGTCTGTGCCGCGCGGCAGTGCACGACGGGTGTCGACCAGGAGTCCAGCGCATCTGTCGGTTCTTGACGCTGTCACCCGTTGCTGTGGTTTCCCAACGCGTGGCGTGCCGCGGCAAGGAGTCCCCCCGCCCCTGGGGGGAGATGGGGCAGCGCGTTCCGGTGGGCCCGTGCCGTACGCGGCGCGGTGGCGGGGCTCCTGGGCCGTGACGGCGGGGCGACCGTCCCCGCCGCCCGGTATCTGGCGCGCTCGACGTCGATCTCGGTGACGTCCGCCTCGGCGACTCTGTGGCCTTCGCCGGACCGCTCTTGGCCTGCACCGTCCTCGACCTCGCGGCGGCGACGCCGCGACCTGCTGCCCGCTCGCCGAGAGGCTGCAGGCACGGCTGCGGATTGCCCAGGCCGACGTGCACCTGCACGCCCGCCTCCTCGCCGCATATCTGGCCGACTGTCCGCCCCGTACCCCGGACCCTCACACCGCTCCGGATCTCAACGTGCTGTCAGCTCCCCTTCCATGGTGATCACTCATTCGGGTGCACCGTGCCCGGTACGCGGTTTCGGCTCTGTCGGCGTGATCATGATGGATCCACGTCGAGTTGGGGCTGAGTGGCCAAAGGGCGATGCCCGTGCTGCGCCAAGAGCACCGGAAGCATCGCCTGAGAGCTTCCGGGACCGTGGATGCGCGTGGCCGTGTCCCCTGCTCGTGGCCCAGGGCAGGAGTCCTGGGCGGAAGCCGATGCAGGGAAACATCTGTGCACCTCACCCCACACGAGCAAGAACGCCTGATGATGCACGTGGCCGCCGACGTGGCGGAGAAGCGCCGGGCCCGCGGAGTGCTGCTGAACTACCCGGAGGCCATGGCGCTGTTGATCGTTCATGTTCTCGAAGGTGCCCGGGACGGCAGGACCGTGGCCGAGCTGATGTCGTCCGGCCGCAAGGTGCTTTCCCGGGAGGAGGTCATGGAGGGCATCCCCGAGATGATCGAGAACGTGCAGGTGGAAGCCACGTTCCCCGACGGCACCAAGCTGGTCACCATCCACGGCCCGTTCCCGGAGGCAGGCCAGGACGAGGAGCGGGCCACCTGTCCGGGGAAGGTCGACTTCTCCCCCGTGAGGGGGGACGAGTGGGTGGTCTTCAACGAGCGCAACAGGCAGCTCGGTGAGGTGACGGAGCTGATGGTCGCCAATCCGACCGACCGGCCCGTTCAGGTCGGCTCTCACTATCACTTCGCCGAGGTCAACGACGGGCTGGAGTTCGTCCGTAAGGAAGCGTGGGGCAGGCGTCTGAACGTCCCCGCCGGCAGTTCGGTGCGGTTCGAGCCCGGCATCACCGAGAAGGTCCAGCTCGTCCCCATCGAGGGCGCCCGGGTGGTCCACGGTCTGCGCGACAGGGTCGAGGGCCTGCCCGAGAAGGTCAACGGCTCGCTCGACAAGGTCAAGGGCTCGTTCGCCAGGGAGCAGATGTGAGTACCACGGTTCAGTGCCCCGACTGCTCCTGCTGCTCGGAAGAGCCGACGGCCTTCGACCCGTTGACGCGACCGGCCTATGCGGACCGCTTCGGGCCGACGACCCGTGACCGTATCCGCCTCGCAGACACCGCTCTCAGCATCAGGATCGAGGACGACTGGTCGGGAGGCCCCGGCCGCAGCGGCAACGAGATGGTCTTCGGCGGCGGCAAGGTGATCCGCGAGTCGATGGGACAGTCCGTCGTGTCGCGCGACCCGGCGAACTCCAAACGCGGGAAGCCGGCCGGCTCCGCGACGGCGAGCCCCCCGGACACCGTTATCACGGGGGTTGTCGTTCTGGACCACTGGGGCATCGTCAAGGCGGATGTCGCCCTCCGCGACGGGAACATCGTCGCGCTGGGCAAGGCGTACAACCCCGAGACCATGAACCCCCTCCATGAGGACGCGATGCCTCATAACGGGATCGGTCCCCGGCCCACCGACTTCGTCATCGGTCCGGACACCGAGGTCATCTCGGGCAAGGGCAGGATCCTGACCGCCGGCGGGATCGACACGCACGTCCATTTCATCTGCCCCGACCAGGTCCGCGAGGCGCTCGCGGCGGGTGTCACCACGCTCATCGGCGGCGGTACAGGCCCGGCGGAAGGCAGCACGGCGACCACGGTCACTCCCGGCTCCTGGCACGTCAGCCGCATGTTCGAGGCGCTGGACAGTGCGCCGGTGAACATCGGGCTGCTCGGCAAGGGCGCCACGATGTCGAAGGAGTCGATGCTCGCCCAGGTCGACGCGGGTGTCCTCGGCCTGAAGATCCACGAGGACTGGGGCGCCACGCCGGCGGTCATCGAGCGGTGCCTGGAGGTGTGTGAGGAGACCGGGGTCCAGCTCGCCCTCCATGCCGACTCGCTGAACGAGGCCGGGTTCGTCCAGGACACCATCGGCGCCATCGGCGGCCGCTCCATCCATGTCTTCCACGTCGAGGGCGCCGGAGGCGGCCACGCCCCAGACATGATCAAGATGGTGAGCGAGCCGAATGTGCTGCCCGCCTCCACCAACCCCACCCGTCCGCTGACCGTCAACACGGTCAAGGAGCACTTCGACATGGTGATGGTCTGCCATCACCTCAACCCGAAGGTCGAGGAGGACCTCGCCTTCGCGGACTCCCGGATCCGGCCCTCCACGATGGCCGCCGAGGACATCCTCCACGACCTCGGCGCCATCTCGATCATGTCCTCGGACGCCCAGGCCATGGGCCGTATCGGCGAGATGATCATGCGTACGTGGCAGACCGCCCACGTGATGAAGGTCCGCCGTGGCTTCCTGGAGGAAGACCGGCCGCGGGACGAGCCGGAGAACGGTCCGAAGGCGGAGTCTCCGCGGGGTGAAGGGGCGGTGGACACGACCCCGGAGGCTCAGCCGCCTCCGGCGGACAACCGGCGCGCTCGTCGGTACGTCGCGAAATACACCATCAACCCGGCACTCGCCCAGGGCATCGACGCCGTCGTCGGCTCCGTGGAGACCGGAAAGCTGGCCGACCTGGTCCTGTGGGAGCCGAAGTTCTTCGGCGTCAAACCACACATGGTCATCAAGGGCGGCCAGATCGCCTACGCGCAGGTCGGCGACGCCAACGCCTCCATCCCCACCCCCCAACCCGTGCTGCCCCGCCCCATGTGGGGGGCCACCGGCCTGGCGCCCGGCTCCCTCTCCTACAACTTCGTCACCGAACGCGCCCTCGGCAACGGCCTGAGCAAGCGGTCCACGCTGCGCAAGCGGTTCAAGGCGATCGCCGACACGCGCGGCGTCAAGAAGGCCCACATGAAGGAGAACCACGCCACCCCTCACGTCCGCATCGACCCCGACACCTACGACGTCATCATCGGCGGAGCGAAGGTGACGGACGTGACGACCTACGTCGACGACCACATCGTCGATCGCGCGTATGTCACCGAACTCCCGATGGCTCAGCGCTACTTCCTCTTCTGAGCTTCCCCGGAGCGCAGCGAGCCGAGCCGTCAAGCAGAGGAATGAAGAATGAACCTTGCCGCGCTGCTCATCCTGGCCGACGGGCGGTTTCCCGCCGGAGGCCACGCCCACTCGGGCGGTGCCGAACCGGCGGTCGCGGCCGGCCGGATCACGGATGCCGGCACGCTGGAGGAGTTCTGCCGGGGGCGGCTGCACACCGCCGGGCTGGTCGCGGCGGCGCTGGCCGCCGCGGCCGCCACCGGTCACGATCCCCTGGCCGTGGACCAGGCCGCCGACGCCCGTACCCCCGTGGCCGCCCTGCGGAACACCGCCCGCAAGCTGGGCCGGCAGATGATGCGGGCGGCCCGCGCCACGTGGCCGTCGGCCGAACTCGACGCGCTCGCGGCGGCCCTGCCACGGGGCGCGCACCAGCCGGTGGTCCTGGGCGTGGCCGCCCGGTCGGCCGGACTTGACCCGCTGGATGCCGCCTACGCGGCGGTGTACGAAACCGTCAGCGGACCGGCCACCGCCACGGTCCGGCTGCTGAGCCTGGACCCGTTCGATGCGAGCACCGTGCTCGCCCGCCTGGCACCGGAGCTCGACCGCGTCGCCGCAGCCGCCACCGCGTCGGCCCAACGCATCGCCGAAGAAGGAGTCGACGCCCTGCCCGCGGCCTCCGCGCCGCTGCTGGACATCAGTGCCCAGCAACACGCCACCCGGACCGCACGCCTCTTCGCCTCCTGACGTCGGTACCGGGACACCACACACCGACAACGAGACACCACACAAGGAAACCGGATGCACCTCGACCATGATCTCGACGGGAAGTTCCCGCACCGTCACACCTACAGCGCCCCATCCACCGAGCGCCCCGACGGCACCCGCCGCGCGCTGCGCATCGGGCTCGGCGGGCCCGTCGGCTCCGGCAAGACCGCCACCGTCGCGGCCCTGTGCCGGACCCTGCGCACCGAGGTGTCCATCGCCGTGGTCACCAACGACATCTACACCCGCGAGGACGCCGACTTCCTGCTCCGGCAAGCGGTCCTGCCGCCCGAGCGTATCCAGGCCGTGGAGACCGGCGCCTGCCCGCACACCGCGATCCGCGACGACATCTCCGCCAACCTCGAAGCCGTCGAGGAGCTGGAAGAGACGACTGGCCCCCTCGACCTGATCCTGGTGGAGTCCGGCGGCGACAACCTCACCGCCACCTTCTCCAAGGGCCTGGTCGACGCGCAGATCTTCGTCATCGACGTGGCGGGCGGCGACGACATCCCGCGCAAGGGCGGGCCCGGCGTCACCACCGCCGACCTCCTCGTGATCAACAAGACCGACCTCGCCCCCTATGTCGGCTCCGACCTGGAGCAGATGGCCCTGGACGCCAAGAAGCAGCGCGGTGAACTCCCCGTCGCCTTCACCTCACTCAAGGAGGAAGGCGGCGTCAAGGCCGTCGCCGACTGGGTCCGCGAACACCTCACCGACTGGGCCGCAGGCTCCGCATGACCTCCGCCACCGCACCCGCCGCTCCGACAGGCCACGGCACGGCCGCCTTCGGCGTACGAGCCACGGCACGCATTGCGGCCGCAGCCCGGGCCGGCGGCACCGTCCTGCCCGTTCTCGACGGCGACGGCCCCTTCGAACTCCGGCGACTGCGCTCACGGGGCTCCGAGGCGCGGGTCTGCATCGTCGGGGCCATGAGCGCTCCCCTCGGCGGCGACCGCCTGCGCATCGAGGCCACCGCCCAGCAGGGCGCCGCCCTCCACGTCACCTCCGCGGCCGCGACCCTCGCCCTGAGAGGCCCCACCACAGCACATGCCACATACGACGTGCACCTGTCCGTGGAGGACCACGCGGAACTCCGCTGGGGGCCCAAACCCCTGATCAGCGCCGCCGACAGCAATCTGCGGCAGACGTGGACGATCGACCTCGCCCCCACCGCACGACTCGTCCTGCGCGAGGAGCTGGCACTCGGGCGCACAGGTGAACCACCCGGCCGCGTGACCACCCGGCTCACCGTCCGCCGCGGCGGACGAGTACTCCTCGACCAAGCGGCGGACTACGGGCCGGGAGCCGTCGGCTGGGACAGCTCGGCCGTTCTCGCCCACCACCGGGCAACCGGCCAAATCCTCATCGTGGACCCCAGCTTCGCCCCGGAACCACCCACCTCCCAGGCCCTGACCGAAACCTCGCAGGACGGACTGGCGGTCCTCACCCCCCTCGTAGGCCCCGCGGCGCTCATCACCGCCGTCGCCCCTGACGGCCTGCGTCTACGCCACCTCCTCAACACCGCCCACAGCACCCGCCTGTCCCTCTGATCCGACCAAAGCCTCCGGGCTGTCCAAGCGCAGGGATGTTCGTCACCCGACCTCAGGGGGACGCACTGCGGTGCCGAACTATGTCCCGGCTGGACGACGGAGGCTTCCTGGATCCTGGTGGCCGCCGTACGAGTCGGTGGCTGTCTGACCCACTACGTGCACACGTGGGATCAGCTTCGGGTGTGGAGGATGGGGTGCCGGTCAGAGTTCCCAGTCCACCGGGCCGAAGGTGTCTTACCTCCGGCCCCACGCTCGCGAACTTGCCGCCGTAGTTGGCGAAATCTACGTGCCCTTTGGGGCATTGGGCCGTTAGGGGTGTCGCGGACGCACTTGGCGTCCCGAACGGAGGGATGTTTGATGTCCACGAAGCGCGTTGCCCGCCGCTTGCTGGTACTGGCAGCTACGGCGGCCACCGGTACGGGTGCGTTGAGCGGTCCGGCCGTCGCGAGCACGAACATCCTGGCGGTCGGCAACGCCGCATACGACACCACGATGATCAACAAAGGCCGTGAGATCACGGCGGTCGGCGTGACGACCTACAGCAGCGGGGTGGGCAACGGTCTGGTCCAGCTTCCGGCGAACAGCCCGCAGAACCGCGGTGGCGGAGGCAGCCTGCTCTTCTCGGACCGTGCACTGAAGACCGACGTCACCGCAGTGGTCTGGGAGCGATGAGCTACCGGCGGTTGCAGGGCTCCCTGAGCAGGATGTCGTCCCTGGTCAGGGTATGCCTGCGGCGGAATGCTTCTGCGGCTGGTATGGCGTCCGGTGCTGTGTCGGGTGCGGTATGCGGTAGCGATCCGGTCAACGGCTACCAGGTCCTGGAACAGGTGGTGCAGCTACCGGTCAGCACGTGGCGATACCACTGGGACCCACCACACGTACGCCACCTGGGCCCTATGGCGCAGGATTGGTGGAAAGCGTTCGGAGTCGGTGAGAACGACCGGACGATCTGCTGCACTGACGCCAACGGCGTGGCCATCGTCGCCATCCAGGCACTGCACCGGGAACTGACCGAACTACGAGGCGAAGTCGAGGCTCTACGCGCCGAGAGTCCACGCCAGGCACACCCGAGGCGTGCACCTGCGCACATGACATCTGAAAAGGCCGCAGACCAAGCGTAGGAGCACCTTGGACTGCCCAAGCACCGACTCAGCAGCACGGGTGCCCACTGATCTGGCTTCGTTCACTTCAAGCGCAGCGTTTGTCTGCTGGTTTGAGCAGCAGTTGGTGATCTTGAGGCTCGTGGATGTTCACGAGAAATGGCTCTGGCTCAACTTCTGTGACGCGGCCACTCTCCGTGACTGTTGGGCCTCTTCGAGCTGTGGGTGAAGTCGCCTGAAAATGATCGCTGGGCAACGCAGTTGGGCTGAATGTTCAGGGCCGTGGAAGAGGTCCTGCTCCGGTTGAAGGAGTTGCTGTTCCCCTCGATGCGGGAGCTTGAGCGCAAGCATGGTGTGACGTGGCGGACGGTGCGGAAGGCATTGGACTCGTCCTGGCCGGAGCCGCGCAGGAGGCTGCCGCCGCGGGCGACCGGAGTGGACCGCTACAAGCCGGTGATCGACGAGATCCTGCGGGCGGACCTGGACGCGCCGCGCAAGCAGCGCCACACGGTCACCCGGATCTTCCACCGGCTGGTCGAAGAACACGGCGCCGACGTCTCCTACGGGATGGTCCGCTACTACGTCGCGGCCCGGAAGCCCGGGATCCTGGTCGAGTCGGGCAAGGCCCCTCTGGAGGCGTTCGTCCCCCAGTCCCACCAGCCCGGTCACGGGGCGGAGGTCGACTTCGGCGACGTGACGATCCGCCTCGTCGGCGAGCTGGTGACCTGCTACCTGTTCTCCTTCCGCCTGTCGTATTCCGGCAAGGCCGTGCACCGCGTGTTCGCCTCCTGCGGCCGGGAGGCATTGTTCGAAGGTCACGTCCACGCGCTGCGGACGCTGGGCGGAGTTCCGCGAACCCAAGGTCCGCTACGACAACCTCAAGGCGGCCGTCGCCCGCGTGCTCGGGCTGAGCCGGGCGAGGGTGGAAGCGGACCGGTGGATCGCCTTCAAATCGCACTACGGCATCGAGAGCTTCTACTGCCGCCCCGGCATCGAAGGCGCCCACGAGAAGGGCGGCGTCGAGGGCCAGATCGGCTACTTCCGCCGCAACCACTTCGTCCCGGTCCCCGAGGTGTCCTCGCTCGCCGAGCTGAACGAGATGGTCGAGCAGTGGGACCGGCAGGACGACGCCCGCCGGATCGGCTCCAGGTCCCGGACCATCGCCGAGGACTTCGCGCTCGAACAGCCGCTGCTGATGCCGCTGCCGGAGGAGCCGTTCGAGACCGGGCGGTTGTTCACCCCGCGAGTCGACCGCTACGGCCAGATCCCGGTCCGCATGAACCGCTACTCGGTCCCCATCCGGCTGATCGGCAAGCGGGTGAGGGTCATCCTTCACGCCTCTCACCTGGTGGTTTACGACCAGAACGTGGAGGTCGCCCGGCACGAGCGGCTGATCGCCAAAGGCGCCGTCCGCCTGGAGCTGGACCACTACCTGGAGGTCCTGGTCCGCAAGCCCGGCGCCTTCCCCGGCTCAACCGCTCTCGAACAGACCCGCTCGGCGGGCAAATTCACCCCGGTCCACGACGCCTGGTGGACCCAGGCCATGAAGACCCACGGCGAGCGGGACGGCACCCGCGCGCTTATCGAGGTGCTGCTGTTCGGACGCCACATGCCGCACGAACATGTCGTCGCCGGCCTGGCCGCAGCCCTGCGGGCCGGGGCCATGACCGCGGATGCGGTCGCGCTGGAGGCCCGCAAGGCCGCCCAGGCCGAGACCGAGCCCGCACCGGATAGTCGGGCCGTCGGCCAGGCGCCGGCGACGGTGACGTCCCTGCACGAGTGGCGCCTGGCGCATCTTCCGCCGGACACCAGGCCGCTGCCCTCGGTGTCTCACTACGACCAGTTGCTCCGACGCCGCCGCACCAGTGGCAGCGGCCACCGTGAGGGAGAAGCGCAGTGACAATGCCCCGCCAGCGAGGCTTGACCGAGCAGGCCGCCGACGCCGCGATCGACTCCGCCTGCCGCTTGCTGCGGCTGCCGTCGATCCGCAACGAGTTCTCCGACATCGCCGACCGGGCGATGAAGGACCAGATGACCTACCGCGGCTTCCTCGCTGAACTACTGATGGCCGAGTGCGACGACCGGGCCCGCCGCCGCTCGGAGAGGCGGATCAAGGCGGCTGGCTTCCCCCGGGAGAAGTCCCTGCGGTCCTTCGGCTTCGACGCCAACCCGAACATCGACCCGGCCACCATCCACACCCTCGCCAGCTGCGAGTGGATCAAGAAGAGCCAGCCCCTCTGCCTGATCGGAGACTCCGGCACCGGCAAGTCCCACATGCTCATCGCGCTGGGCACCGAGGCCGCAATGAAGGGCTACCGCGTCCGCTACACACGCGCGAGGAAGCTGGTCGATGAGCTGGTCGAGGCCGCCGACGAAAAGCAGCTGAACAAGACGATCGCCCGCTACGGTCGTGTCGATCTGCTCTGCATCGATGAACTCGGATACATGGAACTCGACCGCCACGGCGCCGAGCTGCTCTTCCAGGGCCTGACCGAACGCGAGGAGAAGAACAGCGTCGCCATCGCCTCCAACGAGTCGTTCGGCGGCTGGACGAAGACCTTCACTGACCCCCGCCTTTGCGCGGCCATCGTCGACCGGCTCACCTTCAACGGCACCATCATCGAGACCGGCACCGACTCCTACCGCCTCGCCAGCACCCGAGCCCGAACCGAACAACCCGCAGCGGGCTGACCCCTGAAACCGCTGGACCGCTGGTCAGGGCACCTGTCAGGCTCCGCCTCGTGGAGATACTCGATGTCCTGACCAGCATGGCGAAGACAGGTCGGCTGGGCCCGGTGTTCAGCGGAGCCGACTGGAACGATGTGACCGCGGCACTCGGCGAGCCGTGGGACATTCGGAACAATGAGCCGGAACAGAAAGTGGCCGCGGCTCTTCGCCTACGGAGACCTTGAACTGAGTGTCTGCCGCTGCCGCAAGGTCTCCCTCATCTGCGTCCAGACCTGGCGTGACGTCGTCGAGCTCCCCCCGTCGGCTGTCGGGGGAACGGGCACCTTCCCGGCAGGGCTCAAGCACGCGGACGTCGTTTCCGCCTTGGACAAGACCGGCTGTTCCTGGGAGCCCTATCCTCCGCTGACCTTCGGCGACCAGTGCTCGCTCACGGCGATCCCGTCAGGAGCGAACTTCACCTTCCAGATCCCCGAGGGCGAGGAACCCGTGCTGAACGTCATGGGCCTGCCCGGCGACGGACACGACTGCTCCTCACGGACTCCCGGCCAAGATCACTGACGCGAAGCGCCGTCAGAACTCGTGAACATTCATCGTCCCAGAGATCGCTAACCGCCGCTCAAACTGGTCGACAAACGCTGTCACTGAAGGTGAACGAAGCCATGCTGAACTTCCCTGCCCCTGCTGATGCGCGTGAGCCCTGGGAGGGCGAGGGCGAGGCCCTGGCCGTGGCTGCGGAGGCGGGCCTGCGGGCGGCGGCGTGGGTGCGGTCCCTGCCCGGCCCTGCGGTGGCTTGTCCGATTGGGAGCTGGCTCGCCTGGGAGCTGCCCGAGGCGATCGAGACGGCCATGGGGAGCCTGGACCCGTCCGACGAGGACGCCATGGGGCCGGACGGTGTGGTGGTCCCGGGCCGGGGCGGGGTGACCGAGGAGGTGATGGAGACGCTGATGGCGGTGCCGTGCGTGCTCTCGGAGGCGGACTGGCTCTCTGCGGAGCAGCAGCTCCGCCTGGTGGCGGTGGCGTCCGTGGCCGCCGGGTGCGTGCGGCTGGTCGTGACCGATGCGGGTACCGCGATCCTGCACGGGCTGCTGGCCCGGATGTGCGCTTCTCTCACCTACGCCTCCCGGCCCGACGCCGCCGGGTGAGCACGGTGCCCTCGCCGGACCGGCACCGGCAGCCCGGGTACTGGGCCAGTCGCGATATGCGGGTGGCGGAGACGCTGTGGCTCGGGGCCCAGCGGGAGGGCGACGAGGTGGCGGAGATGTTCGCCGCTCTGCCTCCGAAGGGCATGGTTGAGGCGGTGGAGCGGCGGGACCGGCCCCAGGACTGGCGCCCTCTGCTGGAGGAGCTGACCCGCCACTACGCCCCGCCTCCCCGTCGGCCGGGGCGGCGGAGCGGCACGGTGATGCGGGTACGGCCTCTGTCCGCTCGTCCAGGCCGCCTGGCCGACGTCGTCATGCGCGGCTGATCGCCGCTCTGGCCGAGCTGGTCGGCGCGTGCGCGGAGGCGGCGGGCCGGGTGTACGGGCCGGTGGCCGCCGCTCCGCCCGGCCAGGAGCGGGTGGAGGCCTCCGTGGTGTTGTGTGCCCGGGTCGGCCGGGACGCCGTGGGGCTGCTGGACCTGGCCCGTACGCAGGACGCCGCCCCGATGGCCGGCCCCCGGGGCGGGGGAGTGGGGGAGCGCCCGGCGTACGTACGCAGGCGGCGGTGGGCCGGGCTGCCGGGGAGGGCCCGGCGGGCGAGGGAGCGGCGGTCGCCGCGCGCTGGCGGACCGACCCGCAGCAGGCCGCCGCCCTCGCGCAGGAGCTGGCGGCCGACGGCGAGTTCACCGCCGGGGAGATCCTGGACCAGGCGGTGGACGCCGCCGTGCTGGAGGCTCTGCTGACGCTGCGCCGGGCCGGTACGGTGTCCGTGTCCGATCCGGGCGCGGCGGCCGGGCTCTGCCTGCACGCTGTGCCCCATCTCGCGCTCGCGGCTGCCCTGGCCGGTGCCGACGCGGATTGACCCGCTGAAGGCTCCTGTCGTCCAGGGGTCGAGCCCCACCAGTGGGTAAGGCGGGAAGTCCCCGCCGGAGGAGGTGGCGCTGTGATCGTCCGTTTCGTGGGCGGCCCGCTCGCCCAGCGCGAGCTGGAGACCACCGATGCCCCGCGGTTCGGGGGCTGGTTCGCGGTCGGCGCCGAGCTGGCGCTGTACGTACCGGTCCACCGCGACGCCGTCACCGGGTGGTCGTGGCGGAGGTACGGGACACCGGTCCGCGCAGCCGGTAACGGCAGCCGGTACGGCGCGGGCACGCCCGGGGCGCCCCGGGCGTGCCCGCGCCGTACGGGATCGAGCCTCGAGCCCGGCCCCGTGGGCTGTGCGCCGCAGCCACCGTGACGGCTGATGTCCGCCGGAAGGGGCACCGGCTCACCTGTCGAAGCAAATGTAAAACTCAACGCCAAAGTCGATGTATATTCGAGGGGTGATCTTAAGGACGAGTAAGGAGTGCGCGCATGTCTGAGCTGTTCGACGGGGTCGATGCCCTGCTGGCCCGCCGGTCCGACCTCCCCCCGCCCGCCGAGCGCGAGCGGCTGCGGAAGGCCGGCCGGTACACGCAGCAGGAGGTGGCTGACGCCCTGGGCGTCACGCGCGCCACCCTGGTCAACTGGGAGAGCGGGAAAACCGAGCCGCGCCCTCCGGCACGTGCCGCGTACGCCCGCCTCCTCGACGGCCTGGCCGCCCGCCACCCCGCCCGACACCCGCACCGGAGCCGGAGCCGGTGGTGCCCGCCACCTTCACCCCCGCCCCGCCGCCGACCCCCGCCCCGACACCCGCCCCCGTACCGGCCCCGGCGCCGGTACGGGAAAAGCCCCGCACCCGTACCGCCCCGGCTTCTTCGCGGCGCCCCGCAGCGAAGAAGGCCGCCCGCCCCGCCGGCCCCGCCCGTTCCGACTTCCCCAACGGCCCGGTGGGCGTGCTGGACGGCGACGGCACCCTCTACTGCGCCGACGGCCTCTACCTGGAGTGCCCCGCCACGACCGTGCCCGACCTGGTCGCCTGGACCCTCTCCGAAGCGAGCCTCGGCGGCCCCAAGCTCCACAAGTGGGGCAAGCCCTCCGACCCGCTCATCGTGCTGACCGCCTCCGCCGCCGAACGTCTGGGCCTGCCCGCCCGCCTAGCGGACCGCCAGGGCCTGCGCCTTCCCGAGTCCCACCAGGTCCTCAAGCAGATCGCCCGCGCGAAGTGGAAGGTGACCCGCCGCGGATTCGGCCCCTGGCCCCGCATCTACCGCCCCGCCGTCAACGGCGAGCGCCAGTGCGTCCAGCTCGCCGTCCTGCCCTGGCACGCCCTGGAATCGCGTGCCTGGCCCGGAGCCGAGCACCTTTCCCCGCCCGACCTCGCCCAGCTCCTCACCGTCTACGCCCGTCTCGTGACCACCCCGCGCGGCTCCGCCGCCGTGACCGGCCTCGAACTGATGACGATGCTCCGCCCGCCGACGAAGCCGGTGAAGCAGCAGGCCACCGACGACGACGGGAACCCGGTCGTCGACGAGGCCGGACAGCCGGTCACGGAATGGGTCTCCGCCCCCGTCCCCGGCTCGCTCACCGCCCCCGTCGACCCCGCCCCGCCCGAGGCCCCCGACGACCACCCCACCGCTGCCGCCCTCTACCCGAGGACCACGACCGCACCCCGCCGAAGTCCTCCGCGAGGAGGCCTACGACTGGGTCCGCGACCTGGACCTCCTCACAGGGGAAGAGGTCACCCGCCCGTGGGCGGTCGGCATCGACATCAACACCGCCTTCCTCAACGCCGCCGCCCGCCTGCGCGTCGGGCTCGGCCCCGCCACCCACCTGGTCCGCCCGAGTTCGACCCGGGCCTGCCCGGCTCCTGGCTGGTCGACCTCTCCCACATCCCCGCCGACCCCCGCCTGCCCTCCCCCTTCACCCCCGACGGCATCCACCCCACCGGCCCGGCCTGGTACGCCACCCCCACCGTCGCCTACGCCGCGACCCTGGGCCCCGTCACCCCGATCGAGGCGTACGTACGCACCACATACGGCCCTACCTCGACCCCTGGTACAACCGGCTCTCCACCGCCTACAAGACGGTGATGGCCGAGATCGGCATCACCCGCGGCATGCCCGAGGACGCCTACCTCGACGCCATGGCCATGCACCAGATCCTCAAGAGCGCCGACCCACCGACCCCCGCACCGCCCGGGCCCTGCCCGACCGCCTCACCACCACCTACAGCCACCTCGCACCCGGCCTCGCCACCCTCACCGACACCGAGCTGCGCGCCGAGATCGCCCACCACCAGCGCCAGGAGACCATCCTCGCCGCGATCAAGAGCACCGTGAAGAACGGCCTCGGCAAGCTCCAGGAACGCGCCCAGCACGTCGACCACGAGTTCGGCGCCCCCTGGCCCGCCCTGGACCGCCCGACCTGGCGCCCCGACATCCGGGCCGCCGTCATCGCCACCGCCCGCATCGACCAGCACACCAAGATGGCCGCCCTGGCCGACGCCGGCCACTACCCCATCGCCGTACTCTCCGACTGCGCCGTCTAC